>CP054189.1 GCA_015709495.1 Chthonomonadaceae bacterium
ATGAAGTACGGCGCTTGGCTCATCGACTCCATTCCGCCAGCGACGATGAACTCGGCGTCACCGGATCGGATCGCTTGAGCGGCCATCATCACCGCCTTCATCCCCGATCCGCAGACTTTGTTCACGGTCGTACACGGCACGCTTTGGGGCAGCCCCGCAAAAAGCGCGGCCTGCCTTGCGGGCGCTTGGCCGACCCCTCCCTGAAGTACCTGCCCAAACAGAACCTCTTGCACGTCGTCCGGTGAGATCCCGGCCCGCTCGACGGCCGCCTTGATCGCGATCGCCCCGAGCTTGGGGGCCGACAACGAGGCCAGGGCGCCTTGAAACGCGCCGATGGGAGTTCGGATTCCAGCAAGAATGACTACTTCGTCCATTGGAGGGTCCTTTCGGTCGTCGAGATGGGGAAAGGTTACCCGCCCTCAGGCTTGGCTGGGGGGCTCCCGCGCGTGAGCCGCGATAACGCTCGGTCGATGTACTGCGTTTCCGGCATCTTGAGCTTCCGAGCCACAAGACTGTAGATCGCAACGCCCGCCAACCCTCCGCCCACAACCTTGACGAGCGCCCAAAGATTCGTGCTCAATCCCACTCCCTGAGGCAACCCGATCGCCATCGCCCCAAGGAGGACGGCCAAGGGTATGCAAGCCAGAAGCGACTTGAGCAGCGTCGAGCCGATTTCGGCAAGGTCGAGGCCCCCAACTCGGCTTTGGACGGTGAACGAGAGCACCGCGACAAGGAAGATCGCGCTCACCGAACTGGCCAGCGGAAGCGCCAAGTACCCGAGCGAAGTACGAATCAGCGCCCAAGTGATGAGGAAGAACAGAGCCGTCGTCGCCGTCCCAATCATCGTGGGAACGAAGGATTGCTGAATCGCAAAGAACGCCCGCATCAGCACGGGATGCAGGCACCAGGCCCACACCCCGATTCCGAACATTCTGAGGCAGTTCGCCACAATTTCGGTGTCTTGCTGCCTGAACTTCGCGCCGTACTGAAACAGCAATGCGACGATTTCAGGCGCGAGCATCACGAGAATCACCGAGATCGGAACGGTGAGGAAGATCACAGTCCTGAGCGTCGTCGAGAGTTGGCGCCTGTAGCTCTCCATCTTCTGTTGGGCGAAGAACTGGCTCAGCGCCGGGAAGACCGCAATCGCCAGGGACTGCCCAAAAACACCGAGCGGGGCTTGCATGATTCGATTTGCGAGTTCGATGGCAGTGGCCGTTCCGTGCTCGAAGAACGAACTGAACGCCTGCATAATCATCCCGTAGACTCCCGGCAACGAAAGCCCAAACACGACCGGCGCCATGAGCCGGAACACTTTCTTGACCCCTGGGTGCCGGAGGTCGAGCGAGGGGCGAAACTCGGGCTGGACCTGGCGCATCGCCCAAAGCGGGATCAAGAAGCTGCCCACGACCGCCCCTGCGAGCGCCCCCCAAGACATCCCGTAGATCCCCGGAACCACGAAATGGGAGATCACGAGCGCCCCGAAGATGATCCCGATGTTGTATACGTTGGGGCCGAGCCCCGGCACCGCGAACCTTTGGTGAGCATAAAGCGCGCCGAACATCAGCCCGCCGATGAAAAAAGCGAACTGGGCAGGCAGCAGGATATGGCTCATGGAGACGATGTGCTCTCGAACGGCGTCGGCCTGGGGTCCGGGCGCGACCCACTGGCTCATCGGCGTCGTAAACACAAAGGCGAGCGCGATGAAAGCAGCCACGATGAGCGACATGGTCGTGGTCACGACGCTGAAGATGTGCCAAGCCTCCTTCTTTCGGTCGGTGTGAAGGTACTCGCTGAAAACGGGGATGAAGGCCGAACTGAGCGCCCCGCCCGCAATCAAGAAAAACAGCATGTCGGGAATCTGGAACGCCCACCGATAGGCGTCCGTCATCTCGGTCCGACCGAACGTCCACACCATGACTTGGTCGCGCACGATTCCCAAAACGCGGCTCAAGAACAGGCTGACGAACATGATCTGGCCGGCTCGCGAGACGTTCGGTACGACGGACGGTTCCGACATGGGCCGTACAGTAAACCCTACGGAAAGGGGACATCCTTACATACAGTTTTGTAGCTACGCTCTCAATGGCTACCAGTAAGATATAGGGGTGCTTAGGAGAGCTTGGGCAAAATCACCCCGAAAGAACAGGCCAGCCCTTCATGCCGGAACCGCGGCGGCGCTCGGTTCGGAGGACAGGCCAGAAACCTTGTCGGAAGGGGGTGGGCAAGGCGCACGGCCGCCCACGCCGCCACGGATTCCTCGATGGGCCTTGTGGAAAGACCCCCAGCTCCTCGCCTGGAATGCGTTCTTGCTCGCCGCTTCCCCGTACCTCACGTACCTGAGGGTACACAAGGTGCTGAAGAACAAACGATGGGACCCGTTTCTGCTCCGAAGGTGGACACTGGCGGGAGATGGCAACCCGGAACCCAACAAGCCCAACGTGCTTCTTGTTTGCGTCGCTCAAGGCGAGTTTCGGCTGGCCCGCGCGCTCGCGGAGTCGCTCGATATCGAGGAAGGCGAGGCCGGCGTCACCTATGTCGTGCGCGACCCCAGACTGCGGGCCCACATCGAAAGAGCGGAACCGAGCCTTCGCTGTGTGACCCTGCCGTTCGACTTCGCGACGCCGGTCACCAGGTTTCTCAGGCGGGAGCGACCTTCGCTCGTCGCCTTCATCGAGGGTTGCTCGTTCCCCAACCTGGTGGTGGGATCGAAGATCGCCGGAGCCAAAGTCGTCCTCGTCAACGGCAAGGCCGGCAAATGCAAAGCCGCTAAAGGAGTGAAGAACAGTTTCGTTCGATGGTTGGCGAGGCATTTCGACCGTTTGGCCGTCCAAGACGCCGGCGCTTGGTCCGACATCCAGAAAAGCGGAGCCCTCCAGGCGAAGTCCTTAGTCACCGGTAACCTGAAATTCGCGCTGCTTCCCTCCCCACCTGCCGACGAAAGTCTGCGGGAGTTGGAGCGATGGGTTCTCGCCTCGCAAGACCTTGCGCTGGTGGCAGCCGGGAGCACGGAGCGGACGACGGAGCACAGGTTCGTCCTCGAGGCGTTCCAAGAGGCGCGTTCGGCCTCTCCGTGCCGACTTCTCCTCGCTCCAAGAACCCCCCACGACGCGGAGCTTGCGGCTCGGTTGGCCCACGAGAGCGGACTCGCGGTTTCGCTACGGTCCAAGGGCGACCCACCCGCGGACGTGATGCTTCTGGATTCTGTGGGCGAGCTTGCGTGGAGCTACCGCTACTCTCGCGCGGCGTATGTGGGGGGCGCATTGGAAGGCAAGGGCCATAACGTTCTGGAGCCCGTCGCTTGGGGGCTCCCCGTCGCATACGGCCCCCGCCGAGGAGCCCATGCGGAACTGCAAGTGGCGTGCGAGGAAGCGGGGATTGGACGGCAGGTCCGATCCCCCTCAGAACTTGCCAAGTTCTGGCTGGACTCCCTCGATGCGACCTCGGAGCGGCGCGAACGGGACGCCTTGCTTGCGGGTCAAGTGATCGCTGGCCACCAAGCAGGTTTCACAAGCACGGTGGAACTGCTTCGGGAGGCGCTAACTGAGGTCGGGGTGCTGAGATAGGAAGGCGCCGTTTCAACGGTCCCGGCTCTTGCGGGGCTCGATGGAAGGGCAAGGGGACAACGTATCGGACAAAGATGCCGAGCCGTCCAATTGGGTGAATGGGTCCGATGCGAACGTCGCGATCTTCGGGTTCAACGACAACGTGATGAGCACGCTGAACGCGGGGGACCGGAGTCAATATGTGCCCTACAACAACGCCAACGGGGACCTGATTATGGTGGATAAGCTGACGCTGCATGTGGAGAAGCTACTCGGGGAATTATCGGGTGGAGTCATTGCTCTGACCGCGCTGAATAGGGCGAACTTCGATTTTCCTCCCCGAGCGTTTAGCCACAGCAATAACGGGATCAATTACATGAGGGTTCTCAATATGCAGAGATCCGGGGACCCGGACGCAACTCTTCACACGATCTATCGAGCCTCCAGCGAGGGGAACGAGGACTGGGTTCAATTCGATGACTGGGGCTTAGTCAAGAAGGCCTTTGCCCCGTTTCCTGAGGGGATGTTACAATGATCACAATTCTATTGGCGGTAAGCCTCCTAGCCCAACAGCCGCTGAGCCAGCAAGACGCTCTCTCGTCGTTTCGAGTCAGATTCTCCGAAGGGCAAGAGAACTACGGCAAGGTGGACGTTCCCAAGGCCGCTTCCCTTGCCCACAGGCTCTGGGAGTTTGCAGCGTTCCCTGAGGACCAGAAGCGAAAGTACTGGGAAAACTACATGAGCGTGGCTCCACGGTTTTTCAGTCTCCGCTATCGCAATCGGGTGGGGCTGGCCTACTCGACTCCGACGGGCCGCCTCTTCGCCTGCGGCATTTCGCACCCCTCCGAAAACCGCGCCCCCAACCTCTCCGTCGACCAGTGCGTCGAGAAGGTCAGGGAGTACTACCGATTGGTCGGAGGAACGAACTCCCTCTCCCTGCAACGAGCGGAGATCGACCTCAGCATGGACAGGGAGACCTTCCTGTACGTCTACGTGTACTTCTCCTTCACAGCGCCGGGAACGGCCTACCGGTTCGCCTCAGGCATCGAGGCCATCGTCGACCGAACCTACGGCACGCCTGAGAACATGCAGATCGGGGAGATTCCACCCTACGATGCCCCCGCGAACGTGGTCTCCAAGGACGACGCCGTGGCGAACGCGATCGCGGCCGCTTCGAGCTACACCGGATGGAGCGTGCTCGAGGGCGCGTCCCAAGAGCCGATGTTCCACGTTCCCGACTACCTGGGGATGCCCAACCGGATGCAGGCCGTCCACAAGCGAAGGCTCTCCGAGGGAAAGGCGTGCCTGGTGTACGAGGTCACCGTCCACGATGCGAGCGTGGACCTCCCCACCGGCGACCGCCGAAGGCCGTTCGTGCAGGTGTACGTTGATGCGGAGACCGGCCAGCCGATAGGATTGCTTCCGGTCTACAAGCGGATCGGAGCGCCTTCCGAGGACCTTCCCCGCAGGGCCTTCGACTGGGACGGAACCTGGACCGTGGGCTCGACGACCGGGAAGATCCTCCCAAGCTCCAAGGAGCCGCCTTTCGCGCAGAAGCGGGTTCTTCTCGTCCGCGATAGCCAGCGTGTGCTCGCGAACTACGACCCCTATACAGGGCTCGTCTGGCTTATCTCCGGCGGCAAGGCGTTCGTCGGCGAGCCGGACGACCGATTGCGAATGGCCCTAGCCCTGGGCCGGCGCGCGGACGGCTTCGAAATGGACGCCCCTCAGCGGGCGAACAACTGACTCTGGGGGATGGGAGAAGGCAGGAGCGCGCTCTATGCGCCGAGCGTCCACACTTTCTGCAAGTCATCCACGAGATACCTTCGGTCTCGAAGCACCAAGTGAGGCCGCCGCAAGCAATGACGCCACCAGTAATCCGCCTCGAAAACCTGGTGCGGTTTGGGCGAGCCGCCGAACTTGACGATGCACGCGGATTCATACGCCCGCCTCGCCTTCCGGGGGGCGAACCTGTGCTGACGGAGCAGGTTCTTGTACGTTACGATGTCCGAAGTGGGAAAGAGCGAAACCAAGTTCAGCCGATCCGCGTTCTTCAGGCTTGCGTCGGCGTAGTCTTGGTCGCCGTTGAATCGCACGTCATACCGCTTTCCGACCGCGTAGTCCTCATAAATGCAAGCGAGCCCCGCGTCCCTCCTGACCCTCATGACGCAGGTGTTGATCGTGTCGTACTTCCAATCGTTGACGCACACGAGCGGCTCGCTCCGGGTGTCGGCGAACTCCCATATCGACCGCAGGTCCTTCGTGAGCAGCGACGAGAGGTCGATGTATAAGAACTCCTCGAACGGCCACCCACCGCCCCGAAACAGTTCGAGCTTCACTTGCGTCGGCCGCATGTCGTCTCGGTAGTAAGGCTGCCGCCCCACTACGAATTGCTCAACCGGGCTCTGGAACTTGCGCTCCTTCTCGGTGACGACGGAGAGCCGAAACGGTACGTCCGCAAACGAGTGGAGCATTCCGTATAAGCGATCGACATACGAGTCGTCGAAGGCGCTCCCCACAAGAACGCAGACGACCTCACGTCTCCTTTCTGGCTCTTCCCATCCCTCGCTGACGTTGTCTGATCCCATGCCTGAAACCCGCGACCTGAAGCTCGAAACCGCAGTCCCCAACGACCGATCGCCGAAGAATTGTAGCACTCAGAAGGGCCAGTCGCCCCAGCCTCAAGTCAGGCGCAAGCCTGGGCACTGCGAAAAGTCTGCGCTCGTAAGGTAAACAACGCCTATGCGTGTATTTCGGCACAGGGACTTTCGTCTGCTGTGGTCCGGCGCGCTGTTCTCCTTTGTCGGAAGCTGGGTACAGAACGTCGCCCAGAGCTGGCTGATCTACGAACTCACGCACAGCGAGGCGCTCCTTGGACTGGTGGCGTTTTGCCAGTCCGCTCCCGTTTCGCTGCTCGGGCCGATCGCGGGCGCCCTCGCCGACATGTTCGACAAGCGCAAGGTCCTTGTAGGGTGCCAACTGGGGTTTGCAGCGGGCGCGCTGTATCTTGCCGCAGCCGTTTACTGGGGATTCATCGAGTACTGGCACATCCTGATCGTGGCCACGTTTTCCGGGCTGATCGCCACTATCGAGCAACCGACCCGCCAAACGACGGTGAGCCGAGTCGTCCCTCAGGAAGAGCTACCCAGCGCCCTCCCGTTGCAGGCGCTGACCTTCAACCTCGCCCGCGTCGTTGGGCCCGCAATCGGCGGCATCCTCCTCGCTTCGTTCGGCGCGCAGCTCTGCTACCTCATCAACGGGCTCAGCTACACGGCGCTCATTCTGGCCGTGTTGGCGATTCGCTCCGACCTCTCGCCCTCCCAGCGCGAGCCGCAACCCGTCCTCGACCTTCTAACCGAGGGAGTGAAGTACGTTTTCTCTCACCCTCGCCTGAAGCTGCTGTTCTTAATGGAAACCATCGTCGCCGTGTTCGGCCTGCCCTATATCGCCCTCATGCCCGCGATCGCCAAAGATATGTTGGGGCTGGACGCGAGAGGACTCGGAATCTCGATGTCGATGATCGGACTGGGGGCCGTGACGAGCCTGTTCCTCCTGGCCCACTTCACCGGAGCGAAGCAGCGGCCCCTCATCGTTCGCTACGCGATGACCGCAATGGGGTTGGGAGTTCTCGCCCTCAGCTTCGCGACGAACCCGTGGCTCGGGTACCCCACCCTATTCCTTGTGGGAATGGCCGCCGTGGCCCAGTTCAACTCCACCAACGTGCTCTTCCAGGTTATCGCCCCCGAACGGTTGCGCGGCAGAGTGCTTTCGATGCACATTTGGGCGCTGGCCGGGTTCGGACCGATGGGAACCCTGCTCTTCGGTTACATCGCCAATCGGTTTTCGATTCCGCTTTCGCTTCAGATCGGAGGGGCGATCGTCGTTCTTGGAGCGATTTGGGGCTGGGCTAGCCAACCTGCCGCCGAGGGAGCCGAGGAGCTTTGAGACGGGCCCTTTTTCTCGACCGCGATGGCGTCCTGAACGTGGACATCGCCCCTTATGTGCCGGACTTAGCGAGCTTTGAAGTGTTTTCCTACACGGTCGAGGCGCTTCAGAAGTTTCACGAAGCGGGGTTCGAGTTCTACGTCGTCTCGAATCAGCAAGGCGTTTCGCTGGGAATCACGCCCGCCGAAGAACTTGAAAAGATGTCGCAACGCCTCCAAGAGATCGTCCGGCCGCATGGGTTTGAGTTTCGGAGGTTCTACTACGCAACCGACCTGGACGAAGCAGACCACCCCTGGCGCAAGCCGAAGCCAGGGATGATCCTTCAGGCCGTCGAGGACTTTGGGATCTCGCTCGAAGGGGCGCTTCTGATCGGCGATAAGTGGTCGGACATCGTTGCGGCCGAGGCGGCGGGCATCCCCGGCTATCTCCTGTATTCGGGCGTTTCTTCCTCACGCGCCGATTGGGAGGGAAAGTGCCATCCGGCAGGCGAGTTCTCGAATCTTCTGGAGGCTGCGCACGCGCTCGCTGTGGCGTGAGTTTCACCTTCAAAGGAAGCTCAGGCGGTACAATCCCCTCGATGGCGCGGCAAAAGACGGACGACTGGCTGGTCATCTCGGGCGGCACACTCGAAGTGGCGGCCAGAGGAGCAAAGGGCCGTATCAAGGTCGTCTCGCGGAAGTCGTATTGGTCGCCCAGCGTCGATTTGATTGAGTTTCAAGACAAGTTCGTGCTCAAAGCCGAGCTCGCCGGCGTGGAATCGGGCGATTTCGAGGTGTTTTACGTACCCGGCAAGCACAGCATCCTCTTGCGTGGTTTCCGGGCCGAGCAGGACCCTTGCGAAGACTGCCGAACCAATATCCACCTGCTTGAGGTGTATTACGGAGAGTTTGAGCGAGAGATTGAGCTACCGCCCACGCCGATCAGCGCCGAAAGAATCGAATCTATATATAAGGACGGGATGCTGAACGTCTACATTCCGAAAGCGAAGCGAAAGCTGACTCACGCTCGCATCACCATCCGAAAAGTGTAATGTCAGACGTCAAGACCCCCCTTGAGACCGAGCCGACCGAACCCGAGTTGGAAGCGGAACTGCACGACGAGGACCCCTCGTCCGAGGAATTCCGCCCCGAGGTCCCCACCGAGCTCAGCATTCTGCCTCTTCGCGACTCCGTGATCTATCCAATGCTCATCGCGCCCTTAAGCGTGGCGAGGGATTCTAGTATCCAACTCATCGACGAGAGCATCGTAGGCAACAACCGCGTCATCGGCGTGATCGCGCAGCGCAAGCCCCACATCGAGCAGCCTACGTTCGACGATGTCTATGAGACTGGCTGCGCCGTGATCATTCGCACCCTGGTGAAAATGCCGGATGCGGTTCGCTTGATCGTTCAGGGCATCTCGCGCTTCCGGATCGTCGAGCGGCTCCAAGAAACGCCCTACCTTCGCGCAAGGGTCGAAGTGATCGACGAGACTCCCGCGGGCGAAGACACGGCCGAGGATGTAGAGGCTCTGAGGCGCTCGGTGGCGGCTCTTTTTGAACAAGCGATTCGGCTTTCGCCCCAGCTACCCGACGAGCTCAGGAGCCTCACACAGGCCGTCCAGGAAACCAACGTCATGTGTGACCTTGTCGCTGCGCACATGACCCTGAGCCTCGAAGACAAGCAGAGCATCCTCGAGACCGTGGACATTCAGGACAGGCTAAGAGCGCTGCTCGAAATGCTCAGCAAGGAAGTGCGGGTGCTCGAACTCACCTCCAAAGTCCAGAGCGAGGTCAACGTCGAACTTAGCAAGTCGCAGCGGGAGTATTACCTTCGCGAGCAACTCAAGGCGATTCAGCGGGAGCTCGGGGAGTCCGACGATAGGTCTGAGGAACTCGAGGAGCTTCACGATAAGATCGAGCAAGCCGGGATGCCCCAGGAGGCGCTTCGAGAAGTCCATCGGGAGTTCGACCGGCTGCGCAGGATGTCGCCAGGGGCGCCTGAGTACACCGTCGCGCGAACCTACATCGACTGGATGGTTTCGCTTCCTTGGAGTTCCTCGACCGAGGACAACGTAGATCTCACGCGTGTTCGGGATGTCCTCGACAGCGATCATTTCGGACTCGACAAGATCAAGGAGCGGATCCTTGAGTTCCTTGCCGTTCGAAAGGTCAAGAAAGACGGCAAGATTCGGCAGCCGATCTTGTGCTTTGTAGGCCCCCCCGGCGTGGGTAAGACCTCGCTCGGACGTTCGATAAGCCATGCGATGAATCGGAACTTTATCCGAATCTCGCTGGGAGGAATGAGAGACGAAGCTGAGATCCGGGGCCACCGCCGGACCTACATCGGCGCGCTCCCCGGCCAGATCATCCAAGGGCTCCGGCGGGCTGAGTCCAACAATCCCGTATTCATGTTGGACGAAATCGACAAGCTGGGCATGGACTTCCGGGGCGATCCCGCGTCGGCTTTACTTGAGGTACTCGACCCCGAACAAAACGTTTCGTTCCGGGATCACTACATCGACGCGCCGTTTGATTTGAGTAGAGTTTTCTTTATTACTACGGCAAACCGACTTGATACCGTACCGCCCCCCCTCAGAGACCGCATGGAGGTCATCGAGCTTGGAGGTTATACAGAGGACGAGAAGCTGGAGATCGCCAAGCGGCATCTGATCGGCAAGCAGGTCGAAGAACACGGCTTACGGCCCTCCCAGATTCAGTTTGAGGATCGTTCGGTCCGCAAACTGATTCATAACTACACGCGTGAGGCTGGCGTTCGCAACCTCGAACGTGCCATCGCCGGCGTCGTTCGGCGCGCCACAAGGCTTTTTGCCGAAGGTCGGCGGGCCAAGGTCGTCGTCTCCGAGAAGTTCTTGGAGTCTGCGCTTGGGGCGCCTCGGTTTCTGAACGAAGAGGTCGAGGAGCGCAACCTGCAGCCGGGCATGGCGGTGGGCCTCGCATGGACCCCGGTCGGCGGCGATGTTCTGTTCGTCGAGTCCGCTAAGATGCCGGGAAGCAAGGGACTGATCGTGACGGGTCAGCTTGGCGATGTCATGAAAGAAAGCGTGCAGGCCGCCCTCAGCTACATTCGAAGCCGAAGCTCGGACCTTCGCATCGACCCCGACATCTTCGATAAGCACGAGATTCACGTCCACGTCCCCGCTGGGGCGGTGCCCAAGGACGGGCCTTCCGCGGGCATTACGATGCTCGTGGCGCTGGTCTCGCTGCTGACGGGAAAGACGATTCGCCGCAAGCTGGCAATGTCGGGCGAAATCACGCTCAGCGGGCACGTCTTGCCCGTCGGCGGCATCAAGGAAAAGGTGCTCGCCGCCAAGCGCGCCGGCGTGACGACGATCATTTTGCCTGAGGACAACAAGAAGGACTACCTTGAGGACGTCCCGGAAGAGGTGCGTCAAGAGCTCAAGGTCCACTTCGTTTCGAGGGTCGAGCCCGCCGTCAAGATCGCGTTCGATAAGAAGTAGTCACGCCGCTAACGGCTCTACAATTCGAACTATGCCAGCCAGAAAGCGAGGCACGGACGGTCACCCATACGCCTGCCTTTCTTTGTCAAGATTCTAGCAGCTTTCGACCGTTGACATCGCACGTCGCACGTTCCATAATGGGGCTGGACGCATCCTGAAAGCCGCTTGAAGCGCTGGATCGACCAACGACAACAAGGATAACTAGGCTTCGGAGATGTGGCCGTCAAGGTAGGCTACGCAATGAAGCTGTGCAAGACAAACCTGTTTGCGATCGCCGTAGCGCCTTTCGCACTTGTCGCCCTAGGCAGCGCTCCACAGGAGGCTCCGCAAGGCAAATTGCCTGACAGCCTCTTCTCCCAAGCGAAGGAAGAGGATTTCCTCGGGTCGGCGGCTTGCGAGACCTGCCACGCCGAGGCCTCGCTGAGCTTCGCAAGGTCGCCGCACGCCGCATACTCCAACAACCCCAAGCAGAGTTACGACAAGCAGGGCTGCGAATCATGCCATGGCCCCGGATCGTTCCATCTCGACGAGGACAACCCGCGCAACATCAGTTTCCGCACGGAGTCTGCGGCGGAGACGTCGGCCACCTGCCTGCGGTGCCACGAAAGCGTAATGGGCAAACCTCACTGGGCGCAAACTGAACACGCGCGCGCCGATGTCTCGTGCGTGGGTTGCCACAGAATCCACATCCCCGAAAACGATAGCCTCCAGAACCGGGCCAAGGCCTTCCCGGGCGTCGACCTCGCAGTCAGGCAACAAACCGTCGCGCGGAAAGAGCCAAGCCTCTTGCTCAAGGCCGACGAACGAACCCTATGCGGGTCATGCCACAGGCAGGAAGCAGCTCAGTTTCGACTCAACTCCCACCACCCCGTTCCCGAGGGGAGGATGGTCTGCAGCGATTGCCATTCGGTGCATCCGACACGAGCGACGGGGCGAAAGGTCGAGCCCGCCAAGCCCAACTGCGTCTCGTGCCACGGCCAGCATAGCGGCCCCTTCGTATATGAGCATGACGCCGTCAACCAGTGGGCAGGGGACGGTTGCGGTGAGTGCCACCGAAGCCACGGAACAAGCAACCCACGCCTCCTGAAGTCGTTCTCCCGCGGCCTGTGCGCCCAGTGCCACACCGACAAGGCCGCGACGCACTACCCCGGCAGGACCTGCTGGCAGGCGGGCTGCCACATCGCCCTCCACGGGTCGAACTCAGACCCCTACTTCTTGAGCCGATAGGAACGATTGGATGAGACCGATTTTCGGATGGAGATTCGCCGGACGCCCCCTCCAAAGGCTGGCGTCGATCGCCGCGATGGGGTTCCTCGTGGGCTCGGCCGCATGGCCGCAAGAAACCGAGCCAGAAGAAGAGCCTCCGCCCAAGCTGAGTAAGTTCGAGCTGAAACTGGGCTACCGGTACTGGGCGCTCCGCGGTAACGAACACAAGTATCGCCAGTACGCGACTCCCGTCGAGGGACTCTATTTCGACCGAGTCGAATTCGCTCCGTTCTGGGGCGAATCTGGCGAGAACGGATCGTTCCTGTTTCGAGGGTCGATCGACGAAGACTACGTCGGGTCAACTCGCGTGACGCTCTTCAACGGGTCGTCGACCTTGGGAGCGAACTTCCAGTTTCATCGGTTCTTTGATGCGACGCCGACGGTGATCGAATCCAGCAGCCGAAACGTCCGCGAAGCGTACTTGCACCAAGAACTCGGCGCCAAAGTGGGGATCACCGCCTCTACTCGAACCGACTTTGAGCGCAAGAACTTTGAGGCGCCCCAGGATCCTTTGAACCAGCGAACGACGACGAACGAAGTTGCCCTGAAAGGAGAGGTTCTTGGTGGGTTCGCAAGCGCTTCTTATACGCAATGGCGCTATTGGGATCGCCTCGAAGCGCTGCCTGATGTCGATGTACGGCACTGGCAGGGCGCGTACACCAGGGACCTCTCGCCCAACCTCATCTTCGATGGCGCAGTCGGACGGACGGAGATTCGTCAGCAGGGAGGCGCCCGGGCCGACGTGGAGAACTGGTCGTTGGCGGGGCAATGGAGCCTCAGCGATACCACCAGGTTGGGCTTTGGCTTTCGGAGGCAGACCCACGACCTGCCCCAGGTTCAGAGTACGTTCGTCCGGGAGCGGAACGAAAGCTTCGCCCGGCTGGATACTCGGATCGGCGCATGGAAGGTCTCGGCAGCCTACCGCAGGGTGGAATCCGAACGGGTTCGGGACGACCACTCGTTCGTAGACGTACCGATTTGGAACACGGTCGACGCGAGGATTTCAGGGCGCATTTGCGATGGCTGGAGGCTGAGCCTCCGAGGCCAGCGGCAGTCCCTTCAAGGCCGCCCGGCGATGACCACGAGCGACCCCCGCTCGCTGTATTTCGACGACCGCACGTTTCTGCAAGCCAAAATCGATGGCGGCTCGGAGACCCTCTTTGGCTACGCGGCTTGGACTCGGCGGGAAAACGAACTCGACGCCCGCTCAGTGAACGTCCGGTCCGACCAGTTGTCTTTCGGGGCGACTTGGCTGTACGGCGATCGACTTGAGGTGTTTGGCGAGCACAACCTGGAGGTTCAGCGCGCCCGGAGCGAAGTGGCCGGGCCCGACGCGCTCGGGTTGTTCTTCCCCGACAGCCGCGCCACGACGTTCGGCGTGAATTGGATTGTCGACGACCAAACGAATTTGTCGGCAAGCTACACCTTTCTGGCGACGGACAACGACAACCCGCTCTCCCTACGGGACGGAAACTACGTCGGGGATTACCTGTCCCTCTCGCTACTCCGGCGAATGCCTAACGGCGACGAATTCGGGCTCTCGTTCGCTCCGTGGCGATACAGTGACAAGATCGTTAGCCAAATGGCCTTCGACACGCTCGCCGTAGGGTTGACCTATTCTCGGAGGTTTTAGAGGCACCCCAGTTTTCGCAATTCAGGACATAGCAGTAGACAATAGAGGACAACCATGAAAGCAAGGCACTTTTTCGGAATCATTGCTGCGGCCCCGTTCCTAGCCAGCCTGTGGGCCCTGCAAAGTTGCGCTGGGCAAGGCGGGCCACTGGGAGGAGGCATCGATCCCGGCCTCTCGGCCGCCTTCTTGGCGCTGCTCCCGGCGGCCCAGAAGGATGCCGCCTACATCGGCGCTACCGGATGCACCGACAACGGTTGCCACGGGGGGAGGGACGAAGAGGTCGTCTACCACCAGTGGATCGATACCAAGCACGCCTCCGTGGGCACCACGTGCGAGTCGTGTCATGGCCCGGGCAGCGTCCACCGTGACGGCCCAGCCGAGGACAACATCCTGACGTTCCCCAAGATCACTTCAGCAGTCGTGTGCGCCCAATGCCATGGGAAGGTCTATGACGAATGGCGATTGTCGCAGCACAGCAAGCTCATCACCAGTCCGATCATGAGTGCCGTGCAGAACCCGAGCACTTATGCGAGAAACAGTCGGTGCGTTTCATGCCATAGCGGGCTTTGGCGAACCCAGATCGACGAGGGAGGCGTCGACGTGCCCAGCATGTCCAACGCCGAAGTCCAGGTCATTGCCAACAACACGCTCAACGACGTCCCGCACACCGCCAGTTGCGTAACGTGCCACGACCCGCATTCCAACACGGATTACCTGTCGGACGATGGGAAGCAAGTTCAGCTAAGGCATTCGGTGTTTAACGCAGATACGACCGAAATCGGCCCGGGAATGCCCGCAGCGACGTTCACGCGGTTCAACCAGATCTGCGCGCAGTGCCACAACGGCAGGGGCGCCAACCCCGCTGATTCCGCACTGACGTCGGGCACCGCAAGGCCCAATATGCACGACAGCAACCAGTTCAATATGCTGATGGGGATTGGCGGCGTCGAAGGGAGTGGACCGGTGATTCGCAACACCGCTCACGCCAACATTCCCGGACAGTGCTCCAAGTGTCACATGCCCGACAGCCGACACTCGTTCACGGTGAGCTTCGACAAGGGATGCAACCCTTGCCACACCGCGGCGGACGCTGCCGCCCGAACCTCGGTGGTCAAACAAGAGATCGTGGACAAGCTCTACGCCCTGCGGAATCGCATGAACGCGTGGGCACTGGCCACGTTTGGCGACGAAGACATGTGGGAGTACACGGCCACCATTACAGGCGAGGGCAAGACTCCCCCGAACCAGACTCTCGTGCCAATTCAGGTCAAGCGAACAAGACACAACTACTACTTCGTCCTTCGGGACAAGTGCTTTGGGCCGCATAACTTCCCCTATGCCGACCACCTCATCCGAATCGCAAATGAGAATATGGACGAGGTGTTTGCCAGTTCCGCTTCCATGCCAGGGCGGGATGCAGGGATGACCTATGAGCGCAAGATGGCGATCCTCCTATCCGACCTCGAGCGGACGAAACGGGCAGGCTGGAGCGAAGACGAGTAGTCGCTCGTTCCGAGTTTGCCTAGAAGAGCCCGGGACCCTCCGGGCTCCTTTTCTAAAGGATTGCGGTCTCAGGCGAAATGGAGGATCGAGCGGGCGATTTCGAAGTAGATGATCAGACCCGTCGCATCGACGAAGGTCGAGATGAACGGAGCGCTCATCACCGCGGGATCGACGCCCATCCTCTTGGCCGCAATGGGCAAGACCGAGCCGATCAAAGCCGACCAGATCACGATCGCGATGAGGCTGAGGCCGACGACCGTCGACACAGGAACGCCTTCGTGCCACCCGATCATGGCGCGGAGGAACCCGACCGCGCCGAGCACGCCGCCGATGAGAAGGGCCGTTCCCAATTCCCGCTTGAGCACGGGAAGCGCATCCCGCATTCGGATTTCCCCCACGGCCAAAGCGCGGGTGATCGTCGTCGTCACCTGCGAACCCGTATTGCCGCCCGCGCCGATCAGGAGGGGCACGAACACCATCAGCGTCGCGACCGTGACGACCGCGCCAGTCGAAGGCTCCGCTTGCTCGGCCTTGCCGACGTAGTGCCTCAGAACCGATCCTGTAAGCGTTTCCGCCACGAACAGGATCAAGAGCCAAGGCATCCTTCGCTTGAATAGCTGCCACGCGCTCAGCGACATGTACGCTTCGACATCGCCGCTCACCGCCCCGAGCTTCAAGACATCTTCCGTTTCCGCCTCGCGGAGGACCGCTTGAGCGTCGTCGCCCGTGAAAATCCCGAGCATCCGACCCTCGATATCGAGCACGGGCAGAGCATAGAACCCGT
Source organism: Chthonomonadaceae bacterium (assembly GCA_015709495.1). GTDB lineage: Bacteria > Armatimonadota > Fimbriimonadia > Fimbriimonadales > Fimbriimonadaceae > Nitrosymbiomonas > Nitrosymbiomonas proteolyticus. The sequence goes on from CP054189.1 coordinate 16,136, forward strand.
ATCTCGCCATCGTCCGAGCAGCGTCCTCCGCAGGCTCGAAGGCGCGACAACTCACGACGTCCGTTCGCATCAAATCAGAGGCTTTGCTGTCCTTCGAGGCCCGCAGAGCCTTCACCAAGCTAAACACCCCTGCCAACTTGCCGTCCTCGCTGAGAACGTACACGTCGTTGACGGTTTCGTACTGCTCCTCCGCCGACTTCTTCACGTTGTCGAGCAACTGCTTGACGGAGGTCTCGGGCGTCACCTTGAGGAAGCGCTCGGTCATCAGGCGCCCGACGGAGTCTTCAGGGTAGGACATCAGACGCCGAATCTCTTGGGCGTCTTCGCGGGGGATCCGTTCGAGCAACGCTTCCCAACGCTCTGGGTCCAGTTCCTCTTCGAGATCGAGGGCGTCGTCCATCGGCAAGACGTCGAGGTACAGAGCCACTAGGTCGTCGGGAAGCTCTTTGACGAGGGCACGAGAGACGTCCGTCGGCGCTTCGGTCAGCACTTGGGCCGCGTGCTCGGGGCTCATTTGGGTGAGCAGTTGCAAAGCCTGCTCTTCTTCGAGCCGCGTGAACACCTCCGCAAGGTCCTCGGGCCGAACCGCGTCGAGACGTTCGCGCACCCTCTCCGTGGAACCTTCGTCCAGGAGTTGCCGGGCTTCATCGAGCAGGTCGATCGCTTCGTCGGGCATGAGGTCACTTCCTTGAGTCTTGCGCGCTCCCTTCGAACCACGAGCATCGACGGGATGGGCGCGAGACGGGCCGCGCCAGCGTTCGTTCGAGTGTATCGCTCCGACGACGCCCTGCGTCAACAACTTGGATACAATGACTACGGTCCGAGGAGTACTCCCCTCGAAGCTAGGAACCGATGAGCCAACTAAGCGCCGCGAACGAAATGGCGGAATCGCTAAGGCGCTATCTCGAAGATTCTCAATTGATCCCCAAGGATTCGAAGGTGCTTGTGGGCGTGAGCGGTGGCGCGGACTCGACCTGCCTCTTGCACTTGCTGCATGCCTTGGGATATGAGGTGGTTGCCGCGCATTTGCATCACGGACAGCGTGCCGAAGGCGCGGACGAGCAAAGGAAAGTCCGACAGTTCTGCGAGTCGCTCGGAGTCGCCGTGGTCGAAGGATATGCCGATGTGCCTGCCATTGCCAAGCTGCATGGAATCGGGGTCGAAGAGGCCGGAAGGCGAGCGAGGTACGAGTTCTTCGAGCAGGCGGCGAACCGATTAGGATGCGAGTTGATCGCGACCGCGCACACGAGGTCCGATACCGCCGAAACCGTGCTTTTTCACCTCGCTCGAGGCTCAGGTCTATCGGGCGTGGCTGGGATTCCTGAGCGAAGGGGGACGATCGTTCGCCCTCTCTTGAGATTTTCTCGGCGGCAGACGATCGCGTATTGCCAAGAGCTTGGATTCGAGATCGCCGAGGACCCCTCAAATAAAGACCTCTCGCTCTCCAGAGCCAGAATCCGACACCGGGTCCTGCCCGAACTCGAGAAGGCCCATCCCGGCGCAGAGGCATCGATTGCTCGGTTTGCGGAATCGGCGCGCGGCGACTTGGAGTTCCTCGATAGCGTTGCCGCCGCGGCGCTCGACCATTGCGCTCACGACCCCAACGGCCCGCTTAGCTTCTTGACGGAGGACTGTGAGATCGTCCTAACCCGAAGCCGACTGCTCCACCTCCACGAATCGACGCTACGGAGGGGAACGCGAATGGCGGTTCAAGCTCTGGGTGGGGATCTCGATCAGCCGCTCACGTCCCAACTGCTGCAAGCGATCCGCACCCAGCCGAAGGCCTCGTTCACTTCGCTCGGCGGCGACGTGGTGGTCGAATGCGAGGGGGACTGGGTCCACTTCCAGAAGGCCCGCATCGACACCTTCGACCGACAACCGATCGAGGCTCCAGGCGAAACGGAGTCGCCCCTTTGGAACTGGAGGATGGAGATTCGGGAGGAGGCTGCCCCGGAAACTCAACCCCGCGACGGCCTGACGTGTTGGCTCGACCCCTCCAAGGTTTCCAACGGCCTTTACGCTCGGACCCTTCTCCCCGGGGAGCGAGGCCAGCCCCTGGGATTCGAGGGAAGCCGCAAACTGACCGATCTTATAGCGGAGGCGAAACTCACGCAAGCTGCGAGAAAGCGGATTCCTGTGATTTGTGATATGATCGGCCCTGTTTGGATTCCCGGCGTATGCCTGATGGATCGCGCAGCCGCGCGCGAGCGTATTCAACGAAGTTGGCGTACTTTCTTCGGCCCGTACGGGTCCAACAATCGTCGCACAGCCGAAACTACTCGGCCCACAGAAACGTAGGCTTACACAGACACGCGAAGAGTCGGTGACAGTTTGAGCAAACCAGCAAAGTCGTTTTTCCTAATCGTCCTTTCCTTCATTGCCGCCGTAGCGATCTGGAACCAGTTCGGGGGATCGGGCACGCTTGTGGGCGGCTCGACGGTGAAGCGAATCACGATCTCCGAGATGCTGAAGCTCTCGGAGGAGAAGCAAATCGAGTCTTCGGAATGGCAAGGCAGTACGGTCCGAGCCAAGTCAGCCGACGGCCAACTCTTCGAGACGACGGCGCCTGAGGGCCAACTGGCGTCGAAGCTTTTTGACTCTCTCTCGCAAAACGCCAAGCTCGACTACCAAGGCCCCCCGCCCAGTTCGATCGTCCTGAGCGTTTTGTCGGTCCTGGCGCTTCCGCTGCTGATTCTGGCGATGATCTACTTCTTGGTCATCCGCCCGATGCACTCCGGCGGCAACCAGGCCCTTAGCTTTGGCAAGAGCCGGGCTCGCCGGGTTGGAGAAACGACTCCCAAGATCACGTTTGAGGACGTTGCCGGCATCGACGAGGCCCGTCAGGAGCTCTACGAGATCGTCGATTTCCTGAAGAACACCAAGAAGTACAGCGCGCTCGGAGCGCGAATCCCCAAGGGCATCCTCCTGACGGGCCCCCCTGGAGTCGGCAAGACCCACCTAGCCCGCGCCATTGCCGGTGAGGCCGGCGTTCCGTTTTTCCACATCAGCGGGTCGGACTTCGTGGAGATGTTCGTGGGTGTGGGCGCCGCTCGCGTGCGCGACCTTTTCGAGACCGCCAAGGCGCACCGTCCCAGCCTCGTCTTCATGGATGAAATCGACGCGGTCGGCAGGCAAAGGGGCGCTGGGCTTGGTGGCGGCCACGACGAGCGCGAACAAACGTTGAACCAACTGCTCGTCGAAATGGACGGATTTGACCCCAACAGCGGAGTCATCCTGATCGCGGCCACGAACCGCCCCGACGTTCTCGACCCTGCGCTCTTGCGGCCCGGACGATTCGACCGTCAACTCGTTGTCGATCCTCCCGACGCGGCCGGGCGCGAGGCGATTCTCAAGGTTCACATTCGCGGCAAACCCCTCGAATCCGATGTCGATCTGAGTTCGCTGGCCAAACGAACGCCCGGATTCACGGGGGCTGATCTCGCCAACATGCTGAACGAGGGAGCCCTACTCGCTGCCCGCAAGAATCGGTCGAAAATCGCTCAAGACGACCTCGAAGAAGCGCTGGACCGCGTGATTGCGGGACCGCAACGCAAGAGCAAGATCATCAGCGACAAAGAGCGTAAGGTGATCGCTTACCACGAGGCGGGACACGCGATCGTCGGTGAACTGCTGGAGAATTGCGACCCCGTTCACAAGGTCACCATTCTTCCTCGCGGGCTGTCTTTAGGCTCCACCTGGTCGCTACCTGAAACGGACAAGTACCTCGTGACGAAGGAGGAACTCGTTGACGACATCACTGCACTTCTCGGAGGCCGCGTTGCCGAGGATCTCACCTTCAACCAGGTGACGACCGGGGCGAGTAGCGACTTGCAGCGCGTGACCCAAATCGCGCGGGCGATGGTTTGCCAATACGGCATGAGCGAGAAGCTGGGGACTCTGGCCATCGGACGGCGCAGCCACAACCCGTTTCTCGGACGCGATTATGCGATGGATGAGCGGAACTACTCGGAAGACGTGGCGAGAATGATCGACGAAGAGGTTCGCGACATCGTCGAGACCTGCCGCAGCCGAGCCGAGGACATTCTTCGGACTCACAGCGAGCAACTCGACGCCGTCGTCGAATCGTTGCTGGTTCACGAAACGCTCGACCGTGAGGATTTCCTTGCCGTCATGCGGGGCGAGGAGATCACCGCGAGCAAGCCGCCTCAAGGCGAGTTGCCTCTGAAGGAATCGGAGGAACCTGATGCGGCGGGCGATGCGTCCAAATCCAAGACGGCGATCACTCCACCGCGTCTCGAACCGGGAGCGGCGTCGGGATAAAGGGGATATAATGGGCTACGATAGTCCTACCCTCCGGCAACGGGGCGAGGAGTTGAGTGCAAGGGAATGGCTCTGAGCATGGACATCCAGGCAACCTACCAACAGGGCTTCGAGCTCCGGTGCGATGGCCGGTATGCCGAAGCCAAGGTGGAGCTTGCCAAGGTCCTCCAGGCCGACCCGACCCACGCCGACGCCCGATGGCAAATGGGGCTGATCCAAGGCTTTGAAGGCGATTTCGACGGCTCCATGTCCACGCTCGCGGAAGTCGTCGCAGCCAACCCGAACCACCTGTCCGCGCGATACGATCTCGCCATGACGCAGATGATGCTCGGAATGACCGACGAGGCCGTTTCGAACTTCCGTGAGATTCTCAAGCAGAATCCGGAGCACGAGAAGGCGCTGCAACAGATCGCGTACTTCCAATAATCCCAGGCGCAATCCCCCCTCGCTTGCGGCTATCCTAATGGAATGGGCGCGCTGAAGCGGAATTGGGCGTACGTTCTCCTTGCGCTCGCGCCCTTGCTCTTTCTCGGCCCATTGCTGTTTTCCGGCGAAACTCTCGGACCCTTCGACTCCGTTCGTCAAATGACCCCTTGGGAGGGACCCAAGCCGACCCGGCCTTGGGACGTACTCCAGGCCGACGCCGTGCTCCAGTTCTTCGGCTGGCGGGACCTGGTCTTCGAGGGCTGGCGCACAGGAGAAGTCCCTCATTGGAACCCGTACCAACTCGCAGGAACCCCGTTGCTGGCCAATTCTCAATCGGGCGCGACGTACCCGTTTCACATCCTTGCAGGGGTTCTCCGGCTTCCGACCGGACTCGCGCTCGTTCTGCTCGCTTGGCTTCACCTCGCCCTAGCGGGGATCGGCTGCTTCGCGCTGGCGCGGCGCTTGGGGGCTTGCGAGTGGGGCGGCGCCGTTTCGGGCCTCGGCTTCTCGTTGAGCGCGTTCCTGCTTTCGTGGGTGGCGTTGGCGAGCGTCCCCACCACCCTGTGCTGGATCCCGTGGACCCTGTGCGGCGTTCATGACCTTTTAGCGCACGGCGAACCGAAGAGTCCCCGTGCAGGCAGGGGGTTCCTCCTGCTCGCAGTGAGCCTAGCGATGCTCCTGCTCGCGGGGCATCTGCAATTCGCGGCGTATGGCGTACTCGCTATTGGCGTTTTTGCAGCAGGGATGGCGGTTGCCGGTCTGCGAGGTCCAGGTCAAAGGAAGCAGGCTGCGCGGGGGCTTGGAGGACTTGGAATTGCGATGCTCCTAGGCATCTTGATCGCCGCGCCCCAACTCCTGCCCGTACTGGAGTACTCCAAGTTCTCGCATCGTCGCAACACGCCTACCGCCGAAGGCTACCAAGCCTACGCGGCGGGGGCTATCCAGCCGTTCGAATTGCTCGCCGCGGTGCATCCAACGCTGCTGGGGAACCCCGCGCTTCCGAATCCCGAAGTGCCGGAGTTCTCCCAGTATTGGCCGGCGTTCGTGAAGCGCGGGGCCAACTTCGCGGAGTCCGCCGTGGGATTTGGGCCACTGATCGTCGGATTGCTGTTTTGCCTTCGGCTGCGAAGGGGCGATGTCGCGGCGTGGTCGCTGGTGGCGATAGGGGGCGTCGCTGCGCTCCTCGCACTAGGAACTCCCCTCAATCGGCTCCTCTACTTCGGCTTGCCGGGCTGGTCTTCGACGGGCTCACCGGGGCGGATTTTCGTGCTCTGCGTGCTGGCCGCCTGTGTTCTTGCCGGGTTAGCCGTTTCGCAGATGAGGCGCGCCAGCTCCGACGTAAGCAGGACGCGCGTCGGCCTTTCGGCGCTGGCCGTCCTTTTTGCGCTGACCTTCGTGCTTGCTCCCTCGATGTCGGGTTCGCTGCCACGCTGGTCGGCCCTGACCGGAGAGCAGATTCAAGCGATGGCGCTCCTTTCGCAATCCGAAGGGCTGAGGGGCGGGTTCGCCGCGCTCGTCCTCGCGGGCGTTGCGATCGGCCTGCTCGGACACAAGCGCCCGTTCGCCGAGTTCGCAATCGTTGTCGCCGCGTTCCTGAGCCCGTGGCTCCTTCTGGGTCCGAGCTTCCTTCCAAGCGGCAAGCCTGACCTCACTTTCGAGGGTCCTACGGATCGAAGCCAGCGCGTAGCCTTCGTCAATGACGACTGGCACCTCCTCGCGGCCGCGGATGCGCTGGCGCCGCCGAACACAGCAACTCTGAGTAGGGTTCGCGACTTGGGCGGGTACGACTCACTCCTCCACAAGGAGACGCAACTGCTCCTCGGCGAAATAAGCGGAGGCGACCCCGCTCCCGAGGCCAACGGCAACATCGCCTTCGTCAAAAGGACCGCCCGTCCCGAGGCGATGGCCGAAGCAGGCGTGAGCGAGGTGTGGTCGAAGTCCCCACTCGAAGGCTGGGCAGAGCCCGAAATCGCAAGCGGGTCGTTCGTGAAGTACCGCGTCCCCGGCCCTGGCAGGGCTTCGCTGAACGGCCTGCCCGCTAAGATCACGTCCGAAACGCTCAACTCCGTCACCGTCGAGGCTGAGGGTCCCGGAAGTCTCGTGCTGAAGGACCGTGCGATCGAAGGATGGGACGTTCGGGTCGGGGGCAAGTCGGGCCGACTCCAGTCGGGAAGGTGGCTTTCGGTTGAGTTGGGACCTGGGCCGCACGTCGTCGAATTCCGATACGTTTCACCTCGTTGGCGCTTAGGGCTCGCTTGGGCGGCCATTGGGCTGGCATTACTGGAGCCGCTACGCAGGCTTTTGCGGCGGCTGGATGCGAACCCGGTAACTCCAAGAGCGGAATCCGTTGTAAAATGAACTCATCTCGCCGGTCGTGACGGCTGGCGATGCAAGGAATCATGAGTAGAACTTATGCAATTCCAGAACTCATCGACTCCGGCGTAGGATCGGGGCGGTGGATGGTCGTGATCTTCAATAACGCTTACAACACCGTCGACGAGGTGATAGAGGTGTTGATGCGATCGACGGGCTGTACGCTCGATGAAGCCAGCATCGAAACCTGGGAAGCCCACACGTTCGGAAAAGCCCCGGTTCACTTTTCTGACCAAGACGAGTGCGAAATCGTCGCTGCGATGATCTCGTCGATCGGGGTTCGTACGCAAGTCCGCCGCGAATGGGAAGACTGAGCTTGACAAGGCCTCCTCGATGGCGTCTGCATTCGGTACGGGCGGCCTCGCCAGGGACCATCGAGCAACCCGCCATCGACGACGCTCAGACCGGAGGAAGCGGCGAATGGTCCGTGACGGTCTTCAACAACGAGTACAACACCTACGACGAGGTGATCAACATCCTCATGGCTGCGACCAGTTGCAGCTTTGAGGAGGCCTGCATCGAAACGTGGGAGATCGACCACCTCGGAAGGTCAGTCGTACACTACGCGTCCGAGCAGGAATGCGAGCACGTCGCCGGAGTGATTCGAACCATCGGAATCCAAGTATCCGTCGGCCGTGAGCCGTAGGTTCGTCCGAGCGGGCCCCCAATGGCCCCAAATTCCGCCTAATCGTGCGAATGGAACGACCCGATATTTCCGTAGAGTGCGTCAAAGAGAAGAGGTTATGATGAAGTCGATGAGTCGCCGATGGGTCCTGTTTCTGTCCGCCTTGTGCCTTGCCGTCCCGGCTATGGCGCAAAACGGCGGCGATCCGCCAATGGAATCCGCCACGAAAGAAGCGGTTCTGAGCGCCATTGCGCGGGTGGTGAAATCGAACGCGTTCGTTCCGGGCAAGGACTTCTCGGGATGGGACGCCTTTCTCGAACAGCACAAGGCCGCCATTACCGAAACGAAGACTCAATCTGAGTTCGCCCGCGCCGTGAACGAGGAGCTGTCCGAATTCTTCAAGGCCAGCCATATCGTGCTCGTCACTCCTCAGGCGGCCAAGGCTCGCATCGAGCGAAGAACTGTGGGAATCGGCATTCTCGTTCAGGCCGAAGAGGACGGCAGCCTGACCGTCGTCAGCGTCTTTGACGACACTCCTGCGAAGGAGATCGGACTCCAGCCCGGCGATCGAATCGTCGAAGCCGACGGAAAGAAGCTCGAAGGCGTGCCCTCCTTGCTCGGCGAGGAAGGCTCGACCGTGACCATCAAGGTGCTCGTGGGAGGGAAGGACCCCAAGACGCATGCGGTCACCCGAAGGAAGTACAACAACACGCGGATCGACACGCTTACTTGGGTCCGCGACGATACGGCGCTCCTGAAAGTCCACACGTTCGACATTAGCTACGACCGCAAGAAGATCGACGCGCTGATGGAAGAAGCTGGCAAGGCGAAAAACTTGATCCTCGACTTGCGATCCAACGGCGGCGGGGTCGTATTGAACATGCTCCACCTGCTCGGCCATTTCCTCCCTGCCGACACGAAGATCGGTACGTTCATCAACAAGTCAATGGTCAACCGCTTCGTCGACGAAACCAAGGGCGACCCGACCGACCTCAAGGCGATCGCTTCCTGGTCCAATACCAGCGTTCTCAAACCCGTGCCCCTCAAGTCCGGCCCGTTCAAAGGCAACGTTGCGGTCTTGATCAACGGAGGATCGGGAAGCGCGTCCGAAATCACCGCGGCCGCCCTCAAGGAAACGCTCAAGTCCCCAGTCGTAGGAACCCGGTCCGCAGGGGCCGTGTTGGTCTCTACGATGGCGCCCCTGCCCGAAGGCTGGGTCTTGCAGTTCCCACTGATGGACTACCTCACAGCCCAAGGCGTGCGGTTAGAGGGCAACGGAATCGAACCCGATGTCGAAGCGCCTTTGACCCGGTTTGGCGAACCTGACGTGGCGATCGATCGGGCGATCGACCTCCTCGCTCGGATCGAACTCCGAACCCGTCGGGCGGGCTCGCCGCCGCCTACCGAGTAGGCTTTTCGGGAAACGGCGACGGTACCGCCCCGGTGGGGATTCCCAACTGGAACGAGTCCGCGGGAAGCGGTTTCCCGGTACTCAAGTACTCGTAGGTCTGCTCGGAACGAAGGGCCCTCCGCCCGACGCGGTCCCAAAGCGAGAGCGTGATCGACGCGGGCAAACCGTCGATGTCTCGCACGGCAAGAGTCGAAAGGCGATGCTCGCCCTTGAGTTCGAGCAAGGTACAGGTCTGGCCACTGAGCGTCAGGCTTCCCGCCACGCGGATCGACTTCGCGTCGTCCACGAACATCTTGACCGGATTCCGAGCCGTGAGCAACTGAAACACAGGCGGGAGAGTGTCGATCTCCAGAGACTGGAGGAGTTCGGGAACCTGCTCGCGCTTCGCCGCCGTTCGATACGCCTTTCCGCCGATTCGAGCGACGAGGTTCTTCCCGTCGAAGACCCACTCATGATTCTGCGCCTTCACTCGAACTCGGCCCCCGGCGACCCAAACTCGGCCCCGGTTTCCATCGAATTGGATGTCCATTTCTACGTTGTCGAGGTTCGCGAAGGCCCGGACGGAACGATCTGCGACCACGCGGGCCGCCTCGCTGTCGAACTTCTCACCGCTCTCGGGCTCAGAGAACGAGCCCACCTTGACGGCCTCTGAAGGGGCGTCGAGGCGAAGAGGCCGAAGAGGACGATAAGCGACGCGCCACTCCAGGTGGCCCGCTTCGGTCGCCAGACGCAGACGCTCCAGCCGCCCTTGCGGTCCGGCGACAAAGAGCGCTCGTGAGAACCTCGCTTCCTCGCGCGCCGATCGGTACACGCGCGTTCTCGGCCCCTCGATCTGGACGAGCCAATCGTGGAGTTGACGGAACGGAGTCAAGAACTGAGTCATGGCCTCAGGCTGTGAGAGCGCTTTCACGCCGTCGTCGAGCCCGCCTATGTTCTCCCACAGCGTCGAAAGAAGGTCACTATCGGGGATCACGATCCGCCGAAGGTGCTCCTTCCGCAGGTAGTCCACCCCCGACAGCGCGCCGCCCTCAAGCAAGTAATCCCTGTGAAGCCGTGCCGCGCCCTTTTCGTCGAGTTCTAGGACCGTCAGCCGCACCCTCTTGGGGTAATCGTAGTCGAACTGGTAGATCGCAGATTTCCGTACGCCTTCGAGCTTCGAACTCACGGTGAGATCGAACGCGATCTCAGTTCGAGAGCGCTCCGCCCCAACCATCCGGTCAAAGACCTCGTTGGGTTGAGGGCTGCAAGCTAACAGGGAGGCGACGAGGGCGATCAGCACGGCTAAAGCTTATCCCACAATCACCGACTTCAAGGCTTGCCTAACCCGCTAGGAACGCGGCTCTTCCCCAAGAAACCGGCGAGTGCAACGACCGTGATGACATAAGGAAGCGACGACCAGAACTCGGACGGCACGACGACGCCTCCGATTCTCGTTCCTTGAAAGATGATCTGCATCGAATCGAAGAACCCAAACACGAGGCAGGCGATGGCCGCCGGGATCGGCCGCCAGCCTCCCAGAATCAGCGCAGCCAAGGCAATGAACCCACGCCCCGCCGTCATGCCGTCGGTGAACCACTTCGAGTTCGAGAAGATCAGCGCGCCCGAGAGCCCGCAGAGCACGCCCGTCACCGTCAGGCCATAAAAGCGAACGAAGAGCGGCTTTACGCCCATCTGGCGCGACTTCGAGGGATCGCTGCCCACGGCGAGGAGACGCAACCCGCCCCTTGTTCGGTGGGTAAACCACGCCAGGGCAAGCGGAGCGAGGAGCGCGGCGACGTAATAGGCGTTCAAGGGCAAGGTGGGGATTCCGTGCGCGCGATCGGGATCGGTGAATTGCTTATCGAGGAAGTTCGACGACCCGATCGCAATGGCGTTGATTGCCATCCCGCTCACGATGTGGTCGATTTGATACGTCTGGGTCAAGAGCCAGTGAAACCAACTGAGGAGCACGGCGGATCCGATCCCTGCGCACAGCCCGAAGTAGGAGTTTTCCGTACCTGCGCCGACGAGGGCGGTGACAGCAGCTGCGATCAGCATCTTTCCTTCGAGGCCGATGTTGATCACGCCGCCGCGCTCGCTGCAATACCCCCCCATTGTGGCGAGGACCAGCGGAGCACCGTAGATGAGCGCTCCGACGAGGAGGGTTCCGACCCACGATTCCACTATCGACCTCCTCCGCTTCGCAGGCTAATCGGCCTCATGGGTTACCCTCCGGTATCGAACTGCGGCGAAGACGACGATGACGAGTCCGAGGACCACCGTGCTGATCCCTTTCGGCACGCCCAGAATCTGTATGGCCGTCGAGCCTTTCGAGAGGATGCCGAAAAGGGCCGCAGAAGGAAGCAAGGCCAACGGCTGTCCCGCGGCGAGTAAGGCCACCCCCAAAGCGTCAAAGCCATACCCCGACGAGAAGCCCGCATAGAACCTGCCTTCATACGCAAGAACATGGACTGCGCCCGCTAACCCTCCGACTGCGCCGGAAACCGTCATAGCCCCGACCACAACCCGGCTCGACTTGACCCCAGCAAGCGAAGCGGCACGGGGGTTCGATCCTACGAGGTCGAGTTCGTACCCGGCCGAGGTCCGTCGTTGCCAGATCGCGAAACCCACCACGAGCAACACGGCCAGCAGCAGCGCCGAACTCGCAAAGAGCGGAGGGTCCGCCCAGAGGTGCGGCAGCCGGCTGGACTCCTCCAAGGCAGCGGTCGTGGTGTTTTCCTGCCCGGGCGCTTTCAGTGGACCGCCCACCAGATAACCCGTGAGGAAGATTGCGACGCTGTTGAGCATGATGGTCGTGATGACCTCGTGGCCCCCCTTGTAGGCTTTGATAAGGCCCGCTGGAAGCGCCCAAAGAGCGCCCGCTCCCATCCCACTCACCGCTCCTACCACCATGCCCAAGACTCCGGGGATTCGGAGAGCGATCGCGGCACAGACGATCGCGCCCACGAGGAATTGCCCTTCGACGCCGATGTTGAAGAGCCCTCCGCGCAACGCGATGAACACCGCAAGTCCAGCGATCAGCAGGGGTGTGGTCTCCTTCAGCGTGCCGCTGATCGCGCCCGGGGAACCGAGGCTGCCCTGAATCAACCCCTTGAGGGCTTCGAGCGGGGTCACTCCGGTCAAGCTGACCGCAAACGCAAGGACCGCAAGAGAACCGACGACAAGAAGCAGCACGCGGTACTTCATCCCGCACCCACCATCAGTCTGCCAATTGCGGCGCGGTCGAGTTCCGAGCCCGGTGGTGGCGACGTAAGCTTCCCGCCGCACATCACCAGCACCCGGTCGCAGTGGGCGAGCAGTTCGTCGAGGTCGAAGCTCACCACAAGGGCGGCCGAACCTCCGTCACAGGCCCGATGCAGCGCCGAGTAAACCGCCGACGTGGCATCGATGTCGAGACCTCTCGCAGGCTGAAAAGCGAGAATCAGCTTGGGGTCGAGTTCAAACGCCCGGCCCGCTACGAACCGTTGCTGGTTCCCGCCCGATAGGCTCGACATCCGCTTCTGGATTCCCGCGTGTTTTGTCGAGAAACGCTCGGCGACACGTTCAGCCATCTCGGCAGCGGCGGCGCGGTTGAGCCAAGGGCCTCGGGAGATCGGAGGAAGTCGCTGAAACCCCAAGATCGCGTTCTCTTCGAGCGGCCAGCTTTCGACCACGCCTTCTTCGAGCCGGTCTTCGGGAATCACCCTGAGGCCCCATTGAAGCCGCCCTTGCGTGGAAAGCGACTCCCACGCGGCTCCCTCGGCAAAGATCTGGCCCGATTGAACAGAAAGGAGGCCGAGAAGACACCAAAACAGTTCGCGCTGTCCGCTCCCGTCGACGCCGGCGATCCCAACCACCTCACCGCGCCCAACTTCAAAGCTCGCCGACTTCACCGCTACGTCGCCCCGCTCGCCGCGGACCGAGAGATCGCGAACTTCGAGGGTCTGTTGTTGGGTCCGCGTGAGTTCTCGCGGCGCGGGCGGGGCGAGTGCGTGGCCCACGATGGCCTCCGCAAGCCGGGAAACGTCGGTAGAGCCGACCTCTTGATCGCTGACCCGTCGCCCACCTCGAAGCACCGTGACTCGTTGCGCGTGGGCGATCACCTCTTGCAGCCTATGGGTGACGAGGACGACGGTCGCTCCTGCTACCGTAAGCTGGTGGAGGCTCTCGAAAAGCGCGTCGCTGTCGGCAGGTGAGAGCATCGCCGTCGGCTCATCGAGAATCATCACCGTGGAGTCGCGCCAGAGGAGCTTGAGAATCTCAAGTTTCTGGGCAGAAGCAGGACTCAAGCTCCAGGCCGGCTGGTCCCAATCGAACCGAAACCCCATCTTCGCCGCCAGTTCGTCAGCACGAGCCCGCGCCGAACCCCTATCGAGCACCCAGCCCGGCTCCGCTCCCAGCATCAGGTTTTGCAGGCAAGACAACTCGCCGATGATGCTGTAGTGCTGGCTGACCATGCCAATCCCGTGGGCGATGCCGTCGGACGCGCTCCGAAACGAACAGGGGCGGCCACGAACCTCGATCGAGCCCGAATCCGCCCGCAACGCCCCGTAGAGAATCCGCATAAGGGTCGTCTTGCCCGCGCCGTTTTCCCCCACTACGGCATGGATCGTTCCCTCTTCGACCTCAAGATCGACCTCGGAGAGCGCCTCGACCGCCCCGAAGCGCTTGCAGACCCCCTTCATGGAAACGACGTTCATCGGCAGGGTTACGAAGAGCAGAGCTTTTCAAACAGCGCGGCCGTCGTGAAGCCGCCTTTCCCCTCGGATTGCATTTCAGCTAGCAGCGAGCGAACAAGGTCCGTACAGGGAATGTTGGCCCTGATGCTTTTCGCCGCCTCACTGCAATACACGAAGTCCTTGACTTGGTTGTCGATCGTGAATCCCGGCGACCAGTCGCGGCGAAGCACTTTGGGTCCGTAATTCTCGAACGCCCAACTTCCGGCCGCCCCGCCCCCAAGGAGTTCGTGCGTTTGGCTCAGGTCGAGCCCCGCCTTTTCGGCAAAGCACAGCGACTCGCAGAGGGCGATCAACGCTCCCCCAACGGCGATTTGGTTCGCCATCTTCATCCATTGGCCCGCTCCGGGGCCGCCCACGCGTTCGGCGCGCTTGGCGTAAGGCCGCACGAGTTCGATCGTCTCGGCCACATCCTGCGAGTCCCCGCCACAAAAAATCGTGAGTTGTCCGTTTTGCGCGCCCATGCTTCCCCCCGTGATCGGCGCGTCGACAAAGCGCATCCCAAGCCCTCGGAGCCATTCGTGAAACTCGAGGGCGCCCTGGGGAAGGATGGTCGAATGGTCGACGAACAGAGTTCCAGGCTGGGCAACGACGACGAGCTCCTCCAAGCACGCCCGCACGTCCTCGGTCGCCCTGACGCACAGAAACACCGCCTCGCAAGTCCTGCCCAACTCACCTAGCGTTGCCGCCACTCGCGCGCCAGCGGCCCGCAGCCTCTCAGCCTTTTCTGGGGTGCGGTTCCATACCGTAAGCTCGGCGCCTGCTCGAAGCAAATGCCCGGCCATCGGCTCGCCCATTACCCCCAAACCAACGAAACCCAACCGTGCCACGGAATCGCAGTTTAGCGAACTCGGAACTTCGCTTGCACGTCGCCGCGCATCGCTCGTCCCGTTTACTGCGTCTTCCCAGAGAGGCGAGGTAGTCTCAGCCGATGGAAGGGGGGTGCGCCGAGACGCTCTCGGCGGGGTTCTGATGAAGCAATCGAAGGTCGGGAGGGTCGTGGGGGGTCTGGCGTGCGGCGTTATTTTCGCCTCCTCGATGGTTGGGGCGGTGGGCTGCGCGGGCACGGGAGCGGCGTTGTTCGTGTTCTCAGGAATCGCGTTCTCGTCGAACCGAGACGGCGATTTTGATATCTACCGAATGAACGTCGATGGTTCGCTGGTGTTTCAGGTCACCCAGAATATCGTCTTCGACGGCGAGCCTTCTTGGAGTCCCGCCAACGACCGGATCGCCTTTTCGAGCGACCGCGATGGCAATCGGGAGGTTTACGCTGTTTTCGTGACGGGAGCGAGCCCCCAAAGGCTCACCAACCACACGAGCGAGGATTCTCAACCCTCGTGGTCGCCCGACGGCACCCAGATCGTGTTCGTCTCGAACCGATCGGGAAACCGGGACATTTACGTCATGAACTCAAACGGGACTGGCGTCGTGCAACTGACTTCCCATGCCGGAGAGGACGTCCACCCGTGCTTTTCTCCCGACGGGACGAAGATCGCGTTCGCCACCAATCGCCACGGCAACTACGAGATCTACGTCATGAACTCGAACGGCACCGGGCAAGCGCGCATCACCAACAACCCCGGCCGCGACTGGAAGCCCCGGTGGTCGCCCGACGGTTCGAAGTTCGTCTTCGTCAGCGACCGCACCGTCAACGATGAGATTTGGAGCATGTTAGCGTCGGGCGCCAATCAGGTGAACCTCTCCAACCACGCGGGGACCGACGACGACCCAGATTACTCGCCCGACGGCTCGATGATCGTCTTCACTTCCAACCGATCCGGCGCGGTCGATGTGTTCTCGATGAACGCTTCCGGCGGCGCGCAAACCAACCTCACCCAAGGCGCGTTCACGGACACCCAACCCCGCTGGACGCACTGAAGGACGGCCCCAAGAGATTCAGCCAAGGGCGTAGGTAGAATCTAACCGGCGTCAATCGAGGCCGAGAGGATTCCAAACCATGGGCACACCCATCACTATGTCCGAAGCCGGACTTCAAGTCCCCAACGACCCGATCGTCCCCTTCATTCAAGGTGACGGCACAGGGCCCGACATTTGGCGAGCCAGCGTGAGGGTTCTCGATGCTGCGGTCGAAAAGGCGTACGCAGGCGGTCGACGAATCGAATGGAGGGAGGTTCTCGCCGGTGAAAAGGCATTCAACGAGACCGGTTCTTGGCTGCCGGACGAGACCCTCGAGGCATTTAGAAGCTATTTGGTCGGCATTAAGGGCCCGCTGACAACTCCTGTCGGCGGCGGCATCCGATCGCTGAACGTGGCGCTCCGGCAAATGCTCGACCTCTACGTCTGCTTGAGGCCCGTGCGGTGGTTTCAAGGCGTCCCCAGCCCCGTAAAACGGCCCGACCTCGTGGACATGGTGATCTTCCGCGAGAACACCGAGGACATCTACGCCGGGATCGAGTGGCAGGCAGGCTCCGACGAAGCTGCGAAAGTTCTGAACTTCCTCGCAAAGGAGTTTCCCAAGGAGTTCGGGAAGGTCCGATTCGGCACCGCCGAACGAACGGACGAGTGGAGCGCTCGGATCGAGGCCATTGGGGGGCCCACGCGGACGCTGCCCGTCGAAGTCGGGATCGGCATCAAAGCCGTAAGCTTTTTGGGGACGGAGCGGCTCGTTCATAGCGCGATCAGCTACGCGATCCAGAACGGCAGGAAGTCGGTGACGCTCGTCCACAAGGGCAACATCATGAAGTTCACGGAGGGCTCGTTCCGCGATTGGGGCTACCGCGTCGCAAAGGAGCACTTCGGGGCCGTGGAACTCGACGGCGGCCCGTGGTGCGTGATTCCCGCAGGGACCTCAGGCGCGAAGAGCGATATTACGATCAAGGACGCTATCGCTGACATCACGCTTCAGCAAGTCCTTACGCGACCCGACGACTTCGAGGTGATCGCGACGCTCAATCTCAACGGCGACTATCTGAGCGACGCTCTCGCGGCCCAAGTGGGCGGAATCGGCATCGCGCCGGGGGGCAACATCAACTACCTTTCGGGGCACGCGATTTTCGAGGCCACGCACGGGACAGCTCCAAAGTACGCGGACCTCGACAAGGTGAACCCCTCGTCGGTGATCCTGTCAGGAGAGATGATGCTCCGCTACTTCGGGTGGACCGAAGCCGCCGACCTCGTGATTCGAGGCGTCGAAGGCGCGATCGCCTCCCGACGCGTGACGTATGATTTCGCCCGGTTGATGGAGCAAGCCACCGAGGTCAAGTGTTCGGAGTTTGGGGACAATATTATCGAGCATATGAAGCCCGCCACGGAGTGAGCCCACGCCGCAAGCCAGGTGCATTGTGTCGAAAGGGCCGAGCGCTGTCCGGCCATTGAAGACCTCGTACCCAGCGACGGGTTGACCCAGCAGTTTTCGCTCGTCGACGCGAAGGCGAGGCTGGAGTCCCGGACCGACGAGCGCTCCCCGATCGCGGCGTTCTAAGTGTAGAATGGTGCCGTGGACTACCATTCGTTGATCTGGATTGACCCGGAACGCCGAAG
This sequence comes from Chthonomonadaceae bacterium, assembly GCA_015709495.1. Taxonomy (GTDB): domain Bacteria; phylum Armatimonadota; class Fimbriimonadia; order Fimbriimonadales; family Fimbriimonadaceae; genus Nitrosymbiomonas; species Nitrosymbiomonas proteolyticus. Next base: position 33,468 of record CP054189.1, read on the forward strand.
TGGGCAGCCTTGCGTCGTAGGGACCAGGATTACGGTGCAAGACGTCCTGGATTATCTTGCCGGAGGGATGACGGAGAAGGAGATACTGAGGGACTTTCCCGACCTCAGCCCAGCGAGCATCGCGGCCTGCCTTGCCTATGCGGCTGATCGCGAGCGAAAGCTCCGTTCGAGCTTCCTATGAGGCTCCTGATCGACGAGAACCTCTCCTTCCGCCTTGTTGGTTTGTTGGCAGACTGCTTCCCTCTCTCGCTCCATGTGCGTCAGCTAGAGTTGCACGGAGCCAGCGACGAGCAGGTTTGGGATTACGCGGGAAACGAGGGACTTGTTATCCTTACCAAAGACTGGGATTTTCAGGCAAGGAGTATCTTTCGGGGTGCTCCTCCCAAAGTGATTCTGTTAAGGCTCGGCAATTGCACAACATCCCTCGCCGAAGCCACAATACGGAATTCGCTTGAGGCAATAACGGCATTCGAAGCTGACGAAACGGCAGCAATGTTACTCGTACCTTGAGTCGGCCTTCGAACAGAATGCTCGAGTTCTTGCTCCTCTCGTTCCGCCCTAGTCACAGGATTGACGCATCCGGCGCGCGAACGACTTTCGGCGCTGTCGTTCTTATGAGTCCAGCTTAGTAGGCAGATTCTTGCTGCTATTCAACGTGCGGGGCCGTCCCTCGAAGTAGAACGCGCGGCGCGATGCCGCCGGGGAGGTTGAGACGGCAATGGAGTTCCTGACCGAGTTGTGGGTTCCGATCGTGGTATCGGCGCTCGTCGTCTGGTTCGCTTCGTTCGCGATGTGGATGCTGTTTCCGCATCATAAGTCGGAATGGAAGGGGATCAGCGACGAGAAGGGCTTCCGAGGTGCGCTGATCGAGTTGGGTTTGGGCTCGGGCCAATACGTCTTCCCCTACGCGCCCGACCCCGGCAAGCTCAAGGACCCGGAGTACAAAGAGTATTACGAGAAGGGCGGTCCGCACGGCCACTTGGTGATCTGGCGCGGCCTTCCCAACATGGGAGCGAACATGATCAAGACCTTGGTCCTCCTGCTCCTGTTGGGCGCATTCTTGGCCTATATCGGACATTACGCCCTGCCCAAAGGCGAACGGTATCTCAAGGTCTTCCAGGTCATTGGAACCGCAGCGATCCTTGCGCATACGTTCTCGAACCTATTTCACTCCATCTGGTTCGCAAAGCCCGCGCGAGCGATGTTCACCGAGTTCTTCGATGGCGTCGTCTACGGATTGCTGACTGCGGGCGTTTTCGGTTGGCTCTGGCCGGAGGCATAGACCTATCGCCCGGCCGCCAGTTTCCATTTGACGTAATCAGACCTCGGACCTATACTGTACGCGAGCGTGATTGATGATCACGCCCAGGAGGTCGGTGATGTATATGGTGGTTTCTACTTGGCGGATCGCTCCCGGCATGAAAGACGAAGCGCAGACGAGGTCGGCTCCCGTGCGCGAGGTCCTTCGGAGCCAGCCCGGAGTGATGCTCGTCGAGGCGATCTACGAGGACGACGAAGCAGTGGCCGTTCATATCTACAAGTCAGAACAGGACTACGACCGAATCGTCAACGATCCGAACGGACCCTTCGTACAGGCTTTGGAAAAGCACAGCCTAGAAGAGGTGATGACATGGGAGGGCTCCCGGCGCGGGCCCACCTTCTGATCGGCTGAACTACTGCGCGAGGCGCTCTCGCGACTGCGAGATTTCCCGAAAGAAGGCAGCCATTCGTTTGCCTCCTTCTGCGGGGAACTCGTGCCCGCCAGGGTGAACGTAGGTACCCAACCGCATTCCTTGCCTTCCGGTGAAGTACTGCGCGTATCCCTCGGTCTTCGGCTCGCCCGACACCCCGAGCAACCGCTTGAGAGCGTCGATGCTCAGCTTCTGACCGGCATACGGAACGATGGCGTCCTTTTCCCCTGCGATAACGAAAGCTGGCTTGGCGGGCCATTGACGCACCGAAAGCAGGGCCGGACTCCCTGAGGGGCCCATCCCCGCGAACTTGTCGCCTCGCGACGCCCAAAGGACATACGTCAACCTTCCGCCGTTCGAGTGTCCCATCGCGAACACCTTCTTCGAATCGAATCCGATCTGATCCTTCAGGTGGGCGTACAGGGCGTCGAAGAACTTCAAGTCCCGCTCGCCGAGGTCGGAAGGCTGCTGTTGCCAGCCCGGCTTCTTTCCCTCAGGGTCGGTTTTGCCCTTCGAAGGCAGGCCCTGCGGGTACACCACATGAGCCTCCGGCCAGTTCTCGTGGATCGCAAAGCTCCGTGCGGCCTGTCTGGAGTTTCCGCCGTGGCCATGAAACGCAAACACGATCGGCTGGGGACCCTTCGAACGGGACTCGAAAAGGAGCGCCGTTCGGGCTACCCCATCCACGTTGAGTTCGATCGTGCGGGGCGATTGAAGAGGAGCGGTGACCCCGGGAAAAAGGGTCAAGAAGGCGATCAGCGCGTTCATGGTGGCTTCGACGGAACTCCCCGCCGTCGGTTCACTACCGGCAGGACAAGGTACCTAGTTACCGGCCAGGGGAAGCGCGGTGAACCTCCGCTCGGGCTCCGGCGAGGAGGGGGCGGGCCCGCGCACGATCTGCCTATACAGCGAATCTCGCTCAATGGGCTCGCGACCCACTTCGCGGATCATTCGCTCCATTGCGCTGACCGTCAGGACCTGCTTCTTGTTGCCGATGTCGTCGTCCCGGTAGGTGATCTCGTATTCGTGGACCGTTCCGTCGGCGTCGTCTGCGCCATACCAGAGAGCCAATTGAGTGACGGGAACCGTGTTCATGATCCAAAAGCTCTTGATGTGCTCAAAGTTATCGAGCATCAGCCTCGAAATCGCGATCCACCTCAGATCGAGGTCCGCCGTCGGATGCGGGATGTACTCCAATTCCGTGCCTTCCGGATGGAACGAAAGCGGCGTCATGGTCAAGAAGTTCTGAGTCTCGTCTTGAAGCTCGCGAAGTTGGACGAGGTGCCCGACCCGCTCCTCGACCGTTTCGATGTGGCCGTAAAGCATGGTCGCGTACTGCTTGAGGCCCAGGTTCGCCGCAGCGCGGGCGACCGCCTTCCACTCTTCGCCGTTCAGCTTCCGACCGAATAGCTCCCTATGCACTCGGTCGCTGAGAATCTCGATGCCTCCGCCCGGCAGAGAGTCGAGCCCCGCTTCGATGAGGTCCCTCAGCGCTTGCTCAATCGAGCACTTGCCCACGCGAGCGATTTCGGCGATCTCGACGGCCGTAAACGCCTTGACGTGAACATTGGGAAGTACGCTCTTCACCGTTCGGACCAGGTCCATGTAGTAGGCATAGGGCAGCCGGGGGTTGACTCCGCCGACCATGTGAACCTCGGTTACATCGACTTCGCGGTGCCAATCGAGCCTCCGCCGAACCTCTTCGAGCGACATTTCGTAGGGCTCGGGGCCGCCCTTCTTCGCATAGAACGAGCAAAACTTGCAGAACTTGTTGCAGATGTTCGTGTAGTTGATGTGCTGGTTCCGCACCCAATACGTCTTCGCCCCGTGCCTCCGCTCGCGCACGAGATTGGCGAGGAAGCCGATACCGGTCAAGTTGGGGGATCTCGCCAGAAGCAGTCCATCCTCAAGCGAGAGGCGTTGCCCGCTCTCCACCTTGCGATAGAGGGGCATGAGTTCAGCGCCGACAACGGTTTCAGGTGCGATGGACATGCGCGGTGATTCCGGTATTCGAAGGGTACCCAAGATGCCCGGAATCAGGTGGACGGGCCTAACTCGAAGGGCGGGGCTTTCGGGGGCGTGCTCAATGGGGGCCCCTCAGGTTCCGTTACCGCTTCCGGGACGATCCTTCGCTGCTGCCAGACGTACATTCGGTAGCCCTCCGCCTCGACGACATGGTCCGAGACGGCGCGAGGCCCCCCAACCAACTGAGCGGCCGCGGCCTCCGAAACCGCGATTCCGCCCGGAGGGCTCAGCTTCTGCAAGTGCGACGCTACGTCGATCACGTGGGCGAAGTTGATCTTGGTCACGTCTTGCCCGTGCGGAGCGACGACTGCGCCGCTATGAATCCCTGCGCGAAGTTGAATCGGCACGCCGATCTTGTTGCGGAGGGTGTTGAGTTCAACGAGTCCGGCCTGAATGAACCGAGCGGCTTGATAGGCGGCCTGTGGGTCGGAGAAAGCGCACGTAACCCCGTCGCCAGCCGTGGAGTGAACCCTGCCACCGAACTTGTGCGCCGCGTATTCGACGAACTTGTGATACTCGGTGAACGTAAACTCGACGCTCAGCGGGTCGGCGACTTCCTTCATCTTGGTCGAGCCGACGATGTCGAGGCTGAGGAACGTCAGGCTCTGCTCGCCTTCTCGGAGGCGCTCTTGCAGATCGACGAGCTGCCTCAAAAGCTCCTGCCGTTCTTGAACCGGGTCCTTGAGTCCGAGCCGCTCTCGGTTGGCGGCGACCACCTTCTGCAGCACCAAGCCCCCTAACGCCCCGCCTAAAACGAACGGTACCAGCCATACGGACTCGAAGGCGAGGTCGGCGTGGAGCGCCATCGAAAAGACGCTGCGGGAGATGAAGAACAGCAGCCCAAAGATCGCGCCTGAAAACGTAGCCACGCGTGCGGTTTGGCTGAGAGCGACGTTCCACAGGGCCGATCCCAACCCGATGAGCCCAAGGGTTCCGAAAACCGCGTACTGATCTCCGGTGACGGCCTGCAGAACGGTCATCAAAGCGCATGTCGAGCCCAGAAGACCGGACATCACGAACCTTCGGTCTTGGGGATCGAGCGCCAGCGAGATGCTCTTGAGCTTGTGCTTGAGGTCTTGCCTGCGGCCCTGCTGAACTCTGTTCGCGGTGACCCTCACGTATTCAGGCGACACACAGCACGCGTCAGAAATCGCCATGATCGCCGCGTCGTCCAGCTCGCCCTGGTTGCGATCTTGGATTCGGTCGATCAGTTCGAGCATTTGACGAGTCGACTCACCATCGATCGCGGAAACCGCTTCGCTGGGTTCCTGCCCCGTGCCTGGGCTCAATTGGAGACCATCACCCTCGTTCAATGTCTATGACCGCGCTAGATTGTACTACCTCGCTTAGTCGAACGCGGTTGAGACATCGATATTCCTTATGGGCCGTTGGGTCCAAACAGGGCCTCGACTCGCCCACTTTCTGCTAACGTAAGCAAACGAATCGGAACACCGCGAGGGACGACCATGAAGGCACGATCTCGATCCGGGAATGCAAGCGAAGGCGCAGAAGGCCCGCCGATCGGCGCGTTGGGGCACGGCCTCGAATCGCTTGCGCTGTTGCAGGTCGCGCTGGGCTTGTTCTTGGCGTTTCGCTATGCGCCGGCGCTCGACGGCGCAGCAAGGTCGGTCGCTGAACTGCGCTCTTCAGACTGGAGCCGGATTCTCCTAGGTTTCCACTATTGGGGCAGCGCCGTCCTCCTGGCAGGCAGCTTCTTCCTGCTCCTCGCCCTGGCCTTGGACGGGCGCTTCGACGCCGTCCGAAAGCGCATTTGGTACGGCGCTGCGCTGGTGCTTCTTACAACACTGGGCCTGCAAATCACCGGAAACTTGCTCCCGATGGACGCTCACGACGTGCAGACGGCCGGCATCGAGGCGGACATCGCGGCCCGGATTCCTGGAATCGGCCCAACCCTCTCAGAGGGGATTCTGCAGGGTCCTTCGTTTGGTCAAAGCGCCCTTGATGCTTGGTACCTTGCCCACAAGTGGGTCCTGACGCCCCTGCTCGTCCTCGGCGCGTTCCTTTTGGGAGGAAGTCTCGAAAAACGCAAATGGACGCCCTACGCGGCATGGCTGCCCCTCGGCGCGGCGGTCCTCCTCGCGCTGCTGCTGCCTTCCCCCCACGGAGAGGCAGCGACGCCCCTCGATTACGGCCTTCGGACGGCGCAGCCCGCGTGGTACGTGATGCCTCTCCACGCAGCTCTTCGAGCCTTCGACAGCGTTTCCGCCGGCTGGGGGTGGCTCGGAGCGACCCTCATTCCCGGGCTCTTCGTGCTTTACCTTGCTGTCGCGCCATTGCTTGCGACTCGGTTCAAACGCATCGGGTCGAGGTTGATGATCCTCGCATGGGTCGCGATGCTCGGCGTACTCGTCGGGTTCTTTGGCTCGGAGCCCGCGCCGATCTACGGATTGCAGACGGTTCGATCAGAAAAGAGAGAGCCCAACACCGACCCAACGGAACCGATCAATAAGGACCTTGCGGCCCAAGGCAGAAAGCTCTTCAACTCCCTTGCGTGCAAGAACTGCCACGGCCCCGATGGGGAAGACCCCAAGGGCGCTCCCCGGCTAACCGGCGTTCACGAGCGATACCCAAACGCGGAGTGGTACATGCGGTTCATTCGCGATTCGAAGTCGGTGCGCCCCGGAAGCACGATGCCCTCGTTCCCTGCCCTCGAAGAAGGCGAGCTGCGGCAGCTTGCAGAGTTCCTGCGCGACCCTCAGAAGGGTGGCGCTTCCCCGTAAGCCGCTCACTGGCAACCGTTCGGCGGAGGAGGCGGGGGCAGTGAGGTCGGCGGAACCTCAACGGTCGTCGCCAGCGGGACGGTTCCGTTTTCGACAAGCGCCGGCAAGGGAGCGCTGCAAGTCGTGATGAGGGTGCTGTACCTCTTCGCGTTGTACTCGTACGCCTTGTAGTAGCCCGTCGGGACGCTCGAGTTGCGGAGATGGAATCGCACCGCATTGAGGGGAACCGCCCGACTGAAGTTCCCGGTCGAGTTCGTGGTGGCTGAGGTAAGCAACGTCCCTCCTCCATCGAAGAAATCGACGATCACCCCCGCAATTCCTGAACTGGACCCGTCGCGGACCACTCGCCCGGTGACCGTCGAAGTCCCCACTGCGACCGTGACCGTGGCCTCGCGGAACTTCGTGGGGTCTTGAACGCTCGTGACCCTCACAGTCGCCGTCGTCGCAAACCCTGGGGCCGTATATTGTGCCGAGGTCGCCCCGGTTGGAACGATCGTGCCTTGCGTCGCTGACCATGTCACGCTAGGATCGGTCGCGCCGGTTACGGTCACCGAAAAGATAACCGTTCCGTTCAGGCCGACAGTGACCGTGGTCGGAGAGATGGTGACGGTGATTCCGCCTCCCCCGCCGCCGGGCGCCCCCCCACCGCCGCAACTCATCAGCGGCAATAAGGCGGCAAAAAGCAGGGCCCCGATCGACCAGCGAACGCAAGACTTCACAATCAGTACGACTCTCCTACCGGGTCGTCGGTTCGTCCAACTGCTTGAGAACTGAACCCGTCGGGGAAAAGGGCTTCCAGAGTGAACTCCGAGTACTGGCCGTCCTCCGAGCCGCACACGATGACCATATCAGGGCTTTCGGCAAACTCCGCCAGAACCTGGCGACAGGCTCCGCATGGCGTCGCGCCGTCTTTCGTCGCCAGAACGACGGAACGGATCGACTGGCTTCCGCCTGCGACCATCTGAAAAATCGCATTCCTCTCGGCGCACATCGTCAGGCCGAAGCTAACGTTTTCAACGTTGCAGCCGGACCAGATCTTCCCATCGGAACTCAGCAGCGCGGCCCCCACGGGATAGTTGCTGTAGGGCACGTAGGCGTTGGACCGAACCTGCCAGGCCGTACGCCAAAGCTCTTCGAACTCCGAAGCCATCTGCCTACTTTAGCACCACAACGGTGACTCCTTGCCCGCCCTCGGTGTCCTCAGCAAAGCCGAACGAACGAACATGCTTGTGTTTGCGCAAGAGATCATGGGTCAACCGGCGGAGAATCCCCTCGCCCTTGCCATGGACCACACGAACCGTGTCGAACGACGCCAAGACCGCCTCGTCGAGGAACTTCTCCAACTCGCTCAGGGCGTCTTCGGCGCGTTTGGCCCGGAGGTGAATCTCCGGACGGAGGTTCATCGCGCGGTTGAGCCCAAGGCTCTTTCGGGGCTTGGCGGCCGGAGGAGCCGACTCGACCACCCGCACTTGGCCGACCTTCACCTTGAGTCTGAGCGATCCCATCTGAACCTGAACCGTGTCTCCTTGAGGGTCCGAGAGGAGCGTGCCGACACCGGCGTACCCCTCGATTCTCACCGGCGCTCCCTTTGCCAGCGGCGCTTTTGCGTCAGCAGGAGCCTCAGGAACTTCGAACTCCTCGGCGCGTTCGGCAGCGACTTCTTGGAGAGCCTTGAACTCCTTTCGCGCGTGATCTACCGACGACGCGTCCCTCGGCGACTTCGCAAGCTCCTCGAAAATCCGCATGGCCTCCAAGCGAATGTCTCGCATGGCCGATTCGAATTCCCGAGAGAGTTCCTCCCTCGCCTTTTTCTTGGCTTCGGCCGCCTCCGCAAGCTTCTTCTCCGCTTGCGTCTGAGCTTTTTGCAGCTCGCTCAACCGCCGGTCGGCTTCGGATTGAGCGGTCCGCGCCCGCTTCTCGGCGACCTCCAGGCTCTCCATCATGAGCGCGAGGTCCTGGTGCTCCGGGCTGAGACCGTCCGTCGCTACCTCGATCACGTCCGGAGGAAGCCCATACCGCTCGGCGATCTTGAGCGCGTGGCTTGCTCCCGGCGAACCCATAATGAGATGGTACGTGGGCTTGAGGCTCTTGGCGTCGAACTCCATCGCGGCGTTTTCGAAACCTTCGGTGTTGTAGGCGAACGCCTTGAGTTCCCCAAAGTGCGTGCTGGCGACGACGATCGCCTTCCCCGCTTTCAGGCGAAGCAAGACAGCCCGCGCGAGCGCAGCTCCTTCCGCCGGATCGGTCCCGGCTCCGAGTTCGTCTAGCAGCACGAGTGCGCCGGGCAACAGCCCCTTGATCGCGGCAGCTATGTTCTTGATGTGCCCGCTGAAGGTTGAGAGCGATTGCTGGATGCTCTGCTCGTCGCCGATGTCGCACCAAAACTGAGTGAAAGGCCCCAGACGAACGGCATCCGCAGGCGGAGGTATCCCGCATTGGGCCAGCAAGGCGCAAAGCCCGATCGTCTTAATCGCGACGGTCTTTCCTCCGGTGTTGGGACCGGTGATGAGAAGTCCGTTCCGTTCAAACCCGACCTCGACGTCGAGGGGAACGACGATAGCAGGATCGAGAAGGGGATGCCTGGCCCTCCGCAACGAGATTCCGTGCTGATCGCCGATGAGATCGGGCGCAGACCCAGCCCAAGAGTTCGAAAGCCGGACTTTGGCGAGGAGCAGGTCGAACCTCGCGGCGGATTCGATGCCTCCCAGGGTTTCGGGCGCAACGCTTCCCAAGGCTGCGGACAGTTGAGTCAGCACCCGTTGGACCTCTTCCTCGATCTCGCCTTCGATCTGGCGGATGGCATTCGTAAGCTGGAGAACGTCTTCTGGCTCCACAAAGACCGTCTGCCCGCTCGCGCTCGAACCATGGACGATGCCGCGAATCTTGCCTTTGTGCTCCGCCTTCAGCGGGATCACATACCGGCCGTCGCGCTGGGTGTACAGCGGGTCGGAGAGCAGCGCGCGGGTCTTGCCTGAGACATAGCTTTGTACTCGTTCGAGAACCTTGCCCTGGTGGGAGGCCAGCCGGCGTCTCAACCTTGCAAGCTCCGGGCTCGCCGAATCCCGCACTTCGCCCGAAGGCTCGAGGGATTGGAATACCTGCCGCTCGATCGCTTGGGCGGATGGGAACGCGAGCGCGAGTTGCGTCATGAGGGGCAGCAAAGATTCGCTCTTCTCGACGAACTCGCGGAAGGTCCGCATCGCCTGGAGCCCCTGAGCGATTTGGAAGATGTCCTTTCCGCCAAGGCACGCCCCTTTCGAGGCCAGCGTCACGAGTTCACCGAAGTCTTGGACCGCCGCCAAGCTCGGAGGGCCCCCCTGCTCAGAAAGTGTTCTCGACTCCAGCGTCTCGGCCCACAAGCCCTCCACCCCGTCCAGCGTCATCCTCGGACGCTGGGCGCAGGCCCGCTCGCGGCCCATTGGGGTCTCGCAATGGCCAGCCAAGAGTTCGAGAACTTCAGCGAATTCCAGCACTTCGAGGGCGTGCATCGTCGAGATTGTGCCTGATTTGCTCTCCCCCTCTGTCTGGCGTCTCGGCAAGGAGCGGTGCGTCCCCGGTATCCTCTCCCAAGGTGAACCTAATGTCCGCATTTCTCGCATTGAGCCTGCTTTCTGCGTGGGCAGGAACGTCCGCGCTCGACACGACGGTTACTTTGACCGCCACCGACGATGTTTGGGCGTACCCGCACGCGGGCGATCCCACGTCCGATCCGTTTCTGAGGGTGTGGGGTTCAGAAGGCGAGAGCGTAGGCCCGAGCGACCTTTTCGAAGGAGCTTGGTCCTACAGCTTCGTTCGGTTCGACCTGAGTTCTGTGCCGGCGAAAGGCTCTCTCAAGTCCGCTAAGTTAGTCCTCATGGTCGCCTACAACGACTCCCTCAGCGTTGAAGACGCCAAGAGGTTTCCCATTGAGGCTCGACTCGCCGGGAGCGACTTCCGAGAGAAAGGATGGGTCTTCGAAGACGTAGCGAAGGTCGCGCCGAAGAAGGGAAAGGAGTTCCTGTTGGGCTCTGACTATCCCGCGTCGTGGATCGAGGGCAAGCCGACCCGGGTTGAGATCGACCTCCTAAAGGGTGAGGGCGGATTCGAAAAGTCCCTTTGGCAGGCCGTTGCTTCTTCGAAATCGCTCGCCTTGGCGCTCACCTCGCCCATCAGTCCCGGAGACCTCGGAAGGTCCGCCGTGTACCGCATTCACTCTCGCAACGGAGACGCCGAGCTTGCGCCGAAGTTGGTCCTGACCGTTGCCCCAGGTTAGCGCTTCGGACCCGAAAGCAATCGCAGTCCGTTGAGGATCACGAGCACGGTCGATCCTTCGTGCCCCACAACGGCCAGCGGCAGCGCCCAAGTCTTCAGTTGGGGAGCGAGCGGCCCCAGGACCTGGGTCGAAATCGCGAGCGCCACGATGACAGCGGTCGCAAAGTAGAGGTTGGAGCGAATGATCTGGGTCGTAGAACGCCCCAACCGCAGCAACTGGTCGATTCCTTCCAACTTGTCGCGCATCAGCACAACGTCCGCGGCGTTGAGGGCGATGTCGCTTCCCAATCCTCCCATGGCAACGCCGAGATCGGCCACCGTCAAGGAAGGGGCATCGTTGATCCCGTCGCCGACCATCATGACCCGATATCCACTCTGGCGGTAGTCGCGAAGGAGGGTTGCCTTTTCTTCGGGCATGAGACCGGCGTGAACGTCCTCAATGCCCACTTCGGCAGCCACGGCCCTTGCCGTTTCGGCCGTGTCCCCGGTCAGCATGACGACCTTCTTTGCTCCGAGCGAGCGGACCTTTTCGACCAAGGCCTTGCTCTCAGGTCGGGGCTCATCGCGCAATCCGAACGCGGTCCACTCCCCTTCGCACTCGAGGAGCGCTACCGTCATCCCTTCGCGCTGCATCGACTCCATGTGCCGCGCGACCTCTTCACGGAGGGGAGATTCGGGCGAATCGAACATTCTTCGCTGCCCTACTCGCACCCGCTTGCCCTCGATGACCGCCTCCACTCCCATCCCGGCAACGCTCCAGTGCTCGGTGGCCACTGGAATCGATAGGTCTCGCTCCCGCGCGGCGCGGACGATGGCTTGGGCCAACGGGTGCTCGCTGAACTGCTCGACGGCGGCCGCCAGCGAAAGCCAACTCGCGGCTTCTGAACTGAATTCCTTTCCGGCCCGCCAACACGCGCCCTCGCCCATGCATTCGGCCCCTACCGCCACGCCCACGTGCTGCGAGCAAACGCAAATCTCCACGAGTTGGGGCTTGCCTTCGGTGAGCGTTCCCGTCTTGTCCAGCGCGATCAGATCGACAACGCCCGCCGTTTCGATGAACTCGCCACCTCGGATCAAAATCCCCTGTCTCGCGGCCCACGCGATCGCGCTGAGCGTGCTCGCCGGGGTCGAGATCACAACCGCGCAAGGACTCAGCGCAACTAAAAGAGTGAGACTTGCATAGATCGCATCGGTGGATGCTTGGCCAGCGAGATACCGAATCAGCAAAGAGGCCGCCGCCGCGCTAAGGACGAAATACGTATAGCGTTGGCCGAACCAATCGCTGATTCTTTCGCCGCTCGCCTTGTTCTCTTGCGCCTCGCGGACTAGCTCGACGATCCGGTCGAGCGTGGTGGCTCCGCTCGGCGCGGTGACCTGAACGACCAGCATCCCTTCCAGGTTCTGGGTCCCCGCGAAAACGAGGTCGCCTGAGAGCTTGGGGACTGGCTCCGATTCGCCCGTCATCGCCGATTGATCGATGGAGCTTGATCCGGAAACCACTTCGCCGTCGATGGGAACGCTTTCGAAGGCTAAGACCCGAACCCTGTCGCCCGGCTGCAACGAGGAGACGGGAACGCGCCGTTCCCCCGTTGCGTCGATTCGTATTGCTTCGGTCGGACGTAGTTTGACCAATCCCTCGATTGCGGAACGGGTGCGAGCCATCGCGAAGCTCTCGAGCGTGCTGGACAGGCTGAAAAGGAACAGCAGGATCGCCGCTTCCATGGGATGGCCCACCGCCACAGCGCCCGCGGCGGCGATTACCATCAGCATATTGACGTCGAGGCTCCGTTCCTTGAGCGACCGCCAAGCCGCCCCTAACGCGAAGTAGGAACCTGCTAGTACGCTGAGGTACGGAAACACAGAAGTGGGCAAGATCATGCCCACAACCATGAACACTCCGCAAAGCGAGGTCAGGAGCGCCTTCCAGTCCAGCAACTTCCTCATCGTTTTCGACGGTGGCACATCCCGCCGGCGAAAGACAACGCCAAGCCCGCCGTTCGAACTAGTCGACGCCGACTTCAGCGCCGGCTTGGGATTCGGGATCGTCTTCCCCTTCGACGCTGAACTCCTTGGGCTTGTCGGGAGGCCGGATTCCGAGGCGGTTGCGGCCTATGCTACCGAGCCAGTTCGAGAAGTCGTCGAAAATGGTGTACGAGCAAGGGATTACGACCAGCGTCAACAGAGTCGAGAGGGCGATCCCGCCGATGATCGTGATCCCGATCGTCTCGCGAAACTCCGAGCCTCGTCCGATCGCAAGCGCGACAGGCAGCATGCCTAGAATCAGCGCCAGCGTCGTCATCATGATCGGCCGGAGTCGGGTCGGCCCGGATTCCATGATGGCCTCGTCCCTCGCGAACCCCCGCCTCCGAAGCGTGTTCGTGTAATCGACGAGCAGGATCGCGTTCTTGCCCACAAGCCCCACCAGCGTGATGATCCCCACCATGCCCACGATGTTGAGGGTTTTGTCCGTCAAGATCAGTGCAAGCAGCGCGCCGACCATCGCCTGAGGCTGTGCGAGTTGAATGATGAAGGGATATAGAAGATTGTCATAGAGCGAGGCAAGCAACATATACACAAGAACAAAGGCGATTCCCAGCGCTCCGAAGATGTACCCAGCCTCGCGCGCTTGAAAGTCTGCCTGGCCCAAGGGTTTGAGCCGTACGCCCTCCGGCACCAAGTTCTCCTTCTGGATCCACTGGTCGATGACTGATTGAACCGAGCCTGCGGCAAATCCGGGCAGCAAGTTCGCGGTGAGTCGAATCTCCTCCTCCCGGTCACGACGCTCGATCTTGTCGACCCCTACGCCCTGTTCGATCTGCGCCACTGTGCCCAAGAAAACGGGCCTACCTTGCACAAACGTGATTGGAAGTTGCTCGACGATGCGAGGATCATTCCGGTCTTCCAGGTCCATCATGACCCGGATGTCATACTCTTTACCTAGCACCCTATACTTTGTATCGGTGTTGCCCTCGTAGAGGACGCGCATGGTGTTGGCGACGTCGGCCGCCGTCAGCCCCATGTCGGCCAAACGAACTCGGTCCGGAATCGCCCGTACCTCGGGTTTGCCCGGCTTTGTACTGATGTCGGGGCTGATAACACCCTTCACCTCTCCCAACGCAAGGCGCTCTTTGATCTTGGTGACCGTCGCCAGCAGGAGCTCGCGATCCTCCGACGCGAAGGACATTTGGATCGGCGCCCCAAACCCCTGAGCGTCGCCCGATCCAACCGTGATCTCGGCGCCGGGAACCTTGCCCAGCGCTTCGAGAATGTCGGCCTGCACCGCGGTGTCGGCTCGAACTCGAAGCGTTTCCCCTTCCGAATGGGCGAACCCAAGCGAATCCAGAAGGGCCTTGCGGTCGTGGAGGGTCGCGACGACTCGTCCATAATTCGTGCCGCTTTCTTGTCCCCGGGATCCGATATCGGTTTGGACGTACTTGACATCGGGGTGGGCGGACACCACTTCCTCGATCCGCTCCAAGACTTTCGAGGTCATTTCGAGGCTGGAACCGGGAGCAAGCGCGACGTTCACACTTACCGAGCCCGCATCCGTCGGGGGGAAGAAAGCAAACTTGAAGATCGGTTCGCCTTTCCAAGAACCGTACGCAAACCCCAGCAAAGCGAACAGCGGAAACACGAGCCCAAAGAGCAATCCGTTGAGGATCACTTTCGGCGTCAAAGCTCGGCGAACTAGGTTGATCAGGAACACGAGGACGCCGAGCCCCACCGCCGCCACGATCATCGGAATCGTCGAGAAGATCGCTTCAGCGGCCGAAGGAGCGAAACTCCCGCCAATCATCATGAACACGCCGATCAGGACCACGAAGCCCGAAATGAATACAAACCACCTGTGAAGCAGCGCCCAGGACAACGTCCGCCGATACGCCTTTTGCAGATTCTCGAAGCGACGTTCGAACATTTGTGCGAACCGGCCCGTCGGGTGCTCGACGTCCTCACCCTTCCGATACCACCTCGAAGCCAGCATCGGGGTAACCGTGAACGAGACGAACAGCGATAGCAGAGTCGCGACGGCGAAACCTACGCCCAGCGGCTTGAAGAATTGGCCGACGACCCCGCCCATGAATGCGATGGGAATGAAGACGACCACGTCCGCCAGAGTGATGGCGATCGCGGCCAGCCCGATCTCGCTTCGGCCGTTCAACGCGGCATGAAAGGGCTCTTCGCCCATTCTGAGGTGACGATAGATGTTCTCGAGGACGACGATCGCGTCATCGACCAGCACGCCGATGGCAAGCGACAAAGCGAGCATCGACATGAAGTTGATCGTGAATCCCAATGCGTTGAGGACGACGAACGTACCCAACAGACACACCGGAATCGCGGTCGCAACAATGATCGTTCCGCGCAAGTTGTGAAGAAAAACGTATACGATGATGCCGACGAGAGCAATTCCGAAGAACAGCGCGAAGTTCAGGTCGAAGAGCGACTCCGAGATCTGTTCGGCCTGGTTGAACGTGGCTTCGAAGGAAACGTCGAACTCGCCCTCCAGCTTCTTGGCAACGTTCTCGACTCCGGCGACCACGTCGATCGCTCCGGCCCCACGGGCCTTTTGGACCGACATAATCACCGCGTCCGAACCGTTCAGTCGACTCCACGTTCGCCGCTCCGTCACGCCGTCCGTGATCTCGGCCACGTCTTTGAGCCGAACGACGGTTTTCTTGCCGCCCATCACGTTCGGGTCGGAGAGCGACAGCGTGCTGTTGCGAATCTCCTCAATCGAGCGGAACTCGCCGAGCACGCGAACGCTGAACTCCTGTTCTCCCGACACCAGCCGGCCGCTCGGAACGTTCAAGGAGTTGCTCTGGATCGCCCGAACTACTTGGTTGATTCCAACCCCGTAGGCAAGCAACTTGTCTTTTTTGATCGCAACTCGGATTTCGCGAACTTCTCCGCCTGAAACCGCTACTGATGCGACGCCAGGCACCCGAGAAAACCGATCTTTGAACTTGTCGTCCGCAAGGTCCCGAAGCTGCTGACTATTGAGCGCATCGGACCTAAGCGCGAGGCGGTACACCGGGTCCGACGTCGTATCGAACTTGGCGATCGTAGGCTTTTCGACCGCAGGCGGAAGTTCGTTCAGTACTTGATCGACTTTTGCCCGAACGTCGTTCAGGGCCTCATCCATGTTCGTTCCGATTTCGAAGCTGGCGACGACCGTCGAGAACCCTTCCTGCGAGCTGCTGGTGACTTCACGTTGGCCCTCGATTCCCGAAACGGCCTCCTCGATCTTCCGCGAAACAAGCGTGTTGATTTCTTCGGGTCCTGCTCCTGGATATACGGAGGTGATCACGATGACGCCGAACGACGCATCGGGTTGCAACTCCTTCCGCATCCCGTTGTACGAAATCGTGCCCATCAGAACCGCGAGCACCATCAGCATCAAGATGAAGATGGGCCGCGTCAAGGCCATCCGTGTCAGACCCATGTCTTACGCTCCCTCTCCCGACTTCTGCGCGGCAGTGACTGCACCTGGTTTCTCCACTTTGACCTTCGATCCGTCGATCACGAGGTTGGCGCCCTGAACGATAACCTGATCGTTCTCAGAAAGGCCCTCAACCTGATACAAACCATTAACCCGAATCCCGGGGACCACCTTCACTCGCTTGGCCTTCCCATCGGAGTGGAGGAACACGTAGTGGTTGTCGCCCTGGATCACGATGGCGGATGCAGGCACGACGGTCGCGCCTTCGACCTTTCCGAACTCGACCGTAGCCGACCCGAACATCCCTGAGTACAACTCACCCGGCTCGTCAATGAACGTAACGCGGGCATAGAAGACCCGTCCCACTTCATCGCCCTTCGGTCGAATCGCTGCGATCCTTCCAGAGAGGAGCCGGCCTCCCAACGCGGCGATACGGATGCTCACGGGCGTACCGATTGCCAGCTTTCCGAGCGAAGTCTCCGGGATTTCGGCCTCAAAATAGACATTTCCGGAACCAACGATCCTGGCTACTGGAGACCCCGGAGCGAGGAACTGCCCCGGTTGCGAGGGGCTTCCGCTCACCTTGCCCGAGAACGGCGCGCGAAGAGTGGCGTCTTCGAGAGCTTGGTTCGCCAGCCTCAATTGCGCGTTGGCGCCTTCGAGATTAGCCCTGGCTTGCTGCACGGCTTGGCCGAAAAGAGCGTCGAGACTCTGTTGGGCTTTGGCGTTTCGTAGGTTCTCTTCCGCTTGCCGAACCGCTTCCTCGGCGCTGGCCAAGTCCTCGGGCCGGGTCGCGTTTCGCGCGAGCCCAAGAGCCTCGACCGCCGCGTCGTATTGCGCCAATGCGAGCGCATAGGCGTTTTGCGCTTGATCGAGCCTCTGCAGGCTCACCGCGCCCTCTTTATACAGCCCGCGAACCCTGTCGAACTCCCGTTTCGCCGTATCGCGGCCCGATTCAGCGGCGCGAACGTTGGCTTCGGCTCGCCGGATTTCCTCGGTCCTGGCCCCAGTTCGAGCCTTCGAGAGTTGAGCCTTGGCAGAGTTCAATTGAGCCTGTGCAGTCGCAACACCCGCCGCGCTCCGTTGGGGCCCGACTCGCGCGTTCGTTTCCGCCTGTGCAAGCGCCGCCTGAGCGGCCTTCACTTGAGCGAGCGCCTGCTGAGCCTGATCCCTTAACGTAGTGGTCTCCTGCTGAGCAATCGCTTGGCCCGCCACGACGGGGTCTCCATCGCGTACATATACCGCAGCCAGCCTTCCTGCCACCTTCGCGCCGACCGATGACTCCATCGAGGCCGTCACTTGGCCCGTGAGTTCGATCGTCTCGGCGATGTTCTGCACCTTGACCGGTTCGACCGTGACTGCGACGGTCGTGTCGCTCACGAGCGTTTCCGTCCGCTTGGCTTGCTCCTGCGCGGCGCGATCCACACACCCGCCGAGCGCGAGAGCACCCGCGATTCCCGCCAACATCCATGCTTTCATTCGTTTCTGTCCTCAGTTCCGTCTGCCGAAGTCGACAGTTCGATTTCGTCCTTACCCACCGCAAACTGCAATTGCGCGAGCGCGCTCAGAACGTCGTACTGCGCGGCTACCTGCGAAGTCTCCGCGGCGACGAGTTGAGTTTGCGCGTCGATCACTTCGAGTTGAATGGCCTCTCCAGCCTCATATCGAAGGCTGGCCAATCGGTACGTCTCCGTCGCGAGCTCGACTTGACTCCGGGTCACGTTCAAACGCGAGAGGGCGTTGACCAGCGCCGTATGAGCCTGCCGCACGTCGAGCGTCACGCCCAGCTTCGCCTGTTCCCAGCGGAGTTTGGCCGCCTCCTCTTCCTGCTTGGCGGATCGGACTCTCGCACGAGTGAGCCCCGAATCCACGATCGGAAACGAAAGCACGGCGGTCCCTACCGTCGACTGGGATTGGGAGCCAAACCCTGCCGTTTGCCAGTTGCGCGTGTGGACCGCCGAAAGCGCGAGCGAGGGGTCGTCGCCCGTTTCCTCGGCCTGACGGACGACCCCCTGAGCCTTCCATTGGGCCTCGAGTGCGTCCAGTTCCGGCCGAGACTCCAGCGCCGATTGGACGAGGTCCTCGACGCTCGGCAGCGCGGGATCGGTCGGCGCGACATCTTCGAGTTCGACCGGGGTCTCGATGGGTCGCCCCAAGGTGTTGTTGAAAGCGTTCTTGGAGAGAGAGAGTTGGTTTTGCGCTGCAATCAGTTCGGACCTCCGCTGCGCCACCTCTGTTTCAAACCGCAAGACCTCGATTCGAGCTACGTCGCCTTGGCGAAACCTCGACTCCGCGACCGCTCGACGGCTCTCCGCATTCGTAAACGACTGCTGCGCGACTCGCACCTGCCAAGAGGCCTTTACGACTTGAAAATAACTCTGCCGAACGGCCAATTTGACTTGCCCCTTGGCAGCCTCGACGTTCCTCTCCGAGGCCGCGAGCCCAAGCTTTGCGGCGCTCAAGAACCGGCCCAGGTTTCGCGAAATGTCGACGGGCATCGACAGCGTCAGCCGGGTGTCGGCGGAGTCGATGGGCCGAACGACGATCGACTGTTCGCCGAAGGTCGCTCGGCTTTCCTTGTCGAAACGCGTGTATGTTGTGTCGGTGGTCAGCCGAATCCCCATCTGCGCTCGTCGCTGAGCGATCGCTTGCTCGGCTCGGGAGAGGTCCGTCTTGGCAATTCGCACCGAAAACGCGCCGTCCATGGCGATTTGGATCGCCTCGTCGAGGCTGAGCTTGTCTCCTTGCGCCGAGAACAGCGTTGCCGCGGCCGAAATCAAAGCCAAGCCGCTCATCCCTCGTCCTCCTGGGAGGCCGCGCCCTCTACGTTCTTGAGGTAATTGGCGAACTCATCGATGAACTCGCGCACCGAATCGAACTTGAAGATCATCAGCCCTTTGTGGAGCGGATGCCGCAGAACCAGCATCTTGTCTCCAGCCCGAAGTCCGAGTTCGTTTCGAGCCTCCGCCGGGATCACGATCTGACCTCGCTCGCCGACGGTGACCGCCCCGAAGAAACTGTGGGCCAGCTCGTCTTCGCAACAGTTATGCGAATCATGTTTTTCATTCATTGTCGCAGAAATCATACTCCATCCCCCTGCGTGGCGGCGCCATTTCTAAGAAAAAAGTGGGACGAAATTCCCTCACCGACCGTGAACGATACTGGCAGTCCCCGACGGGAGTTGAGGGGCTTAGGGCGAATTGCCCAGGTAAAGAAAAGGACGTCTCAGCGAGCCGTCCTTGGGAATCCCGAAGACGATCGGTCAGTCGGACTGCGTGGCGTAGACGCTGATCCTTCTCTTGGCGGTGGGTCCCTCGAACTTCACCTGGCCGGGGATCATCGCGTAAAGCGTGTGGTCGTTGCCCATACCAACGTTCGCGCCTGCATAGAACTTCGTGCCGCGCTGCCGCACCAGAATCGTGCCCGCCTTTACGACCTCGCCACCGTAGCGTTTCACGCCGAGCCGATTCGAGTTCGAGTCGCGGCCGTTCCGAGTAGAACCTTGTCCCTTTTTGTGTGCCATATCGTTAGCCTCCCGACACCACGTCGGTGACCTTGAGGTGAGTCATTTGCTGCCGATGCCCCCACCGCTTGCGCTCGTTCTTCTTGGGCTTGTAGTTGAAAGCGTTGATCTTCGGCGCTTTCGCCTGAGCGAGAATCTCAACTTTGACCTTGGCGCCTTTGACGAGCGGCGATCCGACCTTCACGGAGTCGTCGGCGACGACCATCAGCACTTCATCGAGGTCGAGCTTAGCCCCCACTTCGCCTTCGAGCCTCTCCACGACGAGCGTGGCGCCCTTTTCGGCGCGGTATTGTTTGCCTCCGGTCTTGACAATCGCGTACATCGTTCACCTTGCGCACCCCTCATGCGCGAATGGAAATGATGGCACAGCGGCCAGTCCCACGTCAAGCGCCACGGGGCGGCGAACGCTTCTTCTTGTACTCCTCGATCAGTTCGATCGCGGCGGTATAGCGCTTCTGCCGGACCATCTGCTCGACCGTCCGGTTATGAACGTCTTCGAGGTCGAGCCTTGCGCCCCGGTCGAGAAGGATGCGGGCGGTCTGGAGATCATGGGAGTCTTCTTTGAGCAGCGCGCAATGCAAGGGGGTGTATCCGTCGTCAAAGGTCCGCTCGTTGAGGTCCGCCCCGGCGTCGAGCAGGAATTTCACGCACTGAGGAAAGGCGTAGTACGCCGCGATGTGAAGTGCCTTGCTGCCGTTTTCCTTGACGGGGAGATGCACGTCCGCCCCGGCCTCGATCAGTTCCTTGACCATGAGGGGGCGCTCGGGAACTCTAGATTCCGAAGGAACGTCCCTGGACTTCACATGAGCGTGTTTTTGGTATCGACCCAAGGCAGCGTACAGGGGGCGTTGCTCTACCAGCATTTCGTTGGGATCGCTTCCGGCTTTGAGACATGCGCGGAAAACGCCTAACGAACCAGCGAAAGCAGCCGTGTGGAGAACGCCGTTCAAGCCATAGTACATTGATGCCCCATGCTGGATCAACAAGGTGGCAATGGCCTCATCGGTGGCAGGTCTATTTCTCCCATAGATGAGAGCTGAGAATGCAGTATCGTAAGGGTATCGACCGTCTGTGGGCCTGATGTCAGGGTGTACTCCACGCTCAAGCAGTACCCGAACAGAAGCGATGTCCCCTTTCCTTACCGACTCGATCAAAGCCTCGTAATCGCCGTTGGGGTCTTGCGGCAACGGCGTCGCATTGACCGCTACGACGAGCAATAGGAATCCGATCATAGTCCTAACTCCAAGTGAATCGAAACCGGAAGCATGGCCGCTCCCCCATTAGCGATGCGGATGAGCATGATCTTCTGCTCTCCAGGGTTTAAGGTCGTGCCGACGCCGTTCGACGGGCTGATCGCGTTATTCTGGTCGAGGTCTTGGCCATTCAGCGGAAGCCGAACGATCCCTTTGCTGGCGGAAAGCCCAGAAGACCCAGACTGAGAGCTCATTGGACAGTGATACCCGGTCTGGCCGCTGGGTCGAGCGCCGAATGGCCGGCAACCGCCGTCCCTGCCGCTTCGACCCCTCCGGCATGTACGACAAGTCCCTCGTAGCGCCCGATGCAGAGGAGGAGAGAGGAGCGCGTTCAAATATCCAGCGACTCGCCCATCAACTCAAGAAACCGCTTCACGTTGTCGCGTCCATAAATCGGTTGGACGATTCGGCGAGCCTTTACGTAGGGGCGGCCGAACGAAAGCCCAGCTTCGACAAGCAGTCCCTGAATGTCAAAGAGCTCGTCCAGTGAGGCTGCGACCAACCGAACTTCATAGCCTTTCTTGTACTTTTGCCCTTCCGCATTGCGCCTTGCGGAGTCAGCGATTCGGACGCAACCGTTAGCAGCGAAGTAGGATTCCAGGCCCTCAATGACGTTGCGGCCTGGAGTCACGGTAAGAATGCCAGTTAGCTTTGGGTTGCCCAATGTATTCTCGCCCTTGGCACATTATGGTCTGGCTGCGAACCTCTTTCAACTCACAACCCCTCGTGTCCCTGGATTGACGGACAGGAAGGCTCGACCCCATCCGCGCAGAAAGACAGCACACCGTTCAGGTTCTCCCCGATTCTGGTATCCTCTCGTTCGGCCTAAAAACGGCCGCCCTGCCAGGCTCATTCGAACCTGGCCGACCAAGACCACAGGGAAAATACATGAATCAACGACAATACGAGGCGATGTTCATTGCCAAGCCCGAACTCTCCGACGCCGACGTCAACAAGCTCGGAGACAAGTTCAAATCCATCATTGAAGGAAAGGGCGGCACGATTACCGAAGGAAAGATCTGGGACAAACGAAGGCTGGCCTACGAAATCCAGGGGTACCGCGAGGGAACGTACTACCTGTTGCAGTTCGAGTGCGGCCCGGACGTCCCTCATGAGGTCAACCGCCTTATGTCCATCAACGACGACGTCATTCGGCACAGGCTCTTTCAAGTCGGCGAATGAGCGTCCCAGCATCGAGGTGATTCATTGACGAACCGAGTAGTTTTGGTAGGTAGGCTCACGCACGATCCGCAATTGCGGCAAACGACCACGGGCAAGAACGTCTGTGACTTTCAAATCGCCGTCACCAAGAGATTCAAACCCCAGGACGGGTCGCCCGATGCGGACTTCTTTCGAGTCATCGCCTGGGGGAGCACGGCCGACTACGTGTCGAACTACCTCGCCAAGGGTAGGCTCGTCGCCGTAGACGGCAGACTTCAATCGCGCAAGTACGTGGCCAGCGACGGATCGAATCGTGAGGTTGTCGAGGTGGTCGCCGAGAACATCCAAGGGCTCGATCGGCCAAGAGACGACGCAGGGGCCGACGCTCCGCATCGCGACGATCCGACGCCGCCTGATGCGCCCGAGTCCGAATACGACCCGTTCGCCGATGAGTGAATCGAACCGAGAGCAGGTCAGCCCGCTGGACGATCCCCAGTTCGTCATGGCGCGTGACCCGAGCGGAATGTACGATCTCACGCTCGGCTTCCCTGCCCAATGCCGGAAGGCGCTCGCCCTTGCGAGGGAGGTCGAACTCGCACCTCTTTCCAAGCGCCCCAGAAACGTGGTGATCGCGGGCCTCGGCGGTTCGGCGGCCGGCGGCGACTTTGCGCGAGCCCTTGCGGATGCGCTCGGGAACACGCCCGTCGCGGTTTCACGGGAGTATTCGGTTCCGAACTGGGTCGATGAGGAAAGCCTCGTCCTTGCTTGCAGCTACTCGGGCAACACCGAAGAGACGCTGGCGGCATTTCAGGACGCGCGTGCGAAGGGCGCCCGACTCGCTTGCGTGACGAGCGGCGGCAAGCTCAGAGAGTTCGCCGAAGACGCTCACCTCCCCCTGTTCGCGATTCCTCCAGGACAGCCCCCTCGTACGGCGATGGGATACATGCTGATCCCCGTGCTGTGGGCCCTCGAATCCTGGGGGTTGCTTCCGGCATTGGATTACGAGGCTGCGTTCTTGGGACTCGAAAGCGATGCGCTACGTTGGGCCGTCGAGTCGCCCGAGGCGGGCAACGAAGCTAAACGCATCGCCCAGACTCTCTTGGGCTCAGTGGGGCTCATCTACGGCCTGGGCGCGTGGCAGGGCGTCGTAGCTTCCAGGTGGTGCGCGCAGATCGAAGAAAACGCCAAGAACCTAGCCTTTTCAGCTACGTTCCCTGAACTCAATCACAACCAAGTCTTGGGGTGGGTCCGGGTGGGCGATCAGCGGGTTGCGCGTTGGGTCGTTGTGCTCCTCGAAGACGGGGACGAGTCGGCCAAGATGAAGGCTCGCGCGAGGGTAACCCTTGAACTCATTCAAGACCGTGCGACGATCCTCCGCACACGCGCCTCAGGTGGAGCCCTTCTTGAAAAGATGCTCCGAATCTCATTTCTTGGCGACTTCGTGTCGCTCTACTTGGCGGCGCTGAATGGCGTCGATCCTGAGAACATCGACTGGATCAACGTCCTCAAATCCGAACTCGCTAAGGTCCCCCAATAGAGCGAATCCGCCGCCCCTTAGGAAGAGGCGGCGGTCGACGAGGCTCGTCTTGCGGGAACTAGCCTCGGAGGAGCGATAGCACGGACTGCGGCGCGGCGTTGGCTTGCGCCAAGACGGCCAGTCCTGACTGTTGCAGGATCTGCAACTTCGTGAATTGGGTCATTTCAGAGGCGACGTCGGTGTCCCGAATCGTCGATTCCGTCGCAGCGAGGTTCTCTCGCGCCACCCCGAGTGACCGGATTGTCGATTCGAGGTTGTTGCGTTGGAACGAGCCCAGATTGCCCCGAGCTTGCGAGATCTCGTCGATCGCGGCGTCGATGACGCGTAGCGCGTCGTTCGAACCGTTCGTGGTGGTGATGTCGAGGTTGCTCAAGTTGAGCCCCGCAACGACGTTCTTTCCGAGTTCCGTTGCCGCGAAGTTGTTGAGGGAGAGCGCGGCGGTCTGGTTGACGTTCGCGCCCGTCTGGAACTGAGTCGTCCCGACAGTGAGGTTTCCTGCGGTGAACGCGGCAGAAGCGGCGTTCCCTGCCTCGGTGAGGACCACCCGGTTGCCCGCAACGTCCGTAAGAACGAGGCCGGACTGCTGCATCCGTCCACCGGTAAACGTCACGGTCGTTAGCCCACCCGAAGTCGAGCCGTTGCTGTCGATGATGACGTTCGCAATGGCGTCGGTACCGGTGGCGTTGGTGGTGCCCGCAGCGTTGACGACTCCATTGGCATCCGAAAGTGAGAAGTTTCCGATCGAACCGTACTCGTTCGCCTTCAAGACGATTCCAGAGCCCGCAGACCAGATTGCGGTCACGCCAGTAGCGTCCGACGACGAATTGATCATATTGATCACGTCTTGCGCGGTGTTCGTCGATGCGGTCGTGAATGTTCGGCCGTTGATGGTGAACGTGCCCGCCGATACGGTGCTGGTCGCGAACGTGAACGTTACGGATCCCGTTACGACGGCGCGGGTTGCGGCGGTCGAGACGGACACGGTTACGAGCGAATCCGTCGTAATCGCGGCGCTGTTGAACGTCCCGCCGAAGTAGAGGCCATTGACGTTCGTACTGCTGAGCAGCGCGGCGCTTACGCCAGAACTGCCGTCCAGCAACCGCTTCGTGCCGAACTGCGTCTGCTCTGAAATCCGGCTGACGGAGTTGATGATCGACGTGAGCTGGTTCTGGTTCGCCTGAATCTGCTGCGAGGTCTGCGTCCCCGAGTTCGCCGAAGCCAGCGCGAGGGTTCTCGCGTCCCTGAGGAGCCTGTTGACCTCGTCGAGGGCCGCTTCGGCGGTCTTTACTAGGTTAACGGCGTCTTGGTTGTTGCGAATGGCCTGATCGATGCCCGAAATCTGGGCCCGAAAGTTTTCGGAGATGATCAGGCCGGCCGGGTCGTCGGCCGCAGAGTTGATTCTGAGGCCGGTAGAAAGCCGGGAAATCGACTTCCCGAATGCCATGTTCGTTTCGCCCACATTGCGAAGGGCGTTCATGGCGGTAACGTTAGTGTTCACTCTGAACGACATGCTATTTTCCTCCGTGAGGCGCTATGAACCGGGCGTCCGCTGGGCGGTTCGGCCCTTCAAGCTCTCATCTGGAGGGGCTTTTTCCAGGTATCCCTACCAGGAACCCAGGTAAAAATACTGGGTTTCAGGTGTTTCTGCTAGCTAGTACGAATACTTGACGACGGAGTCAATTTAGGTCTCCACCGTTGGGAAAGCGTCGGGGTCTCGCTCAAGGAGTTCGCGCAACGAATCGGGGATCGTCTGCGCCTTGCGGTCGCCGCCCATCAGGACGTGCCAGGTGTGGCCTTCCGTCGTCTTTTCGTTCGACGTCTCGTTCCAAATCTCGTATTCGAACCGGATCGCTGCTCGTCGCACTTCGCTCATTCGCACGTCGATTCGAATCCAGTCGTCGTAATGAATCTCCCCTTTGTAGCGGAGATGAACTTCCACGACGGGCCAGAACAACCCCTGTTCCTCGAGGTCCTTATAAGTGAACCCCCGATCCCGGCACCAGGCCCCCCGCGCTTGTTCGAGCCAGTACAGGTAGTTCGCGTAATACGCATGGCCCATGCGGTCGGTTTCTCCATACCGCACGCGAATCCGTTCTGAAGTCACTTGGCGCACCGGTCCGTGATACCCCGAAAGCCTCCTGTTCAGGGCGCGCCTTCGAGAAACTGCCGTGTAACCTCGGCCTGGGCTTCCATCAACCGCTCGACCTCATCGACCGAGGGCACAGACTGCGTCGCGCCTTCGCTCCGGCACTGAAGGCACCCCGCTGCCGAGGCGAACGCCAGGCACTTGCCAAGAGGCCACGACTGATCGAGCCCATGGAGCATTCCGGCTCGGAACGCATCGCCTGCGCCCGTCGAATCGACCACCGGCCCGCATCGATACACGTCGAAGTCCCGCTCCTCGCCGCCTGGGAAAAGAACGTGAACCTTGCGATCTCCGTCGGTCACGATCGCGAGCTTCCCCTTGCCCTCAAACCTCTCTCGCAAGAACGCCCGGTTCGCCTCGTCGTCGCCCCGCCGACCGCACCAGTCAGTGCTCGATTGCCAAACGTCGAAGGGGGAATCGAAGTCCTGGGGCTGAATGAAGTCCATCAGGTACACGTTCATTCCCTCGGCCGCTGCCGCCCTCGCAGCTTGGCGCGCGACCTGGCCCAGGTTCGGATCGGCGGTAAACCAGCCCCCCATTCTTAGGGGAACGGCCCCATGCTCCTCGGAAGCTGCCAGCCGCGAGAATCCCTTGCCGATCATCGTTCGCTCGCCGTCAGGCGTGACGTAGATGTCGCACTCAGGCGGGGCGCCCGCGCCCATGGGGACGCCGTCCGCGGAAAGTTCGGCAGCGAGAACGGAGTTCCTTAGGAAAGCCGCCTCCGGTCCCGCGCCGATCGAGTTGCCCGCGAGCACGACGTCCGCTCGCCAGCGGGCCAGCATGACAGCAGTATTCGCGGCCTCGCCCCCCAAGTAGCTCGTTTCCGACTCGATTTCCACGTACCCCCCCATTTGGGGAAGCTCTGGGACTCGGCGAACCTTGTCCAGGCACACGGTTCCGAAAACGACAATCACTTGGGCAACGTACCTGAATTGAAGGGAGGTACATTCAACGAATGTTTTGGGCGCAGGGCCTGATGTCGCTTGCGATCTGGCTTGGGTTCGGGTGGGCTCTCGCGCGACATCTCGCAGCCAGGAGGCAATCGATTGCTCGGATTCCGCGTGCGCTCCGGGCTACAGGTGGACCGCTGCTGCTGGTAGTCAGTGTGGCGATCCTCGTGCCGGGGCTCTCAGCCGTTCACAGCGCGGGAGGGATCGGCCCCGCTGCGATGACGCCGATGGGCTGGTTGGCCGTGACGCTGATCGGCCTCGCTACCGTGCTGACCCAAGGGGTCGCCGCATCGTGGATCGCCAGCCATGCGATGCAGGGTGTAACGGCCCGGCCCTCCCCTGCGTCCATCAACCAGGAGCAAGAAGGACCTACGAAATGACAAGGCTTGGACATCTGTTGACTCTATTCGCCGCCCTCGGGCTTTTGGCCGCTACCCTCAGCGCTCAACCCGACCCCAACGCAGCCAAGAGCACCGAGATCGAGTTGAAGGCTCGCAAACTCGATCTGCTCAACCACCTCTTGCCCCTCCTCCTCAAGAAGGACCAGATCAACGCGATCCTCTCGGGGATCGAACAGTGCCGCGCCAAGGAAAAGGAAATCGAGACGCGGGAGGCCAATGAAATGCGCGCGTTCGAGACCCGCATCGATCAGGCCATCGAAGCCGGAATCGACAAGGGAGCGATCCCGCCGGTCGAATTGCTCAAAGAACTCAACACCCTCTTCCGAGGGTTTGCGATGCGTCGAGTGGCGGTTCGGGCGGAAAACGCAGAGAAACTGGTGGAGGTTCTGAAGTCCAAGCTCGACAGCGGGCAGCAGGCGGCGGCATCGAATTCGGTCGACGTCAAGACCTGGGACAGCCGGTTGGACCCTGAAAAAATGGAACTCGATGAGAAGCTGACCGTGTTCGTTCAGGCCATCCTTCTCGACCGAGCAACCTACGACGTGCTGATCAAGATGGCCGCCAAGGCCGGCTAAGAGCCCTTCGCTATCTCGGCGTTCATCTGACGGACAAGCTCGCTCTGTCCAAGCCGAAACTGGTCTAGGGCAGCGGCGACTTTGTCGTCCTGCACGCCGAGGATTCGCGCAGCAAGAAGCCCCGCGTTGCGGCCGTTGCCGATTCCGACCGTCGCGACCGGAACCCCGGCAGGCATTTGCACGATCGAATAGAGGGAATCCTCGCCGCCCAGCGCCTTTGTCGGAACGGGCACGCCTATCACCGGAAGAGTGGTCAAAGACGCCACCATTCCGGGCAGGTGGGCCGCTCCTCCCGCTCCCGCGATGATGACCTCGAGCCCTCGTTCTCTGGCGGTTCGCGCATACTCGAACATCGCTTCGGGCGTGCGGTGAGCGCTGACGACTTTGAGTTCGAACGGGATTCCGATCTCCTCCAGCGCGTTTGCGGCTTCTTGCAGCACGGCGAGGTCCGACTTGCTGCCCATGATCACACCGACGCGGGGGTTCATAACCTCCATCATACTCCCGCGCTCGGCTTCTCACGGGCCTCCCCTTCGAACCGAATGGCCTCGGCGTACCTCTTGGCCGCTCCGAGGTTGCTTGCCACGTAGTCCCTCGCGGCTTGGCCCATCCGCGCTCGCAAGCGCTCGTCCGCAAGGAGTTGATCGATCGCGGCCGCCAACGACTCGGCGTCCGCGCACACGCGAGTCGCTCCGCTCTCTGCCGCGCCTTGCGCCACGTCCTGAAAGTTCGCCATGTGAGGACCATGCAAGACCGGCTTGCCATGCGCCAAAGGCTGAAGGATGTTCTGTCCGCCGAGGTTCGAAAAGCCACCGCCGACGACCACGACGTCCGCGGTCGAATAAACTCCCGCAAGCTCGCCGAAGGTATCGAGGATCAGGTAATCGCCCGTTTCCCCCTTAGAGCGCAGGGCGACTCCGCCAAGAGCCCTGGTCACGGACTCCACCAGCGCTGGCGCGGATTCAAGATGGCGGGGCGCATGAACTACGCGAACTCGCTCGGGGCCGACGAGCCGGATCGCCTCGACCACCAACGATTCCTCGGCGGAATCCCGCGTCGATCCCACGACCACGACAGGCTTGTCGCGGGAAAGCCCCAGTTCCGTTCGCCACCGCTCCTCGTCTTCAGAGGCGGCTTGGCCCCCCTCATCGAACTTCGAATTGCCCTGTACCTCGACCTGAACTGCGCCCAGGGCGCGTATCCGCTCGGCGTCGCCCTCCGTTTGCATCAGACAGCGGTCCACGAATCTCAGCAGCGCGCGATAGAATCCGCGAACGCGCCGGGCCCGCCGAAAACTGCGGTCGCTGATGCGCCCGTTCACGACAAGAGTCCGCGCCCCGAACGCCTTGGCGGCCCAGAAGAAATTCATCCAAAGCTCGGTTTCCATGACCGCTACCACGGAAGGGCGCGCCGACGACATCGCACGAACCTGAAACCGCAGGAGGTCGATCGGGAAATACACGAGGTGATCGGCAAGTTCGGGCACCAAAGACTCGGCGATCTGGTGCCCCGAACTTGTAGTGACGCTCAACACGACCTCCGCTTGGGGCCAAGCAGCGCGCAGTTCCTTCAGAATCGGCCTTGCGGCGACGACCTCGCCCACCGAAACCGCATGGAGCCACACGCGGGGGCGGTCCGGGTTGGGCCGAAGGCGGTAGTTCCCTAAGCGCTCCCGCCAATTCGGGCCTCCCTGCCTCCGCGAAGCCCTCCAGAGCATCCAGGGCAGCCAGAGGGGAGCGAGAAGCGGAAGCGCCAAGTTGTAGAGCCAAAACATACGAAAATCAAACTCCGACTGGCATCGCCAAAGGCCGCCCCGTGATTCGTTGGAAGGCCTCAAGGTACTTGTCGCGAGTTTGGCGAACGATATCTTCAGGAAGCTCGGGGCCCGGCGGCCGCTTGTCCCATTGGATGGATTCGAGGTAATCGCGGACGAATTGCTTGTCGAACGACGGTTGCGGCCCACCCGGCTGATACCGCGCGGCGTCCCAATACCGCGAACTATCCGGCGTAAGGGCTTCGTCGATCCATACGAGTCCCTCGTCGTCGATTCCAAACTCGAACTTCGTGTCGGCGAGGATCAGACCCCGCTCGGCGCAGTACTCCGAAGCAAGCGCGAAGAGCCGGAGCGTGAGATCTCGTAGGTTCGTTGCGAGGTCCCGGCCCACGATCTCGGCCATCTCGTCGAACGAAATGTTCTGATCGTGGCCGTCGGTGGCCTTGGTCGCGGGCGTGAAGATCGGTGCGTCCAGTCGGCCCGCTTCCGGGATATTAGGAGGCAGGTCCAGCCCGTGCAGGCGCCCTCCCTGCGAAACGTACTCCTTATATAGCGAACCGACGAGGTACCCACGAGCGACGCATTCAACCATGAGCGGCTGCGACTTCCGAACGATCATCGACCGGCCCAGGAGTTCGGGGCCAGCACCAGGCACGCGCCGCCGGATGTCCTCGTCTGAGGTCGAAACGACGTGGTTTCGGCATACGGAACTCAATCGTTCGAACCAAAACGCGCTCAGTTGGTTGAGCACTCGGCCTTTGTCAGGGATGCCGTTCGCCATCACGACGTCGAATGCGGAAATCCGGTCGGTCGAGACGAGGAGCAATTCGCTTCCGAGGTCGAAAATATCGCGCACCTTGCCTTGATGCGTGGGACCTCGGCCCGCGACAGACGCTTGAAGCAGTGGCTTCATGAGTCGATTATGGTCGCTTGCCCTCACTTGGGGACACGGCCTCCGGGGGCGCGAGTTCCTGAACGAAGTCCTGGAGCGCACGATAGTACGCCTCGCTATGAACCCAGCGACCTTCGGAATGGCCGCAGCCCGGCATCCAGACGATTTTGGCGTTGCCGTTCGATGCTCCTTGAACTCGGAGGGCCTCGGAGGGCAGAGCGAGGTCGTCTTGGTCGCCATGAATCATAAGTACCGGCTTGGTGAACTGCCGAATCGCGCGAGCCACGTCGTGCCCGGCTGGGTTCAGTCCGGCCAGTGGCGCGGCGATCCACATCACCGGATAGAGCGCGGCAGCCAGCGGCCGGCCCCCCAAGAATCTCCACCATCCGACGATCGCCTCGCTCAACTTGCCGTAGACGCTATCGAGAATTAGCGCGTCGGCAAGGGACGGGTCCTTTTCGCAAGCGAACACGCATGCCGCCGCGCCCATGCTGCTGCCCATGAGGATCATCGGAACGCCGGGATGCCGGCTTCGAGCGAACCGAACGGCTTCGGCGACCTCCTCGCGCTCTCTCACCCCAAACCCCACCTTATGGCGAGTGCTCTTGCCGTGGCCTCTCAGGTCGATCAGCAGGCTCGCACACCCCCACGAGTGAAGCTGGGCAGCGACTGGGGCGAGTTCGGAACGGTTCATGATGTAGCCGTGAGCGAGGACGACGACCGCGCTGGGTTTCTTCGCGTCGACCCACCAACCTCGAATCACGCCGACCTTGGGGAGCTTGAGCTCGATTTCCTCCTGCGGGACGCCGACGGAGCTTGGCGAGAAGAAAAGCGGCGATCGCGCAGGATAGAGACTGAATAGCGCGACCCCAAGCAGAAGGAGCAAATACACTCCGAACAGAACATAGAGCACGATCATCGCGGAACGTCCCCAAGGCGGCGCTTCGTAGCTGTTCTTCGTGCCGAGCGCGAGAGGGCGGCTCGAATTCGGTTACAATTCCAGAGTTCCAACATGTTTGCGCTCAACTTCTACTCTGACCTCTACGGCGATATCCTCAAGAACAATCGAAAGACCGCCACGATTCGATTGGGCGACAAGTCGGCCAAATATCAGACCGGGATGATCGTCTGGATCACCATCGGCCCTCGTTTTGGGCGCCGCCAGAAGCTATACAGCGCAATTATCGACCGGGTTGAGGTGAAGAAGATTTCCGAGCTTTCGCCGAGGGACGTCGAGCGAGAAAACCCTGAATTTCGTTCCTCCGACGAAGTGATCTCGCTTCTATCTAGGGTCTACGGGGACTTCGTCACCCCCGAACACCTGGTTACTGTCGTGTACTTTTCTCGGGTCGACGAATAGCCCTCACGCTTCCGACACGCGGAACACGAACCGCGCGTTGCCGAAGGCGACTTCATCGCCATCCACCAGCGGGCTGGATTCCACGCGCTCGAAATCCCCGCGAAGCACGTAGCTCCCGTTCGATGACCCAAGGTCTTCGAGCAGCCAGCCTTCTTCGCTCAGCGTAATCCGGGCGTGCTTGCGCGAGATGTACTGCGCCTCGTCGAGCGACGCGAGATCGACATCAACCGGGCCAACCGTTGGATCGAACCTACCCACTGTGGCTGGGGGACGAAACTCGAACGTCATATCGGTTTCGACACCGTTCCGCTTCAATACCAACCTCGCCGTAGAAGGACCGCCTTCGTCGACCGAGTCCTCAGCGTCAACATCCGCCTCGGGGCTTTCGACCTCCTCGTCATCCCCATCGATGGGGGCGTCCTCCACCTGGTCCTCGCCCTCCAGTTCCGTGCCTTTCAGTTCGTCGTTCTCAACCATCGTTGTTCCCTCGCGCTCTCCTAAACGCTCGACCGATTGCCAATACTGTAGCCGAAACGGCCAGACCGGGTACAAGGGTGCCCAAACTGAATGCCGTCTCCATGACCTTGACTTCGAGGAACGGGTTGTTGGTTCGCAGCCCGTATGCCATCCAACTCAGCGAGGTTCCCAGCGAGATCGCTATGGACACGGCCCAAACCGCGCCCTTTCGAAGAGGACTCTTCGTTCGGTAGCTGAGAAGCACAGGGATCAAGAGCGCTCCCACCACCGCTCCGCTCCACGTGTACCAGAGCTGCACGATGCTTTGGACCGCAAGGGCAACGCCCACGGCCAACAGCGTCGAGACCGCCACTCCAACCCGTGTCCAGGCGTTTACGACCTTCTCGTCGCTGATCCGCAGGGCGCGGCAAACGATGTCCCTCCCCAGCGAGCCGCCGCTGACGAGCGAGTATCCCACCATCGCCGAAACGATCGTTCCCGCCAATCCGCAAAAGAACAATGCGTTGAGGCCGTCCGGCAGAATCTGGCTTCCAAAGAGGGGGAAGATCGCCAGGCGTTCGAGAGACGAAGCGTCGGGCGCAATGGCTGGGCCGAGGGCCAGCGCATACATGCCGGTCGAGATGCTGAGGATGTCGAACACCATCCAGAAGCCCACCGACCAAAGGACCCCCGTCCTTCCCACTTCGGGCCGGGCGGCGCTA
The DNA here is from genome assembly GCA_015709495.1 of Chthonomonadaceae bacterium. Classification (GTDB taxonomy): domain Bacteria; phylum Armatimonadota; class Fimbriimonadia; order Fimbriimonadales; family Fimbriimonadaceae; genus Nitrosymbiomonas; species Nitrosymbiomonas proteolyticus. The sequence continues at coordinate 66,366 of CP054189.1, forward strand.
GCGACCCTCTGATGAAACGCTGGATCGACAAATGTCCAAGCTCCCAGGATCATGAAGGATGCGACCGCGATCCAGCCCTGCCCGCCGGTGAGCGTCAACAGCGCGCTGGGCTCGATGTCGGCCCAGGTCTCGATGGGGGGATAATTCGCGACGCACCATCCCACCATTACGCCAAATCCTACATACATCATCGCAAACGCGAGAATCGAAACCCTTGCGTCGGCGAGGAGCCCCCCACGGTACAAAAAGGCAGTTCCGGCTAGTGCACCGACGAGCACAGAAACGCCGATCCCCCACCCCGTCAACACCTGGACCAACACGCCGAGCATGAGTACGTGGGCGGCAGGCACAGCGAGTAGCAGAATCGCTCCCGAGGCCACAAGAGCGGTTTCCCGTCCAAAGCTCTCCTCAAACTTTTCAGGGATGCTGATCGGCTTCTCGTTCCGCACCCGCCTGGCCAAAATCAAAGAGTAAAGAATCCCAAAAAGGTAATACGGAACGCCGAGCAATAGCCAAGTTCCTAAGCCAAAGTAGGACACGGACTCTCCGATTCCCAAAACGCCCCCATACCAGGTGCTGACCAAGGTCGCGACGAACACCGGAAGCGAGAGCGAGCGGCCCGCGGCGAGGTATTGCAGTACGGTGTTCTGCTTGAGTTTTGCCGAGAAACCTAGCGCAAACAACGCCCCCAAGAACAGCGCCACAACGACCCAGTCGATCGGGCCCAGCTTGGTTTGCCCCACCGCAAACCCAAGCCCTACCATTGCGGTAGTTCCTCTGCCGGAAACTCGACCGTGAGCAAAGCGGCTCCTTGAAGCACCGAGGCCGAAACAAGCTCTCCAGACGCTCGGTTCGAGACACTGGAGAGGCCTGTGGGGCTTAACTTGGCCGAATCGAGCGGCCATCGCACACCCGCGAGCGTCGCTGCCGTAGGGTCGGCCAGCGGCAACATCGAAACTCGCCTTTCGCACCGGGATGGGACTTCAACCTCCTCGTTCATTCTAAGAACCCACCCGATCCCTGTTCGCAGGACGATGCGAACCCGCAACGGCGCTTTTGCGGCGCTATGAAGCGTAGCGAGCACATGGTCGATCTGGTCGCCTTCGACGCCAAACAAAGTGATCTCCGTATGCCCCTGCCTCGCAGCATAGGCGAGCAGTTTGTCGCAATCTGTTGTGGATTGGCCCGGATCATGAACGAGTTCGATCGCCCTCTCTGCGTGCAATTCCTGCAACCTCGACAGCATCGACGTCGAATCCAGATCGCCGACCACGGCTGCAGGCATCAGGCCCAATCGCACGAGCCGGTCGGCCCCGCCATCCGCCGCGTACACCTCGTCGGCAGACCGCGCCCAAACGAGCAAGGCCGCATCCGCCGCATCGCCCCCTGCTAAGACTCCGAGCACTCGCGCCATCCGGACTATTCTATCCCGGCGCGATACCTCTCGCACTCAGACAGGTAGACAAGACAAGGCGCAAACCTGTATCAAGGAGGCCCAAGAAAATCGACGAAAAAAGTCGAAAGTTCTCCTTCCCTTGCCGATGAAGGCTTTGAATGCCTCTCCTTGTCGATTCTTGACAGCTATCGGAGCTACATGGGGTGGTCATGTCCTGACCCAGTGTGTATAATCGTCTCTCACCCCGCGCCATTACCGACCCGAAAGGGTCCGACTCCTCAAGGGACTTGGGATTCTGATGGACCAGTATTCGTTCGACGACACCGACTCGCAAATCCGCCTGCGAGGGGCCTGGGAACAGGTCTTGCTCAGGCTTGCTTCGGAGATCTCTCCGGCATGGATGGAGAGGTTCATCAAACCGCTGGCGCCCAAAGACTTCACGGACGGCGTGGCCACCCTCGTCGCGCCGGGCAAGTTTGTTCGAGAGTGGATTCGGGAGAGGTACGCCGACAAGCTCCAAGAAATGCTCTCGGACGAGTTTGGCGAGCCTGTGGGATTGCGGTTGGTCGCCGCCCCGCAAGAAAAGCCCTCGGTCCCCACTCAGCCCACCGTCGCCAAGCCGCCCATCGAATCGACGGCCCTCAATCTCGTCGAAAGGTACTCCTTCGAGTCCTTCATCATCGGCCCCAGCAACCGGCTAGCCTACGCCGGAGCGAAGGCCGTGGCCGATCAGCCGGGAAACAAGTACAACCCGCTGTTCATCTACGGGCCGTCGGGAGTCGGCAAGACTCACCTGCTCCACTCCATCGCGAGGGAGATTCTCAACCGAGAGCCGGGACTGCCGATCGTGTACGTCTCCGCCCAGCAGTTCGCCGAGCAGTTCGTCAACGCTCTGCAAACGAAGGGGATCGACCAGTTCCGGAGGTCGCAGCGCACCGGCGGGATTTGGCTGGTCGACGACATTCAGTTCATCGCAGGCAAGGACCGGACGCAAGAGGAGTTATTCCACACGTTCAACCACCTTCATACGCTCGGGAAACAGATCGTGCTTTGCTCCGATCGGCCGCCGCGCGACCTCGTGTTGATGGACGAAAGGCTTAGGTCGAGGTTCGAGGCTGGGCTCGTCGCCGACATTCAGCCGCCGGACACTGAAACCCGATGCGCCATCCTCCTCAGCAAGGCCAAGCAGGAAGGCATCGAGATCTCGAACGACCTCGCCATGTACCTCGCCGAGAACGTCCCCGGCAACGTCCGCATCCTCGAAGGCGCCCTTACAAAGATCGCCGCGCAGGCCAGCGTCGAAGGCCACGAGATCGACACCGAGACCGCGGAGCGAGTGATCGAGCAGTACTACCGAAATCAAACCCGTTTGCGCCCGTCGTTCGGACAAATTGTCGGCGCGGTAAGCGGCCACTATCGCATCAGCGTGGAGGACATCTGCGGGCAGTCTCGCAAGGCGCCCATCGTCCACGCGCGGCACGTCGCCGTGTACCTGGTGCGCGAGCTCACGGGCGACAGTTGGAAGCAGATCGGATCGCTCTTTGGCGACCGTGACCACACCTCGATGATGCACGGGCACCGCAAGGTTTCCGAGCTGATCGCCGAGGACCGCGAAGTGCGTTCGACGGTCAAGGTTCTCATGCGGAACCTGTTTCCGGACGGCTAGCCATGAAGCTCGCGACTTCCACGTGGGACGAGGTCGAGGCGTTCGACCGCGAAGCCGTGGTGGTGATTCCGACAGGGTCCCTCGAACAGCACGGGCGCCATTTGCCGCTATTTACCGACTCGCTCTTAGTCACCGCCGTCGCAGAAGCGGCCGAAGTCGCGCTACCCGGCGAGATTCTGCTGACTCCCACGCTGTGGCTGGGCGCTTCGGGGCACCACCTCGCGTTTCCGGGGTCCCTCAGCAACTCGTTCGAAGCCTACATGGGCGCAATCGAGTCGGTGATCGCCTCGCTCTCGCGCCACGAGTTTCGCAAGTTCTATGTTCTCAACGGCCATGGGGGGAATACGGACGCCAACAGCATGATTCTTCGGAAGGTCAAGGAGCGCAGCAGGAACCTCACGGTGGGCCACAGCGGGTACTTCGCCTTCATCGGAGAGGTCGCCGCTCAGGTGTTAAAGGGGCCGCTCAAGGAGATTCGGCACTCTTGCGAAGCTGAGGTCAGCCTGATGATGCACCTGCATCCCGACCTCGTTCGCAGCGAGCGCATCCGCGACGATGGGCTCTCGCCGACGCCCCCGCTCAAGGGCGTCATCCACTTTTTCGACGAGATGACCGAACAGGGATCGTTGGGATACGCCACCTACGCCGAGCCAGCAACGGGGAAGGCTCTCTTTGAAGCGGCGGTCGCAGGGGTCGTTCAAGAACTCCACACCCTTTATGAGGGCTACGTCTTGGAGGGAATCGAAGCCCTCACTCCAAAAAACGGATAGAATCCTCACGTGAAATCCATGCGAATTCAGTCTATGACGGGCGTCCTGGTGGCCGTGGCGGCCTCCGCTTCGGCCTGGGCTTCCGGCGATGAGGATGCCTCTGCCAAGGTCGTCCTCGTCCCGGACCTTAAGATCGGTGCAATTCCGGCGGGCGACGGGCTGTTCCGAAATTGGGCTCTCGAAGTCGGCGTCTATGTTCCGACTAGCGGCGAGATGCGCGACGCGTTCGAGGACGGCCTGATTCGGCTGGGCTTGAGACCGTACCGGATGCGCGAGCCGTCCAAGTGGCGGCAAACGACCGACATCACGATCGTCAGCGCGAGCCGGAAGGGCAACCGAATGTTCCTGCTGCCTGTGGCGCTCGGCCTTACGAGGTCGTTTGGCGACGCGGACGGAAGAAACCTCGCGTTCGTTTCGTTTGGCGCCGGGCCGGCGTTCTACGACTACGCGATCACCCGGCCTTCGAACTTGACGCGGTACTCCACCCAGAAGGTGGGAGCGAGCGGCTACGTCGAAGCTGGGGTTCAACTTCAGAACCGACTTACCTTAACCGGCCGCTACCAGTGGTTCAGCGAAAGCCACGGCTTCGACTTCAGCGGCGTCTCAGCGTCGGTCGCGTTCGTCGTGGCCCGCTGGTAGGGTTGCGTTAGCGAAATCGCATGGCGAAGGGCACGCTCGCATCGACCACGGAACCGGCGGAGCGTTGCGTATTGGTCTTCATCAACGACGACGAGTCCGAAGACGGGGTCGTGGAGGCCGAACTCGAGGGCCTTTGCGAGGCTTCAGGGGCTGAAGTCGTTGGGAGTCTCAGGCAAAGGCTGAACCGCCCCGTCGCATCGACCTTCATTGGGAAGGGCAAGGTCGAAGAACTCACGGTTCTCGCCAAGGAAACAGGCGCAGACGTCGCGATCGTCGACGGCGAACTGAACGCAGTCCAAACCCGAAACCTCTCCGAGGCGCTCGAGTGCAGGGTCGTCGATCGAACCCAGCTCATCCTCGACATCTTTGCCCGGAGGGCGCACACGAGAGAGGGCCTATTGCAGGTCGAACTTGCTCAACTGACCTATCTCCTGCCGAAACTCATGACCCTGTACACGAAGTTCGAACGGCAGAAGGGAGGGATCGGTCTGCGCGGCCCTGGCGAACAAAAGCTCGAATCAGACCGAAGGATGGTCCGAGAACGGATTTCGAAGCTGAAGTTGGAACTTGAGGATGTCCGGCGGGTGCGCGAGCAACAGCGGGTGGGCAGGCGAAAGTTCCCGTTTCCGTTCGCTTCCCTCGTCGGCTACACGAGCGCGGGAAAATCCACTCTTATGAACCGGCTTGCGGGAACGGAACTGCTAGCCGACGCAATGCCTTTTGCCACACTCGATCCAACGACTCGAAAGATCGACTTGCCCGAAGGGTACAGCTTGTTCTTGACCGATACGGTAGGGTTCATTCGAAACCTCCCCACTCACTTGATCGCGGCTTTCCGCGCGACGCTCGAAGAGGTCGCTTTTGCTGATCTCGTGATCCATGTCGTGGACGTCTCGCACCCCGGATGGGAAATGCAGGCGGACACCGTCGTCGAGACCCTGGAGGAACTCGGCGCGGCGGACAAGCCGATCCTCACCGTATTCAACAAGATCGACCAACTTCCCGATCGGTCTGCGCTTAGGGCATTGATCGCGGAATGGCCGAACTCCGTCGCGATCAGCGCGCTGCGGGGCGAGGGAATGGCGGATTTCCTCGACCATGTTCTCTCGAACGTTCGCGCCTTGCTCAAGCCGATTTCGGTTCTGATCCCCTACTCTGAGGCTCATTTCGTGCAGGAGTGCTACGACTTCGGGCGGGTTCACCAAGTGGACTACGCCGAAGAAGGGATCAAGGTCGTGGCTGAGGTCGTGTCGGACCTTGCCGAGCGGCTGAAGCGCTACGCGAAGTGAGGCCGGACGCATTCGACCCGCGGCAAAACGTCTGGGCTCAACATGGCCAGGACCGCAGGGGCGGAGGCGAACCCACTATCGCAAGTACTTAGAGACGCCCCAATCTATGAGCAGGAGTCTCGTAGCGTTCCTGTCGAAATTCTGTATAGAATCGATTCCTCCTTTTGGAATCGCCGTTATTGGGAGCGCTGAACGGCGCGGAATGGGACTATCGGAACGCCTTCAGTACTCTGGGCGAATCCCTTTCGGCCCTTAGGCGTCCAAGTTGAGGATCGACGAATGTCAGAAATGTGGCGAGCTCGGTTTTCGGGAGCATGAATTAGGAGGGCATGAAAATGTGGATTTCCGCAATTGTTGGGCTATTGGGACTCGCGCAATTGCCGGGTCAAACGCCGCCCGAAGGGCCGCTTTCGTTTCGGGCGATCTCGTCGGGGAGCGCCCTGCCTGCAAGCGGGCACGGCGTCAGGGCAAGCGCACCTGTCCGAGCCGCGATGAATGGCGGCTCTGTCCTGATCTATCAGTTTGAAAACAAGAAGTGCCCTCCCGGAACGAAGCTGGCGGGCACGAAACACGTTAACATCTTGGTTCTTTACTTGGACGATTCGGAGGATTCCAACCAGCTAATTGTCGACCAGCGAAAATCAACTGCGCAGATCACGCTCCGCGGTTTGATGGACCGATGGGAGCCGGCGGCGGATTATTGTGAGAGCGGGGATTTTGTCAAGGCGGCTTCGGGGCGAGGGAGCGTGACCGCCTCCTTCCGGACGATGAGCCACCTGACGCCGCGCACCTTTACGATCGCGGGAGTCACAGGCTCTGTCACAGGTCCAGGAATCTCCGAGTCTCTCACGCTGATGCCGAACTCTCCGGTGGCGGGTTCCTCCGTAGCGCTTGAAGAATACGGCGATATCCTTCAGGGCAATCCGGCTGCGGAGAAGATGAAGCCTCTGCTCGTCGCTACGATGGGCGGCACCAAGATCGTCGATCGGGCCCCCACAGTGATCGTCCAGATCACGACGAGCTCCTCGGCAGACACGCTCGGCCTCACGATCCACAAGCCCGACGTGCTGGGGGGAGGGCCCGTTTCTGAGACCGACGAGGAATCGATCGGCGCTCAGACCTTCGTCAACCTTGACAATGACGACCGGGACGACAAGTTCGACATCGACGACGCCAACGTTCAAGGCGATGACGAACTGGTGAAGCTCGTTCTCAAGATCATCCCGAAGCGTTCGCCAGGGGGCGGCTTGGGCAATTGCCGACTGAACGTTATCGAAGACTCTCCTTCCGTAAAGCTATGGACGACAGCGAACAAGGGCGCCCCCTTCGATGCCACCAAGCCGATACGAGTCCCCGAAGACTTCCAGCGCGACGGAAACGCGTTGAAGAAAGAAATCTGGGTGGAGGGCACCCAAGCACATTCGAAGCAACGCGCCACGCGATTCGAATTCATGTACTCTGAGATTCCAGACTTCAAGGATGTCGCTTGCCTGACGGTCATCGGCATCGACAAGCTGGAGTGGAAGGGCGAAAAGAACAGTGAAAACGACGACGACGTGCTCACGGAAGATCCGAACTATGGAACGCCGAACGCCGCATTCGGCGGCATCGACACTACCGCTCTTCGGATTATTCCTCTGCTCGATGGACTAAAGGCGTATCGGGTATTTCCGGGCGCGCGGTTCGTTAATGGCAAGCCCGAGCGTCAGCCTCGTAAGTTTGTTCGATTGGAGGCGACGCTCTCCGTCACACCGACCGAACCGATTCCAGTCCAATTCGAGTCGTTCGACGTCGATGACACGTGGTCGATGACCCAGTTATTGGATCCTGAGCGAGCGGCCGAAGACAATCGCGGCGCTGTCGCCGGCCCCAACCCGAAGGCAGGGAGGTTTATCGCGGAGAAGCCCGACGGCATCAAGGAGGCCGTTTTCTCGGCCAAGTCCGTATCGGTCGCGTTCGAAGTGACGATGCAACCAGGGGACAACTTCCGCGTCGTCGCCAACGGAGACCGCAAGTTCCTTCTCGATCTGCACAACAACGACAATGAACTCGGAACCGGCCCTGCGTCCCGATGGAATACGGACAAGCAACTCATCGTGAACCCTTATGTTCTGAAGGCGAATCCAAGGAGTCCCAAGGACGCGGAGGTTCTCCATCCGAACTCCTATGTCAGCCCCACGCTAACGGTCTGGCGGCGCATGTACGTCGAAGTCGACCGGATGGACGTCGTCGCGGACAATAACGTCGAAGGGCATATCGTGAAGCTGTTCCCCAACGATCCCGCGCCTGGATTCACGCGGGTGGTGCTCGACAAGAACATATCCTCGGAGATGGACGTCTGGCCCCTCGGAATGCAGAACAGCTTCGAAGGAGGCAAGCTGAAGATCGGGCGCGGGGAATTCCCTGTTACGAACAACACAGCTAACTACTGGAAGGCGGATGAGGTTACCGTCCGGGGCTCGGTCCCCTCGACCGCGGTCGGGATGATCTACGAGCTCCAAGACGACGACGTAAGGCATGGATTCGACGAAGGGGACCCGCTTCCCCCCCTCGACACCCGAACCGTCGCCGACCGGTATCTGCCAGCCTACATAGTGCCGGATTTCACGACGCTGGAGGCCACGAATCTGACCAAGGTCGCGCCGTTCAAGGCGCACGTTTTCGGAGTCTCTGCGAAGCACCTTCGCCCGTTGTTCCGATTCGACCATATCGTCCACGAGGCTAACCCAACAGCTTGGTGCGTGTATCTGCTCGCCGCCTTCGAATGTGTGGCGCTGCAGGATGGCGACCCGATGCAGGAGTTCAAAACGGGCGGCATTGTGGACGAAGTCGGCGCTGGGCAAGGCGCATTGATCTTCTTGGAGGGCCTGAACGAACTCTCTGGCGCGGAGAACGGGGGGATTCGTAAGGCCACAACGTCTCTGGGCCAGGGCGAACAGGACAGCATCGCCCACGAACTCGCTCACTTGCTGGGGGCCGACCATCCCGACGGGGGCATTATGGACCAAGTTTCTGACCGATTCACCGAGGTTTCTCTGGCAAAAATGAGGAGCATCAAGAACCCATGAAGCCGTTGGTCCCGTTGTTTGTGTCGCTGTTGTGCGGAAGCGCGATCGCCCAGGAGTTCTCGGGCTTGGCGCTCGAAGCAAGGGCTGAGAAGGCTACGTATGCCATGAGCGAGCCCGTGACTCTAACGGTTCGGGCGTCCAACCCGACGCCAACGGCCGTGATGGCGCACGCCGACCTCTCGCCGTCTTACGGACTCCTGGAGATTCACATCGCCGCTTCAGGCGGCGACTTCCGCCGCTACTCAGGTTGGGGCTGGGGTGCCCGCGCGGCCCGTCCAGGCCCGGTCAAGATGGCGCCCGGCGACGCGATCGCTTCGGAAGTTGTGATCTTCCCCGCCCATCCTATGCGGGATGGCGGCGACTCCCCGCCCGTAGCGACGGTGCTGGATCGACCCGGCAAATACCGTTTCCGTGTCTCCTGGGCCAACCTCGGGTTCGAGGAACGAATTCAGGCGGCTGATTTCGAAGTCGAGATTCAGGCGCCGAGCGAAGAGGACTCCGTGCTAGGGAAGGCGGTCTCGCGGGACCCTGAACTCGCGGCCTTTCTTGCAGTTGGGGGGAGCGACGCGACCGCCGTAAAGGCAGAGAAGCTCCTCCAAGACGTGGGGAACGCGGCCGGCGCAGGCCATCTTGCTCTCAGCTTGGGCCGCCATTACATCGAAGCGCGCGACACGAAGAAAGCGGAGCCTTTTCTGACGAGGGCCCTGAACGGGCCTGCTGGTTCGGCACAGAAGCGCAAGGCGTTGCTGCTGCTTGTGCAGGCTGGGATGATGCAAAAGGACGAAGTTCGGGCTCTTAATCTCCTTCGGGAGGCCGAACCGGACTTTGCAGGCAGCGTCGATGAGGCCGTGTATCGGGCCATGCTACGCGAGATCGGTGGGTAGGAAGGATATGGTGGGCCCAGGTAGATTCGAACTACCGACCTCACCCTTATCAGGGGTGCGCTCTAACCAACTGAGCTATGAGCCCGGGAGGAGTTGAAGATACCCAACCGGCACGCGCCCGCGTCAATTGGGGGACCGAAGGACCGGGACATCGTTTCGTGACGAACGGCCCCTGCCGAACGTCTGAAGTACGGCACCGGTAGACATAGCGGGTTCACTCTCGCTAAAATGAGACGGGCTCCTATGGGATGCCCGCTGCTAAGGAGTATTGGATCGATGCGATTGACGCGGATTCTGGTCATCACGGCCGCCTTTGCTGGGCTCGCGGTCTTTTCTCAGGCCCAGTTCACGGGCCCAACCCCTCTGGCTTGGCGCTGGGCAAACCCCACGACCGTGCCTTCTTACGGGGCGCCTGTCGTCCGAGGCGACGACGTGTTTCTCGCGGTCGGCAACCGAATGTTCTGCGTCGATCGCCGCAACGGGAACACCAAGTGGAAGTACCCGCAGGTCGAGGCGATCCCTGCGTATTTCCGGTCGGGCGCCGTACTCGCGGGCGACACCCTCGTGGCCGCAGCGGACAACCAGTTGCTGTACGCTGTCGATGCCGCCACAGGCGCGCCCAAGTGGCAGTATTCCGCCGCTTCGCCGATCTTCGGCCAGCCTGTCGTCGTCGCGGACGCGATCGTCTTCAAGCTGAGCGACAACACCCTCGTAGCGGTGAAATCCGAGACCGGCGAGCTGATTTGGTCCGCTCCCTACCGGGTGTTCAACGGACTCAACGGCGGGCTTTGCGGGTTTGAGACCGGCGTCATCTACATGACCCAAAACTCCGAGATCGTCCACCTCAACGTTCCGACAGGACGCGAGCTTTGGCGAAAGCGGTTCACCGTCGTTTACGGAGACTCCACTCCCATACTCTATAGCGACACGCTTTACGTGAACAACGGCACTTGGGTCGCCGCGCTCAATGCGATCACGGGGACCGTTCGCTGGCAACAGAACGTGGGCGAAATGCTCGCCTTTAGCCCCGCGGTGTCCGTCGAGGGCGTGTTCGTCGTCACTCGAGAAGGTAAGGCTTATGTTTTTGACACTCTTACGGGACGCCCGAAACTGCGAACCCCGGTCGTTCTGGGCTCAACGCCCACGGTGCAGCCTTCGGCCGTAGGCAAGATGTACCTTGCGCCGCTTGCCAGTGGGGCGATGGTGGTCGTCAACCCGGCCGACGGAGCGATCGTCTGGTCGTATCTGATTCGGCCGCTCGTCGAGGGCATGAAGGCGAGCGCTTCATCGACAACCTCAGGAGGTCGGGGAGGCGCTGAGGCCGGAGGAGCAGGTGGAGGCGCTGGTGGCGGCCGCGGCGGCCTCAGCGGAGGCGCGGGCGGACTGGCCGGTGGAGGGGCCGGAGGAGGCACCCAAACCGAGGAGCGAATCATCGCCGTGCCCGCATCAGGACAAACGGTGCTCGTCGGAAAGACTCTTCTCGTTCCTGCCAGCGACGGTAGCTTGCTCGCATTTGATCCCGAATTGGGTGTCGATCTAACGGGCCCCGACGTGAGAATGGTTTGGCCCACGCCTGGCGATCAAGTCGGAGGCACTCCGCCCCTCGAACTCATCTTCCGTATCGACGATTTGGCCTCGGGAGTCAACAGCTCGACCCTCAAGATCACGGTCAACGATAAGGAGATGGAGTTCGACTACGGCCGCGATGGCTTTGCGATCGTTCGAATTTCGCGGTTTACGAAGAACACGCCCCTCCAAGACGGCCGCAAGTCGATCAAAGTTACGGTCACCGACTGGTTGGGCAACACCACCGTTGCCGAGTATTCGCTCACGATCGACAACACGTTGCCCGTTCCGGTGCGTCCGGGTACCGAGTCCACCACAACGGGCGGTACGCGACCCGGCGGTGGCGGCGGACGGGGTGGGGGCGGAACCCGCTGATCGGGACGCCTTCACGGGTGCGAACCGATGAGCGAGATCGCGCTCTGGCAACTGTTGGCGAGCGCTAACGTCCCGCCCTGGAAGGCCGAGCAAATCGTTCAGGCCGTTCGCATTCCGCGTATCGTAGCCGAGCCGTCGGGTGTGCAGTCCTACGAGCACGTGCGCCAGGCTCTGCTCAGGCAGCCTTCACTTTTCGACACAGAACGAGAGAGAATCGTCAAGGCGAACCTCGAACCCGTGGCCAAGGCGGTGTTCGGCGGCGTTCGAATGACCTCTCGCAAGACTCTTCCCCGACGAATCCGCGCTGTGGACGACTTCCCAGCGGCGCTGTTTACCCGGGGTGATCCTTCGGTGCTCGAACGCCCCACCGTTGCGATCGCGGGCACTCGGGCGGCCTCGCCCTATGGCAAAGCGGCGGCGATCAAGTTCGCGGAAGAGCTTGCGAATCGAGGCGTGACGATCCTCACCGGAGGAGCGCTTGGAATCGAAGCCGCGGCGCACTCTGGGGCATTCGCGGCGGGCGGACCCTCGGTGGCCCTGCCCGCGGCGGGTGTGGACAAGGCGTACCCGGCGTCCCACAACACCTTGTTCCAACGCATCATCGATAACGGCTGCCTCATGAGCCCGTTTCCCCTCGGAACCGTCATGCACGCCCACCTGTTTTCGTTTCGCAATCGCGTGATCGCCGCGCTCGCGGACGCCGTCTTGATGATCGAGGCGCCCGAAGGCAGCGGGTCGCTTTCCACCGCCAACGCCGCAGCCGAACTCGGCCGTCAGGTCTTCGTCGTGCCCAGCAACATCACCTCGCTCTCGTTTCGGGGGTCGCACGCGCTGATTCGGATGGGCGCGACCCTCGTCGATCATCCCAACCAGGTGCTTCTCGACCTCGGGCTCCCGACTTCCCCACCCAAGCCGACGCCTGAATCCCTGACCGAGTCCCAGCAGAAGATTCTCGAAGCGATCGGAACGAACTTGGCTTCCACCGACCAGATCACCGAGGCCACGGGCTTGGAACCCTCCACGGTCATGGCGGAGCTCACCGTACTCGAATTCTCCGGCAAGGTCATTCGCTCGCAAGAGGGGTATTCGGTTTGCCCGTGACGCGTTTCCTGACTTTGGGGAGCGAAGGGTTCGGGGTTTATGAACCCGAAGAAGGCCTCCCTCCGGGTTCGTGGAAACGGGTCGAAGCCCCTGCGGACGCCGTCCTTTGCCCGGGTTTCGTCGACATCCACATTCACGGCGCGCTCGGAATCGACACGATGACGGCTTCGCCCGAGGAGTTCGTGAGTCTTTGCGACTGGCTCGCCGAACAAGGGTACGAGCGTTGGCTCCCGACGACCGTTTGTTGCAAGGCCGACGCCGCGCTTTCAGTGGCAGAGCGCTTGCCCGAGCACCCGATGATAGCGGGGTTCCACCTCGAAGGCCCCTTTCTCAGCCCCAAGTTCCCGGGCGCGCAGCCCGAATCCGAAATCGCCCCACCGCCCGCTTTCGACGATCCCGCTTGGTGCCCCGTTTTCCGGCACCCCAAGCTGAAGATCGTGACCCTCGCTCCTGAGCGGGAGGGCGCATTGCCCCTCATTTCCGCGCTCGCAAAGCGGGGCGTCGCCGTCAGCATGGGTCACACCGACGCTACATTCGACGAAGCCTCCAGAGGGTTCTCCGCGGGACTCAGGAGCGCGACTCACACATTCAACGCAATGCGCGGCCTTCATCACCGCGAGCCCGGCGCGCTTGGATTCGCGCTTTTTGAGGAAGGGCTCTGCGCGGAGTTGATCTACGACCGCAAGCATGTCAGCCCTGAGGCGGCCTCGATTCTCCTGAAGTGCAAGCGGCCGGACAAGGTCATCGCCGTGAGCGATAGCTCGCCCGCGACTGGATTGCAGGAGGGTACGGCGCTCACGCTTTGGGGCAACCAAGCCGAAGTGATCGACGGGAGGGTTAGGCTCGTCGGAACAAACACGCTCGCCGGCAGCACGAGCACCCTGCTCGATGCGTTTCGCAACCTTGGGGCGGACTTCGGCCTTGAGGTTGCGATCTCCCTCGCGTCGACAAATCCACGAAGACTTCTGGGGCTCGAAGGCCCGCCCGGCGTGCTCCTCACCTTCGGGCTCGACCTGTCCCTGAAGGAGATCGCACATCCCACGTAAAGCTGAAGCGATCGTTGCGTTCGGAGTGGCAGCTTCCGGCCCTCGAACCACATGGTACGTTCCTCGTCTTGTTCGAAGGATTCCGGGTAGAGTCTGCTCCTAAGGCAAACCGATGTCGACTTTGGGCCGTATCAAGCACATTCTGTTTGGACGACCGATCCATTCCAAGCTGGCACACCATGAGCGGCTCGCCGTGCTACTTGCCCTTCCCGTGTTCGCATCGGACGCGCTTTCCTCAACGGCCTACGCAGGCGAAGAAATCCTTCTGGTTTTGAGGACGGGAGGATCCTCGTCGCTGTCGCTTCTCACTCCGATTGCCGTCGCACTGGTCCTCTTGCTCTGGACGGTCGTGTTTTCGTATTACCAAACGATTCACGCCTACCCTCAGGGAGGAGGTTCGTACCGGGTTTCCTCCGAAAACCTCGGGCCATTTTGGGGTCTGATGGCGGGCGGTGCGTTGCTCATCGGCTACGTGCTCACGGTCGCCGTCTCGGTCGCCGCGGGAGCAGCCGCGATCATCGCCATGCTGCCTATGTTGCAGCCCTATGCGGTCTTGATCGCTTCCGCCTCCGTCGCGCTCATCGCCACGATCAACCTACGAGGTGCGCGGGAGAGTGGGCTTGTGTTTGCGGTCCCGACGTACTCCTTCGTCTTGCTGCTCCTCGTGCTGACGGGGACGGGGGCGGTGCTCGCCGCTTCCGGCCACACCGAACCCCTCGACAACTCTCGGCTCGGATCCGGCGCGGAGGGCCTCGTGGGCCTCGCGTATCTCTTCTTTATCGTCAAGGCGTTCGTTGCGGGGTGCACAGCTCTCACCGGAACCGAAGCGATCGCGGACGGAGTGCTCGCCTTCAAAGCGCCCGAGGCCAAGAACGCCGCGCACACGCTCGTGCTCATGGCGGCCCTTCTTTCGATTCTCTTCGTCGGGACGAGTTGGTGTCTCCAGTACTTCCACATTCTGCCGATGGACTTTAGCGAACCGGGATACCGCCCCGTGATGGCACAACTCGCCGCGGCTCTCTTCGGCGACAACAGCGTCTTCTTCTACCTCACCCAAGCAGCCACGGCGCTCATTCTGTTCTTGGCCGCAAATACGGGTTTTGCCGATTTTCCCCGCCTTTCGATGTTCATGGCCCGCGATGGCTATCTGCCGCGCCAACTCACCTCCCTGGGCGACCGCCTTGTATATCAAAACGGCATCCTCACGCTCGCGGTGCTCTCCGTCGGGCTGCTCGCTCTCAAGAACGCGAACACTCACGGTCTGATTCCCCTCTACGCGATCGGCGTCTTCCTCTCCTTTACTCTGAGCCAGTCGGGGATGGTGGGCTGGTGGCTGAAGTCGAAGCGCCGGTCGTGGAAAAAGTGGGTGAGCTTCGGAGGGGCATTGGTTACGGCTACAGTGACCGTGATGCTGCTCGTCGGCAGGTGGTCCGAAGGGTCGTGGATTACGCTGGTGGCGCTCGCGGTGTGCCTTGCGTTCTTCTTGCGCATCAAGAGGCATTACGACTGGCTGGCGAAGAAGCTGAACGTCGAAGAGCGCGACCGGATTCCCAAATCGAAGACCATCGTGCTCTTGCTCGTTCCTCGGCTCCACAAAGGGATCCTCGAAGCGATTTCTTACGCGCAGGCGCTCACCAAGGACTGCCGGGCGGTTCACGTCACCTTGGACGAGCGGAGCGCGAAGCGAATCCGAGACGACTGGATTCGCGTTGGAACGCAGATTCCCCTCGTGATTCTTGAATCGCCCTTCCGATCTCTCGTCGAACCGATCATCGAGTATGTCGATCAGGCGATCGCCGAAAACCCAGGTAACACTGTCACGGTGATCGTCCCCCAGGCCATTCCCAAATATGCGTGGCAAGGGCTCCTGCATAGCAACATTGCGACGGTTCTCAAGAAGAGATTGGCCTCGCGGAAGAACGTGGTAATAACGAACGTGAGGTACTTCTTGGAATGATCGTTGAATCGTACGAGGACGTGATCCGCCTTTCGGGCAAACTGCTGGACAATTTTTGGGAGACCATCCATACGGCGATCTCCCTGACCCTGAAGCGGCACCCCACGGGGGTTATCATCGACTGCTCGGGCATTACGGAGTGCAATCACGCTGGCGCGGAGACGTTCGTCAACGCTATGGAATACATCGATTCCCACGACGCGCGGATCATCTGCGTAGGGATGCCGGCTCAGGTACTGGAAGTGTTCAAGTCGACGCCTGAAGTGCGTTCGCAACTGCCGATGGCGGATTCGATCGAGCAGGCCCGGCGATCTCTCGACCTTCTCGCCGCGGGGGGGCCACAAAAGCGGAAACTGCAGTACCAGCCCCAAAGTAGGGTCGTCTTGCTCCTAACGGGCGATGAAAGGGACAAGGAGGGATGCGCGCAAGCGCAAAGAGTGGCGGACACCGAGCAGGCTGAGGTCATTCTCACCTACGTGATCTCGGTCCCCCGAGACTTGCCGCTTCAGGCGCCTATGGAACGCGACGAGCAGCGAGCCCTTGCGGCGGTCGAAGAAGCCACGAAGTTCTTTGAGACCAAGGGCATCCCCTCGAAGCCGGTCGTCGCTAGGGCGCGAGACATTGCCTCAGGCCTCGACGAGGTCTTGCAGGAACAGAGCGCCAAGAGGCTGGTCGTGCCTCTCTCGGCCAACCCCGACAGGCTCGAAGTCCAGTTGGAACTCGTCCGTTCGATCCTGACGAAGATCAAGGCGAACGTCGTGTTTTCGACCCCCGCGCACTGAGTTTAGTGCGAGTTGGCGGCGCTGGCCTTTTCGAGCCGGTCCCAAACCGCCTCCCACGAGGGCTCCTCTGGGGGGCGCTCGACAAAGATTTCAGGAGGTCGCTCAGCGTCCAGTTTGTGAAGAGCGTCGTACATCGCCGCGCCGTAAGCGGCCGGATCGAGGGGCATCTTGATCTGCTTCGACGTCGACGGCTGGTCGAACGTAAGCCCGGTCTGGTCGGGTTCGAGCACGTCCACGAGAACCACCTTCGCTTGGGGGGCATAGTGCCGGGGATATTGGCCGGGCGAGCGCCGGATCCCATCCGGGGGGACCGAGCCGGGCACAACCTTCAGCGCAGCTTGAATGCTGGCGCGAGACACGCCACCGGGTCGCAGGATTCGAGGGGGGAACGCCGTTACGTCGATGACGGTCGATTCAAGCCCGATCGAACACGGGCCGCCGTCGATCACCAAATCAACGGCTTCGGCTAGCTCAGGATCGAGGTGCTCCACCCGCGTTGCCGACAGGCGAGTAAACGGGTTAGCGCTTGGGGCTGCCACGGGCACTCCGGCGTACTGAATCACATCGAGAGCGACCGGGTGGTTGGGCATCCGCAACGCCACGGTATCCAGCCCGGCGCAGGTGACGTCGGGGATGGAAGGCTTTCGCTTCACTACGAGCGTCAGCGGTCCGGGCCACTCTCGCTCGGCGAGCAGTTCGGCTTCCCGGGGCCATTCCATAGCGAGCTCTTTCGCCTGCTGGACCGAGCCAACGTGGACGATCAAGGGGTTCTCGAGCGGACGCCGCTTGACTTGATACAGTCGGCAGATCGCGGCTTCATTCAGTGCGTTGGCGGCAAGCCCATAGACGGTCTCAGTCGGCAGTATCACCAGTCCGCCCTCCCGAATGATGCGCCCGGCTTCCTTGAGACTTTCGCTGGTTGCTTGTAACACCCTCATCGCAATGCCCTTAGCATAGCCTCTTGAGGTATCTGCTTGCCCAACCAGTACTCAAGCGACCGGGCGCCTTGGGCCGCCAGCATGAGCTTTCCGTCCACTGCGACAAACCCTTTCGACCTGGCGAGAGCTACGAACGGGGTCGCTTCCTCGCCGTAACTGAGGTCGTAGAAAAGCGCGCCCGCTTCCACTCGACTCCAATCTACGTCGGGGACTTCACCAAAGAGGGAGGCCGAAGTCGCGTTGATAACCAGGCAGCACTCGCCAGGATCGGGACGATCGAGAGCCTTAGCCCCGCAATCCAGACGCCCCACCAACTCCTCGGCGCGACTCGCAGTGCGGTTGAACACGCCCACTTGCCACCCAGCGTCGCAAAGGGCGGCCACAACGGCCCTCGCGGCTCCTCCCGCGCCCAATACCAGCGCCCGTCCGATTCGCTCACACAGCCCATCGAGCGTGTCCATGAAACCGGGCGCGTCGGTGTTCGCGCCTTCCCTTGTGCGGAGATCGACCGTGTTGGCGGCCTCCACCCGACGGGCGAAATCGGAGAGCGTCTCGCACCATTCCATGGCGTCTTTTTTGTGGGGAACGGTTACGTTTACGCCCCAATACCCTTGCGCCCGAAGGAAGTCCAGCGCTTCTTTGGCCGAGCCTCCCGGGACGTGAATCGCGACGTACGAGTAGGGGTAGCCCAGTTCAGCCAGCGCACGGGAGTACATTTGAGGACCCAGCGAGTGCTTCACGGGGTCGCCGATGACCGCGAACTCCGCTTGCGGGGCTTCTCGCCAGTCAAAGACGCTCAGTCCGGGTCCTCCTGCCGAAAAGCCCAGAACTTCTGGCCCGAGAAGTTCCAAAAGGCGACCACGGCCGTCGCCACCAACGTCGCGACCGCCCAACTCCTGTTTGGATGCCCGGCGATGACGTTGTTGAGAAGGGTCGAGATGAGCAAGTTGAGGCCCATCCCCGAAACGGTCACCCAAATGAAGCGGTGAAACTGCTTGAGAGCCCGGTCGCGCCCTTTGATCCGGAAGGTCCAGCGGCGGTTCCAGAAGAAGCTGTTGAGAATCGCGAGCCCGGCCGTAAAGAACTTGAGCACGGGGAAGGCCGCGTCGGAAGGCTTCGCGGCAAAGGCGAATAGCGACGGGTTCCAGTCCAGAAGCGCCCTGCCCAGCGCCGTGCCCATCGGTGCGTTGCCGACGGGGACCTTGAACATGAACAGGTAATGCAGCCCTGCGTCGATCAGAAACGAAGTTCCTCCGACCATCGAGAACTTGAGGAACTGCCGCACGATCGGCAAGCGATGGAACTGAGTCCGATCCTTAGGAGTCGATTCGGGAAGTGGCGCGGTTTCTTGCATGGGCTCGGCGATCGTTCGATAGAGGAATCGCTTAAGAATCCGCTCTCCGATTCGACTGATCTTTGTACCCACAAAATCGCGGGGAGTCAAAGGCTCGAGCCAAATCGAGTCGATTCCCGCGCGGTTCGCGCCCCAAACGTCGGTGAAGATCTGATCGCCTACCATCACCGCAGCGGCCGCCTCGACTCGGAACTCTTCGAGCGCGCGAAAGTAGAGCGCGGGGTTGGGCTTGAACTTCCCGTAGAAGTACTTCACCTGGAGTTCTCCCGCAATGCGCTCAAGTCGTTTCGGGTGGCGGGTGTTGCTGATCAAGCACATCTCGAGGCCCGCCGCACGAGCCTCGCGAACCCACCTCGCGGTCTCCTCCGGAATCTCGTCTCGCCCCCAAGGCAGCACCGTATTATCGACGTCGAGCATCACGAGGCGCTTCCCGCTTTCAAAGAGTTCCAAAGGCGTGAGATCGCCGAGCCTTCGAACCGCCCGGTGCGGGCTGAACTTCCGCAGAGCGTACGGGAGTTGGCCGCGGTCAAACTCACCCTCCCGAAACCTGCTCAAGGGCCGCCCTCCTCCGCCGCAAGGACTCGCTTTCGCTTGGCGATGTTGGCAAGATGCTCGGCGTAGGTGGCGCTGAACAGGTGGCTTCCGTCGGGCAGGGCCACATAGTAAAGGTAGTCGTGCTGTGAGGGATTGAGCGCCGCGTCGACGCTCTTTGCAGTTGGCGAGCAGATCGGCCCAGGAGGCAACCCGCCGTAGCGATAGGTGTTATAGGGCGAGTCGGTGTCCTGAATCTCCTTGCGGGAGAGGTTTTTCCATTCGTCGAGCGCATAGAGCACTGTGGCGTCGATCTGAAGCCTCATCCCGATCCGAAGCCGGTTTTCGATCACGCCCGCCACGAGAGGTCGTTCGTCGTCTCGGGCCACTTCGAGTTCGATGAGCGACGCGACGATCAGCGCCCGATGCAGGTCGTCGGGTAGGGGCTTCTTGCGAATGACCCTGTCTTCGAACGCCCTGAGCTGGCGCAAAACCACACCTTCTGCGCCGAGGAGCGGAGGCAGGTCGTACGTGTCCGGGTAAAGGTATCCCTCGAGCGTGCCACCTTCCGGCAGCCGAAACCCGACCTTGTCCTGGTACCGGATGGGTTCCCGAATCGCGGCGGCGTACTCCTCCGCGGTGCAAACGCCCTGCTGTTCGAGAAGGCGGCCCGTTCGGCTGGCCCAGTTCGTCTCCGGGATTCGCACCATGCGCCTTACGGGGACCGTCAGCGCCTTGTAAAGCTCTTTGGGAGACATCCCGGGGCGGATTTCGTAGGTTCCCTCGCCGATCGTTCGGGGCGCATTCACGGCTTGGCCATATCGAAACCAAACGTTGGCATTCCGGACGACGCCACGACTCGATAGCTCGTACATGGCCTCACGAAGCCCTTTCGGCGTTTCGACACGAAAATAGAACTCGTCGCCCGCCGGCAAGGGCTGGAGTTGGCCCCGAAACCAGAGCCCCGCGAGCGCCAGGGCCGCGGCGACAAGAAGGCACGCGCCTCCCACGACTCGCCCCAGCCGAGCCCCCGAACCCCGCGCGGGTTTATTCCCCATGCGCATACCTCGAAAGAATCCTCAGTGCGGCGGCGGAATCGATCTTGGACCTTACTCGCGGCGCGGACAAGCTCATCTCCTTGAGAGCATCTTCCGACTCTTGGCTCGAAAACGATTCGTCGACCTCATGCACCGCCCAACCCAAGGCCCGCAAACCCTCGGCCAGCTTCCGGCAGAGGCGCCCCATATTGCCGCTTCCCAACGGGTTGTAGGGGACTCCGACTACGATCGCTTCGACGCGCTCACTCGTGGCGACTTCGGCGATTCGCCGAGCGTCCTTGGCGAGGCTCCCGCTCGCAGCAATCACCGGCAGCAACGTACCTCCGAACGGCTCTGTCTCAGCGACCGCGATGCCGATCCGAGCGCTTCCCCAATCGACCCCCAAAACTCTCAACTCGCAAACGCCTCGATGATTAGAGAATGGAGGAGACCGTTCGAACTGATCGCTTCCGAACCGGGCGGCCGCCCGCCTCGAAAATCAGTGCAACGCCCGCCGGCTTCCTCGACGATCAAACGCATGGACGAGATGTCCCATGGGCGAACCACGGGGTCGATCATAGCCTCAATCCGACCCGTTGCCACAAGGGCGTGGCCGTAGGCGTCCGTCCAGGTTCGCGTTGCCCGGCAGACTTGGGCGAGTTGGGCTAATCCCTGGGCTCTCCCTTGGGCATCCATCGAAGCATGGCTGCCGCAACTCAAGGTCGCCTCCTCCATCGACCGAACCTTCGACACCCGGCACGGCCTGCCGTTCCAAAATGCGCCCGCCCCCTTCTCGGCGTACACGACCTCGCCAAGGGCCGGCAAGTAGCAAACTGCGACTAGGGGCTCGCCCGACTCTTCGAAGCTGAGGAGGGTGGCATAGAGCGGTACCCCGCAGACGAAGGACTTGGTACCGTCGATCGGGTCGATCACCCAGCCGGTTCCCCCTTCGAGCCGTCCGCCCTCTTCTTCCCCCAAAACGTCGTCGCGGGGATATTCTTGGGAGATGAGGTCGCGGATCTCGCGCTCCGCTTCCGTATCCGCCCGAGTGAGCGGCGAGCCATCCTGCTTGTATTCGATCGGCGCGCCCGTTTGGAAGTAAGCGAGCGTTCGGCGGCCAGCGCGATGGGCCGCATCGAGGGCGAACGCGAGCCTGGGCGTCATGGAAGCTGAGTGTACCGGGAGTCGAGCGCGCCGAGGCTCGCCAGGTCCCAGAAGCCTTCGGGGGCCGTCGGTATAATGCGGATTCCAAGCGCTTCCAAAGCGTGGGGGTATAGCTCAGCGGGAGAGCACCTGCTTTGCAAGCAGGGGGTCGCCGGTTCGAATCCGGCTACCTCCACCAATCTACAGATTTGCCGTTTTCCGCGCTGCCTCCGGCCCCCTCTATTGCCACGTTTAGCATCAAATCGAAGGGCATATTGAGATCTGCGACCACTTTTTCACCGTCAAATTTGCAGTTCGAGAGCATTGCGGAGACGATTTGGCGTTTTTCGTCCGGACCGGCTGATTTGAACCTAAGATGGGCGGTTTTGGCGAGTTCTAGAATCTCCACTGCCTCGTCGTAGGAACGCGATTCTTGACCAGACAGGGACGCCATCGTTACCTCGATGTCCCGTATCTCACTAACGAGGGCCTGCTTCTTTTCTTTGTGTTCTTCACGGCTAAGAACGCCGTCGGCGTAGTCGTCGTAAAGGCGCTCTCGCCTGGATTTCGCTCGTCTTAGCTGGCCCTCCAGTGCCGCCATCCGGGCGGCATCGACGGTGCGCTCCTCTTCATATTGGGCCCGCACGTCCTTACAGAGTTCTTCGAGAATGAAGTCAGGGAGGACGAGTCCCTCCAAGAGTGAGACGAAGTAATCGTCAAAAACCTCTTCGCGGACGAACGGTCGTTCGCAGGCGTGCATACCCGTGCAGTGATAGTAGGTGTACTTGCCTTTCTTGACCTCGCCAGACATTTGGTGGCCGCAGGCGCAGCGAAGCATTCCTCGATAGGCAAGGTTTTTGGCTCCGTAGCGGACACGGCTGGTGCCACGTCCGGACATCACATCCTGAATCGTCTGCCATGTCGCCTCAGAAATCAGTGGCTCGTGAACGCCGTCATTGTCAACGCCGTTCCATCGTATGATCCCGCAGTAAGCGGGGTTTCGGAGGATGTCCTCCATCCCGCTCTTGTGGAGTCGATTACCCTTTTTGGTTCTGAGCCCAAGTTCATCCGCTCGAACCGCCAAGGTCTTGATCGAATGCGAGCCGCTTGCATATTCGAGCAACAACTGCCGCACGATTGGTCCACGCGCAGGATCTATGGCGATCATCTTGCGTTTCGTTCCTGGCTCGGGGACGTTCAAATAGCCGAGGGGCGCGTGGGTGGGATAGATGCCCTGGTGGACCTTTTCGTTCAGGCCCTTGCGGATTTCTTCCGAGAGATTCTCCGAATAGTTCTCCGCAAAGAGAACCTTGAAGCGGTGGACGAGTCGTTCATGAGCCTTTGCATCCGGTTTCTGCCAGCGATTCTCCTTAAGAAAGAAGGCAGAGATGTTCAAACTTTCGAGTAGCAAGTCGTCTCTTCGGTTTCGAGTGAGTCGATCTGTCTTTTCTGTGAGGATAAATGCGCCTGGAAACTCAGCCAGCATGCGCACCATGTCTGTAAACGCAGGTCGAGCGGACCCTTTCGCGGTGCGGCTTTCAACGAAGTCACCGATAATCTTGCACTTGTTTCGCTCAGCCCACGATTGTGCCTCGCGAAGTTGGGAATCTAGGCTCCAGCCCTCGTCCTCTTGCTCCTTCGTCGAAACACGCCGGTAGAGCACACATATTGAATCGTCTTTGGCCGATTGTGTTAGGGCTGATCGTCCAGAAGATAGTTTTGAGTTGCGGTTGATTTGCATTTTCGAAGTCCTGAGAGGAAGTCGCGCAATCTTCGCTTCGCATTGTCTGCTTCCTCAGTTGTTATGTTGCGACCGTAAGCCTTCGAGAGCCTTTCGCGAAACCTGTCCTGACAATTGGGAAGATCGTCGCGGATCGGTTCGCGACGGTATCTGACAGGAAAACCCCGTAACGGGGAGACTCGAAATCGAAGGCAAGCGGTCATATAGATATGTTCGTTCTTTTTGGATCAAAATCGGTCGATTAAATGGTAGTGGGCACGAAAATGATCGTGCCCACCTTCTTTGCCCTTCCTTAAGCCGCGTCGTGCTCGTCGTGGATTTCGTCAGACGCGATACCCGACCAACGAACGAGCAAGAAGTTGACGCGCTCTACCAGAGCGGGAGCAAGTTGGCACTCCTCATCTCGCATCAATAGTTCGATGAGCACCGTCTCAGCGACGTATGAATCCGCGCCGTCAACCTTCGCATAGCCTGGGAAGTTCTTGTTGATTTGGATGACAACCCTGCCGTCTTCTTCAACGATGGCCGAGCGAATGTCCGGCGTGCCCGCAACTATCTCGATTTCTGGGCAGTCCTTGCCGTTCTTGAGCCGACGCATTAATCTGCGCAGAGTTCCCACCGCGTCATCAGGTGCCGGAGATTTCGGCGTGTTCTCCCGACCCGTCTTCTCGCCTTTGGGCTCCTTAGAGCCCTCGGACTTCTCCCGAGGTTCTCGTGGCTTGCGGCCCTCGTTTCCTTCCCCAGACGGCGAAGTCTGCTCTTCTACTGGCTCATCGCCTACGCCTTCTGCTAGGTGCTTGAAGACGGCCTTGAGTTGACTGCGGACTCTCTTTGCCGTCTTCTTCTCTCGACCGAGAATCTTCTCGTCATGCCCTTCACGCAGTTGCTTGATGAGGGCGGCACATTGCGCAAGCACGGCGTGTCCCAGGTCTTTGAAGACCTGATCGTCGCCCTCCACGAACCCGGACTTGTTGAGATTGGGAGTAAGACCATCAAGCTCAAGCTCGGAGACGAACTGGTTGAGGGAGCCTTTTGCGGCGAAGTTGAAGCCGAACGATTCGTTCTCGACCATCATGCGGCCCTTGGCAAAGAGCCGGAATCCAGCCTTGACATATCCGTCCTTCAACCTTCCGCGTTCCAGTCGACCGGCCCAGCCCTTAGCGGTGACGTCGCCTACTTTGACGTCAATCGGGATTTTCCCGATCGACGCATCGAGCGGCAAATCGACTGGCTTGACCAGCGAGCCGTTGACGACAATTTTAAGCTGCCCGAACCGGAGGAGCCGGTCGTATACGGTGGCAAGGTCTCGCATGAGCGAATCGACTCTCCACTGACGGCCGTTGATGACGTCCTCGATTTCGATGCGTACGCACCCCGATTTAAGAGAGCATCGTTGGACGGTCGCAGGAGCGCTCGCTGGGTCATGCGGTGTGGGAACACCGAAGTCTGCAAAGTCCGTTCGATTCCGCCAGTTGAGGTCCTCGAACATCCAAAGCTCAGACTCGCCTGCCTTCTTTGCCCAGAGCCGGAGCGAGTCGCCCAAGTAGCCGCAAGCCGATTTTCCACCTTGGCCGTAATGTCCGATGTCGTTCACGGTGTGATGAGCGCCTTCGCCCCAGTTGAGCCAAGTTGCGATTTCGGCCGCGCCCATTCCCAAGCCTCCAATGCTTTCCACGACAATCCGATTTCCGGGCTTGTCGAGCAGGATATTGATGGTGCACTCTTGGTCGCCCATTGCGTCGACCGCGTTGTCCACCAGTTCACACACCGCATGGCTGATGCTCGAATAAGACGAGCACAGTGCGGCGATGATACGTCGAGAAGCGCTTTCGCGCCAGTTTACTTGTGAGATTAAGTTACTCATTTCGTTTTTCCTTGTTGCGCCCTTGCGCAACAACCGACTACGGGGCTACTCTGCGGTTTTGAGGAAAATCTGGTTGTTGCCAAGCGCGTCTTGACACAGGTAGTCCAAATACGGGTACGGCATGGACTCAAACAAGACTCCGCTGCAAATCGATAATTTTAGGTAGTGGAGATTCTCCGTCACGTAAAGAACTAGATGTTCTCCGAAATCGCCAACAAAGAACTGGAACTGTGCGTCGACCTCGTGAGGCATTGATGACTCACGCAGGTCTAGCAGATAGTCGCGCAAACTCCTTTGTGTGATACGAAGCGGTTTCCGTCTTGTCCGGATCGCCAGGGCGTTCGTCTCAGAGCACGGCAGTGAAAGCGCGACGCCTTTGCCAATGAACTTGTCCAGCCGCGAGATTCGTGTCTCGATCCACACAATCTGATTTCGCCTGCGCTCAAGCAGGGATTTCCCAAGGTCGCACAGCATCCTTGCTTTCTCCGCGCGCGCGAGGTAGTACGCAGAGAGATACAGGTTTGCGGGGTTCGTCGAAATGGGAACGCAATCATCTCCAATGCTGATGACGCCGCTGACGCGAACCGAGTCAGCAATGCCCAGCGGCATCGCATTGAATTCGTGGTGATACTTCCAAAGGTCCATTGCATTTGCCTTCCTCATAATGGAGGGCCATTGTGCGGGCCACCAGATTCTTAATTCAAGGGTCCGGAAAAGAATTATCGAATTTGATGTAGGTGGTTGTCGGATGCGCTTAGAAGAATAGCCACAGATGCGCGCGATCAGATTCAAACAAGGATGGTGTTATTGTGCGGCGTTGATAACTGTTAACGCCACTCATGAATATCCTCAAAACCAGATCAAGCGCTGATAGAGAGTTGTTATGAGAAAGGAACGAGAACTAGCACCGCTACAGTGGGGCGACCCGATGAACGCCACGCTTCGGGTCGCGATCTATGCGCGAAAATCGACGGCGACAGAAGGCAAATCGCACAGCTGTGAAGAGCAAATCGAACGATGCCTCCAAGACGCGAAGAGTTTCGGTTTCGCCGAGGCCAACATCGTCGTTTTCGAGGAGCCCGAGGGCCAGAAGGGCGACTGGTATTGGGACGACGGTCGCGGAAGGCATGATGGCCCTTGCCGACCTGAGTTGAGCAAACTGATGCGCTTGGTTGAGTCTGGAGACATTGACGTGGTGATGGTCTACAAGGCAGACCGCTTTTACCGGGATAACGGCGTTGCCGATGCGCTTCTCAAGCGGTTTCGCGAACTTGGTGTCCGGCTCATCGCCCAAGGAAGAGATGTGGAAGTCCACTCCGCGCGCGGACTATATCAAGCGGCCGTCGATGGCGCTGCTGCCCGGCAATGGCGAGACCAGATTTCCGAGGATATTCGGCGCGACCACAGATTCAAGGCTGAGCGTGGGATGTTCTCCCGAAATCCTAGTTGCCTTGGCTTCCGCTCAAAAGGTCGTGGAACCCAAGCTGTCGATCCGATTCCGGACGAATTGGAAATCGTACGACGGGTCTTTGGGCTCTTCGTCCACGGGGAGAACGGTGAAGGGCCGCTTGGCATCACTGCAATCGCCAATCGTTTCATGGACGAGGGTGTCCGCGTCGCCGTCTCGGCAAAGAACCACCGGGTCAAGCACCCGGACAAAGTGCACACGTCTCAGATTCGCACGATTCTGACCAACTGTATGTACGCGGGCAGGTGGAGACATCTCGGCAGAGAGTTTGAAACGGAGCGGCTCTTGGTGCCGGGCTTTGATGGCGAACTAGAGACAGTCGTTCCGCTGGCTCTCTATGAAGCCGCTCAACGCAAACTTGAACGTAGTACAGTTCCCGGCAGGAAGGGACTTGGTTTAGCCCATTTGCTTACGTCTATTGCGGTTTGCGGTGAATGCGGTCGCCCGCTTAGAACTCAGCAACGAAAGCGCGGAGATGGCACCGTCAGACTCCAGTTCATATGTTCGCACTTGCGAGGAGACCGGCCATGCAGCCGGAAGGGGACTCGGGCCATCCAAGTTGAATTGGTGGACAGTTGGGTTTTTGAGCATCTCTCGCCGCTACTCTGGGCACAACTCAAGCAACTGGAATCTTCAACAGGACGTGATGGACTTCTGGAGAAGAAGACGGCGCTCGAACGGAAACTTGCTGAACAACGTGAGCGCGAGTCCACCGAACTCGTGCGCCTGTCCACCGTTCTCGATTCGGTGCAACTGGCGGGAGTTGCCACGGAACTCCGGGAAGAGCGGATAGCGCTTGAAGCGAATCTGGCTGATGTCTCGAGGCAAATCGCCACTCCAAACCAGCCAGATGCGAGCGAACTGCTGGATCTTCGCGATCTGCCGCTCGCGAAGGCGAAGGAACTCATCCGTCGGTCACTGCTATGGCTCGCGATGACACATCGGGGTGTTGTGGCAATGACGACATGGGGCACGTATTGCGCTGCACCGTTCGTCGAAGCGCCGAAGGGCTACAAAACGCAAGAATCGAAGCGGCGCATCGCACCTGTCTGCCCCGTCGCTTCACTTGGGTGCGCCAGTTGGTTTGTGAATCCGGACGAGTTCGTTCGAGGGCAACGCGAATATCAGCCCGCGCGAATGCGTAACCTCGCGGACCACGAGGTTGTCCACACTCTTTGGCGCGAGGCAGCCTAGCCGCTTTTTCCTCATTTCTAGGCTCCTCGGCGATATCTCGCTGAGGAACCCACATGTTAGACAACGAAACCATATTCGAATCACTGGACCTCCTTGGTATCGCTAACGCGCTCCAGGAGAACCCCACGTCCGGCTTGCTTTGGATCGAGACGATCCAGGGCAAACCCCTTGTCTTCGTCATCACACCGTGGCGAGGCATGCTCTCGCCGATCCAGACCCAACACATACGGAGCCTTAACCCTGCTGGGTGCACTTTGATGATTTGGTCCGACGCCAAGAACGAGATGGAAATTGTCGAGATCGGGGTCATAGACCCGAACACTGCGTTGGACGTTGAATCAATCGGCGTTCGCTGACGACCTTCAGTTATCCCGAAACCACTCTAGCATCGCGAGGGTAATGCTGTCATCGGCGAAGCCAACGGCGTTGGGGTTTCGCAAGACCCGTAAGACCTTCCGGTCATACTCGATGGCGCGAAAGAAGAAGTTTCCCTGCAGTATTGCCGTCGCGTCAAAAAGAAGCTCTAAGACCGGAACTTCGCCCTGACATGCGACGGCACGCCAGAGAAAACGGGGCATCGATTGAGACAATATCTCCTGGGCATAAGCTCCTGTTATGAGTTGTGCGTCGAAGAGTTCCGATTTCAATTCAGAACCAGTTGTTAAGAACAAGTCCCATTCCAGCACGCCTGGCAGCGAAACGTACCCAAATCCGCTGAGGTTTCCGAGCAACGAGGCAAACTCCTTCATCCCTTTTAGGGCCTCCCTAAAGGTAATTCGCATTTTAGGATAAAGGGGAACGATTAAGGTTTCAGGAACCACAAATACGCTGCCAAGCTCTTCCGAATCTCCTGCCCAAGACGACTCCATAAAATAGGTCTTTCGGGATCTACGAAGCTCGTCGTCCCACTCATAGAACGAGCCACTGGCCGATAGAACAAGTCTTGAAAATGGGCCTACTTGGTCGTCATGCGCATAGAACTTGTCAATTCGTGTTGCTCTCCAATACATACTCGTATCCCCGAACGTGAGGACCGACTGATTGGACATGTGGTATCCAGTAAGAACGAGAGCATGACGCCCATCCCATCTGCCGCGATCGCGTTTTGCCTTTAGCCTATCCTGCGTGTCAACAAGGGATGCAACCATGACGACGGGCACTCCCGCTCGGAGGTAAGCGTACGCCTCGGCCTGCAGGTCCTCTCTTCTTGGAACCTCAGAAAAGTGCGGCTCTAGATTCATCTTTCGAATGGCGTCGCCCATCTGTTCCAAGGTAAGTCCATCCTTGGCGGGAAGAGTCCTAGATTGGAGGCCGTGGAGCGCCATCGCGTGTTTAGTGATCTCGACTGGGGTTGGCACGGGATGGCCAAATCGCGTTGCAGTGCCCTGAAAAGTCGACCAAAGGGCGGCCGTTGCGCAACGCGCGACCTCGGTATCCTGCTCCTGAAAGGCAAGAGAGCGAACCGTGAGGGAGACGCCGAAGAGACTCACATCATAGTTCCGCAACGCCGGGAAATGCCTTCCTGTTGACTCGGTTGGGTACGTACGCAGGCATGTCCGACCAATGAATGTTTGGGGTAAAGGCTTGACGACAACAAAGCCCAGGTATTGCTTCGAGTTCAATTTCGAACGAAGAAAAGAAGTTCGGTGCGACTGATTTGCCAGGAAGTTGTCGAGATCTTCCACGGCAAAGCTAGATTTAAAGAAATGAATCCGAACACAGTAGCGATCTGGAGGACGGAAGCACCGGCCGTAATAGCCTACGAAGTCTTCTAGGTAATCGCGATCGACATAGTGTTCTTCGACGACGATTGTTTTGGCTTTCAGTGCTCGGAAGTAGTCCCTAAAGTAAATGCTGTGGAACTTCCCTGCAACGAACTCTTCACTTGCGCCAGCATGCTTTTGAAAGAGGCGCTGCAACGCATCGAAGCTATAGGGATGGACTTGATAGCCGCTCAAGCGTCTTCACCTCGTGAGCGGCCTCCTCATCTTTTCAGAATCGACCCGTGCCCTTTCGTTCCATTCTTCAACACCCTGGCGGGCCCTACGAATCGATTCCCGAACAACCTTGATCTGATCTTCAGTGAATACAACCTCTTCCAGAGAGACTTTCTGTTGCGAGGTTTTCTTCGATTTCGGTTTTGAACTGATGAGATCCCCCACTGCGTGGCGCACGCCCCGCGTGTCCATAAGTATGGACGGTTTCACCGGGCACTTGGCTGCAATCGGTCTCCTGGACTCGGGATTATTGGCCTGAATCCTCCGAGCGTTCGTCAGTTTCGAGTGGATCTTCGACATCATCATGGGCTTCTGACTTGCCTGTAACCAACAGGTCTCTCTGCGATCGCTGACCGAACGCCCACTTGCCCTGTCCCTGGTCGGAGTCCAGTTGCGCCCGGAGCTTCTTGAGCTTCCGAACAATGGCGGCATCAAGCTTCATCATGTCGAGGCCAAGACCTTCCAGTCGGCTCTCGACGTCCTCGGCGGTCAGTTGGTCTGCGGGTTCTTCGGCATTCACCGAAAACGTGGCTAGCGAGGCCAGTAGGTTCAGGTTGTTGTTCTTCATGGCGTGGTTCACTTGGTGCTGAGAAATGGCTTGCCCTTGGCGTTAATGACTTGGGTTCGAAGTGAGTCAAGTTCCTTGCGCAACGCATCGCATCGATATCGTGTGATCCCCAGTTGCTCTTGGAGGGCTTTCCAGTTCACTTCACTCCGATCTGGGTCGTCATGGAACTGGTCTCGCGCGGCGATCAGGAGCCTCTTCAGGTCTCCGTCCGCCGCTTCCACGAGGGAAGTGACGATTTCCCTCGCATCCTGCTCGGCAGCATCCGGCCCCGGACCTTCGATGGCTGCCGCTTCCTCCAAGGGCACCTGTGGCCATCGTGAGCGGCTCACCCATTTTTCCGCGTCCCGAGTAATGAACGGACGGAGGCAGTTCATCACGAGGTACTTCCAGAATCGTTCGTCGACTGGCTTGGTCAAATCGCCTCGCTCCGTATCAAACCTAGTGGACGAGTCCTTAGTGCATCGTGCAAAAGCTTCTGAAACGGCTGCAAGGGCGTAGTCGAACGCACGCTCAGCGTAGTTCCCACCGCCGAAGCCATGCCTGGCCATCATTCGGATGGCCTCGTAGGTCAGCTTCTTTACGATTACCGCCCAACGCCGGTCATCGTGAGAATCTAGGAAGCGTTTAAGTTTGTCGTCCAATATCAATGTCTCCAGTGGGCGGGCTTCCGGGGCCCGACCGCCTTCAATCTATATATGCGGGTGAGAATGCGTTTGGTGCTGATGGCCCAAATCAGCATCCCCGGCACTTTCGCCCGCATAGTTTAGACGTGACCGCAATCCACGGCGGTCCGGAGGAAACAGATGGCAGAGAATATTGAGATTGAAGAAGCCGACATCGAGGAATGCGCGAAGAGCGGACTTGACGTGCCCCACGCTCGAAAGTTCCGGGTGCGAATCGACGACCATGTACACGTTGTTGAGGGAGCGATCCACGATCGCGAGTTTTTGCTTGGCCTCGTGGGAAAGAACTCTGAGGAATTCGAACTTGTCGAAGAGTTTGCGATTGCTGATCAGAACGAAGTCGTCGAGAAGTCGATACAAGTTGACCTGCGGATGAAGGGGCTAAGGGGCTTTGTCACCGCGCATCGCCACCATGTGCCAAGACTCGTGGTGATCAAGATTGACGACAAAGAGTACAAGGTGAACGAGGGCCCAACAACCGGTGCGAAGCTGCGATCCCTCCCACCTGTTCCCGACGATCGAGATCTGTGGCTTGAGCGCAAGGGGGATGATGAGAAGATCACACCAGATGCAATCGTTGATGTTCGGGATCACATGTGCTTCTACACAGCGCCGAGCACCATCAATCCGGGGGCAAGGCGGCTATGATGCAACTCCCGGACGACGACGAGCAGTTTCTCAGTGAACTCGGGCTACCTTGGAACCTCCACCCCGATGGGGATTCAGCAGGATTCCTGGTTGTCGACCAATTCTGCGTGTCAGGAGGTGGCCTCGGCCCCAGCCCGATTCAACTGATGATTCGCATTCCTGCGCAGTACCCCCTGTCCAAATTGGACATGTGGTACTGCTCGCCTGCCGTCCGCCACCAATCGACCGGCGCTTTCCCTCCACAAGCCGACGTGCATGAAACTTTCCTCGGAATTAGCTGGCAGCGGTTCTCACGACACCTAAATGACGGTTGCTGGAAACCCGGCATCGATGGCCTCCGGACCTTCTTTCGTTTCATCCTTCGCGAACTGCAAGGCAAGGATGGGCACAAGTGAAGTTCACGCTGACCCTTTTGGAAAGCCATATGGATGAGCTTCGCTCACTCACTTTTTCCCTCCCTGGCTGCGAAGGAGCGGCGTTCATTCTATGTTCGCGTTCCGAAACCCAGGAGGAGCATCGGCTCATTGCTCACACAATCGTTCCTGTCGCGGACGCCGACTACCTTGAGCGCAGACCTGACTTCCTCTCCTTGGCTTCGGACTGCTATGTGCGCGCCGCCAAGGAAGCTCGGAATGGAGGGTACAGCGTGGTGTTCGCGCACTCTCATCCTGGAGGATTCTTGGAGTATTCAGATCAAGACGACCGCGAAGAGCCGAAGCTTCAACAGTTCTTGGGTAGCCGCGTGCCGGAGCCAATACATGGATCTCTTGTCCTAACGGCTGACGGAGTCATCGGTCGGGTATGGAAGCAAGGAGCCTTCACGCCAATAGATCGTGTAAGAGTGATCGGTCGCCGATTTGCCTTTCATGACCGAACGCGCAAGCGATCCGTCATGGAGTTCTTCGACCGACAAGTTCGAGCTTTCGGTGATGATGCACAGCGTATTCTTCAGAGCCTCCATATCGGCGTTGTGGGTGCTGGCGGCACGGGATCGGCCGTCGCAGAGCAACTGATCCGTCTTGGCGTTGGCAAGATCAGTGTCTTTGACGGTGACAAGCTTGACACAACCAACATTAACCGCGTCTTTGGAAGCGGATCGAAGGACGGCGGCAAGCATAAGGTGGACCTTGTTGGGTCAAATGCCAAGAGGATTGGCGTCGGAACTCGAATCAACGAGTATCCCGATCATATTTCTCATCTGGAGACGGCACTCCACCTAAGAGATTGTGATGTCGTCTTCGGGTGCACCGATTTGGAAGCGCCGAGAGGGTTGCTGATTAGTCTGGCCCTTCGCTACTACATTCCAGTTTTCGACATGGGCGTCAAGATTGACTCGCAGGATGAGAAGATTCACGACGTCATCGGGCGTGTCACGCTACTGCTTCCTGGTGAAGCCTGCCTATTCTGTCGTGGACGAATCTCAGGTGAAGGCATCCTCTATGAAGGCATGTCACCAGAGGAACGCGAAATCCGAGCAAAGGAAGGATACGCGCCTGAACTCGGGTCACCTAATCCGGCAGTTATCACGTTCACATCGATGGTGGCGTCGCTCGCGATCAACGAATTGCTCCACCGCCTAACGGGCTTCATGGGGGAGGAAAAGGAGTCATCCGAGGTTCTTTGCTTCTTTGACAAGCTGGTGTTCCGGAGGAATCGTCCGCAGCCTGGGCCAGATTGTCTCTGTGGCCTAAAGACGCGTTGGGGGAAGGGTGATTCCAGACTGTTCCTGGACGTTGTCTGGAGGAGTGGCTAGCACCATTCCACACGCCCATTTCGAATCCAATAATGCGAGCCGCAAGTTTGGGAATCCACGGAAGGAAACACACTGTACTGCCCCAACCGAGTCATCTCGATGTTCCACTTCGGAGACTGGGACCGCATCAGATTGAGACAGACAATCTCACCACAACCGCAAGGACACGTGAAGTAAAGCCACTTTTCGTGGCCCTCCGGGGCAAGCACGGCGAAATGCCCTTGCTCCGCCAGTGACATGGCTTCTTGCCGTGTTTCCGCGTATGCGAGACGCCCGAGTTCTGCCGGAGCTAATCCGGTTCCGTGTTTCGCAGCCTTGGCCCGGAACGACCGGATACGAGTCCAGCAAAGCCCAACAGAGGTAGCCACCCAACGACCGAATGACGCGGCGATGCTTCCGAGACGCCGAATCACGATTGATCAAGCACTCCGACTTGCGCGAAGAGATCGGGATGCGCAGAGTAAGGATTGCGAAGAACCGGGTCCACCACCGAGCCGTGACTCTGGGCAAACTGCCGCTGGGTCCCGCCCGCCGAAGGAGAACGATCCCAAGGAGAAGGAGCGCTCGCGTCGAAACTGCGGGAAGAGGCGGAGGGGGTCATGGGGGACTTCTATGCTAGGAGATGACGGGGCAGACCGGGGAACGCGTTGCGCGGGCAACTCAGCTTCCCGGCAATCTCTTTACGATATTCAAAGCTCCCTGCTTGGTAATGACAATGTAGACGCTCCTATCTGGGACGAACGGAATAGCCTGAAGCTCGGCCCGCCAACTCTTCCGAGACTTATCATCCGCCGTAATTGTACACTGAAACTCCGTCATTGACGGCACTACTTTCCTTACCCACAGTATAAGGTCAACCACGATATCGGGAGCCACACCCGCCGATGTTCCACTGAAAGCGTCGCGTGACACATGCAACGATTGGATTTGCCCACTCAATCCTACCGTCAAGTCTGCCAATACAGCTACTGGCTTCCGCCCCCCCTTTATTATCGTTGATGATGTGGGACGGAGTATGGTGATTCGTGAAATCTTGTGCTTTGAGTCTTCGGAGAATCGAACAACGAACGGAGGTTGCAGAGCAGATGTGGCGGCTACGCTCTTCATCGCAATACTGAGTTCGCTCCGGTTTACTTCCTCAATTTGATCCATTTCAGTCACACAAATAGTTGCCACTGTCAAGATTGCAGCGCTTGATAGAACGTAGCATTTGGCGGCAATACTCAAGGCAAGACTACTCCACATCCTCGGCATATCTCTTTAACCTTGTCACTTGGTATCGTATTCCCCGCCTTGCACTTCTTCTTCAATAACGCACAATGGCGGCATTTTTCCTTGTGGCACTGCGTCGCGAACACCGAGCCGTCATTGGGACACTTCTCAGCCAAGCACTTGACAGATATGTGATATGCATGACATTCTTCTTTGTCTGGGTTTTTCCCCGGATCGAAAAAGGGTTGGCATACGGGACCAGAGCTTGGGCAAGTGATGTCGTCAAAGTGATCGCGCTCGTGCCGTTTGTAACACTCCTCTATTACCGTCCCTTTCCACGCATCAGGACCCCAGTAACAAGGGCATTTTGTTTGCCCCACGCAGATTACGCCGCCCCACCCAACAGCCTTGCTTTTGTATTTCGCACACTCCGCGTCACAGTCCACTGTGAACCCTGAAGGGTCAATGGAGTTAGCCGGATTCGCTATGGCATATCTGAATGCAAAATCGAAAGGCCATAGTGGATCGGTCTGCATCCACCTGCCGAGTTTCTTGTACAACTCTCTGGCCCGCACGTAATCTCTTTCTGCTGTGTCGTTGTAGTAGCCGTAGGCGGCGATGTAGACGAAGGGGATGGAGATCTTGGTCAGAGCAGAGGCGCGAGTGCCGTAGGGATATAGCTCAATGAGACTTCCAAGCGAAGCGCCTGCGGAGATCTCTTTGACGAGAGATCCAAGCGGATCGGTGAGCAGGTCTTTGCTTCCGCAGGAAACGATCTCCGAGTCCAGGGTGAGCACCACGCGGTTCTGGGTCGGCTCGTTCAGGAGCAGGTAGTCGCTTCCGTCCCACACCATCGTGGTGACGTCGAGAGTCGGCGGGTCTTGGCTGACGTTCGTCGTGGCCACGGACCGCCTGAGCCCGTCGCCGTCAAAGCTGTAGGTGGTCTTGTCTCCGGATGGTTCGGTAACGACAGCGAGTTGGTCTTGCCCGTTGTAGGCGTAGCCGGTGGTGGAGTTCCCCGTGATCTCGCTCTCCAGGGCTCCGTAGCCAGTCCAGGCATAGGTAGTGAGACTCGCTCCTTCCACCATTGTGACCAAGCGGTCCGCCGCGTTGAAGGTGAAGGTCCTCGGGAAGTTTCCGCCTTCCCACATCGTCTTGAGGTTCCCAACCCCGTCGAGGGTGTAGGTGCAGACCTGCCCCGCCTTTTGCTGGCCGGTCAAGCGGTACAGATCGTCGTAGCTCCAGGTGATGGGGTTGCCGTCGAGGTTTCTCGTGAGGCGGTTGCCCACTGGGTCGTAGCCGTCCACGATGGTGCAAAGGGGAGTCGCTCCCGAATACTCGATCTGCGTCGTCAGTTGCCCCCGGTTGTCGAAGGCATACTTCCTCGTCGTGCCGTTGCCCAGCATCATGGTGGTGCGGCGGGAGTCCGCGTCGTAGGCCATGGTGTAAAGCGCGTTGCCCGGTTTCTGCGCGGTGGCGAGGCGGTTGAGAGAGTCGAACGCGAACGTGAAGAGCCCGGTAGCGACCAGGTTCAGGCTTGTGCGGTTTCCATTGGGGTCGTAACCATAGGCTTGGACGAATCCCGCCGCATCCGTCTGGCCGCTCTGCCTTCCGAGGGCGTCGAAGCTGTACGTGCTGGTGCCGCCCCAGTCGACCATCGTGGTCCTGCGTCCCACCCTGTCATAAGCGAACGTCGCGATCTTGCCGTCCGGGAACATGGTGGCGGTGTTCTGGCCCGCCGCGTCGAACGTATAGCTCCGCACCCGGTTTGCAGCGTCGGCCATCGTGACGATCCGGCTTGCGAGGTCGTACCCATATTGCCTGGCGTTTTCGCCAAGCTGGTTCTGCACCACTGCCAGCCGACCAACGGTGTCATAGATATTGGTGACGTAGCCGCCGTTGGCGTCCCTGGTCGAGACGAGCCTGCTTTGCGCGTCGAACGCGTAGGTGGTCCGGTACCCAAGCGCATCGATCGTCGCTTCGGGAAGATTACGGTTTGAGAAATATGCGCTCGTCGTCAGCTTGCCGTTCGCGTCCTGCACCACGGTCCGGTTGCCCGCTGGGTCATAGCTGTAGCTGGTCCGGTATCCAAGAGCGTCTTGGCTCGCCGAAAGCTGCCCCGCCGCGTCGAAGATTTGGGTCGTCCTGAACCCCAGCGGCGAAACCGAGGCGATCTGCCTTCCCACTTTGTCGAAGACGCTCGTGGCGAGGTTCCCTTGGGGGTCCATCCGCGCAACCAGGTCGCGGTTGTCGTACACGCTCGTCCAGACGTTGCCTCTCGGGTCCTGCACCCCGGTGAGCCGGTTTGAAAAGTCGTAGGTGTAGCTCGTCCTGAAGCCAAGGGCGTTCTCGTCCGCCACTTTGCGGTTTCCGGTGTAATGGACAGTCGTGAGGTTGCCCAGCGCGTCCATCATCCCCGACGGGCGGTTCATGTTGTCGAAGTTGTAGGTGGTGACAAAGCCGAGCGGATTCATCTCCGTCACCCGGCTCTTGAAGCGGTTGTAGGTGTAGCTGGTTCGCTCGTTCAATGGGTTTGCGACCGCGACGAGCATGCACGAATCCCACACGAAGGTCGTTCTGGCCCCATTGAGGTCCACCGAGGCGACGAGGTTGTCCCCTGCGTCGTACACCATCGATCTGGCGACCGAATCCCCCGGCTGCTGCACGCTCGTCCTTCGCCCCAACTCGTCATAGCCGTAGGTCACCACGCTGCCGTCGCTGTAGAGCGTGCTGGCAAGGTTCCCGAACCCGTCGTAGGCGTGGGTGGTGAAGAGCCCTCTGCCGTCTTGAGTGCTCAGGAGGCTTCCGTCCCCGTTCCAGGCGTAGGTGGTCCTTCTGCCCAAGGGGTCGATCCTCGCCGTCATCCTCCTGGAGCCGTCGTACGTGAAGCTCCAGATGCTGCCCAAGGCGTCCGTCATCGTCGTGAGGTTCAGGCTCGCATCATATTGGTACGTGGTCGCATAGCCCAGAGCGTCGAAGGCCACCAGCGGCTGCCCCGAGCCGTTGTAGCTCACGCTCGTCACCGTGCCGTAAGGCTCGATCCTCTTCGTCTGATATCCGTTGCTGTCGTAGGCGAAGCTCGTCGTGTACCCTTCCGGGTGGATGATCCTGTCGATTCCAAATCCGCCCGCGATGTAGGTGGTGATGGCACCGCTGGGGTCTTGGCGCTGGGAGCCGCTCCAGGTCATGGGGCCGCCGTAGGCGTACGTCCACACCCCCGAGCCTGCCGCCACGCTCGCCACCCGGTTTGCGCCGTCGTAAGCGTACGTCGTGGCAAACCCTCTCGGGTCTTCGATCCGGGTGAGCAGGTCCCCCGTGTAGGAGTTCTTCGTCGTGCAGCCAAGCGGAGTCGTCAGGGTCGTCAACTGCCGCGAGCCGTCGTACATCATCGTCCAGCGGCGGCCGCCCCAGTCCTCGATGTAGTCGAGCAGACTCGTAGGCGATCCTCCCGCCGTGTACGCGAAGGTGACCTTGCGGCCACCAGGCACCTCGATGTTTTTCAAGAGGTTCGTCTCGGGGCTCGTCCCGTAGGTGAAGGTGTGGCGGTTGCCGCTGGCGTCTTCCACCCTCCCGATCTGGTACCGCACCGGAGAGCCGCCCTGGTTCTTGTCGTACACCATCTTCTTCCCGTCGGGGAAGGTCTCGATGAAGGCGTCTAAGCTGGAGTTGTAGACGAGGCTCGTTCCCGCATACTGGGTGGACACCCCGCTGTACGTCGTCGTGAAACCGCTCGTGGACCCGGCCGTGAACTCGTACACCTTCTCATCGCCGCGCACCACCTGGGCCGAGTTGCCCGACTCCTCGTTCTTCAGCACGTAGCAGTTCGTCGAGAGCGAGCGCTTCTTGCCGTACGCCCCATTGGCGCTGGAGCGAGAGTTGTAGAAGAGGTTGATCTCAAGGTCGAAGCCCTTCGCCTTGAGCAAAATGTCCGGGTCCACAAGCAAAGCTCCCGACACCGGGTCGGGATGCGGAAAGTGGGGGTTGTGCAAAACTGGGTCCACCACCGAGCCATGACTCTGGGCCAACTGCCGCTGGGTCCCGCCCGCCGAAGGAGAACGATCCCAAGGACTGGGAGCACTCGCATCGAAAGATCTGGCGGAGGACGAAGTGGACATGGGGCTTGATCAGATTGGAAAGCACAGCAAAGTCTCACCATTGTGTGACCGGTATCCAGATCCGAGATAGTGGTGCCTCCAATCCAGATTTCCATTTTGTGCTTCGCACGATTTCCAGTTGAGTGTCCGCATTGGCTATAATCGGGCTCTGAAAATCAACCACGAAGTTGGATGAACACCCCTTCTCAATCGCCCCCAAAGCAATCGGAAGGCGAGTCAATGGCCTTTGCCCAGCGATCTTCAGGTCACGCACAACATAGTCCATGACGTCATCACTTGCAAAAACTGTGATGCGTATACGCTTCCGATCACTTGACAAGATCGCAACTTTAGGCATTGGCTCATTGGCGATTCCCTCTTGAATTCTGGTGAGTGCCTGTTCCTCGGGGGATTGGATGGTACAGCCAACCGCGAAAGCCATCCACAAACAAACCACGAAATTTCTTGCTTTCAACATTGAATCACGCTAACCAAACATCATGTCGCGCCAGTCTCCGGGACGCCCTATTGCCCCTGAACATTCCGATGACTTAGGGCTATAGAACAGCCAAGTAGTCATTGGTGGTCCGGTAAAACAGTCGATAATAATCTGGGTAGCGAAACCGGAGCAGCGCTTTCCAGCGCCCTTTCGTTTCCAGTAGCAGTTTGCGTAACCTGGGAATGGCCGGTCACAATGGCAGACCTCAGTATTAAGCGTCCAGTTCGCTACAAATTTCTTGTACTTGCATGTGCAGATCTTCGGATCGCACAATTCAAGGGGAATACTAATTGAAATGGGACCGGCACCGATGGAAACGGTTACCTCGCCACCCGAGGCAGATACATTACAAGTTCCTTTTTCAAAAGGTGGCTTTTTCGGGTCGTATATCGGTTTGCCTAAATAGGTTCTGATGTTCCCAACATCCTGAATTGTCTCACATCGCGGGTCCAGACCACTGTTATCTCTATATGATACTGGTGAGTTGAAAGAGTATTCGTAGGACTCCGCTGTGGGCCATAGTGGATCGGTTTGCATCCACCTGCCCAGTTTCTTGTACAACTCTCTGGCCCGCACGTAATCTCTTTCTGCTGTGTCGTTGTAGTAGCCGTAGGCGGCGATGTAGACGAAGGGGATGGAAATCTTGGTCAGAGCAGAGGCGCGAGTGCCGTAGGGATATAGCTCAATGAGACTTCCAAGCGAAGCGCCTGCGGAGATCTCTTTGACGAGAGATCCAAGCGGATCGGTGAGCAGGTCTTTGCTTCCGCAGGAAACGATCTCCGAGTCCAGGGTGAGCACCACGCGGTTCTGGGTCGGCTCGTTCAGGAGCAGGTAGTCGCTTCCGTCCCACACCATCGTGGTGACGTCGAGAGTCGGCGGGTCTTGGCTGACGTTCGTCGTGGCCACGGACCGCCTGAGCCCGTCGCCGTCAAAGCTGTAGGTGGTCTTGTCTCCGGATGGTTCGGTAACGACAGCGAGTTGGTCTTGCCCGTTGTAGGCGTAGCCGGTGGTGGAGTTCCCCGTGATCTCGCTCTCCAGGGCTCCGTAGCCAGTCCAGGCATAGGTAGTGAGACTCGCTCCTTCCACCATTGTGACCAAGCGGTCCGCCGCGTTGAAGGTGAAGGTCCTCGGGAAGTTTCCGCCTTCCCACATCGTCTTGAGGTTCCCAACCCCGTCGAGGGTGTAGGTGCAGACCTGCCCCGCCTTTTGCTGGCCGGTCAAGCGGTACAGATCGTCGTAGCTCCAGGTGATGGGGTTGCCGTCGAGGTTTCTCGTGAGGCGGTTGCCCACTGGGTCGTAGCCGTCCACGATGGTGCAAAGGGGAGTCGCTCCCGAATACTCGATCTGCGTCGTCAGTTGCCCCCGGTTGTCGAAGGCATACTTCCTCGTCGTGCCGTTGCCCAGCATCATGGTGGTGCGGCGGGAGTCCGCGTCGTAGGCCATGGTGTAAAGCGCGTTGCCCGGTTTCTGCGCGGTGGCGAGGCGGTTGAGAGAGTCGAACGCGAACGTGAAGAGCCCGGTAGCGACCAGGTTCAGGCTTGTGCGGTTTCCATTGGGGTCGTAACCATAGGCTTGGACGAATCCCGCCGCATCCGTCTGGCCGCTCTGCCTTCCGAGGGCGTCGAAGCTGTACGTGCTGGTGCCGCCCCAGTCGACCATCGTGGTCCTGCGTCCCACCCTGTCATAAGCGAACGTCGCGATCTTGCCGTCCGGGAACATGGTGGCGGTGTTCTGGCCCGCCGCGTCGAACGTATAGCTCCGCACCCGGTTTGCAGCGTCGGCCATCGTGACGATCCGGCTTGCGAGGTCGTACCCATATTGCCTGGCGTTTTCGCCAAGCTGGTTCTGCACCACTGCCAGCCGACCAACGGTGTCATAGATATTGGTGACGTAGCCGCCGTTGGCGTCCCTGGTCGAGACGAGCCTGCTTTGCGCGTCGAACGCGTAGGTGGTCCGGTACCCAAGCGCATCGATCGTCGCTTCGGGAAGATTACGGTTTGAGAAATATGCGCTCGTCGTCAGCTTGCCGTTCGCGTCCTGCACCACGGTCCGGTTGCCCGCTGGGTCATAGCTGTAGCTGGTCCGGTATCCAAGAGCGTCTTGGCTCGCCGAAAGCTGCCCCGCCGCGTCGAAGATTTGGGTCGTCCTGAACCCCAGCGGCGAAACCGAGGCGATC
Source organism: Chthonomonadaceae bacterium (assembly GCA_015709495.1). Classification (GTDB taxonomy): domain Bacteria; phylum Armatimonadota; class Fimbriimonadia; order Fimbriimonadales; family Fimbriimonadaceae; genus Nitrosymbiomonas; species Nitrosymbiomonas proteolyticus. Next base: position 107,805 of record CP054189.1, read on the forward strand.
TGCCTTCCCACTTTGTCGAAGACGCTCGTGGCGAGGTTCCCTTGGGGGTCCATCCGCGCAACCAGGTCGCGGTTGTCGTACACGCTCGTCCAGACGTTGCCTCTCGGGTCCTGCACCCCGGTGAGCCGGTTTGAAAAGTCGTAGGTGTAGCTCGTCCTGAAGCCAAGGGCGTTCTCGTCCGCCACTTTGCGGTTTCCGGTGTAATGGACAGTCGTGAGGTTGCCCAGCGCGTCCATCATCCCCGACGGGCGGTTCATGTTGTCGAAGTTGTAGGTGGTGACAAAGCCGAGCGGATTCATCTCCGTCACCCGGCTCTTGAAGCGGTTGTAGGTGTAGCTGGTTCGCTCGTTCAATGGGTTTGCGACCGCGACGAGCATGCACGAATCCCACACGAAGGTCGTTCTGGCCCCATTGAGGTCCACCGAGGCGACGAGGTTGTCCCCTGCGTCGTACACCATCGATCTGGCGACCGAATCCCCCGGCTGCTGCACGCTCGTCCTTCGCCCCAACTCGTCATAGCCGTAGGTCACCACGCTGCCGTCGCTGTAGAGCGTGCTGGCAAGGTTCCCGAACCCGTCGTAGGCGTGGGTGGTGAAGAGCCCTCTGCCGTCTTGAGTGCTCAGGAGGCTTCCGTCCCCGTTCCAGGCGTAGGTGGTCCTTCTGCCCAAGGGGTCGATCCTCGCCGTCATCCTCCTGGAGCCGTCGTACGTGAAGCTCCAGATGCTGCCCAAGGCGTCCGTCATCGTCGTGAGGTTCAGGCTCGCATCATATTGGTACGTGGTCGCATAGCCCAGAGCGTCGAAGGCCACCAGCGGCTGCCCCGAGCCGTTGTAGCTCACGCTCGTCACCGTGCCGTAAGGCTCGATCCTCTTCGTCTGATATCCGTTGCTGTCGTAGGCGAAGCTCGTCGTGTACCCTTCCGGGTGGATGATCCTGTCGATTCCAAATCCGCCCGCGATGTAGGTGGTGATGGCACCGCTGGGGTCTTGGCGCTGGGAGCCGCTCCAGGTCATGGGGCCGCCGTAGGCGTACGTCCACACCCCCGAGCCTGCCGCCACGCTCGCCACCCGGTTTGCGCCGTCGTAAGCGTACGTCGTGGCAAACCCTCTCGGGTCTTCGATCCGGGTGAGCAGGTCCCCCGTGTAGGAGTTCTTCGTCGTGCAGCCAAGCGGAGTCGTCAGGGTCGTCAACTGCCGCGAGCCGTCGTACATCATCGTCCAGCGGCGGCCGCCCCAGTCCTCGATGTAGTCGAGCAGACTCGTAGGCGATCCTCCCGCCGTGTACGCGAAGGTGACCTTGCGGCCACCAGGCACCTCGATGTTTTTCAAGAGGTTCGTCTCGGGGCTCGTCCCGTAGGTGAAGGTGTGGCGGTTGCCGCTGGCGTCTTCCACCCTCCCGATCTGGTACCGCACCGGAGAGCCGCCCTGGTTCTTGTCGTACACCATCTTCTTCCCGTCGGGGAAGGTCTCGATGAAGGCGTCTAAGCTGGAGTTGTAGACGAGGCTCGTTCCCGCATACTGGGTGGACACCCCGCTGTACGTCGTCGTGAAACCGCTCGTGGACCCGGCCGTGAACTCGTACACCTTCTCATCGCCGCGCACCACCTGGGCCGAGTTGCCCGACTCCTCGTTCTTCAGCACGTAGCAGTTCGTCGAGAGCGAGCGCTTCTTGCCGTACGCCCCATTGGCGCTGGAGCGAGAGTTGTAGAAGAGGTTGATCTCAAGGTCGAAGCCCTTCGCCTTGAGCAAAATGTCCGGGTCCACAAGCAAAGCTCCCGACACCGGGTCGGGATGCGGAAAGTGGGGGTTGTGCAAAACTGGGTCCACCACCGAGCCATGACTCTGGGCCAACTGCCGCTGGGTCCCGCCCGCAGAAGGAGAACGGTCCCAAGGAGAAGGGGCGCTCGCGTCGAAGCTGCGGACAGAGGCGGTGGTGGACATGGGGTTACATTTCGGCTAGGAGATGACAGGGCAGACCGGGGTTCATCATAAGGAAACTCGCCTGAGCGGTATGGGCTTAACCACCTCATCTATGCCCGTCTCCGTACGCGCGTGTATGAGGCGGCCAGAATCGAACTCTAACACTAGCGCGTAGTGCGGGGACACGACCGAAAGCGGGTCCGATCTCGTTATCACCCAATATGGTTGGGGTCCTTCGAACTTCTCAATGTTGGTGTTGGCTGGCAGGGCGAGACGAACCTCTTGTTGCGTCATTCCTCTTCGTAACGTTCGGGAGACCCACTCTGGGCTAACCAACGGAACACTCTTGATGAGCCACAAGCACCACAACAGAGGTATAGAAACTATTGCCATCCACGTTAGGAACCGATGCACGCCTCTTTGGCCGACCCTGAGTGCTGTCATGGCAGATAGCCTCGACATGCCGGTGGGCATGGCCGTCCGCAAAAGGTCTTACAGAAGTCCACTATTGTTGGAGTAGTCTCCAACCACGGATTGATAGCAACTCCTACTCGACAGAGAATCCACTCGAATCGTGGTGCATAACAACCGTTCTCGTCGTCCGGCGGACAACTGAAATAGGCACAGGTTTGCCCATGGATCTTGTACGTTGTTTGAAATGGCGGCTTACCAACAACAATAGCATCTGCGGGCAGCCACTTTCCGCACGGCGGACTCTTGTTGACGTCGCCAGTTTCAGGCAACACCCAAATCTGAACTCCTTTACAGTTACAGTCAATGTAGACTTGCCCCAATCGGGAAATAGGATTCAGGGGAAGGCTGCAACAAGGAACTGCACTCTTCACTTTCTTTTGCTTTTGGGGCAACAAACCTGCGCCATCTGACAATGCTATTGGATTAGCAGCGACGTAAAGGTAGTTCCTCTGATTGGGCCATAGTGGATCGGTCTGCATCCACCTGCCGAGTTTCTTGTACAACTCTCTGGCCCGCACGTAATCTCTTTCTGCTGTGTCGTTGTAGTAGCCGTAGGCGGCGATGTAGACGAAGGGGATGGAGATCTTGGTCAGAGCAGAGGCGCGAGTGCCGTAGGGATATAGCTCAATGAGACTTCCAAGCGAAGCGCCTGCGGAGATCTCTTTGACGAGAGATCCAAGCGGATCGGTGAGCAGGTCTTTGCTTCCGCAGGAAACGATCTCCGAGTCCAGGGTGAGCACCACGCGGTTCTGGGTCGGCTCGTTCAGGAGCAGGTAGTCGCTTCCGTCCCACACCATCGTGGTGACGTCGAGAGTCGGCGGGTCTTGGCTGACGTTCGTCGTGGCCACGGACCGCCTGAGCCCGTCGCCGTCAAAGCTGTAGGTGGTCTTGTCTCCGGATGGTTCGGTAACGACAGCGAGTTGGTCTTGCCCGTTGTAGGCGTAGCCGGTGGTGGAGTTCCCCGTGATCTCGCTCTCCAGGGCTCCGTAGCCAGTCCAGGCATAGGTAGTGAGACTCGCTCCTTCCACCATTGTGACCAAGCGGTCCGCCGCGTTGAAGGTGAAGGTCCTCGGGAAGTTTCCGCCTTCCCACATCGTCTTGAGGTTCCCAACCCCGTCGAGGGTGTAGGTGCAGACCTGCCCCGCCTTTTGCTGGCCGGTCAAGCGGTACAGATCGTCGTAGCTCCAGGTGATGGGGTTGCCGTCGAGGTTTCTCGTGAGGCGGTTGCCCACTGGGTCGTAGCCGTCCACGATGGTGCAAAGGGGAGTCGCTCCCGAATACTCGATCTGCGTCGTCAGTTGCCCCCGGTTGTCGAAGGCATACTTCCTCGTCGTGCCGTTGCCCAGCATCATGGTGGTGCGGCGGGAGTCCGCGTCGTAGGCCATGGTGTAAAGCGCGTTGCCCGGTTTCTGCGCGGTGGCGAGGCGGTTGAGAGAGTCGAACGCGAACGTGAAGAGCCCGGTAGCGACCAGGTTCAGGCTTGTGCGGTTTCCATTGGGGTCGTAACCATAGGCTTGGACGAATCCCGCCGCATCCGTCTGGCCGCTCTGCCTTCCGAGGGCGTCGAAGCTGTACGTGCTGGTGCCGCCCCAGTCGACCATCGTGGTCCTGCGTCCCACCCTGTCATAAGCGAACGTCGCGATCTTGCCGTCCGGGAACATGGTGGCGGTGTTCTGGCCCGCCGCGTCGAACGTATAGCTCCGCACCCGGTTTGCAGCGTCGGCCATCGTGACGATCCGGCTTGCGAGGTCGTACCCATATTGCCTGGCGTTTTCGCCAAGCTGGTTCTGCACCACTGCCAGCCGACCAACGGTGTCATAGATATTGGTGACGTAGCCGCCGTTGGCGTCCCTGGTCGAGACGAGCCTGCTTTGCGCGTCGAACGCGTAGGTGGTCCGGTACCCAAGCGCATCGATCGTCGCTTCGGGAAGATTACGGTTTGAGAAATATGCGCTCGTCGTCAGCTTGCCGTTCGCGTCCTGCACCACGGTCCGGTTGCCCGCTGGGTCATAGCTGTAGCTGGTCCGGTATCCAAGAGCGTCTTGGCTCGCCGAAAGCTGCCCCGCCGCGTCGAAGATTTGGGTCGTCCTGAACCCCAGCGGCGAAACCGAGGCGATCTGCCTTCCCACTTTGTCGAAGACGCTCGTGGCGAGGTTCCCTTGGGGGTCCATCCGCGCAACCAGGTCGCGGTTGTCGTACACGCTCGTCCAGACGTTGCCTCTCGGGTCCTGCACCCCGGTGAGCCGGTTTGAAAAGTCGTAGGTGTAGCTCGTCCTGAAGCCAAGGGCGTTCTCGTCCGCCACTTTGCGGTTTCCGGTGTAATGGACAGTCGTGAGGTTGCCCAGCGCGTCCATCATCCCCGACGGGCGGTTCATGTTGTCGAAGTTGTAGGTGGTGACAAAGCCGAGCGGATTCATCTCCGTCACCCGGCTCTTGAAGCGGTTGTAGGTGTAGCTGGTTCGCTCGTTCAATGGGTTTGCGACCGCGACGAGCATGCACGAATCCCACACGAAGGTCGTTCTGGCCCCATTGAGGTCCACCGAGGCGACGAGGTTGTCCCCTGCGTCGTACACCATCGATCTGGCGACCGAATCCCCCGGCTGCTGCACGCTCGTCCTTCGCCCCAACTCGTCATAGCCGTAGGTCACCACGCTGCCGTCGCTGTAGAGCGTGCTGGCAAGGTTCCCGAACCCGTCGTAGGCGTGGGTGGTGAAGAGCCCTCTGCCGTCTTGAGTGCTCAGGAGGCTTCCGTCCCCGTTCCAGGCGTAGGTGGTCCTTCTGCCCAAGGGGTCGATCCTCGCCGTCATCCTCCTGGAGCCGTCGTACGTGAAGCTCCAGATGCTGCCCAAGGCGTCCGTCATCGTCGTGAGGTTCAGGCTCGCATCATATTGGTACGTGGTCGCATAGCCCAGAGCGTCGAAGGCCACCAGCGGCTGCCCCGAGCCGTTGTAGCTCACGCTCGTCACCGTGCCGTAAGGCTCGATCCTCTTCGTCTGATATCCGTTGCTGTCGTAGGCGAAGCTCGTCGTGTACCCTTCCGGGTGGATGATCCTGTCGATTCCAAATCCGCCCGCGATGTAGGTGGTGATGGCACCGCTGGGGTCTTGGCGCTGGGAGCCGCTCCAGGTCATGGGGCCGCCGTAGGCGTACGTCCACACCCCCGAGCCTGCCGCCACGCTCGCCACCCGGTTTGCGCCGTCGTAAGCGTACGTCGTGGCAAACCCTCTCGGGTCTTCGATCCGGGTGAGCAGGTCCCCCGTGTAGGAGTTCTTCGTCGTGCAGCCAAGCGGAGTCGTCAGGGTCGTCAACTGCCGCGAGCCGTCGTACATCATCGTCCAGCGGCGGCCGCCCCAGTCCTCGATGTAGTCGAGCAGACTCGTAGGCGATCCTCCCGCCGTGTACGCGAAGGTGACCTTGCGGCCACCAGGCACCTCGATGTTTTTCAAGAGGTTCGTCTCGGGGCTCGTCCCGTAGGTGAAGGTGTGGCGGTTGCCGCTGGCGTCTTCCACCCTCCCGATCTGGTACCGCACCGGAGAGCCGCCCTGGTTCTTGTCGTACACCATCTTCTTCCCGTCGGGGAAGGTCTCGATGAAGGCGTCTAAGCTGGAGTTGTAGACGAGGCTCGTTCCCGCATACTGGGTGGACACCCCGCTGTACGTCGTCGTGAAACCGCTCGTGGACCCGGCCGTGAACTCGTACACCTTCTCATCGCCGCGCACCACCTGGGCCGAGTTGCCCGACTCCTCGTTCTTCAGCACGTAGCAGTTCGTCGAGAGCGAGCGCTTCTTGCCGTACGCCCCATTGGCGCTGGAGCGAGAGTTGTAGAAGAGGTTGATCTCAAGGTCGAAGCCCTTCGCCTTGAGCAAAATGTCCGGGTCCACAAGCAAAGCTCCCGACACCGGGTCGGGATGCGGAAAGTGGGGGTTGTGCAAAACTGGGTCCACCACCGAGCCATGACTCTGGGCCAACTGCCGCTGGGTCCCGCCCGCAGAAGGAGAACGGTCCCAAGGAGAAGGGGCGCTCGCGTCGAAACTGCGGACAGAGGCGGTGGTGGACATGGGGTTACATTTCGGCTAGGAGATGACAGGGCAGACCGGGGTTACCGCCATGTCTGCAGGCGCAGGGACGTAGGGTGGAATGACGGCGACACCCTCGCAGCAATCTGTGCACTCAATGGGCGAGTGCCCTACGTTTCCGCAGGTGCTTGTGAATGCGCTGGGATCGGACTGAATGTAGTACATCAATTGGTCTGGCCTTCCAGACCCTGCGAGCGGAGCCTTGTCAGGCCCTCCTCCACATCCGCACGACGACGGAACGGCAAATGGTTTGTTGCTACTCATTTCATATCCTCTGAAAAAGCTCTTTTGATGGCGTCGACGACAAGCGCAGGGCAATGGCCCTTGCCTTCAGGGAGCCCACCAAGAAGCAGGGCAATATCGCGAGCATCCATCGCCAGGGCTTGAGCGATCGACTTGCCCTTCAGAAACTCTGCCGCGAAACTGGCACAAGCCACCGCAGCCGGACAGCCGTAGGTCTCGTAAGAGCCTCGAACGATCGTTTGACCTTCGACCTCAAACCAAAGGAGCGCGTAAGGGCCGCCGCCGGGATCGCCCGCCTGACCGAAACGGTTGGCACCTTCAAGGGGACCCGTATTGCGCGGGTTCAGCGTGTGATCGAGAACTGCGGCGCTGAACACTCCCAGAAATCCCTCTAGATGATTATGATACGCCTATCTTTCCCAGAAAGTTCACCAATATCGAGAAGATTTCCCAAAAGCTCATCGGCCCTGAGTCAAGCCCGCATCTTGCATCCAGTCGGAACGCATCCTGTGCCAAGTCTCGCTTTGCCCATCGAATCTCTCGATATGGTCCAAACAGTCTTTTGCGGTCTTGAGATCGCCGAAGGCACGGGCCATAGAAAAGAGTTCGACCACGATTGCGAGATCTCCCGGCTTCATCGAGATCGCGGCACGTAAGTGCTCGCCTGCTTCGCGATAGTTTCCGAGGCGGGCCAGTGCCAAAGCGAGGTTGATGCGCAGCCCCGGGCCGAGAATGCCCAATTCGATGCTGGAGAAGTGGCCGGAGATGTCCTGCCCCATAACGGCGCGGTATGCCTCAACCGCTTCGGCGGGCCGGTCGGCGTCGGCGAGAAATTGGCCTTTCCGGTAGAGGAGTTCGGGATCGCCAGGGCATGCCTCAAGCCCAGCCAGAACTGTCTGCATTCCTTCCTCCTTCTTGCCCTGTAGGTTTTGGGACACCGCCAGCAGTGCGTACGCTTTCCTGAGGATCGTCTCCCCGGCCCTGCAACGATGGATGCTCCGCGAAAGGAAGTCCTCTGCCTCGGGATACTCCTTGTTGTAGTGATGGGTCATCCCGATGTTGAACAGCACGAACGGGTGATCAGGCTTTTCTTTGAGTTCGAGCGCAAGGAGTTTGGCATCACGCTCCCGTTTTCGCGTTTGCCCCTCTTCGCTTGTGTCGTAGCCCGAGTGGAGCACCTCGACGTTCAGGTAGCCAACATCCCCGACCGTCTCTCTGATGGATGGCAGAATCTGTTCGTGTATCCGGTGTTCCCACTTCAGCGTAGGCTTGTTTCGAAAGAGCTTTACATGATCCACAACGGTTCCAAACGTGGGATCGTCGGTAACGAACCGGACTTTCATGTAGAACCCGGCGAGGTATGGAGGCGCATTGAGGACGGCGTGGACCATTCCCTCACCAGTAGCCCACGGCAGCGTGTCATCCGCGTCCATCCAAAACAGCCACTTGCCGGTTGCGTACTTCATGGATTCGTTGCGAGCGGCGGCGAAGTCGTCACACCACTTGAACTTGTGGACTTCAGCGCCGTACTCCTTGGCGATCTCGATCGTCTTGTCGGTCGAGCCGGTGTCGACGACGACGATCTGGTTGAAGAACGGCTTGGCTGATTTCAGGCAGTCTCCTAAGACGCGCTCCTCGTTCTTCGCGATCATGAAGAGACTGATATCCGCTCGCTTCACAAGCCTCACGAGTTCCTTCTCCACCTTGTCGGGCCTTCGTTCAGGCTTGAATTTGATTGGTTCTGGATTCTCAAGTCCTGGCAAGTGAGAAACGAAGCCGGTCTCCACGTCCCGTTTCCATTTGGCTTCGTAGTAACGCTGGTTGCTGGCAAACATGGCGAACTTGTCTTCGGGACTCCGTTCCAAACTCTGATTGCCCTCATGGTGGACGAACGCCCGGTTTGCGATGAGCATCCGGTATCCAGCCCTTCGCAATCGGTAGCAGAAGTCGTTGTCCTCGAACATGCCGATGCCAAAGCCCGTGTCGAACGGCCCCACCTCGTTCCAAACTGACCGCTTGACTGCAAGACAGAACCCCACGAGCATGTCCGTCTCCGCATCGTCCACTTCGCGGGACGCAATGTCCTCAGCGAAGAGTTCGATCCCGCTCTTCTGGGTATAGGTCACGCCCGTCCGCTGAAAATGGCCGACATAATTGCTCCGAGGACCCGCCGCCGCGACGGTGCCTCCTTGGCCCAGAGAATCCACGAGCCGGATAAGTCCCGCCCTTGGCACAATCGTGTCGCTGTTAAGCAACACCACGACCTCGCCTGTTGCCTCGGAGACCCCTCGATTGCAGGTCGCCGCGAACCCGAAGTTGTCAGGATTTCGGACGAGCCGGGCAAACGGATATCGCTCTACGACATCAGGTGCGTTGTCTGGCGACTTGTCGTCGACCACGATCACCTCCGAGATTAGGCCCTGACAACGCTGAAGACTGTCAAGGCAGGCTTCGATGTCCTTTGGTCCACCGTAAAGAGGTATGACCACAGATACTCGTGGCCAGTTGCCTTCTGGCTCAACTGGTTCTGAATGAAGAGGGTCTTCGCCGCCGTTTGCAGCGAGGTATGCTTCCCAGGCAGGTTTCAGTACGTCAGGCAATGGAATCCGTTCGGCGAAACCGTAGCACTCGGGATGGGTGGGATGCAGGTTCATGAGCAACCGCTCGGAATCCCATTGATCCCAGATGCGTTCCTTCCATCCTTCCACTACTTCGTCTTTGTGGGACCAAGACCCAATCTTCTGCAGGATGCGTTTGTCCGGTCCGCAATAGCTTAGGTGATGGAGCACCCCTAACTCGGCGGTCAAGGCGAGAGGCCGTTTCCCTTGATATTCTCTGATGAACTTGTGGTCGACAGTTTGAGGGTTGATGAGAAGCACCGGACGAATGCGCTCGCGAGGGCGGATCACATACTCCGGGCTCTTCCAGTACGTGTCCATGTCCACATGGACCTCATCGGACAGTTCGGTTGCCGCGACTTCGAGCAGAGTCGCGAGGAGTTGAGGAGACAGAACTTCGTCGGTGTCGGGGATGAGCAGGCGATCGATTCCTTGGGCGCGTGCCCACTGAATCGTCGCGGCGCGGTGCTCGCTCTCGCCATCCCACGAACCCTCAATGATCTCTGCACCTAGGGCCTTTATTGCCTTTCGCGCCGCTTGCCACTTCCCAGCCTTGCCCGACCATGCCTTGCGGTTCAGGAACACAGTCGCTGGGATGTCTGGCCCCAAAGACCTGAGGACAGCCTCAAGGTAGAGGACGTCATCATGACAGACCAGGGCGGCACGCAGCATGATCTATTGTACAATTGACGACATTGCGCTGTCCTAGCAAGCGAGCCTTTCAGCGCGATGACCTGGCATCGGCGAGGCAGTTCTAAGAGCGTCCACCAATCTCCACCAATCCACAGGTTTTTCATTTTCCGGCCTTGCCCCTGGCCTGGCCCGGCTTCACTTGCCCCGTCAGCCGGTAGAGGTCGTCGTACGTCCATGTCGCAACCGTTCCGTTGACGCTACGGGTCATGCGGTTGCCGACGGCATCGTAACTGTCGATCAAGGTCACGATCGGCACGTTCGAAGAGTTCAGTTCCACTTGCGTCGTCAGTTGCGAACGCATATCATAATCATACAGCCTTTTGCTCCCGTTGCCAAGCATCATGGTGGTGCGGCGAGAGTCCGCGTCGTAGGCCATGGTGTGCAGCGCGTTGCCCGGTTTCTGCGCGGTGGCAAGGCGGTTCAGAGAGTCGAAGGCGAACGTGAAGAGCCCGGTGCCGACGAGGTTCAGTCCCGTGCGGTTGCCGTTGGGGTCATACCCGTAGGCTTGGACGAATCCCGCCGCGTCGGTCTGGCCGCTTTGACGGCCGAGGGCGTCGAAGTTGTAGGTGCTGGTGCCGCCCCAGTCGACCATGGTGGTTCTTCGGCCCACCTTGTCGAAGGCGAACGTCGCGATCTCGCCGTCTGGGAAAATGGTGACGGTGCTCTGCCCCGCCGCATCGAAGGTGTAGCTGCGCACCCGGTTGGCGGCGTCCGCCATCGTGACGATCCGCCCGGCTAGGTCGTAGCCAAACTGCCGGGCGTTCTCGCCGAGCTGGTTCTGCACGAGCGCGATACGGCCCACAACGTCATAGACGTTCGTGACGTAGCCCCCGTTCGCGTCTCTCGTGGAGACGAGCCTGCTTTGCGCATCGAACGCGTAGGTGGTCCGGTACCCCATCGCATCGATCGTCGCTTCGGGAAGATTTCTGTTGCTGAAGTACGAGGTCGTCGTCAGCTTGCCGTTGGCGTCCTGCACCACCGTGCGGTTGCCCGCTGGGTCGTAGCTGTAGCTGGTGAGATATCCGAGTTGATCTTGGCTCGCCGAATGCTGGCCCGCCGCGTCGAATATCTGGGTCGTCCTGAACCCGAGCGGCGAAACGCTCGCGATGCTGGCGCCCGCATCGATCTCCTGGAGGACCTTGATGATCTGGTCCTCGCTGTAACGTTTTCCTCTGCTCATGAGTGTCTCCTTGATTCCAGACGAAAAAGGTCAAACTCGAGGCTGGTCAGTTTTTGGGGGACCAGGCAGCAGCGGCAACGAAGCTGCCGTAAGGTCACGAGTTCATTGACGAACCTTTAGGCCGTCCGGCTCCCTCCACCCATCTCAAGTTCCCTTCAACTGACGTCTGGTAAACTCGCCCCTTGCCGAGGCGAGTATTTGCCTCGCTATCGACCACGCCATGCAAGTCACCCGCGAAGACCTCAACCCCTGCACGATTCAACTGACCATCTCTTGTGACCCCGAACAGGTGCAGAACGGTATCACCAGGACGTTCAAGGACCTGGCCAAGCGAATCCGAGTGCCCGGCTTTCGGCCGGGAACCGCTCCTCGCGCCGTTCTCGAAAAAATGGTGAGCCCGGAGGAGGTCAACGAGATGGCCCTCGACAACATCGTTCGAAGCGCGTTTCGCGCCGCGCTCAAGGAGCAGGAACTCCAGCCCTATAGCCAGCCCTCCGTCGAACTGAAGGAGATGAAGCCCGAGGAGGGAGTCTGCGAGTTCGTCGCGAAGGTCCCTCTCGAGCCTCAAGTTCAACTCGGCGAGTACAAGGACCTCCCGGTCGAAGTCCCCAAGCTCGAAGTCGAGGAGGACGAAGTCGAGGCCCAGATCGAAGAACTGCGAAAGCGCAGGTCCACCCGCGAAGTCGTGAAAAACCGCGGCGTTCTGGAGGGTGACGTCGCTGTGGTCAATGTGTCGATCGAGGGCGAAGCCGATGAAGGGCGCACGTTCATGGCCATCGCTGGAAAGACCTTTCCCGATCTCGATCAAGCGCTCTTAGGAATGAAGGCCGAGGAGATGAAGAGCGCGGAGCTGAGCTTCCCAGAGGGGTTTCAAGAGGCCGATTGGGCCGGCCAGAAACACAAAGTCAAGATCACCTTGCGCTCGCTGAGCGCGGTGAAGCTGCCCGAACTCGACGAGTCGTTCGCGCAGGAGTTTTCTACGGAGAGCGTCGAGGAGTTGCGAGAGAAGGTCCGCAATGTTCTGGTGGGCGCCAAGGTCGCGATGCGCGACGAGTATGTCGTGGAGCAGATCATGGACGCCCTACTCAAATCGAGCGAAATCCATGTCCCCGACACGATGTGGGAACAGGTCACGCGGCAACGGCTGCGGGAGATCGCAATGGAGCAGCGCGAAGAAGGCAAGTCCCTCGAAGAATACGCCAAGGAGCAGGGGATGACGGCCGAAACGCTCGAAGAAGAACTCCGCCGCGAGGCCCAGACGTTCGTAAAACGGGCCGTCGCCATCCAACGTATCTTCAAAGACGAGCAGATGAAGCTGACTCAGCACGACCTTTCGACCGAATTGATCGCGATGGCGAGGGAATTGGAGATCGAGCCCGACGAGTTGCTGAAACAACTGAAAGCCTCGAACTCGATCGAAGACGTCCACCATCGCGCGATCAACCGAAAGGTCTCGGAGTTCCTCCGTGAAAGCGCAAAAATCGTCGAAGTCGGAGGATAATTCCGGCGTCGGGGTTCGGTTGAAGCTGCCTTGTGCCAATACTCTTGAGAACGGGTGAGTTATGGAAGGAATGGGTGTTCCGTTTGTCATCGAACAGACTTCTCGCGGTGAGCGCAGCTACGACATCTGGTCGAGGCTGCTCAAAGACCGCATCGTGTTTCTTGGGACGGCGATCGACGACTACGTCGCGAATCTGATCATCGCCCAACTCTTGTTCCTCGAAAAGGAAGACCCGGACAAGGACATCGACTTCTACATCCATAGCCCTGGCGGGTCGGTGAGCGCGGGACTAGCCATCTATGACGCTATGCAGATCATCAAGTGCGACGTGGCGACCACGTGCGTCGGGCAGGCCGCGTCGATGGGTGCGGTCCTACTTGCGGGCGGCGCCAAGGGCAAGCGACTCTGTCTCCAACACGCGCGAGTGATGATTCACCAGGTCAGCAGCGGGTTTCAGGGCACGGCGGCCGACATCAACGTCCAAGTCGCAGAAACGAATCGATATATGGATATGTTGTTGCAAATCATGGCCAATCACACCGGGCAGGACATCGAGAAGATTCGAAAGGACATCGATCGTGACTACTTCATGGGCGCAGATGAGGCGAAAAATTACGGCGTCGTAGATAAGGTCTTGAGTCGAGCCGAACGATAATTGGATTGAGGCAACTGAATGGCGAGGACGATCGAACGCAACAACACCTGCTGCCTTTGCGGCAAGACCAAGGAGCAGGTACGGAAACTCATTGTGGGCCTTCATGGGGCCGTTTGCTCGGAATGCGTCGAGCTCTGCAACGAGATCATTGACTCGGGACCGGCTGGGGAGCCCCGAGAAGTCGAAGTCAAGAAGAAATCAGCCCCGTTGCTGAACGAGGTCCCCAAGCCCAAGCAGATCGTCGAGATCCTCGATCAGTACGTGATCGGCCAGTCGGATGCCAAGCGCGCGCTTTCCGTGGCCGTCTACAACCATTACAAGCGAATCGGCGGAGCGCAAGACTCCGACGTCGAACTCCAGAAGAGCAACATCCTGCTCATCGGGCCTACGGGAACGGGGAAAACGCTTCTTGCGCAAACGCTCGCCAGGTTGCTCAACGTCCCATTCGCTATCGCCGACGCGACCTCGTTGACGGAGGCCGGTTATGTGGGCGAAGACGTCGAAAACATCCTGCTTCGGCTCCTGCAAGTGGCCGAGACTATGGACCCCCACAATGCCCGCGCACTCGCAGAAAGGGGGATCATCTACGTCGATGAGATCGACAAGGTCGCCCGCAAGAGCGATAACCCCTCGATCACGCGCGATGTCAGCGGCGAGGGCGTGCAACAAGCCCTTCTGAAGATTCTCGAAGGCACGACGGCCAACGTCCCTCCGCAGGGTGGGCGCAAACACCCTCAGCAGGAGTACTTGCAGGTCAACACGGCCAACATCCTTTTCATCTGCGGCGGCGCTTTCGAAGGCATCGAAGACACGATTCGCCGGCGCATGAAGGAAAACGTCATGGGCTTCCGCGCCAACCCACAGGGTAAGGCCAAGAAGGAAGAAAAAGTGCTGCGGCACGTCCTCCCTGAAGACCTTTTGAAAGCTGGGTTGATCCCGGAGTTCATCGGCCGGCTGCCCGTGATTGCGACGCTCGACAACCTCGATGAAGACGCGTTCGTGAGAATCCTAACCGAGCCGAAGAACGCACTGGTGAAGCAGTACCAGAGGTTTTTTGAACTCGACGGCGTGACGCTGGAGTTCGAAGAGGGCGCGCTTCGGGAGATCGCGCAGGAGGCCATTCGACGGAAGACCGGGGCGAGGGCTCTTCGGGCGATCGTCGAGCAGATCATGCTGGACGTCATGTACGAGGCCCCCAGCAACGAGAAGATCAAGAGGGTTGTCGTTCCCAAGGGCGTTCTGTCCGAGGGCAAGGCGCCAGTCGTGTTCGACGACGGCGAAATCCGCCAGGCTTCCTAGGCCCCGTCCGAGGTCATCTCGTAGCCAGCTCCGCAGGCCCGATGGGCCGACAGGATGAAGCGCTGGGCGCAGCCTTAGAATTCGGAGCCCGGAACGAACAACGCCTTATGGGGGCGAAACGCTCCTCAAAGGCAGCGACACAGACAGCCCAGTTGGCAGGAACCGGGCGCGATCGCTCAGTTCCTGCCGATCTGATCTCCTATTCTTACCTTGGTAGGCAGTGGGGCGATCCGACTATTTCTTGCGGCGTCGAATCAGCGCGAGGCTCGCAACTCCCAACCCGGCAATCGTGGTCGGTTCAGGGACCACGGTAATGCTCTGGTTGTTGATCGCGATCGCGGCAAGATCCTCGCCAGCAGTCTCGGGCGCGTCCATTTCAAACGTCTTGATGGCGCGAAGTCTCTGGACGCAGCTCGACAACACGAGGGTGTCGGACCAAACGGGGCTGCTGGAGCTGTCAAAGGTGACGGCGACGGATGCGAGCGGCGCACCGATGATCGTGCCGAACTCATCGATCTCGTAGACCACCTCGGTGAACTCGATCGTGCCGGATCCGAGGATCGCTTGGGCCAGCGTGACGGTCGCTTCGACGGCGCACATAAGCGCTCCCGCGTCGGCATCGTACTGGATCGTCAGCGTGCCGGTACGGATTCCCGGGGCATCGCCCACGCCCGCGTTCGGCGTATAGAACGTGATCGAATTCGCATCGAAGCCGAAGGTCGCGCCATCGGACAGGGGCGCCGAGGCGAAGATGACGTTGGAGAAGGTGACAGAATAGCCAAGGGCAGCCGCGGCCAACAGGCCCACGCCCACGCCCGTTCGAATGGGAGTCTTGTTCATATTTGTTTTCCTTTCTGATCAAGAAGACAGCCAGCAAACTCGCTGACTGATTCATCGCCTAAGCGACGCGAGTATTGTACGACAATTCTCGTGAAATGCAGCAAAAAATGCTGGCAAGGCGCAACAGACTCGTATAATTGCTGGGCGCATCGGGTAGGGGACAAAGCAAAACGACCCCGATTTGCGGGGCCGTTCTTGAAAGCTCTATCCGGGCGGCGTCCATATCTCCCGGGACCTTTCGGACCAAGTACTTCCGGCGCTGAGGGGCTTAACTGCCGTGTTCGGGATGGGAACGGGTGTTTCCCCCTCGCCATGGCCACCCGAATAGAAATCGTGAAACCGAAATCTAAATCGAGCTGACGTTGCATAGCGGACAGCGGAGTCATCCATCGAACCATTGGAGGAGCTTTCGATAAGCCCTCGGCCAATTAGTACCGCTTAGCTGAACATGTCGCCATGCTTACACCTGCGGCCTATCAACCCGGTGGTCTACCGGGGGCCTTACCCTAAGTGGGAAATCTAATCTTGGGGTGTGCTTGGCGCTTAGATGCTTTCAGCGCTTATCACTTCCCGACGTGGCTACCCTGCGTCTGCGCCTGGCGGCACAACAGGTACACCAGAGGTCAGTTCGCTCCGGTCCTCTCGTACTAAGAGCGACTCCCCTCAAATTTCCTACGCGCACAGTGGATAGGGACCGAACTGGCTTACGCCGTTCTGAACCCAGCTCGCGTGCCACTTTAATCCGTGAACTCCGGAACCCTTGGGACCTTGTACAGCCCCAGGATGTGACGAGCCGACATCGAGGTGCCAAACCATGCCGTCGCTATGAGCGCTCGGGCAAGATCAGCCTGTTATCCCCGGGGTAGCTTTTATCCGATGAACCCTGGCGTGCCCACGCACCACCAGAGGGTCACTTACTCCGACTTTCGTCCCTGCTCGACTTGTAGGTCTCGCAGTCAATCCCCCTCTATACGTATACGCTCGACGGCTGATTTCCAACCAGCCTGAGGGGAACTTTGAGCGCCTCCGTTACAATTTGGGAGGCGACCGCCCCAGTCAAACTACCCGCCTAAGACGGTCTCCATACCCGATCAGGGTACAGGTTAGCGAACCAGATGCAGAAGGGTGGTGTTCCATTGGCGCCGAAGCTCCCACCTACACTCTACATCTACACCCAATTCGCAATCTTAAGGTGTAGTAAAGCTCCACGGGGTCTTTCCGTCCTACTGCGCGGAACCCGCATCTTCACGGGTGCTACATTTTCACCGAGCTTCTCGTTGAGACAGTGCCCAAGTCGTTACGCCTTTCATGCGGGTCGGTATTTAGCCGACAAGGAATTTCGCTACCTTAGGACCGTTAGAGTTACGGCCGCCATTCACCCGGGCTTCGATTCAGTGCTTTGGGTTACCCCTAACACCTCCTGTTAACCTACGGGCATTGGGCAGGCGTCAGCCCCTATACTTCGGTTTTCACCTTAGCAGAGACCTGTGTTTTTGGTAAACAGTCGCCTGGGCTGCTTCGCTGCGGCTCCGAAATTCGGAGCGCCCCTTATCGCGAACTTACGGGGCTCGTTTGCCTAGTTCCTTAACGAGAGTTCTCTCGAACGCCTTAGTCTCCTCGACTCACCTACCTGTGTCGGTTTGCAGTACGGTCAGATATTTATAGATAGGAGCTTTTCTCGGCCCCCCTCAGTCCCAGTTCAGTCCCTCCGAAGAGTTTCCTTCCCCCCAGTCAGCCTTTCCGTCCTGCTTACACAGGACCCAGCCTTCTGGTAGCCCACAACAACCAACGGTGTGGGATGGAACCTTGAGAAGCGTCCTTCCTAACCTTACATACCTGGGTCGGGAATATCAACCCGATCTCCATCGGCTACGCCTTCTGGCCTCGCCTTAGGTGCCGCCTAACCTCCGTCTGACGAACATGGCCGGAGAAACCTTAGGTTTTCGGCGCAGAGGATTCTCACCTCTGTAATCGCTACTCATGCCTGCATTCTCACTCGAACGCGCTCCACCGCTGCTTACGCTACGGCTTCGCTGCGCGCCCGACGCTCCCCTACCGATCCCGGATTGCTCCGGAATCCCCAAGCTTCGGGGGTGTGCTTAAGCCCCCTTACATTTTCCGCGCGAAGTCACATTCGGCCAGTAAGCTGTTACGCACTTTTTAAAGGGTGGCTGCTTCCAAGCCAACCTCCTGGCTGTTTACGCGACCTCACATCGTTTCACACTTAGCACACGCTTAGGGCCCTTAGCTGTGGGTCTGGACTGTTATCCTCTCGACTACGAAGCTTATCCCTCGCAGTCTCACTGCTACGTTAATCGTTTGGTATTCGGAGTTTGGTTGGGTTCGGTAAGCTGGTAGGCCCCCTAGCCCATTCAGTGCTCTACCCCCAAACGACATCACGTAACGCTGCACCCAAATGCATTTCGGGGAGAACCAGCTATTTCTGCGTTCGATTGGCATTTCACCGGACTAACCACAACTCATCCAGTAACTTTTCAACGTTAATTGGTTCGGCCCTCCATGGTGTGTTACCACCACTTCAGCCTGGCCATGGCTAGATCACGCAGTTTCGGGTCTGCTGATACCGACTTGACGCCCTATTCGGACTCGGTTTCCCTCCGGCTGCGGATCTGAAATCCTTAACCTTGCCGGTACCAACAACTCGCAGGCTCATTCTGCAAAAGGTACGCCATTACACGTGGCCGGATCGCTCCGGTCATAGTGCTCTGACTGTTTATGGGTGTCGCGGTTTCAGGGTCTATTTCACTCCCCTCCCGGGGTGCTTTTCACCTTTCCCTCACGGTACTGGTTGCACTATCGGTGACAAGTCGTATTTAGCCTTACCCGGTGGTCCGGGCAGATTCACGCCGAATTCCTCGTGTTCGGCGCTACTCGGGTACCCCCTGAATTCGAATCGAGAGTTTGAATACGGGGCTCTCACCCTCTACGGCGGAGTTTTCCAACTCGCTTTTCCTAACTCGATTCCAACTCGTTTCTAAACCCCCAAATCCATAGGCCCTGCGTCTCCACAAGAACGATGGCTTTAGGGGCTTAGTGGTGGCCCCACGACCCCAAGAGGCGTACCCCTTGGTTTAGGCTGTTCCGCGTTCGCTCGCCGCTACTTACGGAATCTCTTCGATTTCTTTTCCACGGGTTAATTAGATGTTTCAGTTCACCCGGTTCCCTCCTCACACCCTATGTGTTCAGGTGTGGGTCGACAGGCATTACCCTGACGGGGTTTCCCCATTCGGATATCTCCGGATCAAAGCTCTCGTGCAGCTCCCCGGAGCGTTTCGCCGCTTGCGCGTCCTTCATCGGCAACTTGTCCCTAGGCATTCACCACGCACCCTCAGTAGCTTTTCGAAAGCCACTCTCCAATGTGCTCGATGCATGCTTCCGCTATCGCTATGCAACTGTCAAAGTGCTCTTCATCGGCCACCGATACGGGCGGGCCCGTACAGTCGGCGGCAATTGGAAATGATACCTCCGTCAAGGCGGGCTGTCAAGGGTCCCGCGAGATTTCCTCAAGGAGTTTCCGATTTCCCTCGGAAGACCTCTCGCCCGAAGACACATCACCCCTAACATAGCATCGGGCCAGAGGCGTCTCCGCCCCCAGCCCGATTGCTCCCTTGACCCCCGAAAAGGTCGAAGGATGACTTACTTGCGGCGTCGGCGAGCGAGCGCCACCAGCGCGAGACCGAGACCGGCCATCGTCGTGGGCTCAGGCACAACCGAACCTTCGATGCGATAGGCAGGCATGTTGGCGTACGCGAAGGTCGATCCCTGACCGAAACCGAGGCCGGGATTCGCCTGATATGCGTCGGTGCCGCCGGGGAACGCGCCAGCATAGTTCGAAGTGCGAATGCCGACTTGGCCACCGCCCGAGAAGTTCAACCGACCCATGACACCCAAGTAGTAAGTGCCCGGGTTGTTGATCACGATGCTGACGGGAAGCGTTACAAGCGCGGAATTCGCCTCGCCGGTGTAGGCCGTGTTCACGGTTGCGGAACCCGAAGAGACCGACTGGCTTCCAACATCGCCCGTAAGGCTGGAGCCTGCAGCTGCGACGCTGCTGAAGATCTCGACTCGATAGAACTCGATAGCCGTAAACGACGTGAAGCCGTTCCAGCCACCCATGAATGCATCCACGCTCGTGATCGTGGTCGGTCCGGTTACATCAAAGTTATCGATGACCGCGATGTCGTAGGTCGCGAAGTCAGGCTCGAACTGCTGCGAAGCACCCGTGCCCGTCCCAGAAACGTCCGCCGGGTTCGCACCGATTTGGTCCATGATCACGACCGCCGAAGCGAACGAACTGACGGTAGCTGCAAGACAAAGAACTGCAATTCTCTTCATTTTGGATTGTCTCCTCCCGAATTCAATTTCGAGCGTGGATCTTATCGGTTTGACAGAGGTCCTCCAGCAAGACGACGAGGTTCCACGCCCAAGACATTGTGCAACCAATCTCCTGAATTTCGGTCCGTTAATATTCTTTCTGTGACAAAACCTAGCATTTGAACTAGGTGATCTTCGGAGGGACCCGTTCGATGCCGCGATCGGGCCTTCAGGCATCGACAGAAACTGGGAAAGACCCGATCGTGCAGGGACGCGCCGCCGCATTCCAGAATCTGGAGATATGGAACGGGAACCGCAAGACTCCGCACTCAGCCGGCGATCGCTGCTCGCTTCGATGGTGAGCCTGCCCGTCGCAGGCCTCTTCCGGCCAGAAAGGTTCGGTCAGATCCCAACGAGCCCCTATGCGCCCTTTCGGATGGGGATTCATTCGTACTCGTTGCGCGGGTTCGACCTGAACCGGGCGATCGAGACGACTCGTCGGCTGGGACTTAGGCACTGGGAGGCGTTTTCCGCGCATGTTCCGCTCTCCAACGATCCGATCTTCCGAAGCGCGGTCCGCACGGACTTACGCATCGCTGGTATCCACCTGGCCGTGTGTGGAGTCCAAGCCTTCGATGGCGATGCGGCCAAATCGCGTCGTATATTCGAGTCCGCAAAGCTCCTCGGGCTGGAGGCTCTATCGGCCGATCCCACACCGGAGGCCCTACCCGCTCTCAACGATCTGACGCAAGAATTTGGCATCAACATCGCCATTCACAACCACGGACCCGGCGCAAGATATGACAAGGCCGCCGACATCGAGCGCGCCGTTTCACGCCACAACGTCCGCATGGGAGTTTGCATCGACACCGGCCACGCGCTCAGGTCGGCCGAAGACCCAGTGCGCTGGGTTGAGATCTTTGGCGAGAGGGTCCACGACATCCACCTCAAGGACGTCAAGGACCGTACCAAGTGGACGATCTTGGGTCAGGGCGACCTCAGGCTCGGCGACTTCTTTCGAGCGCTCGCCGCACAAAAGTATGCGGGAATTGTGGCGCTCGAATATGAGGAGAAACCGGACGACCCAACGGCCGACATCGAGGCCTGCCTCCAAGCAGTCCGGATGACGCTCTCCCGCGTCCGGTAGGCGCGCGATAAGAAAACCTCCGAAAAGTACTCACTCTTTCGTATACTATTCGTAGCGAAGCCCGCCCGAGGGCTCGTCATTGGGGAGGGAGTTCATGAATCGAAACAGGGCTTTCACGCTCATTGAGTTGCTTGTGGTGATCGCCATCATCGCGATCCTCGCTGCAATTCTGTTTCCCGTGTTTGCTGCGGCGAAGGAGTCGGCGAAGCAGACCACTTGCCTCTCCAACATGAAGCAGATCGGCCTGGCGATGTCGATGTACGCGATCGATTCGGACGACGTGTACCCTGCGTGGGCAGCCATCGCTCCGCCGATCAACGGGGGCAACAGTTCGTACGTTCCGCCCGACATGCAACTGATGCCGTATGCCCGCAACGACGGGATATGGAAGTGCCCGAGCGACCACGCGACCCGAGTTTCGACGAGTGCCGTGCCTTGGTGGGACGGGAACTACCGACTCAAGGCGATTCCGCGTTCGTATTCTTACACTGGCCCCATCCACACCGTGCAAGCGAACGGCTGGGACAACAACACGGGCGCTTTCAAGTGGGTCGGCCCTGGGTTCTGGACGATGGCAGGCCGCTCCGGAACCGAGTTCGATGAGGTTGCCGATACGATCGCATGGGTGGAACAATGGTCGGTTTCCGTGGCCGACCAATATGTGGGCGGCATTTGGGGCTCCGGCTTCATCGACTGCGATACCGCCAAGCTCGCGGGTCGGAAGGTCCCGCCCAGCGGACCCGGAGATGGCGGCCCCCCAGGGTGCGCCTCGGCCTATACCGGCAGGCCCACCCCAGGCCACAGGAATCAAGGCAACTACATCTTTGTCGATGGGCACGCGGGAATCCGGTCCTGGAGCGCCGTCCGCAAGAACGACTTTCGTTCGTTCAAGGTCCAGAAGCCCTCGCAGACCTACATCCCCTAGACGGGCGGTTAGGGGAAACGAAACGTCTGCATCACGGAGTCCGCGAGTCGCTCCATCGCCCCGAGACGACTCATGGGGCACGAGAATGTGACCGTGAAGCTACGATTGCCGTTGCTCAGCATGTAGGCGAGCGACGCGATCGATTTGCCCTGCCCTATGGAGATTTGCGTGAACATCTTGGCCGCCTTGCCTGCCGGCAAATCAGTGAGTTCACCCTGAGGCGAAGTACCGGGCAGCGCGAGAGGGGTCATCTCCTGCAAGTACGCCTGCTGGAGTTCGGAAGCGGCCAGTTCCTTGGGTTGATCCAAGACGACGACGTTCAGATTCTCGGCGAAGCCCTCGAACGTTTCCCCAAAAGCGACCAGCTTGATCGAGCCTGACAGGGCCATCTCGCGAATGGCGGGCTCGCTCGCTTTCAGGCCTGGGTTTGCCTTGACGGCCTCATCGATGAAAGAATCGACGTCCTCGGCGGTCAGATCGACGGCAGTCCATCCTTCGGGAGCGTCCAGCGTGAAGCTGGCGCCATCCGGCGAACTTGAACTGGTTGAGAGCGGACGACCGCTGTTGTCTTTTCCCGAACATGCCGCAAGCATCAGCGCGGCAAGCACCGCCCCTGTGCCCACGAGAATCCACTGGCGAAGTACACGAAAACTCATTGCGCCACCTCCTGAAGCAAAGCGCTCTTTGCCCCTTTGGTTTTCAGCGTGCTTGGGCAAGAATCCTGCATTCGTTTCGGATCGTCCCGGCGATCCTTGACGTCAATGTGAACGATCGTTTTCGGGATTGTGGCTATATAATGCCAATGGATGCCTAATCGGCATCGCAAGTCCGCATCGGGGCGGGTTTCTTTCCGCCAAGGAGGATTCAAGGGGATGTTTCGGAGGATTTGGGTTTTGCCCGCCGTCGCGCTGGTCACTCTGGGCGCTATCGACGGGGGTGATTTCAGGGTTTCCGCGCGCGCGGGCATCGATGTCCGCACGAACCACGGCCACTTCGAGGTCGCTACGATTATCGTCGACGTTCGAACGACAGGGGGCGGGCAAGGCGAGGCGACGTTCGCCGCGGATGGCCACCACCATGGACTCTATCCAGACCTGGTTGTGATCCTGCCGCAAGCCAGCAAGGTGTTCGTTCGGGGGAACATCGCCGAGATTCTCGGGCAGGGGTCGTACCAAGGCGAGCCTGCCTCCATCCGCATGAAGCTCCTCGATGGAGGCCCTGAGGGCCAGGGCGACTTCATGACGGTCGAATGCTATGCGCCCAACGGCAAGCGAGTGTTCTATGGCGAGGGGTCTACCACGTCGGGAGACATCTCCATTCGGACCGCCCAATAGGAGCCTGAGCGATGCGATATTCAACCACGACTTTTTCCTTTCTTCGAGTGGCGCTTGGGCTGACGGCACTTACCTTAGGGATCGCCGCCACCTCCGAGGCTCAGTTCGCCCGAAAGGGCGTGCGTCTGCTTTCCAACCTGCCTCTGAGCGAGTTTCCCGGTGACCCATCGTCCGGCTCCGGCGGATGGGGTTACGTTTCGGCGAGCGAGCGCGAGTATGCGGTTTTCGGAGTCAGAAACGGCACCGCCGTCGTCGACATTACGAACCCAACTCAGCCCGTAATCATCGGCCACGTGCAGGGGCCCAACTCCACTTGGCACGAACCCACGGTGCTCGGCGACTTCGCCTACTCGGTGTGTGACGGCGTCGATCAAGGGATGCATATCATCGACCTGCGGCAGGCTGATCTGGGTGTAATCACCCACGCCGGGACCTACACTGGAAACAACCTCAAACGGGTTCACACGATTCAACCCAACCCCGCCAAGAAGCTCCTGTACCTCAACGGGTCGAACATCGCCAACGGCGGATTGGTCGTTCTCGATGTCTCCAACCCGGTCGCTCCTGTGCAGGTAGGGGCATGGACGGAGAAATACGTTCACGATTGCCAAGTGGTCGACTTCACGTCGGGGCCCAACGCCGGCAAGGAGATCGCGTTCCTCTGCTGCGGGGGCGCTGGGCTATATATTGTCGACATCACCGACAAAGGCAACATGGTCACGCTCGGGTTCATCGACTATATGTCGGGCTCCAATTATTGCCACTCGGGGCAACTATCCCCGGACGGCAGGTACTTCCTGATCAACGACGAGTTCG
Organism: Chthonomonadaceae bacterium; assembly: GCA_015709495.1. Classification (GTDB taxonomy): domain Bacteria; phylum Armatimonadota; class Fimbriimonadia; order Fimbriimonadales; family Fimbriimonadaceae; genus Nitrosymbiomonas; species Nitrosymbiomonas proteolyticus. The sequence goes on from CP054189.1 coordinate 131,860, forward strand.
ACGAGGGCAACGCGTTGGTCGACGAGTGTACGACTCACATCATCGACGTCTCCGACCTGACGAACCCGACTTATGCGGGGAGGTTCCAAAACGGGGGTCAGTACATCGATCACAACTCCCACGTTCGCGGGAATCTTCTATATCTTGCAGCCTATCGGGGCGGTTTGAGGATTTTCGACGTCGCCGATGCGCAGAACATCCGCGAGTTGGGTTATTTCGATACGCATCCGAACAACGGATTCTCCTATTCAGGGGCTTGGGGCGTCTGCGCGATCTTCCCGAGCGGAACCGTCACGATCTTCGACATCAACAGGGGGTTGTTCGTACTCGATCCCGGCGAGGCGATCGGCTTCGGCGCCCCCATTCTCTCTGCGAACGTCGTGGCCGGAGACTTGATCTCAGGCGGGCCCAAGGAACTCCGCAAATCGGACGATCGGCGGTTTGTGATGAAGGCGTCCGACCAAGGTACATCCGACGTGGCTGAACTCACCGTCGAGATCAATGCAAAGACCGACATCTCACCCGCGAACGTTCTGGGACTGCAATTCGAGACCTCTTGTCAGTTCATCTCCACTGCAAAGGGCAAGGTCATGCTCTGGAACTGGGCGCAAAGCCGTTGGGACGCCGTGGGCGATTTCGACCTGACGACCGTCGAAGGCCTCGATTCGATCTCGGGCCTTCCAGGCGGAACCTACGTGAACTCGAGCGGTGAAATCCGCATGAGGCTCGGCTTCCAGCCTGGGCCTGAGTCGGAACCGTCGGAGTACGTAATCAAGATCGACATGGTCCGCTTCGGCGTCGAGTCGTAGCGAAGGTCCGGCAAAGCGAATCCGGGCAGGTCCTTCGCAGAGGGGCCTCCCCCGGGTTGCCTCTTGCGCCCCAAGCGAGCGGGCGCGCTCCCTGCACTTCTACCAGTTTTGACCTCGCGCCCCTGCAAGTTCTCCTCAGGCTCTTGGGGTTCGCCAGGGTCTACGTTATACTGTCTCTAGTTGTATTGCGCGTTGGATTGAAGGGTTGCCCTCGAGGTCATCGCGTAGCATGGATTCTTGGAGGAGGACACATGAAAAGACTCTTTGTTTGGGCGCTCGTCGCCGCTGCCAGCGCCTCGCAGGCGCAACTTATCGTGGGGAACGACCAATCGGGGACGGCCACGATTTGGATGATCGACGTCTCGAACGGGAACGCGACCGCGCTGTATAGCAGTTCAACCTCGAGCGCAAAGCCGTGGGGCATGGCCGCCGACAACGTCAACAACATTCTCTACTGGAACAACGGCTCGACGCTGTACTGGTCAACGTACGCATCGCTCCTGAGCGGCAATCCGACGGTCAACTCGGTCGGCATGACGTTCGGTACAAGCACCGTGAATTTCGTGGGCCTTGGTTTCAACCCGACTACCGGCAAGCTCCTGGGCACGCGGAACATTACGACCGAGGCCGTGTATGAAATCGACCCTGCGTCAGGCGTCAGTAGCTTGCTCTACGCCTACAGCACCTCGTTTGACTTCGGCGGGCTCGATTACGACAATGGCACGCTCTACGGTCTTTCGGACACTGCGCCCACAGGGCAAGTTCGGGGCCTGTACTCAATCGACTACGTCGGCGGAAGCACCAGCTTCATCACGGGATATCCGGGCGGCGAAACGGACATCGACGGCTTGGCGGTGGGAGGAGGCAAGGCCTACTTCGTAACCGATGGCAACAGCGTGTCGCAACCCTGGTTTTACGTGTACAACCTCTCGACCAACACGTTCGAGTCTCCAATTGCGAGCACGTTCAACGGTAGCGGTACCTTCTCCGCAGGCGCTTGGGCGCCAGGGCTCGTTCCTGAGCCTGCTACGATGGCAATGCTTGGCCTCGGGTTTGCGGCCATCGCTTCGCGAAGGCGCAAGCGATCGTAACTCAAAAGCACTCTGAGGACGAGAAATCGAAGGCGGGTAGGGACCTCCCTACCCGCCTCGTCTTTCGTGGAATCAGAGCGCTTAGAGCGTGCCGCGAAGCGCCTGTTCTCGCTCGATGGCTTCAAAGAGCGCCTTGAAATTGCCCTTTCCGAAGCTCTTGGCCCCTTTGCGCTGGATAATCTCATAAAACAGCGTGGGGCGGTCCGTGATCGGCTTAGTGAAGAGTTGAAGCAAGTAGCCGTCCTCATCACGGTCCACCAACACGCCCAATTCGGCCAGCTCCCGAATGTCTTCGTCGATGGCGCCCACTCTCTTGGGCAGTTCCTCATAGTACGTCTTGGGAACGTTCAGGAACTGGAGCCCACGGGCTCGCAGGCGGCTTACGGTGTGGATGATGTCGTCAGTGAGCAGAGCCACGTGCTGGACCCCTGCTCCTCCGAAGAACTCGAGGTACTCGTCGATTTGGCTCTTCTTCTTGCCCTCCGCAGGCTCATTGATCGGGAACTTCACCCGCTGGTTGCCGTTGGCCATCACCTTCGACATCAGCGCCGTGTACTCGGTCGAAATGTCCTTGTCGTCGAACGAAACCAACTGCTTGAACCCAAGAACGTCGGCGTAGAACCTAACCCACTCGTTCATCTTCCCCAATTCGACGTTGCCCACGATGTGGTCCACGTCGATCAGGCCGAGCGGATCGCCGGGCTCGTGCATCCGCCGAAATCCAGGGAGAAAGTGGCCCTTGAAGTTGTCGCGGTTGAGAAGCGTGTGAATGACGTCGCCGTAGGTGTGGATGGAAGCGAGCCTGACCTCTCCCTCCTCATTCGAGAGCGTGAACGGCGCCCTCGCTGACCTTGCACCACGCTCGACGGCGGCGCTGTAGGCGGTATCGACATCGTCCACTTCAAAACAGATGTCTTGAACGAAATCGCCGTGCTGGGCGATGCTGGGCGCTTTCGGGTGCCCAGGGCGAATCGGGGCGGAAAATAGGAACTTGAGGTCCTGCTGCTGCACGAGGTAATCGACTTCGTTGGTGCTCCCGGTCTCGAGCCCTTGGAACCCGGTGATGTCGAATCCAAACGCGTGCTGGTAGAAGTACGCCGATTGGCGGGCGTTGTTGACATAGAATCGAACGTGGTCGATCCTTCGAATCGGAAAAATGTCTTGGCTCATCATCGTCGCCTCGTGATTGGATTCCTCTGCGACCCTCGCGGTCTACGAGGAATATTATACTGATTCGTGCAGCATGGGAAGAGAGCGGCACGGACCGCTTACCGTGCTCTTTCGGCGGGTGGTTCGGAGGGTTTCTTCTCGGAGGCGCTGTGAACCGTGATCTGCTTCTTAGGTCCGAGAAGGCGCGAAAAGTCCAGCCCCACAAACCCTAACACCATCACGAGGACCAGCACCAAGCCGATCGAGTGGACCCACGTTTGTACCGCGAACTTCAGCCTGCGCCCGCCCCTGAGAATCTCGACGAAGGCGATGCTCATTTGCCCGCCGTCGAGCGGAGGGATCGGCAAGAGGTTGAAGATTCCGAGGGACATGCTGAGGAGTCCGGCGAAGGTGAGCGCCTCGGTCAAGCCCTGTTGCACCGTCGCCGAGATCAGCATAAAGATCGAGATTGGCCCGCCACCCTCCGTTTTGATGCGGTTGGGGTTCTTGGCCATGCCGAAAAGACCCTCGACCATTTTCACCGGGTAGAGCGTCGCTTCCACTACGGATTCGATCGGGCCAAGGCGCACCTTCTTGTGGCCCCATTGCGCTCCGATCTTGCCCTGCACCTTGCTTTCCATCGTGGGAAAGAGGTCGGGCCCCAAAACGGCGGTCGGCTCCGTATCCCGTTCGGGGGTCACACGAAACACCTGGCGCTCGCCTCCGCGATCCACGACAAACTCGAGTTCCTCGCCCGGCCGATCTCGCACGGCGGCGACGAGCTCATAGAAGGTGTTCACAGGTTGGGAGTCCACGCTGAGCACTCGGTCGTTCAGCCGGACTCCAGCCTTGAAAGCCGCCCCCTGCTCGACGATCATGCCGATCACAGGTTCGTTGAGCGGGCGGTTCACCCCTGTGGCGGCAAACACTCCGGCAAGAATGAGGATTCCCGCGGCCAAGCTAAACAGCGGCCCCGCCAGGAGAACCCAGAACCGGGACCACGGACCTCGGCTATAGAACCCATTGGGGATGTTGACTTCGCTCCCGTCCTCTTGGGGCTCCATCCCTTTGATGCGAACGAACCCCCCGACGGGCCAAGCTCGAATCGTGAACTCGCCCGCCGACTTCGAAGGGCGCCGGAGCAAGATCGGCCGACCCAGCCCAATCGCAAACTCCTCCACCTCCATGCGGAAGAGCCTTGCGAACAAGTAGTGGCCATACTCGTGCGCTGCGACGAGCAACGTGATCACGGTGATGAAGGCGATAATCGAAATGGCGGCGGCCCACATAGTTACACTTTCTCGCCAGCGCGGACGCATTCGGCGTCGACGAATTCACGCGCCCATCGGTCCGACTCCAGAAGCGACTCCAAGCTCGAACGGACAGGTTCGTGCGCGTTCATCGCGCGCTCGACACATTCTGCAATACGCAAGAAACCGATCTGGCGGTTCAAGAACGCCCGAACGGCCTGCTCATTGGCCGCGTTCATCACGCACGGCATCGTCCCCCCGATTCGAAGGCTCTCCCTGGCGAGGACGGGGCAGCGGAACGTTTCGTAATCGGGCGGCTCGAAGGTCAGATTCGGCGTCTCGACGGGGCTCCAAGGCCGCATCGAGTTCGGAACTCGCTCGGGGTGCAGAAGAGCATATTGTATCGGAAGCCGCATATCGGGCCAGCCCATTTGCGCGACGACGCTCCCATCCATGAACTCCACCATCGAATGCACGATGCTTTGGGGATGCACGACCACCTCGACGCGCTCGATCGGGACCCCGAACAGCCAACAGGCCTCGATCATCTCCAAGCCCTTGTTCATCAAAGTCGCCGAGTCGACGGTGATCTTCCCACCCATGTTCCAGGTCGGATGGTTCAGCGCCGCCTCCAATGAAACGTCGCGCAGTTCGGAGCGGGTCCTCCCTCGGAAGGGCCCCCCGCTTGCCGTGAGGATCAGCTTGGCGACTTGGTCCGGCGATGATCCCTGAAGGCACTGAAAGATGGCCGAATGCTCGCTATCGATCGGAGTCAGCTTGACGCCCTTTCGCTCGACCAGGGGCATCACGATCTCGCCGGCCGCGACGAGCACCTCCTTACTGGCCAACGCGATCTGCTTACCTGCTTCGATGGCCCTCAGCGTCGGCACGAGGCCGATCACGCCCGCCACGCTGACGACTACGATGTCCACATCCGGATCGCAGGCGAGATCGCACACCGCATCGAGCCCCGCCGGGATCGAGTCGTCGAGGCCCTCTTCATAAAGCGCCAATCGGGTAACACCCAAACGCGCTGCCTTTTCCTTGAGCTTGTCCGCGCTTCGGCTTGCCGCCAAACCAACGACCCGCAAACGGTCGGGATGCTGCGATATGACGTCGAGCGTCTGGACGCCGATGCTGCCCGTGCTTCCCAGGACCGCAACCCTCTTCACGGGCCGCAGTTTATCCGTTCGAGCCGCGAGCGGGCCGCGATCCGGTCCTTTCGGCAAGCCGGACGCCGTGCAATAATCAGGGTTCATGCCAACTGCAGATGCCACGGACCTTAGGTTCCGTTTGACCGAGGAGCAGGCGCGACGACTGGCAACGGAGTTCGGAACGCCCCTTTACGTCCTCGACGAAACCTCCCTCCGTGAGAGGATTCGCGAGTTCGTCGTCACCGCTCGGCGAGCCTATGCGAACTCCCAGGTCTCTTATGCATCGAAGGCCAACAGCACCCTGGCCGTGCTCGCCATTGCCCACCAAGAAGGGTGCTCGCTCGACGTCGCCAGCGAAGGGGAGTTCCGCGCTGCGCTTGCGGCAGGGGTACCCCCTCAGGCGTGCCACCTGCACGGGAACAACAAGTCAAGGCAGGAGTTGAGCTTTGCCATCGAGCAGGGCATCGGGGCGATTGTGATCGACCATTTCGGCGAAATCGAGATGCTGAAGGCGCTCGCATCGAACGCTCCCCCCCAATGCCCCCAACTCTTGCTCCGGCTCGCGCCCGGAGTCGACCCCAAGACTCACGAGAAGATCGCAACGGGTCAGGCCGATACCAAGTTCGGATTCAACATCGCCGACGGCGCGGCGCTCCGAGCAGCCGAGCGGACTCTGAAGGCCAACTTGCCGCTCGCGGGGTTTCACTGCCACGTCGGCTCTCAACTGATGGACTCGGAAGCCCAGACTTCGGGCGCAGAACTGATCGCCAGGTTCGCCATGGAGGCCAAAGCCACGCTCGGGTTCGTGGCCACGGTATTGAACGTCGGGGGAGGCCTTGGCGTCCGCTACACGGACTCAGATCGTCCTGAGCCTGTGGATTCGTTCTGTCAGAACATCGCCGCAGCCGTCCGCGCAACCCTCAGAGGCTCGGGTATCGACCCGATCCTTATCTTTGAGCCCGGCCGGTCTCTCGTGGCGGAGTCCGGCGTCACGCTCTACACCGTTGGAGTCGTAAAGACCGTGCCCGTAAGCGTGGGCAAGACCCGTACCTACGTCGCGGTCGACGGCGGTCTGAGCGACAACCCTCGGCCCGCCCTATATGGAGCGAAGTACAGCATCGAGCGAGTGGCCCCGCCTCCCGCAGGTCCGACGCGGGTCGTCACCGTCAGCGGGCGGCACTGCGAAACCGACCGCCTGATCGCCGAAGCATCTCTACCCGAAGACATTGCGCCAGGAAACCTGGTCCAAGTCCTCACGACCGGCGCCTATGCCAGTTCGATGTCGAGCAACTACAATCGCTATCCGAGGCCGGCCACTGTCCTCGTTCGCCCGGACGGCGAATTCCGAACGGTCCAAGTACGAGAGACGTTTGACTCGATGCTCGCAAGAGAGGTGGTCCCCGACGACCTAGGGAGGGAGCGCTGATGGGCGACGTCTCCATGCTGTTCATTGTCTGCGTCATCCCCGTCATCCTGATCTCGGTCGCGCTCCACGAGTTCGCCCACGCGAAAATGGCCGACCTCGCGGGAGACCCCACACCCCGCTTCTATGGACGCGTCACCCTCAACCCTCTCGCTCATCTCGATCCCTTGGGGACAGTCATGATCGTGATTACGGTGCTTTCGGGCTTTGGAATCGGCTGGGGCAAGCCCGTTCCCGTGAACCCAAGCCGGATGAAGAATCCCCGGTGGGATCACTTCGCCTCGGTCGCCGCCGGCCCTCTCTCCAACGTGCTTCAGGCGACGGTCTATGCCGTCATCGCTCGGCTGATGATGGCGACGGGGGTCTTGGCGCCTCAGCAACTCTTCGATCTTTCAAATCCCCTCTCGATCATTCTGGTAATGGGGGTTATGATCAACATTGGGCTCGCACTCTTCAACATGATCCCGCTGGGACCGCTCGACGGCCACTGGATCGTAGGCGCGTTCTTGCCCGAACGGCAGCGGATACAGTGGTATGCGTGGAACCGAAACTACGGCGGATTCCTCTTCCTCTCACTCATCATCTTGGGCCAGATATTTCCAAACTTCGACGTGATCGGCATGGTGTTTACTCCGCTGTACCCGCGCATATTCCAATTCTTCTTCGGGTTCTAGATCTATGCAGCAACGAATCCTCAGCGGAATGCAACCGACCAACCCCAGGCTTCACCTCGGGAACTACGAAGGCGCGCTCAGGAACTGGGTGGACCTTCAAGAACGGTACAAGATGTACTGCTGCGTGGTCGATTGGCACGCGCTGACGACGCTGTTCGAGAATCCGCAGGAAATCGCCCACAACTCCCGCGAGGTCGCCAAAGACTACGTCGCGGCGGGCATCGACCCGAGCCGCTCATCGGTGTTCATTCAATCGCACGTGAAGGAACACGCCGAACTGCACTTGCTCTTGAGCATGGTCACGCCTCTCGGCTGGCTCGAACGGGTCCCGACCTATAAGGAAAAGAAGCTGCAACTCAAGTCGGACAGCGAGCCCTACGGACTCCTCGGATACCCGGTGCTGCAAGCTGCGGACATCCTGCTGTACCGCCCGGCTGGGGTTCCGGTGGGCAGGGACCAAGCGCCGCACTTGGAAATCACGCGCGAGATCGCCCGGCGCTTCAATTTCCTTTATGGAGAGACCTTTCCGGAGTTCGAAAGCATGATTCCCTCCGACGAACTTAGGGCCAAACTCCCGGGACTCGACGCGGACGAATCGGGGCAGATTCGCAAAATGTCTAAGTCGTACGGCAACTGCATTTACCTTAACGAAAGCGAGGACGAGACTGCCGAGAAGATTCGCGGCGCCTTCACAACCCCGACGAAAATGCGGAAGGCCGACCCTGGAGTACCCGAGGGCTGCGCGGTCTGCCAGTACCTGCGGGTGTACTCGCCCGACTGGGAAGTGCAGTGGCAAGAGGATCGCCAGGGCCTACGCGGGTGTATGCAGAACAAGCGCGAACTGACCGAGATTCTCAATGAGTACCTCCGGCCGATCCGCGAACGAAGAAAGCAGATCTCCGACGCTGACATCGAAGGCATCTTAGAGCACGGGGCGGAGGAAGCGCGCGAGTTCGCAGTCGAAACGATGGACCTCGTCCGAGGAGCCATGGGCCTCCGCTGACGGGAACCGCCAAAAAAGCGTAGTTCCGTAGACAGGGAGCGGAGAACAGGACCGACGAAAACGACATCTTAGAAGCAATGGAAATGGAAATATCGACGAGAGCACCGGAACCGACAAGCACCCCGCTCCACGACATCCGCGCGATCTTCTTCGACCTGGACGATACGCTCTGCGCCTATTGGGAAGCCGCACGGAAGGGCCTCGAAATCGCCTTCGCCGAGTTCGCGCCGGGGCAGTGGTCGGTGGACGACATGATCGCGAAGTGGGCTGAGGCGTTTCGGCCGTTCTCGAAGTCGATCAAGGAGTCCGACTGGTACCCGGACTACCTCAAGTCCGGCGAGCCTACGCGAACCGAACAGATGCGAAGGACCCTCGAACTTTGTGGGGTTACCGATTCAAGCTTGGCGGCGCGGCTTTCGGAGCGATATGCAGAGGCTCGCGACCAAAATCTAAGACTCTTCCCCGATGCCGTCGCGGTTCTTGAGGGTCTTCGCGGGAACTACCTGCTGGGATTGATTACGAATGGCCCCGCCGACGTGCAGCGTCAGGAGATTGAAACGCTAGGAATCGAGGAATTCTTTAACTTTATCCTTATCGAAGGGGAAATGGGCCAGGGCAAGCCTCACCCCAGGGTCCTTCAGAGAGCTGAGAAACTTTCTGGATGCAAACCTCATCAAATCCTGTTCGTTGGCAATAGCTACCGCCATGATGTCCGGCCCGCCATCGAGGCAGGTTGGCGCAGCGTCTGGATTCGCCGCGATTCGGACATTCCACCAAGCGCCAGGGGGCAAAGCGAGTCTCCCGAAGAAAAGCCCATCGGCGGTCCGGAGCCCGATTTCGTCGTCGGGAGCCTCACCGAACTCACCGCACTTCTGCCCGCCCCAAGGCCCTAACCTAAGGTACAACGGGCACATGCTGCTCGTCGCCACGCTTGGTCTGACGCTCGCGGTCAAGGCCGACTTCGTCGTCCGTCCGTTCTACGTCTATCCTTCGGACCAGCCGATGCATCCCGAGTATGTACGGTCGATCGAGTCGCTGGTATTGGAGATTCAGGAGTGGTATCGCGAGCGGGTAGGGACATCGTTCCAACTCGAGCCCTTGAAGGTCGTCAAGGGCCGGAATTACCTCGAAATGCGCGCGGGCAAGAACCCGACTCAAGAACAGATCGACGACCTCCAACTTCTGCCGAACTGGTGGGAGAGCCTCCAGTCCATTACGAACGGCCCTCAACCTAAGACCGTGTATTGGGTCTTCGCCCAAGGAGGCGGGGGGTTTGCCGGGGCGAATCTGTGGGGCGACTACCAAGGGTTTGCGACGTTTGGCGATTGGGTGCTCGAACCCATAAGCGGGGTGCGGGAGCCCAAAGCGATCCACTCAGGCTTCGCAACGTGGCAAGTTCAGGGCGGCACCCCGAAGGGCACGACCGTCCATGAACTTGGGCACGCCTTCGGGCTTCATCATCCCGACAAGTACAAAGGCATGTCGATCATGCGTTGGCATGGTGACTACCCAGACACGGGGCTGCTGCCGCACGAGGTGATGATCCTCAGAAACAGCCCGTTCTTCGTGAGCAACGCCTACGAAGCGGATGCGCCGTGGCTCGACTTCGAAAACCCTGACGTCGTTCGCACAGGACAGACGCTAGTTCTTCGAGGCAAGAGACTCCGCGCGGGAGATGAGATCGAGTTTCGATGGACCACCTCCCCACTCGACTCGAAAACGGCCCTCACAGAGAGGTTCGAGAAGGTTCGGTGCGAGGTCCTTAGCGACACCGAAGCGAAAGTGACGGTTCCGTTGTCGGCGGGCCCCGGATTCGTTCGGGCGTGGCGCGGAACCAAGAAGGGCAACGTAGTCCCGGTCAATGTCTACCCCCTTGAAGAGTAGCCCGACGGTACAATCGAACTGAATGGCCGCTACAGGGACACTCGACACAAACACCATCGCCGCCAAGGTTCAAGAAGGCGATAGGATTTCGGCAGAAGACGCGCTGTTCCTTTTCCAGCACGCTTCGCCGCTCGAACTCTCGGCTCTCGCCACCTTACGCCGCGAGCAATCCGCACCTGGCAGGACGATCAGCTATATCGTCGGGAGGATTCTCAATTACACCAACGTTTGCTGGGTGAGGTGCAAGTTCTGTGCTTTCTACCGCGTGCCCAACCACCCCGAAGGTTACGTGCTGTCGGCTGACGACATCTTAGAGAAGGTCGGGCATACGGTCGCGACCGCTTATGAACTCGACTGGCATCTTGGCGTCCCCGAAGGAACCGACCGAGCAGAATCGGTCGAGATCCTGTTCCAGGGTGGGCTCAACCCCAAGCTCAAGCTCGACTACTACGAAGGCATGTTCCGCAAGATCAAGGAGCGGTTCCCGGAGGTCATCCTTCACGCGCTCTCGCCTGCCGAAATCATTTACATCGCGCACATTTCGAAGGTCACGCTCGAAAATTGCCTCGTGCGGCTCAAGGACGCAGGGTTGCATTCGATTCCGGGCGCGGGAGGCGAGATTCTGGTCGATCGCGTTCGGAGCCTGATCGCCCCTTACAAGGACACGACCGAGGAGTGGCTCGCGTGCATGAGAACGGCGTCGAAACTTGGCATCCGCAGCACGGCGAGCATGATGTTCGGCCACGTCGAGACCTTGGAAGACCGAGTCGAACACCTGCAGCGCATCCGCGACCTTCAAGACGAGTGCGCGCCGTTCCGCGCGTTCATTACATGGAGCTTTCAACCGGAAGACACCCAACTCCCGATCCCGCACAAAGCGTCGGGCTGGGATTACCTCCGCACGCTCGCCGTATCGCGCATCTTCCTCGACAACATCCCCAATGTGCAGCTCTCGATCCTCACGCAAGGGCCGAAAATCGCTCAGCTTGGGCTCGCTTATGGGGCGAACGACTTCGGTTCGATCATGATCGAAGAGAACGTCGTTTCCGCCGCAGGCAACAAGTTCATCTTGAGCGCGAGCGAATTCGAACGGCTAATTCGCGACGCAGGATACGCGCCCCGAAGGCGAAACACGCGCTACGAACTGATCTGAGGTCTACCCGCCAGGACCTGTGAGTTTTAGGAGCGCGGGCGCAACTTCGAAAACCTTGGGCTCGCCGACGTACTCCTTGGCTTTTGGCGCAAGCGCCACGGCATCCGAGCGGAGCTTGGGATAGCAGTTCTCGCAACACGCATAGATCCTCACCCCGTCGACGTCCGCAAACCCCGAAGTACCCCAATAGTGCGCGAGCGTCAAACCCATCACCGGGCAATAAAGAGCCTGCTTCAAGGGAATCGGCGCGTAAAGCGCCGGCGAGCTTTGGAACGTCGCCTTGTTCTGAGCGTTCGAGAAGCCATAGCGAACACCCGAATACTCGATGACTCCGCCCCGCGTGGTCTCGGGCGTGAGCTTCTTGCCGATGACAGGATCAAAAAGAAGAGTCCCCACGATCTTGCCGGACTTGAGGGCCGCTTGCCACGACTTTACAGGCTGCTTCTTGAATTCCGAGAGGCACGGTTGACCGCAAAACTTCAGCCGGACGCCGCCGAAGTCCGCGGCGACGAGGCTCCCGCCTGGAGGCGCGAAATCGATCGGACACACTTGTCCCGACTGGACGATCCCAACGAGCAGCAACGAAAGCAGGTTCATGCGTTCCCTCGACTCAAGGCACGGACGAAGCTCGCGAGCGAAAGTTCGACGGACCCGGCCCGAACCTTACGGACCCAGCAGTCCGCGCAATCGGGGCCGCATCGGACCTCCCAGCGTCAGGCCGCCTGGACCTGCGGGTCCCATGGTGGGCCTGTTGCCCTGCGTGGAACTCCAGTACAACGAAAGTTGAATCGAAGACGTGAGTTGCAGGGCGATTCGGTTGCTCCCTGTGCGGTCGATCCGGTACACCCCATAAAAATCGACGTTCGGGCCCAGAGCCGCGAAAGCAATCTGCGCCGCGCTTGAGTTGAACGAGGGACCGAACTCGTTGTCTGCCGAAGTCGTAACCCGCGTGAGGTTCGCGCCGCTTGCGCTCATGATCCAAATGTCAAAGTCGCCGCTCCGACGCGAGCTAAAGGCGATCTCGCCGCCGTCCTTGCTCCACTGCGGCATCCAATCTTCTTCCGCGTGGGCGTTCAAAGTGGTCTTGCTCGACCCGTCCAGGTTCATCGTCTGAATGTCCCCTGCCCCTCCGAAAACGACGGTCGCAACGATCTTTCCGGTCAACGGGTGAACGTGGGCTTCCTCGCCGTCTCCAATTCGAACTCGGCTGCTCCCGTCGGGATTCATCGTGTAGATTCCGAATTCGCCTTCGCTCGAAGAGGCCGTGAACACGATCTTCGATCCGTCGCCCGTGAACTGGATCGTTCCCGAATAAATGTAGCTTTGAGTCGTAAGTCGCGTCGCTCCGGCGAATGTGGGCGAAGAGTTCACATAGACATCGTAAACGGGATCGGCCGCAAGGGGGTCAGGCGTATAGAAGAACGCCCAAAGCGTCCCTGCCGGATTCGATGTTGCGGTGGGAATGTTCGCCGGAAGCGACAAAAAGAGCGTCTTGTCGGACCCATCTGAGGCCACATGAAACACGTCCGTTCCGGAGCCCGTACCCTCACCGTAGAAGATTCGGTTGGGAGGAAGGCTCCCGTTCGGGATCGTAGTGACCGTCGCCTCCTTGAACTTGGTCGGGTCGGCAACGCTCGTGGCGCGAATCGTGCTCGTCGTCGCGAAGCCGGGCGCGGTAAAGGTCGCCGTGTTCGGCCCGGTCGGCGCGATCGTGCCCGAGGTGGCCGTCCACGTCACGTCGGTGGGAGTTCCCCCCGTAACGGTCGCGGTGAAGAGCACTTGCCCATTGAGCGCCACGGTCGCCGTGGTTGGAGTGAGCGTGACGGTGATCGTGCCCCCTCCTCCACCGCCGCCGCCCGCGCCACCTCCGCCGCCACAACTCGCAATCGAAAGGAACAGCAAGGTGGACGCCAAGGCAGCAAGCCCCAGCGCGAAACGGCGAATCAGGCGGCACATCATGGGCGGCACAATGAGTTCGACCGATCAGGTCGGCGAATGGTTCTTTGTACCCTACTTTTCCCCTGAACACATTCCAGCGCTCGATCGAGGAAACCTCAGCCCGGCGTCGGGCGTTTGAGCATTCGGATACACTTATCGAGCGCCCCTGTTTCTGGGGCAAGGAGTCAGGTCAATCATGCGCCATTTCGGAGCTTTTGTCGCGGTGTTCGCCGCAACCGTCGCCCTTGCGGGCCAAAGCACATTCAAGTTCGAGCGTAAGTACGTCGAAGGCGAGAAGGAGGCGTTCAAGCTCACCCTTTCCATGGAGTCCAACTTCGGCAGTATCGACATCCTGATGAATCAGAACGCCGTCGTGAAGAAGGTTTACGAGAACGGTGACGCCGATCTCGAAACGATCATTAGCGGGATGAAAGTGGCCATGAACGGGCAGGAGATGCCCACGCCTGCGCAGGATGTCACCATGATTACGAAGGTCTCGAAGTCGGGCGCGATCCTCTCGGCAGGCGGAATGTCGGGCGGCTCAGGGATGGGCATGAACCTCGGTTTCATGCGATTTGCCACGGCAGGTATGGACAAGCCCCTTACCGTCGGGCAAACCTACGATATCGACTACAAGGACCCCGCAAACCCTAAACAATCGGTCAAGGGAACAGTCAAGCTCGAAAGCATCACTGAGGGCAAAGCGAAGCTCCTCTCCAAGCTCGCCTTGGTAACCACCGAGGGACAACCGCCGATGGACGTCAATATGACCACTTTCGTTGAGGTTTCCTCGTCAAAACTCATCAAATTGGAAGGCACGGCGTCCAACGTTCCGGGCATGGAGCAACTGGGTACCTCGACCGTGCAGTTCGCGATGGCTGCGGCCAAGTCCTAACCGGGCAGTTCATCGGTAATCGGGCCGTAGAGTTCGGGATGGCGGGCCGCTAGGACCTCCGTCTCGAACTTCCCCGGCACGATCACGTTTCGTTTCACGTCGGCCTCAGCCAAATCGAGGTCGACGATCAGCCTTTCTTCCCCCTCACCTGCGCTGGCGAGGATTCTGCCCACAGGATCGGCGACGAGGCTCCTCCCGATGAAGCGAAAGCCCATTTCCTCTCCGACGCGATTGACCCCGGCCATGAAGATGCGGTTCTCGGCGCACCGCGCGCGCAACACGAACCCAGGCCCCGCCTCTGCGCCCTCAGGCCAATTCGTCGGGAGGAGAATTAGCTGTGCACCCTTCAGCGCCAGCACGCGCGAAGGCTCCGGCATCCGAAGATCGAAGCAGATGAGGACTCCGATCCGCCCCCACTGAGTCTCGAACACCTCGAGCCGATCTCCGGGCTCGGCGAAACGGTCGAGGCCCAAACACGGCATGTGCGTCTTCCGGTAATACCTCGGCGAGCGCCCAGGTTCGAAAATCGTGGCGGCGTTGAACACCGCTTCCTCCCCGGACTCTGCGAATCCCACAACCGCGCCGACACGTTCGCGGTCCGAGGCCTCCCGCAGGAGTTCCAGAGCGGGATGGTTGCGCGGAATCGCCATCTCCCGCGCCTCTTCGAGACTCTCGACCGCGTACCCGGTCAAGAACGCCTCAGGAAACACCGCCAGATCCACCCCTTCGGAGGCGAGCTGGCCCAACTCGCGGGCGGCCCGCTCCGCGTTCGCGAGAGGTTCTCCGAAACGCACATCCCATTGAAGGCAAGCGAGCTTCACTTCTCCACCACCCGCAGCCAGTTACAGACCTTCTTTACGACCATCAACTGCTCCAGATCGGCAAGCGCCCTTTGGAAGAGCCTTTCTTCCACTTCATGCGTAAGGAACACGATTTCGCCGACATGGTTCGCGGAGTCAAACACTCGCATCTCCATCGCGGAGAGCGATACCCCGTGTTCCCCGAGCGCGAGCGCGATCTCGCCGAGAACTTTCGGGCGGTCATCGACCAGCAGCCGCAAGTAATACGAAGAACGCGCTAGGCCGATTGGCTCCACTTCGATCGGATCGCCCCAAGGAATCACGCTCCCCGGCCCCTTGATCTTGAGGTTTCGGGCGACGTCGATCAGGTCGCCCACGACCGCCGAGGCCGTCGCCTCCGCTCCCGCGCCCCGGCCGCTGAACATCACGTCCCCCACGAAGTCCCCTTGAAACCAGAGCGCGTTGTACTCATTGCGAACCCCCGCAAGCGGATGCTCCTTCGGCACGAGCAATGGGTGGACCCTGGCGGACACCGACCGGCCGCCCGCGCCCGGTTCACAAATCGCCACGAGTTTGATCGCGTAGCCCAAAACGTCAGCAAAGTGGACGTCGTCGGGCTGAACGCCCTGAATCCCCTCCCGGTACACCTGCTCGACCGGGATCGGCCCGCCGAACGCGATCGAACCCAGAATCGCGATCTTGTAAGCCGCATCGTACGCCTCTACGTCGTTCGTGGGGTCGGCTTCCGCAAAACCGAACGCCTGAGCGTGGGAGAGCGCCTCTTCGAAGGAAACCCCGCGTTCGGCGATTTGGGTGAGAATGTAGTTCGTGGTTCCGTTTAGAATCCCCATCAGCCGAACCACATCGTTACCGGCCAACTGGTGCTTCAACGGCTGCACCAGAGGGATCCCGCCGCCCACCGCCGCCTCGAAGTGCAAGTCGATTCCTCGCTCAAAGGCCATGCGAAGAAGCCGCCCCCCGTGCTTGGCGATCAGTTCCTTGTTGGCGGTCACGACGCTCTTGCCCGCTTCGAGAGCCCGCTCCACAAGATCGAGCGCCTGGTCGATGCCCCCGATCAACTCGATCACGACATCGATGTCGGGGTCTTGCACAATGGACCTTGCGTCGTCGGTCAGATGGGGGAACTCGATGCCCCGGACTCGGCCGAGGTCGCGCACGCCGATGCGAACCAGTTCCACCGGTAAACCCGCTTTGGCTCGAATCGAAGCCGAATTCTCTTCCAGCATCCGGAACACGCCACGGCCCACCGTCCCAAGCCCCAAGAGCGCGACCCGAATGGACTCGCGTATCGGCGACGGGGAAGCTGCGGCGGACAAGGAAGCGTCCGCGTTCATTCCGACTTGAGAACCATCAACTCTTGATCGGTTTGCACCAGGTCTTGGTCCTTGGCGAGGACCTTCGTGATGATCCCCGTGCGAGGAGCGACGATCTCGTTGAACACTTTCATGGCCTCGATGAGACACAGCACGTCCCCTTCCTGAACCTCTTGTCCTTCACGAACGAACGCAGGCGCTTTGGGGCTTGGCGAGGAGTAATAGACGCCGGTCATCGGGCTGAGGATCGGCTCCCCGTCTTCTTCCAGTTCGACTTCAGGCTCCGGCTCTTGCAGCGGCTCCGCCAAGGTGGGCTCCGACCCCGCTTGAGGCACCGCAAGGGGAGGGCTGGGAGCGGCCGCGTTCCCTTTGCGCAGCAGCAGCTTCCAGTCCGGGCCCGAGAGCTTTGCCTCCACAAGCCCGAACTCGTCCATCAGGTCGGCCAATTCCTCGAACCGGCGCTCCAAGTCCTCCACGCGGACATTATGGCAGGCCCGCCACCGGTAAACTGAGCCTGAAATGGAGTACCGCATCGAATCGGATTCTTTGGGGCCGGTGGAAGTCCCGCGAGACGCGTATTGGGGAAGTCAGGCCGAGCGAAGCCGCCGCCTGTTCCCCATCTCGGGCCTCACCGAACACCCCAAGATGATCGACGCCTTCGTGATGCTCAAGCGAATGTGCGCGGAAACAAACGCTTCGCTCGGACTGATCAACAAGGAAGTCGGGGCGTCGATTGTACAAGCTGCCGACGAAATCCTGTCGGGAAAGATGCGGGATCAGTTCCCCGTGGACGTGTTTCACATGGGGGCGGGGACCTCCTTTAACATGAACGTCAACGAGGTGCTCGCCAACCGAGCTGAGGAGCTTCTTGGGGGTGAAAAGGGCCTGTACTCGAAGGTCAACCCGAACGATCACGTCAATTTTGGGCAGTCGACCAATGACACGGTCCCAACCGCAATGCGCGTTATGTCGCGTCTTATGCTTGTGGACTTATACGCTTCCATCGACAAGATGATCGAAGCGTTTGACGCCAAAGGACAAGAATTCGACGGAATCTTAAAGTCGGGCCGCACCCACCTCCAGGACGCTGTGCCGATCCGACTGGGCCAAGAGTTCAAGGGGTACTCCGACAGCTTGCGACGCGCCAGGCGATGGTTCGACCACGCCGCGTACGAACTCGAAGAGCTCGGCATCGGCGGCAGCGCGGTCGGCACCGGCCTCAACACCCATCCCGAATACCGGTTTCGTGTGGTGCAAGGACTGGCCCAGTACACAGGAATCCCATTCCGCCCGGCGGAAAACCTGATCGAGGCGATGCAATGCCAGTTGGCGATGTCCGCGCTCGCCGCGGCGCTGCGGCTCTTTTGCCTCGAGCTCACCCGGATAGGCAACGACCTTCGGCTTCTTTGCAGCGGCCCTCTTACGGGCATCGCCGAAATCGTCCTTCCCTCCGTCCAACCGGGCTCGAGCATCATGCCTGGAAAGGTCAATCCGTCTATGGCGGAAAACCTGAACCTTGTACTCTTTCAGGTCTTGGGACAGTGCCAAGCCTTGGACTATTGCGTGCAAGCGGGTCAACTCGAACTGAACGTCATGATGCCCAGCATGGCCTTCAGCGCACAATTCAGTCTGCAAGTTTTGACCAATACCCTGAACACATTTACCGACAACTGCCTAGTGGGGATTCGCGCCAACGAAGAAAAGTGCAGGTATTACGCAGAAATCTCACCTTCTTTGGCTACCGCTCTCAACACCTATGTCGGATATAAGACCGCGGCCGACGTCGTCAAGCGTGCCCTCGCCGAAAACAAAACCATCCCGGAGGTCGTTCGAGAACTGGGGCTCCTCGACGAGGACACCCTTGCCAAGGCGCTCGATCCGTCGAAACTCACAGAACCGGGCATTCCCGGCGTCACGCACTGATTCCCCCTCAAGAAAGTACTGGACTTTCCGTGTACTTTTTTGTACACTCATACCAAGACATCTTGGGAGGGAGTCCAACATGAACTCAGCGCATCGCGCCTTTACGCTGATCGAACTGCTCGTCGTCGTCGCCATCGTCTCGATTCTCGCAGCGATTCTGTTTCCCGTCTTTGCGCAGGCGAAGGAGTCGGCGAAGAAGACGTCCTGCTTGAGCAACCAAAAGCAGTTGATCCTCTCGACGCTAATGTATATGACCGATGCCGACGGCGTCGCGCCGACAGGGATCAGCTACAACTCGCCGACGCGCACGATTGCGTTCGTCCATGATCTGACCGCGCCCTATCGAAAGAACCAAGACCTCATCAACTGCGCTTCGTATCCTAAGTCGCCCCTCGGGCAGGACTACACAGGGGATTGGCCAACCGGGGGCTTCGGCCAGAGCCTTTTTGCGTTCATCCGAACTCGTTGCTCGCAATGCGTGCCTGCGGGTCAGTTCCGTTACAACTCCTACACTTGGAATCTCGGAGTGTTCGGGATGGCGCTCAACCCCTCGCCCTTCGGGTTCGCGCGCTGGCATCCGCCCGTTTACGAATCGATCCTTCCCTTCGCATCGGAGACCATTGCGTACACGGACGGCTACTTTCCTCGGCGATTCAACAGCACGGAGACCATCGGTGGCTGGATCGACTACTGGTTCAAATGGGAAGTTTGGCCGCGCCACCGAAACACGATGATCTTCTCGTTCATGGATGGCCACGCGAAGTCCTACCAGTATAACGCGCTGCCTCGGGGCGGCCAGGTGGTCGCGGGTTGCGCCAATTACTCTTCGCAATACTCCAGCCGGCCCTATTACTACGACTGGAAGGTGCGCGTCCCGCTCGCGAAGTTGCGAGAGTGCGGGATCGTGGACTATCCGAAGCGAGAACAGGACTTCGAATGCGTGGGTCACCCGGGTTCGTCGCCGAACTTTGGGGACATGCACGGGGTCCCCGGGACTTGCATCGCCGACATCAACAACGTCGTCCTGTGAAGGGAATCTGACGGAATACGGGCTTAGGCTCGGGCGTTGCGGAAGCCGTCCGAGCTGTCCCAACTTCTCGAGGGACGCGAGGTGGGCGCGCCCTGGACCGAGGGGGAGGTGGCGGCCGCCACCAGCGCGCCGAGTTCGGGAGGGGTCTCGCCCGATCGCTGCCACTCGGCGAATTCCACTCCCAAGAAACCCGTATCGAACCGCCCGGACACAAAACCGGAGTGACGAAGTACGTCCAGTGTGTACTCGATATTCGTCCGAACTCCCAGAATGTGGAAGTCCTCGAGGGCGTGGATGAGTCGCAAGCGAGCTTCTTCCCGGTTCGCTCCGTGCGCGATCACCTTGGCGATCAGCGAATCGTAGAATCGGGTGACCTCACATCCAGCCTGGAGTCCAGAGTCCACGCGAACGAAAGCC
The DNA here is from genome assembly GCA_015709495.1 of Chthonomonadaceae bacterium. GTDB lineage: Bacteria > Armatimonadota > Fimbriimonadia > Fimbriimonadales > Fimbriimonadaceae > Nitrosymbiomonas > Nitrosymbiomonas proteolyticus. The sequence goes on from CP054189.1 coordinate 151,787, forward strand.
CCCGCGGGCGGGAGCCACCCGACAATCCGCCCAGTCGAAGGGAGAAAGCCCTTTTCGGGCGCCTCCGCGACGACCCGCGCTTCGATCGCGTGGCCGACCAGGGCGGACCTGTCGCCGGCCATCAGTAGGGAGCTGAGCGCTAGCTCCTCGCCCGCAGCAATCCGAAGCTGCCATTGAACCAGATCGACCCCCGTGACCGCTTCCGTCACCGGATGCTCGACCTGAATCCGTGCGTTCACTTCAAGAAAGAAGTGCTGGCCGGACGCCTCGTCGATCATGAACTCGACCGTCCCCGCGTTCGTGTATCCCACAGCACGAACGAGCTTGATGGCGTCGTCGCGGAGCCGTTCCCAAAGGCCTTCTTCCGCCTCAACGGCGGGCGAGGGCGATTCTTCGATCAGCTTCTGGTGACGCCGTTGAATCGAACATTCCCGCTCGAAGAGCGCCGCAACTCGGCCTCTCCGGTCAGCGAGAACTTGCACCTCGACGTGTCGTGGCTTTTCGATCAGCTTTTCGACGATCATCGTGTCGTCGCCGAAAGCGTTCCTTGCCTCTTCGCGCGCGAGCCGCAACGAGGAATCAAAGTCCTCGGGGGTCTCGACGACCCGCATCCCCCTGCCGCCTCCCCCTTCGGCGGCCTTGAGGAGCACCGGGTATCCAATCGATCCTGCCGCCGCCTTGAGGTCCTCGTCGGAAGCTCCGAGATCGAAAAAGCTCGGGGCGATGGGAACGCCGTTCGCTACAGCGAGTCGCTTGGCGTCGAGCTTCGACCCCAGTTGGCGCATCGCCTCGGACGTCGGCCCGACAAACACCAAGCCAGCCTGTTCGCAAGCCCTCGCGAACTCGGGCCGCTCGGAAAGAAAGCCGTAGCCGGGGTGAATCGCATCCGCGCCTACTTCATTCGCTACAGCCACAATCTTATCGATATCGAGGTAGCTGGAACGCGGCTCTGGAGGGCCAAGATACCGAGACTCGTCCGCAAGAAGCGCGAAAGGCGCGCCCGCGTCCGCATCGCTGAAGACGGCGACGGTGCGAATCCCCAATTCCCTCGCGGCACGAATCACCCGGACGGCGATCTCTCCACGGTTGGCGATGAGCAGTTTTCGAATCATCGGTTTCGCTTGCGGCGCCCCTAGGACTTCGCTTCGTCAGGGTTCCTTTCGACGACAAAGGTTGCGGGGCGCTTTTCGAGAAAGGCGGCGACGCCCTCACGGCCCTCTTCTGAGGCCCGCGCTTTCGCCAGCCTCCTCGCCGAGTCCTCGATGGGGACCGGGGACTCCAAAACTAACCGCTTCGCGCCCCAAACAGCCAAGGGGCCCGCTGACAACACCGCGTCGATCTTGCGGTCGACCGCTGCATCGAGTTCGTCGGCTGCCACGACCTCATGCACCAGCCCCATGCGGAGGGCGCGTTCCGAGTCGAACGTCTCGCCTGTCGCAAACAGGGCTCGCGCATGTCCCGCTCCGATCTTTGGGATGACGTAGGTCGAAATCGTCCCAGGAAGCAATCCGAGCTTGACCTCGCTGAAGGCAAACTTGGTTGCCGGTTCGCAGATGGCGATGTCGGACGAGGCCACAAGGCCAGCCCCTCCTCCAAACGCCGCTCCATGAACCCGAGCGATCACCACCGCAGGGCACCTGGCGATGCTCTCGAAGAGTCGAGCCAGCGAAAGGGCGTCTTCGAAATTCTGGTCTTCGGTGTAGTTCGCCGCGCGGCGCATCCATTCGAGATCGCCTCCCGCCGAAAACACCTTGCCCTCGCCCTGCAATACCACGACGCGAGAGCCTCGGGCCATAAGAGTGAACGCCTCAGTCAGAAGGGCGATCAACTCGTCGTTGAAGGCGTTGCGAACCTCCGGCCGGGCGAGCGTTAAACGCAAGACGGGGCCGTCAGACTCGACTTTCAGCATGGGCTCAGTATGGCAGAGTGCCTAACGGCATATCCGGCAAGTTCGTTGCGATCCCCAGCCGTGGGCGCCTACAAAGACATGGCCGCGACGGGAGTCGAAGAAGCTCCCGCCTGGGCAGGTCGTTGGCTTCGCTCCACCGAGTTCGAACGGCAAGCCTCCGCAGAACGAACAACCCGGCAGGCTCTTTCGGGGGTGCGGCGAAAGTGACGAGCGGGCGCCGCGGATGCTGACCCATCCGCCGGAGCATGTCGACTCACTTTCGATCTCCGAATGCGGCACCGGTTTCACGCTCACCGAAAACAGGCCCGGCATCGACCCTCGAACGACCTCGAATTCGACGACGCCAGACTCAGGAAACGGAATCGTCGCCGGCCCCTGAACCCCTCCCGAGTCTACGTAGTCCAGCGCCAGCCTCCAATCGCCATGACCCACGAGCGCCCGCTCCGCTGCGATGGCCTTGCGATAAGCCGTCACGTCGAGCCGAATCGTCGCCTTCGAGCCCGGTTCGCCGGATTCCGGGGAAAGCGCCATTCGCACTCCCGCAAAGTACGTCGGCACGGGCTTGGCGGCGAGGGCTTGGCCAGAGGAGTCCACGACCACGATTTGGGCTTCAGCCACCTCGTTCGAAACGTCAACCCCCTGAAACTGCACCAGGCTCTCGCGAACGCGGCCCGCAGCGTCCACCACGGCAAGGAGAACGGCAGCCCCCGCAACGCTCTCGACGCCGCGCCCGCCAACGTACCTCAGCCCGAATTCCTGGCCCGGTCCAGCGGAGCCTTCGACCCAAACGAGGGCGCTGGTTCCCGACCCGAACACGGGGAGTGCGTCCGACCCAAGCTCACCCACTCGAAAGGCGCTGACGCTCGGTCCCGCGAACTCCTTCCGATTCGACGTATGAAGCACAACGACGATCAGAGTGCCCAAAGGCTCGGTGGTAATCATCAGTCGATATGCGTCCTTGGGGATATCGGCCACCTCACCCGGCTCGACCTTGCCGACATCTTGTGTATCGAGGACTTGGAACGAAAGGGCGGTGTCGAACGGGTTTCTCAGTTGAAGTCTTTCGCCGGGGCCGACCAGCACCCAAGCAAAGGCAGCATCGCGCGCTCCCCTCCGGATCGCAGGTTCGGCGAATAGGCTCTGACTTGGAGCCATGCCCCAGCGATGCGTCTTCCAAGATTGCCACCGCTGGCCCATGCCGTCTTTGTCGAAATAGGCTCTTAGTTCCTCGATCAGCGCATCCGAGGCTGCGTAAGCGGCCGACTTGGAGAGCTCGTACCCTGAAATTGTGTTCGTTACGGCCTCGGCGTCGGGGCTCGACGTGGGAGTGGACTTATCGTGAAAAGCCAACGGGTATTCGCCCTGACCTGAGGAAGCGATCCGGAGACTCTCCGGTGGCGTCCCCGAAAGGTCCTTGAGCGCTTTGTGCAGCGACCGGCGCTCTTCGAGAGACAGGGCTGTGAAATTCGAGTGGGCGAAGAACGCGACGAGGGTTCTCAACTGCAGCCCGACGGATCGAAAAGCCTCGTCGTACTTTTCGGCCCGGACCGCGCGGACCGTTACGTCCCGCTGGCTCTTGAGAACCGAAAGCACGCCCGCGAAGGTATCGCGCGCGCTTCGACGTCCCATCGTTAGGCACGAGCGAACTGCGGCCTCCGCGCTCACCGGCTCGAAGCCCCGCGCCGGGCTCCACCTGTGGTCGGCAAACCAAGACTCCTGAGCCGACGCGACGACCGCATCGATCGCGGGGCTTGAGAACCCCGCTCTAAGGAGCGCGCCGCGCATGACCTCTGGCCCGAAGTGCCCGGGTTGCGCCTTCAACTGCCAAGGGGCAGCGGTAGCGGCGGGCGTTTCTCCATGCCCCCCAAACAGCGCCAGTGCCGCGATCGCCAACGAGTTCATCGCTTTCCCCCTTGGGACGTTTGGCGTTCCAGTTTCGCGCTAGGTTCCCCAAAAAGCGAGCCAGGAGCGCGGCCCGATCCCTTAGAATAGATCGTATCCGAAAACCTCAGGAGTTCGGGCGATGAGCGATGGTATTCTGCCTGCCATGAACCGAAAGGTGATCTCCACTGATAGCGCCCCGGCGGCGATTGGCCCCTACAGTCAAGCCGTTCGAGCTCAGGGCGAGTTCGTGTTCCTGAGCGGCCAAATCCCGCTACTACCCTCCGGCGAGCTTGTCGGGGGTTCGATCGAAGACCAAACGCGCCAGGTCCTCGAGAATCTCTCCGCAGTTCTCGCCAAGGAAGGCCTTTCGCTCAGGAACGTGGTCAAAACGACGATCTTTCTGAGTTCGATGGACCACTTCGCGAAGGTCAACGAGGTGTACGCAGGATACTTCCCCGAAGAGCCCCCGGCTCGCGCGACGGTCGCCGTCGCGGGCCTGCCGAAAGCCGTGGACGTCGAGATCGAGGCCGTCGCCGTTGTTTGAGCGTATCGCGAGTTGAAAAGAGTCGTCTCCGTCAGCTTGGGCTCGAGCAAGGGCAACAAGACCCACGAGGTGGAAATCCTCGGCCAGGAGTTTCGCATCGAACGAATCGGCACCGATGGCGACATGGCACGGTTCGCTCAGATGTTCCTCGACCTCGAAGGTAAGGTGGATGCCCTCGGGGTGGGCGGCGCGGACATTTACGTCGTCGTCGACAAGAGACGCTATGCCTTTCGCCAAATCCTCAACATCGTTAAGAAGGTCCAAGCGACTCCGGTCGTCGACGGGAGCGGCCTCAAGCACACCCTCGAACGAGAGGCGATTCTCGAGCTGCAGAATTCCGGTGTAGTGGACTTCGCTCGGCAAAGGGCCTTGCTCGTCTCGGCAGTCGACCGGTTTGGGATGGCCCAAGCGCTTGCGGAGGTCTGTCCCAACGTCGTATACGGGGACCTGATGTTTGGGGTCGGGCTGCCGATCCGGATTCGATCGTATCGAACGGTTCGCTGGATTGGCTCGCTCCTCTTGCCGATCCTCACAAAACTCCCGTTCCAGTGGTTCTATCCGACGGGCGAAAAGCAGGAAAAGCGAACGCCGAAGTTCGGATGGGCGTTTCAAGAAGCCACCTTCATCGCAGGCGACACGCACTTCATCAAACGGTACGCCCCTGACCGGCTCGACGGAAAGACGATCCTCACGCAAACCCTCCGCAAAGACACCATCGCCTGGTTCAAAGCGGCGGGAGTCGAACGCCTGATCGCGACGACTCCGGTCATGGGCGGCGAGACGTTTGCGACCAACGTGATGGAGGGGGTGATCGTGGCTTTGCTGGGCAAGCGCCCTGAGGACATCGCCGAGAGTGAAATCCTCGACGTGTTGAAGCGCCTCGATTGGAAGCCGACCGTACTCGACCTATCGGGAGACTCGGAGCAGCCCCCCGAACCGTAGAAGTAGAATAGGCACTGGGAGTCTCAACGGTTTGCGAACCTTTGCATTCATCATCCACCCGCTTTCCGTGAACGATGTCGCGCGGAAGTACCCGGTCGCGCGGTTTCTCCCCCTTTCGCTTGTCGAGGCGTTCCTGAAGGCGAAAAGCCCCATGGTTTTGAGTGAGATCAAGGGGGTTCGGTCGCTGACGGGCGAGGGGCTCAAGGGTTGGTTCATCGGCTGCCCGTTGACCCCCCGCCAACTCTCGGGCGGAGTTCCCCTCGAACTCGTGTACCAGCGCCTCCAAGAGAGCTGCGAAATCGCCCATCGCCAAGGCGCGGAAATCATCGGGCTGGGAGCTTTCACTGCGGTCGCCGGCGACGGAGGCATTACTGTGGCGAAGCGGTCTCCCATTCCGGTGACGACGGGCAACAGTTACACCGTGGCGACGGCGATCGAAGGCACGCTGGACGCCTGCAAACAGGTCGGCATCGAGGCCAGGTCCTCGACGCTGGCCGTCGTCGGCGCCACTGGCTCTATCGGGAAGACTTGCGCCCGCATCCTTTCGGCGACCTTCGAGCGGGTGATCCTGATCGGACGCGATCCCAGCCGCACGCGCGACCTCGCGGAAGAGATCCCGCACTCGGAACCGACCACGGACTTGGAGAGGCTGGTCCAGGCCGACGCGGTCATCACGGTGACTTCGAGCGATGCCGCGATTATTCAGCCCCACCACCTCAAAACCGGCAGCGTCGTATGCGATGTGGCCCGCCCCCGCGATGTCAGCGCCAAAGTTGTGGGCCAGAGGCCGGACGTGCTCCTGATCGAAGGCGGGGTCGTTTCCGTGCCCGGCGACGTGGACTTCGGCATGGACTTTGGGTTTCCCCCGAAAACCGCTTACGCCTGCATGTGCGAAACCATGATGCTGGCGCTCGAAGGACGGTTGGAGAATTACACCCTCGGCAAGGATGTGAGCGTTGAGCAAGTCAAGGAAACACAAGGGTGGGCCAACAAGCATGGGTTCAAACTGGCCGGTTACCGGTCGTTTCAGCGGGCGGTTAGCCAAGAAGACATCGCCCGGGTCCGAGCAGCGCGAGCGGCGGCGATCCCTTCGCCCGTTAGCCCACGGGAGAAATCCTCTCCTCTCCGTCCGTAATCGAGGAGACCGACGTGTGGCCCGGACGGGTGGCCCTGACAGGCGGAGGGATTGTGCCGTTTGTCAGGGAAGGGCTGATGTCAAGACATCGACTGTTTGAATAGGGTAAACGGCGGGTGGCCATCCCATGGAACAAATCTACTTCCCACGGGTGCCACCCCAAACTCGTTTTGGGGTGCTCTGGGGCCGGGTGCAAAGCGCGAAGCAAGCTTCCCTCACTCAATAGCGGGATGCGTCGGGGATGACACCCGTTGGGGATTGGCACCTTGGCAATCGGCCCCAATTACTTTGCGACTCCACCTCGGAAGTACCCCTGGCGATCCCGCAAGCCCGACGGGCCGAGAGGTTAGAACGAAGGGCTCCGAACTACCTCTTAGCGACCCAACGAAGGGCCCTTCGAATCATCTCTACGAACTCGCTTTCAGAATACGATTCCTTCGTGTGTCCGAGCGCGGTGTACCACGCCCTTCCGCCCTCGAACTCATGGCACCAGGTCACCGGATGATCGGCGCCCATTCGCCCGCCGTTGTAAGTCGCCTCGTCGATGCGCATCAGGACGTTGACGGAGGATCGGGGATTGGATCGGAAGTCATACCACTCGTCCGTCCGTACCCAGGTCTTCGGAAGGCGGCTCACCGTCGGGTGATCGGGCTGCTCGATGTGGAGCGTCGCCTTCTGGATCGCCGGGTGGCTGAGGAAGTACGCTCCCACGAGCTTTCCATACCACGGCCAGTCGTATTCGGTGTCGCTGGCGGCGTGGATGCCCAGATAGCCTCCTCCTCGCCGCACGAACCGCTCCATCGCGCCCTGCTGCGCGTCGTTCAAAACGTCGCCCGTCGTCAGGAGGAACACCAGCACGTCGACTTGAGCAAGCGCTTCGTCGGTGAACCTCGCGGATAACTCGGTGAAGGACACATTGAAGCCTTCGGCCGAAGCCATCCTTCGAAACATCTCTTGCCCCTCAGGGATCGAGTCGTGACGAAAGGCAGCCGTCTTCGAAAACACCAGGACGTTGAGTTTTCCGTTGCCGGCCTCGGTAGTAGGGTTCGCGAGAACTAGGCAAGTGGCAAGAAGGGAGGTTAGGACCGACATGGGTCTATTGTACGCTTGCGGCCCGCAAACGGCAACCTAAGGGCTCGATCTCGCCGTCCTGAACCTCGTTTCGACCCGGTACTTCTTGCGGAGAGCCTCGCTTTGCTCCACTCCCAACACGCAAAGAGCCGTGGCGACTGGGTCGGTGGTGAGGCCATTCGGGCCGAGAACGGTCACTTGAATCCGGTTGGTAAGCCCCCACCCGGTCCGTGGATCGACGATGTGCGAATACCTCTTGCCGTCGATCACGACAGACTGTTCGGTGTCGCCCGAGACCGACAGCGCACGGTTAGCGAGAAAATAGGCTTCGTTGTCGGCGTCAGCGACTTCGATTCGCCAGCCTCTTTCGCCTGGAGGGGCGCCCGATGCCACCATGTCGCCCCCGGCAACCACCAGCGCGCGCAGCACACCCTTGCGTTTGAGCGCCGCGATCGCCTGATCGCACGCGTAGCCCTTCCCGATCCCCCCGAAGTCGATTCGCAGGCCTTTCAGACCGATTCGCACGGTCCGATCTCGCTCGTTCAACCCGACCTTTTGCCATCCGACGAGTTTCCTTGCATCTTCGAGGGATTGCGCGGTGGGAGGGACGCCGGTCTTTCGCGTATCCCGCCAAAGCCGAATCAACGGCCCGCAGGTGAAGTCGAACGCGCCTTCACTCGCCTCGGCGACCTCCTTAGCGCGCTGGAGGACCGTGAAGAGCTCACGACTCACCGGGATCGGGCCTTCTCCCGCCCGGCCGCAGAGCTTCATGACCTCGCTGTCGGGGCGGTAGTCGCTCAGTATCTGCTCGAGTTCGGCGAACCTCGCGAACGCCGCCTTCGCCGCGGACGCAGCCTGCTTGGAGTTTTCCGCAAAGAACTTGAGGTCCACCCGAACCCCCATGTGGATCTCGCTGTATTCGTAGCGCTTGAGGGGCGGTTCGCAACCCTCCTGCCACCCCCATTGCTGGCAGGTTCCGAGCGAAGGGATTCCGAGCAGTAGCAGCCACGCGATCTTCATTGCCTTCCTTGCGCCCCTAAAGAACTTCAAGGGGACGGCGAAACCCGGTTCGATGCAGGCATCGTTGGGACCAGAGATCGGGCTACTGCGAGCTAGGAGGACTTTCGCGTGCGCTTCTTGCCCGCAGCACCCATTTCGACGCCCACCGCGCCGTCGCCAAACACCGCTCGCACCTTCACCTTACGAGTCGGCTCTTGGCCCCGAATCGTTGTCCAGTTTGCCCGATCGAGCGCCCATTGCCACCCCACATCTGTCGGGGAGTAAACGAACTCCACGCCCTCTTCGATGATGGAGGAGAGCGTCTTGCGAAGATCGTCGCGTTTGCCCAGCCGCGAACTGCCGGCGTCGAAGTTCGGGGAGAGTTGGACCGTGACCGTCACGGTCTCCTCCTCTGCGGCCTTCGTCTTCTTGACGGGTTCGCCGGACTCTTCGATCTGTCCGAGTTCCACGCCGATGGCGGAGGTCAAATCGCCATAATCGTCGGGCCATCGGAACGACTTGCCGTCGTATTGCGCGAGCGCATGCCGTCCGGAAAGCACCAACGCCGATGCGAGAAGCCCAACGTCCGTCGGACTCATCTTGGGATAGGCTTTGCGAAGCTGGTCAACGGCGGTTTCGAGCTTGGTGAGGTGACAGGTAATCATGGAACGTCAGTCGAGAAAGCGTCGCTTGGCGCTGAACAATGCCCACTGCGCCATAATGGGGCATTGTACCCTGAGTTCCAGTGAGGTGATTCGATGAGGCCGATTTCCATTCTTCAGTTTGCGTTGGCGTCGCTTGCGGCCGTGATGGTAGGTTGCGGCCCTGCCGGCGAGCCTTCGGACTCCGCCACCAACGGCAAGGACACCCCGAAGCTGTCGGTTGGACTCGTCTTTGACTCGGGCGGGCGGGGCGACAAGTCGTTCAATGATAGCGCGTGGGCGGGGCTCGAACGCGCGATCAATGAACTAGGGATCGAGCATCGCGTCGTCGAAAGCAAGAGCGAAAAGGATTACGATCAGAACCTCGCTGCGATGGCCGATCAGGGTTGTGACCTCGTGTTCGCAGTCGGACTGGGAATGGAGTCCGCGCTCAAGAAAGTGGCGGCGACCTATCCCAAGACCAAGTTCGCGATCGTCGACGGGCTGGTCGAAGCCGACAACGTTCGTTCTCTGCGGTTCAAGGAAGAAGAAGGCAGCTTCTTGGCGGGTTACCTCGCGGCCCTCATGAGCGAATCCGGGCGTTTGGGGTTCGTCGGAGGTAAGGAAATTCCGCTGATCAAGAAGTTCCATGCAGGCTTCGTCGCGGGGGCGAAGACCGCCCGCCCCGATGTCGTCGTGCTGCCCGAGAAATACACCGGCAGTTGGGACAACACCGACACCGGCAAGCTCGCGGCCAAGGCCCTCTTCGCCGATGGCGCAGATGTCGTCTACCACGCCGCGGGGAAAGCCGGGCTCGGTGTGTTCGCTGCCGCCGAAGAGGCCATGAAATACGCGATTGGGGTCGATAGCGACCAGGACTACCTCGCGCCGGGAGTCGTGCTGACGAGCATGGTCAAGCGCGTCGACGAGTCGGTGTTTCAAACGGTCAAGGACGTTCTCGACGGCAAGTTCGAATCGGGTGTAAAGGTGTATGACCTTGCCAGTGGGGGCGTCGGCCTGAGCGAGATGAAGCACACGAAGGACCAGGTCGGCGCAGAGCGGCTCGCGAAAGTCGAAGAGGTCTCCGCCAAGATCAAATCGGGAGAAATCAGCGTGCCGTCGACACCGGAGAAGCTGGCCGAGTTCCTGCAGAAGTCAAGCTAATCGCTCTCAGGAGAACAGGCCGGACAACTCGCAGGTTCTCCGCTGCATGCGGGTGCTTCGGGCTGCGCCGGCTGAGCTGAGGACGAATAGTCGTTGATGTGGAACCCGGACCCCTTGAACACGACTCCCGCAGGCTGGATGAGACGCTTGACCGTCCCTTCCGATCCGCAATCGCAGACGCTCAGCGGAGAGTCGGTGATGCGTTGCTCCGCCTCAAACACCTGCTGACAACTCGAACACTCGTATACGTACGTTGGCATCGTCGAATCCTCAAGACCCCTTTCCTCGGCCGCCCGGCAATGTGTCAGAATGTCGGCGAGCCGTTAGGTTCATTCTCGGCATAAGAAGATACCCCGTTCATGCTCGGCTCCCAAACCGTCGAATTCTCTGACCTCGGCAAAGTCGCGGTGCTTCTAGTGCTCGAAGCGCTTCTTTCGGCCGATAACGCGCTGATCCTCGCCATTATCGTCCGGCACTTGCCCAAGGAACAGCAGCGCAAGGCCCTCTTCTATGGATTGGGGGGCGCCTTCGTCCTCCGCATCGCCGCGATCGCGCTGGCGTTCATGATCCTCGACTTCTGGTGGCTCCAACTCATCGGAGCGCTTTATCTGATCTACCTCCCCGTCAAGCACTTTCGGACTCATGCCAGCGCGAAAAAGATCACCGGAAAGGCGGGGGCAGGCTTCTGGATGACGGTCATTTACGCGGACCTGGCCGACCTCGCGTTCGCGATCGACTCGGTGCTCGTCGCCGTCGCGGTCGTAAATGCCAAGGAGAAGGTATGGATCGTCTACGCGGGCGCGATCTTGGGGATTATCCTCCTTCGGTTTGCGGCGACTTGGTGCTTGCGCCTGCTCGACAAATATCCGATCCTCGATCACGTGGCGTATGCCTTGGTGGGTTGGGCGGGGATCAAGTTGCTGTTGGTCGGGGGGCACACGATGGAGCGCTGGTACGTCGCGCGCCATCCGGGAGAGAGTTTCCCCGTCCACATCCCCGAAATGCACCCCGCGATCTTCTGGGGCGGGCTGATTGTGATTGTGGTTGTCGGAGGCTTTCTCGCCTTTAGCCGGGCCGCCCAAGAAGAGGCCGACTCCAGCCTCGAAGTAGGGAACTCCGATTCGGAATCGGTTCCTGAAGAAGATAGCTCGAACAAGGAAAGCACTCCCACTTCCCCCTGACGCTCGACGTTCTTCCCCCCAGCAGGGCCTTCCTTCGTCGCCGCGCCCATTTCAACCTGTTTCTGTGCAGATTGCCTCGTGCCGGAAGGAGAGCAGGCCCGCTCTGCCGAAGGAAAAGCGTATGATCTGTGCGATTCTGCTGGCATCCATGACGGCAGTTCAGGCAAATGATATGAAGGAACTCCTGGGAGCAGTATCGTCGGCGCGATTGCGGGCCGGGGTCGAAAAGCTCGCCTCCTTCCCCACGCGCAATACCCTCTCACCCACACTGAGCGAGGCGGCGGAGTGGCTTGCGGGGGAATACCGCAAGATTCCCGGAATGCAGGTCGAAGTCATGAAGTACGTCGCCCCCAAGAGCAGACGAGTTCCGGACGACACCGAAGTCGTGCAGGTCGTCGCCACTTTGCCGGGTACGACGGACCGGCGCGTCCTTATAGGCGGCCACCTTGATTCCCTGAACTTGCGCGTCGATCCGAAGTCGGGGATTGCGCCCGGAGCCAATGACGACGCGAGCGGGACGATCCTCGCGCTCGAAGCGGCAAGGGTCCTTTCAACTCGCAAGTGGCGACACACGATGGTCTTCGTAGGCTTCACGGGCGAGGAACAAGGGCTTCTCGGCGCGACCGCGCTTGCGGCCCGTGCGAAGGCCGAAAACTGGCAGATCGACGCCGTGCTCAACAACGACACCGTAGGATCGAGCAGCAACCTGAACGGCCAGAGCGATCCCCACCGAGTCCGGGTCTTTAGCGAAGAAGCCGAGACCCACGCGAGCCGAGAGCTCGCCCGCTTCATCGAATGGGTCGTTCGGCAGAACATGAGCGACTTCTCCGTCAAATTGGTTCTGCGCCGGGACAGGTACGGAAGGGGCGGCGACCACACGCCGTTCGCAAACGCAGGGTTCCCCGCCATCCGATTCATCGAGGTCCACGAGGAGTACACGCGCCAGCACACACCGGACGATCTCCCGGAGCACATGGATTGGGAGTACCTCGCGCGGGTCACTCGAGCTAACGTCGCCGCACTCGCAACGCTCGCCAATGCGGGTCCGCAACCCAAGAGAGTTCGCTTGGCCAACGACCAATCGCATCACGCGACCCTCCTTTGGGACGCGGAGCCTGGAGTGTCCTACAGAGTCTTCTGGCGCGATACCGCCTCCGCCACATGGAATGGGTCGAAGGAGGCAGGGGAAGCAAGCAGGTTCACGCTTGAAAACATCAACAAAGACGACCACTTCTTCGCGGTAGGCTCGGAGGGCGGCGTGCCTGTTCCGCCCGGGAGTCCGTAGGCCCTTCGTCCCTCGTTTGCAGCTTCAGATTTCCATTGGTCCCATTCGGGTGAACTCCGGACACCCCTTCACGTACTATCGGTTGAACCCCTTTCGAGGGGACGGCACAGGGCCCGAACGGGCTCAGGCCCCAAGAACCAACAAAGCGTAGATGCGGGGCGGAAGTCGGCGACGAAAAGACTTCCGCCCAACTTTCGGCCCGTCGGCGAACTGAGTACATCGCCCAGGCGGGCCTTTTTTTGTTAGTGTCCCGGCTCGTGGTGTAGAAAGAGGCGCCATTCCGTCCGGTTGCTTTGTGAGAAGTCAACGGAGGACGAGAATGGCAAACAATAGCATAGCGCTCTTGGAGGGCGCGGAAGTTAGGGACATGCTTCGAGAGTTGGTCAAAGACGCACTTTCGGAGCTGATGGAACTCGAGGTGGAGGCTCAAAGGGAGGCTTCAGACCGGAAGACCTGGAGAAACGGGTACCGCGACCGCAGTTGGAAGACGCGCGTGGGAGACGTAGAACTCCGGATTCCCAAGCTCCGCACGGGCAGCTACTTCCCGAGCTTTCTTGAGCCTCGCCGGGGCGTGGAGAAGGCTCTCGTGAGCGTAATTCAGGAAGCGTACCTGCAAGGGGTTTCCACCCGGGCGGTGGACGATCTGGTGCAGGCTCTGGGAGGCTCCGGGATCTCCAAGAGCGAGGTCTCTCGCCTTTGCCTGGAGGTCGAGGGGCGGGTTCGGGAGTTCCTGGAGCGTCCGCTCGAGGGGAGCTTCCCTTACCTCTGGCTGGACGCTACCTACGTGAAGGTTCGCGACGGCTCTCGGATCGTGTCGAAGGCGGCGGTGGTGGCGATCGGACTGAACGAAGAGGGGCGCCGCGAGGTTTTGGGGATGCGCGTCGGGCACGCCGAGACGGAGGAGTTCTGGACGGAGTTCCTGCGCTCGGTCCTCGACCGGGGCCTTCGGGGGACGAGGCTGGTGGTCTCAGACTCCCACTCGGGGCTCAAGAAAGCGATCGAGCGCTGCATGGGCTGCCAGTGGCAGCGCTGCCGGGTGCACTTCATGCGCAATGTGCTGGCGCGGGTTCCCAAAGGGCGCAAGGAGATGGTGGCCTGCCTGATCCGCACGGCTCTGGCTCAGGCCGATATAGAGACCACCAAGGCCAAGTGGCTGGAGGTCGCCGCGCATCTGGAGGAGACCTTTCCGGAGGCGGTTCGGCTCATGCGGGAGGCGATGGAGGACGTGCTGGCGCACCGGGCGCATCCGCCGGGTTTGTGGCCGCAACTGGCCTCGACCAACGGGCTGGAGCGGCTCAACCGGGAGGTGAAGCGCCGCGCGGACGTGGTGCAGATATTCCCGAACGAATCCGGGGTGGTGCGGCTGGTGGGAGCGATCCTCATGGAGCAGCACGACGAATGGCAAGTCTCCCGGCGGCAGGCTCCCAAGGAGAGCCTCGGGCTGCCGAGCACGAAAAACGACGCGCTGCTCGCAAGAGCAAGCGGATGGTGATATCATGGAACAGGCGGATGGCGCCCACTACACCACGTCCTGGGACACGACCCTTTTTTTTGGTTCGCGCCCCCAATCTCTGCGCCAAACCGGTTATAACGAGAGAATGTTCACGCCCTATCAGTGGCAAGAAGCGATGAGCAACCGCGCCGAGTACGTCGAGTCGCGCTTGACTCTGGGCGCGCCGGTGGTTGCGGCGTCATTCGAACCCGGAATCGTCATGCTTACCTACCGACGCCAGGCTCGAAAGCTGTTTGAACTCTACGACCGGTTGGCTTTTGGCGGCGTGGGGCAGCAGTCCGACATCGAGTCGATCCGGCTGGCAGCGCTGGACTTTGCGCATCGCGAGGGGTTCGCCCGGAGTGAGAACGACGTCACGTTGCACAGGGTCATCCATGCTATCAGCGCTCCGATGAAGGCCGCGTTCGCCGACTTCTCGTCCCCGCCCGTCATCGCGATGGCGCTCTTTGCCGAGTTGGGCAGTACCATGGAAGAGGACAAGTACGGAATCGTCGAGTATGACGGCGACTTCGTAACGACCGGGCATTGCGCTTGCGCCACCCCTCACCGGGGCGAGAAAGAAGGCGTCGCCGCAAAGCTGCATGCCATCAAGCCCAAGGGCCTTGACATTGACAAGGCCGTCGAAACCCTGAAAGAGATTTGGGTCAGCTCGTTTCAGGTGTTCGAAAAGTCCGACGGCGACAAGGAGGCTCCGCTTCGTCTGGAAGCTGCGATCCTCGAAAGAGACTTCCGAAAGGAGGCCCGGTTCCGAGTGCTCGACGTCGAGCCCTGAGCCGTCCCTACCCCTCGGACGACAGTTCCAGCAAGCCTTCCGCAACGTAGATCGGCGCCTCGCACCGAACCGCCAGCGCGATCGCATCGGAAGGACGCGAGTCGATTTCCGCCTCAACTTTCCCCCGACGCACATAGATCTTCGCGTAGTAGATCGCGTTCCAGAGGTCGTCGATCACGATCCGGTCGACTTCGAGCCCCATGCGATCCAAGATCGCCTTGATGAGGTCATGGGATAGCGGCCGGTCGGGTCGGCTTCCTTCCAGGGCAAGGCTGATCGACTGAGCCTCGAACGGCCCGATCATGATGTGGAGTTCCCTGCGGCCGTCCGAAAGCAGCACGAAGTGCGAGGTGTCGCTGCCGTTGTGAAACGAATACACTCCCCGGATGGCGACATCCACCAATTCGCCGTAAGAAACTGGTTCCCGTCCCTCTCCACTCAGTTCCTTGGGAAAGAACGGCGGGGGAACTTCCAGGTTCTCCGGCTCGCCGAAGCCTTCGACGTCGTCGGGCATGCTACGAAAGATACCTCGCCATAGGTAGACGCCGACGGACCGGAGTTCGTTCCGCCTGAGCGCAATCTACCGCAGCCTTTCGATCCTCACGGCTGTGCGCTTGTATTCCGGAGTGCCCGTGACCCGGTCTCGAACGGTGCTAGTGGTCTTGTTCAAAAAGACCTTGGGCGAGTGGAACGTGGCGAAGACCTCGCCAGGACGAAGTCCCCGGTCGAAGCGGACCGGAAGAACGGCCTCGCCGAAGCGGCTGACAATCCGAACGCTCTCGCCCTCCTCGAGTCCCAGCCTTCGCGCGTCGGACGGCAGAATGTCGAGGGTGTCGGTGGGCCGCAGTCGCGAGTTCTCGGTTCGACCGGTCATCGTGGCAGCGTTCAAATGATAGAGGTCGCGGCCCGAGTTGAGCAGGAACGGGAAGGAGTCGGAGACCACCTCAGGGCTCGGGATGTAAGTGATCTGCTTGAGGGCGGTCCGTTCGCCTGTCGGAAAGCGGTCCTTGTGCAATACGGTCGTGCCCGGATGATCCTCGGTCGGGCAGGGCCACTGAAGCCCGCCCTTTTCGAGCCGCGCATAGCTGAGTCCCGCGCCAACCGGCCACAGGCTCCGGACTTCATCCCAAATCGCGCATTCGTCCGCAAACGAAAAGCCCTCGGTTTCCCCCATCGCCTGGGCGACCCGCTGCATGATCTCCCAATCGGGCAGCGCATTTCCGGGCGGATCGATCGCCTTTCTGAGGAGTTGGACCCGCCTCTCTGCGTTCATAAACGTCCCCGGCCTTTCGAACGAAGCGGCAGCCGGCAAGAACACGTGAGCGAACAATCTCGCGGATTCGTTTAGGAAGAGGTCCTGAACGATCACCAATTCCATTGATTCGAGTGCGCGGGCAGTCTTCTCCGCCGACGGGTTCGTCAGATAGACGTCGTAGCCAATCACCCACATCGCCTTGAGCTGGCCCACCTCGGCGGCGTCGAGCATCTGCATGAGGTTGAGCCCCTGGACCTCAGGAAGCGGCCGCCCCCACCGTTCGAGGAACGCGGCAGGCGCAGAAGAAACGGCGACGTGGCCGGTGAGGTTCGAGGGTTCGCAGCCCATGTGCGCCGAACCTTGAACGTTGTTTTGACCCCTAAGTGGATTCACGCCCCCACCTTCGACCCCAATGTTGCCGGTGAGGAGCGCCAGATTCACAAGGCACTGAACGCCCTCGGTGCCCTGAAGATGCTCCGTCATGCCCAAACCGTGGACGCTCATCGAAGGCCGCGCGGTTGCATAGAGCCGGGCCGCCTCCCTGATGGTCGAAGGGCAGACGCCACAGATCGGCCCCACCTTTTCTGGCGCGTAGTCGCGAACGAACTCGCGGAGCTCCTCGACACCGTCGATGCGTCGGTTCAGGTATTCAGAATCTTCCAGGCCCTCTTCCAAGATCACGTGCATCATCGAGTTCAGCAGCGGCACGTTGGTTCCGGGTCGAAGTTGAACGTGGACGTCGGCGTACTTGGCGAGTTCGATGGCCTTGGGGTCGATGACGATAAGGTTGGCCCCTCGCAACTTCGCTTGCTTGATTCTCTCGCCGACCACAGGGTGATTGACCGAGGGGTTGGAACCGATGACGAGGATCGTCGCCGCGCGTTCGATGTCGTCGTAGGAGTTCGTGGCCGCGCCTGTCCCCAAGATTGACTTCATCGCAGCGGCCGTTGGGGCGTGGCACACCCTCGCGCAGCAATCCACGTTGTTCGTTCCTAAGACCACTCGCGCGAACTTCTGGGCGATGTAGTTATCCTCGTTGGGAGCGCGCGAGGAACCCAAAACCCCGATCGAGTCCGGTCCATGTCGGTCCCGGAGTTCAGTGAGCCGGTAGGCGACGAAGGTGATCGCCTCCTCCCAGCTTACGACCGCCCACTCCCCGCCCTTGCGCAGCATCGGATCAGACATTCGATCAGAAGCATGTACATATTGATGTGCGTAGCGACCTTTGACGCAAACGTGCCCCTTGTTCACGGGTGCATCTCTTGCGGGTAGTACTTGAACAATCCGATTCGACTTAACGCCGACTTCGAGTTCACAGCCCACGCCGCAGTACGGGCAAACCGTCCGAGTCCAGGAATCGGCGAGCCCTTCGCGCCAGCGTGTATGGTCCACCAGGGCGCTCGTCGGGCAAGAGTCCACGCAGGCGCCACAGCTCTTGCAGGTGCTCTGTGCCATTTCAGAAAGAGAATCCGGCACAATTCGAGTCTCAGGTCCTCGATTGACAATCTGCCACACGAACGAACCTTGAACTTCGGAGCAAATGCGAACGCACCGGTAGCACTCGATGCAAGCCGACCGATCGAACATGAAGTAGGGGTTCGATGCGTCTAATTTATCCCGATCAGACCTACCTTGAGCTTCGTGTTCCAGTCCGTATAGTTTGAGCCAGCGGTGAAAGCCCTTCTCGGGGAACGCGTCGATCCGCTCCCCCGGATACTCGCGAGCCATAAACGTGAGAACAGCCTTTCGGGACTCGATAAGCTCGGGGTCATCGGTCGTTACGTTCATGCCTTCAACCACAGGACATGCACAAGCCGCGACCAAACGCGATTGCCCTTCCACGCGCACCAAACACACCCGACATGCGCCGGAAGGGGCCAACCTTTCGTCGTGGCAAACGGTCGGAATCTCCTTGCCTGCGCTCTTGACGGCGTCGAGGAGCGTGGCTCCGGGCTCGACTTCGACTGGTTTCCGATCGACTGTGAGTTGAATCATCGTCGCCTCGTCTCAGCGGACTCTCTCAGTATAGGCCGTGAATGACCCCATCGCTATCGACATCGATCTTCAATGCCGCCGGGGTCCTGCCCATCCCCGGCATCAGCATGATGTCCCCCGAAATCGCAACTAGGAACCCCGGGCCTGCGGAAACCTTGACCTCGCGAACGTTCAGCTTGAAATCTTTCGGCGCGCCCAAGAGTTTGGGATCGTCGCTCAGGCTGTACTGCGTCTTCGCAATGCAAATCGGCAAGTCGCCAAGGCCCGCTGCGCGAGCCCAGTCGAGCGTCTTTTGCGCGGACTTCGAGAATTCGACGCCGACTCCACCGTACGCCTTGCGAACAATGCTCTCGACCTTGACCTCCGCAGAGTCAGAGGCGTCGTACAGCCCTCGGAACGAGGATGGCTTCGCCGCCTCGGTGACCACCGTCTTGGCGAGGTCTTCGCAACCTGCGCCCCCGCCGGTAAATGGGTTTGCGACGACGGCGGAGACCCCGAGGTTCTCTGCGTAAGAAGCTACGCGATCCCAGTCCTCCTGAGCATCGTCGCCAAACCGGTTGATCGCCACGACCAGGGGCGGGCCGTACTGTTGCAGGTGGCGGATGTGTTGGCCGAGGTTCTCCAGACCCGACTCCAGGCAGCCGCTCCCGTGGTGCCGCAGAGCCCGAATCGTCGCCACGAGGACGATCGCCGAGGGCGCAATTCCGATGCGGGGAACGACGATGTTGAGGAACTTCTCCGCCCCCAGTTCGGAACCAAAGCCGCCTTCGGTGACTACAAAATCCGTGAGCCGGAGCGCCGCCTTGGTGCCAACCACCGTCGAACTCCCGTGGGCAATGTTGCCAAATGGCCCTCCGTGGACGAAAGCGGGACCACCCTCGACCGTTTGCACCAAATTGGGTCTGCGGGCATCGCGAAGCAATGCGGTCATCGCGCCGACGGCGCCAATATCGTTCGCCGTTACCGGAGTCTTGTCGGATCTCAGGCCGATCACGATCCTCGCGAGCCGCTTTTGAAGGTCGAGGATCGAATCGCTCAGGCACATCGCTGCCATCACCTCGCTCGCAGGGGTGATGACGAAACCGTCCGTTCGGGGGTAACCGTTGCCCTTGCCCAAACCGACCACGATCTCCCGGAGGCCCCGGTCGATCATGTCTACGGTCCTCGGCCACCAGATGCTGCGAAGGTCGATCCTTTCTGCGTTCCCGTTGTGAAGGTGGGCGTCGATCATCGCGGAGAGGAGGTTGTGCGCGGCCGTGATGGCAGGAAAGTCGCCGTTGAAGAATAAGTTGATGTCTTCCATCGGAAGCACCTGGCTATATCCTCCCCCGGTCGCGCCGCCTTTGATCCCAAAAACCGGACCGAGCGCAGGCTCGCGCAGGGCGGGCATTGCCGATTCCCCGATTCGGTTCAACCCCTGGGCCAGTCCGACCGAGGTCGTGGTCTTTCCCTCTCCCGCGGGCGTCGGGTTGATCGCGGTGACGAGGATCAGCTTTCCCTTCGCCGGGGCCGCCAGGAGCCTGTTGAGGGCTTCGGAGGTCAGCTTGCCCTTGAACTTGCCGTAGGAGTCGAAGTCGTCCTCACCCAACCCCACTCCCTCAGCGATTTCGCCAATGGGGCGCAACCTGGCGTTCTGCGCCACGGAGAGATTCGTCGGGGGCTGGTCGGTGCGGGAGGCCGTCTGCATGTTGTTCGTCCTGGGTGCGATTCGGGTGCCAGCTCAGCGGACGTCTTGCATGCCCACTCCACGCAGGCTCGTTGTCCGGCGAGGGCAGACCCTCAATACACCTTGTACGTCAACTTTCGACGTCTGTCTGTGACGCCTGTCATGTTTTGCCTCTTCTCGGCGGAATCCTCAAGCGCTCCCAGGCACATTTCGTCGAAATGCGTCACGTTTCCGTGCGGTTCGAACATATGCTAAGTAAATGTCAGTTAGGAGGGCATATGAATTCGCGTTTCTACACTTTTCTCACACTCGCTGGTCTCGCTGCGTCTTCGATGGGCCAAATCTCGGACATTCGTAGCACTTCGGAGGCTTATTACCAGTCAGATTCGGGCGGTATCCAGAGTCAGCACAGGGATCTTTGGAATTCGGTGCCCCCCGGTTATGTCGAAACCCGAAGCTACGTTCCTTTCGATGGCGATACTGGGATCGGCCGAGCGGACCGTACAACCTGTTGGGACGACGCTGACGCCTGGAGTTCGATCCTTCATCCGGGCCAGGAGCGGCAGTATGCTCGCGCCGGCGGCTGGTCGGGCAACGGCGGCCCGCCCGAGGAAGTGTATGCAAGATCCACGGCCATCATCAATTCTACGTGGATCGCGTACTCCGCCTCTGCGTCGCCAATTCCGGTCGACCTCTTCTACTTTCTCGACGGTTGGCTCTTCGTCGCTTCCCAGTCTTCAGATGCGTTTTCCAGCGTCGACGTCAGCATTAGCACGTACTTAGGCTCGCCTCTCTTTGAGGCTTCCGGCAAGCTTGAAGGAGGTGGCGTAGGCCTCTCCACTTCTTTCAGTACAGCCAACGGTTGGCCCTCAGGTGCATGGGACGCCGCCTGGACGGACACGACTTCCACGTTAACGAGCACTGCAACGAATCAGTCGGATCGAATGTACGATCTGAACTACTTCGAAACCGTGGATGATATCTTGTACGTCTCACCCAATACACCGTTCTTCATCGAGTATCGGATTTCCGTCATTGCCACTACTCCAGGCCCCTACGAAATCTTCGCGACATCTGATTTTTCGGATACGGCTGAGTTTGGGTTTACTTCCAATACGGCTGGCGTAACCGTAGTCGAGTTGTTTGGCACCGTGCCGGAGCCAGCGTCCCTTCTCGGGCTGGGCGTCGGCGCTCTGATCGCGATGCGAACCAGACGGCGTTCACGGGCTGGTTAGGCGCCGCCCAAGGCTCCGTTCGCCGCAAGCCGGTCGAGAGGCGGACTAGACCTTGAGGATCGTGCTGCTCGCAAGAACCGAGCATCTCTTCGACTTGGGGTGACAACAAAACGGCTTGAGAGGAAAAACAGAGCGGCTCGGCAAACGCCGAACCGCTCTTGAATCCTTGAAGCTTAGTGACGCTGGTAAGACCGACCTAGGTATGTCCTTCCTGCCGTGCAAGAAGGAGTTCTAACCTTTAAGGAGGTGATCCACCCACACCTTCCGGTACGGGTACCTTGTTACGACTTAGTCCCCCTTACTCCCCTCACCTTCGGCCGCTCCCTCCTTACGGTTAGGCCACGGACTTCGGGTGAAGACAATTCAGGTGACTTGACGGGCGGTGTGTACAAGACCCGGGAACGTATTCAACGCAGTATAGCTGACCTGCGTTTACTAGCGATTCCGCCTTCATGCAGTCGAGTTGCAGACTGCAATCTGAACTGGGGGCGTATTTTTGGGATTGCCTCCACCTCACGGCTTCGGTGCCCTTTGTTGCGCCCATTGTAGCATGTGTGAAGCCCCAGGCGTAAGAGCCATGCTGACTTGACATCATCCCCACCTTCCTCCGGCTTACACCGGCGGTCTCCTATGAGTTCCCGACATTACTCGCTGGCAACATAGGACGAGGGTTGCGCTCGTTGGCGGACTTAACCGTACACCTCACGGCACGAGCTGACGACAGCCATGCAACATCTGTCTTCAGGTCTCCTTGTGAGAGAGGGCCCGATCTCTCGGGCTTACCATCGATGTCAAACCTGGGTAAGGTTCTTCGGTTAGTATCGAATTAATCCACATGCTCCACCGCTTGTGCGGGTCCCCGTCAATTCATTTGAGTTTCAACCTTGCGGCCGTACTCCCCAGGCGGGATACTTAATGCGTTAGCTGCGACACAAGAGGGGTCGATACCTCTTACGTCTAGTATCCATCGTTTAGGGCGTGGACTACCAGGGTATCTAATCCTGTTTGCTACCCACGCTTTCGCGCCTCAGCGTCAGGAAACGCCCAGTGACCTGCCTTCGCTGTTGGAGTTCCTCCCGATATCAATGCATTTCACCGCTACACCGGGAATTCCAGTCACCCCTGCGTCCCTCCAGCTGGCCAGTATGAAAAGCAGTTTCCGGGTTGAGCCCTGGAGATTTCACTTCTCACTTAACTAGCCGCCTACGCGCTCTTTACGCCCAGTAAATCCGGACAACGCTCGCCCCCTACGTCTTACCGCGGCTGCTGGCACGTAGTTAGCCGGGGCTTATTCGCCAGGTACCGTCCTAAGTCTTTCCTGGCAAAAGGAGTTTACAGACCTAGATCCTTCGTCCTCCACGCGGCGTCGCTGCATCAGGGTTTCCCCCATTGTGCAATATTCCAAACTGCTGCCACCCGTAGGTGTGTGGGCCGTGTCGCAGTCCCACTCGGGGGGATCATCCTCTCAGACCCCCTACCCGTCGTAGCCTTGGTGAGCCGTTACCTCACCAACAAGCTGATAGGACATAAGCCGCTCCCAAAGCCGATTGCTCGATTTAATCCCTTGATGATGCCATCTAAGGACCACATCTGGTATTACCCGTGGTTTCCCTCGACTATCCCAGTCTTTGGGGCACGTTGCTTATGCATTACTCCGCCGTTCGCCACTGAGTATTGCTACTCCGTTCGACTTGCATGTCTAAGGCACGCCGCCAGCGTTCGTCCTGAGCCATGATCAAACTCTCCGAAGAAAGTGTTCGACTCGCCCGAAGGCTCGCCGTTTCTCATGGGTTTTGGAGTTTTACTCATTCGAGTTCCCCGTCTCCCGAAGAAAACGAGGACTCCGGGACCCTTGTGTTCGGGCCCCTTGACGAGAATCGCGTTTGCGATCTCTTGAATTCTTACCGAACGCGTCACTATGAAGCTTGCAAGGACCTGCCGCCCAACTTGGGACAGCAACGGATATTATAGGCAGGTCAACCGCCCTCTGTCAAGGGTCCTGGGAAAAAAAGCGCGCCTACGCCCGCCCGATCCGCTTCAACGACGCGATTCGATGCCGCGCCTGCTCCGCCAACGGGCTCATCGAATCCACGCGGACCACCTGCTCATAGTGCGCGACCGCGATCTCGTACAGCCCAAGCTTCGTCTCCGAAACGATACCTCGCCGGAGCAGCGCCGTCGCCGCAGACTCCTTATCGAGGTCCTGACGCTTCAAAAGCAGATCATAGAGCGTCGCCGCAAGATTCGGAGCCGCGCTGCCCTCGAGCTTCAGCGCGATTTGCAGGCCGTCCCGGATGGGCATCTGATACCCTGCGGCCTCGTACGAGACCAGCGCCTGCCCGACCGATTCGACCGGGAGCGTTTCGATCATCTTTCTCAAGTTTCGTCGGAAACCGTCGAGACACTGCGCGCTGAATCCAAAACCCGCGCGTTCCTCCGCTCGAAACCAGTGGAGGGCCACCAAGGGATCGTCCGGGGCAGTGTCGGCAAGGGACCTCAGTTCATATTTATTCAGAATGCCGAGATCGTGACTGTCGGCCAGCACCGATCGCGCCTGACTTTGGGTTTCCGTGTCCCTTTTCACCCTCGCAATCAGGGCAAAAAGCAGCCCACCTCCGACCCCTCCCAGGTGCGCCAGGTTCGCTACTCCCGAATACGGCCCGCAGCAGATCACCCCGACCACGTCAAAGGCGACGTACATGATTCCCACCCACAGCAGGGCCCAGGCCGTGGTGCCCCAGTAAAGTCCGTACCCATAAAACACCAGGACTTCGGCGTGCGGAAACATGTAGATCGCGGCCCCCATGACCCCCATGATCGCTCCTGATGCGCCGATGGTGGGGATGTCGGGAAACGAGGCGCCGAAAATGCCCATGTGCAGGATGTCCCCCGTAAGGCCCGCAAAGAAGTAAAGAACCAGGAACTTCGGCGTCTTGAGCCGGCCTTCGACACTGGCCCCGAAAATATGCAAGAACCAGCAGTTGCCGAGCAGGTGCATCGGATCGCCATGCAAGAACAGGCTGGCGGCCCAGTTCCTCGCGCTCATGTTCTGGTAGCTGAGGCCGTACGTATCAACGACCGATTCCTTGACCTGAAGGAAACCGTCCGAAGTCACCGCATAGACGGCGATGTTGATCGCAATGAGCAAGTAGGTCGCCAGCGGAAACGTCTCCGGCGGGTTCTTGCAGCGATAAGGCAGTAGCATCAGACCGACTTCCTACGTTGATCGCGTTTTGGGGTCTTATTTCATGGTCCAAGCGGAGATTCCTTCAAGATAGATCGAATTCCCTCTCCGAATCTTACGCGACTGCCTAAGAAGGCCCGATCCGTACTTGCCCCCTCCAACCGAAGTACCCCGAACCGGAATATCTGCCTGCTCGCGGCAGTAAACTGGACACGATTATGAAGATAGCGACATTCAATGCGAACTCCATTCGTGCGAGGCTCGATACCGTTATCGACTGGCTCGCCACGAACGAGCCTGACGTTTTAGCCGTGCAGGAAACCAAGGTCGAAGACGATAAGTTCCCGGTCGAGGAGTTCGAGGGAGCGGGATGGCAAGTCGCATTTCACGGCCAAAAAAGCTACAACGGCGTCGCCCTCCTTTCCCGCCACCCGATTCTCAACGTTACAAAGGGGTTCGGCGACTTGACTTGGCCCGAGGATTGTCGGCTGATCGTAGGGGAAGTTCGGGGATTCCCGATCCTCAACACCTACGTGCCGAACGGATCGTCCGTCGGTTCGGAGAAGTTCGACTACAAACTGCGGTGGCTCGAACGGTTCGGCGAGTTCGTCGCTAAGCGATTCTCCGGTGGATTTCCGGCGGTGTGGCTGGGCGACATCAACATCGCGCCAACTCCCGACGACGTTTTCGAGCCCAAAAAGCACGAGGGGAAAGTTGGGTTTCATCCCCTTGAAAAGGGAGCGCTCGGCCGCCTCACTACTTGGGGATGGGTCGATCTGTTCCGGGAGTTCCACGAGGGGCCGGGGCACTACACCTTCTGGGAGTTCGTCATCCCCAAGGCGTTCGAGCGGAACCTCGGATGGCGCATCGACCACATTTACGCGACTTCCCGGCTTGCCGAAACGTGCGTTTCTTGCGCGATCGACCGCGAGCCCAGGGGATGGGAACGCCCGTCTGACCACACCTTCGTCGTCGCCGAGTTCGACGTTTAGGCCGAGCCGAGGTACGGTAGTTGGGTGAGCCCGTCGAGTTCTTCGGCTGAGTTCGCGGCTACGGACTCGAATCGCTCGATGGCTTCTTCCGCCGCCGCATCCGATCCGAAAGCGATCGCTCCCAAACGGGTCCACTTCTGGCGCAAGATGTCGGCAAGGGGAGCGGCCGTGTTACGGGCATGGCCGGCAGGAAACATCACGAGGCCGGAGTCGTGGGCCTCCCCCGACTTCAGACGAATCACCAGCGAGGTAGGGATGCCCTCTGGGTACTTGGCGTCGTATTCGGGGCCGCCGTGGAGAAACTCGATTTTCGCCATCAGGGCGCGCGTCAGAGGATGGAAGATCGCGGAGTCCTCCTCCGCGTAGTCGTCGGGCAAGAGCATGAGGTCCTTCCACGCCTCCGCGTTCGACCCGCCTCCGGCCAGAGCGACGCCCCTTTCCAGAGCTTTCCGAAGAACGGTCGCCACGATGTACGCCATCGAATGGTCCGCGCTTTGACGAGTGCGGGGGTCCATCTTGGCAGGGTTGCCGATAATCCCAAAGGCCGGCTCATAAGCTAGAATCGTCATCCGCTCGATCCCCTCCGGGCCGCCTTCGAGGATGCTCGGATGAGCCACAAGCAGGTCGAGCAGCCCCTGAATGGCGCCGGCCGATTGATGTTCGTACAGCCCTAACTTAAAGTGCATCCCCCTTACGGCGAAGTCGTCTCCCGAATGGGTGAGCACGAGATCGAACGGGGAGTCGCCCGCCTCTCTCCACCTCTCCGGACCCTGAGTCGTGGGCTCGAAAAACCGGAAGATCGCTTCCGGGTTGCGAAACACGTCGCGGGGACCGACGAACCCCCTCATCGCTCGCTTGGCGCAGAGCACGGCGGCCTCGGCCGAGATCGCGGCTGATGCCCCTTTCGAATCGGAAAGCTGCTTGCCGGCCCGGATCGCGCGCCAGGGAATGTAGTGGGCGACGAACATCCCGATCGCGCTCTCGATCTGGTCCGCCGTTGCGCCCCTCAAGGCTCCGTAAGTT
This sequence comes from Chthonomonadaceae bacterium, assembly GCA_015709495.1. Taxonomy (GTDB): domain Bacteria; phylum Armatimonadota; class Fimbriimonadia; order Fimbriimonadales; family Fimbriimonadaceae; genus Nitrosymbiomonas; species Nitrosymbiomonas proteolyticus. The sequence goes on from CP054189.1 coordinate 178,177, forward strand.
GCGGCCGAGGCGATCGCGCCGTGGACGACATGGTCCAGCTTGTACGATTTCAGGCTGAACACCTCAGCCAATCGCCCCCTGATCTCATCGAGCAGCAGCATCGCTCGAAGGGCCGTTGCCCCATCAAGCCCGCCCTCTTGGCAGGCGGCGACCACCACGGGATAGTAGTCGTTATGGCCGAACTCACCCGCCGCATGGCCCAGTTCGGGGCGGTAGCCGAAGTTCGTGCCGTTGGAATCCCACTCGCGCACTGCGGCGGAGTTGGCCGCAATCGCCTTCTCGGCCTGCACACGCGCTCCGGACCCGAAAACCGTCGCGCCGCGGCCCTTTGCCGGGTATTCGAAGGCTTCGGTCCGCAGAAGGGTCGGGGCGTTCGTGCCCATGGCGAGGGCGCTGAAGCCACACAGCAACGCGTCGGTATGGAACATCCGCACCCTTTCGAGCGCAAGTTCACTCGGGCCCGGTCCCAGCGTCCCCTTGAGGAAGTCGAGGGCGAATTGCCCGATTCCCAGAGCTTGGTTCGAGTCGCGTGGCAGGGTGATCGAGTTCGGCATAAAATGGAGTTTATCCGACGCCCTCAAACTGGATGGATTCGTATAATGAAGTCGAAGTGTCTTTCCAGCCAAGGTTGTTACGCGGATGGGCGATGACGGGCGTCGCCGCTGCGCCCTGCATCACCGGTTGGGTGATGGCGAACGGCCTCGCGTCAGTTCAAGGGACCCGGAGCTTCGATAAGGACGCCCTTCCTTTCCTCACGGCCCATTGCCTGCCCTGCCACCAAGGCGCCGAAGCGCCGCAGGGGGTCCGGTTCGACATCGTCCGCACTCGCGACGAAGCCGCAGGCCGACGCTCGCTGTGGGCGAGGGTGCAATCGGTTCTGGAATCGGGCGCGATGCCTCCTTCGGGTTTGGTGCGCCCTCCCGCCGCAGACCTCCAACGAATGAAGGAGTGGCTTCGCGCGGCGCTGAAGTCGTTGCCCGAAGACACCCCTGACCCAGGCAGGGTCACGCTTCGGCGACTCAACCGGGCCGAATACAACAATACGATCCGGGACCTGTTTGGGATCGACCTCCGACCCGCCGACGACTTCCCGTCGGACGACGTCGGATACGGATTCGAGAACATCGGCGACGTACTCTCCACGTCACCGTTGCTTCTGGAGCGGTATCTCGGCGCGGCGCAAAAGGTGGCTGAGACCGTGATCGAATTGCGCGAACCGGTGGCGCTGCGAGTCGAGGCTGGCGACCTGCCCTCGGGGGGCGGCCAGCGCGTCCTTCCCACGGGTGAGGTGCTCCTCACCACCAACGGGGAAGTCGGCTCGTTCGTGCGGGTTCCCGCTTCAGGCTCTTACCGAATTCGCGCGTCCGCCTGGGGTCAGCAAGCGGGTCCCGAACCATGCCGCATGACCCTCTCAGTCGACGGCAAGGTAGTGCAGGCGTTTCGTGTGACGGCCACGCGCGGCAACGAGATCGTCTACGAAGCGCCGGTTCAGGTCGAGGCGGGAAGGCGGCAGATCGCAGCGGCGTTCATCAACGACTATTACAACCCCGGACACGAGGACCCGGCTCAGCGCGACCGCAATCTGGCGATCCGGTACGTGGAACTCTACGGTCCGCTCGCGTCCACCCAACCCCCTTCGCAAGCGCACCGGTGGCTCGTGCCCAGGACGCCGTCGAAATCCGAAGCTCCTGCCGAGGCCCGAGCTGCTCTGGGGAGGCTGATGGAACGTGCCTTCCGGCGACCCGTCTCGGCCCAAGAAGTCGAGCGCATCGCGCGTCTGGTCGATCAGGCCCTCTCAGAAGGCGACTCTTACGAAGCGGCGTTGCGCCTCGGAGTGCAGGCGGTGCTGGTGTCGCCGCATTTCCTCTTCCGCGTCGAGCCAGATCCACCTGGACTTAGGTCCGGGTCGATTCGGAAGCTCGGGTCCTACGAAGTCGCCTCGCGCCTTTCCTACTTCCTCTGGAGCTCGATGCCCGACGAGGAACTTTTCGATCTGGCGAAGAAGGACCAACTCGCGGACCCAACTGTACTTCGCGCACAGGTCAAACGGATGTTGGAAGACCCCAAGGCGGAGGCGCTTTCAGACGAGTTCGCCGTGCAGTGGCTGACGTTGCGGCGTCTCGACATCTCTTCGCCCGACCCGACCCTCGCGCCCGAATGGAACGAAGAACTGCTCGCTTCGATCCGCGAAGAACCCAAACGCCTCTTCCAATACGTCTTGCGCGAGCGCAGGCCGATTCGGGAATTCCTCTCGGCCAATTACGTCTTTCTGGACGCGAACCTGGCCAAGCTCTACGGGCTCGAGAACGAGTATCGCCGCGCGGGGGGAACCCTTGACGGCAAGGGAGGATTCGTGCGGACGACGATCGGAAGTTCCCAACGAGGGGGATTGTTGACGACCGCCGCCGTGCTGACCGTCACCTCCAACCCCAACCGAACCTCGCCCGTCAAGCGCGGGAAGTGGGTCTTGGAGACGATCTTGGCTGAAGCCCCTCCGCCGCCACCGCCAGGGCTAGCTCCGCTCGAAGGCGATCTCGATACGGTTCCCTCGGAGAACATCAAGGCCCGGCTCGAACGGCATCGACGAGACCCTGCCTGCGCCGTATGCCACGTCAAGATGGACCCGATCGGCTTTTCGTTCGAGAACTACGACCTGATCGGACGCTGGCGCACCCAAGACGGCCCGTTTCCGGTCGATGCGTCCGGCGATCTGCCTTCGGGCGAGAAGCTACGAGGGATCTCGGACCTGAAGAACCTGCTCCTGAAGGAGGAAGACAATTTCGTCCACGCGCTGGCGCAGCAGGTCTTGACCTACGCGCTGGGGAGGGGCGCGACCGACAAGGATCGCCCCTATCTCCAACGGATCGTAAGGGAGACACGAAACGGCGGCGGCACCCTCGAAGCCATGATCGCGGCCCTCGTGACGAGCGAGCCCTTCCTGACCAAGCGCGTCGAGAGATAGCTTTTCGGCGTCCTGATTGTGGAAGATTTCGTATAAGATAAAGTCATGGCAAGGTCGATCAGTCGCAGGCAGGTGCTCCGAGGGATGGGAACGGCTCTCGCGCTCCCGATGCTCGAAGGGGCGCTTCCCCTCTCGGCGCTCGCGCAATCGCTCAAGCCGGCACAGCGGCCGAACCGAATCGCGTTTCTGTTCGTACCCAACGGCGTCAACATGGAGCACTGGACACCCGCAACGGAAGGAGCGCTCGACACGTTGCCGACGGTGCTCGAGCCTCTCCAGCCGCTGAAATCGGAGTTTCAGGTCCTGACTGGCCTTGCTCAACGTAACGCTTTTGCCTTGGGAGACGGCCCCGGAGACCACGCCCGATCGTCCGCTGCTTGGCTGACGGGCGTACACCCCAAGAAAACCGCCGGCTCGGACATTCAAAACGGCATCTCGGCCGACCAAGTCGCTTCCCAGCACATCGGCGGGCGCACGCGCTTGCCGTCGCTCGAATTGGGTTGTGAGAGGGGCGCGGTATCGGGCAATTGCGATTCCGGTTATAGCTGCGCTTACTCGTCCAGCATCTCCTGGCGATCGCCGACGACTCCCATGCCCAAAGAGGTCAACCCTCGAATGGTCTTTGAGAGGCTCTTCGGCGATTCCGAACTGGCCGACGAAAGCCTCCAAAAGCGCCGCAAGCAACGGATCAGCATTCTGGACCTCGTCGCGGAAGACGCCGCTGAATTGAAGCGGAAGCTCGGATCGCGCGATAAGCTGAAGATCGAAGAGTACTTCACCTCCGTGCGAGACATCGAGAACCGACTCGAACGCATGGAAGATAGCGAGGCCAAACTCGTTAAGATGGGTCAGAAGCCGACCGGAGTCCCCAGCGATTACGGTGAGCACGTCCGCTTGATGGGAGACATGATGATCCTTGCCTTTCAGGCCGACCTCACCCGCATTTCGACCTTCATGTTCGCCAACGAGGGCTCGAACAGGAACTATCGCAACATCGGCATTTCCGATGGGCACCACGACATCTCACATCACGGGAAGCAGGCCGAAAAGCTCGAAAAGAAGCGGCAGATCGACCGGTTTCATGTGGAGCAGCTCGCCTACATCCTCAACCGGATGCGATCGATCCGCGAAGTTGAGGGCACGCTCCTCGACAACACGATGCTCCTCTACGGTGGGGGCATCGGCGACGGCGACCGTCACAACCACGACGACCTGCCGATCCTGCTCGCGGGCCGCGGCGCAGGGAAGCTCAAGCCCGGCCGCCACGTTCGATTCCGGCAGGGAACGCCCCTCAACAACCTGTTCTTGTCCATGCTCGACAAGGTCGGCGTGGACGTCGAGCAACTGGGCGACAGCACGGGGAAGCTCCAAGGGCTGTTGTAGAAGACCTTCAAGAAGGACTGTTGCGGACGCCGTCGAAGTACGGCTTGGAGGATGGTCGTGTCAAACAACAAGAAGCAAACTGGAATCTCTCGTCGGAAGGTCATCGGGCAAGCTGCTGGGGTCGCAGCGTTGGCGACGGGTTTGGGATCCCGGTCGCTCGCGGTTCACCTTGGGATCGAGCCCCGCGCGAAGCAGGCGGGCGCAAACGACAAGCTGGTTCTCGGCCTTATCGGGTGCGCGGGAATGGGCGCGGCGAACATGCGGACGCTCATGGGGTTCAACGACGTCGAAGTCGCCGCGATCTGCGACGTAGACGACAACCGAATGCCCGGCGACTTCAACGAGGTCAACAAGAAGTACGGCAAACGGCCCTCCGTTTACCGCGACTACCGCCAGATGCTCGAGCGCAAGGACATCGACGCCGTAATCATCGGCAGCCCCGACCATTGGCACGCGCTGCACCTGATTCACGCCTGCGAGGCCGGAAAGGACTCCTATTGTGAGAAGCCGATCTCGCACAACGTCGTCGAGGCAGTAGCGATGGCGCGATGCGTCGAAAAACACAAGCGCGTCGTTCAGGTCGGGACTTGGCAACGAAGCACGCGAGAGTTCACCGACGCCATCGATACGATCCGGTCAGGAAAGCTCGGGAAGATCGTCCATTGCCGAGCATGGATCACGGACGGGTTCCGCGCGGGGAACCAACAGGTCGCTGAGGTTCCGAGCAGCCTCGATTACGATTTCTGGACCGGACCGGCCGAGATGATCCCCTACAAAGCCAACCACGTTCACTACAACTGGCGTTGGTTTTCGAACACCGGCGGCGGCATGACGACCGACTGGGGCGTTCACATGATCGACATCGCTCTGCTCGGGATGAGCCAAGACCAGGACCTCGTCATGCCCGAAGAGATCACGACTTGGGGCGGGCAGTGGGCCTATGCGGGCGATGACCGGACCGCGCCGGACACCATCGAGACCCTGTACAAGTTCCGCGATCCCGACTTCGTCCTCACTTGGTCGGTGCTGCGCGATCACCCTGGCAAGCCGGGGCACTGCACCGAGTTCATCAGCGCCGAGGGCAAAACTCTGAGGGTGTGGCGCGGAGGATGGACCCTCCTCGATCCGGACGGCAAGGAACTCCCGAAGGAGTCCACGACTTCTCCGGGAAGCCACTGGCGAGAGTGGGTCGATTGCGTGAAGTCCAGAGGCAAGCCAAGCGCTGACTTGGGTTCCGTCGCGCAGACTACCATCGTGTGCCACCTCTCGAACGTCGCCCTTCAAGCCGGCCAACCCGTGCGGTGGAACAAGGCGAAGATGGACCTCGAAGGCAAGGCGGGCCGCGATACCCTTGCGTACAGTCGGCCCTATCGCAAGCCTTGGGTCTTGCCCAAGTACTGACCTCAACCTACTTGGAGGGGCGGTCGCAAACGAGTCGGAAGCCGACAAACCAGCCGTCGGCGAGCCACCATCGCGACTTCGGCAGTTGGGGATCGGTCATTTGCCAGTCGGGCGAATAGTAGCGGCGCACAGTGGGCTTCAGGTCGGCGGCTTCGAACATAATGTCGCCCCCGCAAAGCACAGGCTTTCCCTTCAGGTCGAGCGCCCACTCTCCAACGTTTCCAAGGAGGTCATGAAGGCCCAACGGGTTCGATTTGAGCTTGCCCACCGGATGCGTGGTGTATTCGCTGTTACCCGCAAACCACTCCCGCTGAGCGGCTTGTTCGGCGGTGAGCGGCGCCTTCCAACCGCTTTCGGCCGCCAACTGCCACTCGGCTTCCGTCGGGAGACGGTATTTCTTTCCCGTCACGCTCCTCAGCCACCGACAGAACATATCCACGTTCGTATGCGAGACGTTGATGACCGGATAGCCTTGGTGCCCCCAACCCAAGTCGGGCAAAATGTAGCTCCGGCTGGGGCGCGCGATCACGTCGGGGGCGAAGTCAGTCTGATCGTACGGCCGGGAGGGCTCGCCGCTCAAAAGGAACTGGTCGAAGAGTTCCCACGCCGTTTCCGTCGCCGCCATATAGAACGGCACCACTTCGACCTCCTCCTCGCCGATCTTCACCTTCCCACCCGGAACCGCGACCATCTTAAACTCGACGGTCGATTGGGGGAGCTTCTCGACGTAGGTTTCGCTTTGGAAGAGCCCGAGCGCGCAAAGGAGCACAGGAGTCAGCATCAATACTCTCGGTCCTTAAGGATTCCAGGCTGGGGAATCGGGTAGCGGCCGTCTGCCCCCGGCATCAGGGGCGAGGGCGAGTCGCTGGTGAGCTCGGCGACCGTCGGGCCGAATTCGTGCTCGCAATTCAGCATCTGCTCGAACGTGATCTCTTGCCCGGTGTGAGCCGCCATCCGCCCCATGTTGGTTACGAGGCAGGTCTCGACGCCGGTCTTGACCTCGTTATGAGGCTCGTTGTCCCGGATCTTCCCCACCAGGACTTCCCATTCGTTCTGGTACGGGTTGCTACGGTCGGTGGACTGCCAAACGAGCGATTCGGGCGCGAGGATTTGATTCGAGTGAATCGCTTGCGGACCTCCGAAGTCGCCGGCACGCGCCACCACTCCAAGGCCCTTCGTTCCATGAACGTAGGACGAGTAGATGCCGTGAGCGCCGTTCATGCACCGTCCCTCAAAGAAGAACTTGCTGCCGTCTCCGAACGTGTATTCAACGGCGTATGAGTCGAAGTTCTGATCGACGAAAGGTAGACCCTCCGGGTTGGCCCGATAATGTCTGCCCCCTACGCCTTGCGCCCTGACCGGCAGCGCTCCCTTCATCCAGCAAAGGTGGTCGATGTGGTGGATGTAGAAATCCGAATAACAGCCCCCGCTCGCCCAGAGGAAACTGTGGAACCTCCGAATCTGATATTCGAGGTGAGACATTCCGTCGGGCTTCGGCACCGATTGCGACGACGCGGCGGGGCCGTGCATTCGGTACCCTCGCATCAGCATGATCTCGCCGATGGCGCCCTCGCGAATGCGCTGAGCAAGTTCCTGCATCCCGACCGTGTGGCGCGACATCAGCCCGACGCCCACCTTTAGGCCCGCCGAGATCGCCTTCTCGTTGAGCTCGAGCATCTTCCGGCTGCTCGGGCCATCGACCGACACTGGCTTCTCCATGAACACGTTGAGCTTCTTCTGGATCGCATACTCATAATGCACCCACCGAAAGCCCGGCGGCGTGGTCAGAATCACCACGTCTCCCGGCCGCAAGGTGTCCATCGCGCGCTTGTAGGCGTCGAAGCCCAAGAACCGCCGCTCCGGTGGAACGTCCATTTTCGATGCGATCGATCCGGAGAGGTTCTTGTAGCTGTCGTTGAGCCTATCCTCGAATACGTCGGCCATGGCGACCAACTTCACCGGGCCGCGCTGAACGCTCACGGCGTTGACTGCCGCGCCGCTGCCTCTTCCGCCACATCCCACAAGCGCGACACGAATCTCGTCGCTCCCTTGCACGTGGACGCCCGCTCGAAGCGGTTTGGGTAGAAGGGCGGCCGCCGCAACGCCACCCGCCGCCTGCAACAGTTGCCGCCTCGAAGCTGCAAATTCCTTCTTGCTCATACGTCAAAGACTCCGCGCTCTATTATGGACGCAGAATTCAGCGCAGCGAATCGCCGAATGCGAGGTTACTTCAGCGCAATCCGAGCGACGTCCAGTCTGAGTTCCGCGCCTTCCGATAGGTCGTCTGAAGTGAGAATCCGGAAATAGATCGTTCGTTCCGGGTCCATGAATCGGATCGGGTCGGTGAGGTTGAACGTGGAAGTGGTGGGCCCTGTGGGGACGGGTCCGCTGTGGATCGTTACGAAATTGCCATAGGGGTACGAAGCCGAACTCCAGTCGTAAAGCTGAATCGTCTCGGTCCCCTCAGATGTACCCGTGAAGTGCCTCCGAACCAGCAAGTCCATACGCGCAGCGAACTGCACCTGTCGAAACACTCCATGCAGGACGATCCTTCCGTCGTCTCTTCGCGTAACGCGAACGTATTGGCTGTCCTCAAGCAGCGCCTCGGCGAAGCCGCCCCAGCACGCAGCTCCGCCTTCCGGAGTCGATGCGGCCAGCAACGGGTGAGCCATCGTGAAGGTGTTCGGCATCGTGAGCGAGTACGCTTCCTCGCCGTCCAAAAAGAGCTTGAGCGGCCCCGTGATGGGTGGAAGATACACAGCGGTGATCCAGTCTCGCTGCCGATTCGCGATGGGCAATTCCACCCCGCCGATCCTCACCGAAGCCGTAGTCGCCCGATCGAGTCCCCGTCCGTGCAAGCGGAAAGTCATAACCGCGTCCGTATCGTAGTGGAAGTCGGCGATCTGGGAACCCAGCCCCGAAACGACGCGAACCTCCGGAGGTCGTGGAGGCGCCGGGGGCCCCAAAATCGACAGCATGGCGGCCTCAGCGTCGATGATGCCGTAGTTGCAGTACACGCCATAAGAACCTTGATTGACCGGAATCGCGGTATCTTCAATCGCCGCCCGCACCTCGCCAGCAGTCGAACCGGGCTTCGCGCCCAACAACAGCGCCGCCAGGCCGGCTACGTGGGGACACGCACCGCTCGTCCCTCCAAAGCCGGAGGTGTAACCTCCCCCTGCCGTCGTCGTCCATAGACTCGTTCCCGGAGCGGCCACATCGACCCAATACCCGTGGTTCGAGAAGCCCGCCTTCCTGAGGCTCGTGTTCAGAGCGGCTACGCTCAAGACGTCGTCGTAGGCAGCGGGATAGTATGGATACACGGAAGACGAATTCCCTGCAGCGGCGACGGGAAGAACTCCGTTTTGCCGGCAGTAGCGGATCGCATCGCCCTCAGCCCGGCTCACGAGATCGGAGAAGTAGCTCATCGAAAGCACGTTCGCCCCATTGTCGGCGGCGTACAGGTACGCGGCGATGTTGGCCGAGTCGTAGAAGTAGCCCGCGTCCGTGGCGGCCTTCAGCGCCATGACCTTGGCTCGTGGAGCGACGCCCGTCACGCCGAGCGAATTGTCTTGGACGGCGGCCACAAGCCCCGCGCACGCCGTTCCATGCCCATGCACGTCGTCCGGGTCGGGGTCGCCGTAAGCGAAGTCGTATCCAATGATATCGTCGATATAGCCGTTCAGGTCGTCGTCGATCCCGTTTCCGGGAATCTCGCCGCCGTTCACCCAAGCGTTGGCCGACAGGTCCTCATGCGTGAGATCGACGCCGGTATCGATCACCGCTACCGTGACGGCGTCGCTTCCGAACGAATGGTCCCAAGCGAGGTCCGCCTTGATCGCTCGCATGTGCCACATATCCGGCCACATCGGGTCGTTCGGCTCGTAGGCGGGAAGCGCCACCCGGTCGAAGTCCACCCACTGCGCACGCGTCCGTTCGGCCATCCACTTTCGCGAGGCTTGCAGAGCGCCCTTCGGCGTCTCAACCACGGCAACCGAAATCTGCGGATACCAAGCAAGCACCTTCCCGCCCTTGGGGATGGAACGCTTGAGGTCGCCCGCCGAAGCGAACTTGGCGATCAATCGCCGGGGGTGGCAGAGCCTATCCCCCAGCCTGATGGGCTCATCCACGCGGGACGCAGCCCAAGCGGCTAGCAATAAGGAAGTCAGCATGGGTCTTCGTCCATCATAGCGGACATTCCCCTAGGTAGGGGCAGGCAAATCTGCCGTTTTCGGCACAACTCCCCCACGGGGCAGCATCTCTTCAGATCGACGCCCCCAGCGAGAGATCGGCCGGCCCCAAGGGCTACGCTCCTTCGACGATCCGGCCCGAAACGCCCCAAAGATGCGCCGCGGTCGCCTCGACTCGAACGAGGCGGCCGATTTGCTTAGGGTCGCCAGGGAAATGGACCATCGTGAACTCGCGCGAATAACCTTCGAACCTCGTGGGGTTCTTGCGGCTCGGCCCTTCGACCAGCACCTCAAGCACCTTCCCGACGCGACTTTCGTTTCTTCGAAGCGTGATCGAAGTCTGAAGTTCAATGAGCTCGAGCAGTCTCCGCTTCTTCACGGGTCCCGGAACCTGCTCCCTTTCCGCTGCCGGAGTTCCGGGGCGCGGGCTGTAGGCGAACATGAAAGCACCGTCGAACTGAAATCTCTCGACCGCGGCCATCGTGTGCCGAAACATCTCTTCGGTTTCTCCCGGAAACCCCACGATCAGGTCGGTAGTGACGCCGAGATCGGGCACGGCCACCCGCAAATTCTGGAGAATCTGCGCGAACGAGCCCAGCGTGTACTGCCGCCGCATCTCCTTCAGAACCTCGTCGTCACCGGATTGGAGGGGAAGATGAACGTGCTCCATCACCTGCGGGCATTCGCGGATGCACTCGATGAGGTCTTCTTTGAAGTCACGGGGGTAGGGCGAGGTGTAGCGAATCCTCTCCAAACCCGAGATGCCCGCGAGAAGCCACAACAGCTTGCTGAACGGGACTCGCCCTTCGGCCAGATTCCTCCCGTAACTGTTCACAGTCTGCCCCAAGAGCGTGACCTCTTTGGCGCCCCTCTGCGCGAGTTGCCGAACCTCCCCGACGATGTCCTCGGTGGGCCGAGACCGCTCCCGGCCCCGGGTCGTCGGGACGATGCAAAACGTGCAGAACTTGTCGCATCCGTACTGGATCGGCACGAACGCCTTGAGTTTTCCCCAACCAGCGGAGGAGCCCGTTGGGGGCGCGATACGACGCGGCACGTCCGTTACGACGGCGCCCTTGCGCTCAGGCAGCCCGAGCCGAGTCCGGAATTTCCGAGCCTGCGCGGCTTCCTCTACGAGCCCAGGAAGGGATGCGATCTGCCCAGTTCCAATCACAAAATCAACGAACGGAGCGCGACGCTTGATCTCATCGCTCCGGAGTTGCGCCATGCACCCGCAAACGCCGACAATGAGTTCGGGCTTCTCACGCTTCAACAGCCCGACTTCGCCCAGCATCGAAAACGCCTTCTGCTCGGGCTTGCTGCGAACCGAGCAGGTGTTGAGGAGCACGACTTGGGCATCCCGAAGCGTTCGCGCGGGGGCGAACCCGGCCTCTTCGAGATAACGCGCCATCTGAACGCTATCCTCTTCGTTCATTTGGCAGCCCCACGTCTGAATGAAGTACTGGCCGCGCCCGGAAGTTGCGCGGGTTGGAAGAAGCAGGTCGGAAGCTCGAACGAGTGCTTGAGGCATCGCGTACCTGATGAGAATACCTCCCGCCCGGTTCAACTCAGGCTCGGCGCGGAGCGAGATCAGGCTTGGGAACCTGCGCGGTCCTGAGTTCGTTGGACACCTGGGAGCTATAATTCACCCCGTGACAGCGGTCTGGATCAACCGAATCATCTTAGTGCTATCGTTCGCCGGGATTTTCGTCGCCGGCGTTCTGAGCTTGGGGCACATCTTGGAACGCCCTTTGCCGTGCGGAATCTACGGCGGAGGATGCGATGCGGTCGCGCTCGATCCTAGCTCGAAGTGGTTCAATATCCCGGTCGCAGTTTATGGCCTTGTGGCGTACTTGACCGTTACGGGTCTTACGATCCTGCGCCTTACGGGCTCTGGGGAGAGTTGGAAGGCCCTCACCCGCGCGGGTTTCGTCCTGACTTTGGGAGGAGCGCTCGTGAGCTTCTACCTGCAATATCACTCCCTCGCGGTCATCAAGTCGCTTTGCCCGTGGTGCATGGCGTCGGCAATCACGATGACGCTGCTCTTCTTGTTCCATGCCGTCCTGTGGCAGTCCGGTCCCCCCGAGGATGCCCGAGGATCTGCGATCGACTTTGGGGTTCTTGGGATCAGCGCGGTGCTCGCGCTTGGGTTCCTTGGCTGGGAGGCGGTGAAGCTCACCCGCAGTGAGAAGCTCACGGTCGACATCTCGGTCCTTGGCGACAACTCCTACGAGCAACTCGTTCCCGAGGACGCCCATGTTCACGGATCGAAGGACGCGCCGATTACGATCGTCGAGTTTGCCGACTTCACCTGCGGCCAATGCATGAAGCTGTACCCGGTGATTAAGGACCTTGTCCGTCGAAGCAACGGCAAGATCAAGCACGTGTACCGCCACTTCCCGCTGTTTGAGTCCCACCCGGCTGCTCTTACCTCCGCCATTCTCAGCGAATACGCGGGCGAGCATGGGTTCTTTTGGCAGTTCGCCGAGCAGTCCTCGATGCTACAGCAAGATCAAACGAAGCAGACCGACGTGTACTTTGCGTTGATCCGAAACTTCGGGCTGGACGCCGAGAAGGCGCGCCAGATTCTGAGGGACCCCGAAAGCGGTGCGTTCAGCCGAGTGTACAGAGACCGCGCGCTCGCCGACAAACTCGGACTGATCAGCACCCCCGTGATCATCATTCTCGCGGACGGCCTCAAGGCCCGAACGGTGTCGTCGGCCGATTTGATCAACACGCTGAGCGCTCCCGAGTATCAGGCGATTCTAAAGGGCGATGTCCCCTAAGCCGCGCGTCCTTGTCGCTATGTCGGGCGGAGTCGATAGCAGCGTCGCCGCGGCTCTCATGGTGCGTCGAGGCTTTGAGGCGATCGGCGTTACGATGCAGATTTGGCAAGAAAGCCAAACAGATCCTCGGCATTCGGGATGCTGCTCGCTTGGGGCCGTCGAGGACGCCCGACGGGTCGCGAACCGTATAGGGATTCCTCACTACGTTATCAATTTCCGAGACGAATTCAAGGCGTCGGTCATCGATCGGTTCGTCGAGGACTACCTGAGCGGCCTGACACCCAACCCCTGCGTCGAGTGCAACCGTTCGATCAAGTTCGATCTGCTTCTACAGAAGATGAAGGAGCTAAATTGCGATCTGCTCGTTACGGGGCATTACGCCCGAATTCGCCGGACGGCCAAGAGCGGCCTCTTTCGCCTTCTGCGGGCGAGAGGAAAGTCCAAGGATCAATCGTATGTCCTGTACATGTTGACCCAGGAACAGATGGCCGTGACGAGATTTCCGATGGGCGAGTTTTCGTCTAAGGAAAAGGCGCGAGAGTTGGCGTTTTCTTTGGGGCTGCACGTCTCCGACAAGCCCGATTCGCAGGAGATCTGCTTTGTGAGCGAAGCCGGAGGCTACCGCGAGTTCCTTCGCAAGCACCGCCAAGAAGCGTTTGCCGAGGGTGAGATCGTTGATTCGCAGGGCCAGGTCGTGGGGCAGCATGCCGGAGTCGCGAACTTCACCGTCGGGCAACGACGCGGTATCGGAGTCGCGAGCGAACGGCCTTTGTACGTCCTCAACCTCGACCCGGACCAGCGGCGCGTCGTCGTGGGGTCCGGCGACGACCTGCTAGTGCGAAGAGTGAAGTTCGGCGACCCGGTTTGGCCGAGCGGACACGTCCCAAGCCGGCCCGTTACCGTTTACGCAAAGATCCGCTACAACATGGAGGTCCGAAAGGCCGTCCTTCATCCGAGCGCCGAGCCTATCATCGAGTTCGACGAGCCGGTTCGCGCCGTCACCCCGGGACAGATTGCCGTCGCTTACGCGGGGAAGTCAGTACTCGTGGGTGGGCGCATTGTCGGCCCTGCTTGAGCCAACCGAATCCGAAAGGGTCTGGTGTTCCGCGCCCGAATCGGCTATAGTAGAAAGTAAGGAGGTTTCATTCAAATGAGCGACCATGAAGACAAGAACGCGATGCTCTATCTCCTTGCCGGCATCGGTTTGGGCGCCATTATCGGCGTAGCTGCGGGCATGCTGTTCGCACCGAAAGCAGGCTCGGAAATGAGAGAGGATATCGCCGACAAGTACCGCGAGATCAAATCCAAGACCGAAGAGTGGATTGCCGAGCAGAAGGCCAAGCGGAGCTCTAAGCACGCTGCTGGCGAAGAAGTCGGCGCTTAGGAGCCCCGTTCTTGGGAGGTTGGCGATTAGCGATTTGGGTGATCCTTGTAGGGATCACCCTCGCGTTTTTGTATATGGTTCGGGGCATTTTGTTGCCCTTTGCCGCGGCGCTTATCATTAGCGTGCTCCTCGATCCCACGGTCCGGAAGCTCCGAATGAGGGGCTACCCGCGTTCGCTGGCGATCGGCCTCGTTTTCCTCGCTTTTTTCGGGGTGCTCATCGGGATTGGGGCGTGGCTGACTCCCGTCGTGAGCAATCAGCTCGCCAACCTCCGCTCGGGAATCGCCAACTTCAGCAATGAAATCGGCGCCTCCGACCCCAACCAGAGCTTCTACATCCGGTGGAACCCCGTCGTCCGCGCACAGGGCGAAGGGCAACTCACCGCCGTGGATAAAATCCTCTCGGAAGTCGCTCCCTATCTCGACCGGATGGGACTTCCCGCCAATCGGCGCGCCATCGTCGACGAGTACATCCTTCCCTACCAACAGGAGATCGCGGAGTACGTCGAGCGTTTCTTCCAGAGCCTTTTCGGGGCGCTCCCGGCCATCGCAACCAACATCATTTTCGTGGTGATCACGCCGATGCTGGTGTGGTACATGCTCGTCGACCTCGACCGGCTCAAGCGACGCGGCGCGCTGTGGATTCCGCCTCAAATCCGCGACGAAACCTTGGACATCTTGCGCGACATCGCGCGCGTTTTCGAGAACTATCTGCGGGGCGTCACGCTGGCGATCCTTGGGTATATGACGGGAGCTTCGATCGTGCTTTCGATTCTAGGCGCGCCCTATGGGGTGCTGCTGGGCATCCTCTTTGGGGCGATCTATCTGATCCCGTTTCTTGGCGCGTTGACCTCGCTTGCAATCCTCTTCCTCGCGACCGGACTGAGCGGCAAGGAGTCGATCGTCGGAATCGCTATTGCGTCGCCTTGGACTGCGGCGGCAATCGTCGCCCTCATTTACGCCGCGTTCGACCGCACTTACGACATGATGGTCTACCCGCGCGTCGTCGGGAAATCCGTGGGCCTGAACCCGATCGTCAGTTTCTTCGTGGTCCTCAGCGGTGGGGCACTCTTTGGACTGCTTGGGATGATTCTGGCGTTTCCGCTCGCGGGTGCGGTGAAGGTCGTTCTGGATCGAATCATCAGAGTCACCACCGGCCCCGCGGAGCAGGTCAGCCTGCCCGCCTTGCCCCTGCGCCACAGAATCACTGGCTGATCGCTTCTGGCTTTGAGGGGCGGAGCACGCGGGGCATGGGCTCGTCCAAGCGCTTTTCGTCCAACCAGGTCCGAAGTCGATTCGCTAGGTTCGCAACTCCGATCCTCGCCTCTCTTGGACCAGATCGCAGCTTCGCCGCAAGCACGACCGTCGGAACCTGAAGGTAGACGGCGCTCCCTTCGATCCGCTCAATTACAAGCGACGAATCATCGTAAAGTCGCACTCCTGCGATCTCTTCCCTTCGGATTCGGGTTCGCCTAACCGTCCCAATTTCGAGGTAGTCAGGCGTAACGGCGAAACGGCATCGTGACCGCGCCCGCAGTTCCTCGTCGCGCAGTTCCAGCCGAACGCATGGGCTCCTCCAAAGGAACCTCTTCCGGCGGCCCTTCCCAAACGGCAAGCGACCCTGTTCGTAGGCCTCGACCATCGCTCGGTCGAATCCGCTTTCGAACTCGCGCTCCTCGGTTCTCATCGGCAGGCGTTGGGCCGTCCGGTGCCAGGATTCGAGATCGAGGACCTTGCCGGTCCGTTCGCGCAGCGTCGGATTCGTCGTTTGCACGAGCCGCAATCCCGCAGGGGCGTCGTCGAACTCCGAACCACAATCCGAGCACACGAACCCTGGCCCCGAACTGACCTTTCCGACCCCGATCCAAGGGAGTTGCTCGATCGGTACGGCTTGGCCCGTGTAGTGCCTTGCGAACCCGAAGTAGTCGCGCCGGGCTTCGATCAGAGTGAGCATCCCCCCGTGCAAGAAGTAGTCGGACCGGCAGCTCTCACAAACCGCGTTGCCCGATTCGGGAGATAGGCCAGAAGCCACGCGGAGCCACTCTTCCTCGTACTGCGAAGCGACCGGCATCCGCTTGGGGCTCGCAATCAGAGTCCAGCGTCCGTCGGGCTCCGAATCAAACTGGGACTGGCAGGCAAGGCACACCCGAACCCGCAAGGACCGGCCGCTGAACTCGCGCCATTCGGAATCGGGGCGAGCCGGCTCGCACGAGGCGTCGGGATGGGGAGAGAGCCACCCGCCAAAGAGGTCGAAATTCGCCCGACATCTCTCACACCGCGCTTCATCGACCCGAAGCGACCACCGACCCCGCCGAAACGACAGCAGGCCCGAACGGCACAGGGGGCACACCTTGATCGGCGAATCGTTCTGGAACTCTCTCACCGGGCCCTCGTGGCAAACCGGACAGGAAGCGGGGTCGAACCTCCTCAGGCGAATCTTCGACTCGCGGCAAACCGGACAGGTAAGGCGCGGAAGGGGCGACGCGCGTTCCAGAACCCCGCCGCAGGAGGGGCACTCCCGGCGCGCGAAGCGAAACGTCATCAGCCGGAGCGCACGCTCCTCAAAGCTCTCCAGATCCTCGGGGACGGGTTCGGCGACGCCCGTTTGGGCGAGGAGTTCACCGCACTTCTCCGCGCTGTTCGGCCGCTCCTCCGGCAAAAGCGAGAGCCCAAGTTGCACAGCCCCCCAAAAATGCGCGGCCGAATCGAACGCGACTTTCGGCACCGGCACGGACACGCCCCGCTTGGGCTCGGGGGGAGCAACGCCGATTCCCAGCCGATAAAGCAGGCAGCAAAGGCCGAATACGTCGGTCGCGGCAGACCGGACGGAGCCAGGAACTCGCTGCTCGGGCGCAACGCACGAAGGAGCATATTTCGCTCCCTCCGACCCAAGCACATCGCACAGCCATTGAGTTGTTTGACCGAACGAGCACACGATCAAGGTCCCTTCGTCCGTGATCCAGACCGTCTCGAAGTCTAGGCCCAAGAGCAGCGCTCCGCTCCGATGAACCGCTCGCAAGGTCTCGAGAAGTTGACTCGCGATCGACCTGAGCTCGTCCGGGCGGACCAGTTCCCTTTCCGAAACCCATTGCCCTAGCGGCCGTACCCTCCCTGGCCCGTCCCAAACCGTGTAAGCAGTCCCGTTTGCGAAGAACCGATCCCGAAGCTGCAGGAGATGCCTCGACGGAGTTCTTCCCAGGTGAAACGCCTCATGAAAGAAGGCGCTCCGCAACCGGTGGGCGACTTCGGGTCCCCACACCGAGAGGTCAGCCGTGCCCCACGAGTTGAGCGGCAAATGAGGGGGCGATAGCTCGCCGATCCAACATTCATCGCCCCGTACGTGGTCTTGGGCTCGGAAAAACTTGACGATTCCCGTGGCGATCGAGGGGGAAGTCCGTTCGTATCTGCCGCTCAGGCCCCAATCGCTCCTGGCTCCGTGAGAGCCCTCGGGCGCGGTTTCGTTGAAACCTGGGCGAACAAGCATACGTCCATGTTGTACCCTCGCAGCCATGGGCCGCCGGTAAACTCCTCTTGGGTTTGAAACGATGTACAGCCTGATTCTCGCCGCTCTGCTCACGCCGATTCAGTACAACTTTCCGGCCCAGAAACCGGTGGTGTACGAGATGAAGGTCTCGATGCAGGGATACATCCCGGTCTTGGGTGGAAACGAGGGCACGGCGGAGTTGTTTCTGGGGATCGAAGTCGGCGCCCTGCCCCCCGATTCTGAGGGCCGGCTGCGAGCCTACAACGACCTCGTCGAAGTGAAGACGGTCTTCAATGGGGCGACCCTTCCTTTCGGACTGGACAGCATCAAGTCGTTCTTCCCGAAGACGACGGTCAGCCACTCGCCGTACGGCAAGGTTCTCGCCAACGACGCGCCCGACGTTCAGCTTCCCGTGAGGCTCCCCGGACTCGACCCCAAGCGGTTCCCGGAGATCACCTACCTTCCCCTCGAGTTCCCGGCCGAGGGCGTCGAAATCGGAAAGAGTTGGACGTTCGTGAGGAAGATCGGCCCGGACGACATGGTGTATACGGTCAAGACCCATTCCCTGGACGACGCGTCCGCGAAGTTCGGCGTTTCCGTACAGCAGACCTCACTCACCTATGAAGACGAGGCGGGGGAACTCGTCGCAGAAGCCGAGGCAATTCGGAAGGTCGAAACGACGCTGACCGGCCAAGGCGAAGTTCACTTCGACCGCAAGAAGGGGATGGCGACCCAAGTTCGAGTCGTCACGCAGGCTCAGGGCAACGTGACGGACCTCTCCAGCAAGAAGGTTTCCCAGCGCCAACTGACCACCACGCTCGATGTCCGACTCCGAGGCACGGGGCCGTCCATCGAACCGAGCCCGAAGAAATCGAGCGAAGCAGCAGGGTGGCAATCGTGGCTGCAACGCGCAGCCGACTTCGCCACCAACGTCTCCCGGTCCGTGTCGATGGGTTGGAGCCTCCTCAAGGCGTTCTTGGGAATTCGCGTATCGTGACCCTAAACGAACGATGAGTGCGTTACAATGGGTGATGGAGCCGGTCGAAGACGGAGATAACCGATGAGCTTTCCCGCAGCGAGAGTTACCGACATGCATACGTGTCCCATGTCGGACGGCCCCAAACCTCATGTGGGAGGGCCCATCTTGCCTCCCGGATGCCCCACCGTCCTGATCGGCGGCCTTCCCGCTGCGCGGGTGGGTGACCTTGCAACTTGCGTCGGACCTCCCGACACGATCGTCATGGGAAGCACCACGGTCCTCATCGGCGGCCAGCCCGCGGCGCGAGTCACCAGTACCACGGCTCACGGCGGGCTCGTGATCCCGCCCGGATGTCCTACCGTCCTCATCGGAGGCTAGGCCCTCATACAGCCGATATGATGTTTGCCGGGAATCACCCGACAATTAGGTTGCACGCTATGTATTCCGAGTTGGAGCCGCCCGAAGCAATCGAGACTTACAAGAAGTCCGTCCAGAAGCACCTCAAGCGGTGCCCGCTTTGCGACACCCTCAATGCGCTTCAGAACGACGAATGCGTCACCTGCGGATGGAGCGGGCAGTTTATCCGCTCGCAAGTTCACGTGGTCGACGCGTTTCTCAGGTTGCTCCAGCGGTGCCCTGGCCTAAGCTCGCACCTGAACGCCGCAGCGAGAACCCCAGGACCTCGACCTTCGAGACGGGCGCTGGTTCCTTCCCGAACCGCTTCCGTTTGGCAGCGGCTTTCTCGGTTGCTGCGGCAGGTTCTTGGCCGAAGAACGACCGATTTTCGCGCCTAAAATCGCGCGAGATTTCCCCACCGTCTGTGAACAAACGGCCCGCTGCGGACTCGTAGCATGTGGATAAGCCATTTCAGTTTTCCACGGGAAAAGTGTCTGTCAAAAATCTTCTCGTCCAGCGCACAGACTTTCGCTATAATGGGGTTGAGACCCCAAGCGAGCCGACATGAAAGCACTGCACGAAGGACCAGCCCCACTTTATAGCGTCGAGGCCGAGATGAGCGCTCTCGGAGCAGCGATGTTTGGAGAGCGTCCGGCCGAACTCGTCCTCAAGCTCGTCGACGACGATGACTGGTACTTCCCCGCTCACCGCGACATCTATGTGGCGATGCGGCAGTTGCAGATGGACAACAAGCCGATCGACATGGTCACGGTCAAACAGGAGTTGATCCGCCGGGGCAA
The DNA here is from genome assembly GCA_015709495.1 of Chthonomonadaceae bacterium. GTDB lineage: Bacteria > Armatimonadota > Fimbriimonadia > Fimbriimonadales > Fimbriimonadaceae > Nitrosymbiomonas > Nitrosymbiomonas proteolyticus. The sequence continues at coordinate 197,938 of CP054189.1, forward strand.
GTTGGAGGCGGTCGGCGGGGAGGACTACCTGATCGCCGTCGCGGAGTTCGTCCCGACGCCCGCCAATGCCGAAACGTATGCTCGACTGGTCAGGGAGGCGGCCACCCTCCGCAGACTCGAAGCCGCGGGGCACGAGATCGTGAAGGTGGTCCGCGGTCCGGACGAAACGGTCGAGGAAAAGGTCAAGTTAGCCGAACAAAAGGTGTACCAAGTGGGCATTCGGGAGATGGGTAAGGAGTTCATCCCGATGCCCAACCTCGCTGCCGACGTGATGAACGACCTCGACCTGATCTTGGAGTCAGGCTCGGAGACTCTCGGCATCACAACGGGATTTTATGACCTCGACGAAATGGTCCAGGGGTTTCATCCGGGCGACTTCGTCATCATCGCCGCGCGGCCCTCGATGGGAAAGACCGCGCTCGTCCTAAGCATGGCGCTTCACGTCGCGGAACTCGCCGCCGAACAGGGCAAGGGCTCCGTAGCGTTCTTTTCGTTGGAAATGAGCGGCAAACAGCTTGCCAAGCGGCTCGTTTCTATGCTGAGCCGAATCTCAATGCACAGCATGAGGCGTACCGACCTCAACGATAACACCCTCAAGCAGCTCGCCGACGCTTGCGAACACCTCTACAGCTTGCCCATCTACGTCGATGAGACCTCCGACACCACGCCGCTCGACGCCCTCGCCAAGTGCCGGAGACTCCAGCGCGAACACGGGCTCTCGTTGGTCGTGGTGGACTACCTTCAGCTCATGCGCTATCACCGCAAGACCGAGAACCGGGTTCAAGAAATCAGCGAGATCGCCCGCTCGCTCAAGGCGATGGCGAAGGAACTCAAGGTGCCCGTGATCGCCCTAAGCCAACTCAACCGAAGCGTCGAATCGCGCGACAAGAAGATGCCGCAACTCAGCGACCTGCGGGAGTCCGGCTCGATCGAAGCGGAAGCCGACGTCGTGGGTTTGATCTATCGGGAGCAATACTACAAGGATCGGGAGTCGCCCGATGAAGCGCGCCGCGAGGCGGACCACACCGAAGTTGCGAGCATCATCATCGCCAAACACCGAAACGGCCCGACGGGGTTTGTCAAGCTGGGATTCCAAGCCACCTACGCTCGGTTCGTCAACATCAAGCTGTAGGCTCGCGGTACAGTCTCTGGGGTCGGAAAGATTTCAATATGCGAATACTGATCGTCGGTTCAGGGGGGCGCGAGCACGCCCTCGCCTGGAAGCTTGCCCAGGAAGCTGAGGTTCATGCGTCCCCCGGCAACCCCGGAATCGCCGAGTGCGCCCAATGCCACCTGGCTTCGCCTTCGATCGCCGATCTCACGGCCCTTGCAAAGAACCTATCTCCCGACCTCGTCGTCGTCGGACCCGAGGCGCCACTCATCGCTGGGCTGGCCGACTCCCTCCGAACGCACGAAATCCCGACCTTCGGGGTCGATGCGGCTGGCGCGCAACTCGAGGGCTCGAAGGCGTTTTCGAAGGAGCTGATGCGGGCGGCGGGAGTGCCTACGGCACGGTACCTTACGGTGTCCGAAGCTGACGAGGCGCGGGAGTTCGCCCGACAGAGTTATCTCGAAGGAAGGCAGCTCGCTGTAAAGGTGAGCGGGCCTGCCCTCGGTAAGGGGGTTGCCGTCTGCGACAGCCTCGAAATGGCCCTCGAAGAGATCGATCGCGCCCTCGTGCGAGGTGAATTCGGCGAGGCCGGGCGGAAGCTCGTGCTCGAAGAGCGCCTTTTCGGACGCGAGTTCAGCCTGATGTGCCTTTGCTCAGGCGAGCGTTTTGTCAGCCTCCCGCTCGCTCAAGACTACAAGCGTGCGTGGGAGGGCGATGCCGGACCGAACACGGGAGGAATGGGGAGCTATTCGCCGGTCGAATGGGTCGACGATGGGCTCGTCCACGAGACGGAACGCCGGGTGATCGCTCCGCTTCTTACCGGGCTAAGGAATCGCGGAATCGACTACCGCGGAGCCCTCTTTGCAGGGCTGATGGTCGTGGAGGGCGAGCCGTTCTGCCTGGAGTACAACGTGCGTTTCGGCGACCCGGAAACCCAGAGCGTCATGCCCAGGTTGGGCGACGGATTCGCAGATTCGCTTCTTGGCGTTGCCCTGGGGCGTCCTCCGCAGCCGATAGCCGTGCGCGATCTCGCTTGCGTTACCGTAATCGTTGCCTCGCGGGGCTATCCCGGCGCGATCGAAAAGGGCCTCCCCATCGAAGTCGGACCGGTAGCCGACGATGCCCTCCTCTTCCACGCCGGCACCGCCGTCAGCGAGGGGCGCTGGGTGACCGCCGGGGGGAGGGTGATGGGGGCCACTGGGCTTGGTCCCGACCTCCCCGCCGCACGAAGCGCCGCCTACCGAGCTGCCGAGCAAGTGAGATTCGAGGGCGCCTGGTTCCGCCCCGACATCGGCAACTGATCGCCGAGCAAGGTACGATCAAGCCCTCCCATGATCGAGCGATACTGCACGCCCGAAATGACCGCGATTTGGTCCCGCGAGTCCAAGTACAGCCGCTGGCTCGAGGTCGAAATCGCCGTGTGCGAAGCTTGGGCCGAAGAAGGCGTAATCCCCCGCGACGAACTGGACCAGATTCGATCTCGCGCTTCTTTTTCGCTGGCGAGATGTGACGAACTGGAGAAGGAGACCCGGCACGACCTGATGGCTTTCGTGCGAAACGTCAGCGAGAACGTGGGCCAACCCGCTGCTCGGTGGATTCACTTTGGGATCACGAGCTACGACGTGATCGACTCCGCGCTCGGGATGATGCTCCGGGATTCTTGCGACCTCGTTCAGAACTCCCTCGCAAACGTTCAAGTTTCGATTTTGAACTTATTCAACCAACACGGAGGCGTACCCTGCATCGGCCGCACGCACGGTATCCACGCCGAACCGATTACGTTCGGACATAAACTGCAAGGTTGGAGCAAAGAGTTAGATCGCTCCCGCAATCGGGTCGAAGCGGCGAAGGGCGAAATCGCCGTCGGCAAAGTCTCTGGCGCTGTCGGGATTCACGCCCATGTCTCTCCGGCGATGGAATTCAGGATTTGCAAAGGTTTGGGGCTTCAACCTGACCCTAACAGCACGCAGATCGTCGCGCGTGACCGCCATGCGAACCTCCTTTGCGCGTTGGCGGTTATGGCCGGCAGCGTCGAACGCATCGCCACCGAACTCCGTAACCTTCAACGCACGGAGATCCTCGAGGTCCAGGAAGAGTTTGCCAAAGGTCAAACGGGCTCGAGCGCGATGCCGCACAAGAGGAATCCGTGGAACTCGGAGACTCTTTGCGGGTTGGCACGAGTGGTTCGCGGCAACGCCCACGCGATGCTCGAGTCCGTGATGACGTGGCATGAGCGCGACCTTTCGAATAGCTCGCTCGAACGGATTGTACTGCCTGATACGTTTCAACTTATTCACTTCATGCTCGTGCGGCTCTCACGAATCCTCGATGGACTGGTGGTTTTGCCTGAGAACATGGACGCCAACCTGAGGAAGATGGGTGATTTGGTCTTCAGCGAGCACCTGATGGTCGCATTGATTCGCGCAGGTTTATCGCGTGAAGATGCCTATAAGAAGGCACAGCAGCACGCCGCGCGCGCATGGGATGGCGTGGACTTCCGAACGTCCGTCTGGGAAGACTCGGAAATCCGCGATCGAATCGGAGACGAGGAACTGAAACTCGTGTTCGACCTTGCGCATCACCTTCGACACGCTCCCCAGAACATCGGATGAGAAACGCCGACGCGAGCTCGGTCCTTCGAACCCGGCAAAACGCGAAAGGAACAATGCGCGTCAGAAAGGTTGTGAGAACGTCGATCTTGGCGCTGATTTGCCTTCTGTCGGCTTGGAGTTGGGCGCAAACGCCCCCAACGGCCCCGCCGCAACCGATTCGTCTGCAGGTGCGTCACGCCGACCCTTGGGTCATCAAGCTGATGCTCGAAGGCGGCAGCGTGGTTTCGCCGGAGATGAGCACGCTTTTCGGGTTCTTGGGAGCGCCGCCGAACACTGGCAATGCGGTCAACCGCCTCTTCCAGAATGGGACCCTGATCGTCAATCCGACCGACAACAGCATCTGGTTCTTCCCCGATAGGCCGTAGTCGCCCCGCCCTTGGCCCCCAAGAAAGGCGCCCTTAGGCATATTTGACAGCTTTTCGCCGCGCTGCCCACCCGCCCACGCCGAAAGCAGGGAAGTTTGACAAAGTCCAGGAACCCAAGGGCGATTCGAGTTGTTGGATAGACCGGCAGGTACACTCCGCCCAATTCATGCTCCGGGGCAGGCGCAACCACAGGGAAGCCTTCGAGCGCGAAGCGGAGCGGGTGTTCTCGTCACTTTTCGGAACCGCTTTGCGATTGACTCGTTCGCGCGAGGAGGCCGAAGACCTAACGCAAGAAGCCATCGTACGGGCGTACGAGGCGTTCGAGAGGTTCGACGGCGCTAATTTCAAGGCTTGGATTCTTCGGATTCTGACGAACCTATTTATCAATCGGTATCGCCAGAAGCAACGGACGCCTTCGACGGCATCGCTCGAAGAAGACGGCATTTACGAGCCTATGGCGCCGGAGGGCCTTGAGCCAGACCGGGAGTTGTTCGACCAACTCGTAGGAGAGGAGGTCGAGGCGGCGCTCGGCAACGTGCCCGAGGACTTCCGAATGGCGGTGGTGTTGAGCGACATCGAAGGACTGACGTACCAAGAGATCGCCGACGCTACCGGAGTGCCGATTGGGACCGTTAGGTCCCGACTTGCGCGAGGAAGGGCGATTCTGAGGCGCGAACTGGAATCTTATGCGCGAAAAGAAGGTTATTTGAAAGAAGGAACGATTGAATGAGCGATTGGCTCGAAATCCACGCATTGGCTGATAACGAACTGGACGCCGAATCAGAGGCTGAAGCCCGAAAGGCGGTCGAGGGCTCGCCTGCGGCGGCCTCCGAGTACCGATCTGTCCGGACGGTCAAGGAAACGCTCGCATCGAAAGCGGTCCAGGCCGAGGTTTCGGACGCTTGGAAGAAGTGCCGAGGTCGGCTCGATGAAATCGACAAGACGCACCGCGCCGAGTCGTTTGTGGGCAGGTTCTCGTGGGCGTTGAGCGGCCTTTTCGTGGTGGCCCTCGTCTCGACCGCGATCTACAATCGCACCGTCAACCCCCAAGCTCTCCGCACAGGCGATGTGGCTCGGATGGTGGCGGGTTTAGCTCCGCAGTATTCCTCGAGCCAGGGGCAGCCCCAAGACATGAGCACATGGGTGAAGAGCTCCCCCGTAACGCTCGATACTGGCAGCCTCAAGGTCATGGCTTACGCCGAGGGGCACTACCGGGAGCATCCCGTGGCCATGATTCAGCTTTCGGACCGTGAGGGGAATCTCGCTCTCGTGGTCGTTCGAGGCGCGGGAAGGCTCGAAGGCGGCGAACCGATGCTGGGCTACAGCGGCTATCAGTCGGGCCAGATCGATACGCTCAACTTCGTTGCATGGCAGGATCGGGGTTACAGCCTGATGATTATGGGTCCCCGGCCGCATGAAGACCTTCGCAGCACGGCAGAGTCCATCCGACTTCGGTAGCTTAGGTGCCCGCGCCGCCAGCCTCCCCACCAGCACCAAGGCCGCCCAGAGAGTATCTGAGCGGCCTCGGTAGCTTGTAGTAAGGCTGGGACCGAATTACCGATCGACTGGCGGATCGGCCTTGAACGGCTTCCCGGCCATCTCTTTGAGCTTGGCTCGCTGCCCGTCGGTGAGCACCTTGCCCAGTTCCGCATCGAGAACCTCGTTGTTCTTCTGCATCCTCTCTCGGAGTTGATCGCGGTCCATTCCGCCATCGCGCATCTCTTGGAACAGGCTCTGATTCGCCTCGGCCTGCTTGGCCTGTAAGTCGGCGATTTTAGCCTTCTGCTGATCGCTGATGCCGAGTTCCTTTTGCACGTCGGGCATCGTGACCGCTCGGTTGCCGGCGAGTTGAACGCGAATCTCGAAAAGTCGCTTCGACTGCTCAGGAGTGAGAATCTTGTCGACCTCCTTCTTCTGAGCGGCTTGGTACTTCTCCATCATCGCCTGCATCTCTTGCCGATCGGGAGGACCGCCCCCTCCCATCATGTCCTGCATGGCGGCTCGAATCTCTTCCCGAGACTTCTCTTGCAGCGCCTGCAACTTGCTCTTTTGGTCGGGCGTGAGATTGAGGTCCCGTTGGACGTCGTCTCGATTCAGGAGTCCGAGGCCGCTCGTGTCCGAACCGCCGAATTGACCTCCAAACCCTCGCTGTCCACCGAAGCCCCCTCGGCCCTGACCGCCGCCTTGGGCTGGCGCAAGCGCAGCTGCTGCCGCCAAAGCGCTCACCGCCAGAATGGCAATCACTGATCGTTTCCAGTTCATCGTCGTCATCTCCTACTTGTCTCGCATCCCCCGCTTAGGGAGGGGAATTCGTTTAGCGTCCGCCACCGGGGGGAGGAGTCGCGCCGCCGTGCCCTGTGGTCGTCGTCTGCTTGCTCGGCGGGATCGCGCCGTTGACGGCTTTCTGCGACTCTTCTGAGAGCTTGCCCTGCCCCTCTTCGCGGAGCTTCCGAGCGTCCTCGTCACCCTTTACGACTCGCGGGGTCAAGAAGACGAGCAGTTCGGTCTTGACGTCCTGCTTGTCCGTCGATCGGAACAGGTTGCCGAGAACGGGGATATCGCCCAGAAGCGGCACCTTCTTGACTGTCGACGACACTGTGTTGCGAATAATGCCGCCGAGAATGATGGTCTCGCTGTCGCGAACTGAGACGACCGTGTTCGCCTGCCGCTGATTGATGATGGGCGCGTTGAAGCTCGTGAACCCCTGGAGGTCGTTGGCCGTCTGGTCGATCACCATCGTGACGTATCCGTTGGCGGTAATCCGCGGGGTGACGGTCAGGACGATCCCCACGTCCTGGAACGCGTAGGTGAACGTGAGGTTGCCGTTGACGTCCTCACGTGAACTGAGCACGTAGGGCACCCGCTGGCTGATGTTGATGACGGCTTCGGAGTTATTCGATGTGAAAATTCGGGGGGTCGAGAGCACGCGGAACTTCTGATCGGTCTGCAGCGCGTTCATGAAGGCCGTGAGCTTCCCGCCGGTGATCGTGTACCGAAAGCCTTGCAACGCCGGCGTTGCGGTGGAGAGCCCGAAGCCCGTGCCCCCGGTTTGAGTCGTTCCAGGATCGCGGAAAGCGGGAGTATCTGTGAGGTTCCACTCCACGCCAAGCTTCGAAGACGAGTCCAGCGTCGCCTCGACGATGATGGTCTCGATCATCACTTGCTCGGGAATCTTGTCGAGCTGTTCGAGGATCGATCGGACGAGGTCCACGTTGTCCGGCGAGGTCACCACGATCAGGCTGTTCGTGTTGAGGTCCGGGATGATTGTGATTTGGCCGGTGAGGTCGCGAGTGTTGACGATGCGGCCTTGGTCGTCCCGACCTTGAGGCGCGGAAGTGCCCTGTTGCTGCCCGCCGAACGTACCAAAGCGGCCGCCCTGTTGAATCATGACTTGCGTCATGAGTTCGCCCGCGTTGGCGTTCGGGTCCTCGAGGAGCAAGCCCAGTTCGCGGTCCGGGTCGTATTCTTCCTCAAAGCTTCGGCCGCCGCCCGTGTTCTGGCCGCCCGGCTGCCGATTGTTTTGGTTATTCCGGTTGCCGGACTGAGTCGTTCCCGTACGCCCGAACTGGTTGTTACGGTTGACGTTGTTACCCGTGTTGCGCGTTCCAAAGGCCTGGCTCAGCAGCCCGGCGACGTCGTCAGCCCGTGCATTGGCCAGCGAGACCACGAATGTCGAGGACTCCAGCTTGACCTCGGTATCCAACTCCTTGATGACGTTCCCGACCAGCGCGTGGTTCTCCTCGGTGGCCGTGACGATGATCGAGTTCGTTCGAGCGTCGGTCACAACGGTCCCAAACGAGGCTTGCGGTGAACCAAATCGCATCGCCTGCTGAATCCGCTGCTCGAACGGCACGTTGGCGGTCCCGATTCCCCCACGGCCGGTTGGCGCGGTGGCGGTCAGTACGTTTTGAACTGCGGGGGCGATCTCTGCGGCGATCGCAAACTCAAGACGGTAGACCTTGGGAGTCATCGGCAGGTCGCTCTGCTTGTCCAATTCCTCGATGAGCGAACCGACCTGGCGTTGCTCGGACGAAGGCGCGTTGACGATCACGGAGTTGGTGTAGTCGTCGCTCGAGGCCCGCACCACCGATCCGCCCCTCCCAAAGCTCTGGAAACCGCCTCGGGTGTTGCGGCCCTGAAACCCGCCCCGGTTCATTTGGGTGCCGCCGCCACCAAACATCTGCATGAGTTGCTGCATCGGGTCTTGCACCGTCGCGAACACTTCGTTCACGACTCTCGATACCTGGCTGGCGTTGGCGTACTTGAGCGGATACACCTTGAGGTTGGTTTGGCTGCCCGAGAGCATCGACTGAATCGCGCCCATGTCCATGCCCTCAAACGGGTTGCCGCCTCGACCCCGATTGTCTTGCCCCCGGGTGTCGCGCTTTCGGATGATGAGGAGCGAACCTTCTTTTCGCATGTCGAAGCCCTTCAGGCTGACGACCGCGTTCAGAATCTCGAATGCCTCGTTCAATGTGGCCGGTTTGGCGCTGGTGACCGTGATGGGGCCCGTAAGCTGAGGGTCCTTGACGATCGTGACGCCTGACGCCTTGGTCAGGGCCGCGATCACGGCATCGACGTTCGCGTTCTTGAAGTCCAGCGTGATTCGCTTAGTAGCGTCGAGCTTGAACGATTCCCAAGGCTTCGAAGAGCCGCCCTGCGTCCCTCCGCCGAAGTCGAACTGAGCGAAACTCAGCGCTGAAACCAGCGCGAGAATCGCGATCCACGTCCACCTACTCTTCTTCGTTCGCATCTTGATCCATCCTACGGTTGTTGTTGCTAAAATCGTTACCCGTTGGCTCAGGCCTGAGCGCAATTCCTCCCCCAATCTCCCCAGATACCGGTGGAGCGAAAGGACGCAAAGCCCCCGAACCGCTCGGGGTCAGTTCCTCGTACTCTGTTACGGGAGTCAGCGTCGCCGTTCGGCCTGACCTCCCTTGAAGTGTCAGCGAATCTGGTCCAATCGACTGCACGGAGCAGGACTTCCAACTCTGCCCTGCGCCCAAAAACACCCACTCGCCGCTCGATTTGTTTTCCACAAGCGCTCTCGGAACTCCGTCCTCGACGAACCGGCCCGTAAACACCCAATCGACCTCGCCGCCCGCGAATTCTGCGGGTACGACGTTCGGCCCGATGGCGGACCCGCCCGAACGCGCCACCACAGGCATAAACGCGTCCCGAGGGGGCTCGTTCAGTCGGTCGAACTTCGCGCTGTAGTCCTCTTCGGTGAACCCAGCGGCCTTGGCTGCCTTCGGCCGCGGAATCGACCGCGACTTCTGGCCAGCCGTGGGCTCCGACGAGGTCATTACCCACGCCGCCACAACGACAATGCCCAGCCCACCATAGATAAGTTTTCGGTTCATTTGTGCCATTTATCGCTGCTCCGCAAGGCTCCCAGTTCCCGCGCTGGCCGCTTGGTTGTTCGCCAATGGCCCCTCGGTCGAGCGGACGGGCTTCGAGCTTTGATACGCTCGTGCCTCGACGGTCGCGTTGACTTTGTCCGAAGACCCATCGGCGCTCGCCAGTTGCACCCTAACTACCGACAGGCGAGAAGGCTTGGTTTCCAGCCGCCTGAGAAACTCGTGGACGTTGGGGAACGGTCCTTCGAGCGACATCGTGTAGGCGAGGGTGACCACTCCTTCGGCTTCGCCGGGTCGTTGAGGACGAAACGTGGCCAGTTTAACTCCACACTCCTGGGCGATCTCGGTCGCCGAAGCGAGAGCGTCCGCGCTCACCTTTCTGGGGTCGCCTTCCCAAGCGTAGGTGGCGATGAGGCCCTTCGCTTGAGCCTGGCGCCCCCGAAGGTCCTTAAGGCTTGCTTCCAGTTCGGCTTCCTCCTTGGCGCGCTGGAGCTTCGATTTCGCGGGCGCGGGCTCGGGCCAGAAGAGGTCAAACCCCACCGCGGCGACCCCGATGAGGATCGCCAAGGCGAGGATCGCGCTCGCGCCCGAAAGGTGAGCGAGGTTCTTCAGACTCACGCCTTCACCCCCTTCTTCTGAGCTTCCGAAATCGGAATGTTGCCCACGGCATGAAACGTGATGGAGAAGTTGACGACGGGCGTGTCTGCGATCACGCCGTTGTTGGCGAAGACCAGCTTGACATCGCGGAACCGATCTTGCGCCGAGAGATATTCGAGGAATGCGGAGATCGACTCGTTGGCCTTGGACGTTCCCCGAATCGTCACCGGCTTGCCCCTCTCAAACGAAAACCCTGTGAGCCACAGGTCGTCGGGCGTCCCCTGCCCCACGACCGTAAGGACGTCGGAGGCGGTTTGGGCAGGTTCGAACGATCGTGAGATCGGTGTTGCCATCCGCTGCATCTCGTTGAGCCCGTTCTGAAGCGTATCCCGCTGCCGCTTGAGGCGAGCCGTCTTCGAGTTCCACGCCGAATCGGATTTCTTCGCCACAGCCCTCATATCGCTGTAGTCGAGCCCCACCCACGCGCAAAGGAGCAGCGCAGCTGCAAGCCCGAGTACGGCAAGTCGAGTCTTCGCAACCTCCTTTTGCTGCTTGCGCTTCCGCGACTCCTCGGGCAACTCCAGCTTGACCCCCAAGCGGTCGATGTCGGCGCCCGCAAGCAGGGCTAAGGTGCTTTCGCCGGGCCGGAACTGCGCGCTCGGCAAGTCGAGATTGCCGGCGACGATCACGTCGGCGGGTTGGACGCCGGAAATGCCGAACGTTCGCGCAATCTCGGTTTCGATCGTCTCGGCGTCCTCGGTTGCGGGCGCGATTCGGCTGTAGACGAGTTCGCCGTTGTCGATGATGTCGATGGCCAACCCCTCAGGCGCGACTTCGACGACCGCACAGGTCATCGCTCCCAGCTTCTGCGCCATCAGGGCGGAGCCAAACGCCGCCGGAACTACGTGTTCAACTCGGAGCCCAGCTTCGGCGAAATCGGCAAACACCATTCGCAGCGTCGCCAGAGGAACGGCGTCCACAATGGCCAGCCTGCCTTCGGGGGTCACGTCGTTCGTCAGTCGGAACCCGAACGCAAGCTCTTCAGCCTTGATCGGAAACAGTTGCCCGATCTGAACCGACAGCATCCGTTCGACTTCTTGAGGCGAGATGTTGGGCACTCGCAGCGACCGAATGAAGGCGGTGCGACGTGAGAGACAAGCCACGACCGCGCGCGAATCGAGCGCCTGCGCGGCCTGCTTGAGGGACCGAAAGTCCCGAGTCGCGCCCACCGCGGGGTCATAAAAGGTGATCTCCGCCGATGCGGTCCAGCGGACGACGGGCAAGGCTGCCTTGGGCTTGCTCATGAGTTCCCCCAAACGCTCACGTCTGCGGTCGGAGCGCGATTCCAACGCCAGAGCGTGTACACGTCGGGCAGCGCAGGTTTCCGCACCTTTCTCAGTACCGGCTGTCCTTCCACGATCTCGACTACGGCTTCGAGAGCCGTCTCCCTCGATCCGAATTGCCCGATCACCCTCACCACGAACGTCTGAGAACCCAGCGTCAGCAAGTCGATGCTGCTCGCGAGGACCTCAGGGGTGAGTCCAGGGATCGTCGTTAGCTCTCCCAGAGTCTGGAGCCCTCCGCTCTGCTGACGAGAAGCCATCGCAGACGAAATATCGGGAGTAAAGCCTGGGATCGAGTTCAAAACGGCTTCCGATGCTGTATTCACGTTGATTCTTCCCACTTGGGTTGTGGCTTCGCCGACGCGGCAATTGTCGAGAATGGCGGCCGCGTCGTTGATGTTCATTCCAGGCAGAAGTAATACATCGCCGAAGCCGGTGAACGTTCCCACCTGGTTCCTTCGCTGGACGATGGCTTGCGCGATTCCTTGTGAGACGCCGACCTGAGCGAGTTGTTGAGCCGAAGCGGCGTTCAAGTCGAGCCTAGCTTGGCCATCAGGCCGAGTACCGATCGGCGACCGAGAATCGACCGTGGCAAGCTGAATCATTAGCGGCTGCTCTTCGGGTCCCCCTTGCACGAGATACTGACTCGTCACAACTTCCTGCGGGATCGAATACAGCGTCTGCGGCGTGAAACCCTTGACCAGAAGCACTTCGTCGACCGTGTCCATCGGCCTCAAGGCGGCGTTGTAGGGGTTGGCCAAGCTGTTGTAGTACTCGTCTTTCGCTCCCTCCGGACGGGCATTCAGGTCGCCGGAACGCCAGTCCAACAGGCTGTCGATCTGCTCCGAAGTGAGTGGGAGCCGGTAAAGCTGCTCTTCGGCCGCGGTGTTGAGGTTGATGAAACTGCAGGCGTCCACGATTTCAAACCGAAACGCGCCCCTTCCCACGAGGAATCGCTGATCGCCCACCTCGCCGGACGTATACCAAGCGTCGGCGGTCGAAATCAGCGTCGGGTCGATCGTGGGGTCGGCGAGAACCCCCAGCGCGTATTGGATTCCGGCATCGGCAAGCAATTCGGCCCGCCGACCCTCGATGCGGTTGCGGATCGAACGCATCTCGGCGTGCTCGCGGACGCTGAACGCCACGGCTAGGGTGATGAGACCGGTCAAGACGACGAGCCCCAACACGAGCCCACCGCCGCGCTGAGTTCTTCGAACCCTCCTCATGGCTGCGTCGTACCTCCGAGTCCGGCAGGGTTCTCAGGCGTAACGTCGCTGGCCGGCAGCCGAATGACCAGCACCCTACGCTCGGTCGGTCGCTGGCTCAACACATACGTGATTCGAACAGACGCAGGCAAGCGAGGAGGGTCCATCGCCGTGGTGTCCCAATAGGGCGTCCACGTCGTCCCGTCCCAAAACTCGAACACCATCGCGCTGACGTCCTCGTTCATGACGCGCTCCCATCCGCCCTGATAGGGGTCGCCATCGGAGGGGCGTTGCTCGCGGACAAAAAGCCCCGAAACGTCGGGCGCCTCACCCACGGGAGTCGTCTGCAGCGAGATTTCGGCGAGCCCTCCTTGAGGGCCGTACTGCTCGTTGAGCGTCTCGAAGTCGCCTTGCGCGCCGATGAAAGCGCCGTTCGGTTGGAGGCCCGTTGAAGTGAAAATGAGCATGTCGGGCAGGTCGCCGAGGTCGGAAAGCTCGGAAGCCGAACCCGAAGAGAAGGCGATGAAGTAGCTGGGGCTTACGACGCTGTCCGCGCTCAAGAAGCAGCTGCCGATCAGCTTCCGGAGTTCGTCGTCGAACCGCTCGATCCGCGCTCTCTCTTCCTGCGCGGGAATCACCTGCTCCTGAACCACCAAGGCGGTGCGAAAGGTCTGGACGAGCCCGGCCGCGAGGATCGCCATGATCGCCACCGATACGATCAGTTCGATCAGCGTGACGCCTCTACTGAGCCTGCCCACAGTCAAGGTCCACCCTCCCCGGTTCCCGCATCGACGGGGGGTTCATAAATTAGAGCATAGGCCACCTCTTCCATCTGCTTCCCTCCTGGGGAGGCAACGATGGTCACCGTAAGGGCTTCAAGGTTCTCAACCCCGGTGGGATCGACTTGCGCGCTCCACTCGTAGGTGGGAAACCCGTAGTCTTCGAGGTCTCCGGAAAGCGCGGAGAGGCGGTAATCGCGCGTCGACCGCAATTCCTCCAGCTTCTGGATCGCGAGTCGCTGAAGAGTCTCTCGCTCCCGAAGGATCGTGTCCGACCGAATCATCCCGCCCAAGGCGCCTAACACCGCGGTGATGCCGAGCCCGACGACTGCGAGCGTGACGATCAACTCGACCAGCGTAAAGCCCCGGGTCCTCATGGCCCGACCCTCTGTTCGAGTTCGCCCGCCTGCCACCTTTCGGCGGTCCGGTCGGGCAGTGCGCCCGCGACGAACTTACCCAATCCGCGGTTGGGGTCGATCTCGATCGATTCGACCCCCCCATATCCGGTGTCAAATTCGATCCCGCTAGGCGTCGCAGAACCGTCGCCGTAGAACTCGGCAATCCACTCCGAACCTGCCGTGTCTGCGAATCGGTGGACGAACCTCGTGGCATCGACGGCCTCGGGCAGCTCCACGAACCAGTTGCGCGTATCGCCCTCCCCAAGTTCCGCCACGATCCGCCGGTCGGCGTCTTCATACCGAAGCGTGAGGGTCGAGGCGGTCTCGATCGCGTGCTCCCGAACGCGTCTCGTGAGCGCCTCGAACTTCATCTTGAACGACCGCCAATCCTCGCCCGCTCGAACCGCGGTCATCCGCACCACGAGCGCCGTCGCCAGTAGCGCAAGCAACACGACGACGATCGACATTTCGATGTACGTGAATCCGCGCCTAGTCAATGCCTTCGATGATGTCGGCGTCGTTGCCTTCGCCGCCTTCGACGCCGTCCGCGCCAAACGAGTAAAGGGCGAACGTGTCATCGCCCAAGAACTCATAGTTGTAGGGGCTGCCCCAAGGATCGTTCGGGATTGGGTTGACCGTATAAGGCCCTCGCCAATCGGTCACGTCGGCGGGCTGAGATCGAAGCGCTTCGAGACCCTCTTCCGTCGTGGGGTAGCGGCCCGTATCGGTCCGAAACACCTGAAGCAGCTTGCTCACGTTCTGAATGTCGCTCAAAGCCCGTGACCTCTTGGCTTCGTCCACGCGCGTAAAGTACCTCGGTACGATCATCGCCGCCAAAATGGCCAGAATCAAGATCACGACGAGCAATTCAATGAGAGTAAAGCCCCTCTTCCGCCCGTTTTGTTGCATACGATTGTTCCATTTCATGGTTCGTTATTTACTCCAACTCTCCCAGATTATTTCACCAAATTCTGCGCTTCGAAGATCGGAAGCATGACCGAAAGCACCACAAATCCGACGAATACGCCCATGACGACGACGATGAGCGGCTCGAACATGGCCGTCATCCGCCGGACGCCTGTATCGACCTCAAAATCTAAGCTGTCGGCGACCCTCGACAGCATTGTGGGGAGGTCCCCGGTCTCTTCGCCGATCGCCACCATGTGGGTCAGCACCGGGGGAAAGGCGCCGGTCGAAGACATCGCGTGGTGGAGGGCCTCGCCGTCCCGAACTTGAGTCGCTACGTCGTCGGCCACGCTCTGGATGAGTCTATTGCCCGAGGCCATGCCCGAAAGCCTAAGCGACTCCAAGATCGGCACTCCGCCATAAATCAACGTCGATAAGACGCGAGAAAACCGTGAAATCACGGCCTTCCCTACGATCTTTCCGGCCGCCGGAAGCCTCAGTAGCACGCGGTCTCTCATGATCGCCCCCTGTTCCGAGAGTACCGCCGCCCGATAAAACACGAACGCGCCGACAACGACGCCTACGATGAGCATCCAGTTCGCCGACAAGAAGTCCGTGAAATCCAACAGCAGCCGCGTGCTGGCCGGGAGGTCGGTCCCCAAGTCCTTGAAAACAACCGAAAGCCGGGGCAACACGAAGGTCAGCAGGAACACGATCACGCCCGCCGCGACGGTGGTCAGGACGGCAGGATAGATCAGGGCAGAGACGATTTGGCTCCGGCGAGTGACTTCGCGCTCTTGAAAGTCGGCCAAGCGAGCCGCAACCTCAGCGAACTGGCCGCTCGCCTCACCCGCTCTCAGGGTCTCGGTGAAGATGGGGGAGAAGAACTTCGGGAACTTCGCGAGGGCTTGGGAGACCGGAAGGCCGCCGCGCACATCCTCGAGCGCTCCCTCGGCGACTCTCATCAGCGCCGGGCTTTCCGATTGCTCGCCCACCACCTGGATCGCGCGGTCGAGCGGTAGCCCCGCAGCGGCAAGGTCCGCCAGTCGCCGCGTGAACAGCGCCAAGTCGGCTCGGCTCGCCCTTCCGGTGATCGCGCGTGGCGCGTCGGGGTGGGTCGGAGCCGACGATTCGCGCAGGTCGAGTACGAATCGGCCCTCGGCAAGGATCGACGAAATCGCGCCGTTCCGGTCGGGAGCCGTGATCGTGCCCGACACCTTCTTCCCCGAAGGCTCGACCGCGACATAGGAGAACGTCGTCACCGACGCTCACCACCCTGTTCGAACCGCAACGCGCCCCTCCTCAAAACTCCTCTCTCTGGCAGACCCGAAGGACTTCCTCGGGCGTCGTTCGTCCATCGAGGACCGCCAGCTTGCCGTCCCCAAGCAACGTCCTCATGCCTTGGTTCTTCACCGCATAGTCTTTGATCACGCTCGAAGAAGCGTGTTCGACGGTCATGCGCCGCACGGGTTCGTCAACCACCAAGAGTTCGAAGACGCCCTGCCGACCCCGAAAGCCGCTTCCGCTGCACTTATCGCAACCCTTTCCCCGCATGAGCTTCGCCGACGCCGCTTCCTTATCGGAGATGCCGACCGCTCGCAGAGCCTCCGGCTTTTCTTCGGATGGCTCCGAACAGTGGGGACAGTTCCGGCGGACGAGCCGTTGGGCCAGAACGCCGATCATCGAACTCGCCGCAAGGTAGGGCTCGACGCCCATATCGAGCAGCCGCGTGACCGCACCTGCGGCGTCGTTGGTGTGGAGCGTGCTGAACACGAGGTGGCCGGTCAGAGAGGCGTGAACCGCGATCTCGGCGGTTTCGTAGTCTCGAATCTCACCCACCATAATCACGTCGGGGTCCTGCCGGACGATGCTGCGAAGGCCATTGGCGAACGAAAGGCCGATGTTGGCGCGAACCTGAATCTGCCCGATGCCGGGGACCTGGTATTCGACCGGGTCTTCGATCGTCAGGATGTTCTTGGAGGGGGAATAGATTTCTTGGAGGGCGGCATAGAGCGTCGTGCTCTTTCCCGAGCCGGTCGGTCCGGTGCTCAGGATGATCCCGTAGGGCATTTCGATCACGCGCCGGTAGCGCTCCAACTGGTCTTTCCGCATCCCAAGCTCTTCGAGCCCAAGCATCGCCGTGCCCTTATCGAGGATGCGCATCACGCCGCGCTCGCCAAACACCGTGGGCACGATCGAAACGCGAACGTCGATCGCCCTGCCTGCGATCGTGAGCTTGATGCGGCCGTCTTGCGGCAGCCGCCGCTCGGCGATGTTCATTTCCGCGAGGATTTTGATGCGGGAGATGAGCGCCGCGTGCATCCGTTTCGGAGGCTTCATTACGTCGCGGAGCATTCCATCGACGCGGTAGCGCACCTTCACCTCGCGCTCATAAGGTTCCACGTGAATGTCGCTCGCGCCGTCCCGAACGGCCTGTGCAAAGATGAGGTTCACCATCTGGACGACCGCGCTTTCGGCGGCCATCTTTTGGAGGTCCGCAAGATCGACGGTGTCATCGAATTCGGTGGGACCCGCCTCGTCGGAGTGCAGACCGGCCAGCATCCCTTCGAGGAACCTCTCCTCGATCCTGACGCGGAGGAAGCTGGGGTCGGCGCGAACCGGGCGCACCGGCATTCCCAACAGGATCCCAAGGTCGTCGACGGCGGCGAGAGAGGCCATCGAGGCGACTGCGACGATGAGAATCCCCTCTTCGACGTACAACGGCAGAACCTGGTGCTTGAGCGCGAACTCGCCCGGCGCCTTGTCGACGGCCGCAGGGTCGATCTTGATCGCCTCAAGATCGACATAGACCAGACCGTTTCTGGGGTCGTCGAGCGTCTCGATCGCCCCGTTGGACAGTTGTGGGTTTTCAGGTTCGAAAGTACTCATTCTCGTTGGGCCAGTTGTCGCCTCAAAGCAGTACGAAGAACTTCCGCAATTCCTCACCCATCCCATGAATTCGTGGGTCGAACGCCCGGTCGTTCCCTTTTTGCCTGCCAGCGTTCGGCACGAATCGGAGCTCAGACTCGCCGTAACGGGTCCATTCGGCGATACGTCCAGACAACGAGACGACCGGGCAAACGAGGGAAAGATGCTGTTTCGAGTTCTGTTTTCGTCAATTCTTGCGGCGCTCGGCCTCAGTCAAGAGGTCGAAGTCAAGCCCTACATGACTCTTCGCGGCTCCGACAGCAAGGTCGTGACGAGGGAGTACCGTCTCATCTCCTCTCATTCCGAATGGGACGCGCTTTGGCACAGGCACTCTGGGAAACTCGAAACCTCCGAGAAGCAACGCGGATTCCGAGTCGACTTCAAAGCCTACCGCGTGATCGCGATCTTCCAGGGCAAGGGGTGGAACTCGCGCGGCGTGGTCGGGACGCTCCACGAAACAGACGGCGGATTGAGGCTTCGATTCGACGAACTGACCTACCAGACGTTTGGGCCTGACGGCGGCGGCGTGCGGGTTGCGGCGTACGGATTCTTCGTCGTTCCCAAGTCGTTCGACAGGGTGGTCTTGGAGGAAAACGTTCAGGGAATCATCGGCGATCCGCCCGTATGGAAACCCCGTGGCGCCTTGAGTTTACAGGCCGCCTCCATCATTCCAAAATAGTCCACTTAGGCGGATCTGGTCCAAGAAAACGCCGATCTGCGCGAGACGGCCGTCTTATGAGTGATTCCACTCGGATGGGTGATCTATGCTCACGTCAACGTTTCTCTTCGTCGTACTCGGAGTTCAAGCCATGCAAAACCCACAACAGCCCACGATGGGGCTTGGCGCCTTGGCCCGGCCGCAACCCGGCCGAAGCATGAGGTCTACCTCGACCTTTCGCGAAGGTCCCGATGGGAAGTATCTCCGCACAGCCAAGCCCAAAGGCGACCTCGAAGAAAAGAGCAACTACGACAACTTCCGGGTTCCGCCGGGCGAGACTCACACGTTGCTCGACGTCGAGGGACCGGGCGTAATCACCCACATCTGGATCACGTTTCTCGGCCCCGAACCTCAAGGATGGGCGCCGAACGGCTCCGCGTCGCACCAAGATATGCTGCTGAGAATCTACTGGGACGGGAACGAGAAACCCGCGGTCGAGGCCCCGGTCGGCGATTTCTTCGCAAACGCTTTTGGCAAAAGGAGCGAGGTGATCAGCCTACCGATCATCGTTGAGGACGGCGATTCCTACAACTCGTTCTGGCACATGCCGTTTCGCAAGTCTGCGCGCGTCGAAATCGTCAACCAAGGGGAGCAAAACATCAACCTGCTGTATTACAACATTGATTGGATCAAGTTGGACTCTCTCCCCCAAGATACGCCTTATTTCTATGCTCAGTACCGGCAGGAATACCCGGTCGAACAAGGCAAAGATTACCTCGTTCTGGAAACAGAAGGCAAGGGCCACTTGGTCGGCGTCACTTTGGCCGTCCGCACCCGAAGTCCTTCGTGGTTTGGCGAAGGCGACGAAAAGATCTACATCGACGGCGAGGCCGAGCCCTCGATTTGGGGTACCGGCACGGAGGATTACTTCCTTTCTGCATGGGGCCTCAAAACGACCAGCACTCCGTACTTCGGCGTGCCGTATTTCGATCAATGGGGCATTGTCGGCGGGCACACGAGCGCGTATCGGTGGCACATCAACGACCCCATCGTGTTTCAAAAGGGCATCAAGGTGACCTTCGAGCACTTTGGGTGGATCTCTCCCGACGAGAACCCTGACTACAGGTCGATGAGTTGGAACGAGCGACAGGACGATTATTCGAGCGTTGCCTATTGGTATCAGGTCGGCCCTTCGACGTTTACCGCAAGAGCGCCTTCGGGAGCGGAACGAAGGCTCCCGCATCTGGAGCGCATCGCGGCTTACGCAAGGGACGGCCACACGCACGGGGCAGGCTCATCGGCATCCCAGCAGCTTGACCTCTACCCTAAGCCTCAAGTTCTTTACAAGCCCGCTTCGATCGAGGGCGCCTGGATCGAGGTGCCCTTTGAAGTCAAGGTAAAGGAGCCTTTGCGTTTGCTGCTCAACCTGACTACCTCGTACGACTTCGGACGGTATCAGGCGTACCTGATTCCTCGGGGATCAGAGGATCGTCCAGGAGTCAAACTGGGGGGAGTAATCGATCTTTATTCCGCCGAGGTCAGAAATCGGGAGGTCCACCTGCTCGACTTCTGGCCGGACCCTGGCAAATACGTTCTTAGGCTGGAGTGCGTAGGGCGCAATCCGATGTCGGAGGGTTACTTCCTCGGCATCGAATCCGTTCTTCTCCGCGAGCGCCGGCCCAGGGTGCGAGAGATGGGACACGATAAGGATAAGGACTGGCGCAAAGATCCGAAGCTGTATGGATAGAGATCGCCAGAGCCAGCCGCGACCGCACGCCCTAAGTGCGAGAACTCTTCCCGGAAACATCTGAGTGTCCCTGCAGTTGTCAGCGAGTTGAGCATCGAAAGGGGGCCGATCCCACAAGGCTTGTGGGGTGCCTCATCACGGCTTATCCGCGCGCACTTGCCGACCGCCCTCCGTTCCTTCTCGGGAGGACCTGATGGACAAGAAGGGCAACAGCATGGTAACTGCAAACCAAAGCCCGCCGCGGCCTTGGAGGCCCAGACACTTACAATGACGGAATTGCCAAGACGATGCAGACCCCGTATTTTTACCAGTTTGCCCCCACCACCACCATAGCGATCGAGATTCTGTCCTATACTGGGGAAGGTACCGACAGCCAACACCAGTTCTTTCTGCAATGTGACGATTGGCCCGTGCTACCGAGCAGGCGAAGGCGAAGGGAGCATGTTTTGGGCAACAGCGAACAACCGTCGGAAGTAGCACGAGCCAACGAAACCCGTTTTGGGTCTCACCGTGGAACTCACGTACTCATTCCACTGGTGGTGATGTACACCCTTATGCGAGTAAACGCGGCGACTGTTGTACCGCGACTTCAAGAAACCTACCGTCCAAAGGATCCTCCGATGCCTGCGCTGATGTCGACCGTCAACGACATCTCCATTGGAACGCCAGCTCTCCCGGAACTCGCAGAATTCGGCTTTCCGCTGAAAGTAGTGGTGCATATCGATTGCCTGAGTTGCACGACTCGGCCGCTCGAACCCATCCGAGACCTGTTCCGACGTAACGACATCCTCAATGTCGTCGCTTCGGAAGATTACGACGTTTATACGTCCTTCGCTGCCGAGAATCCAACTTCGAAGGTCTTGTTT
The DNA here is from genome assembly GCA_015709495.1 of Chthonomonadaceae bacterium. Lineage (GTDB taxonomy): Bacteria > Armatimonadota > Fimbriimonadia > Fimbriimonadales > Fimbriimonadaceae > Nitrosymbiomonas > Nitrosymbiomonas proteolyticus. The sequence continues at coordinate 218,813 of CP054189.1, forward strand.
TCGACACCGGCGTTCGCAAAACGCGTGAATGCGGCGTTCGGACCGCGAGTTTATGTGTATGATGCAAACGGGCGACTCCAATACCTTCAAAGAGTCCCCTCCGACGTAGGAACCGTCCTCGATGAAAGCAACCGCTAACCGTCGAATCAGTGACCGCGTTGCAGGATCAATACCCGCCGGACTGGCTGCCGCGCTTGTCGTTGGACCCGTTACGTTGTTGACGATCGCAGAATGCCTCTTTCGCGACCTGCATCGCTTCATTCTAGCTCAAGGCCCTGGTATGTCTGGCTACCTGATTTGGCTGCCAGTTGTCCTTACTACGCTCCTAGTTGGCTCCATTACCATGGTCTCCTTCCAGTTCGGTCGCGACGGATACCTTTCCATTGCCGCCGGTTATGCGATAGCCGCAGTCGCGGTGACCCACTCGCGAGGATCTCACATTTGGCCAGGACTCTTTGATTTCTCAACGCTTAGCGCTGGGCCCATACTCTTAGCCACAGGTCTAAGCATCCTTCTGGGAGCTACCGGAGCCGTGATCTTTAGGGTTCGCCCAGGTCTTCGCGCTACAACCCTCCTCACGCTATTCCTTGCGGTACTGGCCGTCGCATGGACTTGGATACACCACTTGACGGACGGGGGCCCCTACAGCGCATTTGTCTACTCCCGCCACATCATAATGAGCATTGCGTTCGCGTTGTCCGCAGGAACCTTTCTGGCTACGAAGGAGGATTTCGAATGAAGCGCAAACTATCGGGTTTTACGATTGTCGAGGTTATGGTGGTCGTCGCTATTATTGCGATTCTCGTGACTATTCTGATGCCGGTTTTGCAGGGGGCTAGGAAATCTTCGAGCAAGGTTGTTTGCGCGAGCAATATGCATCAGATATACGCGGCGATGAAGCTGTACGAAGCGGATTATGGCGACTACCCTCCTGGCTCCGTAGTCTGGCCCGCGTTCCAACCCTATTATCCTACGGTCCTAATCTGTCCTGCTGGTACTCTCTCACCACGAGGCGAATTTGACTACATAATGGCAGGCAACCCGCTTGACTTGCTTCCGGGATACAACGAGGCTCTTCGAGAATGCAAGTACATTCGGGGTGGGCTGTTTCCGGTCGTGCGTGACCACAATCACATGGTCAAAACGAATGCCATGCACCCAGAGTCTTGGCTTTATCTCGTCAGAGAGAACGGGGCATTCTCAGTGGTAAGACCAAAGCTGCTGGATGGTCCCTGTAAGTCTATAGTAGGTTTTGACAGCAACTTATAGATAGGAGACAGAAGATGAAAGTAAACAAAAGCGCATACGTGACGATTGTTGCGTTCGGAGCCTTCGTGTTTGCGAGTGCTCTGCCATTCTGCAAGTACGATGATCCGATTGTATCTTATGGTGGAGTATCTGCGACATGCCGGCAAATCACCACCTCCCCTCCCCCAGGCTCAGTTCCGCTTGCGAATTGTACGTACCAGTGGTGCAATCTGGAGTGGCCGTGTAGTCAGACAAAGCAGGTAATGTCCCGAATTAAGGACATTTACTATCATCCGTCGATCAGTCCACACTTGTTTGTAGGCAACGTTACTGACGTTGCGGAAAGTGGATGGTGCTGCAACTGCGTCATGCCTCCCGTTACTCCTTTGTAGCACTGGTACCTCCAGCTTTCTCGGACCGGTCCGTTAGCCTTTTGAACTCCGAATGCTTTCGGGAAGGCTTATAGCCCCAGTTGAGCGTCTAATGGCGTCGGTACCGGATTGCAGCTCTGACTAATGGAGGGTTGATCCTTCGGTGCGCCCGAGTTTCCTGACCGCTCCAAGAGGGCTCAAAGAGGCCTCGCGCTGAGAAGTGTTTTGGCTCCTCGCTGTTTGGTGTGGGTAGCGGGTCGTAGCTTTCCGTGCAGCAGGTAGCTCATGGCGATGAGGTTTTGAGGGTTGCTGTAGCCTCGCGCTTTGTTTTTGGCTGCCTGCAGAACGCTGTGGAGGCCTTCCAGGAATCCGTTGGAGATTCGGGTTTCGAACCACCTCAAGATCTTGTCCGCCGCATTGAAGAAGGTGACGGCGACCTCGACGACGGCGTGGATATCTGAGGCGAGGGCCATGCCGATCCACTCGTAGAATGCGGTCTGCGCCTGGCATCTGGGGACTTTGAAGAGTTCCTGGAAAGCCAGTCTGAGACCGTAGGCTTTTCCGGTGAGGGGAAAGGCGTTCTCTTCCAGAAGCTCTTGGAGGCTCAGCTTCTCTTTCTCTGAGAGGTTGGTTGGGTTCTTGAGCCAGAGCCAGCGGGTTCGTTTGAACTTCGTCGCCTTCTTGGTTTCGGCTTTTCTCGTTTCATCGACCGCCCTTGTCAGAAGGGCCACAAGGTGGTAGCGGTCGAGCGTCACGCTTGCTTGGGGGAAGGCCTGCGCGATGCCGCCAAGGAACGCCGGTCCCATGTCGCAGGTGAAGGCCTGCACCTTGGCGGGGTCCGCGCCTTTGGCCTTGAGGAACGCTTTGAACTCGAAAAGGGCAGAACCGCTTCTCCCCTGGCAGGCATACAGAACGCGCCGGGCATCCAAGTCCACGAAGACCGTGATGTAGTCGTGGCCGCGCCTTGCCGCCGTCTCGTCCACCCCGATCCTTGTCGGCTGGCCGATGCCCAGGGCGTCTCGGGTTCGCTTCACGTATTGATGGATGAGCCGCCAGAGCCGGGTGTCAGACAGTCTCAGGAGCCTGGCCGCCGGCGCCACAGGCATCTGGGAAACGAGCTCGATCGCATGCGCTTCAAAGTCCATCGTGAAGCCGCTGCCCGCATGGGCCCAGGGAACCTGAACCGTGGCCACCTTCCCGTCCTTGCCGATGACCCGAGGCACCCTGGCATGAATGAAGCACGGATACTTGAAGAAGTTTAGGTGCCGCCACTTCCGCTCGGAAGTGTCGTGAACCTCAAGCCCGCCAAACCTGGCCCCGCGTTCAAAGTCCACCTTGATGTGAACCTCACCGTCAATGAACTCGATGTCCACGATCTTCCAAGGGGGCGTTAGCCCAAGGCCAAGAGCAAATAACTCGGTCGGTTGCATCCCATCAGATTACGCCAACCCACACCAAACAGCGAGGAGCCAGTGTTTTTCGGCAACCCACTTCTGGCAAGCCTTCACTCCGCGAGCAGGCAGGCCCCTGCGCTGGGCGCCGCCCCCACTCCAATTGCCCTAACGCAGATATCCATTCGAGTCGCCTCCGCGGGCCTACATTTTCGAGCGCAGCTTTCGGGCTCGCTGGTTCCGTTTGACACGCTGGTTTATCGCGCCCCGATTCATGGCTCCCTCCCCCTGCCTGTTTCCCAGGCGCAGCCAGTCCGAGGAAGGGGCCGAACTGCACCCGACCGGGAATGAGAAACACGCGCTGGGGACGAACTCCGGCCAGATCGAGTGCGCCGATGCCATAATTGGGCTACCCGAGTTGGGTTGCCGCTGTTTCCCGCCACCGGGGACCCGATGCGGGGGAAAACGATTTTCAGTTGTTGAGGCTCTCACCTCTCAAACCCACAAACAGGAAGGCGAAATCATGAACTGGAAGGACCGAATGACTCGCGACGAACTCGATCGAATTCGAAGCGCGAAGGCCGAGCGTCTCGTCAGCCTTTACTTACCTACGGCCCGCGCTGGGCGGGAGACCCTCCAGGGGCCGATCTACCTCAAGAACCTCCTCACCCAAGCCGAGCAAGAGCTTTCTGAACTTGGCCTGAGGTGGAATGAGATCGAAGAAGTCCTCGGAGCGGCACGGGCTCTCTTGGACGACGACCACATCTGGGTCCACGCCTCCGACGGCTTTGCGATTTTCCTCTCGCCAGGACAGGCCGAGGGGTATCGACTCCCTGTCGGATTTGAAGAGAAGTGCGTCGTGGGCACGAGGTTTCATATCAAGCCGCTCTTGCCCTACTTTGCCAAAGACGGCGCGTTCTATGTTCTCACTCTCAGCGAAAACCTCGTTCAGATGTATCTGGCGACCCGTCACCAAATTCACACGCTCGAAGTCCCTGAGATGCCGACCAGCATGGCGGAGGCGCTCGCCGCACACGATCCGGAGTCGCAACTCCAGTTTCACACCTCCGCTGGGTCCGGCGGCGCAGGCGGGCGGGCGGCCATGTTTTTTGGCACGGGCGACGAGACCGGGATGAACAAGCAGAAGAAGGAGTTGCGGGAATACTTCGAGCGCGTCGATAGAGCCGTGACCCGATATGCCAACTCTGCGCCCCTTCCTCTGATCCTCGGAGGAGTCGACTACCTTTTGCCGATCTACCGCAAGACCAACGAATTCCCAGGGTTGATCGACCCTCAGTTCGAAGGCAACTACGACCGTTCGACCCCCGAGGAGGTTCTGGAAAAAGCCTGGGAGCAAATCGCTCCCGTGTTCGCTCAGAGTCGGAAGAACGCGGAGGCCAAGTTCGCCGAGTTGAACGGAACCGGGCTCGCGTCCGCCGCTCTCGATGAGGTCGTCGCGCGGAGCTTCGAAGGCAGGGTGGATACGTTGTTCGTGGCTCTCGACCGCGAAGTCGCCGGTGAGTTCGACACCGAACAGCACGCGGTTCAGTTGGGGGGCTCCGAGGACCTCACCGACCTCTGCGCCGTGCAGACCTTGTCGCAAGGCGGCGCGGTGTACGCCCTTCCTGCGGCGGAAATGCCTGGACGGGGCGAACTGGCCGCGATCTACCGGTACTAAGAGGCGATCACTGCGCGCCGTCCAGCCACCTGAGGAAGGGTGAGCGTCTGTACGCTTGGATGAGCTCGAAAACAGGCTCGTCGCCCCTCACCCATCTAAGCACCTGGTGCGCTAGCCGTCCGTCGTGATCGTCGATCCAGGCCTTCGGCCAGTCGATCCGGCTGTGCTTCAGCCCAGGCAAAAGCACCTCGCTTGGCAGCAGGCTCAAGACGAGCGGCGTCCCCTCTTTCGATGCCGTGCTCATAAGGTGCGCGTGCAGGTAAGCGACCGCTTGCTCGATCGAAGCTCCATCGGTGCAGGTCGCCTCCACCCCTGCCCAACGGTTGACCATCCGAGCCGACCGGGCGTTTGCGCAGTACACAACCCTTGTAAAGTCGCCCGCAAGTTCGTCCAACGAATCCGTCACGGCCAGAGCGTGCTCTGCTTTCGCGCACGTGAACACCGTTTGGGCAAGCCGGAACGCCAAGTCGACCTTCTCACTGTCAGGATCGAACAGCGTCAGGGTCATCGGCCGCTCGCCGAAGTAGCTACTCAGCGACGCCAACACAGGTACCGACACCGCCAGATGTCCCGCACCGATCAAAGCGACGTGTCCGTGCCCCATCTTTACTATGTGACGACCTGAAGCGAGCATCCATTCCTCTGGTAATATCCCTGCGCCCCCATGGAAGACCCGTTCGATCGCGTCGACCTTACGACGTCCTATCTGTCGATCGAGTTCGGCACAGGCGGTCGGATGCTCCGACTGTGGGCCGGAGACCCTGACCTGCCGGAAGAGGGCGAAGAGTTCCAATTCTCATTGAACCCGCTCACGTTCGGCGAGGAGGCATCGGATAGGTACCTCCCAGGCTCGATTCTGCTCGGGGCACGGTTGCGTCCCGACGAACCGTGGGTATTGGACCGGAATCAAAGCGCGACGCCGCACGAGGAACTCGACAACGCCCAAGTTGAGTTCGAGTACGAGTTCGGATTGCTGCCGGAACTCCGGGTGACAGGTCGGTTCTATGAGGTTCGAGGTCCGAGGTCGTACCTGGTGTGGGACGTAAGGGTAGCCAACCGGGGCCGCGTCAGCGTGGAGATTGGGGAACTCGCGTTTCCATTTGCGCTCATCAACGTGTTCGAGGGCGCGCGGGGGATGGATTCCTCGGGCAAAGGCATGGCCAACGACCGCGTCCGGATTCACCGGCACGCAGGGGGCGCGGGAAGCTACCTGTTTGCGACGAGGCTCAGCGGCGAATCCCCAAGCCTCTGCATCTTTCCCGGCGAAGACACCACGTGGGACCTAATCAGCAGCGTTCCGGGGTCACTTTCGACCCCGCTCAGGTGGCCGGGCATCCCCGTCGTCTATCTCCTGAGCCGGGCCGCAGTCGAACGAGAGGGTTGGAGCGAGTGGCAGAGCAACCCGCAATCCCTTATCCTCGAACCCGGAGACTCTCGAACCTTTCAAACGTGTTTCGCTACTTCGAGCGCCGACCCGGGGGACGGGCTCCAGCAACTTCTCAGCCAGTGCGGCCAACCCTCCATGCGCGTGCTTCCTTCCGCGGTCGTGCCGGCTTCCGTAGGGGTCGCGATCGAGGTCACTGGGCCGGAGGTGGCCGAGTTCTATGCGAGCACCCCGGCCTCGGTGGAATCTGACACCGACGAAAACGGAGGGTTCTGCTTCGTCAAGCCGCGTTCCCCCGGCCCTTGCCGCGTGCTTGAACGAGACGTCAAGGGCAGGCTCGCCCACGCCGACGTGCTGTTCCTTGAGCCCATCGATAGCCTGATCAAGAAGCGGGCGCAATGGATCGCGAGCCGCCAGGTTCACCACGGCCCCGACACTGTGCTTCATAAAGCGATCGTGCCCACCCACATCAAAACGGGGCAGCAGGTCACGGGGCACGACGAATTCACGAGGCCTTTCACGGTCGAATCGTGCCTGAGCGACGCGCTCTTTTTGGCCGAAAAGAACACCTTGTACCCAGACGCTCGGGAAATCGAAATCGTCGAGGCATTTGTGGAGGAGTTCGTTCTCGACGACCTCCAAAACCCAGGCACGTTCGCCGTCGGCTCGGCGTTCCCCGACCTCTTTTCAGCGTCGACGAACTTCCGCAACTCGCACTCGTATGTGCTTCTCACACTCCTCTACGACTCACTCGGCCGATGCGCTGGGACCGGCGCCCCGCTTCAGCGGCCACCCGAGTTCTACCTCGATCTCGCGGTTCGGACGCTCCAAGCCCTGTTCCAATACGATTTGATTCCGTCCAGGGGGCTAAGATGGCTCGATGCGCTCGTTTCGAGACTCGAGGGCTTAGGGCAGGGAGACCTCGCGCTCAGCCTGAAGCAGGAACTGGACCACACCGCCCATCAGATTCTTCGCAACGCGCTTGCCGACCTCGTGGAGTTTGGCTGGGAGCCGACGGTCCCGGATCGCATCGGGTGGGCCGCCAGCAGGCTTGCGGACACCTACGTCGAAGAACTCTGCCTGTACGTTTCGGCGACCGCGCGCTCGCTTGCGCCCGACTGGAAAACCTACTGCGCCGACCAGCGCCTTCCGATCGAAACTCGCTTCGCCTCCGGACCCACCCAGCTCGATCGCGCCGAACTCTCGTTGGGCTACTCGACCGTCGCGAACTCGCTTCGCCTTCTGGATGGGGTGCTGGGGGGCGCGTATGAAGCGGCCGACTCCTTGCTTCGGATGGCGTTCGGAGGCATCATCGCCCCCTGGGGTCTCGTCCGAGAGGACGGAAGCGCGTCGATGGGCGTGTGCAACGACCCCGCGTCGAGACAACGGGGATTCGCGCCTTACAGTGGAGACATCGGGTTTACGCTTTACGAGTACCTGCGCGGCGCAGCCACCTACGTCCTTCCCCACCCAGGCTACGGAGTGTTTTCGTTTGGTGGGCAGTTCGCAGTCGATGAGGTTGGGTACGCGATCCGACCGTGGGACGGCTTGGGACGCCGAATTCACATGGGTCAGCTAGGGTGCGATTTGAATTGCGATTACGGGAGGATCCTCGAAGCCAACGTCGACGCAAGGAAGCGCCACGCCACCGTCAGGGTCGAAAACCCCAGCCCGTTCCCAACGACTTGCACGCTGACGGTAGCCGGCCTTTGGGGGAGCCTGTTCGATGTGGGCGGCAAGGAAATCGGACTTACAGAAGGGGCGCTCCGCCACTGGCTCGACCTTCCGCCTTCAGGTATTGTGGAGGTCGAAATCCGGGTGAAGCCATGAACGAAATACCTACTTGGTGGCTGGTGATATCGGGCGCTTTCTTTGGGATCGGAGTGCTGGCGTTTCTTGCCATGACGGCGCTTTTCCTCAGGCTGAGCGCGGTCGTCAACGAACTCAAGCCGAAAGTCGACAACATCAGCGCCAAGGTCGAGGCCCTCACGGCCAACCTGGAGTCAACTTCGGCGCAGGCGAAGTCGACGATCACCACGGTGGGCTCGGGAACGGCGAACATCGTGCGGTCCGTGGAAACCGCGCTCGTGGGTTCGGCTAAGCGGCTGGAGGGCTTTGCGACGGTGATGTTCACCGCCCTTTCGATCCTGAAGCTGGTGAGGGAGTTTCAGGCCGTCCGCGGCAAGCCTCACGTTGACAGCTCGAAGCCCGACGGGGTATAGTTTTCGTTCGCACCGCGGGGTGGAGCAGTCTGGTAGCTCGTCGGGCTCATAACCCGGAGGTCATAGGTTCAAATCCTATCCCCGCACCCATCCCCTCCTTTGCTCGTTCGGGACACATGGGTCGCTTATCAAAGTCGCCCTCCACCTCAACCCTGCGCGGACCTCTTCCGGGCACGGGCCCGCAATCAAGCTTCCCTGAAATCGAAGTACAGAACACTCACTTCTTGATTATCATCAAATTATGATGGATAATGAAGATTGAGGAACATCATGACATTCAGAAGCGACATCGAGGCGCTCATTCTTGCCAGCCTGGAGAGCGGCCCCAAGTACGGGTTCGATATCGCCAGGCACATCAAGGAACGAAGCGCCGAAAAACTGAAGCTCGGCGAAGGGCAGCTCTACCCAGTGCTCCACCGACTCCAGAAGCAGGGCATGCTCGAAGCCGATTGGGAGATTCCGGAGGGCGCGACGCCTAGAAAGGTGTACCGGCTCACGATTGAGGGATCGAAGCGGCTCGCCGAGAAGCGCAAGGCCTGGAAGTCGTTCGTGACGAGCGTGGAGGGAGTCCTTGGGACGGTCGGCATGAAAGCGGAGGTTGACCATGGGTAGGAGAATCGAATGGTATCTCGTGGAGCTCGAGCGGATGCTCAAAGGCAGGGTCCCGCTTGAAACCGTTCACGAACTTCAAACCGAAACGAAAGCTCACTTGGAGGCAGTAGCCGCGAGCCTCACAGCAAAAGGATGTGAGCCCGAAGCGTCCGAGCTTGAGGCGGTCAAGTGCTTTGGCCGACCAGTCGACGTTGCCTGGGCGACCCTGCGCGATCACGGCTCGCGTCCAGGGCCTTGGGCTACGTGGTTGGTGTCGGGAATCGCACTCGTGGCCTTTCTTTGTCCGTACGTGATTTGGGCTGTTGACGTGTCTGCGCTCACGCTCCTTCACGGCTGGATTGCGTTCTACTGGCTTGCTCTTACGGCATTTGTCGTGGCGGGCCTCTGGTCGCGCAGGCCCCTCTTGATTCCCGTTTCGGCCACGCTTGGCATCGCGGCGATCGTGATGACCTTCGTAATGAGCGGCCAGATTCTCGAACTAGGTCCGGTCGGTGGGATTGGCAGCATCCCGCGACGGGACGCTTCGAGGATCCTCGCCAACGGGGCCGTCGAGCACGAGGACTTCCGCAAACTGATCGCCGAGTTCGACAAAGGTGAGCAGGGCTTTCAGGACGACGAACTAGTTAACCTCGCAGCCCGCAGGGTCCTGGTTCGGGGGCCGTTCAATTCGCTACCCGATGTCTATCAGCGGTCTGGCAGCATGAGTTTCCGCCCAATTCGAACCTATTCGTACCCCTTTCCCCCAACGCCCGAAACTCTGAACATTTACCGCGATGCTCTTCGCTCGAATTCGAACGAATACCGCTCTGAGGCCATTCGGCTGCAGGGCGTATCGGATAGCTTCTACGACAGCGTCCGCGCCGCCATCGATGCTCCAAGTTCGACTTTGAACGGGACGGCAGCGACCATGAGTTTTGGAGGGGCAGGGATGTTGGGAGGGCTGGGCCTCGCGCTTATCGGGCTTACCCGTGGCCTATGGGGCTGGCGAGCCAAGACGCTCTTGGAGAGGCGCGCCTTGGCTTAGCCTGGAATTCTGAATGTGCGGGCTGAAGATGCGACGGCGGGTGGCCATCCCATGGGACTGGTCTACTTCCCACGGGTGCCACCCCAAACTTGATTTGGGGTGCTCGGGGGTGGGGAGTGAAGCACAAGGCTAAGGACACTCTCGACGCGGCGATTGGGTTCGGCACAGCCGAGGAAGCGCCCGCCGTTTTGACCTTCCGGCCTAAGGGGCGCTACGAATCGAGCCTCGCAAAGGCGCGTTCTTGCCAAGCCAGATTCTAAAGGATCAGGCCCTGGATGCTGGGGTGGCAGCGCAACCTTTCCATCGCCCTTGAGATCCGCTTGCGGACCTGCGGGGCGTTCATATCGCTGTTCGCGGCGATCTCTTCGGACGACATTCCGAGTGAGTACCGCATGTGCAGCAACTCGCGATCCAGAACGTCGAGGGTATCGATCGCGGCCTTCAGAGCCTCACGCTCCCCAGCCAAAGCCCCCATTTCATACGACAGAGATTGAACCTCGTCCACCGGAATATCAGCTATTCGCACTCTCACTTCCCTCCGACGGTGCGTTCGGACCGTGTTCGCCAAAAAGCCGACGAGCCACGATTCAAACGAACCCCTTGATTGGTCGAACTCTGGAATGCGGGCGAAAACCTGAAGCATCGTCTCCTGGACGATCTCTTCGTAGTCCTGGGGCTTGAGATTGTATCGGCGGACGATACGGTTCAGCGCCTCCCTTACCTTTCCGGCAAGGAGATCGCCGATTTGGCCGTCGCCCGACAAGTAACCCGGAATCAACTGTTCCGTATCGACATCGACAGACGCAGCGTCGCTAACCTCAACTCCCATTCTCCCGTACTCCTTTAGCACATCCCCTTGCAGGGGAACCCGAAGACCCCTTTTCGGGACTTCGTTGAACCGCGTCTATCGACCCCGGAAAGCCCAAGGCCAACTACCGCGATTTCTATTCAGCCGATAGGTGATTGACGCCAAACCCTGAAACTGTGACGCTTGGGGAACGGAAAACTCCGATTTCCAGTATTCATCACAGGTGCCGGCGCACATCCCATCGCAGGCGCTCGTAGACGCCCAATTGGATTCTATCAAATGGACGCTCAACAGTGGCTCGCAAATGTACTAGCTTTGCCAAAACCCAGGTGAAATTGCCCTGCCGCAGCTTGTGCGGCACGGTTCGCCAAGCCAGAAGACGAGGTCGGCGATTGTGACGGGGTTGATGGTTTTTGCGAAACTTCCCGCATCGTGCCAGACCTGGTATGTTCATGCGTCACAGTCAGGACCTCTGGCGTCAATACAAAGTGAAGCACAACTGATCCAGCATGTTCCCCGAATCAACCCAACCCTATCAGGCTGAGGAGTCGTGTGCCGACGTCCGCGACCTGTTGCACGCGTTGATCGAGAACGACCTCGATGAAGACGACGCGAAGTGGGTTTTGCAGCACCTCGCCGAATGCGACGAATGCCGCGAAGCCCTCAAGCAGCACGCCAAGCTGAGCGGCCTGGTGCTCCGCCATCTCCCTTGGCTTGGGATGGCTCATTTCGGCCAACGGGGCGCAACCGCGCATTAGCGACCCTGACTTGGAGCGCCCCTTGCTGGTAGCCTTCTCAGCGTGAATAAGCTGCAGGGATTGCTGTTGATCTACGGCCTCTTGATGCTCGTCCTCGCGCTCGTTGCAGCGTCGAAGAGCCCGGCGTCCCTGATCGCCGGCGGCGGAGCAGGGCTCATTTGCATCGGCGCTGCTGCCCTGGCTAAGACCCACCCGGCCTGGGGCTACCGAATCGGGGGCGTGGTCGCGCTCGCCGTCCTTGGGCGCTTCTCAATGTCCTTGGTGAACGAGTTCAAGGTGTATCCGACCCTCGTGCTGGTCGTAGCTTCGGCGATCACGTTCCTTGTGCTTCTTGGCGCGCACTTCGCCGCCAAGCTCAAGAGGCAGGGCGAAGCGGGAACGGAAAGTCCGTAACGACGCCCCCGACCTGCGAATCGCCGGAGACGACTCTGACCCGGCTGTCGGGTTCGGCTGCTGATCTCCGCACGCGAGCCGAAGCGATCCAGCCATGGGCCAGTGAATTGGCAACCGACTGCACATGCCCAATGTCTTGGCCCTCCAAGTCCTGAACCCTCGCGCCCCTTTCGACTTCCGAACTCAAGAACAGCCCTCGGCGAATCCAATTGACGTGGCCGCGGGCGTAGATTCGCATCAGCACCTCTTGGCCCACGTAGCATCCCTTGGCGTAGCTGATGGCCGCGGCCTCGAACTGGGGCCCCAATTCGGGCGGAAGGGTCTTGTCGTCCCAATCCACACCCCTCGTCGGGATTCCGGCCGCGATCCGAACCGCCTCCCAGGTCTCGGGCCGAACGGGAGGCAAACCGCCAAACTGCTCGCCCCAATCACTTTCGAAACTTCCTTCGGAGAAGAGGTCCCAACCCGTCAGTCCGCCGTAGTCGAACCGGATGGCAGCTCCGCTGGCGCCTACCAGCGTACCGCGCCAAGCGCTCACTTCGGAAGGGACTCCGAGGCTTTCGACGAGCGGGTCCGAACCGGGACCTCGAAGTGCTGCAGCCGCGGGGGCATGGCCACGCGACCAGGTTACGTCTTCGAGAAACACTGACTCTCGAACGCGGTCCTCGATCGCGTCGAGACCCTCAGCGTCGGACGCCAAGAGCAAGCCCTCCACCGTTCGACCGACGCGCAACACCGCTCGCAGCATCCCGGACCGCGTGCAAAGACAACTCCAAACGACCTCGCCGACCTGCAATTCCCTGAGGTCCTGCGTCACCTGGCCCTGGAGCCAACTCAGGTGGTCCTCACCCCCGAGGAAACCGACCGAAACCGAACCCTCCTGAAGCCGGGCCACGCCCTGCGTAAGGGCCTCGAAATCGTTTCGGCAATTGGAGGCGCGGCTCGAACCCATCGTAGAGAACTACGCTTCGAGAAGCCCACAGGTAGCATGGCGGCATGAATTTGCTCGCTTGGGGCGCTGCGCTGGGGCTTCTCTTCCATGTGGGGTCCAGTGAAGTGCGCCGCTTCGAGCGGTTGGCGGCGGAAGACATCGCTGCCAAGCTCTCCGGACCCGCCAAGGAAGTGGCCGTCCGTACGAAGTTCTCCTCCCTGATCGGGGCTGCGCAGGGGCGGCTCTCGAAGGTCGTGCTTCAGGCCAGACAGTTCACGACCGACGGGCTGCCCCTCCACACAGAGCCCTTCCGACCCCAGTCAGGCTCGATCGGGAGCTTGGAAATCGAACTCGAGGACTTCGAACTCACAGGACTTCCTGTGCGCAAGCTCACCGCTTCGATCCCCGATTGCCGCTTCGACTTCGGGCTGGCGCGGCGCGAGGGCAAAGTGAGGCTCAGCAAGAGCGGGATCGGCGTGGGATGGGTTCAAGTCGAGGAAGACGCCCTTGAGACCTTCATCCTCAAGAAGTTTCGAGAGATCAAGGGGGTCAGCGTCAGGCTCGAAAAAGAGCACGTGTTCGTCAAGGGCCGTGGGGAGTTCCTTCTGTTCGACTCGGAGTTTGAGGTGATCGCGCGGTTTGCAGTCGAGGAGGGCGTCAGGTTTCTGCTCACGGATGCAAGAATCTGGTTCGACGGGCTCTCGACCGATGCCGCATCGAGACAGATATTGCTCGATACGCTCAACCCGGTCGTCGACCTCGATCGGGACCTCAAACTGCTGGGCGCGATCCGCGTAGAGAAGTTCAGCCTTCACGACGGGCTCTTGGAGGCATGGGGCCAAGCTAGGATTCCTGAAGCTCCAGGTCAGGCGTCGAACCCCCTCGTTGGCGCCGGCGATCAGATCGTGTATCCTCAGGCAAGATGAGCCGATCCGCCGAGTCTGAGGTCAGCGTCATTGTGCCGGCGCTCAACGAGGAGGCCACGATCGGCGAAGTCGTCGAACGGCTGCTCGCGCTACCCCTTTCGGTTCAAGTGATCGTCGTGGACGACGGGAGCACCGATCGCACAGCGGCAGTGCTGGCCCCCTATGCGGACCGAATCCTCATCCTCCGCAACGAGCGCCCGTCCGGGAAAGGAAGCGCCATTCGGCAAGCCCTCCCTCATGTTCGGGGCGAGGCTGTCATCATTCAGGACGCCGACCTCGAATACGCCCCGGAGCAGATCCCTGGGATCGTCCGCCCGATCCTCCAAGGGGAGTCAGACGTGGTGTACGGTTCTCGATTCACGAACGGTTTTCCCGAAGGAATGGCCTTGCCGAACAGGGTCGTCAACGTGTTGCTCGCGTGGACCGTCAGGCTCCTGTTCTTTCGCCGAATCACCGACGAAGCGACGTGCTACAAGGCGTTTCGGCGGGAGGTGCTTCTCGACATGGACCTCTCGTGCAGGAGGTTTGAGTTCTGTCCAGAGGTGACCGCCAAAGCGATCCGGATGAGAAAGGACATCCTCGAAGTTTCCATCGACTATGAGCCCCGATCCAAAGCTGCGGGCAAGAAGATTCGCTGGACCGACGCGCCCGACGCCTTCTGGACCCTGCTGAAGTGGAGGTTTCGAGCTTGGAAGAGGCCCAGGCGGGAGAGTTCTCCATGACCAGCGTTCGCGAGCGGATTGAAGAACGGGAACGGGAATGGCTTTCGCCCTTCGCGGCCCTTGCCTGCCAAAGCGAGGGCCGGAAACGAGGCGAAGCGCCCGACCCTGTCCGAACCTGCTTTCAACGCGATCGCGACCGGGTGCTCCACTCCAAATCGTTCCGACGGCTCAAGCACAAGACGCAGGTGTTCATCGACCCGCTAGGCGATCACTATCGAACCCGCCTCACCCACACGCTCGAAGTGGCGCAAATCGGCCGGACCATTGGCCGAGCCCTTCGGCTCAACGAGGACCTGATCGAATCCATCGCGCTCGCTCATGATGTCGGGCACTCGCCGTTCGGCCACGCGGGCGAATCGGCTCTCGACGAGGTCATTCGGGAGGTTCGCGCCCAGCGAAACGACCCCCAAGTTCCCGAAGGCTTCCGGCACTACGAGCAGTCGCTTCGCGTCGTCGACGTGCTGGAGAACCTGAATCTGACCCTCGAAACGCTGGCCGGGATCGCGGGGCACAGCAAAGGGAGGCTCGACCTCACGGATGCCGACGGGAATCCCACGTCGACGCTGGAGGCGGCGGTTGTGAGGATCGCCGATCGCGTCGCGTATCTCAACCATGACCTCGACGACGCTCTCCGGGCGGGAATGGTGACGGAGGCGCCGAGGGAGGTCAGATACCTCGGCGAAACGCACGGGCAGAGGGTCGGCGCGATGGTCGAAGACGTCGTCGAGAGCAGCTTGGACCGTCCGGTCATCCGCCTCTCTGCCCGGATGCTCGAAGCCACCAACTTCCTCAAGGAGTGGCTCTTTGAAAACGTCTACCACCAGTACCCGAAGCGATACAGCGACATCCCGAAAGCCAAGGCGCTCGTTCGGGAACTGTTCCTTTACTACTGCGAAACGGGCAACCTCCCGCCTGGATTCGAAGGAATTCAAGGTGCGATCGATTACGTTGCAGGTATGTCGGACCGGTACGCTCTGGATACCTACGCAGAACTCAAGCTGCCGACGGCTTTTCGCGGCCGAAACTTTCGCAACAGCTAATCGGCGTCTTCGTTTTGAGTGATTCTCAGGACCTCGTTCGCTAAGCTTTCGCCCACCAGATTCTCTTCGTCGACGATCCCGTCGACTCCGGTGTTTTCGAGGTCGGAGGCGTACAGGTTGTATCTCGCCCGGACGACGCAAGGCACCGAAGGCGCGACCCTGCGAACGGCGTGGGCCGCGATCACGGCGCTTTGGTGGTCGGAAAGCGCGACCACCACGCCGCAAGCGCCCTTCAGTCCGGCGTGTTCGAGTACGGTGTCGTTCGTCCCGTCGCCCACCACGAACCTAAGACCCGTGCCACGCCCGTCCCTTGCCAAACGCGGATTGACATCGAGCACTAGGACCGACGCGCCCGCTGCCTCGATCTTCCTTGCGGCCGCGCGCCCGGCTTCGCCGAAACCGATCACCACGAAATGATCCTTGATCTCTTCCAGGCGCTTGGTCGCCCGAATCTCCTCAGAAACGAACTTCCTAGGGGCCATAAGTCGCTTGGCGACCTTCCGCGAGAATGAAGGCGCGATCGCGACGAGGTAGGGGGTCGCAAGGAGCGTCAGGACGCTCGATGACACCAGCAACTGGGCGATCTCATCGGCAAGCAGGCCCTGGGATCTCCCCACCTGGATCAGCACGAAGCTTAGCTCCCCCACCTGTCCCAAGACGATCCCGGTGCTGAGAGCCCACAGCATGGTCATGCCGAACAGCCGCACGCTTACCAATACGATAAGCGCCTTGACCACCACGATCCCCGCTGCGGTCAGCGCCACCCACCCGAAATTGCCGGCAATCCAACCGAAGTCCGCGAGCATCCCGATCGAAGTGAAGAACAGCGTCGAAAACAGAGTTCGCACCGAGGCGATGTCGGCTCGGATCGTCACGGCGTGCGAGGTTTCGGCCAGAAGCATCCCCGCGAGGAAGGCGCCCAGAGCGGGCGAGACTCCGATCCGGTGAGCCGCCCAAGCCGAACCGATGCAAACGGTCACCGAAACCAGCACCGGAAGCTCGCGGTTGCGGCCCATCGCTCGCGAGATCATGGCTCTCGGCGTGAAGTACTTGATCGCGATCAGAGATATGAGTACCACGAGCGATATCTGAGCGGCGATGACCCCTAACTCTTGCCATTGGAGTCCGGCCTGATGCTCGCCGCCCAGCATCGTCATCAGCAGCACAAGGGGAATCAGCGCGACGTCTTGAACCAACAGAATCCCCAGCGCGGTGCGGCCATGGATTGCGTCGAGGTCGCCGCGATCACGTAGCTGCTTGAGCACGACCACCGTGCTGCTGAGAGCGACGACCGCACCCACAGCGAACGCTGAACGCCATTCGAGCCCAAGCGCCGGGGCGAGGGCGACACACAGCAGAGTCGTCAGAGTCACTTGGACGACCCCGCCACCGACGCCCACCCGCCCGAGCCTGCGAATGTGACGCCACGAGAATTCGAGGCCGATGGTAAAGAGCAGCAGGGCTACGCCGAGCTCGGCGAGGTCATGGACCGCATCGACGCTCTCTACGACGCGAAGGAGCCCAGGACCCAGAATGGCGCCCGCGAGCATATATCCGACCACCGCCGCTTGACGGAGCCGCTCGAAAATCGCTCCGAGAAGCACCGCCCCAGCAAACACAAGGGCAATATCTTTGAGCAGGGTCCAGCCGTCGCTCATGCCACTGTGAGTTTACAGGCACGTAGCGATGCATCGTAAGACTTTGCTTTGAAAGCCGGCTACTTCCGAGTTCCCGGTTTGACGGCAGGGATCGACGCGAGCCAATCGGGAACCTCGTCCGGGGCGTATGAAGTCGCACTCACCCGATGAGCGGCAAACAACGGGACGCCCAGGTCGATCCCGCCTTCGCTTCGGTCGATCAAGACGCCCACACCCACGACCTCCGCGCCGTGCTCGCCAAGCGCGTCGCAAACCTCTCTGATCGAAACGCCGGTCGTCAACACGTCGTCCACCACCAACACTTGGGACCCCTTCTTCACGCTGGCCCCCCGGCGGAGCGCTTTGCGTCCGTCCTCAGACTCGACATAAAGGGCTGGTAAGCCCATCTGACGGCCGACTTCATAGGCGATTAGGATTCCGCCCGTGGTGGGGCCGGCCACACGATCGAGCTTGAAAGGTTCGAAGTACCGGACGATTTCCGCGCAAAGAGCCGACAGCACCGCGGGGTTTTCGAGCACGCGAAACTTTTCGAAGTAGGTGTCACTGTGGCGTCCGCTGGTGAGTATGAAGTGGCCCTTCAAAACCGCGCCCGAGTCATCGAGCAGCTTGGCGAGATCAACCGACGACACTGTAAGGTTTCATCTCCCGGACTACCTCGTTGTTCTTGTCGAGGAGCAGAATCGTGGGTTCGATCACCTCGTCGGTCCAGGCGAACGCGCAGATCACAAGCCGATCGCCCTTTTCGAAGAAATGGGCTGCGCCCCCATTGAGGCCGATCACACCTTTGGGACCCGCGAAGGCGTAGGTCGAGAGCCTGGCCGGACGGTCCACGGCCCAAATCTGGACGAGTTCGCCGTCCAGTAGCCCTGCGCGTTTCATCAGTTCGCCGTCGATCTCGATGCTGCCCACATATTCGGGGTTCGCGTAGGTGACGTGAGCGTGATGAAGTTTTGCCTTAAGGAGTTGCAACAAGCGCATCTTCTTTTTCCGAAACTTCGGATACCTCTTCGGGGATGCCGGCGGGTTGCCCGGGCAGGGTCCGAGCGGGCCGATACCTTCGGTACCAAGCCGCCATTATGCCACCGATTCCCATGATTCCAATCCCGAGCCAAACCAAACCCGTCATCGGCTTATAAAACAGCTCCACGAAATACAGGGGCCGCACGAACTGGAGCTGAATGCTCGCCGCGCCCGACCGCGGATCGACGCTTTCGAGGGTGACGAAGTAGTCGGAGTCCAACACGGCTGGCTCCGGCTTCGTCCCGGTCTCTGACAGCTTGACGCCCGGAAGGATGTCGAAGCTGTGCGCCGCCGTCGTCACGGTGAGCCTCGCGCGGAACACGGTGTCGGTCGATCCGGCCTCACCCTCCGTCTCGATCCCTTTGAACGTGAATCGGTAGCCCTCGAAGTTCGCGGACTGGTTCGGCGTCAACGGCGTGACTTCGCTCGCGTTGAACTGCATAGGGTGGAGCGTGAAGTAGATGTCGTTCACAAACCCCCGTTGGATGTGAGGCCACACCATGGGCCGGAACTCCCCACCCATGTTCGCGTAGTAGAACCCCGGCCTAGCAACGAAACTGTGCTGCTCGGAGGTCACGTCGAACAGCACCTTGTTTTTCCGGTCGGTGAGTTCGGAAGTGTGCTCCTTCACGGCCACCTGATAGCCGAGGGCGTTCTGCGGCGCGCCTTCTTGAATCGTCAATTCGACCTTGTTTTCGAGGCCCCGCGACACCATCAGGCCCGCGAGCGTGATCGCGACGCCGATGTGAGACAAGAACACCGACATCGACATCTTCATGCCGCGAGTCGATTCGAACATCCGCCAGACGTTCGACACGACCGCCATCAAACAGATTCCCGCCAGGATCAGCGTCCAAACCGGGGCGGACATGGCCGTTCCGAACGGCATATCGATCTTGCCGCTCAGGTCGATGCGCCCACGGCCGGTCAAGACCATCGCGAGGAAAAGGAATCCCGCCGCGCTGACCGTGATGCAAATCACCGCGTACAGCTTCTCCCACAGTTTCTTGAACCCGGTGCCGCGCCAACTGATGAGCGGGCCCAGCGCCATCAGGATCATCGTCGGAACGAAGAACCACACGAGGACCCTATGGTAGAGCCACTCTTCGACGACCTTGGGCTGGCTGCCGGAGAGGCTTTGAATCAACGGAACGCTCATCCCAACCGCCGTCGCAATCGCCAAGCAAGCGAGCAACACGGATCCCCATCGGTACGCCGCTTCCCTGTGCATTCCCGAAGTCGGGGGTTCGCCCCCTTCGGCGGCTCGCAACCGACGCCAGCGCCACGCCCACAGCACGAGATAACCCAGCGTGAAACCTCCGCCTCCGCCGATCAACATCCAGAGCGCGGTGTTGTTCATTTGGGCGAAGCTGTGGACGCTGGTGTCGCCCAGGAAGCCCGACCTCGTCAGAAACGTTCCGTAAAGAAAGGCGATGAAGGGAAGGCCGGCAAGCAGCAAGTTGCTCACGATCCATTTGCCCTTCGTAATCTGCACGAGCACTCCATGGACGAAGATGGCGAGGATCGCCCACGGGACGAAACTGGTGTTTTCGACCGGGTCCCACATCCAGAAGCCGCCCCATCCGAGGGTTTCATAAGCCCAAAGCCCGCCCATCGCGAGCCCCAGACCCAAGAACGAGAGCGACAGGATCGCCCAAGGGCGAATGCGTTTGGTCCAATCGGCGAGATCGCCCGTCGCCATCGCAGCGACGCCAAAGGCGAACAGGGCGAGCAGCGACCCGAACCCCAAAAAGATGGTCGGCGGGTGGATGATGACCCAGTAGTTCTGAAGAGCCGGCGCGAGTCCCACTCCGTCTTCGGGGATGTACGGCTTACCGCCAAACAGGTTCAACACGAAAGGAGACTCGAACGCGAGCATCCCCATGAGCGTGGCGAGGAACAGCGAACAGGTGATCGTGAACCAGCGGCGGTATTGCCCGGTACCCGTCGCGATCAGGCTCGCAAAGAGAGCTGCGGTCGTCGCCCACAGCAAGAAACTCCCTTCCTGCCCCGACCAGATTCCGGCGATCTTATAGGGGATGGTGTTGAGCTTATCGGCGTGGCCGTACACGTAGGCGTATTCGAATTGATCGCCGATGAACAGCGCGGCCAAGCTGCCAAAAACCCCCAACACCGCGACAGTCCCGGCCCAAAGGCCGACGATCCCCACCCTTCGGCCCCACGAAACCCAAGGCGCAAGAAACCAGCCGAAGACGGAAGCGAGAAACAGCGCGACCGAAACCCACACCAAAGTGGAACCGAGGGACCCGGTTTGCAGCGCCCAGCCCGGCGCGACAGGCAAATCTAGTGGGGGAACGTCCAACTTAACCTTGCTGTCCTTGATACTTGCTGGGGCACTTGATCAGCATTCGTTCCGCGTGAAATGCGCCCTCCTTCATTTCGCCGATCACCACGACTTGGCTTGCCTCGCCCATGTTTGCCGGAGGAGGGCCGTGGTAAACGACCGGCATGGAGTTCGCCTCTTCATCGAGGAGCGTAAACCGAACCTGGCGAACCTTCATGTCGCTGACGAGCGAAGCCTTGTCGATCTTCCCAACAACATGCAGGTTCTTGCCGCTCTTTGTGCCTGCCTCAGCGATCGTAACATAGGGGCTTGCGTTCATCAAGAACGCGGTGACCATCCCAGTGATTGCGAGAGCTCCCACAATCACGGAAACGATCAAACCGAGCTTGCTTCCAGTTGTTCGACTCATGAGTCTCTCCGGTTCGAATTGTAGCAGATGGAACCCAAAGGCGGCTGCCGGTGTTGGCGGATTGTGGAGGTTCCCGCAAGGAAAGCGAACTCAGGTGGCTGTCGGATACAATGGACGAATCATGCGGTTGCTGAAGGCGACGGGGATTGGGGTTTTGGCGCTTTCGTTGGGTGGCGCATTCTGGGCTGTGGCGCAGCGAGTGCCCACCGACGCCCCAGAGGCGACTCCATCCAAGCCCATCGACATGAACGACCCCGATTTCGGCAACCTCCATATGTCGAGCCGGTTGGGAAGCTTCAAAATGCGAACCTTCCGGGGGAGGTTTGAGATCTCCTTCAGCGGCACCGCTCTGCTCAGTCATTACGAGGGGGCGCCGCTCGTCGTCGAAGGCAACCTACAAAAGGAATACGACGCGAACAACAAGGTCGCCTATTTCGGTAGAGGAAAGATCGTGGGACTCGGGACTTTGCGGGCGCTGCAGTGGTTTGGGCGCGATCTCGAAGCCTCATGGCGCGGGACGGGCGTCGCGCAGCTTTACGGCGAGTTCGACGAGAAATTGGAAACCGGAAAGTACTGGTTCGACGACCCGACCGATCAGAGGCATTGGGGCACGTTCGGCATGACGGTCACGGTCCCCCGTGACGACGTTTACGGTTCCGGCACGCCCGTTCCCAGGAGCCGCGCCGGATCGGGCGGCGGCGGAACCTCGAACGCGCCGCAGTAGGATTTGCTCAAGAACACATTCATCCACATCCCCGGCGTCGGGAGGATCGCCGAAAGGGCGCTCTGGGAAAGCGGTTGTCTCGAATGGGGGCAGTATCTCGACAATCCCGGCCGGTTTTCGATCGGGACGGCCTCTCCATCAAAGGCGGTCGAGGTCCTCACAGAGAGCCAGAGGCACCTCGATTCCGGCACGCATCAGTACTTCCAACGGGCGCTGGGGCTTGCCGAGTCGTGGCGAGCCTTCCCGGACTTCCGCGACGATTGCGTCTATCTCGACATCGAGACCGACGGAGGGCAAGCGGGGGACAGCATCACGATGGTCGGGTTGTACGACGGCCTCGAGTTCCGGTGCCTCGTGCGCGACGAAGACCTTTCCCAGTTTCCCGACCTGATCTCACACTACAAGATGATCGTGACCTTCTTCGGCTCCGGCTTCGACCTTCCAATGTTGCAGCGGAAATTTCCCAGCGTCGAATTCGACCAAATCCACCTCGATCTCTGCCCGACTCTCAAGAAGCTCGGCCTGAGAGGAGGCCTCAAGAAGATCGAAGCGTCGCTCGGGCTGGCCCGTAGTGAAGACACCACCGGGCTCTCCGGCTGGGACGCCGTTAGGCTATGGAGGCAATACGAGCGAGGCAGCGACCGCGCTCTCGAAACGCTGATCGCCTATAACCGCGAAGATGTCGTGAACCTGGAGTTCCTCGCAGAACTGGCATACTCCCGGCTTCGAATTGCCACCCTGCCCGACGCCGCCCAACCCGCCGTTGAGTCGTAACGGCCCGCCCCAACGAGAGGAAATCGACAATTTGATTCGGTACACTTGGCAACTCGTGGATCATCGTGATACAGTGTTTGCACTACCTACCAAGGACGGAGGGTATTTGTGGACATCTTGAGAATTGAAGGCGGGCGGCCGTTACACGGGTCGCTCCGCGTGCCGGGAAGCAAGAACGCTTCTCTCGCCATCTTGTCATCGGTCGTGCTCGCGCAGGACCCGGTCGTGCTTCATAACGTCCCCAACGTACGCGACACCCGCGTGATGTCGGACCTTTTGGAGCTTTTCGGCGCGCGCGTCGAATGGAACGGAGATTCGATTTCCATCGACTGCAGCGAGATCCACCCCGCGAAGCTCGATCCTGAGGTCGCGCGGCAAATCCGAACCTCGTTCTATCTGTTGGGTCCCCTACTGGCGCGTTTGGGCCATGCGGCGATCCCAGCTCCCGGAGGCTGCCGCATTGGCGCTCGGCCCGTGGATTTTCACCTCAACGGTTTGGGGCGGCTGGGCGCAGTCATCGACCTGGACATGGGCGAGTACGTGGGACGAACCGACGGCTTGAAGGGCGCGGACCTCTACCTCGACTTCCCCAGCGCGGGGGCGACCCAACACTTGATGGCGACGGCGACGATGGCAGAGGGCGTCACCGTCATTCATAACGGAGCGATCGAACCCGAAGTCGTCGTGCTCGCCGAGTTCCTCAATAATCTTGGAGCGAGGATCGAAGGCGCGGGGACCGGCATCATCACCGTTACCGGCGTTTCCCGGCTTCATGGCCGGCCGTTTCACATCCCAAGTGACCGGCTGCAAGCGGGGACCTACATGCTCGCAGGGGCGATCACGAGAGGTGAGGTCACCGTCAACGGCATCCTTCCCGAATCCCAATCCGCTCTCACCAGCAAGCTCAAGGAATCCGGTGCGAAGGTGGTCGAAGGCAACGACTGGATCCGCGTGTCCTCCGACCGCAGACTCGACGCGATCAACGTCAAGACCATGCCCTACCCGGGGTTCCCGACTGACATGCAGCAGCCCATGGCCGCTGTGCTCACGTTGGCCGACGGAGTCAGCGTCGTCGAAGAGACCATTTACGAAAGCAGGATCGGGCACGTCCCCGAACTCAATCGAATGGGTGCGAAAATCCGGTTGGAAGGGCGCTCCGCCGTCATCACCGGCGTAGAACATCTCAAGGGAGCGAATCTCGAAGCGAGCGACTTGCGCGCGGGGGCCGCCCTGAGCCTCGCGGCCCTAGCGGCTGAAGGAGAGTCCTACATAAGGAACGTCCATTTTATCGACCGTGGGTATCAGGACTTCGAGTCCCAGTTGCGGTCGCTCGGAGCCGTGATCGAGCGCATTCCCGCTTCGGAATCCCCGATCCTGGAGCACTCCGAGGTACGGCCCTAAGAACTTGAAACTCGTACCCGAAATCGGAATCGACCTCGGCACAGCGAACATCCTTGTCTATCGTCGAGGCAAGGGCATCGTGTTGCAGGAGCCTACCGTGGTGGCCATCAACACCTCGAACGGCAAAGTCCTGGCCGTCGGCAACGAAGCGCGGGAGATGCTGGGACGCACTCCCGGAAACATCCAAGCGATCCGGCCTCTGAAAGACGGGGTTATCGCCGACTACACGACCACCCTCAAGATGCTGGAGTACCTCCTCGAAAAGGTCGTCGGAAAGCGGGTCGTTTTCAAGCCCAGAGTGCTGATCTGCGTGCCCAGCGGGGTGACGAACGTCGAACGACGCGCCGTGATTCAAGCTGCGATCGCGGCGGGAGCCGGCGAGGCCATGACGATCGAAGAACCGATGGCCGCCGCAATCGGCGCGGGCCTTCCCATCGCATTGGCTGGGGGCAACATGGTCGTCGATATCGGCGGCGGGACCACCGACGTCGCCGTCATCAGCCTCGGTGGGATCGTGCTCTCGCAAAGCATCCGCATCGGCGGCAACAAGATGGACGAGGCGATCATCCGGCACATCCGCAACGCCTACAACCTCATGATCGGCGAGCCCAGCGCTGAGGAAATCAAGATCAGAATTGGGTCCGCTTATCCCCTCCAGCAAGAGCTTCGAATGGAGATCCGGGGCCGAGACATGGTCGCGGGTTTGCCGAAGTCCGTCGAGGTATCGAGCGAGGAGATTCGAGAAGCCCTCAGCGAACCGGTTCGTCAAATCGCCGAGAAGCTCTGCCAGGTCCTCGAAGTCACCCCGCCTGAACTCGCCAGCGACATCATCGAACGGGGGATCGTCCTTACGGGAGGAGGCGCTTTGCTAAGGGGACTCGATCGGCTGTTGAGGAGCGTGACCGACATACCGGTTCGAGTCGCCGAGAATGCGCTACACTGTGTCGCCGCAGGCACCGGACGCGCACTGGAATCCTACGAAGCCATCCGCCTGAGCGGCGCGGTCAGCACAATATGAACCCAACGACGTGGCAGAGAGGTCGGTCGTCCTTGACCAAGGTTGGGGTCGTCGCGCTTCTGGCTTCGTTCGTCCTGGGCGGACAGCCGCAAGGACCGGCCGCCCAAGAGACAGGCCCGACCGGCGGACTTCCGACGTTGCGACCCTCGGAGCGGGAAATGGCGATGGTGGCTGAGCAGGAGGGCGGGCTTTCGCATCGCCCCACCGAGTCGATCGATCCCAAGATCCTAGCCGAGCCGACCACGACGCTCGAAGCCGCGACGACGTTTCAAAAGGTCGAGACGGCCCTGCGGCGCGTCGTCCTCGTAGACTCCGCAGCGGTACCGCTCAAGAGCGGAGCTTCGAGTTCGGCCGCCACCCGGAATCAAGTGATCGACGAATTGGACCGGCTCTTCGAACTGTGCCGCCCGAAGTTCAAGTTCACCCCTCGGCTGAGCGAGTTCGACGGCGGAGTCCTTTCGATTCCCGCCGGTCAGCCGCAACGCGTGAAGTTGGAGAGGCTGATCGCCTGGGGGTGCGTGGGCCGAGTCGCTCCGTTGGCGACCTCAAAGGAGACTTCAATCGGTTTGGCGGACTTCGGCGATGCCGTGGGCCTGTTCTTGGCTCGGATGGCCGACCTCACCCACACGCCAAGCTCCCAATGGAGCCCCTACATGAACGCCCACGGCGGCTAAGGTCAATCGCGGCGAATCACCGAGCGGACGCCCGGTACCCATTCCCGAAGCCGTTGCTCGATCCCATTGCGGAGAGTGATTTCAGAGAGCGGGCAACCTCGGCAGGTCCCCCGAAATCGCACCGAAACGTTGCCCTTCTCATCGACGCCGATCAATTCGATCCGCCCCCCATGCGACCTTGCGTACGCCTGCACTTCCACCATTGCATCGCGGACTTCATCGAGCAACGGCCCAGACTCCAGAAAGGGAGTTGGCTTCCTTCGTCCGAAAAGTCCAGATAAGAACGTCATGAGGTCCTTTGAGTATACGGCATTGTCAAGTATCGCTGAGGGTGGGTCATGTCTCCTTGCGCACCCAAACTTGCATGGCGTTGGCTCCTCGATTGCACCAGGCCATGTAGGGAATGAATCGAGCGGTAACGGGCGCCCTCTCCGACTTCTCAAGCGGCGCATAAAGGTCGGCTCCGTCTGGGAGATTCTCCAAGCTGCCCTTCACCCACCACTCCGAGAGCCCATGCCCCATCGAATTCGACTCGCACAGTTGGGGGCGCGCTGCTACGTCGGCCACGAATCGGTGCGGCGCGGCGCCCAGGTCCGCTTCTTCCAGGCAGTAGACAATCGGCCCCACCATCAGGCAAGCGCGTCCCAAGGCCGAGAGGTTCTTGGGGTTGGAGACGAACCATCTCGGCTCGGCGGAGAAGTCCGCGCTCAAGGCATCTCCTTGCTTCCACTCGCGGCGAATCACGGCATAGCCCTGCTCGATTTTCGGCTCGAACCGCTCGCCGTTCCACGCGAAGGTCGCGCTCTCACACCACCAGGGCACACGAAGCGCCACCGCGACCTGCGCCCCCGTTGGTCCTTGGAACTGAACGGTCACGACGCCGGGATTCGGATAGGCGCCCCCGATCTGAAATCGGGCCTCTCCCTCCTCTTTCGGCGTCGAAATCCGAGAAGCGACGGGAAGGTGAATCCACAACACCGAACCCTCGGGACCCCGACCAACCGAAGCGATTCTGCTCCCGATCGATCCGATCAGGCGCGCGACGTTCGGCGGACAGCAGGCACATGAAAACCAAGGGGTTCGAGAGTGCTCGCCCTGGCTTTCGAGCGGGTTCGTGTAGAAGTACCTGTCGCCGCTGAGAGAAACGCCGCTCAGCATCCCGTTGTAGAGAGCGCGCTCGACGACGTCCCAGTAGCGGGCCTCTCCGGTGAGCCGTCCCATTCGCTCACCCCAAAGGGCCAAACCAACCGCCGCGCAGGTTTCAGCGTAAGCCGTTCGATGGGGCAAATCGTAATCCGTCGTAAACCCCTCGTTGTGGGCAGCGGGCCCAATTCCCCCTGTGATGTACATCCTTTGGGTCGTCAAGTTATCCCAAACCCGCTGAAGGGCCGCCTCGGTAGGGTCGCCCAGATCGCAGGTCTCGGAGGCAGCGGCGTAGAGGTACATCGACCGAACGGCGTGCCCGACCACAAACGAATGCTCGCTCACCGGGGCATGGTCCTGAAGGTACTCGCCGCTGTAGCTCCCTTCGTTGCGCACCATTTGAGGCATCCAGGGGCTCAGCTTCATCGCTTCTGTGTCGGCGATCTCGGCCTCAAAGATCGACGGTCGGCGTCCCCTCTGGTCGACCATCCACTTGGCGAGATGCCAATACTCGCCCCTGGCCCCCACGCCCAACTCACACTCGTCGAGCCGAATCAGCGCAAGCTCCAACTCCTCATGCCCGCAAAATCCAACCCGCTTGCCGGGTCCGAACGTCGCCGCGATGTGGTCCGCTGCCCTCTTCGCAACTCCGTAGAGCCCCGAGTCCCCGAAGGCTTGCCTGTGGGCGACCCCGGCCTCGATCAGATGGCCCATGCAGTACATTTCGTGCAGGGCGGATAGGTTGGTGAACTTCTTGTCAGGGTGCATCAACTGAAAGAAAGTGTCTATGTATCCTGACGGTTCTTGTGCATTTGCGACGATGGAAACCACTTCTTCGACGCAGGGTCGAATCGGATGATCGGGGTGTTGTTGAACAGCGTAGGCGGCTGCTTCGAGCCACTTGTAGACGTCGCTGTCGTCGTAATACCTCCCCTGGTGGCCGCCACTTTCGCCCCGAGCGCACCGTCGAAAGTTCTCGAGCCTACCGGTCGACTCGATCTGCTCCAACTGCGCCCGGAGCCCCACATCGAAGATCGCCTCCTGCCGCGCCCGCCAAAACGGATCGGAAATCGCTACCCAACGGGCTTCGAGGGGACGCATCGGCGGCGGTAGAGACATGCCGTGAGTTTACTGTCGAAAGCACCGGGCTAGCCGGACTTGGGGGGATTGAACTTTGCGCCCTGCATCTTCGCCCAAGTCGCCTTCTGGCCGACCGTGAGTACAGCGACCATCTTGCCTTCGGCGACCTTCTTGGAGGCCTCAATGGTTTTCTTATCCTCGGCCGCGCGCTTCGTCATCAGCGCTTGGACCTTTTCAACATAGGCTTTGACCGCTTTTTCGTCCTTCGAGTCCTTTGGCTTGGGAACAGCCTCGAACTCCTTGCGCCGCTTGGCTTGAAGGGCATCGACTTGGGATCGGAAGGCGTTGTGGGCCGCCGTCACCTGCGACTTCTGTTGCGCGGTGAGACCGAGTTCCTTGGCGACCTCTTCGATGAGAAACGAAACAGCTCCGAGGGACTGGAGCGTCACTTCGCGAAGCCTCTTCTTCTGAGAGGCAGAGAGCTCCCCGAGCGCCTTCCCATGGAAGGTTTCCGACGCCGCTTGAATCTTCTTTCGAGCCGCCTCTTGCTGGGCCTCCGTCTTCGGGTTCGACTTCATGATCGGATCGACCTGCGCCTTGAGCGAGGCGAAGTGGCTGTCGATCTTCTTCTTCTGACTCTCACTCAGCTTGACTTCTTTCTGCACGGCCTCGAACTGCAAGAGCCCTACCATGTCGGAGTTCAGCGTTCGGGGGAAGCTTGATTGAGCTGCCGACACACCGCTGGCCGCAAGCAACAGAAGAAGGAGGAAGGCTCTCATAGTTTCACTATACTTGCCTACGGACGGCAGGCACTGAGAAGCTCGTCTTTGGGTCAAAGGACCAGAACCCTTCGCGCAGCGACGCCTCCGTTCGTTTTGTTAAGGCCGGTGAGCCAGAGCCTTAGATTCGTCCGCCGACATGACGGTAACCTCCGCGCCGGGCACCGCCTTGGGGATTCTGCGAATCAGCCCATCTTGGGGATCGACTGTCAATGCCGGAAAAATCGGCACAACCTGCTTCCCCACAAGCACGTCGAGACGCAAGCCATAGTCGCCGGGATGATCTGCCAGCAGTTTACTGAGCCGTTTGAGATCGGCCTCGGTCGCACGGCTGATCTGAATCACCACGGTCCCCGCCATCGAATCCGGACTCGCTAAGTCCAAGGCGAGCGGGGGGTCCAGCCTTTGAAGCTGATCCAACCTCACCTCGATGTCCTTCTCGCCGCCGTTACGCCGCTCGCGGTGCATGACGGCGCCCTCTACCTGCACAACGGTGTCGTTCTCTACTTGGTCCCCAAGTTTTGCGAAAGTCTTTGCGAACACGATCACCCCCACCTGGCCCGAAAAATCCTCCAATCGAAACGACGCCATTTTCTCGCCTGTTCGCTTCGTGACTAGAGTCCGTACATTGGAGACGACCCCAGCCATACGCACCGGCGTTCCGTCGTCCAGTTCCGTAATGGCGCCGCAGCGATGGGTGGACATCTGCGGCAAGAGCCTTTCGTAACCCCGCAACGGGTGATCGGACACATAAACTCCGAGCACTTCCTTCTCCATGGAAGTAAGCTGAGCCCTGTCAGGCGGTTCCGCTTCAGGAAGCTCCGGGTAATGAACCACATCGGCGACTTGCTCGCCCTCGCCAAACAACGATACTTGCCCCGCATTTCTGTCGCGATTCGCGGAATCGGCAAACGAAAGGGCGCCATCTACGTACCCCAAAAGGGTCAAGCGATTTTGGCCGAACTCATCCAACGCACCTGCCTTGATCAACGCCTCGAGCACGGGCTTCGTCGCTCCCATTGGCTTCAGCCGTTCGGCAGCTTCATAGAGGTGTCGGAAGGGGCCGTTCGCCGCTCGCTCCTCGATGAGCGACGACACCATTCCCGTTCCGACGCCCTTGATCGCGGCCAACCCAAACCGGATTGCCGATCCTTCCACACCGAAGCTAATCCCCGACCGATTGATGCTGGGCTGCAGCACAGGGATTCTTTGCCTCCGGCACTCATCGATCAGCGTTATGACCCGATCCTCCTTTTCCATGTAGGCCCCCAAGAGGGCAGCCATGTACTCTACAGGATAGTGCGCCTTCAAATAGGCCGTTTGATAAGCCAAGATCGCATAGCACACCGCATGCGCCTTGTTAAATGCGTAGCCCGCAAAAGGTTCAAGCCGGGTCCAAATCTTCTTCGCAACCCTTTGCTCCACGCCGTTGGCCGCGCATCCCTTGAGGAAATCCTCGAGCAAAGCGTCGAGAGCACTCTTGTCCTTCTTGCTCATCGCTTTGCGCAAGAGGTCGGCCTTTCCAAGGGTGAAGCCAGCCACAGCCCGAACCGACTTTAGCACCTGATCTTGATAGACGATCACCCCGTAAGTCTCTTCCAGAATGGGCTGCATGCGATCGTCTAGGAACTCCGGCTTCTTGCGACCGTATTTGGCGTCGATGTATTCCGGAATGTGTTTGATGGGTCCAGGTCGAAACAAAGCGACCATCGCGGATAGCTCCTTCACATTGCGCGGCTTAAGTTCCTGAATGTGACGCCTCATTCCGGGAGACTCGAGTTGGAAGACTCCCGTCGTGTCGCCTCTACCCAGCATCTCAAACGTGGCCTCGTCGTCTAAGGGGATGCTGCCGATGTCGAGATGCTCTCCGCGAGTTTCGGCGACGATTCGGACGGTCTGAGCGAGCACCGTGAGGTTGGAGAGGCCCAAAAAGTCCATCTTCAGGAGGCCCATCTTCTCCAAAACGCCCATCTCGAACGCCGTGATGGGCTGGCCCTCGTTGCCGCGGTACAGCGGGACATATTCGACCAGCGGTTCGCCGCTGATCACGAGCCCGGCTGCGTGGACTCCGCAGTGTCTAACTCGCCCCTCGACGGACTTAGCTTTATCCACTATCTCGCGCACTTCGGGATCGGAAGCCACGAGCTGCTTGAACTCGGCGATTTCTTCGAGCGCCTTTTCCAGCGTGATTCCCGGCGTGTTCGGAATGCACTTGCAGATCCTATCGGCCTCTTGAGGCGGCTTACCAAGGACCCTCGACGTGTCACGTATGGCAGCCTTGGCGCCCATGGTCCCAAACGTAACGATTTGTGCAACCCTTTCGGAACCGTACTTGCCGGTAACGTACTGGATCATCTCCTCGCGGCGGGCGTCTTCGAAGTCCATGTCGATGTCGGGCATCGACACGCGCTCCGGATTCAGGAACCTCTCAAAAGTGAGGTCGTAATGGAGAGGATCGACCTCCGTGATGCCAATCGCATAGGAAACCAGCGAGCCCGCGGCTGACCCCCGCACCCCATAATGGATGCCTTGCTCGCGCGCGTAGTTCGCAAACTCCCGCACGAGCAAAAAGTACGATTCAAAACCCGTGCTTTCGATCACGTCGAGCTCGAACTTGAGCCTCTCCCAAGCCGCCTCATCGCACTCTTGGACGCGTCGGGGCAGAGACTCCGTAGCGACCTTCCTCAGGTACGACCCCGGAGTCTCACCTTCCGGCAACTCGGGAAGCGGCATCCCCGCGCGGTTGGCGGCGAGTTCGACTTCGCACATGTCGGCCACATAGCCCGTGTTCCCAATCGCCTCGGGCACGTCCGCAAAGAGCGCCTCCATCTCCTCCTGAGATTTCAGATAGAACTCTCTTGTGTTGAACTTCATGCGCTTGCTATTCGACAAAACGTCGTTCGTCTGGATGCAAAGCAGGAGTTCGTGCGAGTCATGGTCCGTCTTGCACAGGTAATGCGCGTCGTTGGTGGCGACTAGGGGGATGTCGAGTTCCTTCGAGAGTCGCAGGAGCTGGGGCCGAATGCGTTCTTGCTCGGCAAGGCGGTGGTCTTGAAGCTCGATGAAGTAGTTGCCTTCTCCAAAGATTTCTTTGTACATGCCTGCGATGTGATTCGCTTGCACATAATCCTCCCGAAGGAGCGCCCGACAAATCTCGCTGCTGAGACAGGTGCTCGTTCCGATCAAACCCGCCCCATACTGCCGCAACAACTCGTGATCGATCCGCGGCTTGGAATAAAAGCCTTCGAGCGCGGCGATCGTCGCCAGTTTGCAGAGGTTCCTGTAGCCCTCGAGGTTTTTGGCCAACAACAGGAGGTGGGCACGGTCGTTGTCTTCCCTCCCCGAACGCTTCTTGTGGCCGTTGGGAGCGACATACGCCTCCATCCCGATCAGCGGCTTGATCCCAGCTTCCTTGCACGCCCAATAGAACTCCATCACGCCAAACATCACGCCGTGATCGGTGATCGCAAGGCTGTCCATTCCCAGTTCCTTGGCGCGCCCGACCATCGCCGGAATCCGGTTCGCTCCGTCGAGGAGGCTGAATTCCGTATGGTTGTGCAAATGGACGAATCTCTGGGACATGAGAAGGGTGCGCGAGCCGCGAGGGCCGCTCTTATTCTGACGCCCTGAGCCCCCTGTTCGACGCAGGTTTTCGAGTTCTCCAGAGACGAACTTTTGCGCTCCGATTGCCGGCAATTGCTACTCCGAAGCAACGCTGTCCGTATGATTATTGAAACACCCGAATCATGTACGACAGGGAGGAGAAACGATGCCGACGACGTTGACGACACTCATTGCGCCCGCTCTCGCGGCCACGCTCGCCGCTGCTCCATTGGAGCTGGAAACGGGCCCCACGCTCAGGCGAACCGCACAGCCGGTTTCCGAAATGAATACGCTCTACGGACCGACTGGCCTGTTGGTGATCCCGACGGCCTACGTCGCCGATCGCAATACCTTGAGCTTTGGGACCGCCTTCGGCGAGGACCTCCGAGGGCCCTCCGCCAACTGGGGAGTCTTCGACGGGATCGAGGTCGGGGGCGCGTTTATCGACCGCGAGGGCGAGTCGAACAAGGGGATCGTAAACGCCAAGATCAACATCATCCCCGAGAACTTCAAGTGGTTTGAAGTGGGGGTCGGAGTGGTCGATGCCGCCGACGCGCTCGAACAGACCCTCTACGTGGTGGCCTCCGCCGACTTGGTCGTTCCCGACCGGCTAAAAAACCAAGCGATCGGGCTGCGGGGCCACGTTGGCGCCGGGACCGGGATGTTCCAAGACAAAGTCTTTGGCGGCGGTGAGCTTTGGCTGGATGAGAAGTTTAGCCTGGTGGGAGAGTGGGATACGCGCAACTTCAACGGCGGGTTCCGCTACGTCCACGATTCGAGCTTCCGATTGCAGATCGGATTCCAGCACACCGACTTCTTTCTGAGCGCCGGATACATCCTTCGATTCTAACGCGACCTTCTCGCCAGTTCTCTCGCCGCCGGCGCGAAAGCGGGGGCCAGGGCTTTCGACCCTTGGTCCCCGTTTTGTCTTCCCAAGTGCCCCCACAAAACCCCAGCCGATGCCACCCGATTGGGGCGCAGGAAAATGGCAATCTACGGCGATGTCTGCCAAAACCCCCTTGACACTCCACTTCGCAGAAAGGTACAAATTGGCAGTCCGCAGTAAGGACTGCTAATCAACTATTCCATCAGGAGGAAAAGACCCAACCATGTCCAAACTCAAACCGCTCGGCGACAAGGTCGTCGTTCAGGTGCTCGACAAGGAAGAGAAGACCGTCGGCGGGATTTACCTTCCCGACACGGCGCAGAAGAAGCCCCAGGAGGGCAAGGTGATCGCGGTCGGCCAAGGCCGAGTTCTCGACAACGGCGAGCGCAACAAGCTCACGGTCAAATCCGGCGATCGAGTGCTCTTCAGCAAGTACGGAGGCAATGAGGTCACGATCGACGGCGAAGAGTACACGATCCTCGACGAGGATCAGATCTACGCGGTGCTCGGGTAGGAGAGTCATCCGCGGATTCGCTCGTTGGCATGTTGGACTTTAGCGTAGGATCGATCGAGCCGCCCATGAATCGGACCGAGAAGATCGAGTCGTTCGAAGATCTTGAAATCTGGCAAGTTGCCATGAACCTTCTTGTCGAAGTCTACGACTGGGTCGAGGAGTTCCCTTCTGCGGAGCGGTACGGGCTGACTAGTCAGCTCACGCGCTCGGCCGTTTCAATTCCGTCGAACATTGCCGAGGGGTGGGGCCGAGGTCGAGGTCCGGGACAAGCCCAGTTCATGAGGTATGCCCGAGGGTCGACGTACGAACTCCTCACGCAACTCGAAGCTGCAAGGCGACTCGGATTCGGAAATGCGGCCCGCGCGCAGAGCTTGAGAGAAGGTTATGTGAAACTCGGTAAGCAACTGAACGCATATCTCTCTTGGCTGGAGTCCAAGATCGTCCGCGAGGACACGGCCTCGTACGGCGACGAATGAATCCAACACGCCAACAATCCAACACACCAACAATCCAACACACCAACAATCCAACACACCAACAATCCAACACACCAACAAGCCAACAAGCCAACACGCCAACACGCCAACACGCCAACAATCCAACACACCAACAATCCACCACAAGGAGAAAACACAATGCCAGCAAAGCAACTACTTTATGACGAGACCGCCCGCCGCGCCCTGGAGCGCGGAGTCAACAAGGTGGCGGACGCGGTGAAGGTCACCCTCGGCCCCAAGGGCCGCAACGTCGTCCTCGATAAGAAGTGGGGCAGCCCCACGATCACCAAAGACGGCGTCACCGTCGCCAAGGAGATCGAGCTCGAAGATCCCTATGAGAACATGGGCGCGCAGCTCTGCAAAGAGGTCGCCAGCAAGACTAACGACGTCGCCGGAGACGGAACCACCACAGCGACCGTTCTCGCCCAAGCGATCGTCAGCGAGGGCTTGCGCTACGTCGCCGCGGGCGGCAACCCGATCGCCGTCAAGCGCGGCATCGACAAGGCGGTTGAGACCGTCGTCTCGGAGATCAAGAAGCTCTCGAATCCGATCAAGGACAAGGAACAGGTCGCTTTCGTCGCCACGATCGCGGGCAACGACGCCGAAATCGGCACCCACGTCTCGGAAGCGATGGAGAAGGTCGGCAAGGACGGCGTGATCACCGTCGAGGAATCCCGAGGGCGCGAAACGACCCTCGAAGTGGTCGAGGGAATGCAGTTCGATCGAGGGTACATCTCACCGTACTTCGTGACCGACCCTGAGCGCATGGAAGCGATCCTCGAGGACTGCTACATTCTTATTCACGAGAAGAAGGTCAGCTCCGCGCAGGACCTCCTGCCGTTCCTCGAAAAGGTGGCCGCGACGCGTAAGCCGATCCTGATCGTGGCGGAGGATATCGAGGGCGACGCGCTTGCGACGGTCGTGCTCAACAAGATCCGCGGCGTGCTCCAAATCGCCGCCGTCAAGGCCCCAGGCTTTGGAGACCGGCGCAAGGCCATGCTCGAAGACATCGCTGTCCTGACTAACGGCAAGTTCATCAGCGAGGACCTCGGAACGAAGCTCGAAAACGTTAGCGTCGATATGCTGGGCCGGGCCAAGAAGATCGTGATCACCAAGGAAGACACCACGATCATCGAGGGCGCGGGCAGCAAGGACGCGGTGATGGGCCGAATCGCCCAGATCAAGGCGCAGATCGAGAAGACCGACAGCAACTACGACCGCGAGAAGCTTCAGGAGCGATTGGCCAAGCTGAGCGGCGGCGTGGCGGTCATCAAGGTCGGAGCGAGCACCGAGACCGAGCTCAAAGAGAAGAAGCACCGGTACGAAGATGCTCTCTCGGCAACCCGCGCGGCGGTCGAAGAGGGCATCGTGGCGGGCGGAGGGGTGACCCTGCTCGCCGCAGCGAACGCTCTAGAAAAGGTGAAGGCGGAAGGCGACGAGCTGACCGGCCTCAACATCGTGCGGCGCGCTCTCGAAGAGCCGTTGCGGTGCATCGCCGAGAACGCGGGGCTGGAAGGCAGCGTCGTCGTCGAGCGGATTCGCGGAGCGAAGGCGGGCCATGGCCTCAACGCGGTCACGGGCGAGATCGTCGATCTGGCGAAGGCCGGGATCGTAGACCCCGCGAAGGTGACCCGTTCTGCGGTCCAGAACGCGGCTTCGATCGCGGGCCTGGTGCTGACCACCGAAGCTCTCGTGGTCGAAAAGCCCGAGAAGAAGAAAGCCCCCATGCCCGGCGGCCACGACCACGGCATGGGCGACATGGACTTCTGAGTCCTACCGCGACCCGAACGAGGGGCGGCGCCGATGGCCCGCCTCTCGTTCCCCTTTGACCGATCCGCTCGCAAGAGTCGCAGGGCCATTTGCGGTGCGGTTCGATCTTCTATTGCCCACAACGAGACCGAATCCGACGCGGTTTTCGAGGTATCCCCGTTCCGATTCGCTGGTCAATCCCGGGTGGGAAGTTTTACCTACCTCGCTATATCGAGGACTTTAGCAGGAGTCCTCGGTCTCCGTAACGAACTCGAAGTACAATCAATGAGGATTGACCCCGATGCCGAACGGCAGACTCCACGACAATCCACTGAGTGACTTCACAATCTACGGGCTTCGTCCGTTTCCGCCGGACATCATGGAACTCTTGGAGCGGATCCAAACTTGGGCTAGAGCTTCCGGTGGCTTTCCACTCGGCGAGAATTGGCCCTACTCGCCGAAAGAATTTGAGTGGGTACAAGGCGAGAACCTCGATGAGGCGCGCCGTCTCTTGCTCAGCTTTGCGGAAATGCTCGAAGCGGGTCGAGGAGATGAGGTCCTGCTCGACCCCAGGAAGCGCAAACCGTTCAAGAAACCTTGACATTGAGGTTGCCCGCGAGGTGGCAAAGGGGAGCGCCATGATGACTCGATCCAATCTGGGTGGGTCGTGTCCCAGGACGTGGTGTAGTGGGCGCCATCCGCCTGTTCCATGATATCACCATCCGCTTGCTCTTGCGAGCAGCGCGTCGTTTTCGTGCTCGGCAGCCCGAG
This sequence comes from Chthonomonadaceae bacterium, assembly GCA_015709495.1. Classification (GTDB taxonomy): domain Bacteria; phylum Armatimonadota; class Fimbriimonadia; order Fimbriimonadales; family Fimbriimonadaceae; genus Nitrosymbiomonas; species Nitrosymbiomonas proteolyticus. The sequence goes on from CP054189.1 coordinate 255,326, forward strand.
GCTCTCCTTGGGAGCCTGCCGCCGGGAGACTTGCCATTCGTCGTGCTGCTCCATGAGGATCGCTCCCACCAGCCGCACCACCCCGGATTCGTTCGGGAATATCTGCACCACGTCCGCGCGGCGCTTCACCTCCCGGTTGAGCCGCTCCAGCCCGTTGGTCGAGGCCAGTTGCGGCCACAAACCCGGCGGATGCGCCCGGTGCGCCAGCACGTCCTCCATCGCCTCCCGCATGAGCCGAACCGCCTCCGGAAAGGTCTCCTCCAGATGCGCGGCGACCTCCAGCCACTTGGCCTTGGTGGTCTCTATATCGGCCTGAGCCAGAGCCGTGCGGATCAGGCAGGCCACCCTCTCCTTGCGCCCCTTTGGGAACCCGCGCCAGCACATTGCGCATGAAGTGCACCCGGCAGCGCTGCCACTGGCAGCCCATGCAGCGCTCGATCGCTTTCTTGAGCCCCGAGTGGGAGTCTGAGACCACCAGCCTCGTCCCCGAAGGCCCCGGTCGAGGACCGAGCGCAGGAACTCCGTCCAGAACTCCTCCGTCTCGGCGTGCCCGACGCGCATCCCCAAAACCTCGCGGCGCCCCTCTTCGTTCAGTCCGATCGCCACCACCGCCGCCTTCGACACGATCCGAGAGCCGTCGCGAACCTTCACGTAGGTAGCGTCCAGCCAGAGGTAAGGGAAGCTCCCTCGAGCGGACGCTCCAGGAACTCCAGAACCCGCCCTCGACCTCCAGGCAAAGGCGAGAGACCTCGCTCTTGGAGATCCCCGAGCCTCCCAGAGCCTGCACCAGATCGTCCACCGCCCGGGTGGAAACCCCTTGCAGGTACGCTTCCTGAATTACGCTCACGAGAGCCTTCTCCACGCCCCGGCGAGGCTCAAGAAAGCTCGGGAAGTAGCTGCCCGTGCGGAGCTTGGGAATCCGGAGTTCTACGTCTCCCACGCGCGTCTTCCAACTGCGGTCGCGGTACCCGTTTCTCCAGGTCTTCCGGTCTGAAGCCTCCCTTTGAGCCTCCACCTCGAGTTCCATCAGCTCCGAAAGTGCGTCTTTGACCAACTCTCGAAGCATGTCCCTAACTTCCGCGCCCTCCAAGAGCGCTAGGTCGTGTCCCAGGACGTGGTGTAGTGGGCGCCATCCGCCTGTTCCATGATATCACCATCCGCTTGCTCTTGCGAGCAGCGCGTCGTTTTTCGTGCTCGGCAGCCCGAGGCTCTCCTTGGGAGCCTGCCGCCGGGAGACTTGCCATTCGTCGTGCTGCTCCATGAGGATCGCTCCCACCAGCCGCACCACCCCGGATTCGTTCGGGAATATCTGCACCACGTCCGCGCGGCGCTTCACCTCCCGGTTGAGCCGCTCCAGCCCGTTGGTCGAGGCCAGTTGCGGCCACAAACCCGGCGGATGCGCCCGGTGCGCCAGCACGTCCTCCATCGCCTCCCGCATGAGCCGAACCGCCTCCGGAAAGGTCTCCTCCAGATGCGCGGCGACCTCCAGCCACTTGGCCTTGGTGGTCTCTATATCGGCCTGAGCCAGAGCCGTGCGGATCAGGCAGGCCACCATCTCCTTGCGCCCTTTGGGAACCCGCGCCAGCACATTGCGCATGAAGTGCACCCGGCAGCGCTGCCACTGGCAGCCCATGCAGCGCTCGATCGCTTTCTTGAGCCCCGAGTGGGAGTCTGAGACCACCAGCCTCGTCCCCGAAGGCCCCGGTCGAGGACCGAGCGCAGGAACTCCGTCCAGAACTCCTCCGTCTCGGCGTGCCCGACGCGCATCCCCAAAACCTCGCGGCGCCCCTCTTCGTTCAGTCCGATCGCCACCACCGCCGCCTTCGACACGATCCGAGAGCCGTCGCGAACCTTCACGTAGGTAGCGTCCAGCCAGAGGTAAGGGAAGCTCCCCTCGAGCGGACGCTCCAGGAACTCCCGAACCCGCCCTCGACCTCCAGGCAAAGGCGAGAGACCTCGCTCTTGGAGATCCCGGAGCCTCCCAGAGCCTGCACCAGATCGTCCACCGCCCGGGTGGAAACCCCTTGCAGGTACGCTTCCTGAATTACGCTCACGAGAGCCTTCTCCACGCCCCGGCGAGGCTCAAGAAAGCTCGGGAAGTAGCTGCCCGTGCGGAGCTTGGGAATCCGGAGTTCTACGTCTCCCACGCGCGTCTTCCAACTGCGGTCGCGGTACCCGTTTCTCCAGGTCTTCCGGTCTGAAGCCTCCCTTTGAGCCTCCACCTCGAGTTCCATCAGCTCCGAAAGTGCGTCTTTGACCAACTCTCGAAGCATGTCCCTAACTTCCGCGCCCTCCAAGAGCGCTATGCTATTGTTTGCCATTCTCGTCCTCCGTTGACTTCTCACAAAGCAACCGGACGGAATGGCGCCTCTTTCTACACCACGAGCCGGGACACTAACGAGCGCTATGCTATTGTTTGCCATTCTCGTCCTCCGTTGACTTCTCACAAAGCAACCGGACGGAATGGCGCCTCTTTCTACACCACGAGCTGGGACACTAACTCTGGGTGCCACCCCAAACTTGCTTTGGGGTGATGCTCAGCCTCCCCTTAAGCGATCCTGCGGTTCAAGCGGCGGGTGGCTCTGACCGACTGAGGGTTCATGCCGTTCGTCCGGGGAAGGTCCTGAATCCCATCGTCAGAGCCGCAGATCCGCTGCAAGGGTGCTCGGGCGGGTCATTCACTCCGAAAGGCAACATCTCTTCCGAAGCGCCCCGATACTGAGTGCGCGAAGCTTGTTTTACGCTTTGAACCCGGCCCCGGAGCACCCCAAAACGAGTTTGGGGTGGCACCCGGCGGGATTGAAATGAACTCCCTGATCTCCCGGACAAACGGCGCGACTTATCCGGCTGTCCCGGGCACCCGGAAAGAATCCCTCACCCCCTGGTCACGGACGGGCGAGGGGGAATCTCGTTCGTTTTCCCGGAGTGCTCTGCGGATTAGACACGGGGCGCCTGGCAGGACACGTTGCAGCCTAAGACAGGGTCGTGACGACTCAAAAACCGTCCACCTTCTGAGACTCCCGCAAGGCACGACCTGGAGTTCGCTCGCGCTTTACGTGCCTTCGTTCCAAGACTGAAGGTAGGTCTCTTGCTCCGGAGTCAGGGCGTCGATCGAAATGCCCATCGAGGCCAGCTTGAGGCGCGCCACCTTGCTGTCGATGTCCTTCGGGACCGGGTACACCAGCCTCTCCAAACGCGAGGCGTTCTGGGCGAGATACTCCGCGCAAAGGGCCTGATTGGCAAACGACATGTCCATCACACTCGCGGGGTGTCCCTCGGCGGCAGCAAGATTGATCAGCCGCCCTTCTCCCAGCAGGTAGATGGCCCTGCCGTCCGCGAGGGTGTATTTCTCGACAAACGGACGCGCGAGCCCTTTTTCACGCGCCATCGACTCAAGGGTCGGGATGTCGATTTCGACGTTAAAATGTCCGCTGTTGCAGACGATGGCGCCGTGTTTCATCCGTTCGAAGTGCTGCCGAGCGATCACTTTCTTATTGCCTGTGACGGTGATAAAGAGATCGCCCAAAGGAGCGGCTTCCTCCATCGGCATGACGCTGTGACCGTCCATGGCGGCCTCGATCGCCTTGGTGGGGTCGATCTCGGTCACGATCACGCGCGCGCCCATGCCCTTCGCTCGAAGCGCGACGCCCCGCCCGCACCAGCCGTACCCCGCAACCACCACCGTCATGCCTGCGAGCAGGATATTGGTCGCTCGAAGAATGCCGTCGAGCGTGGATTGCCCGGTGCCGTATCGGTTGTCGAAAAGGTGCTTGGTGTCCGCGTCGTTCACGGCGATGATCGGGTAGCCGAGGACTCCGTCCTTCGCCATTGCCCGAAGTCGAATGACCCCAGTAGTCGTCTCTTCCGTACCTCCGACGATGCTTTCGATCAGGTTGCGCCGCTCGTTGTGGATGACTCCGACGGTATCCGCGCCGTCGTCCATCGTGATCGTCGGGCGGATGTCGAGGGCTTGGTTGATGTGCCGGTAATACGTTGCGGAATCGGCTCCGTTGACGCAGAAAGCCTGCATGTCGTAGTGCTCGACCAGCGCCGCGGCGACGTCGTCTTGCGTGCTTAGGGGGTTGCTCGCGCAAACGGCGACCTCCGCACCCCCCGCCCGAAGCGTTCGCAGTAGGTTGGCCGTTTCGGTTGTCACGTGCAGGCAAGCGGTGATTCGGTGTCCGGCCAGCGGCTTCGAGCGCTCGAACTCCGCGCGGATCGATTCGAGCACGGGCATGTTCTGATCGGCCCATTCAATGCGCTTCAGCCCGGAGTCGGCAAGCGACCGATCGGCGACGTCGTGAGGGAGGGTTGCCATCCGCCGGATTGTACCTTTCGGACCTGGCTGGCAGGCAGACTCGATCCAAGCAAAAGGCCCCCTCTCAGCGAGTGAGAAGGGGCCCTTCGTTTCGCTAGGTTACGGCTGCATTTCGAACCGAACTTGATCGACGAACACGTCGAAGAAGCTGCTCGCGCGCCTCCAGACGACGATGCCGCGGATCTTGCCGTCAGCGTGAATCAATTGCGCGAGGTCGGTCGTGACTACGACCTCGACCTGCGCATCTGAGGAGCCGACCGCGCCCAGAGGGAAGGACCGAATCGAGTCGTTCTGACCTCCGAAGAGGTGCAGCGCCCCCGTGACACCCGACTGCGCCGTCCTAGCTTCGACCCGAATCCGGAGCTCGGAGAGCGACCCTCCAGGTACGGTGTTCTCGAACCTGACCGCTGCGACCGGCGTCATGTCGTTGAACTCGCTCCCGCCCCGCATCCGCCAGTAGCTGTTGTTGCTGGTGGGCAGGTCGGAAGCCGACCCGCTCTGGGTGCTTCCCGCGTATTGGACGACGTTTTCCGGCGCCATCGAGTATTGGACACCGGTCACGACGAGGGCAAAGTCCGCGTCGACCTCCGGGCTTTCGAGTCGGGCGTCTTGGTTGATCTCTGAGGCGATCACCTGGACAGTCCAGACTCCGCTTTGGGGGCTCGGAAGGATGACGCATTCGAGCGTGTCGCGGGTGTTGGCTGACCCTCCGACCGTCGAAACGTTTCCTGCCGTCAGCCCGTTGTTGCCCCAATACACCGAGCCGTTGGGCGCTGTGACTTTCAGGCTCAGATCGTTGATCCGATGGATCGTGGCATTGGGGACCTGAGGCGGATCGAGGTACGCCATCGAAGCGACGAACTCGGGTTCACCCGCCGGCACCCACACCCTGTAGGTCTTGGTCTGCAGGTTCATCAGGGCGTCTCGCTCGTTGATCAGCATCATCTTATTGCGAGCGTTGTAGATGTTGGTGACGTCCGCGGTCCCCCAACCCTGCTTGAAGCGCGAGAGGTCGGCGGTCGTCCCCGTAAACGCGTAGCGGTAGGCCCGATTGGCGAGCATCGCCTTCACGAGCGGCGCCTTGGGCCGGTTGTCGAACACGGTGGCTCCGGTCGCCGGGTTCCCAAAGATGCCGTTATGCCACATCTGGAAGAACAGTCCTGCATACCCCGCCGTCATCGGCGTCGCAGCGCTCGTCCCACCAAAGGTCGAGGTGTACGAAGTGCTGTTGGTCGAGTACGGGCAATAGATCTGGTCGTAGAAAAACGCCAAATCAGGTTTGATGCGCCCGTCGCTGGCCGGACCGATGCTCGCGCCGCCATTCCACCGGTCGTCGGTGCGAGATTCGGTGCCGAGGTGGTAGACGCCTCCAACGGAGATGATGTTCTTGGCCCAGGCTTGAGGCCGCGAACTCTGGTTTCCGGTGTTGCTCTGCGATTGGAAGATCGTGATGTCGTTCCGGAACAGAATATCATCCATCTCTTGGGAAACGGAGTTGTACAGAGTCGTTAGAGTGCTGCCCCAACTATTGGATTGGAAGCAAGCGTAATAGGGGCCCGAAAGGAGCTGCTGCGTATGCGTGAACCGGTTTCCGAAGGTTTGATACCCCGCGAAGATCGGCTGGCCCGCGGGCAACATCCCACGTCCCGTCGGATTGGCGGTCCCCGTGCCGAAGACGATGCCGGTCGTAGGGGTGCCGTGCGTCATGGAACCGGAGCCCGACGAGTGAAAGAGGATCGGGTTGAGCTGGAAATCTGCGTGCGTCGCTAGAACGTTGCCGTCCATGACCTCGCCGCGAACGCCCTGACCCGTAAACCCGAGCGTCGTTTGAAGGAAGTTCGCGCCGCCGACCTGCCGAACGACGTTCATGTCGTCTTGGGGCGGGCTCCAGGGGTCGACGAAGCAAACCTCATCCATGCTGAGCACCGCGCGCAGTTGCGCCGCGTCGAGCGTCGCCTGCATGAGGTACCCGGGGTCTTCGGTCGGGTGTACCTTTCCACCGAGAAGTTCGATCTGGAGCGCGACCGCAGCCTTGTGGTCGGGTCCCCATTTGAACACCGAAATGTAATAGCGCTGGGTAGGCAACTTGCCGGAAACCAACACTGACGAAAGCTCGGGCGAGAGCTTCAGCCCAGGTTCAAAGACCGCAACGGCCCGAACGAAGGGCATCGCCTCGACGAGGGACTTAGCCGCCTCGTCCATGCGAACGACGTAGGCCTGATGGGGGAAGTACGTCCAGATCGTTCCTCCGGCCTGCCGAATCTCCTGTCGATACTCTTCCAAAGGTTGAGTGACGAATTGAACGAAGTACGTTTGGGCTCCGCTCTTCGCTTTGAGCGACGGATGGACCGGCGCTTGAGCCCGGGACGGATCGAACGAGCCGTAAAGGGTCTCGATCGTGGTCTGTTGCTCGGCGACCCGATCGACGCTCGCGCCGTCCTGGCTGATGGCGAAATAAGCGTTGGCAGACCGCCCCGAACGCTCCGTCCAGCTTGCGACCAGAGTGTCGCTCCCTGGAAGTCGAATTGCGTAGGGCGACTCCACCTTAGCGGATGTCACATGAAAGGCGTCGGCGCGGCCGAGCGACAAAACCGAGGCTTTGCCCGATTGCTGAACGCGCAAGAGATCCGAGTCCGTGGGCGTCATCGCGCCCATCGCCAGCCACGCGGCGGCAAGCAGATGCGTCATAGCTGATGTGTCCTCCCAAGGCGGCAACCCGCCAAGCGGCCCTTTGGCACTTCGACCATTGTACGATATGTTGCCCGGAATCCGTCCCCGATCCCCCGATCACCCGCAGAATTACTGGGCTTCTAAGTCAAGTTTGACTTGAATTGCGCCCGCCCTTTCGTGGCTGATCCGAACCTCATAGGCGTTCCCTGCGCGCAAGACCCACTCGAAAACCGCTACATCGTCCGTGGGGTTGCTCGCTCCTCCGAAACCGCTGGCCGAAATGTGATTGCGCCCCACCAGTTGCCCGCTTTCGGATCGTAGGAGCCCGCTGATGAGCCATTCAGGAGAGGCCGCTCCCTCGCCCGATGCCTCGTGTCCGGCGCACCGAATCTCGGCGACCACGCCTCTGCAGAGCTTGCGATCGGCCGCGATTCTCGATACGTTCGTGGGGAGCCACCCGGTGTTTTGGACGGCGACTCGAACTCGCGCGGTCGAACCGTCGATGGCCTCGACCCGCGTCTCCCGCAACTCCAGCTTCGGCGAGCAAAGCGCCTGCCAAATCACCCAGTCCCCCAGCGGCTTCACCTCGCTTTCGAGGAACTGGGGCGGCGGGTTCCGAAAGGCAAACGCGAAGTCCCAACCCCCGATTTCGACCTTGCCGAGTTGGGGGTGTTCGAACTCTTTCCAATCGACATGGCCCTTGCCCTCCAGCTTGTCGTCGGACCACTTGATGAGTTTCAGGTCATCGTCTTCGGGGTGTTCCCGGAACCAATCGATGTACTTGTAGTCTGTGATGCCCGCTTGGCGTTGAGGCGACCAGATTTCGGTCGTCCAAGCATAGACCCCACGGTGTTCGTACATCCAATCGTCGAACACTCCGGTGATCACTTCTTTCGGGTGGTACCGAAACTCGTGGTAGTTGCTGATCGCGGGATAGCCGGTCATCTCTTTGCCCTTATCGCCCAGCTTCTGGTACGTCCAGAGGTCTTCAGCGGGGATATCGTCGTCGGGCATTCGGCTCGGGGGCCTCAGATGAACCCCACTAAACGTATGAAACGTAACGGCTCCGCAGATGTTGGGCCGTTCGCAGATGGCCGACACGGCGGCCCGGATTTCGGGTTCGCTGGTCGGGAAGGGTCCCGCGCCGTACTGTTCATGCTCCAACCGCCAAGCGCTGGGGAAGTTCCGGTTCATATCCAGACCCTCCTTGATTTTCCTCTGCCGGATCGTCATTCCGTCCCAGTTGTGGAGCAGCCCTTCGGGAAGGAGCCGATAGAAGGTTCCCTCGCGCTCGGTCGGGCCTCGGCGAACCATCAGTCTGGGGTCGGCTGCGCAGACCCTCCACGCGCCGTTCGGGTCCTGCACCCGCATCGACAGCACCCTACCGTCCCCGTCCAAGTCCTTCTTTTCAATGCCGTAATAGTCGTCCTCTTCGTAAGGATACGGCCGAGTCGAGGAGCGGATGATTCGAGGCGGGGTTTCGAGGGCCCATTCCGCGCCGTCGGGGTTGAGCCTGGGCACCAAATAAAACGTCCTCGTGTCCAGCGCGTGGGTGACGTCCGGGTTCGAGCCGTATTCTGTGCAGAGCGTATGAATGAGCCGGAGGATGGCCGTGCAAGCGCTGACCTCGGACGCGTGGATGTTTCCGTCGCACCAGAAGGCGGGCTTTTCCGCGGGGGACCCGGTTGCGCGGTTGGTCAGCGTCACGATCCAGATTTCGCGGCCCTCATGGGATTTCCCGATCGTTCCGAGTTCGACCCAATCAGGAAATTCGTCGCGATAGGCTTCCAGAGCGCGCGTCAGTTCCTCGTAGCGAATGTACTTGTCGAAGGGGACTTGAGGCATGAAGCGAGGTTACCCAGTCGCAGAAAACTGGGCAGGTTTCTATAAATGATGATAAAGTATGAATTGGGCGCCTTCCGACGAGGACGCCCAGGAGGGAAGGAATCGATGCTGAGTTTGTTGTTGGCAGGGACGATGTTCGCGGTCGACGTGCTCCCGGACATGGGCGTTTGGGGGGATTATCTGGGCGAGGCGTACATCGGAACGACCTCATCGAGCGAGCCGCCCGCCGGTCGTCGCGCCATTCGCATTTCGACGGCAACCGTCAATTACGGACCCGGCCGCTTGGAGCTTCGCGGCGGGGAAATCGTTGGCAGCCAGCAGCGCGTCTACCAGAGGGTCTTTCGCGACGACGGCGGTTGGTACGACCGTGAGGCGGGTTGGTTCGTATACCATGCGTCTCACGGACACATTCACTTCAACGACTGGACCGTCTTTCACCTTCGGGAACTGTTGCCCGATGGGACGCCCGGTGAGATTGTGCGAACGGGAGACAAAACGAGCTTCTGCATCCTCGAACTTCTCACCTACAACAGCTCGCTGCCCGGCTACGGCACACCGCCGTCCTACAGCAGTTGTGGTCAGATTCAGGGTCTCCGGCCCGGTCGCGCGGACATTTACAGCAGCGGCCTGACGGACCAATACATCGACATTGTAGGCATGCCGGACGGCGATTACTGGCTTGAGGCGGAGGTGGACCCGGACAATCTGGTCCTGGAGGCCGACGAAACGAACAACGTCGCCGGGATCCCATTCACCATCGGCCCGGTTCCGGCCACGGTCGATGATGCCTACGAGAACAACGATTCGAGAGCGCAAGTGGACGCCTTGCCGGAGGGCGCGCCGAATAGCGCCAATTTGGGATTGGTACTCACGCCGAAGGTCATTCACGACCTCTCGATGAACGACGACGACTGGTTCAAATTGAGGCTCCACGCTTCCGAAGAGGGCGATTACATCCGAATCGCTTCGGGCTACCTAAGGACCGGCAACCTCAACCTGCAACTCCTCAACGCGGCGGGATCTGTCATTCAGACCTCCACGAACAGCCACAACGTTGAGACGATCAACTTGAGGGGGCTCCCCGCAGGCACGTACTACGTCAGGGTGTACAACTCGACCAGCACCAACAACCCGAATTACCGGCTTGAGGTCGTGCCCGGAGCGAACGCTCCTCCAACCGTGGTCGTTACCGAACCCTCGGTTACGATGTACGTCGAGTATGCGGAAGAGACGTTCCCCGTTCACTGGAACGGCTCGGACCCGGATGGCGACCCGAAGTGGGTGTCGCTGTTCCTCACCCCCAGCAAGGACGATCCGAGCGGAGCGATCGAGATTCCGGGATACCAGAACCTTTACGGTTACATGGGCCAGGTGAACGTGAACACGGTCACGCTTCCGATTGGGAAGTGGTACGTGATGGTTCAGGCGACCGACGGGGGCGCCTACTCCGAGTCTTGGGCGCCGGCGAGCGTGACGTTGTTCATCCACGGTGACCTCAACTTGGATGGGGCGCTCACGATGGCTGATTTCAACCTGCTCAAGCCTTGGGTCGAAGACGCCGAGGTGGTGGTGTTGCCTCCCGGGTGGCATCGGATCGCCGACATGAACCACGACAACGTGGTCGATCACACCGACCTGGAGATTCTACGCGCCCTCATCGGGTAGTGAGCCGAGGCGGAAGAGGGATGGCCTGGCGGGTTTCCGCCGGGCCCCGTCTCGTTTCTCGGAGCGAAGCCCCACTGCCAAACCCTTGTCCGAACCCTCAAGCTCAGCCATAATAGCAAATCGATGGCGGAGCGCCCTAGTTGGGACGACTACTTTATGCAGATCGCGCACCTGGTCAAGACCAGGGCGACGTGCCCCAGGCGGCAGGTCGGCGCGGTCATCGTTCGTGAAAGACGAATCCTCGCCACAGGGTATAACGGCGCGCCGCGAGGGCTCCAACACTGCCCAGACGGCGGTCCGGAACATGACTGGCCCCGGGGATGTATGAAAGCTGGGCACTGCATTCGGTCGCTTCACGCCGAGCAGAACGCCCTTCTGCAAGCCGCGATGATCGGGATCGCGTGCCAAGGCGCGACGATGTACGTTACTTGCCAGCCGTGCAACACCTGCGCAAAGATGATCATCAATGCCGGCATCGAGCGAGTGATCTATGAAGGCGACTATCCGGATGACTTCTCGCTGGAGTTGTTCCGCGAGTCCAAGCTTCAAGTCCATGTGTTCAGCGAAGGTCAATTGAAGGACGTCGATCTGGTGGTTCGATGATCTCGCCGCTACACACTCTGCTCGCCGCCGGTGGTGGGTTCCTCGAGGGTTACCGGGCACCGCTTTTGACCCTGGTGATCGCGCTCTTCCTGAGTTGGCTGAGTACGCCGTTCGTTCGAAAAGTCGCAATTCAAAGGGGGGTCATGGACGACCCGACCCAAGACGACCGCCGCATCCACACTGTGCCCGTGCCGCGCTGGGGCGGTCTTGCGATCTTTGGCGCGATCGTCGTCGCGCTCGCGGTCGTCATGCCGCTCGCCTACCCCCACAACCCCTTCCCAAGCTACCTACTGGGCATGGCGGGGCTGGGCGCGCTGATCGTGGTGATGGGGGCGCTTGACGACCTGTACCAATTTCCGGCTTCGGTTCAGGCGCTCTTCCTGCTCGCGATCGGCCTGGCGGTGCAGTTTCTCAACGGAGGCGCGGGCCCGGTCCAAATCGCCGGCATCGAGACGCCTCTGCTCGCGGGTGGGGGAACTTGGGTCGACTTCGGCTGGCTGGCTTACCCGATCACCGCCATCTACATCTTCGTGATTACCAAGACCATGGACACGATCGACGGGATGGATGGACTTGCTGCGGGGATCGCGGCCATCGCGGGCGCGACCCTCTCGGTCATGGCTACGCAAAAGGTCTTTCAGGTCCTCGCCCTCAACCCCGAGCCCGCTACCCTCGGTTCGGTAGTGGGAGAGCAGCCGCGCGTGGCCCTCATCGCGGCCGCGATTGCGGGGGCTTCTCTCGGGTTTCTCAAGCACAACTATAACCCTGCCAAGATATTTATGGGCACGGGCGGGGCGCAACTTCTTGGGTTCCTGCTTGCGTGCATCAGCATCGTCGGCGCATGGAAGACTGCGGCGGCTGTGGCGCTGTTCGTTCCGATTTTCGTGTTCGGAGTGCCGATCATAGACGCCGTCATCGTCGTGATTCGCCGAATCCTCAACAAGAGCCCGATCACTCAGGCGGACAAACGCCATCTCCACCACTCCCTTCTCGAAAAAGGGCTTTCCCAGCGGCAGGCCGTGTGGGTTCTCTACCTTGCGGCTCTCACTTTGAGCGGAGCGATTCTCGTGGTGGTCAAGCTGTATGGGTAAGCCCAAAGTGATGTTCGTAGTCGGGACCCGTCCCGACGCCATCAAGACCGCCCCTGTGGTCTTGGAGTTCCAGAAGCGCGAACGGATTGAGACGGTCTTGGTATCCACGGGGCAACACCGCGAGATGCTTGCGCAGGCCCTCGAAGCGTTCGGTTTGCGGCCAGCCGTGGACCTCGCCGTGATGCGGCACGAGCAAACGCTCGCCGAGTTGACTGCAAAGGTGGTTGCGGGTTTGGACGAAGTGATCGTCGACGTCGCGCCCGACTACATCCTCGCCCAAGGAGACACGACCACCACGTTTTGCGCGAGCTTGGCGGCGTTCTACAGGCGGATCCCCTTCGGCCACATCGAAGCCGGTCTTCGTACTGAAACGATCTCCAACCCGTTCCCTGAAGAGTTCAACCGGCGAACGACGAGCCTCGTTGCGAAGCACCACTTCGCCCCGACGCGATGGGCTGCGAACAACCTGCTCCGCGAGGGACATTGCCAGGAGTCGATCTTCATTACCGGAAACACCGGGATCGACGCCGTCCTCGATGTGGCGGCGCGAGGCGAGCAAACGTGGTACCCGGACTTTGAGGGAAGGGTGGTGCTTCTTACGACTCACCGGCGAGAGAATTGGGGCGCGCCGCAAGACCGGATCGCTCGCGCCGCCCGGACGATCGTGGACGAGGTTCCGGACACCCTGCTTGTCGTGCCCATGCACCGAAACCCCCAGGTGCGCGAGTCACTCAAACGCCGGCTGGGGGGACACGACCGAGTGCAGCTCATCGAGCCTCCGGACTACAGCGAGTTCGTTAAGTTGATGCAGCGGAGCTACTTGATCTTGACGGACTCCGGAGGCGTTCAGGAAGAGGCGCCCGCGTTTGGCGTGCCCGTACTGGTATTGAGGGACACCACAGAGCGGCCCGAAGGGGTAGAGGCAGGATCAGCCAGATTGGTCGGAACGGTCGAATCGTCGATCCTCACGGCGAGTCGCGAACTCCTCTCCGACTCAGAGTCGCGGGCCAAGATGGCGAAGACGCGAAGCCCTTATGGAGACGGGCGGGCGTCCCAACGAATCCGTAGCGTGGTGCTGCCGTTTTTGGGAGTCGAGTGTGAGCCGGAGAGCCCATGGGGTTAGTCGAGGCGATCGTACTCGGCATTGTGCAAGGACTTACTGAGTTCTTGCCGATTTCGAGCACGGCCCACATCCGAATCGTCCCTTCGCTCGTCGGATGGCCCGATCCGGGCGCGGCATTCACAGCGGTGATCCAATTGGGGACCATCGTAGCCGTTATCGTGTACTTTTGGGGCGATCTTTGTAGGTTCTTTCTTGGATGGCTCGCGGGAATGCGCGACCGTGGCCGCCGCTCGTCGCTCGAGTGGCGAATGGGTTGGGCGATCGTCGTAGGAACCGTGCCTATTGCCATCTTCGGACTCTTCTTCAAGGATTCCATCGAGGGGTCGCTTCGGTCGCTGTACGTGATCGCCATCGCTCTGATCGCCTTAGGACTTCTCATGATGGTGGCGGAAATCGTGGGACGAAGAGATCGCTCGTTAGAGGGCGTACGGCTTCGAGACGGGTTGTGGGTAGGTTTTTGGCAGGCATTGGCACTGATCCCTGGCGCGAGTCGAAGCGGGACGACGATTACGGGGGGCCTCTTCGCGGGGCTTGACCGGCCTACTGCCGCCCGATTCTCGTTCCTGCTGTCGGTGCCTTCGATCGTGCTCGCGGCGCTCTTCAACCTGGCAGAGCACAAAGACCTGTTTCTCACCGGCAAAGCGGAGCTCTTGGCGCCTTCGCTCGTGGCATCGCTCGCCGCTCTCATCAGCGGGTACGCCTCGATCGCCTTCCTCCTTCGATTCCTGCAAAAGCACGGCACGTGGGTTTTTGTCGCCTACAGGGTCGTGCTTGGGGGTCTGATTCTGGTGCTTCTCGCCAACGGCAGCCTCGAAGCCCTCGATGCTGCGCCGGAGGCACAGGCCGAAGTCGCGGCTACCCGGTAAGATCGTCTCGTGTTTCGAAGGAGGAGTCAGCCAAGCGCTCCTGTGGAGTGGCTTCTTGTGGGTCTGGGCAACCCCGGTCCCGAGTATGCCGGAACCCGGCACAACGTCGGCTTCATGGTGATCGATGCGTTGCGGGATCGGTACGGCGCCCCGCTGAAACGCTCCAAGCACCAGTCGATCTTCGGGGAAGCGCGAATCGAAGGCGTCCAGGTCGTTTTGGCCAAGCCGATGACTTTCATGAACCTCAGTGGCCGGGCCGTTGCGCCTCTGATTCGCGAGTTCGGCCTGCCCCTCGACCGGCTTCTCGTCATCGCCGACGAAGTCGATCTGCCGTTGGGAAAGATCCGGATGAGGTCCGAAGGGGGAGCTGGCGGCCATAACGGGCACAAGTCGATCATTCAATCGCTCGGCTCGAACCAATACGCTCGGCTCAGGATCGGCGTGGGGCGTTCGGAGGCCGGGGACACGGCCGATCACGTTTTGAGCCGGTTTTTGCCCGAAGAGCGCTCGATCGTCGGCGAGGTCCTCGTGCGGGCTGTGGAGTCGTGCGTCGCCTTGCTAACACTAGGGATCGATCGGGCGATGCAGATCACGAATTCTGGGGGGGAGGCCCTCGGCGAAGGGGCCGCGCCGGACTAGGAAGGAGAAAAAGGGGGCCGCATCTCCAGGGAGATGCGGCCCCTCCTTCTCTTTACGCGGGGTGGGGTCTTACTTGCGTCGGCGTCGGATCAGAGCCGCTGCGCCAAGGCCAAGCGCCACCATCGTTGCGGGCTCAGGTACCGGGCTGCCGTAGACGATGAACGGGAAGTCCTGCACCACAGCGCCGGCCGTGGGAGGGTTGCCCGGATCTTCAGCGTCTTGCCAACTCGTTGCGGCTTGCAGGAACTGCCGCCCGTTGAACCCGGCGATCCCGCGGCCCGAGGCTACGAGCGCAGGAGCCCAGGGGCCGCTGCTCAGCGAGCCGCCGGTCTGCCAATCGAGCCAGTACGTGCCCGCCGTCAAGACCACTCCGCCAAGGTTTGCGCTGTTGCGATAAACGGGTCTCGTGGTGTCCGGCGGGATGCCGAGCCCCGCAGGGTGCGTCGAACTCGCTGTTCGATAGATGCCTGCAAAAGTGGAGCTTGAGAGCACGTTCGTAGTGGTGTCGCCCCAAACGACCGAGCTACCGGAGTCGCCGGGCCTGCCATTCCAGATTTGGAGGCTCAGGAAGTTCATCGACGAACCGGTCGCGCTGCCGCCAGTCTGGTAGGCGAAGAAATCGATCGAGTCGACGGTCCAGAAAGCATCACCGATGGCGAAGTCGTCGGCAACGCGGTTCCCAGCGGACTGCTGGTGCCCAAACCCAAGGATCGCGTTGGCGTTGTCGCCATCGTTCGCGAGTTCGCTCCATTGGGTTCCCGAGGGTGCGCCCGTGCCATCACCGGCGGTCGCTCCAGTTTCGAGACCGATCGTCGACAGCCCCCAGTTCTCGCCGTTGCTGTAGAGCTGGATCGAAAAAGCGCTGCCTGCAAATACCACCGACAAACAAACAAGTCCAAACTTTCGCATAGAGTTCTCCAAGAATTGGCTGTAATTCACCCGATCGCCATTCAGGCGTTAGACGCAAGTCTGAACGCGAACGTGCATTGATTGTATTGAAAAAAACAGCCATTGCGGCCTTCCATGGGCAGGTTCCGGTATTTTTGCTGGTCACAATCCGAGGAAATCCAGAGAGAATCTGGCAATTGTCCGTGGAGCGGCTTGGCAAGGGGGAAAGTCGGGCGCGTTTGGTGGGGCGGGTCGCGCGGCGGGCAAACAATAATAGACTTCTAAAACGCCCGAAAAGTCGCACGAAAAATCCCCTTGAAAATCAAGCGGTAGTGGTGTATCATGTCTTTGCGCACAATATCTTGTGTAGGCGGTCAGAGCCATGAAGTGCCCGTACTGCGGATTCGCCGACCAGAAGGTCCTCGATTCGAGGCCCGCCCGCGAGGGTGAGGCGATTCGCCGCCGGAGAGAGTGCGTCAGATGCGGACGCCGCTTCACGACTTTCGAGGAACCTGAGCGCCCCCGCCTTTACGTCGTCAAAAGAAACGGCGAGCGCGAGGAGTTCAATCGCGAGAAAGTGATGGCCGGAATGCTCGTCGCCTGCCGCAAGCGCCCCGTTCCGTTCGACCAGCTTCAAGCGGCA
The DNA here is from genome assembly GCA_015709495.1 of Chthonomonadaceae bacterium. Taxonomy (GTDB): domain Bacteria; phylum Armatimonadota; class Fimbriimonadia; order Fimbriimonadales; family Fimbriimonadaceae; genus Nitrosymbiomonas; species Nitrosymbiomonas proteolyticus. The sequence goes on from CP054189.1 coordinate 271,677, forward strand.
GCCGAACGCATCGAACGCGACCTGTTTCAGGAGTTCGAGGGCGAGGTCTCGTCCCAAGCGATTGGCGAGCGGGTCATGGCCGAGCTGATGCGAACCGATTCGGTCGCTTATGTGCGCTATGCGAGCGTTTACCGCGAGTTTCAAACCTTGTCGGAGTTCCAGGACATCGTGAACCGGATCGCCGACGAACAAGGGGCCAATGAGGGCGGCCTCTTTCCAAGGCCGCGCGCGGCCCAGAAAAACTGATCCAGGGAGGGAGAACTCATGAAGATTCAACGTCACTTTACGACTCAAGGCCACGACCCCTACGAGGGGATCGAGTTCGTTTCGCGCAAGAGCGAGATCAAGAACCCCGATGGCTCCACCGTGTTCCTGATGGAAGACATCAAGGTTCCGAAGTCGTGGTCGCAGGTTGCGACGGATATCCTCGCGCAGAAGTACTTCCGCAAGGCCGGAGTTCCCCGGGCGGACGGCACTTCCGGCTCAGAGACCGACTTGCGCCAGGTCTGCCATCGGCTGGCTGGTTGTTGGAAGTTTTGGGGGGAGAAGTATAACTATTTCGATTCTCCCGAGGACGCCAACGCGTTCTATGACGAGATCGTACACATGTTGGCCCGGCAGGTTGCCGCTCCGAACAGCCCGCAGTGGTTCAACACCGGCTTGCACTTCGCGTATGGCATCGAAGGCACCCCGCAGGGACACTATTATGTTGACCCTGAGAGTGGAAAGCTGAATAAAAGCAAAAATGCCTACGAGCGACCCCAACCTCACGCGTGCTTCATTCTGAGCGTCACCGACGACTTGGTGAACCCGGGAGGCATCATGGACCTCTGGACGCGCGAGGCCCGGATTTTCAAGTACGGCTCAGGAGTCGGAACCAACTTCAGCAAGCTCCGCGGGGAGAACGAGTCGCTTTCTGGCGGAGGCAAATCGAGCGGGCTTATGAGCTTTTTGCGCGTGGGCGACCGCTCGGCCGGCGCCATCAAGTCCGGTGGAACGACTCGAAGGGCCGCGAAGATGGTGTGCCTCGACGTCGATCACCCTGATATCGAGAACTTCATCAACTGGAAGGTCAGGGAGGAACAGAAAGTCGCCTCGCTGGTCGCGGGCTCGCAGATTCATCAGCGACGCCTCAACGCGATCATGAGATCGTGCCACCTGTTTGCGGCCTCGGGCGCCGGCAATCCAAACGACGCGTTCGATCCACGAAGGAACCGCGAGCTTCGCAAAGAGGTCGCCGAGGCAAAGGCGGCGGGAGTGTCCCTCAACTACATTCAGCGAGTGATCCAGCTCGCGAAACAGGGCTTCACGAGCGTCGAGTTTCCCACCTACGACACGGGCTACGAAAGTGAAGCCTATATGACGGTTGCCGGCCAGAATTCGAACAATTCAGTCCGAATTCCGAACGAGTTCTTTCGGGCGGTCGATGGCGACGGGCAGTGGGAGTTGGTCAGGCGCACCGACGGCAAAGTGGCCAAGTCGGTTCGTGCGAAAGACCTTTGGGATCAAGTCTGCTATGCGGCGTGGTCGTGCGCCGACCCGGGCATTCAATACGATTCGACCATCAACGAGTGGCACACGTGCCCTGCGGACGGCAGGATCAACGCGAGCAATCCGTGCTCGGAATATATGTTCCTCGACGACACGGCTTGCAACCTTGCCTCGATCAACCTGATTCGGTTCTACGACCCGGAGACCGGACTGTTTGACGTTGAGGGCTATCGTCACGCGATTCGGCTCTGGACCCTCGTGCTCGAAATCAGCGTGCTCATGGCCCAGTTTCCCAGCCCAGAGATCGCGAAGCTGAGTTACGAGTTTCGCACGTTGGGCCTGGGTTACGCGAACTTCGGCGCGTTGCTGATGCAGATGGGGATCCCATACGATGGCCCTCAAGGAAGGGCGATTTGTGGAGCTTTGACTTCGATTCTTGGAGGCGAGTCGTACGCCGTTAGCGCGGAGATGGCGGCTGAGCTTGGGCCGTTTTCTGGGTATGCCCGGAACCGAGACGCGATGCTTCGTGTCGTTCGCAACCATCGGCGAGCCGCCTACAACGCGCCGTCGAGCCAATTTGAGGGCCTCACCGTCTTTCCGGTCGGGATCGACCCTGACGAGTGCCCGACGGACATGCTCAAGGCAGCCCGTGAGGCGTGGGACCGCGCTTCCTCGTTGGGCGATGCTCACGGGTTCCGCAACGCCCAGGTGACCGTGCTCGCTCCTACGGGAACCATCGGGCTCTTGATGGATTGCGACACCACCGGCATCGAGCCCGATTTCGCGCTCGTCAAGTTCAAGAAGCTGGCGGGAGGGGGCTACTTCAAGATCATCAACCAATCCATCCCGCCCGCGCTGAGAAGGCTCGGTTACGGCGAGGAGCAGATCGAGGATATCGTTGCTTATTGCGTCGGACACAAGACGCTGCGCGGCGCTCCCCATGTCAACCCCGAATCGCTCCAAGCCAAGGGCTTCACGGCCGAAGCTCTCGCCAAAATCGAAGGCGCGCTCGAAAACGCGTTTGAGCTCTCGTTCGCGTTCAACAAGTTCACCTTGGGAGAGGACTGTTGCAAACAGTATCTGGGGTTTACCGACGAACAACTCAACGACTACGGATTCGACATGTTGATGGCTCTGGGGTTCACACGATCCCAAATCGACGAAGCTAGTGAATACGTCTGCGGCACGATGACGGTCGAAGGGGCTCCGCACCTCAAACTTGAGCACTACCCGGTGTTCGACTGCGCCAACAAGTGCGGAAGGAAAGGAACGCGTTGCATCTCCGCCGAAGGACACATCCGCGCGATGGCGGCAGCGCAGCCCTTCCTGTCAGGGGCGATCAGCAAGACGATCAACCTTCCTTCGGACGCGACGGTGAGCGACATTGGGGAGGCGTATCGGCTCTCGTGGGAGCTCGGCCTGAAGGCGAACGCCCTGTATCGGGACGGCTCCAAGCTGAGCCAGCCCCTCAACTCCAGTTCGGACGAGGCCACGGCCGCGCTGCTCGAGGCCGCCATGGGCGACGACGACGCGAGCGAGGACGCGATCGCTCAGGCGGCGCAGAAGTTGGTGTACCGCTACATCGCCAGGCGGCGGCTGCTTCCCACGCGGCGCAAGGGCTACACCCAAAAAGCGCTCATCGGCGGACACAAGGTCTACCTGAGAACGGGCGAGTTCGAAGACGGATCGCTCGGCGAGATATTCATCGACATGCACCGCGAAGGCGCAGCTTTCCGAAGCTTGATGAACTGCTTTGCAATTGCGATTTCGCTCGGGCTGCAGTACGGCGTACCACTCGAAGAGTTCGTCGAGGCGTTCGTTTTCACGCGGTTCGAGCCGAGCGGAATTGTCCAGGGACACAACAATATCAAGATGTCGACCTCGGTGATCGACTACATCTTCCGCGAGCTTGCGATGTCGTATATGGGCCGGTACGACCTGGTGCAGGTCAAGCCCGAAGACCTTCGTCACGATGCGATGGGCAACCCTTCGGACATCCCTGAGTTCGAGGACGAAGCCGAGGGCGAGGAGTTCGAGGGGACAGCGCCGGGTTACGCCCACGACGACCATGCGGGCCGTGGCTTTGTCGCCGACGTGGCACCTCCCGAAGACACCTCGCAATCGGTGTTGCCCTTCGACAACGGTTCTTCGAAGAGCGTAGGCTCGCCGACATGGCAGGTGGAACAGGCCGCCAAGTCGAAGCTGCGGCCATCTCCCAAGGCCGTGGTCGGGGGAGAGCAGCCAGCTTCCGCAAGACCCGCTCCGATCAGTTCCGATGTCCTCAGCGCCCAGATTCGGGAAGCGCGACTCAAGGGCTATGAGGGCGACCCTTGCGGCAACTGCGGAGCGTTCACGATGGTGCGAAACGGCGTGTGCCTCAAGTGCGACACGTGCGGCGAGACGAGCGGCTGTTCCTAATTGGGATCGGAGCCCGTGGGATAACACCCGCTATCGACCCTCGAAGGACACTCCAGTCAGAGTCTATGGCCTTTCCCGCGAACTCGGGACGTCGAAATGTCTCGGCGCGTTGGGACGTCGCAACCTCGTTGTAGAATGAATCAGGAAGGAGGGTCCTGAAGGAGGCGTGAACCCAACAGAAGTCAGAATCGAACTGTTCGATGGCCTGCGCGTGGTTTCGCAGGGCCGAAAGCTCGAGTTCACGCGCAGGCAAACGGGCCTCCTGCTCGCGCATCTCGGATTGGGCCTCGGAAGGTCGCTGGGCCGGGAGGAGTTGATCTGCCTCTTGTGGCCCGATGACGACGCGGCTACCTCGAGGCAGCGACTTCGGCAGCGGCTCCATGTGCTGAAATCGACCCTCGATCGGTGGGTCCCCGGGGCGGGTGCGGTCGTTGTCTCCGATGCCGAGGAAGTCCGCCTCGACTCTGCAGCGTGCTCTTCGGATTGGGGGGACTTCGCCGAGAGTATGAGAAAGGGCCGGAGCGCTCTCGAACCGGATCAAGCACGAGAGAGTTTCCGCAACGCGGTGGGCCTCGCCCAAGGGCCGCTGCTTCGGGGCTTCTATCACGATAGCGTTTCCTCCGCTCGAATGCACGCGGACGATGAACTCCAAGTGGCGCTGAATTGGCTGGTGAAAGACGCCCTATCGAGCAATGAACTGGATCACGTCGCCGAAGACTGCCGCAAGCTCCTCGCATTGGATGAGCTGAGCGAGCAGAACCACCTGCTCTCCATGCGGGCTTGGGGGCGTTTGGGCCGCTCAAGCGCCGTTGAGCGTCAATGCGCCCAATGGAAGCGTCTTGCGAAGGACGATCTCGGCGTCGAACCCTCGCCTGAATTCGTCGAAGGCTACGAGCATGCGCTGAGCGAGAGTAGGCAGGCTCCCAAACTGAGCAAGCCCAGCCCCCTTGTGAAGACCGAGTCGTTGCTGCCGAAGCCGGTCTCCGATCTCGTCCCTTTGACCGCATCTCAACCGACTTCGAGGAGGAGGCCTCACTCGGGTTGGCTCGCCCTGTCGGTTCTGCTCATCTTGAGTATAGCCGTCGCAGTCTTGCTGGCGAACTCTCGAAGCGGAACTCCGGTTCCCTCCGCGTCGAAAGTGGACTTTGGGAAGGGTTGGACGAGCGATCGGGACCTCTCGGTGCATTTCGGGCAGGCATACGGAAAGGGCTTCAAGGGACCCAGGATTGAAAACGGCGTGTTGGTCCTTTCGGACGGCTTCACGGGGATTTCATCAAGCGTCTGGTGGCGTCAGCGTGTCAACACCCGAGTATTTACTTCGAAGTTCAGGTTCCGTGCCAAGAGTCCGCCGGGGAATCCGGGGGGACTTGCCGATGGTTTCGCTTTTGTTCTCCAAGACGACGGGCTGGATGCCTTGGGCGCCGGGGGGATGGACCTCGGCTGTGGCGGCATCGTGCAGAGTGCAGCCGTATTCTTTGACTTTTATGCTCCCGAAGCCGCCCACGGCCCCAAGGGAATCTACTGGGGCGTGAGCCTGAATGGCGCAAGCCCGATCGCCGGCAGGTTTGCCGACGTGGACTTTGAGATCGACGCCGAGTTTGAGGTTACGGTGACCTACGACGGCGAGCATACGGTTCAGATGCATATGAGGAACCTCAAGAGCCAGAAGTCGGACACCATCGAACTGAAGCGGAGGATCAATTCCCTGTTTCCCGAGGGGTTGGCGTTTGTGGGTTTCACGGCCGGAACCGGAATGGGTTGGTCCCGTGTGGAAATCCTCGATTGGGAGTTCATCTCGGGCCAGCTACCCCAGAAATGACCCCGGCGCGCCGACGTTGGCGGGCCATTTCGAAGCGAATTCGCTCCGATTTCGAAGTGTGACGGCAGAATCACGCCTACGTAACGACCGAGTTCCTATCCTATCCCCCGTCGCTCGGCCCAGCGCACCGGTTTCCCGGATTTCGGAAAGCCTTCGGAGCCGCCGTGCGTCGGGGGGACACGGTGAACAAGCATCCGATTTGCAAGGGGCCAGAAAGCCCAGGGAGGGGTTGGGAGAGAGAACCTCTGGGTCGGCAACGAATCGAGGCCGACGTCTTGGTGCGGCGATACGGCAAGGACGTGGCCAACTACGTTCTCGGCTTTCGGCGAGTTCGATACGAGGACGCTGAAGAGATCGCGGCCGATACGCTTCTGACCGCCTTGGAACTTGCGCCGACTCTCCGACCTTCGGCGTGCGTGCGGTCGTGGCTCTTTGCGATCGCGAGGCTCCGGATCGCAGACCATTTTCGGAAGGCGCTCGCCGCCAAGCGCCCCCAAGAGAGAAACCGCATTGCGAGTCTGGAGGAGATCGAAGGGGAGCGGGACGGGCCGCTTGCCCATGACCCGGTGCCTGAAGTCGTTGAGCGTCTTCATCATGAGTCGGTGGTTCGCGCGGCCCTTGCCGAGTTGAACGGCCTTGAGCGGAGGGTCCTGATCGGCCATTACGTCGCGGGGAAGAGCATTCACGAACTATCTCGGGAGTTCGGGAAGAGCCCCAAGGCGGTGGAATGTCTCTTGTCGAGGGCGAAGGCGAAAGCAAGGAGCGCGGTCGCCGAAGCCGACTCGCCTTGCGGCAGTTTCGACTGATAGCGGGCCCCGTCGATCGGGACTGTGTCCTTCCCCGCGACGGGGCCAACTTGAGGCCGTTGTGGGCCTCTAACCTCGCGCTTTTCGCCTCTTCTTTGCCCCAGCCGCCAGAACTGCCGCGACCGAGAGAGCGGTCAACGTACCAGGCTCAGGCACCGCGGCGTACAACTCGATCTCTTCGATGCACACCGCTTGGCCGTAAGCCGTGACGTCGATCTTGACGTCCGTGACTCCGACCTGGGGAGCGAACGAGTAGAGGTGCCGCAGCGAGTCCGTCGACGTGTAGTCTTGGAGTTCGACGCTGCCGATCACCTGCCACGTCTTGCCGGGGTCGAAGAACGGGAGCGCATCCGTCGAGACTTTGACGATGTACAGACCTGAGGTGCGCTCGTTCCAGGTCATGGAACTGTCGCGCCCCCATGCGATTCGGTCGATCGTTGCAGGCGTGGGTAGGCTGATGCCCGCCGTGGCGGTTTGCGTGGTTGGAATCCAGCTCGCTCCCGAGGAGCCCACCCCGTCGCCATAGTTGATGTTGCCATTGTTTCCGTACCATCCGTCGTTGAGTCCCGAGATCGCGTGGAACGGGTAACCCGAAATCACGCTGCTGGCATGGGGTTGCGCCCCAAGAGTGGCCAGAGCCACGTTTCCGGCTTGGGGCACGCCCCCGATTTCGATGAGGTTCAGTTGAGCCATCGTAAGGGGCGTAACGAACAGCGCCGCGCCCCAGATGAGAACGATTCGTGTCATGGTTTGTCTCCTTTGTAGAAAGAACGGGCGGGGTCGGAAAGTGCTGGGGGCCAGACTCGTTGAACCGGCCCCCGATGGCTCCTTTCAGTGCCGTGCACTCAACCCACCCATGAAGGTTCTATGTGCAAATGCCGATTAGCGGCGACGGCTCCTCCTTCGGACGAGGGCGATCGCCCCCAGAGCCAAAGTTCCGAGTGTCGCCGGCTCCGGAACCGTCGAGAACTTGAAGTTCGGGCCGCTGTAAGTGGTGTAGGGGCTACCGTTTCCCCCGTTGGAGACTCCTCCCCAGCCGTTGTAACGAGCTCCGTTCGCCAAGACGGTGATCTCAGGCGAGTACGTTTCCGTGGCGGAGGCGTTCGTAGTGTGAGCGTCCACTGAGTTGTGGCCCCAGATGATGTAGTCCCTGCCCGTGATGAGTTGCACCGGGGTCACGGCCTTGTACCGAAAGAACCCATCGAGCGTTTCGACAGTCCCAGCACTAAGATCTGCGTAGGCAACCAACACGTCAGTGTCCCACTCGAAGACTCCAACCTCGACGCTGGACGCGAATCCGTCCATTTCCAGGTCAAAATTGCCCAGATCGGTCAGCCAGATATCTTGGTTCGGCACGAACCGCCAACCCAACTTGCCAGTCCAAAAGTGCCAGGCTGTGACAGCCGTCATCTGGATGGCTGCCGACGACGCGAGGGCGGGCGCGGCGATCGACGCCGCTACCCCAATCGATGCCAAGGTCCGAAGAGTGATTGATTTCATTTGTTGTTGCTCCTTTTCAGTTCATTGGGTGCGCTCCATTTGGGCGCCCATGAAGGGAAGTCGCAAGAACGCCACAAAACCCCTCACCGGCCCTCAAAATTGCTGCCCCGGAGGATGACTCCGCCCCCCGCGCGGCGGACGGGCGGCATCGGCCGGACCCGCTGGGAGCCCCTTTCCCAACGCCGAACTCTTGCGAATTTTGTCGCAAGCCCAGGTCGCCTTCCTATACTTTACAGCTTTGAATACTAACTTTCCGTCACACAATGAACGCTATCGGACAAGTACGTATTAGGCGAACCACTTCTCGGTTCGATCTCTTCAATCACGAAAAAGGAGTGTGAAATGACGAATCATAAGTTATATAGCCGCGCGTTAGCGTGGCGCACGATGATGTTGGCCTTTTCGGCCACCTCACTGGCGAGCCTCGCGCTTGCGGATCCGTTTGTCGTCGATTCCGATATGTTCGGGTACGACATTACCGTTACTCGATATGGCTCACTGGCTGACGCTATGGCGCAGCAGAACGCCGTATCTGGACCTCACACCGTACTCGGCGCCGACCCCTCCGATCCGAGGGGAGGAATGCGAGACGTGTGGATGGGATTCTATAAGGATAGGCCCTCCTATTACAACAACTTCGCCGGTTTGATGACCGCGTGGTATTTCACGCTCGATCCCAACCAAGGCGACGGGTGGGGTAACCCCAACAATACGAATACCGGCTTCGTTCAGGTCTACGACGACATGGCGGATTCGGTCGTATCCTGGACCGGTGGCTGGAGTACCTTAGCTCCCGGCGTCGGCGATGGAAGCAGTTTCACCTTCACGGTCACCGGCGGGATGCACGCCGATCCCGCCGAGTACCCGAGGCTTTGGGCGGCTCCTGAAATCGGAGGCGCGGGCGAAATCACGAAGGGCATCTTCCACCAATACTACGTAAGCGCGACCGTTACCGGCCTGACCGCCAACGACGACGGCTTCGGGTGGTATGAGTCCATGGACGCTCCCGGAGGCATCTCCGGCGGGTTCACCGGCATCTTCGAGAATCAGAGCACGACGCGGCCTGAACTCAACGGGTTCTATTACTTCAGTGGTGCGCTGAACATGGACAACTGGGCGGTTGCGAACGGCGGTACCTGGGGCGGCGGGGTGTACAGTCCGTACGCCTACTTCGGCGCGGTGCCGGAGCCTGGCAGCATGGCTGCGCTCGGTCTCGGGATGCTTGCGCTCAAGTTGCGCCGGCGCTCCCGACGCTGATCCAAGGCTTCTCATCTTAGTTTCTCCCTTTGTTCCCCCGGAGTTCGCTCCGGGGGTTCATTGCTTTGTGAGGAAGGCGCTTCGCGAGCGGTCCGAACCCCCCCAGATGGGTCCTTTCGCTGCGCCAGCCGCCCGGATGATGCAGTAGAATTGTTTATACGTTTATGTCGATCGTCACCTACGACAGTCCGTTTCAGTTGACGGGGGACTTCGAACCCAGGGGAGACCAAGCGGCCGCCATCGAGGGCTTGGTCGAGGGTGTCGAAGCTGGATGTCGATTCCAGACCCTTTTGGGCGCGACGGGTACCGGAAAGACGTACACGATGGCGAGCGTGGTGGCGAAGGCACAGCGGCCCGCCTTGGTGATCGCCCACAACAAGACGCTGGCGGCGCAGCTGTGCCAGGAGTTTCGAGCGTTCTTTGCCGACAACGCCGTCGAGTTCTTCATCAGCTACTACGATTACTATCAGCCTGAGGCCTACATCCCGCAGACCGACACGTACATCGAGAAGGACTCCAGCATCAACGAGGAGATCGACCGGCTGCGGCACTCGGCGACTCAATCGTTGCTGCAGCGGCGGGATGTGCTGATCGTAGCGAGCGTGTCGTGCATCTATGGGCTAGGCTCGCCGGACCTCTACGCGGAGTCGGTCGTTACCTTCGAGCAAGGCGCGAAAATGGACCTGCGACAAGCGATCCAGAAGCTCGTTCAGATGCAGTTCACGAGGAACGACACCGTTCTCGACCGGGGAACGTTTCGGGTTCGCGGCGACACGTTGGAGATTCAGCCCAAGGATGAAGAGATCGTCACGCGAGTCGAGTTCTTTGGCAATCAGGTGGAGCGGATTCGGCTGTTCGACCCGCTCACCCGCGACGTATTGGAAGAGCCCAAGCGCGTGAGCGTCTTCCCGGCGACCCACTATGTGACGCCATGGGAAAAGCTCGACGCCGTCATCGAGCAGATTCAAGAGGAGTGCGCGCTTCAGGTCGGCTACTTCAAGGAGAACGGAAAGCTCCTCGAGGCGCAGCGGCTCGAACAGCGCGTGACCTTCGACTTGGAGATGATGCGCGAGGTGGGCTATTGTTCCGGGATCGAAAACTACTCGCGCTACTTCGATGGCCGCGCTCCGGGAACGCCGCCCTACACTCTGCTCGACTTCCTTCCGCGAGACGCGCTCGTGTTCATCGACGAGTCTCACCAAACGCTGCCGCAGATCCGGGCGATGTACAACGGTGACCGGCAACGCAAATCCGTTCTCGTGGATTTCGGTTTCCGGCTGCCTTCGGCTTTGGACAACCGTCCGCTCAAGTTCGAGGAGTTCTTGGAGCGGGTCCCCCAGGTGGTGTTCGTGAGCGCGACGCCGGGAGATTTCGAGGCGAACAACGAATCCAATCGAGTTCAACAGGTCATTCGCCCGACGTACATTGTCGATCCGGAGGTCGAGATCCGGCCGACGCAAGGTCAAATCGACGACTTGTTGGGTGAAGTGCAGCGCCGAGTGGCCAAGGGCGAACGCACGCTCGTGACCACGCTGACGAAGCGGATGGCGGAGGACCTCTCGAACTACCTGCGCGAACTCGGAATCAAGGTGAATTACCTTCACTCGAACGTACACTCCTTGGAGCGGCCCGAGATATTGCGGGACCTCCGGCTTGGGGTCTATGACGTGGTGGTGGGCGTCAACTTGTTGCGCGAGGGGCTGGACCTTCCCGAAGTTTCGCTAGTAGCGATTCTGGATGCCGACAAGGAGGGTTTCCTCCGGTCGGAGACCTCGCTCGTGCAGACGATCGGCCGTGCGGCCCGCAACGTGCAGGGCATGGTGCTCCTCTATGCGGACAACCTCACCGGCTCGATGCAGCGCGCGATAGAGGAGACCAATCGGCGAAGGCAGATTCAACTCGACTACAACGAAGAGCACGGCATCGTTCCGAAGACCGTCCAGAAGTCCGTTCGAGAGACGGTGCGGTCGTTCGATCCGGACGCAGCTCAGGCGGCCGCGATGGGAACGGCCGAGGGAAGGTCGGGTTATGGGGACGGCGGGGCGAAGATCGAGGAGCCTCCGGTCAACCTCGCTGACCTGCCGGTGCTCATCGAAGAACTCGAGCGCCAGATGAAGCGCTACGCCCGGGAGATGGAGTTCGAGAAAGCGGCGGCGGCTCGCGACGAAATCTTCGCTCTGAGAAAGTACTTGGGCGTCAGCGAAGGGCGGCTGGGAACCGGCAAACGCAAGCTCCCTGGGCGTTCGCGCTAGCGACGCGCCTATTCATCCGCGCACCGAACGCGCCCGACGTTGATGTGTCCCCAGCCCCCGGTCTCTTCGTCCACGATCAAGAGGCGGAGCTTCTTGCCAAGGTGCTTGGCAACGTCCCAAACAACTTCTCTCATCCGCTCGGAGTTCTGCCCCCGCGCGACTTCGAGTTCTTTCCCCTTCCCATCGACGAGAGCCACATAGACGTTCGAGCCCGATCCTCCCCCCACGAGCAGGCGCATCTTGGGCTTGGTGAGGAGGAACGGCGGCGAGGTGATACGGCCCGTATAGGTGTCGTCGTACCCACCTTTCCCATTCTCGCAGGTGCCGATGAACGCCTCACCGGGCGCGACGCCGAAGTTCATCCGCGTGGAATAGGTCGGAGTCTCTGCGAAGTTCCCTTGGACTTCCCAACCTGGCATCCGCCAATCCGAGAAGTCGAAGGCGGGATCGACGTAGAACACCCACGGCCCTGCCGAGAAGTCGAGCCCGCGCCACTTCCCGACGAGCCGGATCGGCTTGCCGTTCCAATCCGGTGTGAAGTCGGCTCGCAGACTCGTGCGTAGCGCCCCAGGTTGCTCAGGTCCCGAACGCACAGAGTAGGCGACGGCTCGATCGCCCCCTTCGGCGACGAAGTGCCCGGAAAACTCCTCAGGCGCGAGCCCCACGAAGTCGGCCGAGATCCCGATCTCGTTCGGTGTCGAACTCGTGCCCGGCCGCATTTGGAGAGCAGCTGAAATCAGGTGCGGGTAGATACCGGCAACGATTTGGCTCTTGCTTCCCGAGCGTCGCCGGACCTCGATCCGTCGCCGGGGCGCTTGGGTCGTTCGGGCCGAGTAGTCCACCGCATCGTAGGCGACCTTGCCCCCCTCAGAAGGGATCGCTCCGTCGATTCCCACGGCCCATTTCTCCTGATCGTCGATGTAAACGTCCCCGTATTTGTCAAGCAGCCAAGCGATGGCCGCGAGCCCAGAGCCCTCGCCCCAGTCAAACCCTGTTCGTCCGTTCTGCTGGTCGGTCCCGCCATGCCCCGTGTTTTCGGGTTGCAACCCCGGCGGGTAGTTGGGGTTGGGATAGAGGTTGAGCTCGATGTGGAGGGGATGGTTGATCAGCGTCATCGAGGCCCGTGCCGCCGCGACGCCCCGCTCGAAGTAATCCCGCCGGCCAAGCGTCGCGCCGAAGTCCGCAAGCGTACATCCGAACTGCGCCTGCCGTGCGTCGAGGTACTCGCCGTCGGAATTCTGCACGCCAAACCCTCCGAACGTGTAAGCGGCCTTGCGGAATGACACCGACCAGACGTTCTGATAGAGCGCCATGATGTCGAGCGCCTTCAGGGCGTACTTTCTCAGCTCGTACGAGGGGGGCCTGGGCGTTCCCGAAGACGCGATGGGTCCCTCCGTTAGGTCGGCGACCTTCCAGAGCGCCTCGGCCGCCCATTGCATGCAAAGCGTGTTCTGAGGAGGCGAAAGCGTGTGTGCGTCGTGCATCGCCACGTCGTCGAGCGCGCCGTTCGCTTGAAGACACTGCTTGGGTGAGCAAGAGAAGAAAGTCTCGAAATCGTAGTACCGCTGCTGGTCGATCACGTTCGTCACGAGGAACCCGGCCGCCCGATGCGCGGACTGCTTGGCTCGCGCCACGGTGTCGGCGATCCTCCCGAGTTCTTTGGCTTCGACCTCGGACAAGGGATCGGCTCGCCCTGCCTTTTGCGCCGCGGCAACGCGACCGACGAGATCCGACCAAGTCGACACGTATTCGGCCAGGAACCATGCCGGTAGCGCGGACTGGGCGCTGTGATCGAGAATCGGCACGACTTCGTGCTCCTTCGTGAGCCAGGTCGGGAACGACGAATCGCCGTTCTGGAAGCGCATCATGAGCTCCGCCATTTCGCGGCATTGGCGGAGAATCTCCTCACGTCTCGGGCAGTCCTCGAATTCGAGCCAGCGGAGCATCCATATCCCCTTCCAGGCCATGTTGGTGAGGTCGTAGTAGCAGTCTTGCCTCGGCATGATCAGGCACCCGCGCCACTGCTTTTCGCGGGACAAGTAAGTTGTGGGCACTGCGCCTCGGTCCATCGGCGCGGCAAGGGCAAGGTTGAGCATCTTGTCGGCCTTATCCACCCACTCGGCGTTGTCGAGCTTCTTGCCCCACCAGCGCAATCCCCAAGCCGAGCGGAGCTGATTGAACCAGCATTGCCAGCTCACCCAGCCGTTGGTGAATCCCCAACCCGCAGGGACGCCGCCGCACACCTGGCCGTCGATCTCGACTTCGAACCACCCGAGCTTGTTACTTCCGTAAGCCTCCTTGAACACCGCCGGATAGCAGAACTTGGCGTACTCCTCGAACGGCATGGCCTGCGGGAGGACCTTCTCAAAGTTCGCGTTGCCGTAGCGCTCCCAGGTGAAATCGACAGCCTGCCGGTAGGCCCCAAACGGCTCTGCATTGCCATCCAGGACCAGGTCATAGGCGAGAAGGAGCGTCTTGGGAACGCGTTTGGTCATCGAGGCGTCGTGAACGAAGTACACGTGCCCTGCAAGTTCATGTTCGGCGAATCCATAGCTCATCAGGGTGGCATCGACGACTCCGTTTGCGGCGTCCAGGTCGAGGATCGTAGCCATCGGCCGGTTATCCGCCAAGACGTCGAGATCGGGCAGGATCAGCGCGGCGAGCGGGCCCCGTTGCGCCGAAATGACGGGGGCGCGATAGAAGTGGTCGCCTACGACCTGCCCCTCTTTCGGGCGAAGGCCCGGCGAGAACGTGGAGTCGGGTTTTCCGGCCCCCGAGAGCGGTTTTCTGTCAGGCGTGAAGGCATAGGAATCGAGGAAGTACTCGATGCGCTGGCCGTTCGTGGGGAACTCCGCTTGCAGGCTGACCTTGATTTGCCGGCCCTTCTGGGGAGCCCAGACTCTCTTGGTGAGAGTTACTCCCTCGGAAACGCGGCGCAAGAGAAACTCACTGCCCTGGCCCTTTTTCGAGAGGCTGCACGACTCGAACGAATGGGACGGCGCCGAAGCGAAGAGGCCCGCGCCCGTCCGCTTGAGGAGGGAGCTTTCCGCCACACGGGTCAGTCGAGCGACATCCGGGTGAGTCGGGCTCGAAAGTACTGCCTTCCAGTTGCCCGTCTCACCTCGAACGAAGAACTGCTCGACGAACTCGAAAGCTCCTGGATTCCCGGCGACGGGAACCTTAGTCATGCGAACTCCGACGTCGTCGCCGAAGAATTCGAGTTGAGAAGAGGACGGTTCGTTCACGATCGGGCCCATTGCGATCAGCACGGGAAGCAGTACGCTGAACATAGTGCGAGTATAACCCTAGGGGAATCGCCTGTCGGCCCTATTCTTCGCGGGCAGGGGATGCTACAATGCTCCTGTTCGCCGGGAACTGCGCGGCAACCGGACGGTGAACTCCGCCAGGACCGGAAGGTAGCAACGGTAAATCGCACTGGGGCGCGACGCACCCTTCCCGGCATCCGGCACTGAGCAGTGAGCCACGTCTCTCTTTATCGCAAGTACCGAAGCCAACGTTTCGACGATCTTGTTGGCCAGCCGCACGTCGTGCGAACCCTTCAGAACGCGCTCAAATCCGGCCGTTATAGCCACGCCTATCTCTTCATCGGACCTCGCGGAACCGGAAAGACCTCGACGGCCCGAATGCTCGCCAAAGCTCTTTGTTGCGAAAAAGGGCCTGCCGAAGAGCCCTGCAACGAGTGCGACATCTGCGTTTCGATCACCGCGGGCAACTGCATGGACGTGATCGAAATGGACGCCGCGAGCGAGTCGGGAGTGGACGACGTTCGTGAGGCGATTCTGCACATGATCGAATACCGCCCCGCGCAAGCGAGATTCAAGGTGTTCATCATCGACGAGGTTCACGACCTTTCGCCCAAGGCGTTCGACGCCCTGCTCAAGACCATCGAGGAGCCGCCCGCGCACTTGGTCTTCGTTCTCGCGACGACGGAGTATGCGAAGGTGCCGCCGACGATCCGGTCTCGTTGCCAGAAGTTCGAGTTTCGACGGGGGTCGCTTGCTGAGATCGTCTCCCGGCTCCAGCACGTTGCAAAAAGCGAGGGGATCGAATCGGACCCCGCGGCGCTGGGAGCCATCGCACGCATGTCGGACGGCAGTTATCGGGACGCCCTCAACCTCTTGGAGCTTGCGGCGCTCACGGCAGAAGGAAAGGTGACCCTCGACCACGTGTACGATCAACTCGGGCTCGTCCACGAAGAGCAGGTCGACGCCCTCCTCACCGCGATTCGGGAGTCGGACGTCGCGAAGGTGGTCCAAACGATCGAGGACGTCTATCGGCAGGGCCGTGACGCCAGGGCCATTCTGGAGTCGCTGATGTATCGCCTTTCGGATCTGACGGTTTCGGCGTGGGGCCTGAGTTCGACCAGCGCCAGCGATGCGGCCGTTGTGGCGAGTCAAAAGGCGCTGGCGATGCAGCTTGGCCTCGACGCGATCCTCTCGATGCGCTCGAGCATTGGCGAAGCCTTGGTCAAGGTGCGGATGGTGAGTTTGCCGAGGTTGTGGCTCGAATCGGAACTGATCCGACTCGCGTCGGAAGTGCCTTGGGACGGCGCGAAGACCCGTCCTCAGACTGAAGCCCGAGCGGCACAGCCCCAGGCCGAGAAGGCTCCCCAAGCCGTCGAAGAAAGACCCCGAAAGAGCGAGCCGAGTCCCACCAAGGCGGTCGTCGCCGGAGGCGAGGAGGCGTCCGCCGAAGCGCCCCCAGACGGCGTTTCGAAAATGGAGGAACCTCAGCCCGACGATCCGCCTGAGATCGCGAGAGCCAAAGAAGTTTGGAAAGCCGCCGTCGAGCACATCCAAGCGCAGTTCAGCAAAGTCATGGCGCAGAAGCTGTTGAGCACTCGAGTGGTGGGGTTCGAGAGCGGTACGCTTTCCATCGAGTTCGACCGCAAGATCGACTGCGACAGCATGACCTCTGGCCCGAACGGGCCCGCTCGAATCACCAAGGTCAAGGAGATCGTCGGGAAGTTTGCCGGCGAGGAGTGGGAGGTGGACTTCGCCGCGGCGAACCGCAAAGCGAAGTCGAGTTCTGCCGAGGCGGTAGAATTGCCCGCAGAAGGCGAGAGCCTGCTCGATCTTTCGCGCCAGGTGTTTCCCAACAGCTAGGCGCGGGGACGGTCAAGGCGGGAATCGGAATCCATGAAACTACCTAAGCAGTTCGGCGGACAGGGTTTTGCGGGAGCGATGCGCGAAGCGCAGCAGGCGATGGCCCGCGCTCAGAACCTCGAGCAAGAGCTCGAGAACGAGCGAATCGAGGTGGACAAGGGACCCGTTAAGGGTCTTTTCCGGGGAACAGGAGTCATCGAGAAGATCACGATCGACCCAAGCGTCGTCGATCCGGACGACATCGAGGCGCTCGAAGACCTCATCGTGAGCGTCGTTCGGGATGGCCATGAAAAAGCCGTCGAATTGCGGGCCGCCAAGGTCAAGGAGATCATGCCGAACATCCCTGGGCTCGACAAGCTTTCTGGGTTCTAAATGCTGTATTCCAAGCCTCTCGCCGATCTCATCGCCGAGTTTGAGAAGCTACCTGGGATCGGCCCCAAGAGCGCGCAGCGACTCGCCTATCACGTCTTGCGAAGGCCGGCTTCAGAGGCCGAACGGTTCGCGCTCGTGCTCAAGGCGGCGGTCGAAACTCTACGGTTCTGCTCGTCCTGCCACAACTTCTGCGAGGGCGAGATTTGCGAGATCTGCTCGGACCCCAGGCGCGATAAGGCCTCGATCTGCGTCGTCGCCGAACCCAAGGACATCTCCGCCATCGAGCGGGTGAACGAGTATCGTGGTTCCTACCATGTCTTGCACGGCGTCTTGAGCCCGATGGACGACGTTGGACCGGATCAGATTCGAGCGAAGGAGTTGATCGCTCGATTGGAGTCCGGGGTCAGCGAGGTCATCTTGGCGATGAACGCCACCGTCGAGGGCGATGCCACTGCGCTGTACCTGGCGAGGCTCATCAAGCCGCTCGGAGTGAAGGTGACGCGGATCGCCCACGGGATGCCCATCGGAGGGGAACTCGATTATGCGGACTCCGCGACCCTTCTCAGCGCCTTCGAGTACCGGCGCGAAATGTAGCCTCAGGTGATCAGTTGAACTCCGGGGGCTGCGGGCCGCCAAGCTAGGCGCAGCCATGCCACCGCCCCATGAACCACCGACACCAAGAGCAGCCACATCAGCGAGAGCCGAGCCGTGTCGGGCAGGAAGAGGAACACACGCTTGAAGAACTTCGGGCGGTCGAGGTTGGTCAGGCCAAAGGGCCGGGACTCCAGGTTGCCCTGCCATTCCTCCTCTTGGGTGAGGACGCCCGAGTCGGGAGCCGCTTCGGACTCCAACGGCGCTTCTGTGTCGGAATCGTCCTGAATGCCGAAGAGGTCGTTACGGGAAGCGTCGAGCGCGAGCCATTCGGATGTCGCTCTGGTCGAAGAGGTGTTGGCGGCTAGAAGCCCGGCATGGGAGCCCGCGCTACTCAAGGGGTGAGGGTCGGCCTTTGAGATCGTCGGGTTGAAAAGCACCGCGAGCGCTGTCGTGAGCGCGATGGCGGCTACGACGTTCTTCAAGTTCGCAAAATCGCCCGCTCGCTTTGCCGCATAGCCGTAACAGCCCGCTGCGCCCAGCATGAAGACCGTGGCCCACGTCCAGCTAATCGGGTGATCGGGGGTCGACACGATCGCCCAAATGCATAGAACGACCGCGCCCAGGAATCCAATCAGGACAGCAGGAGGCGCCCATGCCCGATCCCCCCGACAGTTCCGAGCGATGAGCGAGGCGATGCTCAGAGGCCGCTGGGGGTTCTGAAACCGGAGAAGGGCAATCTCTTCCGAGTCCCGCAACGGCAGCCCCGAAGCAGCCATGTCGTCGGCGCTCTCCCTGAGGTGGGCGTGAATCTCGGCGAGAACCTCGTCGACGCTCTCTTCGTCGAATCGCCGAACGAGTTGGGCTCGCTCTCGATCCAGGAAGACTTCAATCGAACTCCGATACACGTTGAACCTCGATGAGACGGATGGTCGTAGAGTAAGGCTGGCTACTGGGTCTTCAAAACGGAATTGATGCTCTTGACGAACTTCAGCCAAGTGGTTCGCTGGCGTTCGAGTTCGTCGCGGCCCGCTTGAGTCAAACGATAAACCCTCCGGGACGGTTTGCCTTCTTGCTGGTCCCAAGTCGCCGTGACAAACCCGACCTGCTCCAGCTTGTGGAGCGCGGGATACAACTGGCCCTCTCCCAACCTGAGGAGCCCGTTGCTGTTTTTCTGAAGGCTCTTGACGATGGCGTAGCCGTGAAGGGGCCCGTCCGCCAACGCGCCGAGCAGGACTGCATCTAGATCGCTTCGGAATGCCATTTCGTTATCTCGCTCCCTTACTATACAACACGCTCGCAGGTACCGAATCATCCGTTGTTGCGCTCTTCGACGCTGTTTTGGGCGCCGATGGCTTGGAGCAGGAGGTCGTGGCCCAGGTAAAGGCTGAGGGAGGTAGGGCCCAGCCGGAGCCACTTCAGCGACTTCGGCACTCCTTCGGTCAAGAACTCAGCGATCTCCAGCGCAGACTCGCGTTCGAGAGCCGCCCCGTCGGTTCGCATCAACAGCAGGTGGAGGAGGTCATCCTCACCTTCGAACACGAAGCGGTACTCTCCAATGACGCCACCGAACGGGCCCGTGAGCGCTCCGGGCGAGGGAAAGCCGCGAGTCGGATCGAAAGAGGCTCTCGGGGAGTCATCTGGAGGCCGAGGAAACGGGACCTTCCGGTTCTCTTCGAGGTAGGCGGCTAGTGCGGACCACACCCTTTCTCGCTCCCGACAAGCCTCATTGTCGGAAGAAAGACGATCAGCCGGTCTCATGATTCTCCCTGCGGGCGCGCAGAGGGGCAGGTCGGTAAGGGAGCGCGGGGAGTCTGGCGGAGCGGGTGGGATTCGAACCCACGACCCGGCTCAACACCGAGTACGCGATTTCCAGTCGCGCTCCTTCGACCACTCGGACACCACTCCGCAGGTATCGATTATGGCGACTTTGGCCTCGAATCGCAAGCAGGCCGGGACCTACCCCCGGCAAGTCGGTTTTCGAGTTCCTATAGCGAGCGCAAGTCAAATGTCGATCCCCTCGACGCCCAACTCCCGCCAACCTGCGAAGTTCGGGTCGCTCTGGCAAACTCGGCACGGCCGTAAGGAGTCCAGCGCATGGCCGAGAACCTGCCGCATGACCCCGCCCGGATTGATCCGAACGAAGTCAATCCTCCGGCTCAGCCCAGCGACCAAGAAATCCCGCGTCTTGGCTGTGGCCCTTCCGAACTTCATCGTCGGCCGATAAGGGCTCACGACCAGGTCGCACTTCGGGTCGAATTGGTAGCGCCAGAGCCGGGCCGCGCGGAACGGCTCCTCCGTAAGGTCTTCGCCCAGAGTCGCCTCGACGCCCCGATCGAGACAAAGGACCCTTGGCGATCCCCACCTCAGCGGGACGACCGCGGAACGCTGGTACTCCGGCCTTGTCGCGGAAGTTACGAGGATTTCGGACTGCAATATCCCCTCTTCGGCGAGCTTCTCGATCCGGTCGAGTTCGGTCGGCGACGCTTCCTTGGAACTCAGAACCGCGAAGGTCTTGGCGTTGAGCAGGTGGCCGTTCCCATAAAGGAACAAGAGCGCGGGGTGGTCGGGCATGAACTTCGAAAGGGCCTCCGGGAAGTGGGCGTCGGCGGCGGTAACGACCTGCACTCCCCTCGCTTCGAGCTTCTCCAAGTACTCGCCGTCGGCTTTGTCTGCGTTGTCCGAGTAGTGGGCGAGGGTCTCCGCAACGCGAGGAGGCAACCCAAAGTCCTCTTGGAGCGCTTGAGGCGAGAGCTTGAAGAAGGAGTCGCCATCGCATTGGAGCGCTTCGCAGCGGGTGAGCACGCGCGTAAGTAACGCCCCACCGATTCCAGGGGTCATCGCGAGCGCCAACGTGAATCGTCGCCGAGTCAGCTTCACGGGGATCCTCGTTCGATAACGCGCTGAAACAGGGCCAGAATCGTGGGACCTACCTCGTGGGCTACCTCAAGAACCTCCGCGTGGTTCGGGTCTGCCTCGACCAGGCCGCAACCCAGGTTGCTCACGAACGCCAAGCAGGCATAGCTCAGGCCCGCTTCGCCCATGCACACGGCCTCAGATCCCGCGGTCATGCCCACCACGTCCCCGCCCCACCGCCGATACATTTCGATTTCGGCGGGCGTTTCGTAGCGCGGTCCGTTCGCGTTGACATAGATGGCCTTCGGCTCGATGGCAAGTCGCTCTTTGCCCGCGGCCTCGAGGATTCGCTCATTGAGGCCCTCATGGAACGGCGACCCAAACGGAACGTGTTCGACTCGGGTGTCGAAGAGCGTGAGGTTTCTTCCGGATGCGTCGATGAAGTCGGTGCAGAGAGCGAGGGTCTTCGGACGCCAATCCACCCGTAACGAACCCACTGCGGCCGTTGCGAGAACATGACGGATGCCGGCCGACCGAATCGCCCAGGCGATCGCAGCGAAGTTGACTCGGTGCGGCGGAGTCTTGTGCCCCAAGGAATGTCGGCTGACCACCAGGGCCCGCTCTGAGCCCAACTCGATCTCCCGTCCGCGTTGCATCCCAAGCGGTGTGGGAATGTGGACGGGACGGCCTGCGAGTTCCTCAAGGAGACCCCCGATTCCCGAACCTCCCACAATCGCCCAGCGCGCCTGCATCGTGCAGATTATAGCGTTGCGAACTCGCTCGACCAAGTAGACTCTCGCCATGACGCTCCGCGAGGTGCTGCACGCGCACATTCCGATGCTCACGGTGGAGAACACTGTTCGAGACGCGACGGACGCCATGGACATCTACCAGTTTCCGGGCATCGTGATCGTCGATAAGGACCGCGCTCCGGTCGGGGTGCTGACGGAGGGCGACGTTTGCAGAGCCGCGGGTTCGAATGACAGCTTCGTCTCCGTAGCTTCGAGTTCGGTCAGCGTCTATATGACCCCCGATCCCACTTGCTTGTCGCCCGATACAGAAGTCGGCGAGGCGTTTCACGTGATGCTGCGGAGCGGACTCACCCTGCTTCCCGTCGTCGAGGATGACAAGCTGTCGGGAATCGTCACGAGGTCGGACTTGATGCACGCCTTGATGCTCGACGTCGCAAGCCGCGCTAATCCATGACCTTCTGGCCTCGTATGGGTACATGGAGATATTGCGATGATCAAAGAAGGCGACCCTTTTCCGGAGTTCTCGTTGCAGGACCAAGACGGCAACCTCGTGTCAAGTAGCGACTTGGTGGGCCAGAAGACGATCCTGTACTTCTATCCGAAGGACGACACCAGCGGCTGCACGGTCGAGGCCTGCGAGTTCCAGGCGGCGCTCCCAGACTTTGGAACCGCCAACGTGCTGGGCGTAAGCCCCGATCCCATCGACTCGCACGCAAAATTCGCAGCAAAGCACGGACTTTCGTTTCGGCTGCTCGCGGACGTGGAGCGTAGCTTGATCGAACCCCTTGGACTGTGGGTCGAGAAGACGCTTTACGGCAACAAGTACATGGGGGTCGCTCGGACGACCTTCCTCGTCGGCGAAAACGGCTCGGTTCAGCGGATTTGGCGCGACGTAAAGCCCGAAGGCCACGCGGCTGAGGTGCTGGCGGCGTACAACTCCTGACGGTACAATGGGCCGCCAATGAGCGGACGTGTTACAGCGCCTTCGATCCTCGCTAAGAAAGGGCGAGAGAGAATCGTATGCGTGACTGCGTATGACGCGGTGACGGGCGCGATTGCCGACGAAGCTGGAGTCGATATCGTTTTGGTGGGCGACTCCGTGGGCAACGTGATGCTGGGCTACGATTCGACCCTGCCGGTGACGCTGGACGACATGCTCCATCACACCGCGGCTGTTGCCGCAGCAGTCGATCGGGCGCTGATCGTAGCCGATATGCCGTTCGGCTCATATCAAGCCTCGACGTCCGCTGCCGTCGAGTCCGCTGTCGAGTTGGTTCGAGTGGGCGCGCAAGCGGTGAAGCTCGAGGGTCCCTATACCGACGAGATTCGAGCGATCGTCCGCGCGGGGATTCCCGTGATGGGGCACCTTGGGATGACCCCCCAATCGATCCACTCTTTTGGGGGACATAAGGTACAAGGCAAGTCCGAATCGGACTCAGAGATGCTCCTCGCGGCGGCTCGGCAGGTGGCCGATGCAGGGGCCTTTTCGATGGTGCTCGAGTTAGTCCCGGCTGCCCTTGCGGGTCGGGTCACCGCGGAGGCACCCTGCCCCACGATAGGGATCGGAGCCGGACCCGAATGCGATGGCCAGGTTCAAGTGTTCCACGACGTAGCGGGCCTCTCCCCCACGAAATACAAGCACGCCAAGCGGTACGCGGAGGGCTATGCTCTCTTTCGCGAGGCGATCGAGCGGTATGCAAGCGAGGTCCGAAGCGCGGAGTTTCCCACGAAGGAACATAGCTTTTGAAAGTCGTGCGAACGATTTCGGAGATGCGGTCCCTCCGAAGTGGCGCAGTCGGGTTGGTCCCGACGATGGGCGCGTTTCACGAAGGCCACCTCTCGCTGATGCGTTCGGCCCGTGAATTGTGCGATCAACTGGTCGTGTCCCTATTCGTGAACCCGCTCCAATTCGGGCCGGCGGAGGATTGGGATGCGTATCCGAGGAATGAGGAACGGGATATCTCGTTAGCTCAACAGGAAGGGGTGGACGTCCTTTTTGCGCCTTCGGTCAGCGAAATGTACGAGTCCATGCGGACGACGGTTAGGGTCTCGGAGGTGTCCGACCTTTGGGAAGGCGAACGCCGCCCAGGCCACTTCGAGGGTGTCGCTACCGTCGTAGCCAAGCTCTTCGGAATCGTCGGGTGTCGCTTTGCTCACTTTGGCCAAAAGGACTACCAGCAATGCCGGGTTATCGAGTCCATGGCCAACGATCTGAGCATGGACGTGGTCCTCTTCTTTCACGATACTATTCGGGAGTCGGACGGCCTCGCGATGTCGAGCCGGAACGTCTACCTGAGCCCAGAGGAGCGCACGGTTGCCCCGGCGATCTTCCAAGGCCTTCAGGAACTCGCTGCTGAACTCCAGTTCGCTCCAGGACGGCCCGTCGAAACGTCGCTGCAGAGGGTCGCTTCGTGGTGGAAGAGTCTGGGATTAGAACCCGAATACCTGGCATTGGTAGACGCAGATACATTAAAACCGTTGAGAACCAACAGTCGCAATAGCAGACTGATAACAGCGGTCCGGCTCGGGTCTACTCGGCTGATCGACAACGTGGATTGTTCGTTGATCGAAAGATAGTCTTTGGGGGCAAAAAGTTGCGGATGGGCAGCAATTTAGGGAAGTTCCTCTTGCGTTCTGTGTCAAATTTTGGAGTACACTCGTTTGCGCTCCCCTTATGAGGATTCTAATGGCAAAGTCTGTGCAAACCGTAAAAAACTCGTTGAAATTCAAAGCGAACGTTCGTTCGGGCGTTCTTTCCGTGAGAGTTGGCATGAAGAAGCATAAGCTTCCTCTGCAAGTGAGAATGCTCACGGATGACAAGTACATTTTCCTGTCGTTCCCTGCAAGTTCTGAGCTTTACCGGATCGAAGGCAAGGACTTAGTGGCGATGGGCGTTCAAGAGGATGCGACCGAGGCCTTTACCGCGCTCAACCCTGGAAAGCGCGGCGGGCGGAAGCGCGCTTCAGCCCTTCCCGAAAGCGTCGCTGTTGCGCTAGCGAAGATTCCTTCTGGATACCGCATCGGTTACGACGCGGACGGCAACGCGCGCCTCGTCCGAACTCGCAAGCGACGGGCATAGCCCCGAGGGTTCGAGATCCCGGTGAGCCCTTCCGCCGGGATTGCCGACCCGCTAGCTGGGGCGTGTAAACTTCTCACCCCTAGGCGCCGGCGTAGCTCAGAGGTAGAGCGGCTGTTTTGTAAACAGCGGGTCGCGGGTTCGAATCCTGTCGCCGGCTCCACCAGGCGAAGCGCCGGTAGCGCGCTTGCCCCCTCCAACTGCAATTCTGCAGCGCCCCTGATTCTTTGGCTCCCCCCGGCGATATGACCCGCATCATGGCGCGCCGAATGAAGATTCCCCAATCTTTGTGCAGTCCCGCACTGCGGGAACGGTGATACGATGCCAAGCCGATTTCCCAAGCGCTCCTGGGCCGAGCCCTACAAGATCAAGGTCGTCGAACTCCTGCAGATGACCTCCCGCGAACAGCGCGCTGCCGCGCTCGAAGCCGCCGGCTACAACACGTTCTTGCTGCGCTCGGAAGACGTCTATATCGACCTCCTGACGGATTCCGGCACCAGCGCGATGAGCGATCGGCAATGGGCCGGGATGATGGTCGGCGACGAAGCTTACGCCGGAAGCAAGAACTTTGAGAACCTCGAGGCCGCCGTTCGAAAATACTACGGCTTCCGCTACATCGTCCCGACTCACCAAGGCCGGGGCGCCGAGCACATCCTCTCCAAGTCGTTGATCGAGCCTGGGGACTTCGTTCCGGGAAACATGTACTTCACGACCACGAGGCTGCATCAAGAGCTCGCCGGGGCAACGTTTGTGGACGTTATCGTGGACGAGGCGCACGACCCCGACGACCTGAGCCCGTTTAAGGGCAACATCGACCTGCAAAAGCTCGAAGACTTGATCGGCAAAGTTGGAGCGGAGCGCGTGCCCTACGTCAGTTTCGCCGGCACGGTGAACATGGCGGGCGGCCAACCCTTCAGCATGAACAACTTGAGGGAGGTTCGCTCCCTGACACAGCGACACGGCATTCCGATCTATTTCGACGCAACGCGCTTGGTCGAAAACGCTTACTTCATCCAGCAGCGAGAAGAAGGGTGGCGCGAGCGGACGGTGGCGGAGATCCTCTTGGAAATGTGTCGCCTGGGTGACGGTTGCACGATGAGCGCCAAAAAGGATTCGCTCGTGAACATCGGCGGCTTCTTAGCTACGAACGATCCCAAGTTCTATGAAGAGGCCTGCAACCTCGTGGTGGTGTATGAAGGGTTGCACACATACGGAGGTTTGGCGGGCCGGGATATGGAGGCGATGGCGCAAGGAATCGCCGAAAGCGTCTGCGACGACCACATTCGGGCCAGGATAGGGCAAGTCGAATACCTCGGCCAGCACCTCATCGAACAAGGCATCCCCGTCGTCCAGCCGATCGGGGGGCACGCCGTGTTCTTGAATGCGAAAGGCTTCTATCCTCACCTTCCCCAGGACGCATTCCCAGCGCAGACTCTAGCGGCCGAGTTGTATCTGGAAAGCGGAATCCGGTCCATGGAACGAGGCATTGCGAGCGCGGGGCGCGACCCTGAAACGGGCAACCATATTCGGCCTGCCCTCGAACTCGCGCGCCTTACCATTCCGCGCAGAGTCTATACGCAAGCGCACATGGACGTCACCGTCGAAGCGGTGTGCGAGACGTACGACCGCAGGAACGATGCGAAGGGACTGCGAATGGTGTATGAGCCGCGTTACTTGAGGTTCTTCCGGGCGCGGTACGAACCTCTCTCCTAACGGCTTGGGATCGGGGGGCCTAGGACTCTAGTCCAAGCGCTTCGGGCTCAATTTTCTCACGTCGAAGGCCGTTGAGCGGTAGGGGCCTCGAACATTTCGGCGCATCGCGCGGTCTGCTCACCATGGCCTACGGGCCGAGGAGACAAACCGAAAATGCTACGCACCCTCGCACTCGCAACTGTGCTCTCGACGTTCGCTTTCGCGCCCTGCCTGTCGGCGGCGCAGACTCAGACCGCTTCAGGCAACCCAGCCAACCTTACCAAGACCCAAGGCCAGATTCCTGTCGGCCCCAGCTTCGAGGAACTCGTCGCCAAGCTCAAGGACCTTCGAGAACGAAAGAAGTACGACCTCGAACACGGGCGCAAGCATCAGGCGTACCTCGCCGAAAAGATCGAAATTGTGAAGAAGGCGCTTCGGAACCACCACGGCGCCCGCGGGCAAAAGGCTGCCCTCAACCAGCCGATCGACTCCACCCCCCCCAAGTGAATGGGCGCCAATAGGCCACTCCTTTAACAAATACCACGGATGAGCCAATCAGGTTCGTCCGTGGCTTGGTTTGTTTGAGCCGACCGCTCGCTCCGCTCGACCGCTCAACTCAAGCAGAATGTACGACCCCGTATTTTTTGGGGCCAAGACGCGGTACTCTCGCTCCCATGCCGATTCGATCCGCCCTCAAGGAGCAGTACCACGCCGCGCTGGCGATGATGGAGGACTGTGTAGCCAAGTGCCCGGACGACCTTTGGACCGCGCCGTCCCGAAGCGACCCTTACGAGGATGCGCCGGGCCGTTGCTGCACGAGGAGCTTCTGGCGCATCGCCTTCCACGGCATCTACTTCACCCATCTCTACATGGGCCAGAGCGTGGAGGACTTCGAGCCGCCAACGAACCTGCTGATGGGCGTGCGCGAGGACTTCAAGGGGCTTTGGGACAAATCGTGGGACCTCGATCCTTTCGAGATTCCCGAAGGCGTCGAGCCCGTCTCAAGGGAGGAAATGATCCAGTACCTGCGTTGGGTGGACTCGCGGGTGGATCCGACCCTCGATGGCCTCGACCTCGACTCTCAGGAATCGGGGATTCCGTGGTACAAGAAGTTTCCCAAGCTCAACCACGAACTGCTTACGCTTCGCCACCTTCAGGGCCACGTCGGCCAACTTTCGGAACTCCTTATGGCGCGAGAGATCGATTCCGATTGGGTCAGTAGAGTCAAACCCTCCGGCGCATGAGGTAGGGAAACTCCCTCTCCGGGGAAAGGCTCTCGACAATGGGATTGGCATGACGACACTCCGATCCGCTCGGGGTGGTCCGGAAGCCCCGGTTGCCCCGCAGCCGGAGTCGAGTTGGGGAAGCCGATGGAGACAGGCCAACGACGACGGGCAGGAGCTTCTGAAAGGCTCAAACTTCCTGGTAGCATGGAAGCCACCATGTCGGACAAAGTTCCTCGCCGGGAGTTTCTCAAGGCAGCGGGCGCGGCAAGCCTCGCCGCAGCAGCCTCGGTATCGGTCGGCAGCGGCGGCTCGCCCAAGAGACCGCGCATCCCTGAAAGCCCCCAGAAATCGACCATGATCGGCTACGCCGCGCCCCAACTCGATGCCGTCCGCCTCGGGTTCATCGGGGTCGGCGCGAGGGGTTCGGGGCACGCCGCCCAGATGCTCGCCCTCGAGGGCGTCGAGATCAAGGCCATTTGCGACCTTTACAAGGACTGGGCCGACCGCTCCGCCAAGCGCTGCGTCGACGCCGGACGCCCCGCGCCCACCGTGTACGTCAACGGGGGCGATGAGTACAAGCGATTGCTGGCCCGGGACGACATCGACGCGGTAATCATCTCGACGCCTTGGGAAGTGCATGCCCGGATGGCCATCGACGCCATGAAGGCGGGCAAGCACGCCTTCGTCGAGGTCCCCGCCTGCGTTACGCTCGAAGAGTGCTGGGAACTGGTCGAAACCTCCGAAGCCACGCGCCGGCACTGCATGATGATGGAGAACGTGAATTACGGCCGCGAGGAACTGATGGTCCTCAACATGTGCCGCATGGGGCTCCTCGGTGAGACGCTGCATGGCGAAGCGGCCTACATTCATGACCTTCGAGGGCAGATGCACGAGGTGCAGCGAGGAACCGGATCGTGGCGAACGGTTCACTACACCAAGCGCAACGGCAACCTCTACCCGACGCACGGGTTTGGCCCGGTTTGCTGGTACATGAACGTCAATCGGGGCGACCGCCTCGATTACCTTTCGAGCGTCTCCAGCAACTCGCGCGTCCGCGCCGAATATGCCAAGCGGAACTTCCCCCCCGACCACAAATGGAATCGGATGAAGTTCGTTTGTGGAGACATCAGCACGACGATCGTGCGGACGGTGATGGGCAAGACGATCATGGTCCAATGGGACGAGCAGTTGCCTCGACCGTACAACCGGTTGAACCTGATCCAGGGGACGAAAGGCGTTTGGGGAGGGTTTCCCAGTCGGCTGGTCTTGGAGGGCCCGGCCGGTTCGGATGAGGCGGGCGCCCACCTTCTGACGAAATCGGCCGACTCGTGGACGCAGGGCGCCGACCTCAACCCGTTTTTCGAGAGGTACGACCACCCGCTTTGGAAGAAGGTCGCTGCTTTGCCTTCCAATCAGGGCGGGCACGGAGGGATGGACTTCGTGATGCTCTGGCGCATCATCTATTGTCTCCGCAATGGACTGCCCCTCGATCAGGATGTTTACGACGCCGCGGCTTGGACCTGCATCTCACCTCTCTCAGAGAAATCGGTGGCGAACCGGGGTCAAAGCATCGACATCCCCGACTTCACACGGGGGCAATGGGCCTCAGCGAAGCCGGTGGACTTGGGCACGTAACCCCACTCAGTCCCCATCCTGCTTGCTGGCGGGACGAGTACGAAGCGCCGCCCAAGTGCGGAGTTCTTCGATGTCCTCTCGCATCATCACACTGAGGGGCACGATCGACTTCGCCTCGGTCACCAGGTCGGCCATGGTGAGTTCGCGGTCGTCCGCAAACGCCAGGTGCAACGCGCCCACCACGACCTGCTCGATCTCCGCGCCGCTGTAACCGCGCGTGTGCTCGGCGAGCTTCGACAAATCAAACTGCGCGGGGTCCCGTTTGCGCTTCTTCAGATGGATTTGGAAAATCTGCCTTCTTTCCTCAGCGTCGGGAAGGTCGACGAAGAAAATCTCGTCGAACCTGCCTTTTCGTAGCATCTCCGGCGGCAACTTCGTAACGTCGTTGGCCGTGGAAATCAAGAACACGGGCCGGGTTTTCTCTTGCATCCAGGTGAGGAACGTCGAGAACACCCTTGCCGTAGTGCCGCTGTCGCTGACCCCGCTTCCCGCCATCCCGGAAAAACCCTTCTCCATCTCGTCCATCCACAAAATGCAGGGAGCGACGGATTCGGCGATACGAATCGCCCGGCGCATGTTTTCTTCGCTCTGGCCGACGAGGCTGCCAAAGATCCGCCCCACGTCCATTTTCAACATCGGCAGGCTCCAATGCGCGGCGACGGCTTTCGCCAAGAGCGACTTTCCGCAGCCCTGCACACCGAGAATCAGGATTCCTTTGGGAACGGGAATGCCGAACGCCTTGGCCTTTTCGGTGAAGCTCTTTCTTCGCACTTCGAGCCACTGCTTGAGGTACTCCATCCCTCCCACGTCCTTGAGGGTGTGCTCCGCAGGGTAGTACTCGAGCAGCCCCGACTTGCGGACGATCTGTTTCTTCTCTTCGAGCACAACCTCGACATCGAACTTCCGTTTCTCGACGAAACTGCGGGCGAAGACGTTCTCGATTTCGTCCAGAGTCAGCCCTTGAGCCGATTTGACGATCAGTTCGCGGTCGGCCTTCGTGAGCTTGGACTGCACCTTGGGGTCATCTTTCACCGCGGCGACGACCGAATCGAGACAATCCGAGATCTGCTGGGCGTTCGGCAGCCCGAATTCGACGACGGTCACGTCTTTTTCGAGTTCGACGGGCAAGCTCAGGATAGGTCCAACGAGGATCAGCGTCGTAGCCCTCCCGCGCAGCCGATGGGCGAGGTCGCGCAGTAAGCGCACGACTCGGTAGTCCTTCATGTAGGGGTGGAAGTCGCGCAAGGCGAACACCGAACCCTCAGGCGCCTCATGGACCAGCGCGAGCGCTTCGAGTTCTCCCGGCAGCGTGGTCGGGTTGGGAGGACCGCTGGTCCGATTGACGGGCGGCCTCATTCCCTGCGTTACCGACCAGGTATGGAGCTTCCTCTTGAGCTCGGAGCAAACCCCTTGGAGCGCCGTTTCAAGCCTCCGCTCTTCCCAGGTGGTCACATAGAGAATCGGGTATTTGGCCCGAATGAGGATTTCGATCTCGCGAACGGAGTCCATCTTTCCACGATGCTACCTCGGAGGATCGAAAAGACCCAGGAAGTGGGCTTCGCGCGGCAGGGGACTATGCAATTCTTGCCGAAAGAGATAGAATGATCGCGAATCGCCTTCCAAGCGGATGAACGCGAAGGCTCAGTGAGGTATCAAGGATATGATCATCATCGTTCCTCCCATTCCGGGCATCAACGCCCCTTCTCCTGCTCTGCTCGACGATCCCAAGTTCAAGCCGATTCTCGAGATTCGGCAGCGGCTGGAGCGCCGAGAAGACAAGGACTTCGACGAATCTGTTTCCGACGACCGGCGCGACTGGCTTTCGCGCGTGCGTTTCGGATTCGACTACACCGAAGGCGACAGCGTCATGAGGGTCCTTTGGCAGCGTCGCGACAACCGGTTCAAAGTCGGGAGCGGCCCCGAAACCGACACCGACAACGACGACCTTTTCGAGGGCTACCTGAAGCGGACCACCGATGCGAGCACCTTCCAGATCGGCCGGTTCCGACTGAGCAAGGGCGATCAGCGCTTGCTCGGCGAGTTCGATTGGGGCAATGGAGGCAGGTCGTGGGACGGCGTCCGTTTTCAAACGCAAGGCTGGGACCTGTTCGCTGGCAAGATCGCTGTCGACCCCACCAAGAACTGGCGGCGCTACTTAGGTGGCGTGGCCAAGACCTGGAGCCTCGGCGAGACTATGCTGGTTTACAAGAACGACCGAATGCCAACCCCGCAGACTTCGATCTACACGCTCGATCACCGTTGGTCGACGGCGATGGGCCGGTTTGGCGTGACGGCGGAAGGAGCCTTCCAATGGGGCCGATCCGGCGCCAAAGACGTCGAAGCTTGGTTCGCGCACGCCCAACTCAACAGTTGGATCAACGACCGCGTTCGATTCCGAGCCGAGGGCAACATCGCCTCGGGCGGCTCGCTCACAGGCTCGAAGGACCGAACGTTCGATCAGTTGTTCCCGACGAACCACTACAAGTACGGCACGCTGGACATGCAGGGCCTACAGAACATGACTCACGGCCAGGTCGGGCTGGACTTTCAGTTCTCCGATAGGTTCTCGGTGTCCGTCGACGCGCATACGTTCGAGCTGTTCGACGCCAAGGACGGGTGGTACGGAGCGGGCGGGGCGTTCAACACCTACGCGGGTGGCTCGTTCTTCGATCCCACCGGCGCGTCCGGTAGCCGGGTCGGCTCCGAGTACGACGTGATCGCGCGGTTCACGATCAGCAACAACATGACCCTGGAGGCGGGCGGAGGGATGTTCAAACCCGGCCCGTTCGTAAAGTCGTTCGGAGTCAGCGACGAGCAGTTCTGGGGCTACGTCATGGCTCGCTTCAGGATGTAGCGGCCGCCGATGTGGGGTGGAGCGAATCGAGGCTCCGCCCCACTCCTTCTGCGACCGCCTTGAGGGGACGAATCAAAGTTTCGAACTCTTCCAACGAAAGAGTCTGCGCTCCGTCCTTTTCTGAGTGGCTTGGCTCGGCATGGACCTCGATCAGCAGCCCATCGAGCCCCGCCCCGACCGCTGCCACGGACATCGCTCCCACTAAGTCTCTTCGACCCGTCGAATGGCTCGGATCGGCAAGAACCGGAAGCTGGGTCAGCAGTCGCGCGAGAGCCGCGCCTGCCAGGTCGAGCGTGTTACGCGTGCCGGATTCAAAGGTGCGAATACCCCGCTCGCAGAGCAGGATGTCCAGGTTCCCTTCGGTCGCGATGTACTCCGCAGCAAGGAGCCACTCATCGACTTTCGCGCCCGGCCCGCGTTTGAGGATTACGGGCTTGGCCTGCCGGCCGACCTCCTTGAGGAGTTCGAAGTTCTGCATATTCCTTGCGCCGATCTGCAGGCAGTCGGCATATTCGCCCACGAGGGGAACGTCCCGCACGTCGAGGACCTCGGTTACCGTCGCCACTCCGAACTCCCTTGCCACTGAGCGGAGGATTTCGAGCCCCCTCTTTCGAAGCCCCTGAAAGCCGTAAGGGGAGGTCGAGGGCTTGTACGCGCCGGCACGGACCGCCTTGACTCCCAGCGTCGCCAACTGGGAGATCGTCAAGGCAAGGCTCTCTTCGGACTCGATCGAGCAAGGGCCGGCGATCACCGTGAATTCGCGTCCCCCGCAGCCGATCTCGCCGATCGACACCTCGCGCCGCTGGCCTTCATAGTGGGGGGCCACCACTTCGTAGGGCCGCGCAGGTTCCGTCGCAGACTCAACGCCCGGCATCGCCCGAATCTGCCCCAAGACCCGCAGTCGCTGCGACCTGTCTGGACACGAGAAGATCAGGACGTGCCGGTCTCCGTCGTGGGCGGCCTGGGGTTGGAACCCTTCCAACCTGACTCGCTGGACGACGGCTTCCACCTCGGAAGGGCTTGCGCTCGGTCTCAGCACGACGATCAACGCGCACCCCCGAGAACGGCGCAGTCCTCGATCGCGGCGCAAAAGCGCTCCACCTCTTCGGGAGTGCCGACCGTGATCCGCATCGCGTTTGGACAGCCCAATCCCGCGCCGCCCCGCACATAGATGCTCTTCGCTTCCAGCGCCGAGACTAGGTCTGCGGTTGGCCGTCCGAAGTCGGCGAAGACGAAGTTCGCGTGAGAATCGCTCACCTGGCCTCCCAACCTGCGCACACATTCTTCGATGCGACGCATTCCGGAACGGTTGTTGGCGAGCGTTCGGTCGAGGAACTCGTGGTCTCGGAGCGCGGCAAGGCAGCCTGCCTGGGCGAGCGCGTTCACATTGAAGGGTTGCCGAGCGCGCTCGATCGCGTCGGCGAGGTCTCGTGGGAAGAACCCATACCCACACCTCGCCCCCGCCAAACCGTAGGCCTTGCTGAAGGTGCGGAGTCCTACGACGGGCCTCCCCTGACGGACGTAGTCCAAGCTGGTGGGGCTGTCGGCGTTGTCCCTAAGAAACTCAAAATACGCCTCGTCCAAAACGACCCAAACCGTGGCAGGTATGCGCTCGAGGAACCGGTCGAACTCGCCGCGCGTGACTACGGTGCCCGTGGGGTTATGGGGGTTCGCAAGGAACACGATCTTGGTTTGGGGACCGATCAACGCCGCCATCGCAGGCAGGTCATGCCGAAAGTCATCAGTGAGGGGCGCCTGCTTTAGGGTGGCGGGGACCACATGCGCCGTGTGCTCATAGACTAGGAACGTGGGGGTCGCGCATACGACTTCATCCTCCGGAGACTCCAAGACGACCGCGCCGATCATTCGCAGCAACTCGTCGCTGCCGTTGCCGAGCAGAATCTGTCCGGCCGGTAGGTCAAATCGCTGGCTTAACTCTTCTCGAAGCAGCGTCCCGCCTCCGTCGGGGTACTGGTGGGCGCGCTCCGCAGCTCTAGCCATCGCTTCTACGGCGCGCGGCGAAGGTCCCAAGGGGTTCTCGTTGGAAGCTAGCTTGACAATGTCGGATCCAGGCGAGATGACGCTCGGCTTGCCTTGAACGTACGGTCGAAGCCGCAAGATATGGGGACGGATGGGGGCGCCCATGGCTCTATTGTGACGCCTATTGGGTCGTGGCGGCGGCGCGGCCGAGCGCAGGCGGCATGGAGCGGCGTTCCTCCCGGGGAATCTGCGCCTCGGCCGCCTCTTCGCTAAGATCCCCCCGAAGGGCCACCATGACGGGGTCGTCCGGCGGGCGGCCATAGTATCGGCCCATCTGATAGGGGGTGCGTCCGCTAGCCGACTTCGTCTGGAGGTTGGCCCCGTGTTTCACGATTTCGTGTACCATCTCGGCGGTCGCGTGGACATTACGCGCAAGGTAATGCAGGGCGGTGTTTCCCCGAATGTCCTGGGAGTTTGGGTCTGCGCCGGCGTCGAGCAGCGCCCGAAGCGTTCGCCAGGTCTTTTCGGCAGGATCGTCCAAGAACTCCGTGCTCTCGGTGATCCACATTCTCATGAGCGCGGTAATCCCCCGTTGGTTCCCCTTGCTAGCGTCCGCGCCATGCTTCAGGAGCACCTCGACCACATCGGCGCGAAGTTCGGCTGCGGCGCGATGAAGGGGCGTGTCGTTGTTCATGCCCGTTCCCTTGTTCACCTCAGCCCCCGCTTGAATCAGCAGTTCGGCGACCTCTCCGTTGGCTGCGAAACCAAGCGGCGGGTCGACTTCGGGTCCAGGCTCGGGGTCTCCACCGCGAGCCAACACGAGTTCGAGCGCGTCGGCATGGCCTGAACTCGCGGAAAGAAACACTGGGTTGTTCTTGGGGCTGAGGGGGTTAGGGCTTGCACCGTGGTCGAGCAAGATACGGACGATCTCGGTGTGGCCGGCAAAGCAGGCGACCCCCAGAGCCGTGAACCCATCTCGGCTGAGAGCTTCGACGTCGATCTCGTCGGCGAGCCCCCTGCGAACGGTTCGCGCGTCTCCCGCCCCTGCGGCGTCGACGAACTCATCGACAGTGAGGGGCTGGCCACAACCGACATTCAGCCCTACCGACACCAGGAGTCCGAAAAGCGCGATGCCATACTTCACAGTTTCATAATAACTCGACTTCGACACCAGAAACTGCCGCATCCTCGATTTTGCAGGAAGATGTGCTCAGGGACACTGCCCCGGACCCATTCCCAAAGCCTCAGTCCTCCCGCCGCAAGGCATCGCTCCAAAACGTGTCCGCCGACACCGCTCCCACCGCCGGTTGCCGCATTCCGACTCCTGTACGCAGCCCCTCGAGGGCACAGAGGAGCCAGAAATGAAACTCGCAACACTCATCAACAACGCCAAATGCACAAGCTGCATGAAGAAGATCTCCATGATGCTGGCCGCGATGTCCGTCCTCGGACTAATCGTCGCGGCCCTCTATCAATCCAACCTTGAATCGAAGGCGGCGCTCACTCAGCGCATCAAGCCTTACGACTCGGCGACGGCCGAACTGCTCGGCGAAGTCGGCACCCCGATCGGCGACCCTCAACTCATGATCATTACTGACCCCAAAGCCTTCCTCTCCGGCAAGGGCGAGCAAGGCCAGCGGTTCGTAAACGACGAATACCTCAAGTCGAACGGAATCTATCCGCTCCAGGTCAAGACGGTTGCCTTCGTCGGTGGGATCGTCAAGCTCGGGCTGCTCGGAATGGCCGCCGTGATGTCGCTCGCAGCGTGGTTCTTTGGGAGGCGGGCGAAGTCGTGCGGCGCCGCTTGCGCCCCTCGCCCCAAGGAGGTCGGAGCCCAGCATTGCTGAGTCACTTCCAGCCTGGGCAGTTTGTTTGGGCGAAAGCCACCACATCTTGCCCGTACCGTCCGTGTTTCTGATCGACAAACTCGAGAAGATCGTCTTTGCTTACAGCAACCCCGATTACAAGGTTCGACTGAACGGCGACGAACTCATGAAGGCCGCACAAAAGGCGTTCCAGAGCGAGTAACTTGCAGATTCGCCGACGGCTGCGGATGTACGGTTGGCCTCCCTCTATATGACGATGGCGGTTCGTCCTCGCTCAATGGGAAGGTCTCCCAAGAGAAAGACAAGCGGCCCGGAGCGAATCCGGGCCGTCATGCCGTCAAAGGTTTGACTTTCGGGCTTACGCCTTGCGTCGGCGGCGAAGGAACGCCACTGCGCCAAGGCCCAGCGCCATCATGGACGTGGGTTCAGGAACGACCGCCAGAAGCTCGTTCTTGAAGATCGTCTGGTAGTCGGCGTTATCCGCGCACGCGTCCAGCAGGAAGCCATTGTAGAACGTCCGCCCACCGTTGCCCTGCACGATCGCGCCGTCGCCACCCGAGAAGCTGGCGACCACAGTACCCGTCGTGGCCGAGAGGCCCATCGCGAAGATGCCATAGCCTGGGTTGGCGGTCATCACAGGATTGTTCGCAACGCCTGTGAAGATGCCGGTGCCGCTATGAGGGATAGACGGGTCGTTAATGTTGCCCGTGTAGGCTGCGCCGAACGCGTTCGCAAGCGCGTTGTCGGAAGTGTCCCAGTTGGAAGCGATCGCCCTGCCACCGCCCACGATCCAAGCAGTGATAGCCGCATCCGCGCTCGCATAGCCGCTGCTCGATCCGATGTTCATGACGACGGCGTCCCAGCCGCCCAGGCCGACTTTCGCGACGAAGTCGCTTTCATCGACCGCTGTGGTCTGGCTGAATCCCGCAGCTGCGATCGCAGGGGTCCAGTTGTCCGTATATGCCCACTCGTTCCAGAGTAGCACTCCGGAAGCATTGGCGAGTCCGGCAGCGCTAAAAAGCACCGACCCGGCAAGTAGTAGTCTCGATTTCATAGCTTTCACTTTCGATGTCTAGAGGTCGCGCGACTTCAGTCACGGACCTAAACCAAGCTCCTTACGAGAGCCATTGTATAGCAAGATCAAAGGCGATGATAGGTCAGAGCGAAAAAAACTTCGCAAACCTAGTAATTGGTGCGCGAAAACCGTCCTGGCGCGGTTCACTACAACCCGCCGGGCGGGAACTGGCACCAAGGAACCCCAGCCCAAGCTCGCGCAAAACGCCGCCGTACGGGGCCGAGAGGCTGTAGGAACAAGAAGATGATCGGGTTGGAGGGGCTGGGCGCCCGGAATCGACGCGTGGCACGGGTGAGCGTACTGGTTACAGCCACCTTGATTGCAGGGTCGTTCGCCAGTTCCTGCGCGGGGCCAGAAACCTGCCAAGCCGCGTCTTCGCACAACATGAACCCCAAACACGAAAACCGCCTCGCCAACGAGACCTCGCCCTACCTGTTGCAACACGCCCACAACCCGGTGGACTGGTTCCCATGGGGCGAGGAGGCGTTCGAGAGAGCCCAAAACGAGGACAAGCCGATCTTCCTCTCGATCGGTTATTCCACCTGTCATTGGTGCCACGTCATGGAGCGCGAATCGTTCGAGGATGAGGAGGTCGCAAGACTCATGAACGAGGTCTTCGTGAGCATCAAAGTGGACCGGGAGGAGCGGCCGGACGTGGACCACATCTACATGACCGTCACCCAGGCAATGACCGGGAGCGGCGGCTGGCCGATGACGGTGATGTTGACGCCCGACCGCAAGCCGTTTTTCGCTGGCACATATTTCCCTAAAGCGACGCTGGTGAACCTGGTTCGGCAAGTGCGGGACCGTTGGCAGGACCAGCGAGCCGAATTGATCGGCGAATCGGACCGGATCGCCGAGGGGCTCCGCCAATACCTCGAGCGGAGCGCTCCGGGAGACCTGCCGAATGACATCGTCGCCACGGCGGCTGATTCGTTGATGGAAAGCTATGAGCCGCAATACGGGGGCTTCGGGTCACAGCCCAAGTTCCCAACTTGTCTCAACCTGATCTTCCTTCTGCGGGCCGCCGATCGAACCGGAAAGAAGGAGCATGCCGACGCCGCCCTGCGCACCCTCCGCGCGATGCGCCACGGCGGAATCTTCGACCAAGTGGGTTTCGGACTGCACCGGTATTCGACGGACGTCCGCTGGCGCGTGCCGCACTTCGAGAAGATGCTCTACGACCAGGCGCTCGCCGTTATGGCCTACGTCGAAGCCTTTGAGTTCACGCGCGATCCGTTCTATCGCAGAACCGCGGAGGAGATTCTGGAGTACGTCGAGCGCGATCTCAGGGACGAACCCGGAGGCTTCCAGAGCGCCCAGGACGCGGATAGCGAAGGCGTCGAGGGCAAGTATTACGTTTGGACCGAAGGCGAGATCGAGCAACTCCTCACGCCTGACGAGGCCAAGAGGGCGAAACGCGCCTTCCAGACAAGCCCGAACGGAAACTACGCTGATGAAGCCAGCGGCAGGAGTACAGGCACGAACATTCTCGAGCTGTCGCAGATCTCACACGACGAGTACACGAAGCTCCAGCCCGTTCGAGAGAAGCTACTCAAGGCGCGGTACAAACGAGTTCAGCCGATCAAAGACGACAAGGTCCTTACCGATTGGAACGGGCTGATGATCGCAGCCGCCTCGCAGGCTGGCGCCTCCTTCGACGAGCCGCGATGGACCCAACTGGCGAAGGGTTCTGCCGACTTTGTGCTGGCAAAGGCTAAGACGGACCAAGGACTCCTTCATATCTATGCGAAGGGGCGAGCAAAGGGCGAGGGCCAACTCACCGACTACGCATTTCTGATCTGGGGCCTGGCGAGTCTGTATGAAGCCACCTTCGATGTAGCCTATCTGCGCCAAGCGAAGTCCTTGGCAGAGGAAATGATTCAAGGGTTCTGGGACTCGAAACTGGCAGGCTTTCACATGGTGCGGGAAGGGACAGAGCACCTCCTCGCGCGACCCAAAGAGACCTACGACGGCGCGATCCCAAGCGGGAACTCCGTGGCGGCCTACGCCCTGGCGCTCCTTGCTCGTTTGACGGGCGATGCTAAGCTGGAAGAGACAGCCCGCAAGACGGTGCGCGCTTTCGGCGCCGACCTTGCTCAGCGGCCCACCGCCTCGTTGGGAATGGTCACGGCGCACGACCTGCTGGCAGGGGGTCAAGAGGTGGTGGTTGTGGGCGAGCCGAACGACCCCGCGACGAAGGAAATGCTCGCTCAGTTGCGCACGACCTATTCACCTCGGAAGGTCGTGCTTCTCAAGACTCCCTCAAACTCCGAGGTACTGGCGGGACTCGCTGCGTTCACTTCCGACCTTTCTGCGCAAGACGGCAAACCCACCGCCTACGTCTGCCGCAACTTTGCCTGCGAACTCCCAACGACCTCGCCGTTCAAGGCAAGGAGCCTACTTGAGAGGGCCGCCAAGTGAAGAACTTCCGATTCGTTCACCTCCTTCTCGGGGCGCTCATCCTGGCGGCGGCCTTCCGGATTTGGAACGACTTTCGGCCCCTGCCTCCTTCGAATATCGTCTGGCGCACCGACTATTTTTCGGCGGTTGCGGAGGCGAAAAGGACCCACAAGCCGCTCCTCGTCGAATTCTATGCCACATGGTGTTCGGCTTGCCGCTCTCTCGACCGCGGAGCGCTCCGGGATTCCAGGGTGGAGGACGCGCTCGAGAGGTTTATCGCCGTTCGCGTGGACACCGACCACGCTCCTGCCTCGCTCGGACTGCAATACAACGTGTCCGGCATTCCGGCCCTGCATGTCGTCTCACCCGATGAGAATATCCTGGCGAGTTCAATCGGCGTGATCAGCGCCAACGAGTTGCTGAACCTGCTCGAAAGGGCGCAGGAGTGAGGATCAACGGAATGGCTCGGTCCGGTTTCCTAGGCCTGAAAGGCCGCAAGCCTATAGCGAAGGCCGAAGGCCTGGAACCCGCGCCACCCTACGAGATTTCTAGCCCTGTAGGGCCGAAACTCTCCGAGCAACGGACAGCATGGCCCGATCCGTATCCCTAGGCCTGAAAGGCCGCAAGCCTAGAGCAAAGGCCGAAGGCCTGGAACCCGTGCCACCGTACCATATTGCCTAGGCCTCTAGTGCGGAGACTCCGAATCCCGTCGTCGGAGCCGCAGGAGAGACGCCTACGGGAAAGGCCCCCGATTCGCTCTCCTGGTTCAAAAAGGCAAAACCTCTCCCGCTGCACCCCGCGAGTGCGCGAAGCCTGCTTCGCGCGTTGCACCCGCCGGCCCCGGAGCACCCCAAAACGAGTTTGGGGTGGCACCCGTGCAAAACCACCCAATCGCTCTCAACCCGCCGCCCCAGAGCACCCCAAAACGAGTTTGGGGTGGCACCCGTGCAAAACCACCCAATCGCTCTCAACCCGCCGCCCCAGAGCACCCCAAAACAAGTTTGGGGTGGCACCCGTGCGGCGTCGTACGCAATCGTGAAGGGCGGATCGTTTTTGTGAAGAACACCGGTCAGCCCTCCCACGGGGTCGAAGAAGCACTCGGTGACGTTGCCGAGCGCGTCCACCCTCGAAACCACATCGTTGCGGGCGTTGTAGACCGTGGTCGTGACGTTGTTCCGAGCATCCCGAACGGTCTCGCTGCGGCCAGACTCTATAGAATGGACATGCAAGAAGGTGGTGGGCGGTACTGGACTTGAACCAGTGACCCCTACAGTGTCATTGTCGTTCGTGGCGGTTCCCGAGTTCAAAAGTTAGCGCCGCTCTGCTCCTCCCGGAACCTGAGTGCGCCCCGGGCCACCTGGTTAGGGTTAGCAGATAGGGTTAGCGATCCTGCTGGAGACGTCGATCCCGCTCCCCGAGCGAAGCGTCAAAGCCCGACAGACTGACCCGACTGTATTCTCCCAGATCATAAACGGACTGCTCAAGCAGGAAACTGGACCGATTCGTGGTATAATCGGGATGTTCGCGGCATATTGAAGGGGATGCCGCAGTTGCTCGCTGGGGCTCGGAGGGATATGCGCGCTTGTAGCGCGAGTTAACCAGCGAGACCGAGGGCAGTAATGAGCGAGGAAGCCGCAACCGCATGCGAACCCGATCTCAACAGATCGGAGCCGGAAGAAAGTAGTGACCAAGACGTGATCGAGGGGCTGAAGGCCCTCGATGCCCGCTTGGACAAGTTGACCTCCCAGTTTGACGCGAAGATCAGGTTTGACTCCGCGAAGGAAGCCGCATTTGATCGGCTTTATCGGGATCTCGATGAGCATCGAGAGGGGGCTGACTTTGCACATAAACAGGGTCTTGTGACTTCTCTGCTTTCCATGTACGACAGGATTGGCGAAATGCTGAAGGCCGCATCGGTTGACCCGCATCGAGCGGACCTCGGGAATCTGCAACAGGACATTGTCGATGCGCTACGCATGGAGGAGATTGAGCTGATTGAGCCTGAGACGCGCCTCAATTTGAAGACGATGCAGACTCTTGAGGTGTTATCCGCCGCATCCCAGGAAGACGACGGCGTGATTGCCGCGAT
Organism: Chthonomonadaceae bacterium; assembly: GCA_015709495.1. Classification (GTDB taxonomy): domain Bacteria; phylum Armatimonadota; class Fimbriimonadia; order Fimbriimonadales; family Fimbriimonadaceae; genus Nitrosymbiomonas; species Nitrosymbiomonas proteolyticus. The sequence goes on from CP054189.1 coordinate 312,773, forward strand.
CCATCGACAGGGCTTTGCAAAGCGAGGACGTGTGCTAAGAGCGCAAACCGTCAGCATTTACAAGTTTCAGCAACCCACAGACTGAATCGGAACAAGCCATATGGCAGTTATTGGTATCGACCTTGGGACATCGACGAGCGTTGTCGCATGGCTGAATGGTATGGGAAAGCCGGCGGTGCTCACGAACGCCGAAGGCGACCCCTCAACCCCTTCGGTCGTCTTCTTTGAGGGTCCGAATAACAAAGTCGTCGGTAGGGTTGCCAAACAAAACGCTATCGTTTACGAAGGGCAAATAGTCGAATGCGTAAAAGGCGCGATGGGGAAGGACCTCAATTGGACGTTCTTCGGCGAGTCGTACACTGTTGAGCAGGTGGCTGCTCTTATTCTGAAGAAACTTGCCTCCGACGCGGAGTTGGCTCTAAAGGAGCCCATCGAAGGGGTCGTCATTACTGTGCCTGCGTGTTTTGGCGGTGCTGAGCGAAACGCTACCCGCAACGCTGCAAGTATCGCCGGGCTCTGCGTCCTAGGGATACTGGATGAGCCTCTTGCCGCAGCAATCGCCTACGGGTTTGGGAGGCAGGACGCCAAGGAGGCACGTCGAACCACTCTGGTTTACCACCTGGGCGGTGGCACGTTTGACGTGGCGATGATGCGGTTAGACGGCAGTGAATTCTCGGTGCTGTGGACGGACGGGGACCGTTCGCTAGGTGGCCGAAATTGGGACGAGCGGATTGTGAAGCATATTTCCGGGGAACTCGAGAAGGCGCACGGCGAATTCCCGATGGACGATTCCGCCGTGAGACAAGAAATTTGGCTAAGGGCTGAAATATTAAAGAAGCAGTTGAGTATTGCCGAGAGTTCGCCCATCGTGTGCCGGATGGGTGAGGACAGCGTCAAGGTTGAGATAAGCCGTGAGAAGTTCGACGAGTTGACCGCTGACCTGCTTGAACGCACCAAGGACATTACCGAAGGGGTCGTTCGGAAGCTGCGGGAGAACGAAACGCTGCCGGGGGGCTGGGACGATGTCGATGAAATCTTTCTTGTGGGCGGTTCCACTAGAATGCGCCAGGTCAAGTCGATGTTGCATGAGCTGACGGGGAAGGAGCCCGTTGCCTTTGATCAGGACAGAGTGATTGCTTACGGCGCGGCGATATACGCCGTAGAGCGTCTTCTCCAGAAGCCCATGGAATTCTGGCAAAAGACGAACGGCAGTTTTGAAGCTCCAGTGCCTCCGAGTCCCATAAGGGGTTATGAGGCTGAAGAACGGATAAGCCCTGACGCCGGGTTGACCAACGCGGCACACAAGCCTGCCTCAAGCTGTTCATTTTCACTTGGCATTCAGATGGTCGATGAGTCGGGCAAGCCGTGGAATTCTATTCTTATGGGCCGCGGCACTCTTCTACCTGCAAGGCAAGTGCGGTTGTTTACCACAACCCACGATGGTCAGCGAGCAATTGAGGGGAAGTTGTTTGAAGGCGAGAACGCCGATCCTGCCCATTGTGTAGCCTTAGGTGACTTTGCGATCACTTTACCGCCAGGACTGCCTGTGGGGGCACCAGTTGATGTTACGTTCGAGATCACGGACGAAGCAGATGTCAGGATCGCATGGAAGGAGCTAACCGGAGGCCGGTCTGGCGAGTACATTGTCTCTCGGGGGGCACCTATCGAGCACAGGATCGATAGAGGCCCGCGAACCATTACAACCGGAGAGAGCCTCTCCGGCATGGGCGCAGGTAAGCAATTGTTTTTCCATCGCGTTACTCGCTGGCTCCGAAAGAGCGGAGGAGGATAGAAGAATGGCAGTAATCGGTATCGACCTTGGAACGACGATAAGCGTCGTCGCACACCTGAATGAGCACGGTAAACCTGAGGTTCTCTCGAACGCAGAAGGTGATCAGCTCACTCCGTCGGTGGTCTATTTCGAGGGCCCGACGAACAAGGTCGTTGGCAGCGTTGCCAAGCAAAATGCCATTGCCCATGAGGGTCAAGTTGTCGAGTGCGTCAAGAACGCAATGGGCAAGGATCTGAAGTGGACTTTTTTCGGGGAAGAGCATACGCCGGAGTACATTTCCGCAATCATTCTTCGAAAGCTCAAAGAGGATGCAGAGCTTGCCCTAGATGAGCCGGTAGAGGGCGCTGTTATCACCGTGCCCGCTATTTTCGGTGATGCAGAGCGAAGTGCAACACGCAACGCTGGAACGATCGCTGGCCTGAATATCCTCGGTATCCTTGACGAGCCTGTTGCGGCAGCGATTGCCTATGGTTTCGGCCGTCGTGGGGCGCCTGGCGAAGAGCGGACCATCATGGTTTACGATCTCGGCGGAGGCACATTTGACGTTACCGTAATGAGACTGAAGGACGGAGAGTTCTCAATGCTCTGGACTGATGGCGACCGCTCGTTGGGAGGCCGAAAGTGGGACGAACGAATCATGAAGCACGTCTCAGAGGAATTTGAGAGGGCAAACGACTTGTATCCGATGGACGATCCCGGAACTCGCCAGGATCTCTGGAATAAGGCTGAAGTATCCAAGAAGCAAATCAGTAAAGTTGACTCTTCGCCTATCGTTTGCCAGATGGGTGGACAGAGCGCGAAGGTTGAACTCACCCGTGAGAAGTTCGATGAGATCACTTCGGACCTGCTTGAGCTTACCAAGAACACGACGGAGGAGGTCATTCGCAAACTTGGTGAAAACAACACCTTGCCCAATGGCTGGGAAGATATCGATGAAATACTACTCGTCGGCGGATCAACGCGGATGCCCCAAGTGGCAGAAATGCTCCGCGCCTTGACGGGAAAAGAACCAAAGGTTTTCGAGCAAGACAAAGCTGTTGCCCAAGGAGCTGCTATCTATGCAGTAGAACGGATCTTGAACAGTGAGCAGGGCTCTGTGTCGGACGCATCAATCGCGAATATTCCGGATATCGTGAAGGAGACCATTGCTCGGACCGAGATTCAACGAGTCTGCTCTTTCGCAATTGGCGTCATCGCGCTAAACCAGCAACGGCAGGAAGAGAATGACCTTCTCGTACCACGAAACTCGAAGCTACCTTTCTCTACGACCAAGAGATACTCGACTTCCTGTGACAACCAGATCGAGCTGCTTCTCGAAATCATGGAAGGCGACAGCAAGGATCGAAACCTGTGTATCAAGCTAGGCGAGGGCCGGATCACCGGAATACCACCAAACCTGCCGGAAGGGTCCCCAGTAGACGTCTCAATCGGACTGGATGACGAAAGCTTGATGGTCGTCAAAGCCCGAGAGCTCACTTATGGAAAGTCCGTGGAGTTTGTAGTCAAGCGCGCGACTGGCCTCACGGATGAGGAAGTACAAGATCACAGGTCCAGGCTCACGATGGAGGCAATCAGCTGAGGCCACATGAGCACTGACGGCCAAGATCACGCGGCGACTTTTCGCTCATATGAAAAGCACATTAAGGCGTGCTTCAAGTTTCTGCGCGAGAATTCCATTGTATCTTGCCAGACGCCGCCTGACATCTTCGCATTTTTGGGATTGGCACCGCCTGACAAGCCTACCGATGAACTGCTGTCTCGGCAAAAACACAATTTAGAAGATAAGCTGAGGAAACTCGCAAAGTCTCATTCGGAGAGCGTTAATACGGCAAGAACGGCGATGAACATTGCCGCAAGAATTCTTGGGGACCCGGACCTAATTCAAGAATATCTTCACTGGAGAACGAAGCCGCCGGAAGATACTGGCAAGGGAAAAGAGCCCGAACCTGAAGCGGGCCCCAGGAGTAGACGTTGGATCTATATCGCGATAGCGGGCGTAATCTGTGTTTCTCTTGCATTTGCGTCTCGCTTTATGTCAACAGATGACGCCAAACCTCAGCCTCCAGCCTGGGTAAGCAATGTCCGCCAGCTCCTAAATGACTCTCAGGAATCGGCTGTACAGGCAAAGAGCAATTACTTCAACTACGTAAGTGGCATCTTTAACAAGGAGCCTCGCGAGAAGCTCCAACTCATTCAAGCCGAAGGTCTTTCGCAGCTTGATCAATCAGAAAAGGGAGTCTTGAAGGCGCTGCAGATTGCTGACCGCCATCCAACTCAACGCGATTTGCTAACACCAGAGAACCTGGCGACGGCTCACGACATACTGGCGCGGTGCAAGGCACTCCGTGGCCAGTCCTATAGGAACGAACGGACTACTTTGGAGGCATTGATGCCGAGGTTGGATCCTGAAACCCAGAAGATGATAAGGAGCAACCTCAGTATGTACGATCGAATCGGCACTTCAGGCTATCCAGTATGGAGGGCACGGCAGTAATGATCTCATTCAAGAACTCCCTTCTTATCAGCGCAGGCATCGGTATTTGGTTTGGCGCAGTACACCATGGATCGGAGTTGAATATTGTAAGCCAGAGACCGGATCAGTTCGTTTTGCCCAACATCCCGAGCATGACGAATATAGCGGCAAAGAAACAGTCGAGGGCTTTGGTGAGGGCAACGAAGATCAAGCAGGGCCAGGATGCTCTTTGGGCAAAGGGCGCTGGACAAACGGTCGCGTCGGCAGGTACGAAAATTGGTCCAGTACCGGTTCGGAAGGACGTAGCTTTATATGTTGTTTTGCAGTTTGTCGACCCATCAGGCAAGCCCATAAACGGCACGGACGTGGAACTCAAATTGCTTGACAAGGCAAAGGCGGCAGTTGGCGATCCGATTCGATTGACAACACAGTCAGTAACCGTTGCCGGCCGGACAGTGTCGGGAGCCATAAAGCAGGATGTCCGGGCCTTTCCCAGGATAATGACGGTCTCATTAAGGGACGACTCCGTGTGGAAGATACGAGATGCCGATCAATCGGCTATAGCCCTCTTAGGCAACGAGGGGAGTGCCATCGCGCAAGCGAATTCTTACTCAGGGCTCCTCGCGTTCAATGGTCGTCCTTCTGATGTCGCGGGGCCGCTAGAGCCGTTGCAACGAGGGGGGAAATCGAAGACGATCGTCGTGCAGCGAAGGTTCTCGCCCGCACCAATCGTGCTAGAGCGACAGGTTGCCGATGTGTCAATCCACGGTGAACCTCAGACCGTGATCACCTTGGGAGGCAAACAGGTGGGACGGGTCGCGGAAAGTGGAAACGCGAAGTTCACCCTTCCTGCATGGCAAGCGGAGTCCGGCGACCTGGAGCTTTCCCTACAAAAGAAGGACGAAGGCGGCACCTGGGAAAGCACCTTGAAGCTGCCTCGCCTCAACAGGTATGCCGACAATCTGCTCAATGCACCAGATCTGCGCCTTGTCGCGATGAGCCAGCCCAAGATTAGCGGCTTGGACGTGTCCCCATCGTCGATGGTTACTGGGTCTGATTTGCAGAAGTGCTACGGAAAGCCAAAAAAGATCGAGGAGTTTCGGATTTTGCGCGAAACCGATGGCTCTAAATGGTGGCAGTACTCAAAGCCGAACATTTGGTTCAAGGTAAGGGAGATTGCAGTTGACGGCAAGATGACGGAAGCTGTCGAAGCTGTACGGCTCGTCGGAAAGGACGGAGGAAGCGTTGCCGGAATTAGCGTCGGAGACGACTATTCGGAATTGGTGAAGCGGTGCGGCCGTGGGTCTCCGAGCGATGATCCGCTTCCCCTTGGCAAGCACTCCTATCTAGATGGAGCCGTCACTTTCTACGAACAGGACGAGAAGATTTCGTGGATTGAGTTTCATCGACCGACTCTTTGGCTGGAGAAGCCTGTAGAGATCAAAAATCTGTCAGGGAGAACAAAGCTCTTTATTGGCAGGGTCAACACGGACGACTCGTACGACTCATTTGCTGATGCACCTGAACTGTTGCGAAGTTGGATAGAGTCGATGCCCGGAATTGAAGTAGTTGGTTCTGCAGAAGACGCTGATCTCATTCTAAAGACCTCGATGAGCGAATTCACGGAGAAACGCAAGAAGTTCGAGTACGGAGACATAAAGACAGGGATCGACTCGGAGTTTTCGTGTTCAATGACTTTGGAAGCATCACTGAGCGACGCCCGAACCGGCAAGGCTGTTAGCGAGCGCAGCGATGGAGTCTTGCATTTCAAGTCGAGTGCGAGGGCGAGCTTCGAAAAGGACGTGGCGAACGGTGCCCTGATCTTACTTGCCGCTCTCGTTGTACTCGGCTTGATTAAAGTGAGCGACACCATCAAGTTGTTAATCGTTGCGGCTGGCATTCTCATCTCGGCGGACGCTGGAAAGCGGATGGGACCAGTACTGGATCGGGCATCCATTCGGTCGAAGCACATCGCCTTGCGAACGTGTACCGAGCAGCTGGCGTCAGCTCTTGCCGAAGCGACAGACTTTCGAGCGCGGGTGATTCAGGTCGATCGAAGTGCGAACACCATACAGATCCAAGCTGGCTCAAGAGAGGGTGTTGCGACCGGCGACGAGTTCCAGGTCTATAACGGGTCCGCCCCACTTGCCGCACGTACGTTGACCGGGCTCAAACAGGAGGCGATTCTCGCAAGGGTCATTGAAGTCAAGTCCGATGTTTCGACTTGTGAGCTCGTAGGCATTCGGTCAAGCGTCAACGACAAGCTTTATGAGCGGACGTCCGAAGACAAGCCGGCGTCAATCTCGTTCAGCCGGCGGGATAAGAGGCCCGCGGCGAGCCTAATCATCGATCCGTCGACCTGTCTCCCGGAAGTCAGGCGAGTTTTCAGAATTCTCGATATGAGCGCGCAAGACAAATGAGTCGCAAGGAGAAAACCCAGGAGACCGCGAGCCACGTGGCCGTACAGGCAGTGGCCCAGGCGGAAGCGGCCGCTGCGATGCTTAGCCAGCTTGATGGCGAGTTTGCCGCCTCAAGCCGGCAACTAGCGGCAGATTCCTCAAGGGATCGAGAAGCCTCAGAAAAGGAGCTACAAGCGAATCTCTCACAGATTCGGACAAGGCATGAGCAAACTGTGAGCGCGGCTAACAAGGCATTCGAGGAAATCTCCCAAGCGGGTCTGAATCGCCTAGAAAAGGTACAGAAGGATGTAGAGGGTTTCTGCCAAAAGACGGCGGCTTGGTCAGGCGACGATCTTTACCGACTACCAAAGCTCCTCTTTTGTCGTCTCCCTCAAATTGATGATCAATTGCCCGATGTTGATCAATCAAATCTTCCAGCTACCGTTGAAGAGCTTTTGGCTTCTGGGAATGAAGCCCTCGCTCAGCTAAGAGCACTCAGCAAGCGAAGGCCTGAGATCCTCAAATACTGCGGATGGACGATCGTCGGCAGCGCTATCCTGCTTTCGGCTCTTATTCGATTCGGAAACTATGGCTGGGCTCTCCTTTTTCTGATCGCAGGAGCCCTCGCTTCCTATTATCTTTGGAAATGTGATACCGAATATGTTCGAACCTTTCAATCGGTTATGAGGTTTGGAAGGCTCGTAAAGGCTCTTGGCGTTCAATGGATCGAGGAGACTCGTCGACACTGCCAGAGTCGAACTGAGGAGGCGTTATCGCGGCGCGACCGAAACATTGCCCAAGCCAATCAGAAGTTGCAAAAGGAGGACGCCAACCTAAAGGCTGTAGCTTCGAAGAATGCTACAGAATCTCGGGCTAAGTACGACCAGGCGCTAGTCAACCTGAAGAATGAGCATGCGAAACGGATGACGGCACAAAGAAAGAACGCTGAACTTCTGATCCGGCGCGCGCGCAAGACCTGCTACGACGCTTCGCAGGGCATTGGAGCGTTGGGATGGACATCCAACCTTTGGAACGAATGGGTGCCAATTAGTGCGCACGGGAACGGTAGCGCTGACGAAACATCGGATATGGCTGAAAGCAACAATGAGGAATCAGGGCGTTTTCACGGAAATGTGCGAATAGGGACTCTCCAGATTCCAACCCCTGAGCTCCGGAAATGGTTTCCTGACGAGCGTGACTTCTCCTGTCCGGGCACCACGGATCTTGGCTCTCAGTCCCTCACTCTAATCGGAGATCAGGCAGTCGCGAGGCAATTGATCTCAAATCTGGTTACCCGAATATTGGCCCTTACGCCGGCCGGGCTAGCTCGATTCGCTTTCATCGATCCCGTTGGGATTGCTCGTAATGTCGCTCCCTTTCTCGCATTGAAGGACTACGACGAACGGCTCATAGGAGGAAGGGTATTGAGCGAGCCGCAGGACATTGAGAGGAAGCTGGAGGATCTCTCCCGTGACATTACAGCAGTGTGGCAAGATAAGTTAAGAGATCGATATGATTCAATTGACGAATACAATCGCGAGGCATCGGTACTGGAGCCTTACCGGGTGCTGGTGGTATTCGATTATCCAGCAAAGTTTTCCGATACAATGGCGGCTAGGCTTCAGAGCATTGCTCAAACAGGCCCGCGTTGCGGCGTATTTACGATTCTGTGCGTGGACAAAAGCCGGCCCGCCAGCTATGGCGTTGACGTAAACGCGATGCTAAGGGGAGCGGAAGTCCTCGAAGCTTATGGTGATCACATTCTGTGCAAACAAGAGGACCTCAAGTGTTGTCGTGTGATTCCTGACCCTTCTCCTCCGGAGGCCCTTCTTCGCCACATTGTGTCATACATTGGCGAACATGCCAAAGCCGGAATGAAAGTTGAGGTCAAGTTCGAGAGACTGTTTGCAGCCATAGGACTTGATAATGATGCCCGATGCTGGCGTGCTAGCACGAAGGATGGCATTGACATTCCCTTGGGGCCGAGGGGGGTGGGCAAGACCCAGGATTTGGTGCTTGGCCAGGAGGGCCGCGATACTGAGAATCATGCACTGATCCTCGGCACTACAGGATCAGGAAAGTCTAACTTGATGCACGTAGCTCTATATGGACTCTGCTTGAAGTATGCACCAGACGAGTTGGAGCTCTATCTGCTTGATCTAAAGGAAGGAATCGAGTTCAAGACATATGTTGACGGAGCGATACCACACGCGAAAGTAATCGGAATCGAGACCGAACGTGAGTTCGCGCTTAGCGTACTCCGTGCGATCAGCTCCGAGTTTGAAAGGAGGTCAGAGCTGTTCAAGGCGAAAGGTGTCCAGAACATATCCAGATATCGAAGCGCTGGAACAGGTCTATTGCCTCGCCTCCTTCTCGTGATCGACGAATTCCAAGAGCTGTTCGCAGCGAACGATTCTATCGCTCGCGATTCAGACGTACTACTTGAGAAGCTCGTGCGAAAAGGTCGTAGCTATGGAATCCACGTGGTTCTAGGCTCACAGACGCTTGCTGGTTCCTCGGACTTGAGCCGTGCAATCTTGGCTCAAATCAACGTGAGAATCCTGCTAAAGTGCGACGAGCAGGATGCTCGAAGACTTTTGGGGGACGATCAAGGATTGGTGCGTACAATCGCTCGGCCTGGGGAAGGTGTCTACTACGTGATGCGTGAGGTTGGCGATGACAGCCGGTTTCAGGTGGCCCTGATGTCCAACGAGGATAAAGCGCGTGCTCAACGGCGAATTAGATCGCTTGCTAGCAGTCGCGGAATACCTACCGGACGGCCCGTCATCTTCCGAGGCTCCGAACCTGCATTAATCGAGGACTGGGTTCATTACATCAGATCAGGTCGAGCTGATGGTACGAACAACGGGGTCCCTGTTGCCACTTTCGGCGAACCGTTGGAGATTCGGCCCCCGATCGGGGCAAGTTTCCCATCGCAATCTGGCCGGAATCTCCTACTCGTCAGTCGCGACGAGGCCAGAGGGATGAATGTCATGCTCTCTGCACTTGCGAGTCTCGCAGCTCAAACCGATCCAGACAAGACGTGGTTCTACGTACTTGATGGCGCTCAACAAACCGCGACGTGGCGGGAATCATTGGGACTTCTCCTCGAAGCCATCCCGCATCAGGTTGAGATTGTGCCCCCGCGCGAGGCTGCAAGTCTGATCTCGCGGCTCAGCGCGGAATTTCAACTTCGCGGTTCTCAGCCTCAAAGCATAACAAAATCATTCCTTTTCCTGCTTGGCGCTCAGCGAATTCGGCAGATTCACCATGAAGAAGTAGCCTTCATGCCGGACCAAAGCGCCCCAGTTGGAAACCTTTTTGCTACGCTGTTGCGCGATGGTCCAGATGTTGGTATCCACTGTATAACTCAACTAGATGTGGTATCGAGCGTTGAGCGAGTTTTCGGGTATTCCGGCATAAAGTCCTTTGGAGTTCGATTATCGAGCCAGCTCAGCGACTCTGAAGCGAATCACTTTTTTGGCTCAACCGCTATTCCAAAGCTCAATAATCCAGCGCAGATGCTTTTTTACGATGAGGAGAACCCGGGAGTCGTTGAGAAGCTTCGGTATTTTCAAGCGCCCAGCAAGGCAGCAGTGCAACAACTGTTTCACCATTCGGTCAGTAAGGAGGAATCAATCGCGTGAGTAGTCCAATTCATGTTGACAGCGAACGAGTCTATCAGTTCGCGCAATCCCTTTCGAAGTTTTGTGGTTACCTGGAGTCCACCGGGCAATCCTTGTCTGCAGAAGTCTCCCGACTCGGCAATACCTGGCAGGATCCTGGGTTTCAGCAGTTCCGAGAGCGCTTTAAGAAGACAGAGGCAATGCTTCAACGATTCGTTGTGGAGAGCCGCAAAACAGTGCCTAAGCTTGAAGATCACGCCTCACTCATCACGGATTTCACTCACTTAGCGCCACCCCAATAGGAGCCTTTCATGCATTCACAAGCACGCGTCGATCCGGTCCAATTGAAGACATTTGCCGCGAAGCTTGAAGCGACTGCGCTTCAGGCCAAGGGTCAGACTATCGCCAACCAGAGCCTGCATTCCCAACTCGGTCAGTTCTGGAAGGATGATAACTTCAAGCAGTTCTCAAAGCTCTATGCAGAAACTATGATCGAACTCTCCAGGTTCTTTTCTGATTGCGAGGCGATGAGCACGTACATTCGCAAAAAAGCGGAACTTGCGGAGAGGGTCGGGAGTCACCGCTTTTAAAGAATGGGCGCCATACAGGTCGAGTCGGCTACGTTACTGGAACTTCAGTCGACCTTGGATAGCGGTAGCCACCGCATCCTGGAGGCTCTCGCCCAGGTTCGCACATTCAGTTGCCGGATGCTTGAGCACGTGAACGAAATCTGTGTCGAACGAGACAGAGAGGTCGAGTATTGGATGCAAGAGTATTCGGACGCGGACGAAGAAGAAGACGATCTGGATTACATATTGGACCAGCTGGATAGCGCCAAAGAGCGAAGAGCGAACGCCCGGAGGGTTCAGGGCAACGTACATGTTCAGCGGGAATACATAGACCAGAGAGCTTCAGAGCTTGCAACTTTTCTGCAATCGGACTGCGTCTCCGCCTCGAACACGCTCTTGAGCATGGCCTCGGCAGTCGAAGAGTATACAAGGCACTCGGTGCCAGACGATGTGGGACCGCAGATAGGAAGCGGTTCATTTGGTTCAGCTACGGCCAATGGCAGTCAAAACGCGGCTTTCTCACTCGGGCAAGAACTGGCAAATGTGGATGGACTCAACCCAACTTCATGGGCAGCCTTGTCCGAAAAGGGCGATGAACGGCTCGAGCTGTTGAGGAATGCCAGCAAAGTTATATCCCGTTCGCTTGGAATCGAAGACGTGCCGATTGAGCTCATCAATGAGGACTCCGACTTGATGGGAGCTTATGATCCGAAAGGCAACAAGATCTTCATAAACTCGGGTGGCAACCTTGATAGCGGCCCATATTGGGATGACCTTAATGAGACCGTCGACACACTTGCCCACGAACTGCGCCACGCATTTCAATCCCGAGGCGATCCCGACATGGTGGTGGATGATATCAAAGCCCGATGGGAGTCTGAAATTCGAGAGCCGATTGATGCGACCCTCGATTTTCGCGGATTCTGGGAGCAGGTGACGGAAAAGGATTCCCGAAGCTATGCGAACGATGTAGCGCGAGGATTTGCAACGGGAGGCAGCAATTGAAAAGCAGTAAAGTAGCTGACCTCCTGATTGAGCACTTTCGTTCTGACTTAGGAGCCTCCCCCGAGCGCGCCATTGAGCAGTGGGCAAGCATCTCTCGGTATCAGACGCTTGTACAGGCAGCACAACATTGGGTGAACACCGGTCAGCATCCTACGGGGCTCGCCGTGCGAGGCATTACCTATGAATGGTTGATTTCGAAGAGAAGGCTTCGACCTCTGAACGCCCTGCTTACATTGGCTTGGCTCCTTGATGAGCCGGAAGCTGCAATGGTTGCCCTCCGTTCTAAGGTTGATCGCGTTGGGGATGCGAGTTGAGCAATCTGGATCCGGTGATTGAGGTCTTGAAGTCTGAGATTTCGCGTTTAAACAGCGCGTGGGCGTCGTCACAGGGAAGGTGGGCAGATGACCGGGCGCAACAGTTCGGTCGAAATATTGTGGTTCAAAGGGAGATTCTTATGAAGTCGTACATCGATTCAGTTGAGTCCTTACGAGACCTGGAAGAACAAATCAAGGACCTGGGGTAGGGCGTTCGACGCCAAATAGAATCTGACAATCAAATGGAGCTACTTTCGGGGCTTGCCAAGTTCAGTTTGGCGAACGCAGTTGTAAATCCCTTCTTTCGTTTTGGGATTAAGTTTAGCTACACATTCCGTGAAGAATTTCCAATCCCCTATCGTCCACTTGCTAGTGTCGGCGCAGCCATTGCCTGTCCAGTACTTTGGCGGCACGCAGTTATGATCCCCCCTAATTAGCTCAAGGGCTCCAAAATCAGGCAACCAGAATTCATCTGGCTTGATTTGTTGAGGGGATACGGGAGAAGCAGCGTCGAGGGTCTTTGAATAGTAGCCTCCTGCGAAGCCGACAATGCCTGCAAGGGCTGTAGTAATAATCACGGCTTTGGCGATGGCTTGATTCATCGGGAGCGCACTTTGGATATCAAACAGGTGGTCATAGATAAAGATTAGCAAAGCGAGGCAAGCAGTCAAGTCCCACGTGAAGCTTCGAGCGTTGCAAGTATCGGACGCTATTTGACAGAGTGCGGTCCACCGCCTACGAGAGATAAGAAGGCACAGATCTTTGTGTGCCTGCACCTCGGAGGTGAAGGACATGTTTCTTTTCGACTGGCCGCTTCGACCCGAAATTGTCGACCGCAAGGTCACTGTTGCTCCCCGGCCGTTGCGTGGTCCCAAGCCGCCCAAGCGGGAAATGCCGTTCCATATCGAGCCCGGCTTCTACGAGGATGGCGAAGTGTGGCTGTACGGAAACGCGCGAATACTCCAAGGGAATTTGGCATTCGTAGCCGGCGCTCTGGGATCAAATCATCAATCACTTGCTGAGCTGAACGCGATCGAAGCGGAAGCGGAACGGTACGTCTTGGACAGCAAAGTTCTCGTCTGCGGCATTCACAGCCCGGCTCATCAGCGAGCGGCGGTTGTACCGCTCAGATGGGGCTCGCCGCGCATTCTCGTGCTCTCAGGTGGCTTCAAACATCACCTTGGCGAAGACCTCGATCAAGAGCCGTTCAGGGCCGCAAGACTCTGGCGGTACAAGTGGGATCCTCAGACGGATCTCGCGATCTCACGTCGGGCGCCTGAGAAGCTTCCGACGTTCGCGACGCACAACCCTACAATCGACCGGATGATCTCATTGATCGTCGGCCGACGATGGCCGGGGCTACTCTTCGAAGCTCCCATCGGCGTCTAGTTGTTTGTCTCTTCAGGCAGTCTCTTCAGAGGCTGCTTTTTCTGTTGACCTCAAGCGACTTGCCGCAACCTCAATAGTGCCACGAACGAGATTGCAGCCCCACTTGTATGTAGCCATCGTGAACAGCCCGGCAAGTAAGCCGAATCCGGCGAAGAAGCCCCATGGTAGGATCGCCTGGATAAGTCCAACCAGGCTGGTCACGGTCAACAGGAGACAAGCCGCCGCGATCGATCGGTGGAGTCCGTATTGGGCCTGCAACGCCTGTACCTTCGGCGATGTGTCCTCCACATAATTGAGAGCTAGGCGAAACGCCTCATGCGAAGCTCGTTTCTTCGAATCGGGATCACCCGAGAAGTCGAGCGAAGCATTTGGAGAAAGAGTCTGAATCGACTCGCGAAGCAACACCCTATAACGTCGCTTCGGCGATTCGTCAACCAAATACTGGTCGCTCGGCCTACCCTTTACTCGGTAGATCGCGCCCTCGATGACCCAGTCTCCGAGAGCATGGCTCACCAGCCCGAACACATAGGCGACTAGCACGAAAGCAATGGCTTGGCTGGCAGACGACATGCCGTTAGGCAAGAGCCATCCGAGCCCTGCTTGCCCCGCCATCCAGGCCAGTCCCCAGAGAAGGAATCCGCCAGGCACCAGCCTTGCAAGAAGATCGTAGAGTCCGAGTTTCGATTCCACGGCATCGTCACCTATTGTCCATTGTGTTCGAGGCGTTCATGAGCGACCGCTGGGCTTGGTCGGGAACAGCACATCCAACAGGTTGTGCCGCCGTCGCAAACGATCAACATCAATCCAGGAACGCCCTCACCTTCCAGTTTGGCCGACAACGCCTCGGCTGCCAGAACATCAGCTCCGCTAGGGGCGCAAGCACAGCCCACAGGATGCGAATGCCATTCCCCAACGTAAGTCAGATTCTTGAGCGTTTTTTCCTGAATTTCCTCGTACCGGTTTCGCAATCCCTCGCATCCTCGAATGTACACCGTTGGTTGCTTCTCACTATCGGGTGGGGCAGGAATGTGATGGACAACGTAGAACGTCTGGCGCTCTTGGTCAAGGTGTCCAAGGAGCACGCCGCCAGTCTCGTTCGGAAGGGATTCCTGTCGTTGCATTTGAAGCTCTTCCATCAAGCCTCTGTCCGTCCAAACATGCCACCCGTTCAATTGACCGATCTCGATCGGGCGATGAACCTGGATTTCCACTCGACTGCATTGGCCCGATATTGGATCTACCCGATGAACGCTAGCAACCGCTTCGTTGGCTCCAATGAACTGGCGCAATGACCTCACGCCTTGGGCGGCATGTTGTCCCATGAGTTCCTGGGGGACCCGGCTCGTGAGGTCACGGCAACTGCCTGCGTAGAAGACTGCTTCTGACGCACTCTCAAGGTGACCGCTCAACTCAGGACGGCTCGCAACGGCCCTGTAGTACTGCATCTCCAGAAGATCAAGTCGGATCAATCGACTCCCGTCTTCTCCGAGCATCACGAAGTCGCGTCCCGATGGGCTGAGGAACATCGAGCACCGCTTTGCGCCCGCTGCGTGGAACGCCAAGTGACGAGAGACCGCCACGCTTGCGGACATGTCCACGATTACCTCGGCGCATCTCAACGCGTTGGCAACGGCATCACCTGCCTCGCCGGGCTGCACAACGTCAGCCACGATTCCTGTTACGGTGCTCTGATCGAGCAGGCTGTTCGCGGTTTCGGTAACCGCTGTCGCCTTGTCGTGTCCAAGCCAGTCGCCCGATAATGCGTGGCGCACCAAATTGTGTGGAAGCAGTTGATCGTCGTCGAGGACCGTCCAATTCGCGATACCTGACCGAACAGAATTCAGTACGACCTGAGAACCGAGGGCTCCGGCGCCGATCCCGGCTATCTTGGTTGGGAGCTGATCTATTCCGCTAAGCAGCGCCGCGCTGGCGGGACCAAGTTCGGTATGCACATTGAGCTTCATCAAGTTCAAGTCCTTAAGGGCTTTGATATGAATTGTCTTCATCGGTCCTTTCGAGGCGACCCCGAGTGAATTGGCAAACGGCAGCAGGCCGTGTTCACTCCCTGAAGGGACTGCAACGAACGCAACCAACTCCGGGCTAGTCCGCTGGTCTGCTCCGGTCCCTTCCCGCTGCAATAGCACCAAAACAAGCAGGAAGCCCATTTCGTGGACGGTTCGAGAGTTGAAAGCCCCTTCTGTGGCCTGCCAGATCGTCGTAACCAAGTCCTGACTCTCGTAACCCACCGCCTCAAGCATCGAGTTAAGGTCAAGGAGGTCACCAGGCATATTGTTGACAACACAATGGGGATGCGGTCGTGAAACGACGGAAACCGCAAGGCAGGGCTTGGTAGAAGCTGAAGCGCGTCGGTTCCTTCGAAGCTCGAACAACGTAATGCCGTTTGTGCTGCCGTTGACGATGCCGAACTGGCCGAAGCTTGCACCAGGGGTGAGGAGTGTTTCAATAAGCCGGTTGGAGACGATGAGCGGCTGTCCCGGCCCAAGGACAAACGGTTCAAGTGCCTGATCAGGTCTGTGCAGTTCAAGCGTTGCAGACTTTGCGATCCACCAACGTATGCGCTCGATTAGGCCGATAGCGGTTAATCTGAGCCGAAGCTCCGCCCACGGCTCGGAAAAGAGGCACAGGCTCGCCGGCTCGCTTGCCGGCACAAGGTTCAAGTGCATGACACACGTGCGTGGAAAATCCAAGCGTAAGGCACGGGCCTCGGGCATTCGTCGATCTTTGGGATGGTTGACGACCGCAATCTTCTCCCGCTTCTTAAGTTCAATAGCGCGATACTGCGGCACTTCGCAGTCAACCTCGATGATCACCGCCTCGCGGCCCTTATGGAGCTTTCGGCACTCGACAAGGGTCACGAAGGGAGCCTGTCCGGAGGTTAAGTACTGGACCAGAGCCTTGGACCGGTCCAGGCTAAGCCGGGCCGACTGGACTGTTGATCCGCCGAGATTGAAGAACTTGCCCTCCAACTGTTCACCCTACGCGTGGCGCGGGAGCGGAAACGACCGAAACGGCTGCTGGCACGACAAGCTTTCGGCGGACGGCTCCTCTGTCTCCAATCTCGATCACAAGGGGTTCTGGCCCCGTGGACTTCGGATGCTCCATAGTGACCACGAACTCACCCTCGAGGTCGTCAGCAATCTTTCGGTAGAAAGCAGCAGCTTGTCGGTGCGGGGGTTGGTCCGTGTCTTGGCTTGGAGTCGAGTCGCTGCTCGACACCAAGACGGCGCCCGAATGCCCCTGCTCCATGAGCCACGCGACGTTATCGGTCGGCTCTGTCTGTTCTTTGCCCTTTTCAGGTCCAATGGATTTGTAGCTGCAATGATGTGGAATATCGTAGATGTCCCATAGGAGCCTCTCATCGCGCTTCCTGAGTCTGGTCATGCGCACGATCTCATCCAGTTCGTCGCAGGTCACATCTGCCGTGATTAGGGCTCGCGTCAGCTGCGCACCGACTTGGAACGTCGCCTGCAATACCATCGCGTCGCGATTTCGCTCGATCAGTGTGCCATCATCGGTCCGCGATGCAAAAGGGGAATGAACGAAGAATTCTACGCCGTCGCATGATAGGTCAAACCCAGGAATCACCTGACCGGCATCGACGACGATTCCGCTGGCGCGGTATGCAGTCAAATCAAGGCCCTCGGATTCGAACCAGTCCCTAAGCGTATCGGGGGCAGAAAAGACCCGGATGCCCTTGCCGTTCTTCAGCCTGTAGCGGGCTTCAGCACGGATGACCTGCGCGTCACCGTCGACGCCCGTCTCGACGATGGCGGCAGCTGGTACCCAAAGCTCAGCGATATTCGCCCTGTCGTCGGACTGGTACTTCGAAGCATGCTCGAACCAGAAGAACTCGCTGGCTTTGAAGACGTGATCGTTGTCGAGGTGGCTGAAAGCGACGACATCGTAGTCGTCGCGATTCGATGTATTCAGGTCGTCACGCAGGCGATCAGATAGCTTGCATCTGAGATCGAACTGATTGTTGTAGTCGCGAACGTCGGCAAAGTCCACGAGGAGCTTGCGTCCGTTCTCAAGATCGATGAGCATGGTCTCGGCGTTGCCGAGCGGGAAGAAAGTCAGTTTGTGCATCTATCGCCTCCATGTGAATCGCTGATGCGGTCATGGTGCCGCTTCGGAGGCGGGGCGGTTTCGGCCGAGCGATTGACTTTTCGTTGCGAAAATGCCAATCTCTCGCCGACCGTCGCGCCCTTGGATTGGGCACGGTTGGTCTACAGCTCGGGGTCCCATCCCGAGCGTTGGATAAGATGGGCGGGGCCATTGTGCGGTTAGCACTCTGGTCCCGCGTCTGCTAAAGATACCTCGCATTTGCACTCTAACCGTGCAAGTTTGAAACCTTCGCGAGACTCCGTTCTCTGGTCCAATCATCCACGCGCCATCCAGCACGTGCAAACTAGCCTAGAACAGACGGACGTGCCTGCCAAAAGGGAGCGCGGGAAATTCTATCCTCCTTCGGGCCCGGTGTTTATGAACTCGCAGTCTCAATGTCATGAACCTCGGGCACCCTCGCTCTAAACTCGTCGAGCCAAAAAAGTAGACCCTTGCAGGGCAAGGGTCCGGATGGGTCTGCGAATGATCAGCTCAGCACCATATCCGCAAGTGCATCCATGTCGGGGATCGTGTCTGCCATGAACTCCTCGGGAGTCTGGCCGTCCTCGAAGGCGTCGTAGAAGGGCATGTCCGGCAGGTCGTAGATCGACATGAGGTAGGTGCTCAAGCATATCTCGTTGAGCTCCTGCATCCACTTCTGGAAGGTCATGGCGCCACCGCCTCTGGCTTCTGGTTTGAGTCCGAAGAGTGGTCTTCCTCGGTCTTGCCCTTGATGTAATTGGCAGCACGCTGAGCTTGGCCGGATGCGGCGATGACCGCTCGAGGGTCTCCTTCAAGAGCACGGAGCCAGCCGTGGATGTAGCTGGCGGCGTTGTCCAGAACCGAGTTGTCGATGCCGACTTCGGCGCAGACAAAGGCTGAAGTCAGCTCAGCGATCAGCTCCTCTCGGCTGTAGTCGCAGGAGCCGAAGACGACCTGGCCCGTCACGCCGGGGCGGTTGAGCCTCGTCTCATGGCCAGTCGAATGCCCAAGCTCATGAAACAGGGTCGAGTAGTAGGCTTCCGGAGACTCAAAGTCCTGGATCTTTGGAACTCGAACCAGGTCTTGAGGCGGGAAGTACGCTGCCAGCGATCCGCCCTCGACGATCTTGGGCGGGTTGGGCATCCGCTGGATGACCTTCTCCACCTTCTCGTTGCGGGCCTTGAGCTCTTCATGCCAGTCGTCGAGGACCGGCAAGCCCAAGCCAACACATTGCTCGGCGTTGAAGACCGGGTAGTAGCGAAGCAGCGGGATCGAGTACTTCTGCTGCTTCTGCCTCTCGTCTTCCTTCTCGACCTCGAGCCGCTTCCAGAACACCGCGATCGAGGAGCGCTCGCCCTTCCGGACGGCGCCGCCGAGCTCATTGGCCTGGCGCAGCGTCAGCCAGCGGTGGTCGGTGTAGGGCGTCAGCGAGAGTAGCAGAAGGTTGATGCCGTGGTACGGCCGCTTGCTGACGGCGTTGCAAGGCAAGTGCTCCCTGCCTCGCCAGGGCTTGCGCCATGGGACGACGCCGGCTTGAAGCGCCTGGATGATCCGATCGGTGACGATGCTGTAAGGGGTTTGGCGTTCAGACTTCAGATTGCGAGCATGGTTTCGCCTCGTCTGGGCTGAAACTTGAAAGTACGATGACAAGGAAGGCCTCCTTGCGGGCTGCCGGGAGGCAGTCCGTCACCGCCACGCTCTCAAAGCTCACTGAATGGCGCAAAGCGCGTCCATCGCGCCGAACCACGACCACACAGTCCTGGGCGGCGATCGGGCGGTACTCAGCGGAAGAAGACTCTGATTGAAGCAACGAGTCCGGCAAGGAAGAGCAACAAAAGGCCGACGATCATGAGGAACCATCTGAGGCGGGCTTCGGTCGATCGGTATGCTCCTCTGCCCCAATCAAGCTTGGCAGCACAGGCAGAGCAGACGATCCTCATGCCGAAGTGGCGTCGATGACTCCGCTGACGGCGCTTGGCGTAGAGCGTCCAAAAGGACTCGCCGACGTAGACCTGTCGACGCTGTCTGAGCTCGGACCCAACGATGGATTTCCCGCAACGGTAACAGCTTGCCATCTTTCTTAACTAGGCCCAGCCCAAAACGAAGTCAAGTCGAGTTGCTTTCGCGAATCAAAAAACTTGAGTTTCTCCGAAGACGCTGGACTTTCTGATCGGATTTTGCTAAACTCGGGCCGTGCGCATCCTCGGGTGCTGGTACTCGACCAATGCAATTCACGAGAAGATTCTGCGAAGCTCGATCGCTACCCTCGACCGAGCGGTGGATCAGTCGCGCATCGCTGAGCCAACTGTTCGAACGTGCACTTGGCAGTTGATCCCGTGGAGTCCGTTCGTCGGCTGGGAAGCGCATTTCCGGCTTGGCGTGCACTTTGGGATCGTGCTGCAGGTTCTCCGCATCTTCTATGAGGAGCAGAGTAGAGGCGAGGAATACGACGCCGTGTGCTTTCTCGAGCACGACGTCTTATATCCCGAGGATTATTTCGATCGAGTCGCGAACGCTCTGCTTTCCAATCCGGACAAGGTCGGCGTTTCTCATCTCGACTATATCGGCTTGAACCACACGGGCTGGCTGGAGGTCACGTCCCGGCACGATCCTATGCACGAGATCAGCTTGCGATATGAGAAGGCTCTCGAACATTTCGAGAACCTCTGTCGCGAATGCGCCCTTCGCGGCGCGGCGCTTCTCGAGCCGGAAGATAAATCGACGCTCGTTCGAATTCCATATCTCGGCGAGAGGCCGAGCTGCCATATCAACCACTCGAGGCATTTTACGACGCACTACAACTGTTACGCCAAAGACTCGGGAGGTCAAACCGAGCACCCGTATTGGGGGGATTTTGAGAATTACTATCCTAAAGGAGAGAAATCTGTCAATGCTTAACCCAGCAAGAATGTTAGCAATTCGCGTTCTTACGTCACTCTGGCTAGCCATTACGGCCACGCTCTCTATGGCTCAGTCCTCTTTCAACTGGACTACTCAAATTCCTGAGTACGGGATAGTGTGCGCCACTCGAGGCAACCAACATCTGATTTTGCTTAGCTGGCAAATTCTTTACTGTGTGGAAGTTAAGAGCGGGAAGGTCCTTTGGAGTCAGACTTTTCCAGACGTAGCAGGAGATATGGGCGCGGCAACAGACTTTCGCCTGGCCAATAGTTCCTCCGCCGTACTATTCGGATATCGCAAAGGCGGCACACACACGTACGAACTACGGCGCCTCTCGCTCAAAGACGGCAGTGTTACGGCCTCCTACTCAAGCGCTGCTTTCATAGACAAGACGATCATCTCAGGCGCTGACGGGTTCATCTTTGCCGCAATAGGCGAAAGTGGCAAAGCAGAAGTCCTTGCCTTGCCAAATGCAAGCTCCAAAGTCAGCCAGGGCCTTCCCAAGTCTCGAGCAAAGCCGGATTCGTTCCTCTGTTTTGGCCGATCGCTTTTCTACATAAATCTCGAAGGGCAACCGCAACACGTGGGCTTTTCGTCTGCTCCGTTGGGCCAACCGGATGAAATCTTCTTGGGGCCACCCTTGAAGCGGGATGGTTCCGTAGGATCGGGGTCCAGGTTCTTAGCTGTTCGACACGAGTTTCGATCGAATCCTGAAACTGGCGAGCAGCCTCGTCGGCTGCCGGATGCCATACCCTACACTAACGCGCTGTCCGGGTTTTATATTGAGGGCTTGCATCCAATCAGACTCTGGACCTTTCAAAGTCACGGCGACGCCTTTGCACACCGGAGTCTGGGCACAACCTGGGACGTTTCTACCGTTAGAGGTGTCTTGTTCGCGAGGACCCCGTATGGCATTGCGGAGTTCACATACGACGGCCAAGTAAGAAGATGGATCGACGGGGACTATATCATCGATGTTCCTAGCGGAACGCGAGTTGCCATCGTAACGCAGAAGCCATCTCCGTCGCTTTCAATTGTCCAGCTAAAGGGCGGTGCCAAAAAGACCTACGCCCTGCCACTTAATCAACCGGTCAGCGTCTTCGTATTGGGCACCGGGGTACTGGTTGTCCAGAGCGCATCCTCAAAGATGCGATCTTACGTCTCGTTTATTGAGCTACGATGAGCATAACGAATTTTCCAACAATTCCGCCGATACAGGTTGTTCCTGCGACCGAGTTCATAGTAAGAACCTGCACACCGAAGTGTTTCGCACCGGCCACCGTACCGTCAGGCTATCGTCATCTGTCGAACGAAATCGATCCCATTGGCGCTCAAAGAATACCGCATCCTGATGCTCCCGTTTTACTGCTATCAGACAATCCTGAGACTGTCCCTGGGTTTCCGGCAAATGACACTCGACCACTATGGCGGTGGGTATTTAGCGAAGGTAGTAACTGGTTGGGACCACTTCACGTTCGCATATTTCTTTGGCATCTTTGGGCGCCGCCTACGAGGGATACAGCGAAGTTTGGCTTTTACTTGTCGAATTCGAACGCCCCCGGGAATGGCGCTATCAAGATCTCCAGATTTGTTGGCCACCACGTCCTAGAGTTGAACTCCATTCCAGCGAAGCAAGAGATTCGCAATATGACAGCTCATTGCCTTAACGGCACGCTTCCCACAAGAAGTGTGCCTGGATATACCCTTGGCACTGCCATTCAGCCGGGCACTAAGCTCACGTTGCTAGAAGTGGACCGGTCTTGGAGGGCCAGTGAGAGGTTTTTTGGCGCATTGTACGAATTGACCATTGAAGCAGTTGGTTCGGAGGAAGCTGAGCAGCATGTCTTTGCGATTTATGACGCAGCCGATAAGACGGACATTAGAAACCGGACAGGTATGCCGAAAGAAACTACCTTCGAATGTTCGAATCCAGGCGACTCACCGTGGCTAGGACACGCGAGAGGCAATTGGCCGAGTGGAGATATCAATATCCCAGGTACAGAGAACATTCCTCAAGTTTCGGATGATGCAGACGAGTGGACGCAGATTACATTGGGCAATTCCGCTTGCGAGCCTTATGGCGGGGACATGCTCGCCTTCCCAGGCCAAGTAGCTGTCACCCCATTTGAAAAGTCTAACAAAGTTCTCTTTGCCGTCAATCAGCGTGTTCGGATACCGCTGGAGAACCCGACGGACGACAATGCGATGGTCGAGGGCTATTTTGGATGTCCTGCAAACATATCGCCGCAAGAGCTGCGCGGTGCTGTGTCAAGGGTTGGGCAGCCTGAATTGGAGACTTTTGAAATACCAGGAAGTCCAGGGTTCGGTATCCCGGTTTTCAGTGTCGCTGTACCTGCAAAGGGATCTGCGACTGCCGCCTTCGATGTTCAAATGGCCGGAGGCTCATCATACCCTGCCGCGGTATTTCTGAAGGGAGTTGGAACGACGACTACGACTACGACATCCTCCACTTCGACAACGACAACTTCTAGTACGACGACGTCGAGTTCTACAACATCCAGCAGCACATCGTCAACTTCTAATACAACGTCCTCCACGACGAGCACGACTTCCACGTCGACGACAGCGACAACGACCACCACAACTTCTTCAACCACCTCCACCACTTCGAGCACTTCTTCCACAGGAACAGGAACGTTTACACTCACTGTGACCGACATTACGGTTGCACTCGGAATGGTGGGAAGCGGTCAACAGTCCGTTCAGCAAGGCTCATAGATGCAGCTTCCGACAAAGCTAAGTGCGTTTCCTACACAAGGGAAGGTCGCCGTTATGGCCGCGCTCGCCAATCTTGAACCTTCTTATAGCGTCGCAGCGGTTGCAGATGGACAAATCAAGCTCCTTAAGGAGCTTGGCCATGAGGTCGTGTTCGTTACTACCGATGACTTCCGTGAGGCCGACAAGCTGCCATCGGACGTAGAGGTCCGTCAGTACCCTCGTCCTGCCTTTCCATTCTCAGCCGAAGGCTACGCAGACTTCAACACGTATGTGGCGATTACTTCAAAACTCTTGCGCCAACTGCTCGCGGATTGCTCGACCTGTATCACGCACGATCTCCTCTTTCTTACAGACTTCCTCCCGATCAATTGGGCCATTAGAAAAGCGGGCGCGAAGCTTCCTTCTCTGCACTGGCTGCACTGGATCCACTCGGGCCCGTCGAGTCGTCCACAAAACCTCGAATATCCCCTAGCTGGATGCTATTCCGGAATGGAAAGATCAGAACTTGTCTACGTCAATCGCACAGACGTGCCGGCGCTAGCGGATATGTTCAATGTTCCCGAGACGAACATCCGGGTCGTCCACAACTTTCTGGACCCGACTTCCATATACGAGTTCCATCCACTTAGCACGGAACTGCTGCGACACATCGACTATCAATCGGCGGACGTCGTGGCGGTGTACCCGACCCGTACGACCCCTGCAAAGCAAGTGGACAAAGCGGTTAAGCTCATGGGCGCGGTGAAAGCCAATGGATTGAGCCCCCGAATTGTGGTTTGCAACAGCTACAGCAATGCAGATGGGGAGAAAAAGCAAGTCGAAGAACTCTCGGAACTTGCCAAATTACTTGGTCTGAGTGAGTCGGAGTGCGTCTTCACGTCCGCTTTCGAAAGTTCCTGGGCAAAGGAATGCGGTCACGACATTCAGTTGGGAGTGCCAAGGCGTGTCGTCGGCGAGCTTATGCAAATGTCCGACGTGTTCGTGCTGCCGAGCGTGAGCGAAGGTTGTTCGCTCATCATGCTCGAGGCCGCCATGGCCAAGAACTTGGTCGTCTTGAACGACGACTTGAAGAGCCTGACGGAATTCGGCGGGCAGAAGCTCAACGGACCTGCATCGGCAAGGTGTCTCTACTTCTCATTCGGAAGCGTGTCTAGGCCAATCAGCCAATATCACCCGAGCGAGGAGCAATGGTATTTGGACCACGCGCGCAGCCTAATCTCACATCTGGAATCGGATCAGAGCCTCGAGTTCTTCCGGCACGTTCGGAAGCGACATTCTCCCCGTTGGGTGTATTTGAATCAGTTGGGTCCACTTTTGCATTGAAGATTGAGGTCTTACCGATTCAAGCGTGGTGGCGCACGCTCAAGGGTGCGTATTTTATCAATGGGTAACTATCCCTTGACAACACGCTAGTAATCTTAGATAATAGGGTTATGAGTTATTCAATAGTTCAATTTAATCAAGAGTTTTCAGACGAAAACGTCTGTTTAGATACGATTTTCCAGTACCGCTTTGGCGAATTAAAGGTCTGCCCAAATTGCAAGCAGGAAGCCAAGTTTTACCGCCTCAAAGGCAACCGCAAGGCCTATTCCTGTAGTGAGTGCCGCCATCAGCTTCACCCCTTAGCTAAGACAATTTTGGCTCCTCGCTGTTTGGTGTGGGTAGCGGGTCGTAGCTTTCCGTGCAGCAGGTAGCTCATGGCGATGAGGTTTTGAGGGTTGCTGTAGCCTCGCGCTTTGTTTTTGGCTGCCTGCAGAACGCTGTGGAGGCCTTCCAGGAATCCGTTGGAGATTCGGGTTTCGAACCACCTCAAGATCTTGTCCGCCGCATTGAAGAAGGTGACGGCGACCTCGACGACGGCGTGGATATCTGAGGCGAGGGCCATGCCGATCCACTCGTAGAATGCGGTCTGCGCCTGGCATCTGGGGACTTTGAAGAGTTCCTGGAAAGCCAGTCTGAGACCGTAGGCTTTTCCGGTGAGGGGAAAGGCGTTCTCTTCCAGAAGCTCTTGGAGGCTCAGCTTCTCTTTCTCTGAGAGGTTGGTTGGGTTCTTGAGCCAGAGCCAGCGGGTTCGTTTGAACTTCGTCGCCTTCTTGGTTTCGGCTTTTCTCGTTTCATCGACCGCCCTTGTCAGAAGGGCCACAAGGTGGTAGCGGTCGAGCGTCACGCTTGCTTGGGGGAAGGCCTGCGCGATGCCGCCAAGGAACGCCGGTCCCATGTCGCAGGTGAAGGCCTGCACCTTGGCGGGGTCCGCGCCTTTGGCCTTGAGGAACGCTTTGAACTCGAAAAGGGCAGAACCGCTTCTCCCCTGGCAGGCATACAGAACGCGCCGGGCATCCAAGTCCACGAAGACCGTGATGTAGTCGTGGCCGCGCCTTGCCGCCGTCTCGTCCACCCCGATCCTTGTCGGCTGGCCGATGCCCAGGGCGTCTCGGGTTCGCTTCACGTATTGATGGATGAGCCGCCAGAGCCGGGTGTCAGACAGTCTCAGGAGCCTGGCCGCCGGCGCCACAGGCATCTGGGAAACGAGCTCGATCGCATGCGCTTCAAAGTCCATCGTGAAGCCGCTGCCCGCATGGGCCCAGGGAACCTGAACCGTGGCCACCTTCCCGTCCTTGCCGATGACCCGAGGCACCCTGGCATGAATGAAGCACGGATACTTGAAGAAGTTTAGGTGCCGCCACTTCCGCTCGGAAGTGTCGTGAACCTCAAGCCCGCCAAACCTGGCCCCGCGTTCAAAGTCCACCTTGATGTGAACCTCACCGTCAATGAACTCGATGTCCACGATCTTCCAAGGGGGCGTTAGCCCAAGGCCAAGAGCAAATAACTCGGTCGGTTGCATCCCATCAGATTACGCCAACCCACACCAAACAGCGAGGAGCCACAATGCGTAGGCGTCACGCTCCATCTCCTCCGCTCCCTCCTCATTGGCTCGGCGTCGTCAAGAACTGGCCGGATCTGTGCCAGTCGTTCGGAGAGGCACTCGTTTGGCTTTCACCGGCAACTCAAAGAACACATTTGCTGGCAGTGGGCTCGACTGGGACCGGAAAAACCAACTTTCTCCATCACCTCATCGTCGCTGATCTGCTGCGGGGCCACTCGATCGCCTTACTCGACCCACGAGGCGACCTCACCATGGCGGCAGTCGAGTTGGCCGCCCGGGCCGGTGTTGATCCGAGCCTAGTCAAGTTTTTCGACCTCAGAGAGAAACTGAATCCGCTCGGCTTCAACCCGCTCGCAGGCAGGGGAGAACCCTACTACCGGGCGTTTGGTCTCATCGACGCCGTTGCCGCCGAATCCGAATCATGGGGCGTACAGCTCGCCGAGACATTCCGAAACGCAGCCCTGCTTCTTGCGGAGACGAACAGCTCGCTCCGGCAACTCGACGGGTTGTTCCACAACCCTGAAGTCCGAAGGGTATTGATCGGGAAGGCCACAACCGACTCCCTCAGAGATTTCTGGCAACGCTACGACGGGCTCAGTGCGGAAAAGCAGGGCGTCCTCGCCTCACCGGTTCTCAACAAAGTCAGTGCGCTCCTATCCACAGAAGGGCTTCGGCGCATGTACGGCCACCCTGATCCCGTTGACCTCGGCGAACACCTCAATCGACCTGGGAGCATCACGCTCATCTCGCTGGCTGTCGATGAACTGCACTCAGCCGGATGGATGACCGGGTCCATCATGCTGAGCGCGATGTGCCGAGAGGTCTTCTCGCGGGCTACAGTTGCTGAAAGCAAGAGGAACCCGATTCGACTCTATGTCGACGAGTTCGAGAACTTCTCGATGAGGGACTTCGAGTCAATCCTCGCCGAGGGCAGACGATTCGGTCTGTCACTAGTCCTTGCCCATCAGACACTGGCCCAACTCACCCCAAAACTACGCTCCGTCATCCTGGGCAACGTCGGTGTGAAAGTCGTCTTCCGAACCGGCTACCAAGACGCCGAAGTGCTGAACAAGGACCTCGCGGGAGTCAAGGGTGCATTCGACCTTCCTAACTTGCCGGTTGGGGAAGCGGTTCTTTGGCGTCGAAGCAACTTCCCGATCCAATTCGAAGTCAATGCACCCCTGATAGATGACGTGGGCAGCGTGAGCCCAGGGGCTCAGGAATTCCTTGCTCGGCTGGCAGAACTTGCGCCCGCTTACTGTGAAGGTGTCGAGGAGGAACCGGTCACTAACGTCTCACCTGAGATTGAGGCTGTGTCCGATCCTGTCCAGCCCAACTGCGAACCGATGCCCGCTGTTGACCGTGGCGCGAAGCCGAAGTCACCTCGGTTGGAGGACTGGCTATGACCCGCATTACTCGTCGCGACGTTTCAGTGTTGAGGGACCTGGCCCTCAGCCATGTTCTCTCGCGCGATCAGTTGATGCAGCTTGGCTACTTCGGCTCGATCACAAGGGCAAACACGCGAACACGCGAGCTTGTCCGCCTCGGCTTCGCTCGTCGTCTTGAGAGCCCTTTCTTCAGCCAAAGCCTCTTCATGGTTACAAAGCAGGCATCTGACGTAGTTGGCGAGCGGATCTCTGGCCTCATCGAGAATCGGGCAGCTTCGCCACGTTTCGTGCAGCACGCGATGTCAGTCACGAACGTCAGGATCGCCCTCAGCAGCAAGTCCAACGGCACCTGGCGGTTCGAACAACAGCTTTGGCGGACTTTGAAGGGCTCTACCCGAATTGAAGTTCGTCCTGACGGTCTCTATCAAGCGTCCCAACCAATCTTCATCGAGGTTGACATGGGCCACGCCTCGGCTACGCGCTTTAAAGAAAAGCTGACCGCATACGAAGCCCTAGCCCGGTCGGGCCAGTGTCAAGCGCTTTACGGCTTCAACCAGTTTCGAGTGCTCACGGTTACAACTGGAAGCCTTCGATCTCGTCACTTGGTTCGCCTCCAACCTCCCAACGCTGGGTTTGAATTCCTAGTTCGGACCTTCGAAGAGGTTGGGGCGACCCCGATATCCCCTTGGAGTTAATCATCATGCTTCCGCAAAAACTAGAACAACAACCTATCGTCTCCGTTCCAAACTCGCTGCGCGAGCAGCTTGAAAGGGCGCAACACCTCGTTGAGCAAAGCGAACGGGCGCAAGCCTATGGCGACGAGTCACTCGCTTCGATCAAGGCTCAGGCCGCTGCGCAGGTCCTCACGCGACTGGCCCAATCCTTCCCAGAGATGTCCGGCCTCATCTATCTGGTTGAGCGCGGGCACCAGGGCTTCGAAATCGAAATCGTTGATCGCACCGATCAATACGAAGTTATCGAGCACAAGTTTCTGGGAATGGCGCTTGGCAAAGAAGTCGTCAACGTTCCGTGCTACAAGCGTCGCTACGTTCGCGGGAGAGTCTTCTGAGCCCCCTCGTCACTGCCTGACGCTTTCGAATCAATGACCATGAGACAACGCAACTCTGAAGGACGGCACCCAGAGAAGCTCGCCTATAGAATCGGCGAAGCTGCGTTTGTGCTCAGTGTCAGCGAGTCGAAAATCAAGCGCCTGTTGCGATCAAAGCAACTCGGTCACATCAAAGACGACGGCGTCACGCTCATCACTCATCGCCAGCTTGAGTCATATCTTCGAATGAAGGAGCTCGAACACGGTTGGACAGGCAGCTAGCTTGTTCGCCTTGAGCTCCTTCCTTCAGCTTTTCTGATCAAACTCTCAAGCTCCTTTCGCAGGATATCCAGGCCTCCACTCAAGAATCGGGTGTAGTTGCGGACATTCACGGTCAACCCCTTGTGTTCTGAATTGCTGCGGTTGACGCTATGCCCCATGTGCTCAAGCCTTGTTGAGAGGCTGACCTTGGGGCACAGTTTTTCGATCCAGCTGTTGTGCGTAAGTCGGCAATCTCGCAGTTCCAATTCTTCTGGGAGTCCAGCTTCTTTGACGATTCGTCGCCATGTCGAGTAGACGAGCTTCTTCATACGTGGCTGATCGACGGTAGAAGCGGGGAACACAAAGGTGGTGGCTTCCTTCACTACAGGAATCAAGAGGTCGGCTAGCGTTGGGCACATAGCGACGACGCGCGTCTTGTCGCCTTTCGGTAGTCCGATGTCCTGGTGCCCAGTTCTGCCAAATTTCACTGACCGGTCGATCACGATCACGCCGCGTTCAAAATCGACCTGCTCCTTGGTTACGGCCATATGTTCGCTTAAACGCAGACCGGCCAGAAGGAACAGCCCCAGAAACGCACGATCCTCTGGGTCTTTCAACTTCCGAATGGCCGCCATCCCTTCCTTTGGCGAAAGGGCAATGGCCTCTCGAACGTCGGGAGTCTCGAGTTTCACCTTGGGAAAGGGGTTTCTAAGATTGGGGACCTTCTCGTACGTGTCGATCGCGTCGTTCATGACCTTGACCAAAACGCCCTGAACGTCCTTAATCGTGGCCTTGCTCTTGTCCGCTTCCTTCATCATGCGAAAGAATGCTCTGGCCGCGTCCACGTCGATGTGTTGGAGCGGCATTGCTCCGAGGTCTGACTTGCGCACGTGAGCGTTGTAGCGGCTGACCTTGACCGAGATCGTTTGCGGTTTCATCCCGTCCTCGAACCAACGACCGTGATACTCAGGCGCTGAGCCAGCAAGATCGTCAAACCAGCCGTTGAGGGTGAGAAGACGTTTTGTCGCAGCCTCGGTCACTTTCTGGCCCGTGTGAACCTTCGCCTTAAGTTCCTTTAGGAACCTCGCCGCTTCTGCCTGGCTTGGGAACGTCCGATCAATGTTGATGAACTCGCCGGAGACCGGATCGTCGTATGACCACTGGGTGCGCCATTTGCCCGCCAGCTTCCCACTGAGCCGCTTGCGGATTGAACCTTCGCCTGCAATCGCCTTGGCCATGGTTCCTAGTCTACCCGCTGGTTTAGGAACCATTCTTAGGAACCGATCAGGTTCATTTGAAGGTGGTGGGCGGTACAGGACTTGAACCTGTGACCCCTACAGTGTCATTGTAGTGCTCTACCACTGAGCTAACCGCCCGAGCGTGAGGTGCCAGCGTCCGGCGTGTGGGGCGACGGCGGGTTTGAGTATGGATTCCGAGCGGCTCGACTGTCAAGGACCCGTTCCGCCTCACCCCTTACAACCCTATCGAACAATCCCGGCCTGCGCTGTCAGTCAGACCCGGCCACACGGCAATGTAAGAGTTCAGCGTCGCGCCCAACAGGCCGCCTTCACTTGGGAGGGATGGGGCTGCATTCCCGGTCTGCGCAGCGGGGTCAGACCCGGCCACCCGAACGTCCCCGCGAGCTGAGCAATGACTACGAAGGTGTCCCCAAGTGCCCTCACCCTTGCCACCCCATCAAGGCCGCTTACCGGAAATCACCTAGATGATCGTCTTTCGCGCGGTCTTCGTCTTCCCACTTGCGTCGATCGGCTTGACTGCCACCACATTCTCAGGTTCGAAGTCGAGCAGCTTCAACCAGTCCTCTTGCGTGTCGGACTTCGGGAATATCTCGTTCTCGGCGTATTCGTCGCGAGCGGCGGCTTCGAGGTCGGCCAGGCGTATCCCGGCGTCCGCCTCTCCTGCAACCACCCTCTTGATCGCGTAGTCCTTGGCGCGGTCGACGATCGACTTGAGCAGCGCGCCCGAGACGAGGTCGCCCCAGTGCAGGACCTGCGAGGACCCGTTGCGGAAAAACACCTGCAGAAACTCGGTCTCCGGAGCTTTGCGCCAAAGATGGCGGACAAGCCCTTCGATCAGGTCGCGCCTTGCGCAATCGATCTCACCTCGATGCTGGGCGAGCAGTTCGGGATCGATCGGTACCGACTCGTGCAAGTAGATGCTCGCGATCTGCAGCGCTTCGTCGCGGGAAGGGCGTCCCACCTTGACCTTGCGATCGATTCGCTCGGGGCGCAAGACGGCGGGGTCGATGTAGTCGGGCCGGTTCGAAGTCAACAGCAGCACCACGTTATCGAGCGACACCAGGCCATCGAGTTCGGCGCAAAACTGGGGCACGACGGTATTGCTGATGTTGAGCCACCTGCCCCCGGAGCGGGTCCGCAACACGGACTCGGCTTCATCGACGAAAATGAAGACCAGACGGCCTTCCTTCGCCTTCTCGCGGGCGGTCTCGAAAATCTCGCGGACGATCCGCTCCGTCTCCCCGAGCCACATATTGAGTATTTTTGGCCCGCTCACGTACATGAAATACTCTTTGACCTCGTGGCCCACCCGCTCGGAGTACTCCCGCGTAAGGTTGTAGGCGGTCGCCTTTCCGATCAGGGTCTTTCCGCACCCAGGCGGGCCGTAGAGAAGGATCCCCTTCACGGGCTTCTTGTCAAACCGCCGGTACACCTCAGGGAAGAGAAGCGGATGCTCGATGGTGTCCCGGATGAGCTGGATGGCTTCGGTTTGGCCGCCGATTTTTTCCCACGGTATTTCCGGCACCTCTTCGAAAAAGTAGTCGCGGAGTTCCTTTTTGGGGAGGTGTTCGAGCGCCACCCGTCCCATGGAATCGAGCCGCACTTCATCGCCCGCATGGAGCTTTTGAACCTCGATTCGCTCGGCCACGGCGACGATGCGGGAATCGCTTCCCGGCGCTTCGCTCCCCACCCGAACCGACGCCGTGCCAACGGGTTCGATGACCCTCACGATCGGGCCGCATCGGTCGTCGGGCAGCGACCCCACGACGGCGAACGCTTCGTTCAGCAGTACCCTGTCTCCGACTCTCAGCGAGCTTGCGTCCATCTTGGGATCGACGTTGACGACGTACTCCGACTCCCCGATTGCGACCAGCGCCCGCGAATCCTCGGCGGCGGAAACGAGCACCCCCACTCGATTCGCAGGAGCGGTGAGTTTCTCGTAGGCTTCCTCGAACTCCCGCAAAGCCTCCTGGTCCGAGCGATGCTGGGCGGCGTCGCGTTCGAGCGACTCGCGCAACGCGGCGAGGTGGTTCTTTAGCTTCGGATCGTCAGCGGGAACGTGCTGAGCGATGCTCTCGAGGATCGATTCAGAGGCACGGACGTCGCGGTCGCCCATAGATGGATATTACGACGTGAATGAGGGATTCGGCACAGAGTTGTGAAGGTCCACAGGCCGTTGGCCTAACCCAAGAGGTCCAGCACGGATTGCAGCGTCGCTTGAGCGACTGCGCGGAACACGTCTGCGCCAGCCTCGCAGGTTCCTGAAATCTCGGACTCCACGCCTGAATGCGTCGCCGACCCGACCACCTCGACGATCCTCGTTCCGCCCGGCCGCTCGATGAGGCGAACGTCCTTCACCACGACCCGAACGCCGGGGAACGCCCGGTCCAAGGCCTTCGCGGTCGCCAAAGCGATCGATTCGACCGCCGACCTCCCTGAGCGAGACTGCACGCCGCTGATGAGCGCATCGCCTCGGCTGAGGATAACCGTGGTCAGTCCGTGAACCTGCGTGTCGTCGGCATGGACCTCCACGACCGCCATTGGCGCCTTGGCGGTGGGGATGGGGGCGGGCGTAGCCCCAGGGGTCTGAGCCTCGCCCTCGAGTTGGGACGAAGGCCGCGCCGCTTGCGCCTTTTCGCGCTTCTTGAGGGTTGACTCGCGGCTGGCGGTGTTGATCAGATTATCGAGCGTCGCCATGAAGTGGACGTTCTCGCGTTCGACGGTTCGGCGCCCACCGGCGATCCCCACCGACATCAAGGAGCCAGACTCCGTGGGAACATCGTGGAGGAGCAGCCCCGATTGGAACTCCTCAGCCAATTGAACGGCCTCTGGCCGAGGTCGCAGCGTCGCGAAGACGAACTCGTCACCCCCGTACCTGACCAGCAGATCGCGGGCGGGATCGACGTACGACTGAAGAAACGCCGCGACTTGGACGAGCACACGGTCGCCGATCACGTGGCCAAAACGCTTGTTGTACTCGCCAAACTCGTCGAGGTCGCAGAAGATCACCGTCAACTCGGTGCCAGCCTTCAGGCTCTCGACCCCCCACTGACGGAGTTCATCGCTCCAAGCGAGTCCTGTGAGCGGATCATAAGAACGGCCAAGTTCCTCCAAGAGGTCTGTCGCGCTGACGATCCCCAAGAACCGATCGCCCTCGACCACAGGAACGAGGTCGAGCCCGTTCTCCGACATATAGCCGGCTAACTTCCGGACCGACCATGTGGCCTCTGCGACGAAGCGGGCTGGCGACATGACGGTCTCGACGTAAGCGTCTTTCGACGCCGTCGCAAGTTCGAGCCGCGTAACGAGCCCCACAAGGCGGTAGCCCTCGAGGACTCCCAACGCGCGCGCTCGATGCCCCTCCACTAGGATGACGGCCGAATCGACGCGATGTCGAGGGCTCACCCAATGGGGCACGAGACCGAGTTCACTAAGCCTTTTCACGTTCATCTCGGCCCGGTTGCAGGCCGACTCACAAGGATCAATTGCAATCGGTGTGCCATACGTCCACGGCACACCTCTCAGTTTATCGACGTTATCGGGCGATGTACGAGTCGGCAGCCCGGTCGAGTACCCGTCCGACGAGGTCATCGTGAACGTGGAGGCACTCAGGGCACTCGGCGATGTGCTTGTGGAGTCGGCTCGCACGGGCGTAAACCGAAGCGGGCGAGGCGTGAAAGTAGCCCGCCACTTGCGACTCGGGGATTTGTGCAACTCGCAACATTACGTGGATTGCAAAATCTCTGGTGTTCTTGCCGGGTGATGCCACCGATTCGGTCGCGTAGCAGACCTCGTGGATCAAATCCCGGAGGTCCCAATTCGGGTTGTCCGTGAGATAGGGTCCGAGGAGCCCGAGCGCGCGCAGTTCGCCTTCCCTTTGGGTCCAGTCGGCGGATTCCAGCAGAAGGCGCTTGGAGACGCCGACCAGCGAGCGTCCGGTCCCCGTAAGAACGGTCGCCAAAATCCCGATCAGCCGCTTCGAGATTCTCAGGCCCAACGTTCGGGCGACGTGCTCCAGAACCGTCGCGCGATCGTGGATCGTCGGCTCGGACAAAAGGCCGATGCACCACTCGCGCGATTGGGGGAGCAGCGCTCTGAGACTCCTGGCGTCGTCCTGAACCGTCGCGACGAGGAGCGTCCGCCGCCTCGACCTCATGCGGCGTTCGAGCGCCATGCGAAGCATCAGCTTGGCTTTGGGCCCCCGCAAGGCGTCCTGAACGTGATCAAGGACGAGGGCCTCGGACATCGGCTTGCACCCACCCGCCATCCACTCCGCCGCAGGCATGACCCGCGCGACCTCGCGGCATTGAGTCGTCAACAGTTCGGTAGCGGCTTCGATGAGGTGCGATTTGCCCCACCCGCTCGGCCCTGCGATGACCGCGTTCGTCGCGATCCCGTTGGCAAAGAGCATTGCGGTCTCGACCGCTTGGACGTTGGTACGGACCACGGCGAAAGAAGCGAACGATTGACCGTCTTCGGGCAACTGAGAGCCGAGAAAGCGAACCTCATCCAAGCCGTCGTCCCAGGCGGTCGCCCAAGTCGCCGAACGGGTCCCCAACGCGCTGAACTGTCTTCCCATCTCCCCCAAAAAAGAACCTCAAACCCGGTGAAATCGGGTGGCCCTTGCCCGCTTGTCCTCTCAGGACGCCCCCTGCGCGGCAGTCCCATTGTCCGAGACCGACAAATGCCACGTCAAGCGTCCAAAAACCGGAGTCTGAGCCACGCTAACTCTTGAAAGCTCCCCGAAACGCCTGACTGCGCCGAAATGCATCGTTTCACGAAATCCGTAAGTTCGACGCAATCCCCAGGTTTTCCACCGGCTAATGTGAAATCTTCGGCCAGTAGGCGTCATAAACGAACTTGGGGCTGTGGTCGGGAACATGGCACTTCGCGCACGACTTCTCCCCGCCCGCCGCGAGAGAGTGGTTAAAGGGATCGAGCACGTGCCTGCCCCCCGGACCATGACAATTCTCACAGCCCACGCCAGCCAGCGAAGGAGTCGCCTCGCGTGATGCGAACCCACCTTTAGACTCCAACCCCACGACATGACAGCCCACGCAATCCGGGTCGCGGTCATGGCCCACCTTTTCAAGAGTAATTAGAGCCTTCGAATGGGCCGACTCGGACCAGACCCCGTGGGCGAGCTTGTGGCAGGTCCCGCACCTTTCGCTCCCAACGAACTCCACTTCGCTCGGCGTACGAGGGAGTTTCGCGAGCAGGTCCTCTTCGCCAACGCGGTCCAGGTACGAGCGGTAGAGACGTTGGGCGCTGGGATCGTCAGCATGGGTGAGGTCGAGCGCCGTCACGCGGAAACTCGAGAACTTCTTGCCGTCCCAGCGGAGCGAAGCGAGGTACTTGCCGTTGTCGCCGCAAGAGGCGAGCAGCGTTTCTCCGACTTGCTCGGGCTCGGGCGGAGTCCCTCCGGATCGATAGGCGATCAACCGGAGTTTGGGGTGTTGCTTCGCCACTTCCCGCGCCTGTTCCACCGTCCCCTGAAGCATCAGGACGGGCACGAGACTCCCCTCCGAAGCCTCTTCGATCAAGGTTTCGACCGCCCGATCGAGGGCGAGTGGCCGAAGCCCAAGGGGCGATGCGACAGCGCCGGGGTCGCCAGAGACGCCTCCGACCAAGAAAGGTCCACCTGAGGCAAACCGAGCCATGTCGAGTTCATCCCCAGAAGCAACGCAGCTCGACACGAAACGCCCGCCCGACAGGTTTTGCAGGGCCAGGACCTGGCCCCGCCCCAACTTGGCTTCGCTCGGCGCGAGGTTAACCGCTGAGACTTTCGAGAGCGAGGCCAACTGTGCAAGGGCCTCTGCCTTGAGTACGTCCTGCCTTCCAGTGCCCTCGACCCAACCTCCGTTATCGAGTACGAGCGCTTGCTTCCCCGCGGTCAGCGACTTCAGCGCCGTGGCGCGGCGAACGACACCTCCGATCATGGGCGAAGAACAACCGCAAGGAGCGAGGTAACCCCGGTTGTCGCCCGTGAGCACCACGACCCATTCCTGAGGCTCGCTTGGGCCTCTGAGCGACCCCACCGCTAACCACGAAAACGCGGGCAATAGAATCCAGAGCTTTCTCATTGCACGCTCGCCCGGACGAGGGCCGAAACCACGGGCTGTTGCGGATCGTCGGTGTAAATCCGGAGCTGGGACGCCAGCAAACCGAACTCGGCGTTGCCCAAGTACGTAACCGTAACGCGATGCTCCATCCCGTTCGCGTTGGAACGGTGCTCGACTCTGAAGTACGGGCTGTCCACTTCGACCTTGGTGATCTTGAACGGCTTGGAGAGCCGGGACACGAAAAGGTGCATCCGCTTCGGGTCCTTGCCGACTTCACCCATAAAGAGGACGTTCGGGCTGGCGACAATGCCCGATTGCACCGTCATGCCATGCCGCAATATCCCGAACCGTTCGTGGTTGGTTCGAAGCAAAACGGTCGCAAACAGCCTCCCGTTGGGGATGTCAGGATCGAGTTGAACCTTGATGCGGTAGCCTTTCTTCGGCTTCGGGGGCTCGTTGAGTTCAGGGTCGGCGATCGTTCCCGACCAGCGTTCGATGGAGACCTTGCCGTTCCATCCATCGATCTGCGAGTCGGTGATGCGGAACGACTCCGGGTCGTCGACCACCACGTAAAACTCGTGCTTGCCTTCGCTGGCTTTGGCGTCGACCAGCCCGCTCTTGGGATCGAGTATCCGATAAACCGGCTTCACGCGAAGCTTGATCGTAAGCTCGACGACCGGACGCTCCGGGTCGTTCGTATAGACTAAGACCTTCTTGTGCTGGTCCCCCACGAAGTCGGTCGTCTCCATTCTGAGCCTCAGGAGCGCCGACTTCTGAGCGTCGAGCGGCGCGGGTCGAGTCACGAGCAAACACCCACAATCCGGGATCAGCCGCAACGCCAGCGGACCCGTGCCTACGTTCGATGCCTGAACCGTGAAGTCAACGTCCTGCCCCTGCACCGTAGAGCCCAGGTCCAGCGTCAGCGGCTGAAGCACCACGCTGGGCGCTTGGGCGGCGACCCTCTTCTTCTTTTCGAGGTTCGTATTGAGGAAATCGACCAGTTCGAGGTTGAACTTGGTAATCCCGATCTCCCACAGCGAGGGCTTATTCCTCGAACGCATCGAGACGTCGGATCGGCCCGTAAAGGACCCGTTGGGTTGCGTCGGGCCAGACCCATAGTAGTAGGCGAGCGCAAAGCCGACCTCGTTGTAGACGTCCACCGCGTCCACGGGGAGCGCGGGATTGCCACGTTGGAGGCCGATCACCGTCTCAACCGCAGGCTCGCCCGGAACATACGCGACCGAATGTACGGCGCCGGCGGGCAAGTTCGAGCCGGCCGAAGGAGGCAAAAAAGGTTCGAAGCTGATGCGAACGTCGGCGGGCTTGCCGAACTTCACTTTGAAGAAGGGCAGCATCTTGCCCCATTCCTTGATCGCCGCTTCCCTCGCTTCGGCGAACTCTCCCCGGAAGTCGGCTGGCGCCTTCGAATCATCCCAGTCGATCACGATCTGCTTTTTCGGAAGGGCTTGAGCGCGAGCGCTCGCCGCAGCGAAGTCGCCTTGCTCCATCAAGCGTTCGACTTCAAGAACCGAGCGCAGAAACTCCTCCGTCGCGCCTGGCGGAGCAAGCGGCGGTTGCAGCGGACCTTGCGCCGCCCCGATCAAGACCAATCCCAAGAGCCAATTCATCGTTATTCCCAATCCTCAGCTTCTACGCAATGAGACGACACGAACGCTCCAACGCTTCGTTCCCGTGCGCTCTCCAAACTCTTTACTCGATGTGGGTCCCTTCGACGGGCCGTTGCCTCAAGAAGGCCTCGATGAATCCGTCGATGTCGCCGTCGAGAACAGCCTGCACGTTCCCGGTCTCGTAACCCGTTCGATGGTCCTTGACCAGCGTGTAAGGCTGGAGAACGTAGCTTCGAATCTGCCTGCCCCACTCGGCCGGGCTCGCTTCGCCCTTGATTTCGCGAATTTGCTGTTCGGTGTTCGCTTGTTCGAGCGCCTTGAGCCGGGCAAGAAGCACCGTCATCGCGTGGGCGCGGTTCTTGTGCTGGCTGCGTTCGTTCTGGCATACCACCGTGATTCCCGTAGGGAGGTGGGTGATCCGCACCGCGCTTTCCGTCTTGTTCACGTGCTGGCCGCCCGCCCCGCCCGCGCGGAGCGTGTCCACCTTCAAGTCGTCCGGGTTGATTTGCACCTCAGACTCATCGAACTCAGGCGACACCTCGACCCGAGCAAAAGAAGTGTGACGCCGGGCGTTCGCGTCGTACGGAGAGATGCGAACGAGCCTGTGAACGCCGTTCTCTGACTTCAGGTAGCCAAAGCTGTTGAGCCCGGAGACGGTAAATCCGATGTTTCGGTACCCGGTCACGTCGCCGGGCGTCTCGTTGAGGATCTCCAGTTTGAAGCCCCGACGCTGACACCACCTCTCGTAGATTCGAAACAGCATCGAGGCCCAATCGCAGGCCTCCGTACCCCCCGCGCCCGCGCTGATCTCGACGATGGAGTTCCGAGCGTCGTGCTCGCCGCTGATGAGAGTCTGGAGTTCGTACGCATCGAACTCCTTGAGGTACTTGGCGGCCATCTGGGAAACCTCGCGCTCGATTTCCGCATTCGGGTCCTCCTTGAGCATCGCCAAGAGGTCCTCGATGTCGCTCAAGTCCTTTTGAAACTTGCGAAAGCCCTGAACGACGTCGCGCAAGCGCGAGAGCTTCTGAAACGTCTTGTTAGCCTCGGCCGGGTCGTCCCAGAAGTCGGACGCTACCGAAAGTTGTTCCAAGCGGGCAATCTCTGCATCAAGTCGATGCAGGTCAAAGATGTTCTCCGATAGCGTCCAGGCGCCCGCGCACCGTGGACAGCGCTTCATGCTGTTCGAGGGTCAGCATTCGGCGATTGTACCCACGGATCGGACTTTGGAGAGAACCAGAACCAGCCGGCCCCGACCCGCAAAGCTTCGGCCTCGCCGTGAAACGGCAACAAACCCGGCTTCAGGCCGAGGCTCTTGCCGTATGGCCCGCCTTGCGTTACTTCCGTCGACGACGGATTAGGGACACCAGACCCAATCCAAGAACGCCGAGGGTCGCGGGCTCTGGCACTGCAACCATCGTAACGTTGTCGAGGAATCCGCCGTGGTAAGGGAAATTCGTGTATCCGTCTTGGAATCGCAGTTCAGTCGAAGTCGACGACGCGGTGAACACATAAGCGTAGGTCGTCCAGTCGAGATCGTCCGTCGTAGAATCACTTCCGTCAACATAAGCAAAGGCCGAGCCGTTGAGATAGAGCCTTAGCGAGTCGTCTGGATTCGTCGAGGATAAGTAGGGATTCGCGGCATAGTCAAAGGTGAGGCGGTACGATTGTCCCGCCCAAGTTGCGATTGTTTGCGAAATCGAACCTGCATATCCGCTCTCCACTTCGGTGTATTGTTCGCCATCTGAGGCGATCCACTTGCCGGGCCTGCTGTCAAGCCAGGTCCATTGGCTGCCGCTTCGGGTCCAACCGTCCGCGCTCGTCCCGTTGCGAACGTACCAATACGTGCCGAGCCCGTCGTCGGACGTGGCGACGACGTCAGGGCTTTCGAACGACCCGTTGACTACCAGATTCGCAGATGAAATAGCCGAAAAGGCGAGAGTCATGGCAAGTGCAAGATGTTTCATGAGGTTCAAGCGTCTCCGCAAGTTATTGACCAAGACGGTCGGCAATGTGACGGAAAACGACAAAGAACCTCGGTTTCGAGCCGAGGTTCTGGTAGTTCGGACGGGAACCACCGCCTACTTCTTGCGTCGCCGAAGAAGCGCCGCGGCCCCTAAGCTAAGCGCAGCCATCGTGGCGGGCTCAGGAACCGGGACAAACGCGATTCCCGCAAAGTTATCGCCAAGCGTTCCAACCGAGGTCGCCACGCCCGTCGTCGTGTTGATCGTGGCCAGGTGCCTGCTAGATCCCTGTCGAACGATTGCCCACAACGTGCCATCGTCAGGGTTGGTCGCAAGACCATTCATGCCGCTAATGCCGGCGCTGTTCATCGTGATCGCCAAGGTTCCAAGGGACGAGCCGTCGCTGGGGTCCAACGTGTAAAGAAGGCCGTCGAAGGCTGCCGCGCCATAAAGGGTGCTCCCAACGAAAGCGAGACCCTTCAGATCCTCGGCCACGTCGCCGATGTCAGTTGCAGTTCCGCTCGTGGTCGTGTCGAAGAGTTGATTGGTACGATCGGTAACGAGAAGCCGGCCCGTGTTGGGGTTGTACGTGATGGCGAGTTGTTCGTTGGTGACGTTCGGACCCGTGAACTGACCGGACGTTACGATTGAAGCAGTGTTTACGTCGATGCTCTCCCAGTATCGATCACCAGTGCTGATTCCCGATGCATGGTAAAGCAAACCGTCGGCCGGGTTGTAGCCGATCGTTTCGCCGTCGTTGCCGTTTCCCAAGGACATGAGAAACGTCGAACTCGCGTCCGTCTTGCTGAGCCAGTACAGCGTTTCTGAAACTGACGCGCCGTCGCCTGTCACGCCAACTAGACGGGACTGCGCCAAGGCCGCAACCGCGCCGAGCGCGACGGCGGCGAGAATACAAATGGGTTTGTGAATACGCATGACAAATACCTCCAGACATGAATTGTCAGGGGCGGACCAATACGTGACGCAAAGGTACGGTATCTTTGTCTGGGGGGCGACTATCTGGCAAAATTACGGGGGCAGCGTAAAGCGGATCGGTCGCAGATAAGACGACGCTCCCAATCCGTTGAACTTGACGAGGGCTTCGCTTCGTCAACAGTATAATAACGGGAACGGCGGCGTGTGCCGCCTGCCCGGAGGGGTTTTGGGGATGAAACATCTTGCTTTGAGGTCATCGTTGACGGTCGCTTTCGGCGTCGCCCTTGCGGCTTCGCTTTCCGCGCAGCAAACGCAGCAGTACTACCCGTCGGCTCGAATCGGGGGGATTCAACCCGTGATCGAATCGAGCTACAAGTGGTTCCCGCAGATTCAGCCATCCTTCCGGATTGGCAAGCTCTCGCCTGCCAACCCCTCGATTCCCCCGCGCGAGGATGGTCCCTTCTCGGGTCTCCGGGCCGGCTCCCAACTCCTTGCACCCCGATCCAACCTCGACGCCAAGTTTCCCGGTATCGACGCGACCGGGTGGGTGCCGCCCGATCCCAACCTCGCCGTGGGCCCAGGACACATTGTCGAAGTCGTGAACTCCGACATCGCTTGGTTCAACAAAGCCACCGGGGCGAAGCAGTTCCAGGTCTCGATGGCGCCGGTTCCCGGCCCGACCGAGGGCTTCTTCGAGTCGCTCAATCCCTCCGACTTCGTCTTCGATCCCAAATGCTTCTATGACCAAGTGTCAGGCAGGTTCTTCGTCGTGGCGCTGGAGTTGGATCAGGGTGGCCAAGCGAGCAAAGCGCTCGTCGCCGTCTCCGACGACTCCGACCCGAACGGCGTTTGGCACAAGTACCGATTCGAAGCGATGATGAACGTCAATGGCACCCCCACTTGGCTCGACTATCCGGGCTTTGGGTGCAACAAGGACGCGCTCATCGTAACTGGCAACCAATTCGGTTTCTCTTCCGGCTTCTATGGCGTTCAGGTGATCACCGTGCCCAAGGCCCAGATTCTGAGCGGCGCGGTCGCCTCCCAAACCCAAACCCTTCTGGCGAGTTCCTTCACCATTCAAGTTGCGAGAACCCCAGACCCCAACTTGAACCATATTTACATGGTCGGCGAGGGGCAGAACAGATCCCAAATGAGGCTCTATGCGGTCACCGGGCTCCCCAATAACCCGGTCGTCAATCAGACCGCCGTAGCGATCCCGACCTGGTTCCCGCCCTCGGTCAACGCGCCGAGCCCCAACGGACGCACCATCGACAGCCTCGACGGCAGAATCTACGATGCGGACTGGCTCAACGGCCGGCTCGTGGCCGTTCATACCCCGAGAGTCTCGCAGTCCGACTCGCGGAACATGATCCGTTGGTATGAGTTCAGCACGAACGGCTGGCCGACCATGCCGAACCCGCCCACGCTCTTCCAGTCCGGCAACGTCATCGGAGGCTCGGGCGAGCACTACCACATGGCGGGCATCGCGTTGAATTCGGTGAACGACATGGCGGTCGTATTTACGCGGAGCAGTTCGTCGATCGTGGCCGACCTCATGGTCGCGGGACGCAAGGCGAGCGACCCTCCTGGCGCCATCGGCACGCCGGTCCTCGTTTCGAACAGCCTCGGAGCCTCGTACGGCTCGCCAGGATTCAACCGATGGGGCGACTATTTCAGCATGGAAGTCGACCCCGACGACAACCTGAAGTTCTGGAGCATCGGCATGATCGGTAAGGCCAACGGAAACTGGACCACGATCATCAACAGCCACACGATCTCCGACATCGGTACCGGCGGGCAGTTCACGCTGTTCCCGCCCCTCACGGCCTCGATCTACCAAGACCCGTATTCGAATCCATCCGTTCAGGGGATCAACCTACAGGGTGGACCGGGTGACGTGGCCAATTCGGACAACATCAACCTGACGATCGGCTCGGTGTTCATGCCCGGACTCGGCCAAGTCGCCGCAGGTCATTTCACTTACGACCTCGAGGGCAACCTCTCCGCCTTAACGACGCTTCGAGTCAATCTGGAAGCCAACGCGCTGAGCACCTGCACGATTTTCGTGATGGTGAAGAACCAGATCACCGGAAAGTGGCACAGCGTTAAGGCGTTCCCCGCCAAACCGACCGGCAACGCCCAGGTGTTGGTGACGTTGCCGGCCCCCTTAAGCCAGTGGCGAACAAGCTCGGGCGCGATGGATGTGGTGATCCGCGCGGTGAACCCGATTCGGTCCCGGCTGTTCGTGATGCCGCTGGCGTTCACGTTGAGCTTGGACTTGGTTGAGGTTCAGGCGAGGTTCTAGCTCGCTCCAAGGAATCGGGGGCGTCCTAAGCGGCGCCTTCGATTCTTCGAGCGTTGCGCTTCTGCCCGGCATAGGACCGAGTCGCCAGCGCCGCCCGGCGTCCGCTTGAAAGGCTCTCCAGCAACTTGCTTTGCGACTCCCTCGCGCTGGCAATGACCCTCTCCGCAACTTCGTTCGCTTGCGCCACAAGGGTTTGCGTTTCTTCGTCCAAAGGGAGTTTCGACAGCGCGTCGATCGTTTTCTCTCGCTCTGCCAAGACGGCGAAGAGCGATTCGAAGTCTTCTGCGCGAAGCGCCTGTTCGGCCGCCAAGGTAAGAATGAGGAGCCGACTCGATTCGGAGTGGGCGCTACGCCGCACGTTGCATCTCCTCCGGCTCAGGGGAAAGGCTCTTCGAGAGGCTGTC
The DNA here is from genome assembly GCA_015709495.1 of Chthonomonadaceae bacterium. GTDB lineage: Bacteria > Armatimonadota > Fimbriimonadia > Fimbriimonadales > Fimbriimonadaceae > Nitrosymbiomonas > Nitrosymbiomonas proteolyticus. The sequence goes on from CP054189.1 coordinate 356,226, forward strand.
CCAACTCGAGCGCAGATCGCTCAGAACCTGCATCGATCGGTCGATGCCGCCTGGGTCGTCGTTCACGTTCGCCTCGACCAGTTGGTTGAGAACATAGGAATAAAGCGAGAACAGGTGGGTGGCGATTTCGCCACCTTGCTCCATGTCGAGGCACGAAGTCAGTTCCAGGACGATTCTCTGCGCGCGCTGGAGGTTCTTGTTTTGAGCTTCGAGGTCACCTGCCTCCATCGCTCGCTTCCCCGCCTCCATGAACCTGAGAGCGCCATCGTAGAGCATCAGGACCAGTTGAAGGGGCGATGCGCCGTTGACGGCGTTCTTCTGATATTCGTGGAGATACCTGGATTGAGACAATGCGTTCGTTCCCCGGCTGTGAGACTTGCCAGCTTTATCTTAGGCTTGGGGCGCGCCCATCTTCAGGTACCCGGTTGCGGTTTTTCCGATCGAGCTACTGGGCTTTCGGCTCGTCGGCTGCATATTCTTCGCGCCGGATAAAGAGCGCCACGACCACCGCTGAGGTGAGAAACCAAGCAAGGGGTACGAGGTAGGTCCACGCCGACGGGTACTCCGGTTGCGGCGCATCCTTGACGGCTCGCAGAGCAAAATACTGGTCGAGCCGCAAATAGAGGAACGTCGACGAGGTCAGCACACCGCCGACAAACCCGCCCGCGGCGGCCATGCCAAACCTGCGCGTCGCCCAAGCCCCGAACGCAGCCGCCGGAACGCCTCCGATCACCAGGTCCATCAGCAGGGTCAAGGTCTTGTGCGTCTCCACAAACGCAAAATGCGGCCAAACCGTCAGCAGGTACGTCACCAGAGCCACGCCCACAAAGGACGAGCACCCGAAGAGCATCTGGGTGTCCGCGTCCTGAGTCTTCGGCGCGGGCGCAGGCAACTCCTCGTCGGTTCTGAGCGGTTCAAATGGCATGGCCCGATTCCCTTCGCCGACACAACATTATGATATAGCCAGTAGGACCGAGGTTATGTCTCGTGTTGCCGGAAAGCAAGGAGCGACCGCAATCGACTTGCTTCTCCCCGACTCGTCGTGGTGGAGCGTGTCACTCGAGTTCCTGCCGGGGCCTCAGGTTCTCGAAGGCCCGAGGAATGGGCCGCAGCGTACAACAACTGCGCTAGGCGGTCCTGCGGACCACTCATTGAATGCCTAAGAGGCTCCGCTCCGATCGGGGAAAGAACCCGCGTACGCGAAGAATTCGAACGAAACCGAATGGGAGATCTTGACTCTCGGAGCTCCTTGCTATATCATTGCATCGAGGGTCGATCATGATTGGAAGGGGATTCGCTTTGTTGGGTGTGCTGGTAGGGCTCACAACTCTTGGTAGTGCGGGCTATTATGAACTCCGACCCTTGGACCCGCCGACTTTTCCCAAGAACCCGTACGGTGGGACGTTAACATTGCGGAGAGAACTCCTGGGCGTACGGGACTCATCAGAACGGATATGGGGCTAGCGCCGAGAACTGTGAGATCACTTGGTGCGAAGGAACGATCACTGCGGAGTACGTTTGGGTCCGCGATCAGATTCCCGACCCGGATCACCCGGGCCAGATGATCGCTGATCCTCTGGACAACCCACCCACAGAAGTTATCTCGTGGGAGTATTGCCTTGCGTCCGCCGAGGCAGATTCTACGATCGGCGGCATTCTTGACGCTGACGCATCGAACGGGCTCGGCTTCGAGCCTCAAGCAGGAAACGACGGATCCCATGCCTGGTCGATCTCGATGGGCACGCTGTACAGTAAGCGAATCGGGGGTGAGAGCATCGTCTTGACCTGTACTCCCGATGCATTCGCATTGAGCGACATCTCCGACGCAAGGGTCTCGGTCGTGTACCGGTCGGGCATCATCGTGCCCCGCGTATCCTTCGTGGGAGTTACCCGGTTTTATTCCCCTCACGCGCTCAAGTTTCTGACCGGGCAACAGGTTTCGGCCTCCGTGTCGGGAGTTCAGCTACCGATCGCCAAGTATTCTTGGTACGCGGGACCCGCGCAGGGCAGTGACCCGAACGCCGATGCGGGAATCTTCAGGAACTACGTGCACACGACCAATTTGGGTAAGAAGTACTTGCATACCAAGGCCGACAAGGCTCAACCGGTGTACTCGTTCTACACCGTCAACAAGGTCAGCCTATTGGTGGAATGCGAGTTGGAGTTCGGCCCCGCCGAGGAAGGAGAGCGGTACGAAGGGGGACTGCCGGCATTTACGGCAAGGTCGCGAGAAATCGAATCGGTTCGGCCAACCGTGACTGACACTCAACCCGCGACCGGAACGGTCTCACTCTATCCAACGATGTTTATGTTTGGCGGGATTCCGGAAACGCCAATCGAGCACGGGCAGGAGTGGGAGGTGACGATTCAGGTCCAGCCTCCCTTCACTCAGGCGGGACAAGGCTGTTTTGTTCAACTGATTACGGCAAATCGAGAGCTTTTGCGAAACCCATTGAACGGCCGTCCGTCTCGATTTGTGTACTCGACGACGGGCGCTCTGGATACAGGATTCCCCTATCCGTTCCTCTCTGGGATTTGGAATGTAAGTGGCAGCGGTCGGTTTGTTGACTCGCCCTTCCAGGGACTTGGCTGGGATCCTGGGGACGGTGGGGGAACCGACTGGTACCGTTCGAGCGCCAACGACTCGTTTCAGGTTTGGGCGATGTACCGGCCCCCTTCGGTCCAGAACCAGCCCACGACGTGGATACCGCTACGGAGGTACACATGGCAGTGGAGCGGTGTTGCCGAACGAATCGAAGGGGTGTGGTACCTGACGTCCTCCGGCGGCAGCGTCGTTATAGATCCGAATGACTGGACTATCCATCCCGAGTGGACCACGTTTTCGCCCGCAAATTTCGTACTGTGGAGTGTGCCATGAGAAAATTACTAAGGTATGGATTCTGGATTGTCACCATTGGGATATTGGCTAGCCACGCCCTCGCTCAGGGAGGCAAAGTCATCCGTCCCGAAAACCCCATTGTAACCGCCAAAAGGGCGGAGATTCGTGCGCTGCAAGAGCGGGCTCGAGTTCTCTTACGCAGCGACCAGATCGAACAAGCTATTTCCGTTTTGCGGGAGGCCACGGCCATCGAGGCCAGTTTGCACTTTGGTACCTGGGATGTGTCTGGCCAATCATTGGCGAGGCTGTACGTCAAGCTCGGCCGGACCGAGGAGGCCCTCGAAGCCTACCGAATGCTGTTTCGTTGGGATAAGGCCGGGTGGGTTCCGAGCGGGTGGGACCTCGTGGGCCCGCGCATACCCAGGATGGAGTACGCGATTCTGCTCGCAAAGGCGGGGCGCCCGGAGGACGCCAAGGCAATGTACTATTCTGAGCTCCGTAGGTTTAACGGGGGCGGGCAGCGATCAGCCGAGCCAGTTCCCTTCTTGGTGGTGTTCGACCCCGAGCCGGAGGGAGTCTATTGGGAGTACTCGCCCGAGCGACTTGAGGCCGCCGCCCTCATGATCATGGCGTTGGAGGGAGGTCCGGCGGACTTTGTGACGCAGGAGCATACTCTTCCTCGGGACATTGTGCGCCGCGTGCGCGCCCTTGCCCCCGACTGGTTCTACCCGGTGATGTACCAGGCGGCCCAGAATTGGCGCTACCGGCAGGGTCCGGAGCTCCTAGCCTTGGCCGAGAGTTTGGCACGACCCGGGCTGGAGCGAGACCTCATAGCCAAGTACCGCCTCGAACTCGCCGAGCACAGGGCGATCATCGAGGCGGAGGATACACCGGACGCTAGTGACGAGCGCCCCATGCTGGAAGGCTGCGCCCGCCGCTCAAGGATGCAATGTCTTCGCCCGAACGAAACGATCCTGCGGCGGCTCTCTCGCTAACCTCTGTCGCATTCTCGGCCCCGGTCTGCTCTTCGAGTCAGACCGGGGCACCCGGCGAACGGCCCGTACTCGAAGCGCCACAATACTCGACGCTGGCCGCCGCCTTGGGTCAGACTTCTTGTGTGAGGCATCGATCTCAGCACAGCCAGGGACTGTGCAAGGCAATGCGGGTCCCTTGACGTGCGGGGACGAAGCAGGTATCCTACAATGCTCGGAGCGTGTCGCAACGCCCCGGTACCCACATTTGGGCCGCGAGGTCCGTGCGGAGACCCCGCATACCACCTCGATAACGGCGGGAAAACATATGGCAAAACAGTGTTTGATCGAAAAACAGAAGCGTAAGCCTAAGTTCAAGGCGCGCAGCTACAATCGCTGCTCGATCTGCGGACGAAGCCGCGGTTACTTCCGATTCTTCGGCCTCTGCCGAGTGTGTCTTCGCGAGCTCGCTCACAAAGGCGTGCTCCCTGGAGTCAAAAAGTCGAGCTGGTAGCTCGGGGGAGACCATCGAAATGCACAGCGATCCTATCGCCGATCTCTTGACGCGTATCCGTAACGGCTGTTCGGCCAACCTGCCGAGCATCGAAGTGCCGCATAGCAAGCTCAAGCTCGAAGTCGTGAAGATCCTCGAAAACGAGGGATTCCTCAAGGGCCACGAGGTGGTGAGCGAGGCCAAGTTCCCCGCGATCCGGATTCACCTTCGTTACGACGCCAAGCGGCGGCCGATCATCAAGCACATCCAGCGGGTCAGCAAGCCCGGACTGCGGGTCTACCGCCCGGTGGCGAACCTCTTGCCGAGACGCAGCGGTTTGGCGACCCAGATTCTGACGACGAGCATCGGCGTCATGACCGACCGTGAGGCACGAAGACGCAACGTGGGCGGCGAAGTCCTCTGTGAGGTTTGGTAGGAAACGATCATGTCGAGAGTTGGACTTAAACCTATTTCCGTCCCGGCCGGGGTAACCGTTACGGTCAGCCCCGAGAACCAAGTGTCCGTCAAAGGGCCGAAGGGCGAGCTTCGCGTCGACGTATACCCAGGGCTTTCCGTCAACGTGGGCGAAGGCGAGATCACGATTTCGAGGTCGAGCAACGAACGCGTGGCCAGGAGCCAGCACGGGCTCGCTCGAACCCTGATCGGCAACTGCGTGCAAGGCGTCACGGCCGGGCACACGAAGCAACTGGAGATTCAAGGCGTCGGTTTCCGCGCTCTGCTCGAGGGCAAGAACCTCGTCCTGAATGTCGGGTATTCCCACCCAGTGAAGATCGAAGCGGTTCCCGGTGTCGATTTCGAACTCGCTCAAGAGGAACGCTCGCGAACTCAGAGAGTCGTCGTTTCCGGCATCGACAAGCAGAAGGTGGGCCAAGTCGCCGCCGACATCCGCAAAGTCCGAAAACCCGACCCGTACAAGGGCAAGGGAATTCGCTACGTCGGCGAAGTCGTGAGGCTGAAGGCCGGGAAGCGAGCGGCCTCCGCGAAGAAGTAACCAAGAGGATAAATCGAAGTGGCAAAACGAACGAAAGTGATGCAAAGAAAGGCGCGGCACGCCCGAATCCGGAAGCGTGTGCTGGGAACGTCCGACCGCCCTAGGCTGTCGGTGTTCCGAAGCCTGAAGCAGGTATACGCACAAGTGATCGACGACACGCAAGGGATCACCCTGGCGGCGGCGAGCAGCCTGGAAAAGCCCCTGAGCGCGAGCGGCAACGTCGAAGGCGGAAAGCGAATCGGCGCAGAGATCGCCAAGCGGGCCAAGGCTCAAGGCATCTCGAAAGTCGTGTTCGACCGAGGCGGATACAGGTTTACGGGCGTGGTCGCGGGAATTGCGGAGGGCGCGCGGGAAGGAGGCTTGGAGTTTTAACATGAGAATGATGAGCAGGCTCAGCGGCAAGCGCCAGAGTTCCAACACCGAAGGCCCGCAACTGGACGTTCGCATCGTCCGAACGAACAAGGTGTTCAAGACCCACAAGGGAGGCAAGACCGCGTCTTGGTCGATCCTCGTCGTCGTGGGCGACAACAAGGGGAAGGTCGGCATCGGACTCGGCAAGGCCCGTGGCATCCCTGACGCTATTCGCAAAGCCGAAGAGGCCGCGCGGAAGTCGATGGTGGCCATTCCCATGATCAAGGAAACGATTCCCCACGAAGTTCAGGCCGTCGCCGGCACCTCGCGAGTTATCCTCCGCCCCGCCAGCGCGGGTACGGGCGTGAAGGCAGGCGGAGCGGTGCGAGCTTGCCTTGAGGCTGCAGGAATCCACAATGTCCTCTCGAAAACCCTCGGTAGCCGCAACCCCATCAACGTCGCGTATGCCACGATGACCGCGCTTCAGAAGTTGAGCGTTCCCGAAACGAACGCCGAGCTGCGCGGGCTGGAAGTGAACGAGTTGGTGCCTTGGCTCGCCCGCGCCCGAAAGGAGGAAGCCGATGCTGCGTATTAAGCTCGTCCGAAGCCTGATCGGGAACAACCCGCGAAATCGTGCGACCGTGGCCGCCTTGGGTCTGCGCAAGATGCAGCAAACCGTGTACCTACCCGACAACCCCAGCGTCCGAGGGATGGTCCATCACGTCAAGCACTTGCTCGAGGTCGAGGCCGTCGAGTCTGCGCCCGAAGTCAAGAAGAGCCCCAGGCCCAAGGCCGCCGCAAAGAAGGCCGAGCCTCAAGCCAAGGCAACTCCAAGGGCCAAGCCCGAACCCAAGGCCGCAACAGAAGCCGTTGCCGTCGAAGCCGAGGCGAAACCTGCGCCGAAAAAGCCCGCCGCCCCGAAAAAGGCAGCGGCCAAGCCTAAGGCCGAGAAGAAGTCCGAACCCAAGGTGAAATGATGTCTGAACTGCACAATCTCAAACCGCCCAAGGGAAGCCGCTCCACCAAGCGCCGCGTCGGCCGAGGGATCGGCAGCGGCATGGGTAAGACCGCGACTCGGGGCACCAAGGGCCAAAAGGCTCGCCGCCAAATCCACCCAGGGTTCGAAGGCGGCCAAACGCCCATCCACCGCCGGTTGCCGGTCAAGAAGGGCTTTCGCAACATCAATAAGAAGGAGTACGCGGTCGTCAACCTCGACGATTTGGAGATTCACTTCAAGTCGGGAGACAAGGTGGATACGGCCGCCATCCAAGCGAAAGGCATCGTGGGTGACCTGAAGAACGGCATCAAAGTGCTTGCGTTCGGCAAACTCACGAAGAAGCTCACCGTCACAGCGACGAAGTTCAGCGCGGCGGCAAAGGCAGCCATCGAATCGGCCGGGGGAGAAGCGATCATCCAGTGAGCGGCGTTCTAGGCGGCGGAATCGGCGATAAGGGCCTGAAGCTCTCCTTGATGGAGACGCTTCGCCACGCCTGGGCCGACGACGATCTGCGGCCCCGAATCCTGTTCGTCATCACGATGTTCGCCGTGTACGCGTTCGGAGTCAACGTCGCCGTTCCGATTCCCGGCGTCAGCACCGAAGCCATCGTCGACAAGCTGAAGTCGATCCCGATGTTCCAGTTCTTGGACGTATTCGGTGGCGGCGCCCTGAAGCGGCTTTCCATCTTCGCGCTCGGCCTTAACCCCTACATCACCGCCTCGATCATCATGCAGATACTGAGCGCAAGTATCCCTTCGTGGAAGAAGGAACTGCAAGAAGGCGGTGAGTACGCCCGGAGGCAACAGAACCGCCGCATCCGACTCCTCACCTTGATCTTGTGCGTGGTGCAAGCGACCAGCCTGCTGTCCATCATCAAGACCGCCGTCCCGATCACGACCGGCGACATCATAACGGTCACCGTCTTCTGGACCGCAGGCGCGATGTTTCTGCTTTGGGTGGGCGAGCAGATCACCGAGAAGGGAATCGGCAACGGGATCTCTCTGATGATCTTTGCGGGCATCATCATTTCGCTTCCGACCCAAACGGGCGCGATCATCAAACAGATTCAAGACGGGTTCGCGCATTGGTATCAACTCGTTCTGCTGTTCCTCATCTTTATCGCCGTCACGTGGATCATCGTGCTCTTCACCACGGCCCAACGCCGAATCGGAATTCAACACATGAGAAGGCAGGTCGGGACCCGCATGATGGGCGGCACTTCGAGCTACCTGCCCCTCTCCCTCAACCTTGCGGGCGTTATCCCGATCATCTTCGCCATGTCGCTCGCCTTCATGCCGCTTCAGTTCGCGGCGGCGTTTCCTGCGGATTCGTGGCCTCATGAGGCACTGCAGACGGTGCAGAAGTTCCTTGCGCCCAGCTTCTCCTCGTGGGAAGGGGTCGCAGCCTGCTTCGTGTATTCGGCGCTGATCTTCTTCTTCACGTACTTCTACACCGCGATCCAGTACAACGTCGAGGACATGTCGAACCACCTCAAGCGGGCCGGTTCGTTCATCCCCGGTGTTCGCCCAGGCAAGCAAACCAAAGACTTCCTCGACGGAGTGATTTCTCGGATTACCCTCGTCGGCGCCGTGTTTCTCGCAGTCGTCGCGTTGCTCCAGTTCCTTGCGCCGGAGATCACGGGGCTGCAAAACGTCGGCTACTTCTTCGGCACCTCCCTCCTCATCATCGTGAGCGTGGCTCTCGAAACAATGAGGCAGATGGAGGCCAGCCTATTGATGAAGCAGTACGAGAGGTAGGTGGCCGTGCGACTGATTCTGATCGGCCCGCCAGGGGTAGGAAAAGGAACCCAAGCGGCCAAGCTTCAGCAAGCTTACGGCGTCGTGCCGCTTTCCTCCGGCAACATCTTTCGCGCGGAGATTCAAGCCGGCACACCCTTGGGTCTGCAAGCCAAGAAATACCTCGACGCTGGCGACCTCGTTCCCGATGAAGTGACCATCGGGATGATGCAAACCCGGCTCTCGAACCCCGACGTCGTAGAATCGGGCTTCATTCTCGACGGGTTTCCGCGAACTCTCGAACAAGCGGTCGCGCTCGACAAGCTGCTCGACACGCTCAATCTCGCCCTCGACGCCGCGATCGTGCTCGAGGTCGATGACGAAATCGTGGTCGATCGCCTGAGCGGCCGACTGATTTGTCCCAACTGCGGCGAGATCTTTCATCGAACGCACCGACCTCCCGCGACCCCCGGCTTCTGCGATAAGTGCCAAGGGCAACTGACCGTCCGGGTCGACGACAACGCGGAGACCATCCGCAACCGACTCCGAGTGAGCCACGAGGCCACCGCGCCGATCCTCGATTATTACGAGCAGCGGGGGATCCTGATTCGGGTCGACGGAGCGCAGAGCCCGGACGAAGTGTTCGCTGCGGTGACTGCGGGGCTGGGTTCGTGATCGAACTCAAGACTCCCGAACAGATCGCGCTGATGCGGGAAGCGGGCCGAATCGTCGCGCGCGCGCTTCGGATCATGGCCGAGGCGATCGTCCCCGGCAAAACCACCCCTCTTGAACTCGACGGCCTGGCAGAAGAGGTCGTGCGCAAAGCCGGAGGCATCCCCAGCTTCAAGGGGTACCGGGGGTTTCCCAACAGCGTCTGCATCTCGGTCAATGAAGCGGTCGTTCACGGAATCCCGGATAGCCGCAGGCTCCAAGAAGGCGACATCGTTGGATTGGACCTCGGCGTCACGCTCGAAGGCTGGAACGCTGACGGAGCCTGGACCTATCCGGTGGGCGCCATCAGCGAGAAGGCGCAACGGCTATTGAATGTGACCAAGGAGTCGCTTTTTCAGGGAATCGCCAAGGCCCGCGTCGGAAACCGCGTGGGCGACATTTCGGCGGCGATCGAGAAGTACGTAACGAGAAACGGGTACGCCGTGGTACGCGACCTCGTGGGACACGGCATCGGAAGAAAGGTCCACGAAGAACCGAGCGTTCCCAACTTCGGCAGGCCGCGATCGGGACCCAAGCTGCTCGAAGGAACGACGATCTGCATCGAGCCGATGGTCAACGAAGGAACTTGGAAGGTCCAGACGCTTCCTGACCATTGGACGTTAATCGCCGCCGACCGCAAGCTCTCCGCGCATTTCGAGCACACCGTCGCGATCACCTCTCAAGGCCCCGAACTCCTGACCGTGGAGTAGTCGCAGGCCCCAAAGGGGGCGTTCCCTGCGTCAAATCGGGTTTACTGGGAAGTCTCATCGAACGGAGCGTTCATGGCAAGAGCACGCAGACCTAAGAAAGCGCCAAGCGACGAAAAAGAAAAGGGCATCGAGCTCGAAGGAACGGTGATCGAGAACCTTCCTAACGCGCGGTTTCGCGTCAGGCTCGATGAAGGCGATATGGAAGTGCTCGCGCATGTGAGCGGCAAGATGAGAATGCACTACATACGGATTCTCCCCGGCGACCGGGTAAGGCTGGAACTGTCGCCGTACGACCTGACGATGGGTCGGATCGTCTACCGCTACAAGTAGCGCGAGCCGCCGAAGGAAGGAATTCCTGGGATTTGCGCCTACAAGGTAGAAAGCGCTCACATTAGATTGGTATACTCCCCGTTTGCGTCAATCGGTGGAGCAACGCCGAGCGATGCGGGCTGACTGTGCCCGGCTAATGTAGAGACGAATTCAAAGGAACGACGGAGCCATGAAAGTACGCGCGAGTGTAAAAAGAATCTGCGACAAGTGCAAGATCGTCAAGCGCAAGGGCGTCGTCCGTGTCCTCTGCGTCAACGCCAAGCACAAGCAGCGACAAGGCTAAGCAAGCTCGGAGAGGAAACGAAGACGAATGGCACGTATTGCAGGCGTAGACCTTCCCAGAGAGAAGCCGATCCTGTACGCCCTGCCGCATATCTACGGCATCGGCAAGCACAACGCGGCGGAACTGATCGAGAAGGCGGGGCTCGATCCGCGAGTTCGGGTAAGGGACCTTTCCGATTCTGATGTCGCCAAGCTCCGTGAGATCATCGACCGCGACTACGTCGTCGAGGGAGACCTTCGGCGCGAGGTCCAATCCAACGTCCGACGCCTGATCGAAATCGGCTGCTACAGGGGCCTTCGGCACCGCCGAGGACTCCCCACGCGAGGCCAACGAACCCGCAGCAACGCTCGGCAGCGCAAAGGACCTCGAAAGACGGTCGCCGGCAAGAAGAAAGCGAAGAAGTAATTCCTAACTGGGCCGCTTCCCCTCAAGGCGCGGCTCGAACCAGTCACAAGACACAGAACCCATGGCGAGAAAGCAGACCCGAAGCAGCAAATCGAAGGAGCGGAGGCAGGTATCCGAAGGGATCGCCTTTATCCGATCGTCCTTCAACAACACCCTCGTTTCGATCACCGACCCGACGGGGGCCGTTCTTTGTTGGTCCAGCGCGGGCGCGTGCAACTTCAAAGGAAGCCGAAAGGGCACTCCGTTCGCAGCGCAAGTTGCAGCCGAACAGTGCGCCCGCAAGGCACTGGAGCATGGCATGAAGAGAGTTGAGGTCAGGGTGTCGGGTCCCGGCTCCGGACGTGAGACCGCCATCCGCTCCCTCGCGGCTGCCGGCCTCGATGTCACTTCCATTTCAGATATGACGCCGCTTCCCCATAACGGATGCCGGCCGCCCAAGCGTCGGCGCGTTTGACACATCGCTGTTTGAATCGTAGCCAACCGTAAACAGAAACATGCCGCACATCACCACGCTCGAACTCACCACAGAATCGGGAACGTTCGTTCTCGAACCGCTCGAAAGAGGATACGGCCAAACGATCGGCAACGCCCTGCGCAGGGTGATGCTCAGCTCGATCCAGGGCGCGGCCATCAGCGCCTGCAAGATCGACAAGGTCTTTCACGAGTTCGCCGCAATCCCAGGCGCCAAGGAAGACACGACGCAGTTCCTTCTCAACCTCAAGGACGTCGCCATCAAGCTCAACGTGGACGACGGCCCGCCGCAAGAGGACAAGACCCTGCGGCTCGATGTCAAGGGCCCGGGAGTCGTAACCTGCGCCGACATCAAGTGTCCCGACGGCGTGGAGATCATGAACCCGGAGCACTACCTGCTCACGCTTTCCGAAAAGGGTTCCTCGCTTTCGGTCGAAATGTATGTCGGATGGGGCAACGGGTACGTCCTCCCCGAAAAGCAAGACAAGTACAAAGGCATCATCGGGGTACTCACGATGGGTGCGCAATACACGCCCGTTCGCAAGGTGAACTACGTCGTCGAGCAGACCCGCGTCGGGATGCGGACCGACTATGAAAGGCTCGTGATCGAAGTGACCACGAACGGCGCCGTGTCCCCAAACGACGCGGTTTCTCAGGCCGCGCACATCCTCGAACGTTGTTTCCGAATGTTTACTGACCTCGGTAACGCGGGGTTCGATTCGGATATGTTGCTCGACGAGACCGATTCGCCCGAACTGTCGAACATCCCGGACATCCGAATCGAGGAACTCGAGTTCAGCCAGAGGACCTTCAACTGCTTGCGGCGGGCGGGCCTCTTGACGCTCCGCGCGCTGGCCACAGCCACCGAAGCCGACCTCACCAGCATCCGAGGATTTGGCAAGAAGTCGCTGATCGAAGTCAGAGACAAACTCGCCGAAAACGGAATCGAACTCAAGCCCTCGAAGGGCGGCTATCGCGCCATCGAGTTGATGGACGACGAATTCGACGATTGATAGGGACCAACACGGATGAGACACAAAGTCGATCGTAGAAAACTCGGCCTTCCCAGCGACCAGCGGAAGGCGCTTCTGACCAACCTCGTGCGGCAGTGCATCCGCCACGGGTTCGTCCACACGACTCTGGGCAGGGCCAAGGAGACCCAGAGACTCGTCGAGCGGCTCATTACGGTCGGAAAAGAAGACACCCTCGCCGCCCGAAGGCAAGCGCGACGGCTCCTCGTCGGACACTCCACCAGCAGTCCTCGACCCGAGCGCGCCCTCGCCGGCAAGACCGATTACGAAAAGAACGAAATCCTCATCCGCCGGAGCTTGATCAACGGTGAGGACTTGGTCAAGCACCTCTTCGACGTTGTGGCGCCCAAGTACAAGAAGCGCGAAGGCGGGTATTCGAGGATCGTGAAGACCGGAAGGCGCAGGGGAGATGCCGCGCCGACCGCCGTGCTCGAACTCCTTGACTAGAAGGATCAAACTGACCGTCGCTTACGACGGAACCGATTTCTGCGGCTGGGCCGCACAAGCTGGACGGAGAACCGTTCAGAGCACGTTGATAGAGGCTGTTCGCCGGGTCTCGGGCGAGGATACAGAGATCGTAGGGGCAAGTCGGACGGATAGCGGCGCCCATGCGAAGGGCCAAGTCTGCCACTTCGACACAGCGACGCCGATCGAACCTGCTCGTTGGACTCAGGCGCTCAACCGCATCCTGCCTCCCGATGTGGCGGTTTGCAGGGCGGCCTACGTGAGCCCAAGGTTTCACGCCAGGTTCTGCGCGAGCGATCGACGGTATCGCTACCGGATCGCTACAGGCGACAGGGACCCCTTCGCAGACCGATACGCGCACTGGTTGGGGCGAACTCTCGACCTCTCAGCTATGCGGACTGCGGCAGGGGAACTCGTCGGGGAGCACGACTTTCGCAGCTTCACCGCGGAGCTCGATCCAGCAATTCGGAATTGCGTCAGAGAACTTCGCTCGGTCGAAGTATCCCAGGTTGGGGACGAGGTGCGGATCGATGTGGTGGGCACGGCCTTCCTCCGAGGGATGATGCGGAGGATCGCAGGTCTCCTGCTCGAGGTGGGCCGTGGCAAGCGCGGCGCCGAAGACGCTCGCCAGCTTTTGCGGGGCGAAGGACACCTTCCGCCTGTCCTTCCCGCGAAGGGCCTGACCCTCATGCGAGTTAGGTATACGCGCCCCCTCTACGACATCCGATTCCGAGACGATCCCGATCAGCCTGACAACGTGGAATGACGATTCGAACGAAATAAGGTCAACAACATGAACCGAACGACAGTGGTAAAGGAAAGCGACATTGAGCGCAAGTGGTACGTGGTGGACGCCGACGGTGTTCCCCTCGGGCGTCTTGCCGCCCAGGTCGCGCAGGTATTGCGAGGCAAGCACAAGCCCATGTTCGCCTACAACATGGACTGCGGAGACTTCGTGATCGTGGTCAACGCCGAAAAGGTGGCGCTCACGGGCAACAAGGAAGAAGAACTCCTCCATCACCACACTGGCTGGCCAGGCGGACTCCGCTCGACCACACGCGGGAAGATGCTCGCCGACAAACCCGTCAAGCTCGTCGAAAAGGTGATCTGGGGCATGACCCCCAAGACCCGGCTCGGCCGGCAGATCATCAAGAAACTCAAAGTTTACGCAGGGCCCGACCACCCGCACCAAGCGCAGTCGCCGGAGCCCCTCAAGATCGGAAGATAACACGGAAACAGCAACCTATGGCAGCCAAGACATCGAAGACCCAATCGGAAAGGTACTACGGAACGGGACGAAGGAAGAGCGCGATCGCGCGGGTGTGGCTCAAGCCCGGTGAAGGCAACATCGTCATCAACGGACGAGAGTACAAGTCGTACCTGGGACGGCCGGTCCTGGAGATCCTCGTACGGAGCCCGTTCGAAGAGCTGGGGCTGATGGGCAAATTCGACGTTGTGGCGACCGCGAAAGGCGGAGGCACCACGGGCCAAGCCGGCGCCGTTCGCCTCGGAATCGCTCGGGCGATGGTCGAGATGGACGAGAACCTCCGCAAATCGCTCCGGGCCGAGGGCTTTCTGACCCGCGACCCACGAGTGAAAGAGCGCAAGAAGTACGGTTTCAAGAAGGCCCGCCGCGGCTTCCAGTTCGTCAAGCGATAAGCCGGGTGCGGTCGGGGTAAGGTAGCTCCCATGCCGACGCTCGAAGTGCGCGACGTGGTGATGCAATTCCCGGCGATTCGCGCGCTGGATGGCGTCTCCCTCTCGTTCGCCGCGGGCCAAGTCCACGCGATCGTCGGTGAAAACGGAGCGGGAAAGAGCACGCTTATGAAGATCCTCGCAGGTCTTCAGCAGCCGACATCAGGACGCATCCTCCTCGATGGCCGCGAGGTCCAGCTCGAAGGCGTCCGCCATGCGCTCTCGCTGGGGATCGCCATGATCCATCAAGAACTCGATGTCATCGACGACCTATTGGTGGCCGACAACGTGTTTCTCGGGAGCGAACGGGCTAGGTGGGGCATCGTGCGGCGCGCCGAGTCCATCGAGCGAGCCCAAGCCCTGCTCGACCGCGTCAAGGCCGGTTTCCCCGCCGACATCGCGGTCGGCAAGCTTTCCATCGCCGGGAAACAACTCGTCGAAATCGCGAAATCGCTTTCGCACCAAGCCTCCATCCTCATCATGGACGAGCCGACCGCGGTGCTCACGGAGTTGGAAACCGAGTCCCTTTTCGCGCTCATCCGGGAACTCAAGGGCCAGGGGGTCACGGTCCTCTACATCTCCCACCGCTTGGCCGAGGTCGAAGCGATTTGTGACCGCGTGACGGTACTCCGCGACGGCAAGCTTGTGTGTACCGTCGAGGCAGGTGAACTCACGCAGTCCGAAATTGCCGACCGAATGGTGGGGCGCTCGCTGGGCGATATGTTTCCCCAGAAGCTCCCCGCTCCCGACGCCTCGCCGATCCTCGAGGTACAGGACCTCAACGTGCCGGGCGCGGTGTACGGCGCATCGCTCCAACTTCGGCCCGGCGAAATTGTGGGGATCGCGGGGCTCGTTGGGTCGGGAAGGACCGAACTCTGCGAGGCCATCGTTGGCCTCCGCCCGGCCGTCGGCACCCTGCGGGTCGCGGGTTCCAGTTACTCCCCCCGATCGCCAAGGCACGCAGCGAACGTCGGCGTAGCGTACGTGAGCGAAGATCGCAAAGACGCGGGCATCGTCCTCGAAATGAGCGTCGTGGAGAACACGACCCTCGCGACGCTTACCAAGGTCTCCAGGTTGACTCTCGATGAGCGCGCCGAAAAACGCGTGTTCGACCGTTGGAAGGAACGGCTCGATATCCGCGCTCCCGATCCTACGCAGCCGATCCTCTACCTCAGCGGCGGGAATCAGCAGAAGGTCGCCATCGCCAAGTGGCTCGAAGCCGAGCCACGGGTTCTAATCCTCGACGAACCCACTCGTGGAGTCGATGTGGGCGCCAAACGCGAGCTTTACAACTTGATCCACGAATTCGCTCAGCAAGGCATGGCTTGCTTGCTCGTTTCGAGCGAGTTGCCTGAAATCGTCGGACTCTGCGGTCGAACCTACGTGATGCGGGAAGGACGCGTGGTGGCCGAACTCGCGGGCGCGGAGGTCAGCGAGGAGCGGATTATGGCGTACGCTGCGGGGGTAGAGGCCGCGTGAACCGGGTCGGCGCGTGGCTTCAGAACTACGGCGTCGTGGTGGCGTTTGTCCTGCTACTTCTGATCGCCGCGATCTTCAAGGGCGAGACGTTCCTGACGGCCGTCAACATCCGCAACATCGTCAACCAGAACGCAGCCGTCGGCATCATCGCCGTGGGCATGACGCTGGTGATCATGACTTCGGGCATCGACCTCTCCGTCGGCAGCGCGTTGGCTCTGGCGGCCGCAGTTGGAATCAAGCTTCTCAACTCCCAGATCGACTCCGGTGCGAACCAAGCGACAGCCGTCGCGCTCGCCCTTGCGGCGATCCTCGCTACCGGAACGGCAATCGGCGCCCTCAACGGTGTGCTGATCACGTTCGGGCGGGTAGCCCCCTTCATCGCGACCCTGGGTGGCCTCGTCGCCTTCCGGTCGTTGACGAAGGTCGTCGCGGAAGGCGGACAAATCACCGCCAAAGGCGACGTGTTCGATGGCCTCGGCCATCTCGGGATCCCCATTCCAGGAACCCAAATGCCGAACGGCCAGCCCGTCGAGGTCACTTGGGGGATCGTGCTGTTTGCGGTCGTGGCGCTGGCGATCGGGTTTCTCGTGCGCCGAACCGCCTTCGGAAGGCATGTCGTCGCGGTCGGCGCCAACGAGCGGGCTGCGGTGTACAGCGGAATCAACCCGCGAGCGGTGCGGCTCCGCGTTTACACGCTGATGGGCCTGTGCGTCGGCCTTGCCGCCATCGTCCAAGGCATGCGGTTCAACTCCGTCGCTTCCCAGCAAACCGGCGTTTTTTACGAACTGTACGCGATCGCCGCCGTGGTCATCGGGGGCACCCGGCTGAGCGGAGGCAAAGGGCGAGTCTGGGGAACGGTCGTAGGCGTGATGATCCTGGCCGTCATCACGAACCTGCTCATCCTCATGAACGTACCCAGCGAGTGGCAGGATTTCGTGCAAGGTGTCATTATATTGATCGCGGTTCTGATTCAGCGCGGTCAAAGCGACCGAACCTGAGATCGAACCCGGAGGGTGCTCATGCGGATTCGGACCTTATTCTTCATAGTGGCGGGCGCGATCCTCGCGTCTTGGCTGGTGGGATGCTCGCAGGGGGGAACCGGCGCGGGAGCGGGCGGTGGCGGCGGAGTCGCGAAAAAGCTGACCGTCGCGATTTCCATCCCCAGCGGCGACCATGGATGGACGGCAGGGGTCAATTACTGGGCCGAAGAGGTTCAGAAGATGTACCCCGACATCACGTGGCTCTACCAGAAGGCGGACAACGTCGAGCAGCAGCGGACCCAGGTCGAAAACATGCTCGCCCAGAAGCCCGACGCGCTCGTGATCCTCTGTCATGAAAGCGGGCCGCTCGACGGGATCGGAAAGCAAGCCAAAGACCAGGGCGTGTACATCGTCAGCGTCGACCGCGGGTTCAAAGACCCTGCCATCGCCGACCTCTTCGTCGAAGGGGACAACGTGGCGTTCGGAAGGAAGTCCGCCGAATACGTCGTGGGCAAGCTGAACGGCCAGGGCAATCTCTTGGTTTTTGAGGGAGCGACCTCAACGGTCAACGACGATCGCGTTGCTGGGGCGATGGAGGTCTTCGGAGCCAACCCCGGGATCAAGATTCTGAAGCGACAGCAATCCAATTGGAACGCGGAAAAGGCCTTCAACGACGCCGAGACGATCCTCGTCGAGTTTGCGGGCCAGAAGATCGACGCGATTTGGGCGCAAGACGACGACATGGCCGAGGGCATCGAAAGGGCGCTCAAAGAGGCGGGGCGTACCGACCTCTGGATGCTCGGCGGAGCGGGAAAGAAGACCATCGTCAAGCGAGTGATGGACGGCGACCCGCTATATCCAGCCGACATCACCTATCCGCCCTCGATGATCGCGACGGGGATCCACCTTGCCGTAGCCAACCTGCGAGATGGCCAACTCGACAGGATTCGACCCTTTATGCCTAGGCACGTGAAGATCGACGTCGAACTCATCGAGCCTTCCAACGCGGCGAACTACTACTTCCCCGACTCTCCGTTCTAGCGCCGGTGAGAGGGTGGCGTCGAATCGATCGACTCCACCCTCCGCCAGTCCTTGGCCGACAGCCCGAGGGGTTGGGGCGTTCGGCCCCAGAATCATGGTTGCCCTGCTCCTATCCGTTGCTTTGCTGACGGACTCTCCCCGTCAGGAATCCCTCGTTTACGTGGGCAAGTCGGGGCCTGGACTCGGAAAGAACATCGTGTTCCTTGCTGGCGACGAGGAATACCGCTCCGAAGAGGGACTTCCCCAGCTCGCCCGGATTCTTGCCTTCCGGCACGGTTTCCGGTGTACCGTGCTCTTTTCTCAGGCCAAAGACGGAACGATCGACCCCGAAGTCCAAGACAACCAACCGGGGATGGAGGCGCTCGATTCGGCCGACCTCTGCTTCCTTCAGCTTCGGTTCCGGCGGTGGCCCGATTCCCAAATGAAGCGCTTCGACGACTATGTTCGCCGAGGGAAGCCGTTGGTGGCGCTTCGCACCTCGACGCACGCGTTCGACTTCACTGGTGGCCCTTACGAGCGATACGGATGGCGCAGTACGACGTGGCCCGGTGGATTTGGGCGAGCAATTCTCGGCGAGACGTGGGTTTCCCATTGGGGCGCTCACGGAAAGCAGGCGACACGAGGGATTCCCGTCGGCAACCACCCCGTCTTGAACGGCGTCGGCGCCATGTTCGGCCCGTCGGACGTCTATGAGGCCCACCCCCCAGCGGACGCCAAGGTGTTGGTGCGGGGCCAGGTTCTAGAGGGAATGTCGCCTACCTCGCCCCCATCGACCGCTCGAAAGACCCCATCTCGCGGCACGGAGCAGGCCGTCAATGACCCCATGATGCCGGTCGTATGGGTGCGTGAGGTCGAGCACGAGCTCGGCCTTCGAACGTGGGCTCTGACTTGCACGATGGGGGCTGCGCAGGACCTGCTCGACGACCACCTCCGGCGGCTGCTGATCAATTCGGCGTACTACGCGCTGGGGCTCGAAGTCCCCGCGCACGCCGACGTGAGCTTCGTGGGCGAGTACGCGCCGTCCCCCTTTGGTTTCGGGGGGTTCAAGAAGGGAGTTCGTCCCTCGAACCTTGCATGGCCCAAATCTCTAGCGATCCTCGGGATGTCCCCCTACATCGTTGGACCATAGTCCTGAGAATCGCCACCCTATCAGCCAAAGATTAAGTCGGAGCCTGTCCAAAACACAGGTTTTCGGGGGAGCCGCACTTGATTCTGTACGCCCACAACTCCGTAAAAGGGCGAGCGACCGCGCTCGCGCTGAAGGTCGCGCTCGTCCACACCCTGCTGGGAACGCTTTGGATCGTTTTCTCCGACCGGGCAGCCGTTCTGTTGGGCAAGAGCATCGAAGGCATCGCTTCAATTCAAATGGCGAAAGGGATCGCCTATGTGACACTAGCGGGTGTGTTTGCCTTCTTGCTCGTATACAAACTCACGGTCAGCGTTCTCAACAAGGAGCGGCAACGAGCCGAAGCTGAACGCGAGGTGTTTCAACGGCTGGCCGCCGCTGCCGAGTGGCGGGACGACGAAACGGGAACGCACGTGCTTCGCGTCGCGCAAGTTTCAGGCATTCTGGCCAAGACCATGGGACTCGCGCCGGAAGCGTGCTCGCATATCTCCCAAGCGGCGGCCTTGCACGACATCGGCAAGATCGGCATCGACGACGATTTGGTTCGGTTTGAAGGGATCTACTCCCAGGAGCAGCGGGAGCAGATGCAGCAGCACACTGTGATCGGCGGCGAAATCCTCAAAGACCCGAAGTCCAAGCTCATGGAGGTCGCAAGAAACATCGCGCTGCGCCACCACGAGCGATGGGATGGGAAGGGGTATCCAGGGGGACTTTCGGGCGAGCAGATTCCGGTGGAAGCCCGCTGCGTGGCGTTGGCCGACGTTCTCGACGCGCTCCATTCGAGCCGCAGGTATAAGAAAGCTTGGGCTTGGGACGAAGCCAAGGACGAGATCGTTCGCCTGTCCGGGAGTCACTTCGATCCGGCGGTGGTGAAGGCGTTCCTTCGGGCCGAACCCGAGCTTCGACAGGTGTATGTATGGTGGCGGGGACATCCGGGCGATCTCGCAATGCCCTCTTCCGAACTCACGGAGGCAGCCTGATCCCTTGGCAAGAACTGCCCGCCCAGCGTTGAGCGCCGGACGGGCGATCCGAAGACCTAAGGTCGGTGGTCCGAACCTACTTGCGGCGTCGGCGAGCCATGACTGCGGCAAAGCCTGCGCCAAGCGCGATCATCGAAGCGGGCTCGGGAACGACGGTGTAGTCGAAAGTCAGACCCCCATCCTCCCAAACGCCGTCCCAATCGTTAATGTAGTCGTCATACCACTCGAAGAACTCGAGTCGAAGGAATCCATCAGGCAGAACGAGCCCGAACGCGTCGGGACCACCTGTGTATGTGTCCGACCCAGGAAAGTTGTCGCCCGTTCCAGGTGTAAGCGTGAAGCCGCTCAGACCTGTGTGCATGATGGCGACGGAGATTTCCGAAAGGTAGCTAGGGGAATCAGCGAACAGATCGACGTCCCACGCGACCGAATTCACGGTGACGGGGTTCTCGCCGCCAAGATCGACCAAGTGGACCACATTGTCCGGGTCCCCATACTCGTCCATGCTATCGATTCCAACCGAAGCGTGGAAGTAGACGGCTGCTGTGCCAAACGACGCCGCAGAAGTGACGGCCAGTAGGCCGAGGAGTTTTTCATTTTTCCCTTCCTCGCAAAACCACCGGCGATGCACCAGCGGAAGAATTCAAATACAACTTAGAACGTTTCTCTTCAAAACGTGCTACATTTGCTTCAAAAACCAGCATTAATACTTGCTTCGCCATGCGACCGAAAGCAATGCCCCTCAAGGGGGCTGTTGACTTCATCGTCTGAGCAAGGGCTCTGTCTGCCCGAATCGGTCGCTGAACAAGTCCAAGCGCACTTTACAAATTCGAAGCAGGAGCTTCCCACAACCAGGCAGAATCAAGAGTTGGAGACCTGTTCATGTCGAAACGTCACGCCAAGACCTCGCCCTCTTCCTCAATGTCCGTTCCTTCGCGCCGGGATGTCCTCAGGACAGGCGCTGCGGGTGCCCTGGCCCTCGGCCTTGGCCCGTTCGCCTTTGCCAAGAACCTGCGGCAAAAGGACAAAATCCGATTCGGAGTCATCGGAGTCGGCGGGAAGGGTTGGAGCGGACGCGAAGCCGCGCTTCCGTTCGGAATCGTAGTCGCCCTGTGCGATGCCGACCTCTCGCAAGTGGATAAGGGCTCAGCGGAGCACCCCGATGCCGCGCGATTCCAGGATTACCGGTATATGATCGACCGGATGCAAGGCAAGGTCGACGCCGTCATCGTCAGCACCCCCGACCACAACCACGCGGCAGCATCTCTGCTCGCCATGGAAGCGGGGATGCACGTGTACTGCGAGAAGCCCCTCACGCGAACGATCAGCGAAGCTCGAAGGCTGACTGAGATGGCAAGAAAAACCGGCCTGGCGTCCCAAATGGGCAACCAAGGAACCGCGCTCGATGATCTCAGAAAGACCGCCGCCGCCATTCGGAGCGGGGCGTTCGGCGCAGCGAAGGAAGTGCATTGCTGGACCGATCGATCGGGCGGATGGTGGCCCCAAGGCGTCGCCCGGCCGATGCCAGAAGTGAAGCCCGAAAACGTCGACTGGAACGTCTGGCTTGGGCCCGCGCCCGTGCGGCATTTCGCCAAGGGCTATCATCCGTTCTCTTGGCGAGGCTGGTGGGACTTCGGCAGCGGCGCCCTCGGCGACATGGGCTGCCACTGCATGAACCTGCCCTTCATGGCCCTCGATCTCATCGACCCGGTTGCGATTTCTGCGGAGACGAGCGGCCACAATCAGGACAGCTACCCTTCGTGGTCGCATGTGAAGTACGAATTCGGACAGCGAGGGTCGAGACCGCCGCTCACCGTGCATTGGTACGATGGCGGCAAGCGCCCCCCTCAAGACCTCGTGCCGGGGCGTCCGTTCGGTGGAAACGGCGCAGTGATCGTCATGGAACGCGCCACCCTCTACAGCGACACGGAGTACGGGGGCAACTACCAAGTCGTCGGCGGTCAAATGCCGGAGGTGGAGTATGAAAAGTCGCCCGGCCACATGGCCGAGTTCGCCCGCGCGATTCTCGGAGGCCCTCAAGCTAGGTCGAACATCGCCACCTATTCCGGCCCGTTGACCGAGTTCGTGCTGCTCGGCAATCTGGCGGTCTGGGCGAGCGGGCGTCGGCTCGAATGGGACGCAGCGAGCCTAAAGGTGAAAGGCACCTCTGAGTTCGACGACCTCATCCGCCCAACCTATCGATCAGGCTGGAGCTACTAGGCGCAGGCGCGATTCACTCTGTCTTACCAAACAACAAGGACTTCCAGGCGATCAAGCCGGGAAGCCCCTTGTGTTCGTGAGCCTTGAGACTCCTCAGATCACCGCTTCTTGCGGCGAATCACAGCGGCGAGCCCAAGTCCAAGCGCTGCCAAGGTGGCTGGCTCAGGGACTGCGGTCGCCTGAATCTCATAACTCGTGAGGATGCTGCTGCTCGACCACGACGTGCCGCCATTGGTCGTGAACAACGAACCCGCATGCGTTGCCAGGCCAGTGGGAGTCTGTGCCGGGCTGCTAGCCTTCCAATCGAACGGGGTCGTAGCTGCCGGCTGGTACATGACCAGCCAATACTTCGTACTCGCCGCAAGAGCCACGTTTCCTGTAAACGTGTAATTCTGGATCCCCGTCCCGAAAGCTCCTGGGTTCGTAAACGTATGGAACGCTCCGCTGGGAAGGTTCGATCCGGTGTCCCCGTGTAGCTCGAGAACCGGCGCTGCATTTGGATTCGCATTGAGCCTCGTAATCACCGATGTGATGGTATAAGGCAAGCCCGCCGGGGTCGTGAACGCCATCGCCTTACGTCTCAAGTTGTTGATCGCTGCGCTCTGAGAGCCATCGTTCCCAGGCATGTTGGAAATCAGCACGTCTGAGAAAGCGCTACCGGCCACCAAGCCGATCAGCCCCACGGCTACCAAGCGACCCACCAAAGATCTGTAATTGGAGCCCATTCTGCCCCACCTCCTATCTCTCAACTCCCGGCAGCATTGCCTGACCGGGTACTGAGGTCATTGTACGGCATCCTCAGCATAACAGCCCGCAAAACCCGTAATTATGCGTGGACCCTGAAGAGAATGATCGATGCGGAGATTGCCTCGTGGCTCGATCGTTGGGGGTGTTTTCCTGATAGGAATGTCCGTTTCCTGACATCGGTCATACGCCCGGCGGGAAATGTTGCTGACAATATACGAAATGACGCACTTTAACGTGCCTCGCCTTGCGCTCGATATCCGACGAGGGGCGGGCGAGTGATCTTGCAGGATGAACGGAAGCTGCCGGTTCGATCTCCGCTGATCACGGTCGGGGGCGTCAAGGTCAAGCTGGAGTGCGTTCAACCCACCGGCAGCATCAAGGACCGAATTGCAACCTACATTCTCGACGAGAGCGAGCGACTCGGGCTCCTCAGAAAGGGGATGCGGATCGTGGAGGCCACAAGCGGCAATACCGGGATCGCACTGGCTTACCACGGCACACGCAAGGGCTACCCCGTCACGATCGTCATGCCCGAGCACATGACCGACGAGCGGAAGGCGACGATCCTCTCCTTGGGCGCGGAGCTCGTGCTGTGCTCCAAAGAAGGGGGGTTCCTCGAGGCCGCCGCCATACGGGACGAGATGGCAAGCACCCTGCCCGGCATCTTTAATCCCGACCAGTTCGCCAACCCGCTTAACGCGGAGGCGCATCGGATCGGCACGGGCGCGGAGCTGATCGAGCAAGCGGGCCACCCGTTCGACGCCTTTGTCGCAGGGGTCGGAACAGGGGGCACCCTCATCGGCGTCGCACAGGCCCTCCGAGAGCAAAACCCCAACACCCGAATCGTCGCGGTCGAACCCGCGGAAGCAGCCGTCATGTCGGGAGGTCCCAACGGACCGCATGGCATTTACGGGATCGGTGACGGCTTTCTGCCTGATCTTGCTTCGGATGGCAAGGGAGGACTTCATCCTCTGATCGATGAAGTGCAAGTCGTGAGCACCGCCGAAGCGAGTGAAGCCGCTCAACACCTCGCTTCGACCTTTGGAATCTGCGTGGGGATTTCGTCGGGAGCGAATTTCGTTGCCGCCCAAAGGCTCCGTGAGCGGTTTGAGAACGTTGCGACGGTGTTCGCTGACGGCGCATCCAAGTATACGAGTTGCGGCCTCAAGGAGTCTGCGCTCGCCGCCTGCCCCTATAGCGACGACTGCAAACAAAGCGTCCTGTTCCAGATCAACGATTGGTAAGTCCGCCAACCGCCTCCCTTCCTGAGGGCGCGTGCTCCGTTGGCGCCAAGGCGATCGACTCTCTCGTCGGCCTCCCCGGGGAAAGGGCTAGCAGGGGCGATGAGCGCGTTGCGCATCCGCATTCGCTTCAGCCGTTGCGATTCATACCAACTTCCCCCTCGCCCGTCCACGGCAGAATAGTGCTGAGAGATTCATCCCAGCTTCGCCATCGCCCTTCCGTGGCAGAAGAGGCCAGGGGGTGAGGGACTGCACTGCGGCGAAATTTGTGGACACCTACTTGTTCTGTCAGGAGAAAATAGGATGGTGTCTCGCCGTAGTTTCAGTCGTGAGTTCAAGTTAGGCATATGCCAGGAGATCGTTTCTGGCTTGCGGTCAAAGGCTCAGGTGTGCCGGGAGCATGGTTTGTCTCCGGGGATGCTGGATCGTTGGGTGGACCAGTTCAAGGTCTTGGGTTCGGATGCGTTTCCGAATTCCGGGCGTTCGGGTTCGGGGATGGTGCTGGACCGTACGAAGGAGCTGGAAGCGCTCGTGGGTCGTCAGGCTTTAGAGATCGAGTTTTTGAAGGCCGCACTAAAAAAAGGGGAGGAACTCCGGGAGAAAAGGCAGCCATGATTCGCGCTCTTCGCCCGGAGTTTCCGTCCCTTTCGGTTCACCGCATGTCCCAATTGGTGGGCATATCTCGCTCTCTGGTGTACGCTCCGCAGAGGCAGAAATCGCGTCCCGAGTTGCTGTTGGCGATCGAGAGGCTGGTGGTCTTGTTCCTGGGTTACGGCTACCGCCGGGTTCGGCGCGCGCTTCAGCTCGAGGGCGTTGCGGTCAGCGAGTATGCAGTTCGCAAGCTCATGCGCGAGCACGGGCTGATGGCGCGAAGGCCGCGCAGCCGCGGGGTGACCCGGCCGGGCGCTCGGGATCGCCGGGCAGGCAACCTGCTCAAGGGCCTCAGCGCCTCGGCCCCCAACCAGATCTGGGTCGCCGACACCACGCGGGTGCGCACCGACTCGGGGCCGCTCTACCTGGCCGCCCTCATGGACCTGTATTCGCGCAAAGCGGTGGCCTGGCACCTCTCGCGCCGAAACGACGAAGCCCTGGTGCGCGATTGCCTCTTGAAGGCTCTGCAAACCCGCAAACCGAACCTCGGCTGGATTCACCACTCCGACCAAGGCTCGACCTACACCGCCTCCGGATACATGAGGCTCATCCGCGACGCAGGCGGCAAAACCAGCTTCTCCGCTCCCGGAAAACCGCGCGACAATGCCCACATGGAAAGCTTCTTTCGGACCGTGAAGCTCGAAGAAGTCGACCGCAACCGCTATGGGTCCTTCCTCGAAGCCCAAGCATCGCTGGAGCATTTCATCGATGCAATCTACAACCAACAGCGCATGCACTCAAGCCTCGAGTACATGAGCCCCGACCAATTCGAATCTCGCCCAACAAAGGAGGCGCGATGAAGGTGTCCAACAATTTCGCCGCATTTCATCCCAACCCCCCTCAGTAATGAAAAAGGCCACCCTATTGCGTAGGGTGGCCGTTGGAGGAAGGTCCGCGAATCGAGGACCGATTAGTTCCGATCGCCCAGGGCGACCCAATCTCGCAGACCGGAGCCTTCGTAGATGCAGGTCGGGCGAATCAGGCGGTTGTTGTCCAGTTGCTCAATGGCGTGCGCGCTCCAGCCCGACACCCGCGCGATTACGAAGATCGGGGTGTAGAGGTCGATCGGGATGCCGAGCAAATAGTAAGCGTATGCCGCGGGGAAGTCCACGTTCGGGTGCAGGTTCTTTTCGTCGAGCATGACCCTTTCGAGGATGTCAGCGACTTCGCCCCACTTGGTGTTGCCCTTGCGCTGGCCGATGTCCTTGGCGATTCGGGTCAGGTACATCGCACGGCTATCGCCCTTCTTGTACTCGCGATGGCCGAATCCCATGACCTTTTTCTTCTGCGCGAGAGCGTCTCGAATCCAGTGCTCGGCGTTCGCAGGGTCGCCGATTTCGATCAGCATCCTCATCGCCTCTTCATTGGCGCCGCCGTGCAAGGGTCCCTTGAGGGTGCCTATCCCGCTCACGATTCCGCTGTAGAGGTCGCTGAGCGTGGCGACGGTCACGCGGCAGGCGAACGTGGAGGCGTTGAACCCGTGTTCCGCATACAGCGTGAGCGAGGCGTCCATAACCTTCGCCGTGTAATCGTCGGGCTCGCTGCCCTCCATCATGTACAGGAAGTTCGCCGCATGGCCGAGTGATGAACTCGGTTCGATCGGGTCCTTTCCGGTCCGAATCCGGTGCGCGGCCGCTACGAGGCTGGGCGCTTTGGCGACGATGCGCGTCGCCTTGCGGACGTTGGCATCGTGGTCGCCGTTGGTGTAATCGGGGTCGTGGGGCGCAAGAGCCGCGAAGGCGACTTTCGCAAGGTCCATCGGATGCGTGTCGCGGGGCATCGCCCGCAGCACCGTGTAGATTTCCGACGGAACTCCGCGCTCGCCTCGCAGGGTTTCTTTGAAGGTCTCAAGTTGAGCCGCGGTCGGCAAGTCGCCGTGAAGGAGCAGGTAAGCGGTCTCCTCGAAGCTACCATATTCGGCGAGGTCTTGTACGTTGTAACCTCGGTAGATGAGAAGGCTCTTGTCGCTGTCGATATCGCAAATCTTGCTGATCCCCGCGATCACGCCTTCAAGACCGGGGCTGTAATTCGGGTAGGTGGTCGCTGCCATGGTTTCTACAATCCTTAATCTGGCTTACGCTTGTGGAACGGGAAACCAGACTCTTGCCCGTTCCAGTTTGCTGGGTCACCGCTTCTTTGGGGGAGACGTGCGCCCAACTCAATTGTCTTCTGTCGGTCCCGAGCCGGACCAGAGCGCATCCTGCTTCGTGTACTCGGCATACTCGATGAGTTCGTAGAGTTCGCTCCGCGTCTTCATTCGCTCAAGAAGAGCGGCTTGAGAGCCAGATCGAATCAACTCTTCGTACGCTTCGCACATCGACCTCAGCATTACGCGAAAGGCCGACATCGGAAAGATAACCAAATTGTACCCAAGTGATTGGAACCGAGAAAGGGGGAGGAGGGGAGTCTTTCCGTACTCGGTCATGTTGGCCAAAAGCGGCACATCGAACGCGCTGCGAAACGCTTCGAACTCGGATTCGGATTCGAGTCCTTCTGGGAAGACCATGTCCGCGCCGGCGTCGACATACGCGCGCGCCCGGTCGATCGCTTGGCTGAGTCCCTCGACGCCGCGCGCGTCCGTCCGTGCGACGATCAGAAACGAATCGTCGGACTTCGAGTCCACAGCGGCCCGCACCTTCGAGACCATCTGACCTGTTGGGACGATCTGCTTTCCGTCGAGGTGGCCACACCGTTTAGGGTTGACCTGATCCTCGAGGTGGATCCCCGCTAGGCCCGCCCGTTCGAGTTCGACCACCGTTCTTGCGACGTTCCAGGCCTCGCCATACCCTGTGTCGGCGTCCGCGATGACTGGCAGAGGGGCGGCTTGAGTCACGAATCGCGCTTGGGCGCTCATTTCGTCGAGTCCCAGCAGACCGATATCGGGTGCGGCGAGGAGGCTATTGGTGACTCCCGCGCCCGAAAGGTAGAGCGCTTTTGCGCCCGCAGCGTGGGCGGCGCGTGCCGAAAGCGCGCTGAAAACGCCGGGAGCGAGCACGGTGCCGAGGGACATGAGGTCGCGCAGAACCTGGCCGGGCCTCTTGAGCGGGGGACGCAGCATGGCGGAAGTTTACCGGTAGGTAAGGGGGCGTCTCCTCATGGCCTTGGCTGGGGCGAACCCAATTCCGTCATTTTCGTCAAGTTACCGACATCCGAGCGCCCACCCTGTGCCGGGGTTGCGGTTGAATTAGGCTGTGGGAATCCGCTTCGCAGACGACGAGATGAGGGCCAAGTTCGGCATAGGCGCCTGGCTTTCGAGCGTCTCGCGAGTCACGTTCGCAGGCCTTGGGCTCCTGTTTGTGGTGATGGGGGGAATCGGGGTCGTGGTTCCGGGTTGGCCCGCCACGTTCTTCTTCATTTTGGCCCTGTGGGCGTTCAAGAGAAGCAACAAGCGCATGGAGACTTGGCTACTCACCAACCGTGTGACCGGGCCGACTCTCACAGACTGGGATCGCAACGGCAGCATCAAGAAGCGAACGAAAATCGTTGCGATTACCTTACTTTGGGTTTGTATGGGCTCGACCCATTGGCTTGTGAGTTCGACTCCCGTGCGGGTGATTCTGCCTACGATCGGCGCGGCCGTGACGGTCTACATTCTCACCCGGCCCACCGCGCCTGCGGATAGCGCAAAAAGAGGGCCGCGTCTGTAACTCGACGCGGCCCCGTCGCTCCTCTCGTTCTTGGTTAGGGTAGGTTAGCTTCGTTCACCCAGTCATCGAGGAACGACTGCCGAACGGAATTGAAGTCGCTAAGGGCACGGCGACCCGGCATGATCGCGACCACCATGCGATTCCAGATCGTTGTGGGCCGGTACATCAGGGTGACCTTCTTGAGTCCAGGAATCGGACTCTCGGGCGCCTTGATGTATCCCGAACTGACCTGGAAAGAGACCGTCGGCGGGTACAGGATGGCTACCGTCACGGTCTTGCCGTCTTTCGTCATGTAGACCGACTTCCGCCCGGGCCCCGGTTCGAGGGTCGCGGTCGTGTAGGCGGTCCAGTCGACGCGGGTTCGGGGCGCGGCGGTCCATTCGTCTTGGACGACGACGGTGCTCCCGCCTCGTAGCGCGACGCCTCTCTTCCAGAGGGCCGCTGCTCCGCCTGTCGCCTGGGTCCCGTCGATGATGCCGAACTGGTTGGCATCTCGGTTCGAGAACGCGATCATCGACGCTTGGGCCGTGCTGGGCTGCTCGCCCTCATTGAACCTCAGCGTGTTGTGGCCGAGCGTGGAGTTGCGATAGAACTTCCCACCAGGCCCCGGCTGCTGGTCGGCGGTTCGACCCAGATCGAGGAACCACCTCACGCCCTGCGACTCATAGAGAAAGTGCCCGATGTCGGGCTGGTTGTGATTGGCCTTGTTGTCTCCCCCTTTGAAGGCGATCGCGTTGGGTTCGACGGTCGACCACGAGTTCCGCGCAAAGAACTGAGCGTTGTTGCGGAACACGCCCGCCTTGGGCAAGTTTGCAAGGTCGCCTGAAGTGCTCGGGACGTACCAGATCAGGTCCCACGGCTTGATGAGTTGGCCGTCTTGATGAAGCGTCTTCTGATAGGCGGCTAGCGGGGCCTGGCCGAACTTGCTAGCGAGCCAATAGAGTTCGGGTGCGCCTTCGTTGAGCGGGTACGTGTTGCCAAAGTCAAAGCACGCCGTTCCCCGAGGTCCGCGCCCACCCGCAAGGACCTTATACAAACCGGTCTTGCTCAAGAATCCGCCAGCGTCGAGCCCCAGGTCGGTGCCAAGGCTCGTCTCCAGCATATCGAATCCCCGGATCAGACGGCCCACGCCATAGACCCAGTACCCGTGGTGCTCGATCCAGCCCCCATCGTTGTTGAGGCTCGCCATCGCCAGCGCCAGCGACTTCTGAGCATGGGCAAGAACTTCACTCGAAACCGAAGGATCAGTGTCTCGAATGGCCAGTGCGCCAGTGATGAACCCGCTGTTGCAGACCATCGCGATATTCAGGCCCGACCAGGTCCACCATTGCTGGGTCGATCCGGAGCGATAGCGCGCCAAAGCGACGTTGAGGCCCTTGTTCACAATCGCGTTTCGAAGGGCGGTGCGCTCCGAGGGCGTCAAGTAGTCGTAGATCCAGTCGTATCCGATGGCGGCTGCCGAGGTGAACTCGGCCAAAACGTGGAGCACTGTGGCTTCGGCGCGCCAATCGGGCATCGCGACGAGCGTTGAAAGGTACTGCCGCGCCTTTTCCGCATAAGCTGTGTTGTTCGTCAGCCGATAAGCGAGGGCGAGCGCCGTAATTCGCTCTTCCGACATTCGCGAGTCCACGTTCTGAACCGTATACACGGGCTGCAACAACAGCCAATCGACATGGTCGATCAGGCCCGCGTAATACGTTTGCATCGTCGCATCGGTGTTTTTCAGTTGGTTAATTCGAGTGATGCGCTGCGCGTTCAACGTTAGGTGCGGGCGAACGGGCGCGCCAAACGGCAGCATCTGCCCCATCGCAGTAACTTCGCCCGAATTGGCGGGAACGAACGTTCCGCCCCAGGTGAAGGAAACCGGGCTGAGCGTCGATGCGCTGTTGGCCGCGAAATTGGAAAGAGAACTTTGAGCCGCGCTCTGCATCGCCAGCCCAGCGACGATCGCGGTTGTCAAGGTTATTCGAGAGGTTTTCATGATGAAGCTCCGTCAACACGGGTGTTCCGTGATGGAGCCGAGATTTCGCAGGTATGTCTTTCGGTTCTGCCCACGAGAGGCCTGGGGCAGGTCGGCGGTGGGATACACTCCCCAAGTTCGCTCAGAACCCGAACCGATGTCCGCACCTACCCCCCTGCCAAGCCCCCCCGTCCGACGGAAGCGCCTCGCCATCCTCGTGAACATGGTCGCTCCGTATCGGGTCCCGGTCTACGAGGAACTGGGCGGGGCGTTTGAAACCCTCGTGCTCTTTTCGGGCAGAGAACGCAACCGAGGGTCGTGGGAACGGGTCCTCGGCCAATTTCGGAGTTGCCGATGGAAGCAGGTGTGGGGCTTCGCTTTGCGGTTTGCCCGAAGAGCCGAACAAGGCGCGATTGACCAGCAGTACTTGCATCTCGATCCGGGGTATTTCTTCGAGCTACTTCGCTATCGGCCCCATGCGGTGATCTCCAACGAGATGGGCTTCCGCACCCTGGCCGCTCTCTTTTATGGGTTTCTGTTTCGCAGGCCCGTGTGGGTGTGGTGGGGGGGCACGCTTCACACCGAGCGCAACCTCAGTCGGCGCAAGCGGGCTTGGAGGAAGTGGTTCGTGGGGCGGGTTCGGCGATGGATCAGCTACGGCGAGACCTCGACGGAATACCTGGAGTCGCTCGGAGTTTCACGCGAGCGGGTGCTCCAGATTCAAAACTGCGTCGACGGGCGGCAATTCCAGCCGGAGGGAGAGAGGCTGATCGACGTCCACCCCAAGCCGGTGGTCCTCTATACGGGCCAAATGATTCGACGAAAGGGCGTCGATCGTCTGATTGAGTCTGCCGCGAGGTTGCAGTCTGGGGGAGCGGAGTTCTCCCTATTGCTCGTGGGCGGAGGGGCCGAAGCGGAGTCGCTGCAGGAGCAGGCGGCGTCGCTCGGTTTGCGGCACCTCGTCTTTCACGGCGCCGTCGCTGCCGAACAAATGCCGGCGGTGTACCGAAGCGCCGATCTCGTGGTGTTTCCCACCCTCGAAGACGTGTGGGGACTCACGGCGAACGAGGCGATTCTGTGCGGGAAGCCCGTTCTGACCTCGATCTATGCCGGATGCGCAGAGGAGATCATCCCGAGCGAGCAGCGCTTCGATCCCCACGACCCCGATCAATTCGATAAGGCCCTTGGCTCGGCGATCCGCAAGGGGTTGATTCCGCCGAGCCGAGATTCGCTATGGACCTGCGAGCGAACGGGCAAGACGATCGCCGAGGCAATTTCGTCGGTATTCCTGTGAAATGCGCGAGGTTGCGCTACCTCCTCGCTGGAGCGATCTCGCCGTGATGCCGAAAATCCCAATATGCTCGCCCGCATAACGCGAACCTTCTTTTCGCCCGTCTTTTGGGCCGCTGTGCTTTCCGCGCTGCTTACCCTCGCCGCATTCGGTTGCGGTGGGGGAGGGACCGTCACGTCGGGTGGCGGCGGAGGAGGAGGAGGCGGTGGCGGCGGTGGCGGCGGCGGTGGCGGCGGCGGTGGTGGCGGCGGCGGTGGTGGCGGTGGCGGAGGAACGCCCCCTTCGATCGTCGTGAGCGCCGATCCAGGAGTCCTTTATGCCCACATGATTACCGGGATGGGCCGAGGGCCGGATTCGTGGATCGATATCGACTGGATTTCGGCGGGGGCGCAGCAGAGCGAGTTCGCAACGACTCGAATTCAACTCAACGGGTACACCTCGACCCCGCTCGACATCGTCGCTCTGGGGACTGGCACCCAGACCTTCAATTCGTTCAGTATCAATGTTCTGCAACTCATTCTGCCGGGCAATACGATCGTTCCCGGACCTCACACCAAGACTGTCCCGTCCAACTTCAAACTCATGGCCGGTCGAACGACCGCGATTCAAACGTTCTTCGATGAGTCTATGGTGTTCGAAGACCAAGGCGCAATGATCTTCGATGACGTGGCGTTCGACTTCGTCAACGTCGATCTGTTCGGGGGCTCGATTCCGGCGTTCTTCAGCGACTGCGTCCGAGTGGACATCGGCCAGCTTTCGTCTCGCCCAGGGCTGAATGCGGGGGGGCAGGCGCAATTTGTGTATGTCTCGGGCGACGTGGTGGGGCTCAGCGGATCCTCGTCTACGACGTTTGAGATTCACATGGACCGAGACCGCAATTTGGACTTCGTCCCAGTTCGGGGTGGCACGTTCATCGGGACGACCGCAGGAACCTACACGGTCGTTGAGCCCAACCCGCAAAACAGTTCCGTCGAGATTCCCAGATACACGGCTCCGTGGACCGACATCGACAACGTGGTGCAGGACTTCACCGAGTTCGTGATGATCTCGTTCCCTTCGACGGATTCGACCAAGTCAGACCACCTCTTGATGCTCTCGCGTTCTTCGGGAGTGATCACCGCATGCTATTTTGGAACGCTCAATCGCAACACGGGCTCCTTCAGCGCCTATCCGATCGGGCAGTTCAAGCAGAGTTCCCCGACGACAATTGGCGGTGTCGCCTCGATTGAAGCCACGGGTGGCAACTACAGTATCGAGTCCGGAACCCCCCCGGCGAGCTTTCCGTTGACGGGGACATACCTTCGGTTCGTGCGGTAGAGTCTGCGGTTAGGCGGACAGCGAATGAAGGCATTAGTCACCGGCGGCGCCGGGTTCATCGGGAGTCACGTGGCGCTGGGCGCCGCGGCGAAGGGTTGGCAGGTCGTCGTTTTGGACGATCTCTCTTCGGGCAGCCCGAGCAACCTCACCGGCGCGCCGTCCCATTTGGAGATGCGGGTGGGGTCGGTTTGCGATCCTGAAGCAGTCCGTTCGGCGGTGGAGGGGTGCGATGTGGTCTTCCACCTGGCCGCGATTGCGAGCGTGCAGCGGTCGGTCGAGGATCCCGTGGGCACGGGCCGCGTCAACGTCGAGGGAATGGTGAGGGTGCTCGAGGCGGCGACTCGTGCCGGGTCTCGCGTCGTCTTCAGCTCTTCCTCGGCCGTGTATGGAGACGCCGACGCGTTACCGGTCTCCGAATCCGCTCGACCCCTGCCCTGCAGCCCATACGCGGTTCACAAGCTGTGCGGCGAGATGTACCTTCAAGCGTTCTGGTCGACGGGCGGCCTGATCTCGCGCTCGCTCCGTTACTTCAATGTGTATGGGCCAAGGCAGGACCCACAGTCCGAGTACGCGGCCGTCATCCCCAAATTCGTCACACGGGCGATTCGCGGCGAGCCGCTCGTGATCTTTGGTGACGGTGGGCAGACGCGGGACTTCGTGTTCGTCGAGGACGTGGCGCGTGCGAACTTGCTGGCAGCGGAGCAGGGCAGCGGCGGGTCTTTCGTGCTCAATATCGGATCGGGCGTCAGCCTCTCGGTCCTGGATCTTGCGAAGAAGGTCATCGAGATTGCGGAGTCGAACTCGCAGATCGTTTTCGAACCTCCGCGCCCTGGAGAGGTGCGCGACAGCCGCGCCGACACCGCCCTGGCGCACGCGCAACTCGGGTTCGATTCCTCGACCCCGCTTGAAGAGGGGCTCAGGCGAACCTTGGAGTATTGGCGCGATCGGGAAAGTTGCCAATGAATCGCATGGGGTTGGGAACCTCGGGCGGTGGAGGCGCAGTCCAATCCTCGATGGTACGCATCTCGTTGCTTGCGGTAGGTTTAGCGCTGGGGCTGACCCCCTTCGCTCAGGCACAGCTCACGCCCGAAGCCGCGACGCAGAACGCCTTGGCGGGTCTGAGGATGCACCCTTCAGCGTGGCTGAGAATGGACGGCCAAGACACCGTCGGCAGCGTGGCAAATCGGTTCATTGGCGACCTCTACTGGTATTCCAGTTTTGATGCGCTGGGACTGCCTGTAGCCAAAGCCGAACTGCAAGAGTTCCTCAACGGCAACCTTCGAGTCCGAACCGTCGGCGACGGCGTTACGCTGTGGCACTACGATTTGGCAAGGTTCGCCTACAACGCGACGACTTACGGCACCTTTTCCGGATCGCCCCCGCCCACGTACTTGACGAATTTGATCAAGGGCATGGGCACGCATGCCGAAGGGCAGACGACGCATTTGGTGCGTTTGATTCGGGAGACCTACGATGGCGGATTCGCCCAGTTCAAGCCGTGGATCGTGGGAGGAGCTTCCTCCTTGCTGACCGGCGGGCAGTCGATGGACGATCCCGTTCTCGGCAACCAGCGAACCTATGTGTCTTCAGCGGCCGTGGAATACGCGGTCTTCTGGACCGGCCAACCTGCGAACCGCTCGCTCGCCTTCGAAATCATCAGCGATCCGAAGTTTGGGGGCAAGATCGTCAACGCCGTGTACTATGCGAGCGTCAGCGCGGTCGGCAATCAGAGCCGGTTGGTTGAGTGGACGATGATGGTGCGCCCGGACGTGATCCCGGCGGCAAGCAACTTCGTGTTTGTGCCTCCTGCGGGCGCGAAGCCGATTCCCAAGACGGGCGGTTCGTACTGAGATCCTAGCCCTTGGATGGGATGAATTGGCTCACCCACGGGCCGAAGCCCTGCGGCGACCGCGTCTGGATGTAGAGGATCCCCGGTCCGACGAACTCGGCAACGAAGCCTTCGCCCGAAGTGAAGCTGCCCAGCCAACTCTTGGCGGCTCTCCGGATGGTGAAGTTCATGCCATCGGAGAACGCGACGATGTGGCCGGTGTCGACAATGTACGGCTGGCCCTCCATTAGGCGCACGGCATGTACCGCGCCAAAACTCGAAACGAGCAAGGTGCCGGTTCCAAAGACCCTCATGATGAACAAGCCCTCGCCAGCGAAGAAGCTCCTTCCGCTCAGTTTGGTCTCCATCTCGAGCGAGGTATCTCCCGCGAGATAGCAGCCGCTCGTGACCATATAGCCTTGATGGGAGAGTTGCAGCGGGACGATATCCCCCACCGCTGCGGGCGCCAAGAGCACCTCTCCCGCCCCGCGGTCCGCCGTGAAAGTCGACTGAAAAAGGCTCTCGCCCCCGAAGAGCCTGCCGATCGCCTTTCCGAGTCCGCCCGCCATTTTAGATTCGACGGTGATCGTCGGCGACATACTGACCATCGCGCCGCTTTCGGCCCGGATGCTGTCTCCAGGTTCGAGCATCATTCTCGCCACGGCGAAGGAGGGTTGGTAAAGAATCTCGTAGTTCATTCGGCAAATCTCTCACATTCGATACGATTCGGGAAGCGGGTTCGGCGCGCCGAACGCCCCAGCGGCTCAGGGAGCCACGTGCCAAGATGAAAGTTCGCATGTCGAGTCTGGAACTGTCCGCTGACCCGAAAGGGGCGCCCCACGAAAACCCATCGAAGGTGGTTTGGGCGCTCGCTTGGCCTGCCGTCGTGCTCAACGGAATGCAGGTTCTCAACATGCTTCTCGATAGCGCGTTTATCGGCAGGTTGGAAAGCGCCGCGCTGCTTGCCTACGGCGCGCTCACCAACGTGCTGTTCCTCCTGTTTTCGCTTGCGATGGCCTTAGCGACGGCCGCCACCGCGCTGGTCAGCCGAGCCTATGGCGCAGGGCAGGTCGAGGAGTTTCGCATGGCGTCTCGGCAAGCTCTGTCGGTAACGCTCGCCTGTGGGACGATTCTCGCGATTCTGGGCGCATCGCTCTCCCCGGCGGCCGCCCAAGCGTTTCTTCCGGCCGGTGAAACCCGGGCGGAGTCGCTGATGCTCTCCTACCTGGCGATTTACTCCTTTGGCTTGCCGGCGATCTACTTGATCCAATCGCTCGCCGGAGCCATGCGCGGCGTTGGCGACACTCGCAGCCCGATGGTGATTTCGGGGATTCAGATACTGCTTCACATCGCGTTGAACCTGATCCTCATCTTCCCGCCTCGGGACTTGGGGGGCGGATTGACGCTTCCGGGATACGACATGGGCCTTGCGGGAGGAGCCCTCGCGTTGACGATCTCCGCGTGGATGGCGGCGGTCGGCTACCTGCTGTATGCGGGCAGGACGGCGCTGGGGAGCGTCTGGAGGTTGATCCTCCCTTCGTGGGTGTGGGTCGTGCGGATCTTCCGAATTGCGATACCCGCGGCGATCATGGCTCTCCTGCGGGTTTCGTCGTTGGCGGTGTTTACGATCGTGCTCAAATACGCCAAGGACGCCTCCGACGCCATCGCGGGCATGCGGCCTGGATTCGCCATCGAGTCGATGATGTTCATGCCGTCGTTTGGGCTCGCGATGGCGGCCGCGGCGCTCGTCGGGCAGAGCCTGGGGGCAAAGAACCCCGATCGCGCGGAGCGGCTCGCTTGGACGGCGGCCCATCATGCGGCGATCGTGACCGCGTTGCTGGCGCTTCCGATCTTCCTCGGCGCGGATGGCCTGGCGAACCTCTTGGTGCAGGGCAAGCCGAGCATCGCCGCAGAGACCGCGCTCCTCCTCCGCTACCTTTGCGTGACCGAGGTGGGGTTCGCCTACGCGATGGTGATGATGTTTGCAATGCAGGGCGCGGGCGACACCGTGCGGCCGATGTGGATTACCGTCATCACCCTCTGGGGCATGCGGGTTCCGCTGACATGGCTGCTCGCCCTTCCCCTGGGGCTCGGCTCGACGGGAGCATGGATCGCCATGAGCGTCACCCAACTGCTTCAGGGGTTGTTCGCGGTGCTCGCTTTTCGCCAAGGCAAATGGAAACACAAAGAGGTGTGAGTGGTCAGAGGGGTCGTTAGGGAAGGAGTTGGAAGGCCGAAATGAGTCGCGCGACCCGAACGGCTTCGGTGATTTCGTGGGTTCGAATGACCTTAGCGCCCCCCATCTGCGCGAGCGCCTGAGCCGCCAACGTCACGCCCTCTCGCTCCCGGATTGGCAATGGGGTATCTCCGCCTGCGATTCGTCCGAGAAACGACTTTCGGCTCAAACCCACCAACACGGGATAGCCGAGTCCGCAAATCGCGGGCAGGCCCCGAAGCAGCGCAAGGTTGTGCTCGACGGTTTTGCCAAACCCGAAACCGGGGTCGATCCAGATATTCTCCTCCGCGACCCCCGCTCTTCGAGCACTCTCTGCCCGTTCCCCCAAGAAATCCCGCACCTCCCGCACGACGTCGCCATATCTGGGCTCGATTTGCATCGTCGCAGGGTCGTTTTGCATGTGCATGAGGCAGACTCCGCACCCGAACTCCGCGCAAACCTCAGCCATCGCCGGGTCGCTCAGCGCTCGAACGTCGTTGACGACCTTTGCGCCAGCTTCGAGGCAGGATTTCGCCACAACGGACTTGGACGTATCGATGGAAACCGTCACCGATTGCCGGGCCAGCGCTTCCACGACCGGCAGCACGCGGCGCAACTCCTCTTCGAAGGGAACGGGTTCCGCGCCGGGACGTGTGGACTCACCCCCCACATCGATGAGGTCCGCGCCCTCAGCGATGAGCGCAAGCCCCCGCGCCGCCGCCGAAGGCGCATCGGCATAGCTCCCTCCGTCGCTGAAGCTGTCCGGAGTCACGTTAACGATGCCCATGAGCAGCGGGCGATCGGGAGGAATCTGCAAGCTCATTGCGCCTTGCTCAGTTCAAACCTTTCGTGCAGCGCTCGGACGGCGCGCTCGACGTCGACGTAGGGGATGAGGCAGCTCAGCGAGCGCTCGGAGTCGCTGGTTTGAAGTACGGCAACCTGCTGCTCGTGGAGAGTCGTGAGAACCTCGTGATAGACGCCGGGTTGTTGGAGATAATCCTGCCCGATCACCGAGACCATCGTGCAGTTCTCCGTGAGGTCGATGGGGAGGGTGCGAACGCCTCCAAGGGGTCGAAGCAGGTCGGCTTGTGTTTCGACTTCGCGCGAGGGCTTTTCGCCGAGTTGGCAAAGGTAGACCGGTTCGCTGCCCTCAATTGGGAGAACCAAGCCGTCGATCAGGTCCTTGGCGGTCGAGAACTCTTCGCGAGGCATGGCAAAGCCAAAACCGTGTCTGCTGTGGTTCATCATGTACACGTTGAGGTCGTACCGCGCCATCGTCTCGTAGATTCTCGATTCGAGCGGAACACGATGGGTTTCTTCCGCCGATTCCAGGTTGAATTGCAGGTAGGCCAACCGCCCAGAGTGCGTGACCCCAGTGACCCTTCTGCCGGGGAAGCTCTTGCGGTCGACCACTTCAGTGCCCGGATCGTCGCTGAAAGTGTTCTTCACCCAGAGCGGAATCCCGAACTTCATCGCGATCTCCGCGGCTCGCGGGTGAAGGACCTTGGCGCCGAGGTGCGCGATCTCAGCTACCTCGTCGTAAGTGACCTTGCGAAGGGTCGGCGCGTTCGGAACGTGGTCCGGGTCTGCGGTCTTGACTCCGTCCACATCGGTGTAGACTGCGACGCGCTCCGCGCCCAAAGCCGCACCGAGAACCGCAGCCGTCGTGTCCGAGCCGCCCCTTCCCAATGTGGTGAGCTCGCCCCCAGGGTCGCCCTTGCGCGGAACGAAGGTGCCCTGAAATCCGCACACCACCGGGACGTTGCCTGTCTCCAGACTCTCGGAAAGGAGTAAGGGGTTGATGCTGACGATCCTCGCGTTCCCAAAAACGCCGTCCGTCCGGATTCCTGCCTGTCCGCCCCGGAAAGCCTGGGAGGGTTGCCCCATCGCCTTCAGGGTATGCGCGAACAGGGTCGCGGAGAGAATCTCCCCGCACGCGATCATCAGGTCCACCTCTCGAGGGTCGGGCGCAACCGTCGGATCAACTTCTTGGAGCAGCCTTAGTAGCGTGTCCGTAGAGTACGGGCTCTCCTCGCGGCCGATCGCGCTGACTACGACCACGGGCTTATACCCCTGCTCCTTCGCGGAGAGCACGTGAGCCGCGGCTTTACGCCGGTTCTCAGGTGTCGAGACGCTCGTCCCGCCGAACTTGAGCACGACGATGCTCATCCCTTCGCCTCCGAAAGGGTGGCCCGCAACGCTTCGGCGAGCCCAGATGCGTGCTCTCTCGGCGTCACGATCAGAACGCGGTCGTGCATATCGCTGAGGTGGTCGATCCGCGCCCCCGTTCCAATCGCAATCGAGACGATCTTGGCGATTCTCCCGTTTTCGTCCCTCATGTTCACCGAATGCACGATGAGAATGGCGTAGTCTTTGCCCGCCCGGAAGTTGAGGCCGAGCGCGGACAGGGCGTCTTGCGTCTTCTGAGCCTGTTCTTCGGCGACCAGAAACGCCATCCCGCTTTGGGTCAGCTTCAAGAAGTCGATGCTCACGCCTGCTCGGGCAACGCCTTCGAGCGCGCGAATTCGGGCCTCTTGCAGGGGCGCCTCCAGGCCGTGGATGTGAATGTGGGCGTACCCCGTGCGGGTTTCGAACTCATAAACGTCTCGCGGGCGCTCGAACTCGACCTGGGGCGTCGGGTGTTGCTGGCTCACCTTCGGGTTCGTCCTCGGCAAAGCGGATCAGCGTTCGGTCTCATCGGCTCGCTAGGTTACCTCTGCCTACTGAGAAGATCGTTCCAAGAGGACTCCCGATGGGCCTGTCCAAACGGGACGCAGCGCTCCAGTCCGGACGGCATCCGCCAGCAGGGCCTTCCAGCGGAGTTCGAAGTTGTCGAGAAGGCCCTGAATCTCCTCGTCGGAATAACCTTGGGCTTCAGGTCTTGCCAGCCCAGCGGTCGCGAGCCATGCCTGAACGTCTGACTGAGGCTTCAACGCAAAGCTATAGTAGGCGAAGCCCACGTTGTTTTCGCCCATCCATCGGGCCAGGTCCTGGCCGGAGCGCATCTCGTCGTAGGGGATCCACGTGCTATGCCCTGGATTGGCCCAAAAATAGGGCACGTCGAGCAAGAACCCGAACACTTCGTCGTAAAGCGCGACCTTCGATTCTTGGGCAAGTTCGTTGATCTTCGGCGAGGCTGCCGCAAGCGCGACGGTCGACTTCCGGTAGTCCTCGGCCGAGTGGTTGCCCAAAACCACCGGCAGCTTCGGGTCAACCGTCACAGTTTTCATCAGCCACAGGGAATAGAGGGCCTGCAGAGAGATCGCGCCCGCCAGCAGCGGACCCGCTCTCAGCCTCACCACCCCACCGGCCGCGAGCAACGTCAGCGGCAGCCCCATATTGAGCGCGTAGCGGCTCTGTTGGCTGAGGAAGAACCAGAAAAGGAAGCACACGAACACTGCCGCCAAAACGCCGCCCTCGAACGAGGAAGTTCGGCCCGAAAGCGGCCAGCCAAGCAGCGCAATGAGGGGCACAACACCGAGCGCGCCGAACGGGAAGCCCCCACCTTCGGTTTGAGCCGGATTGACGTAGCGCCCCGGCTGGTAGGCGAGGCCAAGAATGGCATGAGGAAGTTCGAGCGGCGACGCGCCCGTTTTTCCAAACGACTTTTGCTCGGCCTCATAGATTGCGGACCGCCTAGTGTCCCAGTTCTCGCCGCCAAAGACGGAGTAGAAGAACGGATACACGGGGTTGCCGGTCGTGGCCGCGTTGCGAATGAGCCAGGGGGAAGCGAGCGC
Source organism: Chthonomonadaceae bacterium (assembly GCA_015709495.1). Classification (GTDB taxonomy): domain Bacteria; phylum Armatimonadota; class Fimbriimonadia; order Fimbriimonadales; family Fimbriimonadaceae; genus Nitrosymbiomonas; species Nitrosymbiomonas proteolyticus. The sequence goes on from CP054189.1 coordinate 397,186, forward strand.
AAGCGCGGCGAGAGGAAGCAGCGAGCCGGACGCAAACGCGCGCTTGGGTTGGCGTCGCACGAGACACCAGATCGCCAGCACGATCCCCACAGCCAGCGCGACCTGAAGGCCCGTGTACTTGCTCGAAGCCGCAAAACCAAGACAAAGCCCCGAAAGCCACAGTGCGTCCTTGTTCGCTTCCTCGGCGATCCATGCGGCCGCAAACAGCACGCCGAGCGCCGACCACGTCCCGTGCGCCGCATCGACGTAAGCCGTGCCCGATTCCCACAGGACCGAAGGAATCGCCCAGAACGCGGCCAGGGCGATCCAACCCGCTGAAGGGCCGTACCTTCCCCGCGCGAAGCCGAACATCGCCAGTCCACCCCAAAACGAATAGGCCCAGACGAAGGCCTTCGCCCCAGCCTCGCCGCCCCACTGGAGTCCCCACAGAAATAGGTTGTCGACGAGGAACGGAAAGTTGCTGTGGTGGATGGTCGGAACGAACTCGATTTGGCCGGCTTGAATCCAGAGCTTGGGAACGGCGAGATGGTAGGCGAGCGAATCCCAGTCGAGCGTGTCGCTCGGCCCCAATACACCCACCAGCGAAAAGAGAAGCGCCAGAGCCGCAAGTCCGAGAGATAGAAGGGGCCAACCCTTGGGCAGTTGAATGGGGCTCGAAATCGTCTTTCTCGAAGCGAACAGCAGCGAATATCCCGAGATCGCGAGCGCCGCGACCACCCCTAAACCCCAGCGCACCCCTCCGGGAGCAAGGCCGATCGGGAGCGAGATCAAACCCACAACGCCGAGACCGATCAGGCCCCGAAGACCCCACGCAAGGGCGGGGTCGAGGCTCGCCAACCGTCTTCCGGCCACGGCCTGCCCCCAACCGCAAACGCCCAGGCTGAACAGCGCGGTGATCAGGAATCCCAGCATTCGGGCCAGTATACGGCCCAGCCTACGGGTATCGTCTCGCCATGCGCCGCTACCTGCGCGTGTACAAGACCTTCTTCGTCAGCTCGTTCGCCCGCGAACTCGAGTTCCGGTCAAACTTCTTCGCGAAGATCATCCAGAACACGCTTTGGGTGGCGTTTTTCGTTCTGATCTTGCTCGTCGTCTATTCGAACACCGACGACGTAGCAGGGTGGGGCCGAGGCGACGCGTTCGTGCTCGCGGCGACTTGCTTTCTCATGAACGCGGTGGTCTCAGGGCTCTTCATGTCGCTGATGGAGATTCCAGAGGCCGTCCGCAAGGGAACGCTCGATTACGTCGTCGCCAAGCCGATCGACAGCCAGTTTTGGGTTTCATTTCGACGGTTCAACTTCGACCAAGTGGGGACTCTCCTCGCGGGCTTCGGCATGATCGTTCTTGGCGCGCTCCAATCCGGCGTCACGCCCACGGTCGGCCAGTGGTTCGCATATGCGGTGCTGGTCGCCGCCTCCATCGCCATCTTCTACTCATTCAATCTGATGCTGATGACCTTGGCGATTTGGCTAGTGAGGGTCGATAACTTGTGGGTGCTCGGAGAGACCCTGATGTCGGTCGTCCGGTACCCCATGGACATTTACGGCACGGGGCTCCAGCGAGTCTTCACGTACTTCGTGCCGCTGGCGTTCTTGGCGACGGTCCCCAGCCGGCAACTGGTTCGGCCCGTTCTCGGCAGCTTCGGTGGCGCCGACTGGTTGATGGTGGGTTTGGGCGTGTTGTGGGCGCTCGCATTCCTCTCGGCAAGCCGAGCTTTTTGGCGGTTCGCGATGACGCGATATACGAGCGCGAGCAGTTAGCTACTCTCTAGCGGCGAACCCACGGCAATCGCACGTACTCGCGTTTCCCAAGCAACGGGCTGGCGCATGGACGGATTTTGGATGTCCACAGATGCAAACGGGGTCGACCGGCCGCCCCTCGCCCCGATGAGCCAGATCTTCGGGAATCACCATGACCTTGAGCTTCTTTACCGGAACCTCCTCATGCTGCTCCTGCGAGACGGTTTCGAACACCCAGTCGAGTTCCTCGACAACCCACCGGCTAGCTTCGCCACAATGTAGCTCGACGACGTCGCCTTCGCGTGGCAACGGTAGGTCCCAGTGCGTTTCGATCAGCACTCGGTCCATGTTTCGGCTATCGACGAATTCGACTTCCAAGCTGCACCTCCCCAAGCGTGTTGCGGCCATTGGCCTTACAGCCAGTACGAATGGCAGGGGGCACTCGTTCCAGGTTTCTGCCGCAACTTGCGACTTGGGGAGGAGCTTTCAGTGCCTACGGGGACTTCTGAAACTCGACGAAGCCTGAAGGCTTGGCGATGGCTAGCCGCTCTACGCCGCCGACGAAGCAAAGAGCGACGTCGTTCACGTACTGGTTGACCTTGCCCCGCGCGAGCACGGCCGAAGTCCTGACGTTCCACTCGAAAACCTCGCCGGTATCGCCACCAGTGAACAACCTTTCGGAGTCGCGGCTCCAGTCGATGCCACGAATCGTGCCAGCATGGCCCTTCAGTTGACGAACGCTCCTTCCATTGACGGCGCTTCGGAGCACCAGAAGCTCGGCCTCGGCGAGCGCGATCCACCTCCCGTCGGGACTGAACCGCATCGCTTTGGGCTCTTCGTAAATATCAGTGAGGGTCGCGATCTTCGCACCCGTGTCGACGTTGCGCAAGTAGAGCTTGTCGCCTCGGCTCGCGAAGGCCACCACCGCTCCGTCCGGGCTCAAGGAGAGCGATGAAAGAACTTGGTCGCCAGGGTCACCCATCAACTCGCGGACCTTCGACCACGTCTCGGTGTTCCACACGATCACCTTTCCGTCGTCGTCGCAGGCGGCAAGCTTAGCCCCCTCTCCTGACCAATCGACGTCGGAAACTCGGCCCGTGAAGCCTTCGAGCGTCTTGAGACGAACTCCCGTGCGGGCGTCCCAAACGCTCACTTGGCCGTTGGATCCGGCGACGGCGATTCTGCGGCCCGTCGGTTCGACGCGCACGCGATTGACGATGAGCCGCGCGGCGGGTTCGTCGGCGATGTGTACCAGCTTATGGCGAACCTTCTTTCCTACGATGTCCCAGATGATCGCGCTCCCGTCTTGGCTTCCCGAAACGAGGAACGATGCGTCCCCGCGCAAAGGACGGTTGAAGTCCGAGCCGAAATCGACCGACGAGATCGACTTCGTATGGACCCGAGTCCAAGGTTCGAATTGCAGCGCATCTCCTTGGGGTGAAGCCGTGACGAGGGTCGAGCAAACGATCAGAAAGGGAATAGTCATGGTAATTGCCTCCGGTGAACTATATCTGACAATCAGAAAGAGGGTTGGTAAAATCCTGCAATGCCAAAGGTCGCCGTGGTTCTTTCGGGGTGCGGTTTCTTGGACGGCGCGGAAATCCAAGAGGCCGTTTTCACCTTGCTGTATCTCGACCGGGCTGGGGCTGAAGTTCAGTGTTTTGCCCCCGACAAGCCTCAAATGCAGGTCGTCGACCATCGAACGGGCCAGCCCACCGCCGAATCGAGGAACGTCTTTACCGAAGCGGCGAGGATCGCGCGAGGGCAAATCGAGCCTCTCAGCAAGGCAACGATGGCCGACTTCGACGCGCTCGCGATGCCGGGGGGTTACGGCGTCGCGAAGAACCTCTCGACGTTTGCCACGAAGGGCTCCGAGGGCGAAGTCGACCCCGACCTCGCTCGGCTCATCGGTGAGGCCCATCGCGCGCGGAAGCCGATTCTTGCGATCTGCATCAGCCCAGCGATCCTGGCTTTGGCTTTAGCGAGCGTCGGCGCAGGAGCGAATCTCACCATTGGCAGCGACGCGGGGACCGCTCAAGCCATCGAAGCGTTAGGCTGTACGCACGAAGAGTGCGCCGTCGATTCGTTCGTCGCCGACGAGGAGTCGCGCATCATTACTACGCCCGCCTACATGCTGGGGCCGGGCCCGAAAGGAGTAGCAGCGGGGATTGAAATGAGCGTCGAAACGCTTATGCGGTGGCTCCGCACGCCCGTCGCCTGAGACTGCAACGCGCGGCTCGCTGCCACGTATCGGTGGCATGAGCGAATCCACCCACGGGCGGAAGCGGCGAAACCCGGCTGGAGCGGGAATCTCGCTCTTTACGTCGATCGGCGTCGCCGTTGCCGTTCAGATTTCTTGGTCGATCAACCAGTCGATCGGCTGGGCGATCTGGCACGGTTTCCTGAACTGGATTTACGTGATCTACCGCTGGATTGTGGGCGTGAGCTGAAGGGGGGACGCGGTAGGGCAGAGGACCCGGCATCGGAAGTTCGGGTACCTTTCAGCACGTACTCCTTGAGAGATCGTCGCGGCCTCGTAGCTCAGTGGATAGAGCGCCTCCGTCCTAAGGAGGGCGTCGGGGGTTCGAGTCCCTCCGAGGCCGCCAATGCTCGAAATGTGCCCGCCGGACACATGGGTTACAGATCGTTCAGGAGGCCAAGGTGTCCTTCGGTTTCCCAACCCTTCCGGGCAAACGGCACGGCCTTTCGCCTGTCTCGGGCATCCTGTCGAGCCACCCGTCGCCTCTCATGATGGTTTGCTGTGGAGCAGTTTCGGGTCCGCAAAGCCCCAGCGGGGCACCTGGCAAGCTCAGCAGCGCTCGCCCGGCTGTCCGAATCAGTAATGCGCTAGCCGTCCAGCGGGCTTCGGACGTTCATACCCGGACGGTTCATGACGTGGGTGTACACCATAGTCGTCCGCACGTCCTTGTGGCCCAGCAGTTCCTGAACAGTTCGGATATCGTAGCCATGTTCCAGCAAGTGCGTCGCAAAGGAGTGTCGAAGGGTGTGACAACTGACTGGCTTGTCGATCGCAGCCGCATGTGCCGCCTTCTTGACCGCACGCTGAAGACGGTCTTCGTGAACGTGGTGGCGACGCACGGTTGAGGTACGGGGGTCGGTCGAAAGGGTCTCGGCTGGGAACAACCAGTGCCACGGCCACTCCTTCCCGGCGTTGGGGTACTTTCTTTCGAGCGCGCCGGGAAGGGCCACCCCGGGGCGATCGAGCTTACGGTCCAACTCGAACAGCAGCCTGCTTCGTCCGAGTTGAACCTTCAGGGCCGGGATGATCTTCACTGGGATCATCGTCGTCCGATCCTTCCCGCCCTTACCCTCGCGAACGGTCAGGGTTCGCTTCTCGATCTCCAGGTCCTTGACGCGCAGGTCGAGGCACTCGGCGAGCCGCAAGCCCGCCCCGTAAAGCAACGAGGCCATGAGGTAGGTCTCGCCGGACATGTTTTCGAGAAGACGCCGCACCTCGTCTTGGGTGAGGACGCAGGGGATACGCTTGCATCGCTGAGCGCGCACGATTCCAGCAGCCTGGGGCATTTCGACGCCCAGCACGTTGCGGTACATGTAGACGAGGGCGTTCAGGGCGACGTTCTGCGTGGAGGCGGCCACCGAGCGGTCCACTGCTAGGTGCGTGAGGTAGGCGCTGATGTCCTCGCCGGTCAACTTTGAGGGGTGTTTGCGCCCGTGAAACTCGATGAACTCCCGCATCCGGTGCAAGTACGCCCTCTCTGTCTTGAGGCTCAAATGGCGCTTGCGCAAGTGGTCTCGCGCCGTATTGAGGAACTCGGTGACGGTCCGCGGCTCGCCTGACGTCGAGTCTGTCATCGCGGGATTATACCCTGACCTGCTTGATAACATGACGAAAGCGCGTACATATCTAACAACATCGCATTCTGCCGTCGCGGGCGGGTGCGCATTCCGGTACTCTGCTGGAGAATTAGTAGTTAGGCGGCTGTGAACGGTCCAGAGGTTTCCTATGTCAGCAAAGGATAAGTCACGCGGAGCAAGGAATCAACAAGTCGGGCGCGCTGGCGAGTATTTTGTGGTCGCCGAACTTAATAAGCGTGGCGCTTTTGCTGTGCCTTTTGCTGGTAATATGCCCAAGATTGATATCCTCGCGTGCAACAGCGATGAAAGTCGCACGGTGTACATTCAAGTCAAGACTAAACGTGGCGGAAAGACATGGCATTCAAGTATCGTTGGTAGCCAGCCCATGTCTCTTAAAGCTAACGAAACCAACTTCTTTGTGTTTGTTGATTTGGGTGATACGAATACATCACCACGCTACTGGGTCGTGCCAGAATGGTGGATAAAGGACAATATCTACAAGACACACCAGGCGTATCTAAACAAACATGGCGGAATACGCCCTGGGAATCCAGATTCGACCCATCACTCAATTGATGAAAGTAGGCTCGAACAATGGAAAGATCGTTGGGACATCCTTGATATCTTCCAGTGAAGTTTCAATTGCAAGGTTGCCGCCTAACAAGCGCTTCCAGCCGACACGCTCCGCGTGCGGCTGAAGCGCGTGCCGTTCGCTCGAAGAAGGAGGACATACAATGCATAACACAACACAGATGAATGGCACACGGACATGAAGCTCCGCCCGTTCTATAGAGTTCCACCCGACCAATGGCTTTTCACGACCAACGGCGACGTTGCCGCCGCGCAATCTCGGGCACTGGCTGAGCCAGACAAGGATGAGCGCACGATCGAAGAATACGTGCGGCAATGGGTTCTAAAGGAGCTACTCGATTCATACGGCTATCCGGTCGAGTGGCTCGGCGAGAAGATCGTTATCGAAGAAACCGTCCAAGTCGCTACGGCTGAGAAAGAGGCCGACATCTCAATCAAAAACGACAGGGGCCGGACGTACATATACATCGAAACCAAGAACGCTTCCTGCTCGAAGCCCGATTTTGACAAGGCCGAAAGACAACTTGAAACGTATCTTTCTTCCACTCACACCGCGACAATTGGTATGGTCACAAGTGGTGTCGAGACACGAGTTCTCAGGAAGAAGGTCAACCCCAACGATTTCGACTACATTCCCGACATCCCGGAGTACGGCGCAAAGGAGAAGTCGTCATACCGGCTTGTCCGAAACCTGGATATAATCAATAAGCAGCGCGGCAAGGTCGGTTTGGAACCCCTGCCTCGTCGGTGCGAGAATATCCTCTTCGAGGCCCACTCAGCCATCCGCGACATCGACGGACTACACGATGACAACGCGCTCGACGAGCTGTGCAAAGTCATTTACACAAAGATTTACGACGAGCGGCTTGCTACCCAAGCCAAGGCCGACCAAGAGGTCGAATTCAGATTCCAAACTTACGGCAAGGCCAGCGCGTCAGAAGTCGCATCCGAAATCCGCGACCTTTACAAGGATGCCTGCGACTACGACCTGCGCGTCTATTCCCAGCGCATTCCCAACTACGAGAGGTCTCGCGGCGTCTTCAAGGAGCAAATCGGCCTCAGCGACGTTGCACTCTCCCGTGTGGTGGAACTACTCCAAGAGTACTCGATCATCGACGCTGACATCGACATTAAGAGCACTGCCTTTCAGAAAGTGCTCGGAAGCGCGATCCGCGCCGGCATGGGCCAGTACTTCACCCCTGACGAAGTTGTCCGAATTGCAGTCGATGTAGTGGCCCCAAGGGTATCTGACTTGATTCTTGACCCCTTTGCAGGAAGCGGGCACTTTCTCTCCCGCTCACTCGACTACGCAGTACATCATTACGGAGCAACTACCGACCAGTACTCACTCTACCAGTTCAAGATGTTCCACCTGCATGGCATTGAGAAGTCCCCACGCATGGTGCGCATTGCCATGACCGACATGCTCATCCATGATGATGGTCACTCGAACATCCGGAATACCGATGCCCTCCTCACGTTTGATAACTATCCCGATATTCTCTGTCTCCCGGACGACGAGAACAAAGACCCGCAGATATTCGACATCATTCTAACCAATCCCCCGTTTGGTAGCCTCATGCGAGAGGAAGCACGGAAAATGCTCGGCCGCTTTCAGCTTGGGCACAAAAAGCGGTCCTTGCCTCTTGAAGTCCTTGCTCTCGAACGTTGCTACCAGTTTCTCAAGCCGGGTGGCAGGCTCGCGATCGTGCTTCCAGACGGCAACCTCGGCAATTTCAATGTTCAGTTCGTCAGAGATTGGCTGCTCCAGAACATGATGCTCAAGGGCGTTGTGAGTCTGCCGTCGGAAACATTCTCGCCTTTCGGGACGACGACAAAGACAAGCATCTGCTTCTTCCAAAAGTTCCGCACTGTGAAGGATCGAGACCTGGACTACGCCGTCGCGTTCTATTTGCTGGAGAACATCGGTTACGACGCCACAGGCCGACGCAAAGACGGCTCCGAGGTAGAAGATTGCAGCCGATACATGACAGAAGCCGTCAGATGGGAGCCTGTAGAATGATCGAAGTTAAAAAGCGGTTTACTCTCCTCAAGTCTGAACTGTCGCGGAAGTTCCGCGTCGAGAACAATAACCTCGACTTCTCTCAACTAATAGAGGCGACCGGCTATCAGGTAGCGCGCATCGGAGACCTCGCCAAAGCTCACAGGAACGAGCGAAACAAGAAGAAGACGGCTGACTCACGGTTCAAGTATGTCCAGATCAGCGACATTGATGTGGAACTCGGACGCATTAAGAGCTTCCGAGTCTTCAAGGGGGCCGACGCGCCCAACAACGCCCGTCGAATCATGAAGGAAGGCGATATCCTTGTCTCAACACGGCGTCCGACTCGCGGTGCGGTCGTTGCCGTCCCACAGGATTTCGATGAGCATATCTGTACGGTCTTCTTCACGACACTCCGCGTGACTGATCGCGAAATTCTGGACCCCTTCTATTTGGCGCTCTTCCTGCGTACCTCCCTGGGGCGGATGCAATTCCAAGCGCAGATCACCGAAACAGCGTATCCGGTTATTTCAGACAGTGACGTAGAAGACCTTACCGTTCTGTATCCGAGCATCGACGATCAGCGCAAGATTGCTGCTGAGTACGATATAGCAGTGAAGCGATTCCAAGATGCAATTAACTCGGCTTACCGTGAAATCGCAGCCGCACAACAGTCGATCGAGGATTTCGTATTGGGAGAAGACGCCGAGCAGATTGCGGTGAAGCAATTCACTCTCGGCCAGCAAATCGAAGAGGAGAAAGAGGAGCTTAACGGAGAATGATCACTGGGAGAGCAGATATACGAGCGAACAATCGCATGCAGCGGACGCGGACAAGCCGCGCCGCTGATGCGCAACGTGCGACAAGGAGAAACGGATGTAGTTCTGGAGGCGACAATGGGCAGTGACGTAAGCAGGTCGAAGGAAGTGGATGCGTACATCGCCACCCAACCTCCGGAAACCCGGCGCGCACTTGAAGAATTGCGCTCTTGCATCTGGCAGGCAGCACCCGGGGTGTCCGAACTGATGAACTACAACATCCCGGCGTTTGCCTTGGCCAAGGGCGGGAAGCGGGACAAGCAGGTCATGATCGCCGGGTATCCCAAGCATGTTGGCTTCTATCCCCACCCCGACGTCATAGACGCATTTGTCGATCGGCTTGCGGGGTACAAGTTCGCCAAGGGTTCAGTCCAGTTCCCTTTGAACAAGCCAATCCCCAAGGCACTGGTCATCGAGATGGTAAAGTTGAGGTTATCTCAGCTGCAGGGATGAGTACTTGTTGCATAACAACCGGTTGCAGCAGACGGCGTTCCGCCGCCGCTGGACCGGAACGCTAGGCCGCTCGACCCCGTCATGAACTCGCCAGGCCTCAGGACGAAGTTGCGGGGCAGTTTGCCACCCGGCCTGTACCATTCGTCCCTGATCGTTCATTTCTTCGATTCCAGCGAATGTAATCCTAACCCACGGCCTGAGAGTTGGGGCCGAGGATTCAGATTTCGGTCAGTCCGACCGCGATCGCCAGTGCATCGTCAACTGCTTCCATCGTAGGTCCTTCGAGCGCGCCATAAACCGACAGGATGCGCGTCTTGTCGATCGTCCTTAGCTGAGACAGCATCACCTTGGACCTTATCGTGAGTCCGCCCTCGGGAGGCTCGATAAGGACCTCGAAAGGGTAGACGCGCTCGGTCTTTCGGCTCGTGATTGCCGCCACGATTACTACGGGGCTGTGCTCGTTCATGAGGTCCGGCGAGATGACCAGCGCTGGTCGTTCCCCCGCCTGCTCAGAACCGACCACCGGGTCGAGACGAACGCGCACGATCTCACCCCTTCGGACTAGGCCCATGCTCAAGCTCCTCCTCCAAGGGCAGATACTCGCGGGCCGTCTCTCTTGCGATATCCGCCATGGCATGACAGCCCTCCGTCACTTCTTGGCGAAGCCGTTCTCGCTGTCTTCGCTCCAGCCACTCTCGGATCAGCCCCGCGACGACCGAACTCCGTTTGCCTGGTTCCACTGCGTCCTCAAAGGGCCTGACCGCATTCTCTGGCAACGAATACGTACGCTTGATCTGGCGTTCCATGCTTACAAAGTACCCTATACATAGCAATACACGAGTATTCCACGCCTGCGAAAGTGTTCTAGGCAGGATGGCAAGGCTGAGCGCCCCGGCTCTGCACCCTTAGGATGCCTTCCTCAATCCTGTCGATCGGGGTCAGGGGCTTCCGGTTCTGGGTTGCGGCGACTGACTTGCCGCCCCTACGGGGGCTAGGGTTTACGCGACGATCGGCGCTATCGACATGGCGCTCCAACGGAGATAGGAAGGGATCTATCTTGGGCCTTGTCTATAGACATGGCGCTCCTACGGGGCTAGGGAAGCCGCTGCGAGGGGCGCCTGAGCCCGATCCCCTTGATGGCTGTCAAGGTCGGGATTGGCGTGCGCATCCCGGTCGGCTCTGCGAGTCAAACCGGGGCACCCGGCACCCGGAGTCTGAAATGCGGCGAAATTGTTGGACACCTTCATCGCGCCTCCTTTGTTGGGCGAGATTCGAATTGGTCGGGGCTCATGTACTCAAGGCTTGAGTGCATGCGCTGTTGGTTGTAGATTGCATCGATGAAATGCTCCAGCGATGCTTGGGCTTCGAGGAAGGACCCATAGCGGTTGCGGTCGACTTCTTCGAGCTTCACGGTCCGAAAGAAGCTTTCCATGTGGGCATTGTCGCGCGTTTTCCGGGAGCGGAGAAGCTGGTTTTGCCGCCTGCGTCGCGGATGAGCCTCATGTATCCGGAGGCGGTGTAGGTCGAGCCTTGGTCGGAGTGGTGAATCCAGCCGAGGTTTGGTTTGCGGGTTTGCAGAGCCTTCAAGAGGCAATCGCGCACCAGGGCTTCGTCGTTTCGGCGCGAGAGGTGCCAGGCCACCGCTTTGCGCGAATACAGGTCCATGAGGGCGGCCAGGTAGAGCGGCCCCGAGTCGGTGCGCACCCGCGTGGTGTCGGCGACCCAGATCTGGTTGGGGGCCGAGGCGCTGAGGCCCTTGAGCAGGTTGCCCGCCCGGCGATCCCGAGCGCCCGGCCGGGTCACCCCGCGGCTGCGCGGCCTTCGCGCCATCAGCCCGTGCTCGCGCATGAGCTTGCGAACTGCATATTCGCTGACCGCAACGCCCTCGAGCTGAAGCGCGCGCCGAACCCGGCGGTAGCCGTAACCCAGGAACAAGACCACCAGCCTCTCGATCGCCAACAGCAACTCGGGACGCGATTTCTGCCTCTGCGGAGCGTACACCAGAGAGCGAGATATGCCCACCAATTGGGACATGCGGTGAACCGAAAGGTTTGTGTCCCAGCTCGTGGTGTAGAAAGAGGCGCCATTCCGTCCGGTTGCTTTGTGAGAAGTCAACGGAGGACGAGAATGGCAAACAATAGCATAGCGCTCTTGGAGGGCGCGGAAGTTAGGGACATGCTTCGAGAGTTGGTCAAAGACGCACTTTCGGAGCTGATGGAACTCGAGGTGGAGGCTCAAAGGGAGGCTTCAGACCGGAAGACCTGGAGAAACGGGTACCGCGACCGCAGTTGGAAGACGCGCGTGGGAGACGTAGAACTCCGGATTCCCAAGCTCCGCACGGGCAGCTACTTCCCGAGCTTTCTTGAGCCTCGCCGGGGCGTGGAGAAGGCTCTCGTGAGCGTAATTCAGGAAGCGTACCTGCAAGGGGTTTCCACCCGGGCGGTGGACGATCTGGTGCAGGCTCTGGGAGGCTCGGGGATCTCCAAGAGCGAGGTCTCTCGCCTTTGCCTGGAGGTCGAGGGGCGGGTTCGGGAGTTCCTGGAGCGTCCGCTCGAGGGGAGCTTCCTTACCTCTGGCTGGACGCTACCTACGTGAAGGTTCGCGACGGCTCTCGGATCGTGTCGAAGGCGGCGGTGGTGGCGATCGGACTGAACGAAGAGGGGCGCCGCGAGGTTTTGGGGATGCGCGTCGGGCACGCCGAGACGGAGGAGTTCTGGACGGAGTTCCTGCGCTCGGTCCTCGACCGGGGCCTTCGGGGACGAGGCTGGTGGTCTCAGACTCCCACTCGGGGCTCAAGAAAGCGATCGAGCGCTGCATGGGCTGCCAGTGGCAGCGCTGCCGGGTGCACTTCATGCGCAATGTGCTGGCGCGGGTTCCCAAAGGGCGCAAGGAGAGGGTGGCCTGCCTGATCCGCACGGCTCTGGCTCAGGCCGATATAGAGACCACCAAGGCCAAGTGGCTGGAGGTCGCCGCGCATCTGGAGGAGACCTTTCCGGAGGCGGTTCGGCTCATGCGGGAGGCGATGGAGGACGTGCTGGCGCACCGGGCGCATCCGCCGGGTTTGTGGCCGCAACTGGCCTCGACCAACGGGCTGGAGCGGCTCAACCGGGAGGTGAAGCGCCGCGCGGACGTGGTGCAGATATTCCCGAACGAATCCGGGGTGGTGCGGCTGGTGGGAGCGATCCTCATGGAGCAGCACGACGAATGGCAAGTCTCCCGGCGGCAGGCTCCCAAGGAGAGCCTCGGGCTGCCGAGCACGAAAAACGACGCGCTGCTCGCAAGAGCAAGCGGATGGTGATATCATGGAACAGGCGGATGGCGCCCTCTACACCACGTCCTGGGACACGACCTTGAACTGGTCCACCCAACGATCCAGCATCCCCGGAGACAAACCATGCTCCCGGCACACCTGAGCCTTTGACCGCAAGCCAGAAACGATCTCCTGGCATATGCCTAACTTGAACTCACGACTGAAACTACGGCGAGACACCATCCTATTTTCTCCTGACAGAACAAGTAGGTGTCCACAAATTTCGCCGCAGTGCAGGACGCCTTTTCGATGGGACGAAGGGGAGGTCTACCCTTGCCTCGCCCCAATAAAATAAGAGCGCGGCTACTCGCTGGGCAAGCCCACCTTTGACCGCGCTCTCAACTTCGAGACGCCGGATCTTCCGAAGAAGGCCCACGCCTCAAAGTTTGTAGACTTCTTGCATTTAGGTTAGGGTCCGAAGACCCTACTACTGGTCCGCATTCTGTCTACTGCGGCGCCGCTTGGATAGGATTGGCCGAAGCCTCACCTGTCCTGCTGTGCGAGGAATACCGAAGTCTCCCTCACACGGCGCGGTCGCCGCGTCCTTCTGTTGCCGCCGGACAGGGCCTTGGCTCTCCGACTCTACGCTCGCTGTACTTTGGTCCAAGCCGCCCAGCGAGGTTGCAGAAGGCTCCCGACGTCTCCCGTTTCCGGGACCCGCCTCCTCCCGAGAGAGGATTACGGATTTCTCCGCAAGGGCAGTGCACTTTCGGCGAAGGGAATGTCGTCTTCGCCGTCTCCGGCGCACCGGAGCGGTGATCCGATTCCATCACCGTCAAGCGCATGAATACGATATCACGCTTTTTCGCAATACCCAAGCATTTTTTCGGGGGTTTATCCACAAACCTGCGTGGAAAAGGCAGGGATAACTGTGTTAACTGTCTGGCGAACCTACTCTCAGGTTCAAACAGCCCTCCAGGGCCCCGATCCAAACCCCCACTTCAATGCCCGATCCCTACTGGGGCGCCGTCTCGAACGACCACCTGCGAACGAACTCCGACCCGTCCTCCGCGGTCGCTTGGACCTCGACGCGGTACTTCCGGCCAGGAATCAGCGGGTCTTGCGGAATCAGAATCAGCGCGTTTCTGAGGCTCTTGTCGTTGTCGGGAGTGTTCAGGTAAGTCGCCACGGGCTCGTCAGAGTCGTTCAGCAGCCTCGCGTCGATCACGGTCAAACGATCCTTGCCACGCCTGTAATATGCAAACGTGATGGGGTACCCCACGCCCACGATCGCCTTCCCATGAATCCGGAGGGGATTCGGCCGTTCGAGGCGGTTCCACCTCGTCGGGACATCGCGCTGGCCCTCATAGGGATAGATCGAGACGCCGGTTTCCTGAGTGAGCGAAAACTGAAGGGTCACCCGGTCTTCGGCGACGCCCGCTCCAAACGCAAGTTCGCCGGGCTGAAGGATCGGAAGCCGGTGGTAGGGCCCATCGACGAGGGCCGCGAGAGCGTCTTCCGGGGTCCAGCTTCCACAACTCACCGCCTCGTAGGTTCCGCCCAGGAACCCGAACGACTCCGCCCGGTCTATGGGCGTCGCGCCCGTGAACCCCTGCGATTCGGGCTTTTCGTAGTGGCCGGTGGTTTGATTGCTGAGGTTGTACTCGCTGTGGCTTTGGCAAGCGACCGCGAGGCTCGGGTGCATGTACACTGGCGGAAGCCCGACCCTCAATCTGAAATCGTTGACGGCTCGCTGCAACTCGTGCTGGTTGGACGAGGGCTCAGGCAGGTCCGCCATCGCAGAGAACCCCACCGTGAACCGCCAGTTCGAGCGAACCGCAAAGCCCCGCTCGAAGACCGCTCGCGCGACGACTTCGTAATTGCCTGGAGCGAGTTGCAGGGGGGTTTCCGTTCGAACCGCCAATCGAGCCACGTCGTACACCGCCGGGATCGGCTCGCCGTTCAGTTCGATGACGCCCCTTATGATCCGATCGGCGCCCGTCGACCACACCTCCCACATGAGGGTCACGTTGCTGGAAAGCAGGTTGCCGGTCGGGCCGCAGAGTCCGGACTTCACTTCCGCGTGCGCCAGAGTCGCCCATGCGAGCAAGACTCCGACTCCGACTCCGATTCGCGAAAGTGATGCGGTTGACATCCTATGAGGTTCGTTCCTCTTGGAGTTCGCCCAATCCCTACGGAAGCTTGCGAGGTTTCGGATTCCCGAAGCCCCGCCTTCGGAGCTACCCTCGCGGAAAAACGAGCCGACAATTCGAATGGAGCAACTCTGAGGTCGAAAACCCGAACCCTTCGCCCTCGCGCTACGTTCTAATGGATGGTAACCGACGTTCCAAGGTACGGCACACACGGAAAGGATGAGCGGAACAACTCCGACTACGCTGGGCAAGTATCAGATCATCCGCGAGATAGCGCGGTCGAACGACATCGTGTACGAGGCGTACGACCCACTGATGAATCGTCGGATCGCTTTGAAGGAGCTCGCGATGCCTTCTGGCGCGAGCGACGCCCAACGCGACGATCGCATCCGGAGGTTTTCGCGGGAGGCTAAAGCCGCCGGTTCGCTGAATCATCCCAACATCGTCACGATATTTGAGTTCGGCGAAGACTCCGGCAGGCACTTCATCGCCATGGAGTTCTTGGAGGGCCACAACCTCCGCAACGAACTCGACACCCACGGATTCCTGGCTGCCGACCGGGCCATCGAGATCACCCTCGAAGTCCTGGACGCCCTCGACTATGCGCACAAGAACGGCGTCATTCACCGTGACATCAAGCCGGAAAACATCCAGCTACTACCCGATGGCAGGGTGAAGCTCACTGATTTCGGGATCGCGAGAATCACCTTCGAGCCTAACCTCACCATCGACGGGCAGGTCTTTGGGACGCCGAGCTACATGTCGCCGGAACAGGTCGTGGGCCGCGAGATCGACGCCCGGAGCGACGTTTTCGGCGTCGGCGTGATCCTCTATGAGATGCTCTCGGGACAGAAGCCGTTTCAGGGCGACAGCGTGGTGAGCATCACCTACGGCATCGTGAACAGCGAGCCTAGCCAACCTCCCCAAGCCAACCACGCCGTGTGGCAGGTCCTCACCAAGGCGCTCGACAAGAGCCCGGCGCTGCGGTTTGCCACTGCCCACGACATGCACAGGGCGCTGGAGTCGGCCAAGTCCGCTTCTCGGTCCCAAGTGATCGACTACGACCTTCAGCTCTACGGAGGCTCAGGGACTTCGCATTCCCCGCCGCAGCCGGCCGCGCCTCCGATCGGCAACCCCTACGTCGGGACGCCTTACGGGAACCCGTACATGCCCGCCCCGCAGCAGCACCCTTACAACCCCTATCAACCCGGGACGCCACCCATTACGCAAGCTCCGCATGGGCTTCCCCCAGGTCAGATTCCGGTCTACTATCCGCCTCCGCCTCGCGCGCCCCTAATCTCCCCGGAAACCAAGCAGTTTCTCGGGAAGATGATGCTGACATTGATCGTGCTCGGCACCCTCTTTGCCCTCGTCATCGCCATCATCCAAGGGTTAGGAACGCTGATCGACCGAATGCAGACGCAAGCGGCGGACCTCCCGATGCGGGAGAGAATGGCTGGGCAAGACCCGAATGTGCCCCTCCATGAAAGGATCGCCGAGCGTGAGAAGATCATTCCCGAACTGAAGAGCGAAGTCAACCGCCGCACCGAGGAACGCAACGTCGCCAAGCTCTACGAAGCCCAAGGCCGCGAATACGTTCGCGTGGGCAACCTTGTCGCCGCTGAACAGGCGTTCCGAAGCGCGATCGCCAACGACCCACAAAACCCCACATACTACAGGCTGCTTGGCTCGCTGTTTTCTCAGACCGCAGTTCAGGAAATGGACATCGAGCAGCGCATGAACCTCTGGAAGCAGTCGATTCGCAACTGGGAGTTCGCACTGACGTTCGAGACCAACGAAGCGATCCGGAAGGACAGCGCCGCGCTGCTGGCCTCCGCGTGTTATCGGCTGGCGAACGACTACTTGAATCTGGGGCAAGAGGCTGAGGCGCGGTCGCTGCTGTATTCAGGCCGAGAAGTCGCGGACCCGAGCTCCGAAGTAAGCGTTGCGATTCAAGGTTTGCTCGACAGGCTCACCCGCCCCGACGACTCAAACCCCTAACCGTGCCCCATCGTCAGGCCGCCATCGACCAGCAAGTTGACGCCGGTGACGTACGAAGCTTTCTGGGAGCATAGAAACGCCACGGCCGAGGCGATTTCGTCCGGCTCGGCGAGCCTGCGCATCGGGATCGACCGAGCCTGAGCCTCCAAAGCCTCCTGCGCCGAGATCCCCTCGCGCTCGGACCGGACCTTGGCCAAGTGAACCTGCCGGTCCGTGAGCGTATGCCCGGGCAGCACGGAGTTGACCGTGATCCCGTGTTCGGCCAGCGAAGCCGCTTGAAGTCGGGTCAAACCCATCAACCCTGCGCGCAGAGTGGACGAAATCGGCAACAGCGCGTGAGGCTGCTTGGCCACGATGCTGGTTAGGTGGACGATGCGCCCCCATCCGTTGGTTTTCATCGGTTCTGCCGCCAACCGCACCAGACGAACCACGTTGAGCAGCGTGCTCTCGAAGCCTTGCTGCCACTGCTCGTCGGTCATGGACTCCCAAGCCCCGGCGGGGGGTCCGCCCGTGTTCGTGATGAGGATATCCGGAGGTCCTAGTTCGCTCGCCGTCGCCTGATACCAACTCTCGATGGATTCTCGGTTCGAAACGTCGCACACAAACCCCGACGCGCCCCTCAGTCCAAGGCAAGCCTCGTCCAACGCCTCCTCCGACCGCCCGCAAAGCGAAAGTCGGCAGCCTTCATCGTGGAGGGCTCGGGCAATCGCGAGGCCGATCCCCTTGCTTGAGGCGGCGACCATTGCGACTTTGCCCGAAATGCCGAGGTCCATGGGCCGATTTTGCCCCGAATGCGAGCCGGTTTCGCAAGCGGGATCAGCTCTCGCGCGCCAACCGGGCGAGGTTCGAGAAATGGAGCCGAAGCCGCTCGGCGATCTCGGTGGCGTGGTCAGCCACGTGCTCCAGCGCGTGAAGGGCGTCGATGCTGCGAACATACACGTCAGCGGACTCGGGCGACTTGCGGATCAACTCGATCACCCGGTTTCGGGCGATTGTATAGAGTTCGTCGACGACCTTATCGTTGCGAATGATCTCTTCGGCGAGATCTCCATCGAAATCCATGAAGAGCTTTAGCGACAACGTGAACTGCTTGATGGAGAGTTCGGCAAGCTCGGCCAAGTTGGTCTTGAGTTCGGCTGGGAACTGGCCAGTGAGCTTGGTGGCGCGCCTTGCGAGCTTGACCGCGTGGTCGGCCGCTTTCTCGATCTCGCCCACCACCCCCAGCGCCGAAGTGAGCATCTTCAGGTCGCCGGCGACCGGGGACTCCTTCATCACGAGCACGACCGCCTTGAGCGTGATCTGCTCTTCCAACTCATCGACTTCGTTGTCCCGCTCAATCGTCGCGCGGGCGTTTTCGAGGTCGCCGGTCTGGATCGCGGCGCAGGCCGAACGAACCATTTCGGTGGCGATTCCCCCCATTCGGGTGACCATCGATTGCAGTTCAAGAAGCTGTTCGTCGTAGTTTTGCCGCAGTGTCATTTCGCCATCCTAGGCACGCGTTGCGTTCGCCGTCCGGGCCCGTCCGCCCGTCCATCCGAAGCGGCTCACGAGGCACTCGATCTTAGCCGCGCGCAATATTGTAGGCAACTCGGCCCGAAATCGTTAGGTTCACGGTCGAGAACCTCAATCGGTACTTACGCTCAGCAAGGGCAATAGGTTCGGCTTTTGGCGAAGCGCAGGTGAAGCCGGGCCAAGCCGGGGTATGTTAGCCTCCGTGAAGTTCCTCGGAGTGGCAGCGGCGTTAGGGGTCCTCGCGCCAGCGTTTGCAGACCGACTGATCGTGATCCCTACCGGAAAGAAGTTGCCTCTCGGGACGTACCGCTTCGAGAGCCTCTTGGGTCCGGGTGACCCTTCATCCAAATCGTGGTCGATCGGCGCGGCCTTCAACAAGTTTTTCGACGGCCAGGTGGCTTGGGAGCGGGGAGACGACATGGCCGAGAGGGTGTCGTTCGACCTCGGCTTCAATCTGGTCGACCCCGTAATCGGGTTTGCCCCCGGCTTCAGCGTGGGAGTGCGCGACCTCACGGGCGAATCGCGCGACGGCAGGATGCTGTACGCCGCCTTGACCCACTATGAGGGGCTGACGGGCACTCACAACAGCGATGTGCCGCTCGAATTCACCGTGGGCCTCTCGGCGGGAGACCGGACCGGCGTGTTCGTGGGCTTGGTCGTGCCGTTCACCCGTTGGACTCGGTTCATTTCGGAGTACGACACGCGCAGGCTGACGCAGGGCTTTCAGTTCACACCGACTCAGGCGTTGGATGTTCGTTGGCTGCATCGACCTGGGGAGTCGTTCTGGACGGTGACTCTGCGGCTGAGGCAGTGAGTTCGAGTCCGCCCGTCTTGCAGGCTTCGAGAATGCGCCTGGTGAGCTCGGCCGCGAATCTCTCGCGGGCGACTTTTGGAACGGATATACCCTCGGCGACCTCTTCGTAGGTGAAGGGCGAGCCGAACACGACCGTCACCCTACCGCGCCGGATGGACTTCGAGCCGCGAGGCAGTTTGTCATGGGTTCCGACGAGCCCGACCGGCACGACCGCCGCGCCCGAGCGGCTTGCGAGCATCGCGATCCCGCTCGAAATCGGCCCCAGAGATTTGCCGTCGCCTCGTGTGCCTTCGGGAAACATGAGGACCGCTCGGCCCTCGCCCAGAAGTCGGAGCGAGAGCCTGACCGCCTCGGTGTCGGCCTCGCCGCGACGCACCGGAAAAGCGCCGACCGACGAGATCAGCCATCCGAACGCCCGGTTCTTGAAGAGCGATTTCCGCGCCATGAACGTGAGCCTGCGTCTGGAGGCGCATGCGACTGCGGGAGGGTCGAGATGGGAGAGGTGGTTTGCGGCCACGATCACGGGGCCCTCGCCAGGCAGATTGTCGCTGCCGACCACCTTCAGGCCCCCGGTTAGCCAGAACACCAGGGATTTGGCGAGAAACCGGATGAAGTCGTACCAAGCGCATAGAACGCCGCGCATGGGCCGAGTATAACTCGCAACCGCGAAGGAACCCCGGTCCCTCAAGGCGAACGTCTATTCGCATGTCGCTCGCCCCTACCCCTCGCGTCCCGATCTTCCGCCAGTTGAACGGCTATCAATGGCTCGTCCTTGGGGTCGCCTGGCTGGGGTGGGTGTTCGACATCGCCGACACCGCGCTGTTCACCTTCGCCAAGGTCCCGATGCTCACCGAGATGTTGGGACCCGAGAAGTACGCGCAAGTGGGCGCGGCGATCGAGGGGCAGATTCAGATGACCTTCCTCGTGGGGTGGGCGATCGGCGGCCTTGTCTTCGGGATCGCTGCCGACAAGTACGGCCGCACGCGGGTCCTCATTCTCACGATCCTGCTCTACTGCCTTTTCACCGGGCTCACCGCCCTCTGCCAGACGTGGGAGCAAGTGACGGTCGTGCGGTTCCTTACGGGGCTGGGGATCGGGGGCGAGTGGGCCGCCGGCGCAGCGTTGGTCGCCGAAGTGATGCCCGATAGGGCGAGACCGTTCGCTGCGGCTCTGCTTCAAACTGCCGCTGCGATCGGCCCTGTCCTTGCGGGCACGGCGAACCTCGCGCTCGCCGGACAAAGCTGGAAATGGCTGTTCTTGGTCGGGGTCGCGCCGGCGCTTCTGACCGTCGTCATCCGGAGCAAGGTCCGCGAGCCGGAAAGGTGGCAATCGAAGGGAGTGGAGGTGCGAAAGGCCACGGAGACAGTTCGGGAGCTTTTCCGGCAAACCCCTTGGCGCAGGCATGCGATCGTGGCGATGATCCTCGGAGTCGTTGGGATCGCAGGGGCCGGCAACGTCGCGTTTTGGCTGCCCAATCTCGTGAAGGAGTCTCTCCCGAACGCGGAAAAGGCCGTCGTGGACGCGTCGGTGAGTTACGCCACGTATACCCTCCACCTCGGCACCCTCCTCGGAGTCTTTGCTTTTCCTCTGCTTTGCCAGCGGATCGGCCGCAAAGCGTCGTTCGCGCTGTTCTTCGTCCTCAGCCCTCTCGCAACCGTTCTGGCCCTCCAAGGCAGCCTCGATTACACGAAACTCCTCTGGATGGCGCCAATCATGGCGTTCTTCGCGATTGGACTGAGCGCGGGTTACGGGCTCTACTTCCCCGAGTTATTCCCAACTCGCCTTCGAGCGACAGGCTGCGGGCTTGCGTACAACACGGCACGCATCTTTTATGCGCCGATCCCCTGGCTGACCGGGCTCGTCATCGGCGCGTCGAAGGGTTCCCCCTCGCATGGGGTCGCCCTGGCGGCAATGGTCTATATCGTCGGGCTTCTGGCGCTTCCGTTCGCGCCTGAAACCAAGGGGAAACCCCTTCCCGATTGAGTCAGCCTACGATTCGGGCCGCACGACCACAACCGAGCACGGCGCGCTCGTGGCAACCTCATACGAGACGCTTCCCACGAGGATGCGTTCGAGCGTTCCATGACGGCTCGCGCCTACCGCGATCAGGTCGGACTTGGTTTCGGCGGCAACTCGAACGATCAGCGTCGAAGGCCGGGCGATTTCGGCGTAGGTGTCGATAGAGGGCGCCCTGCCCGCCAATTCCTCCGCTGCCTCAGCGACGAGTTCGCGCGCTTGATCGTGGTCGAACTCATACACTTGAGCGAACGCCGACGGGTCGATCCCTGCCGGGATGACTCCAAGAGGCTCCGCGCACACGACGTGTAGCGCGGCCAGCGACATCGACACACGCTGCTGAATCCAGCGCATCGCCACTTTCGAACCGTCCGAGCCGTCAATCGCGACCACGGCGTCGAGTTCGGCCTTCGCATTCAGGGCTTCGATGCTTTCTTCCGGGCTCATGCCTTCGAAAGCCCGTGCGATCAGAACTGTGGACGGGCATCGAGAGACGAGTTTCCGCGCCACGCTCCCCAGCAAGAACGACGCGATCCCGCCCAATCCGCGACTGCCGATCACGACCAGGTGGGCGTCGTTTCTCTCGACAAATTCGATGAGGGTATCCGCGGCGTCGCCCTCCAAGACCACCGCCTCGGCGTCAAAGCCCTTCCCTCGGAGCCGCTCCGTGGCTTCCTCGGCGAATCGCTCGGCTGCGACCTTCACCGCATCATACAACTCGGTTAGGCCCCCGACCGCCGCCACGCCTCCTCCCGCGATCGTGCCCATTCCGACAACGATCGGAGCGGAGACGCTCACGGCCGTGACCTTCGTCTTCGAGGGGTCCAGAACCTTCGCCAACACCGCCTCGGCAAGGCGGGAATGACCCGAACCGTCGGTAGCCAAGACAACGTTCATCTTGGCTCCATTCTGAAGGATTCGAGATCGCTTTAGCTTGCCTCAAGGGGCAGGATGCAGGGCACTCTTAGGCCGCTTGGAACCCCGCAGACTCGATGTCCACCGGGCGCAGAGCCTTGTCGAGGATCGTGGCGGCTCGTTTTCCGTCCACCGGGAAAGACGAACTCCCCAAGATAGCTTTGACGTCCTGCTGGTCCACCTGCCGCGAAGCGATCCATGCGACGATTCGTGAGAGGATTCGCTGCCGAGCCAACGAAGCCGTGTTGGCCGTCGAAGGAAGGAGCACAGCAAACCCGGCATCCCCCAGCCTGCAAACCACGTCGAGTCGGCGTACGGTTTCCTTGAGGAAGTCGGCGGCGTCCGCCAAGAAGTCGTCCACGCTCGTTTGTCCATAGAACGACGCCAGGTGGGCCAGCCCCTCGAAGCGGACCGTCACCAGAGCGACCGCCCCGTTCTGGCCTGAAGCTCGGTGCAGTTCTTCTTCGAGCCGGGTTCGGAAGTAGGCCTCTGTGTACACCCCCGTGGTCGCATCGATCACGTCAAAGTCGAGACTCTCAGCTTGACGCTTGAGGATGCGGTCGTTCTCTTCTTCCCTGCTGAGAATGCGCCGCAGCTTCGAGAGCGATTGACGCAGGATGTGCGAAACGTAGTTGCACGAGATGCCCAGCTTGGCGGCGATTTCCGTCTGGTTGAGCGATTCAAAGTGGAAGAGGACGAGCACCTCGCGTTCGAGGTCCCGCAGCTGCTTCATCGCGCTTTCCAAGACCACTCGCTCTTCGACGCTCAATTGCTCGGGGCAATAGTCCGAAGCGTCCAACCGATCGACCTCGGCGTCGGAATCGTCGTCGCCCGTGAGCGAATCCAGCGATCCCACCCGAATCATCTCGGAGGTCTGAAACACTTCGTGGACCGTATGCTCCGCAACATCGAGGTACGAAGCGATTTCCGCCTCGGAGGGCTCCCTGCCCAACTCGCTTTGAAGCACCGCGGTCGCCCGATTCACCTTGTGGCGCAGTTCCTGGAGCCAAGCGGGCTGGCGGATTGTCTGAGCCTTGTCGCGGAGGTAGTGCTTGATCTCACCGGCGACGAGATACGTCGCATACGTGTTGAAACGAACTCCCGCCTCGGGGTCGAACTTGGAGAGCGCGTTCAAAAGGCCGATGAAGCCCACTTGAACGAGGTCGTCGAGCGGTTCGATGCCCGCGAACTTCCTCGCGACGCGCTCCACCATCGGGGCGTATTGGACGAGGATCAAGTCCTTGAGGTCCGGCCTGGGGTTCTCCAGGTAGCGGAAGACAATCCCCTCGGGGTCCATCTCGAAGTTCAAAGATTCAGCCATGTATCACTCCATTGATTCTCGCGCCGCCGCATTCCCTGCGAGCGGCCCCTCCGGTCTCACCCTCCTGGCTCGACCTTCGGATCTTGCTTTCATGTCGCCGCAAGCGACTTACTTCACACTATTGACCAGCTTGAAGATCGGGGTCATTACCGAAATTGCAATGAATCCCACAATGACACCCATGAAGATGATCAGCGCGGGTTCGATCATCGACGTCAAGCCCTTGACGGTGGTCTCCACCTCGTTATCATAAAACTCGCCCACCTTGACGAGCATCTCCGGCAACCTGCCCGACTCTTCGCCCACGTCGATCATGCAGGTGACCATGTTCGGAAACAGCCCGCTCGCGCCCAAAGGCTGCGAGAGCTTCTGTCCCTCGCGGATGCTCGTGCGCGCTTCGTCGATCGCCTGGGTCAACACGGAGTTGTTCAGGGTCTCACCGACGATTTCGAGGCTCCGCAAAATGGGGACGCCGCTGTTGATCAATACGCCAAACGTCCGGGTGAACCTCGCGACGCTCATCTTGAGCGACAGCTCACCCACGATCGGAAGCCTCAGCTTGAGGTGGTCGATCTGATATCTCCCGTTGGTCGTGCGTCCCCACAACTTGATGCCCAAGAACGTTCCGAACACGAAGAACAGGATCACGAACCAGTAGCTGTTCATGAAGTCGCCCATCGCGAACAGCGCCGCCGTGACCGGAGGCATTTCCACGTCCATCCCGGTGAAGATCTCCTTGAACTTCGGGAGGACAAAGCTGAAGAGCGCGAAGAGCATCACAATCGAGAAGAAGAACACAAGAGTCGGATACATCATCGCGCTCTTGATCTTCCCTCGCACCTCGGCCTCGTATTCGAGGAATCCGGCCAATCGGTCCAGGATCAAATCGAGGATGCCACCGACCTCCGCCGCTCGAATCATGTTCACATAGAGCTTCGAGAAACAGTGAGGGTGCTTGGCGACGGAGTCGGCGAGCGACATGCCACCCTTCACGTCGATCGTGACGTTATCGAGCGCAGGCTTGAGAGCGGGGTCCCGCGTTTGGCCTGCGAGGATGTCGAGGCACCGCATAATCGGAATTCCCGCATCGATCATCGTGGCAAACTGCCGCGAGAACACCACAAGGCTCTTCGCCTTCATCCGCTTCCTGCCGAACGAACGAACCCTTCCGCTCGAAGACGTTCGACGGATGTCCGTCACATGCAGCGCCTGATCGCGGAGCTTAGCTAGGACGATCTGCTCGTTGTCCGCTTCAACAGTCGAGCGGACCGCCTTCCCCGAAGCATCGATGGCAGTATAGGTGAATACGGGCATATCTGCGTCCTCACCCCGTGGGCCGTCGCCGGACGGAGTGCTTCCAAGGGAAATATCGGTTCTCCGTCGGAGAACTTCCAGCACAATTCGGCAGAAAAACCAGGGATTCTGAGCTTTCTGCGGCGCGAATCGCCCGCGGTTGACCCTGATGAGGGAAGATAAGAGTGTCAACGTGAGACCCCGAAAACCAGCATCGGCTCAGCGCCCCAACGACCGGGCGTACTGCGAGAAGCTCCTTTCTAAGGCGTTCGGCCCGGATGCGCGCTTCCGGGAGGGCCAATGGGAGGCGATCGAGGCCGTTTTGCAGTCCGGCGCGAGGAATCTCGTCGTGCAGCGAACGGGCTGGGGAAAGAGCGCCGTGTACTTCCTCGCAGCCCGACTCTTTCGAAAAAGGAAGGAGGGGCCCACCCTCATCGTCAGCCCCCTGCTGGCTCTGATGCGCAACCAGATCGAAATGGCCGCCAAGCTCGGGCTTCGGGCCGTCTCGTTCACCTCCGACAACGCCGGTGAATGGGAATCGTGCGTCGCTGAACTCCAAGCAGGGAAGGTCGATGTGGCGCTCGTCGCTCCCGAACGCCTCTCTCGCCCCGAGTTCGCCGAAACCGCTCTCCCTTACTTCTTCGAGAGGGGACGGCTCTTGGTCATCGACGAAGCTCATTGCCTGAGCGAGTGGGGGCATGACTTTCGGCCCGACTACCGAAAAATCGTTAGCATCGCTTCGCGGTTCCCCTCCGACGCCTCCTTGCTCGCCACCACCGCCACCGCGACGTCCCCGGTCATCGAAGACCTGATGAGCCTCTTGGGGGGCGGTTGGTCTGTGCAGAAGGGGGACCTGAACCGAACGAACCTGCGGCTTCTTGCTTACCGGCTTCCAAGCCCAGCCGCGAGGCTCGCATGGCTCGATGAGGCGCTGCACAAGCTTCCTGAGGTCGGAGTCATCTATTCGCCGACCATCTTCGACGCAGAGCAGACGGCCGCCTGGCTCAGTCACAGGGGCCACAAAGTGCTGCCGTACCATTCGGAGCTGCTTTCCGACGAACGCCTGCACGCCGAGGAGCTGTTCTCGGCGAACCAACTCAAGGCTCTCGTCGCAACCTCCGCATTGGGCATGGGGTACGACAAGGAGGACATCGGCTTTGTCGTCCATGCTCGAATGCCCGGTTCCGTTCTCCAGTACTATCAGCAGGCGGGAAGGGCAGGCCGCAAGCTCAGGCGCGCAATCGCTGTTCTCCTTGCTTCTGAGGGCGATCGAGACATCCAACTCGGGTTCATCGAGCGAGGCTCTCCCCCGGCACGAGTTTTCGACTCGATTCATAGCTTGCTCACCAGGGAGCCGATCCCGAAGTCGGAGTTGGTGCGGCTCGCCGACGCCCCCCAGGCCCAAGTGCTTCATGCGCTCGAAATCCTCGAAGCGCAGGGCGCATTGCTGGTGGAGGACGACACATTGAACTGGCGTCCCGGCGCGTCGCCGCCCGACCCGGCCCTATTCGAGTCGCTTCGAAAGCGCAGGCTTAAAGAACTCGACGACATGGAGCGGTACATCGAGACGGCGGACTGCCGAATGTCCTATCTGCTATCGGCTCTGGGGCAAGACCCCGCAAAGGACTGCGGGCAATGCGACCGGTGCCGAAACTACTCCTCGTTCACGCCTTCGCCCGACTCCATAGAAGCCGCGGCGGCGTTTCTCGACCGGGAACTGATCCTCATTCGAGTTCCTAAGCAAGCGCCGCTGGGGGCCAAGACGAAGGGACGAAAGGGCCTGCTCGCGACTCGAAAGGTAGCCGAAGGCGTGGCGCTCTGCTTCTATGGGGAACCGGGCCGCGGAGAGGCAGTGCAGGCGGGAAAGTACGTTCATGACGAGTACGACGACGATCTGCTCTTCGCCGCGCTAAGAGCCATCGATTCGGTCGGATGGACGCCCGATTGGATCACGTGGGCGCCTCACGCTTCCCAACGAAAGGCGCTGGAATCCTTCGCGAATCGCCTCGCGCGATCGCTCGGAATCGAATGTCGAGGCGTGATCGAGCGGGAAAGGCGCGTGTTGCCGCAAAAAGAGAACGGCTCGGAAGTTCGGCAGTTTGAGAACGTTTGGGGGCGATTCTCGGTTCGGGGCGAGATCGAGGGGACCGTCCTGCTCCTCGACGACATCGTGGACTCCGGCTGGACGCTGGCCGCAATCAGCGCGGCTTTGGTCGAAGCGGGCGCAACTTCGGTGTATCCTTTAGCATTGGCGACATCTCGGCGAAGAAGCCGGAGGAGCAGATGAAATCAGACCTGGCCGTTGCGTTTGTCGGACGACTGGTATCCGGCATCGAGCCCTTGCCTCAGAGGACATGGGAGGTTCTGCGCGACTTGGTCGACGCTGAGTTCTCGCCGGAACAGTTGATCGATTGGTGCGAGCGCAGCCTCGGCCCTGACGACGTTCGAAGGATCAAGCACCTGTGGGACCACCGGGAGGGAGCGTGGGCCCAGGTCGAGGCGCTGAAGGCCGTGGGCATTCGCGTCGTCACCGAGTTCGACGACGAGTATCCGCCGAACTACCCTCTCAAGCTCGGCCACCGCGCGCCCCCCGTCCTCTTCGTCCTCGGCCAGATCCCCCGATTCGATAAGCTTCCCGTTGCGGTCGTAGGCTCCCGAGACGCCGACGAACCCGGACTCGCGTTTGCCGCCGAACTCGGGAGAGAGATCGCCGGCAAGGGACGTGTGCTCGTGTCCGGGTGCGCTCGGGGGGTCGATGCGTCCGCCATGGACGCCGCTTTCGAGACTGGGGGGAGCGTCGTCGGAGTCGTCGCGGATTCGCTCGCTCGAATCGCCGAACAGCCGCCCCACAAAGAACGAGCCGCCACCGGGCGGTGGACGCTCATCAGCCATCACCACCCTTCGGCGCCATTCTCGGTCGGGAGGGCCATGGCCCGCAACAAGCTGATCTTCGGAATGGCGGAATGTGCTATCGCGGTATCGTGCGTCGTCGACTCCGGAGGAACCTGGGCCGGCGCGGTCGAAGCTCTCGAAAACGACTACTGCCGACTGCTGGTGCGGATCGACGAGCACGCCCCCGACGACAACCGCTCGCTCGTAGCCAAGGGTGCGGTCGCGCTCCCCTCTCCAAGTCAGCTTTGGGAGACCCTCGCAACGGCTCCCAAAGCGCAAGGCGAACTGCTCTGACAGGGGGACTGGGAAGGATCGAGCCGGCCTGCGGCGAATCGAATCGCAAAGGAGTCTCTGCATGACCTATCTCGCGCTTCTCGCCGGCATCGCCCTCACCCACCCTTCGACGCCTCTCTTCGACGAATACAGTCCCAATGGACCCAAGGTGCGATTCACCCTCACCTCGGGTTCCTCGTTCGTGATCACCACCGATCCGAAGAACTCCCCCAAGACCGTCGAGCATATCCTCGCACTGGTGAAGTCGGGGTTCTACGACGGGCAAAGAGTTCACCGAGTCGAGTGGTGGGTGACCCAGTGGGGCGCGCCCAAGAGCAAGACCGAGCCGCTCGACATCACCGATCCCGAAACCGGCGAAAAGACCTCGAACCCCGTCGTCGCAGGGGGAGGTTCCGGGGCATCGATTCCCGTCTTCGAGGCCTCCAACGTGGATTTCCTCCGAGGCGTGGTCGGGGTCGCTTCGACCGGTCTTCAAGTTCCCGGCGACAGCCAACTCTTCATCCTGAGGCAAGACGCCCCGAGGCTTTGGCGGTCCTACGCGGTGGTCGGTAAGGTCACCGAAGGGATGGACGTGGTCGGTACAATTCAGCGCGGCGATCGATTCCGCTCCGCGCGCGTCCTCAAGTGACCTAGGCGCCCCCGCCGAGTCCGAGAGGAGAGAGTCGTTCGCTTCGTAGATTCTGATAGAGCGAAGGTCCCCGCGATCGGGGTTTCGTTCGATGGAGGACCCATGACGACCACTTTGAAGATCGATGGAATGAATTGCAGCCACTGCGTGGCGAGTGTGAAGAAAGCCCTGGAATCGGTTTCGGGCGTGATTTCGGCCGACGTCACCCTTGAACCCGGCATGGCGAAGGTGGAGCACAATCCCGAAGTCACCCGTGAGCAACTCGCCCAGGCCGTAATAGACGAAGAGTTCCGGATCGTGGAGGGCTGAGTTTGCCCGGGTCTCCGGTCGATGCCGAGCGTGTCCTCGCAACCGAGGACGGCGCTCAAACCGAATTGGTGATCGAGGGGATGACCTGCGCCAGTTGCGTGCGGAGGGTCGAAAGAGCGCTTTCGAAAGTCTCCGGAGTCGCCACTGCGGAAGTCAACTACGCTACGGAACGGGCCCTCGTTCACCATGGCGTCGATCTGGCCGTCAACGCACTCGTCCAAGCCGTCGAAGACGCTGGATACCACGCCCATCTGACTCCTTCCGATCGGAAGGGCGCTGATGAGGCAGACGAGAGCGAGCACGGTCACGCCTCGCTCGATGCATTCGGGCCGCTCGCGCGTCAGCTTGCGAATCTGAAGCTGGCTCTCGTCCTTACCCTCCCGGCGGTCGCCATTTCGATGCTGTGGCACCCCAGGCCGAGTTGGGCGAATCTGCTGCTCTTTGGACTCACGACTCCGGTGGTGGCTTGGTGCGGGCGCGATTTCTTTGTGAACGCATGGAAGTCGCTTCGGCACTTCACCGCCACGATGGACACGCTCATTGCCGTAGGAGCGGGCGCGGCCTGGGTCTACAGCACCGTCGCCCTTCTGACGGCTTCGGGCGATGCCCACCACCAAAGCGAGCATATCTACTTCGAAACGGGCGCTGCAATTGTCACGCTCATTCTGCTCGGCCGATATCTCGAATCCCGCTCCAAGAGCCGAATGTCCGCAGCCATCCAGAAGTTGATTGGGCTCTCCCCGAAGACAGCGACGCGGTGGGTGGACGGCCAAGAGGTCGAGACGCCGATCGAACAGGTTCAGGTGGGCGACCTGGTACGCGTCCGCCCGGGTGAGAAGTTCGCCGCGGACGGCGTGGTGGTCGAAGGGGCTTCCTTTGCCGACGAGTCGATGCTGACCGGCGAATCGGCTCCCGTCTCCAAGTCCGTCGGCGACCCCGTGACCGGCGCGACTCTCAACAAGTCGGGATTGCTCCTTGTCGAGATTCAACGGGTCGGAAAGGACACGGCGCTGGCCCAAATCGTGCGCCTCGTCGAGCGGGCTCAGGGCAGCAAGGCCCCGGTTCAGCGGCTCACCGACCAGATCTCGGCCGTGTTCGTGCCGATCGTGATCCTAATCGCCCTTGGAACGTTCCTGTATTGGTGGCTCCTGGTCGGAATCGATCCCGGAACCGCCACGATGTATGCCGTGACGGTGCTCGTGATCGCGTGTCCTTGCGCGTTGGGGCTTGCGACGCCGACAGCGATCATGGTCGGGACCGGACGAGGGGCTGAAATGGGCGTGCTCATCAAGGACGCCACGGTGCTTGAGACCGCCGGAAGAATCCAGACCGTGCTCCTCGACAAGACCGGCACGATCACACGAGGCGAACCGCGAGTAACGGACTTTTTCGCTTTCGACGGCGAAGAAAACGACCTGCTGGCGCTCATTGCCTCGGCTGAGTCAGGCTCGGAACACCCCGTTGCCGAGGCGGTCGTTCGCGCGGCGAAGGAGCGAAACCTACCCGTCTCTGTGCCGAGCCGCTTTCTCGCGCTGGAGGGCCGGGGAGTGGAAGCGGAGGTTGGGGATCACAAACTCCTGATTGGCACTCAACTTCTCATGTCGGAACGATCTATCGAGGTTCCGAAGGCCGTACTGGCCCAGAAGGCGAGGCTTGAAGACCAAGCCAAGACGGTCGTGCTCGTCGCGCAAGACGGAAAGCTCTCCGGGCTCTTTGCGGTCGCCGATGTCGAAGCCGAACACAGCGCTCAAGCCATCACAATGATTCGGTCGATGAACATCACGCCGGTGATGGTGACGGGCGACAACTCTGGTACGGCTCGCGCGGTGGCGTCGCGCGTCGGAATCCACGAAGTCGAGTCGGAAGTCTTGCCCAGCCAGAAGGCGGAGATCGTCCAGAAGCACCAGGTTTCGGGGCAAGTTGCGATGGTCGGCGATGGCATCAACGACGCTCCCGCCCTTGCCCAAGCTGACCTTGGCATCGCGATCGGCTCGGGCACCGACGTCGCCATCGAAACGGCGGGCGTGACGCTCATGGGAAGCGACCTGAGGGGCGTGCCCGACGCCATCCGACTCGCCCGCGCGACCCTTTCGACGATTCGCTGGAATCTCGCTTGGGCCTTCGGCTACAACGTCGCGATGATTCCGCTGGCCGCTATGGGAAAGCTGAGCCCGATGCTCGCAGCAGCCGCCATGGCGTTCTCGAGCGTTTCGGTGGTTCTCAACTCGCTCCGGCTCCGGAGATTCCCGTCGAGCCGAGAAAGCTGAGCAAGGCATCTGGCGGAGAGGGTGGGATTCGAACCCACGGAGGCCTTGCGACCTCACCGCATTTCGAGTGCGGCGCACTAGACCACTATGCGACCTCTCCGAGGGCGTATTATGCCCCAAGGGAGCCGATCCGCACCAAGCGGGCCTATCGCGCCGACAGCAGCCGCGCCGCCTCATCGACCGAAAACGGGCCCCGGACTTCCCCTCCCCGGACGACATAGCACCCCGCGGACCGCTTTTGTAGGTCGGGTCGCACCAAGTCGAGGGCGGGGACGACCAAGCGGTTCGGAGCTTTCTTCGCGAGTTCATTGGCGGCGGCGACGGAATCGGGTCCAACGCATACCGCGGTCGGCTGGTCGAACTCGGAAACCAAGCCCCCCACCGCCGCAGAACCGAAAAGAACCAGGCGAGGGACGAGGCCCCGCACTCGCTGCGCCGTGCTCAGAGCCGCTTGATTGAACCTGGCGGCCAAAGGAGCGGACTCCGACGAACGCGAGTCGAGGTCGATCAAGATTCTTCCAAGTCGTGACGCAAGGCTCATCATCTGCGCCGTGCTTGAGTCGGACTTGAGGTCGAGAACCTCTGGGACGTTCACATCCGCCACGCCAAGAGCATCGGGGTCCCGGAAGAGCCCCTTCCAAACTCCCGGAGCGGGACCCGCGAAGAGGGTTAAGGCGCGATCCAGAATCCGCACGCTGGTTCGGAGCGAAGGAATGTGCCCGGTCGCGCAGTAGTCCTGGAAGTAAGCGTCCGCGACCGCCAAGTAATCGCCCAAGTACGGCTCGCTCGTGCTCGAAGGGTCGTCCGAGTGCCGAACATCATCGTTCGCCACGTACACGCTGAGCCGGTCGACCCTCAGCGAAGCGGCCCTCATCGAAGCTTCGTCGCCAAAAAGCCGAGCAGTTCGCACCAGTCGAGACGCCACATACCCGTCGACGAGCGCCGTCCCGGAAATGGCGAGCGAGGGCTTGGCGCTTCCTTTGCGCAGGAGGTCCGAGACCCGCTCCCATTGCTCGCCCTCGCGGATGAGCGCGGCGACGTCGTCCACGCGAATCACCATCATCGGGTTCGTTTCGACGCGCAGACCGAGCCGATCCCGAGCCCAGTCTCGGTCAGAAGGCTCGGGCAATAGCTCCCGCAACCTTCGGGGCGAAAAGCTGCTCCGGGCGCTCCGATCACGCTCGTCTTCGTCCCCGACCCTGCAAGCGGCGATTCGCCCGTTCAAAACGAAATCGTTCGAAAGCGCCTCAAACGTCCGGCGGGCAACGAACCGATACTTCTCGTCGTCGAACATCTCCCCCGCTTGGGCGAAGGTCAGCATGAGGTCGGCGTTTGTGGTCGCGACCTTGTCAAACTCCAAGATCGGCTTCCCGCGATGCCGAATCGCTGCAAAGAAGCCTCCGTCGAGCCAGTCGACGAGCGGCCCTCGAAGGAGAAGGTCCGCGGCTTCTTGAAACGTATTCAACTCGCCCGCCTCGAGGAAATAGCGGAACGCAGCCGGGTAGGGCTGAGTTCGATTGAATGCAGTGAAGCCGCCATGCTCTCGATCGAGCAGGGTGCGCAGGGATTCGGCAAAGCCCCCCCCGTCGAAGGGTTCGGGCGAATCCGATTCGACGATCCGTCGGATGTCACGCTGTTGAGCGTCGCCGGACACCTGGGCGGCAGGATCGTTCAGGCGGATCTGTCGATACTCGCTCAGAACCTCATCCAACGCCAACACAAACGACGCCGGATCGGTCGAAACCGTCTTTCCAAAGCCCCGGACCGCGCTGAACATCCTCCCTTGCGGGTCGAGAAACCAAATCTGGAAGCCATCGAGCAGTTGCCACTCGGGGCGGGTCAGGGGAAGAAAGGCGCCGAGCCATTGGGGGTTGAGTTGGCCGTCCACGCGAACGCACACGAAGTTGCGGGCGAGCGCAGTCCCCACGTCCACATCCTCAAAAACGTGCTTGTCGGCGATCCGCCCGATGGTGCTCCAGGGCGCGCCGACGACCAACATGACGGGCTTATCGAGCCGCCTGGCGCGAGCAAAGGGTTCCGGACCGAGCGGATACCAATCGATCGGCTGCTTCGAGGCCTGACGCAAGAACTGAGAGGATTCCGATTCGAGCCGGTTGGTGGCGATTTCGGGGACCAGCGGTTGAATGGACTTCACGGCAAGCCCAAACAGCACCAGCACCGCCACGGTCAACGTGGTCAAGGCAAAGCTCGGTTGGCGCATGCGTTCCATAGGTCTTCCGTTCTGTCAAAACAACGGTTGGTCGCTAGATTATCTACTTTCGGAACGAAAGAACCTGTGCTACAATGGCCCCATGTCCATTTCCCTCGACGAGGTTCGCCATGTTGCGCGGCTCGCTCGTCTGGAACTCGACGAAGCCGAGATCCTCGCCCTTCAGGGCGAGTTGAACGTGTTGCTGGGGCACTTTGCGGACATCCGAGGCCTCAACGTGGCCGGGTTCACCCCCACCAGCCATGCGGTCGCCGAGCAAAACATCTTCGCCGACGATGAGACGATCCCGGCGCTTACGACCTTGCAGGTGCTCCAAAACGCGCCCAAGTCCAAAGCCGGGCTCTTCGTCGTACCCACGATCATCGAGGACTAGCTGAGGTTGCTGACCCGACTCAGCGCAACGGAGCTTCACAAGTTGCTTCTCAGTCGGCAGGTGTCGACGCGGGAGGTGCTCGACGCCCACCTCGAACGGATCTCCCGGCTGAACCCCCGTCTGAACGCGTTTGTTACGGTCGCAGAAGAAAGGGCCCGAGAAGACGCCGACCGTGCCCAAAAGCTCTTCGATGAGGGTGCCCCGACCAGGCTCACCGGAGTCCCGGTCGCGCTCAAAGACAACATATCGACGCAAGGGATCGCCACGCTGTGCGCCTCAAGAGTCCTGGAGGGGTACGTGCCGCCCTATGACGCGACCGTCGTCGAGAGGCTTCGAAGCGCAGGCGCGGTGATTCTGGGCAAAACGAACTTAGACGAGTTCGCGATGGGCAGTTCGACCGAACACTCGGCGCATGGCCCTACCCGGAATCCGTATGACCTCGAACGATCGCCCGGAGGCAGTTCCGGGGGCTCTGCCGCCTCGGTCGCAGCCGAACTTGCGCCTTTTGCGCTCGGGTCCGATACCGGCGGCTCCGTCAGGCAGCCCGCGGCTCTTTGTGGCGTTGTGGGGTTCAAGCCCACCTACGGGCGGTGCTCGCGATATGGACTCGTGGCGTTCTCGTCGAGCCTCGACCAGATCGGCCCCTTCGCTCGAACCGTAGAGGACGCCGCTTGGCTGGCGTGGGGGATCACGGGTCACGACCCCAAAGACAGCACCTCGCTTCCCATGAGCCCGATCGACTCCGCTTCGATCCACGGCGGGACCCTCAAAGGGGCGCGGTTCGCATTGCCCAAGGAGATGTTCGGCGAAGGTATGCAGCCTGGAGTGGTCGCGACCCTGCGCGCCGCTCTCGACAAGCTGGCCGCCGAAGGCGCCGAGTTCGAGGAGGTCTCTTTGCCCTCCACCCGGTTCGGCGTAACCACGTACTACATCATCGCCCCCGCCGAAGCTAGCAGCAATTTGGCGCGCTACGACGGGGTTCGATTTGGCTTGCGCGCCGACCGCTCGGACCCGATCTCGATGACCGAGGCGACCCGCGCTGCCGGATTCGGTAAGGAAGTGAAGACCCGCATCTTGATTGGAACCTATGTGCTCTCGGCGGGATATTACGACGCCTTCTACTTGCAAGCCTCGAAGGTTCGGGCAATGATGACGCAGGAGTACCAGCAGGTCCTCGAGAGGTTCGACGCCATCCTCTCTCCCACGAGTCCGATTACGGCGTTCAAGATCGGCCAGCTTTCCGAAGACCCGATGGCGCTCAAGCTCCTCGATTACTGCACGATCCCCGCAAACATGGGCGGCTTTCCCGCTCTCTCCCTCAGTTGCGGGACGTCCGAAGGCCTGCCGGTGGGCCTGCAAGTCCTTGGTCCCCTGCGAGCCGATGAGCGGGTCCTCCAACTCTCCCACTGCATCGAGCGAACGTTGGGTGCCACCTCACGGCCTCCGGAGGCGTAAGTACGGCTGATGGAAGACATCAAAGCCGTCGACCAGAAGCTCTTTTGGAAGGAGGCGGCGCATCCTGGGAGACTCATTTTCAGCACTGCGGCGATGTACCTGATTTGGGGTCCCTTGTACTGGGCCGACATGTCCATGTCCTTTGTGATGGGTTTGGCGTACGCCGTTCTTGCCGGTCACGCGCTGGTGTCGTATCGAGCAAGCGTCAGGAAGCGATTCATCAACCGTAGGTTCGAAGCGCACTGGAACTCGCTCAAGGAACGGCTCGACCTGTTCGACCAGGTGATGCAGAGGGTCCATAAGAAACACCTCGCGGGCATTCATGAACTGCCCCGCAACGTCCACTCGGTCGCAAGGAGCCTCTACGTCGCATTGCGAAGGGCCGATCTGATCACCCAAGAGGTGTCGCTCACCGAACGCGGACTGTACGCCCAGCCGCCTTCGTGGAACCCTCCCGCGCACGACGCACAGGCCAAGGAGCTTTACCGAATCGCCGACAAGAACATCGCCGAGTATCAGCACCACTTCGCCGGGGTCATGGCGGGAGTTCAGCGGACCGAAGCGCAGACGGCGGTGTTCATCACGACCGTAGACACCCTGCGCATGAAGATTCTCGGCTACCGGCTCGCTGGCGCAGCCCCCGAACTGAACAGTCAAGACTTCCTTGCGGCGATGCAAGAGGCCAAGATGCAGCTTGCCGCCATCGACCAAGCCCTCGAAGAACTCGAGCTCACCCCATTTCCCAAGACCATCGCAGTCATGCCTCCCGAACCGCGAACTGATGCGAACTCGGAGGCCACCCAAACCCTCGACCAAGAGAGTTGAACGCGGTGATCGAAATCGCGTGCCCCGCAAAGGTCAACCTGTTCCTTTCGGTCGGCCCTCCCGACGACGCGGGGATGCACCCGATTCGGACCGTTTTTCAAGCGATTTCGCTCTTTGACACGCTAAGGATCGAGCGGGCAGCAGGTCCGACAACAATCGAATTTGAGGGCGAGGTCGTGCCCGAAGACAACACCCTCACGAAGACCCTGCGGCTGCTCGCTGAGGTGGCTGAGCTTCCTCCCCTCAACCTCACCGTGATCAAGCGCATTCCCAGCGAGGCGGGTTTGGGAGGAGCGAGTTCCGACGCGGCGGGGTTGCTGCGGGCCGTCCCGCTCCTGACGCGCTCTCAGGCATCCGAGTTTGAACTGAGCGAAATCGCGCGAGCCGTAGGCGCAGACGTACCCTTCTTCCTTGTGGGGGGGCGGGCGAAGGCCGAAGGGTACGGAGACCGGCTGACGCCTCTCGAAGACCCCATCCCGTTTTGGCTCGTCGTCGCGCAACCCGAGGCAAGGTGCTCGACGAGGGAAGCGTACGCGCGGTTGGACGAGATTCAGCGCTCCTGGAGGGAATTCCCTCTGGCCGACGATCTGCACAACGACTTCGAACTCGTTGCGCCCGAGGAGTCGCTGGCGCTCAAGCGGCGCCTGCTCGATCTGAACGCCACCGAAGCGCTCTTGTGCGGGTCGGGCTCCGCGGTGTTTGGCATCTTCCCCAACGAGCCGAGCGCCGAGAGGGCGCGCCGCGCGGTTGCGCCGGAAGTCGGCGGCAAGGCCTGGTTGTGCCGATCGTTGACTCGGATGGAAAGTATCTCCCTCTGAGGCCGCACCCTAACCTGACCGATACTGTCTTGA
Source organism: Chthonomonadaceae bacterium (assembly GCA_015709495.1). Taxonomy (GTDB): domain Bacteria; phylum Armatimonadota; class Fimbriimonadia; order Fimbriimonadales; family Fimbriimonadaceae; genus Nitrosymbiomonas; species Nitrosymbiomonas proteolyticus. The sequence goes on from CP054189.1 coordinate 434,025, forward strand.
GGTCAGGAATTGCCAAGTCACTCAATGTTTCGGCGGTGGGTCGAGGTGGAGTCCGCGCTGATGGGCGTACCCGGCGTAGCCGACGCTTCGGTCATGAAAACCCAGGGGAAGGTGCTGGCTCACGTTCTCGTCGAAGACGAAGGCGCGGTTTCGAGCAGCCTGCTGCGTGAGGCCGTCGTAAGTGAGGGCGATAGAGAAGGCGAAACGCTCAAGATCGTGCTCGTCCCGAGGGCGGGCCGTTCCAAGTCGCGTGAAGGCTAGTCTTGCTCGTCCGACTCTTCGGGCTCTTCGGGCTCGATAGCTTCGGCGATAACATCCTCCGCCTCATCGTCCGTGTGCTTCTCTGCCTTCGAGTTCGCCTTGGTTTCCTCCGACGCGGACTCCAAGATCACGTGCGCGATGCTCGTGGTCTTCCTGTCCGGGCAGTTGTTGCAGACGAAATCAACCTTGATGCCGGCCAACCAAGCGGGAACTAACTCCAGCGGCTTACCGCACTTGCACTGAACCATCAATCCACTTCCTCTTCCGTCAATTCGTTGTAGTGCTGCACCGTTTGGCGGTGGCTGAGCCATCCGTTGATGAACATGGCGACCGCGCCCCCAAAATAGATGAGAACCAGCCCACCTTCTCGCTTTTGCCCGGGGTCACGGATCGAGTTCTCACCCAGCAGCATGGGCAAACCAAGAATCGCGAGCACAAAAAGGATTCCTGCGATCCAGAAATAGGTGTTCTTCCACCACTTCGGTTGGGGAGGTGGCTTTTCGCTCACAAGGCGGGATTGTACCCCTGTGCGGAAACGTGCGGATTGCGGCTAGACCCGAAGGTCGAGGCGGCGCCCCTTTCCCGAGTCTTCCGCGCTCAACTCCTCGATTTGGGACTTCTGGACTTCGAGGAGCCTCTTGAGGAGCTTCGATTGCGCGGATTCGACTCGCGCCTCGTCCGGCGGAACCGGTTGCCCGATGCGCGAGACGTTGGGTCCTTGAATCTCCATTAGGCTAAGTGTCGGCAACATTGCCGGGATTTGGAGGTTGCCGGTCCACGCCCCTCGCCGATTCCCACGCTTGCCGCGCCGCAAAAACTCCCTCGATAGGCGTAGGGAGAGAGGTGAGCCCTCGCAGGGCGTCATAATGACCGAGATTCCGGGAACAATTCGATGATCGCTTACCTGCTCGCGCTCCTCGCGTCTCCTGACGACGCCATCGACCGCATGACTCAATACATGGCGAACGTGAAGACCCTCTCGGTGGACCTTCGGTTCGAATCTGCCGGGGGGCAGTACGTCGGAATCGGGAAGCTGATCTTCGAACAACCTTCGAGTCAACGGTACACGATGAAGCTGGGGGCGAGCGACTACCTCTTCATCGCGAACCCCAAGGGCCAAATCGAAATCGAGCATCGACGACGGCGGTATCGCGAGTTCCCGCCCGACGCTCGCTTGACTTCGCCGGCCGGCCTGCTTTCCGACACCCCGGCCATCGCGTTTCCTTTGCCGCTGATCGTCGGCGACGTTTATTCGATCCTCCCGACCAACACCCGATTCGCTCATGGGGGCGAGCGCGAGGGCCCCAATGGGCTCGAAGACCGGCTCTCGGCGACCTACGACACGATGATGGGGCGACAGACGATGATCCTTTTCATCGACAAGGTGGGCCGACTCACGCGCTATGAACTCCAAGGTGAAAAACGCGAAGACGGGTTCCTATCGATGACGATCACCAACTACGCCAAGAACGTCCCGGTGTCCGCTTCCAATTTCCGGCTGGAGTACCCCCTTGGATACGTTCCCGACGGCCTTACGCCGCACGAGATTCCGCTTCAACCGGGCGACAAGATCGCCTTGGAGGAGTTCCTCTCTTCGGAGTCGGGCAAGAAGGCGCGCCTGCCCGCGGGAAGCAAAGGCGTGCTGGCCATTCTGTTCGGCGCAAACTGCGAGCCTTCCCGCCGCCTCATCCAGGCAGCGCAAGAAGTGAAGGCCGACCTCGCTTCCGCGGGGCTCGAAGTGGCGCTCATTGCCGCGAGTTCTCAGGCGAAGTCCAGTTCCGGTTTTCCCCAGTTTCGGGTGGCGAGCGGCGATCCTTTCGAGGTGTTTCTCTCCCCGGGGACCCCTCTGACGTTTTCCATCGATCCCGACGGCATCGTCAGGCAAGTCTGGTTCGGCTTCGATCCGGCTGGTTTGGCCCAGCTCAAGAAGGAATGGGCCGAGTCGGTCAAGATCGATGGGAAGGCCCTCGCCGAAGAGCGCGCCCGATACCAAGGCATCATCAAGCCTAATCAGGACTAGCGAGAATCGCCATACTTTGGGTAGGTGAAACCCCAGCAATCCTCGATGAGCGCGGTTGGGAAGCGGTTTGCGATCGTCGCAAGCCGCTGGAATGAGTTCGTCGTCTCCCGCCTGGTCGAGGGGGCGCGGGACGAGCTGACGCGCTACGGCGCCTCCCACGTCGAGGTGCATATCGTGCCCGGCTCGTGGGAGATACCTGTCGCAGTGCGCGCGTTGCTCACTCGCACCGAGCCTGATCCTCTCGATGCGATCATTGCGGTCGGTTGCATTCTTCAAGGGGCGACGGCCCACGCCCAACTCCTGGCCGCGGATGTGAGCCGGGCCCTGATGGACCTCCAAACGGAGTTCGGAAAACCCGTTTCTTGGGGGATTCTGACTCCTCAAAGCGAGTCTCAAGCCCTCGAACGGGCGGGCATGAAGATGGGCAACAAGGGGCGAGAAGCCGCGCTTGCCGCAATCGAGATGGCCAACTTCGATCCCAAGCCCTAACGAAAGTCACCGAGGATTGGTAGACTTTGGCGCGAATGATCCCGATTCGTGCCGATCGAGCTTCCCCCGCGATCCCGCTCGTAACCTACACGATCATCCTTCTGAACGTGATCGTGTATTTTTGGGATCGCCAAGGGAGCCTGACGGGTCCAAGCGTAACGTTCGCCGACTTAGGGATGCGTCCGCAAGAGGTTGTGCAGGCGATCGCAGGCTCGGGCGACCGGTTTCCGTTGGTCACGCTGTTCACGTCCTTGTTCCTTCACGGCAGCCTCGTTCACCTGCTGGGGAACATGATCTACCTCTTCACGTTCGGCCCAGGCATCGAGGCGGCTTTGGGTTCGCCCCGCTACTCGCTTTACTATCTCTTCTGGGGACTTCTCGCTTCCGGGGCTCACATCGCGGTCGATCCCACCTCCGCGATTCCAACGATTGGGGCGTCGGGGGCGATCGGGGGCGTCCTTGGGTGCTATTTCCTCTTGTTCCCAACCCACAAGATCGAGCTATTGATCCCGTTCTTCGTCGTGACCGTCGAAGTCGTTGCGTGGGTCCTACTGGGAACGTGGTTCTTGTGGCAACTCCTCATCAAGCAGGAGGGTGTGGCGACTTGGGCTCACGCCGGGGGGTTTGTGGCGGGGATGTTGACGATCCTCATTCTGGGCGGTAGGCGCGCGGTCCTGAAAGGAAGGGAGTGGATGGCGGAATCATGAAGTCGCAAGGGATTCCTTATTGGGTGTGGGTGTGTCTGGCAGGCGTCGTAGCGCTTGCGCTCGTGCCTCTCAGCTCCCGGTTTCGGGCGGAGCAATCGAACCGCGCGGTCGAGCTGAGCGCGGAGATCGACGCGATCGAACAACTTGCCGCCGGACAACAACTCAGCTTGGTCGAAGCCTTGGACCGGTTGAAGCGCTCGGGCCTTGGCGCGGTGGTCGTCTCCGAGGAGACGCTGGACGACGTCGCCAAGTACTCCGGCGACTTGCGAATCGAATCCCTGCCCGAAGGCGCGGGAACTCGAATACTTGCGAGCCAGGGAATCGCGGATCGGCTCGCCAAAGGGCTTCAAACTCGCTTCGGCAATGCAAGGGTCCAGGTGGCCCCCCTACCGGACGGAGCGGCAGAAGTCTCGGTGGTGGGTTACCACTACGCCACGCTGCAAGGGGTCTCGCTGGGGCTGCCGCCTCAATGGACTTCGGTGATCCGGTCTTCGGGGCTGAGGGTGATCGGGCGCATGTCCAACCCGATAGGGGCCAACCCCGAGTCGGTTCGGGGGAGCATCGAATGGGCCAGCGGCCATGGGATGGCCGTGTTCCTTCCCCAAGGCGAACAGGTCCTCGGCAGAAGGGAAGGTCTCGACGCCCTAGTCGAGTTGCTCCGCTCGAAAGACCTTCTTTACGCCTCACCCGAATTCGTCAAGATCGGCGGCGATTCGAACGTCCTTCGAGAAGCGCCAGAAATTGCAGTATCGTTGCACTCGGCCCAAACCGCCGAACTCGACCGCATGGCAAGTTCCGAAATCGTCGAGCGATACGTTCGAGCCGGCAGGGAGCGCAACTGCCGTATCTTGCTGCTCCGGCCGGCCACGTATTCTTCGGAAGCTCCCCTTGAGGACTTCGCCAAGCTAGCGGGCGGAATCCGCGACGGACTGATTCGGTCTGGAGCAGGGGTCGGCCCGGCGCGACCCCTTGCCCCGGTTCAAACGCTGCCTTTCTTGCCGGCGCTTCTCTGCCTCCTTTCGGCGCCTGTGGCCTTCTTCGCGGCGCTCGCCATCACCGCAAATCGAAGCGTCGCCTCACTGCTCACCGTCCTGCTTCTTATCTCGGGCGCGGCGACTCTGACAGGCGCATTCGTATCGTACGCGGCTCTGGCGCTCGCGGTGCTCTTTCCGGTCGCCGCGTTCGTCGTTTGCGAGCGTCTCGAAGCCGCGCTCCCGGTGCGGTTCCTGGCCGTTTCGGGAGTCAGCTTGATCGGAGGGCTTTGCGTAGCGGCGGTCCTTACAGGCCCGGAGTACTTCGTGCGCGGGGCGGTGTTCAGCGGCGTCAAGCTCTCGCTCCTTGGGCCGATCGCACTCGTTGGGGCGGCCGCGTTCGTTCGTTATGCGGGCGGCTGGCCGTCCCTCAAGCAGCCTGCGACTTGGCTTCAGTTGAGTTTGGGCCTCTTGGTTCTGGCCGCCTTCGGAGTTCTCGCGATTCGAACAGGGAACGACAACCCTGCGGCAGTCTCCGATCTCGAACTCCGATTCCGGGCGATGCTCGACGCCCTTCTTTATGTTCGCCCCAGAACCAAGGAGTTCCTCATCGGACATCCGATGCTGGTTGTCTCCCTGGGGCTGATGGCTCTTCATCGAAGCGGAAACCGGAAGGTCGGCGGGTGGCTCGCTCTGACCCTGGCGTTGGCTTGGATCGGCCAAACGGGCATTGTCAACACCCTTTGCCATCTCCACACGCCTCTCTCGATCGGATTGACTCGCATCGCGGTGGGTTTGATGACGGGCGGTATACTCGGCGGCGCGCTTTGGCTGGTAGCGCGGAGGGCGCTCCGGCCAGGGGGAGCCTAATTTGACCCCACATCTCTTGCTAGCCGGTTACTTTGGTTGTGGAAACCTCGGCGACGACTCGATCCTGCTTGGCTTCATGGAGGGCCTGAAGGACGTCGACGTCGACCTCACCCTGCTGAGCGGCTCGCCCGAAGCCACGTTCCGAGCGTATGGGGTGCGATCGACCCCCCGGCGAGACCTTCGCAGGGTGCAAGAGGCGATTGAGTCCTGCGACGCACTCGTGTTTCCTGGGGGAAGCGTGTTCCAAGACGTGACCAGCCTCCGCAGCGTGGGTTATTACTCGACCCTCGTTCGGCGGGCCAAGAAGGCGGGCAAGAAGGTTCTGCTTCTGGGCCAGGGGGTGGGGCCGCTCACCTCGTTCTTAGGCAAGCGAATGGCGGCTTCGGCCTACAACGCGGCCGACGTCCTTGTGGTGCGCGACCCCGGCTCGATGAATACCCTTCGCTCCCTGGGCGTTGCGAGACCGGTCAAGGTCGGCGCTGATCTCGCCTTCCTGATGCCCCCCGCACGCGACAGCGCGGGAGACTTTGGAGTCGCCGGCATGAAGGCCGTGGGCATCGCCCCACGCCCGTTCGGCAAACACACGAAAAACGTCATGGCCGCTTTCGGCGACCTCGTTCGAAGGCTCTATCAGCACAGCTATATGCCCGTGCTCATCCCCATGGACCGCGACGAAGATGGGCCGTTGATTCTGGATATCGAAAAGAGCCAAGGCGGCAAGATCCCGGACCTGAGAAAGATCGACTCTCCCCGCTCGCTGCAGGACCGGATTTCCCGGATGCACGGGATGATCGCCATGCGCCTCCACGCTGGCATTCTCGCCGCGAACGTCGGCATTCCGCCATTGATGGTTTCTTACGATCCGAAGGTTAACGAGCTCTCCAAGCGCCTGGGACTCGACTCTCCTCCCGACCTCGAAGGGCTCAACGGCCAGAGGTTGTTCGAGAAGTTTATGGCGTTCGAGCGCGACCACGAGCGAAACGCCGCGTCCGTGGCCCGCCAGCGCGAAAAGGCGGCACAAGAGGCGCTGCTGAACGTCGAAGCACTGAAGGAGTGTCTCATTCAATAGATCGCCCGAGAGGCGCTCCCGTTGCACCGGACCCATGCGCAAGGCCCTCGTCGCCGGAATGACCCTAGCCCTCGTGGGATTGCCACAACTGGGGCTGCCCATCGACTTCGTGTCCTGGCTCAAGAAGGAGATCTTCGAGAAACTCAAAGTCACAGGGCGGCGCTCGCTCGGGTATCACAGCCACTCCGTCGAGGGCGATGCTTCGGCGTTTCAGCTCCTCACGAACTACGGGTACGGAGGAAAGGCCTTCACCGACATCGGGTACCTCGACATCCGGGGACGAGACATACTGGGTTCGCTCAACTTTGACGCGCAACTCGACACCAACAAGTTCGCCAACCCCCAAGACCGCAGGTTTTCGGTCGAGTACGACGGCAAGCCCTACCGCGTAACCGTAGGTGACGTTTACACCACGCTGCTCAACAGCAATCGGCTCGCCACGTTCAGCAAGTACGCAAAGGGCGTGGTGGCAGGCTACTCGAAAGGGCCTTTGCAGGTGCGGGGGGTTTTCACGGAAGCGAGAACCAGCGCCCGAACGATTACGCTTCAGGGAAACAACTCCGCAGGGCCGTACTACCTTCAATTCAGCCAAATCGTTCGAGGCACCGAAGAGGTCCAGGTCGACGGCCAGCCCCAAAGACTCGGAGAGGACTACGTCATCAACTACGAGCTCGGGTCGATCACGTTCATCAACAAGATCATCACGCCCACGAGCGCAATCGTCGTGACGTTCGAAGCGCTCGGCTTCAATCAAAGCGAGGGTTCGATCCTCGGCGGCGGGGCCACGTATGACTTCGGGCAAGCCGGGCGGTTGGGACTCACGTATCTCGAACAAGATTCGGGCGCCGGGGGGACCCTCAGTACCCGGCTGGAGAGGTTTCAGGGCGCAGGCGCACCCTCGACGCCGTACTTCCTCCAGTTCGAACCGCTTCTGACGGAGCCGATCACCGTCAAGCTCGATGGCATCCTGCAAACCGAGGGGATCGACTACTACTTCGATCCCGAAAACCCGGTGATCTTCTTCTTCACCCGGTTCATCCCCCTGACCTCGACCATCGACGTCGTCTACACGCCACGGCCCACGCAGTCGCTCGACGGAGATCGATCGGTCTGGGGGGTCGACTACAGAATCCCTTACGGGAGGTCGGGGCAGAACGGTTATCTTCTTGTGATGCAGGCGACCGGCAAACTCGAAAGCCCGGTCAGCCCACAGTCGGGGACGGCGCGCGGCGTCGAAAGCGTGTACCGGCAAGGTCCGCTCCAACTCCGAGCGGGGCTAAGAGACATCCCTGCCGACTACGTAAGCGTCGAATCGAGGGGTTTCAACCGCAACGAGAGGGCGGTGGACCTCGGAGTTGAATACGAGGGAAGCTACCTCGACGCTGCGCTGCAACACATCAACAGCAGCATCGCGATCCGCAAGGTGGACGCCGGCGGCAACGTGTCCTTTAGCCCCGCGCGCAACACCCTCGTCAAGGCCTCTGCGAGTTACCGGCGGACGGCCGGGGAGCCTTGGACCCTTGAGCTTGCGAGGCAAAAGAGCCGCTCGACGGGGCCGGAGACCACGGTCGATTCCGCCAGCGTCACCACCAGCCGTACCTTCGGCAACGTGATCACGCACTGGGGCTATGACCACCAAGAGGCGCAGGGGCCAACGAGCACCGGCCCCGACCCCGATATTCAGTCCGTCACCATCGACTCGCTCAGGCTGCAATCGAGCTACGTGGCGAACGAGGCGTGGACGTTCGGACTGCGGGCCGGAGTGAACGCCATCCGCTCGTCGGAGGGGGACGGCACGGGACGCGACGTAGCCCTCACCGCCAGCTACCAGCCGAACTCGAAGCTCTCGGTAGTCGGCAACTACATCGACAGCGCTTCGGGGGCGATCGCCGCGTTGGGTTCGTTTCAATCGGGGTTCGGCCTGGGCTACAACGGCAACGGATTCTCAAACGGCCTCGTGGGTTCGGGGTTCTCGCCGGGAGCCACCGATTTGCGGCGATGGGAGCTTCGAACGACGTACAACCTCAGCGACAAAGCCAACCTTTCAGGCATCGTGTATCACAACGACGCCTCAGGGGCCATCACTTCGAACTCCAAGACCTTCGGTTACGATCTCGGCCTCGAATACGCGTTCGATCGGGCCCATCGGCTTTGGCTCCATTACGCCGACACGAAGACCGACTTCCAGCAAAACGCCACCCAGGCGACCTCGCAGACGTTCATGGTCTCGTTCAACGCGAGCCCCCCTGGAAGGCTCTCGTACAGCCTCGACTTCGGTGCGCTTCTGACGGGGGGAAACAGCCTCTTTCAGCAGGACGGCCTCATGTTCGACGCGGGCATCGCCTACCGCCTTGCCCCGCGGCAACGCCTGAGGTTTCAGTACTCGTGGAACCGAACGGAAGGCTACTTCGGCCAAGACAGCATCTTCGCGAGCGCGTTCTACGATTACCAACTCTATCGGAACATCGCGCTCAGCGCGGCCTATAGGTTCCGCGATGTCCGCAACCTCGACAGCAACGCGACCGGGGGAGCTTACAGGTCGAAGGGACTCGACCTCGAGCTCACCTTCACCTTCGCCCCCTAAGCCGAGCGGCGGGCGCGAGAGGACAGAAGTCGCAATTGCGAGCGGTACTTGTTGACCGTCCTCCGGGCGATGTTGAAGCCGCGCTTGGCGAGAATCTGCGACACCTCTTCGTCGGAAAGCGGTTCGTTCGGGTCCTCCGATTCGAGAATCTCCTCGACCAGTTTCTGGACCCTTAGCGCGGGCTTGAAAAACACCTCGAACGAGACCACCTCGCCTGTGGCGATCTGAACGAACTTCCCGGCCGTCGCCCGGCTGACGGTGCTTTCGTGCAGCCCGATGTCGGCAGCCATTTGGGAGCGCGTCAGGGGGCGCAAGAACGAGTATCGCCCCGTCGTGATGAAGCTCTCTTGCTTGTTCGTCAAATACTCGCCGACTTTGAGCATCGTGGTCCTTCGGTTGCTCAAGCAGTCGAGAAACGTGTGGGCGCGCTGTACGTACTCAAGGACATGAGCCGCCTCGTCTCCATCCATGGGCTCCCCGCTGCGAATTCGGTGGTAGCGCCGGCCGTACTCCCGGTTGATCGTAAGCGAAGCCGGGTCGCCCCCCAGTACTTCGATCTTCCAGCCCGTTTCAAGCTTGGTCAGGACCACGTCGGGCGTCACTTGAGCGACGCGGGGCGCATTTCCGTGCGTGACGTTGCCGTGGAAACCCTGGAGCGGGTAGGGGTTCAACGACCGGATCAGGTCAAAGGCGTCTTCGACGAGGTCTTGCGCCACTTTGCACTTCCGCGAGATCGTCCGGGATTTCTTCGCAACGAACTCATCCATGTGCCGCGACAATATCCTCTGAGCCAGGGGAGCGAGGGGGTCTTCGGAGTCCCGCAGTTGGATTTGAAGGCACTCGACGACGCTCGTTGCGCCCACGCCGCTTGGATCGCACGTTTGCAGGAGCCGGATCGCCGCCTGGACCTCTTCCATAGCGCGCCCCGTCGCGAGAGCCGCCTCCTCGACAGAGCAACTGAGATATCCGTTCTCATCGACGCTCCCGATCAGCAATTCACCCAGCGGCCGGAGCTCTTCGTCGAGCATCGGCAGCAATTGCGCCCGAAGGTGCTCGATGGCCGAAATCGGCGCGACGGCAAGGTCGAGCCAGTCGTTTTGCTCCGCGTCGCCTTTGGGTAGGCACCGCCACAACTCTTGGTCATCCCGCGAAACCTTCAGCTCTTGCGGGGCGACCGTCCGTAGAATCTGCTCTTCGGTCAACGGCTCAGCCTCTTCTTCGAGCCTTTCGAGCGCGGGGTTTTCCTGAAGCTCGAGTTCGATCGCCTGCATCAACTCGGGGACCGCAAGCTGAACCACCTGGCTCTTCATGATGACGCGCGGATCGACTCGGGTTTGGAGCCGCGTGTCCGCCTGTTGCCGCTGTCTGAAGTCCTGTCTCATGCCCACACTTCCCAGAAACCGGGTTCCGGTAGCTGAGTTATCGGCGTGGGTAGGCTCGTCGAGCCTGATCGGATTGCGGGACTTTGCCCGAAGCTGGGAATTCGAAGGGGTCTGTGGGGGCGGCGGTCCCTACCTGTGGCCGATGGGTCCGGTCGGGCCTATGGGGGGCGGCTTGCCCTGGTCGGGTTCTTTGGCGACCGTTCCGGTGATGTTCCAAGCCTGCCAGGAGTCTTCTTCCGCCGCTGTCGCGACTTCAAACCACTCGGCAACAAGGTCGTCGCCCACTGAGGTCATGATGCGGACTTCCCGCTTGCCCTCGGCTCCGATCATGCGAAGCGTGTCTTCTTCGCCGTCATAAAGCCCTCGCGGCGCCCACAGGTGCCTCCACCGACCCTCCGGCAGTTCTTGACGCGCCTGTGGCTTGCCCGTGATGATCGCCCGGCGGCTGCCCTCGGCGTACCAGTACTCGATCTTCTCAGCGGCAATCAGGATGGGATACTTGCGGATCGTCTGCCCCGATCGCACTTCATCGTCGTCCTTGCGTTGGGGGTCCGTCGCGCCTTGGGGCTGGGGGCGGTTCTTGGCGATCTCCTCGGGCACCACCGGCCTAAAGGGGGGAATCTCCATCACCTCGAGCTTCTGGTTCTCTTTTGGCTTGACCACCAGGGTGACGTTCCCTGTTAGCACCGCGCGCTTCTCTGCGCGAAAGATCACGATCTTGTCGCACCGCAAGTTCGCTTCGATCCCGAAGTACTCGACGGGACCGGTCGCCTCAAAAACGTCCGTTTTCCGATTCAGTGAGCCCTTCGGCGCCTTGACGATCACCTCGCCGTCGGTCGCCTCGACGTTCTCATAAAACTCGAGGTCGCCTTTGGCTCGCGCCGCGCCCAGTGCCTTGATCGTCCACTTCTGGGTTTGAGGCTTGTCCTGCCTCCGAACGGCAGGAATCTCGACCTCGCCTACCCAGGTGATCGGCCCCACTCGGTAGGCGCCGGTATCCAGGCGGTAGAGCAGGTTCTCCGCCTCAATCGAGCCGTCCATGAACCTACCGGTAATCAGGCCAGAAGTCTGGAGGACTTGCGTGCTTCCCTGATACACCGCCCCAAGCACCTTAAGGTCCATGTCCTCGTTCCAAATCCGCCCGCCCGAACCTACTTCAAGACGGCGGAACGAAGAATCGTAAGTCGCTGCGGGGCTCGCGAATCGAAACTCGCCGTCCGCGCCCCGGTACATTCCGTCGGCGACCTCGTGAAACGCCAACCGATCGCGATCTCTTCGGATGTCGAGCGTTCCCACCTTCGCGCTTCCTACCAGCGCCCCGTGCTCATACATCTTGACGTCGACGCCCTTCAGCCGTACTCCGATCTCCTCGGAAAGCCCTTCGGGAGCCCCTCTGCGAAGCTGAGCGAACGGATCGGTGGTGAGGATCCACTGAGCCCACATCACCCCGGCGACGATCCCGACGGCCGCGAGCAGCAGTTGCCCGAGTCGAAGCGCCACCCGCTTATTGAAGATTGAAATCACGTCGGATCACCTCGTTGGGTTGAGTCAAGGTGGCGGACTGATCGGGCGCCGTCAGCGCGTCTTTCGAGGCAGAAACCACGTAGTCGCCCGGGACGACGAAGAAGAAATACTTCCCGTCTGTGCCGACGTTGTACACGCGGATGTCATTCGAGTTTAGCTTCAGCCTCACGATCGCCCCTTGGGCTCCACCAGGGGCCGTAACGATGCCCCAAATGTTATACGGTGGACCGGGCGGGTTCGGGTCACTGAGCGGGGTGAGAAAGAGGTCGCCGACCTCGACGACGCCCGCTTGCGCAAGGTTGGGTTGCGTGCTGAAATCCGCCTTGAAGTAAGACGAGTGGCGGATCGATCCCAGAATCCCCCAAAAGGCGGTTTGAGTGCTCGAGGCGTAGGCGACGTCGATCAGTTCGAACACACCGGAGGCGTTCGTCGTTGCAGCGCGCCCCGCAAACTCTACGGATGCGGCGGCTACCGGGTTGAGCGTTGTGGAGTCCCGCACCGTCCCGCGAACCTTCACCCGCTCCGGGCCGATCCAGAGGTCGCCAACGTCCGTGACGCCTGAGGCCGCAGGTACCGTGAACGTCCACACCCCAGAAGTCGAGGTCAGGGAGTCCACGATCAGCGTCATCGCGCCCGTAGGGACGCTAAGCTGAAACGAACCGTCTGACGCAGAGGTGAGGGAGCTGTTCGAACCCACTTGGACGGAAGCTTGAGGGTTGGGCGGGCCGCCCGTTTCCACCTGCAAGACGCGCCCGACGAACGTCGCCAGCGCCGTCACGCCGCCCCCGCCACAGGACGAGACCGCCAAAGTCCCGGCAGCGATCGCGCCCAAGATCCCCAGCCTGAACTTCCTCATCGAACGTTCCCCACGCCGACCCAGAGGGTCCGATCGGGAAGTGTCGCAGTGAAGCTGTACTCGAACGCCGGCCTCACGGTCCGATGGAAGAAAGCCTCGGGGTCTCGAAAAACGAACTGCCGCAGGGAGCCCTCTGCGACCGCCGCGCGAACCGTGTATCTCTGGCCCGGCTTCAAGCCTGAAAGGCGAATCTTATGCCACGCGGTCGCGCCCGAACGCCTCACGTCTCGGAACAGAGCTTCCGCCCGCGTGATTGAAGCCGCTTGAAGCCCGCCGGAGAGCGGAGGCGGCAGTCCGCTGTCTTCCGCGCGGTCGAAGCCCGAAGTCGCAGTTCGGCTCTGCCCAACGTACACTTCGCACCGCTCCTGTGAGCCAATCACGTTGAGCCTGAGCGTCCATTGCAGCGGGTCGATGGGCGGCGGAAAGGGCGAAGCGGCGTTGAACGGGCCCTGCGGCATCGAAGCCTGCGCCGGGCGGAACAGGAGAACCACCCCTTCAGGTGCGAGAACCCTCACAAAATAGGCCTTCCCCAAGCCAAAGTTCGACGCCGCAGCCATTGTGCCCGTCTCCGGGGCGCCGCTTGCGGCATCCGGCGCGCCGGGAACGAACTCGAAAAAGTCCACCCCCAGAACGGTCCCGAGCGCCTCGCCGTACGACATGGGGAAGTTGGCTGCGTGAACCACGGTTACCCGGCTCGTGCTCACTGCCTCGCCCAACGGGTTGCCGATCAGATTCCAGCCGGGCCTCAGAGCGACGGCAAGCGGGGTCGCGGGTGATGTGCGGCCCTGCCATGCAAAGCCCGGTTGAGCGCTTTCGAGCCGCAAGAAGTAACCCTGCCCGATCGTCAGCGGGCCTGAATCGGGATAGATGTCGTAACGGGCTTTGGACGAGTTGTAGCGAGCGGCCAAAACCTCGGCCTCGGGGATTCCCAGCGCCTCACCCGCAAGGCTCGTCAGCGGGTCGGCGGCGATCCCCAAGGTGAACAGTCCCCGAGGCAGTCCGCCGGAGAACACTGAGACCTCGCCGTCGTTCGGCCGGAGATCGAGTTCGATGGACCCTGGACCTTTGCTGATCCTGCGGTCGATGAGCACGTCCTGTTGCGGGCCGTTCGTCTGAATCACCTCGACCCGGAGCCTCTGGTAGCCCAGAAACTCGGGCGTATTGATCCGCGCCTTGAACGCGCCAAAGGTGACGGGGATGTTATCGACGACCGTGGCCCCGTACGTCAACCGAACGCGAAGGGTCGCCCCTTGAGGAGGGGTGATCCCAACGATCGTGCCCCAGAAGTCGTTGGGCGTGGGCTGCTGCCCCGTGGCAATCGCCCCTGCAGCGACGTAAGTCCGATTGATTCGATCTTGAACGCCGATGTCTACGGCCGCGCGATAGGGGGAGGTGAGGCGCAGGTCCGGAAGGTTCGGCGCGACCGACCCGTAAGCGCCGGCGATGTCCATGCGATCCTCCTGGGCGCTGGGGAAAATCCGCTCGAACGTGTCGGTCCAGAAGATCGGGTAACTGACCCCGCTTAGGAGCACCTCGTCGCCGTTGGGCCGGGTCTCGAAGTAGGTGCACTGAACGAGTACCACTCCAAAGTCCGAGGTCCCGGCGTCGGGCGGCAGTGGAATGTTCTGAACGAACAGCTTGGGGCCCAAAGTGAGCGTGGTGTCCAAGATCGACTGGCGCCGCATCCACTCGGCGAAACTTCGTCCCTCGACGGTTGCGCCCGAAGAACCTGCAAGGCTATCGATCACGCTTTGCGCCAGCGCTGCTAGCGCCGAACGATCTCCCCCAATCGAAGGATCGGCGTAAAACGCTGGGTTGAAGGCCGAAAGGAACCCGGGGTACTCAGCGAGCACCTTCTGCCAGGCCGATCCTGCCATCTGGTAACGGGCCAGGTAAATGCCCCCCAGACTCCCGCCCGCGGGCAAGGGCGCGGAAACGAGGTTCGCGGCGATGAAGCTCGGACCTCCGAGGGGACGCTGGTTGAAGCCGTCGTAGTGTGGGCCGACGTCGTAGGTGTTCTCCAACACGAAGCCTAAGACTTCGGAATCGAGATAGACCGGAAGCGCTCCTGCGGTCCTCACAACGCGCATCACGGCAGCACGGACGAGGCCCTCCTGAAACGCATCGTAGGCGTAGGAGTTCGGCCCCAAATAGGCGAGCAGGAGGCAGTGAACGAAATTGACCGAAGCGGCCTCTTGGCTCGAATACACCGGAAAGCGAATCTCCGCCTCGCCGGCCCCATTGTCGGGAACGAAGTAGCCCCCCGTGACGGCGTGGCGATCCCCGATGTCCGCGTCGAAGTTGCGGACATAGACATCGCCCCCGATTGAGGGCTGGCCAAAAACCGTATTCAGAGTCGATTTCGCCTGGTTGAAGGTGTCGATAAGAAGCTGTTTGTATTGGGTGGGAAACACCCTCGGCCCCGAGGAATCGAACACGAGGTTGAGATCGGCTTCCGGCCCCATCGAGCGAGGGGGCCTCACTTGGCTCGCGAAAGTCTGAAGCGGCGAGCCAAGGGAGCGGAACCGCACCACCGTCGGAAACGAGAGCGGAATCTCGGGGTGGTACCTTCCTGCGCGGGAGAGCGCTCCTCGCGCGCTCTCCGTTGAACGGGCAAGTTTCTGAGCAAGGTCTCTCACGGCCGCGACGCCCCGTGAGGCGATTCTCTCGGGACTCCGTTCGATGCCGACCTCGACTTCGACGACCCCGGATTGCCCCAGCGCCACGCTCCACGAGCCACCCAGCGCCAGCAGCGCCGCCCAAGCGTGAACTCCCCACTTGCGATTCTCTGCCACGTTCGTTCCTTACAATTCAGGGACGCGGATGTTCCCGCGCCCCCCTGTGTTTCTTGACTTCTCCAGCGAAAGGCTAGTTCGCAACAAAGTCCCCAATTCGGCTCAGAGTTAGGCTTTCGCCTCCGTTCGCCGAACCGACGACAAGGTAGTAATACCGCTTGCCCGCCTGGAGTTGCGATCCATCGTACTGCATCGAAGTTCCCGAAGTCGCAAACGACGACCAGACCGGAGTCACTGCGATTCCAGGGTAACTGTCGAAAAGGTACACGGCGTATTCGGTCGTCCCCACCGCGGCCAACCAACGAAACGTCAGCGGAGACAGCGTGGGCTGAAGGAGCGCAAGCTCGCCCAGAGTCTCGACTCCGTACCGGTTGCTGAACCCACTTTCGCTATTCTGGGTGTCCGGGTAGGACGTGTTGAGCGCTGTGATCTCGTAATAGTAGGTCCTGCCTTCGCGCAGATTGTCGTCGATGTCAGCGAAAAACGTCGCGTAGGGGTCGCGAAGGAAGTCGACGGCTACGCTCGCTCCAAGGGCGGTCGTCGCCCGGTAGATCCCGTACCCGAGGAGGTTTTCGAGCGTCGTCGAGCTGACCGGGTCCCAAAAGAGGTCGGCTTCGACATGATAACCGCCGGGCGTAAGGCGTCCGCTCGCCTTTCTGCGGCCGCGCTCGGGCTTCAGGTAGTCCTTGATCGCTTCGTAGGCTCGGTCAGTCTCGGGTGTCCGAGTTACCTCATACGGCGTAGTCCAAGCGACGGCAAACAGGTTGGTCGGAGCGGGAAGGCTCGCGTTGGACTCGTCGTTGAGAACGAAGTCGAATTGCCTGGCCTCGCCCGCAGAAAGGAGCACCACGGAGTTGTCGTTGTCGTAGGTCCGCGCGCTCGCGCTCACTTCATAGGTGACGCCGGACATCAGTTCCCGAAGGTCGTAGTCGCCGTTCGAATTCGTGATCGAAACGTTGCTCGAAAGCGTGCCCGCATAAGCGAACACCCTCGCACCGGCAATCCGACTCCCGAAGCGATCTCGGACGGTCCCATACATCCGCGCCTGCTGATCGGTCCGGACGACGGTGATGTTGGCGCTCTTGGACCGCTCGCCTCGAAACACCGACACAACCTGACGACCCGAGAACGTCACTCCTTGCGACGTGATCGAAGCTCGAACGACGTGCGTCCCCTCGGGGAGCCGATCGATGACATAGGCGCCTCCTGAGTTCGTTTGCGTCGTACGCGAACCTGCGGTAACTTGGGCGTTCCTTACGGGGTCGCCGTTCGCGTCGGTCACGATCCCGGCCAGTTGAGTCAAGAACAGGCCCGTGTTGGTGCAACCAGAAGCGCCCAGCAAGGCGACGATAGCGGCCAAGAGAAAGGTGATGCGTGCCACGTCAGTCGAACGCTCCAACGAATCCAATGTTACGAGAATCAGGCTACACCCGGTACTTGGTCTCAGGCGAATTTCCGATAGTTTTCGTCGAACATCTTCTTGAGCTCGCTTGCGCGGGCATCGTAGGCGTCCTTATCGGCCCAGGTGTTGCGGGGGTCGAGAACCTCGCTCGGCACCCCGGAGCAACTCGTCGGGATCGACAGTCCGAATACGGCGTCCTCGACAAAGGGAACTTGGGACAGATCGCCGGAGAGCGCCGCCGAAAGCAGGGCGCGGGTGTGAGAGAGCTTCATTCTCGTCCCCACTCCGTAGGGTCCGCCGGTCCATCCGGTGTTGACGAGCCAAACCGTGGCCTCGTGCCGGTCGATCTTTTCACCCAAGAGGTCGGCGTACACCTTGGGCCTCAGAGGCAGGAAGGGCGCGCCGAAGCAGGTGGAGAACGTCACTTGCGGCTCGGTGATTCCCGCCTCCGTACCCGCGACCTTCGCGGTGTATCCGTTCAGGAAGTGGTACATCGCCTGCTCGGAAGTCAGTTTGCTGATCGGGGGGAGCACGCCGAACGCGTCGCAAGTCAGGAAAAAGATGTTCTTGGGGTGCGTACCGACGCTCGGTTCTGCGGCGTTCGGAACGTACTCGATCGGGTAGGCGCAGCGAGTGTTCTCCGTAATCGACCCGTCGTCGTAGTCCGGAACGTTCTGGCCGTCGAGGACCACGTTCTCGAGTACGGACCCAAATCGAACGGCCTCCCAAATCTGCGGTTCCCCCTCTTTGCTGAGCTTGATGCACTTCGCATAGCAACCGCCTTCGAAGTTGAACACGCCATCTTCGGTCCAACCGTGCTCGTCGTCCCCGATGAGGTGTCGCTCAGGGTCGGCGCTGAGCGTCGTCTTTCCCGTTCCCGAGAGACCAAAGAACAGAGCCGTATCGCCGGACGGGCCGATGTTCGCGGAGCAGTGCATGCTCATGACGCCCTTCAGCGGAAGCAGGTAGTTCAAGATCGTGAACACCGACTTCTTCATCTCGCCCGCGTAATGGGTGCCAAAGATGAGCACCGTCTTGGTGGCGAAATTCAACGCGATCACGGCCTCGCTTCGGGTGCCGTCGGTTGCGGGGTCCGCATGAAGGAGCGGAAGATCGACGATCGTCCATTCGGGCTTGAAGCCGTCCAGTTCTCTCTGGCCGGGCCGAATCAGAAGCTGCTTGATGAACAAGGCGTGGTAGGGCCGCTCGGCAATCACGCGCACGTTGATTCGATGCGCGGGGTCCGCGCCGCCGTAAGCATCGATCACGTACAGGCGCTTGCCTTCGATGTACCGCTCAGCCTTTTCGAGCAGAGCCGAGAACGTTGCCGGATCGAGCGAAGAGTTGTTCTCCCACCAAATGTGCTCTTCGCTGCCGGGCTCGCGAACCGTGACCTTGTCCTTGGGCGTTCGCCCGGTGTATTTTCCTGTGAGGGCGACGAGCGCGCCGTTCGAGGCCAGACGATCGCCACTGCGTACGGCATGGGCCACCAGTTCGGCGACCGGGAGGTTGATGAGAAGTTCACCGGCGGTGGAGAGATCGAATTGCGCCGGAAACGAAGAAGTAGAAGCCATTTCTTGAAGTCCTTAGGCTGCGGTCGCGGCGCGAGGAAAGGACGCAACGAAGGCGCCGGAGCGCAGGTAACCGGTTCATTTTACCCCGGGTCAGAGCCAGGCTGCCCCGCCCCTCGCCCGCGGGCGCACCTTGGCTACTGAGGAACCGAGGCGACCGAACTTTCCAACTCGGACACGGCTCGATCGATCTCGTCGTTGACGATGCGGAAGTGGTATCGATCCGCCTGGGCGATCTCGCCATGGGCGTTCGCCAGCCTTCGCAGAATCTCGTCTTCGTCCCCGACGCCCCGGCTCCGAATTCTCCGCTCCAGCTCCTCACCCGACGGAGGAAGGATGAACACCAAGACGGCTTCGGGAAAGTCTTGGGCGACGTCCAGCGCTCCCTGGACGTCGATCTTCAGAACGGCGATGTACCCTTGCGCCACGAATTCGAGGGCGTCGGTCTTTGGGCTTGCGTACCAGTTGCCATGAACCAATTTGTGCTCGAAGAAGTGTCCCGCGTCGGCGAGTTGGTGAAACCGTTCTTCCGTAACGAAGTGGTAATCCACGCCGTTCTCTTCGTTGGGCCTTGGCGGACGGGTGGTGTACGTGATCACCCGTCGCACCCTTGGGTTGCGGGCGATCCAAGCGTCGAGCAGGGTGTCCTTCCCAACGCCGCTCGGCCCGCTGAGGACCAACAGGAGGCCCCTCTCGCTCGTCATTACCGCCCCACCAAGCTCATCACTTTTGCCGCAACCTTCAACGGATCGTGACGCACGACGTCCGTCTCACTCATATAATCGCTCGCAAGCACGCGAAACCCCATAGCGCGAATCCTGTCGGAATCCGATTCGACGAGAAACTGCCCCGAATCCCGGTATTTCTCGATCGCCGAAGAGCTGGGGACCCCCGTATTGACCAGCACGCAATCGAACACGCGCTCCTCGACGTTGGCAAGGATCGCCGTAACGTGTTCCGAGGCCGTAAAGGAGTCGCTTTCGCCCGGCTGAGTCATGACGTTGCAGATATAAACCTTCGGGCAAGGAGCGTCTCGAAGCGCTTCGGCGATGCCATCGACCAGCAGATTGGGAATGACGCTCGTGTAAACGCTGCCAGGTCCGATGCAGATCACGTCCGCGTTGGCGATCGCTTCGAGCGCCACGGAGTGCGGCTGAACGAGTTCTGGGTCGAGGAACATCCGGCGAATCCTCTGACCCGTCTGAACAATGTTCGTCTCCCCGCAAACCTCCGCGCCGTTGTCCAAGACCGCCCTGAGTCTGACGTTACTTAGCGTCGAAGGCACGACCCGCCCTCGGATCAGGAGAACGTCCGAAGCGGCTTCGATGGCCTTTTCGAAATCGCCGTGGTGCTGGTCCGCGAGCGCCGCGATCAAGAGGTTCCCGATGGAGTGGCCGCTCAGCGACCCGCTGTCCGCGCCGAAGCGGTGTTGAAAGAGGTCCGTCATCGAGACTTCAGCGTCCGCGAGGGCCACGAGGCAGTTGCGGATGTCGCCGGGAGGGATCATCCCTTTCTCCTTCGTGAGCCTCCCACTGCTTCCGCCGTCATCGGTGACGGTCACGATGGCCGTGATGTTCGAGGAGTGCTGCTTGAGTCCCCTGAGGAGCGTGCTGAGTCCGGTCCCGCCGCCCAGCGCCACGATCCGCGGCCCTTGCGCGAGCGCCTGTCTGCGGATGAAGACGTCCGCCACACCTCCGCGATGCCCGGTCAAGGTCCGGATGATATGGACGACCGCGGAGCGGATCCCCCAGACGATTCCGAACAGCCCCAAGAACAGCAATGCGCCGCCGAGTAGGTGGGTCGCCTGTTCGAGGCTGTCCGGCGGCACGATCCGCACGAGAATCTTGGATGCAGCCCGTTGCAGCGACTCCAGGATCGGGAGGATCACCTGCCGAAAGCTCAGCGCCGTACCCACAGCGAAGCTCAGGAGCCCCAGCACAAAAACCAGCAGCGCCTTACGAAAGCCCGCTGTGGGGGCCATGAGCTTGCGGAAGCGATACCGAGAAATCATGGCTCTGGGCTAGGAGTCTTTGTCTTCGTCGCCAAGAAACGCGCCGAGAACGCCGTTGATGAACGACACTAAGAGGCTACCCACGAATGCCGCAAGAAACTGCGAGAACACGTCCCCGTCGATCTCGAACCCGATGTGAAATCCAGCCGCCAGCCACAGCATGAGCGCGTTGACGACCAGGGAAACGAGGCCCAAAGTCAAGCAGTTGAGCGGAACGGTCAGGAACTTGAGAATCTTCCCCAATGTGGCGTTGAGCAGCGCCAGGATCGCCACGCCGAGAAACAGTTGAAGCACGTCTTCGGCCGAGTCTACACGGGCCTTGAAGGCGAGCCCCAGCATCTGCGTCAGAGTCGCGGCAGCCGCAACCGAAACCGCAAGGAGAATCCACCGTAAGAGAAACCTTCGCATCGCCAAGCCCCTGACATTCTATCTTGCCCGGTGGGGTTTTCCAAGGAAAATAGACCCTTGGATGCAGGATCGCTCGCCAAGAACGTAAACTACTCGAAGCATGAGCAGGGTACGGGTGGGGTTGATCGGCTGCGGCTCGATGGCGCGAGCGCACATTCGACAATTGCTCGACGTGCCCGAGGCAGAGATCGTCGCCTTGACCGATTGCGACCCCGCGCAGATCGAGCGAACGACGAGCGCTTTTCCCAGGTTGAGCGACCTCAACGTGTACGAGGACTACCGAGAGATGTTGGCGGCGGAGGACCTCGACGCTGTAGAGATCAACACCCCTCATGCCCAGCACTTCGATCAAGTCGTCAAATCCCTCGACGTCGGGCTTCATGTGCTCTGCGAGAAGCCCCTCGCGACCACTTCCGCCGACGCGCTCACCCTGATCAACAAGCTGGCCGTTTCAGGGAAGGTAGGTGCGATCGGGTATCAGCGCCACGCCACCCCCGTGTACCAGTTCATTCGCAACAAGATTCGAAGCGGCGAGTTGGGCAAGGTCACTTACATGAGCGCGCTGCTTTGCCAAGATTGGAAGCGCCTTACCTCAGGAACCTGGCGGCAAGACCCGGCCCTTTCGGGAGGCGGACAACTCGGCGACTCGGGGAGCCACATCGTCGACGTGCTGTTGTGGGTTTCGGGCCTCGCCCCGCAGGTCGTGACTTCCGTTCAGGACTCCCGAGGGACTCCCGTCGATATCGACAGCGCGGTAACCGTCAAGTTCGAAGGGGGCGCCATCGGAGTTCTCTCCATCGTTGGCGACTTTCCTATGTGGCATGAAGACCTCACGATCGCCTGCGAAAAAGGGGGGTTCCTGCTTCGGGGAGGAAAACTGCTCGTTGTGAGCGCGGACGGGACCAAAATGATCGCCGACCACATCCCCGGCGGGACGAACCCCGACGCCAACTTCATTCAAGCCATTCTGGGCCGGGAGGAGGTCCTCGCGCCGTTCTCTTGCGGATACGATGTGATGCTCCTTACCGAAGCGGCCTGGAAATCCGCCTCGGAGGGCGGGGCGCCAGTCTCAGTCGCGGAGCTCAATCAACCTTTGAACTGAGCGTTCCATCATAATCGCGAAATGGGCTTTTATGAGGCGGTCGTTCGTCCGCTCGCGTTTCGGCTCGACCCCGAAGCGACCCACGATCTCGCCCTTCGCTTGATTTCGACCGGCGCACTCCGAGGCAAGCGCTTTTCCAATGAGATTCTCGAACAAGAGTTGTTCGGGGTGCGGTTTGCCAATCCGCTGGGCCTCGCGGCAGGGTTCGACAAGAACGGCGTCGCCCTCGACCACTGGGCGAACCTGGGATTTGGGTTTGTAGAAGTCGGAACCGTGACGCCTCTCGAACAACCCGGCAACCCCAAGCCCAGGCTCTTCAGGTTGCCGAAGCATCGGGCTCTGGTCAATCGGCTCGGGTTCAACAGCGAAGGATGCAAGCTCGTGGCGTCGAGACTCGCCTTTGCGCGACCGGGAATTCCTGTGGGAATCAACGTCGGCAAGAACCGCGACACCCCAAACGACCGTGCGGCGAACGATTACCTGAGGGCACTTCGAACTCTGTCCGGACGAGCCGATTACGCGGTCATCAACGTCAGCTCACCCAATACGGTGGGGCTGAGGGAACTCCAAGAGCGCCAGGCCCTCGAGGACCTGCTGAGCCAAGTGAGCGAGGCTCTGCCCGATGTCAAGTTGTTCGTGAAGGTTTCGCCGGACCTCACCCCCAGCCAACTCACCGACGTCGTCGAGGTCGCCCATGAGCGCAGGCTCACCGGAATCATCGCGGCCAACACCACCCTCCAACGTCCAGGTCTCGAAGACGAAAGCTGTCCGAGCGGCGGGCTCTCTGGCCTACCGCTCGCCCCACTCACCGATGCCGTCTTGGAGGAGCTCTACCGAAGTTGCGACCATTCGATGACGCTGATCGGGGTCGGGGGAATCATGAATGCCGACGACCTGTTCCGCAAACTCTCCCTGGGGGCGCATCTCTGCCAGATCTACACGGGTTGGGTGTACGGGGGGCCTGCGCTGGTTCCCCAACTTCTGAAGCGGCTCGTCGCTCGGATGGAAGCCGAAGGTATCCGAAGTCTCTGCGAGCTGCGCGGATCGGCGGTCAAGCCCTGAGGGCGTCGATCCGCCGCGCCAACTCGAAGTCCCAAGCCGAAAGCCCGCCGACGTCGTGGGTGTTGACGGCCACATTGACGCGGCAGTAGCCGATCATGAGGTCCGGATGGTGATCCATTTCCTCGGCGATCTTAGCGACCTCGAAGGCGAAGGCGGCTCCGTCCAGGTACTTCTCGAAAGGGATCTCCTTCGCGAGCTTGCCATCCTCCACGGCCCAACCCTCGAAATCCCTCAATTCAGCCGAGATCTCCTCTTCGGCCAGCTTCTTTCTCGGTAGTGCGCTCATGCCCCAGTTTGATCGATTCCGATCTCCGGAGCGAGGTCTGCGAACTCGCAATAGCGGCGAAACAGGTGGCGGGCCGAAGGATCACTCGAGTTCGGCGAAAGAAAGTGGGCGAACTCGAACGTGACGATCTTCTCGACTTGGCCGCTCGCGGCTTCGAGCTTGTATCTGAGGTTGCGCCAGTCCGCAGGAGGGAACTTGATCGGCATATCGCGATCGAACGACTCCAGGTTCGACCACAACCGGAATCCCCTTTGCGCGGCGATCTGCGCGATCAACTCGAAGAATGCCGGAAGCTCGGAGTAGTCGAGTTGGCCGTCCTGAAACGCGCAGATGTCGATCGATCCTTCGGTCTCAGCGAACAGCCTCTCCCATTCCCGCCTCGCCACGTCGAGCGGGTGGGCGCCTGCCCCAAACTGCTTCACGCCGTGAGGAAACGGAGACACCAACACGGGGAGGTCGAGGGCGCGTTTGCACACCGGGCTGAGCGTGTTGATCAGTTGCACGACGGTCTCGTTGTAACGGCTCGTTTCGTGAGGGAGATACCACCCGGCAAAGCTCGGCCATCGGCCATACCTTTCCGCGACCTCATCGATGAAGGCGAGGTTGAGTTCGATATCGTGGACCCAATTCCCCGACTCCCAGCCCAGCCCCGAATCGTACAGCCCGAAAAACAACTGGATGCCGTTCTCTTCGGAGAGGCCGAGGAACATCTCCGCCAGATCGTCGTAGACCGGGCGGAGGTTGGGAACGGTCCGGCTGGGAAACACGCAGCGGTCACGGTATCCCGCCCGAATCAGGATTACGGTGTCGATTCCGATAGCGCGGTAAAGGGCAAACTCCCTGGCCCATTCCTCTTGACCCCAATTCTGCGAGGGGATGTCGTGGGTGATCTCGTCGAGGAACGTCCCCGTAATGCGCGGAGGAGTCATTGCGCTTCCTTGCCCCGGCCCATCAAGCGGCGCAGGGTGGCCTCCATGATGGCGGGAGTTTGCGCGGAGACCGTGTACACCAAGGCTTCGCGGTAGATTCGTTGTGCGGGATGTCGCAAGGAGTTCGCCTGCCCGCCAGTCGCAGCGATCGCGGCATGAGCGCACCGAACCGCCAGGTCGATCGCCCAAGCTCGGAGTTCGAGTTTGCGGTCCGTAGTCACTTCGCCTGAGGCTTCTTGCGCCTCGAACGCGGCTTTGCGGCAGGCTTCGATCTCTCCCATCAACGCGCTATGAGCCTCTCGAAGCGTCTCGCTGCCCTTTTTTTCGTACGCCAATTCAACGAGGTGCAGGCCCGCCATCGCGCAACCCAGCGCGAAGTGGCCCTGCAAAACGATATTGATCAGGTCGTTGGTCTTGGCCCAATCCGCCGGCCGAACGAATAGGGTGTCCTCCTCCCGTAGCTTCCAGCTGGTCACTCGCGCAGAAACGGTGAGCGCGCTCTCCATTGCGGCGAGCTTCATCGGCTCAGAAAAGCGGAGTTCCGCGTCGCCCCGCTTCGCATTCTCAAACGGCATGAGCCCAAAAACGGCCTCACCGGACGGCAAGGTTGCGCCGACGATGAACTCAGGAAAGAACGTCCAGCCCGTGATCCAGGGGATCGTTCCTTCAAGCTCATAGCCCCCGTCGACAGGCCGCGCCGCAAGCAAGGGAGGCCCAGGGCGGCGCAGTTGGCTGAACGCGATCCCGAGGAGGCGCTCGCCGTTCGCCATCTTGGGGAGCAGTTCGCGCTTGAGGCCCTCATTCGCAGACTTGGCGATCATCGACACCGCGCTCTGGTGCTGCGTCATCAAGAAAGACAAGCTCCCGGAGGCCTGCGCCGACAGCTCTTGGAAGGCCCGAAACTCCTCCTCGTCCAAGGCGGGTCCTCCATATTCTTGAGGACGCCGAAGCGCCATGAGCCCACGCTCGCAAAGCCCCCGTAGCGCGCTTCGCAGGGCTTCGGAGTCGAGATCGATGTCCTCGGCTCGCGGGCGCACCTCGCCCAAGAAGTAGGATCGGGCGGCTTCCAGGACCTTGCCGCCGTGCTCGCTCAATCGGCGCCCCCTTCCACGACGACTTTGCTCAGGTCGCCAGCCCCTAACCGAAGCGTTCTCGCCACCCTTCCCGCCAGCATCAGCCGGGCCGCGCGAACTTGCGGGTCCTCGGCCATCACCAGGGTCGTTTCGAAGAACTCGTTGATGGGCGCCTGCAACGCGCGGAGCGAACGGACCGCTGCAGCGGCGTCTTCGGCTTCGACCGCCTCCACGATGGCCTCGTGCGCGATGCGCTCCGCCTCGCAAAGCCGCTCGCCTGTTTCCGACTCCAAGCATTCGATCCGGCCCGCCGAGTTCGAGTCGTCCACCTGAACCAGTCCCTTTTCGAGCGCCGAAGCGAAGATGTTGATCGGCCGGGTGGCCGTGAAAACGAACTCACGGTCGCTGATAAGATCGCCGATCACTTGGAGCTTAAGCCGAACGTGCCTTGGGCAAAGCGCATCAAGTAGCGGCGAGCCTGCAGCGGCCTCCAAGTGACTCGTTTGCGCATCGGGCAGCAGCGCTTCATATCGCGCGAAGAACAGCTTCGTGAGGGACTCGATCGTCGCGCCCTCGTCGAAGTCGATGCCCTGCGATTCGAAGTTCTGGCCCGCGAAGTAAAGGGTTTCCAGCGAATACAACGGCCGCCCCGGCGCCCAGTTCCAGGCGGCTTCGATCAGTTGGCCTGCCGCGCGGCGAAGACCGTAAGGGTCCGACGACCCCGAAGGCGCAAGACCCACCGAGAGGTAGCCAAACAGCTTATCGAGTTGGTCGGCGATCAGCACCAGCAACGCGACAGGTTCCCCTTTGACTGCCGCTTCGAGCGCGCGTCCGAGGTCGTAGTGGCCTTCGATTCCAGCGGCTACGGCCTCCGGCAGGCCATCTCGGCGCGCGTATATCCCGCCTACGATCCCTTGCAGGCTGGCGAGTTCGCTGGCCAGCCCCGTGCTGAGGTCGGCCTTGCACAGCCGCCCGGCTTCGGCAGCCGCTCCAACCACTTCATCCGACTGCCCGCTGGTCCGAGCGAGGAACTCAGCCAGCTTCCCAATTCGGTTCGAGCGGTCGAGAATCGAGCCCAGCTTCTCGTGCAGGAGAATCCCTGCTGTGGTCTCGCGGAACTCCTCGAGCGTTCGGGCGCGATCCTCTTCAAAAAAGAACTTGGCGTCGTTGAATCGGGCGCTCAACACCCAGCGAGCCCCTTCGGAGACCACCGACTCCTCTCCCGAGTTTCGAACGAACACGAACTGGGGCAACAACTCGCCGCCGGGGCTCCGGACGGGAAACATCCGCTCGTGCTTGGCCATCGCCGTGATGAGAACCGGCTCGGGGAGCGCCAAATACCCCTCGTCGAACACTCCCAGCGTGGGCATTGGCCACTCCGTGAGCATCACGTTTTCGTCGACGAGAGCGTCTGTCAGCACCGCCATCCCGCTCGACGCATCGAGGGAGCCCTCCCGGATCATTCGCTCCCTTTGGGCGGGATCAGGCTCGACAAAACGCTCCCTCAAACCCGACATCAGATCGTCGAAGCTTGCGACCTCGAACGACCCGCTCGCCAAGAACCTGTGGCCCCGGCTCGCGCGGCCGGAGCGCACGGACTCGAGTTCGAATTCGACGGTTTGCCCCCCCAAAACGGCCACAACCCAGCGAATCGGGCGCGCGAACTTGAGCCGGCCCGTGCTCCAGCGCGTGGACTTCTCGAAGGACAGGCTGCGGATCGCCGCCGGAAGGAGCTCCCGCAACACTTCGAGAGTTGGTTTTCCGGGTTCGACCTTAGCCGCCCAGACGTAGCCTCCCTCGACCTCGACTTCGCTCGGATCGACTCCCGCCGAACGGCAGAATCCCTGAAGCGCGGGCAAAGGAGATCCCTCAGGCCCAAACGCAGCAGCCTCCGAAGGGCCGCGGACTCTCTTTTTCAGGTCGGGCTGTTGCGCATCGACATCGGCGAGATGGACGATCAGCCGCCTCGGAGTTCCGAAAGGACCCGATCCGGCGATGAACCCAATGCGCTCAGCCTCCAGCCTTTGCTGAATCTGCTGAGACAAATCGCTGGCGGCCTTGCGGACGAATGACGGCGGGAGTTCCTCGCAGCCGAGTTCGACAAAGAGTTCGGGCATCGAGTGCCGAGTTTACCAACCTGAGACGCTCAGGCCCCGTCGTCGTGCTCGGGCGGGACGATCACGGCGCGTTTGGCCAAGAAGATGTCGGGCTTGCCCTTTCCATAGGCATCCGGTAGGACGCCGACGATCGAAAAGCCATACGCGACATAGAACCCCAGAGGATGCGCCCGCATTTCGTGAACCCGGGCAAAGCGGCTCGGAAGGTCGGCGTACAGGTTGACGTTGGAAAACGGCGTCAGAGCCATTTCGTCGTCCGATGAAGCCCAAAGCGTAAGAACTCCGGCCATGTTGGCGCGCATTTCAAGGTGGCGAAGCAGCATCGTCCCGATGCCGATCCCTTGGAACGCGCTATCGACCACGACTGGCCGCACCCGCCACACGCAGCCGTTGTAGTGAGGCTGGGCGGCGCACCATCCCACCACCTGGCCTTTGGCGTCGATCGCCGCGAGAGCCGAGCCCGTTGCCAACGCCGCTCGAACCTCTTCTTCGGCGGCCTGCTTGGTGGGCCAGATGCTGGGGATCGTTTCGGCGAACTCCTTCAGCAGGAGTTTCGTGGCGCGGTTGAACCCACGCTTTCCAGTTGTGGCGAGGTCGACGATCTCCATAGCTCAGTTTACGCTCCAGTCCGTGGGAGTATACAATGCGAGCGCGGCCGCGCCGTACAGCCCCGCGAACTCGCCGAACGGACTTCGGACCGCTGGGCTCTCCCTTGACATCGCAAGCCCGACCGACCCGCAGACGTAAATCCGATCCGGCAGGAACAGCCTCTGGCACAATTCGACGAGAGAGTCGAAGGCTGCCTCAACTTCCCCTGCGTCGCCCTCGGAGCCCGCCGCCCGCGAAGCTCCGCCCAGCACGTCTTCATACGTCCTCCCCTGGCGGAACTCCACGTCGTTGAATCCGGGGGGCTCGCCGCTGGGACCCCGCCAAAGGTTGCCCCTCTCGACGAGTCCAAACCCAACTCCCGTACCCAGCGCAAGGGTAGCGACTCGCCTACCTGCGTTTTCCGGCAAGCAGGCATGAGCGTAGGCCGAAGCGTGGCCGTCGTTGGCCGCGAGGGTGGGCACTCCCAAGGTCGCCTGCGAAAACTCGCTCCCGACATGTCGAGGGATGATGTCCTTGGCGCGCACGACTCGCCCGCCCTGAGGGTCGATCACGCCCCCTGAACTGACGCCCGCCCGGACGACGCCCCAATCCTCCAGCCGACTTCGAATCCAAATCAAGCGTTCTTGCGGGTCGGGAGGAGTGGGAGCGCGATCGGACTCCAGCAGTTCCCACCCGCTCGTGAAGAGCCCGCACCGCAGCCAAGTCCCCCCAAGGTCGACCGCCCCAACGCGCCCCCCCTGAAAAGGCAACGCGCCCAGGAACCTCTTCGTTTGCTTGACGGGGTCATTGATCGCGCCTCCGATCACGACTCCTGTCGCGCCCGAGCGCAAGGCAGCCTGCACCTCCCAAGGCTCCCGGAAACGCCCTTCTGCGAGTACGGGCACAGCGAATTCGCGCACGGCTCTCCGGACCAACTCGATGTCGGGTCCGCGAGGGGTCCCCGGCGCGGTGTATCCAGCCAGCGTCGTGCTGACGAGATCGACGCCGCACTCCACTGCATGGCGAATCGAGTCGAGCGTGTCGCAGTCGCCCACCGCGATCGCTCCGGCATGGTGGATGACCCTGACAAGATCGCTCAGCGACTCCTCGCGAGGCCTGGGGCGGCCCGTACCGTCCACGGCCACGACACGGCATCCGGCGGATAGAACCTCCTCGACCTCGGCGAGGGTCGGCGTGATGTACACGGGGCTGCCTTCGTACGTCCGTTTGATTAGCCCCATGACGGGTAAGCCCGTCGACCGAGCGATCGCCTGAAGGGAGGAAGCCCCTTCCGCCCGAAGCAATCGGACGCCTTCATTTGCGCTTGCGAGGGCCAAGCGAACGAGCGTCGAATCGTCGCGCAACGGCGAGCCTTCCGGCGCCTGCACGGAGACCACCAACGGGCACTCGCCCAGCAGCTTGAGGATTGAGGTGAGGTTCATTCTTCGGAAAACAGCTCGAATTGCGTCGAAGGCCCCGTGGCGTCGGCATCGGGTGCGGAATCGGAGACAGCAACGACCCCCAAACCAAATTCGAAGGGCTTGGCGTTCCCCGCCTCCGCTTGCCCCCGGAGCTTGAGGGCCGTCTCCCACGCCAGTCGAATGTCCGCCACAAGCAGCGCATAGCCGCCGTCGTGGGCCGCGGATTGCTGCCGGAGGACATAAGCCGGGTGCAGCGTCGCAAGGCCACACCGCGCGTAGGCCGTTCGGAAGTACTTGCCCCGCTCTTGAGTGATGCGGAAATCCCTCTTGATAAGATTGCGCGCGCTGGGAGCGCCCACGCAAAGAACCACCTCTGGAGCGATCGCTTCGAGTTGGGGCATCAACCAGCGCTTGCACGCAGACGCCTCTGAATCGGTGGGAGGTCGATTGACGGGCTTGCCCTCGACCCAGTCGCATGCGCGGCATTTCAGCGTGTTGCAGACGTACACGTCGGCTCGCGAAAGCCCGTTGTCGCCCAGGGCGCGATCGAGGAGTTGCCCCGCGCGGCCGACGAACGGGCGACCTGTCTGGTCTTCTTGCTCGCCCGGACCCTCTCCCACAAGTACGAGCGGCGAACGCGGGTTGCCTTCGCCAAACACGACATTGCGGCGGCGCTGGGACAGCCCGCAATCGAAGCAGCCAAGGCTTGCCGACTGCAATTGCGCCAGCGCTTCTTCGACGGCCCCGCGTTCTTGAGTCGAATCCGGTTCGCCTACCGCCGACGCAACGCGCCCTGCGCCTGAAGGATCAGACATCCGACGCCTCCACCGCTTGGCGCAACTTGTCGTAGCTCTGTTCGAGGCTCTGCGGTAAGACCCTCACCTCGCCGACCGTCGTCATGAAGTTCGTGTCCCCCTCCCATCGAGGGACGACGTGCCAGTGGAGGTGCGACGGAATTCCTGCGCCTGCGGCCCGCCCAAGATTCACGCCGAGATTGAAGCCATCGGGGGAGTAGGCCCGCTGAATCCACTTGACCGACCGGGCGAGGACTTGGCTGATCTCCAGGAGTTCAGCGTCGTCCAGATCAGAAAGGTCGGCGGTGTGCTTGTAGGGCGCGATCATCAGGTGCCCGTTCGTATAAGGGAACCTGTTGAGCATGACGAAGCACGTCGCGCCTCGAAAGAGGATGAGGTTGTCGCGGTCGTTGTTTTGCGCCGGAAGATCGACAAAGATGCAGCCCGATTCGGTCCCCGCTTTCTCGACGTAGCCGAATCTCCAAGGCGCCCAAAGCCGCTGCGTCATGGCCCGTTATAGCACCGAACGACGCTTTCGGGCGAGCTATCCCTGCGCATCTGCGCCAAGGATCTGTTCGGCGATCTCCTTCATGGAGCACCGCGAGTCCATCGACCGCGTTTGAATCCGGCGGTACGCCTCCGCCTCGCTGATCCCCTCGCGCTGCATCAGCGTGCCCTTGGCCTTCTCGATCAGTCGCCGGGATTCGAGCCGACTGCCGAGCGACGCCACTTCCTTGTTGAGGGCAACGAACCGCTCGAAGTTTCCACGGGCAACCTCGATGGCGGGCCCCAAATCGCTCGGCTTGAAGGGCTTGACCAAATACCCAAACACGTTGGCGCCCCGGGCCCGCTCGACCAACTCCCCGTCGCCATAGGCGGTCAGCAGGATCACGGGAGCGAGCGATTCGTTCGCGATGTGCGAGGCGACGTCGATCCCGTCCATCGCGGGCATCTTGACATCGAGGATGCAGATGTCCGGCCTCAGATTGCGGGCGCTGAGGAGGGCTTGCTCGCCGTCCTCGGCCTCGCCCACGACCTCATATCCCATCGCCTCGAGCATTTGGCGCAGGTCGAGGCGGATGATGGAGTCGTCGTCGGCGATGAAAACTCGGATGGGGGTGGGCGTCATGGTCGGAAGTCAGTCTACGCGACTGGATCATACCTTCGAGTCAGGGCCGACTGGGGTTTGCCATACTGTCCCCATGCGCGCTACGCTGAGGGCGTTCCTCGAGGGCCTGATCGACTACGCGGGGCTGTTTCCGCCCGCCCGACTCGATATGGGCCCTGCCGTAGCCCAGTACCTGCGCTACGTAGGGGGTCCTGAAGCGTGGCTGGTCAGGCGATTCGCTTGCCCCGTTTCGAGGTTGAGCGAGTTTGGCGCAGAGCTACCTGCCGATGGAGCGCGAGGAATCGGCGTTACCGCTATCGGTCGAGGGGGCGACTCGCTCGATTCGTTCCTGCAAGGGCTCGCTCTCGACTTGCGGGACCTCGAATCGTTTGCTTCGGAGTTTGGCGAACGGGCGGCAGTGGAGTGCTTGGAGGCACGGACTCCCCCGAACGCCCGCGACTTTGAGGCGGCCCTCCAGGCCCTTTCGTCGGCGTTTGAAGGAGATGCATTCGCGGAGGTAGGTTGGGAGGAGGGCATCTCCGATCGGCTGGCCTTGATCGCGGAGCGCCCCAACGTCGGGGCCAAGGCTCGAACGGGGGGCCTGCCCGATCGCGGCTACCCTTCCGCAAGAGATCTCGCCGAGTTTCTCCAGCAGTCGATCGACCTCGAAATTCCGTTCAAGCTGACCGCAGGACTGCACCATCCGTTTTGCCACGACGACCCTGAACGACGCCGATCGCATGGGTTCCTCAACGTTCTCGCCGCAGCAGCCCTGCATTGGGAGCATCAGCTCTCCGTCAGCGAAATCGCTGCCGTGCTCGAGGACAGCGAACCCGGCCACTTCCGGTTCGAGGACACCGCATTCGGCTGGACCGATTTGAGTGGCTCGATCGAAACGGTGCGTGACCTGCGAGGGGCGTTGCTCACGATCGGATCGTGCTCCGTAGATGAACCCCTCGAAGACCTCGCGAGCTTGGGCCTCGCTGCCCCCCAAACACCATGAAGTACATCGTTCTCCCAACCGCCACAACATGGGCGCCGGTCCCTGAAGGCTCCCATTTCCCGATCCAGAATCTTCCGTTCTGCAGGTTCGAGGAGCCCGACCTCGGCGAGATTCACCTGGGCGTTCGCATCGGCGATCAGCTCCTTTCGATCGACTCTTTGATCGAACATGGGTTCTTGGGCGAGTACTCCGA
Organism: Chthonomonadaceae bacterium; assembly: GCA_015709495.1. Lineage (GTDB taxonomy): Bacteria > Armatimonadota > Fimbriimonadia > Fimbriimonadales > Fimbriimonadaceae > Nitrosymbiomonas > Nitrosymbiomonas proteolyticus. The sequence goes on from CP054189.1 coordinate 466,621, forward strand.
CCGCGTGTTCCTTGACATCGCCGACCTTGCGAACCCCAACGAACCCACGGCTCTGGGCATCGGGCCGGACCTTCCCGCGCTTCCCACGGGCCTTTCGGACCTCAGACGCCAGATTGCCGAACTGCTCGACGCCGACAACCCGGAGTTGCGAGACAATGCGGAAGCCACCGAGGGGGCCTTCTTCGACGCCGAGACGGCCACCTTCGAAGTCCCCACGTTTTGCTCGTCCTTCGTGGACTTTTACTCAGGCATCCATCACGCTTCCAACGTCGGCAGAATGTTCCGGCCCACCCAGCCCCCTTTGCTTCCGAATTACCGCCACGTGCCGATCGCCTACAACGGAAAGGCCTCGACCGTTTATGTCAGCGGCACAGGCATCGTCCGCCCGAAGGGCCAATACCTGCTGGCGGGTGCGGATGCTCCGGTCTATGGCGCTTGTCAGGAACTTGACTTTGAACTCGAAATGGGCTTCTATATCTCCCAGGCGTCCGTGCCTTGGCAGCCGGTGCAGGCCGGCGAGGCCGAGGAGCACATTTTGGGGCTCGTGCTCGTCAACGACTGGTCGGCGCGGGACCTTCAGCGTTGGGAGTATCAGCCTCTCGGTCCGTTTCTCTCCAAGAGTTTCTCGACCAGCGCAAGCCCGTATCTCGTCACGCTGGACGCGCTGGAGCCGTTCCGCACCCAGGGGATGCCGCAAGACCCTGCGCCGCTCCCCCACCTTCGGACGACGGGCGCCCACCACTTCGACATTCAGCTCGAAGTCCTGCTCCAGACCCCTGCGATGTCGCGCCCGCAAGTCATCTCACGATCGAACACGAAGCACCTCTATTGGTCGATGGCGCAGCAGATCGCCCACCTCACAAGCAACGGCGCGCCCCTCACTTCGGGCGACCTTTGCGCCAGCGGCACGATCAGCGGCGAGGAAGAGGGCACGTTCGGCTCCTTGCTGGAACTCACCTGGAAGGGCGAGCGGCCCCTCACAATGGAAGAAACGGGGGAGACGCGCACGTTCCTCGAGGACGGAGATCGAGTCATCCTGACCGGCTGGGGCGAGGGTCAGGGGTATCGGGTCGGGTTCGGGAGCGTCGAAGGGGTCGTCTTACCCGCTCGATAGGCCGGACGGGAGCCTGGTGCGCAGGAAAGGACTCGAACCTTCACGCCTTGTGAGCACTACCACCTCAAGGTAGCGTGTCTACCAATTCCACCACCTGCGCGGACGACATGGGATTATACCGGCTCCTTGCGAAAATCCATAGGTCCGGCCCCGACCTCCTCGAGCCGGTCGGGTTGGCGGCGCGGGGGTCCCGGTGTCTGGCTCGCAGAGCAGACCGGAAATTGAGGCCCGGGTGCCCCAGCCTGCCTCCAACAGCAGACCAGCAAAACGAAGGAAATCCCCCCTCGCCCGTCCGAGGGAGAGGGGGCCAGGGGGTGAGGGATTCTCTCCTGGTCGCCCGCGTCTGACTCGCAGAACAGACCGGACACTGAGGCCCGGGCGCCCCAGCCTGCCTAGAACAGCAGACCAGGAAAACGAAGGAGTGCCCTGCGGCGAAATTTGTGGACACCTACTTGTTCTGTCAGGAGAAAATAGGATGGTGTCTCGCCGTAGTTTCAGTCGTGAGTTCAAGTTAGGCATATGCCAGGAGATCGTTTCTGGCTTGCGGTCAAAGGCTCAGGTGTGCCGGGAGCATGGTTTGTCTCCGGGGATGCTGGATCGTTGGGTGGACCAGTTCAAGGTCTTGGGTTCGGATGCGTTTCCGAATTCCGGGCGTTCGGGTTCGGGGATGGTGCTGGACCGTACGAAGGAGCTGGAAGCGCTCGTGGGTCGTCAGGCTTTAGAGATCGAGTTTTTGAAGGCCGCACTAAAAAAAGGGGAGGAACTCCGGGAGAAAAGGCAGCCATGATTCGCGCTCTTCGCCCGGAGTTTCCGTCCCTTTCGGTTCACCGCATGTCCCAATTGGTGGGCATATCTCGCTCTCTGGTGTACGCTCCGCAGAGGCAGAAATCGCGTCCCGAGTTGCTGTTGGCGATCGAGAGGCTGGTGGTCTTGTTCCTGGGTTACGGCTACCGCCGGGTTCGGCGCGCGCTTCAGCTCGAGGGCGTTGCGGTCAGCGAGTATGCAGTTCGCAAGCTCATGCGCGAGCACGGGCTGATGGCGCGAAGGCCGCGCAGCCGCGGGGTGACCCGGCCGGGCGCTCGGGATCGCCGGGCAGGCAACCTGCTCAAGGGCCTCAGCGCCTCGGCCCCCAACCAGATCTGGGTCGCCGACACCACGCGGGTGCGCACCGACTCGGGGCCGCTCTACCTGGCCGCCCTCATGGACCTGTATTCGCGCAAAGCGGTGGCCTGGCACCTCTCGCGCCGAAACGACGAAGCCCTGGTGCGCGATTGCCTCTTGAAGGCTCTGCAAACCCGCAAACCGAACCTCGGCTGGATTCACCACTCCGACCAAGGCTCGACCTACACCGCCTCCGGATACATGAGGCTCATCCGCGACGCAGGCGGCAAAACCAGCTTCTCCGCTCCCGGAAAACCGCGCGACAATGCCCACATGGAAAGCTTCTTTCGGACCGTGAAGCTCGAAGAAGTCGACCGCAACCGCTATGGGTCCTTCCTCGAAGCCCAAGCATCGCTGGAGCATTTCATCGATGCAATCTACAACCAACAGCGCATGCACTCAAGCCTTGAGTACATGAGCCCCGACCAATTCGAATCTCGCCCAACAAAGGAGGCGCGATGAAGGTGTCCAACAATTTCGCCGCATTTCAGAGATTCCCCCTCGCCCGTCCGAGGGAGAGGGGGCCAGGGGGTGAGGGATTCCCTCCTGGTCGCTCGCGAATGCGGTGGCCACGGGGGTTGAGCCGTCGATGCTGTCTGGTCTGGGACTGTCGGGCCAAGCGCGAGCCGTTGCTGCTCAACCTTTGAATTCCGGATGCTCTCGAGAAAAGGCGATTGCCCATGCCGAGCGTTTGTTAGCTTCGAGCCAGGATTGAAGCTCCTTCTTATGTAGGGTTGCCTTGTCGTTACGGCCGAGCTTCTTGGCCCTTTCATAAAGGTGCAATAGGGCTCGCTCCGGAAAGAGGTCCTTACCCCCAGCGTCATAGGCTTTCTTCATGAGGTCGTAGCTCTTGGAAGCGTTGGATTCGCGAATGGCGGCGATCTCCAGTACCATAGGGTCGTTGGGGTTGAGCTTCTTCATCATGCCGAAAAGTTCTGCGAGTCGCCGGTCCTTGTCAGGATCGGCGACGATGCGGACGAACTTTACCTTTGTAGGCTTGCCGTTGACCTTGATCGTCTCATAGGAGTATTCCTCTTTCGGGGGTGCCAGTCCCGGCTCATAGCTAGAATACAGGCGCAGCCACCAGTAGTACCCTGCCAAAGCGGCTGCATCGCCTTCAAGCACGTGGGGAACTTTCCTACAGGACTCGAATACCCCTGTAAAGTCAGGCATTCCCCTGGGTGCGGGGATACCATAGCCGACATGTGCCCGTAGCAGCATCTCCCAATAGTAGCTTCTCATAAATCCATAGAGAAACTTCTCGCCCGACTTCTCTTGGATGAGCTTCTTGAAAGCCGCCGCATATTCTCCCAGCCGCTCGGACGCGACCGCCTTCCTAACGACCCTCTCTTGGTCGAGGGTCGTGCGCGACGAGAGAATCTCGGTCTCGTAGACGGATCGCTGCTTCTGCGGCCCAGCGACCGCAAACACGATACACGCTACCAGAGCAAACCCGCTTCGACTCCCCATGCCCTCTCCCAATATCATAGCAGGAAACTCCACACCTGCACTTCGAAGCCAAGAAAGTTCGGATCATGAAGCCGCCCATCTCCCGCCGGGTGCCCCGGTCTGACTCGCAGAGCAGACCGGGTATCACAACACCAGTCCAACCATGGAACGAAGTCGATCCAATAAGCGAATCGAATTGGCTGGGGACTCCAGATTCCTGACTTTCTCCTGTTACCACAGGCTCCCCCTCTTAAGGAGCGACTGGGCGAAGGACGCCGTCGTCGAGTATCTCGCCCACACGAAGAGCCGCTTGGACTTCCGGCTCTACGCTTTTGTGGCGATGCCCGACCATTTGCACTTGCTGCTTCGCCCAAACGCCGAGGTTGCAAACGTGCGCCGCATCATGTCGGCGCTAAAGTCGAGGACGGCTACGGCAGTATTGGAGCGTCTGAAGCGCGAAAGCCCTTCGTTGGCCGAACGGGTTAGGGACGCCAAGGGCCAGTATCATCTTTGGCAGCCAGGGGGAGGTTACGATCGCAACATTCACTCTCACGACGAATTCCTTGAGAAAGTGAAGTACATTGACGAGAATCCGGTGCGGCGCGGACTCGCCGAACGTGCGGAAGACTACGTCTGGTCCTCTGCGGGATCGGCGGCACTGGTACGAGACCCGTGGGAGGACTGAGATCCCTCCCATGCTCGACGGCTGAGTCGTCCCGGTCTGCCCTACGGGTCAGACCGGGGCACCCGAGACCGTGTCTGCTTCACCCGTTTCTGGAGCCAAGGCCGTGGGTGAACTGAGAAACCCCCATGCTCGACGGCTGAGTCGTCCCGGTCTGCCCTGCGGGTCAGACCGGGGCACCCGAAACTGGGTCTCTCCCTGCTCATCCTTGCCCCGCCACTGGCACAATCAAGGGTCGCGCAGCCCCGACCTCCCAGGTACAATCCTCTCATGCCCAAGTTCAAAGAGAACGACCGTGTCCGGATCGTCACGCGGGAGACGACGCCCGAAGACCGTATGATGAACCGGTACTTCGACCACATGGCCGGGCTCACGGGTACCGTTCAGAACGTCTACGGCAGAGACCAAATCGCGGTCAAGATCGACGTCGAATCCGCCGGCGCGGTCGCGCGAGACGTTCATAAGGTCTCAACCAAGCGGATGAGAGAGAAATTCGCCTCTTCGATTGGGGAAGAGCAGAAAAAGGAACTCACGAAGGAAGAACTGGAGTTCACGCCTCATTACATGCTTCTGCTCCGCGAAGCCGATCTCGAATCGCTGAAGTGATCGGGTCTAGAGCACGAACGAGGCCGAAGGCCGGGCAGAGAAGCTCGGAAACACCTCGAGGCTCGAATCGCTCCCCGAATGCCACGCGAGCGCTTCTGAGAGAATCTGCCGGTAGTCGGTGGTGACCCGCAAGTCTCCAGGTTCTTCGAGTTGGTCCTTCCGCATCCCGGGCCATTCTCCGGCCACCTTTCCTCCGGCGACGGTCGGCCCGAGGAGCATCATCACCGAACCCCGGCCGTGGTCGGTCCCCAACGTGACGTTTTCGTACGCCCGGCGGCCAAACTCAGTCTGTACGACGACCGTCACGCGCTCGCGAAAGGCGCGGATGTCGGCGGCAAAGGCGGCCAGCGAACGGGCGAGGTCGTCGAGCAAACCCGTGAGCAATCCCTCGGAACGACCCTGCCCGAAATGGGTATCCCAGCCCCCTCGGTCGAGACAAGCGACCTCGAGGCCTAGGCCGGTCTTAATCATCACCGCAACCTGCCGCAGCCCCCGCCCGAGTTCGGAATCGGGGTAGGCGACGCCCCTTTCTGACGGATACGAATCCAGATCGATCTTCGAGAGCGAATCCAGCACCTCGAGCGTTTGTCGCCCCGCTTCCCGAACGGCATCGCTTCCCCCCTCGTAAAGCTCGCCGAGCCCTTTCTGGAAGCTCTCGACCCACTTGCGGTCGCCGGATGAAAGTCGAAAGTCGTCGAGAGACTCCAGTTGAATGGCGTGCGTGGCCCCTCGAAGGGAGTCGGGCATGGTCGAACTCAGCGCGACGGCTCGAAGCGGGGAGAGCGGTTCGGCGGCAGTTGCGTTCAAGTACCTCGCCAGCCAACCGCTCGAAGCGGAAGCTTTTGCGGTCGCAACCCCGCGCTCCATCGCGCTCATCGCTTCGAAGTGCGAGCGAGTTAGGTCGTTGGAGCCGACCGCGTGAACCACGGAGAGCCGCCCTTCACGAAACAGCGGTAGGAGCGGCGCGAGCGCAGGATTGAGCCCGAAGAAACCATCCAAGTCGAGGGTCCGATCGATGCTCGATGAAGTCTTGTCGTTCGGGGCCTTCAACCCAAGCGTCGGGCGGAGCCTGTGATAGTCGTCTTCGGCATAGGGTACGACTGCGTTGAGGCCGTCCAATCCCCCCCGCAGGAACAGCACCACGAGGATTCTACCGTCGTCCTTCCCCTTGCTTGGCCGCAGGGTGAGTTCAGCGAGCGCGCTCCTTTGGGCGCCCAGCCACCCAATCCAACCGAGCGCAGCCGTCGTGAGGAGAGTGCGGCGGCTGAGGGGAGTGAGAGAGGCGCCCATGGGTTGCTCCTCGGCAATCGAAGCGTCCGAGCGCGACTCGCGCCCCGTTCCATCACAAGCCATCCAATCCTTCTTCATCGTTCTATCTCCACTGAAACTCCGGGCTGGCGAGGGCCAATGCCGCGACCAATCCCAGATTCTCGGGGTCGCTCGCGGCGCGAACGATCGCCTTCACGGGTTCGTCGTCCGCGCGCCGGGACAAGACGGTCGCGGCGATCGCCGAAGCAGAGTCGCCCCCGTGAGCCGCCGCCAGGGCCTTGAGGACGAGTTGCGTGCGGGGGAGTTCGTTCGAGCCCAATGCCAGAGCGAACGACCACCTCGGCAACATCGATCCCGTCCAAGAAACGGTGTCGTCGGGGTAGCCGTCGGGCATGGGCCACTCGTAAAGGGGCTGGCCCATCGAGTCGATATGCTTGAGGATCGACCTGTCGCAGTCGGTGTCGGCGCGCAAAGCCCTGAGCGCCGAAGCTACCCAGTCGAACGGACGTTTGAGAATCGGCCGAGACTCATCCAGCCCCGATGCGAGGATCGCACGAACGGCTGAACGAATGTCGCCGGCCCGCTTGGGGTCGTTCGAAGCCGTGAACGCCGTAACCGCAACGTCGTAGGCTCGCGGGGCGTCGTCGCCCAAGAAAAGGCGGCAGAGCTTCCGGCAGATGAACTTCGCCGTCGAAGGATGGCGCGAGAGGATGTGGAGCACACGATCGAGATCACGCTCCCCGCCCCCTGTGGGGATTGACTGGCCGAGCAGCCGCTTGGGGCCGTCGTCGTGAAGGTCTGGATCGAACCTGATCCTGCCTCGCGGCCGAAGAAACCTCGTCTCCACGGTCCATCCCGTCAGGCATCGCGCCAGCTCCTTGATGTCCTGGTACGTATAGCCACCGTCCACCCCCAGCGTATGGAGTTCGAGCAGTTCGCGAGCGTAGTTTTCGTTGGGCACCCCGGAGCGGTTTTGTTGGTTGTCGAGGTACTCGATCATGGCGGGGCTGGTCGCCGACTCGCGGAGCATGTCGGAAAACCACCCGAGCGCGTGGTCCCGAACCACCCGCCGCTCATCGTCTGGTTTCGAATACACTCCGCGAGCCTTCCGGGCATAGATGTTGAAGTGGTTCGTCCAGAAATCGGCGAGGCGCTCCTTGAGCTGGTTTCGGCTGTAAACGGCCCTTAAGAGCGCCGCGCGCTGCAACTGCTCGAGGGCAAGCTCCTCCGGGACATCCTCCAATTCGGCGGAATGCACTCGGTTCACGTCGAGCCGATTCAGCGCGAATTCGAGGTGGGGCTCTTCAGAAAGGTCCCCTCGCAGTTGCTCCTCGATATACATGGCAGCGCCCATCAGCTTCACCCGAGCCACCTGGCCGGGGGTCGGACCAAACCCTGTTCGGTCAATCAACCGAACGAGGGGATCGACCGGCCCTTCCGGCAAGGCGATTCGGTCGGGTAAGGGAGCGCGGCTGACGGAACGGGCGATCCGCTCGCAACCGGCAAGCGACGCTGCGCCTCCCGCCAACGCAGCCCATTTGAGCGCGGTGCGGCGGCTGAGTTTCATCACACCCCCTCAGGGTTTACGGCCAATCCCGCGCGGCTCGGAGACCGCCCCAGAAGAGCCATTACCCCCGCGCCGACCGACACGAACAGCATCGCGGGGACGAACACGAACCACCCCAAAAGGGGCAGTAACCCCGAGGCGACGAGGATCGCCGAGCCCTTGGCGACCGCCCGGAACTCCGAAAGCGCGGGGTCGAGGGGTCGCAGCCGCTCACCCGCAAGAAGCGCAAGACCCCCGCTTCCCACGGCGGCCAAGCTCAGCACGGAAAGATAAACCAGCGTCCCGGCCAGCTTCGGGCCCGGAAGGGGAAGGCTGATGAGGGAGATTGAGATGAACCCGGCGACCAACGAAATCGCCGCTCCCAAGAGAAACGCTCCCCAAGGATGACTCTGAATGATCTCGCTCGCCCGGTCGGATTTGGCCGAGAACAACATCGACACTCCGACCATCAAGGCCCAGATCGCCAAACAGACTCCAAAAAGAACCGCTACGACGGAAAACACATCGCCCAATGCAACCATTTCTTGCCTCCTGGCGAGTGGCGGTTTCGCCCCCCGCCCACGTTGCAGGTACAAGGCGGTGAATCAGCAGGTTGCGCGAGGTGGGACCATTGGCAACGAGACCCAGTAATGCGCAAAGCGCCCAGGGCGGCGAGCCGTCCCGAGCGCCTTGTCGCGCAGTTGCGGACCCTTCGGTCAGTTTCCGCCCTGACCTTCCTGAGGGGGAGCGACCTCCCCTCTCTCAGCGGCCAGCTTTTCTGCTTCCTTCTTGTTCTCTTCGTAACGGTTCAACTGGTCGTCGCGCGAGATTTGGCCCACGCCGCATCCAACTGCGACCACGGCCGCCAATCCGAGAATCCAAGTCAGTTTTCGCATGGTTAGTTGGTCAAACCCCAGAACGGGTAATTGATGTTCAGGTTCAGCGCCGACGAAGTGACCGACGGGCGGAACGTTCCCGAACTGATCCCGCAGAGGGTGTTGGCGTCGAGAGTCACGTTGAACTCAGCAGCGGTGGGCGTCCAGGCAAGGAACTGCCCAGCAGGTACCGCCTTGGCGGAGCCATCGGCAAACCCAACGACCACGTTTCCACCCACGGTCGCACGGGGGTCCGGCTCGTTACCGAACACGCATCCAGCCCCGGACGCCTTCATGAAGTTGGCGCGCCAGAACTCACGAACCGCCATCGGGTAAACAGTCTGTGTGGAGAGCGGATTCTGATCCGTGGTCACAGTCACAGGAGCGAAACTGATCTCGGGGTTGCCCATTTCAAACAGCAGCATGGCCTTCGACACGTCGGGGAGCCCCGATTGTCGGCCACCGAGCCAGCTATTGCGCAGCCTCCCTGCGGCAGTTGCAGAGCGGTTCCACGTGTTGAGCGCGCCCGTCAGCGCGAGGTTGATCGCGAACGAACCCATGATCTGGCCGCACTGCGTCCACTGGCCCTGCGGGCAAGAAAACGTGTTGGCATTGATCGTCGTCCGAGCGGGGTGCTCGAACAACTGGATGTTCTTCACATAGGGCACGACCCACTTCTGCCATGAGTAGTGGTTCATGCGGAACGGGTAGCCGTTCGTGCCGTTGCACCAAGGCGACGGGTCGCCGGTCTGGTTGTTCAACGCAGTATTCAACGAACTGTTCAAGTAGCAGTCGTCGTTGCGCGGGTAGGTGTCGTCCGCGTCCGCCATGTACATCAGTACGGCCAAACCGATCTGCTTCTGGTTGGAGATCGCCGCAGCTTTCTTTGCCGCGACTTTGGCCTGTGCGAACACGGGGAAAAGAATCGCCGCAAGAATCGCGATAATCGCAATCACGACCAGCAGCTCAATCAGGGTAAATGCCTTTCGATGCATCAATGTCCTCCGTAGAATGCTGGACTCTCACGCCTCCGAGGAGTCGCAAGGAGCAATGAAGGGGAATCCGGGCGCCCCTCACGCTTGTCCATTGGGAAGTCTAGCACCCTAGGATTAAGCGCGGGTTATGTTCTTCCCGGCATTTGTACGGAGTTTTCCACAGACGCGCTCTTGCGAAGTGCAACTTCCGAGCGGAAGTTCTCACGTATTGCGGCAAAAAAAGCCCGCCTTCGTTGCCGAAAGCGGGCGAGAGGTCAACCCATGCAATCGAAACGAGCGCTATTCGAGAACGCGCTCGAAAACGGCAATGTCGCCATCGCGGACGTGGCCTTCCCATTGGAAGCGGAAGCTGCCCTGAGCGGCCTCGAACAGTACCGCCAGCACGTCGGGCGCGACGGAAGGGGGCGGATCGCCAGGACGGCGATTGTCGGCGACGCGAACGACCACAACGCCAGGAATCTCACGCCCGCCCAGGCGGGCCACTGCCCGTCCGGAAAAGTGCGCGCGATTTCCGTCCTTTTCGAAGCGGGCCGCGTTCCTCATGTGGATCGAAAGCTCGGGGTGAGTCACGCTCACTCGGGGCACGGCGAAAGTAAACGGGCCGCGCACGTCGACCCGATCGCCCGACGTTCGCTTCACAACGTCCATCGCGAAAGTCGCCGGAACGCCTTGCTGGTTGACGGCAACTCCGCGCCCACGAGCGCCTTGAACTACCACCACGGCAAGGGCCAACGCCGACACGGCCACGCCGACCGCAATCAGAAGTCTCTTCTTCATCGTAATCTGTCTCCTCTGGATCTCGACTGGGGCAACTGACATGCGCCACAGACCTACACGCTGTAACGATGCCCGCTGCGAAGTGTTCACTGAGTTCTTTGTGAAGTCGATCAGCGCCCGATTGCCGGTAAACTGGGACCATGCCGCTCAGCCGTGAACAACTCGCCATGCGCGCTGCCCAAGAGCTTAGGGATGGGTTCTACGTTAACCTCGGAATCGGTATCCCGACGCTGGTCGCCAACTACATCCCCGCGGGAATGAACGTCGTCCTTCAGAGCGAGAACGGCATGCTGGGAATGGGCCCATTCCCGTTCGAGGGCGAAGAAGACCCCGACCTCATCAACGCAGGAAAGCAAACGATCACGGAGATCCCGGGCACTTCCTATTTCTCCTCGGCCGACTCGTTTGCCATGATCCGGGGCGGACACATCGATCTCTCGATCCTCGGAGCGATGGAGGTGTCCGAGCGCGGCGACCTCGCGAATTGGATGATCCCCGGAAAAATGGTCAAGGGAATGGGCGGGGCGATGGACCTCGTCGCGGGCGCCAAGCGCGTGGTCGTCGTGATGGAGCACACGAACAAGGCCGGCGAGTCTAAGATCCTGCACGAATGCCGCCTCCCGCTCACAGGAAAGGCCTGCGTCAATTCAATCATCACCGATCTATGCGTCTTCGAAGTCGAAGGCGATCACCTCCTGCTCAAGGAACTCGCTCCTGACGTGACACTCGAAGAGGTTCGCGCCAAGACCGAAGCGAATTTCACCGCTTGGAACGAGATCCGACTGGTTTCCGTTTAGCTGGCCCAGGCTGCGAGGAGGACTTGGACTCGGACTTCGACTCCGAGGGCGGCCGCTCCTCAGAACGCATGGCGCGGATCGCCTCGCAAAGCCCTCCGTAGAACGCCTTGGCGTGCTCCGCCGGGATCAAAATGCGGGAGCGAGTCCACTCCTCGTCCTTCAGCCTTGCTTCTGTAACACTGAGAAAGACCCCAGAAACACTGCTCTTCACGTCGAAAAAGAACGTCCGAGAGCCTGCGCTGACTCGGAACGTGTGCAAGGTCTCCGGTAGAGACGCCTGAACTGAACTTGGTATAGTAGACATAGATATACTATACAACACTTTTTGTCTACTCCTTGAGATTTGTTCGAATTCTAACAAAACATTCAGCGTTCATTCGTCGCCAGCCTGCGTCTTTCCGCCCGCGTTGGCCGTCCTTTGCTGTGAGGTGGAGCTTGCCAATGGGCTTGCGAGCCTCGCCTAGGAGCTCTTATTCGTATGCGACCAGACAACTTGTTCGACCACGGCGCGACGATCAAGGTCATCGGTGTCGGCGGCGCGGGCTGTAACGCCGTCAACCGAATGATCGAACTCGGCATGGACGGCGTTCAGTTCATCGCGCTCAACACAGACGCCCAAGCTCTGAGCCTATCGAAAGCGTCCAAGCGAATTCAGATCGGTGAGGCATCGACGCGCGGTCTGGGGTCGGGGGGTGACCCGGAGGTCGGCGAGAAGGCGGCCCGTGAAAGCGAGAAGCTCATCGAGAGCGAACTTGAGGGCTGCGACATGGTTTTCCTTGCCGCCGGGCTCGGGGGAGGGACCGGGACGGGCGCAGCCCCCGTGGTCGCCGAGTTGGCAAGGAGGCACGGGGTTCTTACGGTGGGCGTCGTCTCGAAGCCGTTTCTTTTTGAGGGCCCCAAGCGAAAGCGAAACGCCGAAGAGGGCGCAGCTAAGCTTCAAACGCAGGTGGATACCCTCATCACGGTCCCGAACGATCGTTTGCTCTCGTCGGTCGAAAAGCGAGCCACGCTTCAGCAAGCCTTCGCGGTGGCCGACGACGTTTTGGGGCAAGCCGTGCAAGGACTCAGCGACATCATTACTCGGCCCGGCCAGATCAACGTCGACTTCGCAGACGTCCGCACGATCATGAAGGATGCGGGCGTCGCGCTGATGGGCATGGGCAAGGGCGTGGGCGAGCAGCGCGCGCGCGTGGCGGCGCAGAACGCGGTCAATTCGCCGCTCTTGGAGACCAGCATCGAGGGCGCAAAGCGGCTGCTCGTGAACCTCGCAGGCGGCGCGGACTTCAGCATCGGCGAGGCCCACGAGGCTATGGAGTACATCCTCCAGTTCGCTGACCCCGACGAGGCTGAGATCATCATGGGCCATGTCGAGTTGCCCACCTCAGACGGAGAGGTCACGATCACCGTGCTCGCCGCCGGGATGCAGCCTTCCGCCAGCTTCGTGCAGCGCAACGCGGAGGCGTTCGTGGAGTCTCCCGCCCCGAGGGGCGAAGCGGCCTCTCTTCGGCAACAGCCGGTTCGGACGCACGCCGCCGACTCCGTCCCGCCTCCGATCCAACTCGACGAAATCGACCTCGATATCCCGACCTTCTTGCGAAGACAGAGACTAGGAACCGAAAACTGAACGAACTTATGGCCAAGGATGGCCTGAACTGGAATGAGGGAGCGAATGGGATCGCTCCGCAAGCCGGGCGCAAATCGCTCGCGGAGGTTGTTGGCGTCCGCATGAGCCACAGACAAACCGTTCCCCATTCCCTACGGCTTAACCCACCCCCCACAAACACGGCCCCGACGTAAGATCGGGGGCTACTGGTCCAACGCTAGCCCCGCTCGAAAGAGCGGGGCATTTTTTCGAACTCGGCGTCGATGCGAAGGCGCGTCGGGACGCTGCCCTCAAGGGAACGCGCCAGCGCTTGCGCCACAATCTCAGGGTGACGTTAGGCGAATGGGTTCGGGCGGCCGCAGCCAGACTCGCGGAGGCGGGGATTGAGTCCGCGCACCTGGAGGCGCAAGTGCTCGCCGCCACAGCGCTCCAACGACCCCGCGCCTGGATCGTTGCGCACCCCGAACAGGCCATCGCCGAAGGCGCGCTCGAAACCCTCCTTGCGCGAAGGTTGAGCCGGGAGCCCCTGGCCTACATCGTGGGCTGGAGGGAGTTCTACGGGAGGGAGTTTCTCGTTTCGCCCGCAGTGCTGATTCCCCGCCAAGAGACCGAGACGCTCGTCGAAGCCGCGCTGGAGACCTTGCCTTCCCTCGGGGGCGCGGGGCTGAGAGTTCTCGATGTCGGCACCGGCTCGGGGTGCGTAGCTCTAACGCTAGCGATCGAGCGTCCCGACTGCGAGGTCGTAGCCCTCGACCTTTCGACCGATGCCGCAGAAATCGCGAGGCAAAACGCGGCCAAGCTAGGCGTAATGAGCGTCGAGTTCGTCGTCGGCGACCTCTTCGAACCGCTCGCTGCAAGGAGGTTCGACCTGATCGTCACCAATCCGCCCTACGTTTCCACAAGCGACGAACTCCCCCCCGAGGTGTTCGAATTCGAGCCGCCCCAAGCCCTCTTTTCAGGTCCCACAGGTCTTGAGTTCTTCGAGCGCCTCGCGTTGGAGGCACCAAGCCACCTCGTGCCTGGAGGGGTTCTCCTCACGGAGATCGGCGACGGGCAAGCCGAGCGGGTATCGGCCCTCTTTGAGGAGAAGGGCTGGAACAAGGTCGTTCGCCAAAGGGACCTCTCAGGAACGGTTCGCGTGCTGGGTTTCCGCTTTCGGGGTCCCGCGTAAGCCCGCCGAGCGCGCGATGCCATAATGGGCCTCAAATCGATGCACATCGTCGTTCCCGATGAGTTCCAATACCTGTATGAGGTCTCGCCTGATCGGCCCGTCGTGAAGATCCCCGCCGAGGTGCTGAGGCGGACCGCCGCGCCGGTCGAGCGCATTACCAAGAAGACACAGGAACTCATCGATCGAATGCTGCGCGCGATGAAGCAAGCGAACGGGATCGGGCTCGCCGCTCCGCAACTCGGGAGCTCGGTACGGATCGTGGTGTTGGCGCCCCCTGGCGTGCGGCCGATCCCCCTCATCAACCCAGAGGTGGTGTCGCGGTCGGGCGAGCAGGTGGGGCAGGAGGGGTGCCTCAGCATTCCCGGACTCTACGGCGATGTGAACCGAGCGTTATCGGTGGAGGTCATCGGCTTCGACAGGAAGGGCCGGCGCGTGGGATATGAACTGGAAGGGCTGCCGGCGCGCGTCGCGCAACACGAGATCGACCACCTCGACGGAGTGCTCTTCATCGATCTTGCGGACCCTGCGACGCTCCATTGGGAGCACCCCGCCTCGGTCCAAACGGCAGCCGAATGAAGCTGGTCTATGTGGGTACGAGCCGATTCGCGGTTCCAGCGCTCCTGGCGCTGCAACCTCACGTGTGCGCCGTGGTCACTCAACCCGACCGCCCCGCGGGAAGAAGGCTCCACTTTCGTCCCAGCCCCGTCAAGGAGGCCGTCCTTGGGTGGAGAGTCCCCGTCCTCACCCCAGAGAGTTGCCGGAATCCGGAGTTCTTGCGGGCGATCGCAGACCTTCAGCCGACCGCGCTTGTGGTCGCGAGCTATGGGCAAATCCTTCCCTTGCAACTGCTCGAATGCGCGGAGCGCGGCGGGATCAACCTCCACGCGTCGCTCTTACCGAAGCTGCGAGGCGCTGCGCCGATCCAGCGCTGCCTCTTGCAGGGGGAGTCTGAAACCGGCGTGACGCTGATGCAAATGGACCGGGGCATGGACACCGGGGACATCATCGCGCAAGAGGCGACTGCGATCAAGGCCGACGAGACGGCGTCCGAACTCGAGTCGCGCCTCTCGCGGATCGCCGCCAGCCTGATCGAAAGGTGGATCAGCCGCATAGCTGCAGGCGACTACCAGCGCACCCCCCAGAACGACCGCGATGCGACTTACGCGCCGAAGGTGGAGAAGTCGGAGGCTGAAATCAGTTTCTTGCGCCCGGCCGCAGAGGAATACCGCCGCTTTCGGGCGTTCACCGAAATGCCGGGGGCGTTCGTCCGTACAGTATGGGGCCGCGTAAAGCTCTTGGAGGTGAGACCCCGGCCCGATCCAGCGGCGCCGGGGGAGGCGATTCGGACCTCGCCCGAGCTCGTGGTGGCCCACTCCGAGGGAGCGCTCTCATGGCTCCAGGTGGCTCCTGAAGGTAAAAAGAGAATGTCGGGACTCGAATTCGCCAACGGCTACCGAATCCAACCGGGAATGAACCTACTTCATGGCAAAGAAAACTGATCTCACACCGTCCCCGCCTCCGCAGCCGACTCAGCCGAAGATTCTGAGGCGTATGCTCGTGCGGTTCGCGGTCGGACTCTTCGTGCTGGCTGGTCTCCTTTTCGCCTATCAGGGGGTGAGGAGTTGCGGGCACGACGTCGATCTCCCCGTGAGCGTCGATACGGCCGGCCATGTCGCGGCGATCGAGTACTTGGACGAGGGCTCGCGGGTGGTCGTGTTCACTCCCGACGGCGAAGTCAGGCCCGCGCCCGGCTACGAAGAGGGTATGACCGACAAGGACCCTGCTTGGACGCCTGACGGTAACCGCCTGTACTTCATCAGCGACCGGGAGGAGCGCAGTTTCCACGCCTATCGGTGGAACCTCGGCAGCGACCGCGTCGATCGCCGCTCGACCGGCAGCCGAAGCCTCTCGCAGATTCACTTCCCGCCGGAGTCGGCGTCAAACGCGAACAAGTTTGCGCTCGTGATCGCGGGAGGGTACGTTCTTCAATTCGACCCGAAGGTCGGTGCGATTCAGCAGGTGATGCCCCCCGTTCCGAGCCAGCGAACCGGAGAAGGTGAAGGGGTCGGCAACCAGTTCGAGGCCTTTTATCAGCAACTCGGCGCCAAGTCGTTCCGCGAGGCGCTTTGGCCCGTTGGGAAGACCGGAATCGCTGCCGTCGCTCGGCGAGAGGACGGCTATGAGATGCTGCTCTGCCAGAGCCTCATCGACGACTCCCCACCCAGCGCCGTCGGAGTGGGCGACAAGGTCTACTTCGATGTCAGCCCCCTCGATAACACCGTGTTCTACTCCGTCGTCGGGTTCACCTTTCCGGACCCCAGCGCGGCCCCTGACGAGTACAAGAAGGACGGCAGGCTGGTGATCCCGTTCCGGCATGTGGTCGGGATGTTCCAGATCGAAGGCGGCAAGGTTCAAAACCATCTATTGGTGACCTTGAGCGAAAGCGACGACGTTGCTTTCACGAATGTCAAGGTGTCACCTGACGGCCTGAGCCTCTTAATGATCGTCGGGAAGTACGACGACTCGCGCAACGTCACCCCCGAGCAACTCGTGGTCGTTCCCGCGACGCCCGGCGGTGTGCAAGGGGCGACCGTCGTTCTGGCGGGCCCCATCTACCAGGCCACCTGGGGACCCGATTCCAGCACGATCTACTTCATCCGCCAGGGGGAGGACGGCAAGGGCTCGCTTTGGCGTATCCGAAAGGACGGCTCAGGCGAGACGGACCTCTCGAAGGGCCGAGGCAACTTCGGCAACCCCATCCCGAGCCCCCAATCGCCCCGTGAGTAGTGACGCAGCCGGGTTCCGTGCTCTGGAGTGGCGAGGCGAGGCGCTCTGGCTGCTCGATCAGCGCGCGCTTCCCGAGGAGGAGCGGTGGCTCGAACTGACCTCTTGGGAAGAAGTCGCGTGGGCGATTAGGGAGATGGTGGTGCGGGGCGCTCCGGCGATCGGGGTCGCGGCGGCTTATGGAATGGTCCTTGCCGCGCTTAAGGGGAAAGATCGCCTGAAGGCAAGCGAGGGCCTCGCGGACGCCCGTCCGACCGCCGTCAACCTGTTCTGGGCGCTCGAACGGATGGCAAAGGTCGAGCCCTGGACGCCGGAGGGTGCTTTGGCCGAAGCCCAAGCGATCGAGGCAGAGGACGTCGCGGTGAACCAAGCCATTGGGGTGGTGGGAGCGAGGACGCTCCGCGACCCCGTCCGGATCCTGACGATCTGCAACACAGGATCGCTGGCTACGGCCGGGTTCGGAACGGCGCTCGGCATCGTTCGCACTGTCCATGCGGAAGGTCGATTGCAGGCGTTGTTCGCTTGCGAAACCCGTCCCCGGCTCCAAGGACTTCGGCTCACGGCTTGGGAACTCCTACGGGACGGCATCCCCTTCCAGGTGATCCCCGATGGCGCAGCCGGCGCTTTGATGGCGAAGGGCGAGGTGACCGCCGTGATCGTCGGCGCGGATCGAATCGCGGCGAACGGCGACACGGCCAACAAGATCGGAACCTACTCGCTCGCGGTTCTTGCCCACCACCACGGAATCCCCTTCTACGTGGCGGCGCCCCTTTCTACCCTTGATCCCAGTACTTCTACTGGAAAAGACATCCCCATCGAAGAAAGGGACGCGAGCGAGGTTGTCGAGGTGCTAGGAATCCCCTTGGGACCGCGCGGGTGCCCAGTTTGGAACCCCGCGTTTGACGTTACGCCGGCAAAATGGATTGCGGGAATCCTCACAGAAAGAGGTATGTTCGAACCTCCCTATGCATTTGAACAGTCGTTAGGAAAGAAGGACTGCCGATAATGAGAGGGAACTCAGTTCTTAGTACGATAGTCGGACGAAAGGACCATGCCTGACAGCCAAGACTCTCCGAATTCCTACGACGCCCGCGGGGGGCCTCCTCCGACCTCCTTATGGAGGGTTCTCACCGAGACCGTGATCGGCGACATCGATGGCTTGGCTTGGATGGGATGGGTGATCGGAGCGGTCGCCTTATGCGTCGGCCTGGTGTACGTGTTCGCATACGTTTTAGGGTAGAAGCGCTCTATGCGCGCCATCGACCTCATCGCAAAGCGGCGGGACGGAATTCGGCACACCGAGGAGGAACTGCGACGCCTAGCATCGTCGGCCGCGGATTCCTCGATCCCAGATTACCAACTCGCCGCTTGGCTGATGGCCGCGTATTTGAACCCGCTCGACCGCGAACAAACCGTTTGGCTCACGCAAGCGATGGCCGACACTGGCGAGCGGCTCGACCTCAGCGCTTTGCCTTCCCCACGGATCGACAAGCACAGCACGGGCGGGGTCGGCGACAAGACGACTCTTGCGCTTCTGCCGCTCCTGGCCAGTTGCGGGGCGACGCTCGTCAAGATGAGCGGCCGCGGGTTGGGCATCACGGGAGGGACCCTCGATAAGCTCGAATCGCTTCCGGGATTTCGAACCGACCTGACGCCCGAAGAGATGATCCGGCAGGCGGGCGAAATCGGGCTCGCGCTCACGGGCCAAACCCCTCGGCTCGTTCCTGCGGATCGAACGCTCTATTCGCTTCGGGACGCCATCGGCGCGGTCGATTCGCTACCTCTCATCGTCAGCAGCATCCTGAGCAAGAAGATCGCCGGAGGAGCGGACCGCATCGTCCTCGATGTGAAGTGCGGCTCGGGGGGCTTTATGCCGACCTTGGATCGTGCCACCGAACTCGCCGAGTGGTTGAAGTCGGTAGGGGAGGGGTGCGGGCTCAGCTTGCGGATCGCGATCACGGACATGGCACAGCCGCTCGGGATTTGGGCGGGAAACGCACTCGAACTCAAGGAGGCGGTGCGAACGCTGAAGGGCGAGGAGCGAGGGCGGTTTCGGGAGCTTTGCGTGCGGCTCGCGGGGCTTGCGCTCGTTTCATCGGGCCTTGCCCCCTCGCTCGAAGAGGGCGCGGAAGTCGCCGGTTCGGCTCTCGATTCAGGCAAGGCTGCCGAAAAGGCGCGAGCTTGGTTCCACGCTCAGGGAGCCAGCGTCGATCCCCTTGCCACAGAGGAATGGTGCGTGGCGCCCGTGCAAACCACCCTCACATGGAGGGGCGATTCGGGCTTTGTCGGGCGAGTCGACGCGCGGAAGGTCGGGGAAGCAGTGGTGGCGCTCGGGGGCGGCAGGAAAGCAAAGGGCGATAGCATCGACGCTTCGGTCGGAGTCGGGACCCGCGTGGAGGTCGGCGACGCCCTCACACCCGGCCAAGTCGTCTTCGAAGTCCATGCGCGGAGCGAGGCCGACGCCGAAGAAGCCGTAAACCAGCTCCTGAGCGCGCTCGAAGTTCAAGCAGAGCCCGTCCCGCCACGACCCGTGGTAATCGAGGTCCTTTAGGGTAGAACGCCCCCATGCTGACGGTGCTCGCCGCCCTCGCCCTCAACCCGGCAAACCTCCTGGAATTCTCGACTCGCCAGTGGGCCTCCACGCCGGAGCTTCGCATCGAGGACGCATACAAGTGGCTGTACCACGCGACTCTCGGAGGCGAACACGCGATCCGTGACGCCACGGGCCCCCGTGAGTGGCTCGCGAGGGAGTGGGCAAGCCTGTCCGAACCCCTTTCCGGCGAACCTCTCGTCGTCCCTCTCGACCCCGAGGGGAGAATCCTCCGGATGAACCTCCGCCCGTACAAACGGCGAGGCGGAGATCGCGAAATGCTCCTTGCCGTGTTCGTTGCCTCGGCGGAGAGGTTTCGCCCGACAAAAAGCGTATTCCTCGACGCCTGGAACGCCCTCGGGCAGCGGCTAGCAACGAGGGAGATCGGAAAACTCACGAAATCCGAGTGGGACCGGCTCGACCGCTCCTGCGCGGCACTCTCCTATCCCCCCATTCACCATTCGGCAGCCTACTCTGCGGCATACAGTCCGGCTTATCGGGTGGTTCTGGGGGAGATGTGGCTGCCGCCGAGTGGACTCAACGCTCAGTTGCCGCACAAGGCACGGTAAGCGGCGACCACCTTCTCGATGTAATTCTGGGTTTCTTGGTAGGGGGGCACTCCGCCGTGCTTTCGTACAGCGCCAGACCCCGCGTTGTACGCGGCGAGAGCCAGCACCAGGGCATCGTAAGGGTCGCCGGTTTGCTTGTGATACTTGTCGATGTGACCCCGAACGATCCTCACGGTCGCGTACAGGTTCTGGAACGTGTCGTAGGCGTTGTTCAGCCCCATCCCCTTTGCGGTTCCGGGCATCAACTGTCCCAACCCCATCGCCCCGGCCCGGCTTGTCGCGCCCGGGTTGAAGCCGCTCTCTACCATCACCATCGCCAAGATGAGCCTTGCATCGATTCCATATTTGACGCTAAATCCGACGATGCCTTGGGCGATGTCGAGGGCTTGCTGATCCGTCAACTTCTTGTTTCGGTTCTTGATGAACCCTGCGTAAACGGGAACGGCCTCGTGCGGCTGGAGGTTCCAGTCGGCTGCCGTCGTGGTCTTCGCGCCGGAGCGAGAGGCGGGGGGTTGAGTCGTGCGCGCGGCTCTCTTGGCGGCTTCGCGCTCTGCCTTCAGCCTCGCCTCACGCTCAATCATCGCGATCGAACGCTCGGTCGCCGCGCCGATCAGCCAAGCCTCCAAATCGGAGTATTCGTGCTTGCGCTCGGCCCGAACGAGGAGCCTTGACGGTGTCAGATTGCCCGTCTCGAGCCAATCGGGCACGACCGGAGCGCGGATGCTCAACTGCTGGCCGTCGGACCGCTCGACGAGGAGGATCGTGCTGCTGCCCGCTCGCGAGATTCCGTGGACGACACCCTGAATCTCGACCACCCGCTCCCCGATCAGAGTCTCAAGCGCTTGGATTCCGACGGCTTGCGTAATGCCGTGCTTCTTCCGCAATTCAAGGTACGTTTCGAGCGTCTGGCCGAAGCTCGCAACGGTGGCGGCAACCAAGATGGCAAGGCTGACGACAAAGCGCATGGTCAAAGTCGAAACTGGCGGAGAGATCGGGATTCGAACCCGAGAAGGAGCTCAACACCCCTTACCCACTTAGCAGGCGGGCGCTTTCGACCACTCAGCCATCTCTCCGCAGAGTCAAGTATACATGATCGGTTTTTCGGACCCAATCGTTCGGGCCTCCGACTATTGGTCCGCTGAAGAACCCAGCGAACCGAGTTGCAACAGGTTCCAAGCTCCCCTGTGCGCGGCGGCGTAGTCCGGGCCGGAAAACTCGACCGTATATGCGTCGATCCTCTCGCATCCCACGAGCTTCCCGGCGGCGTCGGCCTCTTCTGATCTATTGAACTCAATACGGAACGCAACCGGCGATTCCGGTCGCCATGCAAAGTGACCCTTGCAGGCCTGAACCCCGCGGCGCACGGCCTCTTCGATGAGCACTGAGGTCTCCGAGGGGTGCAAGCACTGCGCCATGTGCCGCCCGACCCCGTACTTGACGCATGCGGTTTCAACCCCGTCGAGAAGTTCCTCAACCTCGTCGCAACCGGCCCGGTCGCTGCTCACCGACACCACGGGAACCCCATACTGCCCGGCGACACCGGCGCTCATCGCGATCTCGCCCGCAGGCTGCCCGTTGATCCAGAGCCGATGAACCCGCCCCGAAATCGTGTGCTCCATCACCCCCGCACGAGTTCCCGCCATCGCGTGGTAGCCGATCAAGACTGCGCAGTCAAAAGTCGAATCGACCCCCTGCATCATGCCATCGACCGCTGCGCCGTGCCCCGACATCAGCTGAGTTCCGGGCTCCAACTCGTCGACAAGAAGGTTCTTACTGCTTCCGTGGGAATCCTTGACGAGAACCTGCTTTGCGCCCCCAAAACGAGCACCCCGAATCGCCGCGTTCACGTCGTGCGTCATCATCCTGCGAGCGAACCCAAAGTCGTAATGCTGTCCGTCGGGGCGCCCACACTGCGACCACGACACCAGCCCCGTACACCCTTCGATATCGGCGGAAATGAAGACACGCATATCGTCGTTCATTTTGGCGAATTCGGTCGCGTTTCCTGCTGGAATGGACTATGCTGGAAAAGGGAATCGTATGCTTTCGATTTGGCTAGCTCTGGCGATTCACGCTTCGACCGATCCCGCTCCGGGAGTTCGGGGCCGCCCTGCCGAACCCCAGATCACCTTGACCTTGCGCGCTTCGAATCTGAAGTCGGCTTTGGCGGAGCTTTCCAAAGTCTCGGGGACCAAGCTGGAGGTCTCCGCCAACATGGAATGGGAGCCCCTTCTCCTCAAGGTGAAGGATGTTCCCTTTGCCACCCTTCTCGAAAAGATCGCGGAAGCAACCTTCGCAGAGTGGGAAAAGACCCCTGACGGGTACCGGCTGAGGCGCTCGCCCGAGCTGATCGCGAAACAGAGTATCGAGGAACTCGAGGCGCGGACCCGCGCATGGAAAGAGGTTCTCGACCGACTCCGGGACGGCATCGAAAAGGAAGGCGAATACACCGCTGCCAACGCTCAAGCCGCGTGGGCGAGAATGGAGGCCACAGAGGCCCGTCTCCGCAGGGGAGAGCGATCCTTCGAGCCCGGTTCCGAAATCCAGATCATGTTGGTGACGCCGGTGGGCAGGTTGGCGAAGAGTATTGCGGCAAGCATCGATCCTGCCGTGATTGCAGCGGCGCCGCTCGACGAGCGTGTCGTCCTCGCAGTCCGGCCCAATCGCGCGCAGCGACCCCTGGGCAAGAGTATCGAACCTGCGATTCGTGCGTTCGAAGCCGAAATGCACATATGGATTGAAGCCACTCCGAGGGGCGCGAGAGAGACTTCCCCGTTCGGGAACGAGGCGCTGCGGTTCCTCTGGGCGTTGGAAGGGCAACAGACGCCTGAACTCGGCAAGGTGCTCGTGGTCGTTACGCATCGACTGGGAATGACGCCTTGGTTCGAAGTCATCGTCGCAGATAAGGCAGGCGATTACATCGCTCGCCATCGGGTTCACCTTGAGAGTCCTCCTGTAAACCAGGAAGCGGTCCGTCCCGAAGACAAGTCCCCCTTGACCCTCAGCCCGCTACTTCAAGAGGCGACGGACCGTGCCCGCCAAATGTTCGGGCCCGGCGATTCCAAGCCCGCCGGAGCGCCCTCCGATGAATTCAAGAGCTTGATTCTGCGACCCGACCAAAACGACCCCAATCGACTCGTCGATGAACTCTTGTTCGACTGGGCCGATCTCTATGGGGCGAACCTCGTGTCTTCCCCACCCGATGTATCGCTCTTCTTCCTCATGCCGGTAAATCGAGAAACCCTCACGCCGAGCATTCTCAGGGCGAAACTGAGGAGCAGGTTCGATACAGCCAGCATCGTTGAGTCTCCTGGCTGGCTGGTCGTTCGCCCTCCGGGCGGGCGGATGGGTGTTCAAATGCGGTTGAACCGAACGGCGTTGGCAAGATTCGCCCCCGACGTCGTTGGCCCCGAAGGCGCGACGATTGACGCGCTCGCCAGGTACTCCGCCTCGCCCGGGATGACCGAGTTCGGGTTTCAGTTTGGAGTCGCATGGCTGTCCCTCTTGCACCCCAGTCTAGGGGAGGCCAACCAAACGGGGCAGTTCTTGGTCTATCGGCTCCACGGGACCCTCCCCACCGAGGCGCGGCGGAGACTCTTGGAGGGCGCTGAGATTCCGATCAGCGCTCTCGATCCTTCGACGAGAGAGACCCTCCGTTTGCTCGTTTTTGATTCGACCAGCGGAATGAGCCTCTCGGCTCCGCAAAACAACACCGACGCTCGCAACCGGTCGCCTTGGAGCAACCTTTCGTCCGAAATCACCGAGATATGCCCGAACGGCCTGCCCCTGGACGGGACGCTCATTCTCACCGCGTCGAGCCAAGAGATCGTGATCGGCAAGGGACTATCTGCCGCGGGGCATCCGGCCACGTACGTCATGAGCCCCGATTCGATGGCGTCCGATCGGCTCTCGCGGATCGATCCCGCGCGCTTTCAGAACTTTGGCACGCAAGCCACTTTCGAGTCCTTCCAATCCGGTACAGAAGAAAACTGGAGCTACAGGATTCGCCTCACAGAAGGGGCCACCAAGTTTGCCAGTATTCGCAATCGGCGCATGGACGAGCGCGTGTACTCCAAGTATGAGGACTTGCCCGCTTCGTTCAGGGAAAAGGTCGACGCGATCGTGAAGCGTCGTCTTGATATCCCTCCCGGTTCCTGAGTCCGTTCATTCGCGTCTCGTTTCTGGGACCCCACTTGCTTGTCGC
Organism: Chthonomonadaceae bacterium; assembly: GCA_015709495.1. Lineage (GTDB taxonomy): Bacteria > Armatimonadota > Fimbriimonadia > Fimbriimonadales > Fimbriimonadaceae > Nitrosymbiomonas > Nitrosymbiomonas proteolyticus. Next base: position 490,813 of record CP054189.1, read on the forward strand.
TCTTGGGTGACAGTAAGGCATCTTTCCTGGTTCGCCTTGCCGATTTCTTGTCTCGATTCGGTCAGGAATGTACTAAGCTTATTGAGGAAACGTATGCTTTCGATTTGGCTAGCTCTGGCGATTCACGCTTCGACCGATCCCGCTCCGGGAGTTCGGGGCCGCCCTGCCGAACCCCAGATCACCTTGACCTTGCGCGCTAGGAGTCTGAAGTCGGCCTTGGAGGAGCTTTCGGCCAAGTCGGGCACCCTCCACGAAGTCGCCGCGAATATGGAATCAGAGCCTTTGATCGTCCACGTCAAAGACGTGCCCCTGGACCTATTGCGCGAAAAAATCGCTCACGCCACCCACGCAGACTGGGAGAAGACAGACAAGGGCTATCTGCTCAGAAGGTCGAAGGAGCGAATGGCCCTGCTTAAGGCCGAGTACACAGCACAGCGCCTTCGTTGGTTTCAAGAAGCCCAGCAGAAGCTCAGGCGCGAACTCGAATCGGAACGCGCCTACTCGGTGACGGAGGCGACGGCGGGCTGGGCACGGCTTCAAGGGATCATCAACGACGTAGGAGCGGACTACGACACAAAGCTCTGGGAGCGGGGCCTCGCTCTTCAGACTCAGACTCCTCCTGGAAGACTCGCGCGCAGGATCGCCGCCAATCTCGACCCATTGGCGCTGGTTCAAGCTGACGTCGGCCGCCGCGTCGTTTTCGCCTCCAATCCGACGAAGACCCAGCGCCCCTTGCCGCTCAAGCTCGAACCGTTGATGGCGGAGTACGAAAAGGAGTGTCGCGCGTGGCTCGAAGCTGCTCCCCAGGGCGAGAGGGCGCCCGTTCCTAATCTCGAAGCTAGCTTGAATCGAATCTGGTCAAGCGGACCTGGCAAGGCACTCCAACTTCGCAAGGTAATCGCAGTTCTCGAGAGCGGTCGCGGTGGTTCCGACACGCTGTCTGTGAACATCGTCGATACCGAAGGCTCTTATCTTTCGCGGGTTCGGGTGCTGTTGTCCCCCAGCCCTTGGTTACCCATGAACTCGACGAAGTCGGATGAGGATCCATTGACGGTGGGCGCAGTGACCCGTGAGGCACTGCGGCGGATTCGTTGGGCCAATGCGTCACCCACAGACCCCCCGCTTCCTCCCCCCTCCGAAGCTCTCAAGAACATCCAAAAGCGGCCCGACCAACACGATCCTTGTCTCTTTGTGGACGAGGTCCTGCTCGAATATGCCCAGCGACTCGACGCGAATCTTGTGGCCTCCCCGAGCGACGCGGCCGCGATGATTGCAGTCACCAGGTTTGGCGGCGACACCGTCACACCTTCGGTCCTGCGGACGTTCTTGTCCCAACGGGCCGCCAATACGTCCTTAGAAGAAAGCCAAGGCTGGCTGGTGATCCGCACGGCAAGCGGCTATTTCGGCATCCTCTCCAGGATCAACCGCCAGCAAACAGCCCGGCTGGCCGCAGAAATCGCCCAGGGAGAGATGACCCTCGTCGACTCGCTGGCCCGGCTTGCCGCAACCCCTGGATTGGAGAGCTCTGAATTCTCGGCTTGTGTGGAATTCCTTGCGATAGTCGATGTGGGGATCCTTCGGGGGATCGGGTTTCCCGCAAGCTTCGAGTCGCTCCGACTTCACGGGAGCCTCTCGCCCAAGCAAAAGCAGGTCTTACTGGCAGGAGAGTCCATTCCGTTTCGGCTGCTCGACCCAAACGTCCGCTCGGCGGTCGAGGACGTGGTCTTTCAGAGCGATATCTCGATTGAAACCCCGGGCTCCTTGTACGATCCCGAAGGATCTCCCGAACCCTGGAATACCATCGCCACTGAAGTCACCGAGGTCTGCCCGAACGGGTTGCCTTCCGACGGCTCGCTCCGCCTGGACGTAACGACCAAAGAGATCGTAGAAGTTCAAGCGCGATCTCGGCTCACTCAAAACGTATCCAGGTTCATGATGGAGCCTCAGGGACTCGCCAGCATGCGGCTGGAAGTGCTCCACCCGGACACGTTCGGAGACTACTATGGAAGGTACGACGTACTGGCGTTTGTCATCGGCTCCGACCAAGAGTGGACGTATACAATGCAGCTAACCGATCGATCCGTCATGAAGACTTCGCTGGTGTCCCGACACCGCGAACCTCGCGGTTATCCGCGATACGAGGACCTTCCGGCGGCCCTTCGAGACAAGGTTGAGGCCGTCGTCAAGAGGCGGCTCCAGGCTGCCGGAATCGTCCCACCGAACTAGTCCACCCAATCCGCCACGAAGATGTTCGTCTCGCCGGGAACGCTGCCGTTGCGGTTCGATGCCCACACCACCTTCTTCCCATCTCGGCTGAACATCGGGAACCCGTCGAACTCCGGGGCGTAGGTGATTCGTTCCAGCCCAATCCCGTCGACACCGATCATCCAGAGCTCGAACTCGCGACCCCGCCGGTCGCCGAAGTTGCTGCTGAAGATCACGCGCTTCCCATCGGGATGAAGGAACGGCGCGAACGAAGCCGAACCCAAGTCTGTGATGGGCTGCTTGTTCTTGCCGTCTGAGTCCATGATCCACAGTTCGAGCAAGCCCGGACGCACCAGGTGCTCCTTCAGCAGCGCCAAGTACTCGCGCTCGTGCTCGGGGGATTGGATCGGGGCTCGGCGGTAGACGACCCTGCTACCGCTCCAATCGACGAACGGCCCGCCGTCGTACCCAACTTCGTTCGTTAAGCGAGTTCGGCCCGAGCCGTCCAGCTTCGCGCGGTAGATCTGCAAGTCCCCCTCGAACGCGCTCGTGAACACCATGAACCGGCCGCGCGGGTCGATGGTGGTCTCGGCAACGTACTCCTTGAGGTCGAGCACCCGCTCCACCTTGCCGCTTGGGAGTTCCCTACGGTACAGGCTGAACTGAGGGTTCACCATCCAGACATAGCCTTTGCTGAAGTCGAGTGGCTTTTGCGCACCGGGGTTCTTCTCGTGGGTCGAACTGAAGTACACGTACCGCATGTCGGGCGTGAAGTAGCCGCACGTCGTTCGTCCGAAACCAGTACCGACCAGCGTCTTCTCGCTCCCGTCGGCGTTCATCACGATGATCTGCTCGTCGGGCCATTCGGGCTGGCGCGTCTGGTACACGATCTTCGACCCATCGAGGTTCCAATAGGCCTCCGCGTTCTGGCCCCCGAAGGTGAGCTGGCGGACGTTGCGAAGGTGGACCTCCTTCGGATGCGGGGCGATGGGGCGTGAGTCTGCGATGGCCCATGCCGCGGCTCGGGTGGGGACCTGCTTCTCGATCAGCGGGCTCTGCCCCAGGGCGACGGCGCAGGCGAGTGCGGTGACCATGAAGCCATTATGCATTCGCCCGCCCCACCCTCCCCGCTCGCATTTGTCGAACGCTTGTCGCAGGTGATGGGGGGGGAATGCATTAGGGCTGCGCCCGGTGCACCGTCGCCCATACGGAACGCTTGGCGTCGAGGTCGCGGGGCTGTTTGCGGCCGGGAACCAAGTCCAAGTACAGCGTCACGATCTCGTAGGGCCGCACAGGCACCCGGACCTTTTGCCATTCGAACAGCGCCGCGGCCTCAGGCGAGTTGCCCGGCGGCGGATCGGCGGGCTCGGCGGAGAGCGCAAGGAGCGGCTCGCCGAGAAGGTTGGTCTTGAGGGCCGCCGCGATTGGGCCCGGAAGCGTAATTTCGGCCTCGCATTCGATCCCGTCGAACTCCACCAGCCGCAACACAAACGGGTAGCCCATGCCCCGGCCCGCATACTCCTCAAGGTCGCGGCCCGAATAGCCCTCGTCCTCCCGGTAGAAGGCCGTCGGCACCACGTTTCCGGCCGAACAATGCAGCGCCGAAAACGAAGCGGGCAAACTTGCCGACTTGCGATCGTAGTCCGCGGACAGCCAGCGAAAATGATCGGCTCGAAAGCGCATCGATTGGCGGTGCCGCTCCGAGTTCGTGATCGGGCCGTGGGGGATGATTCTGAAGAGCGCCTCGCACGAAGCGGTCGCAAGGTCCTCGTCCCAAGGATCGACCATTCCCAGCAGGGCACGAACCCGGCCCGCCTCGTCCAAAAACCACTGCTTCGCCCCGTCGTGAATCACCATCACGCCCGAACCATTTTCCCCGACAAAGTCCACGAAGCTGAGCGATGTGAAGGGGTCTTCGATCTCCTCGAACCATTGCTCGCTGGTCATCCAATCGCCCGTCGGGTACTTGCGGCGGCGAATCCCGCTTGGCTTGACCTCGTAGGTTCCGTAGGGATAGTCCGCGTAGATGTGTGCGACGGCGAACTTGGGGCGAAAGGGAAGCTGCCAGCCTGCGTTCATTCCGGGGTCTGGCTCGCCTTCAAGGGGGTGACAGTTCACCCACACCTGGCACAAACCATCGCTGCTCGAAGTCAGGTATGAGGTCACAGACGCCCAATCCTCAACGGCCCACTCCGGCGATGCCAGACGAACGAGCAAAGAAGTGCGATCCGGACTCGCCTCCTGGGTGATCGAGGTTCGGCACATCGAACCGCCGACCTTGCACTTAATCTCGCCAAGACCCAGTTCCAGCGCTCCCCCGATATCAAGCGAGCACCCCGCGTCCTCGGGCGCGATCAGATCGACCGCGAACGAGTCTGTAGAGAACCGGTACCCGCTACGGGTCTTTCGCCTCCTGAGCCTGGGCGGTTCGTCCGCGCCGATGCGAATCGCGACCCACCCCATTGCAGGAACTTCGAGGCTCTTCGGGAGTGGCCTTCCTCTTCCTCCCAAGGGCTGTCTCGCGCACCCCCAACCCAGCGTATTGATCAGAAGCGACTCCATGGGGAATCTGCCCGCGCTCCGCGACATCCCTCGCACTTGATGCCCCCGAACCCCTGCCGCCAACTCAGAAGCACGGCGGTAGGAGGCCATCCCCACATGGCCGCAAAGCCCCTCGCACTCGTCGTTGTCGTGGTGCTGGGCCGCAAGAAGCTCGCGCCAGGCCTCCTCGATCTCCCAAACCGGATACACGTCCCACTGAGCGTAGGGGCGGCCGAAGAGCGAGAGGAGCGCGGCAAGGGTCTCCGCTTCGAGGATCGACTGTTCGACGGCAGCAGAGACTTGCCTCATTCGGTCGCCATTTTTCCCGAGGCTCATCCCATGCCAGACGTCCTCCATGCCGTAACGACGGACCGGAATACGCTCGTCGCCGACGTCCTTACGGATTCCGTCGAGGTGCTCGCCAAGCGTCCCCATTTGAACCGAGAACCGTTCGTCAGCAAGCAGCCGCCGCAACATCGGAATCATCAATTCCGAACGGCACATCCAGTCGCTCGAGGGCATGAGTTCCAGCCACTGCTGGATCAAGAGGGGATCGGCGGGGACCGAATCACCCGAGGCGAGGTCATCGAGCAGCAGCGCGAAGTCTTCAGGCCACTGGTGGAGGTTCCAGCGGTTTCGGGTGGCCGCCAGAAGCCGAGAGCCATCGGGCGCTTCCCACCATACGGCAGGCGGGACTTCCAGCGGGACTTCGGGTGTGTGCCAGGTCCACTGAAAGTAGAGCGAGCCGAATTCGAACCCGCACGACGCGAGAATCTGAGGCAGTTGAGGGAAAAAGTCGAATTCCTCTTCCCAAAACACGCGGGGGCGTGCCCCGAGCAACCGCAACACCGCCCGCACGCCATAAACGCGCTGTCGCACGTTGGATTCGCCGCCTTGAAACAGCCCATACGGCTGTCCGTAGGAGCATCCGATGGGCTCGACGATTCCCGCTTGCACCGACGCCCGCAAGTCGGCGAGGGATTCGGGGGCTTCTGAGGCCAACTTTTCGTAACCCACGCCGTCGAAGTTGACGCAGCCCTTGGCTCCCGTCTCTTCGCAGAACCGCAGCATATCGCGCACGGAACCCGGCAACACGGAGTACCCCCAGAGCCACTCCATATCGACCCAGTGCATGTGGTTACCGAAGGTGTAACGGATCGGAATGCGCGGCGGCATGGCGTGAGTATGGTTGATCTCGCTGATTCCCATCGGGGGCGCCCGGTGACCCTCGCAATCTCCCTTACAGATCGGCCCGATCCGCCCCTATCCTTTCCTTCGCTGTAGACTTTGATTCCCTCGAACTGGCCCCCGTACCCCCGATAGTGGCGCTTATTGACTTAGGGGTCCCCAGGCTCAAACCCAGCGATTCCCGAATCCGGCACCCTTTGGGTATTGTGCTCGCATGAGCAAAATCGTCCCTGTCTTGATTGGACTACTATCAACGGCGCTCGCTCAATCGCAAGAGGTGCCAGTGTTCATCGATGGGATCGAAGAGGAGCTGCGGGAACCGCCTATCCTCAGGGGAGGCCGTACGCTTCTTGGACTCAGAAAGACGTTCGACCTTTTGGGTGCCGTCGTGTATTTTGACAGCGCCACCAAACAGATCACGGCTTGGCGAGCCGAGCGAACGATCCAAATTCAAATCGGTAACCCTGAGGCGATGATCGACGGCCGGAGCCTACGGATGGACCAGCCCCCGATCATTGAGAACAAATCGACCTATGTGCCGCTGAGGTTCCTTGGCGAAGCGCTTGGCGCTGGAGTGAAGTACGTGGGCAGCACGAACTCGGTGTACATCGACACGGCCCCGATGGGCTTCTTCAACGAAAAGGCGCCCTTCAAAGCAGGAGATAAGGTCCTGTACCTTTATCGACGCCAGTGGCTTCCCGCCACCGTGGTGCAGGTTTTCGACAATGACAACGAGGAAGATAGGTACGTCATCGACTTCGTCGAGCCCTCCGGTAGGAAGATTCGAATCTCTCCAGGCCGTAGGTACATTCGCAAAGCGTCCTGACGAGTCAGCCTCTGGGATGTCTGGGCCTGGCGGTATCCTTCGACGCTGCTGGGATTCGCGAACGGACGCATCATAACAGCCACTTGAGCAAAGAAACGAGAGAGGGTTCCTGAGAATCTCAGGAACCCCTTCGCAAGTTGCTCGAACGAGCGTTTACTTTCGGCGTCGGCGCAAGAGGGCGGCGACTCCGAGGCCGAGCGTTGCGAGCGTAGCAGGCTCGGGCACGACGGCCAAGTTGTCAAAGTAACCGACTCCTAGGCGATCCGTGCTGGTCACATAGTCCGTCCCGAGGTTCAGACCCATCGGTGCCGTCACGGAGGTATATCCCTGCGAGAACGTGGTGCCGATCTGGTTTGTGATCTCCGCCATTCCGTCGCCGGTTCCGCTATCGAACGTTAGCCGCATATGCAGCCAGCGGTCCATGTACTCACCAGGACTGAAGGTGCCGATCACTCCAGTAGTGCCGCTGTAGGTGGCGCTCCAAGTCTTCCCTGCGCGCACTTTGCCGTCACCGGCAATGGTCATTCCCAGGATCGTGGAACCGAGCGTGCCCGTGGCGCTGCTCGATAGGTACAGGCCGTAAAGGCGGTTCGCTTGGGTGTTCCCCGTGACCAAGACGCTGACCGTGACCTCAAGCAGAGAAGGCAGCGTGCCCAGCGGCCGACGAACCGAGTAGAAGCTCGTCAAGCTGGAGTTGTCGAACTTCAGGCTCTGGTCTCCGCTTTCGGCGACGTCGGTGCTCGCGGACTGCGAGTTGCCGCTGCCCGATCCGGCAAACCACCCGTCGACTCCGACGATGCTGGAGCCAGCCGTGTACGTGGGGGCTTCAAAGCCCGTGGAATACGGGATCTGCGCCTGGCCGGCGACGCAAAGCGCCAAGCTCGCGAGACCCAACAATGCGAGTCGTTTCATTTCAAGTGTCCTCCCATTTTTACGTAGCCCAGTCAGGGCGACGATCAATTACGGTCTTCCTACTATATGCCAATAGCACGAAAGTACTTGCGAATCGAGGTCGAATCTGGTACTTTTGCCGGTCACAGTTCGCCGGGAGCCCAACCCACCGGCCGGAGTTTGTGCGTCCCTTGGCTTGAACAGGGCAGCTTTTGGAGAAGAAGCCGTTTGGCAATAGACCGCTGCGCCATGGCATGGCTATACTTGGAAAACCGCCATGTTCGCCCTTGCCACTCTTTTGTGCCTTAGCTCGTTCGCCCAGTCGCCCCCGCCCGGAGCGATCGTGCTCTTCGACGGATCGAACACCGACGCGTGGGTTCACCGGGGGTCGATGCAGCCCTGCCAATGGGAGGTCCGCGACGGGGCCATGCTCGTCAAGTCGGGAACTCCGGACATCATGACCAAGCAGGAGTTCGGCGACTACCGCCTGCACCTGGAGTTTTGGCTTCCTTTGGAGGCCGACAAGAAGGATCAGGGCCGAGCCAACAGCGGCGTCTACAACCAGGGCCGATATGAAATCCAGATTCTCGACAACTGGCAGAACTCGACCTACGCGATGGGAGGTTGCGGGGCGCTGTATGGCCTTAAGGACCCCGACTCGAACGCGATCAAGCCCCCTGAGACCTGGAACTCGTATGACATCGTAATGCGCGGCGCGAAGGTGGATCCCATGGGCAACCTCATCGCCAAACCGCGCATTTCCGTTTGGCACAACGGGGTTCGGATTCATAACGACTTTGAGATTCCCAAGTCGGCGACGACCGCGGGCCTGGAGGGTCCTTGGGCGACGAAAGGGCCGATCCTGCTGCAAAACCACGGCTCAGCAATCCGCTTTCGGAATATCTGGCTGGTTCCCCTCGAAAACTGAGGTGTTCGCAGGCTGACTCGGATAGCCGAGGGCCCCGCGCGGGTAGTCCGATCCACCCACTTCCAGAGCCGTCGTGGCAGCGCCGAAGCGATCCGTCGTCGTCAACTCAGTTCCTTCATAATGCACTTCGATGCCCCGCCGCATTTCGCCGTTGCTGGCCCTGTTCCTGACCGTATTCCTCGATCTCTTGGCGTTCGGGCTCGTGATTCCCGACATCCAACTCCGGGGCGAGTCGCTCGGGGCGCGGGGGGCGATTCTAGGCCTGCTCATCGCGACGTTCAGCATCGCGCAGCTTGCGTTCGCCCCTGGAATGGGAAGGCTGAGCGATCGCATCGGGCGTAGGCCCGTCCTGCTCGCGACGACGAGCCTTTCGGCGCTCGCCTTCCTTGCCTATGCGTTTGCCGACAACCTGCCCCTGATGTTTTTGGCGAGGGTTCTGTCGGGAATCGCCAGCGCCAACATTGGAGTAGCGTACGCGTATGTGGCCGATGTCACGGCCGCAGAAAACCGCGCCAAGGGCATGGGCGTCGTCGGGGCGGCGTTCGGGCTCGGATTCATCCTAGGCCCGCCGCTTGGGTCGTTCCTTGTGAGCCTCGACCACGCCCGGCATATCGCTGCGCACCCTGATCTTCCTCTTTCCGCCCAATACGCGGCCCAGCCTCTCGTTTTGGGCCTATCGGCGGTGCTGCTCTCGGCCGTGAACTGGGCCTTTGTGTACTGGATTCTCCCCGAAAGCCGCAAAGGACGCGAGCCCGAACGAAATATCTCCACGATCGCGACTCTCCGGATGGGTTTCAGCACGAAGGGCCTCGCGCTGTTGCTCGCCCTGTTTTTCGCCTTCAGCTTCGCGTTCTCCAACCTCGAAAGCACCTACTTTCGCTTGTCGGTGAACTGGTTCGGCCTCGAGCAATACGAAGGGGCGCTGATTCTTGTCGTGGTGGGGGTCGTAAGCGCTGTGATGCAGGGAGGGGTCGTCAGGTGGGCCGCCCCTCGCTTTGGCGAACCGGCCTTGGTCCGCTGGTCGTACCTTGCCTTGGGCCCTTGTCTCGCTTTGATCCCCTTTCTGAAGCCATGGGTGCCGCAAATCGCCGTGATCATCGTTACTGGGATCGCCACCGGCCTGGCTCAACCTGCGCTAGGGTCGTTGATTTCGAAATCGAGCCCCGCCGCGCTCCAAGGCAGCGTGTTTGGCGCGACGCAAGCCCTCGGCGCTTTGGCTCGGATTCTGGGCCCGGTCGCGGGAAACAAACTCTATGAACTTCAGCCCTACGCCCCTTATCTGCTGGCTGGGGCCATCATGGCGATCCCTGCGCTGGGGGCGTGGTGGGTTAAGATGCCCGGCGATGAGCCGGATCGCCCAGTGGCTGAGGAGCGGTATCCTCAGGAGGGAAGCCCCGCGAAAGGCACGCAGCCAGAATGAAAACGCAAACTTCCAAGCCAACTTCTGACCTGATGGGATCGCTCATCGGCTTGGCCACCTTCGTCGGCGGCATCGCGTTGCTCGTGGTCACGTTTCAACTCGCCTACGCGATGTTCAGCGTTCCACCCGAAGTGGCCATCGCGGGCCGGACGAAAGAAACGATCGATCCGACGGTCGCCGGGCAATCGCTGGCGGTCATCGTCGTCCGCGTGATCCTGCTCCTCGTGATGTCCGTGGTTGGCTCCGTCATCGCGAACCGAGGAATCCGCCTGTGCGTCTCGTGCCGCTCCCTGGGGGCGAGCCACACCGAAAAGCCACACAAAGAGCCCGCTGCGGAAAGCCCGCTTGACCCCGATGGGACCTAACGGGGACGATTCATGGCCCCGATGCGTTCTATAATAGCGAAGATTCGGTACTCATGTTGTCGTTGATTCCTGCGCTGATCCTCGCCGTCCTTCATGGGCCGGCAGCGTTCCACTCGGATGCTAAATTCGGATGGAATGCCACGGGGTTTCAGGCCGAAGAGGGCGCGCCAACCGCCAACTTCGACGAAGGAACTTCCCAAGGCGGCGCGCCGACCCTCGCGGAAGGGCAGCGAACTACGGATCGGTTTTCTTGGAACGAAGGGAACGTCCTTGCCATTTTCAGCCAGTTGCTGAGCCTGCTCGACGTCCAGGCCGCCGACAACCCTCCGGCAACCGTGTTTCTCACGAGAACTCAAGGGACCGAGGGCACACGCTCCGAGCTCCTGCGCCAGCCGCCTGGCCCTCCAAGTTGCCGCTCGGACCTCATACGCGACGGACCGCTCGCCTAGGCGCCTCAAGCGCCCTCAGCGTCGTCGTCTGCGTCCCCCACGACGGGGCCGCCCCAACCTCCGGATTCGTCCGAAACACCGACAAGAACCCCCTATGGTTGACTATCTGAGAAAACTCTTCGACACGAGCAAGCGCGACGTGGAATCCCTCGCGCCGATCGTCGATCGCATCAATTCCTACGAGGAAGACTTCGCCGCCAAGTCCGACGAAGAGCTTCAGGAGCTTACGTTGAAGTTCAAGGAGCGCCTCAACGCGGGCGAAACGCTCGAAGACGTATTGCCCGAGGCGTTCGCCGCAGTACGCGAGGCCAGCAAGCGAACGCTCAAGATGCGGCACTTCGACGTGCAGCTTCTGGGAGGTCTCGTGCTTCATCAGGGCCGGATCGCGGAGATGAAGACGGGCGAAGGAAAGACCCTCGTTGCCACCCTGCCGATGTACCTGAACGCCCTCACCGGAAAGGGCGTCCACCTCGTTACCGTCAACGACTACCTGGCCCGGCGCGACGCCGCATGGATGGGTCCGATCTATCACTTCCTCGGGCTCACCGTCGGCATCATTCAGGGGCAGAGCGAGGACTCGGACGAGTTGGGCGGCAGCTTCAAGTATGTGCCGGGGGCCGACGTCGCAGGCGACCCAAGGTACGTCAACCTCGTCCCCTGCTCCCGGCGCGAGGCCTACCTTTGCGACATCGTTTACGGAACGAACCACGAGTTCGGGTTCGACTACCTCCGCGATAACATGGCGTTTCAGGTCGAACAGCTATCGATGCGGGAACTCAACTACGCGATCATCGACGAAGTGGACTCCATCCTGATCGACGAGGCCCGCACGCCGCACATCATCAGCGGCCCTTCGATGGAGGACGTTTCGCTCTACAAGCAGATCGACCAGGTGGTGCGGAATTTCAAGGTTGAAGATCACTACACCGCAGATAAGAAGAACCACAGCGTCAGCATGACCGAAGAGGGTCTCGATTACGCCGAAGAGCTTCTCGACATCGATAACATCGCCAACGAGCCCAAGCTCTTCCACCACCTCATGGCGAGCGTCAAGGCCTACGCGCTGTTCGACCGCGACGTGGACTACGTGGTCCGCAACAACGAGGTCGTCATCGTCGATGAGAACACGGGACGGCTAATGTTCGGCAGACGCTATTCCGATGGGATGCACCAGGCGCTCGAAGCCAAAGAGGGCGTCCCTGTTCAGCGCGAAAGCCAAACCGTCGCCGTCATCACGTTCCAGAACCTCTTCCGGCTCTACAACAAGCTCGCGGGTATGACGGGAACGGCCAAGACCGAAGAGGACGAGTTCCGTAAGATTTACGGACTCGACGTCGTCACGATCCCCACCCATCGCCCGATGATCCGGACCGACCATGCGGACATCATTTACAAGACCCTTGAGGCCAAGTTCAGAGGCATCGCGTTCGAAATCTTGCGGCTTTACACCAAACAACAGCCCGTACTCGTCGGCACGCGATCGATCGAAATGTCCGAAAAAGTCTCGGCGCGGTTGACGCCCGACATGCTTCAGAAGTTGATCTTGGTTCAGAAGCTACGCTGGCACAACGAGGTCAAGAAGGACACCGCCAAGAGCCTGCGAGACGACGTCACGAACACCGTTAACCGCCCGCTCGACGAGGTGGAGCGCAAAGAGCTGTCGGGAATTCTTTCGAAGGTAGCTGAATCCGGCGATCCCACCTCGGACGAAGTGATGGACTGGTTCCTGAAGGAATACGAGCTGCCTGATTCGGACAAGGAGAACCTCAAGGAGGCCCTCGAACACGGCATCCCTCACAACGTTCTCAACGCGAAGTTCCACGAACGAGAAGCTCTGATTATCGCTGAGGCCGGAAGGAAGGGCGGCGTGACCATCGCCACCAACATGGCCGGGCGCGGCGTCGACATCTTGCTCGGCGGACGGATCGAGGACGAGCAGACCGCCCTCTCCCGCTCGTCCAAGGGCGACGAGGCGTTTGAAAGCGATTACGCTTCGACGTACGCCAGCTATCGCCGAGGCGGGAAGGAGCGGGCCGCCCCCCCGCTGCCCCTGAACGATCAGGAGAGAAGCTCCCTGGCGGAGGACGTCCGAAAGCTAGGCGGGGTTTACATCCTCGGAACGGAGCGACACGAAAGCCGGCGCATCGACAACCAGTTGCGCGGACGTTCGGGACGGCAAGGTGACCCCGGCGAAAGCCGATTCTTCGTCTCGCTCGAAGACCAACTCTGGAAGATCTTCAACGCGAACATGCTCCAGAACCCGCTGCTCAAGGCTTGGCCGCCGATGGAGCAAGTGGACGCCAAGTTCCTCTCCGGAATGATCCGCAAGACCCAAGAGCGAATCGAAAACCACTTCTTCGAGGCCCGAAAGCACGTTCTCGAATACGACGATGTCCTCAACCAACAGCGCGAACACATCTACGGGATGAGGCGCGACATTCTCTTTGGGAAGCACGTTCGCGAGGACCTCATCAAGTACGTCGATTCGATGATTAACGAAGTCGTGGAGAACTGTTGGGCGTTCGATGAGACGAAGGGGGCGCAGGTCTATGACTACGACAAGCTCTTCAGCGAGCTGAACGAGGTCTTCCCCGCGATGGACTACATCACGGCCGAGGAGTTGAGGCAATACAAACCTGGCGAAGAGATCGCGGTCTACTGCATCGAACTCGCGCGCAAAGCCTACGACGGTAAGGCCGAAAAGCTGGGTTCCGACCTCATGCAGCAGTTCGAGCAGCACGTCATGCTCCAGGCCGTCAACGACCGGTGGATGGAACACCTGCAGATGGTCGATTACATCCGCGAGGGCATCGGCCTGCGGGGATACGGTCAAACCGACCCGCTCATTGCCTATAAACGGGAAACGTACGACCTATTCCAGCACACGCTGCGTCAGATTCGCGATCAGGCGGTCCGGACGATCTACCAAGCCGACGTTCAGGTGCGACAGCCCCGCGTCGAGCAGCCCCAGATGATGCGAGTCGACGATGCCGAGCAAGGCCCCGGGGCCCCGCAGCCGACCGCAGCGCAGCCCAACGGAGCGCCCGCGAACTTAGACTGGAGAAAGGTGGGTCGAAACGACCCCTGCCCCTGCGGAAGCGGCAAGAAGTTCAAAGCCTGCCACTATCCACTGCTCAGGCAAGAAGGCAAGATTTAAGCCGCCGGCTCCCTACCGAACGCCCGCGCTCACAGGCTCGTTCACAGCGTTCGGTGGGGTTCCCGATGCCTCAAAGAACCGGACGATGCGAACGACCTCGTCGGCGACCGCTTGTTGCGCCTGATCCGTGCTCGCGCCGATATGATGGGTGCAATAGACCTGCGGCTCGTATCGGAGAGTGCCGGAGTAGTCGCCCTCAGGTACGTCAGGCTCACCCTCAAACACATCCAGCCCGGCGACGACGTCTCGCGTGTGAACGGCTTCCAAAAGGGCAGCTTGGTCCACGACCTCGGCGCGGCTCGTGTTGACGAAGACCGCACCCTGCTTGATCTTCGAAAAGAACTCAGGGCCTAGAAGCCCCCTGGTTTCAGGGCGCAAGCTACTATGCACGCTGACGTAGTCGCTTTGCTCTGCGAGATCATCAAGCGACACCTTCTCAATTCCCAACTCCTTCGCGGTAGTTTCGTCGAGCCACTGGCTGTGAGCGACCACGCGCATCCCAAACGCCTTGGCTCGGGGGATCATCTCCTTCCCGATCATCCCCAGCCCGACGAGTCCTAGCGTGCGCCCGCAAAGTCCGCGAGCTTGCGAGAACGCCTTCTTGTTCCATTTCCCGGCCCTCAAATCGGCTACGTTGTCGGGAATGTGGCGGTCGGCAGAAAGCAACAACCCAAACGCCAATTCCGCCACCGCTTGGCTGTTCTTTCCGGGACAGTTCGCGACGTAGATTCCCAGACGGGTGGCGGCCGCGACGTCGATGGTGTTGTAGCCTGCGCCTGCCCGAATGACCAACCTCAGCTTCGAGCCCTCCATGACTTCGGCGGGAACCTTGGTCGAGCGAACGATGAGGACTTCGGCACTGGACTCTATAACCCCGGCCCTCAAAGCGTCGTCCTTCAGTGCGGGCTCATACCGGACCTCGTTGCCCAACCCGGCGATCCCGTCGAGCCCCGACTGCTCGAACTTATCCGCAACCAACACAATCATGCATAGATTCTACCGATCCCGGACGACACGTGCCTGCTAAGAATGTCCGCACAGGGGACGCTGATCGCTATCCGGGGGGCAACAAAGGGAGCGCCCGCGTCTCGCGGGCAGAGTCCCACGAGCGCCCGCGGACCGATTGGCTCGGACCGGCGGAGCGTCAAGGCCGTTGGTCCGGGAAAGGCCGGGACTGCGATCATCGGTGCGGGGCGAACTACCTCGGTGCGCGAAGAGGGCCGGGTGCCCCGGTCTGACTCGCAGAGCAGACCGGGTATCACTGTCCAATGAGCACGCAGTCTGGGTCTTCTGGGCTTTCCGCGGGCAAGGGGATTGTCCGGCTTCCGCTGAATGGCCAAGACCTCGACCACAACAACGCGATCAGCCCGTCGAACGGGGTCGGTACGACCTTGAACCCTGGAGAGCAGAAGATCATGCTCATCCGCATCGCCATTGGGGGAGCAGCCATGCTTCCCGTTTCCATCCATCTAAACCTGGGAGGGTAGACATGTTTCTTACTACGATTTCATTCTTGGCCCTTACCGCTAGGGGGCAGCAGGTCGCCCAAGGCTCTGAAGAACTCTATTCCGCCGTTGAAGCCAGGAGTATACAGGAAGTTGAGCGCATTTTGAAGTCAGGAGTCCATCCTGATATGACGGAAAGGGGTATAGGGGGGAGCCAGAGTACTGTCCTCTTTAGACTTTGCTTTTGGGCTTCAAGCCCCAATGAACTGGCCTCCGACCCCAGCAAGGACGAAGAACTCGCCAGCCTCCTCATCGCCCACGGCGCATCGCTTTATCCTGGAAACTCCAGCATTCTTCATCGAGCAGGCAACTTGGGAGCTCTCGGAGTACTTCGCGCTTGCTTGAAGGCAGGTTGCGACCCGAATGAACTGTTTCATGAGCGGCGCCCCCTATGCGAAGCCCTAGGACCGAATCTCGTATTGCAAGGTGAATACCGGAAAAAAGAAGCGCCCGTACGCCCCCTCATGATCAAGGAACTGATCGAGGCCGGGGCGGACGTGCATCTCCCCGTCAAGGGAAACGGCAGCAAGGCTCTTCATATCGCGGCGTACTACGCCTTTCCTCAGTGCGTGAACATCCTGCTCGACGCCGGGGCGGACCTCAACGAGCAGACCTTGGACGATGGATACACCCCCTTGCACTGCGCGCTGCTCAAAGAGGACTCCCAAGATCTCCAGACCGCCCGCATCCTTCTCGACCGGGGCGCGAGGCTCGACCTTGAAGACGTCTATAACCGCACAGTCGAGCAGATGGTCCGGCAGAAGCGCTATACCGCCGCGATCGAACTGATCGAGGAGTACAAGAAGAAGCGCTCGCCGCCCTGACGTGCTTGCGGTTCCAGCCCGTTTCTTGGCAAAGCGGAACCAAGGTCCGCGCCCTCGCCGCCTTGCTCGCGAGCCTCTACTCGGCCCGCC
This sequence comes from Chthonomonadaceae bacterium, assembly GCA_015709495.1. Taxonomy (GTDB): domain Bacteria; phylum Armatimonadota; class Fimbriimonadia; order Fimbriimonadales; family Fimbriimonadaceae; genus Nitrosymbiomonas; species Nitrosymbiomonas proteolyticus. The sequence continues at coordinate 507,202 of CP054189.1, forward strand.
GACGAGCGACCCGTTCCCCGCGCGCCACAATACTCGACGCTGACCTCCACTGCGGGTCAGATACTCATGAGAAGCATCGATCGCCGTACGGCCAGGAAATCTGGGAGGCAGAGTTCCGGGCTTGGGACCCTGGGGAACGAGAAGGTATGATCCCACAGGCCGTTTGCCGGGGTGGCGGAATGGTAGACGCGGCGGTCTCAAAAACCGTTGAGGGAGACCTCGTGCGGGTTCGAGTCCCGCTCCCGGCACCATCCTTCTTTCAATCGAGGTCCTCCGTCAGAGTTCGAAGCGCGCCCTCCACATCCTGAATGTTCACCTCGATCACCGACAGCAGGTGCTCGACGCCGCTCGCGCGTCCCACCGGCGTCGATTCCACGATGCTCGAAAGCAGGCCGCGGCACTCTTGCAGGTCCGCCAGCGCGTCTTCCGCGGTCAAGGCGTACGATTCCCTCTTCTTCTCGTAGTTCTTGAATTGGACGGCCAGGTCGCTCCTGCTGGGGACGATGTCGGTGAGTTCGCTGACGATCGAGCCAGCGGAGTCGAGGTAGTCGATCACGTCGACGAGGGCTTCCTTGGTCTCTTCGGAGACTCCGCTTGACGCCGCAAGACCCCGCGCTTCGTCGAGCGAGGACTCGATCCCCGTCACCGACGCGGAGAACTGGAACGCCGCAGAGCGAAGCGACTCGAACAGCCTCTCCTCGGGCGTCGCGGGCGACTCCATCGAGGTCGGGGAGCTCGACGCGGGAGCCGAGACTCCGGCCTTCCTGGAATCCGAACCACAGCCCCCAAGCAGCAGTACCGAAACGACGCACATCCAGCGGGACATCACGGAGCAGAATGCTACCCGTTGACAGACAGCCCGGCGGGGGTCAGAATGGGACATGCTTACTGCTCTCGCGCCAGCGGCAATCTTGACCGCGCAAGCCGTCAATCCGCTTCAACTCCCCATCGGCCGACCCGGAACCCTCGAGGTCGGACTGGGAGAGATGCGTTCTACGATCACGGGCAAACTCGCAAGTCCCGACGACGTCGCGGCCGCCGCAGACGGGCATCGCTTCGTGTATTTGGGCGAATCTCACGACCGGGCGCGGCACCACGAAATGCAAGCCGCGATCGTCGAGGCTCTGGTTCGGCGGGGCCGGACTGTGATCGTTGGCTTCGAAATGTTCACGCGCCCGGTTCAAGACGAACTCAACCCGTGGACGCTCGGATGGCTGTCGGAAGACGAGTTCATCGAGCGGAGCCAGTGGAAGACGCAGTGGGGCTTCGACTACGGGCTCTACCGGCCGATCTTTGAGGCCGTGAGAAGGGACCGATTGCCGATGGTGGCGCTCAATGTCCCTCGTGATTGGGTGCGCGCGGTCGGCAGGGGCGGGCCTTCGGCGCTCACGCCCGAGCAGTCCTCGCAAGTTCCTCCGCTGTACTTGGCGAACTCCGACCATCGCAGCGTTTTCGAGGCTCTGATGGGAGGCCATCCGGTCTCGGGAACCCAGGGCGAGAACATCTACGCCGCGCAGGTGCTTTGGGACGAGGGGATGGCGGACACGGCGCTGAAGTACCTCGACCGCTTCCCCAAGAGCGCGTCAACGGTCTTCGTCGTGATTGCCGGCTCCGGGCACGTCATGTATGGACAGGGCATCAACTACCGAATTGACCGGCGAACCGGCGAACGAGGCGTTACGGTGATGATGGCGGAAGGCGAGGGACCGACCCGAGTCGCCCGAGGCATCGGCGAGTTCGTTTATGTCTCTCAACCGGAGTCGTGAATGTAGCCGCGCCAAGTCCTTTGTCCCCAAGTCTCTCCGCCCCATCCGCGCTACAATCCCCTCGTGCCATCCGAGCAACAGTTCTTTCAAGAGGACGAAGCCGAGCAGATTCTCCTGCTGGCAGCCCGCAGATCCGCCTCAGGAGCGATGTCGAGGGAACAACTCCTCGCCGCGGCCGCCGAAGCGGGAATCTCCCCCGAAGCCGTCCAAGAGGCGGAAACCGAATACCGCGAGCGGTCCGCCGAAGTCAAAGAACGTCTCCACTACGACAAGCACGTCAAGCACGAGTTCTGGACTCACCTCTCGACCTACTTGCTCGTCAATACCGGACTGGTGTTCCTCGACCTTCGAGGGGACGGCGGCCTGGACTGGGCCTATTGGCCGGTGATTGGGTGGGGGCTCGGCATGATCGCCCACGCGTGGATGACCCTTGCCAAAGGCAGCGACGACTATGAGAAGGAGTTCCGGCGCTGGCGAGCCAAGAAGTCCCTAAGGGAAAGCGGCGTGATCGACGACGTTGCCGCCGGGATCATCGCGGGAGTCGGGTTGGGCAGCCTGGGGACCGCCCTCTCGGAGGACGCCCTGAATCGAAGCTCCCGCGCCGCCCGCCGCGCGCTCCGGCAAGAGCGCGAAGCCCGCATCGAACAGCGCAAGCTGGAGGCCATCGAGCACCTACGCACCAAAACCGGTCTCTCCCTGCCGGAAGCCAAGCGGGTGGTCGAAGAGTACTTGGAAGAGATGGAAGAGTGACGCCTCGCCCCGCGGCGGCAGCAGCGTTGTCATGCGTCTACTCTTTGTTATAATGAGAGACCGATGCCTGAAGTCGTCATCGAGAACCCGATCCTAAACTCCGCCTTCGAAGAGCCCACCCGGCACTTCAAGTTCACGGATGTAGGAATAACCGACCAAATCATCAAGGTTCGTCGGAAAAGTACGTATTTCATCCCCGTCCCCAAACCCAAGAAGAAGGGTAAGCAGCTCACGCTAGAATCATCTTGGACGAACGACCGCATCCAGCGCAACGAAAACGTCGACAACATCCGCGCCCGCGTTGCAGCATGGCGTCTCGGCAAGTACGCCGGCATCACCCCCACCACTCGTCGCCTGCTCGAGCACTGGAAGCATCCCGAACGCGCCCGGAAACTCTTCTTTTGCCAGATCGAAGCGCTAGAAACCACTATCTACATCACCGAAGTCGCCTCCAAGTTCGGCGACGGCTGGATCGCCGACAAGCTTCGAGATGCGAACGACCAGGCCAACCCTGGCCTGCCGCGCATGGCGCTCAAGATGGCCACGGGCTCCGGCAAGACCGTCGTCATGGCCATGCTGATCGCCTGGCAAACCCTCAACAAACTCGCCAACCCGCAAGACACCCGCTTCGGCGACAGCTTCCTAATCGTCACCCCTGGCATCACCATCCGCGACCGCTTGCGCGTCCTGCTCCCCAACGATCCGCAGAATTACTACCGGGCGCTCGACTTGGTCCCGAACGACCTTTTCGAGAAGCTCCATCGGACGAAGATCCTCATCACGAACTATCACTCGTTCCTTCTCAAAGAGAAGCTCAAGGCGCCCAAGCTCACCAAGAAGTTTCTCAACCCGAGCGAAGAAGGCAGCCTCTTCAAAGAGAACCCCAACGAAATGGTCCGCCGTGTCTGCAATGAGTTCGGAACCAAGAAGCAACTCATCGTCATCAACGATGAAGCCCACCACTGCTACCGCCGAAAGCCGGACGGCGAAGACGTCGCGCTCGACGCGGACGAGCGACGCGACGCCAAGAAGCGAGAAGAGGAGGCCCGCATCTGGATCAGCGGCATCGAGGCCATCCAGCGAAAGATCGGCGTCAAGGTCGTCTACGATCTCTCCGCGACCCCCTTCTTCCTGCGCGGCTCCGGCTACAGTGAGGGAACGCTCTTCCCTTGGGTCGTCAGCGACTTCTCTCTAATCGACGCCATCGAATCCGGCATCGTCAAGGTCCCGCGCGTGCCCGTTGCCGACAACGCGATGACCGACGAAATGCCGAAGTACCGCGAGCTCTGGCTGCATATCAAAGACAGCCTTCCCAAGAAGGGCCGCGGCACGGAATCCGTCGCCGGAGGTGATCCCAAGCTTCCCGGAGAGCTCCAGGGCGCGATTCACACCCTCTACACCAACTACGAGAAGGCGTACCAGAAGTGGGAGTCCAGCGACGCGCGGCAGCGCGGCCAAACCCCGCCTGTCTTCATCGTCGTCTGCAACAACACGAACGTCTCTAAGCTCGTCTACGACTACATCGCCGGCTACGAGAAGCCCGCAGGCGATCAAACCGTTCTCGTTCCCGGCGCTCTCTCGATCTTCTCCAACGTCCAAGACCGGCAATGGCTGCATCGCCCGAACACCATCTTGGTCGACAGCGAGCAGCTCGAATCCGGCGAGGCCATGACAGCCGAATTCAAGAAGATGGCGGCGCGGGAGATCGAAGAGTTCAAGCACGAGTACCGCCTGCGCTTCCCCGGAAAGGACGTCGAAAAGCTCACCGACGAGGACATCCTGCGCGAGGTCATGAACACCGTCGGCAAGCCCGGCAAGCTTGGCGAGAACGTCAAGTGCGTCGTGAGCGTCTCCATGCTCACGGAAGGTTGGGACGCGAACACCGTCACCCACATCTTGGGCGTACGCGCGTTCGGGACGCAGCTCCTCTGCGAGCAAGTCGTCGGGCGCGGGCTGCGGCGCACGAACTACGACCCGAACGAGGACGGGAAGTTCGACCCGGAATACGCCGAGGTCTACGGCGTGCCGTTCTCCTTCATCCCGTGCTCCGGCTCTTCGCCCGACCCCAAACCGCCTAAGCCGACGACGCGCGTCCACGCCATGAAGGAGCGAGCGCATTTGGAGATCCGGTTCCCTCGCCTGCTGGGCTACAAGTTCGAGGTCCCGGCCGAGAAGCTCACCGCAAAGTTCGAGGAGGAATCGGTCCTCACCCTCTCCACCCAGGACATCCCGACCAAGGTGGAGGTCGAACCGATCGCGGGGATGGGCGAGGTGCACACGCTGGACGATCTGAAGCGCGCGAGGGAGCAGCAGGTCGCCTTCTTCCTGGCCAAGAAGACGCTCGAACGCTACTTCCCCGATGCCGAAGGCTGCTCGCAGGTCCACCTCTTCCCCCAGGTCCTGCGCATCGCGCGGGAATGGCTCGAGGGTCAGGTTCGGCTTAAGGACAACACCTTCAAGCAGCTTCTTCTGGTTCATGAACGGGCCTCCCAGGCGGCCGATAAGATCTATCGCTCCATCGTGCGAGGCAGCGGGGGCGAGCCGCTGCTCAAACCGATCCTGCAACCGTACGACACGTGGGGTTCGACCAAGTACGTCGACTTCAACACGTCCAAGCCGACGTGGGTGACGAGCGAGGACAAGTGCCACATCTCGCACGTCGTCTCCGATTCGGGCTGGGAGCAGAAGATGGCGCAGGTCCTGGAGGACATTCCCGAAGTCGTCTGCTACGCCCGAAACGAGAACCTCGGTTTCAAAATCCCGTACACGGTGGACGGCGAAGAGCGCAACTACTACCCCGACTTCATCGCCGTAATCGCCCCTCTTGTCCCCGAACCCCATCACACATCACCCATCACATGTCACATCAACCTCGTCATCGAAGTCTCCGGCTACCCCGAGAAGGACAAGGATGCCAAGGTCGCAACGGCGAAGACGATGTGGGTCCCGGCGGTGAACAACCATGGCGGACTGGGGGAGTGGCGGTTCCTTGAAGTGAAGGACCCTTGGAATTGCCAAGGGGATTTGTTTAGAGTTTCAGACGGGGAGGTGGCGAATGGGTGAAGGCGACTTGCTGAGCGGAGAGATCATCCTCTACCGCACGCCTGAAGGCGCGTCGAAAGTCGAAGTCCTATACGAAGGAGAGACCTTCTGGCTGAACCAAAAGCGGATTGCGGAGTTGTTTGGCGTCGAAGTCCCCACGGTCAGTTACCACCTCAGAGAGATCTTCTCGTCAGGAGAGCTGAGCGAAGAAGCAACTGTTCGAAAAATTCGAAGAGTTCAAACCGAGGGCGCACGGGAAGTCTCTCGAGAAATTGAGTTTTACAACTTGGACGCCATCATCTCCGTCGGGTACCGCGTGAACAGCTACCAGGCTACGCAGTTTCGCATTTGGGCTACACAGACGCTGCGAGAATTCGTCGTTAAAGGGTTCGCGCTCGACGACGAACGCCTCAAGCTCAACAAGCGGTTTGGAAAGGACTACTTCGATCAGCTCATCGAGCGGATTCGTGAAATCCGGGCGAGCGAGAGGCGCTTTTATCTCAAGATTACGGACCTCTACGAGCAGGCGAGCATCGACTACGACAAGGACTCGGAAATCACGAAGACGTTTTTCAAGACCGTTCAGAACAAGCTTCATTGGGCCGTTAGCGGAATGACTGCAGCGGAGATTGTCGCTTCCCGGGCTGACGCAAAGAAGCCGACGATGGGTCTGACAACCTGGAAGAACGCTCCCGGGGGCAAAATCGTGAAGTCCGATGTCGCAGTGGCGAAGAACTACCTTATCGAGCGCGAAATCAAGGAGCTAGACCGTATCGTGTCCATGTATCTGGACTATGCGGAGCTTCAAGCGACGCGTCAGGTACCCATGCGCATGGCGGACTGGGTCGAAAAGCTGGATGCTTTTCTCAAGTTCAACGAATATGACGTCTTGACCAACGCCGGAACCATATCGGCAGAGGTCGCGAAGCAGTTGGCCGAGGCCCATTATGAGCAGTTCAGGGTCAAGCAGGACCAGGCTTTTGAAAGCGATTTCGAGCGCGAAGTCAAGAGGATTGAGGGCAGGCGGAAGTCATGAGCAAGGTCGACTACACCAAACACAAAGACAAGCGGGTGAATAACCCTACGATGGAGAACCGGGGGTTCTTTGTGGAGGAAGAGCGGAAGCCTTATGAGGCGCTGTATCCGCGCGATCCTTCTCTGGACCCGCAGCTGGTTTGGAAGGGGAAGGACGAGCAGGACCGGGAGGACCTGGCGGTTCCGACCGTGCCGATCTACATTCAGGAGAAGATCCACCCGGCGGCGATCATCGAAGACTTGCGAAAGCGCAGTGAGGACCGCGCACCGCGTAACGAGGACCAAATCTCCCTCTTTGCCGACTTCAACGGCGTTGAGGACGACTTCGAGAAGAAGCTGGACTTCTACAGCCATCAGGACGACCGGATGCCGCACTGGTCGAACCGCATGATCCTGGGCGATTCGCTCGTGGTCATGAACAGCCTGGCCGAGAAGGAAGGGCTCAAAGGCAAGGTCCAGTGCATCTATATGGACCCGCCGTACGGCATCAAGTTCGGCTCGAACTGGCAGGTGAGCACACGCAAACTTAGAGTCAAGGATGGTCAGTTTGAGGATGCGGCACGGGAGCCTGAGGTTGTCAGGGCTTTCCGAGACACGTGGGTTAGGGGCATTCATTCTTATCTCAGCTATCTACGCGACCGTTTGAGAGTGGCACAGGAGCTTCTAACTGAGACTGGCAGCGTTATGGTGCAGATCGGCGACGAGAATGTGCACCTCGTGAGGTGCTTGTTGGACGAGGTGTTTGGATCGGAGAACTTTGTGTCTGAGATAAGATTTAAGAAAACAGGCGCATCAGGTGCCGAGCTCCTCGACAATGTTGCTGACGCCATTATCTGGTATGCCAAGGACAAGGAAAACCTGAAATATAGGCCGGTCTATGTAGACCGCGAAGACCGCGAGTCACTAATAGGTGCATACCGCCTTAAGGATGAATTCGGGGAGAACTATCGAATTGCACCGCTTACGAGCGGGCGACCGGCTAATGCGGGCGACTTGACCTCGTTTACGTACAGGGGCAAGGAGTACGGGCCTGGCGCGGGAACATTTAAGACGGACATTAGCGGAATGCAGAGACTTGCAACGGCCGGCAGGTTGCTTCCGACGGGCCGCTCACTCAGCTACAAGCGGATGCTGTCGGACTTTACTGTCGCCCCATTATCCAACATGTGGTCTGACACAATGGGAGCAACCACGGAGAAGATTTACGTCGTACAAACCGCGCAACGAATTGCCAACCGATGTGTTCTGATGACCACCGACCCAGGCGACCTTGTTCTCGATCCCACTTGCGGCAGTGGGACGACCGCCTACGTCGCCGAGCAGTGGGGACGTCGCTGGATCACGATCGACACGAGCCGCGTGGCGCTCGCCCTTGCCCGAACGCGGCTCATGGCGGCAAGGTTCCCCTACTACCTGCTCGCCGACTCTCCCGAAGGGGTGCAGAAGGAGGCCGACGTCACCGGCCAGGTCCCGCCGGGCTACGAAACCTCGGGCGACATCAAGAAGGGGTTCGTCTATGAGCGCGTGCCTCACGTGACGCTCAAGAGCATCGCCAACAACCCGGACATCCGGGAGGGCATGACCCGTGAGGAGATCGACAAGGCGATCCTGAAACACGCCGAGACTGAATACCTCTTCGATAAGCCCTACGAGGACAAGAAGCGCGTCCGCGTGACCGGCCCGTTCACCGTCGAAAGCCTCTCTCCCCACCGCGTCCTGCCCGCCGAAGAGGAGCGGCCCGAGAGCGAGACGGCCGCCCAGCGCGAGGACACGAGCAACGACTTCGTCGCCATGGTGCTGGACAACCTGCGCAAATCGGGCGTGCAGAACAGCAAGAAAGGCGAGCGGCTGAAGTTCGAGGACCTGCAACCGCACGCCGGGCGCTGGATTCAGGCGCGGGGGAGCTATGAAGCCGGAGACGGGAGCGTGAAGTCGGTCGCCATCTCGGTCGGACCTGAATACGGCGCCGTCAGCCCGCTCCAAGTGAAGGAGGCGGCGAAGGAAGCGGTGCTGGGGGCAGGGCATGATGTGCTGCTGATCTGCGGTTACGCCTTCGACCCGCACGTGAACGAAGAGGCGAAGCAGTACGGCAAGCTGACCGTCCTCCCCGCCAAGATGAACGCCGACCTGCAGATGGCGGACGAACTACTCAAGAAGACCGGCGCGGGGAACCTGTTTATGGTCTTTGGAGAGCCGGACCTTTCCTACACGATCAATGACGGGAAGGTGACGGTGGAGCTGAAGGGCTTGGACGTTTTTGACCCGACGACCGGCGAGATTCGGAGCAGCTCGACCGACGATATCGCGTGCTGGTTCGTGGACACGAACTACGACGGCGAGAGCTTCTTCGTCCGGCACGCCTATTTCGTCGGCGCGGAGGTCACGGACAAGAAGGACGGGCAGAAGTATGATCCCTATCGAGCGCTGCGCTCGACCCTGCGCGCCGAGATCGACTTGGACGCCTGGTCGTCGCTGTACTCAACCGTCTCCCGGCCGTTCGACCTTCCCGAGACCGGCAAGTTCGCGGTGAAGGTGATCAACCACTACGGGGACGAGGTGCTGAAGGTGTACGAAGTAACCTGTTGATTCCTCAAGGCCCCCGGCATGTGCTGGTCCAGGATCGGGCCCCAGCACCCCGCTTCCGACTCCCCGGCGGGGTGGGGTTGTCAAGTTTGACGAAAATCAGCCAGAATATAAGTCTGTCGGAGGAATTAACGAGTTTTGGTTTACGTCACCGTCCAATCGAACGAGTCGATCGATGCAGCGCTGAAGCGCTTCAACCTCAAGCTTCAGCAGAGCGGCATCCTTCGGGACCTGAAAGAGCATTCGGCCTATGAGAAGCCGAGTGAGAAGCGCCGACGCGCCAAGCGGCGACGCCAACTCCGCCAATAGTCTTGTCGGGTCCTGCGGCGAGCAATGAGGCTCGTATGCGCACTGAACTGAATCTCGATCTCCTTCCTTCCCTCCTCCGGCCCCCAGGCATCGCTGGCTCGAATCCCTCGAGCCAGTCCGTTCGCTCACGAAGTTCTTCCTTCGACGCATCCCCTTGCTCCGTTGAATGATCGGGCATCCCGATCCCTGCGTATGGAACCCCCCAGTACCCACCGAATCGAAGTTCTTGACACCACGGATAGCGGAGTCTCGCTTGGGCTCGCGGTCGAACTGGTTCGAGCGGTCCTCGACCGTCACTGCACGACCCCGCGTGCCGTCGAACTCGTGTTGGCGTCCGGTGAGAAGGTTCGGGAGTTGAACCGACGATTCCGTGCCCTCGATTCGGATACGGACGTGCTTTCCTTTCCTGCCGCTCCTCTGCCCGGCCCCCCAAGCGCCGAGCGCGCACTGGGCGAAATCGTCGTCTCTTGGGATATGGCGCAACGCCAGGCTGCCCTGCGAGGCGTCGAACCCGAACTCGAAATCGCTTGGCTCGCCCTTCACGGCGCCCTGCATTTGGTGGGCTTCGACGACGAGTCTGAGCCGGACCGGGCGGCCATGCTCGCGGAAATGAACTCGATCGCGCAAGATCATGGCTTGGACCCTCAGCAGGAATGGAGCTCGATCTACGCCGAATCTCAAGGGGTGGAATCATGAGCATCGAGCGGCGTCACGGGTTCCTGGAAGCGTTCAACGTCGCCATGCGGGGTCTGGTTTACACGTTCCGCACCCAGCGACACATGCGATTTCACCTCTACGTGGTGCTTGTGGTGACGATTGCGGGCGTGTTTTTCGGCCTGCGCCTCCGCGAGTTGCTGGTGCTCCTATTCACGATCAGCTTGGTGCTCGTCGCCGAGATGTTCAACAGCGCGATCGAGACCACGGTCGATCTGGTGCAACCCACCTACCACCCGCTCGCGAAGTTCGCCAAAGACATCGCTGCGGGCGCGGTGCTCATCACGACCATCATCGCGCTCGTGGTCGGGTCGCTGCTGCTTCTTGGCGAGAGCCGATGGGAGATGATCAAGCTCAACCTGACCTCCGAATCGATCGGCCTTCCGCTCACGACGAGGTTCCTCTTGGGTCTGCCCGTGATCTTCGTGTTGATCGTCATCGGCAAGGGCCTGGGCAAGAGGGGTCAAGTTTTCAAGGGTGGGCTCATTAGCGGCCATGCGGCGTTCGGTTTCTTTATTGCGACGGCCGTGATGTTCCTGACCGATCAGCCTCTTGTCGGGGGACTTGCCATCGCTCTGGCGGCCATCATCGCCCAAAGCCGGTGGGAGGCCAAGATTCACTCGTTTTTCGAGATCACTCTCGGCGCGGCAGTCGGCATTCTGGTCGGGCTCACGCTGTTTTACATCGTTCCGAAATGAACTCCAACCCACTCGAAACCCATGAAAGATAAACCCCCTGAACGTGCGCCACGAAAGCCCCATGGCAATCGTGGACTCGAACAATGGATCGGAACGGTCCTTGCCGTTGCGCTGATCGCTGCGGCCTTCGCGGGCCTGAGGCCCACCGGGGCTTTGGAAGCAAGCGTCTTCACGCTCGACCCTGTGGGCGCGACGACGGTAACGCTCCTGATGGCCGGCGTGCTCGTGCTCGTGCTTTTGAACGGGGTCTTCGTGGCCGCAGAGACGGCGATCGAACTGCTCCGGCCGAGGCTCTTTAAGCACCTCAAAGACGAGCACCCCAAGAGGTATGAAAGACTGACGGCATTGGCGGACAACTCGGCTCAGAGCGTGGCGGCCTGCTCGCTCGCCAGCCAGACCGCTCAGCTTGCGATCGTGCTTTTCCTGCTGCTGCTTGCGCCCAACCTGCTTGATGTGCTCTCCACCCGATTTGGGGTTCCAACCACCTACGCTGGAGTCATCCTTGCGGTCCTTCTCTTGATGGTTCCGGTGGGTCTGGTCCTGATCGTCTTTGGGGTCCTCGTGCCCCGCAGCTACGCGACTCTGCACCCCCATAACGTCGCATCGGGCCTGTATCCGGTGGTACGAATCACCTCGATCGTTTTTGCGCTTCCCGCCGGCGCGATCATGGGTCTGGCGAGCCTCTTGACCGCGAGGTTTGGCGGCCGCGCCAGCTTTGCGAACTTGAACATGGCCGAAGAGGAGATTCTGACGTTGGTCGAGTCGGCTGAGGAATCCGGAGAAATCGAGCAAGAGGAGCGGGAGTTGATCCGATCCGTGTTCTCGTTTACCGACACCGTCGCTCGCGAGATCATGACCCCGCGCGTCGATCTCGACGCCATGCCGATCTCCACCGAACCCGATGAGCTTATCAAGGTGATCCAAGAGACCGGGCACTCGCGCATCCCCCTATACGATAAGACCGACGACCAGATTCTCGGCATCATCCACGCCAAGGACCTGTTTCTCGCGATGTTCAGTAACAAGGCGCCCAACCTACGTAACCTGATGCGGCCCGCGATCTTCGTTCCTGAGAACAAAAACCTCTACGAGTTGCTCGCGGAGCTTCGTCAAAGCCGATCCCAAATGGCGATCGTCCAAGACGAGTTCGGGGGAACTGCGGGGATCGTCACCATCGAAGACATCGTCGAGGAGCTTGTCGGAGACATCGTGGACGAATACGACGTCGAGGAGCCGGAGATCATCGAGGTCGAAGGAACTTGGGTCATCGACGGACGAACGCACATCGACGACGTGAACGACGCTTTGCGATCCGAGCTTCAGTCCGACGAGTTCGACACCATCGGCGGCTACTTGTTCGGGTTGTTCGGACGCCAACCCAAGGACGGCGACTTCATCGAGGTCGAGGGTCTCAAACTCTTGGTCCTCGAAACCGACGGCCGGCGCATCCAGAAGGTCCAGATCGAGCGGGTCAGCGAACCCGCAGAGGCTAACGCCGACAGCGCCCGGTGAGCACAAAGGTTCGAAGGGCGCCCAATGCCCCGCCTCTCAGTCGGGTGGGCGCTCGCGATATTGCACCGCTTCCGCGATATGTCGGGTGTCGAGCTGCTCCACCCCTTCGAGGTCAGCGATGGTGCGCGCTACCTTCAGTATCCGGTCGAAGACCCGCGCCGACAGGTTCATTCGCCCCATAATCGACCTCATAAAGTCGCTGCACGGAGAGTCGAGGGGAACGAGTTCTCGGATTTCTCTCGGGCGCATGGAAGCGTTCAGGCGCGGACGCCCGAGGCGAGCGTGTTGCCGATTGCGGGCTTGCACGACTCTGGAGCGGATCGCTTGGCTGGTTTCGCCGGTGGGCTTGTCGAGCAGTTCCTCTGGCTTGAGCCGGGGAACCGCGATGTGCAGATCGATGCGGTCCATGAGCGGGCCGCTGATTCTGCCCGCGTACTTGATGCAGAGCGCAGGGTTGCTCACGCACTTTTGCTCGGGAAGGCCACGATATCCACATGGACAAGGGTTCATCGCTCCGACGAGGATGCACTCCGCTGGGAACGTGAGGGTCGCATGGGCGCGCGAGACGGTGACCACACCGTCTTCGAGCGGTTGACGAAGAGCCTCAAGAACAGGCCGGTCAAACTCGGGCATCTCGTCGAGAAAGAGCACGCCTTTGTGCGCCATGCTGATCTCACCGGGCTTCGGGAACTTCCCTCCTCCCACGATCGCAGCGTGGCTGGCCGAATGGTGTGGCGAGCGGAACGGGCGCTCCCATACGAGCCCCTGCCGGCCGCCCTTCTGCCCCGAGGCGCTGAGAACCCGCGTAACCTCGATGCTCTCCTCGACGGTGAGTTCCGGCAAGATTGTGGGCAGCCTCCGAGCGAGCATCGTCTTTCCCGAACCGGGCGGACCGGTCATAAGCACGTTGTGCCCCCCTGCGGCGGCGATTTCGAGGGCGCGGATCGCTGGACGCTGGCCCTTCACGTCCGCGTAGTCCACCTCGTACGCGGGGAGCGAAGATTCGTGGCTCGATTCGATCGGCATCGGCCCCAACAACGTCGAGCCGTTCAAGACCTCGACCATCTCTTGGAGGCTGTTGAGGCCAAACACGGAGACCGTGGAGGAGAGCGCCGCCTCGCCGGCGCTTTGCGAGGGGAGGAGAAGGCGCGAGAAACCCCGCTCCATCGCAAGAATCGCCGCGCTCACCGCTCCGTCGATGGCTCGGAGCTCTCCATCCAATCCCAACTCGCCTAAGATCAGCGTCGATTCCAACTCGGAGTTCGGGATCTGGCCCGAAGCGGCAAGAATCGCCGCGGCGATGGGCAGGTCCAGCGAGGGACCCTCCTTGCGCACGTCACCCGGCGCGAGGTTACAGATGATGTGAACTCGTGGAAAGTCCAGTTCGCTGTTTCGAATCGCGCTCCGCACCCGAACTTTGCTCTCCGCCACCGCTTGGTCGGGCAGGCCCACAAGGTGAAACTCGGGCGTGCTCGAAGGGCGAAGATCGACTTCGACGACGACCGGCACCGCATCGATGCCGATCAGCGTTGCGGCGTTGACCTTCGCGATCATTAGGTCCACAGTACAACGCACGGGAGCGGTTATCCTGCCGAGAATCGGAAGGACCTCGCGCAAAGGCGTCGAATTATCCTCATGTGAACGCGCCCCCTCCCGTCGAGTATCCGTTCAATCAGCCGAGCTACTTCCTCAAGCGCCAGCTCTTCCAGCTTCTCGGGCAGAACTTTCGCATCTACGACCCGTCGGGCAAGCTCGCGCTCTTCTCCCATCAGAAGGCCTTCAAGCTGAAAGAGGACATTCGAATCTACTCGGACGAATCGAAGGCGACCGAAGTGCTCTCGATCAAGGCGCGGCAGATCATCGACTTTTCGGCAGCCTACGACGTGGTGGACGCGCGGCAGGGTCAGAAGGTCGGGGCCCTCAAGCGAAAGGGTTGGAAGTCGATTGTGCGGGACCACTGGATTCTTCTGGACGAATCCGACCGCGAGATCGGCACGATTGTGGAGGACCAAGTGGCGTTGGCTATGGTTCGGAGGTTTCTAACGAACCTCGTGCCGCAAAGCTACGACCTGATGGTCGGCCCTCAGAAGGCGGTCGATTTCACCCAGCGCTTCAACCCCTTCGTCTATCACCTGGACATCAAGTTCGCGCATCAAAACCCGATCGTCGATCGCAGACTCGCGCTCGCCGGAGCGATCTTGCTCGCCGCGATCGAGGGCAGGCAAAGCTGATCGCCTGCCATGCCAGAATCAGCAAATGGCTCGATTGAAAGTGGAGGCCGCCGAGGCGCTCGTCGACCAGGAGATTCAGGTCCTCGATAAGGGATTCGTCCGCCTGGTGGACTACTTGGGCGGGGACGAACGCATCGTGCAGTCGGCTCGCGTGAGCTACGGGTCCGGGACCAAGTCGTTCCGCCTGGACCGGGGTCTCATCCACTATCTGATGCAGCACCATCACACGTCGCCCTTCGAGCAGGTTCAACTTACGTTTCACGCCAAGATGCCGATTTTCGTTGCCCGCCAGTGGGTGCGGCACCGTACGGCCCGACTCAACGAGATCAGCGGGCGGTATTCGGTGATGCGGGACGAGTTTTATTTGCCCGAGCCGGAGCAGATGAGGTTTCAAAGCGAGCGCAACAAACAGGGCCGTTCTGACGAGGCGATTCCGCTGGAAGACGCGCTAGCGATCCTGAGAAGGATGGAAGAAGAGCAGTCGAGGCTGTACGCCCAATACGAATCACTGCTCGAAGCCAATGTCGCAAGGGAACTCGCGCGGATCAACCTGCCGCTGTCGCTGTACACCGAGTGGTACTGGCAAATCGACCTTCACAACCTCTTCCACTTCTTGGCGCTAAGGATGGACGAGCACGCGCAATACGAAATCCGGGTGTATGCAGAGGCGATGGCAAAATGCGCCCAAGCCGTCGCGCCCATCGCCTACGAGGCGTTCGAGGAGCACATCCTCCACTCCGTGAGGTTCAGCCGCGCCGAGTGCGTGTCTCTCCAGCAGATGCTGCGCGGGCAGGAGTCCAGCTTGGAAGGAAGGGCCCTCGCTCGGTTTCGTGAGAAGCTCGAACGAATCTCCAAAATGGCGTCGATCGATGCGCCTGATGAGTTTGAAGGCCCCAAACCGGTAGACATGGGGTAACCTCCGCTCATGATCGGACGCCTACGCGGGGAGTTGGCTGAAGTCGAAGGAAGCACCGTCATCGTCGATGTCGCAGGAGTCGGCTACCAGGTGACGCTTCCCGAATACGTGGCCGCGATGCTGCCCCCTCTTGGAGACGAGGTGGTCTTTCGGATCCGACAGGTTGTGCGCGAGGATTCCAACACGCTTTACGGCTTCCTCGACGCCGAGCAGTTGAGGCTTTTCGATTTGCTTTGTGAGGTCAAAGGCTGCGGTCCCAGACTCGCGATGTCGCTCATCGGGCAGCTTGGCGAAGAGACGGTGGCTCAGGCGATTCTCGGCCAAGACGCGAGGGTGCTCGTGCGGGCGAGCGGAGTGGGGCTGAAACTGGCCGAGCGGATTCTCTTGGAACTCAAGGACAAAGTGCGCGAAGACAGCTTCCTTCGCAGGGCCGGGCAGGTTCAGCGTGCCGCAGCCCGGACTCCGGAGTCTGACACGCTGGTCGATGCGCTGGTCGCCCTCGGATACCGGCGCCTCGACGCCGAGAGCGTTGCGCGGGAGGTTAGGGGCCAGGCGGAAACCGTCGAGGAACAACTCAAACTCGCGCTCCGGCAGCTCTCGAAGTAAAGGAGAATACAAGCGATGGACCGCACGAACACCCAACTCACGCCCGAACTGGAGACCGGAGAGCGAACCGCCGAAACCTCGCTTCGGCCTCGAAAGCTATCGGAGTTCATCGGGCAGCCCAAGATCAAGGAGAACCTCGCTGTGTTTTTGGAGGCGGCCCGAGGTCGCGGCGAACCGATGGACCACTTGCTGCTTTACGGCCCTCCAGGCTTGGGCAAGACCACGATCGCCCACATCGTCGCCGAAGAGATGGGCGTCGAGATCCACGTCACGAGCGGCCCCGCCATCGAGCGCGCGGGCGACCTCGTGGGAATCCTCACGAACATCGAATCCGGCGCCGTTTTGTTCATCGACGAGATTCACCGTCTCGGCAGGAGCGTCGAGGAGATCCTCTACCCGGCGATGGAGGACTACAAAGTGGACATCTTGATCGGCAAAGGCCCCGCCGCCAGGTCGATTCGTCTCGACTTACCGCCCATTACGGTGATCGGGGCGACCACGCGCCAAGGTTTGCTCACAGGCCCCTTGCGGGACCGGTTCGGAATCGTGACGCACTTTCCGTTCTACGACGAGCAGGCCCTATTTGAGATCGTCTGCCGCTCGGCGGCGATCCTCGGCATGGTGGTCGAATCCGACGGCGCTCATGAGATCGCCCGAAGGTCCAGGGGGACGCCCCGCATCGCCAACCGGCTTCTCCGCCGCGTTCGGGACTTCGCTCAAGTTGCAGGAAAGGCGGCCATCGACGACGGAATCGCCGAGTCGGCGCTGGCTCAATTGGAGGTAGACGAAACGGGCCTCGACCGCGTCGACCGGCTCCTTCTCGAAACGATCATCCTCAAGTTCGAAGGCGGCCCGGTCGGGATCGAAACCCTCGCAGCTGCGACCGGCGAAGACGCGGGAACCATCGAGGACGTTTATGAGCCGTACCTGATGCAGCAGGGTTTCCTCCAGCGGACCCCGCGTGGCCGATGCGTCACGTCCCGAGCCTACTTGCACATGGGCCTGACCCCTCCCCAAAAGCGGCGCGAGCGCGGACTCTTCGAAGAAGACGATCCGAAAAACGGGTAATCCCTTGGCGCCCGCGGGCCGTAAGGATTGGGGGCGGACGACATGCTCTTTTCGAAGCGAAAGAAACGATACGAGAACTTGGCGGAGTTTCTGGAACGGAACGCCGGCCGGTCCCATACCCCCAATCCTGGCGCTGGGGTGGTCGCCGTCTCGTCGCTCCTTCTTTCGGGAGCGCTCTACTTCGCGCTCTTACGGTTTCTGGGGCCGATCGGCTCGATGCTCGCGACGGCGTTCGTGGGCCTGCCCTTGATCGGAATCTCGCTCCACCTAATCCTCCGAGAGGCGTTTCGCCCGAAGGACGCCCGCTCGCAGCGAATCCAGGAAATGGCGCGAATCTATCGCTTGCTTTGGGTGACTCACAAGCAAAACCGTCTCACGAAGGACCTCGATCCAACCTTGGCCGAGCTACTGGACGAGTGCGCTCGGCACTGGCTACGCATTCATCGCGCCCTGGGTGGGCCGTTTTGGACGCAGGAATCCCTGCCTGTGCATTGGAAGGGAGTGCGGGACCGCGCCATCGAAGCTTCCTCGCTGGCGATGGACGACGTGCTCCTGATCCTCGAATCTCACCTTTACAAACGAGAAACGAAGACGAACTGGCAGGACGTCGTCAACGAGTTCGTCGAAGACCTGCTCGACCAACCCCCGAAGCGGAGCCCGATGGCCCACCTCCCCCCCGAATACGACCCCGCGCGGGAGGTAGCAGAAAGGCTGAAGCTGCTCGCAGCCGAAGTCGAGCAAGCCGCGAAGGAGGTCTTGCGAGAGGAGGAGTTCGACGAGGTGTTTGGCGGCTCAAAAGCTCTCGAAGCTTGCCTGAGCGAACTGAAGTCGATCCGGGAAGCGGAAACGGAACTCGACGGCGAGCTTCGAGTCTCAGAGTGAGCAGCGGGCGAGAATCCCCCGAAGATCGGGGCTCGCAGGGACCCCTTCTGGAGCCGAGGAAGTCACCCCGCATAGAACCAGGTGAACCTGACATCCCGCCCTGAGGCCCGAATCGATGTCGGTATCGAGGCGATCGCCGATCACGAGGGTCCGTTCTGCAGGAACGCCGGTCTCCAGAACGAAGCGCTCTACCATTCGCGGCTCTGGCTTGCCCATCGTCGTCGGACTCGTCTGGCTCGCGGCTTCGATTGCGGCTACGATGGGACCTGCCCCCGGCTGCAATCGGCCCTGTTCGAGGGGATAGGTAGCGTCCCGGTTCGTCGCGAGGAACCTGGCCCCCGATCGAATCCACTGCATCGCGCCGTCGAGAAGCTCATAGCTGAAGGTCCGGCAAATGCCGGCGATCACGCAATCTGGAGTCCCTTCAGAAAGCTCCGAAACCACGCCCGGCTCGCCCGCATTCACCACGCCGATCCCCCCGCGTCGCAACGTGTGGCACAGGCCGGGATCGCCCACGACGAACGCAGACCTCAACCCTTCGGATAGAGCGAACTCAGCGGCGACCCGCGCCGAGGTCAACACCTCGGCCTCCTCCGCCTCGACCCCCACCCCCCGCAGACGCTCGACGACTTCTTCAGCAAGGATCGCGGAGTTGTTGGTCACGAACCGGACCCTTCGCCCTGAGCGTCGCAATCGCGCGAGCGTTTCGGCTGCGTCGGGCGTCGGTTCCGTCCCTCGGTAAACGGTCCCGTCCAAGTCGAAAATAAGTAGGTCGATCCCCATCAGGACTGGCGGCGAAGAACGTAGTCTGCGATCCCAGAAAGGAGTTCCCCATCGAGAAGCGATTCGCCCTGGACCGCGCTCTTAGCCCTTTCGACGTGCTCCCGAGCGAGCGTCTCGGCCGCCTCGAACGCCCCTACTTCGCCCATCCACGCGCAAAGCTGCCCGATTTGGTCTTCGGACGCGCCGTTGCCGAACCACCGAATGACTTGGTCCTTCCTCGAAGCCTCCACCCTCTGCAAAAGGAGGATCAGCGGCATCGTGGCGCATCCCTCTCGGAAATCCCCCGCCCGGGGTTTGCCCGAAACGCTTTCCTCGGAGCGATAGTCGATGAGGTCGTCGACGAGCTGAAACGCCATCCCGAGGTGAAAACCGTAGTTACCCAACGCTTCTCGACACCGGTCGTTCGCTCCGGCGACCCTTGCTCCGGACTCGCAACAGACCTGAATGAACGACGCCGTCTTGGCTCGAAGGATATCGAAGTGGGTTTCGGGAGTGAGGTCCCACCGGCCTCGCTGATCGAGTTCCCAGACCTCTCCCTCGGCGAGATCGACGACGGCGCGCGAAACCGACCGGATTAGGGCGAGATCGCCGTCCTCGGCAAGAATCGACATCGCCTTCGAGAGAAGCACGTCACCGCACAGGATCGCGGCGGTGTTTCCAAATTCGGACGAGGCCGTCGCCCTTCCGCGCCGCAGCGTAGCGTGGTCGATCACATCGTCGTGCATCAGGGTCGCCATGTGGATCATCTCCAGGCAGGCCCCGATCCTCCGGGCGCGATCCTCGTCGAAGTCCCGCGCCACCGACCTCGCGCAAAGCAGCGTCAGCGCCGGCCGCAGCCGCTTCCCCCCCGAACGGAGAACATGGGAGCAGATCGTCTCGACGAGTTCGAACGGCGATTGGACGCTTGATTCCAAAACGACTTCGACCAAGCGGACTTCGTCCTGAATCTCGCTGAGCCTCGTCGCGAAGTCGCTCTCGCTTTCGGGCTCATAAAAGGTCTTCATTCCTTGATCCCCCAATGGACGCAGATGTTGCCCAACATGAGGTCCTTCCAGCCGACTCCGCGGAATCCCGCACTCTGAAACGCGGCCGCAAGCTCCTCGCGCGTCGCGAAGGCCTGCGTGCTTCGCGGAAGATACTCATAGGCGGTCTTCGAGCCGAACATGGCTCCGATGCGAGGGAGCACCGCAACCCCCAGCCACCGAGAGACGCCACGGATCAGGCGGTTGCGCGGAACCGCCATGTCGACGCTCACGATTCTTCCCCCAGGCCGGAGTACCCGGGCCGCTTCTTGCAGGCCCGCATCGAGGTCGGCCAAATTGCGAAGACCCCAACCGACCGTTACGACGTCGAAAGACCCGGCGCGGAACGGCAGTCGGCAGGCGTCGGCGAGCGCGAGCCGGGCTTGGGGCGCCTTCTTGGAGGCGAGGCTCAGCATAGGAGCGCAAAAGTCGACCCCCGTCGCCTTTCCGCCTTGCCCCAGCCGCCTAAGAGCGGAAACTAGGAAGTCCCCCGTGCCGCAACACAGATCGAGCACTTGATCCATCGGCCGCAGGCCCACAGCGCGAAGGCCCGCCTGCCGCCACATTCCATGCAGCGACATCGACATGATCGAGTTCATGCGGTCGTAATGCGGGGCGATCTGGGCGAAAATCCCCCGGACCGCCTCTCGCTTTTCCGAACCTTCGCATTCCCACGGCGCAAGGGGCGCGGAAGAGGCCGACATTTGGGCACAAGTTTACTCCAGAGAACGACCGAACTTTCAGAAAAGAATGAAAGTACGCTGCCGGGAGGCCGTCAGACGAAAAGGCCGCCGTCGACGACGAGGACCTGGCCCGTCACGTACCCGGACTCAGGCGAGCTCAGGAACAGGACCGGCCCCACGAGGTCTTCGGGAACGCCTAACCGCCCCGCGCACGAGTTCTGCTTCACGTGGTTCTGGAACTCCTCGGAGAGCTTGGAGGTCATGTCGGTTTCAATGAATCCCGGCGCGAGGGCGTTGCAGGTGATTCCTCGACTTCCAACCTCTTTGGCGACCGCTTTGGTCAGACCGATGAGTCCCGCCTTGCTCGCGGCGTAATTCGCCTGTCCCGCCTGACCGTGCAGCCCCACTACGCTGCTCACGTTCACGATCCGCCCGTAGCGCGCCTTGAGCATCGGCTTCAGACAGGCGCGGATCATCAGAAACGCCCCCTTCAGATTGACATCGAGCACGGCTTGCCAATCCTCTTCCTTCATGCGGAGCATCAATGTGTCGCGGGCGATGCCTGCGTTGTTGACGAGAACGGCAGGCGTCCCAAGATCGGCCTCGATGCGGGGGATCAACGCCTCCACCTCAGATGCTTGACTCACGTCGCAGGCGTAGCCCTTCGCCGAAGGTCCGATTTCCGACGCAGCTCGGTTCGCGCCCTCCTGAGTCGTGGCGACGCAGGCAACTCGCGCGCCTTGCTCGGCGAACGCTCCTGCTATCGCCCGCCCAATGCCTCGGCTTGCCCCCGTAACAATCACCACCTGGCCCGACAAGCTCACGCCGTCACCTCGCTCCGGGAGAGGGCTTCGAGCGTTCGTTCGAGGCTCTCTGAGTCGGCGACGCTGCATGTGGCTAAGGCGGGAGCGATCCGCTTGACAAGGCCGCAAAGCACGTTCCTCGGGCCGAACTCCACCAGGGTCCGGACGCCGTCGCGAGCCATGTTGAGTACGGATTCTCGCCACCGGACTGCGCTTCGCAGTTGCGTTTCGAGGAGCCGAGGCCAGGCGCCCGGCAAGTCCACGACCGAAGAAGTGACGTTGGCATAGACCTTCGGATCACCGGGAGCCGCTTGAAACTTCGCGGTTCGAAGGACCTTTCCCATCTCTGCGGCGGCCTCGTCCATCAGCGGGCTATGAAACGCGCCGCTGACCTTGATCTCGACGATTCTCTTGGCGCCCACCTCTTGCGCTCGCTCCGCGGCCCTTTCGACTCCTTCGGCCGAACCGCTGATGACCTGCTGGCCGGGAGCGTTGTCGTTCGCGATTACGACGGCCGCCCCTTCACTCGACACCGCCTCGCATAGTGCCGCCAAGGGATCGCGGTCGAGTCCAAGGACCGCCCTCATCGTTCCCGGGCGCTGTATCCCCGCCTCCGCCATAAGATCGCCCCTGATCTTCACCAGCCTCGCGCCTTCCTCGACGCTCAACGCGCCCGAACAAGCCAGCGCCGCATACTCTCCGACGCTATGCCCCGCCATCGCGGCGAACTCGCGCCCCTCGCCGAGCCGCGCTTCCAAGCAGCGATAAGCCGCAACGCCCACCGCATACAACGCCAGTTGAGCGTTTTGCGTCTGCCTAAGTTCGTCCTCCTCGAGTTCAAAGCAAAGCCGCTCAGGGTCGATTCCCGAGCCTTTGCGGACCGACGCAAACACATCGCGAGCCTCTGAATAGGTCTCGAAGAGGTCCTTTCCCATCCCAGGAGTTTGGGAGCCTTGGCCGGGGAACATCGCGGCGAGCATGGGGCCAATTTACCCAACGACGCCTTGCGTGCTGGCGGTCGGCTTCGGCTTCTCAGATGCGGACGGCGCGCTCAAAGGCTCCCAGTAGAGCTCGGCGGTGGACCAGGTCTTTTCGAACCAAGTGCCCGAAGGACACACAACGGGAAACCACCATGCGCTGGGGCGACGGCCCGCGCTTTCCAGTCCGCGCGAGGCGATCACGGCCTGTCGGAGCATCCGAATCCGTTTGACTTCGGCTTCGATCTCGATGCTCCGCCTGCGATCGTGAAGCTGAAGCACTTCGTCACTCCGCACGACGCCCCGTTGCCTTTGAAGCGACGCGCGAACATCGATCCGAGCTTGCTCGATGTCCCTCGCCAGGTCCTTGAGAGCGCCTTCGAAGCCCCGCCGTTCTTCGAGCCTTTCGGGTTCGGGCTCCCGCCGAAAAATGTGAGATCGGAAGTGCTCGCCTTTCTGGACCTCGGTTTGCGCCCGGAGAGTGCGGAGCCGCTTCAACTCCGCGAGGGTTTCCTTGCGACGCTCGCGCTCCTGGCTCACCTCCGCAGAAATCGTCGCCAGCCGCTCATGGATGGCTTCGTACTCCTGGGCCAGCGTGTTCCAGGCTCCCCCCACGCGTTCATCGAGGAACCGGATCAGGTCGAGCGGCCGCCGAATCTCCGCCAACGTCGCCATGAGTTGCGTTTGTTCGGATTTCACCTGTCTCCAACGGGAAGCCAAGCTCGGCGCGCACAGGTCCCCCGTTCCAAAAGGTCCCTGCAGTTCATCCGGCAAGCGAAACCACAGTCTGCAATCCGCCAAAGCGTCCCATGCGGGGTAGCGCACCCGCAAAATCGGATGGACCTTCAGGTCGATCCCACGATCCGCCATCTGCCGAAGGAACTTGGCAGTGTGCCGCACGTATCCGCTCGCCCCTTCGTGAAACACGAACACGAACTCCCGCGCCAACATGGAGATCAGCGTGACCGCCTTGCCTAAAATCACGCAGTTCGGACCGAATTTGCTCTCCAACGCCTTCGCCAAGTCAAAGACCGAAGTTGCGGGCCGTTCGAGGGGCACAAACTGAGTCTCGGGAGTCATGATGATCGCGCTCCGATTGCCCAAACGAAGCGTGCCCCGCCCCTTTCCAGGAATCAGAACGTCGAACGGGACCGCTCCCGACCCGAAACGGTCGAGCGTGTAGATTTCTGTGCCTTCGACCGCGCTGTTGTACGCCTCGGCGGCCAGAGTGGAGCGCTCAGGATCGAGGAACGCGCCAAGCACCTCGAACCGGGGGCGCCCGCAGGTGTGGGTGTTGAACTGAAGCAGGTCCGACGTTCTCGTGACTTCGATCTCGGTGTGCGCCCCGGACGCAAACGAGTACAGGGAGGGCAAGAGCTCGGCGTAGAGGTCCGCCAGGGTCCGAACGTCGGAGGCCGCCGTCGTCTGGACGATGGACATGAGTTCGTCGAATTTATGGCCTGCCTCGATGCGCTCGGGCGGTTCGACGCATTGAACGGTTCGGTCGCCCGCCCACTTGAGGGCTGCGAGCAGTTCCGGGAGAATCGGCTCGAGTTCCAATTCGCACACGACGGGAGGCACGGGATCGAGCGACACAAGGCCTCTCCATCCGAAGGCTTCCGTCGCCTCATCCAGCAGTCCAGGATGCCGCCGGGCCACCCGGTCCAAATTGGCTCCGTGGAGGGTTAGTTCGTGCCGCGAGACCACCGTTTCCGAGCCGAACAACGCCGAAAATTCGCCCGCCGCGCTCCATAGGCTCCGAGTGGTGGTGTCGTTATGGGGCAAGGCCACGAACCTCTTGCCGCTGTGATCGGGTGAGGGGTGTTTGGAAAGATAGTCGGTGTCGTGAACTCCCGCAATGAGCTTACGGGGGGAGCCGCGTCTGGCGAGTTCAAGGGCGAGACCCGCCTTCATGGGCTCGTCCCAAAGCACGGTTTGCCCGAGCGCCAACAAAGGGGCGTCGGGGGCTCTTCGGTCGAGTTCGTCGACCGCTTCCGCCAAAGAAAACGACTTACAGTCCATCCGCTGGGCTTGGACTCCTCTTACCCATCATACGGCATCCCCGCTCCGGGCGTTGGCAAGCGGCCTATCACCAGCGGATCAGGTTCGCGCCCCACACCAAGCCCGCTCCGAACCCGACGGTCATCACGACCATTCCCTCTTGCAGCCTTCCCGACTCCGCCGCTTCTGAAAGCGCCAACGGGATCGAGCCTCCGCTTGTATTGCCGTACTTCTCGATGTTAAGAAACACCTTGTCTTCCGGTAGGTTGATGCGCTCGGCCGCGGAGAGGATGATGCGAAGGTTCGCTTGGTGCGGCACGAAGAGGTCCACATCAGAGGCCTCCATCCCGGCTTGTTCGAGAACCTTGCAGCAGGCGTCGCCCATCGCCTGCACAGCGAAACGGTACACCTCTCGGCCCGCCATGAAGATCGCCGTTCGAGCGTTCGTTTTTTCGAGCGTGCCGGTGGGAAACCGAGAGCCACCCGCCTGGAGGTCGATATGGACCGCGCCCGCCCCATCCGACCGAATGACCGTGTTGATCACCCCTCGATCGGTGTTCGCTCGGGATTCGAGAACGACCGCGCCCGCCCCATCGCCGAACAAAACGCAGGTGGAGCGGTCGGTCCAGTTCACGAACTTGGTCAGAACGTCCGCGCCGATGACGAGCGCCCTTTTCGCCCGTCCCGATTCGAGCATGGAGGAAGCCACATTGAGCGAGTAGATGAATCCGGCACAGGCCGCTCCCACGTCGAACGCGGCGGCGTTTTTCGCTCCGATGTTCTCTTGAATCAGGCAGGCCGTCGATGGGAACGGCATGTCTCCGGTCACCGTCCCGCAGATCACCAGGTCCAAGTCCATCGGGTCGACGCCGGCGCTCGCAAGGGCCTTCTGGGCAGCGCGAGCCCCCAAGACGCTGGCGGTTTCGTCCTCCGAGGAAATCCGCCGCTCCTTGATGCCCGTTCTCTGGACGATCCACTCGTCCGTCGTATCCACAATTCGTTCGAGGTCCTCATTGGTCAGGACCTGGTCAGGGACGCTATGCCCGATTCCGACGATTACACTACGAATCGACATTCCTCTAACCTTTGAGTTCTTCCAAGATGGAGTCGCGTATCTGCCCCACTAAGTCGAGTTCGACCGCCGCTTGCGCCTGCAACAGCGCGTTGAAGATCGCCTTGGCGTTGCTTCTGCCATGACAGATGATACAGTTTCCGTTCAATCCGAGCAGAGGAGAACCGCCGACCTCAGCGTAGTCCATCCGCCTTGCCAGTCGCCGCATCAGCCGCTTGAGGGGAGCATACATCAACCGAAGCGCCGGGTTCTTCGGCACCTCTCTGCGGATCGCCTCGACAAAGAACTCGGCAACGCCTTCGGCTGTCTTCAACACGATGTTGCCGACAAAGGCGTCGCAAACGACCACATCGCAGCCGGATCGGAACAGCTCCTTGCCTTCGATGTTTCCCCGAAACCAAGGGTACTTCGACAGCAGCGCGTAGCTCTGTTTGCTGAACGCGTTGCCTTTGCCCTCCTCTTCTCCGATGTTCATCAAGTGGACGCTGGGCGAAGCTCGGCCCATCATGCTCTTGGCGTAGGCTCGCCCCATCAGCGCGAACTCCACAAGGTGCTCGGGGTCGACGTCGGGGCTTGCGCCCGCGTCGAGCAGTAAGAAATGACGATCGATTCCGGGGATCAAGCTGGCGATCGCGGGACGGTGAAACCCGTGAATCTGCCGCCAAGCCAAAAGGCACGCAGCGGTGCAGGCTCCGGTGTTCCCAGCCGAAACGACGCATTGCGCCTCGCCCGACTTCACCAGGTTGGCGGCGACCACGAGCGAGCTGTCCTTCTTCCTGCGAATCGCGTCGAGCGGCTTTTCATGCATCTCGATGTTCTCGGTCGCAGGATGGATCCCGATATTGCTCGGACAGGCCTCGGCCAAGTGAGGCCGAATCTTGTCAGGGTCGCCCACAAGGAGCACCTCATGCCGCAGCTTCGGCGCAGCCATCAGCGCTCCGCGCACGATTTGCTCGGGGGCATGGTCGCCCCCCATGGCATCGAGCGCGATTCTCAATGCCGCTCGTCCTCCGTAGGCTCGATGAGGTTCTTGAGCTTCTCGAACTCGGTGCGCCCCGGAACGTCGCCTCCCAATTGATGGGGGGCGGTGTCGTTCGGACATGGGAGGTCCCAACCGAACTTGCAGAGCGGCTGGATCGGCAGCGACACGATAAGGCTCTGCCTGAGCAGGGCGTCGAGGATCAGGCTGTTGCCCTCGAACAAGGGGAACGGTTCGTCCGCCACGACGCGGGCCTGATCGCCGGTTCCGTAGCAAGCCGCAACGCCCTCGACGGCGAACTGCTCGTCGATCTCGAACGACACGGGCGCCTCCAGAGGGCTTCCGCAGCGCGCGCAAGGAACGATCACTCCGGCGGTGAACTCCCCCGACAGCAACAGCAGATTGCCGGTACTCACGGCTTCGAGCCCGCCCTGAACGGAGTCGATCAATTCAACGTCGGAGTCGGGCCCCAATCGGGAATTCACATCGAATCGGATTTTGCGGCCCGGGTGTTGCAGAGCTTCATTCAGGTCGAGGGTTCCCTGCGATCTCATGGAAGTGCGAGAGATTGTACCTACGCGGCGCGTTTTGGCTTTGCTGCAACGGCTCAAACCATTGGGGGTTCTGAAAACGTCTGCTAAAAAGAGTCGGGAATCTTGCTATACTTAGACCCGTTTCAGGTAAGCCATCCTGGAAACACGCGTGAGGTGATGGAGTTTTGAATCGCTGGGCGAACTTGTTAGCTTGCGCAGTCGTAGTGACTGCGATCGGTTGCGCTGGCGCTGGAAATGATCCAGGCGGCGGCGGTGGAGGCGGCGGCGGAGGTGGCGACTCGATCGCCTCCGTGAACTCGGCTCTCTTCAACCAGCCGGGCCGGGTTGAGGCCACGTACAACAGTGGCCAAGGCCGCGCCGTCGACTCGCCGACGGCCGTGCTTCGACGACTGTACATCGAAGACAATATCGGGTTGGTCGAGACTTTGCTGCAAAGCGAGGTCAAGATTCAACTCGATGGATACACCTCCCAAAGCATGGAATTGAATCCGCCGATGACGGGATTCAGCGTTCCGATCGCAAGCCGAAAGTTTGGGATATTCCCGCTCGAAGTGCAGGCCATCGAGGTCGAGCAGTTCGACGGGTCGTTCGTTCGGTACCAGAACACGAACGGCTCGCCCCTGCTATCGCAACTCTTCCCGACGCGAATTACGGCGATGCCGGGACGAATCACGAGCTTGCAGATCTTCCTCGACGACGCGACCCTGAACCACGACGGCTCGGGAGTTCAGTTCGACCGCCCGAGGTTCGAAGGCATCAATTTCGATCCGACCGAAGGCATGATCATGGGCTTCCTTTCGGACTACGTGATGTTTGACATCACCAACGTCGCGAATAAGCCTGAGATGAGCACCGGTGGTTTCGCCAACCGCGTGTACTTCAGCGGCGACTCGATCGCGCTCAGCCTCGATCCGGCACAAGGCGGCTCGCCGTTCGAAGTCCTCACTCCTCTGCTCGATCCGATCGAAGGTTTGGTCACCCCGCCGAACGCTCAGTTCAGCGCGCCCGGCCAGTACACCCTCCGGCAGATTGACCCGAGAGACTTGAGCAATATCGCACGAATCACCGCCCTGCAAGGCATCTGGCGGCCCTATTGGGATCCCAACCCGACCCAATCGCTGCTGCTGAACGTGGGCGCCTTTGAAGTCATCACCATCCCGAACAGCACCGACGGAGCCAAGCAAGAGATCGTCATGATCGAGCGCAACGGCGCAGGTCAAATCGTCAACATGCACTTTGGCGAAGTTGACTTTTCCGCCGGTACGTTCGCCGTGTGGCCGATCGACCAGGTCGATACGGGCGATGGCTCGAACGAAGTCAACGGCACCGTTACGGACATCGTTTACCGAGCCGGAGTGCCCAGCCCGACCTATCGCGACATCCGCGAAGGCCGGTTCGCGATCACCTCCGGGTCGGTTCCCGCTGGCTATAGCGCCTCCGGCAGGTTCGTCGTCCTGCGGTTGTAGATGAACCGGATCCTTCTGGGCGCAGAGACCGAGTACGGACTGTTCGTAGAAGGTCGCTCGCCGGAGGATCAGGTCGAAGATGCGAAAGCGCTCGTCCGGTCATATCCGGGCGAGTGCTTTTTAGGTTGGGACTACCGGGACGAGACGCCCCGTAGCGATCTCAGGGGATTCGAGGTCGGCCAGCTTAGCGTCGATCCGAACGATCAGAAGTTCGAGCGTGAAGACGCTTCCTCGTGGGACTCTGAATCGCGAGCCGACCGGGTCTTGCCGAACGGCGCGAGGCTCTACAACGACCACGGACACCCCGAATACGCCACGCCGGAGTGTTGGAGCGTCGGCGAATTGGTCCGTCACGATCTGGCGGGAGAGTGGGCGGTTCAAAGGGCGGCTAGAGCCTTTGAGGCCCACACCGAACGCCGCGTTCGCCTCTACAAGAACAACACGGACTACCACGGAGCTTCCTATGGCGCTCACGAAAGCTACCTCGCGCCCCGATCATTGGTGTTCGAAGAACTCTACGCAGCCGTGTCTCCGATTCTCGTGGCGAGAACGGTTCTTTGCGGCGCAGGGAAGGTAGGAAGCGAGTCGGGCAAGGCGTGCGACTATCAGCTAAGCCAGCGGGCGGACTTCCTCACGACTTCTTGCAGCGTCGATACGCTCTATCGTAGGCCCGTGTTCAACACGCGCGACGAGCCTCACGCCGACCCGACTCATTGGATTCGGCTCCACGTCATCGCCGGGGACGCCAACTTGAGCCCGGCCGCGATCGCCGCAAGGTTCGGGCTCGTCAAGCTCGCGCTGATGCTCGCCGCAGTGGGTCGCGCTCCGAAGTTTTCGATCTCCGACCTCCCCCGCGCGCTGAACGGGGTGAGCCGAGACGCAACGCACCGCTTCGAAATCCCGCTCGAAAGCGGCCGGACCACCTCCGCTTACGAGGTCTTGCTGGGCTATTTCGCGGCGTTCGAGCAGGCGGCCACCGCTGGCGAGGAGTTCTGCGACGAGGACGCGAACGAGATGCTCGCGTTGATTCCAACCTGGAAGAAAGACCTCGAATCGCTCCAAGAGGGCTTCGAGCGCTTCGCGGCGCGTTCGGATTGGGCTGCAAAGAAGCTGCTTCTCGATCAGGTCGCCACCGATCTCCCCGGCGGATGGAAGAGTCGAGACCTGCAATCCTATGACCTCGAATTCCACAATATCGACCCCGACGAGGGGCTCTACTTCGCTCTACTGGAAATGGGCGCGGTCGATCCACGCCCCGCTCCCGCGGAACTGGAAGAAAGGCTGGCGCGAGTTCTTGAACCGACGAGGGCCGCCGTTCGATCGGCTCTCGTCCGCAATCACAAGGAGAACCTCGTCTCGGTGAACTGGCGACGGGTAGCCCTCAGGCATGAAGGCGGGATCGTTGAACTCGATCTTGCGCCCGAGCGAGTCTATCCGCAGGAACTCGATGGATTGTCCGACGTAGGTACTCTTGTAGCCCAACTATCGGAGGAGTCATGACGATTCGAGGAGACGAACGAAAGGTCCGCAAGGTGGGACCTGCCCCCAAGTCCAAGCAGGACGACACAGGCCCAAGCCGCCCTAACGTGCCGAAACCAGGCGGGCCCAACGAACTGATCAAGCGCCTCCGCAAGGTCGATCCCGACCAAGCCAAGAAGTACCGCCAGCGGTCGGGACAATGAAAAGTTCAATTCATCAAACGTTTGCCGAACTCGTCGGCTTCCCGCCTGCGAATTGGGCCGCGGCCCCCAGCAAAGCGCTTCAGGCGCACGGCACGACGGTCTTGGCGCTCAGGTTCGATGAAGGCGTGATCGTGCTCGGCGACCGCAGGGCGACGGCGGGCAACCTCGTCATGTACGACCAAGCAGAGAAGATCATGGCCATCGACGACTTCACCTTGTTGGCCCTGAGCGGTTCGTTCGCGAAATCAGTGGAATCCGCCCGATTCCTGAAGCACTCATTCAAGTACTACCGTAGATTGACCCTCGGCCAGCTCTCTCTCGACGGCAAGCTCCAGGAGATCTCCCGCGTGATGGCTTCGAACTTTGAACTCGCGATGCAGGGAATCGGGGTGTTCCTCCCCATCGTCGCCGCTTACGACCCGGAGAGCGATAGCTTCCACCTCTACTTCTTTGACGGCGCGGGCGCCCGGTTCCAGAACCACGCATACGCTTGCGCCGGATCGGGGTCGGAGCGCATTCGAGGGGTGTTCGAGTACCTCACCCGAACCAAGGGACCTTGGGATTCAAGGCCGCTCGACGACGTTCTGTCAGACGGGCTGATCATGCTCGACATCGCGTCCGAGTTGGACTCGGCGACCGGCGGCTTCCGCAGGGTGTTGCCTACTGCGCGGGTCTTGCGCCGCGAAGGGGTAGGCCCGATCCCCGACGATCGGCTCGCGGCTGCGGCACAGGCCGTACTCGGCCAAAACGCGGCAAGGTCGTAACTCCCGCGCACGAGCGGTCAGAATAGACGCGTGAGGTATGGGTTTGCCGCCGTCCGTGGCGTATTCTCGCTCCTGGTTCTGTCGATGGGCGCTTGGGTGGCTCCTCAATCCCCCCACCAGCCGCGCTTCGTGCTCGCGCGCCCTCTGCCCGGCATCCCTTCGATCTGGATCGACCGAGAGCTCGACGGAAAAGGCATCGCGCAGCTTGCGGCCCGGGCGTCAGGCCTTCAGGGGCGGGTGCTTTGGGTCGATTGCACGGCAAATATCGACCGATACAACACCGCCGACAAGATCGCTTCCTTGGTGAGGAAGGTCCGCGAGGTTGGATTCAACACGATCGTTTTCGACGTGAAGCCCATCAGCGGTCAAGTCGTCTATCCGAGCCAACTCGCGCCGAAATTGCGTGCGTGGAAGGGCAAGGAACTTCCGGCCGATTTCGACCCATTGGGCGCGATGGTGCGCGAGGCGCGGGCGAACGGGCTTTCCCTCCTCATCAGTCTCAACGCCTTCAGCGAGGGGCATCGCGACTTTCGAGTTGGCCCAGGCTACGAGACCCCGGAGCTTCAAACCGTGCTCTATGAGCCTCAGCCGATGGCGCGGATCGACACGGGCGCAGCGGTGCATAGGTTCCCCATTTCCGAAGCCGCCAATCCCCCGCAGTTGATCCCCGAATCGCTGCACGTCTTCAACGATTCTTCCCGTCGGCCGCAACCCACACCTGGGAACTTCGCCGTCACGATCGACCGCAACTTCCGTATCGTCGATGGGTTCGAATCGGGGGGCTTCGGCTCGGCCCTGCCCACCATCCCCCGAGGCGGGAGCCTTCTTGCGGGCAACGGCCCCGCGGGCGAGTTCCTGCGCCAGCACGCGTTGCCCGGACGCAAACTCGAAATCGTCGCCGACCCGGTGTTCGTGCCAATTTCAGCGAGGCCCAGGCAGCAAGTGCCGCTCATGATGAACCCCACCCACCCGAAAGTGGTCGAGCGGGCGCTTGCCGTTCTTGGCGAGGTAGTTGCGAACTACGACGTCGACGGCGTGCTCTATGACGACCGGCTCCGGTACGCGGGAATGAACGCCGACTTCAGCGAGCCGACCCGCGCGGAGTTCGAGCGAGAGGTGGGCCGACGCCTCACTTGGCCTAACGACGTGTTTCGGTACACCTTCACGCCCGACTTTCGGAGGGGGATTCGCCCAGGTCCCTATTACCAGTGGTGGTTGGAGTGGCGGGCCGCAAAGCTCACCGAGTACGTGCGAGCGGCCCGAACGATCGTGAAGTCGAAGAGGCCCCAAGCGGTCTTCGGAGTGTACGCGGGGTCGTGGTACGGGGAGTACGCCGGCATCGGCTCGAACTACGCTGCGCCGAGCTTCGAAGGCGGTTTCTGGTTCGCCACCTCCGAATACCGCCGTTCCGGGTTCGCCGACAGCCTCGATCTGCTGATTACGGGCTGCTACTATCCCACTGCGACCGTTTTTGAAGCGATGGAGACCGACGTTCCGATCGGCCATTCGGTTGAGTACGCGGGCTACCTCTCGAACCAGATTGCGGGGGACAGGGCGTGGACCTATGCCGGCATTATGCTGATGCAATACCCCGCCGACCCGCAGGCGTTCGGAAGGGCCCTTTCGGCTGCGTGCGCCTCGACGCAAGGCGTGATGGTCTTTGACCTCTCCCACGACATCGACCGGTACTGGGACGTGATGGCTGCGGCGTTTCGGGTCCCCGCGCGCGCTCCCCACATGAACCCCCAAGAACTCTCGCGCATCCGGTCCCGACGCGCCGAGGAGGAGGCCAAAGGACGGTTGCCGGGGCCGCTGGTCGTCGCTGCTGGGGCGCCAGGGACGGGTCAGTAAGGTGAGGGTCACTCGGCTCGAATCTTGGGAGTTTGCCCGCGGAGGCGAGGAACGTCCGGAATGGCAACCGGCGGAGGTTCCTGGCCACGTCCACCTCGACCTCCTGCGCCTGGGCCGCATTCCCGACCCTTTTTGGGGAGAAAACGAACGGGAGGTGGCCTGGGTCGACCGGGTGACCTGGGAATATCGTACGAAGTTCGAATGGGCCCCTGATGCGGAGTTCCCCCATCGCGCGCTCCTCTTCGAAGGGCTCGATACGGTCTGCAGGGTCCTTCTCAACGGCGAGGAAATCGGCACGTTCGACAATATGTTCGTTTCGCACGAGGTTGAGGTCAGCCGGAGGCTACGCAAAGGACGCAACTGCCTGCACCTGCAATTCTCCCCCGCCGAGCAAGTAGGGAAGTCGCGCCGCGAAGAGTACTTTCGAAGAAACGGGGTCGTGCCAACCGTTGCGAACTTCGACGCTCGGAGCTTCGTCCGAAAATCGCAGTATATGTTCGGCTGGGACTGGGGCCCCAAGCTCATCTCTTGTGGCATTTGGAAGCCGGTCAGCCTTGTGGAATACGCACAGCGAGTCCGGGATGTGCGGGTCGCCCAACGCCACGCAAGCGGGCAAGTCGTCCTGCGGGTTCAATCCGCGCTGGAAGGCGGCGGATCGGCTCGGCACCAGCTATTCGGCCCCGCGGGCGATCTGGTGGAGGAGATCGAAGGCGACGGAGAGATCACGATTTCGAACCCGGTCTTGTGGTGGACCCACGACCTCGGCCACCCGGCCCTGTATCGTCTGGTAAGCACGTACGGAGGGCACGCCCTTTCGCAAAACATCGGGCTGCGAACGCTCGAACTCCGCCGCGAACCCGACGCCTACGGCGAGAGTTTCGAGTTCCTGCTCAACGGAGAGCCGATCTGGGCGCGCGGCGCGAACTGGATTCCCGACCACTCGTTTCCCAGCGCAATTACGCCCGGACGGGTTCGCGGCAAGCTCGAAGAAGCCCAGGCTCTGGGCATGAACATGCTCCGCGTTTGGGGTGGGGGGCTCTATGAATCGGACGCCTTCTATGAGGTTGCCGACGAGCTTGGAATCTTGATCTGGCAGGACTTCCCGTATGCTTGCAGCTACTATCCCGACGATGGGGAGTACGCCCGGTCCGCGCGCGCTGAAGCCGAATCTGCCATCGTCCGGCTTCGCAACCACCCGTCGCTCGCTCTATGGTGCGGCAACAACGAGAACCTGACCATGTACGAGCAGGCGTGGGGCGGCGAGGACCGAAGGCCCGAAAGGTACTTCGGCGAGCGGCTTTACGACGACGTGCTCCCGGCAGCACTGGCCGAATTGGACCCTCACAGGCCCTACATTCCCACAAGTCCGTGGGGAGGAGAAGGCGACTGCAACCAAGCAGGCTTCGGGGACCAGCACTACTGGGATGTCTGGCATGGCAGGGGCGATTGGGTCCACTATGCCGACTCCGGAGCGAGGTTTTGCTCCGAGTTTGGGTTTGCTTCGTCGCCCTCCGAGCGGTGCTGGGACCTTGCGCTTCCGAATGGCGGCCGCGATCCGCGAGGTGAGGTCGTGAGGTGGCACGACAAGACCGGTAAGGGCCTCGACACGATCCTCGGCCTCGTGGAGATTCACTACCCTCGGATCGAAACCTTCGACGACTTCGTGTACAGCACTCAATTCAACCAGCGCGACGCCATGCGATGCGCGATCGAGCGCTTCCGCAGAAGCGAGCACTGCAAGGGGGCGCTGATCTGGCAACTCAACGATTGCTGGCCCGTGCTGAGTTGGTCGCTGATCGACTTCGCCGGGGAGCGGAAGGCCGCTGCGGAGGAACTGCCCCGGCTGTTTGCGCCCCACTTGCTGAGTCTCGTTCTCGACGGCCCTACCGCTCACCTGGTGCTGGTCAACGACGGCCGCGAGCCGATTGCGCGAACCCCCTTTCTCCGCGCCGTGTCGCTGGCGACAGGAGACGTCTTGCGGGACAAGGTGTTTCGCGTTGCCGAACTTGCACCCAGCGAGCGAAGAGTCGTCGGAAGCCTCGATTTGGGGGGCCTCGACCCAACAACGACCGTGCTGTGCGCCGCGACGGAAGGCCCCGAAGTCGCCTGGACGCTGCTCTGCGAACCCAAAGAGATAGAGGTCTCGGCGGCCGCGGTGCGGGCGAGGAGCATCGGCTCCGAACGGGTGTTGCTCGAACCCGCTACGCCTCTCGTCGATGCCCGTGTCACGGCCGGCACCGCGCGTCTCTCTCCCCGAACTTTCACGCTCCTCGCTGGTTCCCTCGAGGTGCGCGCCGATTCGCCCCTAGAGGACCTCCGACTGCGCTCGGTCGCCGGTTCCCACGAGATCGACTGGTCCTGACCCGTAAGTCGTTATGTCCAGAGACCCCGCGGAGCCCCCCTTGACGGCCCGCAGTTTCGCGGGGAAAAACCAGTACCCAGCAAAATCATCCGGCCTCTATCTTCCTTCAGAATTGGGGTTCCCTGTCTTTCTCTATTTCTACCTTTCTATGTAAACCCGGTGTGAGTACCCTCGGGTTGTCGACGTCGAACTGGAAGCGGCGCGCAACGCCGGATTCCCAGTTGTAGTAAGGGTTCGAAACCTTGAGGATCCCCAACCGACAGCCCTTGTCGATCAGTTGGCTGATCAGCGTCGCGCTGACCCGAAGCGGGGTCGCCAACTTGCGAACCGGCAGGAGGAACGACTCGCCCTGATTGGCTTCGTGAAGGTAATACGCCGTGCTGAGGAGCCGGATCAAATGAATGTTGGCCACGCCCTCGAATTCGAGCGGCACGGCGAACGCCTTCCGAACCGCTTGCCCAAGGATGTCCTGCCCCTCGGCGAAGCGGGTCTTCAGCCAAGTGTGCTCAAAGGCGATGGCCACCTGGTCTTCGTCCTCCCAATCGAGACGTCGATGGTTCCGGCCAATCACCCCCATCTCCCGCAGCGCAGCCGCCATCACCAGCGCCGAAGGCAAGAACCTCTCAATCAGCCTCTCGTCGTCCGGATTCGGCGAGACGCTCTTGAGTCTTCGCACCAAGGCGAAAAGGTGCTGGTATTCGGCGTTATCGTCCTCGTCAGCTACGATCGCCTGTTCCTCTGCGACATCCAGCGCGATCTCGACGCACTGCTTGGCGTCCAACGTACACAGGTCCGGAAACCGCGCCGAGATTCTCCTCAGCGTAAACTCCCGGTCGAACCTGCCCGTCTTGCGGTCGATAGTCACCAGGGCAAGCGGATTCATCATCGTGTCCCCCCAGAAAAGGTCTCTTCTATTGTTAGCTCAAAAACCGCCAGATTCCTCTAACGAAATGCTGGCAATTGTTTGGGATTACAGATTTCAAGGGCCCTGAAACCGCCTTGAACTCCCCCAAATCCGGCCACCGGGAAGAAAAGTCGGCTCCGCTCCAACTACGATCCGCGGGATTCCACGAGCTTCTTAAGGCTGTCGAGGGCGACGGACCAAGCCGCTCGCGCGCTGTCCGCGTCCGACCGGGTCTGGAGTCTCGTGTGGTTGACCAAGAGGCCAGTTTTTCCTCCCTTGTCCTGGAACTGCACCTCGACTTGAGACGGCGTCGAATATCCCTCGCACTCGAACGTAAACCTCAGGTCCTTGTTCTCTCGAATCCGCGAGAAGCTGAGGCGCTCCCCACTCTCGATCTCGACCGCCGCACCTTCGGCAACCTCACCGCTGAGGGCCTTGCCGAGCCACTCGCTCCAGCCCTGTGCGTCGGTCCAAGCTCGGAACGCGGCAACGACGGGAACGCCCAGCGTCTTGGTCGAGCAGATGAAATAGCCTTCGGGCAGCCCGTCCTTCTTCGTGACCCCCCGCAGCTTCTCGTACTCCACGGCTAGGGTCGTGCTCCACCACGGCTCCTTGGTCTGCTCATGAAGAAACTGAACGGCCGCCCGGCGACCCTTGGCGAGCGCGCCTTCCGCATCGAGGCTCGCATACCAGTCAGCGAGCGTCTTACCCGTGGCCGCCTTGCACGACTCGTCGGTGATAGGAAAATCCGAAGACAAAGAATGGTTCATGGCTGCACTCTCTCCACCAGGGCTCGCATCCCCGCGCCCCTGCTTGCCAGATTCAAGGCAGGACCCGGCGTGGGAGCGAAAGAGTACCTCAGCGTAAAGTACGTTCGAATCCGGCGCATCGCAAGCCAAGATAGAATGCGAAGCAGCGATGAAACAGTACGCCCTCGGACTCGACTTTGGCACCAACAGCGTCCGCGCCTTGCTTGTGGATTGCCTCGATGGAAGTGAGGTCGGCGTGGGCGTCGTCAACTTTCCCAGCGGCGAGTCGGGCGTTCTCCTCGATCCCAACGACCCGCATCTGGCCCGGCAAGACCCTGCGGACTACCTAACGAGCACGCCACTCGCCGTGCGGGCCGCCATCGAAGACGCGCAGGGCCGTGATACAGGATTCGCGGCAGATCAAGTGGTGGGAATCGGGATCGACACAACGGCGTCCTCGCCCCTTCCGCTGGATGAGCGCTGCCGACCCCTCGCGCTTTCGGAGCGTTTCCGGGGCGACCTCGCAGCGCAATGCTGGCTCTGGAAGGACCACACCGCCCATGAAGAGGCCGAGGAAATCTCGGAAAACGCGCGGGCTTTGGGCAGGCCCTACCTCGCCAAGTGCGGAGGAGCGTATTCGTCGGAGTGGTTTTGGGCGAAGGCGCTCAAGTGCCTGCGGACCGCGCCCACCGTGTTTCGCGCTGCTCGAACCTGGGCTGAATGCCAAGACTTCATCCCGGCGTGGCTTTGCGGAATCCAGGACCCCGCGCAAATAAGGCGTGGAATCTGCGCGGCCGGGCACAAGGCGATGTTCCACGAATCCTGGGGCGGACTTCCCGATGAGGAGTTTCTCGCGGGGCTCGACCCTGCGCTCGCGTCGATCCGGCCGCAGCTATATCAGCTAACGCACACCTCCGACCAAGTTGCGGGGACCCTCGACCCGAGCATCGCCTCGCAGATGGGACTGCCCGCGGGCATCCCCGTTGCCGTGGGCGCAATCGACGCTCACCTAGGGGGCGTCGGGGCGGGCGTAAAGCCGGGCCGCCTCGTGAAGATCATGGGCACCAGCACCTGCGACATCATGATCGGCGACGCCTCGACGCCCGACATCCTCGGAGTCTCAGGGATCGTTCCCGGCTCGGTGGTTCCCGGCTTCCAGGGGATCGAGGCCGGGCAGGCGGCGGTCGGCGATCTTTTTGGGTGGTTTGCGAGCAAGGTGTCCGGACGTGAGCACCACGAGTTGGAGGCTGAAAGCACCTCGCTACCCGCGGGAGGATCGGGCCTGCTTTCGCTTGATTGGAACAACGGCAGTCGCAACGTCGTTCTCGACCCAAGGGTCTCAGGGCTTTTCGTCGGACAAACGCTCCACACGACCGCCGCCGAGATGTACCGCTCGCTCCTCGAAGCCACGGCATTTGGCGCGCGGAAGATCATCGAGCGCATCGCCGAGTACGGGGTGAAGATCGAAGAAATCGTGGTCTGCGGAGGCATCGCCGAGAAGAGCCCCCTCACGATGCAGATCTACGCCGACGTGTGCAAACGCCCCATGAAGCTC
This sequence comes from Chthonomonadaceae bacterium, assembly GCA_015709495.1. Classification (GTDB taxonomy): domain Bacteria; phylum Armatimonadota; class Fimbriimonadia; order Fimbriimonadales; family Fimbriimonadaceae; genus Nitrosymbiomonas; species Nitrosymbiomonas proteolyticus. The sequence goes on from CP054189.1 coordinate 545,521, forward strand.
AGCGGTTCGGCACAGACCTGCGCACTCGGCGCGGCGATCATGGGATCGGTCGTCGGAGGGGCTCACCCCGACGTACCTGCCGCCATCGAGGCGATGACCCGGGTCCAGGCCCTTCAATACGTCCCCAATCCCGCTTCCCTCGCCGCCTACGACCGGCTCTATGAACTCTATTCCGACCTGCACGACGCTTTCGGACGCACCGAACGGACGCCCGACCTGCACGGCTTGATGAAGGAACTGATCGCGATCCGCGAACAGGCACGGGCTGGGTAGGCGGACGCTATTTCTTCGACTTGAACTCGCTTAGGGCCGCCTCATAGATTTCGAGCGTCGATTGGTAGGAGGCGTCCGGGCTGTAGGCCCGCAGGTAGTCCAAACGAGCGCCCTCGGCGCAAACTCGGCGCAACTCGGGATCGCGGTCCATTTCGAGCGCCGCCTCCGCGAGGGCTTGGGGGTCACCCGCGCGAAAGAGAAGCCCCGTCTTTCGAGGTTCGACCATCGTTCCCATCGCGCCCAAGTCCGAAGCCACGACGGGAAGTCCCGACGCCTTGGCTTCGACCAGCGCCATCGGACACCCTTCGTAACAGATGGATGGGACCACCAGCACCGTGGCGGACCGCATCAGGTCTTGCACCTCCGACTTCGGCCTTGCCCCCAGCCACGCCACCCCACCCGAACCCGAGGCAGCGCCGACCTCCGCAGCGAGCGGGCCGTCGCCGGCGATCTTCAAGGGAAGGCTCTCCCCAACGATCTTCCAAGCGTCCAAGAGCGTCGAGACCCCCTTTTCCACCGACAGGCGGCCCACGAACAGCGCGTAGCCGCCCTCATGAGTCCCCACGCCGGGGTCGGGCACAAAGTTCGGCTTTACGGCCAGCTTCGGTTCGGGGAGTCCCGCCCGGACAAACCTCTCCCGCGCGAATTCCGTCAGGACGATGTATCGGTCGACGGCCCGCTGCCATGTCCCCCTAGCTCGGTGACGGTTGACCATCAGCGCCGTCACGAACGAACCGAGGCGGCTCCCCCGGTAGCAGGCGTGGCGCACCGCAGGCCACCCGAAACTCCTCCCCAAGCAGTCCTCGCACGGCTTCCCTTCACGAAAAAACAACGCGTTGGCGCAGGCGAGCCGGAAATTGTGGAGGGTTTGCACCACCGCCGCCCCTTGCTCCCGCGCGGCGTAGTAGCCTGCCGGGGAGATCAGGGGAAAGGTGTTGTGGAAGTGCGCCACGTCGGGTCGGAAACCGGCCGCTACCTCGGCGATCTTGGAGTACATGTCGCCGTTCCATAAGGTGGCTCTGGCGGCCTGCAACCGGCTCATGTCCTGGATCGCGTCGTTGTGGGCGGTGAATCGGAGGACCTCATGGCCCCGCTCCTCCAGGAGTTGGCCCTCTGCCTCGAAAACGGAGTCTTCCCCCCCGGCCTGCTGGTAGAAATTGTGAACCAGGAGTATCTTCACGACGCCCTCGAATCGCCTCGGCTACGAGCTTCCGACGGTGAAATATTCGAAGCCCGCCCGTTCCGCGAGTTGCTTCGAATACACTCTTCGCCCGTCGAACAGCAGACGCTGCCGCATCGGCCCTCCGAGGCGGTCGAGATCGATCTGTTTGAACTCGTTCCACTCGGTTACGAGCACGAGCGCGTCCGCTTGATCGCTCACTTCGTACACCGAATCGACGTACGTCACGCTCGGGTACAGGTCCCTCACATGCTCAGCCGCCACGGGATCGTAAGCCGTAACGTTGCCCCCGCGTTCGAGGATGTACTCGATGATTTCGAGGGACTTGGCGAAGCGGATGTCGTCGGTGTTGGGCTTGAAGGCGAGCCCCAAAAGGGCGATGTTCTTGTCGGCAAGGCTCCCCAGCCTTGATTCGATCCTGCGCAAGAAGTGTTGCGTCTGGTCCGAGTTGATGTTCCACGCTTCGCGCAGCAGCCGAAAGTCGTAGCCGTACCGCTCGCTGATCTTGATGAGCCCTTGCACGTCCTTCGGGAAGCAGCTCCCGCCCCATCCGAGCCCGGCGCCGAGGAATTGCGGGCCGATCCGGTTATCGGCCCCTACACCCTTGGCGACGTCGGCGACGTTCGCGCCCGTAAGCTCGCAAAGCCGGCTGATCGCGTTGATAAAGCTGATCTTGGTGGCGAGAAGGCTGTTGCTGGCGTACTTGATCATCTCCGCGCTTTCGAGGTCGGTGATGATCATCGGCTTCTCAATGGGGGCGTAGAGTTCGACCAGCTTTACAGCGGCGTCGCGGCTCTTTGCGCCGATCACGATGCGGTCCGGATTCAATGTGTCGTAGATCGCCGAGCCCTCGCGCAGGAACTCGGGGTTGCTGACGACGTCGAACGAACTTCGGTCCGCGCCCTGCTCAGCGATGATCGTTTCGACCAGTTCGCCGCTGCCGACGGGCACGGTGGACTTGTTGACGACGACGGTGTACTTGTCGATGGCCTTCCCGATCTCCGCCGCAACCGCGCGCACGGCGGTGAGGTCCGGCGTGCCGTCGTCGCCGGGTGGCGTTCCGACCGCGATGAAAACGATCTCGCTCGCCCTCGTCGCCTCTCTAATCGAGTCCGAAATCGAGAGGAACCCATCCCGTAGGCCCGACTTCAGCATCTCCTCGACGCCGGGCTCGTAGATGGGCGGAATCCCGTTGCGGAGCTTGTCGATCTTTTCTGGGTCGTTGTCGACGCAGACGACGTCGTTGCCGAGTTCGGCCAACACGACGCCCGTCACCAACCCCACGTACCCCGTTCCAATGACTGCAACCTTCATATCAGCACACAGGACCGGCTCGAACCGGCCCCTTTCTCATTATTGCCACCCGCGAGCGAATCCAAACGGCTCATGGCAAAACTACATGGCTCGAATCCCCGAGCACGAGTTGCGTCGTCTTCGGAAGGCCGTCCGCCCGCTCCACGACCGCTCCCCGGCCGATGAGCGAGCCCGATACCCGACCCGGAACGCCCTGCAGCGAGCAGTCCGCAAGCACGATCGAATGCTCGACCTCGGTTCGGACCACCTGGGTGTTCGCATCGATTGCCGTGAACGGACCCACGTAGCTGTCTTCGATCACGCAGTCCTCAGCGACGGTAACCGGCCCGCGGATCGTGGAGTTCCGCACTTGGGTGCCTTTTCCGATCTTGACCCTGCCCTCGATTCGGGTTTCGCCGTCCACATCGCCCAGAATCTCGGGCTGAAGGTCCTCCAATACGAGCCTGTTCGCTTCCAGAATCGCCTCGACCGTGCCCGTGTCCTTCCACCATCCCGTGATCGTATGGGAAAGAACCGGGAGCCCGGAGTCGATCAGCGACTGGATCGCGTCGGTGATCTCGAATTCGCCCCTCTTGCTGGGCTGAAGCCGGTCGATGTGTTCGTGAATGCGCTTGTCGAAGAGGTACACGCCCACCAGCGCGAGGTTCGAGCGGGGGCTAGCGGGTTTCTCTTCGAGGCGAATCACTCTTTCGCCCTCAAGCTCGGCCACGCCGAACTCGGAAGGGTTGGGGACCTCGGTCAACAGTATCGTCGCGGCGGGGCGGCTTGCCTCGAACTCGTCGATCAGCGCCCGGACGCTCGACTTGATCAGGTTGTCCCCCAAATACATCACGAAGTCGTCGTCGCCCAAGTAGGTTCGCGCGGTCTTGACGGCGTGGGCCAAACCCAAAGGGTCGGGCTGGGGGATAAAGGTGAACCGGCACCCCCACCGCGATCCGTCGCCCAGCGCCTCTTTGATCGCCTCGGCGGTGTCTCCGACGATGATGCCGAAGTCCTTGACCCCCGCCTCGGCGATGGACTCGATCCCGTATTCGACGACGGGCTTGTTGGCCACCGGGACCAGTTGCTTGGCCATCGAGAACGTGATGGGCCGGAGCCGAGTGCCTTTGCCTCCGGCGAGGATCAGCGCCTTCATAGGTCGTCTCCGAGCGAGGGGCCGTAGTATTGCCGGACAAACTCCCGATACTTCGGGTCTTCCGCGATCGGCCGCCACCACCCTTCGTTGGCGAGATACCACCGAACCGTCTCCCGAAGCGACTCTTCGAACGGCATTTCGGGCCGCCATCCGAGCGCGCGCAGCTTCTGCCCGTCCATCGAATACCGTTTGTCGTGCGCCGCGCCGCGCGGATCGGGAATCGGCTTCACGAGTTCCTCACCTCGGCCCGTCTCTTCGAGAAGGACCCTCACCACCTCGCGATTGCTGCGTTCGTTGCTGTCGGCGACGTTATAGACCTCGCCCAACTCTCCGTGTTCCAGCGCAGCCATCACCCCTGCGGCGTGGTCGCGTGCGTGAATCCATTGCCGCACCTGGTTGCCGTCGCCGTAGAGCGGGACCTTCTTTCCTTCGATCAGCCTTGTGACGAAGAAGGGGATCAGTTTCTCGGGGTACTGGTAGGGTCCATAGGTATTGCCCCCCCTTGTCACGATGACCGGCGCATCGAACGACACTCGAAACGCGCGGCAGAGGAGATCGCCTCCGGCCTTACTCGCGCTGTAGGGGGTGTTGGGTTCGAGCGGGCTCTGCTCGGTGAACTGCCCGGAGTCGATCGAGCCGTAGACCTCATCGGTGCTGACGTGAACCAACCGCTCGACGCCGTGCCGCCTGACGGCTTCGAGGAGGACGAACACACCGAACACGTCGGTTTGAATGAACGCGCCGGGGTCGAGCAGCGAGCGGTCGTTGTGCGACTCGGCGGCAAAGTTGACGACATGGGTGATCCCCTCCGCGCGAATCGTGCCTTCGACCGCCGTACTGTCTTGGACCTTGCCTGCATGGAAGGCGAACCTTGGGTGCGCCCAGAGGTCCCTGAGGTTATCGAGGTTGCCTGCGTAGGTGAGCGCGTCGAAGACGATCACCCGCGCGTCGGTCCATTTTTCCAGCGCCATGCGGGCAAAGTGCGACCCGATAAACCCTGCTCCGCCGGCCACGAGTAAGTTCATAGTTGGAACGGCGACTCCGGATCGGCCTCATGCCGTATCTCGTCGACAGGCTCGGCCTTTCCCCAGCCCGCGTACAGTTGATCGGGGAAATTGAGTACGAAGGCTTCGGTTTCGCCGACATTGCGATAGGCGTGAACCACCCCAGGCGGCACCCAAACGAACACCGGGTTCTCCTCACCTACGATCAGCCGGAACTCATTCGGTTGAAGCCCGCTGCGGTTCTCCCACAACACGAGTTCGAAACGCCCCGAAAGGAACGCGAAGCCGTCCGTTTGGCGTTCATGTTCGTGAGGGCCGCGCGCGACTTTCGGATGAGTGACGCTGAGGTATCCCATCACCGGACGGAATCCTTCGGGAAGTTCGTCGTCGCGGAAAAGCTCAGTAAGCCAACCGCGCGAGTCCGCAAACTTGCTCAGGGGTTTGATCAAGACGCCAGGTAGGGGCGCGAGGGACTCCATGGACGGCGGGATTGTACCCAAACAGGGTTGGCGAATCTTTGGGGAGTTGAAAGCGTAGGATTGGGGAAGCACAGGCAAAGGTAAAGTAGACTTTTCAGGTCGGGGGGGTGGGATTTGGCCCCGATCTTGCATTCGAAGCGATCTGGTGGAAGGAAGAATAACGATGGCGAACACAACGCCTCTTGAGTCAGAGCCGACGGCGCCCCGACTTTCGGTGCCCGAGCAAGTCATGGCATTCACGAAGACCATCGTGAGTTCCAAGGCGTTTTGGCCGGGCCTGATTGCCGCGTTGGGGGTCACGGCGCTGTTCTGGACTCTCTTCCGGAATCTGCTCGATCTTTGGGACAGCGAGGACGGGTACTTCAGCCACGGATTCCTGGTTCCTATCATCTCCATCTTCATCATCTACCGATGGTGGCCCCGGCTGAAGACCATTCCCGTGAAGCCGGGCTGGGTGGCCTTGATCCCGCTCGCAGGGCTCCTCGTGCTGACACGAGCGGCGTTCGCGGCCGACATCTTGTTGATCCTCTCGATCTGCCTGATGATGGTGATTCTCGCCACGATCTGGCTGGTCGCCGGATGGCGGTGGATGGTCGCGCTCAGCCTCCCCGTGCTGTATTTGGGCTTTGCTCTGCCGCTCTGGACCTTCGCCATCGACGTCTACACCAACCCGCTGCAGATTCTTTCGACCAAAGCGTCGTTCCAAATGCTCCAACTCGCGGGCTTCCAGCCGTTCATGGACACGGGAACGACCACGATTTATCTGAACAACTTCGTTCTCGATGTCGGCGTGCCGTGCAGCGGCCTCAAACTGATCGTCGCCGTGACGGCCTTTACGGTCTTCTTCGTTCTGATCGGCGGGCTCAGGTGGTGGGCGAACCTAGTAATGTTCGCCGTGATCCTGCCCCTGTGCATCTTCATCAACGGCCTCCGGATCGCCCTGATCGGGCTGGTCGGCGAGAACTACGGCCACGACGCTGGAATGGCGTTTCACGATTACAGCGGCTATATCACGCTGGTGATCTGTTTCTTTATCCTATTCAAAATAGCAAGAGGTCTCGGATGGAAGGATTGATGACTCGTGCGTACATCGCCGGCGCTCTATTGCTTGTCGCGGGCATTGCGATCAACATTTCGGCTGTGACGGTCAAGCGGCCGAGCAAGACCGAGGAATGGATGGAGCAGAAAGCCCCCACGAAGGTGGGGAAGTTCATCTTCCTTCCCGGTACGGAGAATCCCGCCCAGTCCTACCGGATGGACGACCGAACCTACGAGTTGCTCGTGCCCTACGGCATCGTCTGTCGGCTGTATCTCGACGCCGCGAAGGGGTTCGATATGGTCCTGATCGCGAGCCAGAGCCGCGCCAGCTTCCACGACCCGCGGGTTTGCTTCTCAGGCCAAGGCTGGGTGCTCTCCAAACAGCACACGGAGAACGTCGAAACCAAGACGCGCGGCAAAGTCCCGATCACGATCACAGAAATGGACGGTGCGCGGCGAGGACAGCTCGCGGCATTCTTCTATCGCGGCCCTGGCGGGTTCTACCCAAGCACGAACGGCGTCAAGTGGGACATGTTCAAGCAGGAGCTTTTCGGGGGTAAGGACGTGGACGGCGTCTTCTACCGGGTCATCCCGCGCCACGCCGATTGCACAGTCGAGGAACTCAAGCAGTTCATCGCCGAGTACCTCGACACGGCATACGACACCAGCGACGGGTACTTCTAAGGGTCAAACAGGACCGCCGCGCTTCTTGAGTTCCTCGACGATCTTGCGCACGTCCTGCGACCGTTGCGCCGTCGTCAAGAGAAGCGCGTCGGGAGTCACGGCGAGGACGAGGTCCTCCACCCCCAGAAGGCAAACCTTGAGACCCTCGATCTCGGCATAGACGACGTTGTTGCGGGATTCAAGGCTCAGAACATCCCCCACGAAGGCGTTGCCCGCTGAATCGAGCGGCAATGACCTTCGCAGCGAGTCCCACGCGCCCAAGTCGTCCCACCCGAAGGTCGCCCTTACGACGTAGGCCGACCGGGTGTTCTCCATCAGTGCGTAATCGACGGACTCGGAAGGGTGCGCCTCGAAGACCTCGGCCGCCCTCGCGCCATCGCCCGCGCGGATCGCCTCCGCGAGCGCTCGAATGAGCCCGAATACTCCCGGTCGATGCGCGTTGAGCTCCCTCAGAAATGCGTCCTGCGTCCAGAAGAACATCCCGCTGTTCCAAAGAAACCGGCCGGCTCGAAGGTACTCCCGCGCGGTGATCTCGTCCGGCTTTTCGTGAAACCGCGCGACATTCGAGACGCCCGGGCCCGCAGTCTCCCCCACCTCGATATAGCCGAATCCCGTGTCGGGCCTCGAAGGAGGGATCCCGAGCGTCACCAAGCCCCCAGTCTGCTCCGCGGCGGAAAAAGCGATCTCGACGCACTTCCGAAACGCTTCTTCGTCGGAGATGCTGTGGTCGGCGGTCAGCACGGCCCAAGTAGGGTTCTTGCCGCCAGCCTCAAAGTTTGCGGCGGCCCAAGAAAGGCAACCCAGTGTGTTCTTCTTCGAAGGCTCGGCCCACACGTTGGCCTCAGGAACCAGGTTCGCCTCGACGATCGCGTCCCGGATCGGCGCGCCGGTGGCTACGATCACGTTTTCAGGACCGACAAGCGGCGCGATCCTCGCAACGGCCTGCTCCAAGAGCGTCCTCTCGGGATCGGCGAGCCGCAAGAGTTGCTTGGGACGGCGCAATCGGGAGGCCGGCCAAAACCGCTCGCCCGACCCCCCGGCCATGATGACGGCAACTCGGTTCATGGACAGATTATGACGAGGCGTACCCGTTAGGAAACCGAAGTCGCCATTGCCAGGCCGATCGAACCATGGAATCGAGGTCCTGGAACTGGGGTTGCCATCCGAGCTCGTTGCGAATTTTCGAGGCGTCTGCGATCAGCGCCGCGGGGTCGCCTGATCTACGGGGTCCGACGGCGTAGTCCAACGGCATTCCGGACACCCTTCGGACCGACTCGATCACCTCGCGATTCGAGTACCCCCTGCCGACGCCGACGTTGTAGACCGCGCTCGGGAGATCGCCCAACCCCGCCAGCGCGTGGATATGCGCCTGGGCGATGTCGAGAACATGGATGTAATCCCGCACGCAAGTTCCGTCGGCCGTTGGGTAGTCGTCGCCAAACAGCGTGAAGCTCGCCCTCCGGCCCTGCACGGCATCGAACAGGATCGGGATGATGTGAGTCTCCTTTTCGCGCCACTCGCCGTATCGGGTCGAAGCGCCGCACGCGTTGAAGTACCGCAAGGAAACGTGCTGAAGCCCCGCGTGAGAGGCCAAGCGCAACAGCCGCTCGCAAAGGTGCTTGGAGGCGCCATACGGGTTGATCGGCTGAATCGGAAAGCCCTCGTGGATCGGAGTGGCCTCCGGCTCGCCATACACCGAGGCCGTGGACGAGAAAACGATCTTTCTCGCGCCATGCCGAGCCATCGCATCCAACAGGTTAACCGTCCCCCGCGCGTTCACCTCGTAGAACAGCGAGGGGTCCCGGACGGACTCTTCGACCTTCGACTCTGCCGCAAGATGGACCACCGCTTCAAAGCCGCCACTCTGGAACGCGGAATCGAGCGCGGGAGCGTCGAGCAAATCGCCTGCGATCAGCGTCGCTGAGGGATGCACGGCTTCGCGATGGCCATAGCGAAGGTCATCAAACACGGCCACCGAATGCCCCGATTCGGCGAGCAATTCGGTGACCACGGAACCGATGTAGCCCGCGCCGCCTGTGACGAGAACTCGCATGGGGTTCAACGCCCGCCTACTGCTTGACCCGGTTGAACGTAACGACCTGCCCGTCCATATCGAGGGTGAACCGGTCGTTGGACTCCCAAGTGATCTTCGACTTGACCTCTTTCTTGAGTTGCTTTTCGGCTTCGGACTTGATCATGTCCACGAGCCCTCCGGTTACGCCTTTCACGGATACCGACTCGCCGACCGTCGTCACGCTATCGCCATCGACCGTGTACTTGCCGACCGCAGTGAACTCCGCAGTCCCTGTGGGGAGCGGAAGCGAGACCAGTACCTTCATCGACCCATCCGAGCCGAAGGTGTACTTCATGGCAACAGGGCCGCCGGTGGCGTCCCAAGTGCCGACGAGCTTGTTCCCCGCGCACCCGGCCAGCAGGAGAGAAACGAACAGGGCAAATCCCACGAGCGCCTTCATGTAGCCCATTCTGGCACGTCGCCTTTGAGTATGCTCGTGCGGGATGAGACGCGAGAGGCGGAAGGGCTCGGGCTGGGACGAGGGCCAGGTTCGCGATCTCGTCGCGAGGCTCGAATCGGACTACGGCGCCCGCCTCGCCCGGCCCATCTACGACCCCGTCAGCGAACTCGTCAGTTGCATCCTCACGCAGCACACGGCCGACGCCAACGCGTTTCCGGCGTTCGACCGAATGCGGGCGCGCTTTCCGACTTGGCCCGAAGTCGTCGCCGCCGACCCGGAAGAACTCCGAGACACGATTCGGGCCGCCGGGCTCGCCAACCAGAAAGCGCGGAGCATTCAGGGAGCGTTGCGAGAAATCGCGGTTCGGAACGGGGACTACACCCTTGAGAACCTGCGTGGAATGCCGATGCTCGAAGCGAGGAAGTGGCTCACTTCGCTTCCGGGCGTGGGGCCCAAAACGGCGTCGATCGTTCTCTGCTTCGCTTTGGGGATGCCGGCGATTCCGGTAGATACCCACATCTTTCGGGTCAGTTGGCGCCTCGGCCTGATCGAGAAGTCGCTCGGCGAAGCCAAGGCCCACGACGCGCTTCTCGACCTCGTTCCCCCGGACCTCGCGTTTCGCTTTCACGTGGCCTTGATCCAACACGGCCGGACCGTCTGCAAGGCTCCGCGCCCGGTGTGCGACCGCTGCCAACTCACCGACCTCTGCGCGTGGTACCAAGCGGGCAACCCATCGAGCCTGGATGCCCCAGCAGGACGTTCAGCCAGGGGGAGTCAGAAGGGGCCGCCTCACCAACCGAAGGCTTGATTCGTGTAGCATGGACTCATCGCAGTGGCGACTTTCCAGGACGAAGAAGCGGCATCGAAGGTCAGGGCCCGATTGGAGAGCCTGACGCATTCGGATTTGCAGGAGTTCTTTGCGAGGTCGTTCGAGAGGTGCCCGGACCCCGATCAGGCGGCGCGCAACCTCGAACGATGGCTTCGAGCGACTTCGAACCCGCACGAGCACCTCGCCCACCTCCTCTCCACTCCTCAACTGACGCCCCTTGTCATGTTGCTCCTTGGCGCGAGCCAGCCTCTTGCCGACGCTGTGATTCAGAACCCCGAGCTTGCGACTTTGCTCACGGACCCCCGCGTCTTGCAGCAGGTCCCGAACACCGTGGAGCTGCTCGCAGAAGGAAGGCGCCTCGCTTCGAGTTCCACCAGCTACTCCCACACCCTCGACCGCCTGCGCTTCTTGAAGCAGAAGACCCTCTTGCCTCTCACCGTGAGCGACCTCGCAGGGATTCGAGGGCAAGAGGAGATTTGGCGAGGGCTATCCCACCTGGCCGACGCTCTCATTCGACTTGCGTTCGAGGCCGCCACGCGGCAGGCGCGCGGCTCCCAGGATCAGGATTCGGGCCCCTCCCCAGACCTCATGGTCGTCGCGATGGGAAAGCTGGGGGGCGAAGAACTCAATTACAGTTCGGACGTCGACCTAGTGTATGTGTGCCCGGACGGTCTCGAACCCTCGGCGGAGGCCGAGCTTTCCAAGACCTGCGAGATGCTCAACCGCGCCCTTGCCGATCGGATGGGGCGCGGCGCATTGTATCGGGTCGACCTGCGTTTGCGCCCGTACGGCCGATCTGGGCCGCTGGTGGCCTCCATGCGCTCGATTGAGAGTTACTACCGGTCGCACGCCGAGACCTGGGAGCTGCAGGCGCTGATCCGGTCTCGCGCGGTTTTCGGCCCCGAAGAACTCAAACTTCGATGGGAAGGAATGAGGGCGGAGTATTGCTTCGGCCACGGTTGGAGCACAGCGAGGCTCTCTGAGATCGTCTCGATGAGGACTCGCGTAGAGACTCACGCCGGGCCGGACGACCTCAAACGCGGGCCAGGAGGCATCCGCGATGTGGAGTTCGCCACCCAGATCCTTCAACTCATCTTGGGCCACCAGGTCCCCGAGGTGAGAGAGCGCCCGACCCTGGATGCGCTTCGAAACATGGAGCGGCTCGGGCTGATCGCACCGGAACGCGCCGCTAACCTCATCAGCGGCTACACGTTCCTTCGCAAGCTCGAGCACCGGTGCCAACTCGCAGGCGACGTCCAAACGCACTCCCTCCCCACTCACCCTCAAGCGCGCGAGCGGCTAGCGGCCGTTATGGAGTTCGGAAGCTGGGACGAGTTGCATCAGCAGGTCGAGCAGGTCCGGGCCGGGGTTCGCGAAGGATATGCCGCGCTTCTCAGCCCCCTGTCCGACTCGAACTCCGCCCGCGGCCAGGTCTTGGAGGGCCAGTCGCGCGCCAAGGCGGACCTTGCCCGCTGGTTCGACTCCCTTCCCGATTCCGACCGGTTCTACGAGAGTCTGCTTGTGAACAAGGACAGCCTCCGCAGAGTCGAGCGAATCGCGGTGGCGTCACCCGCGGCGATCGACAGTTGCGTTCGAGACGTCGGCCTGACCGAGGCGATTCTGAGTGGCGAGATCGAAGAGGACCTGGACTGCGAATCGTTCGACTTCAAGTCGGTAGGCGAGGGTTCCCTCGCCGAGATCGCGGCCGCCGCCCGGCGCTGCATCGACAGGCTCAAGATCAAGTGGACATTGGCCCCCGACTTCCCCGTTTGGGATGCCTTATCGAGGGTGTACGACAGCCTAGTGGGGTCTGTGGCGAACCGGCTGAACGCGGGGTTCAACGTCTTGGCGCTGGGGAGCTACGCCAATCAATCTGCCGGATTCGTTTCCGATCTCGATCTGATGTTCTTGGCGGAGGACCGCGGGCCTGAGAGCGGGCACGAGAAGCAAGCGCAAGCGTTTTTGGGAGAGATGAGGGAGTTGCGCTCGTTCGGGATTCCCGTGAACTGCGACCTCCGGCTTCGACCCGAGGGCAGGCATGGAATGCTCGTTCGAACTTACGAGGGCTTCTCTGCCTACGAACTCGCGGCGATGGACCTGTGGGAGAGGTTTGCGCTGGGCGAGTGCCGAACCGTTTGGGGATCGTCCAGGGCGTTCGAGTTGGTCGTGAAGGCGGCCTACGCCCTGCCGATTACGCCTGAGCGGCTACAAGAACTCCTCGCCATGAAGAAGCGAATCGAGACCGAGAGGGTCACGGTGAAGTACCGAACGAGGAACGTGAAGTTGGGCGTAGGGGGCCTGAGCGACATCGAGTGGTTCGTTCACCTGCACGAAATGCGCTACCCCACCGCCACCGAGGCGGGTACGCTCCACAGGTTGGACGATCGGCTGCGTCAACTGGCGAGAGCGCGACTTATCAACGCGGTTGAACTCGATGCGCTGTCCGAAGGCCTGCGCCATCTGCTCACCCTTCGAGAGCGTTTGGCCTTGCTGGGTTTGACGACCGACATCGTCCCGGAAAACCCGGATAGGCTGGACCGTTTGGCGTGGACGTTCGGATTCGAGAGAGGAAATGAGTTCTTGGCGAAGCACGAGCACATCACGTCTGCAGTTCGGCTCATCTTTCTTGAAGGCATAGAACGTCTGAGGGCTTGAGGATGCAGTTTGCCGCGCTATTGATTGGAAGCTACCTTTTGGGATCGATCCCCTTCGGCGTGCTGGTGGCTCGGGCCCAAAACGTCGATATCTTCCAGGTCGGCAGCGGCAACATCGGCGCGACGAACGTAAAAAGGGCGCTGGGATGGGGCTGGGCGCTCGTGGTGTTTGGGTTCGACGTCGCGAAAGGGGCGCTTCCGGTTTGGGCGGCCAAGTCGCTCCTCGTCGACCACGTCCAAGAGTGGGGGATCGCGGTCGGCATCGCGGCGGTGTTGGGCCATTGCCTTTCGCCTTGGCTGAGGTTCAAAGGGGGTAAGGGCGTCGCGACGACTCTGGGGATGCTCCTTGCGCTTCATCCTTGGACCGCGTTGACCGGGCTGGCCGTGTTCTTGGTGGCAGCGATCGCCACCCGGTATGTGAGCCTTTCCTCGCTGCTGGCAGGGATTTCGCTGATTCCAGCGGCGTACTTCTGGGGCCAACCGACGATCGTAGTAGGATTCCTCGTGCTCCTCAACGTATTCATTGCATATCGGCACAAGTCGAACATCGTGAGGCTTTTGGCGGGCACGGAACCTAAGTTCAACTCGAATTCGCCTAAGGGGGGTGAACCCGAGCAGCCCAACGAAGGCGACGCGCACACCGACGCGGGCAAGAACTGGATGGGGGAGAGCATTGCGGGTAAACCTCGCTGAGACAATGGGGAAGCGGCTATGTGGCTGGTAGTGATCGAACGGCCGGACATCCTGGTGTTCGGGTGCGCCATCTGGGTTCCCCTTGCCGTCTGGATCATCTCCCTCGTTCACTGGATGGTCACAGCCGAAATCGACTTCGTGCAAGGCCTGGTCGGCATCGTCGTCGCCGGGGCGCTGGGCTTCTTGACCGTAAACCCTCCGCACCCTTCCCTCCCCCCTCTCTTCGTGATGGCGGCCGTGGCCACCATCGCGCTCGCGCCTGTGGTTCGGGTAGCGATCAACCGCTCGGAGATGGGCTCGATCGAGGTGGAAGCGATCGATCGCGCCTACGAACAACTCGCCCACAAGCCCGATAACCTGGGAGCGAAGTTCCGTCTGGCGAAGGCTCTCTACAACAAAGGTATCCGCGCTCACGCGATCGAGATCGCCCGCGAGGCCTTGCAGGGCGCGCCGGAGCGACTGTTTACTGAAGAACTTCGGATGCTCGATAAGTGGCAGGACGCGGAGAAACGCGAGCCCACCGCGCGCCGAATTCGGTGCGTGGAATGCGGGATTCCGAACTTCCCGGGGTCCATGTACTGTACGACCTGTGGCGCGCCCTACCTTCTCGACTACGCCCAAGGGAGGTGGGTGAAGGCGGGTCTGGTGCGGCGGGTGACTTGGGCGTGGCTGGCAGCCATGTTCGCGGTTGTGGGCATCCCAACCGCCGCTCTCACGCTTCCGCTCGTCGCCGCCGCCATCACGATCGGTCTGCTCCTCGCCCTTGCCATTTGGACCTTCCTGAGCGCAATGAAGGAGCCAGTCGTCCGTCCCTCGTGAAGAAGCTCGACCGATACGTCTTGCGGGAGTTGCTCGTGCCGTTTCTGATCGGCACCGTTGCCGTGGTACTCATGTTCCAGGCGAACCTGCTGATTTTCCAGTTCAAGAACGTTTCCGCAGCCGCGTTTCCACTCTCGGCGACGCTGAAGCTGGTCCTCTTGCGGACCCCCCAGTTCCTGAACCTCACCCTTCCTGTGGGAATCTCGCTTGCGGCTTCGCTGGCGATTTCGCGGCTCGCCCGCGACGCTGAGATCAACGCAGTCCGGAGCGCTGGCACGCCGATCCTCCGCCTCGTTCTGCCTGTCGTCGCGTTCGGAGTTCTGGTCGCCATCGGCAACTTCTACCTGGCGGAGCGGGTCATGCCGACCTCCGAGCGCGAGGCTCGCCGCCTGATGGTGGATATGACGCTCACAGGCGGGGTGCCGGAGTTCAAGAACAACGTCCTGATCCGTCTTCGCAACTACTCAGCCAGCTTTGGGTCAGTCTCGCGCGCGGGCCCCGGCACAATCCGCCTTCAAGACATCTTGCTCATCGAAAGGCCGCGCGTCGATGAGGTGTGGCTGTATACCGCTGAATCCGGCGAGTACACCAACGGGGTCTGGACCATGCGAAAGCCCTACTTCCGCATGATTAAGGGCGACCTGCTCGTTTTGGCAAGGCCGGTCGAAGATCTGGTCATCAACGAGCGGATCAGCCTCGACGAAGTGTTCCTTGAACCCATTACCACCGAACAGACCCTCGAAGAACTCAGGGAGTCGATTCAGCAACGCAAGCAAGCCGGGTGGGACACCACGACCGCCGAGGTGGCGCTGCACACGAGGTACAGCGTCCCCGCTTCGTGCGTCGTGTTTGCCTTGGCCGCGCCCGTTTTTGCCATTTGGCTCGGCAGGCGTGGCGGATTCGTGGGGGTGCTCTTCAGCATTCTGCTGGTGTTCCTTTACTACAACGCGTTTGTGATCTCCACAGAAATCCTGGGCGGAAAAAGCAGCGTTCTGAGCCCGTTTTGGGCGGCGTGGCTCCCGAACGTCCTGTTTCTGGTCTTCGGTCTCGTTGGGATTCGGAGGCTGGAATGAGGCGGCCCGCGGCGCTCCTCGTGCTTGCCCTCGCCGCAACTGTCAAGTCCCAAACCCACCTCGGATGGCTTCCGCAGTCGGTCGCAGTGGCCCTCGAAAGGTCCCGAACAGCCCCCACTCAGCCTGCGTCTCCCCCAGGCCAAGGCACGGGACAAGCCGAGCCTGAAAATCAAGACCAGATCCGCATCCTTCGGGCCGATAGCGTGACGAGAACGGGAACGAGGATCAAGCTGAGCGGAAGCGTTCAAGCGCAATTCAAAGGCTATGATCTCTTCGCGACCGAGATTGAAGGCGACACGGAGTCGAACCTATTCGTCCTCAAGGGCGGCGCGAGGCTCATCGGCCCCGACGCGGCTCTCGAAGGCGAGACAATCGAGATCAATTTCGACACCGAGAGCTTCCGGGTGACTCAAGGTTCGGCCGAGCTGCGCCCAAAGTTGCTGGGGGGCCGGACTCAAGACGACATCTACCTCAGGGGCAGTCAGGCCTACGGAACGGAGCGTGAGGTGTTTACCATCGACGGCGACTTCACCACCTGCGACCGGAAGGATCCCCACTTCCATGTCCTGGGCTCCTCGATCGTCGTTCGTCCCGAGAAGCGAGTGATCTTGAGGGGAGTCGAGCTGACCGTCCTGAACCACCGCATCCTCAAACTCCCCTACCTGAGCATCCCCATCGACCGCCGAAACGAGCGCTACACGCCCGAGGTCGGGCAAAGCCGGGACGAGGGGTATTACGTCAAGACCCGATGGGGAGTCCCTGTAGCTGGGCCAAACGCGGCGGACGCCTACCTCGATTACTTCACCAAGCTTGGGACGGGCTTGGGGGGACGCTACCAGTACGACTCCGAACGCTCGGCCGGTTTCCTGCGGGTCTACGGGCTCACAGGAGACCAGAGAAGCCTCGAAGGTACGGCTCAACACGCCCAGGTCTTTGGGCCGAACGACCTCACGATCGACCTCAACTATCAACGTCAGAACTACCTCAACGCCCCCGAGAACACCTACCTCACGACGCGCGCGCAGATGAACTTCCCCCAAGGCCGCAACAACACTCGGCTCGCGTTTCATCGCAGCACCAATGACGGGGCGAGCTTTTCGTCGCTGCAGCAGACCCTCGGGCTTACGGACGTCCGGTCGCTGGGAGGCTCGATTCGGACCAATCTCGACATTCGGTGGGCGACCTCCGAGTCGAAGTTCGAATCCACTTCGAACGTCAAGCGCGAGCAAGTGGACGTGCGATTTCGGGGCCAGCAAGAGCTTCGCGCGGGATCGCTTGAACTCGAGTATCAGCGCAGCATCCCAGTCGGCGAGACCGTCAACTTCTTCAGCGCGTCCGACCGCACTCCCGTGCTCGCGTTTCGAACGAGCGCCCAGAAGCTCATGGGGCCAAAGGCCGCCGGAAGGACCCCTTTCCAACTCGACCTGTCGATTGGCGAGTTCATGAACCCCAGCAACAAGCAGCGCGTCACAAGAAGCTTCCTCGACTTCTCGACACTGCAGCCGGATCGAATGCAACGAAGGTGGGGCCTCAGTTGGAGCACGCGATATCGCCAGGGGTTCTACAGCGACGACACCGCGCAGTACTCCATCCTCACCGGGGCGGCCTTACGGTATTCGTTCGATACGACCCATCAGTTCAACCTGAGATACAACCGACTTCAAAGTCGGGGCTTCACGCCGCTCAGCATCGATAGGGTCGGAGAGAGCAACTTTCTCAGCGGCGACCTGAGCGTCCGCGCGGCCCGCGACCTGACCCTCGGCCTGCAATCCTCCTATGACTTCACCCAAGAGGACCGGCCCAACGTATCGCCCTGGCAGCTCGTCGGGGCGAGGACGGAGTGGCGTCCGAGCGAGAACTTCGAGCTTCGATCCGTGGCCTCTTACGACCCCCAGCGCCAGATCTGGAGCAATCTCCGGTTCGACCTGCGGTGGCAATCGGACGAGGCTTTCGTCAGCCTTGGCGCTCGATACGACGGGTTTCGCCAGCAATGGGGCGCGGTCAACGCGTACTTCGAGGGCCTCAAGTTCGGGCGGCTGCGGGCTACGGGGGTCGTCAACTTCAATGGCTACCTCAAGAAGATCGAAGCCCAGCAATACCTCTTGACCTACGACCTTCACTGCGCCGAACTCGTGATGCAAGTCATCGACAACCGGGTCGGGTTTCGCCCCGGCCGCGAGATCTACGTGTTCTTGCGGCTCAAAGCGATCCCCTACCAACCCGACTTCGGAGTCGGCCGGAGGGGGCAACCCATCGGGACCGGGACCGGCAGCGGTTTTTGACGAATGAACGTCCGCGGAGCAACCTTGCCCCCGCTAGCCGAGTAGTTTCCAGTGCCGATGACGATTCTCGCCGCACTCTGCTTACTCCTAAACCCTTCGCTTCCCTTGCAGGGCCCGCTGCATTCGTTTGTCTCCGCGCCCGAGCCCGACCGCTCGTTTCGGCGGGTTTCCAGCGGAGAAGGGGTGGCGGAGTTCCGTCTCGTTAGCCAGAAATGGAAGGACCGGCTTTGGTCGCATAGCCTTGTCGTCGTCTCGCCCAAGAAGCTCGTCCACACCGATACCGTGCTGTTGGTGATCACGGGCGACCGTGTGGACCGCTCCGACCAGCCCTTAGCTCACGCGCTGGCAGAAGCCTCGGGAATGCGCGTCGCGATGCTGTTCGACGTGCCGAACCAGCCGCTCTGGGGTATGAGGGAGGACGAGATCATCGCGCATACGTTTGCGCAGTACATGGGCACGGGCGATGCGTCTTGGCCCCTGCTGATGCCGATGGCCAAGTCCGCTGCCGCTGCGATGGACGCCCTTTCTGGGCGCATTTCGGGGGAAGCGAGCCTCGATCCTCAGCCCAAGAAGTTCGTAGTCACCGGCGCGAGCAAGAGGGGATGGACGACGTGGCTGGTGGGCGCGCTAGGCGATCCCAGAGTCATCGGCCTCGCCCCAGCGGTGTTCGACTTCCTCGATTTCCCGTCCCAACTTAAGCGGCAACTCGAACTCTGGGGCGGCTATAGCGAGATGATCGGCGACTACACGGAGTTGGGGCTTCAACAGGCCTTAGAAACCGATCGGGGCAAGGAGCTTCAAAGGGCCGTCGATCCCGTTCACGCCCTTGCGTCGATCCGCGTTCCGATCTTGGCGCTGACCGGCGCAAACGACCGCTACTGGGCCACCGACGCTACGCGGCTCTATTGGGATCGGCTCCCTAGCCCGAAGGCCCTCTCGATCACTCCCAACGCAGGCCACAGCCTTGGCGACGGGCAAAGGGCGATTGCGGCGATCGGCGCGTTTGCCGACGCGGCGGCGAGGAAGAGCGCGCTGCCTGAAGTGAGAGGGCGGTGGAACCCCGACACGAACACCTACGAAGCCCGTGCTGAGGGCGCGAAGCCGCGCGCTTGGACGGTATGGGTCGCCGAGGAAGATTCGCTCGACTTCCGCACCAGCGTGTGGCGCGCGCGCGAACTCGAGGACGGCCCCTCGGCTTCGTTCGTCGCCAAGCCGGGAGAAAGGTCCGTCGCGTTCTTCCTCGAAGCCCGGTTCGAAGGTGCCGGACGCGCTTTCACGCTCGCGACCCCGATCCGAATCGTCCCGAAAAAATGAGCGACAAGACCGATCTCAGCCTCCTATGGGACTTCGGCGACCCGGTAACTTCCGAGTCGCGCTTCCGGGGCGTGTTGGACACGCCAGAAGCTCAGGCTGACCCCGCGTTTCGGGTGGAAGTCCTGACCCAAATCGCCCGAGCCCTCGGCCTTCAGAGCAAGCTTGAAGAAGCACGCTCCGTTCTCGACGAAGCCGCCGAACTTGTCCCACCTGAGTCTTCGGCGAGCGCGTGGGTCGAGATCGAGCGGGGGCGGATCGAGAACTCCAGCGGCAACCCCCAGGAGGCCCGGCAGCACTTCCTCGAAGCGTGGGCAGGCGCCCGCCGCAGGGGACAAGAAGCTCTCGCCATCGACGCCGCACACATGATCGCAATCGTCTCCGACGAGGCCGAATCCCTCGCTTGGAACCAGAAAGCGCTCGAATTGGCTTCGGAGTCGGCCGATCCCAAAGCCCGCCGCTGGACTGCCTCGCTTCTCAACAACATCGGATGGACCCACCATTCCGCCGGGCGGTTTTCAGAAGCCCTCGTGGCCTTTGAGCGAGCCCTCGAAGCAAGGCTTGCGCAGGGTCAGGCCGAACCCACCCGCATTGCGAAGTGGTGCGTCGCCCGGTGCCTGAGGTCGCTTGGGAGGGTCGAGGAAGCGCTCGCGCGGCTTCGGGACATCGAAGGTCAGGCGGACGACGGCTTCGTCGACGAAGAAATCGGCGAGTGCCTTTGGACTTGGGGCTGCAGGGACGAGGCCCGGGCGCATTTTGCCCAAGCCCATGAAAAGCTTTCGAAGGTCCCTTGGCTGGTCCAGAATGAACCGGAGCGGCTCCAATCGCTCAGGGATCGCGCCGGGTGACCCTTTGCTTCCGGCTCCTCGTCTTGAGCGTAGCCGCGACCAGTAAGGGAAGCATCGCAAAGCTCGCCGGGCTCGCTCCGCTCCGCGCAGGCTCCTCCTTCGGGATCACCTCAAACACGAAGTCGGCCGTATAGAACCCAGACGGCCCTGATTCGGAAGCCTTCACCGGGACTTGAGCGGCCTCGATCACGTCGAACCCCTTCGAGGCTGCCCGGGGAAACGCCTCGATCAGCGCCGCTGCTTGCTCCCGGCTGGTAAAGAGGATGCCTTTGATCCGCTCGTGGCCCACCGCGTCCGGCGCGAACGACCGCCCGGCAGGAGGAATCCGTACGATGTCACCTTCATCGACTCGGCAATCCTCGACCGCTTCCCCCGCGAGGGGCCGCAAGAGTTGGATCTTTCCGCTTGTCCCCCGCTCAAGAAGCACGAGATAGCCCGGAGCCCCAACCCTTGCGTAGAACCTGAGTCGGTCTCCCACTCGGAGAGTTGTGACGTTCGGGTCCATGGTGAGACGAAGCTTTTCAGGGTCGAAATGGTCGATGGTGTACTGATCGAGGAGCGTTCCCCCCAGGGTGGGAGAGGCCGTCTCTTGCCTTTTCGGCTCGAAAGTAGGGGTCGATGAGAACCCGCGGGAAAGCGAAGGGTGTTGCAGGTCGTCGGTGTGCCGGGCGACTTGGGACGAGACCGTCGACTGCACCGATCCCCAGCTTTTCGGGTCGGCTTTGAGCGAACTCAGGAGGTAGTAGGTGAATATCCCGCGAGTTCGCCCGTCGATTACGTCTTCGTGCGCTTGCTCGTTGTGTCTCGAAGCCGCGACGTAGCAAAGGTCCGAGTCGGCCGTGAGAGCCGTGCCGGCTGCCGCGCTCGATTCGACGGGCTGAACATCCAGACCCTTTGCGCCGACCGGGTTGCGAACGTAGTAGCGTGAAGTCCACGTCCTCCCGATCGTCTTGCTCGAATACAGCATTCCGCCCGAAAAACAGGAGTCGAGAACGAGCGTCCGAGCCGAGGCCGGGATGGAGCGCACCGCTGCCGCAAGGTCCTTGCCCCGGATGTCGTGCCCCGGCGAGGAATCCTCCGCGTCATAGGGCAGGAGCGCCGAATCGCCTGAGAGCGAGCGCGTGCCGTGGCCCGCAAAGTAAAAGACGAACCTTCCAAGGGGCTCCTCGCTTTTGGAGAGTTCTTCCAGCTTGCCCAGTATCTCGCCGCGCGTAGCCAAGCTGTCGAGAAGCAAGGTCACCTCGAACCCCTTACTCTTGAGAAACGCCGCAAACTCCTCGGCGTCTTGCCGGGGACCCTTCAGTTCGCTCCGCTCCAACGAGGGATATTGGCCCACCCCAACCACGAGAGCGTGGTCCGCAGCGAGCGCGGCGCCGATCAGTCCCCCGACCGTCAGCATCGAAACCATCAACTTCAAGCGCATTTCGTGAGCGTTCCCGTATCAGTTTAGAAGATCGGATCGGGTCTGCGTTCCGCGAGCGAAACAGAAAATCGTGGGTGAGGGAACCGAAACTAGCCCATAATCATTCTGAGAAACGCAACTGATGGCCCCTTTCGCCCAAGTCTTATGGCAAGGCCTTGCTCTGGCGGCGCTCGTTTTTACGCCGCACCTGCCCTTACGGGGTAGCGCAGTCTCCGACGCACCGCCGTGCGACATGCCCTGTTGTAATGCGGTCGAAACGAAATCGCCCGACCCTTGCTGCGAGTCGAAGGAATCGTCCCTACCCCTCTTGCCTCCGGTTTCCGATGGCTGTGGGTGCTGGATGCCGGTCGACCCCGATCTGAACTTGCAAGCGGCTTCCGCGCTCAAGGTCGAGCTCCCCCAAGAGGTTTCAGCCGTCTTGGAGGAAGGCGTGAGCGGCGTCAGATTGTCCGGGCCTCCGAGCGTTCGACCTCGAACGTCTGGGATTTCGGGTCCCATCGAATCGCGCACGCACAGCCCCCCTTCGTTGCGCGCTCCCCCCTCTCGATAGCTCGATCGTCGTCCGCGGCGCCTCATAAAGTGCTGCCCCGACCTCGGGCTTTGCTGCGCTCCCCACGCAACCCGTGCGAGCGGCCTCAGCCCGAAAGCCATCGAGAGATCGCATGAAAACCGTAATCCGATTTGTTCGCCACCACTGGCTCACCCTTGGGCTGCTCTTGGGCAGTCTCTACCTCGTCATGTGGATCGTCGAAACCCAGCGTACGCCGGGCGCGATGACGATCATCGAAGCGCAAGCGATGGACATGACCGCTATGAAGGCGCCTCCAGGGGTTCACCCGGTCGCGGCCGAGCATCCGGTCACGATGTCCGTAAGCGCCGAATCCTCCTTCCCCGCTGAGGTCTTCGCCTTCAGCGACGAGTCGGTGGCGGTTCGGATTCCGGGCAGGATCAAACGAACGCTCGTGTATCCCGGCGACCGCGTCGTTCCGGGGCAACTCCTTGCCGAGATCGAGGCCGATGAGTTCGCAGCGATGAGCGGGGAATCGACATGGATGGCCCGAGCCGGGTCCTCCATGGCCCTCGCGATGCAGCGCGAAGTCGAGAGCATGAGAGCTTCGCTTGCGCGCTCCCGCGCCGGTCTCTCTGCCTCGGGAGCGGCCGTCGAACGGGCAAGGGCGGGCGCAAGGTCGGCTCAGACCCGTCATTCCCAAGCCAGGCGCGAACTTGAAGCCGCCGAGCAAGCGATTCTTGACGCGCGCGCCTCGCTCAAATACTCAGAGGCCGAAGTAGGCCGCGCGAGAAGGCTGCACGAGGCAGGAGCGATCTCCTTGGACGAGCGCCAGATGGCCGAGCGCGAGTTTGAATCGAGCGTGGCCAAGACGCGAGCCGCCCAAGCCGAACGTGAAGCGAGGTTCGAGGCCGCCCGAAGCATGGAGGCCGAGGTCGAAGCTGCCCAAGCCGCCGTTAAAGAAGCGAGCGAGACCCAACATATCGCGAAGGCCGAGGTCGACGAAGCCGCCGCTAGGCTGAAGAAGACCGAACAAGAGGCCAGAGCCAAGGAAGCCGAAAGGGAGGCGCTCAAAAGTACGGCAGCGTCGGCATCGACCCTTTCCCAGTATCGCTATCTCCGCGCCCTGTCGCATGGAGTCGTTTCGGAACGTGCCGCGAGCCCGGGGGCGGTCGTGATGCCCGGCGAGCCGGTGTTTCAGATTCGAGCCATCGACACCGTGCGGGTTCAATCGGAGCTTCCTCAAACCCTCGCGAGCCAGGTCAGCGCCGGAACGCGAGTTCTCATCACCACGGGCTCCACGACGCGGGAGGCTACCGTCACCAGCGTCTTTCCCGTCGTGTCCGCAGACTCCCGTACGTTCCGCGTCGAAGCGCTCGTCCCCAACAAGGATCATTCGCTGCTTCCCGGCATGTACGCAACGCTCAGCCTTCTAGGCGGGCCGGAAGACGCGCTTTCAGTCCGCAACTCAGCGATTCAATACGACGCCGACGGCAACGCGTTCGTTTGGGTCATGGGCGAGGCCGAGAGTTCAGGCGAGGCTACCGATTGGACCTGTACGATGCACCCTGAAGTCAGCGAGCCCGGGCCAGGGATTTGCCCGAAGTGCAAGATGGACCTCGTGCCGCGCAAAGGGACCGGAGACCATGTCGCCGAGGCTCGAAAGGTGCGGTTAGGGGCGCAAGGCAAGACGCATACGGCGATCGCCTCAGGCCTCGCCGAGACCGATCAAGTCATCTGGGCGGGGATTCCGGGCTTGTTCCCCGGCGCGCCCGTAAGAGCGATGGAGTGGGGGGAAAACGGCCCCAAGGAACTCCCCGCCGCTGCAGGGGTGCCCGAAGGCCACGACCATTCGGCAAGTGAGGCTTCCAAGGTGTCGGTCGACGACGTGCCTGAGGGCGTTTACTACTGCCCGATGCACCCCGAGGTTCAAAGCGCGGACCCCGGAACCTGCCCGAAATGCAAGATGGACCTCGTTCAAAAGGGTGGGGAGTGAGATGAGCCTCGAACCTCAACCCGAAGAAACGCGGGAGAGTCTGGGGTACAAGGTCGTTAGGTGGTCGGTCGAGCACCCGTACTCGGTGCTCGCGTTCTTCCTCTCGATGCTGTTGCTGGGCTCCTTGGCGATCTTCTCCTATATGCCTCGCCGGTTCATGCCCTATGTCGAGAGCCCACTTTTGGGCATCGTCACCGAAATGCCGGGGCTCTCGGCCGAGGAGATGGAAACCTACTTCTCCTCGCCGATCGAGCAGCGAATGGTGAACATCGCCAACGTCCGTTACATCCGCTCGATCAGCCAAGACGGGTTCAGCATGGTCGTTCTGGAGTTCCCCTATGGCGCGGATATGCAGCGAGCGCAGACCGAGGTGCAAAGCCTGCTCAACGTGGTGCAGGGCGACCTGCCGATGACCGACGCCAACCTCAAGCCAAGTTGGATCGTCAAAGTCGATCCCCTCAATCTGCCCGTGCTTTCGCTGTCGTTGACGGGCGACGAATCCAAAGGTTGGACGCTGGCTCGGCTGCGCGAGCTCGCGGACAACGAGTTGATCAATCGGTTCAAGTCCGCCCACCGCAACGTCTACACCGTCTCGACCTTCGGCGGATACCGACGCCAGTTGCAGGTTCGCGTCGACCGGGACAAGCTCAAGCAGTTTGGGCTGTCGATCCTCGACGTGACTGAGGCGATCGACCGGCAGAACGTCGCCGCGCCAGCGGGCGTGCTGACCTCCAGCGACGAGGAGCCCATCCTCCGCGTGGACTCCTTGGCCGATGGGGCCGAATCCGTCAAGAAGTACCCTCTCAAAGCCTCAGGCAACCGCGTCGTTCGTGTGGGCGACGTAGCGACCGTGCTCGATACCTACATAGAACCGCGATCGGGCTACCGGCACATCCGCGGCGACAAGATGGAGACCGCGATCCTCGTCAACGTGCTGCAAAACCCCGACGCGAGTTCACCGACGACGATCGAAGCCGTGCTGAAGACCAGCAAGCAGTTGGAAGAGGAGTTCCCCGGCATCAAGTTGGAGACTGCCTACAACAACGCCAGCTTCGTGGACGTGCTGTTCGGGAACATGGAGCACGAGTTGATCCTCGCGATCATCCTCACGGGGCTTGCCGTCCTTTTCTTCCTCGGAGAGATTCGGGGAACGCTGATCGCGCTCACAGCGATCCCGGTGTCCCTGGGGATGGCCCTGCTCGCGATGGCGCCGCTGGGGATGAGCCTTAACTCAAGCACACTCATCGGCCTCTTGATCGCGATTGGAAGGCTCGTCGACGACGCGATCATCGACATTCACGCGGTCGAAAGACACCTCAGGATGGGCAAGGACCGCAAAACGGCAACGATCGACGGCATTTCCGAAGTCCGCAGATCCGTTCTTGCCGCAACGGTCGTGCTGATCGTCGCCCTGATCCCTCTCATGCTCAGCGGCGGCATCACCCAACTGATGTTCGAGGGCCTTTGCTGGCCGATCATCTTTGGCCTCGTCGCAAGCTACATCGTGTCGATGACCCTCACAGCGACCTTGTGTTCGCGATTCATGACCTTGCCCGAAACGAGGCCGAAAACGTGGTTCAGCAAACTGTTCCTCGCGCCGTTCGAAAATCGCCTCGTGCGACTCGAATCCGCCTACGAACGGCTGATCCGGTGGATGCTCCGGCACCGGTTCGCCAACTTCGTGCGGATCGGGATCACCGTCGTTCTCGGCTTTACCCTGTACTACTTCATCGGTTCTGAAATGATGCCGCTCGCCGACGTGGGTCAGGCAAGCGTTCAACTCGAAATGAAGCCGGGGACCTCCTACGCCAGAACTGAGCGAGCCGCCGAGCAACTCGGCCAAATCCTCATCGAAGAGGGCGGCAAGCAGGGCTGGATCAAGAACGTCAGCCTGGAGATCGGCATGGAGGGCGGTCCCGGCATGACCACCGGAGGGGCCTACTTCACCGGCTACCAAATGAACCAGTTGAACTCCGCTTCCGGGATGATCACCCTCAGCGACAAGGATTCGGGTAGGCCGGATGTTTGGAAGATCGTCGACAAGGTCTACGACCGAGCGATGAAGGAGATCGACGGAATCCGGCGGGTTCAAATCAAGGAGATGGGAAGCGACGTAATGGCGACTTCGCTCGCGCCGGTCGCGCTTGTGATCGTGGGCAAGGACTTCGAGCTCTTGGACCGAATGGGCAAGGAGGTGCTGCGGATCGCCCAGGAAGAGTCGTTGAACCCGAGAACGGGCAAGCCCGACATCGCCCAGCCGTTCCTCAACTGGGAGCTCTCGCGGCCCACGTACACGGTCGTCGTCGATAAGGACAAGGCCGCGCTGCACGGACTCGCACCGGCTTCGCTCGCCCAACAGGCGTATTACGCCCTGCGAGGTGGATTTACGAAGGAGTATTTCCGCCTGGGCACCCACCGTCCTACGACGGTCCAGGTTCGATTCGACGAAGAGCAGCGCGACTCGGTCGCCGACCTCGAAGGGATGTTCGTGACCGGAATGGGCGGCTCACAGATCCCCCTTCTCGAACTCGTTCACCTGGAACAACGCACCGCTCCCAGCTTGATCGAGCACGACCAGCTTCGGCGCGTGATCTCGTTCGGCGGCTACTATCGCAAGGACGGCCGCCCCAGCATGGACGCGACGATGGACGTGCAAATGCGCGCGATGTCGGCGCTCAACTGGCCCCCTGGGTACAGCATCGAAGCCCGCGGCGACATGACGCAGATGATGGACAGCTTCCGGGTCATGATCTACGGGCTCGTGTTGGCTCTGATCCTGATGTACTTCGTGCTCGTGGCGCAGTTCGGTGGCTTTCTCCAGCCACTCCAGATGGTCTTCAGCCTTCCGCTGGAGCTCAGCGGCGTGCTCTTCATGCTGTGGCTCATGCACCAGGCGTTCTCGACAGTGTCGCTGTTGGGCGTCATCGTTCTCAGCGGGATGGACATCGTAACGGCGATCCTGCTGATCGACCTCATCCTGCAATACCGCAACTCTGGAGTGCCGAGAAACGAAGCGGTCGCAAAGGCGTGCCCTCAGCGACTTCGGCCCATTCTCATGACTGCGATCATCACGATCTTCGTCATGGCCCAAATCGGGTTCGCGCCCAAATCGGGCCTCGACGCCTATCAGCCGCTTGGCACGGTCGTGGTGGGCGGACTGATCGTGGGAACCGTTCTCTCGCTGCTCGACATCCCGATCATGCACACGGTCGTGGACGACATCATCCGCTGGGTTCAGGTGAGAATCCTCAAACGTGACCCCTCGACCCTTCCCCCTGTGGAGGCTTCCGAATGAAACGACTGACGCTCCTCTTGTTCTTGCTGCCTTCGTGGTCCTTTGCCCAGCTTGCGCTGAGCGAGGCCGAACGCCTGGCGCGAGAGCTCAATCCGATCATGGCTGCGGCGAACGCCGACGTCGAAGCGGCAAAGGCGAGGGCGGCCAAGCTCACCTCGCCCTACCGCCCGATGGTCGATCTCATGCTGTATGGAGGCAGGACGGAAGGGATTGCGATGGACGTGGGTTCGGGGCTCGAGATGTTCCGAGGATCGGGCTCAGGCATGAATGCCATGCTTTCGTGGAAGCTGTTCTCTGGCGGGCAAGACGCCACGGCGAGGCGGATCGGCCAGAGCGAGATCGCCCGGGCTCAAGCACGGTTTGGAATCGCCTGGCTCGACCTCCAACTCGAGGTGCGGACCGAATTCGCCGAGGCGCTACGGCTGCAAGACGAGGTCAAAGCTGTCGAAGCTTCGCTAGAGTCCGCAGAAGAGATTGAGCGGGTCACCCGCGCGCTCTTCGAGGCGGGCAAGCTGCCAGAGGCGTTTGTTTATGGCGCCGCTGCCGACCGCGCGAAGTTCGAAGGGCTTCTGGCGACTACGCGCGCCGAACTCGAAGGCGCTTACGCGCGGATCGTAGCCTGTTGCGGCGCGGAGTTGATCGGCGGAAGCGTGGGCGACTGGGATGTGCCGATGGAGGTTCCCGAGAGCTTGGAAGCGGCGGTCGAATGGGCCTACTCTCATTCGCCCGAGGTCGAAGTCTTGGAGCGAGAAGCAGAGGAACTTCGAGGCCGCGCCCGCCAAGTCGAGCAAAGCGGACTGCCCCAACTCACTGCCTTCGCCGTTCGCGACCAGATATTCTCCGGAACTTCGATGGACGCAAGGACCGGGAGCCAGGTCGGTTTGACCCTGAGTTTCCCGCTGATCGACGGTTCGATGCGAAGGAACGAATCCGCCGAGATGAAGCGAATGGGGATCGAGGCCGATGCGCGAGTCGCCGCGATGAAGAACACCCTTCGGGCCGAAGTCAGCGCCGAATGGGCGAAGTGGACGGCATCGGCGGCCTTGCTCGAATCAGCCAACGCGAGAGTGGCCGCGGCGGACGAGGCCTACCGGATTGCGAAGCTCCGATATGAAGAAGGCAAGACGATCCGCGCCGAGCTTTCTACGGCTCTGGCGGACCAACAAGAAGCTCGGGTCGACCTCGCCAAAGCGCACTCCTACCGCCACGTCTCCTGGGCGAGGCTTCGCTACGTGATGGGCGGCTAGGGTCGCCCTTCCCGTATAATTCGCGCCATGCGTGTGGCGGTCATCGGGGCGGGTAGTTGGGGCACGGCCCTGGCGATCCTGCTTGCCCGAAAAGGCGCTAGCGTCGGGCTGTTCGGACGCAACACCTCGGATTTGGCGACGATCCGGGACCTCCGCGAGAACCGGCACTACCTTCCCGGCTTTTCGGTTCCGGAAGGCGTCGAAGCGATCACCGGCCTCGGCGAGCTAGGCGAAGTCGATCTGTGGGTGATCGCCGTGCCGTCCCCGGGGATTCGCTGGGCGGCGTCGCTGATCCCAGAGAATCCCTCGAAAGTGGTCGTGGCTTCGAAGGGTCTCGACGGCGCGGGCAGGTTGCTTGGAGACGTTCTCTCCGAAGTGAGGCCCGCAGCAAAGCTCGCCGCTCTTTCGGGTCCCAACCTTGCGATCGAGATCGTTCGGGGGATACCCACGGCGGCGGTCTCGGCCTCGGAGGACGACGAGGTGGCGGAGTACGTTCGCGATGCCTTCATCGGGCCGAGTTATCGCGTGTACCTCAGCAACGATAGGGTCGGCGTCGAGCTCGCGGGCGCGTTGAAAAACGTTCTCGCGATCGCAGCCGGAATCTCCGACGGGCTCGGTTTCGGCGACAACACCAAAGGCGCGCTCCTCGCTCGCGGCCTGCACGAGATGACCTCGCTGGGCCTCGCGATGGGTTCAAGGGTGGAGACGTTTATGGGGATCGCGGGGGTCGGAGACCTCTTCGCGACCGCCGCAAGCACGCTGAGCCGCAATTACCGGGTCGGAAGGGCCATCGGCGAGGGCGCGCCTCTCCTCGAGGCTCTCGACCGCGTGGGGCAAGTCGCAGAAGGCGTCGGAACCGCGGAGGCCGCCGGTAAACTGGCCTCTCGGCACGGCATCGCCATGCCCGTCTTTGAGGCCACACGAGCGGTGATTCACGGGCAAGTCGGGGCCGCGGAGGCGGTGGAGCAACTCATGGAGCGACTGCCTAAGCGAGAGGGTTTCCTGCGCTGTCCCTGAGGTCCTGCGCGCTCCTGAGGTTCAAATTGAGCTTGTCCCATGTCTAACGTCACTCCAAGAATCGGGATTCTCGGCGCTGCCGGATATGCTGCCGGAGAAATCTGCCGCCTCCTTGCGCCCTCGTCGTCGGTCGAGATCACCTACCTTGCTTCTGATTCCCACTCCGGCAAACCGGCTCACGCGGCTTTCCCCGGTCTGCGGGCGCGCCTGCCCGACTTCGAGTCTTTGAACGTCGGACGGGCCATCGAAGCGTGCGAATTCCTGTTCCTCGCACAGTCGAATGGCGTCGCAATGAGGCTGGCCCGCGAATTCGTTGCCGCTGGAAGGAAGCTCGTCGACGTTTCGGCGGACTTTCGTCTCAAGGACCCCGCGGCCTATCCCGAGTGGTACGGGCTGGAGCATTCGGCGCCGGACCTGCTCGCCGAAGCGGTCTACGGACTTACCGAACTGCGACGCGACGAGGTCCGATCTGCCCGGATCGTAGCGAACCCAGGCTGCTACCCAACGGCGTCGATTCTTGGGCTTGCGCCCTTGGTGAGGCGAGGATGGATTGAGCTGGATTCGATCGTGATCGACGCCAAGTCGGGCGTTTCGGGGGCGGGGAGGTCGAAGATGGAAACCGGCTACCTCTTTTCCGAAGCCAATGAAAGCGTTCGGGCCTATGGGGTCGCGGGAAGTCACCGCCACACGCCTGAAATCGAGCAAGCGATTTCGGACCTCGCGGGAAGTGCAGTCCGGGTGACCTTCACGCCTCACCTTATCCCCATGACGCGCGGAATCCTGAGCACGATCGTGGTGACCCCCCGTAGCGGCGTCGACGAGCCCTCATTGCGAGCGGCCTTCGAAGACGACTACGATTCGGAACCTTTCGTGCGGTTCTACCCGCCCGGGGAGTTTCCTTCGACCAAAGCGACGCTCGGCGCGAACGCCTGTCACATCGGCTTGGGCTGGGATCGCCGCACCGGGCGGGTGACTCTCATTTCCGCCCTCGACAACCTCGTGAAGGGCGCCGCAGGGCAGGCGATCCAGAACCTGAACTTGATGCTGGGGCTGCCGGAGACTCACGCGCTCGAAGGGCAGGGATTATGGCCGTGACGATTCTTCCCGTCGAAGGCGGAGTGTGCGCTCCGAGTGGCTTCCGAGCCGCGGCGGCGAGAGCGGGGATACGCGCTTCCGACAAGGACGACCTCGCGCTGATCGTCTCGGACCTGCCCTGTACCTTCGGCGCGATGGGGACTCAGAACCTAGTGCGGGCGTGGTGCGTCGATTGGTGCCTTGGCATACGCCCGGAGGCGGGACCCAGGGCCATCGTCTGCAACGCGGGCAACGCGAACGCATGCAACGGCCCGGAGGGCAAGGAAGCGAATTTGGCGATGGCCCGAAGGGTGGCGGAGGCTCTCGGATTGGACTCCCCGAACGAGGTCTTCGTGGCGAGTACGGGTGTGATCGGCAAGCAGTTTCCTCTTGCGCTTGCGGAAACCGGCATCGAGATCGCGACACGAGCCCTCGAAGCCAGCCCAGAGGCGAGCGAACGCGCTGCCAACGCGATCCTGACGACGGACCTCGTCCCCAAATCCTTTGCCGTCGAGGTTGTGGGGCGCGGCGCGGGGTTTCGCGTCGGAGGGATCGCTAAAGGTAGCGGAATGATCGCCCCCAATATGGCCACGATGCTCGCGTTCGTCACCACCGACGTGCGAGTCGAAACTCCCCGCCTGCAGGAAGTCTGGCGCAGGGTGGTCGATCGCACGTTCCACTGCGTAACCGTCGATGGCGACACCAGCACCAATGACCTCGCCCTCGTCCTCGCCAACGGAGCGTCAGGGGTGGCCCCCGACTCGGACGAGACCCTCGAACGGGCACTCGAAGTCGTTTGCTGCGAACTCGCCAAGAAGATCGCGGCTGACGGCGAGGGCGCTACGAAGCTCGTGACGATCCGAGTTACCGGCGCGCAGGGCCCAGCGCGAACGATCGCCAAGACCATCGCCGAATCGCCTCTCGTCAAGACGGCGCTCTTTGGCAACGACCCGAACTGGGGGCGAATCCTCGCCGCCGCGGGCCGTTCGGGGGAGCCGATCGACGCGAACAAGGCATCCGTTTGGATCGGCCCGCACCTCCTCTTTGCCCAAGGCGTGCCCGTTCCTTTCGACAAGGACGCGGTCAGCGAGTCGATGAAGGCTAAGGAAGTCGAAGTCTCATTGGACCTCGGAAACCCCGCAGGGCACGCAGCGACCGTTTGGACCTGCGACTTCTCCTACGACTACGTTCGAATCAACGCCGAGTACACGACATGACCGAATACGAAACCCGCGCTGAAACGCTCATTCAGGCCTTGCCCTACATTCAGGCCTTCTCGGGAAAGACCGTCGTCGTCAAATACGGCGGCGCGGCGATGACGGACGAGGCGCTCAAGCGCGAGGTCATGCGCGACCTCGTTCTGATGCGCGCCGTCGGCATTCGTCCGGTCTTGGTTCATGGCGGAGGACCCGAGGTCGACAAGCTGATGCGGCGGGTCGGCAAGGAGCCCGAGAAGGTCCACGGCATGAGGGTGACCGATTCCGACACGATGGACCTCGTGGAGATGGTGCTTTCGGGGTCCGTGAACAAGGCGCTGGTGGCGGGGGTGCAACTCGCCGGAGGGAAAGCGGTCGGGCTCTCTGGCAAGGACGGAGGGCTCTTCTTGGCGCAACCCCTCCCCGTCGAGGGTGTGGACCTTGGATTCGTCGGGCAGATCATCGAAGTCCGGCCCGAACTGCTCTCGACTTTGACGGACTCGGGCTACATCCCCGTGCTTTGCTCGATCGCGGTCGATCGCGAGGGGCAAGGGTACAACGTCAACGCCGACCTTGCAGCGGGTGCCGTCGCCGGAGCGCTCCAAGCTGAAAAGCTCATCATCCTCACCGACGTCGAAGGGGTGCTGTCGCGCTACCCTGACCCCGCCTCGCTCCTCTCTCAAATGAGCCCTTCGGAGGCTGGCGATCTGCTGAGCGGTGGGACGGTCGATAAAGGGATGATCCCGAAAGTCCAAGCCTGTTTGACGGCACTCGAAGGCGGCGCGCACAGCGCCCATATCATCGACGGCCGACGCCGGCACTCACTCCTGATCGAAGTCTTCACCGACGCCGGGATCGGCACCATGATCTCATGAGACTCCGTTCATCGTGGCGGCGATCTCATCGGACCACTGCAGCGACTCGACGTAGCACGAGCTGAGGTCGGCCGGATCGAATTCCGACCCTTCGATCGCTTCCCAATCCGCGCGTTCGTAGCGCGTCGCGGCCCGCAAGACGCGGGCGATCTCTGACTCATCGTCTGACCCTAATAGAGCCGATTTGATCCCTTCGGAGAGTGGCAGTTGCTCGACGATCTCGCTCATCTCCATCCCAAGAAAGCAGTCGAGGAGCGAAAGAAGACCGGTCGTAAAGTGCTGGTCCAGGTTCCCCATGCGATGCGATTTGGCCAGAAGCTCGCACATCTTGGCTCGTTGGAGGGCATTGGCGATGAGCGCGGGCGCCTTGCCTGAGACGTTCGAAAGGCTGAGAAGGCTGACGATCGCGGCCGTCCGCTTGATCCCTAAGATCATCACGGCTTGGCGAATCGAGTTGAGGCTTGGGGGCGCGCCCACAGAAGCGCTGTGGACGAACCTGAGCAGGCCGACGCTGAGCGAAACGTCCGTCGAGATGATGTCTTCTAGGGTCGTCAGGCTCACATCCGGGTCCTGAAGCCGGGACATGAGTTGCATGACCGCGCCTTGGTTGAACTGAGTGCGGCGCGAGTGGAGCAGCGTCGGCTTCGAGAGAAAGTAACCCTGAAACAGGTCGAAGCCGATCTCTCGCCATCGCTCGAACTCGTCGAGGGTCTCCACCTTCTCGGCGAGGAGTTGGATCCCACGGTGCTTGAATCCGCCTGCGTGCCGCCGCGCCGAAGCCAGCGAGGCGTCTTGAATGTCGAACTTGAGGATGTCCGCCATCTGCACGAACGGCTGAAGCTCGGGCTGAAACGTGTAATCGTCCACCGCGAACATGTAGCCTTCAGACTTCAGGTCTTGAACGGCTCGGATCGCTTCCGGCGTCGCTTGAGTCGTCTCCAGAATCTCGATCACCACCCTTTCGGGCGGCAACGCGACGAGAAGTTGGTCGCTGAGAAGTTCGAGCGGGACGTTGACAAACGCCTTGCGTTCGCCGACGAGGTTCTGAAGGCCCACCTCTAGGAGCGCGTTGATCAGGGTCTGCGCAGACTCCTCAGTTCCGACGACTCCGGCGGACCCGACTTGCCCTCGGCGAAAGAGGATTTCGAACGCGACGACTCGGTGGCGCGCATCAAAGATGGGCTGCCGCGCCAAATATGCGTCCGGAGACGAATCGTATTGGGGTGCGGCACTCACAAGAGAATGTTCGGTTCTCGGCAGGCGTACCGTTAGTCTCTTGGAAGCACCCTCCTTCAGCGCCCTTTATCGGAACTGGGGAGCGAGCAACAGAAGGCCCGCCAGCAACGCCGCAAAGTAGGCGGCGAGACTCGCCGCGCCCGCGTAGTCTTTGGCGAGCCGCTGCCCCGCAAAGAGCGCCACCAAAGTCGCTCCCGCCAAACACAGCGCAAGGAATGGCGCATTGTTCGGGAGCCCAAACCAAACCCCGATCGCGCTACCTGCATTCGCTACCCCTGTGCCAAGCTCCAGCACGGTCAACCCCGAAAGCAAGATCGGCACCATCCCCCGAAACGGCGACTTCTCGAAGTGCGGGATCATCCAAGCGAGGTTGCCTTTGCGATCGACGATCTTGTCCCAGCCCGATTGAAGGAAAAGCACCCCGAAGAAAGACCCTATGAGGGTGGCGGCCAGTTCGAATGCGTACTTGTCCATAGCCCTTGCCCCTAAGACGAAGCTCGCGCGCTTAGCGCGGCGGCAACTGCGAACTCGGGTTCTCGTGGAGCCGCCCGTCGACCAGGTGCAGGACTCGGTCGGCCTCGCCGAGCATCGACGGGTCGTGCGTGACCATCACCAGCGCGCCCTCTCCGCGCCGCTTGTTGAGAAGCCTGACGATCCGCTCACCCGTGACGTGGTCCAACGCCGCGGTCGGCTCGTCCGCGAACACCACTTTGGGCCGAGAAAAAAGCGCGCGGGCAACCGCCACTCGTTGACGCTCGCCGACACTCAGTTCGTGGGGACGCCGATGGGCATTCGACGACAGACCCACCTCCTCCAGCAACTCCACCCCATGCCTCCAGTTCGCCGGGGCGCTGAGGATGACGTTTTCGAGGGCGGTCAAGTAACCGATCAGGTAGGGCTGCTGAAACACGAACCCAAACTCGCGTAGCCGTAGGTGGCTTCGCTCGTCGTCGCTTCGCAGGTGGATCGGCGACCCTTCCCAATAAACGTTGCCGGAGGTCGGGCTCTTGAGGCCGCTCAAGAGATACAGCAGCGACGACTTCCCCGAACCGCTCGGACCGAGAATGCCCACGAATTCCCCCTGGCGAATCTCAAGGTCGATCTTGTCGCAGGCATGGACCTTGCGTCCGTGGTCCTCATAGATCAGCGAAGTGCGGTCTGCCCGGATCATACGATCCTCCGTTCGACGACCGCGACAGGGTCGAAGCCTCGGAACCGCAACAGCACGGTCGCAACGGCCGCGCTCAAGATCATTACGGGGATCGGCAAGGTGTAAAGAAGCGCCGCAAGATCGAAGGGCTCGAGCGCATACGCCTTCGGGTCGAAGATCAGGGCTTTGATGGCAAAGAGGAATCCGCCCGCCACAAGGAGCCCCAACACCCAGCCGCACGCCATCACCCACGCCGCCTCGGCGATCACCTTGCGGACGAGCCGCTTCTTCGTGAAACCGATCGCCTGGAGCAGACCGAACTCGACCATCCGCTGCGATTGGTAGATGTTCATCAGCATCGCCATCACCATCGCGATCACGATCACCAAGAGGCCGATCACCGTGTTGAGGATCATGTACAACGTGTCGAACATCTCGTCGGTGTCTTTTTCAAGCTCGAAGTAGGCGAAGGTCTGCGCTCGTTCCCCCTTCAATTGAGCCACCGCCCAGCGATCGAGCCGACCCTGCTCGGCCTCGCTCTTGGCAAAGAACAAGAGGTTGTCGATAGGCGGAAAGTGGTTCTCGCGCTGATACTCAATGTCGTTCAGCATGAGCCAATCGTCGGTGTCAGCGATCCCGACGACCCGAACGTCCTTGGGCGAATACCCTTCGTCGCGCTTGGGTCCAAGGAGCACGTCCCCGATGCGCAGGTTCAGGTTCTTTGCTACGGGCTGGCTGATGACGGCTTCCGGAGCTCCGACGTTGGGCAACCTGCCCTCAAGGGCCGTCGTTCCGGAGCGCTCCAAGAGGAATTCCATGTCGGGGCGGGAGAGGCCGATCACCACGAACGGCCACTTGCCGACGATGCTGCGAACCGTCGAACCGCTCGCCCGACACAAAATCACGCGCTCGATGGGGACCGGCGAACCTTCCGTAACCCGATCTCGAATGACGTCGATCATCGAAGGATCGCCCCTCGGACTCACGGCGAGGTAATGCCTTGAGTAGCTGTAGGTGGTGCGAATCGACAGGGGAATCGAGTTCATGAGAGCCACGATCCCGCCGACGAGCAGAACCGACAGCACGATCACCCCCGCCATCGGGATCGTGCGGCCGCTGTTCCTCGAAAGGTAAACGAGCGGCGAGAGCGGGCGAGGTCGTCTCATCGCCGTCGCCGGTACCTCAGAAAGACCTCGTCGTTCAGCGGGATCGCGCTGACCAGTTCAAAGCGCAAGATGTCGGCCCGAGAAAGCGGCGATCCTCCGGCGTAGGTGGGAAGGTCGCGGCCGAGCTTCACTTTGGGCGCGACCGTCAGAAACAGTTCGTCTGCCAAGTCCAACCTGAGGAACGAACTGTTAAGGTCGCTTCCACCCTCCACGATCACGGAGCGAACCCCATGCTCCTTCGCCAGGTAGGCCAAGAGCGCCGGCAGGTCCACGTCCTCGTTCCCGGCCTCGAAGGTGTGGATCGGCTCAGGGGGCCGAGGCGAACGGGAGGAGGCGGGCATCGCCACAACCGCCTTGGCAGGAGCGTCCGTGAAGAAACGGGTGGAGAAGTCCAACTCGCCGCTCCGAGTTACGGCCACCCGAACCAGGTGAGGCTCGAACCAAGCTTTGGGGGTGCTGCGGAGGGTCTGCGCGCCAACGATGACGGCGTCGGCAGCCACGTGGAGATTCCGCAGAGCCGCGTGATCGAACTTGGAACCGAGGTCCATCACGGGGTCTGCTCGCGTCTCTGATACGGTCTTCCCATCGATGGTCGCCACCATGTTGATTGCAACGGCGGGCTTTCCCCGCGCCCCCGAGGCGAAGACCAACGACCGATAGGGCGCAGCGAGTTCGGGCCCCTGGTTCTTGAGGGCTCGGTCGATGGCGCGAGCGAGGACGGCCTCGGTCTCTTCGAGATAAGCCTCCCCCTCGATGAACCACGTCGGAGTGCCGAAAACGCCCCTTTGATGCGCGGGGGCGTCGAACGGAATGATCTCTTCCGCATACCGACGCTCTTGGATGGCCCGGACCATGTCCCCAACATCAGAAACGCACCCAGACGCCAACTCCGCCAGCGCCGCCACCTCGGAAATGTCCTTTCGGTCGTTCCAGTAAGCTCGGAAAATCCGCTCAATCAATTCAGGCGCATCGCCCTGCCTCTTTGCAAAAGCAACCGCCTCGTGGGCATTGTGCGAATGGCACCTCGGGGTCCAGTCGTCGAAACGCTCCAATCCGGCAAGTTCGAGGGCGAGATGAAATCGCATCGGCTTGTTGGCTTTGTGGGGTCCCTCATTGCGGGGCAAGTCGTCGGGAAACAGTTCGTAGCTTTCCCACTCAACTTCAATCTCCCGAGTCCGGGCGAGTCGCTGGGCCTGATGCAGCGCGATCCAACTCCATTCGCAAACGAAGTCGAACGCCAGCCGAACCTTGAGGGGCATGGAAAGATTCTGACTCTACCGGGACGCTCCGCGCACCTTCGCCTGCACCAAGCTTCGTGTATTCTCGTTCCTGATGCGACGCCTTGCGGCCGCTTTCCTGACTCTCCTTCGCTTGGCGCTGCCTGGTGGCTGCCTCTTGGCGGCTTTCTTGGGGCTTGCGTGCTCCCGAAGAATGATCCAAGGCGAGTGGCAGGGAGGTCTGCCGCTGCCCGATGCCCGCGACTGCTCGATCCGGCTCGAATCGGGTGGAAGGCTCCGCTTCGCCTGTGAGGGGGACCCCAGGTGGTCGGGCTTCGGCCGCTTCCGATGGGAGGGGGATCGCTTGGAGTTGCAGGTTGAGACCCTTTTGCGGGGTCCGGCCCGATCGGACGAAGTGGCTCCTTCGTGGTCGGGCACGATTACCGGCCCAGGCAATCAGATCACGTGGCGGCTCGAATCGGGCGAACGCTATGTATGGGTCCGGAAGCCCCGCTAAACCCTTCCCTTGAGAAGCTCCTTGGCCTGCGCGAGAGCCGCCTGGCCGACCTCTTCACCCGCGATCATCCGCGCGACCTCTTCGATCCTCTCGTCGGACGAAAGGGCTCGAACCTCGGTCACCATGCGGCCGCCAGATAGGACCTTGCGGATATGAAAATGCGACGTGGCTTGGGCCGCAATCTGAGCGAGGTGGCTGATGGCGATCACCTGTGCGTTGGCCGCGAGTTGAGCCAACTTGCGGCCCACGACGCTCGCCGCTTGTCCCCCCAATCCTGAATCCACCTCGTCGAAGACCAGGGTCGGAACGCCCTCCCTACCCGCCAAGACCGATTTGAGCGCCAGCATGACCCGCGAAACCTCGCCGCCGCTCGCGATCTTGCTGAGGGGGCGCGCAGGCTCGCCCTTGTTCGCCGAAAACAAGAATTGCACGTCGTCCGCTCCCGAACCGTCGGGCTCCCTCGGCTCGATCGCCGTCGCAAACACCGCCGCCTCCATCGCCAACTCTCGTAGCTCCGCCTCGACCCGAGCGTCGAACTCCCGCGCGCCATCCCGGCGGATCGCCCGCAACTCCTCGCACAGGCCCCGCAGTTGAGCGAGAGACTCCGCAAGGGCCGCCTCGACTGCCGGCTCGTCGGCTTCATCGGATTCGAGCTGGCTCAGGCGCTCCCGAACCCGCTCCAAGTGCGCGAGAACCTCCGATTCTTCGTCGCCGTATTTCGACCGCAATCGGCGCAGCAAGTCGAGCCGAGCCGCCACGTGTTCGACCGCGGCGGGATCGAGGTCTCCTTCTTCGGCCGCTCCTCGAATCGCCCTCGACGCTTCTTGCACGGATGCCATCGCCGACTGCAGCATCTCGGCTGCCTCCTTGAGTTGGGGGTCGGTGTCGGCGATCGTTTCGACCAATGCGAGCGCCTTCGCAAGCTGGTCGTGGGCCGACTCGTCCGCCTCGATCAGCCTCGCCAAAGCCGCTTCGGAGTTCTCCTTGACGCTCGCTATGCTTTGCAGCTTTCGCAGGCGCGCTTGAAGCTCCTCGAACTCACCCGTGCGCGGGGCGGCGGATTCGATCTCCTGTCGCTGATAGCGAAGGAGGTCCAACTGCTGCTCGCGCTCCCGGCGATTCATCCGAATCCCCTCCAGCCTCGTGCGCAGCGATTGGCAGTTCGAGTGACTTTCGGCGACCTTCCGAAGAGTCAATTCGGCAGGGGCGCCGATCCAGGCGTCGAGATAGCGAACGTGGTTTTCCGGGTGGATGAGGCCCTGGTGCTCGTGCTGCCCGTGAAGGTCGATCCACTGCCTCCCGACCTCGCGCATGACGCTCAAGGGCGCGGGGCGGCCGTTGATTCGGGCCTGCGACTTGCCTTCCGCAAACACCTCCCGCTGAAGGTACAGCAAGCCCTCTTCGGCAACGATGCCCAGCTTCTCGAGTGCGGATACGACCGACGGAACATCGCTCAGATCGAGGGTCATCGCAATAAGGGCTCGGCTTGCTCCCGCGCGCACCATGTCCGAATCGGCCCTCGCGCCCAAGGCCAACTCGATCGCGTCGGCGATCAGCGACTTTCCCGCCCCCGTTTCCCCGGTCAGCACCGTAAACCCCGGACCCAGCGACAGGCCCGCGGATTCGATGATCGCGATGTTCTCGACGTGCAGTTCGACAATCAACTTCTTTCGCTCGAACGATCCGATAATGCAGGTGCCAGAATACTCCGTTGGTACGCTCACGCACGACAACGGGTTCGCAGAGACTTGCGGCGGTCGCGCTATTGTCGACGGTCGTCGTCGTGGGCGTCAAGGTCGTCACGGCTTGGGTGAGCGGGAGCGTGAGCGCGCTCGGCGAAGCGCTGCAATCGTCTGCCGACGTACTGATGTCGGTTCTGACTCTAGTGGTTCTCCGAGTTTCGGCGCTCCCCCCAGATCGGGAGCACCCTTATGGGCACGGCAAGGCCGAGATTCTCTCCAGCGCATTCCAAATGCTGTTGATCCTCCTGACCAGCGTGTTTATCATCTGGGCGGCCTATCGAAGACTGTTATCCCCGGAGTCGATCCGGTGGGACTGGGCGGCTCTTGGAATGGGATATGCGGTGATCTCCAACCTGATTGTCGCGAGGCACCTCACCCAGCGGAACCGCGAACTCGAGTCGCCTTCGCTCGCCGCTGAGAGCCTTCACCTAAGAACGGATGCCCTGATGTCGGGCGGGGTCCTGGTGGGACTCCTGCTCGTCGGAATGACCGGGATCGAGGCGATCGACTCCGGAGTGGCGATCCTCTTCGCGCTTGTCGCCATGTCGCTGGCCTTTCGGCAGCTCTACGCAAGCCTTCATCCCCTGATGGACGGAGCGCTCCCGGAGGACGAGATTCGGCGGCTCGAAACAGCCCTGAACCTGCACCCCGAAGTGCGAGGGTTCCATAACCTCCGCGCCCGAAAGGTAGGGTCGCGCAGGTTCATCGAGCTCCACGTCATGCTCGACGACGACCTCAGCTTTATCGAGGCGCATGACCTCGCCGAAGAGATCGAACGGGAGCTATCGCAGGAGTTTCCGGGGAGCCAAGTCAGCATCCACTACGAACCGCACGAAGCGGAACTGGAACACCGCAAGAAGGAGCACGGCGAGTGACTTATTCGGCTGCGGGCTTCGGCCGCTTGTCCCGGAAGCCGGGCAGGCGTCGACCCTTGTAATAGCCGTCGTTCGTCGCGTTGTGGTTCAAGTGGAACGACTCGCCGCCGACCTTACGCTCTTCCGTCACTTCGGGAAGCTCGGTCGTGTAGTGCGTCCTGCGCAAAGCGGTGCGCTGGTGGCTGTGGCGTCTTTTGGGCAGCGGCATGGTTTCGGTCCTCGTTCAAAAATTCGTTACTTCTTCTCGCGGTGCAGCGTCATTTTGCGAAGGTTCGGGTTGAATTTCATCAACTCCAAGCGGTCCTTCGTGTTGTTCTTGTTCTTCGTCGTCGTGTAATAGTTCTTACCGTCCTCGGTACACACGATTCGAATGATCTCTCGGGCTTCGCCTTTTTTCGCCATGTCGCACCTCTCGCTGGGCGAAACACCCAGCAAGGCTTTAGATTATGCCCTCTTGGCCGCATGGATTTCAATGTCGCGTCGGGACCGGGGCGAGGCCGGTACAATTCGGTCCCGGGCCCGGGTGGCGGAACGGTAGACGCTGCGGACTTAAAATCCGCTGGCCGCAAGGTCGTGTGGGTTCGAATCCCACCCCGGGCACCATAGCGCGATGCATGATTCCCTCGATTCGGTATTTGTGACGGGCTTCGGTCCCTTTCGCTCCGTCGTCCATAACTCCTCCGAAGCGGTCGCGCCGCTCTTGGGGTTCGAGCACCGCATCTTGGACGTGACTTTCGAAGCCATCGAGGAGTTCTTGGCGACCTTTCCGAGAGATCGGAGACGGGTTCTCATGCTTCTGGGCCATTCGAGCTTCTGCGTGCTGCCCCAGTTGGAGTGCTTGGCAAAGAACTTCATGGGCGAGCTTTGCGACAATCAGGGGGTGCAGTTCGGGCCCGGCCCCATCGACCTGGCGGGTCCAAGTCAACGGGCCGGGACCTTGTGGAGAAAGGCTCTTTCGGCGGCGCCCCACGATGAGTTCGAGGTCAGCACGGACGCGGGCAAGTACCTCTGCAATTACCTGTATTACCGCGCGCTCGCTGAGTTCCCCGATTGGCGAGTCGGGTTCTTGCACCTCCCCCCGCTCGACGTTCTCGGCGTCGGAGAACAGGCGCGGCGGGCGCAATCGGCGCTGGAATGGGAGTTTCCAAGTTAGGCATCGATTCTGAGCCGTTCGCGGAGACTCGGCTCAAACGGTACACTTCCCGCTTCGATGACCATTGACGAGCAACTCGCATTCCTCAGGCGCGGAACGACCGAAATTATCAGCGAAGAGGACCTCGCAAACAAGCTGCGAGCCGGAAAGAGCCTTCGCGTCAAGCTTGGAGTCGATCCGACCGTGGCTCATGTAACTCTGGGATGGGCCGTCGTACTCAGGAAGCTGAGGGACTTCCAACGCCTCGGCCATACGGCGTGCCTCGTCATCGGAGACTTCACCGCGCGAATCGGCGACCCCAGCGGAAAGAGCAAGACCCGTCCCCAACTCAGCCGTGAAGAAGTCGTCGCCAACGTCCGCGAGATCGAAAAGCAACTCTACAAGATCCTTGACCCCGACCGCACCGAGATCAGCTACAACGCCGACTGGCTCGGTTCGATGAGCTTC
Organism: Chthonomonadaceae bacterium; assembly: GCA_015709495.1. GTDB lineage: Bacteria > Armatimonadota > Fimbriimonadia > Fimbriimonadales > Fimbriimonadaceae > Nitrosymbiomonas > Nitrosymbiomonas proteolyticus. The sequence goes on from CP054189.1 coordinate 587,745, forward strand.
GAAGACGTAATTCGACTGGCGTCGCAAGTGACCGTCGCTCGAATCCTTGAGCGAGACGACTTCGAAAAGCGCTTGAGTGAACAGCGGCCCATCGCCCTTCACGAAATCCTCTACCCCCTCTGCCAAGCCTACGATTCGGTCGCGTTGAAAGCCGACATCGAACTGGGAGGCACCGACCAGAAGTTCAACAACCTCCTCGGCCGGCACCTTCAACCCCACTTCGATCAAGAGGGCCAGGTCGTCATGCTGTGCCCGTTGCTTGTGGGCACCGACGGCAAGGAGAAGATGTCCCAGTCGCTCGGCAACTACATCGGCATCACCGAGGAACCCAACGAAATCTTTGGCAAGGCAATGTCGATCCCGGACGAGGTCATGGCGAACTGGTTCGAGCTCTGCACCGACGTGCCTTTGCCTGAAGTCGAGCGGATGATGGCGGAGTGCAAGGCGGGTCAACTCAACCCCCGCGACGCCAAACGCCGATTGGCCAGGGAGATCGTCGCCCTGTACCACTCCGAACAAGCCGCTGAGGAAGCGGACCGGTACTTCATCGAAGTCTTCAGTAAGCGCGAGCAGCCTGTCGAAGCCGCTGAAACCCTTCTGCCGCCCGACCTGATTCAGGACGGTGCAGTTTCCCTCCCCCACTTGATCCACGGGCTTGGCATGGCGAAGTCCGTGAGCGCGGCCCGCGATCTGATCAAGCAAGGCGGGGTTTCGTTGGATGGAGAGAAATTCACCGACCCGTTTGGAAAAGTCGAGGCCGAGGCTCTCCGAGGAAGGGTGCTTCGCGTGGGCAAGCACAGGTTCGCCCAGATCAAGTAGACCGAGGTACGCAAAAGCGTTAGAGCCTTCGAATCTCAATCTTGCGGAATTCGCAGGGCGAACTCTCCGATTGGAGCGCGATCCAGCCCGACCGCAACGCCGATTCGCCCTTCGCGGAGTCGAGAAGACGCTTGGCGTCGGCGTCAGAGGGATCAAGCTGCGCGCCGCTGTATTCCAGAACCGTCTGCCCTTCGATGCGATGCAGGATGGTCCCGTCCGCCCGCACTTCGATCTCCGCTTTCACCCATCGATCGCCGTGGTACGTGCTCGAAGAAGAATCGGTGCAATGCTGGGTCCACAGCTTGCCCTGATAGAAGATGTGCGTTCCCGGTGTGCAGATGTTCCCGGTGGATCGCGGGTCCTTACCGTTGCCGCCCAGTAGCTGCATTTCGAGCGAAACGGGAAAGTCCTGATCCTTGCGAAGGGTTTTCGGGTCCTGGCAGTGAAACATGATCCCGCTGTTGCGAAAAGCCCAACCGGGCCCGTCGGGAAGCTGGTCTCCGAAGAACCTGTACTCCAACCTAAGGACGTAGCTCGAATACGGGGTCCTGCAAAAGAGATGCCCGAAGCGGCCCTTGAACTGCCCTCCGTATCCGTCATAACTGACCTGAATCGCCCCGCCGGAGACTCGAAACGTGTCGGCGAAGTTCTCGCCGAACTCGTATCCGGTGATTTTGGCGGTCCACCCGTCCAAGTTTCGACCGTTGAAGATCGGCGTCCAAGCCGCCTCCTGCGGGGGAACCTGCGCGAGCGCGAGACAGGCCAAGAGCGTGGGGATCAAGTCGAGAGCTCCCTCCTACTCCAGCCGCCCCCCCTCACTGGATCGGCCTGATCTTGACGTTTCGGAAGGAAACGACGCCATGATCCCCCTGAATGCCGATGCTGCCGACCTTGGACTTGGCGAACATCGGATAGCGCACGAACTTACTCTCTTCGACCCGTTTCCAGAACTCTGGGCTGTCGATCACGAACTCGTAATAGAGGGTCCCGTTCAGGTGCGTCCGGCATTTCTCGGGACTCACGAGGAGTCTCAGGTGGTTCCAATCTCCGGGCGGGCGAGCGGCATCGACCGGGGACGAATAGAGTTGGTAGAGCCAACCCGTCTTTTCCGCGGGCGCGTCGCCCACATGGTCGTAGATTTGAATCTCCGGTCCGGAGTGCCAAGTCTGCTCGCCCTCGTCGGTGACCCGAAACAGCACACCGCTGTTACCGCGCTTGGTCAGGCGGAACTCAAGCGACAATTCGAACCACTGAAACTTCTCGTCGGTCACGATGTCGCCCGCAGTAGCGGGATCAACGCTCGTCAAGATGCCGTCTTCGACCTTCCAGCCGGGGCCGACGGTCTTCGATTTGAAGTTGTGCCAGCCTTGCGTGGTCTTCCCGTCGAACAGCAGCTTCCACCCCTGCTGCGCCTCGTCCGGCGTGAGAGTGTTGGGGCCCTGCAGGAGGGCGATGGCTAGCAATAACGCGCTCATGCCGCCATTTTGCCAGAATCCCCCTCCAAGAGCAACCTATCCTGAGTAGAACGCGGCGTAGTAATCCCATGCTGGGTCGACGCCCTGCCGTACAAGGCTCACCTGGCCGATGTGGTACCAATCTTCCGTCGCGATGTCGATGAGCTGGGACGCCAGCGACTGCTCGCCGGAATAGACGGTCCGTATCGTGTCGTCGGGCGACTTCCCCTCGGTGAACTCCTTCAGCCACAGCATCCGTTCGGCGTGCGTCGAGCGGAGGAGGTTGAGAAGCTGCTCGGGCGAGAGATTCGCCTCGGGTCGGTACGATTCGTAGTCAGGCTCGGTTCCTTGAAGCAAGACCGGGCAGACGCGGTCCGAGATCACGAGGTGCTCCAGCGTCTCGCGGGGAGACTTGACGTTGGGATAGGGCTTGGCGTCCCATTGCTCCGGGGTCAGCCCGTCCACAAGTTTGAAAAACCAAGTCCGGGAGTGGTCGATAGATTGAAGAAATGGATCAAGATTCATGTAGACATGATACTACATAAAATTGCTCTGCTTCGCGCAATTGACGCGAAAAAAATGTGCAGGATGGCGAATGAGGCCATCGCCGCGCCGGGGTTCGATCTTGGCGCTCCTCGTACAGGCAGGGGCCACGGAATTACGTAATCGATCGGGGCGGCGCCTGCGATCCCTGGAGAATCACGTCGGCTACGGCGTAAGAGCGCCGGATATCCTGCAAACACACCTTGGCTCTCTGCCCCACGTGCCCGACGCCGTCCAACAGCTCGACGTAATATCCGTTGTCGGTCCAACCGACGATCTTCCCCGTGTGCTCGAAAGCGGAGCGTCGCACGTTGGCCTCAACCACCTGCGCGCGGCGATAGCCCATGAACTCCCGGTCGAACTCGTCGGTCGCGCCTGAACGGATCTCGTACTCCTCGTATTCCAAGTCGAAGTTGGCGCGAATGTAGATTCCGCGCTGCATCTCGTGCTCGAGGAGTTCGACGTTTTCGCCGTCGATTCCGATGAGGGCCTCCACGACCGCGGGGTGGCATTCGACAAGGAACGCGTTTCCGGGCTCGTTGACCTTCCGCCACATGTCGTGTTCGATCCAAATCGATACCGTGTCCTTCGAATGGATGCGTCCACGCCCCAAACACATCGGGCAGATTTCGGTGATCGCTTCGGTGACCGATTCGCCGGTTCGCTTGCGAGTGATTTCGACGAGCCCCAGCGAGGACACACGGCCCACGCGAGTGCGCGCCCGGTCTTGCGCCAACCTTGCCTTGAAGTGTTCGAGCAACACCTTCCGGTCGGATTCGGCCTCCATGTCGATAAAGTCGATCACGATGATGCCGCCCATATCGCGAAGGCGCAATTGCCGGCAGACTTCGTCCGCAGCCTCCAGATTGGCCTTGAGAATCGTGTCGCTTAGCGAGGTCGAGCCGATCTGCTTGCCCGTATTGATGTCGATCGCCGTGAGGGCCTCCATTTCATCGACCACCAAGTACCCGCCGGACTTCAGCCAGACCTTGTGCTGCAAAAGCCGCTCCAAGTCGCGCTCGATCCCGTAGGCGTCGAACACGGGAACGTCCTTGTCGTAAAGCTGAATCTTTTCCTTCATGCTCGGAGCGATCAGCTTGGCGATCAGGTGGACCTTCTCATACTCGTCCGGATCGTCGATCACCATGCGGTCGATCTCCTCGGCGAACATGTCGCGGACCGTTCGATACAGCAGAGTTTGGTCCCGATGGACACAGGCGGGGGCTCGCACCCGCTTTGCGTTCTCGAGGGTTTGCGCCCACACCTGTCGCAAGAAAGCGATGTCGGCCTTCAGTTCGGCTTCGGTGCGGCCCTCGCACTCGGTCCGCATAATGAGCCCAAAGCCGTCCGGGACGATCTTCTCTCCGATCTTGCGGAGACGCTCGCGTTCGGCTCGCTCCTCGATCTTGCGGCTGACGCCGACATGAGCCGCTTCCGGCATCACGACCACGTACCTGCCGGGAAGCGAGATCCGAGTCGTCACCCTCGCGCCCTTCGTCCCACGCGGCCCCTTGGTGACCTGCACCATGAGCTGCTGGCCGGGGCGAAGGAGGTCGGCGATTTTTCTTCGGCGAAGTTCGCTTCGCTTCAACGAAGCCGGCGAATTGTCGTTCGAGTCATCGGGGATGATGTCGGCCACATAAAGGAAGGCGTTCCGCTCCAAGCCGATGTCCACGAAGGCGGCGTCCATGCCGGGGAGGACGTTCTGGACAATGCCCTTGAAGATCGAGCCCACGACTCTCTCGTCGCGTTCGACTCGGTATTCCATGAGGTCGCGGCCTTCGAGAACGGCGATGCGCGTCTCGCGGTTGGAGACGTTGACGATGATCTCAACATTCGGCGTCTTGAGGTGCCGCTTGGAGGTTGCCTTTGATTCAGTTTTCGTTCGGGTTGCGCGTGTCTTGCGCATAGGTCAAAAATCGGTCCTTAGTTGCTCGCGAGAGTCGGTCGGTCGGAGGGCGCTCGCTGCGTAGTGTCGTAGTGTACCGCTTAGCGCCGGTTTGGTATCTTGAACTCGACGATGCCGATCTACGAGTGGCTCTGCGCGAGTTGCGGCAGAAGGTTCAGTACGTTCTCTTCTGTTTCGGAAGCCAGCGTCAATCCCCCGTGCCCCGCGTGCGGTCTCGACGAAACTTCCCGTGTCGTCAGCCGCTTCGCAGTCGGGAGGACCGAGGACCAAAGGCTCGGCCAGTTGTCCGATCGGCTGGAAACCTTCGGTGAGCCGGACTCGCTTCAAGGGATGCGGGAGCTAGTTCGGGAGGCTGGCCAAGCTCTGGACGAGGGACTGGGAGACGACATGGTGTCCCTTTTCGACCACGATTCGGAGGAAGAAACATCTTCGGCGGAGTGAAGGCAGCCCTGCGGCTTGTGGGAAAGGCCGTTCTCCTAGCGTTTGCGAGTTCGGTCAACCGCCACGCTGGAGCGCTCGCGTACTTTGCCTCGCTCTCGCTCGCTCCCTGGATCGTTGTGGCGAGCGCGGTTTCGACGAACCTACTTGGCGCAAGCGCGACTGACGAGGGGATTCGCAGGGCCATCGAGGCGATCGCAGGGCCCGAAGCGACACCGGTCATCCAAGAACTGCTCCTTGCCTCAGCATCGCGACCCGAAGGACCGGCCGCCACCCTGATCGCTCTCGCGCTCGCCGTGTTTGGCGCTTCGCTCCTATTGCGCCATGCGAGGGAGTCGATGGATGAGCTGATGGCCTATAAGGGAACCGGTTCTCCGGTCCGCCACTACCTTCGCAACCAAGGGGCGGCGGTGCTGCTCGTTGCGCTCTTTTGTGGCCTGTTCACTGGCTGGCTTATGCTGGACTCTTGGCTGGCGCTGAGCCTCTCGACCGCTCTTTCTGGGCCGATCCGCTTCGGGATCACCTGGCTGGGCGTGCTGCTCGCCTTTGCGATCCTCTACGTGAACGGCACGCGGGCGCCCATGCGATACCGCTACGCGTGGGCCGGAGCTGCGATCGCCGCGCTGCTGATGGCGGTCGCCAAGTCGGCCGTGACGATGTACGTCCAGTTATCGGGCATCAGGTCGGTGTACGGCGCGGTGGGAACGCTGGTCGTATTCCTCTTGTGGGCCTACGTCGGCGCGCACGCGTTCTTGTTCGGAGCGATTCTCTCCCGGCTTCTGCGCGATCGGGACGCGGAGTCGCGCCAAGCCCCCTCAGGTCCCTCGCGTGTTGCCGAATAGCTCGATGTGAAGACGAGGCGACACGCCCCATCCACGACTCCGCGCGGCAGGTTCGATCAGCGCCATCCGTCTGCGGAGTGTTGACGTGTCGGTGCCCTCAGGCATCAGCAGCACCCGCGCGGGCTCGACCGGCCCTATCTGGCGGAGCAGAGCCTCGATCTCTCCCAGGTCGTCGGCCTCGCCTTCGGGGTCAACCACGAACTTCAATTGATAGGGGTAACGAGCGAGTAGGCGCCTCAAAGTGTCGGGTTGTAGGCGAGTCGATTCGTGCCTCTTCTTCCAGGTTGCCGAGGCGCGTTCGCCCGGAGCTGAGTTGCTCAGTTTGGGGCTGACGGACAACAGATCGCAGGGGAGGTCTCGGTATACCGTCCCGGCGGTTTCGATGGTCAGGACATGGCCCCAAGAAGCGAGTCGGTTCGCGAGTTCGATGATCGGCTCAAAGAGCATCGGCTCTCCGCCGGTCAGGACGACGTGTTCGTTGCTTGCTTGCCGGACCTCTTCGACGAGCGATTCCACGGTGCGGACGGGCCCTTCGGGACGCCAACTGGCGTAGGGCGTGTCGCACCAGCCGCACCGGAGGTTGCATCCGCTGACCCGCACGAAGGTCGAAGGGGTTCCCGCCCAAAGACCTTCGCCTTGGACACTCGAAAACACCTCCGCGACGCGCAGGCTACCCATGGCCGGTGTGGGCCAAAGCGGGGTCGGCGAGTCCCAGTTCCGCGAACGCTTCTGCTCGGATGAGGCAAGAATCACAGGCTCCGCAGGCTCGTCCTCCCGGCAGAGGGTCGTAGCAGGAGTGCGTCAGCGAGTAATCGACTCCCAGCGAAAGGCCGAGCCGAACGATCTCGGCCTTTGACAATTCGATCAGCGGGGCGTGAATTCGAAATCTCTTGCCCTCGATCCCCGCCTTTGTCGCGACGGCCGCCAACTCCTCGAAAGCCGCGACAAACTCCGGGCGACAGTCGGGATACCCGCTGTAATCGACGGCATTGACTCCCAGAAAGATATCGAAAGCGCCGATCGACTCCGCAAACCCCAGCGCAAGCGCGAGAAGAATCGTGTTGCGAGCCGGGACGTAGGTGATGGGAATGTCGGCGGAGCGTTCCTCGGAGGCCCTATGCTTGGGAACCTCAATCTTTGAGGTCAGCGCCGAACCCCCGAAGGCGTCCAGCGGCACCTTGACGACCTGATGGGAAGCCGCGCCATAGACCTGAGCGACGCGTTGAGCTGCGTCCAGTTCGGCTCCATGCCGCTGGCCATAAGCAACGGTGAGGGCGTGTACTTCAAATCCCTGATCTCGCGCGAGGGCGAAAGTCGTCGTAGAATCCAGCCCGCCACTCAACAAAACGACGGCGCGCTTCATGGCATAGGTGTACCTAATCCTACGCGCCTTTGGCGTTGGTCGTTCGTGCGTAGTCGCCTGCGAGAATCCGGTCATACGCCCCCGAAAGGACCCACCGTTCGAGTTCTTGGGCGCGGTGGACGGGCATTGGGTGCGTGTACGTCGAACTCATCAGCACGAAGATCAGCACCTTGCCGACGGCGTCGAGCCCGGTCGCGTCGTGATAAGCGCGCGCTTGGTCCATGAAAGCGTCGCGGTTGAGTTCGTGCTTCAGCCGGCTTGGGCCCGCGGTCAGAGAGAGGTTCGCGTCGATGGAGGTATCGAGGGACTGAGAAACGAGAAGCCCGGCGCGGTCGGCGGTGACTTCGGCCTGCCGAGACCACTCGTAGAACGCGAGCATCAACCCTATGCTTGCCACGTCCCCCAGGCCAAAGGTGCGCCTTCCCACAAGTTCCAGCAGCGGGATCAGGATCGAAGCTACGGACTTGTACAGAACATGCCCGGCCTTGACGTGGCCCAGTTCGTGACCGATGAGGTGATACAGTTGTTCGTCCGAAAGCGTGTCGATCAGCGAGGAGCGCAGCGTGATGTAAGGGCGCTCGACTCCCCCTGCGAAGGCGTTCGGGAAAGGGTTGCTGGTGACATAAAGCTCGGGCTCGGGCATATCGAGCACTTCGCACGACTCGCGCAGGATGTCATAGAGCGTCTTGAACTGTCGGGGCCCACAACGCACAGACTGCGCCATATTCCAGCAGTACATCCAGCGGTCGATCCCCAACTCATAGAACTTCTGGACCACCTTCGGAAGAAGCGGGACCTTTTGCAAAGCTCGCAGGGCGACCCGGTCCGTTTCGGCGATGAACGCCTCGGCGCTGAGTCCGGTCAAAACCTTTCGTTCGGCCATCGTTGGCTATACGATGGCAGATGTCGGGGGTTGCGGCGTAGGGCAAAGGCCTCTGCCGCTTCAGGCGGCCGCGGTCGACCGCTCGAACAACCGCTGGTGTTCCTCGAAGCGCGATGCGAACTCCGACCCGATGTCCTCGATCTGATCGCCCGTAAGGTTGAGGCGCTCAACCGAATCCCCATCGAACGGCCGAGGGTAGCCAAGAATGCCCATATCGAGACCCTGGCGGTAGGCGATCGCGTCGGCGACCCGAATGACATCAGAGAACGTGTCGGGAACGGCCTCCGAGTCCGAATCGGGGTGCGGGTGGTGATGCCCAATCGCGTCGACGAGGACCCCGGGGAGGTTCCATGCCTTGGCGAGAGCCGCTCCCACATCGGCGTGGTTGAATCCAAAGAGCTTGCTTTCCACCTGGTCGAAGGTCAGCAGTTCCGAGACGGCGATCCGCTCCAAATCGATGGAATGCCGGTCGAGCCACATGCCCATTACGACCTTACCGATATCGTGCAGCAGCCCCCCTGCGAACGCCGTGTCGGGCTGGGCGACGTCGGCGCGCTGAGAGACGAGCTTGGAGCAGATTCCGACGCCGAAGGAGTGCCGCCAAAGCGTGTTCGCCGCGACGCCATAGCTTCCCAGCGACTTCGAAAGCCACGGATACGTCGAGGCAACAAGCGCCAGGCTGCGAATCGCTCTCGTCCCCAAGACCACCACGGCTTCGGGGATTTCAGATACAGTACGCGGAAGTCCATAAAAGGCGCTGTTGGAGAGGCGCAAAACCCTCACGGCAAGGGCTTGGTCCTGGCTCAGTTGGTCGGCGAGTCTTCGGGCGGACCCGTCTTCCGAGTCGGCCTCCCGAAGCACGGCCATAGTCACATGGGGCATCGCCGGCAACTCGGTGACGCTCTCAACGATCTCAGCTAGTGTGGGCTGCTTGACGCTCATCGATCTCCTCTGTCGCGACTAACAGCGCGGAGTGGCTTCGCCAGCACTCCATCGCAAGACTCCACATCGATGACTTCGTCGGCTCGCCTCGCCTCGGCGCAAACCCGAGGCTTCCGTCTTTCCGCGATGCCCCGTACCCGTCAGTCGAAGAGGAGCGATCGAGTTTCTCTCGCGTCGTGTGCTCCGCTGCTGTCTTCACTTTTGCTCCCCCAAGCCGCCCGCAGCCTTCTGCCGCCCCTTGGAACGACCTCCCGCTGCGCTCGCCTAAACGACGGATTCCATATCGAATCTCGGCGCAGACCAAGCAATCCTGCTATAGCTCTCGAATCCGAACCGGGGGGCTGGTAGAATCTAGGGGAATGGATACCGAAGGGTTGGACCCAGTCCGCCGCGTTCTGCGGATAGCCCGGAGTCGCGGAATTACGGAGGTCGAGTTGGAATTCGGCGATGTCGAGTTCGAGGCTCGATTGGGTCCTTCCCGCCCTTCGAACCATCACCCGAAGAAGCAGGCGCAGTTTCAGGCTCCCGAAGCGGAACCGTCGGATGGCCGAGTGCCCCTCACGGCTCCCTGCGTCGGATTTTTCCGAGACACGAACGAAACGTTCCGCGTGGGGCTCGAAGTCGAAGAGGGGGAGATTGTCGCAGCGGTCGCGGCTCTTGGCATCGCGAACGACGTGCCCAGCCCCTGCGGGGGAGTCCTGGAGACCGTCGCCGTCTCCCACGGAGACGCCGTGCAGTTTGGCCAGGTGCTGGCCTACATCCGTTGTGAATGAGGAAGTGAAATGAGGCGACAGCGCGGACAGACTTTGGTGGCGACGATGATCGTGCTCGTGATCATCTCGATCTTGGCGGTGGTGTACTTCGTCGGCTCGGGAACTGGCTCGACTTCCGCTCGCCCCGACGGCAAGGGACAAACGACGGTCGGGGCAGCGCTCATGAAAGCTCGCGACACCGAATGCAAGCAACAATTGATGCAGATTCGGCAGGCTGTCCAACTCGGTGAGACCGTCGACGGGACCTTTCCCTCGAGCATCGAAGCCATGAGACTCGGCCGCGACTTCGAAACGTGCCCCATCGGAAGCGAGCCCTACGAATATAGCTCCGAAACCGGAAAGGTCAAGTGCCCTCACCCAGGACACGGAAAGTACTGATGTTTCAAAAGGTCTTGATCGCGAATCGGGGCGAGATCGCCTGCCGAGTCATCCGCGCATGTCGTGAGATGGGGATTCGGTCGGTCGCCATTTATTCCCAAGCGGACCAAGACAGTCTGCATGTCCAGATCGCCGATGAGGCTATCTGCGTCGGCGCGGGAGCCAACTCCGATTCGTATCTCAACCTCGCGAACGTGCTGATGGCCGCCCAGATATCAGGGGCCGAAGCCGTGCACCCAGGCTACGGCTACTTCAGCGAGAGGGCCTCGTTCGCCGAAGCGCTCGAGTCTCTGGGGATTACCTTCATCGGCCCCCCAGCGTCGGCGATCAACGCGATGGGAGACAAAGCGCGAGCCAAGAAGGCCGCGATCGAGTCCAACTGCCCGGTGGTTCCCGGCTCTGAAGGGCCTGTGAGCGGTGAGGGTGAGGCACTGAAGGTCGCCGATCAGATCGGATACCCGGTCCTCCTGAAGGCGGTGGCCGGCGGTGGAGGCAGGGGGATTCGAAAGGTGGGCTCGCCGGACGAATTGACCAGCGCATGGCCGACGGCCGTCGCAGAGGCGCAAGCCAGTTTCGGTTCGGGCGAAATGCTCGTCGAGAAGTTCGTCTCTTCGCCGAGGCACGTTGAGTTCCAAGTCATCGGAGACTCCCACGGCAACCTCGTGTACCTCGGCGAAAGGGAATGCTCCGTGCAGAACCTGCGCCATCAAAAGATCGTCGAGGAGGCTCCTTTTGCGGCGATGCCCCACGATCTTAGGCGAACGATGGGTGAGGCCGCAGTGCGGGTGGCGTGGTCCGTGGGCTACCAAAACGCGGGAACGGTCGAGTTCCTCGTGGACCCAGAAGGGCAGTTCTACTTCCTCGAAATGAACACCAGGCTCCAGGTCGAGCACCCGGTCACGGAAGAGGTCACGGGCATCGACCTGGTTCGGACGATGCTGCTTGTGGCCAGCGGTGAGCCGCTCCCTTTCCGGCAGGAGGACATTCAACTCAAAGGACATTCGATCGAGGCCCGCATCACCGCGCAGGACCCCTCGCGAGATTTCCATCCCAGCACGGGTCGCATCACCAAGTGGCTCGCGCCGGGAGGAAGGGGGGTCCGACTCGATACGCACGCCTACGCAGGGTTTACGATCTCGCCCTATTACGACCCGATGATCGCCAAGTTGATCGTCACCGACCGCGATCGTCCGGCAGCGGTCGCCAAGCTGCTCTCCGCCCTGCACGAATTCGAAGTCGAGGGCATTCGCACCAACATTCCGTTCCTTAGGGAACTCTGCGCCGACTCAAGATTCCAGTCAGGCGAGATCGACACGGGGTTCGTCCCGGCGTTTCTCTCTGAGGTGCCTGTTGAGTCATAAGAGCCGCAGACAAGCTCGTCAGGCGGTGATCCAAGCGCTGTATTCGATGGACGTGGGGCGGTGTACTTTGGACGAAGCCGCGGAGGGCGTCCGGGAGCTTCCCCAACTCGACTCCGATCTCAAGGTGTACGCGGACGATTGCTTGCGAGGCATTTTGGCTCGGCGCGAAGAGATCGACGCCACTCTATCGAGGTTCTTGGTCGATTGGGAGTTGGGACGGCTGTCGATGACGGATCGCGCAGTCTTGGAACTCTCCACCTATGAGCTTTTCCACCGACCTGACGTTCCTGCGATTGTGAGCGTTTCCGAGGCCGTCGAGATTGCGAAGAAGTTCGGCTCGGGGGAAAGCGGCAAGTTCGTGAACGGCGTTCTTGCGGCGGTGCTGCGCGGGCCCGCGAGATACCGGCTGGACTCCCCCGACCCCGAAGAAACCCCGGAAGAGTCGACTCCTCCAGACCCAACGGAACCCGAAGCGGAGGAGATCATGGTGGAAGAGGGCTCCGAACAGGTAAGAGATCTCGAACGAGTCTCCAAGTGGCTCATTCGCACCGAGGAATCTTGATGTCTGCAACTCTCATCGACGGGAAATCACTTTCCACCCAACTGCGCGCCCAGCTCGCCGAAAGGGTCAGCGCGCTGTCCGCCGCCGGATTCCGGCCTCGACTCGAGGTCCTTGTGGCCTCTCAGGACCCGGCGAGCTTGGCCTACGTTCGCATGAAGACGAAGTGGGCGGAAGCGATGGGGATCGAGAGCGGCACGTACTCCGTCGGCGAGGCCACCCAACAGTCGGAGCTTCTGGAAAAGATCAGGGAGTGGAACGCCGACGAATCCGTCCACGGAATCCTGATTCAACATCCATTGCCCTCCCAACTCGACGAGTCGGAGGCGCTACTCGAACTCGGGGCCGAGAAGGACGTCGACGGGATCACCCCGGAGTCGCTGGGTCGGCTGGTGGCGGGTGCGCCCGGCTTCCGTTGCGCGACCCCCCTCGGGATGATGAGGATGCTCGATGCCTATGACATCGACTGCACGGGCAGGACTGCGGTCGTGATCGGGCGCAGCGTCATCTTGGGAAAGCCCGCCGCGCTCATGCTGCTCGAAAGGAATGCGACCGTCACCATCGCCCATAGCCGGACCCGCGACCTTCCGGACCTCTGCCGAACTGCCGACATCCTCGTCGCTGCAGTCGGCAGACCTGAATTCGTCAAGGGCGACTGGCTGAAGCCGGGGGTCGTGGTGTTGGACGCAGGCTACAACAAGGTCGAGGGCCGCGCGACGGACGTGGGCGATGTGGAGTTCGAAACGGCGGCCGAAAGGGCTTCCTTCCTCACGCCGGTACCCGGTGGAGTGGGCCCGATGACTGTGGCGAGCCTCCTCGCCAACGTCGTCGATGCCGCCGAGGCCCGCCTCCGATCCGAGCAAGCGCGCGCAACGGCTTCGCGCTCCTAAGGCACCCCTGCCAAGAAGGCCCCCACGATGCAATAATGAAGCTATTCCGGGGTTGCGCGGAATTGCTAGGAGGAATTGGACCATGAAGGTCAGCATCATCGGCGGTGGAGGGCGGGTAGGTTCGGACGCCGCGTTTTGTCTTCAACTGGGCGGCATCGTCAGCGAAATCGTCCTCGTCGACATGAACGAGGAGCTCGCGGCGGGAGAAGCCCTCGACCTCAGGCACGGCTCGGCGCTTACTGCGAGCCAGAAGATCGATTCCGGAGGCTACGACAAAATCGCCGGAAGCGATTGCGTGGTGATCACGGCGGGGCTCCGAAGGAAGCCGGACGAATCGAGGCTCGAACTCATCAACCGAAACGTGGGGCTGTTTCAGTCCATTCTCGGCAGCCTGAAGGGCGTTGAACTCCCTACGGATGCCACGGTCCTCGTGGTCTCGAACCCGGTCGACATCCTCACGCAACTCGCAGTTGAGAGTGGAATCCTGCCTGAGAAACAGGTGATCGGGCTCGGAACCGTGCTCGACACCTCGCGCTTCCGCTCGCTGCTCGCCGATCACTTCGGAGTCGGCGCAAAGGACGTTCATGCTCTGATACTCGGAGAGCACGGCGACTCGATGGTTCCGATGTGGTCGTCCGCGACCCTCAACGGCGTGCCGTTGCGGAGCCTTCCCGGCTTTACAGACGAACTCGCGGAGGGCCTCTTTGATACGACCAAGAAGTCGGGAGCGGAGGTCATCCGGCTGAAGGGCGGGGCGGGCCGCGCGGTCGGCGTCTCGATCATGGAAGTGGTTCACGCGCTCGCGCTCGACCAGGGCGCAGCGTTGCCGGTCAGCTCGATGCAAAGGGGCGCGATGGGGATTTCCGGCGTGTGCCTTTCTCTGCCGTCCTTCCTGGGGAGGTCAGGCGTAAGGTCGGTGTTGGAGCCCGCTTGTTCAGAATCCGAGCGTGAAGCGTTGTTGGCTTCGGCCGAATCCCTCAAGAGCGTCCGGGCGCAGATCCAATAACCCTTACTTCGGGATCAGCGAAGGCCTGCGCGAAATGACCCAGTCGCGCAGGATCTTCCGCCCTCGATGAATCCGCGAGCGGACGGTCCCTATCGTCGTGCCCTGCCTTTCGGCGATCTCGGCGTAGCTGAGGCCCTCGATGTCGCACATCTCGATCGCCTCGCGGTAGAGATGGGGAAGCTCGTTGATCAGGGCTCGAACCTCCGAAGCGTATTCACTTTCAAACAGTTCGTCGTCGGGGGCCAGTCGAGAGTCGGGGATCGCGAGTTCCTGCACCTCGCCGTCTGAGGGGCTGACCATCTGGTTCAGCGATTCCGCCTTGCGGATCGGGTTGTCGCGGCGGCGCGTGTCGAGATAAGCGCGCTGCATGATGCGCAGGAGCCAATTCAAGAAGGGCCGCTCCGGCGAATACGACTCGAACCCTCGCCATGCCTTGTAATAGGTGTCCTGCAAAAGGTCCTCTGCATCCGACTTGTTTCTCGTTAGTTGCAGCGCCATGCTGTAGGCGCGCCGACGGGTGTCGTTCATCATCCGTTCGAACCGGCCGTAGTCCTCGGCGGCAGGCGGCGTCAAGACGCCAGGTGCAGAACCGGCAATTGTTGACATTTTCATATACTGAAATGCCGAACCCGGCGAGTTCGTTCCCAACTCGTTGCAAAACGCTTTGAACTTGGTCCAAAGGTACAATCCTGTCCGTTGGACCGCAACAAATGCGGCCTTGCGATCGGATAAGCCAAGGAACATGAAGTTCGTTCTACTCACGGATGACGCGGAGTTGGTGACGGCAGCCAAGGAGGGGTTTCACCCTTCCGATTCCTTCGAGCACTTCACGTCGTGGCCCGAGGCGCTCGATTCTTGCGATGGCGCCGACCTGCTGTTCGTCGACCTGCTGACGACGCTCGACGAACCTCATAAGATTGCGGGCTACGAGCGCTTCGCCGAAGCGAAGATGAGCCATCCGGTCGCGGCGGGCATCCCGCTGGTTCTCGTCGCGCCTCCCGACGGCTACGAACTCGACTTCATGGCGGGCTGGCCGGACTTCGTGTTCGCGCACATTCGGCGGCCCGTGACCGCGAAGATTTTCCGGCGGGCCAGCACCTGGGTCTGAAGAGGTCGCTCGCGGGTGTTATGGGGGGCCGCTGCGCCGGACCTCATTAACCCCCCGCTCAACGGGAGCTCAAACTAAGCCCTAACCCGCTCAACCGCCCTTCGACTTGGGGTGCGCGCGCTCGACAGCCTCTTTGAGCCGCTCGATGCTCACATGTGTGTAGATCTGCGTGGTGGCAAGGCTCTCATGCCCGAGGAGTTGTTGCACGGTCTTGAGATCTGCGCCCCCATCGAGCAGGTGCGTCGCGAAGCTGTGCCGAAGCGAGTGCGGACTGATGTCCCATGGGAGCCCCACCGCGCGGCACCAACGCTTGACCACGTTCTGCACCGTCCGTGAGGTTAGCCGCTTACCCCGTCCATTGACGAAGAGCGCAGCCTCCTCTGTCAATGCGCGCCGTTCTTCCCGAATGTACGCTTCTAAGGCCCGGCGGCAGGGATCGCCGAAAAGCGCCACCCTCTCCTTAGCGCCCTTGCCTTTCACGCGGACGGTGCCCTCCCTCACAGAAAGGTCGGACAGATCGATGCCCACTACCTCTGATACCCGAAGGCCCGCCGAGTACATCAATTCCAGAAGCGCTTGGTCCCGAAGGGGCGTTAGGGTCGGCGACGGCTGATCGAGAAGCAGTTCGGTGTCGGCACGGGCCACGGCCCGCGGAAGCCGCTTTCGCTGAACCGGGGCTTCAAGGGTTTCAGAGGGATCGTCCTCGAGCCATCCCCTGTCCCGGCAGAATCGAAGGAACGTTCGGAGCGTCGAGAGCTTGCGGGACCTCGTTCGCGCGGTCAGGCCGAACCGGCGAAGATAGGCCAAGAGCGATAGGGGCGTGGGGGTCTCCGAATCCCCCAAGACCGCGCGAAGCTGCTCAAGATCGCAGCGATAGGCCCGAACCGTGTGCGGGGAGCGCTTGGCGGCGAGGTCCTCGCAAAACTCCTCGATCGCTCGGCCCAAAGCGAACTTCGACATCGAAGCCCCTCACTCCGGCTTGGCGAGCGCCAGCGTCACGTTGTGCCCTCCGAACCCAAACGAGTTCGAGAGCGCGAAGTCCACCTTAGCTTGCCGAGCCTGATTCGGCACGTAATCGAGATCGCAATCGGGGTCTGGGGTCTCCAAATTGATCGTCGGAGGGAGGACGCTGTCCCTCATGGCCAAGATGCAGATCAGGGCCTCAACTGCCCCCGCAGCGCCCAGCGTATGGCCGATCATCGACTTCGTGCTGCTGATGGGCGTGCTGTAGGCGTGATCGCCGAGCAGGCGCTTGATGGCGAGCGTCTCCAATCGGTCGTTGTAGGGCGTCGACGTTCCGTGGGCGTTGATGTAGCCCACCTGATCCTCGGTTCGGCCCGACTGCTTGAGCGCGATCTTCATCGAACGGTAGGCGCCGTCCCCGTTGCTGTCGGGCTGCGTCACATGAAAGGCGTCTCCGCTCATCCCGTAGCCCACAATTTCGGCGTAGATCCGGGCGTTCCGCGAGCTTGCGAACTCGAAGTCTTCGAGAATCAGCGCCGCCGCGCACTCTCCCATGACGAACCCATCGCGGTCGTTGTCGAACGGACGTGAGGCCCGTTCCGGCTCGTCGTTTCGGCAACTCATGGCGCGGGCAGCGCAAAACGCCGCCATACCCGTAGCGTTGATCGGGGCCTCCGACCCGCCGGCAACCATAGCGACCGCATCCCCTCGCTTGACGATATGATAGGCGTCGCCGAGGGAGTTGGCGCCGGTCGAGCAAGCCGTCACCGCGCAGGAGTTGGGGCCTTTGAGGCCGTGCCGAATCGAAATCATGCCCGAAGCCATGTCGGGGATCATGTAGGGGACCGTAAACGGAGAAACCTTCGAAGGACCCCCTTCTTTGAGGCGCTGAATCTGCTCTTCGAGGAAGGTCAGTCCCCCGATTCCTGAACCCACCAGCACCCCGATGTGCTCGGCGATCTCGCCTTCGGTCGGCAGAGCGGAGTCTTGCAGCGCCATTGTGGCAGCGCCGACGGCCAGCGAAATGAACCGGTCGACTCGCCGAGCTTCCTTCCGATCCAGCCAATCTTCAGGATTGAAGTCGTCGATCTCGGCGGCGATTTGAGTGGGGAAGTCCGAGACGTCGAACCGGGCCACGCGGCGAACACCGCTCTCGCCCTTGAGCATTCGCGGCCAAAAGCGATCCGTTCCCGACCCGAGGGGAGTAATGGCCCCTAGGCCAGTGACGACGACCCGCCCTGAGGGCCTAAAGGCCTCGGTCATTTGAGCTTCGAAGCGATGTATTCGACTGCGTCGCCTACCGTTCGCATCGAGTTCACATCATCGTCTGGGATCTCGATATCGAACTCGGTTTCGAGTCCCATGACCAACTCCACGGTATCGAGCGAATCCGCGCCGAGGTCTTCCTGGAACGACGACGTCTCTTTGACCTCGTCTTCGTTCACACCCAGCTTTTCGACGACGACTTTCTTCACGCGATCGAGAATCTCTTGCTTGCTCATAACTTCTGATGACATTCCTTATGACACCTTTCCTAGCGCTCGAAGGCTATGCCTCCATTATGCACCGAATCGTCGTTGCCATTGAGACGAGCGCGGAAGGGCGCTAAGGAGCGGCGTGCTTCTCGACTCGCACTTGACGGATCAGTTCGTCGACCATGGGCTTGCGTGCGATCTCGGAACCGCTCGTCGTGGCCGTCGCTGCGCCCGCTGCGATTCCCCAAGCGAAAGCCTCTACGGTTGACTTCCCCGCTTCGAGCGCCCACAGCATCGCGCCGATCATCGAGTCCCCGCTGCCGATCGTGCTGTTCGCCTCGACCCTCGGAGGGAACCCGTGAAACAGCCCTTCTGAGCACGCCAGAGCCGCGCCGGCGGCCCCTCGGCTGACGATGGCGATCCCGATGCCGGAGTCATGCAGCATTTGCGCGCCTTTGAGAGCTTCCCGCAGGGTGCTCATCCGCTCGCCGAGAAGGCTTTGTGCTTCGGATGCGTTCGGCTTGACGAGGTCCGGACAAAACTTCACAGAGCGCCGCAACACCGTACTATCGGCGTCGATGACGACCTTACACCCTGCCGCGCGCATCGCCTCCAGAACCTCGACGTAGGACTCCTCGTTCAGACCCGGAGGAACCGAGCCCCCAAGCGTCGCCCAGCCCGCACCTGCGGCCAGTTCGCGAACCTTACTAAGGAGAGACTGCCAGGCCTCGGACGCAACCTCAGGACCCTCCTCGTTAAACGAGGTAGGCGGCCCGCTTCCGAGCCTCTGCTCGACGAAGATGTTCACGCGAGTCTCGCCGGGAATCTCGACGAACTGATGCCGTACGCCTTCCCGGTCGAGCACGTTGCGCACGAATTGCCCCGGTGACCCGGCGAGAAACCCTGTTGCGACCACATTTGCCCCCATCTCCTTGGCGACCCGGGCGACGTTAACTCCCTTACCGCCCGCATCGGTTTCCGTCGCAAGCACACGATTCACTTCGCGCTGTCGGATCGTGTCGACAAACACCGTCCGGTCGATGCTGGGATTCGGCGTAACTGTGACGATCATTCGGTTCTTCCCCCTTGGCGCGAACGAGCCCTCCTCGTTACTGCGCCATTGTACTGGCTAAGAGGAGCCTCTCGGGGTCGATGGTTCGCGACGAACTGAAGACATAGGACAAAGGGTGGGAAACGAGCCGTCCACCATCCACGCCCGCCATTTCGCCCGAGAACCCGCCGATCAGGCGGTGGGCGGCGAACGATCCCAGCCGCAAGGCCAGAACCCGATCGAGCGCCGTAGGGCTCCCGCCGCGCTGCATGTGTCCCAACACGAGGTATCGAGCCTCCGCGCCGGTGTGTCGCTCAATAAAGTCTCGAACGTCCACGGCCCGAGCGGCCCCTTCCGCCACGACGACGATGCAGCTTCTCTTGCCCCGTTCGGCCGCCTTTTGAAGCTCTCCGCAGACCTCCGCAAGCGAGTAAGGGACTTCGGGAATCAAGATCGCCTCCGCTCCGCCCGCCAGGCCCGCTTCAAGAGCGATGAAGCCGTTTTTTCGCCCCATCACCTCGATCACGAACACCCTCTCATGCGAATAGGCGGTATCGCGGACGCGGTCGATCGCTTCGATCGCGGTGTTGACGGCTGTGATAAACCCGATCGAGTAGTCGGTTCCGGGAATGTCGTTGTCGATGGACGCGGGAACCCCCATCACGGGCAGGTCGAACTCCTCTTTCAAGCGCAGAGCCCCCGCGAGAGACCCGTCGCCTCCGATCACTACCAACCCATCTACGTCCGCGGCCCGGAGGTTCGCCATGGCCTTCTTGCGGCCCTCGATCTCGCGAAACTCCTTGCTGCGAGCCGAGCGCAGAATCGTGCCGCCGCGAGAGATGATCCCTCCCACCGATTGCGAGTCGAGCGCGATCGGCTCGTTGTTGACCATCCCCTCATAGCCCCGCAAGAAACCGGTCACTTGCACACCACGACGCAAGGCGGTCCGAACGACCGCTCGCAATGCGGCATTCATCCCCGGGGCGTCGCCCCCGCTCGTAATGACTCCGATCCGTTTCACAGGTACTTGAGGTTCCGATACTAAGACGCAGGTAAACGGGCGTTCGATGGCAGGCCGCTTCTGGTTGTCGAAAGAAGTACAATGCGCAAGTTCGATGCCCCCGGACCCCTTTCAGCTACCTCTCACGGCAATTGCCCGCGCCTGTCCGATCTTGCTCCCCAACGACTCGCTGGCCCGGGCCACCGCTCTCTTGCGCGAGACGCCGTTTGGCGTTGTGCCCGTCGTCGATGAGTCGGTTCTCATAGGCTCGATTTCCCGAGGCGACGTGCTTCGAGCCCTTGAACGCGGGATCGCTTTCACCGGCTCCGTGCGTGAGGCGCTCGAACCCTCTCCCAGGACCCTTCAGGGGCACCTCACGGGAGCGGAGGCCCTGCGCCTGATGTCCTCCAGCCGGCAAACCGAGTGGCTGGTCGTCGACGCTGACGGGCGCGTGATCGGCATCGTGTCCGTCACTGATTTCGGACCGAAACCGGCGACCCACGCGCGCCCCCCCGTGGTGGGAGGGATGGCGACGCCATTCGGGATTTATCTGACGACGGGTTCGATTCGAGCCGGAGCGAACGACCTTGCGCTCGTGGCGACGGGTGCGTTGCTCTTCGGGTTGTTCCTCGTCGCCGTGCTCGCGACGGAGTCGCTGGGGTCCTGGGTGAAAGCGTATCACCTGCCCCTTTTCTGGCGGGACGCTTTTTATCAGGGCTTGCCCGTGGCTCTGTTTCTCTTGGGCCTTCGGTCCCTTCCGCTTGCGGGCACTCACGCCGCCGAGCACAAGGTCGTTCACGCCCTCGAACGCTCCGAGCCCTTAGAGCCTGAAGTCGTCGCAAGAATGCCGCGCGTCCACCCGCGATGTGGGACCAACCTGGCGGCAGGGCTCAGTCTCCTCGTCGGAATCGCTGGCGCGCCTTGGGTTCAGAACTTCGAAATC
Organism: Chthonomonadaceae bacterium; assembly: GCA_015709495.1. Taxonomy (GTDB): domain Bacteria; phylum Armatimonadota; class Fimbriimonadia; order Fimbriimonadales; family Fimbriimonadaceae; genus Nitrosymbiomonas; species Nitrosymbiomonas proteolyticus. The sequence continues at coordinate 608,445 of CP054189.1, forward strand.
CGGCTCGTAACGGCCGCAATCGTCACGCTGTTCTTTTGGAAACCTCTGGGGAATCTCGCCCAGTTCTTTGTGACGACCAAGCCCCCAAACCGAGGACAAATCGCCAACGGGATCGCCGTCGCTCAGGCGCTCCTCAAGACCTACCGCGAGACCGGATATGAGCCTACGAGCGCCTTTCGGAGGCTGCTCATGAGCGGGCTGCTCCAAGTTTCGGCGGGCGCAACCTTGGCGTTCGTTCTAGGACGGTTGATCTTGGCTCAGTTCGGGATTGCGATCGAGCTATAGGTATACTGCGACCTCCGAACTACGGAAATTGGAACTCAAACGGTGGACGTCGTTTATCGAATCGGAATCGCAATCGCAATCATCGTTGCGGCGCTGTTCGCAGTGCTCGTGTTCGTTACGGGCAAGGGGGACGCGATGTCCGGCGGGAGCGGGATCCGCACAACCTTCCGAGGGAAGGCCAACTTCGAAGACCTCATGTCCCGCATCATCTTGGGCCTGGGCATCTCGTTCATGGCGCTGATGCTCTTGTTGGACTTCATTAGCGGCCGCATCCACAACTAGCGGTTCGCCCCGGCCCCGTGAAGCTGCACATCTTCCACACGAGCGACTTCCACGGCAAGCTCAACCTGGCGAAAGCCCAGTTCCTCGCGGAACTGCGCCGCGCTCACTCGCCCAGCCTGTACTTCGACACGGGAGATTTGGTTCGCTCGGGCAACCTCGGCTTCTCTGCGACGGCCGACCCGGGATGGGAGCTTCTCCACCAAGCAGACTGCGACGCGAGCGTCCCCGGCAACAGGGAGTCCCACCCGATCCCGGCCGCCTTCCAATCCAAGCTCCGGGGCGCAAAGCACCCGGTTTTGTGCGCGAACGTAAGGTACAAAGACGGGCGCCCCTTCTTGCCCGCAAGCACGGCCTTCGAGGTCGGAGGGCTGCGGGTCGCGGTCTTGGGGGTGATGGTTCCTATGGTGACGCGCTCGATGGCCTCTTCGGTAGCAAGCGGCTTGTTGTGGGACGCGCCGTTACCGGCCGCTCAGGCTCAGGTCGAGATCCTCCGGGGCGAATCGGATCTGCTGATCACGCTCACCCATATTGGGCTCGCCGCCGACCGCGAGCTTGCCGCCGCTGAACCCCTAATCGACCTCATTCTCGGAGGCCACACGCACGCCCTCCTCGAAACCCCCGAGCGGATAGGCCAGGTCCCAATCTCCCATGTGGGAAGCCACGGACGCCACGTGAGGCGGCTCGTTTGGGAGCCTGGGCAGGGCGTCACTTCAAGCGAGGTCTTGAGTCTGCCCGATTAGGGCGATCCTGCGGTCCCCAATCCCCAAAGCGTACAATGGGCCATGCGCTTTCGCGTCGGTTCGGTTCCTTTCGTGAACGCGAAGCCGCTCGTGGCTTGGTTCGAAAGCCTGGGCGAAGTCAGCCCGGTTGCGGTGGAGTATGACCTTCCGAGCAGGCTTCCTCGGCGACTGGACGACGGGGCGGTAGATGCGATCTTGGTGTCCAGCATCGACCTGCTGACGCAGCCCGATCGGAGGGCCGCCGCTGGAGTTTGCATCGGCAGCTACGGACCCGCGGCGAGCGTTCGGTTGTTCTCGAAGACCCCGATCGCTGAAATCGCGAGCCTAGCCCTCGACGCCAGTTCGATGACGAGCAACGCCTTGGCTCGTCTGTTGCTCCAGCGCGAATATGGGGTCACTCCGCGCACGGAACTCTGCCAACCGGACCTCCCCGCGATGCTCTCGACGCACGACGCTGCCGTCCTGATCGGCAACAAAGGGCTTGCTGAGAACGCGGAAGGCGCCGTGGAACTCGATCTCGGCGACGAGTGGACGCGCGCGACCGGGCTCCCCTTCGTATGGGCGCTGTGGGTCGGCGACGAGGACCTGGCGCCCGAACTTGCGGCGTACCTCGAAGAAGCGTTTCGGTGGTCGCAAGCGAACTTCTCTCAAGTCTGCCTCCAAGCGGCTGAATCCTCGGGTTGGGACCTCGAAACCTGCGAGCGGTATCTCGGAGAAACGATGCGCTACGAATTGGGCGAGAGAGAGGTTGAGGGGCTGCAGCTCTACGGGTCCTTGCTCAAGGAATTCGGCATCGCAGAAAGCGTTTACGAGCCGACGTTCGTTCATCCCGCTGCTGCCGGCGCGGCGTCCTCCCCCTAAGCGCCCTAGGCTCGAGATGGAAAACCGGCTATAACCCTCCTGTGAAGCGCGCGATCGTGGTGGTTTTGGATGGGTGCGGCGCAGGCGTCGCTCCCGATGCGAAGGAGTTTGGCGATCCGGGCGAGCCTTCGACCCTGCTCCATACCTTTGAGGCGGTCGGAGGATTTCAGACGCCCGCCCTTGCTTCGTGCGGTTTCCTTGCGGCGGCGGGCATCGCATCGCCCGACCCGGGCGCGGGCTTGCGGCAAGGATGGGGCGTCGAGTATGGAAGGCTCCAGCCCCTCAGCAAGGGCGGCAAGGACTCCGTAGTGGGCCATTGGGAGATGATGGGAATCGTACTCCCCCATCCCTTTCCTACCTATCCAAACGGCTTCCCGATTTCACTGATCAAGGCCTTTGAACGCCGGATCGAAACTCAAACTCTCGGCAACCGGCCCGCAAGCGGAACGAAGATCATCGACGATTTAGGAAGTACCCACATGGACACGGGATTTCCTATCGTCTATACGAGCGCCGACAGCGTGTTCCAAATCGCCTGCCACGAGGCCGTCGTGCCGTTCGAGCGGCTTTATGAGTATTGCCACGCCGCCCGCGAGCTTTGCGTCGAACCGAACAACGTGCAAAGGGTGATCGCCAGGCCGTTCGTCGGAGACCCGGAGGCCGGATTTCAGCGCACGGAGCGCCGCAAGGACTTCCCCGTTCCACCGCCCGAGAACCTCGCGGACCTCCTCGGGGACGTTTACGGGATTGGCGTCGTCCCCGAGTTGTTCACCGGGAGGGGTTTCCGCGCCGTCGAACGCACTCAATCAAATCACGAGCACCGGCGCGCGCTCTTCGAAGCCCTGCGCACCGATGCGAGGTTTCTCTTTGCGAATTTCGAAGATTTCGACATGCTCTATGGCCATCGAAACGATCCCGTAGGGTTCGCTCGCTGCATTGAGGAATTCGACTGCGATGTGCTCGCTCCCCTTCTCGAAGAGCTGGGGCCCGACGACCTTCTCATCCTCACAGCCGACCACGGCAACGACCCGACCGACGAGTCCACCGATCATACTAGGGAGTACGTTCCCGGCTGCTTTGTCTCGAAGGGGCGCTCCTCCCACGACTACGGCGACTTGCCCGGGTTCTCGGAGGTTGGCCGGAGGGTGGCTGAGTGGCTCGGCGTTGAACTCCAAACGGCCGGTTAGCGCGGTAACCTGGGGCCTATGTCAGCGCGATGGATCGGGGCGCACATGCCGACTTCAGGGGGGCTTCATCTGGCTCTCCAGCGAGGCCGGGAGATCGGTTGCACGGCGGTGCAGGTGTTCACCTCGAGCCCACAGCAGTGGAAGGCCAAGCCGATGGCCGACGAGGCCGTCGAACGGTTTCAGCAGGCTCAAGCCGCAACGGGCATCGATTGCGTGGTGAGCCATGACTCGTACCTGGTGAACCTCTGCGCGACGAACGACGAGATTCGGGCGAAGAGCATTGAGGGGCTCAAGGCGGAGGTCGAGCGATGCGCGAGGTTGGGGATCCGGTGGGTGGTCTCGCACATGGGAAGCCATCTCGGCGCAGGGGAAGAGGCCGGACTGCAAGCGGTTGCCGAAGGTGCGCGGCGCGTGTTCGAGGAAACTTCCGACTCTGTGACGCTCCTCATGGAAACCACCGCCGGACAAGGCAGCGCCCTCAACTACCGGTTTGAGCATCTCGCCACGCTCCTCGAATCGCTCCAGGGCCATCCCCGATTGGGCGTGTGCCTGGATACGTGCCACCTGTTCGCCGCGGGTTACGACCTTCGGGACCGAGAATCGTACGAAGCGACGTTCTCCGAGTTGGGGCGATGGGTCGGCCTCGACCGCGTGAAGGCGGTTCATGCGAACGACTCGAAGAAGGGTCTGGGGAGCCGAGTCGACCGCCACGCCCACATCGGCGAAGGGGAAATCGGGATGGAGGCGTTTCGGCTGCTCGTCAACGACCCCCGCTGGATCGAGGTTCCGATCCTTCTCGAAACGCCCGACGCCGAAACGATGCATAAGGTCAACTTGGAGCGCCTGAAGTCGCTCCTCGATCCCGCCCCGTAGGAACGATTCATGACCGTTGAGATCGTATCGATTGGCACCGAGCTCCTTTTGGGGCAAACCGTGGACACCCACGCGGCGACCCTCGGGCGGCTGTTCCCCGAGTTCGGCATCGTCCATCGCCATCGCCAAACCGTCGGGGACAACAAAGGCCGAATCCTCGACGCCCTTCAGTTAGCGCTCTCGAGGTCTGACTGGGTGATCACCATCGGGGGACTCGGCCCCACCGAGGATGACCTCACGAGGGAGTGCGTCGCCGAAGCGCTGGACCTGCCGCTCCACCTTCATCCCGACGTCGAAGCCGCTCTGCGGCAGAGGTTTGCCCAGAGAAAGGCGCCTTGGACCGACTCTCAAGCGCGTCAAGCCCTCTTCCCTCAAGACGCCGCGCTTCTGGAGAACCCCAACGGCACCGCGCCAGGGTTCACCGTTCGGAAGGGCGAGCAGGGCATCATCAGCTTGCCGGGACCTCGCAACGAGTTCGTCCCGATGGTGGAGGGGCCTCTGCGGGAGTTCTTGGCCGGGTTGAGGACGGGCGAAGTGTTCGTATCCCGCACCTTGCGCGTCGCCGGAATGGGGGAGAGCCTTGCAGAAGAGCGAATCCGCGACTTGCTGCATCTTGCGAACCCTACGGTCGCGCCCTATGCCCAGCCCGGCGAGGTGCAGCTTCGGATCACGGCTCGCGCAGAATCCGCTGAGGAGGCGCGCGCGTTGATCGCGCCCGTCGAATCCGAGGTTCGGAGTCGGCTGGGCGAAGCGGTGTTCGGCGCAGACTCCGACACCCTCGAACAGACGGTGTTGGAACTTCTTCGTCGCCGCGGGCTCACTCTGGCGGTTGCCGAAAGCTGTACGGGCGGGGGCCTCGCCCATCGCCTCACCTCGGTCCCAGGCTCGTCCGATGTGTTTCTGGGAGGGGTTGTGTCCTACGCCAATGAGGTCAAAGTGGGAGTCCTTGGAGTCGAGGCGGACGTTCTGAAGAGGGAGGGCGCAGTCTCAGAACTCGTCGCCCGACAGATGGCGCAAGGCGTCCGGCGACTCACCGGCGCAGACATCGGGGTCGGGATCACCGGGATCGCAGGACCGGGCGGCGGGAGCCCTGAAAAGCCCGTCGGCCTGGTTTTTGTGGGCTTCTCAGGCCCTCTCAAGGAGTCCGTCGAAGAACTGCGACTTTCAGGCTCGCGCGAGACGATCCGCCTTCGAAGCATCTCCGCCGCTCTCGATCAGATTCGCCGAAACGTCGGAGGGGCGGTTTGACTTCGCCTTCTTCCGAGGAGCGGGCGGTCTCGGCCGAGAACTACCGGCATCGGCTGTGGCTGTTCGCCTACCTGATCGCGATCCTTCCGCTTTCGGGATTCTGGCTCTATGGGCTGATGGACATCGACGAGGGCCTCTATGCCTCTGTAATCCGAACGATGCTGGCAACGGGCGATTGGATGATCCCCCGCATCGAAGGCGAAGTGTGGATGGAGAAGCCGGTGCTTGTGTACTGGCTGAACGCGCCGTTCATCGCTCTGCTCGGGGACACGTTTGGCCCCCGGTTGGGAAGCGTGCTTTGCTCAATTGGAACGCTCGTCCTTTGCGCCGAGTATGTTGCGAAGCGCTTTTCCGATGCCGCTGGCAGATGGACCCTCGTGGTGTTAGGAACGTCTCTCCTCTTTGTGGCCGTGAGCCGGATGCTCTTAGCCGATCCGCCGCTCACTCTCCTCATGGCCAGCGCATTCCTCAGCTTCTGGGAATCGCTGATCGGCAACCGAAGGTGGCGGCTGGTGACCGCGGTTTGCCTTGGCCTTGGCGTGCTGGCGAAAGGGCCCTACCTCGTGGCCGTCTTTGCCGCGCTTGCGGGCGTCACGTACTTTCGAGAACCCAGTCTCCGACCCTCATTTCGCGGCTACTGGCCCTCCGGCGCGCTTCTCTTTTCGCTGGTCGTCGCTGCTTGGTACTTCCCTGTGTACCTTTCGCAAGGCGGCGCGCTGGTGGGCGAGTTCATCCTCGATCAAAACGTGGGTCGCCTGATGGGGACGGACGAAGCTCACAGGACCGACGGCATCCAGCAACTTCTGTTCTTCCCCGTGGTGATCTTGGTTGGGGCAGCGCCTTGGTCGTTCCACCTCTTCCGCGCTTGGCCCCGAGGGCCTCGCCGTTCCGCCGGAGGTCCAGCGATCCTGCCTCAGGAGGCCGCATTCTGCCGCTATATCGCTCACGCCTTCCTGATCCTCCTGATCCTGTTCACCCTGAGTTCGAGCCAGCTTCCGCACTACATCGTCCCTGCCGTTCCTTTCTTGGCGATCCTAGTGGGGATCCGAATGAGCCTCGACGGACCCGTCGAATCGTCGAAGCTGCGGCGGTGGGGAACGGGAGCGCTCAGTGTGGGGTTGTTGGTCCTCGTCAATTCCTTGTCGATCTTTTATTACCACTACAGCGGCCAAGCGGAGGCCCACCGATTCGCCGAGTTCGTCCGCAACCGGCCCGAACCCGTCGTCAACTTCCAGCTTCCCCGGCGGAGCGACCTGCCGCCCGCCGACCTGCGAGTCAACGAGACCTCGCTGCCCTCGTTCGCGTTTTACGCCCGCAAGGATGTTCGGGGAGTCGAAAGCCTGTTGCGCCCCGCCCTCAAACGCGAGCCTCTCCTGGTCTTCACCCGCGCAGGCCGGATCACCGACAAAGTCAAAGGCCAAGTCGAACGTCAAGGCGCGCGGCTCGTTCGAGTCGACGTAGGGTTCCCAACTCGCTACTTCGAGTTGCACCGAATCGAGCCCGAGGGCCCCCGTTAGTCCTTTTCGTTCCCCCACAAGAAGCCGCCGCCGCGCGACTTGCGCCAGGCGTCCCGCCACCGATGCACGTCTACCGTTCCGATCTCTGGCAACGGCGCGCGCTTCGCCACGGGAGCGAGTTCGGGGAATCGCCGGGAGGGCAGCGTCTGATACCAGTAAGCGACGCTGGCGAGTTCGAGCGTCAGGACGTTCGCGTGCCCGTGCTCGATTGTGGCGCGGAGCGACTTCTGGAACCGGATCGGGTCTTCCAGGTGGAAGCGATACACATGAGTCCGCCCTAACCAGCCGAAGAGCGGGCTCTCGTTGAGCCTTCCTGGCGCGCGCGCAGTCCCAAAGTAGGGATGAAGGAAGTGCTCGTCCGGGCTCCAGCTTTGGTTGAAATAGTCCTCCGTCCCCGTTCCATGCGCCGATCCGGGCCAGGGCTCGCCGTCGACGAGGAACATATCGTCGCCTTCGCCGTACCAAATGGGCGTGGGGCAGTGGATGTAGTAATGGACGCCCACGAAGTGCCCCGCCCCTTCGCACTCGCAAAACAGATAGTTGAACTTGTCGGATGGGTTCTTGGGGCTGCGCTGAAAGATGCCCCATTCGTTCTCGATGTCGCCCTGTTCCGACTCGGGCGCGGTGAGTTCTTGGTTGTACCAAGCGTGAAATCTCCCTTCGTCTTCGGGCAGTTCTGGCAGTCGCTCAAAGTCGATGTAGTAATAGAACGCGCCGACCTCATCGGGTCCTTGGTTCTCCACCTCGACCCTTGCGCCATGGGCAAACGGCATCGGGAAGTAGCACACCAGCGCGTTGCCGTCTTTGGGGGCCGCTGCGAGCGGCAGCGAGACGAAATTGTACTTCAGGCACCATCCCTGCCCGAAAAACTCGCCTAGGGGGGATTCGACGCTGGGATGCTCTTGGCCGTCCCAGTACATTCGCAAAACCAGGTTTCGCCGGTGGAGAGGGTCGCCCGAGCTGACCGTAATCCAAATATGCCGGATGATTCCAGCGCCCTCAATCTCGGCGAGGGTCGCCGTCTCCCCGGAGGCGATCTTGATGTAGTCGGCGTTGCCTCCAGACCGGTCATAACTGGAAATCCTGCAACTCTGGGCCGAGGAGATTCGGGAGATTCGCGAAAGCGGTCCTTGTGACATGGGCGTTGTGTCTTGAGGTTCTCCGACTCCCCTTGGGTTCCTTCTTGGCAAAGTTGTAAACTGGTTCCGTGCCGAGTTATCGAGTGTGCCGCCGATTTACGGTCGAAAGCGGCCACATGTTGAGCCAACATCCTGAAAGATGCCGGTTCCCGCACGGCCACACCCGCACTATCGAAGTCGTCGTGACCTCCGACCGCCTCGATGCCAAAGGCATGGTAGTCGATTTCAAGGCTCTCAAACTCGCGCTCGAAAGCGTGATCGACAAGTTGGACCACTCGCTCGCCGTCAATTCAAGCGACCCTCGAATCGGCCCGCTGCTCAGCCAATTCGGAGAGGGCCTGCTCCTTTTTGAAAACGAAGAACCCACGACGGAGGCGATGGCACGGAGGCTGTTCGAGCAGATCGCCTGCATTCTCATGGAGGGCTACGCCAGCCCCGAAGAAGGAGGGCCGCAGTACCGAATCCCGCCAGGCGGCGTGAGGCTTGAACGAGTTCGCGTTTGGGAAACCCCTTCCTGCTGGGCGGAGTACGGGATATGAGCGCCACTCCGCCTGTCCCGACCCCAGGCGACGAACCCGATTGCTGGGTGTCTTTGACCTACGATGGGCTACTTCACTCCCACGTAGAGGTGGCCGTCCCGGAGCTTAAATCCCGGAGCCTTCCCGCCACGTTTTTCGGCGCTCCAGAGGACCTTGTGGAGCGGGCGACCGCCTGGCGAGCCGTCGCCGACGAGGGTATCAACCTCGGCTGTCACCCGCTGTTCAAGTCGACCGACCCCTTCGGGAACCTCCCGAATTGGACTCTGGACATGGTCGAATACGAGTTGAGGTCGTGTCGAAAGCTGTTTACCGAGCTGATCTACCGCCAAAGCGACTTTCCGTTTGCTTATCCAGGCCCCGAGCGCGGCTGCCTCAAGGCCCCCCATGACCACGGCGCAACTTCCTACGAACCCATCGTTCGAAGGCTCTTCGGCGTAGCGCGAGGGGCGATTGAGGGGATCAACGACCGGTCCCGCCCCGATTTGGGAATGCTGTTTCGGTACGAGACCCACTCCCATACCGCAGAGGAGATCATCCGAGCGGTGCAGGAGGCCGAACGAACCCGAGGCTGGATCGTGCTGGTCTTCGGGGGCATCGGCGAAGGGGATTTCGGGATCGACGCAACCGCCCATTCGAAGTTCCTCGATTGGCTGTCTCAGCGTACCGCCGACGTGAGAGTGGGTTCCTTGGTGGGTTTGGCGTCGCGGGTTCGGGGTTGGGCCGAGGCGCAGGGCGCAGCCTCCCAGGGGGACGCCGAATAGGAAAGACGCAAGGGGCGTCGAAAAGGGGAGAACGTGGAGCCGACGCGCAGCGAATTCTTGCACCTGACCGACTTCGAGAAGACGCTCTTCTACGTGCTCGTGTTCGCCTCCCTATTCCTGATGGTCCTTCCTCTCGCACGTCGTGCCAGGGCTTGGATGCAGGGCAAGCGCGATGCGCGTCCTCGGGCGGGGCTTGCGGGTTGGTGGGATCTGATTCTTATGCAGCGGAAGGTTCGCAGCGCCCGAAGGCGGTCGGGCGCGCCGATGCATCTTCTCCTGTTCTATGGGTTCGTGTCGCTCTTCGTCGCGACCTCGCTGCTGGCGCTGAACACGTATTCGCCGATCAAGTTCCACCGGGGCGTGTACTTCCTCGTTTATGAGTTCGTATTCGACGCGCTGGGGCTGCTGTTCGTAGCTGGCGTGCTATGGGCGCTCGGCAGGCGCATTTTCGCCAAGCCATCCTCAGCGGCCCACTCGTGGATCGATCTCTTCGCCCTGCTGCTCCTCCTGGCCTTGGGTCTGACCGGATACATCCTCGAAGCCGCTCGACTCAGCAACGGCTTGGCCCACCTGGGGGTCTACACCTATTTCGATCGATTCTCCTTCGTCGGCTTGGGCATCTCGCAACTCATGGGACCGGTAACGGACGGCGCTTACAAGGGGATTTGGTGGTTCCATGCGGGGCTGGTCTTTGTATTCCTTGCCACGCTGCCCCACATGAGGATTCGGCACTTGCTCCTGGCGATGGCCGGGGCATGGGCTCGAAGGGAGTCGCCGATGGGCTGGTTGGAGCCGATCTCCCTCGAAGAGGTCGAGCAGACCGGCAAGATCGGCGCTTCGTCCCCCTCTGACTTCGCGAGCTGGCGGCTCCTTACGCTCGACGCATGTATGGAGTGCGGGCGATGTACGGACGTGTGCCCCGCGTATGGCGTCGGCAAGTCCCTCAATCCCAAGAAGGTGGTGCAGGACATCAGGGCTTGCATAGGCGCCGAGCGGAACGTAGTCGAAGCCGTCACGGAAGAGGCGATTTGGGACTGCACCACTTGCAACGCCTGCGTCGAGGTTTGTCCCGTGGGGATCGGACACGTACCCCCAATCGTCGATATGCGGAGGTACCTCGCGGCGGAGGGCCGGCTTTCGGGCACGGGAGCGACGATGCTTCGCCAACTGGGCAGCGCGGGCCACGCTTGGGGACAACCCGCCGATTCCCGCGAGGAGTGGATGAAGGGGCTCGACATCCCTTTGGTCCGCGAGGGAGCCGAGTTCGATGTCCTGTTGTGGGTCGGCTGCGCGGGCGCTACGGACCCCGGCGCGATCAAGACCACTCGCGCTGTGGCCCAACTCCTCAAGAAAGCGGGCGTCAAGTTTGCGTGCCTTGGCAACGAGGAGCGTTGCACCGGCGACCCAGCGCGTAGGATTGGCGATGAGTTCCTGTTTCAGGAGCAAGCCGCCCAGAACTCCGCGACTTTCGAACGGAGATCCATCCGGCGCATCGTCACCCCTTGCCCCCACTGCTTCAACGCCTTCAAGAACGAGTACGGTGACTTTGGCGCGAAGGTCGAAGTGGTTCACCACACCCAGTTGTTGAGCGAACTCATCGCCCAAGGCAAACTCAGCCCCGCAAGCCCCAGGTCGGGAAGCGTAACCCTTCACGACCCATGCTATTTGGGGAGGATCAACAACGAAAGCGACGCGCCTAGGGCCTTGCTCGGCGAATCGACCCACCTGAACGAATCGCTCCACCCCACTCCCGGACCACGTAAGAGCCTCGTCGAGCCGCAGAACCTCGCTCGCCGGACGCTGTGTTGTGGGGCGGGAGGCGGTCGAATGTGGATGGAGGACGAGCCCGGGAAGCGCCCAGCCGAGCGGAGATTGAAGGAGCTTTCGGCGACGGGCGCGGACAAGATCGCGGTCGCCTGCCCCTTCTGCCGGATCATGCTCGACGCCTCGGCTCCCCAGGTGATCGAGCGGCCCATCGAGATCGTGGACTTGGCCGAGCTGCTGGCTCAGGCAAACCCCTCCGAAAAAGCGCCTCCATTGACTTCTTAACCTTTCAATAACCTAGGCCCGGTAGCCTCAATTCTGAGACGTTGACGGTCCAAGGAGACAGCAAGAATGAGGAGTCGTACGAAAGCGTTGGGGGTGACTTTGCCAGCCCTCGTTGCCGCGGGGTTGGTTTGGGGAGGTTGCCAGGGCGGTGGCCCCTCGCCGGAGGGCGGCGCTTCCCTTCAAGGCAAGGTTCAGATCGACGGGTCGAGCACGGTTTTTCCGATTTCTCAGGCCGTGGCTGAGGAGTTCATGAACGGCCAGCCTGGGGTCAACGTGACCGTCGCCGAAAGCGGCACGACAGGAGGGTTCAAGAAGTTTCTTAACGGAGAAATCGAGATCGCCGACGCCTCGCGGCCGATCGACGTGTCCGAGGTTCAAAAGGCCGAGGAAGTGGGCATCGAGTTCTTCGAACTGCCCGTGGCTTACGATGGCCTAACCGTCGTCGTCAACCCCGCCAACGACTGGTGCGATAGCCTCACCGTCGCGGAACTGAAGCGAATCTGGGAGCCGGGTTCCGGCGTCAAGACCTGGCGCGACCTTCGGCCGGAGTGGCCCAATGAGCCCATCAAGCTGTTCGGGCCTGGTTCGGATTCAGGCACGTTCGACTACTTCACCGAAGCCATCGTCCAAGAGAAGCGCGCCAGCCGCGCCGATTACACCCAAAGCGAGGACGACAACATCCTGGTGATGGGCGTTGCGGGCGAAAAGTACGGGCTTGGATACTTCGGGCTCGCCTACTACGAAGAGAACAAGTCCAAGGTGAAAGCAGTTGCGATTGACGGCGGATCGGGGCCAGTGTCACCTTCTGCCGAGACAGTGGCGAACGGAACCTATAGCCCGCTGTCGCGGCCGATTCTAATCTACGTCAACAAGAAGGCGCTCGAAAGAAGCGAAGTGAAGGCGTTCGTGGCCTACTATCTCGAACACGCGGGCCAACTCGCGAGCGAAGTGGGGTACGTGCCGCTGTCCGATGCCGCTTACGCCGCCGCGAAAGCCATCATCGAAGAAGGCAAGTCGGGTACCCGGTTTGGGGGCTCTTCGGTGATCGGCAAGCCGATGGAGGAAGTGCTCTCAGGATCGTAGAATGGGCGTCGTACCCGCATCGAAAACTCAATCCGGGTGGAAGAAGCGACGTAGCGTTCGCTCGATACAAGAGAGCTTCGTTCGGTTGGTTTGCTTTCTGTGTGCCGCGGCGTCGGTCGTCGTGACGTTCGGCATCATCTTCGTGCTGTCGAAGGAAACGTGGATCTTTTTCCAGCGGGTTTCGCCGGTCGAGTACTTCACGGGAACCGAGTGGTCGCCGACGATTCGCCCGGAAAAATACGGCGTTCTCCCTCTGATCAGTGGCACCTTGCTGATCACCGTCGGCGCGGGCTTCATCGCCGTGCCTCTGGGCCTGATGGCGGGCGTGTATTTGAGCGAATACGCGTCGCCCCGGATTCGAAACTTCCTCAAGCCTGGACTCGAACTGCTCGCCGGAATCCCGACGGTCGTGTACGGCTACTTCGCGGTTTTTTTCGTAACGCCCCTCTTGCGGAAGTTCTTCGATGTCGAGGTGTTCAATGCCGCTTCCGGCGCGATCGTCGTGGGGATCATGATCCTCCCACTGGTGAGTTCGCTCTGTGAAGAGGCGCTGAGGGCGGTCCCAAAGTCGCTCCGCGAGGCCGCTTATGGCATGGGCTCGACGAAGCTCGAGGTGACTCTGAAGGTGGTGCTCCCGGCCGCTCTCTCCGGAGTGATGGCCTCGTTCATTCTCGCTCTCTCGCGCGCGATCGGCGAGACGATGGCCGTTACGCTCGCGGCAGGTTCGACCCCTCGGATGACCCTCAACCCAGCGGAAAGCATTCAAACCATGACCGCCTTCATCGTCCAGATTAGCCGTGGGGACACCCCCGCAGGCACGACGCCCTACTACACCCTGTTTGCGGTCGCCCTCACGCTCTTCGTGATGACGCTCGCGATGAACATGGCCGCCTCGATGCTCGTCAAGCGGTTTCGGCAGGTGTACCATTGACCCGCCGACGCTACGCCAAGAAACTCACGATGAGGAGCGCGGCCAACTCGGTCTTCACCGTCCTCACCTTCGTCGCGACGAGTTTCGCGGTCGTCCTCCTTGTCGTGCTGCTCTGGAAGATCGCGGTCGACGGCCTGCCCGGGCTCAGTTGGGACTTCCTGAAAAGCGTCCCCTCTCGGTTCCCTGAAAAGTCCGGGATTTACTCTCCCCTGATGGGGTCGCTGTGGGTGATCGTCCTGACGGGGCTGATTTCGATTCCGATTGGGATCGCCGCGGGAATCTACCTCGAAGAGATGACCAACCAGAAGAACCGCGTGGCGGCGTTCATCCAGATCAATATCTCGAACCTAGCCGGAGTGCCCTCGATCGTCTACGGGATGCTGGGTCTGGCGCTGTTCGTGCGGTGGATGGAACTCGGCCGCAGCGTGCTTTCGGGCGCCCTGACCCTCAGCCTACTGATCCTCCCGATGCTCATCACGGTGACCCAGGAGGCGCTTCGGGCCGTGCCCGGTTCGTTGCGCGAGGCCTCCTACGCGCTGGGGGCAACCCAACTCCAAACCATCCGTCGCCAAGTCCTTCCGAACGCGGCTTCGGGAATCTTCACCGGCATCATCCTTTCGCTATCGCGGGCGATGGGGGAGACCGCGCCGCTGATTATGGTCGGAGCGGTCGCTTACGTGCGGTTCGCGCCCAAGCATCCGCTCGATTCGTTCACCGTCCTTCCCATGCAAATCTTCAGTTGGAGCGAGAAACCCCAACCAGGGTTCCACGAGGCTGCGGCATCGGCGATCATCGTTCTCGTTGTGCTCCTCCTCGTGATGAACTCGGTCGCTATCGTGCTCCGAAGCCGCAACCGCAAGGCATACAAGTAGTCGCCGACTCGTTGGGGAGGGGTAATGTTGCCAAATGGCACGCCCCGAGGCATGGAGTCCGGCTCAGGTGCTTTGGCGCACCCCCGAAGCGGCTCTGTCCTTCGTCGGAGAGGTGACGCTGATCGGGCTCGACGCCTTTCGGAGGCTGTTCCGTCGACCGTTCGAGTGGAGCGAGACCTTGGCTCAAATGGCGTTCGTCGGGGTGGCCTCGGTTCCCATAGTGGCCTTGACGACGTTCTTTTCCGGGGCCGTGCTGGCGCTCTACACCTCGGAGTTCCTTCTCAAGTATGGCGCGGGCCAGTTCGTGGGCAGCGCGGTCGGGCTCGCCGTGACGCGCGAGATCGCCCCGGTCCTCGCCGGAATCATGGTCTCAGCCCGATGCGGGTCGGCGATGGCCGCGCAGATCGGCACGATGGCGGTGACCGAACAGATCGACGCCCTTCGGATGCTCTCGGTCCACCCCACGAACTTCCTCGTGATTCCCCGCCTTCTCGCATCGATCGTCATGCTGCCCGTGTTGGCCCTTGTGGGCGTGTACTCGGGGATCATCGGCGGGTGGATGGTAGCGGTTTCCGCGGGTCTGCCGAGCGGTTCGTTTTGGCGCTCGCTTCAAACGTGGGTCGAGCCCTGGGACGTGGTCGGCGGGCTGCTCAAGACCCCCTTCTTTGGCCTCATTATCGCCCTCGTCGCTTGCCAGCAAGGGCTTGCGACGACGCAGGGGGCAGTCGGAGTCGGGAAGGCCACGACGCGCACCGTAGTGCTTTCGATGGTGCTGGTCTACGTGGCGAACTACTTCCTCGCAGAGATTTTCTATTGAGCCTTCAGTCCGACTTCTTGTCGTGACTCGATCTCAGGCGGAGACGAACCGGCGCGCCCACCAGCGGGTACTCCTTTCGAACCTGGTTCAGAAGGTAGTTCTGGTATGAGAAATGCACGAGATCGGCGTCGTTGAAGAACAGCGCGAAGGTGGGGGGCCGCGTCGAGACTTGGGTCGAGTAGTACAGCTTCACAGGCCGCCCCTTCCGAGTGAGAGGTTTGGCGAAAACCGCCTCCTGCATGAGCCTATTAAGCCTCCCTGTGCTGATCCGGAAATTCCAGTTCTCGATAGCCGCCAGCGCGGCGTCGAGGATCGGTTCGAGGCCCCAACTTTCTTCGGCGCTCGTAAAAAGCACCGGGGCGTAGTCGATCTCGGGCATCTCGTTGCGAAGGGTCTTGACGAAGTGTTTCTTGGCGTCGGAAGGAGCCGCCGGCCGGCCCAATTCGGGCTCGATGAGGTCCCATTTGTTCGCGACCACGACGAGCGCCTTCCCCTCGTCATGGCTCATTTTTGCGACTCGCTTATCGCCGTCGGTAAGGCCCTCTTCCGCATCGACCACCACGATCGCGCAGTCCGACCGGTCCAGTGCGCGAGCCGCCCGATGAACCATGTAATACTCGACGCTTCCCTGAATCTTCCCTCGTCGCCGGATCCCTGCCGTATCGACGAGGCGGATCGTCTCATCGGCATACCGAATCATTGTGTCGATCGCGTCTCGGGTCGTGCCGGGAAGGTTGGAAACGATCGCCCTTTTCTCGCCGGTGAAGGCGTTCAGCAAGGACGACTTGCCCACGTTCGGACGGCCCAAAATCGCGATCCTCACCTCGGAGGACTCAGTCCCCTCCGGGACCTCCGGCAGAAGCTCCGCCACCTCATCCAACAAGTCCGCGACACCGCTTCCATGCAGCGCGCTGACCGACCGCACCTCCCCAATGCCCAGTTCGAAATACTCGCTCGCAAACGCCTCACGCTGGGGGCTGTCCACCTTGTTTACGACCACGAACACCGGAGACCGTGAACTTCGCAGTCGGTTTGCGAGTTCCCAATCGTCAGCGGTCGGACTTGTCGTCGCCTCCGTCAAAAAGAGAACCACCGCGGCTTCTTGCAGCGCGACCTCCGCTTGAACTCGAATCTGCTCGATCAGGGGGTCATCGTCGCCAAACAGGATTCCCCCGGTATCGACGACGTGGAACCTCTTCCCCCGCCACTCCGCTTCCGCATATAGGCGATCCCGAGTCACGCCAGGCTCGTCCTCGACGACGGCGACCCTTTTCCCCACGACCCGGTTGAAGAGCGTGCTCTTACCGACATTGGGTCGGCCCACGATGACGACAGAAGGGAGGGAATCGACCATGACGAGGCCTGCGGCGCATCGCAGGGTACCCAATCAGCGGCATTCGATCCGGGACATCACTGCCTCGACGCACTCCGCGCTCACTTCGCTGGCGGGCCGGGACGCATCGATCACGCGCCAGCGCCCGGGGTCCTCGGCCGCGAGCGCCAAAAAGCCCTCTCGGATTCGCCGGTGGAAGTCGAGCGCCTCCTTGTCGAGCCGGTCCTTCGACTCCAGCCTCCCTAAGCCAACCTCGGGCCGCAAGTCCAGCAGGAGGGTCAGGTCCGGGCAAAGGCCTCCCGTCGCAAGCCCGTTCAATTCCTTCAGCAAAGCCACGTCCAGCCCCCGCGCATACCCCTGATAAGCGACCGTCGAATCGCCATAGCGGTCGCAAAGAACGACATCGCCGCGCTCCAAAGCAGGGCGAACGATGCGTTCGACGTGCTGGTTGCGATCGGCCAGAAACAAGAACAACTCGCTCAGAGCAGGCATCTCACGGTGAAGGAGAAGTTGGCGGATGCTCGGCCCCAAAGGACCGTCCCCAGGTTGACGGGTCACGATGGCGCGGATGCCGTTCGAAGCGAGGGCCGTCGCCACTGACTGAACCGCCGTCGACTTCCCCGCGCCGTCCCCTCCCTCGAACGTGATGAACATGGCGCAATCATACTCGCGGTTCGCCGCATCATAATGGGGGCATGAGCGTCACGAGCCCCCCTCCCGCAGTTCGCTGGGACCTCTCGCAGTTCTTTCGCGGCATCGACGACCCCCGGATCGACGAGGCCTGGGCGGACCTGAATCGAAGGGCGGACCAGTTTTCCGCGACGTACAGGGGGAAGTTGGCGACAGGCGACCCTGAGGTAGTCGGGAAGGCGATTCGAGAGATCGAGGCCCTGCTTCAGGACGCCACCAAACCGGGCGTTTATGCCGAGCTGCTCTTTGCGGCCGACGCCTCAGATCCGAAGCTCGGCGCATTCTTGCAATCCCAAAGGGAAAGGGGCACGGAGCTTCAAGTCAAGCTCCTCTTCTTCGAACTCGAACTGCAGCTCATTCCTTCGGAAAAACTCGAAGCGATGGCCGGGCTGCCCGGGCTCGAGCCGTATCGGCATTATCTCCAACAGGTCCAAGCGTATCGGCCTCACCGCCTCACCGAGCCAGAGGAGATCATTCTCGAAGAGACCGCCAATACCGGGGTGCGCGCCTGGGTTCGGCTTTTCGAAGAGATCACCGCGAATCACAAGTACGCCTACCGGGACCCGATTTTGGGCGAGGAGAGGGAACTCTCCCAAGAGGAAGTTCTGACCCTCTTGCGAGACGCCAACCGCGAGGTGCGCGCGGCGGCGGCCCACAGCTTCACCCAGGGACTCCATCAACTGCAGCGCGTGATCGTGTACACCTACAACAACCTCTTGCAGGACAAAGCGGTCGGCGACAGGCTCCGCAAGCATCCCTACCCCGAACACTCCCGCCACCTGGCGAACGAGTTGGATCAGGGCGTCGTGGACCTCGTTGTGGGGCTATGTAGGGATCACTATGGCATGGTGTCCCGCTTCTACAACGTCAAGCGGGAGATTCTGGGCCTGCCCGAACTCACCCATATCGATCGTTATGCGCCTCTCCACGACACGCAGCGAGTCGTCTCGTTCGATGAGGGAAGAGCGATCGTGCTGGAGTCGTTTTCGGAGTTCAGCGAAGAGTTGAGCCGCCGGGCCGAAGAGTTCTTCGCGGGCAGATGGATCGACGCTGAACCCCGCCCGGGCAAGACCGGCGGAGCCTTTTGCTCGTTCAACACGCCCGACACGCACCCGGTCGTCATGATGAGCTATCTCAACAAGCTCGACGACGTCATGACGCTCGCTCACGAGTTGGGCCATGGCGTCCATGCCTCACTCTCTCGTAAGCAGTCGTACTTCAACTTCCACGGCACGCTTCCCATGGCGGAGCTCGCCTCCATCTTTGGCGAGATGCTGGTGTTCGAGCGGCTTGTCGAGGAGTCCGAACCCGCCGACCGGCTCGCCCTCTATGCTCAGAAGATCGAAGGCGTGTTCGCAACGGTGTTTCGGCAGGCCGCCATGTACCGATTCGAGCAGCGCTGCCACGAGAGGCGCAGGGAAAGCGGCGAAATCGAGCCCGAAGAGTTCGGGCAGATGTGGCATGAGGAACTCCAGGCCATGTTCGGCGACTCGCTGAAGCTGGGCGAGGAGCACAGGGTCTGGTGGAGCTACGTCGGGCATTTCTTTTTTGCGCCGTTCTACGTGTATGCCTACTCGTTCGGCGAGTTGTTGACGCTGTCGCTGTACCAGCTCGCCAAGCGGGAAGGGCCGGGGTTCTCGGACAAGTACCTCGCCTTGCTCGAACTGGGAGGTTCCCGCTCGCCCAAAGAGTTGATGGAGACGGTCGGCGTCGACCTGAGTTCCCGCGAATTTTGGCTCGGCGGTTTCGCGGCGATGGAAGGGCTGGTCGAGGAGTTCGAACGGCTCTGGAAAGAGCGAGGTTCCTGATCGCTGCCAACCGGAGCCCGCTGGGTCGGCCATGAGAACCCGCACCAAGATCGTATGCACCCTCGGCCCCGCGGTCGATAGCCGCGCGAAGCTCAAGTCGTTGATCCGAGCAGGGATGAACGTCGCCCGCATCAACTGCGCTCACGGCGACTGGCCCACGCGGCGTCGGTGGATTCAGTGGATTCGCGAACTGAGCCCCGAGGTGGGTCCGATCGGTGTGCTCGTCGACCTGCAGGGTCCCAAGTTTCGCTTGGGGGAGATCGTAGAGGGCCAGATTCACGTTCGAGCGGGGGAGAGGCTGACCCTCGGCAAAGGGGGCCTCATTCCCATCCACCAGGCGGAGATTCTCGAGTCCTTCGCGCCGGGCCTTCGGGTCCTGGTAGCTGACGGCGCCCTCCAACTGCGGCTCAAGGAACGCGTCGAGGAGGGTCAGTTCGAGGCCGTGGCCCTGACCTCCGGGGTCGCATCGAGCAGGCAAGGGGTCACTTTGGCGGGCCATCGCTTCCATACCCCTGCGTTCACGGAACGGGATCGCCTGGACGCTCAAGAAGCTGTCCGTTCCGGCGCGGACTTCATCGCCCTGAGCTACATCCAGCAAGCGAGCGACCTCGACGACCTAAGGGAGGCGATTCGCACCGTCGGCGGAAGCGCGTTCGTCTGCGCGAAGATCGAGACCCGAGACGCGCTCGACCATCTCGTTTCGATCGTAGAGAGCGCGGATGTCGTGATGGTTGCCAGGGGTGACCTGGGGCTCCAAATCGACCTCGAAGACGTTCCGCTCTGGCAGAAGCGGATCATTCAAGTCTGTAGGTTCGCCGGGAAACCGGTTATCACCGCGACGCAAATGCTGGAGAGCATGATCTCCGCCCCACGGCCTACGCGAGCGGAGGCGGCCGACATCGCAAACGCCGTTCTCGACGGTACCGATGCGCTCATGCTGAGCGGCGAGACCGCGACCGGCCAATATCCCATGCAAGCCGTTCAGACCATGGCCCGAATCGCTCACCGCGCGGAGACTTTGCTCTTCAAAGAACCCCTGCGATACGCGGTAACCCAACCCCCAGCGTACCGATGGGAACCCACCGACGCGGTCGCGCACGCTGCGGTCGAGTTGTCGCAAGCGCTGCGGCGCAAGGCGATCGTCACCACCAGCACCTCCGGCCAGACCGCCCGGCTCGTCAGCAAGTTCCGCCCATCCGCGCCCATCCTCTGCGCGACGTACCGACCCGAAACGCACCTGTACCTTAGCGTCGTATGGGGAGTTGAGGCCATCCGTTTCGATCCGCCGCGCTCGACCGATCAAAGTGTGCAAACGGCGATTGAGGGTTTCGTTCGGAATCGGCGACTCAAGTCGGGGGATTCGGTCGTCATAACCGCAGGCGTGCCGGCGGGGGTCGCTGGACAAACGAACATGATTCTGATTCAGGTGGTGCCCTAGCGATGAAACGAAGTTTCGGATGGACGCTCGCGCTCCTTGCGTTTGCCGTCGCTCTGGGCGCGGCCCTCAGCTTCAAGCCCTGGCAGGCCTATGTCGAGCAGAAGTCGGAGACCGAAGACCAGCGCAAGGCCATGCGCGCGCTCGAAGCCGAAAAAGCGCGACTCATCGAGGAACGGGGCCGATCCGAGTCGGTGGTCGGGGTCGAACAACTCGCGCGCGAGCAAGGGTTCCACCGGCCCGAAGAGGTCCCCCCTGAGAAAGTGAAAGGCGGATCGAAGTGATCGCGGGATGGTTCGTCGCCGCCTTGTTGCTATCCCAAGGCGAACTTGCTCCGCAGGACGCGCTTCAGTTCACCGCGCAGCCGGGGATTTCGTGGAAGGCGACCTTCAAACAGAGCTTTTACGCCCCGCGCTCGGCGCAGCAAGAGATCGCCTTTGAGTTCACGGGAAGCCACCGAATTGTGCGCAGCGCCGACGGTCAACTTCAAGTCGAAGGCGGGTGGCTCATGTCGCAAATGTGGATGGACGATGACAAGCTGCCCGGAGTCAAGGGAGAGCCGATCCCTTACCGCTGGGACCTGGCCTCCAATGGATTTCCCAGGTTGGTGATGGACGAACTGGGCGATAGCCGGGCCTTCCGACTGGCCCGGATCGTGGCGTTCGCTTGTCCGATGAAGCCCTCACCCTATTGGTTGGAAGAACACCCGGCAAGCGACGTCGGGCAGGTTCCCCGCGCCCAGCACACATGGAAACCGCTCGGAACCGAGACCTGGAACGGCCGCAAAGCGCTTCGCATCGAGTTCGAGTTCAAGGAACTGGAACGGCAACACCCGCTCTTGGCCACCGGAAAGCTCCTGGCCGATTGGAGCACCGGGATGCTCGTCGAACTGTACGCCGAAGGGACGAACGCACAGCTCCCGGGCGGAGAAAATGAACAGTACGACTTCCGCGTCGAATACCGCGTCGACCCTTCGACGGCAGTCAAGTGGCCTCGTTAGCGGGGTAGTCCGGGGAACATATTGCGGGAGATTCCCCTCACGTCCACTCGCCAGCCGTCCTTCGTGAGCACGAGAGGCAGGTCGAAGTTCTCCGGAAACGAATTGGGTCCGAGCGCCCGCTCGACCTTCAGCTTCACCGCGGCGGTGTCGGGTCCAGATTCCTTCACTGTTTCGAGGCTCCATCGGAACAGAAAATGCTTACCGGCGACGTTGACCGCGTAATCCCACCCCTTTCGAAGTTGTTCCGGGTCGCCCTCATAGAAGCTCAGAGAAGTCAGTTCTTCAACGTCGTGCCGCGCCAACGCAGACATGAATCTCGAAGCGACGTTGGCCGGAGACTCCTTGCCGGCAAAGAGCAGCACGACGAGCGCCACAATGCCCAAGAGGCCGACGACGGTGATCCAGTGGACTCTTCCCGATTGGCGCATGACCCCGCTATTAAACCCGGAACGGGGTCGCGGGGGCTCTCGGTGAACTCATCGCCTCAATGAGTGAGTTCGTCCAGGCTCGATACGCCCACAGCCCGAGGCAAGTTGCGAAGGGTCTCGTCTGCATCCACGCGCCAACTCCTGCCCTCCTTCCGGACCGACCACAGCATCGAGATCACGAGCCCGCGGTAGGGGAAAACGTAGGCCACCTCAGCACGGGCGCTCCCTGGACCCCGCTCAATGCCAAGAAGTTGGTATCTCCCGCCACTGCGAGCGAGCTCGAGCACCCGGCTCGCCAAAAGGGAAACCGCGCCCTCGCTTGAGTCCGAAGTCACGACGCGTCCCATCGCCCGGGAATCGCCGTTGAGCGCGGCCTCGTGGAATCTGCGAACCGCGCTTTCAGGTCCGTAGTCTTGGAGCGTGGCAAACACAGCAAGCGTCAGCCCCGCCAAGACGATCGAGGCGGCGAGTTTCGTCCATAGCGGCTGGCCAGTCACTACCCCATTGTAGCTGAAGGCGGGGACGGCCGCCGTCCTCGAAAGGTATCGACCCACGCACGATCCCCGCCCTCGTCAAAGAGCCGCGTCTTTCCGAATGCGATCCTCTCAGGAGCCGTGTTGCGCGCCGAAAGCGTCTCCGCCAGGAGGACCGTGTGCTTTCCAAAGCGTCGGTTGAGTTCGTCGACCGTATGGCTGAGTCGGGTCCTTGCGACCGAATCATCGAAGAGGCTCGGTGTGATCGAACTGGCCGGCCGAAGTCCCGACAATACGACGCTCGCCTTGACCGGAGTCTCGAAGTCCGCCTGCTTCCACATCGACGCGAAGGCATCCATCAACGTAACCGTGTCTTGCGTCGGGTCCAACACACGGCGATCTCCCCAACTCTGGCGGCCGGATACCGCAACCTCCAGGATGGAAGCGGTCAGTCCCTCAGACCTGAGCCGGGCGGCCGCTTTGTGCAGCAAGCGAAGCGCAACCTGTTTGCAGCCCTCGGGCGTGCGAAATCGGGGGCTCATCACATGAGAGTGGCTGAGCGTCTTGCGCGAGGTTTCCTTGCGAGATAGATCGTATCCCCTGAGAAGCCAGTACCAAACCTCACCCACCACCGAGCCGAACCCCCGGCGAAGGAGTTCCGGGCTCGCGCGGCAAAGGTCTCTCGCCGAGAACAAGCCCACGGCGTTCAATCTGGCCTTCATCCGGCGGTTGATCCCTGGAAAATCCGTCAGCTTCAGCGAGTCGAGCGCGTGGGGTAGCTCGTCGATCGGGAGCATCACCAGGCCGTCCGGCTTCCGCATCTCCGTGCCGATTTTCGCCAGGAACGGATTGGGGCCGATCCCGATGGAAGCGGTGATGTACTGCCCGACCTCGTATCGAAGCGTCCGTTTCATTTCAAGAGCCAACTCCATCGCTCGGGCGGGCCGCCGCTCCTCGCCAAGGAGCTTGAAGTACATCTCGTCGATGCTGCAGACTCGCTCGATCGGGAGTACCCGCTCCACGGCTTCGAGGATGCGGTCGTGGTACTGGACATACACTCGGCCCCGCGCAGGGGTGAGGACCAAGCCGGGGCACATTCGCTTGGCGTCACCGACCCTCGTGCCTGTACTGACCCCGAAACGCTTGGCCTCGTAGCTTGCAGCGATCACAAAGGTCGTGTCGGCGATCATGGGCACGACCGCGACCGGCCTCCCGCGAAGATCGGGCCGTTCCTGCTGCTCCACCGAGGCGAAGTACGCATTCAGATCGAGGTACAAGTACCTGAACTCCGGCCTGGTCGCATTGCCTTGCAGTCGATACATGTCTACTGATCAGGACGAAGAATACCCCTATTTGGGTCCCTCCATCGTACCGACGGATTGCGGCAGCCGAAGCAAACCGGCCCAGCCCGCTTGTCTGAGGGTTGGTACACTTGGCCACGTTCATGAACCTACGCGATACGCTCAATTTGCCCGACCCCACGTTTACGATCCCGATGAAAGCCGACCTCGGCAAGCGTGAACCGGAAACCCTCGCGCGATGGCAGGAGGAGGGGCTCTATGAGCGCATCCAGGAAGAGCGAAAAGACGCGCCTCTCTTCGTCCTCCACGACGGCCCGCCCTACACGAACAGCCTCATTCATATCGGTACCGCGCTGAACAAGGTCCTGAAGGACTTCGTCGTCAAGTCGCGCTCGCTCATGGGTTATCGAGCGCCCTACGTGCCTGGGTTCGACAACCACGGGCTCCCGATCGAGCAATCGGTCGTCCGAGCGCTGCATGAGCAAGGCATCGAGCCCGACACGGTGACCCTTCGCAAGGCGTGCCGCGAACACGCCGCAAAGTTCGTCCGCCTGCAAAGTGAGCAGTTTCAGAGGCTCGGCGTTTTCGGGATGTGGGATCGCCCGTATACGACGATGGAGTATCGGTATGAAGCCGAAATCGTCCGCATCTTCAAGCGGCTTCTGGAACTCGGATTCGTGTATCGGGGACTTCGCCCCACCCTATGGAGCCCGACCTCTCGAACTGCCCTTGCTGACACAGAGATCGTTTATGCCGATCACACCAGCCAGTCGATCTTCGTTTCCTTTCCGTTGAAGGAAGACGAGGTTGGATGGTCGGAGGGGCTCGACGACGTAAGCTGCGTCATTTGGACCACCACTCCTTGGACGATCCCCGCGAACTTGGCCGTCGCCTTCAATCCCGCGCTCGAATATGCCGTCGTGAAGGTCGAGGGCCGCCATTACGTTCTCGCGAAGGACCTTGTGGGACGCGTGGCGGAACAGTTGGGTTGGGAAAGCCCCGAAGTGGCCCGCATCGTCGCGGGGGCGAGCTTCGAGGGAACCCAATTCCGGCATCCGATCTTCGATCGCGCTTCGGTTGGCGTGCTGGCCGATTACGTGTCTGTCGAGGAAGGCACGGGCGTCGTACACACTGCGCCCGGCCACGGTAGAGACGACTTCAACACGGGGGTCCAATACGGGCTTCCCATCCTTTGCCCGGTCGATGAGCGGGGAATCCTGACCGAAGAGGCCGGGGAGTTCGCGGGCGCTTCCTACAAGGATTGCGACACCGTCGTCGTCGATCGCCTTCGAGAACTGGGAAGGTTGCTCAAGTCCGAGCCGTACGTCCATAGCTACCCGCATTCCGAACGGGACGGCAAGCCGGTGATCTTCCGTGCGACCGAACAGTGGTTCATCGGAATCGACGTGGAGGACCTTCGGGGGCGCATGGTGGAACAGGTGGACCAGGTCGATTGGCTTCCCCAAACGGGTCGCTCTCGGATTCGCTCGATGGTTGAAAACCGCCCCGACTGGTGCATCTCCAGGCAACGGCCCTGGGGAGTGGGCATTCCGATCCTCTACGGCGCAAAGTCGAAGAAGCCTGTTACGCACCCCGATGTGATCGAAAACATCGCTCGGGCGATCGAAACCGAGGGGTCGGACGTTTGGTTCAAGGCCGAAGCCGCCTCCTTTGTCCCGGCAGGATTCGCCCATCCCGAAACCGGGGAGACGGAGTTCGTTAAGGAAACGGACGTTCTCGATGTGTGGTTCGATAGTGGATGCACCAGCCTCTGCGTGCTCGATGGAGCGGTGGAACCCCGATGGCGGCAGCATTGGCCTGCAGACGTCTATCTCGAAGGCAGCGATCAGCACCGGGGCTGGTTCAATAGTTCCCTTGTTATATCGACTGCTATACGTGGCGAGGCACCCTATAGAGCGGTCATTACACACGGATTCGTCGTCGACGAGATGGGCCGCAAGATGTCCAAACGGCTCGGGAACGTGGTCGATCCTCAGGAAGTCTGCGACACCTACGGGGCAGACGTGCTTCGCTATTGGGTCGCCAGCGTCAATTGGGAGAACGACGTGCCCTGCGGCGACCAACTGCTCAAGCAGGTCGGCGAAAGCTACCGCAGGGTCCGTAATACCCTTCGGTTCCTCCTGGGCAACCTCTTTGACTACGACGGCCAACCTGTAGCTCACGTTATAGAAGAGGATCATTGGATGCTTGAAAGGCTCGACCTCCTCGCTGACGACGTGGTCTGCGCCTATGAGCGTTATGACTTTGGCAGCGTCATCTCCGCGATCCACAATTTCTGCGTGAACGAGCTCTCTTCGTTCTATCTCGACGCGATCAAGGACCGGATGTATTGCGACGGAGCGGACTGGGAGAGTCGCCGCTCGGGCCAGTGGGCCTGCTCGAGCGCGCTTCTTCAACTCTGCCGAATGATCTCCCCTTTGCTGCCGTTTACGGCCGAAGAGGTCTGGGCGCGGATTCCCGCTGGCCCAGGTGGGGGCGCCCGACGAAGCGTTCACTTCGAGGTGATCCAAAGGCCGTCGGGAAACCGGCTTGCCGACATCCGGAGCGGGGAGCGGCAGCGTCGATTCGCCGCGATGCTCGAAGCCCGGGAGTGGCTGTTCGCCCAATTCGAAGGCTGGAAGGCGGCCTCCGAGATCAAGGACAGCCAAGACGTAATCGCCGACCTCGCCTTCGACGGGGATTCCTACGAGCTGACCCAATCGTTCGGTTCGAGCCTGGCCAACTTCTTCAAGTTCAGCGAGGTGAGGCTCACCAAAGGCCCCAGGTCGGTCGCTTTCAGCCCCAGCCCTTACCTGAAGTGCGAGCGAAGCCGGATTCGACGCTCGGATGTGGCTCTGCGCGAAGGAGGCCTGCCCCTGAGTGATCGCGACTGGAAGGCGGTGCAGGAGGCTCTGTCGCGAGCATGAGTGGACGCTGGATCTTCCTGGCGGTCGCCCTTTCAGCGATCGCGGCGGACCAAGCAGTCAAGGCGTGGGTTCGCGCAGCGTTGGTCGAGCGGGAGTCGATCGGGTCTCCGTGGCCGGGGGTTTTTGAAATCACCCTCACGTACAACGACGGGATCGCGTTCGGGATGCTGCGGGGGGCGGGTGTCCTACTCGCGCCCATCGCCCTTGCGATCGTGCTTGTGGCGGCGATCTACAGCTTCCGACATTCTTATCAAGGCAGGGCGATCCACTTTGCGATGGGGGCTCTGGCGGGCGGCGCGGTGGGCAATCTCATCGACCGTCTTTGGCTCGGAAAGGTCACCGATATGTTCTGGTTTCGATGGATCGACTTCCCAGTCTTCAACGTTGCAGACGCCTGCATCACGGTTTCCGCGGTCATGATGATGTTGGTATGGACCTTCGAACCGAAGGTCGCGCCGGCTCCGCAGGAATCGGAACCGGCGGCCGAATTGCCTAACGCTGAAACCCCGCAAGCGGATTCTCGTAACGAAGCTTAGGACCCCAGAAAGAACCCAGTGAGGTGAGATGAAATGGTACACGCGCCCCTGCGAGCGCTCGCGGTGCTCGCCCGAACCACGGTCATCGTCGGAGCGGCAGTCGCGATTCCCTATGTCCTGAAGCGGTGCAAACCCGTCGCGAAGAACCTCGGCGATACTCTTGTGAAGATAGGAGAGGACTTGAGGAAGTCGTCGGACGAACCCGCCAGCGAGTCTCGAACCGCCGCCCCCAAAGCTGAAACCGCCCCCAAACCCAATGTGGCGGCGACTTCAAAGCCCAAGAAGCCAGGAAAAACCTCTGCCCGAACCCGGCGAACGCCCAAAACCCCATCGGAATAGGACAAAGGGCACGGACAGACCCTTCGGCACCCCTGAGCGGCCCTCCGGCTGCAATAATGCACCCAAGCAAAACGACTGGAGGGTTCAACTGTTCGATGACTGCTTTACTACTCGGCGCATGCCTCGCTAGCCCTGTGCTCGCGGAAGAAATGCGCCTCATGAGGTTTCCTGATATTCATGGGGATACGGTGGTGTTCACCTACGCCTCCGACCTTTGGACGGCCAAGCGCGAGGGAGGGCTCGCTCGCAGGATCACGTCCCATCCAGGGCAAGAGACTCGCGCGCGCATCTCGCCGGACGGCAAGTTCGTCGCCTTTTCGGGGGAATACGACGGTAATGTCGACGTGTTCGTCGTTCCGATTGAGGGCGGAGAGCCCAAGAGGCTCTCGTATGATCCCGTTTCGGACCTCGTCCTCGACTGGACGCCGGACGGCAAGATCGCTTACAAGTCTCTATCCGGCACTTTCAACTCCAAACAACCGCGCATGTGGGTCGTCGACCCCAAAGGCGGACTCCCGGCGGCCTCTGCCCTGCAAGAGGTTTCGGACGGCACTTTTTCACCCGATGGAAAGTCGATGGCGTTCAATCGCGTGTCCTCGCACCAGTTCAACTGGCGCAGATACCGCGGAGGCACGCAAGGGCGGATTTCCCTCTACGAATTCGCGACGAACAAGTATTCCGAACTGCCTGCCAAGGGTGAGAACTCCTGGCACCCCATGTGGATCGGCAACGCCGTTTTCTATGCGAGCGATCGGAACCAGGGAACGGTCAACTTATATAGGTACGACCTCGGCAACCGCCAGGATCGGCAGTTGACCACCTATGCCGACGCCGACATCAAGTGGCCCGCAAGCGACGGCAAGTCGATCGTTTTCGAGCGGGACGGCTCCTTGCACGTCTTCGACATCGCGACTTCGAAAACGGAGAAGCTCGCGCCAATGGTCTTGAGCGACTTCCTGAACGCAAGGCCAACCGTGCGCTCGCTGGGCGATCAGATCACAAGCCTCTCGCTTTCTCCGAGCGGAGTGCGGGTCGCCGTCGAGGCTCGCGGCGAGGTGTTTAGCGTCCCCAAGGAGAATGGGGAAACCCGCAACATGACCCACTCGACCCGGTATCGAGAGCGATTCCCCGCCTGGTCGCCCGACGGCCAGAACATCGCCTTCGTGAGCGATGCTTCCGGCGAGAACGAGGTCTATACGCAGCCCCAAATGGGCGGCGAGTCGGCTCGGCTGACGACCGGCTTCCAGGGTCAGATCACCGGCATCGAGTGGACACCGAACTCAAAAAAGATCGCGATTTCGACTCGATCCAACGAGCTTTGGCTCCTCGACGTCGAATCGAAGAGCCTGCGGAAGGTCTTTCGAGCGAACTACGGACTGGTGGGTTGGGACATTTCGCCAGACAGCAAGTGGATCGTGTATGTGAACCAGAAGCCCAGCCAATTGGGGGCGATCTACCTCTACAACATCGAATCGGGGCAGGAGCACGAGGTCACGGACGGCAGGTATGACGACGCGTCCGTTACGTTCGACATGAACGGGAAGTACCTCTACCTGGTCTCGGCCCGGACGTTCGGCCCGACCATGGGCCACTTCGAACTCGCGATGGCCCCGATGGACGTTCAGCGGGTCTACGTTGTGCCCTTGGCGAAAACGACGGCCAATCCGCTGCTCGCCTCGGTCGATGAAGAGCCCGTCAAGAAGCCGGGCGCAGAGGGCGAAAATCAGGGCGGCGCGGGTCAACAGCCTGCAAGCCAAGACGTGAAGATCGACCTGGACGGACTTGCCGACCGCGTGCTGCCCTTGCCGATGCCTGCGGGCAATTACGCAGGGGTGATCGGGCTCAAGAACGGGTTGCTCTACCTTGCGGAAGGCGGCTTGTTCAAGTTCAGCTTGGACGACCGGCAGTCGCAGCAGATCGCTCCGATGATCCCCGGCCAGTTCTCACTCAACGCTTCGCGAACGAAGATCGCTTACTTCGCGGGCGGAACCTTGGGGATCGCGGACATCCGACCGGGGCTCCAAGTGGGTCAGGGTCGGGTGAGCACAGCGGGAATCACCGCGCCATGGAGCCCGACCGACGAGTGGGAGCAGATCTTCGACGAGGCGTGGAGGTACTTCCGGGACAACTTCTACGATCCAGGTCTCTTGGGACTGGACTGGAAGGCGGTCGGCGACCGATACCGGGGTTACCTTCCCTACGTTCGCCACCGTGACGACCTCAACTACATTCTTGGGCTGATGATTGGCGAACTGGGCACCGGCCACGCCTACGTGGGCGGCGGCGACATGGGCGCGGGCTCTCCGGGAGTGCCCGTGGGGATGCTCGGCTGCGACTACTCGATCGAAGGGAACCACGTCAGGTTCAAGAAGATCTACCCAGGCGCGAACTACGAGGAGTCCTTCCGAAGTCCGCTTCGCGACCCGGGCGTGAACGTTCAAGAGGGCGACTACCTGCTGGAGATCGACGGCCAACCGGTGGACGCAACCGTTCATCCGGCTTCGCTTTTGATCCGCAAGGTGGGGCGCACCGTGGTCCTTACGGTCAATTCCACTCCTTCGCTGGAGGGGGCGCGGAAAGAGCGCGTTCGGCCCATTTCGACCGAAAACCAGCTCCGCTATTGGTCTTGGGTCGAGGACGCTCGAAAGTACGTTCAGGAGAAGTCGGGCGGCAAGATCGGATATATGCACATCCCGGACACGCAGTTCTCCGGCACGACGGAGTTCATGCGGGGCTTCTGGAGCCAGACCGATAAGGAGGCATGGATCGTCGACGAGCGCTGGAACGGAGGCGGGTTCGTGCAGCCTTGGTTTGTCGATACGCTCGCTCGTCGGATCAGGGCGGGAATCATCGCCCGGAACACGAACGAGTGGACCGACGCCGTCGCAATGGAGGGGCCTAAGGCGATGCTGATCAACCAGTACGCGGGTTCCGGAGGCGACTTCTTCCCGTGGATGTTCCGCCAAGCACGTCTCGGCCCGCTGATCGGCATGAGGACTTGGGGCGGACTGGTGGGGATCAGCGGAAGCGCTCCTCTCGTCGACGGGGGCTTCCTGACCGCGCCGGAGTTCGGGCTCTACGACCGCGAGACCGGTAAGTGGATCGCCGAAAACACCGGCGTCGCCCCGGACATCGAGGTGGACTTGAAGCCGGACGACGTAGCCGCGGGACGCGACCCCCAACTCGACCGAGCGATCGAGTACCTGCTCAACGAACTCAAGAAGGGGAAACAGGGTATCAAGCGACCGCCCTTCCCCGCGATCAAACCGGGTTCGTAATCAGGTCCTCCCCGACCCGAAAGAAAGAAGCCCCCGCGAATCTGCGGGGGCTTCTTCTTAACCGGAGGTCCCGCTCTTAGCGGAATATCTTCCAGTTCGACTGGTCGATGTCTACGTTCCAGAGGCCCGCGACCTCAGACGCGAGGTCGTCCCACGCGATGTACGCCCGCATTAACCGATCGGAAGCGCGGATGTAGTCGGAGGCGCTGGAGGTGAGGGACACCGTAAACGAGGAGTCCGACAGGCCCGGGAACCGATAGTCGACCGTGTCGTACCGGTTCGTCGCCCAGTTGAACAGCATGAGCCTTTGACCTCGGAAGGTCGTGCTCGCTCTCGTTTCCAACGTGAACTCCAGCTTGCTCGGATTCGCGACCGGAGCCGTTGCGCTGAGGAACAGTTGGACGGGAGGGAACTGATCGACGCCAGGATCGACTCCGAGCCGCATGCGGTCGTCGTCGCTGGCAAACAGCGAGTTCAGGTTTCCGGAGATGTGGATGCCCACCTTCGCAAACGAAGACGGGTTCACAATCACCCAGGCCCACTGAACGGTCAGGCCCACGGTGCGGTTCGTTCCACGGAACGAGGCCGTGATCGTCACGGCAGTGTCTACGGAGACAACGCTCGTGCTGACCGTGAATCCGGCGGTCGAACTTCCCGAAGGCACGGTGACCGTGCTGGGTACCGTCGCGGCGGCAGGCACGTTACTGCTCAGCGAGACGACATATCCGCCACTCGGAGCGTTACCGCTCATGTTCACTTGGCCACCCACGCTGTTCCCGCCGATGACCGTCGAAGAGTTCAGCGTGACGCTGTTTAGGGTAACGGGCAGCGTGACGTTCCAATCGCGGATCGCCGTTCGCCAAGCGGAGCTGGTCGTTCCGGTCATTCCGACGCCCCAAAACGTAGTTTCGTTGTTGGGGTTGGTCTCGATGCCGAAGTAGTCGCCCCACCTATTGAAACCACTGAACCCGTAGGTCGAACCCGAAGCCGACTCGAGGAGAACCGGAGCCCCCATCGTTCCCGGCGCATCGGTGGTCTTCCGACCTGCGACCATGATGTCCGCGACGATCGCCGATGAGCTTCGAGTGAAGATCATCGAAATGTCGCCAAACTCATTGATGAACAGCGCGGGCATGAAGTAGTGCTGCCCTGCCGTGCCAGCGACGTTTCCTGATTGCGCGACCGTCATTGCGCTCGAAGGGTAGTTGTTGGTATTCAACTCGTACCAACGAACCACGTTGTCGCTCGAAGTCGGCGACCGCACGCCGTGGGCGGTGACCATTTTCCCGTTCCGAAAGACGACGTTGATGAGCCGCCCGTCGAGTACGTCGAGTGACCTCCCTCCGGGGCTCGTCGCGTTGGTCGACGGATAAGTAAATGACGGAATTGCAAGGAACGCCGAGTCCATCAACGGCGTTGTCGTCAGGTTCCGGAACGCGTGAATCTTCATGTTGCCCGAATTGAAGTCGCTCGCCGTGTATACGCGATCAATCGACGAATCGACCATCTCGGCGACCTGCGCTCCGAACTCGTTGGTGTCCAAGAAGTAGTGGGTGGTCGCCGCGCCTCCGCTGAGGACGGTCGACTTCCGAATCACGATGAACTGCACCCCTCGGAACGCGAATCCGGAGAAGGTGAACTGGTTCATGCTGACGACGTAGGCGTCCTTGTTGTAGCCCGCGCCGGGATAGTCGGCCCAAGTGTTCGAGCCGCTGATCACGCGCGCCGCTTCGAAGCGGTACAGGTACCAGGTCCCGTTGGGGTCGGCATCGTCCGAAACGCCGAACAAGACCTTGCTCGTTTGAGGCGAGGTCTTCATTTCGAGGCAGACCACGACGAACCGCTGGTGAATCCGGTCGAAGAACACCTTGGGGTCGAAGAGGTCCGAGGTGGGGCCTGCGCCGACAGACGCAAAGAACGTCGAGATCGGCTGCTGGAATGTCTTCGATCCGGCGTGCGTAAAGAACGCGAGGTCGACGTTGACGACGCCAATGATATGGTTGGGGCCAACGCCAATATCGGGGTCCGGCGGAATCCAGCCCGTGTATCCGATGCCGGGAAAGAGCGCTCGTCCGTTGCGGAGTTCGATGCGCTGGTAGTCCTGAACTTCTCCGACGGGCAAGCTATTGGGCTCGACCTTCATCTCCCTCCAAGGTGGCTTGAAAGGGTTCTCAGGTCGGACGATCAAATCTCGCTTTTCGACATTGACCTGCGGAAGGAATTGCCGAGTGTCTACGGCGACGGCTTTGGCGGTGGTCAGTTGCTGAACGGGCTGTTGGGGGCCCACAGGAATCTGCTGCATTTCCTGTGCGATCGCTCCTGAACTCACCGTTACTGCCAGGGCAAATAACGGAATTAGTCTGTGATGCATGACATGTCACCTTCGAAGTGCTCCGCGGAGACCCCAAGAAAGGCTGCCGCGAAAGCGACGAAACTCATTTACTTTCCCCCAATCCCTATGCCATTGCGACAAGAACCGTCGCCAGGCAGGTGCGATCCAGCATTCCTGCCGGGTCAAGGGAGGTTGCAACTCTCTCTATGACTCCCGAAAGCGCGCCTGTGTTCTGTGTGCGGCAAACTTTCCCCGTCCGACCAAAGAACCATGCGATGCGCGCGGGCGATGAGGTACACAAGCAAGCGGTTGCGCGGAGAGCGTGACCGATTCTTTGCGCTGATACCACGAGCATGGCCGCCGTATCGACCTCTACCGAAACCGTCCTCCTCACCATCAACGAGGTCGAAATCGAGGTTCCCAAAGGCGAACTGATCGTCGAATCCGTGAAGCGCCTTGGACTCGAAGTCCCGATCTTCTGCTACCATTCTCGACTCGATCCCGTCGGGATGTGTCGCATGTGCCTGGTCGCCGTGGGCTTCAAGCAGCAAGACGGCAGCGTGCGGTTCATGCCCAAGCCCCAAACCGCTTGCACGCTCCCCGCTTCGGAAGGGATGGTAGTCCTTACGGACTCCCAGCAGATTCACACCGACCGAAAGGGAGTGCTCGAGTTCCTCCTGATCAACCACCCGCTCGACTGCCCCATCTGCGACCGAGGCGGCGAGTGTCCCTTACAAAACAACACGATCTTCTACGGCCCGTCGACAAGCCGCTACCTCGAAATCAAACGGCACCTACCGAAGGCCTATCCCCTCAGCGAGCACGTGACGCTCGACCTCGAACGGTGCATTCAGTGCGGGAGGTGCGTGAGGTTCACCGAGGAGATTTCCGGGGACGCCCAGCTTGCCTTTCGCTTTCGCGGAGCGATGATGCAGCCTTCGACGTTCCAACTGGGAGAGTTTCAGTCGAAGTTCTCCGGAAACACGATTGAGATTTGCCCGGTCGGTGCGCTGACGAGCACCGAATACCGGTTCCGCGCGAGACCGTGGGACCTGGAAACGAAACCCGCGATCTGCACCGAATGCTCGAACGGATGCAACGTGTGGTTCGATTACAGACTCGGGAAACAGGTTCGGATCAACGGGCGAACCAACGAGGCCGTGAACGAGGAGTGGACCTGCGACCGAGGCAAGTTCGGGCACGACTGGTACAACGAGAACCGCTGCACGAAAGTTCTGATTCGCGAAGATGACGTCCTGAAGGAATCCGACTGGCCTACGGCGCTGGCGAAGATTCTCGATTCGATCCCCCGCAAGGGCGATGCAGCGGTCCTCGCCGGACCCCGCGTCTCAAACGAAGGGATGTACCTCCTGCAAAAGCTATTTCGGGCGGAGTTCAACAGTTTTCACCTCGATCATAGGTTCACGTCGCACCTGCCGTCGCGCGATCAGGCGCTTGAACAGACGCTGGGGATCGACGAAGCCCAGGCCTCCTTCTCCGACCTCGAAGCAGCGAAGTCAGCCCTCGTTTTCGGCACGTCGCTCGCCGACGAATCGCCGATGGCCTTCCTCCGGCTGCGAAAGGGCTGGCGTAAGTCAGGCGCGAGAATCATCGCGGCAACCTCGGCGAAAACCGAACTCGAAGAGTTTGCGGACCTCGTCTTGCGGTTTCGTGCAGGAACCGAAAACACCCTCGCCCAGGGCCTGCTGTTCGCCGCAGTTGAAGCGGGAATGGGGAAGGTCCCTGCGGCCACGCTTGAATCGATCCGAAAGTACACGCCGTCCTTTTTCGAAAAGGAAACCGGCGTACCGGCCGATGCGCTGGTCGAGGCCGCGAGAGCGATTGGCCCCGGTTCGGTTGTGGTCACCTCACGGAGCCTCTTGAACGCCCCCGAAGCGCAAAGCCTATGGGAGACTCTTGGCGGATGGGCAATGGTCGCGGGCGCGAAGCTGCACTGCATGGCCTTGGGGGCGAATGAGCAAGGCGCGCTTGAACTTGGGTTCCTACCGGACACATTGCCGGGCGGCAAGGCGGCTCCTGCCGAAAAGCGGGGCCTCAACACCTGGGAGATACTGAGCGGTTGTCGGAGCGGCGCCATAAGGGCGCTCTGGCTAGCCGATATCGACCTTTTCGAAGCGGTCGGAGACCACGAGTTGGTCAGAGAGGCGCTCGAAGCAGTGCCGTTCCTAGTCGTACAGACCATCAACGACAACCCCTGCATCCCATACGCGAGCGTGGTTTTGCCGCTCGCCGCCCCCGCCGAGCAGGATGGAACTTACGTTAACGTCGAGCGAAGGGTGCAAAGGCTTGACCGCGTGATCGTCGCGCCGGGACAAGCCAGGCCTGCGTGGCTCGTTTGTTGGGAGTTGGCGATGAAGATCAGCCCCAGAAGCCCCTACTTCCATGCCGACGACGTATTTGCCGAGATCGTCCGTAGCGTCCCCACCTTCGCAGAACTGAGTTACGACGGGCTCGAAGGTGAAGGCATCCGTCTCGCCACTAGGGGGCGAGTACACTGAGGAGCGACTCATGACGGAGTGGATGCTGCAACAACCGCCGGCACTGCAAGCGCTCATTCGGGTCGCGTTGGTCGTTCTTCCTCTGCTCATGATCGTGCCCGGCCTGATTTGGTGGGAGCGCAGGCTCCTCAGTTGGTTTCAAGATCGGATCGGTCCCAACAGGGTCGCCACGCTCACGCTTCGGTCGGGACGGAAGATTCGTCTGAAGGGCCTGCTCCAGCCCATCGCCGACGGTGTCAAGCTGTTCCTCAAGGAAGACATCACCCCGGCCGCGGTGGACCGGCTGGTCTACGTCGTCGCTCCGGCGATCGCGCTTTTCCCCGCATTCGCGCTCGCCGGCACCCTTCCCT
Organism: Chthonomonadaceae bacterium; assembly: GCA_015709495.1. Classification (GTDB taxonomy): domain Bacteria; phylum Armatimonadota; class Fimbriimonadia; order Fimbriimonadales; family Fimbriimonadaceae; genus Nitrosymbiomonas; species Nitrosymbiomonas proteolyticus. The sequence goes on from CP054189.1 coordinate 644,378, forward strand.
GGGGGCCCCTCACTCCCGAATGGCTCGTCTGGCAGCCCATCGCCGACGTGAACGTGGGAATCCTCTACGTGCTTGCCATCAGTTCGCTCGGCGTTTACGGCGTGGTACTGGGCGGATACGCTTCGAACAACAAGTACTCCCTGATGGGCGCCCTGCGGTCGTCGGCTCAGCTCATCAGCTATGAACTCGCCATGGGCATGGCACTAGCTGGCATCGTGCTGGCAACCGGCTCCCTGCGCATGACCGAAATGGTGGCGGCCCAATCGGGTCCATTTTGGGGAGTGTGGCCGGTGGTTCAGAACTGGAACATCCTCACCCCGTTCGGCGCAGTGGCGGCAATCGTGTTCTTCATCTGTATGGTCGCCGAGACCAACCGTGCTCCGTTCGATCTTCCCGAGGCAGAAAACGAACTGATCGCAGGTTATCACACCGAGTATTCCTCGATGAAGTTTGCCGTGTACTTCATGGGCGAATACGCGGCGATGCTGGTCTTCGGGGGGGTGTTCGCGGCCGTGTTTCTCGGCGGCTTCAATATGCTGCCCATCAACTTTGAACCCGGCTCGTTCCTGCACACCCTGAACATCAAGTTGGGGCCGATTTGGTTCATCGGAAAGGCGGTGGCGGTGTTCACCGTGTTCATCTGGCTCAGGGCGACCCTCCCTAGGCTGCGGTATGACCAGCTCATGAACCTCGGTTGGAAGGTGCTTCTGCCCGTGGCGGTCGCTAACTTTCTGGTCGTCGCGATTTGGATCGTTTGCACTGAAGTCTATGGCCCCGCGGGAGGATGGATCTCCGTGGTCGCTGCCGCCGTCGCACTGCTGTTCCTCTACGTCGGCATCTTGAGGACATACTCCGACCGATTGAGCGTCTACGGGAAGCGCTCGATTCGGATGGTCGATCCTCGCCCGGCCGTTCCGGAATCTCAGGAGGCGCCTTTGGCATGACGCTGACGGCCCACACCCTTACGTTTGGCGTACTTGCCGCAATCGCGGTTTTCTCGGCTCTTGGCGTGGTGCTGCAACGCGACCCGGTCCGGTCGGCGATCATGCTTGTGGTCAACTTTTTCAGCCTGGCGTTTCTCTACTTCAGCCTGCAGCACGAGTTTCTCGGCATCGTTCAGATCATCGTCTACACGGGCGCGATCATGGTGCTGTTCCTGTTCGTGGTGATGCTGCTCCGTGTGGGGGGCGGGTCCATGCTGGAATCTCGTGACCTCAAGCGCGCCTTAGGCGGTGGGTTCGCGTTCGCCTTGCTCGCCCTTGTTGCGTCTCAGGCCGTCTTGCCCTTCCTCACCTACAAAGACCCGGTCATGCCGGCCAGCTTGGGCGCGCCACAAGCAGTCGGCACGGCGTTGATGACCGATTACGTCGCTCCGTTCGAGGTTGCGAGCGTGCTGCTGCTCGTTGGCCTCGTCGGCTCCATTCTATTGGCAAAGAGGCGCACATGAGGATGTTCGTCGCGTTTGAAGCGAAGAAGGGGGAAGGCCAGTGACGCCGCTCGCAGCTTACTTGGGGCTTGGTCTGTTCCTTTTTTGCGTGGGAGTCTATGGAGTGGTCTCCCGCCGCAACCCCATCGTGATCTTCATGTGCATCGAGTTGATGCTCAACGCCGTCAACCTCACCTTTCTGGCGTTCGCAAGGTACATGCCCGCGAAGCTCGGACTCCCGGACGTGGCCACCGAAGCTCACATGGCCGGACAGATGATCGTGATTTTCGTGATGGCGATCGCAGCGGCTGAGGTTGCAGTCGGGCTTGGGATCATCATGGCGATCTTCCGATTGCGCGACAACGTCGATATCGACGAAATGAACCTGATGAGAGGATGACATGGACCAAGGCGCGCTGAATCTCATCTGGTTGGTATTGTTCTTGCCGCTCCTTGGCTCGCTGATCCAAGCCCTGCTCGGAGGGTGGGTGGTTCGTACGGCGGGCGAAGTCAAAGGAAAGCGGATTCTCGGCGCGTTGGCGGTCCTTCCGGTAGCGACTTCATTTGTACTGGGCGCGTACTTGACCTACCTTCTCATTGGGCTCCCGAACACGGAAAGGTCGCTCCCGCCGGTCTCGCTGTTCGATTGGATCACTTTGGCGAGCATCCGGATTCCGTTCGAAGTTCTGATCGACCCGCTCTCCATGACGATGGTGCTGGTCATCACCGGGATCGGCGCGCTGATTCACCTGTACGCCACGGGTTACATGGCCGACGACCGCGATTATCCGAGGTTCTTCACGTACCTCAACCTCTTCATCGCCTTCATGCTCGTGCTCGTTTTGGGCAACAACTTCGCTCTGATGTTCATCGGGTGGGAGGGTGTCGGACTCTGCAGCTACCTGCTGATCGGGTTTTGGTACAAGGACATCGCGAACGCGAAGGCGGCGAACAAGGCTTTCATCGTCAATCGGATCGGCGACTGGGGGATGACCCTCGGGCTCCTCATCCTGATGGCTGTCGTCGCCGGCAACTTCATGGGCCAAGAGCAACTCGGCAATCGCTGGCTCAGCTTCGACGTGATCTTGCCCCGTGTTGGCGACGTCGTCCCCTTCGACAGCAACCTTGCTGCAATCATCGCCCTGCTGCTTTTCATCGGCGCGTGCGGAAAGTCGGCGCAGTTTCCGCTCTACTTCTGGCTTCCCGACGCGATGGCCGGCCCCACTCCCGTTTCGGCCTTGATCCACGCCGCCACGATGGTCACCGCGGGCGTCTTCATGCTCAATCGCTTACACGCGGTGTTCCTCCTCAGCCCGACCGGCATGGCGATCGTCGCCTTGATCGGAGCGTTCACCGCCTTGTTTGCCGCCCTGATCGCCTTTGGGCAGACGGACATCAAGAAAGTCCTCGCTTACTCGACCGTCTCCCAGTTGGGCTTCATGTTCGTTGCCTGTGGAGTCGGCGCGTTTTGGGCCGGGATGTTCCACGTCGTGACGCACGCCTTCTTCAAGGCGCTTCTGTTCTTGGGCTCGGGCGCGGTGATCTACGCCATGGCTCACGAACAAGACATGCGTCGGTACGGCAACCTGATCAAGTACATCAAGATCACCGCCGGCACGATGATCGTGGGTTGGCTGGCGATCGCAGGCATCCCTCCGCTCGCGGGCTTTTGGTCGAAGGAGTCGATCCTGGGAGGCGCCTTGGGCAACAGCGTCGCAAGCTTGGGAAGAACTCTGTATGGCCCCTTCACCGGGTGGGTATTGCTGGGCGTGGCGGCCCTCACCGCAGCCTACATGACCCGTCTGACGTGGCTGACGTTTTTTGGCGGTGAAGAGAGGTGGCGAACGGCTTTGGCGAGCGCATCACCTCACGGTGACCTCCACGAACCCGAACACGCCGCGCACTCGGCCGAGGAGCTGGGCCATGAGGGCTCCGACGAGGCGCACGATGACCCCCACGGGTTCTTCTTTACGGACGACGAATTGGCCGCGCGGCACGAGGAGCACGGCCACCCTCACGCACTGGAACCCAGCCACGAGCCCAAGGAGCCGCCGCCCAGCATGACGATCCCGCTGATCGTGCTCGCGGCGCTTTCGGTGATCGGAGGCTGGGCCCTCGCCGCGGGAGATACCTTCAAGAACTGGCTGTATCCCAGCGGGCTGCCGATCGTGAACCCGGAAGCCGTTTCGGGTCACCCGCATGGATGGGTGGGCCAAGCGCTGCTCTACCTTTCGATCGCGGCGGCGGTGGCCGGCATCGGCTATGGGCTTTGGGTTTACCGCAAGGGCCTGCCGGAGTCTGAAGGCGACGAGTCCAAATGGCACTGGTTCCGGAGGCGCGCCGGGAAGCAGTTCGGCTATGACGAGGCGATCGTCGATGCTGGAGTCGAAGGCGGCGGCGCGTTCGCGGTCGCCCTTTGGAGGAAGTTTGACGCGGGGATCATCGACGGCTTCGTCAACGGCTTGGCGTTCCTTGCGGGCGAAATTGGTTACGGGCTCAGAGTGCTTCAAACGGGCATTGTGCGAACCTACGCGCTCTGGATCCTCATCGGCGCCGTCGCGATTCTTGTGTACTTCTACAACGTGCTTTCGAGCCTCGGAGGGGCTGGGTAAATGGAACCCACCGGTTTCGGGCTGCTGTCCCTGCTGACGTTCTTGCCGCTGTTCGGCGGACTGTTGCTCCTCTTGATCCCAGGTTCTCAAGAGCGACTCCTGAAAAACTCGGCGCTGGCAATATCGGCTGTGACGTTCGTGTTGAGCTTGTTCCTCGTGGTTGGGTTCAACGGCGCAACGTACCACTTCCAACACGTCGAGTTCGTTCGCTGGATCGACTCGGCGGGGATCCATTACCGGATGGGGGTCGATGGGATCAGCATCTGGCTGGTCGCTCTCACGACATTCCTCACGTTCATCAGCATCTGGTTCAGTTTTTACATCAAGCAACGCGTACGGACGTACTTGATCGCCATGCTCGTGCTCGAAACGGCGATGCTCGGGGTGTTCCTTTCGCTCGACCTGATCCTCTTTTACACCTTCTTTGAAGCCTCGCTGATCCCGATGTGGCTGCTGATCAGCGTCTGGGGAGGGGAACGCCGGATTTATGCGGGCCTGAAGTTCTTCCTCTTCACGTTTGCCGGGTCGATTTTCATGCTGATCGGAATGATCGTGCTCTGGATGCTTCATAAGGAAGCGACCGGGGTCGCGAGCTTCTCGCTGATCGACATCCAAACCGCCGTCGCAGGGGGGCAGCTTTGGGCCGGAGCGCTGCAAACCCAGGCTTGGGTGTTCTGGGCTTTCTCGATCGCTTTGCTCGTGAAATGTCCGGCCTTTCCCTTCCACACCTGGCTTCCCGACGCCCACGTGGAAGCCCCGACGGCAGGGTCGGTGATCCTGGCCGGGGTGCTCTTGAAAATGGGCACTTACGGTTTCCTTCGGTTCGTGATCCCGCTGTTCCCTGACGTTCTGCCCCAAAACGTACCTATCCTGATGCTGCTCGCGGTGATCGGAATCATCTATGGCGCGATCGTCGCCGCCGTTCAGCCGGACGTCAAGAAGCTGATCGCCTACTCCAGCGTCGCGCACATGGGGTTTGTGCTGCTCGGCATCTTCTCGCTCACCCACAGCGGCCTCATGGGCGGCTCGATGCAGCAACTCAACCACGGGGTCAGCACCGGCGCGCTGTTCCTTTTGGTCGGCCTCATTTACGAGCGGCGTCACACGCGAGTGTTCACCGCGTTCGGCGGGCTGAAGGCGCAAATGCCCATCTACGCCGCGGTCTTTCTGATCATCATGCTCTCGAGCGTCGGCCTGCCGGGCACGAACGGGTTCATCGGTGAGTTCCTGGCCCTGATGGGGGCGGTCGAGGCGTGCCTCAGCGGGCAGTTTGGGCTCAACTTCTGGTACGCGGGTATCGCGGGCGGGGGCGTCGTGCTCGCCGCTGTTTACCTGCTCTGGATGTTCCAGAAGATGTTCTACGGCCCCAACGCCGTCCCGGCCAATCAAAGGCTCAAGGACATCAAGGGTTGGGAGATCGCCCTTTGCGCCGGGTTCGTCGTACTCGTTTTCTGGGGCGGATTGTTCCCCAATACATTCCTCAAGCCAATGGAGGCGAGCGTCGGGGCCGTGAGGATGATGGCTCTCAACCCCGTCGGGCAGCGGCCCGTTTGGTCGGACACTTCGATGGAGGTCGAGGAAAACGGCGACTTGGTTCGAGTCTTGCCGCGCTCTCCCCAAGAGTTGCTTTCCGGCGAGGTCAAGGTTCTCGAGGTGATCGCCCCCGCCAAACTGCACTTCGAGCCGCTTCCTCCTGACGAACCGGAGCCGCTTCACGTCCAATCCGAGATCGGTCGGGGAGGCGGGCTGTGAGAGGACGCCAGCGACTGCAAGCCGTCTGCGAGGGTGCTTCACCCGGCTTCCAACCCGTATTGGCCGAGTACGGCCTCAATTCGGAACTCCCCGACGGACTCATCGTCACGCGCGCCGAAGACCTCGCCGCAGCCCGCTCGCGCCACCCCGACGCCGCGGTGTTTTTGGCGGTTCCCAACGCCTTCGCTCGTGCTGGGAATGAGATCGTCGAGTTGCTTCGGCTTTCCGAGCAGGACCCCGGCCAAGCCGACGAAAGACTGTCGGGCTTCGCCGAGCAGACCCTTTCCCAAATTGAAGCAGCAAAACGCCTGGGGGCAGACGGAGTCTTCTACGTTCTTTCGGGCGCAGACCCCGCGCGCTCGACCCCGATGCAATATGGCGGTTTGTTTCTTGAACTCGATCGGGAGGCGCTAGCCAAGGCTTGCGAGATGGGAATGTGCCTTCTGTACCTCGACGCCGCGAAGGGCGCTTACCTCGACTTCGTGGCCGATCTGCCCGCAAGCGCCTTCGGCTGGGACCGCGCGGGAACAGGCATTGAAGTGGCGGCGGTGAGAGAGATTCGCCCAGGGGCGCTATTTGCGGACGACCCCGAAGCCGACATCCTCCTGAAGCCGTCGAGTTCGCAGAGTGCCGTTGCTCCGCGCTCGGACTCACGGGAGGGTGCCTATGCGTAATCCGCTGCTCGATGGGTTCCATCCACCGGCGACCGATTGGGTTTCGTTGGGTCCGGTGCTGCCCATCATGGTGGTGATGGTGACTGGGATCGTGGGCCTCCTGATCGAGATGGCCCGGCCCAAGCGCAACAACAACTTCATCGTCGCGATCAGCCTCATCGGATTGGCGGGAGCAGGCGTGTTGCTGGCCAACCAGACGGGTGAACCTCGCGCGTCGGCGCTCGCGGATATGGTCCTGCGCGACGGTCTGGGAGTCGTCCTTCAATTGCTCATGGTCGGGTCCGCTCTGGTGGCGACCCTCTTCAGCGAAGGCTACTTGCGTGAAAAGCGCATTCCGTTCGGAGAGTTTTATCCCCTCATGCTCTGGTCGCTTTCCGGCGGGATGCTCATGGTCGCCACGACCAACCTCCTGATGCTCTTTCTGGGGTTGGAGGTTCTCTCCATCTCCCTTTACGTCATGGCGGGCTTGAGTCGTGGCGAAGGCAAGTCCGAAGAGTCCGCGCTCAAATACTTCTTGCTGGGCGCGTTTGCGAGCGCGTTTCTGCTCTATGGCATGGCGTTCCTCTACGGAGCCTCGGGCAGCCTCGAATTAGAAGCCATCGCCGGAGCGTGGAAGTCCGCTGACGGAACGCTCCAGCCGCTCGTGCTCTTTGGGCTGGGACTCATGCTCGTGGGCTTCTCGTTCAAGGCGGCGTTTGTCCCCTTCCACCAATGGACCCCCGACGTTTACCAAGGCGCGCCCACGAACGTGACCGCGTTTATGGCCGCCATATCCAAGATCGCTGCGATCGGCGCATTGGTTCGGGTCCTCGACGCTTCGTTGCCTCTGAGTGACATCGTGACCCCCGTTCTGTTCTGGCTCGCGATCCTCACGATGACCGTTGGGAACCTGATCGCACTCGTCCAGACCGATCTCAAGCGAATCCTCGCCTACTCTTCGATCGGCCACGCCGGATACCTCTTAGTCGGGTTGATCGCCCATTACAAGAACCCCTCCGAGGTCGGTTTCGGAAGCGTGACGTATTACCTGTTCGCTTATGCGGGAATGACCCTGGGCGCGTTTGCGGTGATCTCGCTCATCGCCAAATCCGGCCGCGAGGGAACTCTTGTGCGCGATCTCAACGGTCTCTGGAGGCGATCCCCCGGCTTGGCGGTAGCGATGGTTCTGTTCATGGCGTCCCTCATCGGAATCCCGTTCACATCAGGGTTCTTGGGCAAGCTCAACATCATCTCCGACGCGGTGGGTTCCGGACTCACGTCCCTCGCGGTTGTGCTCGTCGTGAACTCCGTGATCAGCGTCTATTACTACCTGGGCATCGCGATGGCTGCCTTCGTGAGCGACGAATCGGACTCCAAGCGTCCTCTTGCCTCGCCCAATTTGGGGCTCACCCTTGCGACTTCGATCTGCGTTGCCGTGGTGATCGGCGGGTTTGTGTGGGCCTCGCCGGTTCTCAAGTGGACTTCAGGCGAGGGACCGTCCTACGAGGTTCAAGCCCCGCAAGCACCCAAGACCGCGCAAACGTTCGACTCCGGTTCGCAAAGTCTCTAAGCCATCTGAAATTCGGGCGAGCCGAAAATCAGCCGGCTCACGGCCGCGGCTACTTGATTCGCGTTCTGAGCCGTCACCCTTCCTTCGGACGCCTTTTCCGCGGCCGCCACGAGCTGCCCAACTTGCTCCTCGCTCAACTCCGCATCGAATACGGAAAGCAGCTTGTCCACGACGCCTCGAGGAGAGGGGTCCGATGAGAAAAGCGAAAAAGCGGGCAGCCTCACTTGCGCTCTCGCCCTCCCGCCCCGCTGAGCCCCCACGCCAAACAACCGATCGGCCCAACTGATTCTCTCGACCATCGTCGCTGTGCTGATCCAGGCCTGGCCGCCGTCCCAACCCGCCACATCGGGTGGGAACATCAAGTCCATTCCCATCGCGGCCATACCTTGTTGGAGGGCCACAGCAGGAAGGAAGAAGCGCCTTGCGTTTTCGGCTTCGCGGTTTTGGCGATACAGGTCCATCGTCGCCTCCCCGATTCCAAGCTGGCGTAGCGTCGGAACGCAGAAGTCCACAGGGTTCTTGTAGATCGCGCGAACCGCCTTTTCCGAAACGAACTCGCTGGACAGCATGATTTCCTTCAGGAGCGACCCAACGTCGAGGCCCGACTTCTGGAAATTGCCGGCAAACCTCTCGACCAGCGCCGCCTCAGGATTCGGATACACAAACCACTCCCACAGCTTCTTGGTCAGGTAGACCGGGGTCTGAGGGTGGCCGCAAAGGATGTCGATGACGTCTTCGCCGCGGAACGGCCCTTTGTTTTCGAGAATGGTCTTGAATTCGGTGTCGTGAAGCCGAGGCACGAAGAGGAATTCGGCTTGGCTGTAGCTGCCTTCGGCGACCTCGGCCGGCCTCCTCCTTCGAATCGACCACCCCGTAAACGCCCTCGCGGCCTCCTGGATGTCCGTCTCGGAGTAGTGCCCCACGCCGAGGGTGAACAACTCCATGACTTCGCGGGCGAAGTTCTCGTTAGGTTTGCCCCGCACGTTGAACTGGTTATCGAGCCAAAAGACCATCGCCGGGTCCTTGCTGGCCTCGAGAAGGAGCTCTCGGAACTTACCCGTGCCATTCTTTCGGAGCAACTCGTTCTGCTGATACATCATCAGCGGGGCGTTGACTTTCGAGGCGCTCGTTGCAAAATGGTCGTGCCAGAAGAGCGTCATCTTCTCCTGGAGCGGCCTGCGCGTGCTGAGGATTCTGAGCACCCACCACTGCTGAATCCCTCGAATGTTGAAGTTGTTGTTGTCAGGCTGCCGAAACGCCTCGAGGCTCACGTCGAAGCCTTCGTCCTGGCTCCGAAAGTCGAGTAACCGGTCTACGGCTCCCCGAAAGCCGTCCTTCCCGTAGTAGTCGACTTCTGCCTCACTAGCGCCTAGGCCGAATCGGCGCAGAAGATGAGCCACCTTCGCTTTTTCAGTGGTGAGTTGCATATCGGAAGAGACGCTCTGCGCCAATTGGGGTTCAGTGACGGGAGCCAAGAAAGCATGAAGGGACGCCAGACACTAGCCCGACGTCCCTTCCCTGGTCGAAAGCAGCCTACTTAGCCTTCGGGAACATTGGTCGACTTGTAGGTCGCCTCGTTCACGAACTTGTACAGCTTGCTGCCCTGATACTCGGCAGTAAGTGCATAGCGCACTTGCTTCCCGGACTTCGTGTTGCGCTCCATCTTGATCTTCTTCACAGAAGACTCGGGAACGTCCACGTGCGAACGGGTTTTCAAGTTGTAAAACTTCATGTTCATTTCCCTCCTATGGCCCTCGCGGCCCGTGCCATGCACGTTCCGCTCGCGCACGAATTCAGCATATCACAAAAATCAGGTTCGATTGAACCTAAGTTTGCGACACTCTATGAAAGGACGCTCTTTTAGGTTCAACAGCTTCAGATTTGTTGCGTTCCTTTTCGCCATTCGTTGCACAATGGAGTCAAGAGCTGCGCCCATGAGAGCCTCGCAAGACCCAATCGAAGCCCGCAAATGCAACGTCGCCGACCAAAAACTCGCCGAATCCTTCGAACGAGCCGCCATCGCCCACCTGAAAAGCGAGGGCTACCGCGTGACCAACCCCAGAAGGCTCGTGGTGCGCGAACTCGCGGCCGTTAACCGCCCCCTCCCTCCTTCCGAAATCCACGAAAAGATCGCCGGGTCAGGCAGTTCCATCGACCTGGTGAGCGTCTATCGCATCCTTCATGCGCTAGAGTCCGTCGGGCTCATCCATCACATCGCCGCCATGGACGGCTACCTCGCTTGCCGATCGGATGCGGGCTCCGAGCACCATGCTGCGCACTTCATTTGCAGTCGGTGCGGCTGCGTTGATGAGCAAGTCCTCGATGAGACGGCTTGTCGGAGCATCGAGGGTCAAGGGCGCGAAGCCGGGTTCGCGACGGGCTCGTTCCGAGTCGAAGTGCTTGGTACTTGCCGCCATTGTCGTGGGACGGAAGGCTAGCTCAGCACCCACACCGGCTCGCTGAAGGGTAGACTCCGAGGTGGAATCGGAGCCCAATCCACCGCTTTTGCCGTTGCGCCGAGCTGTCGAAGGCTCCGCGCGAGTGCATCATGAACAGCTTCGAAACCCGATCGATCCTCTCTGTTGGCGGCAAGGAATACGGCTACTTTAGCCTCCTCAAGCTGGAAGAACGCGGTTTCGATCTTCAGAAGCTGCCCTATTCGATCCGAATCCTCCTCGAAAACTTGCTCCGCACCGAAGACGGCGCCAACGTAACTGCGCAAGACATCGAGGCCGTTGCGAACTGGGACCCCACTGCCGCGCCTTCGCAAGAGATCTCGTTTACCCCCGCCCGAACCCTCTTGCAGGACTTCACGGGCGTGCCTTGCGTGGTGGACCTCGCAGCGATGAGGGACGCGATGGTGAACCTTGGATGCGATCCCCTCAAAATTGATCCGCTCCAACCTGTCGAACTCGTGATCGACCACTCTGTCCAGGTCGACGCGTACGGTTCGCAGGCCGCCATCGAGATCAACAGAGACCTGGAATACCAGCGAAATGAGGAGAGGTACAGGTTCCTCAAGTGGGGCCAGAACTCCCTGCGCAACCTGCGCGTCGTGCCCCCGAACACAGGCATCGTCCATCAGGTCAACCTCGAATACCTCGCGCGCGTCGTTATGGACGACGGCGTTCCGGGGCTGCTCTATCCCGACACCCTCGTGGGAACCGACTCGCACACGACTATGATCAACGGACTCGGCGTGCTCGGATGGGGCGTGGGTGGGATCGAAGCCGAGGCCGCAATGTTAGGCCAGCCGATCAGTATGCTCCTGCCCCAGGTCGTCGGTTTTCGAATCACTGGGTCGCTTCGGGAAGGCTCCACGGCCACGGACCTAGTCCTGACGGTCACCGAAATGCTGCGCAAGAAGGGCGTTGTGGGCAAGTTCGTCGAGTTCTTCGGGCCGGGCATCGCCAGTCTCCCCGTGGCGGACCGGGCAACGCTCGGCAACATGGCACCCGAGTACGGCGCGACCTGCGGCCTCTTCCCGGTCGATCACCAGACGCTGAAGTACCTTGACCTGACCGGAAGATCGGCGGAGCGCGTCGCCCTGGTCGAAGCCTACAAGAGAGCGCAAGGGTTGTTTGCAACGGCAGATTCTGCCGAGCCGCGCTACAGCGACGTCCTCGAATTGGACCTCGCTACGGTCGAGCCTTCGGTCGCCGGGCCCAAGCGTCCCCAAGATCGCATTCGCTTATCCGCCGCTAAAGGGTCATTTCAGTCGGTCCTCGCAGGTTTGAACCGCGAAGGCTGGCAACAGCCTTCGGGCGAGGCGTCGCAGCCTCAAGCGAAGAAGAGTTCCGTGGCACTGATGGATTGGGAGGGCCCTGTTGCGACGGAGCCCAATGACCGGGCTCACCTTCTGGAAGACGGATCGATTGTGATCGCCGCGATTACGAGCTGCACCAACACGTCCAACCCCTCCGTCATGGTGGGGGCCGGGCTGCTCGCCAAGAAGGCCGTCGAACGAGGGCTGATGACTCGGCCGTGGGTGAAGACCTCGCTGGCTCCGGGATCGCGCGTCGTGCAGGACTATCTCGAGAGGTCGGGCCTGCTTCCGTATCTGAATCAGCTCGGGTTCAACGTGGTTGGGTTCGGCTGCACCACCTGCATCGGCAACTCAGGACCCTTACCCGATCAGGTCGCCCAGGAAATCCGCGACCGTGATCTGGTCGCGGTGAGCGTTCTTTCGGGGAATCGCAACTTCGAAGGCAGGATCAACCCCGACGTCAAGGCCAACTACCTGATGTCTCCGCCGCTCGTCGTCGCCTATGCCCTGGCAGGCACGATGAACATCGATCTTCAGAACGACCCCGTCGGGGTTGGCGAAGATGGGCGTCCTGCCTACCTCCGCGACATCTGGCCTTCGCAATCGGAGATCGCCAAGGTCATTGTGACCGCTCTGCGCGCCGACGTGTTTGCCGAGAACTACAAGTCGGTCTTCGACGGTGACGAAAAGTGGCGGGCCCTCGACGCACAGCCCAGCGACGCGTACCCTTGGGACCCAAGTTCGACCTATGTGCGGCGACCGCCTTACTTCGATGGCATGTCCGTCGAGCCTCCGGCCCAGCGCTCGCCGATCGGCACGATGAAGGCGCTTGCGGTTTTGGGCGACAGCGTCACGACCGATCACATCTCCCCTGCCGGTAGCATCAAGCTCGATTCTCCGGCAGGCAAGTACCTGGTGGAACACGGAGTCGAGCCTAAGCTCTTTAACAGCTACGGGTCTCGCCGGGGCAACCACGAAGTGATGATGCGAGGGACCTTTGCCAACGTGCGCCTGCGGAACCAGCTCGCGCCGGGGACAGAAGGCGGATTCACGACCTACCTTCCAACGGGCGAAGTGACGACGATCTTCGACGCCGCGATGAAGTACGCGGCCGACGGGACCCCGCTCCTCCTGATCGCAGGTAAGGAGTACGGCTCGGGTTCGAGCCGAGACTGGGCCGCCAAAGGGCCCGCGCTTCTGGGCGTGAAAGTCGTCCTCGCAGAGAGTTTTGAGCGGATTCACCGAAGCAACCTCGTCGGCATGGGGGTGCTGCCGCTCGAATTCTCGCCCGGGGAAAGCCTCGGTTCCCTGGGCCTTTCGGGAACGGAGGAGTTCGAGGTCGTTGGCTTGGAAGAGGCGCTCGCCGCGCGGCTGTCTCGCGGCCGAACGCTCCAGGTTCGAGCGCGATCGTCCGACGGGCGCACGACGGAGTTTAGAGTCACCGCAAGGATCGACACCCCCCGCGAAGTCGATTACTACCTGCACGGCGGGATATTGCAGTACGTGCTCCGATCGTTGGCGGCCGGATAGGAATTCGAGGGAACGCCGAGAAACGCGCTCGGGACTCAGAAGTCAGACTCCTGTGAGATCGATTCTTGCCACACTTGTGGGCTTGCTTTGCGCGAACGCTTCCGCGCAGCTTTCGTGGAGTTCCATGACCTCGTCGCCGATTCAGTGGCGCGAGTACAAATCGGGCCTCTACGGCGGCGTACCGGTTCCCCGCCAACTCGTCATGAACACCGGCGCCCAGTGGCAAAGGTATTGGTCCGAGATCACTGGAGAACTCCCGCAGTCCGCGCCCGACGACATCTCCTGGCCCCAAGAGCAGCTCATCGCGATTCACATCGGACAAAGGCCAAGCGCAGGCTATGAAGTGGCCGTCGAATCCATCCAAACGGTTCGCCCTGGCGAGATCGTGGTCCGGTACGTCGAGGTGACGCCCGCGCCGGGCCAGATGGTGGCGAAAGTGATCACGAGCCCTTGGGTCGTGGTGCGCATGACCCGCGCGCCGGGAGTCGTGCGATTCGAGGGCCGAACTCAGCCTGGCCCGATCGCCCGCCGAATCCCCGGCAGGTGTTGCGACCGATGCACCGGAATTCCCTCGAACCTGGTGATCGGCTATCTGCCCGTCCAGTATCCCAAGGTCATGGGCGATCCGTTCAACCCTCTTTATTCGATCCAATGGCGGACCCATTCCGAGGGTTCGGAGAGCAACATCGACCGGTCGCGAACGCAGGTCCTGGTGACCGAAGGTGATTGGCAGAAGTACTGGTCGGAAAGCACCGGGCAACCTCCCCACCTTGCCCCCAAGGGAGCCGATTGGAACAAGGAACAGCTCATTGCGATCCACGTTCCCCGACTGAGGCCGGGCTCCAAGGTTATGGTGGAGTCCATCGAGCGAGTTTCTGCGGCGACAATTCAAGTGAGCTACCTGGTGCTGACGGCGCCTTCGCGCACAGCCGTTACCGAACCTACAAACCCTTGGGTGGTGGTGCGTATGGACCGTAGCCCAGGATCGCTCCAGTTCAAGCGGCAGGATGTCGCCGTGCCCGAGGTCCCGCCCGTCCGGTGTGACTGCGGCTGCTCGACATGCCCAGGTAGATAGCATCTGGCACGTCAACGCGGGACGGAACGGACAATCTCAGGCCGTATCGAGCAAAATGGAGATCGCCGTCACCGTTGGGTGGCAGTTTTCAGCAGAATGAAGAGGATTGGAGTTCTTACGGGCGGGGGCGATGTTCCCGGCCTCAACCCTTGCATCAAGGCCGTTGCCCACCGCGCGATCGACGACGGTCTCGAAGTTTTGGGCATCCGGCGGGGATGGGCGGGCCTCCTGAATTACAACCCCGACGATCCGGAAGACTCGGTGCAGTGGACCGTGCCCCTACACAAAGCCAACACGAGGACGATCGATCGGTTTGGAGGCACGTTTCTCCACACCTCCCGCACCAACCCGTGCAACGTTGCCGCAGACCGAATCCCTGGGTTCCTCAAAGGAAAAGCCGGGGAACCCCGGCCAGACGGAAGGTTCGACTTCACTCGCCATATCCTGAAGAACCTCGAAGTCCTGGAACTCGACGCTCTGGTAACCATCGGCGGAGACGACACGCTCAGTTACAGCTACAGGCTTCACACGGAGGGATTTCCTGTCGTGGCCATCCCCAAGACGATGGACAACGACGTTTTTGGGACCGACTACTGCATCGGCTTCTCCACGGCCGTGACGCGAAGCGTCGACTTCATTACCGCTCTTCGGACGCCGACGGGCTCGCACGAGAGGATCTGCATCGTCGAGTTGTTTGGTCGGAACTCGGGTGAAACCTCCCTCATATCCGCATACCTCGCCGGGGTGGACCGAGCGGTGATCTCCGAAGTGCCGTTTGACCCTCAAAGGCTCGCCGAATTCCTCGTGCGGGATAAGCGCAACAACCCGAGCAACTACGCCGTCATGACCATTTCCGAGGGCGCGCAGATGATCGGAGGGAGCATTGTGGAGTGCGGGCAGGCCGATGAGTACGGGCACAGGAAGCTCGGCGGCATCGGTGCGATCACGGGGGACGCGATCAAAGAGTTGACCGGCGAGAACATCATCTATCAGCAACTCGCCTACCTGATGAGGAGCGGCGAACCCGACGCTCTCGACCGGATGGTGGCGATCAGTTTTGGGAATCTGGCCGCCGATCTCCTTCAGCAAGAGGTTTCGGGCAAGATGACCGCCCTTCGGGACGGCAAGTACGCGGTGGT
This sequence comes from Chthonomonadaceae bacterium, assembly GCA_015709495.1. GTDB lineage: Bacteria > Armatimonadota > Fimbriimonadia > Fimbriimonadales > Fimbriimonadaceae > Nitrosymbiomonas > Nitrosymbiomonas proteolyticus. The sequence goes on from CP054189.1 coordinate 659,901, forward strand.
GCCCCTCGACGTCGTTCATGACGGAACCAAGCGAGTGGACGTGAGCGAGCTTTACGACGCAAGCGAGTATCGTCCGAAGGTCGCCAAGATGTTCGGCAAGCCGATGTTTCTATACTAAGGCGTGTCAGGCCCCCCATTCCCGAGCGTTTCCCCTTCGCCGAGACTCCTGACCCGGCTCCGTCGCCTGCCCGTCTCCGTCTGGGCGCTTGGGATCGCCAGCCTGCTTGCAGACGTTGCGAGCGAGATGATCTATCCGATCCTCCCCTCTTTTGTCACCCGCACACTCCGAGCCGGGCGAGGGGCCTTGGGTCTGATCGAGGGCGGAGCCGACGCGGTTGCTTCTCTCACGAAAATCGCTTCGGGGCTTTGGACCGACCATTACCAACGTCGCAAAGCGCCCACCGTAGCTGGCTATGCGCTATCCGGCATCGCCAAACCCTTGCTGTTTCTTGCGGCCGCCTGGCCTACGGTGCTCATCCTGAGGCTGATCGATCGGCTCGGTAAGGGCGTCCGCACCTCACCCCGAGATGCCCTCATCGCCGACGTAACTCCGCCCGAAGGAAGGGGGATGGCTTATGGGGTTCACAGATCGATGGACCACTTGGGCGCGGTGATCGGGCCGATCGCCTGCTGGGCGCTGTTGACCCATGTCGGGGCCAGCGTCGGGACAATCCTGTTGTTATCCGCGATCCCGGCGGTGGGGGCCGTTTTGACCGTCGCATGGTTCGTCAAAGAGCCCGCTACGAAGCGTCCCTCGACGCGGCCTTTCCACCTTTCGAACGTGGGACGCTTGAGCCCCAATTTCCGGAGGTTCTTGTTGGCCGTCACCCTCTTCGCCCTCGGGAATTCGAGCGACATCTTCCTGTTTCAGCGGCTGGAAGAATCGGGAGTTGCGGTGGACAGCATTGCGCTTCTCTGGGCCTTGCACCATGTCGTCAAGAGCGCAGTTTCGTTCTTGGGCGGCGGAGCGGCCGATCGATTCGGGTGCAAGCAGATGATTCTCGCGGGGTGGGCCGTCTATGCAGTTGCCTATCTTGGGATGGGTTGGGGAAAGAGCGAAGGCGTTCTCATTGGAATGTTCCTCCTGTACGGCGCGTTTCACGGTCTTTCGGAGCCGGCGGAAAAGAGCCTCGTTTCTCAGCTCGCTCCAAGCGATTTGCGCGGCACGGCCTTTGGAGCGTTTCACGGCGCGGTGGGACTCGCCGCCCTTCCTGCAAGCCTGACTTTCGGGTTGTTGTGGCAAGCGTGGGGTGTAGAGGTCGCCTTTGGATTCGGGGCGGGAATGGCGGCGCTCGGCGCACTGGCTCTCATGGCGGTGCGGCCCGGACGCCTCAGCGAGGCCGCTTAGGCCGATGGCGCGGCGACAGGCTCGGGGAACATGGCGATCGCTTCAGACGTCTCCACGAGGCTCCTTCCCGTTCGGATGAAGTGTTCAAACTCCTCGCGAAACACGCGAATCGCGCCCTGAACCGGCCAAGCGGCCGCATCCCCCAGCCCGCAGAACGACCTGCCGTCGATTTGCGAGCAGATATCCAGCAACAGGTCGATGTCGCCCGGTTGGCCTGCCCCCCGACGAATGCGGTCGAGCACCTGAACCAGCCACCTCGTCCCCTCGCGACAGGGCGTACACTTGCCGCAAGACTCCCGCGCGTAGAACTGCGCCGTTCTCCAAATGAACGTCACGATGCAAGTGTGCTCATTGAGGAACATACACCCGCCGGAGCCAACCATCGATTGAACGTCCGCCATCTCTTCATAGCCGAGAATTGCGCGCTCAGTGCGTTCAGCGTCGAGGATCGGTACCGAGCTTCCTCCCGGAACGCAAGCCTTCAACTTCCCGCCCTTCATCCCCCCAGCGAGGTCGAGGAGTTCCTTCAGTGGCGTTCCAAACTCGATTTCGTAATTCCCGGGGCGGTTCACGTGCCCAGAGACGGAGAAAATCTTGGTTCCGCGAGAGTTCTTGGTGGATGCGCCCAAGGTGGCGTACCACTCGCCGCCCCTATCGAGAATGAACGGCACGCAGCAGAACGTCTCGACGTTGTTGATCAGCGTCGGCGTATCCCAAAGCCCTGCGATCGTCGGGAGGGGCGCATGGGGGAACTTCAGCCGGGGCATACCCCGTTCACCCATGACGGAGCTCATCATCGCAGACTCCTCTCCGCACTCATACGACCCCGCGCCCATGTGGATATGGATTTCATAATCCCATTTGCTGCCCAGAATGTTCTTGCCGAGGTACCCGGCTTTCCGCGCTTCGTCGATCGCCTTCCTCATGGACCGGGCCGCGTCGACGAATTCGCCGCGAATGTAGATGTAGCCTACGTCGGCTTGGGTGGCGTAGCCGGCGATGATCATGCCCTCGACCAACTCGTGGGGACACTGCTCCATGAGCTGCTTGTCCTTGAACGTTCCCGGCTCGCCCTCATCGGCGTTGCAGAGGACGTTATGTCGCAGGTTCTTGTTCTTGGGAATGCCGTTCCACTTGATCCAAGTAGGAAACCCCGCGCCTCCCCTTCCGCGCAGGCCGGAGGCTTTGACTTCGTCGATCACTTGCTGGCGCTCCCTCTTGAGCGCCTTTTTCAGCGCGCGATAGCCTCCTTTGGCCTCATACCCCTCGAGGGTCGCGAACGAAGGGTCGCCCGCGTGTTCGAACAACAGCTTAACTTCGCCCATGGGTAGCCGAATTGTACTTGAAGGCCGGGGGGAAAAGAAAAAACGCCCACAGGGAAGTCCTCCGGGCGTTCCAACAATTGCGAAAACGAACGGGAATTACATCTTCTTCTTGGGTCCCTTCATGTTGGCCGGGGTCCCCGAGGGGCTTGCTCCCATGGTCATCATGTCGCCGCTAGCCTCTTGTTGCGAAATCGGCTTAGCGTCTTTCGGAACGTCCTTCTTCATTTCGGCTTGGATCGAATCGACGTTCGTTCCTGCCCCAGAGTTGCGGGTCTGATAGATCCCGAACGCCACAGCAACGACGATCAATGCCGCCAAACCGACGATGGTCAGTGTTTTCTTTGCGTCTTCACCCATTTGTGTGATCCCTCCTGATAAATGAAGGACGGGAGGCGACGGCTTGTCGCCTCCCGAGACCTACACTAAGTTGAGCTTAGAACAGGTCCCAAACGTACTTGTTGATGTCGAAGATCGTGCCGGTCCACGACGGGAGCACGTTGCAACCCGCAGTGAGCTGGCTGATCCGCTTCGGCGTCGCGTGCCCATCGGCCCAGCCGACGTTCGCGATTTCACCGTGGTACGGCCAAGCGCCACCAAACACGTTCCAAGCGAGGGGAAGGTCAGGTCGCCAACCGCCCCACCACCAGCGGCCCGTGCAGCCGGAGACGAGGGGAGGAAGGGTGTCCGTTCCATCGGCAAGCCGTCGGCAAGGAGGATCGATTCCCCAGTTGCCGCCGCCGCGAGGAGCGCCGCTCGACGTGCGATCCCACACCGAGTTCACGAAAAGGATCGTGTCCGCGGGGGAGTTCACACGGCTCTGCTCGGTACCCGAGGCCATGAAGATCATCCCGATGCTCGGGCAGTAGTTCATGACGCTGAAGTACTGAGTGTTGTAGCCATAGTCGGCCTTGATCGCCCGGTTGAACTCGTATTGAGCTTGCGTGTAGGCCACGCTGGCCGGGTCGATCAGGTCGAGGTCTCGGTCGGCATCGCCAACAGGAGAACCCGGAGACGTCAGCATCGGATAGCTCTTGCGGTAAGGCTGGAGCAGGTTGCCGATGGCCTGGTCGGGGTTCGCCGGATTCGCATCGTACGTGTTAAGGTACTGAATCAGCGGTGCAGTGTCGTTGTTGTCTGAAAAGTACATCATCACAGACATCGCGTGCTGCTTCATGTTAGAAAGACAGCTCGTCTTCTTGGCCGCGACCTTGGCCTGTGCGAACACAGGGAACAGGATAGCGGCGAGAATCGCGATGATCGCAATGACGACCAACAGTTCGATGAGCGTAAATGCAGATTTTCGGCTCATAAAAAGAACCTCCGTTTAGTACTGAGTACAAAACGCATTCTACAAGACTTTTGCCAAAAGTGCGAGAGGTTTTTTCATTTTCTGTGGAAACCAGCAAAAAGCAGGTTCACACGAGCAAAAAACGCCCCCCGCTGGCCTGCGAGCGGGCGTCGTGGGGAGTACTTGGGAGTGCGTACGCCCGTCCTACAGCTCGCTGTCGCTCAGATGAGCCTTGACGATCTCATCGGACAGGACTCTCGTAGTCGGTACTTGAGTCCTCCGCAGTTCATCCAGAAGCCGATCGACGTAAGCAGGATCCACCGGGCCGTGATACTGGTCGCCGACTTGAAGAAGCGGCGCTCGATCGCACGCGTCGAGGCATTCCACCTCTTCCAGCGTGAACATCCCATCCGGAGTGGTCTCGCCAAACTCGATTCCGAGTTTCTCCTTAAGGTAATCGGCGATCCGATAGGCTCCGCACACATGGCAACTGAGGCAGGTGCAGACCTCGATCTTGTGCAGCCCCGGCTTGTGAGCGGTGTCGTACATCGAGTAGAACGTTGCGACCCCCTCGACTTCGGCAAAACTCCGCTTCAGCCGCACTGCAACTTCGGCGATCGCCTCAGGAGGCAGCCACCCGTACTCCCGCTGGGCGATCCAGAGCGCGGGCAGCACGCACGACTTGAGGTCGGGATAGTGGCCCTTGAGGGCTTCGAGTTGCTTGACGGCTTCCGGCGAGAACCGGAGCTCGACTTCTTCGGGTTTGGGCGGGGCAACCCGCAGAGGCGCTTCACCGAACGAGATCGGGTCTGACATGGCTGTTGTGAAGCCAGTGTACCGCGGGATTCCAGCTATCCGGCGACAGCCGTCTCTTCTCTCAGGTGCGCGTTGTCTCGGTACCAAGGCACGGTGAGCCCGAGCCCTTCGCGGAGCGAGACGTTCGGCTTATAGCCCAGCCGCGAAACCTTCGTGATATCGGGGCAGCGCCTTGGAGTCTCGCCTTCGGGAGTCTCGCCCGTTTGCACGTCGGCCTCACGTCCGAACTGCCGGACGATTTCCTCGGCAAGCGTTCGGATCGTGATCTCTTCTTGGGTTCCCACGTGATAGATCCCCAGGTGCTCCCCTTTGAGGAACGCGCGCGCGCACCCTTCGGTGAAGTCGTCGATGTAGCAAAAAGCGCGAGTTTGCAGACCGTCGCCCTTGATGGGAAACGGAACGCGCCCCTCCGGGTTCTCACGAACCGCCTGCGCCGCTCGCAGCGACATTTGAGGGACCACGTGCTCCCAACCCATGTCGGGCCCATAAACATTGTGGGGCCGAACGACCACCACCTGCTCAAAGGACTTGCGGCCGTAATTGATCGCGAGCAACTCCGAGATCAGCTTCCCTCCGCCGTAGGAATAGCGCGGGTTGAGCGGATCGGGAATAAAGAACGGCGCCGACTCGTCGGTCGGGACCTGTTGGGGGGTTTGATAGACTTCCGAGGAAGACATCAGCCAGTACTTGCCGACCCCGTGGCGTATGGCGCTGTCCAGAGTGTGGATCGCGCCCTTCACGCCGACCTCGAGCACGAGTTCGGGTTTTGAATAGAAGAACTCGGTCCCGTTCACAAAGGCGAGATGGGCGACGGCATCGACTCCCCGCATGGCCTCGTCCACATGGTCCGCATCCCGAATGTCGCCCACGAGGAACTCGACATCGTCGATCACGGGAGCCAATCGCCTCGCGTGCCCCCTCGAGTTGTTATCAAACACGCGAACTCGATGCCCTTCGCGCAAGAGGTGAATGACGAGGGCGCTTCCGATGAAGCCCGACCCTCCAGTGACTAAGACATGCACTCCGTTTTCTCCTTGAGCGACGAGGCTCGTACCGATCCCAGTTGAACGCAACGGACTCCCTCAGGAGCGTCGGCCGGACTGATCTTCAGAACTCCCCAGCAATCGAAAACGACGGCCGGACGGGCCATCGAAGCCAACAGCGGATCGAGTTCAAGCCATTCGTATTTGACGTTGTTGTTGGCGATGACGACGGCGCTCGCTCCCCGGAACGCCTCTTCGACGGACGCCGGCTCGATACCCAACTCGCGAATCGCATCGTCCGACACGGCAAAATCCTGCGCCACGAGCCGAGCCTTGGGGAACGACGTCCGTAAGGCATCGGCGAGGATCGTCGAGGGCGTGCCACGGGTGTCGTCGGTCTCAGGGCGGCCCTTGAAAGCCACGCCGCAAAGGGCGATTTTCGCATCCGCCTCGTCGACTCCGCGAAGGAGGTCCGAAAGGGCGCGAGCCACCCAGTAAGGGAGCTCCTCGTTGAGGCGCCTTCCGGTTGCGATCAGGTCGGGACGAAATTCGTGGTCGCGCAGGGAGTGTTCGAGGATGTGAGGGTCCTTTTCGAGGCACGGGCCGCCTACGAATCCAGGATTGGCGATATTGGTTCGCGCATAGCCCGTCTTACCCGCGTTGATGATCTCAGCCGCGTCGAGTCCGGCCGCTTCGCAAAGCAGCGCGACTTCGTTGCCGAACGCAAACATCAGATCGCGGTAGGAGTTATCGAGGAGTTTGATCACCTCGGCCGATTCGAGAGAGGAAACTCGCAGCGTGGTGGGCGTCATGTGCTGGAACACCGAAGCCGCTCGCCACGCGTCCGACTCGGTGAGCCCCCCTACGATTTGCGGGAGCACGCGAAGTTCATGCAGCGCGTTTCCTTCGATCGTCCGTTCTGGGCAATAAGCGAGTTGGAACGACTTACCCGACTTCTCGAGGATCGGCTTCACGACGCGGCGAGTGGTGCCGATCCGAACCGTCGATCGAAGGATGACGAGCGAGCCGTCCTGCATAGCCGAAGCGACCTCGGTTGAGGCGCGCTCCACCATATCCATCCTTGGATTTCCGGTCTTGTCGAGGGGCGTTCCCACCGTAAGAATGAATAGGGAGCATCCGCGAGCGCTTTCTTCGGTGAGATGCTGAACGAAGCGGAGCCGTCCCCGGTCGAGCTGCCTCCGCAGCCGATCCTTGAGTCCGACTTCGTAAAAGTGAACGTCCCGGTTTTCCAGACGCTCGATTACGTCGGGGTTGATCTCGACGCCCAGAACGTTGAAGCCGCACTCCGCCATCACAACGGCCAGCGTTAGCCCAACGAACCCCATTCCCAAAATACATACGTTTTCGTCGTTTTGAACCATAAATCGCCTCTACCTCGACTGGAGGTACCACTCAATCGTCTTTCCCAGTCCCTCGCGGATTCCTATTCTCGGTTCGAATCCAAGAAGTTCTTGCGCCTTGCCTGGGTCGAGGGCCCGCCGCGGCGCGCCTCCCGGTTTGGTTGTATCCCAAGTCAACCGCCCTGGATAGCCAACGAGTTCGCAGATCGTCTCCGCCATTTGGCGTACCGAGACTTCTTGGCCCGAGCCCAAGTTGAAAACCTGCCCCAACGCCCGGTCTTGGAGCGCAAGATGGATCCCTCGTGCTGCGTCTTCGACGAACAGGAGATCGCGAGTCTGCGTCCCATCGCCCCACACGACCACCTCGTCCTGCCCCGACTCCTTAGCTTCGACGACCCGCCTGATCAGGGCCGGAATCACGTGCGACTTTTCTTCTTCGAAGTGGTCACCTGGGCCGTACAGGTTCGTCGGGATCACGTAGCTATATTCGAGTCCGAACTCGCGCGAAAGCCCCTCGGCGACCGTCAGCAGAGTCCGCTTGGCGATCCCATAGAACGAAGTGACCTCGGAAGGAAACCCGTCGAACATCTCGGTCTCCTTCGTGGGGACTGATGCTCTTTCGGGATAAACGCAGACCGTCGAGACGATCACGACACGGCAGGCTCCCTGCCTTGCAGCGGCTTCGAGGACGTTGAGGCCCATGCGCAGGTTGTCGGTCGCCATTCGCCCTGGGTGCTCTAAGTTGAGGCCGATGCCCCCCACAAACCCGGCTGCGTGGATGATCTTGCGAATTCGCCCCTGACGGAGAAAGCCGCACACCGCATCCAAGTCGAGCAAATCGACCTCGCTGCTCCGCGTGCAAATTGGCGGGGACCCCGTTTCAACAGCGGCCAGGTACTTCCCCAGGAAGCCCGAACCACCGGTGATCCAAAGCTCTCCTTCGGGGACATCCGCAGCCGACATAGATTCCATTATGGCAGCCAGGGGCGGCTCGCCTAGGAGCGCCGGACTCGGGCCGAGGACGAAAATCGAAGCTTCAACAGGTGCCACAAGAAGAGAGAGTTGTAGCGGAGATAACGGGCAAACAGCCGACGCGGGTTGCTCAAAAGCCTATGCAGCCATTCGAGCCCCACCCTGCGCATCCACTTCGGAGCGCGCTTGACCACGCCCGCGTGAAAATCGAACGCTGCGCCTACCCCGAGCAACACGAGCGGTAACTCGGGCGAGTGCGCGGCCATCCACTTTTCTTGCTTCGGACACCCCAACCCTACGAAGAGCAGCCGAACCCCGGAACCGAGAATCTTCGCTCGCTCGACCGCCCATTCCTCATCGCTTAAGGGCCGAAAGGGAGGGGAGAACGAATAGGCGATTTGAAGCGCAGGGAACCACGTTTTCAAGTTCTGTTCGAGTTTCGGCAAGCTCGATTCCTGGCCCCCAAAGAGGCCGATCGGCACTCCCCGTTGCGCCGCGAGTCGGCAGACTTCGAGCATCAGGTCAGGGCCTGCGACGCGGGGTTGATCCGGGAACCCTTGGAGCCTCAAACTCAGCGCCACCGGCAGCCCATCCGGAACCAAGAGCGAAGCTCCTCTGAGCGCCTCGCAAAAGGACGGGTCTTCCGCGCCCACGCCGATCGCATGGGTCGCTGCGGCGACGACGTAATGCGATTCGGGCCGAGCCGCGAGTTCGAGGACCCGCTCAGATGCCTCTTCCATCGTGACCGCGTTCACCCGCGTCCCCATAACTTCACCACTGGGGAGATCTCGAAGGACAGGTTGGTTCGGGCTCATTCGTTCAGGATTATTGCCTTTTGGCGAGAAATCCGTACGCCGCCTGCGGGCAGGAAACGACCCGACGCCGGACGGCGAAGCAGCGTTTTCGGCACCATCTACTAGCTCCCTGCGTCATGGAACTTGGAGCGGCTCATTTCGGCTTCTACGATCTTCGGACTCCGTTCGAGGGCGTTTTAGCCGATAATGGGCAATGTATAATGGCTCGCAGCAGAGTTCTGTAAGGTCCACGGTAGAACGCGATGTATAAAATTCACCTTCGACGTGTGTTGACATTTGGCTTCTTGGGCTTGGTTGGGGCGATCATCGCCGTTGTCGCCAGTCCCAAAGTCTACGAGTCGCAGGCGGGACTGATCTTGGGATCGGACTTGCGTCAAGGCGTGACTCAACTTTCTGACGACGTCATGCAGATTCTGAGACTGGGCCTCGCGCAGGACCCCTTGAGCGAGGCTGCCGTATTGCGAGGCAAGGGCCTCTTCTTGCAGGCCGTCCGGAACGTATCGGAGCGCCGAAACGACCCCGGACTCGCCGAAGACGCCGAGGACCTGTTCTTGATGTACGACGTACAGAACGAGCGGATCGTCAACGTGGTCTCGAACGTGTCGATCATCGTCGCTAAGGCCCATGACGCCGAAGTGGCCGCGGACATCGCGAACGAGATTACGGTCCTCTACAACGAGTTCCGCCGTCGGAGCATGAACGAGAACGTTAACCAGGCGATCACTTACCTCGACCGCCAGGTGGAACTTACCGGCGCCGCGCTCAACGCCGTCGACTCCAAGATTCGGCAATTCCGAACAGAAAACGGGGTTCTCAATCTGGAAGTCGCGGGCGCGGAGGTCACCAAAGACGACCTCACCTACCGGCAGCAGATCGAGAATCTGATGGCCGAAATCACGGCCGTGAAGGGCAACCTCGCCGTGGATCGTGCGGAGTACAACCGGACGCCAGACCTGATCGACGACCAGATCGTCGACATTCGCGATCCCGTCGTCCAGCAATACGAGGCCCAAATGGCTGACTTGCAGCGGGAAAAGGCGCTCTTGCTGGGTCGATATTTGCCCGACCACCCGAACGTCAAGCAGGTTTCGGAGGCTCTTGCTTCGGTCGAAGCCCAACTGGATACTTACAAGCAGTCCGGGGAGTTCCGGCGCAACTCATCAGCACAGCGGCCCAGCCCATTCAAGGAATCTCTGCGAACCCGAATCGCGCAGAACCAGGCCGCGCTCGCAGGGCTGGAGCGAAGGCTGATCGTGGCGTATCAGGCGCAGGCTTCCAACAACAAGCTGATGGGAGTGATCGTGGCTAAGGAGGGCGATTTGCTCGACTTGGCTCGCGAAAAGGACGTTCTCGAAGCGAACTACCGAAGGTTCCGTTCCCAGATGGAGGACCTCAGCAATCGGCGCGACACCGCGGGACGCGCAGCCGAAGTGTTCTTCCCTGCGCAGCCGAACCCGATTCCCGTTGCGCCCGACGCGACGAAGCTGGTTTTCATCAGCGTGATCGGCGGGATCTGCTTGGGCGTCGTCTACACGTTTGCCATCGAATCGATGAAGCTCCGAGTCCACACATCGGGCCAGTTGCAGGAACTCACCGGTCTTCCGGTCGTCGCTTCCCAACTCGCCCTGGGGCGAGGGCAGTTGCGCCAGAAGATGCGGTCGTTGGCCTCAGGCAAAGCCGATCCGAACGAGGCGTTTCGCTATCTTGCGGTCTCTATGATCGCTGGAGAGCGGGGCCGCAAGCGATCGGTCTTGTTCACCAGCGCGGGAGCGGGCACGGGGCGAGCCACCTCGGCAATGTCGTTTGCGATCTCCTCAGCGCGCATGGGTGTGCCCACGGTGATCGTGGACTGCGACTTTGGGCAGCGGGGAGTCACTCGCGCCTTTGAGATGGGCGATCAGCCGGGCGTAACCGACATCCTTCAAAAGGGCGCGCTTCCGAGCGCAGAAGAAGGGGCTCCGGGCAAGGCGACGCCTCATGCCAACCTCTTCGTCATCCCCACCGGCACGGCTCAGAATGCGGCGCTTGCCGACTTTGGCCCTGCGAACGTCGAGGCGTGGCTCGAATCTTTGAAGGAGCACTACGATCTCGTTGTCACCATCGCTCCTCCTTGCGATGAAGCCGCCGATGCTGCGGTCCTCGGGGGATTCGTCGAGGATGTGTTCTTGGTGGTTTCGGCGCGAAACACCCCGTTCCGAAACATCCCGCTTGCGGCCGAGCTGCTGAAGCGGGCTGGCGCACGGTCGGTCAGCGTCGTCCTTAGCGACGCTTCCCCGGGCGACGAGCCCTTTACTGCGCGGTCAGCATCGATGAATTAGCTGAATCGGGAGCCCCATGAGCCAACTCGCGATCATCGCACGGACTGAGTTCGCGGCTTGGCGCACCATCCCCAAGGCGTTCCTCATTTGGGGTTACGCCACCATCGTCCTCGCCGTCGCCGCGAGCCACATGGTGGGGCTGGAAATCGTGACGCTCCTGCGAAACACGGCGGTCGTGAGCGGCGTGCTTTGGATCGCCGTAGGCGCGTTTCGGCAGAGGATTCCGCTGAAGGTCGCCCTTCCCGTCGCGCTTCTCCTGATCCTTCAGGCTTGGGGTGCGATCAGTTCGGCTCTGGTGGCTGCGTCGGTGGGAAGGTCGTTCCCGATCAACTACTTCGACGTGCTGTTCCTGCGGTACATCTTCTTGTTCTTCATGGCGTCGATGCTGGTCTATATCGACGTCAAGAACCGCCAGCGCCTGACACTGGTTCTCTACCTCTACATCGGGGTGAACGCCGTCTTGCAGTACCTCCAGTTTCTGCACTTCGGCCCCGCCCTAGCGCTCGCCCAAGCCAACCCTTGGGACATCGACCCCACGAACTGGGACCTTCGAGGAGGAACTCGCGCAGGGGGATTCAGCATCTTCCCCGGCCCGGCGGCGCTCTCCGATATGATGATCTGCGCCCTGATCGTCGGGCAGACCTTCGTGCGACGGCTCAAAGGCTGGGAGCATATCCTCTTCCTCTTCTTTGCCGGCGCCTCGCTGACGGCGCAAGCCCGAACTCACATGCCGGCCCTCGCGCTCGTCAGCCTGGTGTATATGGTCCAAGTCATCCGAACCGAGCGGGCACGGGCAGTGTTTTACATGACCGTCCTCACGATCGTCGGGATGGTGTTCGTAGTGTTCGGATGGGAACGGCTGGGCTATGCGTTCGGCGAGAACTGGCTCGACGCCGGAAGCTTGAAGTGGCGCCAGAACGTGTCGTGGACTCAGGCCAACATGATCAACCAGAACTTCCCGTGGACCGGACTGGGGCCCGACCCGGCTCTCCTGACGAACCTGAAGTTGGGCGCGGACAAGTGGTCCCCGAAGAGGTCTCTCGAAAGTGGATGGCTGGCGATTGAGAGCGCCTACGGCCTAGTCGGATTGGCTCTGGCGGCGGGAGTGGCGGCGGCCACGCTATTGGTTCCGTTCGTCGTTTGGGGAAACCGGAGGTCGTCGGCAGACCGGAAGGCGCTTTCGATTACGATCCTGCTCTCGGCGATCGGCCTCTTTATCGGAATGACGGGCAACACCGTCATCCACTGGGAGTGGCCGTTCTTTATTCTCATGATCGTAGGTGGAATGTGCATGCCCAGCGCGGATGAAGAGGTCGCGCTCCATCGACGCTACACCCTGTTTGACGAAGACGAACGCGAGCCTCTGCCCTCTTCCTAAGCTTCGATTCAGCTATGGCTTCGTTGGCTTGAGACGATGACGAACACCCGCAACGTCGTCCCGCTGGTCGCCGCAAGGGTCGTCACGCTCGGTCTCCAGATCGCCTCCATCCGAACCTACGTGCGGGTTCTGGGCGACGATGCCTACGCGGTGTTCGTGTACTTCACGGCGATCATGGGGTATGTCCTGCTCGTCGACCTTGGCATCCTTTCAGCCCTCCAGCGCGAGTTGCTCGAGGTTTACGCCAAAGACGAGCGGTGGGCGATCCGGCGAACGATCAAAGACGGTGCGAAGATGCTGGCCCTCTCGCTCGTGGCGGGCTGGGGAGTCTACGCCGTTTTGGCGGCCGTTCTGAAGCTGCCGTTCTCCGAGACCGTACGGGTCTCCATGCCGCTCATGGCCCTTTTTGGGGGCGTTCACCTCCTTGGCAACCTGACGTTTCTCTTTCTCAACGCAGTCTTGGCCGGTGCGGCCCGGTTCCGCCGACTTGGAGTCTCGCTTCTTGCGGGCGGTGCCGCGGCCCCGGCTCTGGGAATCGTCGGCGCCTATGTGTCCCGATCCCCCCAGGGCGTTGTGGCCGGGACCTCCCTCGGCTTCTGCCTGGCCGCTCTCACCGCCTTCGTGTTGGCGGCCCCGATTTGGAAGGAAGCGCCCCACGGCCACGAGGCCCCTTCCCGCACGAGAAGCATCCTGCAAGCCGGACTTCGAGGGTTTGCCTCGAGGGTGTCCGCGCAGTTTGGAACTTCCATCGACCGGATCCTCATCGGCAACACGGTGCCTACGGTGCTCACGCCCTACGCCCTCTGCTACCAAGTCGCCCAGCTTCTTCAGGAACTCCTCGTGCCGGTCTATCAGACGATGTTCCCTGAGATTTCGAGCGCGATGGTCAAGGGCCCCAAAGAACTCTCCGTCGCCGTCGAGCGCACCGTTCTGATCGGCGTCAGCTTCGCGAGTTCCATGATTCTCGTCGGGAGCGCGTATGGGGACCCCATTTTGCGGCTCTGGGTCTCGAAGGAAGTCGAATACGCGCTCTGGACCACCCTCTTGCTCGGCGTATACCGGTCGGCCGACTTCCTGAACAACATCATCGGCATCGCCCACTTCTCGGCCGCGCGCATGGACCGATTGATCCCCTATACCGCGACGAATGCCACTCTCACGATCGCCCTTACCGCCTTTGCGGTGAGAGGGTGGGGCATCGTCGGCGTGGGAGTGATGAACGCCGCGATCTCGACGCTCATTCTCGTGCCGCTACTTTACGGAGTGAAACGGCGCTATGCGCCCGACCTCGCTCTACGCAGGTTGTTTGCCAAGAGCGTGGGGATGGTCGCGGTCGCGGGGGTCTTCGTAGGGCTGGTGGGCTGGGGCACGACCTTCGTCGACTCAACCCGCGAGAGCTTGTGGCTTTGCCTGACCGCGCCGTTTGCTGTGGGCGGCTGTTATCTGCTGCAAGTGAAGCTCTGTGGAGCGCCCTATCCAAAAGCGCTGGCAAACAAGATTCTAGCGAAGTGGCAACGCGACCACTCACCCGCTCCCAACGAAAAAGTCGATTCAATCGAGCCCGAGTAGCTTCCGGAGAGTCGATCTCTCGTAGTCCCACGAGAACCTCTCACCGCCCCGTTTCCAGCCAGCCCGGCCCATTTCCTCCCTCAGCGGCGCGTCGCTTGCGAGCCTCGACATCGCTTGACCCATGCCTTCGACGTCGCCCTCATCGACGAGAAGCCCCGTCTCGCCTTCGACGACTGCCTCGGGAATCCCGGCGTGGCGAGTGGACACCACCGGCAGCCCCGCTCCCATCGCCTCCAAGACGGCCACGGGGAGCCCCTCTCGGTCGCCATCGACCGGGCTGACCAGGCTGTGCTGCGCGTAAATGTGCGCGCGGGACAGCAGCGGCATCACGAAATCGGGGCCCTTCGCGCCGTGGAGCAATACGACCCCGCCCAGACCCTTTTCCCGCACGTACTCGCGCGCCTCCTCGAAAAGCGGCCCATCTCCCACCATTTCGAGCCGCAGCGAAGGGTTGCCTCGATGCGCGATTTCAAATGCTCGGATGGTGTTCAGCGGCGCCTTCTTGGGTACGAACCTCCCGACGGCGACGACGACCACGGTCTCGCCCTGCGACCTGGGGTGAAACTCCGTCGGCTGCACCGCCCCGCATGGGATCACGTGGATCGGGACCTTCGAAAGGCCGATCTCTCGCAGCCTTCGCTTCCCCTCTTCGGCAACCGTGATGATCCCCGTGACCCGATCCAGGTCTTGGTATCGCTTCACCCACTTGGCGCTGTTGAGCCGAGTGCTAATGTCGTAGCCGTGAGCGTGGGCAAAGAGGCGCACCCCAGCCTTGTCGCAAGCGTTCATAAACCGCCACGAGAAGTCGAGGTACTCCCCGAGAACCACCTGCACGCCATGCTGCCGAAAGAACGTCCCGATCCGCGCGGTGTCGATGATGGGAGCAAGGCTGCGTGCAGCCCGAGCGATCGCCCGAACGGGCTTCGAGTGGATGGGTTCGAGAAGCAGCGTCGGGCAATCGACATCCCAGCCCCTTTGTTCTTCGGGCACCCTTCGCAATGCGATCGCCGTCACTTTGCCCGGAGCGAGTTCGACAACGTGCCTTCGGATGAAGGTCTCCGACCGTTGGCCGATCAAGGGACAGATTACGCACAACTGCTTCATGGGGAAATGCTTCTCCTCAGGGGTGCAGGGACCGTGCCATTCACCACCTTCCCAACAAAGGAATCTGAGGCCACCTGCGGGTCAGCCACTTCGCCCCCGACTCTGTTACGACGACCATCTCTTCCAAACCGAGATACCCGCGTCCCTCGACGTCGACTCCAAGTTCGAGTGTGTACACGTGGCCGGGTTCGACCGGAAGAAACGGGGTGTCGCCATATCGCTCCCACCGAGGACCCAAAATCGTTCCCCCGTCGTGGGCCAATCGACCGACTTGGTGGCCTAGGGCGTGCCAGTACTCGGGATAGCCTTGGTCCTGAATCGCTTCGCGCGCGGCTGCGTCAACCTCCCATCCAAGGGCGCCAGGGCGCAAACCTCGGAAACCGGCCTCGATCGCCGCGGTGACGGCCCCGAAGGCCCGAAGGACGTCTTCGGGCGCGGTAGCCTCACCCGACGCCGGCACGTACCAGCAACGCTGAATGTCCGAACTGTATCCCTCGACGACCACACCCAAGTCTACATGGAAAATGTGGCCGGGACTCACGAAGATCGCTTCGGACGGAATGCCGTGCCCCACCATCGAATGGGGGCCGCTATTCACAATCGGGTTGCCCGCTCGCTCCCATCCGAAGCCCCAGCCCCGCTCGTCGATGAGCGAGTGGACGAACCGCTGGACCCCGGCTTCGCTCTTTCCGACCGAAGCAAAACGAGCGATTTGGGAGAATAAGGAGTCGGTGTGCGCGATGGCGGTCTGAATCCGCGCGACCTCTTCTTCGGTCTTGCGCGCCCGTAAGGCTCTCACTAGCGGCGCAGCGCTCACGAAACAGCCTTCGAATCGGGTGTCTTGGGCGTATCGCTGCAACAGCAGGTACATCCCGTGGGTTAAGCCGTCCGCTTTGTCGTCGTCCGGGGAGAAGTTGACTCCGATTCTTGGCTGGGCAACGGAGTCGCACAACGAATCGAGCGCTTCGACAAGAGCTTCCCGAATATCGCTAACGTAAGGGTGAACCTCATCCCAATCGCCCGAGGCTTCGAGGGCAGGAGCGTCGTAGTTTCCTACCACCGCGACTTTCCGCCCGTTTCGGGAGACCAGCAGCGCGCTCTGCCAGGTCAGGCTCCCCTCGATGAGAAGCGGCAAGACGGGATCGCTCCCCGCAGAGGTCTCTCTGACAAATGTCAGCCAAACGTCGATGCCCGATTCCGTCATCAGGCTAACGGCCTGGTCGAGCTTCTGACGGGTGATCGAGGGCATGGGGTGACTTTACCCCTGCCGCAAACCGTGCTCCGCGGGCGGAATCACCGGACGAGGCCGTCAGGAAACCACAGCGAGAGCTCCCGTTCGGCTGCTTCGATGTCGCTGCTGCTGTGGGTGAGGTTGTCCTCGATCGAAAGGGCGAAGTCGCCCCGCACCGTGCCCGGAAGCGCCTCAATCGGGTTCGTGGCGCCCATCATGGCCCGAATCGCCTTCACTGCGTTGGTTCCTGAAACCGCCATCGCGACGACCGGGCCGCTGCAAAGATAGCCCACGACGCCATCGAAAAACGGTTTGCCGCGATGCTCAGCGTAGTGCTCCTCGACGAGGGCGCGCGCGGGAACAACCAGCTTGAGCCCGCCCACTTGCAGGCCACGCTGTTCGATCCGTTGGGTGATCGTGCCGATAAGATTGCGGGCGACTCCGCCCGGCTTAATCAAAACAAGTGTGGTTTCCATACCTTGAGATCGGCCCCTCCCTGTTCGGGCCGAAACCAAGGATACCTGCGCTCAATCCGTGACATTTTCCTCATCGTTGCAGCCCCTCGGTCCCGGTTCGCGTAAACTTCTCTCGTGGCTGTCGCCTCGATCAAGGATTTGACCGTCCAGTACGGATCGCTCACCGCACTTGACGGTTTTTCTGTCGAGATCCCCGAAGGTTGCGTTGGACTGTTGGGTCCCAACGGGGCCGGCAAGACCACGCTCATCAAGACGCTGCTCGGGTTTCTCGATGCCTCTCGCGGATCGGGAACGGTGCTGGGCTTCGACATCTTTCGGCAAGGCAAGGAAATCCGCCAGCGGGTCGGGTTCATGCCCGAACAAGACTGCCACATTCCGGGCATGAGCGCCGTGCAGTTCGTCGCCTTCGCAGGCGAACTCGCCGGGATGCCGCCCGAAATGGCCGTCGCGAGGGCGCATGAGGTGCTTGAGTATTGCGGATTGGGCGAGGCCCGGTATCGCAACGTGGAGACCTATTCCACCGGCATGAAACAACGCATCAAGCTGGCGCAGGCAATCGTCCACGGCCCCAAGCTCTTGCTCCTCGACGAGCCGACCAACGGCCTCGACCCCAAGGGCCGCGAGGAGATGCTCGAACTCGTCCGGTCGATCTCCCATGGGAAGGGCATCAACGTGCTCGTCAGCAGCCACTTGCTTCCCGACATCGAAAGGATCAGCGACGAAGTGATCGTCTTGGTCGGGGGAAGGATGCGCGCGTGCGGGAAGATTCAGGACCTGCAGCAGATCGAGGGCCAGCCAGTCGATGTGGAACTCAAGCTCCCCAGCGGGGCGTTCGCGAGCGCGATCATGGCCTCGGGAGGCGAACTGCTCTCCGCGCGGGGGGCAGTTTATCGCGTCCAGCTTCCCGGAACTCCCGAAGAGGTCATTCGCAAGCTGTTCGAGTGCGCCCGGTCGGTGGATTCGCAGATTCGCGGGTTCCAAGTCGCCCAAAGATCGCTCGAAGATGCGTTCTTGGAGGCCGTGAATGGCTAGTTCGCCGATTGCGGATCTCTCCTATCGGGACTACACCGGGCCTCTCTCGTCGCCGGTGGGCCGATGGTGGGTGATCGCCCGCGTCGGCTTCCAGCAGAACCTCAAGAAGAAGAGCCTCTGGTGGCTTACGGTCATGTCCGGCGGCTACTACTTCGTGTTTCAGGCGGTCGTGTTCTTCATGGAGCAGTTCGCTCTGTCGTCGTCGCGCGGCGAAGAGACCCTCCGCGAGTTCCTCAGCCGGATCGTTTGGATCGACCAGTTCGTTCACGGGATCTCTACGGGCCAGCTTTGGTTCTTCATGATCGTGCTTCTCGTCGGCGCGGGCTCGATATCGAACGACTTTCGAGCCAACGCGTTGCTTGTTTATCTGAGCAAGCCCTGCGACAAGCGGGACTACCTGCTAGGGAAGTGGTTCGGCCTGTTCCTGACGCTGATTCTGGCGATGGGATTGCCGAGCGTGTTCTTCTATGTGTACGGGGCGCTCACGTACGGCGACTACGGCTTCTTTTCGGACAAGTGGCTGCTGCCGAAGCTACTGTCCTTTCTCGTGCTCTCGTCGGCGTTCCACGCGAGCATGATGATCGGCATCAGCTCGATGTTCAAGCAAGGACGCGTCGCCGGGGCAGTGTATGCGGCGCTCTACTTCCTCACCAACTTCTTCACTCAGATGATGGTTTTCACGTGGGTGGCCGCGCAAGGACGGAGGGGTGGGGGCGTTGCCGACATCGTTCCGCTGGTGAAGAAACTCTATTACGCCTCAGTCGACGGACAGCATATCGGGCTGGCAAAAGCCGTTTTGGGAACGGATGGCACCCCGTATTTTGGGTTCCCTTCTCCCATCCAGACCGTGCCCGCGCCGCCTTTGTGGTGGTCGCTCGCGATCATCACGCCCCTTAGCCTACTCATGCTTTGGGTCGCCTGGACGCGGATTCGGGCCGTGGAGGTGGTGAAGTGATCGAGTTGAGATCGGCCTCTCGCTGGTACGGACAAGTCATCGGGCTCAACGACGTGTCGGCCACGATATCGGGCGGCGTTACCGCGCTTCTCGGAATGAACGGTGCGGGCAAAACCACGCTGATGCGGCTCGTCACCGGACAGATGAGGC
Organism: Chthonomonadaceae bacterium; assembly: GCA_015709495.1. GTDB lineage: Bacteria > Armatimonadota > Fimbriimonadia > Fimbriimonadales > Fimbriimonadaceae > Nitrosymbiomonas > Nitrosymbiomonas proteolyticus. The sequence goes on from CP054189.1 coordinate 679,022, forward strand.
CCACCGCGGGGGAGGTTCGGGTGTTTGGCGAGGACCCGTTTGCGAACCCCAGCGTCTACCGCAAGATGGGCTATTGCCCCGACGTCGACAACTTCTACGAGGAGCTCACTGGCCGCCAGTTCTTGAATTTGATGGGACGAATGTCGGGCTTCACGCAGCAGGGCGCAGAGAAACGCACGCAAGTGATGCTGGAGAAGGTCGGGATGGCGGACCGCGCCGACCGCAAGATCGGGGGCTTCAGCAAGGGCATGAGGCAGAGGATCAAGCTCGCGCAGGCCATGCTCCACGACCCGGAGATCATTCTTCTCGACGAACCCCTCAACGGGCTCGACCCCGTCGGACGCCGGGAGTTTATCGATGTGCTTCACGAGTTGGGAGACCAAGGCAAGGCGATCCTCGTCAGCAGCCACATCCTCTTTGAGGTCGAGCAGATGACGCGAAGCATCCTGCTATTGCATCGAGGCAGGCTGCTCGCCACGGGCGACCTGAAGGTGATTCGCGAGTTGATCGACAAGCATCCCCATCGCGTTCGCATTCGATCGACCGCCGCGCGCCAAGTGGCCGAGCAGATCGTTGCGCTCCCCTACGTGATCTCGGTCCACCTTGAACCAGGAGGCGACGCACTCGAATTGCAGACCCGCGAAGTCGATCAGTTCTTCCAGTTCTTGCCGACCCTGGCGCTCGATAAGGGTCTTCCCCTCCACGCCATTGAGAGCCCCGACAACAACCTGGAATCCGTATTCCGGTACTTGGTGGGCGGATGATCCAGGGCTTTTTGGTCGGCGCGGCCCTTCGGCAGTTCACTCGGCCTCAGCGCGTCGTGGGCTGGTTGATTCTCATCGCGGCGCTCTTCGGCATTGCGCTGCTGTTCAGGTTCGTCAACGGCGAGATGTCCCGAGAGGACGCTTACAACCAACTTAGCTCTCTCCTGGTCTACCGGCTCCTGATGCTTGCCGCAGCCCTTTTCAGCACGGCCGTGCTGACCCAAGAGATCGATCAGAAAACGATCGTGTATTGGGTGACCCGGCCAGTCCCCAGGAGTTCGCTGATTCTTTCGCGGATGCTCGCAGCCGCCATCGCGACCGCCGTCCTCACGACCTTGGCGGGCCTGACAGTATCGCTCGCGGTGTTTCAGGGACAGTTTCTCTCCAACGAGTTCTTTTGGCGGGACCTGAAGTCGTTCGCGATGGGTTCCGCGGCTTACATCGTGCTCTTTACGCTGTTCAGCCTTTGGATCAACCGCGCGATGATCGTCGATCTCTTGTTCGCGTTCGGCTGGGAATCGATGGTCGCGAACATGGCCGGCAACATATATAAGATTTCGATCTTCAGTTACCTAAAGGCGATCGCCGAGAAGCCCAATTCAGGGTCTGCCGGCGCGCTCGGCGCACTCGCGGGCGAAAGGTCGATTGAACATATCGCCGCATCGACAGGCTGGATCGTTTTAGGCGTATTTGTAGTCGTCGGAAGCTGGCTGGCGGCTTTGTGGTTTAGCACGCATTCGTATCTGCCTCGCGAAGACGCGGAATAGCGCTCCCCGGTAGACTTACCGGCAGGGAGCGCACTATGAACTTCGACTCACGCACGCTGGCTAAGCTTGACTCTGAATACGACGGTTATCTCGAAGGACCGGCCGTCGACGAGTTTCTCAGGGACTTCGGCATCAAGTTCGCCGCGGGGCACTGGTGCGCCGGAGAGTTCTTCGACCGGTTCTGCCCCGTCGGCTATAACTCCGACAACCCCGACTTCGACAACTCCGTCGTCGCCCAGATTGAACGGGTCGCAAAGGCAGGAATCGCCGGAATCGAGTTCCACGAGGCGGTTTTCCTCAACCCAGATGGATCGGTGAACCACGCCGAACTGCAGGCAGTGAAGGACGCCCTGAAGACGTTCGACGTGATCCCCACGAACATGAACTTCAACACCTGGACGAACCCTCAATACAAGTTCGGCGGGATCACGCACCCGGACGCGGGAGTTCGGAAGGCTTGCCTTTCGCAGATCCACAAGGGAGTGGACCTCGCCAAGGAACTCAGTTGCGTGTCCTGCAACTTGTGGCCCGGCTCTGACGGCTGGGATTACCACTTCGAGGTCGATTACGGCCAGAGACTGCGCTGGTACATCGAGGGCAATACAGAAATCGCCGAGCACTGCGACCGAAACGGCCTCAAATTCGGGAACGAGTCCAAACAGAAGGAACCCCGCGAAGGCAACATGATCATCAACACCGTCGCCAAGGCTGCGCTGGTGGCGCTCGAGGTGAACAAGAACCTCGGTAAGACGGTCATGGGGGTCGTCATCGACTACGGGCACGAGCAAATGGTAGGGAACACTCCGGCCGACTCCCTTTATCTGCTCAAGACGATGGGCGTGCCAATTGCCAACTTCCACATCAACGGCGCGAAGTTTAACTCGAACGACGAAGACCGCATCGCCGGGACGGACGACATCTGGAGGTTGGTCGAGTTCTGCTACGCCGCCGTCGACACGGAATACGACGGTTGGTTTGGCGAAGATCAGTTCACCTACCGCACGGAGCAGGTGGAGTCGATGGCGCTCTCGCGCGAGTTCTTTGCGAATTGCATGAAGAAGGCGCTGAAGATTTATGCCAAGAAGTCGGAATTGGAGATTGCCCAGGCAACGGGCGATGCAGGGAAGGTGATTCAAGTAGTGAAGAAGGCCATTTACTGCGGATAGCGGCGACTCGTGACGCCCTCTATTCACTAGTAAATGAAGAAATCAACCGCAGAAACTGCGACACTTGTCTGCTATACCGGCACAAGTGCCGCACGACCTTGAGATCAAATATGGGCTGACGGCTCAAGAACTGCTCGATGCGATCAACCGGAGTTTCCGGCTGAAGGTTGCTCTTGAGGGGGCGGTGGCCGAGGTCCACTTCGAGCGCAAGCTGAAGGTCGCGACGCGAGAAGGATGGCTTTCCAGCTACGAAGGCTTCGACATCGACGGAAAGCACGATTTCAGCGCGGAAACGCTGAGGCACACGGAGATCAGGGTTGAGGTGAAAACGGTTCGCAACGGTCCCAAGCTGCAAGTGGAGCTACAGAAGACCCGAGCCGCTAAGGGCGATCCATCGAGCCGATACTACAACCGCGACCACTTCGATCTCGCCGCCGTCTGTATGGGAAGGGCCACGGGCGAATGGAGCGAGTTCAGGTACGCGCTATGCATGGAGCTTCCTTCCCACAAGCTCCACGGGGACAAGCTTCAGGTTATGCATCCGATCACGCTCGAGGAAGGTTTACCCGTCCGTTGGTTTGGGAGATTACAGGACGCAATCGACGCCTATGAAAGACTTGCTGGTCTATAAGACGGAACTCGGAGAGATGCACTGCGCGGACAGCTTGGCTTTCATGCGCGGGCTCAAAGAGGCGTCGGTGGACCTCGTGATGACATCGCCGCCGTACGCCCTGCACTTCAAGAAGGAATATGGCAACGCGGATCAGCACGAATACATCGCTTGGATGCTTCCGTTCGCCGCCGAGATCAAGCGAATCCTCAAGCCCGAGGGCAGCTTCGTTCTGAACATTGGTGGAGCCTGGACGCCGGGAAAGCCCGTTCGGTCGCTTTACCACTTCCGCCTGCTTCTGGCACTGTGCGACAAGGTGGGCTTCCATCTCGCGCAGGAAATGTTCTGGTACAACCCGGCGAAGATGCCCGCGCCCGCCGAGTGGGTCAACGTTCAGCGAATCCGGGTCAAGGATTCGGTCGAATACCTGTTCTGGCTCTCGAAAACAGCCCGACCAAAGGCCAACAACAACAACGTGCTTCTCCCGTATAGCCGCGATATGCAGCGGCTTGTCGCCAGGGGAGTGAAGCAGACCGTGCGACCGTCGGGCCACGTAATCAAGAGCTCGTTTACGTCCGAAAACGCCGGGTCGATCCCCAGCAATCTGATCCAATGCGGAAACAACGAGAGCAATAGCAATTACATTCGGGGGTCCAAGGAGAAAGGAACCCAGATTCACCCCGCCCGGATTCCGGCCGAGCTGCCCAGGTTCTTCATTCGTTTCCTCACCGACCCTGGCGACCTTGTGCTGGACCCGTTTGCGGGTAGCAATACGACTGGAGCAGTCGCCGAGACTCTTGGTCGGCGTTGGCTGGGCGTGGAAATCAACGAGTCGTATGCCCGAGATTCGGAGCTAAGGTTTTCAGACCCTGATCTGCTTCGCAACGGTCAGGTCAAGCTCCAAGAGTCGTTGCTTTGACCAATCCGACCTTCAATATGGACATTGAAACGCTGATCTCTGTTGGGGAAGCGGACATTTGTGTCGGACGCTGTCGTCCAGAAAAGGAAGTTTTCGAGATTGCCGATTGAAGCCCACTCCGTGATCATTTCCACCTCACGCCTCACCATCCGCCCGTGGACCTTCGACGACCTCGAAGCGTTCTTTGCCGTCTATGGCGATCCCAAGGTTATGGAACCGCTCCTCGCCACCGCCATTGGGTCACTTGAAGAAGCAGAGGAACGGATGGCCAAGAACTTTCAAACCGCAGAGTCTTATCCACCTGGTTTGGGGTTCTGGGCTATTGAACGGACCGAAGATGCGCGGGTTGTCGGTTCGCTCATTCTGAAGCCGCTCCCCCAAGACACGCGGGTCGAGGTCGGGTGGCACTTAGGAAGCGCCTATTGGGGCAACGGGTACGCCACCGAAGCCGGGGGAGCTGCCCTCAGATATGGATTTGAAACGAGGGGCCTTGAGGAGATATTCGCCATTGTGAGGGCCGAAAACGATAAATCCCTCGCCGTTTGCGACCGGATTGGCCTAAAGTTCCTCGAACTGACCGATCGTTACCATGACCTGACGCTCAGGCTCTACGGCCTCACCCGGGACGAATGGAACATTTCTTGCAGTCAGAGTGCCTAGTTGGCTCGTAGCTAACTTGGGGAATCCATGCCACACATTCATCTGATCACCAGCGCCGACCTCGTTGAAAACGTGGACATCCCCGACATCCTCGGAAAGCTTGTGCGTGAGCTCGGGGCCTTCGAATCGGTGCGTCCCCGCCGCATCAAGGCTTATCACACGCTCCACAACAACTGGTCGATGGGAGAGGGCGCCCCTCCAGGGTTCGTCCACTGCCAGGTGCTGATTAAGGCCGGCCGGACCCCGGAACTGATCGAATCGATCCGCGAGGTGCTCTTTGCTACGCTGGTCGAGTGCTTTGGCAAGTCGTACGGCGAAAAGGAGGCCGCGATCTCGCTGGAGGTACGCGAGCTTTCGGAGAACGGGTACGTCTCCGTCCTGCCTATCGGACTCGACGGCGATTAGCCTTTCAGCAGGTTGCGCAACGCTAGCTCGGCTTCAGCGGGCTTAAATCCCGCGGGCCCTGGCGCGCTCCGATACCAAACGTTCCCCTTTAGGTCGACGATATAGATGCGGTCGGGCCACCCCTGATAGGCTCTCTCGACCGCATCGTCCATGCCGTCGACGATCATCGGCAGCGAGACTTCGAGTCCGACTGAACAGGCTTGGGCGGCCTCCTTGCGGTCTTCTTCGCTCTTGGCGGTCTTCACGATCACGCCGTCGCGCCTGTTGGCTTGCACCTGCCGTCCGTCCTCGGGGTGGGCCTCCCGGATGTAGACAATGTAGAAGTCCGCTTGCGTCTTTGTCGCCTGATACCACTTTTCGATCGCACCCGCCTGGGCGCGGAAGGGCGGTCACGTATAGCTGCCGAAGATCAGCACGGTCGGCTTCTTACCGTAGTTCGAACTCAGTTTAAAGGTGGACTTGCCATCCAGCGATTTGAGCTCGAAGTCCTTGGCGGCCTGTCCGACCTGGATTCCGCCGCGATCGGCGCGTTGGAGGTTCGGGCGTTGAGTTCCGTCAACAGGGGTCGCCATGAGTAAGGCCAGTGCGAGCGTCGTCACTACCATGTGGGGTTACGACGTCCTGCGCCGGTGATTGTTCTGTGGGCCGACTCGTTCAACCTAACACGTTGTTCGTGGTCTTGAAATGCAGCTTCGCGACCTTGTCGAGGGCCTCGCGGCCGTACTGCTCAACGAATCGTTTTCCTGCGGCGACGACCGCCGGAGACGCTCCCTTGGGGAGATCGACGCCGAACTCCTTCGAAAGCGCCTCCAAGCGCCATAGGAACTCCGCACGGGCGAGGATCGAGGCTGCGGCGACGGCGATGTCTTGCTCGCCCCGGACCATCGAGATAAGCTCGATCCGTTTGCCCTTTTCGAATAGCCTGCGCTTCAGAACCTCGGGGTCCGCGAACTGGTCGCTGATCACCTGAGAACAGGGCTGGAGTTCCAACACCTCTTCGATCGCCCTCGCGTGGCCCCAGGCCAGGAGTCGGTTGAGGTTGCCGATCTGGCGATAGAGTTCGTTGTATTTATGGGGAAGAATCGTCAGGACCTTGTGCGGACATGTCCGCTTGATCGTCGCGGCCAGCTTCTTCGCAACGCCATCGGCCAGCTTTTTCGAGTCCCGGACGCCGTCCAGTTCGGCAAGGTGCTCCGGGCCGACGTAGCAAGCGGCAACGACCAGCGGACCGAAAAAGTCCCCCTTCCCGCTTTCGTCGACTCCGATGTGTCCTTCGCGCACAGTGGGCGAGCATACCTACGGCGCATCCATAATCGAGTCTGTGGACGGTCGCGTCGCGTTCGAAGTCGTCGCCGAGTGCCCTCGGACTGGGGCGCGCCGGGGGCTCTTACGCACGCCGGGAGGGGTGGTCGAGACGCCTGCCTTTATGCCGGTCGGAACCCAAGGGGCGGTGAAGACCGTCGGCAGCGAAGACTTGGAATCTCTGGGATACCGGCTGATCCTTACAAACACCTATCACCTCGCCCTCCGCCCCGGGGCTGAGGTCGTCCGCGAGTTGGGCGGAATTCACAAGTTCATGGGCTGGTGCGGCGCCGTTCTTTCGGACTCAGGCGGGTACCAGGTGATGAGCCTGTCGTCGCGCAGGTCTCTCACCGACGAGGGGGTTCGCTTTCGCTCCCATCTCGACGGCAGTGAGTTGTTCCTAAGCCCTGAGGAATCGGTCCGAATCCAATCGGAATTGGGGGTCGATATTGCGATGTCGCTCGACGTGTGCCCGCCCTACCCATGTACGCGCGAGGAGGCCGCAGAGGCGATGCGGCTGACGCATTTGTGGGCGCCAAGGAACCTGGAATCCCGACTCTCGCTCCCCGAATCCCGAAGGCCGGCGCTTTTTGGAATCGTCCAAGGCGGGGTCCACGAAGACCTGCGCCGAGAGGCCGCTGAATTCCTTTCCAGCGCGCCGTTCGATGGGTTTGCGATCGGCGGCGTGAGCGTCGGCGAGCCCACCGAGTTGCAGCGGCCTGTGGTGCGCCAGGTCGCCCCTCTGCTCCCCCAGGAGAAGCCGCGCTACCTGATGGGAGTGGGGCACCCCCAGGACATCCTTCACGCTGTGTCTTGCGGCATCGATCTCTTCGATTGCGTCTTGCCGACCCGGATGGCCCGCCACCATTGCCTCTACACGTTGCAGGGCCGCGTCAACATTCTCAACGAGCGGTGGTCCAAGCACAAGGGGCCGTTCGATCCGGCGAGCGTCTTTGCCCCGACCCAGCGCTACAGCGCGGCCTACGTCCGGCACCTATTCAAAGCGGGCGAACCACTCGGCCCCCGGTTAGCCACGCTGCACAATTTGGCGTTCTATAGCCGGCTGATGGAAGAGATTCGGCAAGCGATCTCCACGGGAACTTGGGACGATCTGCTGACCCGGTACGAAAGGGCCTGACCTCCGTGCCCGCGTCAGGGCTCCTTTCTGGGAGACTTCCCCATTGCGTAGATCATCCAGCCTGCGGGTTCGCCCAGCTTCACCTTGGGGTGGCACGCGAGACACGACTCATCAAAGTAGTCCATCCGCCTTGCGACCCAAATCGCCGTATCGCTCTCACTATCCAGGGTGGTTTGGGAGCCAGACAGGGCCTTCTTCGCGACGGCGACGAACTCGCCAGGCTTGATTTCGCTAGGAACCCCGTCGGGCGCGTCGACGAAGTTCGGCCGGGGGTTCGGCCGAGCGAGTTGTTCGAGCGCGAAGAACTGCCACACGACGGATCGCTTGGAATCCTCGATCCAAATCCTGAGACGAGCGGCCTCGGGGTCGATCGTCTCAATCAGCCCCGACTTCGCGCCCAGTACATGCGGCTGGAAGGTGTTGAACGCCGGGGACATCATAGGAAACCTGTATCCAAGGTTGGAGTACGTGTGAATGATCGAGAGCGGATTGACCTCGCGGGGCTTGCCCGTCTTCGGATCGATGGGCGGATCTTCCTTCTGCTGCCGGTAGAGTTCAGCGAGAGCTTTCGAGTTGATCCTTAGGGAGTCGGCCTGAAGCTCAAACCACCGTTCGGTGAACGCCAAGAACGTCTGGGGCGTCGGCTCCTGCGGCTGGGAAGCGCGTGGCTCCGAAGACCACTCTCCGCAACCGATAACCCCCCAACCTGCCGAAAGACCGCACAAGGCTGCGACAAGGCGTTTCATGCAACGTCCCCCCGCAGGGTTAGACTCCGAGACCTTTCTCCGGGTTACTCCGTTTCCGAGCCAAGCGGCCATGCCACAATACCGCCATGCCGTTCGGGCGCTTCCTCCTTTGCCTCCACTCCCACATGCCGTACGTGCTCTCGCACGGCAAATCGCCCCACGGCACCGACTGGCTGATGGAGTCGGCGGCCGAGTGCTATCTGCCGATTCTCGACGTGCTCGACCGCCTGCATCGGCAGGGAATCCGGCCGCGCTGGACGATCAACCTGACCCCGATCCTGTGCGAGCAACTCGCGGACCCAAGCTTCGGCGATGAGTTCGAGGGGTATTGCCAATCGAAGATCGACTTCGCTATCGAAGATCAGAAGCGCTTCCACGGCGAGGGGCCGCTTTGGATGGAGGGCTTGGCGGGGTTCTGGCAACGCTACTACACCCGGGCGCTGGTCCAGTTCAAGCATGTCTGGGGGCGTCACATCCTCGAGGGGTTTCGGTTTTTTCAGGAGCAGGAGTCCATCGAGATCATCACCTGCGCTGCCACGCACGGGTACTTGCCCCTATTGGGTACGGACGAATCGTGCCAAGCCCAAGTGAAGCTCGCCGTCGACACCCACAAGGGGCACTTCGGCAAGCCTCCCCGCGGCATTTGGCTTCCGGAGTGCGCCTATCGGCCGTCCTACGAATGGCGGTCACCGCTCTCGCGCGAAGAGGTGGCTTGGCCTCGCAAGGGCGTCGAGGAGTACCTGGCGGAAAACGGGATCGAGTACTTCTTTGTGGATTCGCACATGATCCGGGGCGGGGCGCCGCTGGGGACCTATCACTTCCAATTCCTTCAGCTCGCCGAGTTGTTCGCTCAAAGCAGCCGGTTCTTTACGCCGCCGCCCGAAGCGCGGAGCGAATACGAGCATTACGCCCTTCCGAACGGGAGCGTTTGTTTTGCGCGCGATCCGCAGACGACCATCAAGGTGTGGTCGGGTGAGCACGGCTATCCGGGCGATCCTTACTACCTTGAGTTCCATAAGCAGCTCTATCCGGGCCGACTGAGGTACTGGCGGATCAGCGAAGACAAGCGAAACCTCGGCGCCAAGCAGCCCTACGACCCGTGGCAGGCGTTCGAGCGGTTGGGCGGCCACGCCGAAGACCTCGTGGCTACGCTCAAGTCGCAGTTGGCGCTCTACCGAGGTGAGGCGGGCCGATCGGGGACGCTCGTCGCTATGTACGACACCGAGCTCTTCGGCCATTGGTGGTTCGAAGGCCCCGAGTTCCTCTACGAGCTCGCGCTACGGCTCCACAACGACCCGGACGTTCAATGCGCCACTGGATCGGAAGTCCTCGACGAAGAGCCTGCGCGGCACGCCCTGACCTTGCCGGAGGGCTCCTGGGGAGAAGGGGGGTACCACTACGTCTGGCTCAACAACGACAACTTCTGGACGTGGAAGGAGCTCTATCCGGCTGAGCGAGAGCTTCGGCGGATGGCTCGGGACTATGGCGACGGCCCCGCTCGCGGCATCGTCGAACAGGCCGCCCGCGAACTGCTGCTTGCCGAAGCCAGCGACTGGCAGTTCCTCATCTCCACGTTTTCGGCTCGGGACTATGCCGAGGTGCGGTTCGCCGATCATATCGAGAGGTTCAAGCGACTGGCGGGCATGGCGGAGAAGGTCCACGCGGGCGGAGCGTTGAGTCCATCCGAGGAGGAGTACTTCCAAGAATGCAGGCAAAAAGATGCCGCCTTCCAGCAGCTTAATCTCGGCCACTGGGCCAAGTTAGAACGCCCCGCCGGGGGAACTTCTGAAGCCGCCAAGAGGTAAAACGAAGTGGTGAATAGCCGGTCCATCACGATTCTTTGTGTCGGAGCGTTGGTGCTGGCAGGTTGCTCCAGCAAGAAGCCCGATGACACGAAGCCCAACGCAGTGGGGTCCAACTCCCCCAAGCCCGGCGTCGACTCGCCGATCCCCGAAGGGCTTCTGCCCAGCCCCCCTGAATTCGCCGAGCCTTCGGAGCCTCCCCCCAAAGGCAGCAAAGGCTGGACGAAAACCGAGCTTGCCGCCGCTCAACTCGCCGACGAAGTTGCGGGCGCGATGGCGAATCTGAATGGGGTCTATGGAGAGGCCCGGACTCTCATCCTGACCGCCGCAGGAAAGGGCCAGCACAAGAGCGTGATTCGGATCGCCGACGCCAAACATTTCCATGTGGATTACTTCGTCGGCAAGGAAGCGCCGAGTTCGGCGAGCCTCAAGAGCGACGGCACGACGAAGGCATCGTTCAGCGGCAAGGGCGTAACCGATCAGACTCCGGTCGGAACAGCGAGCGCGGACGCTAACCTGACGGATACGGAACTGGTCGAAAAGTGGCCCTACGAGTTTTCGCGGCTCATGTTCCGGGGCCTCGTGGACGGCAAGGACGCCTGGAAGCCGGTTCTGATGGGTCTGGCGCGAGGCGAAGGCGGATTCGAGACCACGGTCGAGGAACGGGAAAGAAAGGTCGGCGACAAGATCGTGCGCAATTTCCGAGTCCTTGCGGTTCGGAAGGCGAGTTCGGCCAAGAAGCTCGGCGAGTGCACCATCGAGATGGTGTTCGACGCAGACCGAAAGCTTCCCGTCACAATCCGCGTCGACCGGAAGGACGCCAAAGGGAGCCCGTACCGGCTCCACTGGTCCGCCGGATGGAACTTCAATCAGAAGTTCGACGCGAAGGTGTTTCAGTTCGCTAGCTGAGAGGGTTTTGGGGGCTTCGTCCTTAGCCGATTCGGACCGGCTGGCCCGATTCGAGCGATCGCACGACAGCCACGAGAACCGCGACCGTGCCGATCCCTTCTGCGAGGTCGGGGCTGTTGGGTTCGCCGGACAGGAGCTTGGAGGCGAAATAGTCCGCGTAATTGCAGAACTCGCCGTAGTGCATCCCCTTCAATTCGTGCCGGAAGTAGTAGCCGGACATCGCGTGTTCGAAGTTCTCTTCACGCTCGATTCCATCCCTTTCGAGGGCATAGGTGAGCCTCAAGTCCGGATACCTCGCCACCGACGACCCTTCTGAGCCCATCAGCCAGCACTCGATCAGCGACCGCCCTTGGGGGTGCTCCGAAACTCCGTAATGCCCGAACACCCGCGCGACACGGCCGTCGGCGGCGCGAAGGTTGACGCACAGAATATCCGGCGAGGGCATCCCGTAGGTCCGAGCCAACCTCGATATGGAGCCGAGCGCATGAACCTCATCGATCTCCCCCAAGTACCACCTTGCCAAATCGATGGGGTGGCTCAGTCCGAGAAAGGCCCAGTGCGTCGAGCCTTGCGTCCAGGGGCTCTTTTCGTACCACCAGTCCATCCGGTGGACGTAGTGGGCGTCTAGGACCTCGACCTCGCCCATCGCCCCGGATTCGAACAGTTCTCGTTGGCGCTGGAACGGCTCAAAGAACCTCGTGGACTGCCCGACTTGCAGCCGAACCCCCGAATCCTGGGCTAGCGCCAGCAACTCCTCTGCCCGTTCGAGCGACGTGAGGAGCGGTTTGGTGCAAATCACGTGCTTGCCTGCGCGGAAGGCCTGGCCGATATGGTCCGCGTGCATCGGATCGGGGGTGTAAAGGGCGACGATCCTGACCTCAGGGTCGGCGAGCATGTCCTCGTAGCGCTCGTAGACGTGCAGGTCTGGGCAGGCGAGTCGTGCCGCCGCGCGCTTCTCTTCGGCAAGGTCACACCCTGCGACCGCCCGGCAAAGCCCGGAAGCGCGCAAGGCGACGAGCAGCGTGTGTCCTTCGTGGAGTCCGAGAATCCCCACCCCCAGCCTCTTGTCGAGCGGGAGTTCTCCGTACCCCCGGCGTCGGCCTACGACGGGTTTTCCGGTCGGGAGAAAATCTGGGTGCATCAGGCGGCCAAGTCCTTAGCCTGGAGGCCACGAAAACGGCCTACCCGCCAACAGGTGGACGTGCAGGTGATCGACCGTTTGCCCTGCGTCCATGCCTTGGTTGATCACAAGCCGAAATCCAGAGTCCAATCCCATCTGCTCGGCGATCTTCCTTGCCGCGTTCAGGAGGAACTGATGATCGCCTGAATCGGGCGCCTCGGCAACGCCCGCGATCTCCTCGCGCGGCACGATCAAGACGTGAACGGGCGCTTGAGGGTTGATGTCCTCGAACGCAAAGCAGTGCTCGTCCTGGTAGACGATCTTAGCCGGGATCTCCCCCTGCAAAATCCGCGTAAACAGCGTGGGCATTTGGCTCCTCGCCTCAAGATTCGCCTTGGCGTGGCGAGAACCCTTCCAGAAATCTATCGAGCCGCAGAAAGCGGCAGCTCAGAGGTGCGGGAGGCCGTCACGCGCTCGCCCAAAAGCGCTCCGTTCGACAACTCGTCGAGACGGACATCGACGCACCTTCCCACCCATTCCTTCGGGCCGCTCAACTTCACTTCGAGGTAATTGTCCGTGAGCCCGGAGAGCAGGCCCGACCCCGCCGACCGGCCCTCGATCAGTACGCGCATCGTCCGCCCGAGAAATTTCCGCTTGTGAGCTTCGCCGGTTCTTGTGGCAATCCCCATCAAGACCTTGCTTCGGATTTGCTTTTCGGCGGGGTCGATGGGGTCGCCCCACTGGTCCGCCGGAGTCCCATATCTCGGGCTGAACCGGAACACGTGGGCCTTCAGGTAAGCGGCCCGCTCGCACACTTCTGCGGTCGAGGCGAACGCTTCGGGAGTCTCGGTGGGAAACCCCACCATGATGTCGGTCGTGAGCGAGATGTCGGCGACCTCCCGGTAGAGGCGGTCGCAAAGCGCCAAGTAGTCGGACTTGCGATAGCGACGGTTCATGTCAGCCAGCACCTCGTCGTCGCCACTCTGGAGCGGGATGTGGAGGTGCGGCACGACCTTGCCGGCCCGCATCAAGTCGATCAGACGGTCCGAAACTTGGTGCATTTCGATGCTGCTGATTCGAACCCGCTCGACGCCTTCGACTTGGGCGATGCTCCCGACGATGTCCTCGAAGCCCGGCCCCCCACTACCGCTTTCGGGCCCGTACGCGCCGATAAGAACGCCGGTGAGAACCACCTCGCGATATCCTAATTCCGCCAGCCTCCGAACCTCCGCCAAGACCTCACCGGCCTCGCGCGAGACCATTCCGGGCCGCGTAAAGGGAATCGAGCAGTAGGCGCAATGGATGTTGCAGCCGTCTTGCAGCTTCACCGTCGCGCGGGTCCGGCCCAGGGTGGCGCTTGGCGTGATCGCCGAACCGCTCTCACGGGACGCGCGCTCGAGGTCAGGAGCGAACTCGAAGAGGTATTTGAGCGCGTCGAGCTTTTCAGGGTTCGGAACTACGACGTGCGCGCCCTCGATCGCCTCGTTCTTGTTCAAAGCCATTTGCGCGGCGCATCCGGTCACGACGACCTTGGCCAGCGGGTTCGTCCGGGCGGCCCTTCGGATCGTGTAGCGGCTCTTGCCCTCGGCAACGGAAGTTACGCTGCACGAGTTGATCACGTAAACGTCCGCGACAGCATCGAACGGCACAATCTCGAATCCCGCTCCGGCAAAGCTTTCGAGAATGCGCTGGGTTTCGTACTGATTGACCTTGCAGCCCAAGGTGGTAAACGCTGCCTTCGGCACTCCCAAAGTGTACTTCGACGCCCTGCCATAATGGCCCCATGCGGGCGCAGGACGTTTGGTACGGTTCCGGCCTCGCAGCCCGTGCCTTGCGGGCCCTGCTGACCCCTGTCTCGTGGCTTTACGCCGCGGGCTGGAAGTCGTATGAGGCGATGTATGCCTTGGGGCTGAAGCGGGCCTACCGCCCTTCCGTAGTGAGCCTGTGCGTTGGCAACCTCACCGCCGGCGGCAGCGGCAAGACCCCAGTGACGATCCACTTAGTGAATGCTCTTCGGCGGCTCGGGGCGACTGTGGTGGTGTCTTGTTCGGGGTATCGCGGCGCGTCTGAATCGGGGGCATCGCTTGCGCCGGAGGGTCCCCTTTCTGCGGGGCAGTGGGGAGATGAAGCCGCTCTCCTGCGAGACCTGCTCCCGGAAACGCCCCTTATCGTGGGACGGGACAGGGTGCATGCCGCCCAGATCGCCGAGCGAGAGTTCCCCGATGCCTTGCTGGTCCTCGACGATGGGTTTCAGCATCTCCGACTGCATGCGAGCAAGTATCTGGTCTTGCACGACCCTGCCGGAAAGAACTCAAGGTGCCTGCCCGCAGGCCCGTTCCGCGAGCCCCGCAGCGGACTGAAACGCGCGGACTTGGTCCTGCCGGGAAAGTTCCGGGTCTCCGAGGAGCCCCTTCGGTACGTAATGGGTTCGACAGGGACTCCCCTCACGCCGAAAAGCGGCCAGAGGGTCGCCGTGCTGTGCGCGATCGGTTCCCCTGAGAGGTTCGTCGCGGCACTCGAGGCCGCCGGGATTGAGATCGCCCAGAAGCGGTTGCTGCCCGACCATGACCCCTTGGACGGAGGTAACCTCTTGCGGTCGTTCGACCCAGGATTGGCGATTGTCGTCACCGCCAAGGACTGGGTGAAACTCAAGTCAAGGCCCGATGTCCAACAGCACCAGTTCTGGGTCGCGCAGCAATCCGTCGCCATCGAGCCAGCAGGTTCGTTCGCCGAGTGGCTCCGGTCTGCCCTTGCGTCAGGCATTTAGGCGTCGTTTGGCCGGGAAGGCAGGGGCCGTGCTCTTTCGAGGGCTGCGCGCGCTGCTGAAGGGCCGCAGCCAACGAACGAAAGCGAAGCTCGGAGCAAGGCTGGGGCGGGCATTCCGCGCCGTTTCCAGGAAGTACCGAGTGCGGTGCAGGGCCAACCTCGAACTCGCGTTCCCCGAACTCGACTCCGCCCGAGTCGAAAGGATGGCGGTTCGGGTGTTCGAGCACTTCGGAACGATTTCGCTCCGGTTTGCCGTCGGCGACATGGACCTGGACCGCGCGGCGTCCGCGGAGATCGACCTCGCCGGCACGGAACACATCGTGGCGGCCTACGAGAAGGGAGATGGGGTGCTCTTGATGACGGCTCACTTCGGCGAGTGGGAGCTGTTGCCCTACGTCCTCTCCACGTTGGGCATCCCTTGCTCGGCGGTCACGCGGAGGATCGACGAACCCTCGCTTGAGCGGGAGATTCAGAAGCGGCGCGAATCGCAGGGCGTCGAGGTCTTTTCGAGGGGCAACGCAGCGGCGTCGATGTTGCGGGCCCTCCGAGCTGGAAAAGTCGTGGTCGTGCTCGCGGATCAAAACTCGAGCGAGTCCTTCTTGCCGTTCTTCGGCCACCCTACCGGGACCGTAATTGGTCCTGCTGTCCTCAGCCTCAGAACCGGATCGCCGATGGTGCCCGCGTTCAGCGCCAAGGATCCGAACGGCAGGCATAGCGTCTGGTTTCAGCCGCCCTTGCAGCCTTGCGGGGATTGGGAAAAGGAATCCGAAGGTCTGATGACGGCCTACAATCAGGCCGTCGAAGCCGCAGTTCGCAAGTACCCAGATCAGTACCTATGGTTCCACGACCGATGGCGCTCAGCAAGGCAAGCGGGACTCCTATGAGCGGGCCGCGAGTTCTCATTGCCCGGTATTCCGCGATCGGCGATTGCGTGATGGCCGCGCCCGTGCCGTCCCGAATTCGGCGCAGCCACCCGAATTCGTTCCTCGTGTGGGCGATCGAAGATCGGTGCGCCGACGTCGTGGACTCCGAAAGACTGATCGACGTCGTTGCCGTCGACGAGCGAACCAAGTGGAGGAGGCAGGGTCCCCGCTCTTGGGGACCGAAACTCAGGTTCTGGTTGTCGTTGCGAAAGCACAAGTTCGATCTCGGATTGGACCTGCAGGGCTACCCCAAGACCGCGCTCTGCCTCGCCTTCGCAAGACCCAGAAGAACGGTCTCCGTAGGCGGTAAAGACGCCCTATCGCGGATGCTGGTACCTTCGATGAAGGGTTACGACCCCTCCATGCATATCGTGGAGAGGAATCTCGCTGCCCTCGGCGAACTGGGCGACTTCCCGGGAGACGCGGCCCCGATCCTCCCCGAATACCGAGACATTCGAGATCGGCTTCGCCAGGATTGGCCCGCCGAAACTCCGTTGGCGAGTCTCAGCGTCGGCGCAGGTCACTCGAACAAGGCGTATCCGGCGGAGAAATGGGCCGAGGTGGCGCAAGGTTTGATCGCCCGTGGGTTTGCCGTAGCGTTGCTGGGCGGGCCGGAGGTGCAGGCTCCGCAGATTCCCGGCGCGATCGATTACGTCGGCCGCCTGCGTCTGCGCGAATCGATGGCCGTCGTCGCTTCGAGCGCCCTTCACCTCGCCGCCGACACCGGCTCGGGACACATCGCTGCGGGTTATGGAGTGCCAGTCGTGTCGCTGTTTGGAGCTACGCCTGCCGCGAGGTTTCGCCCCTATACGGACAACGGGGTCGTGCTTGAGGGCGAAGGCTCACCGGCGACGCTCGATCCGAGTCAGGTTCTTCAGGCAGCAACTGAGTTGTGGGAGAGGAATGCGCGTGCGATTTCTCATTAGCCGGCTCTCCGCCCTCGGCGATGTGGTTTGCTCGCTTCCTGTGGCCGGGGCGCTCAAGAGGGGCTTCCCCGATTGTGAGGTCGTTTGGTACGCCGACCCCAGGTTCTCCGCCCTCGTGGACCGCTGCGCGTTCGTCGACAAGGTCGTTTTGGCGTCGCCCAAGGTCTCGCCGACGACGTGGCCCAAGCCCGAAGGCGAGTTTGACGCGGCACTGGACGTCCAGGGCCTCTTCAAGAGCGCGATCATCGTCGGGCGGTCGCGTGCCAAGCGGAAGGTGGGGTTCCATTGGCAGCGCGAAGCCGCTGGCCTGTTTTCGTCGCCGGTGACTCCCGATCCCACGAGCGCGCACGTAGTCGATCAGTACGTCGACGTCGCGCGGGCGGTGGGTGGCGTTGCCGCCCGAGCGGAGTTCGGATTGTCGGCGACTCAGGAGGACCGGCAGCATGCGCTCTCGTTGCTTGCTGAGTTCGGCATCGAAGGAGACTACGCGGTTCTCAACCCCACTTCGGCACACGCCGCCAAGCGCTGGCCGCCGTCTTCCTTCGCTGAACTTGCAGCCAAGCTCCACGCGGAGGGCCTCCGCTGCGTCGTGATTGGCGGCAAGGCTCCGGCCGACCTCGAAGCTGCCGAAGCGGCCGTTCGCGCAGGCGGGCAGGCCATCGTGTCGCTTGCGGGGAAAACAAACTTGGGCGCGCTTGTCGCATTGATCGAAGGGTGCAAGTTCCATGTGGGTGGCGACACGGGTTCGACTCACATTGCCGCCGCGCTGAACCGGCCCGCCATCGGACTCTATTCCGCAACCGATCCCCAGCGAACGTGCCCCTACGGCCAGATCGGGAACTGCCTCTACGAACCCACAGGCATGGCGCAGATCTCCGTCGAAGCCGTGCGAGAGAGGATTTCGAGGGCTCTGCGATGATCCGACCTGCGTTCGATCCAGACCCCGATCAAAGCTGGGCGTTTGTGTTCGCGCACCCTGACGACGAGCTTTCGATCGCGGCTTGGATTCGGCGGCTCACCCGGGCCGGGGCGCGCGTCGATCTGATCTTCACTCACGGGACGCCCGAGCGGTTCGCCGAGG
Organism: Chthonomonadaceae bacterium; assembly: GCA_015709495.1. Taxonomy (GTDB): domain Bacteria; phylum Armatimonadota; class Fimbriimonadia; order Fimbriimonadales; family Fimbriimonadaceae; genus Nitrosymbiomonas; species Nitrosymbiomonas proteolyticus. Next base: position 697,026 of record CP054189.1, read on the forward strand.
CGGGCGACTGCGGTCGGCTCCTGGGCCTGGACGACGCAAAATTGGCCACTCTCAACTTCCCGGATCGGTACCTTGCCGAGAACCTGTCCCTCATGAGGAACGCCCTGAGCGAGGTCCTCGAAGAGTTGCGTCCCGACCGAGTGGTCACCTGCGCGTTCGAGCAGGGGCACCTCGACCATGACGCCACCCACGTCGCGGTCGTCCGGTCGTTTTCGGGACCGGTCTTTGAAGTACCTCTCTACCACACCTACGCTCAGCCAGTGCAGGTCATCAATGAGTTCAGCGTGCCCGACCGGCGCGAGGTCTTGGAGTTGAGCGAGGAGGAGACCGAACTGAAGCGCCGTTTGCTGGCCTGCTACCCGAGTCAGCACCTTCGGACCCTGCTCGTCTGGTATTCGTTGCTTCAGAAACTCTCTCCGGGCCGTCCTCCGTTGGCGCAAAGGGAGGTCATGAGGCCCGCGAAATGGACCGACTTCCGGCGTCCTTCGCATCCCGAACCGCTCGCAGCCCGGGTCGTGCGATCGAGCCGATGGGCCCGCTGGCTGGCCGCGCTCGAACGGTTTGAGGCTTCTGAGGGACTCTCGGGGTAAAACCGGGCCTATGAGTCAGCCCTACAACCGGGTCTATAACTTCTCTGCCGGCCCCTGCACGCTGCCCGTCGAAGTCCTCGAGCAGGTTCGCGACGAGTTGCTCAACTGGAACGGCTCCGGAATGAGCGTCATGGAACTCAGCCACCGAAGCAAGCATTTCGGCAGCATCATCGAAGAGACGGAAGCCGACTTCCGTTCTCTGCTGGGAATCCCTGAGTCGTACCACGTACTTTTCTTGCAGGGCGGCGCTTCGCTCCAAAACACGATGATCCCCATGAGCCTTCTCCCTGAAGGTGGGAGCGCGGACTACGTGGTAACCGGTTCGTGGGGTCAGAAGTCGGCGGAAGCGGCGCACAGGGTGGGCCAGATTCAGGTTCTTTGGGACGGGAAGGCCCACAATTACGACCGCACGCCCGAGCCTGCAGCGCTCCAGACGACCCCAGAAGCGGCGTACGTCCACTACACCAGCAACGAGACCATCCAAGGCGTTCAGTTCTTCGAGGACCTCGCGTTCAGCGTGCCCGCAGTTTGCGATATGTCGTCGGACATCCTTTCTCGCCCGATCGACATCTCGCGCTATAACCTGATCTATGCCGGAGCGCAGAAGAACATGGGCCCGGCGGGAGCTACGGTCGTCGTGATCAGCCAAGACCTCCTCGACCGCTGCCCAAAGGACCATCACCCGATGCTGGATTACCGGCTCCACACGGCGAACGCCTCCCTCTATAACACACCGCCTTGCTTCGCGATCTACGTGTGCGGACTGGTTTACAAATGGGTCGTGCGTCAGGGCGGCGTGGCAACGATGCAAGAACAAGCACAAGCCAAATCCCAGCTTTTGTACGATGCGATCGACTCATCGGGAGGCTTCTATAGCGGTCATTCACAAAAGCACTGCAGGTCTGTAATGAATGTTACATTCACCCTGCCGAACGAAGAACTCACCAACGCGTTTGTGAGGGAGTCGGAAGCCTTGGGGCTGGACGGGCTCAAGGGTCACCGGTCGGTCGGCGGAATCCGCGCCAGCATCTACAACGCCTTCCCCAAGGAAGGATGCGAAGCGCTTGCGGACTTCATGGGAGCCTTCGCTCGAAGAAACGGATAGTGACCCCATACCTCGTCGGCAAGGGAACCGCGCTCAACACGGCCACGGTCGTCGTGGGTTCGGTCGTGGGCTTGGCTGCGGGCGCGGCAGTTCCTCCTGAATACAAGGTCGTCGCCACGGCGGGGATCGGGCTGGCGACACTGGGGCTTGGCGTCAAGATGTTCTTAGAAACCAGGAGCGTCTTGATCGTAGTTGCGGCCATCGTCTTAGGAGGGGTTCTGGGCCTCCTCTTGCGTCTCGACGAGGGACTCCGCGCCTTTGCGGAGTTCGCCAAGTCGACTCTGGGCGCAGCCGAGGACGGCCGCTTCGAGGAGGGTTTGATCACCGCGAGCGTGCTCTTTTGCGTCGGCCCGATGACGCTCTTGGGGTGCCTGCAGGACGGGCTCGAAGGCAAGATTGAGTTGCTCGCGATCAAGTCGACGCTTGATGGCTTCGCGGCGCTGTTTCTTTCTGCTACGCTCGGAGCGGGAGTCTTGGTCTCGGCGCTGGTCGTATTGGTATTTCAGGGAGCCTTAACGAACGGCGCCACCCGGCTCAAGTTCTTGGCGCGCCACAACGACCGCTTGGCAGAGACCACAGCAGTCGGAGGGTTGCTGCTTGTCGCGATCGGGTTAGGGCTGCTAGAGGTCAAGAGCCTTGCCGCCGCGACCTATCTGCCCGCGCTCGTAGTGGCCCCGATTCTGGTTGGGCTGCAAGGGGGAGTGATTCGACGTTGGCGAAGCAAGGGACGCGAAGGGGAGCAGGGCTCGGCTGCCGGAGGTTCGGATAGGGCCGGTTTCGAGTGAGGAGACAACGAAAATGGGGATTCAGGTACCAAGATGGGGCGCGGCCTGCGCGATCGCGATGGGCCTCTCGCAGTTTTTGGGCGCGCAGGATAGGTTGCCGCTGATGCCGGGCTACGACCGATACGAGAAGCTGCGGCGGGAGATCTCAGGCTCGATCGTACGCGCGAACATCACCCCTCGCTGGGAAGAGGGCGGGACCTTTGTGTATTCGTTTGGCGGAAAGCAGTTCCGGTACGACATCGCCGCCAAGAAGTCGAGTCCGATCAGCGGTGGCGCCGACCCCGAGCCGAAGGAACCGGCCCAGCAACGGCCCGCGCGAGGACGTCAGTTCACCGAGTACCGGTCGCCCGACGGAAAGTGGATCGCCCGATACAAGGACTTCAATCTATGGCTTGAGCCGAATGGGGGAGGCCTTGAATCCGCGCTTACGACCGAAGGAAGCGCAAAAGAGCGGATCAAGTGCGGGTCGGCGAGCTGGGTGTACGGGGAAGAACTCGGCGTTCGCGAAGCGGCGTGGTGGTCGCCCGATAACTCACGCCTCGCCTACTACCGCTTCGATGAAAGCGAGGTCAAGGACTATTACCTCGCCATGGACGTGACGAAGGTCAACAACACGCTCGACGCCGAGCCCTACCCCAAGGCGGGCGATCCGAACCCAAAAGTCGCGCTCCTGGTCTACGACATGGCCTCAAAGAAGCACCTGCGGATAGAAACCGACTCTGACCTCGGCGCGGGGACCGAGGTCGGGCACTACGTCTATGACGTTCGCTGGTCGCCTGACGGGAAGGAGGTGCTCTTCAACCGCACCAACCGGAAGCAGAACCTGCTGGAGTTCTGCGCCGCCGACCCCGCGACCGGGAAGATCCGCCTCGTCGTCCGAGAGTCGTGGCCCCAATCGTGGACGGACAACCACCCCCCTTTGAGATACCTTGCCGAGCGAGCGGGCGAGCCCCGGAGGTTTCTTTGGATCACTTCCTCACGAAACGGATATCGCAACCTCTACCTCGGCGACCTCTCCGGAAAGCCCTTAAAGGCGCTGACTCAAAACGAGTTCGATTGCGTTCGGATTCTGGAGGTCGACGAAGAGGAGAACCGTATCTATTATTTCGCTCGCAGCGGCAACAACCCCTACCTCTTTCAGCTCCACAGAGTGGGGTTGGACGGTACAGGCGACAAGCGGCTGACCGACCCGGAACTCCACCATACGGTCCACCTTTCGCCGAAACGCGATTACTTCGTCGATCTCGCGGAGAACTCGACCTCTCCCCCGGTGGCGAGGCTCTGCGACGGCGAGGGAAAGGTTCTGGATACCGTGGTCGAGAGCGACCTTGCGAAGTTCAGCGAGTTGGGCCTCAAGCCGGTCGAACGGTTCACCTTCCTTGCTGCGGACGGAAAGACCGTCTGCTATGGACGTCTGCACTTTCCCTCGAACTTCGATCCTGAGAAGTCGTACCCCCTCGTCGTGTCGGTTTATGCCGGCCCCGAGTCGGGCGGCGGGGCGGAGACCTTTGAAACGCCAAACGCCATCACGGAACTCGGCTTTCTGATGGCGAGCCTCGATGGGCGGGGGACAAACGGGCGCGGAAAAGCCTTCTTGGATGCGGTGTACGGCAAGTTGGGGGTCGTCGAGATCGACGACCAGGCGGCAGGGGCCAAGGCTCTCGCCGAACGGCCGTACATCGACGGCGATCGAATCGGGATCTACGGCACTTCGTACGGCGGCTACGCGTCGGTCATGTGCATCTTGCGCCACCCAGACGTGTTTCGATCGGCGGTTGCGAGTTCGAGCGTGACCCACTGGCGCAACTACGACACCATCTATACCGAGCGTTATATGGGTCTGCCTTGGCCGGAAGAGAACCAGGAAGGCTATGAGAATGGATCGGCCATGAAGTACGCCCGCAACCTCAAAGGCAATTTGATGCTGTTTTACGGCACGGCCGACAACAACGTGCATCCAGCCAACACCTATCAACTCGCCCAGGCGCTGCAAAGGGCCGGTAAGAGGTTCGACATGATGGCGGGGCCCGATCAGGGGCACGCTGGAATCAATCAGAACCGGCTCTGGGAGTACTTCGTCGAAACGCTCGTGCTGCCGGGAAAGGACCGCGCCTTGGCGAGGGTTTGGAACACCCGATTGGCCCGGCTTCGCAGCGAGCGGCAAGTGGCAGCTCGTTCGAACTGAAGCCGTCTGCAATCGCCGTCGATCTGAGGTATACTCTCAGACTCAAATCGGGCCGTTTGCAGGTTGGATTCCCCTCATTTCGCGGCCCTGAGCGACCGCGTATGTCCGATCCTGATATCACAAAGAACTCTGCCCTTGCGCCCGAACCTGGGCCAGGGGAATACACCGCAGAAAGCATCCAGGTCCTCGAAGGGCTCGAAGCCGTCCGAAAGCGCCCCGGCATGTATGTCGGCGACAACGCCAAGAAGGGCCTTCACCAGATGTTTCGCGAGGTCATCGACAACTCCGTCGATGAGGCCCTCGCGGGCTACTGCAACCGCATCGACGTCACCCTTCACACGGACGGATCGATGTCGGTACGGGACAATGGGCGAGGAATTCCCGTTGGAATCCACGAGAAGCATCAGGTGTCCGCGCTTCAGGTCGTTATGACCATGCTCCACGCGGGCGGCAAGTTCGATCACAAGTCCTACAAGACCTCAGGGGGACTTCACGGGGTCGGAGTGAGCTGCACCAACGCGCTCTCCGAGTGGCTGTTCGCCGAAGTGAAGAGGGACGGCGCGCTCCACCACCAGAAGTACGAACGGGGCATCCCCGTAACTGAGGTCACCAAGATCGGAAAGGCGGAGGGGACGGGCACGTTCATTCGGTGGATGCCGGACTCGACCGTGCTTACTGAGACCAAGTACGACGTTCACCTCATCAAGAACCGGATCCGCGAGCTTGCTTATCTGAATCCCGACGTCACGTTCACGTTCACCAACGAGCAGTTTCCTGAGGACGACGAGGTTTTTCACTACGAGAAGGGCATCCCCCAACTCGTCGAGGACGTGAACGAGAGCAAGACGGTGCTCCACAAGGTCGTCTATTTCGCCAAGGCCAAGGACGATGTCGAGCTCGAGGTCGCCTTCCAATACCATTCGGGCTACGCCGAGACGGTGCTGGCGTATTCGAACAACATTCATCAGCCCGACGGCGGTACGCACGTCTCCGGCTTCAGTCAAGCGATGACCCGCGTCGTCAACGCCTACGCGCGAAAGATGAACATCCTCAAGGAGCGGGACTCGAACTTCGCCTCCGACGACGTGTTCGACGGTTTGACGTCGGTGATCTCGATTCGGCTGCCGAATCCGAGCTACAACAGCCAAGACAAAGTCAAGCTCGTCACTCCCGAAGTCCAGGGCATGGTGAACTCGCTCGTGGGCGAAGGGCTGTCGATTTACTTCGATGAGAACCCCGCGGTCGCGCGGCGAATTGTAGAGAAGTGCATGGTGGCCCAGCGAGCCCGCGAAGCGGCCAAGAAGGCCGCAGAGGCCGTCAAGAGGTCCTCGGCCCTCGACTCCTTCGGATTGCCGAGCAAGCTGGCCGACTGCATTGAAAAGGACCCCAAAAAGTGCGAGCTGTTCCTCGTCGAAGGAGACTCAGCCGGTGGTTCAGCCAAGGGCGCGAGAGACCGGAACACTCAGGCGGTCCTGCCCCTCCGAGGCAAGATACTCAACGTCGAAAAGGCGCGCATCGACAAAGCGCTCGATAACGAAGAGATCAAGACCCTGATCTCGGCCCTCGGCACGGGGATCGACATTACGCTCGGGCGGCACCACGACGACGACGAGGAAGAAGGCGAGCCCTCAAGGAACGGCAAGGACTCGACGTTCGACCTCAGTAGGCTGCGGTACCACAAGATCATCATCATGACCGACGCCGATGTCGATGGCGAACACATCCGCACGCTGCTCCTCACGTTCTTCTATCGCTACATGAAGCCGCTGATCGAACAGGGGCACGTGTATTTGGCGCAGCCGCCGCTGTTCGTGGTGAAGGTGGGCAACAGCGAGCGGTACTACGCCGCTGATCAGGCCGGGCTCGACGAGATTCTCAGGTCGGTCAAGAAGAAGCGCGTGGTGGTAGGGCGATTCAAGGGTCTCGGCGAAATGAACCCGGACCAACTCGAAGAGACCACGATGAGGCCGGATGTCCGTAGGTTGGTGCAGGTGCATTACGATCCAGAGTTCCATGCGGAGGTCGACAAACTCTTCAGCGACCTCATGGGCGATCAAGTGGAACCTCGCCGCAAGTACATCGAGGAGCACGCCAAGCTCGCCAGCGACGTCGACTGGCACTATTGACGAATGCCCAAGGGCGCTCGCTCGTCGGATAGGCAAATGGGAACGATACTGGCCCTCGCGCTAACGGGAGTTCTCGGTTGGGATTCTCTCCCGCAAGAAGCGCCGCGCCTCGCAATTGGGCTCGCGCCGATCGTCAACACGTGCGATCCCAAGTTCCCCCATGCGGACAAGGAGTTCGTCCGGGCCGAGATGGACGGATGGATCGAGAAGCTCCTTGCAAGGTCCGCCGAATCCTCAGGCTACCGGCTGGTCGGCCGAGAGAAGACGGGACCAGCGGCCAAGGACCTGGGGATCGACTTTGCCAACGGCCGACAACGGAACCTCGCCCAACTCACCAGTCTCGGCACACAGGTCGAGGCCCAGTTCGTGATTCTGATCCTGGTCGGCAGGGATAGCCAGAAGAACGCCGAGGTCTCGTCGATCCTCAGCAACCCGGGACGGCCCCTTAGTGAATCGAAGGTCGAGGTGCGGACTTGGGTGAGCTCCGTACCCGATGCCAAGTGGCTCGCGGACGGGTCGAAGCGCGCGATACCCGGTCTCGCGCAGGGCCCCTACTTCGGGACGACCCGCAGCGGGGAGATCACGGGCAACCCCGACGACATCGCCCAAATGATCTTGCTGGAATCCAAGCGACGCGCGGAATGGCTCGGGCGGGCGGCGTTCTCGGGAGCGATGCAAGTTCTTTCGAATACATTGGGCTTCAAGCAGCCCGAACCGCCCTCTCGCTAAACGAGCGAGTTGGGATCCACGTCGATCACCACCTGGACGCCGTGCGGCTCGAAACCGGCAAGCGCCTGGCCCACCCAGTTCAGCGGTTCCTGCGGGTTCAGCTTCAACAGCAGGTGCCTCCGCCACCGGTTGTTGAGCCGTTCGATGGCGCAGTCGGTCGGCCCTAAGAGGGTTGCCTCAGCGTTCGCCCTGCGGATTCGCTGGGCGGCCTCGGAGGAAGCGGACTCCACGTCCTTCCTCGATTCGCCGCTTAGGACCACATTGACTAGTCTCACGAAAGGCGGATAACGAACGGCGGCGCGTTCGGCCCTCTCTGCTTCGAAGAGCCCAAGGTAGTCGTGTTCGACGACCCTTTGCAGCGCCGGGTGGTCGGGATTCATCGTTTGGATCACCACGTAACCCGGGGACTGTCCGCGTCCCGCCCTTCCCGCGACCTGGGCGAGAAGTTGAAACGTGCGCTCGGTCGCTCGGAAGTCAGGCACGTTGAGGGAGATGTCGGCGGCGACCACCCCGACCATCGTCACATGAGGGAAGTTGAGGCCCTTGGCGACCATCTGAGTGCCGACCAAGATGTCGATCTCGCGGGCAGCGAATCCAGCGAGGACCTGCTCCAAGGCGCCGCGCTTTTGCGCCACGTCCCGGTCGAGTCGCGCCACCCTCGCGTCGGGGAATAGCTCCCGGATCGAATCCTCCACTCGCTCCGTCCCCACCCCAAAAACGCGAATCCTCGATCCCTCACAACTCGGGCAAATCTCCGGCGCGGAGGTTTGATAGAGACAGTGATGGCACCGCAGCCGGTGCGTTCGCTTGCTATAGGAAAGCGACACCGCGCAATTGGGGCACTTGAATTGGAATCCGCAATCGCGGCACACAAGAAACGGTGCGTAGGCTCGGCGGTTGAGGAACAGGATCGCCTGCTCCCCGCGATCAAGCGTTTCCCGGAGTCGCTCGACGAATCTCGGCGCGAACAGCGAGGGCTGGCCGGTTCGAAACCCCTCTCGGAGGTCGACGATTTCGACAGTTGGCAACTGCGCCTTAGCCGCCCGCTCCGGGAGCGAAAGCAGCGTGATTTTGTCTTCGTCGGCCTCGTGGAACGTCTCGACGCTGGGCGTGGCGGAACCAAACACGATCGGGCAGGAGTGGATTCGACTCAGAGCCTCCCCAAGCGATCTGGCGTGGTACCTTGGGGCGGCCTCTTGTTTGTAGCTACCCTCATGCTCCTCGTCCATAACGATGAGCCCCAGGTTCGAGAGGGGCGCAAACGCCGCGCTCCGAGCCCCAATCACCACCGGAGCCTCGCCTGACCGGACCGACATCCAACTCTCGATGCGCTGCGAGGCAGTAAGGTCGCTGTGCAGAAGGGCGACGCGGCCCCCAAAACGTTCGCGCAGCAGCGAGACCGCTTGGCTTGCCAGTGCGATCTCCGGAACGAGGAACAGGACCTGGCGGCCCATTTTGAGCGCTGATTGGGCGGCCCGAAGATAGACTTCGGTCTTGCCGCTGCCCGTCACCCCGAAGAGCAAGAACCTCTGCGAAATCCGCGACTCCACGGCCGCAATAAGGGCGTCGATGGCGATCACTTGATGGCGGTTGGGCGTGTGCGCTGGGGTCGCTACGCTGGCGTCTTGCTGCAAGGGAGTGAGCAGGCCCGCGTCAGTCAGCGCTCGGATCGTGGTTTCGGTGACCCCGCAGAGGGCGCGGATGTCGCTGGCCGCAAGAGCCGGGTGATCGATTTCTTGCAGCCTGACGAGCGTGAGCGCTTGAGCGGGTCGCTTGCGGGTGTTCGCCTTGAGAAACCGCTCGATCTTATCGGCGTCGTCCGTGAGTTTGAGTAAAACCCCTGCTCTTCGTGATTCCGTCGGAACGTCCGCAACGATCGAGTCTTCGACGAAGCCCTGATTCCTGAGAGATTTCAGCGCTCGCAAGAGCCCAAGGTCGAGCTTCTTCGTTCGAGGCTCGACGAGGGGCTTCCCCAGGTCCTTGAGCATGGCAAGGACCTCTCGCTCGTGGACGGCGAGCGTCGATTCGCCCCCCCGATCCGCATCGGCGCGCAGACTCCAGGCGCGGGTGATCATCCCATGCGCGCCCGGAGGAAGAGCGGCGGTGATCGCCACCGGAAGCGGGCACAAATACTCCTCGGTGACGTGCCTGACGAGCTGAATCACCTCTTGAGGGAGAGCAAACCCCGAAATCGTCGACTGGGCCCCTTTCAGTTGAGAAGCCGGGAATCCGAGCTCCTCTTGCGAGACCTCGCGCAGGCCCACGACGAACCCCAACGCGGTGCGCGGGCCGACCGGAACCGCGACGGCGTCACCGACTTTCATCTGCAGGGTTGCGGCATACGTAAAAACCGAGTGCAGCCCGCCAGTCTTTGCATCGAGAGCCACGTCGGCGACCTTCAGGGTTCGATCGTCGCGCTTTGTAGCCACATGAAATAGCGTACACGATCAGGGGCCTATAGGGGGCCCGGACGATTGGGGATGGGCGAGAATCTCCAAAACCTGAAGTCGATTGCGAAGTTTGAACCCTAATCCCCGCAAAGTTGCGTGCCGACTTCTGATTTGGGGATGAACCGCGGAATTGAAACGACTGCCATAGGGATGCTTGCGAGCCAGCGAGCGATGGACCTGATCGCCAACAACCTCGCCAACGCCTCGACAAGGGGCTACAAGCGCGACGGCCTGGCGTTCGGGGAGACGCTCTCGCGGCAGATGGGGGTTCCCAACGGCAACGATCCGATCGATAAGCCTCTGCCAGGCGTCGGGGTCGCAGCCTCCTTTACGGTCTTCGAGCAAGGCGCTTTGGAGACCACGGGGCGGCCGTTCGACGTCGCGCTGGCCTCGAATCGCGGGATGTTTGCCGTTCAGACCGAGGCAGGCGTCCGCTACACGCGGGACGGAGCGTTTACGCTCAACTCCGACGGAATGCTCTCGACCGTGCGGGGCGAGCCCGTCTTGGACGACGGAGGACTTCCGATTCAGATTCCCCAGGGCGAGATTGCGACCTCCGAAGACGGAAGCATTTCGGCCGACGGAGTCGTCGTCGCCCGGTTGGGCGTTTTTGACGGCACGTTCGCTAAGGACGGAGCGGGACGGTTCCAGTCTCAAGACGCCGAGCCCGACCCTGAGCTTCGGGTTCAGTGGCGGGCGCTCGAATCCTCTAACGTGAACCCCATCCAATCGATGATCCAACTGATCGAAGTCGGGAGAGCGTTCGAACTCGCCCAGAGGTCGATTCAGCAACAAGACGAACTGACACAGAAACTCATCCAGAGCCTTCACAACTCCTAATCAGCCGGACCTTGGCCAGGAAGGCCAGGAGGCGGGTCAGGCGAGCCGATGAACTCGCCGCGAAGGATCGAAGAAGGCCGCGACACCGGCGTCGGGAGACGCAAGGAGAATACGGCACAGTCATGATGCGATCTTTGACAACCGCGGGCACCGGCATGGTCGCCCAGCAAATGAATCTGGACACGATTGCGAACAACCTCGCAAACGTCAACACCACAGCCTTCAAGCAGCAGCGAGCCGAGTTCCAGGACCTGATGTACCAAATCTACAAGGTTTCAGGGACCAGCACAGGAGCGGGCGCCCAACAGCCGATTACGCTCAACGTGGGACTCGGATCGAAGTTCTCGGCCAACGCCACTTCATTCAACTCAGGTCCCCTTCTGGCGACCGGCAACCCGCTCGATCTCGCGATTTCTGGCGAAGGGTTCTTCGAAATCGAACTCCCGAACGGAACCCTTGCCTACACCCGTGATGGGTCGTTCAAGGTCGATGCAAACGGGATTCTCGTAACGAGCGACGGTTATCCGCTCTCGCCCAGCATTACGATCCCCACCGGAGTCACGGCGGTCTCGGTCAGCGAATCGGGCGTCATCAGCGCGCTGCTGCCGGACACGAACGAACCCCAAGAACTGGGACAACTGACCGTGGCGATTTTCCCGAACCCTTCGGGTCTGATCCGGCTGGGTCAGAACCTCTACGAAGCGGGCGGGGCAAGCGGCACTCCCACCACGGTCAACCCTGGCGAGGATGGCTCCGGCCGGATTCAAGCGGGGTTCCTCGAGGGGTCCAACGTTCAGATCGTCGAGGAGATGGTGCGGATGATCCTCGCCCAGAGGGCCTACGAAATCAACTCCAAGGCGATCCAGACCGCCGACGACATGCTCGGGATGCTCAACAACCTCAAGAGGTAATTCGAAATGACGACCCTCGCAGCCCTCACCCTTGCTACCGGCGTCTGGCTCTCGGTCGACGTTTCGATCGACGGGCCCGGATACCTGAGGTTCGCTCTCGAAGGAAGGATCGTTTACGCCAAGAGCGCAACGCTTCAGGTGCAGGGCGGAAGGCTCACTCACCCGACAGGAGCGCCCCTGGTTCCCACGGTTCCCGCGCCAGCGGCGCTGGAATCGCTCTCGATCACCGAAGACGGGTGGGTCGAGGGACGTTCTCAGTCGAGCGAGTCGCGATTGGGGCGGATCGTTCTCGCGCAAGTTGCGGGCAGCCCGACGCTTCTGGAGGCGGGGCTCATGGCCTTCAGCCAGCGCCCTCGCGTGGGTTTCCCAGCAAGCGAAGGCTGGGGCAAGGTGGTTTCCGGGAAGGTGGGCGTTTCCCTCCGAACGGAGCCGGCAGTAGACCCGACGATAAGCCCTCTCCTCCCCCCGGGCAGCTTGATTCTGCGAGCCCCGGAGCGAGTCGAGGTCGACCCTGGACCGGTTCGACTTCTCGACCTCCTACAACTGGAAGGCCGGACGGAGTGGCATCGCTTGCTGGAATCGATCGAGATCGCGCAAGCGCCCCCGGTCGGCGTTTCGCAGAAGATTTCCAAAGCCCGTGTCGTAGCCCGGGTTCAAACCGCAGGAATCGCGCCCTCCCAAATCGTCGACGAACTCCCGCCCCTCATCGAAGTCGTCACGCGGTCCCAGGCAGTCCCCGCTGCTCAGTTGGTGACTGCCGCGCGTGAGGCTGCAAAGCGCGAGCTGGGCGACCTCCCGTTTTCAAGCGAAGCCGACGAGCGAGACTTCATCGCGCCGGTCGGGGTGGTCGAGCTGCGCGCCGAATCGGTGCGAACTGCCAACAGTTCGGTTTCGGTCGTGCTGGCCGTCTATATCGGCGGATCGAAGTTCAATTCTCGGACGATCCGCCTGTCCGTCGATTCGGCCGAGGCGGGCGTCAAGGCCGGCTCGACGGTGAAAGTCCTTGTCCGATCGGGCGGCGTCGTAGCTGAACTCTCCGGACGGGCAAAGTCCAACGCATTCGTGGGCCAAGCGGTCGAAGTGAGCCTCTCCCTCGGCCAGCCCCCCACCCAAACAACCCACCTCGGCGTCGTGAAAGCGCCGGGCATCGTGGAGGTGAAACTATGAAAGCCTTGTCCTCATGTGTGGCGACGTTGCTGCTCGCTGGAGTCGCGGGCGCGCAAGCCGTCGATCCCAACAACCCTGGCTCACTATGGCCGGCCCATTACATCAACCCGATGATGGATCGGACCGCTCGGGCCGAGGGCGACGTGGTGACGATTCTCATCAGCGAATCGACCATCGCTTCGTTTGCCGCTAGCACCAAGGCGTCCAAGTCGGACGACAATGCGATCACGCGAGCTGTCGGCCCTCTCATCGACAAACTCATTCCCGCTCTCTCGACGGCCGCATCTTCCACCGTGGACGGAAAGGGCAACACGAGTCAATCGGGCCGGTTGGTGGCCCGGATGACAGGAATTGTGAAGCAGGTCCTTCCGAACGGCCAGCTCGTGCTCGAAGGCACGCGCTCGGTGCAAGTCAACAAGCAAGTTCAGACGTTTCGCCTCACTGGAGTCGTGCGCCGCGACGACATTCGTAGCGACAACACGGTGCTCAGCGAGCACATCGCCGAGGCGAGCATCACCGTCGACGGCAAGGGAATGATCAGCGACCGACAGCAGCGGGGCATCATTACGCGGATCCTCGACTGGCTGTTTTAGGAGCGAAACATGAGATTCTTACTTGCCTTCGCAATCGTTTTCGCCACTAGCCCGTTGGGGGCTCAGTCGGACCCCGGCCAGGGTGGCGACCAGTCCGGTGCGGTCGTTTCGCAAGAGGCCCTGCAACGCGCGGCCAAGAGACTGGAAAGCATCATCGACGCTGAAAAGAACGGCATCGAAGTGCGAATCAAGGACATCGCCAGGTTCCGCGGCGTCAGGAGCAACCAGCTACTCGGCTACGGGCTGGTCGTGGGCCTGGAAGGGACTGGCGACACCAAGAACACCCCGTTTACGCAAACTCTCCTTGCGAACGCCATGAAGTTCGCAGGTACGGCGGTCGACCCGAACTTCCTCAAGGTGAAGAATGTGGCGGTTGTAGCCATCACCGCCGAGCTTCCCCCCTTCTCGACGCCGGGCAACCGGATCGACGTGACCGTTCAGTCGATTGGGGACGCGAAGAGCCTTCAGGGCGGGACGCTGTTGCAGGCGCCCCTGTACGCTGCCAACAGCAAGGACGTTGTCTACGCCGCCGCGCAGGGTTCGGTCAGCATCGGTGGGTTCAACGTTGGCTCCGGCGGCAACTCGGTGCAGAAGAACCACTCGACGGTCGGACGAATCCCCTCGGGCGCGTTCGTCGAAACGGCCGTGTCCACGCAGACCGTCTTCGACGGAAAGCTGTTCTTGGAACTCGACGAGGCGGACCTTACGACCTCGAAGCGGGTCGCCGAGAAGATCGCATCCGTGTGGCCGGAGTACCTCCCAAGGGCGCTGACCGCGGGCACCATCGAACTCAACCTCCCCCCCGACCGACTGCCCATCGAATCGATGAGCGAGATCGAACTCCTGACCGTCCGCGCGGACACCGCCGCCCTGGTGGTGATCAACGAACGAACGGGAACGATCGTAGTCGGGGGTAACGTCCGGCTCGGACCCGCGGTCGTGGCGAAGGGCAGCCTCAATGTCAGGATCGAAACCGATCTGCTTGTGAGTCAGCCCGCGCCTTTCTCCAAAGGGGAGACCGCCGTCGTGCCCCAAACCCGAGTCGACGCACGAGAGGACCAAGCGCAAGTAGCGCTGATCGCCCCGACCGCGACCGTCGCCGACCTCGCCAAGCTCTTTCAGGCGCTGAGAGTCAGTCCGACCGACATCATCGCCATCCTGCAAGCGCTTCAGGAACAAGGCTCGCTGAAGGCAAGGATCAAGGTGCAGTAGCCATGATGAATCCGCTCACTGACAACTTGGGCCTTGCTCTTCAGGCCGCCCCGACCGTCGCGAAGCTCAAGAAAACGACCTCCGACCTCGAAGGGGTGTTCGTCAAGGACCTCATCTCGGTCATGCGGAGGTCGATCCCGAAAACCGGCTTCGGGCAAGGGTACGGGACCGAAATCTACGACGACCTCTTCAATCAGGCGATCGCCGACTCGGTCGCGAAGCGCGGGACCTTCGGCTTCGGTTCGATGCTCTTCCGGCAGCTTGCGCCGTCGGCATTCGCCCAGGAAGTTCAGCGACTCGCTCAAGAGGCAACCGCTTCGAAAACGAGCCCGTCGACTTCAGACCCCCTCAACCTCACTCTCAAGGACAACTCATGAAAACACGTGAACTGCAAACCCATTGGTGGGAATGGCTCGGCGCATCGGAGCGATTGCTCCGGACGCTGCACGAGCAGACCGCCGCACTTACCCTCCGCGACGTCGGAAGGATCGAGAGGCTCCAGCCTGACCTCGATTCCCTGCTCGACCAACTGCGACGAATTGATGACCGCGCTGCGGCTTGCGCCCAATCGCTGGCCGAAAGTCTGGGCACGGAGCCCAACCTTCGAAGCTTAGTGCAAGTTCTGGAAAAGACCGAAGCGCAGCAGGTCCAGTCCGTCGCCAATCGAGTCATGGTAGCCGCGAGGAACATCGCGCAAATCCTCAATCGCAACCGCGCGCTTATCGAGAGCGAGATGACGTACGTCAACGGCACGCTGACGCTCATCGCCCAAGCCGCTGAGGGGCAACCGGAGACTCAGACGAAGTATCGGAGGCCCTCTCCCACCGCCGCAGTCCTGATGGACCAGGCCGCATAAGGAGGCCCCATGCCCAGTCCATTCAACAGCATCAATATCGCGAGCAAGGCGCTAAGCGCGTTCCAGCGGGGACTCGACGTTGTCGGACACAACATCGCCAACGTCGGCACGAAGGGTTACAACCGCCAGATCGTCTCGTACGGCGCGACGAATCCCAGCCAGTTCTGGTCGATGAGAGCGCTTTCGCTGGGCACGGGCGTCGCGATCTCCTCGATCGCCCGCGCTCACGACGGGTTCGTTCAGAAGCGGTTCCAGGGCGTTCAAGCCGAACTCGGACGCTTCAGCACCCTTTCGACGGCCCTATCTCAAGTGGAGGCCATCTACAACGAACCGGGCGCAAACGGCATTGCCGCTGCGCTCGATCGGTTCTTCAACTCGTGGTCGAGCCTTTCGGCTAACCCCGGTACGCCGGCGGCCCAACTCGAGGTGCAGCAGTCGGGCATCGAACTCGCGCGAAGAATTCGTAGAGCCTTTGAAGAGGTGGTCGCAACCGAGAAAGCCCTCGAGGGCCAGATCACGGCCACGATGGGAGAGATCGACAAGATCACGACACGCATCGACAAACTGAATAAGGAGATCACCGCCGCGTCGGCGACAGGCGCGATTCCGAACGATCTGCTCGACCAGCGCGACCTCGCCATCGAAGAACTGAGCCGAATCACCGACATTCAAACCTACAGCCAGCCCGACGGCTCCATCTCGGTGTACGCGGGCGCGCTGACTCTGGTCGACCGAGGAGGCGCGAGGCCGTATCCGCAGACCTTCGACGCAGCAACGTATACGGTGAGCGATGGGCTCAACTCTTACGCCGTGCCTACCGGGACGCTTTTCGGGTCGATGGAGGCTCTCAACCGCATGGCCGCGAACCGGGCAAGCCTGGATAGCCTCGCCGACGGCCTTCGAGACGGGGTCAACGCGCTTTATCGCACGGCCACCAACTCCTATGGCGAGACGGACCTGCCCTTCTTCAACGAAACCGCTATCCCACCGACCACCGGGGCGGGAGATTTCGATCTTGCGGCAAACCTCAAGTCAGATGCGAGTCGGATCGGCCACGGAACTTCGGGCGCGCCGGGCGATGGCGCGCTGGCTCAAGCCATTGCCGCTCTGCGCGAGCAGCCCATGACGGGGCTCGGAGGGAGCACGTACCATGGCTTCTACTCCGGAGTTCTGGTCGATTTGGCCCGGTCGATCGAGTCCGCAAACACCTCCAGAGGCACCCAGGAGGCACTGGCGATTCAGATCGATCAGCAGAGGCAGGCGATCAGCGGCGTATCGCTCGACGAGGAGATGGCCGAAATGCTGCGGCTGCAACGAAGCTACCAAGCCGCCGCAAAAGCCCTTTCGATCTTCGATCAAGTGACCGAAGATTTACTAACGATGCTTCGATAGCCCGTAAGTTTGCCAGGCGCGCATGAGGATCAGCTCGAACTTCCAATATGAATCCTACAAGGCACAGGTGGCCGGCGCGCTCGAGCGCTACACCGAGGCGCAATTGCAGGTTTCCTCGGGCAAGCGGCTCAACAAGCCCAGCGACGATCCTCTCGGCTCGGGCATTCTTCTGAGCTACTCCAAGTTGCGAGCCTCGATCGAGCAGTACGGCAAAAACGTAAGCGCGGCGGAGGGCTACCTTGGGTTTACGGAAACGGCGCTGGGGGAACTCACGACGCTGACCCGTCGAGCCTATGAATTCGCGGTGCGCGGCGCCAACGGCGCAACCGACCAGGCGGGCCGCCAAGGCATGGTCACGGAAGTCGAGGAAATCCAGCGACGACTGATCGACCTCGGAAACTCCAGGGGCCCGCAGAACCAGTTCATCTTTGCAGGGCACTCGACGAAGACTCAGCCGTTCGCGCTCGGCCCGTCGGGGATCACATTCTCAGGCGACAACAACGCGTACACGGTGGAGGTCGGCCCCAACCAACTCCTCACGGCCAACCTCCCCGGCGAAGACCTGTTTACTGGGCTCTACAATGCGCTTGAGAGCCTGAAGACCAATTTGCAGGGCGGGAATCTGGGAGCGCTCAGCGGCCAAGACATTCCCGAACTGCAGAATCAACTCGATTCCATCGCTCAGTTGCGAGGCGTGGTGGGCTCAAGGCTCAACACGATCTCGAATCTGAAGGTGGAACACACACGAAGGATCGACGAACTCACCGCACGTTCAGCGGACATCGAAGAGGTGGACATGACGGATGCGGTGGTGAAACTCAGGGTCGCGGAGACGGCATATCATGCCGCCCTCGCCACCGTCAGCCAGGGATTTGGGCTGAGTCTCATTGACTTCATCCAAGGTTAGAACAACTATGCCCTTACTCCCAGGTACCCGGTTCGGCGAGATCGAATTCGCCGATGCAGACGTGATCCAGTTCGAGCAAGGCCTGATCGGCTTCGACGCCCTCAAGCGCTTTCTCTTGATCCCCTCAAAGGAGGGTTCGGCGTTCGCATGGCTCCAGTCGGTCGACGAGCCCACTCTTTCGTTCCTCGTCACCGATCCGGCGCTTTTCGTCGATGAATACGAGCCGATCCTAAGCGAGAGCCTCCGGGTTGAGATGAGGCTTCTCGATTCCACACCCCGGCTCCTCCTGACGACGGTTTCGATCCCGCACGGAAGACCTGAGCAGACCTCGCTCAATCTTGCGGGCCCGATCCTCATCAACGTACAAGAACGGATCGGAAGACAGTTCGTTGTGGAGAACGAAGCGTATACTATCAAATATCGCGTGTTCTCCGACCGCGAGATCGAAGAACGCCCCGCAGCGTAGGCTGGGGCTTTCGATCAGCGCTGAGACTCGCGAATGCCATGGAGGGCGACAACGAATGCTCGTACTTACCCGCAAGGTGCACCAAAGCATAGTCATCGGCGACGACATCGAGGTCGTCGTGTTGGAGGTCCGTGGAGAACAAGTTCGGCTGGGAATCCGCGCTCCTCGAAACGTCACCGTCCATAGGAAGGAGATCTACGAGCAGATTCACCAAGAGAACGTGGAAGCGAGCGAAGTTCGCGCCGAGGACGTACCCGAGTAGGCCTGCGAATCCGCTGGCTCTTCCGGCCTACCCAGACCGTCCAAACTGAGTTCACAAGATATACTTTCAACCTGATGGCTCGCGTATTGATCATCGACGACGAAGAGGACGTTCTTCTGGCCGTTTCCCGTAGACTCAAGCGGGAAGGCTACGATGTCACTCCGGCGTCGAACTCCGAGCAGGGCATGGGCAAGATCCTGCAAGCCGATCTCCCCTACGACGTCATCGTCACCGATATGAGCATGGAGGACCCCGCGTCCGGGCTCGCCGTGCTTCAAACGGCATTCTCACGTGACCTCTTTGCCGAAGTCATCGTCATGACCGCCTATGGCAACGTCGCCAACGCAGTCGAGTGCATGAAGCGGGGCGCCTTCGACTACGTGGAGAAGAACCAGCCGGGCGTCGACACTTACGAGGTTCTCACCGAAAAGGTACGCGCCGCGCTCGATCGCCGGTTGCGGGACATCAGGACCGTCGAGCTTTGGGAGCGGGCCGCTCACGCTCAGGTCTAGTCCCTACCCAGCCATTCCTCGACGAGATAAAGCGCCATGACGATGTTGGAGTAGTCGTCGGTCCAAGCTCGGCCCCAAGGCAAAGGATCCAGTGGGAGCCATCGCGCATCCTTGTTCAACTCGCCGAAATCGGCCTCGTCCCGCGCCAAGGCCACCCATGTCGAGCGATCCTTGCCCTCTTGTGCCTCTTCGCCTTCGACGTCGAGGTCGGCGCGCACCAAGGCCCTGAGACCCAATTCCCGGGCGGAATGGGCGAGAGGCTGTTGAAGGTCGATGTAGCGGTTGGAGATGTGAATCGCGATCAGACCCCCCGGCTGGAGCTTGGCCAAGTACAGGGCGAGCGCCTCACGAGTGATCACATGGATCGGGATGGAATCCGAGCTGAAGGCGTCGAGCACGATCAGGTCGAACGAGGAATCGGGTTCATGCCGGATCGTAAGCCGAGCGTCGCCTTCGACGATCCGCACTTCGGCCTGAGTGTCTCTCAAGAACGTAAACAGCTTCGGATCGTTTGCGATGGAGATGACGATGGGGTCGATTTCGAAATAAGCGTACGCGTCCCCCGGTCTGCCGTAAGCGGCCAAAGAACCCACGCCCAGACCCACCAATCCGACGTTGCTGAACCTCCTGGTCCCTCCCATCAGTTGTCCGATCGGGCCGGTCGGGTGGTAGTAGGCGAGCGGGGTCGCGGCATTGGCGGGATCGAGATTTTGCTTCCCGTGGGCGGTGTTGCCGTGGAACAATGAGTGGAACTTCCCTTCGACCGAAATCACCCGATGCACTCCAAAGAAGCTGCGGTGGGAGAGAATCACGTTACCGGGCGAGTTGATCTCGGTCAAGTGGGCCGCAAGGAACACCGCGCCGAGCGAGAGAGCGTAGCGAATCGGCCGATCGACGGCGAGAAACCCGAGAATCAGCGGCAAGCCGATCGTAATCCCGGTCCGTATCGGCCCCGGAAGGACTCCGAGGCTCTGCACAAGGACCATGGTGGAAAGGCTCAGCAGCAGAAGCGCGCCAGCGAACGCGAAGTCGAAGAGCCTCTTCCCCTCGGCTGAAGCCTCAGGAAGTCGCAAGGCCGCAAGCGCCACCAGCGCGATCGGGTACTCGGCAAGGGTCGCAAACACGCTGGGCGCCAGCAAGGCGTTGAATATCCCGCCAACGACGCCCCCCACCGCGATCCACAAGTAGAACTCGGTCAGATGGGTGACCTCAGGGCGGTCGTCGGCAAGCCGTTGGTGACAGTACAGGGCTCCCACGGTGAACACGGCCAGGTGAAGGAGCGCCAGCGCCCAGATCGGCTCGGTCGCTTCCAGGATCACCACCAGCGACATCGGAACCAGCAACAAGGCGGCGAATCGACCCAAGGCCACGGTAGGAAGCAGTCGCTTGCGGCTGAAGGCGACGATGTAAGTGAGTAGGTACAGAGCCAGGGGAATGACCCACAGCAACGGCGCGGCGGCGAGGTTGGTCGTGAGATAAGTGGTGACTCCTAGGAGGAGGCTCGAAGGAACGGCAGCAAGGACCACCCAAGTGAGTCTGCGGCGCGACGTAACCACGGCCGCGGAAGCGGCTGCTGCGGTGGGCTGTTGCGGCGAACCGACACTTCCGCGTGAGCGAATCGCAGGAACCCCCACGAGCGCGAGCAGCCCCACCAATCCCCAATATCCCCATCGCCAGAAGCTCGCCTGCTCGTTGAGGGTGAGGAGGGGTTCGACGACGAGCGGATAGGCCAAGAGAGCCAAGAGGCTTCCTACGTTGCTGGCGGCATAGAGAAAGTACGGATCGGAGGCGTCCCGCGCCGAGGTGGACCCGTACCACTTTTGCACCAGCGGCGCACCAGCGGATACGATAGCAAATGGCGCGCCCACGACCGTCGCCAGTAACAGAATCACGCCCCATGAGGAACTGCCGCCCCTTGCGGCGGGATCAAAGCTCAGCGAAATCCCAAACGGAAGGAGCAGGGCCGCGCCGAGAAGGAGCGCAAGGTGGACCGCGACCTGTATCCCCGTCGGCAGGAGCCGCGAAGTCAGGTGCGCGTAGCCATAGCCCACGAGCAACGCTCCCTGAAAGAAAACCATTGCGGCGTTCCAAACCATCGGCGTCCCACCGTAGAAAGGGAGGATCATTTTCGCGATCATCGGTTGCACGACGAAGATCAGCGCAGAACCGAGAAACACCGCCAGAACGAATGCCAGCCGCAAGGTCCTCCCAGTATCCCGCTTCAGCGCGGACTGAGGCAACTCAAAGCGGCATTTGTGTCGGCCCGCCTTCGCTGCACGACTCGGTCGACTTCCATCGGTAGGTTCCCGAACCCACTTCAATCTCGGAATAGCCTGCTCCTGCCTTTCCGGCGACCGCCTTCCATCCCGACTCGGACTCCTCAAGAACGCTCGAAGGGTGGGAGGAAGGAACTCGGACGACCGCCCGGACCCCCGGTGGGATTTCTACGGTCAACTCGAATTGGCGACCCTCGAGGCTCCATTCGACTCGGATGGGTCCGTAAGGCGAATGGTGGGAGGCACGCACGGAGGTCAAAGTCCCTCCGGGCTTGGGGTGAATGAGGATTTGCGCGAAACCTGGCGACCGTGGGGCAATCCCGGCGACGTGCTCCATCATCCACTCTCCCACCGCGCCAAACGCGTAGTGGGCAAACGAGTTCATGCCGGGATCGGCAAACCCCTCCTCTGGCGTCCAGCCGTTCCACCGCTCCCAGATCGAGGTCGCTCCGTGCTCGATGGTGAATCCCCACGAAGGAAACTCCTTGCTCTGAAGCAGCCGATAGGCCAGATCGAAGCGGCCGACCTTGGCGAGAGAGCGCATGAGAGGCTTCGTCCCGACAAAGCCCGTCGAAAGGCGGACGCCTCGCTCCTCAAGCTTGCGGACGAGGTGTTGGGCGGCTCGTGCCTCACCCGCTTGCGGCAACAAACTGAAGTCGATCGCGAGCGCGTAGGCGGTCTGCGAATCCCCAGCGATCCGGCCGTCCGAGTCGACGTAGTTCTTCTGGAAGCTTGTCCGGGCGGCGGCGGCAATGTCGCGGAGTCGCCGCGAGTTGTCTGCCTTCCCTAAGACGTCGGCAGCCTCGGCCGCAAAGTCGGCGCTTCGAACCAAGTACGCCAAGAAGAGCACCTCGTTGGGCGTGGGGTCGTCGATGTTGAGCCAGTCGCCAAAGCAATGAAACTCCTTGGGGGGCAGCGTGCCCTCCCCGCACCTTGCGAAGCTGAACTCAACGAACCTTAGCATCGACGGGAACTGCCGACGCAAGAGGCTCACGTTGCCGGTCATGCGATAGAGCTCCCACGGGACGATCACGCCTGCGTCCGCCCAAGCCGGGCCCCCATCGGGTCCAGCGACCTTGAGGGGAGCGACCATCGGGAACTGGCCGTCGGCGCGCTGGGCGTCCGTGAGGTCGATCAACCACTTGTCGAAGAAAGCCTCGACATCAGCGAAGTAGGCAGCGGTGGTCGCGTACACCTGGGCGTCGCCGGTCCATCCGAGCCGCTCGTCGCGTTGGGGGCAGTCCGTCGGGACCTCGAGGAAGTTCATCCTCTGCGTCCAGTAAATGTTCTTCGCTAGTCGATTGAGCATCGGGTCGGAACATTCGAAATAGCCCGTAATCGGGGTATCGCTGGCTATCGCGAGCCCGACGACTTCCCCCCGTCGAGGGGCGCGCCCCAGCCCAGACACCTCGATAAATTGGAACCCGTGAAACGTGAATCTGGGGCTCCACCTTTCGATGCCCTCACCCCTACAAACGTACTTATCGACCGCCCGCGCGCCGCGAAGGTTGGTGGTGTAGAGCTTGCCCTCGGCATCGAGCCGCTCGGCGTAGCGCAGAGTGATCTCGCGCCCCCTCTCGGCGGTGAGTTCGAGTTGGGCAAAGCCTGCGATGTTTTGCCCGAGATCGAGAACGTAGGCGTCGGGCCCGACTTGGCTTACGGACAGGGGTTCGAACCGCGCGATCACGGCTACGGGCTGATGTTTTGCGGGTTCGAGGAGGGGCTGAATCGCCGACCCGATTTCGACGGGCTGCCAGTCCTTTTCTTCGAATCCCCTCGCGTCCCAACCCCAGGGTTCGGCGGACGAATCGAAAGTCTCACCCATTAGGAAGTCGGCTTCTCGCAGCCCTCCCGTGCTCGCCCTCCAATCGGGT
Source organism: Chthonomonadaceae bacterium (assembly GCA_015709495.1). Taxonomy (GTDB): domain Bacteria; phylum Armatimonadota; class Fimbriimonadia; order Fimbriimonadales; family Fimbriimonadaceae; genus Nitrosymbiomonas; species Nitrosymbiomonas proteolyticus. The sequence goes on from CP054189.1 coordinate 720,264, forward strand.
CCGGTCGCAACTGTCTTCTTCGTTCCGTCTTCGTATTCGATCTCAAGCTGGCCGAGGAACCTCAAGGCGTCGCCGTAGTGGTTTCGCTGCCCCCCATATCCCACGTACCCCGCAAACCACCCGTCGGCCAGCAGAACGCTCCAGACGTTCTCTCCCTGCTGCAGCAGGCCGGTGACGTCGAACGAATGGGTGGGAATGCGGAGGTTGTAGTCGGTCCAGCCCGGGAGAAACAGCGCCTCGGCTACTCGCCTACCGTTGATTCGCGCCTCGTAGATTCCGAACGCGGTCGCATGGAGCGTCGCGTGCGAAATAGGCTTTTCGATCTGGAACCCTCGCCGTAGGTATCGCGGCGGCGGGAGGAACATCCCTCGCGGAGGGACCCTTCCCCAAGGGGAATCGCCGTACTCGCCTAGGGTCTTCGCCTGGGGCCAAGCGGAATCGTCGAGCGAAGGGTCCGCCCAACGATCGTCCCAACCGTCGGCGCACTTCCAATCCGGCCCGGTCGTCGATTCGAGCTTCGAGCCGTCCTTCCGAGCCAGCAGGAGCTTCCCCAAGAGCCCAGCCCAACCGGAGAGAGTGTTTCGAATCCGGACGGCGATCACGTTGCGTCCGGGCCGGAGGAGCGGGGTGACATCGACCGTTTCAGGGCGAGTCCAAGAGTGCGGCCGCTGGTCGCTCTTAGCCACCAGCCGCCCGTTCAGATAGGCGTCAAACTCATCGTCGCCCGTTACGAGAAGCCAAGCCTGACTGACTTCGCTCGGATTCAATGAGAGTTCGTGCCGGAAGGCCCGTGTCGCCATGGGCTGCTCGCCCTTGACTTCCGATTCGTGGCCGATCCAGAGCGCGCCTTCGAAGTCGGGCATCTCCCTGGATTCGGCGATCGGCGCATCGTGGCCGATCCACTCAGCTTGCCAATCGCTTTTTTCGAGAAGTCCCACGCTGAAGGATGCGTCGGCGCTCCAGGGCTGCTCGACGCCGTCCTGGTCCCAAATCCTCACCTTCCAGAAAGCTCGTTGGCGGCTTGGGAGAGGCTGTCCGCCCCAGCGCACGTACCTTGAGTCGGCTGAATCGACCTTTCCCGAGTCCCACAGATCGCCCCGCCCCATATCGAGAAGCTCCCGCTCCGAAGCGACCAGGACCCGGTATGCCGTGGGAAACTGGTTGCGTGCGTTCGGGTTGCTCGAGACGATCTGCCACGAAAGCAAGGGCTCGCGCGCGCCGATCCCCTTGGGGTCGATCTGGTATTCGCAGGTCAGGTGAGTTGGAATGAGCGCGTAGGGAGGGGCGATGGGATCGTCGATCATGGCGAGGAAAACCCAGGGCATCATCGAAAGCTAATACGCCTTCGAGCTTCGAACTCCTTCCGAAGGACCTCTCAAAAAGCAAGAGCGGCCCAGGGGTCGCCTCGGCCGCTCGCTCGCTTCGACGGTGGTTGCCTCAGGATGACTTTCGTCGGCGGCCGAAGATCGCCGCGACGCCCGCGCCCAACGCAAGCAAAGTCGCAGGCTCGGGGACCACGCTCACGGTCAGCGCATAGTCGCCCTCTTCCGAGTGCGTTCCCACGAAGGAACGATCGCCGTAGCCGGTGACGCCGATGTAGTACGTTCCCGATGAAGTGATCGCGTACCGGATCGCAGAACCGTACTGCCCAGACGGACCGCCACCGTCGTCGTTGAACACCAATTCCGAAAAGCCGGAATCTAGAAGGTGCATCATCGTGTCGGGCACCGTGAAGGTGACTTCGAGCGGCGTCGTAATGGCCGTGATCACCTCGCCGGCAAACAACGTGATGCTGAAGTAGTCGACGTCTCCGCCGCCATCCGCAAGGCTCATCACGCCCACATCCGCCCAAGGAGCAGCCCCTCGACTAATCGCATTCGCCGTCAACGGGGTGTTGTTCGGCTCGGACTCGATAATGATCGCTTGGGAAATTGCAGCAGACGCAAGCGCCAAGACACCAAATACCACCTTCTTCATTCCAAATACTCCTCAGCGCCCCAACGACGGGGCACGGTCCCCCAACGGGGTACCTGCCGACCATTATACGGCAGCTTTTCTGAAGTTCCCCGAGCAAATGCCCAGTATTCCTGCCAGTTCTTAGACCTGGCGTCGTCCCTGGGCTTCACCCGCCCCTCGTTAGGTTCGAAAGAAGGAATCTCTCCCACGAGCGAGAAACCTGTCCTGTGGCTCAAGCGACGTTTCGGATTTGGCGCGGCTCGAGATCGAGCGGGGAGTTTGCTGACTATACGATCGAAATCGGCGAGGGGATGGTCGTTCTCGACGCGGTCCATCGGATTCAGGCGGAGCTTGCGCCCGACCTCGCTGTGAGGTGGAACTGCAAGGCGGGAAAATGCGGCTCGTGTTCGGCCGAGGTGAACGGCATGCCCCGGCTCATGTGCATGACCCGACTGGGGGACCTCGAAACCTCCAAGCCCATCACCATCGAGCCCATGAAGGCGTTTCCCCTCATCAAGGACCTCGTCACCGATGTAAGCTGGAATTTTGAAGTCAAGAAACGCATCAAGCCGTTTCGACCTCGGCAGCCAGACGCGCCCGACGGGACTTGGAGAATGTTCCAAGACGACATCGACCGGCCCCAGGAGTTCCGCAAGTGCATCGAGTGTTTTCTTTGCCAGAACGTCTGCCACGTTTTGCGCGAGCACGAGAAGTTCGAGGGATTCATCGGTCCGCGCTTCTTCGTGTATGCCGCCGCGCTGGAAATGCATCCACTCGATACGGAAGACCGTTTGGAAGAGCTCCGGCGCACCGATGGCATCGGCTACTGCAACATCACGAAGTGCTGCACGGTCGTCTGTCCGGAACACATCAAGATCACGGACAACGCGATCATCCCTCTCAAAGAACGCGTCGCCGACGTCTATTACGACCCCGTGGCCAAGCTGCTTAGGGTTCTGACAGGAACGAAGAAATGATGGAACTCAAGAAGATTTCGACCGACTCGATCAAGGCCGCCCTCGACCTCGCCGAAAGGTACCGGCTGCTCAATGAACCTGAGCAGGCTGTGAGCATCTGCCGCGACGTTCTAATCGCCGAACCCGGAAACGAGCGAGCGATGAAGGCGCTTCTCTTGGCGATGACCGACCAATTCGGCCAAAAGCGCGCCCCCAGCCTCGACGAAGCACGAGAACTCGCCGCTTCGCTGATGACCGACTACGATCGGGCGTACTACGGCGGCATCGTTCTCGAACGCTGGGGCAGAGCCATGCTGCAAGACGAGACGAAAGCCACGCTCGCGACGAACTGGCTGCTCTCCGCGATGGAGTCCTACGAAAAAGCGGAGGAGTATCGGCCGCCCGGAAACGACTCGGCGATTTTGCGATGGAACGCTTGCGCGAGGATGCTGAGCCAACTCCCCCAACGCGCAGCCAGCCTCGAATTCGGCGACTGAGGGCGATCTATCCTTTCGGGAGAGAGCCGCGGCCCGAAAGCAAGCGCCTGCCCCCTGCCAACACGACGCCCGCATAGACAACGCCAGATCCCACCTGCCCCAGCGCCACGCCCCAGAAGCCTCCCTGCAAAAACCCGAGCACTCCGAGAGCGATCGCCGCCGCAAGCCCAGCGGTCGTCGCCCAGGCGTTGAACTTATGAAGGCCGTTCGAGAGGAGCGCCGCGCCGATGAGGCTCACCGAACTGACCGCGATGAACCTTCCGAGCAGGATGCCGGTATAGAGAAGGGTGGGGCGATAGGAGGGACCGTAAACGGCCTCGATCAGTCCCCACGCGAGGGCGACGGTAAGGGCGGCCAGGGCAACGCTGCCGAGAGCCAGCTTAAGTTGGTGGCGAAAGAGCGTGGGTCTGAGCCACTCCAAGTCGCCCGCGCGTTCGCTGAAGTACGGCGTCGCGATCGTCATGGCGGTCGAACTCACCTGCCCCGCGGCAAGCGCAAATAGCGCGCCGAGAGAATACAGCCCGATCTCCGACCGGTCGGCGTTGAACCTGTCGAGAATGAACAGGTCCGCATACATCATGGCGACGCTCGCGGCGTTGGCCCATAGGGTCACCCATGTGAGCCGGTCGAATCCGGGAAGCCGAAGGGGGCGAGCGCGCCACCCAGATACCAACTCGCGGCCCAAAGGAACCAGAGCAAGGAAGGACCCCGCAAGGACGCCCCAAACGAACCCGCGGAAGCCGAAAACGAGCGTGAGCGCGACGATCAAGACGAAGGACTGCGCCCTCACCCAGGCCAACATCCGCGCGCCGCGATGCACCCGCTTCTGGGATTGCAGATAATAAAGCGTGAGATCGGCAAGGGCGAGCAGCGGGATCGAAAAGGCGTAGGCCAAGACCCACTGCCGAACTCCTGGCGAGGCCGTGAGCCACCCCACCTCCCGCAACAAGAAGATAAGTCCGAGGGTCAGCAGAGACGTTAGCGCAAGCCGCCGCAAAGCGTAGGCGAAGATGCCTTCTCGCTCGTCCGCGCCCCGGTTCTCGCTGCAGTACTTGAGCACGGCGGTGTTCGCGCCAAACATCGCCAGCGCTCCTCCAAGCCAACCGATCGATTGCAGAAGCCGCGCGTCGCCGAGCTCGGCCTTGGAGAGGGTCTTCGCGACGACCAAGAGGGCCGTGAAACTAAGGAACTGGCCCAGGAAGTTGCCTGTCAGCAGGGCGAAGAACCCCTTGGAGCGGAGGTAGGCGAACATCTCGCGCGCCGAAGACAACCCTCCCTTTCCGCCCCTTGTCATGAGAGCGCCCAGCCGCAGAATCGTCGCGCCGATCGGGGCATCCGTCGATTACTCCGCCACGCCTCGGGAGCGGAAGAACTCCACGCATCGACGGACAGCATCGAGCGGGTCTCCGGGCGGGTGGTCCATTTCAACCACTCCGAACTCGACGCGAGCCTCTGCGCACGCGGCCAGAATCGAATTCCAATCGAGAGCGCCTTGCCCGGCGATGGCGTCCTGCGGTTCGCTCCCCATCAAACCGTCCTTCAGATGAACGGTCGGAATCCTCCCGGCAAGGTCGCGGATGTAGGTTGCGGGGTCCTGTCCTCCCCACTGGACCCAATAGCAGTCGATTTGCGCTTGAAGGGACTCGGGGCTCGTCGACTCGAAAAGAACATCGAGTCCCGGCTTCGCGCCTTCGAACTCCATCTCGAAAGCGTGGTTGTGGTAGCAGAAAACCAGCCCTTCCGAGGCAAGCCTTTCGCCGATCGATTCCAGTTCCGGGGCGCAGGAGGCCCAACCGCCTCCGAAGAAGTCCGCCGGGACCCAAGGAAGTACCACGTGGCGGTTGTGGAGCAGTTTGCTCTCTGCGATCACTTCGTCGAGCCCTTCCCGAAGCCGTTCGAGGGAGACGTGGCATCCCGAGGGCTCCAGCCCCAGCCTTTCGAGAAATGAGCGGACGTGCAGAGGGGAGTGGTCGTGAAGCCCAGCGAATTCGACGTACCTTAGCCCCATCGCCCGGATGGCTTCGAGCGTCCCTTCCAGGTCATCCGCGCAGCTCGAGCGTAGGGTGAAAAGCTGGACCGAGAGCTTCATGAGCCCATTGTGCGCTACCGTTCGGAGAGTTGGCAACGAGACTCAGTCGCCGGGCTGTTCGCCGCCCCGGTCGGCGGGCCGAGTCTCTGAATCGGTGGGAGAGAGCGCAGGCGCGTTCGGCGTCCACTCCCTACTCAGCACGGCGTCGGCGAACGCGCCGGGCACCTTGGAGTAATTCGCCTGCCAATCCGTTTGAGCCGTCAAAGCGACCGATTCCCGCGTGACGTCGGCGATGAAGACCACCTGCGAATGCCGGATTGCCCGCAGGACGACGGACTGACATTCAGGCATCTGTTCGAGAACGGAACTGGCAATGCTGGCTCCAAGAACTCGCGGGTCGTCTTCATCCCCGGCGGAATAGGTCACGAACGCAAACTGGCCCCTAGGGAAGTAGTCGATGTCCAGCACGGCGCTGCCACTCGGGTTCCGCTGGGCGACGGCTTCGATGAGCGCGCGGTCCGTGTCCGTATTCGCGAGCGGCGCAGCGGCCCTCGTTGAAGGCTGCGCCTGGGGCGGAGCTTCTGGCTCAGTCGAGGAACGGCGCGTCGCGCCCAGCTCCAACGGCTGTTCGACGACGTTGATCGACTCGGGAACGGGCCAGTTGCGGCCCAAATAGAACGCCGCCGCGCCGGTTCCCAACAGAAACGCGAGCACGCCAAAAACGTACAAGCCGATCTTGGGCCGGGTTGTAGGGAGGCCGAGTTGTTTGGCCGTGTTGGCGGTATCGCGTTCGGCCATCCGCTCCTTGACCACGGTGAACTTCTGCCGGATCGGCACCGAGTCAGGGGTCAAATCGAGGGCGAGGTCATACCACTCCGCAGCCTGTTCGAGGTCGCCCCTCTCCTGGCTGATGTCCCCTAAGAGCGCGTTTGCCGTGGCGTTGTTGGGATACCGCCGCAAAATCGCGAGGCAAATCTCCTCCGCTTGGCGATAGTCGCCGCGCATTCGAAAGAGGTTCGCGCGGGCGAGCTGGGGGTAGATCGTGCCGTCGCTACCTTCCGCCGATGCCGCGTCGGGTACAGGCGCGCCGCATTCGACACAGAACTCGGCGTCCGGCGCCAATGAGGCAAAACAGCGATCGCAGACCCTGGGGGTCGGGTTATCTTCCGGTGCTCCCAAAGCCGCCTTCTCCTCGATCGGTTTCGCTCAATTCGGCCACGATCCTCACTTCTGCCCGAGCCACCGGGCAAACCACCAATTGGGCGATGCGCTCGCCGTGTTCGAGTTTGACGACTTCCGATCCCAAATTGATCAGAATGATCGCGATTTCGCCACGGTAATCCGAGTCGATCGTGCCGGGCGAGTTCACCATCGAGAGCCCAAGCCGGAGGGCGAGCCCCGATCGGGGTCGGACCTGGGCTTCGAATCCCGGAGGAACGGCGATGCGGACCCCCGTTCGGACGAGCTTCCTCTGGAGGGGTTCGAGCACAACGTCCTCGATCGAGTGAAGGTCCATCCCGGCAGCGCCCGAAGTCTGATACGCCGGAGGCACCGCTCCAGGCTCCAAGGTGACGGGCAACTCCAGCGTCCGGGAGCCTTCGTTGGGTCGTTGCAGGAGGTCGTTTGCCGCTTCCATAGCTATCCTGTCTTCTTCCACCAAAGAGTCGAGTCGTTGGCGTGTTGCCTCATTTCCTTCTCGAAGGCGAAGCGCTCGTCCTTCTCCATCGGCTGGAAGTTCTGCACGATGCGAAGGTTCTCGTCGACTTCAGACTCACGACGCAAGCCGATGGTTAGGGTGGAAAGCCGCAGGGAGAGCGCATAGCGGAGGAAGCGCCCGGGTTCGAACCGCCCACCGGTGGCTCGCTCGATTCCCTTCAGGGCCTTCATCCCCACTAGGGCGATCCCCAGTTTCTCGGCTTGAGGGATCACCCCTTCCGCAAAGTCCCCAAGGTGTACGTCGAGCGGGCTCACGGGGATGAGGATGGAATCGAAGGGGTAGCGATTCAGAGCGCTCGAAATTACCTCAGGCCGCGTGTGCCCCGTAATCCCGACGAACCGAATCTTGCCTTCCCGCCGCGCTCGTTCGAGGCCCTCGACCGCCCCGCCCTTCCGCAAGACCTGGTCGAGCGTCCCCGAATCGTTGACCGCGTGAACCTGCAAAAGGTCGATCCGGTCGGTCTGCAGACGTTCGAGGCTCGCCAGGACCTCTCGGTAAGCGCCCTCGGCGTCGCGGGCGAGGGTTTTCGTCGCGAGGAATACCTTCTCTCGCCGGTTTCGGAGGACCGCGCCGATCACCTTTTCACTACGCGCGCTCTGATAGCTGGGAGCGGTGTCCAGGTAGTTGACGCCTGCGTCGACGAGTCGGCTGATCGCCCGATTCGCCTCGGCATCCGCGGGAATCTCGGCCGAACCCAGCGCGTAAATGGTGGCGTTCCAACCGGTCTTGCCGAGTTTCCTCTTGGCGATCTCAGGTTGCGCCGTGCCGTTGGGCAAAATCCGCCCCCTCATCAAGCCCGCAGTCGCCGCGCCGGCAGCGACGCAAAACGACCTTCGCGAAAGGTCCATGTTTCATCCTAACACAATCGGCAGGGCCTCGGGGCTCACGGGTAGCCTTTCCCCTGGAACAAATGAGGACCGAGCGCATTGGGGAACGGCTGATCGTGATCGAAGACTGCGGCGAACGAGCCGTACGACTTCGGGACGCGATTGAGGCCGCTGCGATCCCCGGAGTCGAGGAAGTTGTGCCCTGCTATGAGTCGGTGGGGCTGATTGTCGATCCCGAACGGTTTGAGGAGCCTTCTCTGGAAGCCCTCCTTCGCGCACCCCTTCCGGTGAGCCGCTCCGAGCCGAAGCGCGTCGAGGTGCCCGTATGCTATGAACTTGGCGAGGACCTGGCGGAAGTCTGCGGCATCCTCGGCCTATCCAGCGAGGAGTTCATCAGCCGCCACTCGAACGCCGAGTACCGGTGCTTTGCGGTGGGATTCGCGCCAGGATTCCCGTACTTGGGGTACGTCGATCCCTCCCTTGCGAGGGTGCCGCGCCTGAGCTCGCCCCGAGTCCGGGTCCCCAAGGGTTCGGTGGGAATTGCGGGGCGGCAGACCGGCATCTATCCCGACGAGTTACCGGGTGGGTGGAGGCTGATCGGGCGAACGCCCCTCGAGATTGTGAACCTGGAACGGCCCTCGTTTCTGATCGCTCCGGGGGACTCGGTCGTGTTCGTGCCGATTCCTCTCGGCCGCTTCGAGGAGATCGCCGGAGCATGAAGGCCGTCGACCTTAACGTCGATATCGGCGAGGGGATGCCGTACGACGGCGAGCTGCTAATCTATGCTAGCTCGGCGAACGTTTGCTGCGGGGTCCATACGGGGAGTTGGGAACTGGTAGAGGAAACCGTCGGGCTGTGCCTTAAGAACGGCGTTCGGATCGGGATGCACCCGGGCTACCCCGATCGCGCGAGCATGGGCCGCGCTCCGATGCCGCCTGACCAGTTGGGGGCCTATAAGGAGTCCGTTCTTCGCCAAGCGGAGCGTTTCTACTACTTCGTCCCGCCCGCTTATGTGAAGCCCCACGGCGCTTTCTATAACGAATCCACTTTCGAGGGCAACGCCGCGCATGGGATTCTCCTCGACCTCCTCGCCGAATTCGCCTTGCCACTCATGGGTCTGAAGGGAACCGCCCACGAGCACGCAGCCCAGGTGTTTTTCGCCGAAGGATTTGCCGACAGGGGGCTCTTGCCCGATGGCCGACTCATTCCGCGAGGGAAGCCGGGAGCGCTTCTCGTGGACCCCAAAGAGGTCGCCCGGCAGGCCATGTTGCTTGCGCCTAACGTGGATTCGCTGTGCTTTCATGGAGACCATCCGCTCTGTGTCGAGAACATCCGGGCGGCGACGGAAGCGCTTCTTTCAGCCGGATACAGGATCGGCGCATGAGCTTAGAAGTTCTCGCCATCGGTGGGGCGTCGACGCTGCAGGATGGGGGGCGGTACGGTTGGCGACACTACGGCGTACCGAGAGGCGGCGCTTTCGACCGCCATTCGATGGGCTTGGCCAACGCGCTTTGCGGCAACGATTCCTCGGCCACTGCGCTCGAAATGCTCGGCTTGGGGGGTCGGTTCCGGGCTCAATCAAGGGTCCAGGTCGCGTGGGCGGGTTGCATCGCCAGGGTCAGCGCCGCCGGCCGCGATTTCGAGAACGGGGGATCAGCCACGCTGGAGCCCGGCGACCTGCTCGAGGTCGGCCCGTTTCGGCACGGGAACGCCCTCTACCTCGCGACCCCAGGCGGTTGGATCGGGCGGGAAGTCCTCGGCAGTGCGAGCGGGTTGCGGGTCGCCCGGGGCCAAACGCTGGGCCCCGAAGTCGAGACCCCCGAATCCAGGGGCCGCACGATCTCCCTCGATGAGCCGAGCGAAAGCCTTGCGTGTGGTCCCATCCGGTGCCTACCCACTCCCGAGGCACTGCTCTCTCAGATCGATGCCCTCTGCCAGGGTAGCTTTACCGTACGTTCGGACTCGGACCGGCGCGGCATACGACTTCGCGGGCCGACAGTGCCGGGGTTCGCCGAGAGGTCGAGCACCCCTGTGTGCGAGGGGTGCGTCCAACTGACGGCCTCCGGCGAGCTCCTGATGATCGGTCCCGACGGCCCTACCCTCGGCGGATACCCCCGCGTCGCCGTCGTTTGTGGGGCGGACCTCGATCGGATCGGGCAGTCGGCCCCAGGTTCCGAGGTCGAGTTCGAGTTCATCGACCTCGACGCTGCCATTTCGCTTCGGGAGGAGTTGGAGGCGGCAAGGTCGGCGCGGTTGCGCCTCGCTGGACTGGCTTCTTCATTCTGACGTTTTGGGCGCGCAAGTTCGCAGCAACTCCCGCTACGCCCTCCCTACGCCTACGTTTCGTTCCCTCAAATGCCGATATATGACTTGAAGTCTTGGCGGACAGGGCTTTCGGGGCTGCGCGTCAGGTCGCACATCAATGGCACATCGCATCGACTGGGTACGGGGAACGGTCCTCTTGATCTTGCTGATCTTGGGCGCGGCGTCCGCTGCCCTCACCCAACATTGGCTCCCCCCAGCAGCGCTGGCGGTCCTCGCGTGCGCATTCATGATGCTGCGACACCTGAGGAGCAAGGCCCCGCGATCACTTGAACTCATAGATTGCGACGAGATCATTGGGCATCCACAGACCACGTTGGAGCGTGTTGCCGAACTCGAACGACGATCTGAAATCTACTGGCAAGCCGCCAGACGCTTCGAGGAGCTTTTCAGCGGCCTCCCGATCGCCTGCTTCACCACCGACGCCAAAGGCACGATCTACGAATGGAATCGCGAGTCCGAAAAGCTCTGGGGATACCCCGCGAGCGAAGTGTTCGAACAATCCATGTTCGATCTCCTTTGGCCGGAAGCGGTCTCCAAGTCGGTCCGCGCGCGCCTTGCAAGGGTGTTCGCGGGCCGCAAGTCCGATCCTTTCGAGGTCGAGCTCAAGTCGAGTCGGCAGAACCGGTCATGGGTGCTGAGCAGCATTTTCCCGCTGCGCGACCCCAACGGCAATGTGGTCGCCGCTCTCTGCGCCAACGTTGACATCACCGACCGAAAGAAATGGGAAGAGAGGCTCCGAAACAGCGAGTCCAAGTTCCGGTGCCTGATCGAGCGCGGGCGCGACGTGATTCTGACCCTCGAACTGGACGGCAAGATCACCTACGCCAGCCCCTCCGTGAAGAGCGTGCTCGATTGGGAGCCCTCCGACCTGGAAGGAAAGAACGTCCACGACTACCTTCGAAAGTCGGCTGACGCGGACATCGAAACGCTCTTTCAGAACGCACGGATCGACGCGACCAACCTTCCGCCGACCCGGCTCGCGTTCCTCCACCAGGACGGTCTTTACAGGTACCTCGAATGTATGCCCTCGCTGCATCGCAACGAACTGGGCGAGATGGTGCTCATTCTGAACGCCCGAGACGTCTCGGACCGGCTCCGAATGGAGCGGGCCCTCAGGGCCAGCGAAGAGCGGACGCGGAACATCATCGACAGCGCGCTCGACGCCGTCATCACCCTCGACGAGAACGGCCAGATTATCGGCTGGAACTCGGCGGCGCACGAGATCTTCGGTTACACGCGAGAGGAGACGCTGAGCAGGAAGTTGCTGCACCTGGTCGTTCCTGCCGAAGAGCGCTCGGGGCATCCATTGGACGTAGAGGCGCTGTTCGAGTCCCAACCCGATTTTGACCGCGTCCGCACGGAGATCGAAGTCTTGCGAAAGGACGGCGAACGGTTCTTGATCGAACTCTCGCTTTCGCAAAGCGTTTACGGCGATGCGAAATTCTGCTCGGCGTTCATCCGGGACGTGACGGAGCGAAGGAACGCTAGGGTCGCGATCGAGCAGCTCGCGCGATTCCCGAACGAAAACCCCAGCCCGACCCTCAGATTCTCCACCGACGGCAAGGTGCTTTATGCCAACTCGGCGAGTTCTCCCCTCCTCGACACGTGGCAGGTGAGTCTTGGCGACCCGTTGCCGGAGTCCTTCCGGTCCGAAATCCAGTCCTGCTTTGTCGAGCATAAGATGTCGCAAATGGAGTTCGAGGCTCAGGGGAGGGTTTATCTGCTCGATATCGTTCCCGTCGAGGGGGCCGGGTACGCGAACGTGTACGGCAGCGAGATCACCGAGCGAAAACGCGCGGAAACGGAACTGAGGATCGCAGCATCGGAGATTCGGCAGACGAAGGAGAATCTACAGCGCACCCTGGAGAGCATTACGGACGGATTCTTCGCTGTCGATAAGAAGTGGAGGATCACCTACATCAACCGCGAGGCCCGGCGCTTGCTCGACATTGCGGAGGACGTCCAGGCAGGAGACAGCATTCAGGAGTCGGTCGCCTACCTTCGGGACACTCCCCTCATGCGCCAACTCAAGCTAGCCTTCAACAGCGGCGAGACCGTTCGATTCGAAACTTACTTTGAGGAATCCGACAGTTGGCTCGACGTCAAGGCATATCCTTCCGGCGAGGGGCTCTCCGTTTACTTCCACGATGTCTCCGACCGAAAGCACTCGGAGCAGATGCAAGCGGCGCAGCTTCAGCAGATTCGAGAGTACAGCGATCAGCTAGAAAAGCAGCGGCATGAGCTTCGTCAAGCGAACGCCAAGCTCGAAGAGGCCAACTCCCGACTGGAGGCATTGGCGACGCGAGACGGCCTGACCGGGATTTTCAACCACCGCGCGTTCCAAGACCATCTCGAACGGGCCGCCACTTCGTGCGCTCGCTCCAACCGGCCGCTGTCGCTCTTGATGATCGACGTCGACGAGTTCAAGAAGTACAACGACGCTTTCGGACATCCTATGGGAGACGAGGTTCTCATCGGCGTGGCGAAGATTCTCACCGAACACGCCCGCGAGGTGGATATCGTGGCGCGATACGGTGGTGAGGAGTTCGCGGTGCTCCTACCGGACGCCGACGAAGTGGCAGCACTAACCGTGGCCGAGAGGATTCGAAGCGCGATCGAAGATAGAGAATGGCCGCTTCGTCCCGTCACGATCAGTTTGGGCGCGGCGACAACCTGCGGGACGTGCGCGAACGCCAAAGACCTCATCAGTGAGGCTGACAAAGCGCTTTATGCCTCGAAGGCCAATGGGCGCAACCGCACCTCGCACTTCCGAACGATTCAAAAGGAAGCCGCCTGATGTCCCGGCTCAGTTGAACTTAAGCTGGATGCCGCGGCGCTGAATCTGCTCGACGAACCTCCCGCCCGACATTGCGGTCTCGTACCGCAACGCTCCCGTGGGCATCTCTCCGGCGGCTATGGCCTCCGCATAAATGGCCGCTGAAAACCCCGTGAGCCGCTCCATCGAAGTGAACCCAGTCGCCTCGTCTTCCCGGTCGAAAATGTCGATTTGGATACGCTTGGGCTGACCGTCTTTCGTTCCCAAGCCGACGGCACGGACGGCGCACATATCGAGGTCTTCATATTGGGCGAGCTTGTCGCCAAAGACCTTGTAGAACAACTCGACCGGCTTCACTTCGCAGTCGCCAATCTCAAGCCTCTCGTGACTCCAGAACCCGAAGTCCTTAAAGATTCGCATCCGCTCGCAATGCCCTGGGAACCGGATCGTCTTGTACTCGTAGTTCTTGACCTTCCCTTCGAAGGTGTACGGAGCGGTGCTCGTACCTCCTGAAGTCGTGAACGCCTCCATGTTGCCGAGTTCCTCGATGTGAAGCGACTCCAGTTCATCGAGCGTGTCGACCTTTTCGATCTTGCCGTCGCGCAACACGACCGCTTCGTAGTCGTATTCCGTCACGAGACCCTCGACGTTGAACGTGAGCTTGTAGTTGAAGGGAGGCTCGGGATGCTGGGGAAGCACGCCACAATAGAGCTTGACCGACTCCACCTCGTCCAATTGCTCGATGCAGTAACAGCCCAGGTTGTTCACGAGGCCCGGAGCGAGGCCGCAGTCGGGGACAAGCGTGACTTGGGACTCCTGCGCTGCGGCATTCATCGCAAGGGTCTTCAAGGTGATCTCGGTGTTGCCTCCGAGATCTACCATGCTCGTTTTTGCGGCAATGGCTGCCGCGGCGATCTGCGGGTGCATCCAATATGGGACGCAACTGGCAAGGACGTCGACCTCCTTCAGAAACACGACCATCTCTGCCTCATCTAGGGCATCCACCTGTGCGGAAGTGCAAACGTCACTCTCCGCCAATCGGTTCACTCGCTCTGCGGCGGCCGCCGCTTGGTCGCCGCAGACGTCAGCCAAGATGACCCTTTCGGGACTGGCATGCTTCGCCAGGTCGTAAGCGAGGGCCGTGCCCTGCATTCCAGCACCGAGAACCGCGAAAACTTTGCTCATGATAGGAAACCCAAAAAAAGCGCCCTTGGTCGGGCGCGGAGTGAGGAGAGAGTACCCGATGCGCCCCTTCGATGTGTAAGCCGACATCCCTTACATCAAGGTATCCTTTGACCGCTCGCGCTGTGGGGGCGTCGGGCGCAAAAGAGATGTCCTCAGTGAGCCTGTCAGGGGGGAATTCGACCCCCAACCCGGTCGACCCCGGACCCAAACGCTTCGCCCGGCTGGCGTGGGCTAGCGTTCTTTACACCATCGCTGTTATCGTGTTCGGCGCGTTCGTTCGGGCCACCCACTCCGGGGATGGTTGCGGCGCCCACTGGCCGAAGTGCGACGGGGTCTTTGTTCCGCTCAACCCCTCGGCCGAGATGCTGATCGAGTTCACACACCGCGTCACGAGTGGGATCGCGGGGCTGCTCTCGATCGGTTTGGTCTTCCTTGCCTTTCGATGCCTTCCTCGAAGGCACCCTTCCCGTCTGGGAGCGATCCTGACGTTTGTCTTCATGATGATCGAGGCGGGGATCGGGGCGGTCCTCGTCAAGCAAGGGTTGGTGGGCGACAACGACTCGGTTCACCGGGCCGTCTATATGGCGGTTCACCTCTGCAACACGTTCTTGCTGCTGGCGGCAATGGTGGCGACCGCTTTTTGGGCGAAGACGGGCGCGACGCCGAAGTTCCGGGGGCAGGGAGCGGCCGGGTTCGGAGTTTTTTTGGGGGCCGCCGCCATCCTTTTGCTTGGAGTTAGCGGGGCGGTGACGGCTTTGGGGGACACCCTTTTCCCCGCTCAAACGCTCACCGAGGGACTCACGGCCGATTTCTCTTCCACCGCCCACTTCCTCGTGAGGCTGAGGCTGCTCCACCCGCTGATTGCGGTTTCGGTAGGGGTGCTGGTGGTCTTGGTCTCGGTCGCGTTGAGCCATTCGCGCCCGAGGTACGGAGCCCCCAGGTACGCGAGCGCGCTGGTGGGCCTTTTCGTTACCCAACTCTTCGTCGGTATGATGAACGTTATCCTGCTGGCGCCGGTTTGGATGCAGTTGGTCCACCTGGCGATCGCCGACGCACTGTGGGTGGCCTTCGTGCTGTTGGGACTGACCTCATTGACCTCAGAACCTGCTGACCTCGATAGCGGCGAGCGTGAACGCCCTGGAGCAAAGAACCTCGGGGAGTTGGCGCGCGCCTACGTGGCACTTACGAAGCCGCGCGTCATCAGCCTTCTTCTCTTCACGACATTAATGGCTGCGCTGATGGCGAACGGCGGCTGGCCCGGCTGGCCCTTGTTCCTCTCGGTCGCCATCGGAGGCTACTTGGCCGCTGGCGCAGCGAACGCGATCAATATGTTCGTCGACCGCGACATCGACCGCGAGATGGCCCGCACTGCGACCCGGCCCACAGTGACCGAGGTGATTCCGCCAATCCACGCCTTGTACTTCGGTTTCTTTGCGGCAGTCGCTTCTTTCTTGATTCTTTGGTCGGGCGCAAACCTGCTGGCGGCCAGCCTAGCCATGGCCGGACTCTTGTTTTACGTGTTCATCTACACGCTGATGCTCAAGCGGCGCACGTGGCACAACATCGTGATCGGGGGCGCAGCAGGTTCGTTTCCGCCGCTCGTGGGTTGGGCGGCCGTGACGGGTGACCTCAACTTTTTCGCTTGGGTGCTGTTCGCGCTGATCTTCGTGTGGACGCCGGTTCATTTTTGGGCGCTGGCGATTCTGATCAAGGACGACTACGCGGCTGCGGGCGTGCCGATGCTGCCGGTCGTCCGAGGGGATCGCGCCACGATCCTTCAGATTGCCTTGTACGCCGTTCTTACGACCCTTGTGAGCGCACTGCCGCTCCTCGACCCAAGGGTCGGCCCCAGCTACCTTCCTGCAGCGCTGATCCTGAACGCCGTACTCCTTTGGCTCTGCGCCAGGCTCTATCGCCGGCCCGTCAGGAGAGAGGCATTGTTTCTTTTTAAGTATTCAATGGTGTACCTGGCGCTGCTGTTCGCAACGTTAGCGATCGATCGAACATGGGTTGGCTGAACATACTGGACAGTTGCGTATACGCTGAACCCTGTGCCATAGTTCTTTGCCGTGAACTCCGCTGAATTCGCGGGCGTCGTTTCGGACGCCCCGGAGCGGAGTCGGGAGATCCGGGTCGATGCCGCAGGTTTTTAGTTCGGGTGCCAACACCCTTGCCAAGCTGAGCCTTATAACCGCTGCCATCTTGCCCTTCGGGGTGCTTTACGCGGGCAGCACGTTCACGAGGTCGTCCGCTAACACGAATGTCGGGGTCGCCGTCGATCAGCCGGTCTTTTTCAGCCACAAACACCACGCCTTCGAACTCGGGATCGACTGCCGATACTGTCACACGTCCGTCGAGAAAAGCCCCGTGGCGGGGGTGCCCCCCACAGAGACATGTATGTCCTGTCACTCACAGATTTGGCTGAACAGCCCGCTGCTCGAGCCGCTGCGCCAAAGCTACGAGACCGGGGAGTCGCTCGTCTGGAACAAGGTCAATAAGGTCCCCGAGTTCGTCTACTTCAACCACAGCATCCACATCGCCCGAGGGGTGAGTTGCAACGAGTGCCACGGGGCCGTTACGAAGATGCAGATGACCGCCAAGGGCCGTGACCTGTCGATGTCGTGGTGCTTGGAGTGCCATCGCAACCCCGAAAAGTATCTCTATGTCGAAGGAGAAGAGGGGCGGGGCGCTTCTCCCGCGGAGCGCGTGTTCGAACTTTACGACAAGCAGCGAAGGGGCGAGCAACTCTCCACGAGGGAGTTCAACCTACTCAACGACAAGACCACGGTTCCGACCGCCGAGCAAGTCCGAAACGGAGAGCAGCAGGTGGAGCGCCTGGGCGTGAAGAAACAGCAACTCATGGACTGTTGGATTTGCCACAGGTAACGAGGACACCAGGGATGGAGAACGGCGAGAGCAAGAGAATGTGGTTGCAGAAGGCTCGAAAGCTGCTGAAGAGCGGCCAGGTCGATGGCTTTTGGCGCAGCTTCGAGCAGGTGGCCAACTCGCCCGAATACGAGAAGTGGCTCGAAGACGAGTTTCCCGAGCGCTCCAGCCTTTTCGAACTCGACCGTCGCAACTTCATGAAGTTCATGGGTGCGGCGACGCTCATGGCCAGCCTCGCGGGCTGCCGAAGGCTTCCCAAGGAACAGATCGTCCCGTTCGTCAAGCAGCCCGAGGACTCCGTGCCCGGCGTCCGCAAGCGATACGCGACCTCCTTCGTCTCCCAGGGGGCGGCGATGGGTCTCGTCGTCGAGAGCCGCGAGGGGCGGCCCATCAAGGTCGAGGGGAATCCGGAGCATTCCGGCAGCCTGGGCTCGTCCGACGTTTTCTGCCAGGCTTCGCTGTATGACCTTTATGACCCGGATCGGCTCAAGGCGGTTCAACGGGGCCGGTCGACCGCCTCGTGGGACCAGTTTTGGAAGGAGGCGAGGGCTCAACTTCAGGTCGCAAAGGAGAAAAACGGGCAAGGCGTGGTTTTGCTGACCGAGTCGGTCGTTTCGCCTTCGTATCACGCCCAGATTCAGAAGTTCTTGCAGGCATTCCCCGAAGCCAAATGGGTCGCTTATGACCCGCTGGCCCCGATGAACGTGCTGTACGGGAACGACTTGCTGTTCGATCGCAAGCTTAACGCGGTCTACGATTTCCGCGGCGCGGACGTAATTCTCTCGGTCGATTCGGACTTCCTTTATCTTGGTCCGGGCGCCGTACGCTATGCCCGCGAGTTCAGTTCGAGGCGCGCGCCCCAGGGAACGGACGCGTCTAAGATGAACCGCATGTTCGCAGTCCAGTGCGCGCCAAGCGTCACGAGCGCCGCAGCGGACGAAGTGCTGGCTTTGAAGCCCACCCTCGTGGAACCGTTCTTGCGCGCGCTGGCGGTTCGGCTGGGGATTCCTGCGGCGCCGGGCGACACTCCGCCGAAGTCGGGTGAATGGATCGAGAAGCTCGCCGCTCAGCTTCAGGCTACGCGCGGCCGGTGTGTCGTAGTGCCTGGGCTGCATCACCGCCCGATGGTCCACGCGCTCGCTCAGGCGATCAATGTTCATTTGGGCAACGTCGGGACCACGGTACGGTACACCCAACCCCTCGATTTCGCGGAAGACGCGAGCGCCGATGGGGTGTCGGGCTTGCAGCGCGCGGCGAGGCAGAACCCGATTGACGCAGTTTTCATTCTGGGAGGCAACCCCGCATACACGCTACCGGGAGGATCGAGCCTCGGGCGATTGCTCGAAGCGGCTCCTCTTACGGCGCACCTCACCTCTCACGCTAACGAAACCTCGGAGCTTTGCAGGTGGGAGTTACCCCTTTCGCACTACCTCGAGTCCTGGGGAGATGGGCTCGGATACGACGGAAGCACGGTGTTGCAGCAGCCCTTGATTGCGCCGCTCTATCATTCATTTTCCGAAATCGAGTTCATCGAGGGGCTCCTCGGCAGCCACCGCACCGCGCGGGAGGTCGTCAAAGAGGTCCACGGTTTTGCGGGGGTTCAGGGCGAGGACCGGTTTCAATCGCTGCTGGAAAGGGGCGTGCTCCCTGGAAGCGTGTTCGGGTCCGAGCAGGTCGAACCAAACTTCGAAGCCCTCGAACTTCCGCCTGCTCTGCCGTCCGGCTTCGAGTTGATCGTTTTGCCCGATCCCACCGTCCTGGACGGCAGGTTCGCCAACAACCCTTGGCTGCAAGAGCTCCCCAAGCCGATGTCGTCGCTGACGTGGGATAACGCGGTATACGTCGGTCCCGCGATGGCCGAACGGATCGGCGCTGGCACGGAGGACAAGGTCTCCATCAGTGTTCAAAATCGCAAGGAGGAGGCCGCGCTCTTCGTGATGCCGGGAATCCCGGACGAAACGGTCGTCGTCCACATGGGTTACGGCCGGAAGGCGGGCGGCATGTGGGTGACTTCAGACGGCCCGCGCGGATTCAACGCGTTCCCGCTGATGAACCCTGCTTCGCCGGGGGTAGGGACGCGGGTCGCCGTCGTCAAACTGGAGGGCAAGATGCCCCTCGCGTCGGTTCAAGTCCACCACTCGATGGAGGGGAAGGACATCATCCGCTCCGGCACCGTCGCCGAGTTTCAGGCGAAACCCTCGCTCGCGCCGGAGTACGTTCACGAGGGTCATTTCGATTCGCTGTACCCGGAGGGCGAGTTCAAGTACGACGGCCACAAGTGGGCGATGTCGATCGACCTCTCGCTTTGCATCGGCTGCAACGCCTGCACGATCGCCTGCCAAGCCGAAAACAACATCCCCAGCGTCGGGAAGACCCAGGTGCAGAGAGGGCGCGAGATGCATTGGATTCGCGTGGATCGGTACTACAAGGGCTCACCCGACGCTCCGGAACAGACGCTCTTTCAGCCCCTGCCTTGTATGCACTGCGAAAACGCCCCTTGTGAGCCAGTTTGCCCAGTCGCCGCCACGACGCACAGCAAGGAGGGCCTCAACCAGATGGTCTACAACAGGTGCGTCGGGACAAGGTACTGCTCCAACAACTGCCCCTACAAAGTCAGAAGGTTCAACTACTTGAACTTCGCCGACAAGACCACCGACAAGCTTGGGCGAGACGCTCCGACCCTGCGGCTTCTCAACAACCCCGATGTGACGGTTCGAGGCCGAGGCGTCATGGAGAAGTGTACGTTTTGCGTCCAGCGAATCAACTCGGCGCGGATCGAATCGAAGCGCACCGGCGCCCCCCTCAAGGACGGCGACATCGTCACCGCGTGCCAGCAGGCTTGCCCCACCCAAGCGATCGTCTTTGGCGACCTCTCGGACCCCGCGAGCCGCGTCACGAAGCTCAGGGGCGATCCAAGAAGTTACGGTTTGCTTGCCGACCTGAACACCCGGCCGCGGACCACGTATCTCGCCAAAGTTACGAACCCCTCGAACGCCCTGTCGGAGCGTGGAGCTAGCTGATGGCCCTCAAGACGCCGCCTGAATCGGACTTCGAACAGCAGACGACGCAATTGATCGTCGGCGAGCAGACCTACCAGTCGATCGAAGACTCGATCGGGAACGTGGTGCTGGATCAGACCCGGCACGGGAAGGAGTGGCTGATCGTCGCCGGGATCGCGTTCTTGATGGTCAACATGCTGATGCTGACCGTCGCCTGGCTCCTCTACATGGGCATCGGGATTTGGGGCAACAACCAACCCGTTTCATGGGCGTTTCCGATCATCAACTTCGTGTGGTGGATCGGCATCGGCCATGCCGGAACGCTCATCTCCGCGATCCTGCTCCTCATGCGGCAGCAATGGAGGAACTCGATCAACCGGTTCGCCGAGGCGATGACGCTGTTCGCGGTCATGTGCGCGGGGATGTTCCCGTTGCTGCATACGGGACGCCCTTGGGTCGCGGCGTATTGGCTCTTCCCTTACCCGAACTGGCTGGCTCTCTGGCCGCAGTTCCGCAGCCCGCTCATTTGGGACGTGTTTGCGGTCTCGACCTACTTTACGGTCTCGTTGCTCTTCTGGTTCGTGGGTCTGATTCCCGACTTCGCGACGCTTCGGGACAAGGCGATGAAACCGATTGCGCAAAAGACCTTCGGGATGGTCGCGCTGGGATGGCGAGGCTCGTCGCGGCACTGGCAGAGATATGAGACCGCGTACCTGATCTTGGCGGGGCTCTCGACACCGCTCGTGCTTTCCGTTCACTCCATCGTGTCCCTCGACTTTGCGATTTCGATCGTCCCCGGATGGAACGTCACGCTGTTCCCGCCGTACTTCGTCGCGGGCGCGGTGTTCGCCGGATTCGCGATGGTCATGATCCTGGCGATCCCCATCCGGAAGCAGTATAAACTCGACCATATCGTCACGCTGAAGCACTTCGACTGGATGGCGAAGATCATGCTGGCGACCGGCATGATCGTGTGCTACGGCTACCTGTGCGAGGTGTTTTACGCCTATTACAGCGGCAGCCCCGCCGAACTGCAACTGATGAATACCCGCTTGCGAGGCCCATACGCACCGCTCTACTTCGCCCTTTGGGCCTGCAACTTCGTTGCGATCCAACCGCTTTGGCACCCCAGAGTCCGCAAGAATCTCGGTGCGCTGATGGTGATCTCGATCATCGTCAGCATTGGAATGTGGCTCGAACGGTTCGTCATCATCCCGATGAGCCTGCACCGCGACTACTTGCCTTCGTCCTGGGGCCACTATACGCCGACGGTGTTCGACTTCACGATGTTCTTCGGGACGGTCGGGTTCTTCTTCTTCATGATGTGGCTGTTCGTTCGGTTCTTGCCCGCGATCAACATTTTTGAGATGAAGGACCTCCTGCACAGGCAGAAGCACGAGGCTCACGCCCGAAAGGAAGGCGCGGTCGCGGCTTCGGGAGGGCACCATGAGTAGCCCAAAGACTCGAAGGAGGGCAAGACGATGAGCCATCACGCCGAAGCCACAACTCCCAAGGCCTACGGACTCCTTGCCGAGTTCGAAACTCCCGAGCAGATCCTCGAAGCGGCCAAGAAAACGCGGGGCGAAGGCTACCGCGACTTCGAAGCCTACTCGCCGTTTCCCGTCCACGGGCTGGCCGACGCGGTTGACCGCGAGGATCACAGCGTGAAGTGGATCATCTTTCTCGCGGGCGTTGTAGGGGCGCTTTCGGGTTACGGCCTACAGTATTGGGTGTCGGTGATCGCCTACCCGCACAACGTCGGCGGCAAGCCCCTGCACTCTTGGCCCGCGTTCATCCCGGTAACCTTCGAGTGCATGGTGCTTTTCGCTTCGTTTGGCGCCGTGATCGGCATGCTGGGCCTCAACGGATTGCCGAGGCCTCATCATCCGATCTTCAACGGCAAGCACTTCGATCGCGCGAGCCGGGATCGGTTCTTCCTCTGCATCGAGTCGACTGACTCAAAGTACGACCCCAAGGCGACCCGCGCTTTTCTGGAGGGCCTGGGCGCGGCGGAGGTTTCTGAGGTGAGCGAATGAACCCAAGAAGGCTTGGTCTCGGCTGTCTCGTCCTGACCGCCGCCGCATGGCTCGCTTCGGGTTGCCATACCGATATGTGGCGCCAGCCCAAGGCTTTGCCCCAGCAAGGAAGCGCGTTCTTTGCGGACGGTAGGAGCGACCGGCCACCCGTCGAGGGCACGGTCGCCGTCGGGGAGTATAAGCCCCGGGACCTCCGCAACACGGGGTATGAGGGCGGGAAGCTCGCAACAAGGCTGCCCGAGACCCTCAAGATCGAAGGCGAGGAGCTATCGACGAGCGACACGC
Source organism: Chthonomonadaceae bacterium (assembly GCA_015709495.1). Lineage (GTDB taxonomy): Bacteria > Armatimonadota > Fimbriimonadia > Fimbriimonadales > Fimbriimonadaceae > Nitrosymbiomonas > Nitrosymbiomonas proteolyticus. The sequence continues at coordinate 742,738 of CP054189.1, forward strand.
GAAGCATGGCGCGGATTCTGCGACGCGGCCGAGACCGGTTTGAGGTTTTCTGCACTCCATGCCACGGCCAACTAGGAGACGGCAAGGGCATGATCGCGCAACGTGGGCTCGAACTCCGGAGAAGCCCCGGCAATTACCACACGGATCGGCTTCGCGAAATGCCGATTGGACATTTCTTCGACGTGATCACAAACGGATACGGCGTCATGTACCCTTACGGCTACCGAATCGAAACCGACGACCGCTGGGCGATCGCCGCGTACATCCGCGCCCTTCAACTCAGCCAGCACGCCCAAGCATCGCAACTCGGCGATAGGGATCGGCGCGCGCTCGACAGGGCCGATTCAGGAGGGGGAAGTTGAACCTCTCGAACAACACGGCCCGCGCGTTGGGATTCGATAAGCTCGCGCCGGTTGCGCTTCTTGGCGTGGTCGGGCTAGGGGTGCTTTGCGGAGTCGCCTTCGCTTCCGATAAGACGATCTTCCTTCAGTCGTACTTGATGGGCTGGCTCTTCTGGATGCTGCTCGCCATCGGATGCCTTGGGTTCACGCTGCTTCACCACACCATTCGCGCCGCGTGGAGCCTCAGCATTCTGCGGCTGCTCGAAGCTGGGTCCAGCCCCATGATGTTCGCAGCACTCGCAATCGCGTTCGTCCCCATCGCGGCCAACACCCACACGCTCTACGAATGGACTCACACGGCCTTCATGCAAAGCCACCCTGCGCTCCAATACAAGCTGTGGTTCCTCAACGAGACGGGCTGGTTTGTGCGAAGCGCCGTTTACTTCCTGATCTTCTTCGGAATGTCGGCGATCTTGCGGAAGTCGTCCCATGAGCAGGATAGGACCGGCGAGACCCGATTGGCTGAAGGGCGGACGACGCTGAGCGCTCCGGGCCTGGTCGTATTCGTTCTGACCGTGACGCTCGCTACGACGGATTGGGTGATGTCGCTCGACCCGCATTGGTTCTCGCACATCTTCGGTGCCTGGCTGATGGTCGGTGGCGCCTTGACGGCGATCGCGGTGATGAACTGGATCGTATGCCGCAACGCGCTCCGCGCGCCCTTTGCCGAGATCGTCAACAAGGGGCTCACCAAGGACCTCGGCAACATGATGTTCGTGTTCACGCTGCTTTGGGCCTACACCTCGCTGTCGCAGTTCCTCATCATCTGGTCTGGGAACCTGCCCGAGTTCATCACGTACTACGTCAGCCGCACGAAGATGGGCTGGGACACGATGGGCCTGGTCCTCATCGCGGGCCAGTTCTTGGCGCCGTTCCTCTTGCTGATGGCCCCTCGAACGAAGGCAGTGCCACGATTGCTGATGCTGATGGCGAGCTGGATTCTCTTGATGAGAGTTGTCGACGTGTTCTGGATCGTCGCGCCGTTCTTCCGCAAGAACGGGGTGGAAGTGGTCTGGACCGACTTTGCAGCGTTCGGCTTCATGGGATGCCTCTGGCTGTTCGTGTTCGCTCGCAGCGCCCTCCAAGGCTCCCTGATCCCCACGCACGACCCCCGCGTGAAGGAGGCTTATCACCATGCATGAGATGGACAACGAAGCCATCAATGCGGGCACGCAGGCTGAGGACGGCTACGAAAAGCGCGACATCGAAATCGTGCCGCTGATCAAATGGACCGCGGGCTTCTTTCTTGGGACCACGCTCACGATCCTCGCGGTCGTTTACATCTTCAAGGGCGTCGAAGTGTTCTCAGGTAGCGTGGTGGAAAGCCGATCTGTGGAGGTGGAACTCCCTCCCTACCCGAACCCGATTCTGCAGTCCAACATCACGGCCAAGAAAGACATCATGCAGATGCTTCGCGAGCAGGACCATGCGCTGAACTCTTACGGTTGGGTGGACCCAGAGCGCGGCGTCGCCCATATCCCGATCCAACGCGCGATGCAGATTCTCGCCACCCAAGGTATGCCCGAAATCGGGCGGCCCATGACGCGCGAGGAGGCCCGCTCGGAAGAACAACCCGCCGGCGACCAGCCCCGGCCCGCGCGGCCCGCGGCCGGAGCAAGCTCAGGAACGACTCTATGACGACACGAATCTCGCACTTCGGCTGGACGCACCTCGCAGGGATCGCCCTTGTTTGCGCGCTCCCAGGGGTGCTGCTGGCCCAACGCGGCAAGACCCCGATTACGGACAAGATCGGGCTCGACCAGAACCTCGGCGCGCAGGTGCCCCTCTCGGCTGAGTTCCTCGACGAGTCCGGCAAAAAGGTAGCGCTCGGCGACTACTTCAAAGAGAAACCGGTCGTTCTCGTGCCCCTTTTCTATGGCTGCAAGGGCTCCTGCCTCCTGATCCGCGACGGCGTCATCAAGATGCTGAACGCGCAGAAGAAGATCAAGCCGCGCGAGGACTTCGAGGTCGTGATTCTCAGCGTTCACCCGAAGGAGACGCCCCAAATGGCCGCCGATGCGAAGGCTTTTTGGATGGAGGTCTACAAGGAGGACGGTTTTGAGGATGGATTCCACTTCCTTTCGGGGCGTTGGGACGCAATCCAGTCGGTAACCAAGCCGGTCGGATTCCGATACGTCTACGACTTCGAAACCGACGAGCTCGCGCACCCTGCCGGAATCGTCGTTCTGACGCCGCAAGGACGCACCAGCCAGTACATTTTTGGCGTGACGTATCCGGCCAAAATCTTCATGGATTCCGTTTCGGCGGCCCAAAGCAACCAGATCGGGGAGCGAAGCGAAGAGCTTCTTTTCGGCTGCTGGAAGTACGACCCTAAGTCGGGCAAATACCGCATCGTCGTCGAGAACGTGCTCAAAGCGCTAGGCGCCGCGACGGTGTTGATCCTCGGAATCTCGATCGGGTTCCTTTCCTACAAGTACCGGACCGCCCCCGCCCAGAAGGCCGAAAACGCCGACGAAGGAGGAGAAACAGCCGAGTAGCCCTCGGGTCGCTGCCATGTTTAACCTTCCCATCGCCCCGGAACAAGCGTCCGAATTCGCCAAGCAGTATGACCTGCTGTTTTGGGCGACCACGGCGCTCACGGTGTTTTTCACCACGGTCGTCCTCATCATGGTCCTGGGGTTTGCGATCCGCTACCGCAAGGGCGCCAAGGTCAACCGTAAGAACGCGCCGACGTCGCACATGCTGCTCGAAGCCACCTGGACGGTGATTCCGCTCGTGCTGGGCGTGATGATGTTCTTCTGGGCCGCAAAGCTGTTCGTCGACGCGCGCGTTCCGCCGAAGGACGCGATGGACATCTACGTGATCGGAAAGCAATGGATGTGGCACATCCAGCATCCGAACGGCGTGAGAGAGAACAACACCTTGCACGTGCCGGTCGGCAAGCCCGTGCGACTCATCATGATCTCGCAAGACGTATTGCACAGTTTCTTCATCCCTCAGTTCCGAACGAAGCAGGACGTGATCCCAGGCAGGTACACGCTTCAGTGGTTCACGGCGACGAAACCCGGCAAGTACAACCTGTTTTGCGCCGAATACTGCGGGACTCAGCACTCCGAAATGGGCGGATATGTGTATGTGATGGAACCCTCCGAATACGAAGCGTGGCTGGCGAACGAGGGAACGAAGATCGCGGCAGCGAACCGGACTCCCGTCGCCAACGGCAAGAGGCTTTGGGATCAGTTTCGATGCGGCTCGTGCCATGGCCCCCAAGATAGCCTCGAAGCGCCTTCGCTCTTCAATTGGACCGGAACGGCGCATCCGATCGCTGACGGGTCGACGGCCAACGGGGACCTGACCTACTTCCGCGAGTCGCTCCTGGATCCCTACCGCAGACTCACTCGGGGCTATGGGAAGACGATGCCGGACTACGGCCAGCAGCTTTCAGAGGACCAGGTCTTGGAGCTCTTCGCCTATGTCCAGACGCTCGGAGCCGCTCCCGAAAAGCTCGCAGTCACGAAGTCTGAAGCGGATGCGCAAGGTGGTGAAAGTCGATGAGCACGGTTTCTACGCAACACGGCGCGGCTGAACCCGCCGCCCCTCAGACCAACTACCTGACCAACGGCAACACGATCGCATCGTGGCTCCTCACGACCGACCACAAGCGAATCGCCCTGCTGTACCTCGTTTCGATCACCGTGTTTTTCACGGTCGGCGCGTGGGCGGCTTCGATGATCCGCCTCGAACTGATGGTGCCGAAGGGCACACTGATGGAGAACGACACCTACAACAAGATTTTCACCATGCACGGCGTGGTGATGGTGTTCTTCTTCCTCATCCCGATGATCCCGGCCACGCTGGGGAACTTCCTGATCCCCATGATGATCGGCGCGCGCGATCTCGCGTTTCCCCGACTCAATCTGCTGAGTTGGTACGTGTACGTCGCAGCGGGCGTCCTTGCGGTCATCGCCATGCTCACCGGAGGCGTCGACACGGGCTGGACGTTCTACACGCCCTACAGCAGCATCTACAGCAACTCGCAAGTCGGCTTGACGATCGGCGCCGCGTTCCTTGCCGGGTTTTCCTCGATCTTCACGGGGATCAATTTCATTGTTACGATCCACAAGATGCGCGCGCCGGGACTCACTTGGTTTCGGCTTCCGCTCTTCGTCTGGGGGCACTACGCAACCAGCGTCGTCATCATCCTCGGCACCCCGGTCATCGCAATCACGCTCCTCATGCTCGCGGGAGAGAGGGTTCTCAAACTGGGGTTCTTCAGCCCCGAACTGGGCGGCGACCCCGTGCTGTTTCAGCACCTCTTCTGGTTCTATTCGCACCCCGCCGTTTACATCATGATCCTGCCCGCGTTCAGCGTGATGAGCGAGCTCATCACGTGCTTTTCTCGGCGCAAGATATTCGGCTACAGCTTCATCGCGTTCTCCTCGCTCGCCATTGGGGGGCTGGGGTTTCTGGTGTGGGGCCACCACCTCTTCGTCAGCGGCCAGTCGATGTACCAAGGGATGGTCTTCTCGATCATCTCGTTCCTCGTCGCAGTGCCTTCAGCGATCAAGATTTTCAACTGGGCTACGACCATCTACAAAGGCAGCGTCAGATTCAACACGCCGATGTTCTACGCCATCGGGTTCATGGGGCTCTTCTTGATCGGAGGCCTGACCGGGCTCTACCTCTCGTCGATGGCCACCGACATCCACCTCCATGACACCTATTTCGTTGTGGCGCACTTCCACTATGTCATGGTGGGCGGCGCGGTGATGGCGATGCTAGGCGGGGTCCACTTCTGGTGGCCGAAGATGACCGGAAGGATGTACGCCGACAGTTGGGGCAAACTGTCCGCCACGATCATCTTTGTCGGGTTCAACCTCACCTTCTTGCCCCAATTCGTCCTGGGCTACTTGGGGATGCCCCGACGGTATCACTACTACCACTTCGCGCCCGAATTTCAGGTGTGGCACGTGATGTCGAGCGCGGGCTCTTCGATCTTGGCAGTCGGGTACGCCATGCCGCTGTTCTATTTGCTTTGGTCGCTCAAGCGCGGCCCCAAAGTCGGCCCCAATCCCTGGGCGGCGAAGGGACTCGAATGGCAGACCGCGTCGCCACCCCCAACTTTCAACTTCGAAACCACGCCGGTCGTTACCGAAGAAGCCTACGAATACGACCCCGAGGCCGACGAAGAATTGACCACGGAAGTCGAGCGGATCGCTGCCGGCGACCTTCCTCATGGGAGATAACGGACCTATGGCAGTCGAAGCAATCGCTGAACACACCGAGCAAGGACACGCCGACGGCGTTTTCCACCAGTTCGAATCGATCGAACAGCAGAACGAATCCTACATCGTCGGGATGTGGTCGTTCCTCGTCACGGAAGTGATGTTCTTCGGCCCGTTGTTCTTCGCCTATTTGCTCTACCGCTGGCAGTTCCAGCCCCAGTTCTACTTGGTTCACAAGGAACTCAACGTGGCGCTCGGTGGGCTCAACACGGTCATCCTGCTGTTCAGTTCGTTTGCCGTAGCGATGGCCGTCCACTTCGCCCAAAAGAAGGCTCGGCAGAAACAGCTCCTCTGGCTGGGGCTGACTCTCGCCTGCGCCTTCGGCTTCTTGATCGTCAAGTACTTCGAGTGGGCGCATAAATTTCATGTGGGGCATGTGCCCGGCCCCGGTTTTCGGTGGGAGGCTGCGGGCGAAGCCGGCGTCGTGCCCGCGGGGATCGCCGAACTGTTCTTCTCGCTGTACTTCGGAATGACCGGCCTGCACGGCCTCCACGTCGTGATCGGCATCATCTGTATCGGGACGCTGATGATTCTGACGGCAAGGAAAAGCAAGCTCGTCGAATCCTACATCCCGACGGAAATGGTCGGCCTGTATTGGCACTTCGTCGACCTCGTGTGGATCTTCCTCTTCCCGCTCTTTTACTTGATGCCGCAGTAAGACCATGAGTGAACAACACCATCACATCACCCCAGTCCGTACCCTCGCGCTCAATCTCGGGGCGCTGATGGTCTTGATGGTCCTGACCGTCGTCGCGGCCATGGTGCCGCCCTTCCTGCCCAACGACGCTTGGCAAAGCGTGTTCAACAACACCGTCGCGTTGACAATCGCTTGCCTCAAGGCCACTCTAGTGATCCTGATCTTCATGGGCGTCAAGTACAGTACGCGCCTGACGCAGGTGTATGCGGTCATGGGGTTCCTGTGGGTTACCCTTCTGGGGATCACGTTCTGCGATTACCTGACGAGAGATTGGGAGCCCATTCCCGGATGGGAGTCTCCTCCGACAGGGAAGTTCACCCATGGCGAGGCGCCGGGCGACCCCAGACGCGAGGTTCCTCGGCAATACTACGGCGCCCCGTAGCCTCAGTCGGACTCCGGGTGGACCAGCGAGCGTAGCTGTCCCTCGACCCAAGCGATATACTCGCCAGCTTGGGCGATCTGTCCGCTCTCTATGGGTTCGCCCCAATTCACCTCGACGCCGCCAAACGCCGGCCTTGGAATCAGCTTGCCATAGGGCAGAATCCGCTCGGAGCCCACGATCCCCGCGCAGATCGACCGCACCCCCGCCATTCTCGCAATCAGAGCGACGCCGGGCTTGATCTCCTGCAAGTCTCCATCCTCCGTGAGTTGGCCCTCAGGAAACACGCACACGCACCGTCCGTCCTTCAGAAGCTCGACGGCCATTCGGATGGCGGCACGGTCGGGCTCTCCCCTGCGAACCGCAAAGGCGCCGAAGGATCTCATCACCCGCCCCAAGACTCGCATCTCGAACAGCTCGCTCTTCCCCATGAAATGAATCGGCCGCCGACACGCCCACTGCACGAGTACCGGGTCGATGTCGGACCTGTGGTTGCAGAGAACCAACAGCCCGCCCTCGCGGGGCACGCGGTAGCCCCCCCGAACGCGAATGGGACCGAGAATCCACAGCAGTGGGGTGGCGAAAATGCGCGCAATCCACAGTTGCAGACCCGATACCTGACGCGGGAGATCGTTATTCTTCGCCATCATTCAATAACTTCTGCAACGCCTGCTTATAGGCCAAGTGCTCCAGTTCCAGGACTCGCTCCGACAAGCTTTCCGGGGTGTCTCCAGGGAGAACCGGACACCGAAGTTGATGAACGATCTCGCCCTCGTCATAACACTCATCGACGAAGTGGACCGTACACCCCGACTCGGAATCGCCCGATTCGAGCACGGCCTCATGCACCTTCATCCCATACATGCCCTTGCCCCCATACCTGGGCAGGAGCGCCGGGTGGATGTTGAGGACCCTTTGCGGAAACCCTCGGAGCACGTCAGCGGGAAGCAGCCGCAGGTAACCGGCCAAGCAAATCCAGCCAACCTGAGCCTCACGCAGCGCCCCCAGTAATCGCTCGGCATAACCCTCGCTGCCCGGGTCCAGGATCGTTACCGGAATGCCGTGATCCCGCGCCCACTCCACGGCGGGCGTCCCGTCGCGGGGTGACACCACCACAGCCACTTCGGCAGTCAGTTCGCCTGCAAAACACGCAAGGGCAAGGGCTCGCATATTGCTGCCCCTGCCCCTGGGTCCGACGAGTATCGCAAGCCGCGCCTGCTTCACCTCCCTGTTATAGCGGATCGGAGGGTTTGGAGGCTCGAATATACGCGCTCAGGACCGCTACGCCGGCGTCCGAAGGCGAGTCGCCCGTTTCCACGAGGTCCTCGCAACAGGTCGCGCCATCGGGAAGAACCAGTCTTCGCGTGACTTCGATGCTGATGCCGGTGAAGCCCGCTCCAGCGAGCAGGTCGGCGTATTCCTGAGGGGAAACCGCGCCGGCAATGCATCCGGCAAGGAGCTTCACGTCGTTCTTAGCCTCATTCGACAGTTCGCCCTCGACAAGCATGTCCGACACCGCAAAGCGGCCGCCCGGCCTAAGAACGCGAAACGCCTCAGCGAGGGCCTTCGGCTTGTCGCCCGAGAGGTTGATCACGCAGTTCGAGATGACGACATCGACGCTGGCGTCGGGCAACGGAATGTCCTCGAGGTGACCTTTGAGAAACTCGACGTTCGTCAGCCCCGATTCCGCCTTGTGCCTTTCCGCGAGCGCCAGCATCTCCTCGGTCATATCGAGCCCGTAAACGAACCCGTTGGGGCCGACACGCCTAGCTGAGAGCAAGACGTCGATGCCGCCCCCGCTCCCGAGGTCGAGGACCACTTCGCCCTCGGAAAGCTGGGCGAGCGCGGTCGGGTTGCCGCACCCCAGCGAGGCTTCGAGCGCGCCCTTGGGAACGATTGCGGCGTCGGAATCCGTGTAGAGCTCCGAACTGATGGGGTCGGCAGATTCGCAGCATCCGGTCGAGTTGCAGCAGGACGACGAACTGGCCCTTCTTTCGAGGAGTTTGCTCGCGGTCTTGGCGTACTCGGCCTTGACCAGTTCGCGGATCTGAGGGGGAGAATCGTGGGTCGTTGGTTCTTTCATGAATTGCCTCCAGGGCAACAAGATTCCATGGCCTGAACATGAGTTTGGAAGTACTCCGCCAACCTCTTGGCTGCGTCGGCCTCGACCGAGCAGATGTGCCTTCGGCCCGCTTTCTCCATGCGAATCAGCCCAGCGTTTCTGAGCTCCTTGAGGTGGAAGCTGAGCGTCGATGGGATGCGGTCGGAGCCGAGCACGAAACAGCACACCTCGCCGACCGTCGGCTGGACGGGCCGTCCGCTCGCAGCCTGAGGAAGCTCGCACGTGGCGGAGCCGTCCTCAAGGATGCCGACGGGGCAAGCGCACCGGCACAAGAACTCGAAAATCCTCAGCCTTGTGGGCTCGCCCAGAGCCTTGAGTTGAAGAACGATGGAATCCGTCGCCATGATCCCATTATGCGCGATATTTCTATGATTATAGAAGTGATAGGTCGTTTGGCCGCTCTTCGGTGATGAGGCTTGGCTCTCCAATAGGTGCCCCAAAAAGCACTCCCAATTTTGCTCTTGACGTTTGGCGGAATGTGTTGTATAAGTAAGGGCATGAGGGGGCGTGCGCGGAAGGGGGTTTTCGGCAGGCTCGTCTCGATCGCGCTCGTCTTCAGCCTTGCCTACAGCTCGGGTTCGGCCGGGATCAACGGCGCTTTGCTGGCGGCGGCGGATTTTGCCCAAAGGGCGCTGCAATCAGGTCGTGTCCCAGGACGTGGTGTAGTGGGCGCCATCCGCCTGTTCCATGATATCACCATCCGCTTGCTCTTGCGAGCAGCGCGTCGTTTTTCGTGCTCGGCAGCCCGAGGCTCTCCTTGGGAGCCTGCCGCCGGGAGACTTGCCATTCGTCGTGCTGCTCCATGAGGATCGCTCCCACCAGCCGCACCACCCCGGATTCGTTCGGGAATATCTGCACCACGTCCGCGCGGCGCTTCACCTCCCGGTTGAGCCGCTCCAGCCCGTTGGTCGAGGCCAGTTGCGGCCACAAACCCGGCGGATGCGCCCGGTGCGCCAGCACGTCCTCCATCGCCTCCCGCATGAGCCGAACCGCCTCCGGAAAGGTCTCCTCCAGATGCGCGGCGACCTCCAGCCACTTGGCCTTGGTGGTCTCTATATCGGCCTGAGCCAGAGCCGTGCGGATCAGGCAGGCCACCATCTCCTTGCGCCCTTTGGGAACCCGCGCCAGCACATTGCGCATGAAGTGCACCCGGCAGCGCTGCCACTGGCAGCCCATGCAGCGCTCGATCGCTTTCTTGAGCCCCGAGTGGGAGTCTGAGACCACCAGCCTCGTCCCCCGAAGGCCCCGGTCGAGGACCGAGCGCAGGAACTCCGTCCAGAACTCCTCCGTCTCGGCGTGCCCGACGCGCATCCCCAAAACCTCGCGGCGCCCCTCTTCGTTCAGTCCGATCGCCACCACCGCCGCCTTCGACACGATCCGAGAGCCGTCGCGAACCTTCACGTAGGTAGCGTCCAGCCAGAGGTAAGGGAAGCTCCCCTCGAGCGGACGCTCCAGGAACTCCCGAACCCGCCCCTCGACCTCCAGGCAAAGGCGAGAGACCTCGCTCTTGGAGATCCCGGAGCCTCCCAGAGCCTGCACCAGATCGTCCACCGCCCGGGTGGAAACCCCTTGCAGGTACGCTTCCTGAATTACGCTCACGAGAGCCTTCTCCACGCCCCGGCGAGGCTCAAGAAAGCTCGGGAAGTAGCTGCCCGTGCGGAGCTTGGGAATCCGGAGTTCTACGTCTCCCACGCGCGTCTTCCAACTGCGGTCGCGGTACCCGTTTCTCCAGGTCTTCCGGTCTGAAGCCTCCCTTTGAGCCTCCACCTCGAGTTCCATCAGCTCCGAAAGTGCGTCTCTGACCAACTCTCGAAGCATGTCCCTAACTTCCGCGCCCTCCAAGAGCGCTATGCTATTGTTTGCCATTCTCGTCCTCCGTTGACTTCTCACAAAGCAACCGGACGGAATGGCGCCTCTTTCTACACCACGAGCTGGGACACTAACGCAATCCGGGTGGGGCTTTTCACAGATCGGCCTTTGGAATGCCTGTGCAGGGAGTACTCCCGGCGACCCGCAGGTTCCTCTGGTAACAGTTACGGCGGGCATAAGATGCGGCGCCTCCCCCCAATCCAAGACCCTGACCCGCGATCGTGCTCTGCACTTAGCGGTCAATGCCGCCCAATGGAATAGTGCCCCGATAGCCCCGCAGGATGGCATCGATCTGCTCCTTGCTGAGGCTGCTGAGCGCTTGGGGTGAGGGGGCTCTTGTGGGGCGAGTTCCGAATGGAACGAAGACTGCCTGGCCATTGCGAAAGCTACACTTCAGCCGCAGACGACTTACGCTGACTCGGTAGGCATACTGAGCGAGTACCGCACTATCGTCAAGGTCGGGAGGAAGGATTCGCCGCAGGAAGCTCCCGTACTCCCGCGGGTCGAATCGTACCGGAAGAGCTCCAGTCCCTAAGTCGTCCATTGGACTGAATTGCTCCCTTTGATCGCTGTCCAAGGAGAAGGTAGCTTGCGACAAGAACTCTTCGGCGGCCATCAGCGCCGGTCTTGGATTTGGACCCTGCTCAACGGCATCTATAAAGGGCAGCCACTCTTCGATGATGTCGCGAGCGCTTGTTAGGTCTTCGGCGGTATCTAGGATCGAGACCGCTTCCCCCGCCCGAACCCGCGTCCAGTAATCTCGCTGAAGCAGCATTTGACAGAGTCGTAAAGGAGGAGTGTCGGAAAGTAGCTCGACTCCACTCCGCTGGCTAAGCCGACGAGTCGCCTGACACAACACATAGAGATCAGGGCTCCCAGCCGCACCGGAGAGAGCTACAAAGTCGTCGATCGACTCCTGATATCGCGCACCCACGCTATCGACATACCTCACGGCAGGGTCGGCATTCCACGTCGACGACTCTGAGGCAAGCAAGTTCCGAGGCCTAATGACGATTACGCCGTCGATTTCTAAGACCTCGACCGGCGCTACTTCGCTAGCGGCGGCCAATACCTCGAAAAGCTGCCATTTTCCAACGCCCGCAGATCGAATGAGAGGCAGTATCCAGCGTTCCTCGCACACGACCAGCGCTTCCTCAAATCCCGCATCGTGAAGCGCATCCTGAATCGGACCGGCGAGGAAGCTCCAGGGAGATTTGGCGAACGCGCGAACTGACGAAGCGGAAATCTCCGCGCCTACCTGTCCTGCCGGTTGACCCGATCCCGGTGCTGCAGCCCGAGAGAGTGCGAGGACGCTTGCGGGCCAACGGACTTGGACGGACCGAATCCGGCGCATCTTCTCGTCGTCCAAGGCATATCGCGGGGCAGCTTTAAGTTCCGCCTGGAGTCCGAAAGTGTCCTTCACTCGGTTCATCTGGTCGAAGGCGCGAGCGATCACCGTCCACTTGTCATTGTCTCTGCTGATTCGGACGCCAACGGCTGCGGGTTCGATTCGTTCCTCAGGTGGGAGCCCCGAAGCTTGATCCGCGGACTGCATCAAAGCTAAGTAGCCTTCGATCTGTCGAAGCGCCCCAGTCTTGAATTGCCGTTCGAGGCCCTTCTCAGTACGGCCGAATCGTACAAAAGAGCCCGCCCACAACGCCGCAAGTTCGGACTCATCTGCCTCCAGCAGCGCTTGGAGACAAACTGGAGCCAACTGGCCGGATGACCAAGAAGGACCTCTCTGACCGCTTCGCAGAGCGGCTGCGATCGCTTCGGCTGCCGTTCGAAATCCGTCGCTTCCCCGCTCAGGGACGCTACCGGTTCCTTGGGACGCCAACTGCTGCTTCGCACTTCGGAAGTCCTCGAGCGCGGTTGCCTGCAACTTGCGTCGCAACTCGCTGGATCGGAACCATGATGGGGTTTCCTGGTCCCTTTCGAGGTGCAGAGCGTGCTCGAAGAGTCCGAGCCGTTCTTCGCCGGGCCTCGTCAAGATTCCGAAGACCGAGAGGCCCCTCGTCGCTTGGGGAAAGCTCACTTCCTTAGCAACGATGCGTTCCTCCTTCCACTGGGCGATAAGCGTCCCGAGTGAGGTGCAAAACCTGTCTCCAGCCCCAACTGCGACGGCCAAGGCGATCAACTGCGAGAGAATCGAAATCATCGTCATTGTCGTTGAACAACTGCTTGAGTATTATTGCGTCCCTGGAACGGAACAACAATGACCCTCTTGGCAGACTTCTCAGCTACTATAAATACCGCAGGCGTTCCCTGCAGTCCAAAATGGCGTCCTATGGCCACATTCTCTCTCACCCAGTTTGCCGCCTCGGCAATTGAAAACCTCGACTCAAGGCGCACGCCCGAAAGAATACTGTCAGCGATACTCGAGACCTCGCGTTGAGATTTCGGACGGTGATCTAGACCGTCTTCCATTAATCGCATTAACACCCAAGCTGACTGGTACTGTTCCGCCACGCAAGCCAAATCAAATGAAACCGAATCCATACTAAGTGGAAAGTGTAATACCGTAACTCGCAAGTTCTCTCCAAACTGCGCCCTTCTCTTTAAGTTTCTGATCTCCGTAAGGCACGCACCGCATCGCATATCAACGAACATAACTATTTCGGTGGTTCCCTCGCCAAATCTGATGTGGTCGGAGCGAGTCTCGCCAAAGAGAGCGTCACCCTGAAGCGTAGGAAAGTAACTTTCTAACAACGCCACATGTTCTCTTTCTTCTGCCACGAGGGCGTATACGAGAGCCAACGCAACGAGCGTAGGCCCCGCAAGCACAATTCGCCCGGGAACGGTGACTTTCGGCGCTCGAACGCCTAACGCCATGCATAACGCGAGAATCCCACTGGCAAGTGCGGAGCCCAGGCACCTCTCGCAGAGTTCGCCAATTGCGAAATGCATAAGTAACACCAATAAACATGAAGCCACCGTTCCCCCAGCTACCAAAAGCGTGGCAAAAAACACAAGACGGGGCCAAAGGCCGGTAAACGACAGCATCAGTAGGACCATCGAATAGTACACTACACCTATGAATGAGATGGGTACGCCAGAGAGGTGCGAGTACCGACTGTACGCAACTGCAGAACATGCTTCGCCAGCTGCACATCCCGCACCTAAGCCCGGAATGTAAGGAAAACACGCTTGGACGGATAGTACAACGCCAAGAACAGACGCAGTCAGTGCAAGCAACCAACAAGCCATACTGGCGACCAGCTTCCAATGTGCAGAGACTGGCGTGTTCCGCTGTTTTGTCCTCATGCCTTGGGTTATCGCCTGAGGCCCACTATATTGCGATGCAGCCGCCGCCACGACTACCAGTGCTCGCACTCACAAGTTGCCGGTGCGACTAGGGCACAATAGTATTCTGAGGGACAGGCAGTGGGACTCAAGGAACATTGCTGCGTTTCCGGGTCTATAGGACACCGAATTGGATCGCGCACCTCTGATAGGGTCAGAGAAAATGCAGCAGAGAGGACAGCGACCGCTCCAAAAAGGGCCAGGATTCTTCGTAGCAGGACCATGTTTCCTCCGTCGACGGACGATCTCGTATCGGGCAAGCTCAACGTAGCCGGACCCTTCTTATACCGACCGTCGCTCATATTATATCGCAGGTTTGCCCAAGACAGGAGAAATCTTCCACCACGCTGGGGTACGACACCAGCGGCAACCTCACAGACATCACCGACCCAGAGGACGGGCTGACCGAGATCGCCTACAACTCCCTGGGGTGGGTCACGAGCGTCACGGACCCGAACGGCATCACCGAGTCGTTCGCCTACGACGAGTGGGGGCGGCTGTCGGTGATCACCCACGACGACGAGGAGGAGGTTCTTCGCTCCTACAACGAGGTGGGGAGGATCACCAGCGTCACCAACGAGCGCGGCAAGGTCACCTCGTATGCCTACGACGACGCGGGCAGGCTCACCCAGGTCACGAACGCCGAGGAGGAGTCGGGGACCTACGCCTACAACTCGAACGGGTGGCTCACCAGCGTCACCAACGGGCGCGGCAAGACCCGCAACTACGCCTACACCGCAAGGGGCGAGGTCTACACCCTCACGCTGGCAGATAGCTCGGTCGAGACCTGGAGCTACAACGGCAACGGCCAGGTGTCGGCCTACACCAACCCCCTCTCGCAGACCGTCTCTTACGCCTACGACGACGCGGGGCGGATGATTGGGGTGGACTATCCCACCGGAACCGACACGGCCTTCAGCTACGACTTCGCCGGGCGGCGCGCCCAGATGACCGACGCCACCGGCACGACGAACTGGACCTACGACGCCGCTTCGCAGCTCACGCTGCTGGAGACCCCCGAGGGCGAGATCGCCTACGCCTACGATGACGCCGGGCGCCGAACGAGCATGGACGTGGACGGGGTGGGGGTGACCACCTATGCCTACGACGACGCGGGACGTCTACTGAGCCTGGAGAACCCGTTCGAAGAGGTCACGGCGTTTGCCTACGACGCCGGGGGGCGGGTCACCGAAAGGACGCTGGACAGCGGCATGTACGAGACGGTTTCGTACGACGTCCGCAGCCGCGTGACGCAGGTTCTTTTGAAGAACTCCTCGCACTCCACGGTCCGCACGCAGACCTGGACCTATGATGCGGCTTCGAACGTGCTGACCCACACCACGGGCGGGGTGCAGACCAGCTACGGCTACGACGACATCGACCAGCTCGTTTCTGAGTCCAGGAACGGCTACTCGGCTTCGTATTCGTACGATGCCAACGGCAACCGCCTGACTCGGACGGTGAATTCCGTCACCGAGGACTACGTTTACGACGATGCGGACAAGCTGCTGGAGGTCAAGGTCGGGCAGCAGACGGTGAAGGAGTTCACGTACGATTCGGCCGGGCGGACGACGGCGGTGGAGACCTCGGCCGGGACGACCTCGCTGACCTACGATTATGAGTCGAGGGTGACGGGGATCACCTACCCCAACCAGTCGACCAACTCGTTTTCCTACAATGGGCTGGATACCAGGGTGGGGCTGACCGACTCCGGCGGGTCGAAGACCTTCCTTCGCGATGGGGTGTCGGTGACCTCGCCGGTGCTCTCCGACGGCGCAGCCACCTACACGCCGGGGATCTCGGAGCGGCGCTCCTCTACCACGACCTTCTACCACGCCGGGATCAAGAACGGGGACTCGCAGTCCAACACCTCTGAAAGCGTCACCGCCAGCGTCCAATACGACGCCTTCGGCAACGTCACCTCGTCCTCAGGAACCTGGTCCGGCCCCTTCGCCTACGGAGGACCTTACGGCTACCAATCCGACCCGGATTCCGGCCTCAAGCTCCTGGGGCATAGGTATT
Organism: Chthonomonadaceae bacterium; assembly: GCA_015709495.1. GTDB lineage: Bacteria > Armatimonadota > Fimbriimonadia > Fimbriimonadales > Fimbriimonadaceae > Nitrosymbiomonas > Nitrosymbiomonas proteolyticus. The sequence continues at coordinate 758,777 of CP054189.1, forward strand.
ACGATCCCTCGACGGGGAGGTTCCTGACTCGGGATATAGTCAAGTCAGAGCGCAACTGGTATTCTTACTGTCACAACAGCCCTCTCCGGTTCGCAGATCCGAAGGGTTTCGACAAGATCATCCTGCCTAATGACCCGTCAGGCTTGCCCGATGGTTGGAAGGAGATTCCGCATGACGGAAACGAGAAGGGTCATCGGAGATTCATTGCACCGGGCGGAAGAGAAGGCTTGGACTTCGACGAGGCCAAGCCCGGAGCGGGCGGACACAAAGAGAGAAACCACTGGCACAAGCTCAAGCGAAAGGGACTCAAGCTGAAAAGGGAAAAGGGAGGCAGAGGCGAGGACGTGCACCTTGACCCCGGCCAGGAAATAGACGTCAACACCGAACCTGTTTGTCCAGCACCCGAGCCTGAGTCAATGTGGGACCACGTGGATTGGAACCAGGTGTTCGTAAGAACAGCAATCGTAGTTGCAGTTCTTGCGGCTGTTCTGTTTCCTGAAGCGATACCCGTTATTATCTCCATCGGTGCCAGAAGTGCGCCCCGCGTGGGCCGCGTCCTTGTCCCATAATGGAATTCGCTATGGACCGAGCCCTCGACTATTACCGCGCGTCGCTTAAACCCCTTGAGATAGAATTGTCCAGGGTATCTCCGTACTTCTCATCTGTGATTGTTCGAGGCTTCCCTTTGCCCGAGCACGACGAAGTACTCTGTCCTATGCAGGACCAAGGAGCATCACTTGTACCCCGTTTGTTTTGTGAGCTCAGTAAGAAATCCAGGGCACTGATATTGATGGGATCCGGTGGAAGGGAAGGTGACTCTCCGGAGAGGTTTTTCGGTGGAGACCTCTCAACGGGGGCCACAGTCACTTATTTCCATTATCATACAACGTTCTACTGTGCTACAGACAAGCTTCCAAGTATCTATGTACTACCAAATTCAAGGGAGCTGTCATGCGGCGAATGGGGATATGCAATCAATGTGGAATGTGTTGCCGCATTTGTACCTCCTAACTCATTGTCAGCGATGGACGTGTTGAACGCATTGTTACGCAAAGAGACGGAACTTGGCGTGCTTTACAATAGCATGGGCGCCACGGAGTTTCACAACACAGCCATAGGCATGGCGATTCGATTTACGCAAGCGGTAATTCTTACTCAAGACGACGGAATGACTGTGGAGTTTCATGGATACCAAGTGGCCGATATTCTGCCATACCTAGAAATCCTGCAAGGGTGTATGGCTCAGTTGAATGGTACCCCTAAGACTGACCAGCCTTGAGTTTGACTTTTTTAGTCGGCGGGTGGCCATCCCATGAGTTGGGTCTACAACTTACGGGTGGCACCCCAAACTCGTTTTGGGGTGTTTCGGGTGCGGGAGCAAAGCGCGGAGCAAGCTTCGCGCACTCGACGATTTCGTCGGAAAGCTACGAATACGACGCGGCGGGGAATCTGGTGGAAAAGAGCGTGAGCTCGGTGATGACGGAGTACGCATACGACGACATCGACCAGTTGGTTTCCGAGGTCAGAAACGGGTACTCGGCGAGCTATACCTATGATGCGAACGGGAACCGGACCTCGAAGGCGCTAAACGGCACGACCCAGAACTACGTGGTGGACGATACCGATAAGCTGACCAGCATCACGCAAGGCGGGAATACGGTGAAGAGCTTTACCTACGATGCGGCCGGGAGGACCACAGCGGTCACCGTCGGCAACGACACGACTACGCTCGCCTACGATTATGAATCCCGCATCACGCAGATCACGTATCCGAATCAGAGCACGAACAGTTTCAGCTACAATGGACTCGATACCAGGGTGAGCAAGGTGGATTCGACCGGAACCAGGACCTATCTCAGGGACGGGGCGTATGTCACGGACCCCGTGCTCTCGGATGGGGCAGCGATGTACACACCTGGGATCTCGGAGCGCAGGTCGAGCGCCACGAAGTTCTATCACCCCGACCGCCTGGGCACGACCGAGAGGCTCACCGACACCAACCAGTCCACGACCGACACCCGTCAGTACGACGCGTTCGGGTTGCTCACTTCCTCCTCAGGTAGCACCTCTACTCCCTTTGGCTTCGCAGGGGCCTGGGGCTACCAAGAGGACCCCGACTCCGGCCTGAAGCTCCTCGGGCATAGGTATTACGATTCGAGCACGGGCCGATTCCTGACCAGGGATCCCATCAAGGATGGGAGGAACTGGTATGGGTATTGCGAGAGTAATCCAATAGATCGCGTGGACCCGGCTGGCGACCAGTCGAGAGGCACGGTAGCCGCTGAGCGAGCGGAGGGCGCGGTCGGCAAGGGCCCTAAGGATTGTGAGGATTGGATTCGCAAACACGTATACCCAGGCGAATGGACCGATTGCAGAGCGCACGAACTTCCATCGAAACTCGATAACCTAACAAATTGGGATACCGTCACTAATGATGGCAGGTTTCAGCCCGGCGATTTAATCTGCATTGATAAGGGCGACATGAACAATGGGCACGTTCTGGTGGTAGGAAACAAACGCCGAGTCGTCAAGCGAAAGATCCAGATCGTGGAAAACGGAAAAAAGGTCAACCGCACCATTGATGTCAATCAAATTGATGTGATCGACGCCTCCCTCGATACCCGTAATGGCACGAGACATTGGATTGACGACGGGACGCCCTATGTTGACCCTTGGAAGAAACGAAACGGCGCTATCAAAGTGTACCGGCCTAGAGACTAGGCGTGTCGCGTACCTTGGGCACCAGGCAGGAAACGTCATGAAGAGTTGGTTTATCCTACAAATGGTAAGGGGCTTTGTTGCAGGTGCCTGCATGACAGTTCCTTGTTGTGCACCAACAGATGGGGCAGCACTCTATGTAGCTTCGATTTCGGTCAGCCCCGATAGAGTTGCGCACATCAGTGCTGGTGGGTCTGCAAGCAAGGTGAGTATTTACAGCCTATCGCCCTGGGTGGAGGCCTGGCGTGGGTTTGCTGCACAAGACGACAAAGGGCGAATCCTCTCAGTAGGCGTAAGCGGCCAAACGGTTGTCCGCTCACCAGCACAAGAATTTATGGAATCTGGCACTTGGGCCATTTCGAGCGACGGGAGGTGGATAGCGTTTATCGATCAAGATGCGCGCACCGTGATATGCCACGCTATTGGCGCGGATATCGATCGCAGGTTTCAGATTGATGCAAAGCAACTGGAGGAGGCAGGTGTCTTGTGGGGAAGGAGTGAACCTTCTCTTGTCGGGTTCGTCTGGGCAGACGACGGACAGACTTTCGGATTTACTGTTCCCATTGACGGGTCCGAAGACTCCGGTGGGATCGCTGATGTCAGTACGGTTGTTGCAAGCGCCAATGGCGATATTGTTGGGACACTGCGAGGTGTGGCGCCTGTCTTGATTACGTCAAATGGGGTCGTAATAGGAGTCACGGATCGATGGGAGGGAGAGTATCGGCTAGTTAAAGCTCTTACGCGTGAGGGCAAGGAGCTTTGGCGGTTCGGGCCTGCTTGTGCTGTGGCTTCTGGTTTGAGAGAGCTAGGAGTCTTGCAGGTTCGTGGAGATCGCTGCTCTTGGCAACTGGTCGATCGATTGACAGGGAAGCGGATTCGATCTCTTCTTGATTCGTCTGAGTCGCCTGCAGTTTACATGGGTTATGAGGCAGTATTTGGAGTAGTGCGATAGCTGTGGCGAGAGTTGTTTCTTATTGCGTGAAGCTGGCCGTACAGTTTCAAAGCCGCGTGACGCAGGTTCTTCTGAAGAACTCCTCGAACCAGACGGTCCGAACGCAGACCTGGACCTACGACGCCGCGTCGAACGTGCTGACCCACACCACGGGCGGGGTGCAGACGAGCTACGGCTACGACGACATCGACCAGCTCGTTTCTGAGTCCAGGAACGGCTACTCGGCGAGCTACGCGTACGACGCCAACGGCAACCGCCTGACGCGGACGGTGAACTCGGTCACCGAGGACTACGTTTACGACGACGCCGACAAGCTGCTGGAGGTCAACGTCGGGCAGCAGACGGTCAAGGAGTTCACCTACGACTCGGCCGGGCGGACGACCGCGGTCGAGACCTCGGCCGGGACCACCTCGCTGACCTACGACTATGAGAGCCGGGTGACCGGGATCACGTACCCCAGCCAGTCGACGAACTCGTTTACGTACAACGGGCTCGATACCAGGGTGGGGATGACCGACTCCGGCGGGTCGAAGACCTTCCTTCGGGATGGGGTTTCGGTGACCTCGCCGGTGCTCTTGGACGGCAGCGCGGACTACACCCCCGCAATCTCAGAGCGTCGCTCCTCTACGACGACCTTCTACCACGCAGGAATCAAGAACGGGGATTCCCAGACCTCGACCGGCCAATCCGTCACAGGCTCAATCCAGCACGACGCCTTCGGCAACGTCGCCTCGTCTTCGGGAACCTGGTCCGGCCCCTTCGCCTACGGCGGCCCTTACGGCTACCAATCCGACCCGGATTCTGGCCTGAAGCTCCTGGGGCATAGGTACTACGATCCTTCTACGGGGAGGTTTCTGACTAGGGACCCGGTAAAGGATGGGCGGAATTGGTATGGGTACTGTGGAAGCGCAGCATTAGTTCGCACTGACCCTACTGGGACGGTTACACTGGTCTTCAACGGAACCAAACTCAAGTGGTTTCGCGATGATGGTACCTTAGTTGACTCTGTACCGGCCTTTTCAGGCGCACCTGGTAAGGGCCGTCGCGACCAAGGGCAGAGGGGCGGACCCATACCTGAAGGAACCTACTCCATAGATCCTAATGAGGATCAATACGCAACATATAACATCTTTGCCTATCCCTGGGCTGGATATCCACCCAGCCCCGCTTGGGGCGATCGAAGGATCCCCCTCAAGGGAGGGCCGGATGTTCCAGGGCGAACTGGAGGGTACTTTCTTCACGGTGGGGAGTTTGTCGGTTCAATTGGATGCATCGATATCGGGCCGAACGATATAAAGATCATTGATAAACTTGGTAAACTAACTAAGAAAATAAAACTCGTTGTGGATTACATGGATTGGAATGGGACCGTACCCTCGTCAGATAACAATAAACCAGTCAAATGGAAAGAGTACTTGCAGCAGCGACAATGACGGCCCGCTATCAACTGAAGATGCGCTACGCACAGCTAATCTGTGGAATGGTGTTCGCATTTGCATTGTCAGTTGATTCGGCTGATCTTCAGATCATATTTCCATTTGCAGACTTTCTTACAATAGATTCTTTGCTTAGGGCAGTAGTTATTGTGTGTGTCGTTCTTTTGCTCATCGTTCCGGTCTTTGTTCGGTTTGATGGACTGTCTCTACGTGGTATTGCTGTCGCATCGTGTGCGATCGGGGTTTTGGCAGTGGGAGCGAGTAAATGGATTTCGTTCCTTGCCCATCAATACGAGCATCCCTACGGTTTCGAGCTGTACCTAGTGCAATACGTTTGGCAGTTTGCAATTCCTAGTGTGGTTGTTGCGCTATTATGCGGGTTGTTGTTCTTCGCTAACAAGTGGTGTGAGAAGCTTTTCAGGATACTCAGGCGACGAGCGAAGCAGTAGGCTGTTCCCGGCAATTTCAGCGTCTCTGGCCAGGGGGAGCGGGCAATGTGCGCGCAGTCAGCAGAGGTGACGGTCAAGTCATTCACCTACGATGCGGCCGGGAGGACGACCGCGGTCACCGTCGGGAACGATACGGCCACGCTCGCCTACGACTATGAATCCCGGATTGGTCTGCCCCCCAGAATTGAAGACGTCAGAAAAGTAGTTCTCTGGTTCAAACTGGAGGCAATCATGAAGAGATCGAAGTTCACCGAGGAGCAGATCGTGAGGATTCTGCAGGAGGCCGCATCGGGCCAGAAGACGCAGGCCTAACTCTGTCGCGACCACGGAGCCAGTCCGGGCGGGTGGCCGTCCCATGAGATGGGTCTACAACTTACGGGTGGCACCCGGATGGGGTCTCCGGGAGCCCTGCCGGGGAGAGTGCCTGTCCCCTTCTGCCGCGCTCCTTGGGGTGCTCGTGTTACTTGGCCCGCGAGCCGCGGGCGCTCCCAGAGACGCGGGGCATCCCAGCCTTTGGCCCCCGGCTAACGACCTGCATCCCCTCCGGGGACTTGTTTCAGCAAGCTCCTGGGCTTTTCCGGCCTGCTCTACAAGTCAGACCGGGCCACCCGGTGCTGAAGGAAGCGCGTTCGTTTCCCCGGTCTGCCCTTCGTGTCCGACGGGGCCACCCGGCACTGAGGGAAGGGCGCCCGCCGCGGGATCGCGCAAGGGGGCGGTGAGCTGCACCCCAAAGCAAGTTTGGGGTGGCACCCAGATTTGGGTCTCACAGGGCCCTGCCGAGGAGAGTGCCTGCCTCCTTCTGCCGCGTCCTTCGGGGTGCTCGTGTTACTTGGCCCGCGAGCCGCGGGCGCTCCCAGATACGCAGGGCATCCAGCGCCCTTCCCACGGCTCCGACGATGGGATTCAGAACCTTCCCGGGCAAACGGCACGAACCCTCCGCGTGTCCGACCCACCCGGCACCGAGGGGAGAAGGGAGTCAGACACCCTGCTCGAGGTGGAAGAGGGGAGACTTTGACCCCGCACGAAACGGGTTCAGCCAAGACGCCGATGGCGGGAATGTGTAGGAATCGAACCCACCCGTCCCCGTAAGAGGACACACCGGTTTTGAAGACCGAGGGGCACACCAGCACCCATCCACTCCCGCACGAGATCGTACCCCCAGGTTCCCTTGAGGCGAGCCCGCGCGTTGCCTTAAGAGTCTGCTGAAAACCGATGTCGGCGGGTTCTGTCGTCCCGGTTCATTGAACTGTGCCTTGGCCGGCAGCGAGCCAGAAACGCCCACTTTTGGCCTTTTCGGAACTGCTCTTCAGCGGGGTCCCTAGGCTTGGCGAGGGGGACGGAGCCCAGCAAGCGACTCCCGAACCAACAAGAGCCCGACTCGAAACGTCTCGAACTCGAAGCTCAACTTCCGATACAGCGGGGCCTCGGCATCGAAAGGCACATAATCGAAGCTGCTCACGATCTCGTAGCTTTCGCTTCCTTGACGAACGGCGTCTGGGATCGTGGGAGCTCCGGTCGCGTTCGGGAGGTGTTCGGGGAACATGCCCGACCAGAAAAGCAGGTAGTCGCCAATGTGGCGATGCACTTCGCGCTCGCGCTCGAAGGTCATGGCATTCTGCCGGATATCGCCTTCGGGAAGCATATCGTCGATGCGTTCGAGCTGGTTGCCGTCACAGTCTCGAAGCGCGAAGAGGCGCTCCCGATGCGCGAACCGCACCAGCATCGCGGCAAGGTACGATTCGACGTCTTCGTATCCGGGCATCCCCAGCTTATGAGCGAGCGAGCGATGCACGGCCTCTTCGAAGAACGCCTGGATCGGATGTTCGGACGGCCTGGGGTTCATGTTCGTCAGCTTCCTGCGTCAAATTCTTCGATTCGCTGTATATTCTATGTACGTTATTCCGCACTTTCGGGATCGCGGGCATCCCGATCGACCTGGCAAACGCAATCCCAAGCCGGATCGACTCGTCTAAGAAGTTATGAACTGCCCTCGCTGTGGCCGCCAACTCGCCTCTGGGGCTGCCTTCTGCATGCATTGCGGGCAGATGCTGGCCTCGAGCGGAGGCTCGATTCCCCTTGTCGATGCGACGCCGCACGCGAACGGTCGGCGGCTCATCGTCGGGGTGATCGGGGCAATCTTGGTCCTTGCGGGACTCCTGTTCGCCCTGGACGAAACGGGACTTTTGAGGGCAGCCGGGAGCGTCTTTCGGCCTCAATCGCTCGCCGCGCAAGGGCAATCGGGGCAACCCCCGGCCCTGCCCGCAGAGGGTTCAGCACAAGATTCAAGGATGCTTTCGTCGCCGGGGCAAGCGGGCGGCTCGAGTTTGCCCATTCCGGACTCAAAACGGTTCATGCCCGACGACGTCCGGAGGTGGTTGGAACACCTCGAACGGATCGAGCGCAAGCGGGGTGATCTCTCCCGTGAGCATCTCGCCACGGCGATCACGACGATGACAGCACTGCAACTCGGGGGTTCGATGTCCGAAATCGAGGCTTTGCTTCGTGGCGACCTGGAGGGCTTGGACGAGAACCAGACGCCTCCCACCATCGAGAAGGCGACAACCGACATGGAGTCGATGACGCGCGCGTGGGTGTCGCTCAACGACGAGTTCCTTTCGGTTCCTCCGCCCGAAGAGTGCGTGCCGATCCGCAACCAGTACGATCAGGTCTTGCGCGAAACCGGCGCGATGATCCTCGACATCGTACAGGCTGTGGATAACGCATCGACCGACCGGGAAGGCGCTTTGCAGGCCCTCCTCTCGATGAAGGGGAAGAGCGAGGAGCGGATCGGACGCCCCGCGGAGCGTACCGATCAGGGCGTCACGCAGATTTGCGACAAGTACGAGACTCGGAAGTGGTTCAGTATTTCGAGGGACTTTGGCGGAGGAGGGTTGTTGAAGAGCCTCGGTATGTAGGCGCCGCCTTGCGCGGACAACGATCGATCCGGCCATGGCCACGAGGGTTTACCCGCCCCCAAGCGAGGAGTTGGGACGATACGCCAGCGAGCTTCTCGCAGGGCTGCTCGTTCGGTTTCCGTTGAAGCACTCGCCAGTGCTCGAATGGGCGCCCTATCGGGTGACGGCGGGAATGGCGATCTACGACCCACCGGGGATTCGCCTGAGCCGGCTCGTGCTGGACGACCTCCAGAAGGTCCACGATACGCTCGTGCATGAGTTCGCCCATCTCCTTGCGCTTGAGCGGGCGGGGCGAGCGGGCCGAGGGCATGGACCTGCGTGGAAGCTCGCGATGTCCGACCTTGGCGCAGAGGCCAAGGTCCATCACGACTTCGGTGTGAGGCGAAACACCAGCAGGTCCGAGGTGCGCTACACTTGTGACAAGTGCGGCACTCACCTTCGCCGCAAGCGACGCCTTCCGCGAAATAGGAAGTACTTGCATGTGGGCTGCGGGGGCGTCGTTCGCTTCGCCGGACGCTATTCGGCGAACGATGCAGAAGGCGACGCGTAGTACGAAATGAACTCAACCAACCATGTGGATCGCCTCTTCTAAACACGCGCAAGACCTCGACGCCCTTGCCCGCTCCAAGTACAAGCTCTCAGCGGCCACGCTGATGGAGCGCGCGGGGAAAGAGGTGCTCAAGGCCCTCAAGGCGATGCTTCCCGAGCGGGGCCGGATCGCCGTGTTTTGCGGCAAAGGCAACAACGGCGGCGACGGCTTTGTGGTGGCACGTCTCGCCAAGCAGGCTGGATACACCGTCGATGTGTTTGTCGCGGCAAAGCCCTCCGAACTGGGGGCCGACTGCAAGAAGCAATTCGATAAAGCCGAGAAGGCCGGGATCGAGTGCCGGTTTGCGGACCATCCTGATTGGGAGGAAAAGCTGGACTGCCTGGGGTGTCGCGACTTGGTCGTGGATGCGCTCTTGGGCACTGGCGCGAAGGGCGCCGTTCGCGGTCCGATTCGCGAGGCGATTCGGGCGATCAATTGCAGTGGAGTTCCAGTCGTGTCGGTCGATATCCCGAGCGGCATCGATTGCGATTCGGGCGAAGAAATGGGCGAGAGCGTTTGGGCCTTGCGGACGATCACGTTCGGCTTGCCCAAGAAGTTCCTCTTTCAGGGAGCCGGACTCGAAAGGGCCGGATATTGGACGGTCGCCGATATCGGCCTGCCGCAGGAGCTCCTGCAAACCCCCACCGACGCTCGCCTGATCGACGAGGAGGAAGTGGGGGACATTCTCCCCGAACGCATGAAGGGCGGGCACAAGCGCGATAACGGCTCGGTCTTGATCATCGCAGGAAGCTCGAGGATGCCGGGCGCAGCCGCGCTCGCGGCACTCGGAGCGCTCCGGTCGGGCGCAGGGCTGGTTTCGGTCGCGGGGGTCGCAGACGTATGTAGGGCGATTTCGACGAACATGCCGGAGGTCGTGCTGCTACCGCTCAGCGAGGAAGGCGGCGTTCTCGGTCCGTCAGCCGCGCAGGAATTATTGTCGTTCGATCCCAAGTTCGATGCGGCGGTGATCGGGCCAGGTCTCACCCAAGGGGAGGCCGTTCAGGGATTCCTCAAGGAGCTTTGGAAGGACTGGCGAGTTCCTACGGTCGTGGACGCCGATGCCTTGAACGCGGTCGCGAAAGGCGTAAGGCTTCCTCGCGGGGAAGTCGTACTCACTCCTCACGTGGGCGAGCTGAGTCGGTTGCTCGAGTTCAGCGTCGCAGAGATCGAGTCCGACCGGTTTGGCACACTCGAAGCGGTGCTGGACAAGTTCGGCAGTTGCGCTCTGGTGAAGGGCGCGCACACGCTCGTCGGCTATCCGGGCTTTCCCGCTTTCGTCAACACCACAGGCAACCCTGGGATGGCGAGTGGCGGCATGGGTGACGTCCTGAGCGGAGTGATCGGCACGCTTCTTTCTCAGGGTCTTCCGTGCATCGACGCAGCGTTGTGCGGGGTGTATTGGCATGGCCTTGCGGCGGATTACTGCGCCTGTACGGTGGGGAATGTCGGATACTTGGCGACCGAAGTTGCAGAAATGTTGCCCCGCGCCCGTGCTACCATAACTTCAAGTTGCGAAGACGAGTAGCAGCGCTTCTTTTGGGTGCGGTCGTCGCGTCGTCCTCGGCGCAGACGCCCAGAACCGTCGAGTTTCAGCCGCAGGAAGGGGCCCGGCTCAAGGCTTGGGTTGCGAGCGAGCTTCCCTCCTCTGCGCCGGAATCTGCGTCCGTACTCGAGGCCCCTAGGTTCAGCTTCGCGCTGCAAGACGCCAAACCCGAAGACAGGCTCTTGGTCTGGGATGAGATTTCGGGCAACGCGCATTCGCTGGCCGTCAAGGAGTTGAAGTCTCCTTGGCCGCTCAAGCCGGAGTCGTTTGGATTCGCGGCGAAGGTCGAAGTTCGCGTGGAGTACAAGGGCCGTCCGGTGGAAACGGCGCAAGTCGAGATCGACGATGGGGGCCGGGAGCAAACCCAACTGATCGACTCGAGTTCGAAGGGCATCGCCGAGTTTTGGTTTGTCCGGTTGGGCGAAGCGAAGGTGACGGTGCGGTATCGGTCGGAGGGAGCGGAGGCCGACCCTTCAGTACACCGTTTCGAAGTGTTGCGGGAGAGGAAGGACGCGGTCCCTACGCTCGTTTGCTCGCTCCCCAACCCCACGCAAGTCATCGGTTCGGAGGGCGCGCTGGATGCGAACGGCCGAGCGGGTCCTGCGCCCGCGGGCGAGCTTAGGGTCAATCCGTGGGGGAATGCCGCCGCATTCCTGATCGCGCTCGCGCTGGCGGTGGCTGTCGGTTACGGACTCTATCGCTGGCTCCAGAAGAACCGCGACACGGTGGAGAAGAAGCTCTCGGATTTGGGCGTTGAGATTCCCGGCAAGCCCGAAGACGACCCTGCCCCTCCCCTCGACCCGATCCGCCCTCAGCCTCCTCCCAAAATCGAACTCGCCGACGCCGAGCCAACGTCGGCCCCAAGCCCAGCCTCTCCCCCAGGTCTCGCCCGCCTCATCGACTCTTCGGGCGACGCGTTTGCCCTTGAGTCGTCGAAAGTCGTGGTGGGCCGGGATGCGGGCGTGGACTTGATGATCGCGGACGAAAGTTCGGTCTCTCGACGCCATGCCGAGATTCGTGTCGAAGGCAGCCGCGTGTTCGTCCAAGACCTCGGCAGCACCAACGGCACGTTCGTGAATGGGGTCCGCGTTGCGCAGGAAGTGGAGTTGAAGCCGGGAGACGAACTGCTGTTTGGCGCGGCGAAGTTCCGGTTCCAGAGGTAGCGATGGGCCAGATATTCTTCAAGTTCCTGGTGGGCGCGGCGATGGGGCTGCTGGCGTGGGTGATCTGGGAGCGCCAGTTCCCGGTCGAACTCCTCGACCCGACTTGGGAGTCCGTCGAACTCAAGTTCGTGCTCACGCTGGGAGCGCTGATCGGGGGGGCTCTCGGACTCCTTCATGGGTTCCTCCAAGGCGGCAAGGTTCATTCGTTTCGCGGCCTGGCGATCGGTCTCGGATTGGGTCTCGTGGGAAGTTACTTCGGATACCGGTTCGGCGGCGCGCTCCTCCGGCTTTTCCCGCACGACATCTTTGTTGGCGACTACTCGATGGCCCACCGAATCCCCGCCAGGGTGTTCGCTCTCGCGCCGTTGGGTTTGCTTCTGGGTACCGCGATCGGCATTGGGGGCCTGACGCCCCGAAGGATTCTCGTAGGCGCGGTGGGGGGCTTGCTGGGCGGCGTGGCGGCCGGGATCGTCTTTGACCCCATCGGCGGGCTGTTGGGAACGCTCGTGCTCGACCTGCGCGGGGGACGGACGACGGTCGTCGACGGCATCCCAACGGTTCAGGGCGAGGTTGGGATGGTCAGCCGCGCGGTCATGGGCATTGCCATCGGCGGGATGATCGGGCTCTTCGTCGGCATCATCGACCGCGTCACGCGGACAGCTTGGGTTCGGCTGGTACTGGGGCGGAACGAGGGGAAGGAATGGGCGATCGACGCAACACAGACCTTCCTTGGACGAAGCGAAACTGCCCACGTTCCGCTTTTTGGCGACCCCAACGTCGCGCCCATGCACGCGTGCATCGTGCGTCAAGGCCAAGCGTACTTTCTCATGGATGGCGGGAGCCCGATCGGAACGGGTCTCAACGGGCAGAGGATTAGCCAAGCGCAGCTTCTCGACGGGGCACAGATTCAAATCGCAACGCATACTCTCGTGTTCATGCTTCGAAAGGGCTCAGCGCCTGCCCGCGCGGCCGAGGCGATGCGAGCGGGTCCGTACGCGCCGGCTCCCGCTCAGGTTCCGGCAGCTACCGCCGCCTACGCCGGCGCACAGACGCCCGCGCCCATGCCACCCTCCCAACCCACGGCCGCCATCCCTCCCCCCTCAGCGCCCATGCCCGCTTCCGGGCCCGCCCTCACACCCCTCGACGGACCCCTCGTCGGGCAGCGAATCGAAGTGCTCCAACCTCTCGAAATCGGGAGGGAAGGCGCGGGCGTTCGGCTAAGCTATGACCACGCGGCGTCGCGGCGTCATGCGAGCCTGACCGCTGGGCCTTCCGGATTGATGATTCAAGACCTCGGCAGCACCAACGGAACGTACGTCAATAATCAGCGAGTGCAGACTGCAATCCTGAAACCGGGAGACCTGATTCGGATCGGCACGACGACTTTTCGCGTCGAATAGAGTACGCCCTGACACGGAACCAGAGAGAAACGACCGATGGATCGAACTGAAAGACTCGACCCGAACCGCACGCAAATGACCGGCGCGCCCAGCTCCGATCCGATGCGGACGCAAGCCCTCGGCGCAATGCCGGACGCAGGACGAACAGCGGCCTTGACCCCGGAAAAGGCCCTGAGCGCGAGCATCGTCCCTGGACGGGCGGTAACCCTCGCCAACGGCCCCGCCCGAGAGCAATTTCTGATCGAGATTCACGCGGTCGGAAGCGATGCGCCGAGCGGCCTACCCGGCAGCCGCACACCCCTCAACCTGTGCCTTGTGCTCGATCGGTCGGGTTCGATGGAAGGTCCGCCGCTCGAATTTGCCAAACAAGCCTGCACGCGGCTGGTCGATCTGCTCGGCCCTGAAGACGTACTCAGCATCGTCACCTTCGAAGAAACGGTCGATCTGATGATGCGGCCTCAGCGCGTCACCGACCGGCAAACGATCAAAGACGCCATCCAGCGGATCGTGCCCGGCAACACGACGAACTTCTATGACGGCATCGCGTATGGGCTACAACAGGTCACACAAGTGACCGATCCGGGCCGAGCCACGAGGATGATGGTGCTTTCCGACGGTGAACCGACCGTCGGCGTCAAGGATTACGGCGCGCTCGTTCAGTTCGCAGGGGACGTCAAGGCGCGAGGGGTGACGATGTCGTTCCTCGGGTTCGGACCCGATTACAACGAGGAGCTTCTCGCGGGAATGGCCAAGAAGTCGGGGGGCAACTACTATTACATCCCTCAGCCTGAGCTATTGCCCGAGGTCTTTCGCGCCGAAATCGAGAAGCTCATGACCGTCGTGGCGCGCAACCTCGAACTCGATCTCCGAATGGCGAGGTGGGTGCAGCTACGCTCCTCCCAAGCTCAGGCCGGAGAACGGGCCGTCACGATTCCGCTCGCCGACCTCGAGCGCGGGGTTACGATCCAGCACGTAGTCGATTTGGAGTTCCCCAACCACCCCCTCGGGCATTACCGAGTTGCCAACGGGCGTCTCCGCTACGACGATTGCCTGAGCGGAAGGCAGGAGGTGATCGACCTCGATCTCGTGATCGAGTTTTCTGCCGACGCTGGGGCCTATTCGGTTCCCGTCGACCCGCGGGTTCGACAGGCGGCTGACATCGCTCAGACCTCACGGACGGTCGAGAAGACGGTGATGGGGCTCAAGACGGGCCAGGTTACGGTCATGGGCGCGATCCAAGAACTCGAAAAGACCCAGGCGCTGCTCTTCGCCGAGGGGAAGACAGCCGAGGCGCAGGAAGTGACGCTCGCGCTCAGGGCCCTGCGCCAAGGCGACGCGGGTACGGCGGAAAAAACCCTACTCGGAACGATGGTCCAGCTCGATCAGGGCAAGAAAGCGGACTAAGAGTCAGACCTGAGATCGTACGCCGCACCGCAGGACGAAATTGCGTAGCATCGTCATTCCGTGTTCGCTGTCGATGGACTCCGGATGAAACTGCACGCCCTCGATCGGGAGCGTCCTGTGCCTGATTCCCATGATCTCGCCGTCGTCCATCGACCTGGCGGTCACGTCGTACCCTGGAGGCACGGCGTCCGAGAGTACAGCAAGTGAGTGGTAGCGAATAGCCTGAAACGGGCTGGGGATCCCCTCGAACAGCCCCTTGCCATCGTGCTCGATTTGCGATGCCTTGCCGTGCATGATCGACTTCGCTCTGCCAACTTCTCCGCCCCCCGCGAGACCCATCGCCTGCATCCCCAAACACACGCCAAAGACGGGCACGCCCACCAGCGCAGCAGGCGGATGCGGCGAGGTCACGGCCTTCAGAATATCGAGGCATACGCCCGAACGGTCCGGCGAACAGGGTCCCGGCGACAGCAAAATCCCCTCAGGGCGCAAACGCGCGATCTCCTCCAGGCCGATCTCGTCGTTCCGTGCGACCTGAACCTCCGCGCCGCACACGCCAAGGTACTGAACGAGATTGTAGGTGAAGCTGTCGTAATTGTCGATGACCAGAATCACGCGGGGATTGTAGCAGGTGGCGTCGAGGTGCGCGTTCGGCTATAGTCGGTCCAAGATGCAAGCGCTCCATGCCCTGATCGTTGCCGGAATCGTCGCGGCGAATTCGGCCTTCCCCTCCGCCGAACAAGGCGGCTCAGCAGTTCGAGTGAGGAACTCCGAGGAACTCCGGAGGGCTCTTCAGAACGCCCCGCCCGGAACCGAGGTCCTTCTTGAACCTGGCGAATACCAGGGGGGACTCCACTTCGAGGGTCTTCGGGGCTCCCTTGCACGGCCCATCCTCATCCGCGCATCCGACCCTAAATCTCCGCCCCGATTCGTCGGAGGAGGACTCCAGTTTTCAAAGGTAAGCCACCTTGAAATCCGGGACTTAGCCATCTCGGGCGCGAAGACCAACGGCCTCAACATCGACGATGGGGGCAATCTGCGCCAACCTTCGCATCATGTGGTTCTGAGGAACATCAGAGTTTCCGACCTTCCGCAAGGCAACCATGACGGCATCAAACTCTCCGGAATCGACGATTTCTTGGTCGCCGATTCGGTGGTGGAGCGATGGGGAGGCTCGGGGATCGACATGGTGGGCTGCCATCGAGGAAAGATCGTCGGCTGCACGTTTCGCGCCGGTGGGGATAGCGGAGTCCAAGCCAAAGGGGGCTCATCGGAAATCTCCGTCGTGCGCTGCCGGTTCGAAAACCCTGGCCACCGAGGCGTCAACGCAGGCGGCAGTACCGGATTCGAGTACTTTCGACCGCCCCTTTCGGACATGCCTTCGAACGGAAAGTACGAGGCGAAGTCGATCACCGTAGAGGGCTGCGAGTTTGTCGGAGGGGTCACCCCGATTGCCTTTGTCGGGGTCGATGGCGCGGTGTTCCGCTTCAACACGGTTTTCGAACCCGAACGCTGGGCGTTCCGCATCCTTCAGGAGACCCGAGAACCGGGATTCGTAGCCAGTCGCGACGGCCGGTTCGAGAGCAACTTGATCGTATTTCGCTCGGATCGGTGGTTCAGCGGAGGGGTCAACGTGGGGCCGGGCACCCAACCGGAGTCGTTCAGGTTCGGCCGCAACTTCTGGTACTGTTCCGACAAGCCCTCTTCGAGTCGCCCTCAGCTTCCCACTTCTGAAACCGGAGGAACCTATGGGCTCGATCCTGGGCTGGTCGATCCTACGAAAGGCGACGTTCGAGTGCGGGAGGGGAGTCCCGCGCAAGCGGTCGGGGCGCACGCCTACCGAACTGCCGACGAGACGCTATTCTCGCGGCTGGTCAGTCCGACGCCCGCCAAATGAGAAACTGCCGCCGCAAGGCTTCGAGGAACCGCCGGTTCGTCCGAACCCAATTCGCGGGTTCTCCGCTCAATCGCCCGATGGCGACCTCGATTCCGAACACGCCCTCGACCTCGGAAGGCTCCGCGCGAATCTCGATCGATTGCGAAACCCCCAAATCGTAAGGCGCAAGCCAGACCTGGGAGCCAAGGGGCGCCAGCGGCTTGTCCGCCCCTCGGACTTCAGCGGTCACGATGTCACCGATCGTGAAGTCCTCATAGGCCAGGAGCCACCGCTTGAGATGAGCCAAAAGCGCGTCCACTTCCTCGGCGGAGATTCGGATGGGCAAGGGCACCGTCCATTCGTCTGAATCGGGCGGAGGCAACCGGAACTCGTCGTCGAGGGCGGGCGCAGCGATCTTTCGCGCGATCCTTGCAGGGTAGAGCGAACTCCCCAAAACAACTCCCGCCACCATCAGCGAGGCCAGCACCGACGAAGTCGCGCTGAAGTTGACGTACAGGCCCGGAATCGCGTCGGTAGCGATGAGGAACCGGCCCAAGCCCTGCGCGCAGAAATAGCCCAGTACCGAGCCCAGCACCCCATAGACCAGGGACTCCGCGAAGTAGAGCAGGGCGACATGGTTGGGCGCAAGGCCAATCGCGCTGAAGATTCCGATCTCCCGCGTCCGCTCGTACACTCCTGCGACCATCGTGTTGACGACGAATAGCAGCGCGATGAGCGCTTGGATGAGCACGAGCGCTACGCCGGAGGCTCGCGACCCTTGCTGGACGTTGAAGTAACGAGCTTCCAGGCCCCGATCGGTCGGCACGGCCGCAAAGAGATTCAGCCGCAGCCTCGGCATCAGGTTCTCCAACTCGCTTGAGACCTGATCCGCCGCGCCGAAACCCACCGCCAGCGAGCGAATTTCGCCCCCCAACTCGAGGGCCGATCGAGCCGGAAGCAAAGCCACGGAGGACGGGTCGAGCCTGAGGTAGCTCCTGAGGGCGTCCGCATGGGCTCCCGTTTGGTCGTGAAGCTGCTTGGAGAGCGTGAAGTCAGCGGGCAAGGGCGGGTCGCCGTCGAGGTCCATCAGGGCCTTGATCCGTTTCTCGTCGAATAGGCCGATCACCCGAAATCTCTCGCCCGAACAGCTCACCTGCGCCCCGTCGAGGTTCTCCGGCGAGATGCCGAGTTTTTCAGCCGCGCTTTGGGGAAGTATCACCGCGTCGCGCTCACCTTCTTCGAACCAGCGACCCCCAGGCGCGAGCGCCGAAACCAGCAAAAGCCGCAAGGGTTCCAAGGGATCGAGACCCATGAACGCGCGCGCCTCCCACGCCTGGGCGCCCCGAAAGAACCGAAACGTGTTCGTGTCGCTGAGGTCCGCGCCGTAGTACCAGACCCTCCTTGCGACCGACGCGCGACCCGCAAAGTGCTGCTCCAGGATCCTACTTGCGGAATCGGGAAGGGGGTCGAGGTTTGGCTTTCGCACCACGATCCCGGCGTAGGAGGCGGGCTTGCCGGTCGGAATATCGAACACCTTGAGTTCGGAAACGACCGAGGTCAGGCTCAGTCCTACGAACGTGACGACTACCAGCACAAGCGTCGTCAGCGTGGTACGCAACCTCCTTCGGCGGAGGTTCTCGACGCCCAACTGAAACGCGATCAAGCCCACGCCGATCCTGCCGATGTCGAGTTGCCGGACTCCCAATCTCGCAAGGCGATCCACTCGGAGTGAAGTCTCGAACTTGGCGATCACGAACGACCCCACAAGAACGCTCAACGAGCCCATCACGAACGCAACGAAAATCATCGTCGGGTTGCTCACGATCTCAAACGCCGGGTGTAAGAACCGCAGCGCGAGAAACGCGGCAACGAAAATTGCCGTGCTGAGGAGGATTTGGCGAGCGAACACCCTCGATCCAAAGAGCAAACGTTCGGCAAAGAAGCTGAACGGCAAGAGCAAAATGAGGTAGTAAACGACCCCGCTGACCACGTTGTTGGCCACGCCCTGTACGACCGGATGAACTCGAAGCGAGAGCCCCCAGGCCTGCGAGGCGTGTCGGTCGCCCGATTGCGGATCGCGGTCCGCGAAGGCCGCCGCCGCGAGGTCGATGCTGCCTTTCGCCTGTTGCTGCAACGCAACGACCGAAGGACTGATCATCCGGTACTTGGCAAACGTCTCGATCCGGGATTGATTGAGCGTCCAAAAATCGCGGGCCGCCGCCAAAGAAGGACTCAGGAGGAGGCTCGCTGAATGGTCTCCGTCCTCCGTGGCGAATCCACGTCCGTGGGGCTTGCTCGACGTGGCGTTCGAAAGCAACACCCTAAGCTCACCGGTCTTGGAGTAAAGGAGGAGCTTCCATCGCGAGCCTGGAGCGACGAACAGCACCAGCGAGTCTTCAGCCTCCGAGTTCAATCGTGGGTCGTACCACGCAACGTATGCGCCGTAACTCTTGGGCGGGGCGTCGGCTACCGGGTCGAGAACCTGGGGCAACACCAGGGGTTGAAGGTCGTGGGGATCGGCAAGGTCATAAAGGTCGATGGCCTCACAATCGAAAACGACGAGGGGCGCCTCTCGCCGGGCGGTCCGAAGCGAAAACCAGTTGGGAAACGACGAAAGCCCCGACTGCCCGACGTTCGGAGCGGCCGTCACGCTGCCCGAAAGTGGGTCGATGCGGTAGGCCTCCAAGCGGGTCATCGACTGCAGGGTGCGAAATCGTGCGGTGACCGGCGATGCCCCGACAAAGCGGTAGCGAGCCTCCCTTCCGACCGTGGCCTCGATCATCGTGGGACGAACGCCCATTTGAGTCTTGTGGTCGTGGACGTTCAGGGCGATCGAATCGGGCACGCTCGTGTCAGGAAGAAAGCTCTTCAGGGGGTCGAACTCGACAACCCGCCCCGAAAGCTCGACAAACCCTCCGACGAGCGACATCCTCTGGGGTTGGGAGGTCCGCAGCGGGAGCCTGTCCTGGTTCCACGCGTCGATATCTGTGGTGTCATTCGCAACGTGGTTGAGGAGGCAGGCCAAGGCTTGAGTCTGCCGGAAGAGCGACTGAGCGTCGACGTGTTCGAGCGTATCGAACGGCGTGTCGAAGCGGAAACGCGCGTCGTCGACCGTTCGGAACGTGAGAGCGTTGTACCGAGCCTGAAGAAACGGCTCGCAATCGGCGGCGAACCTGCCAGGTACGTCGTTCTTCCAGGGCCTTCCATCCGAGTCGTTGACTGCATCGAGCAGAAGCGTTCGCGGGTCCGACACGCCGAGATGCGGCGCGATCCTCTCCGCGTAAGCGCGCAGTTGCCGCGAGAGGGCGCGAACTTCGTCGGTGGCCTCGGGCCGGACCTCATAGAACCACCCCCTGGCGAACGAGCCGAGCCCGGAGTTGCCTGTGCTGAGGTCAAGCGTGAGGGCGCAGAGGAGGCTCTGGCGGTCCGTCTCGATCCGCCGCTGAACGAACTCGCGCGCCCCTTTGAGCGCCATTCCATGCCCCGATTGGACTAAGAACGTCAGCGGGCGGCGAGGGGGGTTCTCCTTGAAGTACCGGGCGAGTTCGAGCAGCGCGGATAGTCCGGAGGAGGCATCAGCCCCCGGCGAAAGGCCCGGCACGACGCTCATCGAGTCCGCATAAGCGGCGAGTACGATTCGTTCGTGCTTGGCTCCAGGGTCTGCGCCCGGAAGGTCAGCGAGAAGGTTGTAGGTTTCCTTGACCACCCACGTCTGGCGGCATCGGAGGCCCGCCACACGTTCCTCGGCAGCCGCAGGAAGCACCCGCGAGGCGGCCTTTGCGGGCAGCCAGAACCTAGGCGCGTTGTGGGGAGCGGCACTGAACTTGTCCTCGAACTGGAACCGGGTCGCGAAGTCCGGTTCGAGGTAGATGACGGCCTTGACGCCGAGCCGAAAGAGCGTTTGCCAACGAACCTCTGAATCGAAGTCGATGACGGCGAGCGCGCCTTTCAGGACTTTGCCCTTGAGGTCCGACGGACGCCCCGCTCCGAGATAGATCAGGCGGCCCGAAAGATCGCTCGTCGAAGTGCGAATCAGGTTCGGCCAGAGGGGATAGAGGGTCGTAGGGACTTCGCTTCCGAGATCGAGCGCGGCGACGCTTTCAGGTTGGGGGACCGTGATCGTAAAGGCCTCCCGCCGAATGTTCTGGAACCCAAGCTCTCGCAGCCGAGCCTCGGCGAACTCAAGCGTCTTGCGCTCGCCATCAGAGCCCGCCAAGCGCGAGCCGAATCCTGCGATTCGCGCGAGGTCTTGAGTGAGATTCTCCTTGGAGACCGACCTCGCTATGCGGCCGTAATCTCGGGAGGGGGAGCCAGGCGGTTGGGCCGGGATCGATGCCGCGAAGAGGGCGATGGCAACTCCGCACCCGCACCAGCCTCCCCAATCCATACTCGGCAGTTCGCCGAAGGCGGGCCCTTGTCCTGCGAATTCGAGCGGACGCAAACGGGATCGGCGCTCCCTGAACCGCTGGATGGCGGCCCAAGGAGCGCGGATCGTCCTCCGATCCTACGGGGGTTGATCGGGTCTATTTGCTTAGTTCTTTCGGAGCCTGCGACCCGCGACTGCGCCGAGGCCCAGCAGGAGGCCGATCATCGAAGCGGGCTCGGGCACCGGGGACATCTGCGCCTGGCCGGCGTTGAGCGGGTCCGGAACCCAGTAGATCGCGTCGTTGTCGGTTCCTCGTGCCGAATACACGAGATTCGCAAACGCGAGATCGGCAACATTCGAGGCCTGGAAGTTGCCCGAAGAGAAGTCCGCCACAGCGCCGCCGTCATAGAGGGCTTCCCAAATCGCCGCCTGCATCGATTGGGCCTTGGCGTTCGAGTCGGCTGCCCCGAAGTAAGCAGCAACCATGTTGCCAGCTTCCTTTAGCGGGCTGGCAAGAGTCGTGCTGAACTGGGGCGGGAGCGTGTCCCACGGGTTTCCCGGAATCGTGTTCACCAGGTCCACGCAAAACGTCTTGATCGAACCGTAACCGTACGACGAATCGGTGAACTTGAGCTTTCCAGCGAAAAAGTTGCCGGTTCGGACCGTTCCGCTTACCGAGAGCGACTGTCCGGTCGACGTGCCGTCGAACGTGAAGTCGGCCGAAGCAGTCCCGACGATAAGCGCGCCGAGCGCGAGTGTCCATAGTCCTTTCATACAATCAACCTCTAAGTCAGAATCGAAGTCGCCGCAAGGCGATCCGTATAATAGATTCGTTCGTACAGAACGTATTTGTGACTGAACCCCGCAGAATTGCTGGGCGACCGCGGTTGCGAGATTGGGGAGGGCTCCCCTCTACTGTCATACTAGGCCCGTGTTGCGCGTCGAGGGATTGGGGCGGAAGTTCTCAGGTCGCTGGATCTTCCGGAACCTCAACTTCGAGTTGGGGGCGGGTGACGGGCTTGTCGTAACGGGTCGCAACGGTTCGGGCAAGTCCACCCTTCTCAAGGTGATCTCTGGGCTGCTTTCGCCGAGCGAAGGACGCTCCCAATTCCACGGAGACCTCCGGCTCGATTTGGGCTACGCGGGGCTGGAGCTTGCGTTGTATCCGAGCCTAACCGCGACCGAGCATCTTGAGTTCTCCGGCAAGTCGCGGGGCGTGCCCTCCAGGTCAACCGAGGTGCTCGAAGAGGTGGGGTTGGGGCACGCCGCCGACAAGCGCATCAGCCAAATGTCCTCGGGAATGAAGTCCCGCTTGCGACTCGCCTTGGCGATCCAGGCCCAGCCGAAGCTCCTCATCCTCGACGAACCTGGCGTGAGCCTCGACGAACTGGGCAAAGAGGTCGTCGAGCGCGTCTGCGCGGATCAGAAGCAGAGGGGCGCGCTGATCCTCGCCACCAACGACCCCGCGGAGAGGAGGTTTGCCACGCATGAACTCGAGTTGGCGAACTGAAATCCTCGCCGTGCTTCGTAAGGAGGCTCAAGTCGAATGGCGAACCCGGAGCGGCCTGATGACCGCGGGCCTGTTCGGTCTCGCCGCGACCGCTGCGACGACCTTTGCCGCAATGACCGAGAAGCTCACCCCCGGCGTCATCAGCGCCCTGCTTTGGATCACGCTGTTGTTTGCCGCTACCGTATGGCTGCCCAGGGCGTTCTTGGTCGAATCAGAACAGGGAACGACCGACCTCCTGCGCTTGCTGGTTCGCCCTCATGCGCTCTTCTGGGGCAAGGCGCTCTTCAATCTGGTGTCGATGTCGATCGGCGCGCTTGGATTGGCGGCTCTTCTCTTGCTCTTGGTGGGGGCGGTTCCCACCCAACCCTTCCTTTTCGTAGTGTGCTTGGTCAGCGGAATCGCCGCGCTTTCAGGAACGATGACGCTTTGCGGGGCGCTTGCGGTCGATGCCGGCAATCGGTTCCTACTTGCGGGCGCGATCTCGGTTCCGCTCCTGATTCCGCTCCTTGCGATCGCCGTCGCTGGCACGGGCGCTTCGTTCGAGGTTGCGGCCTCAGGGCAGGCGGTCGTGTCGGCCGTCGGGCTCGTATGCTACGCTGTGGCAACGTTCGCGCTTGGCCCGCACATTTTCGCAGCCGTCTGGAAGATATGAAGAGCCCGTATTTGGCCGTGACCTCTTTGCTGATCGTCCTCGGAACGGTCTTAGCGATGGCCGTTTACGATCTGAAGGCATTCCAGGTTCCTGAGCTCGCCCGCATTGTTTTCTTTCATCTGCCGGCAGCCTTGCTCTCGACCGGATACCTGATGTTTGCGACCTGGCAAGCGTTTCAAGTCGCTCGGTCGTCGGAACTGCGGCACGACCACCGAATGGCGGCGGCTATGAGGCTCGCGTTCGTGTTGGGAGTCCTGACGCTCGTGACCGGCAGCCTGTTTTCCAAGGTTCAATGGGGCGCTTGGTGGAACTGGGATCCCCGGCAGACCTCGTTCCTGCTGGTGATGTTGATCGTCGGAGCGTTCTTCGCGCTGCGCGCGGCCATCCCGGACGAGATCAAGGCGGCAAGGGCATCGGCCGGATACGCGCTTGCAGCCTCGCTTCCGATTCTCTTTCTCGTGTTCGTGTATCCGAGATTGCCGCAGGTGGTCAGTCTTCACCCCGATGTGGTCCGGCAGGGCAGCATGGATGGCGCTTACTGGGGAGTTCTGCTCCTGATCCTTGCTGGGATGCTGCTCTTGACCGCGCGAATCTACCGACTCGACGTAGCGTGCTCCGAACTCGAAGCGCGCTGGGAGGATACGAATGGAAAACTGGATGATAGCGGCCGTCCCGCCCCTACTGGTGTGGTTCGGCCTGTGGATGTATCTGGCCAAGGTGGACCGACGTCTGCGCGACCTTGACGAAAGAATGCGGTAGTTCGAGTGAGTCGAGATGCCGAAGGCCTAATCTCGGAGGCCAGTTCGTTTCACCGCGTCGCCCCGTTTTACGACGACCTCATGAGGGGCGTGCCGTATCGAATGTGGGTGAGCTATTATCGTTTGCTCCTCGCGACTCAAGGCGTCGCGCCCACCCAAGTTCTCGACTGCTGTTGCGGCACGGGGATCGTCGCGGAGATGCTCGCCGAATTGGGCTGGCAGGTGACGGGGTTCGACATCTCTTTGCCGATGATCGAGCAAGCCCGGCAGAAAGCGGAAAGCCAGGGCCTGGGGATTCGCTACGAGCGCCAAGACGCGGCCGAACTCGACCTCAGCGAGCAGTTCGACGCGGCGTATTCGTTCTTTGACAGTTTCAACTACGTCACCGACCCCCAGCGCCTCGCCGCGGCCTTCCGCCGAATCGCTCTCCACCTCCGGCCAGGGGCATCGTTCATCTTTGACATGAACACCGCCTTCGCCTTCGAGCAGCGGCTTTTCAACCAACAGCAGTTGGGGAAGCAGCGGAACCTCCGCTACCGCTGGCGGGGCGATTGGAACGCCGAAACCCGGCTCATCACCGTTCGGATGAAGTTCTGGGTCGGATATGAGGAGTTTGAGGAAGTCCATGTCCAGCGAGCCTATGAGACCGACGAGATCGTGAACATGCTGGAGCGGGCGGGATTCGAGAACATCCGCGCGTTCCACAGCTATACCTTGGATCGTCCTCGCGAGGACAGCGACCGAATCCACTTCGTCGCGACCCTTGCCGGCCACGAGTAGGCCTCCAGCAAGGATTCGACGCCCCGAGCAAGGGGCGGTGGGAGGGTAAAGTCCCCGCGTGCCCCACGACTTCGCTATACCCGGCGGTTGGCTCACGCTGGCGGTTCTCTTCGTCGTGGGTGGCGTTGCGAGCGCGATCAACACGGTGGCGGGAGGGGGCTCGCTGCTCTCGTTTCCCAGCTTGATCGGGTTCGGGGTTCCCTCGGTCGAGGCGAACGCCACCAACGCCGCCTCGCTTTGGCCCGGCTCCATCGGCGGGGCGTTCGGCTTTCGAAACCTGCTTTCCGTCGCGGGTCACCACCTCAAGACCCTGCTGCCACCGACTCTGATCGGGTCCGTCCTCGGCGCAGGGATCCTGATTCGTTCGAGCCCGAAGTCGTTTGATTTCGCGGTGCCGTTCCTGATTCTCCTTGCATCGCTGATGCTGGCATTTCAAGCGCGAATCAAGTCGTGGTCGATCCGACATAGCCGCGAGGTCTCGCCTCTGGCCGGGATCGTGATTCAGTTCTTCGTCGCGCTCTATGGCGGCTACTTCGGCGCAGGGATGGGCCTCATGATGTTGGCTTCGTTTACGCTCTACATCGAGGGCACGATCCACGAGCTTAACGCGATGAAGGTGTGGTTGGGGCTCGTGATCAACTTCGCCGCCACGGTCTTGTTCCTCGTTTCGGGCAAGGTCTTGCTCGTAGCTTGCCTTGCGATGGCGCTGGGAGGAATCCTGGGCGGATACCTCGCCGCCGTACTCTCGCAAAAGGTCGACTCAGAGAAGCTGCGGATCGCCATCGCGGTTTATGGGTTCGCGATGTCGGCGTACTTCTTCTATCGCCTGGTTCAGTCGAACCTTACTTGAGCCAGCGACGCCACCACCCCAGAATCTCGTTCAGCCGATGAAGCCGAAGGTCGGGGGGGCCGCTGCGCGACATGCCGTGGGACGTGTTGGAGGGATATCGCACGAAGCGGCTCGGAACGCCCTCCTGTTGGAGCGCGGTGAACACCTGTTCGCTCTGCTCGACGTTGCACCGGAGGTCGCCTTCCGAGTGGATGATCAGCATCGGGGTCTTGACGCTCTTGAAGTAGGCAATCGGCGACTGCTTCCAAAGTTCTTCGATGTCCTTGAGATCGCCCCAAGCGGTTCCCTTGAAGTAGGCGTCTTTGTTGAAGGGAAAGTCGCTGTTGCCGGCCATCGAAACCATGTTCGAGACGCACCGGTCGGTGATCGCAGCCTTGAGCTTTGGCGTTTGCCCCACGACCCAGTTCGTCATGTACCCGCCGTAACTCCCTCCCATCACGCCCATCGAACCCGCATCGATATAGGGCTGATGCTCCATCCAGTGCAAGACAGTCTGAATGTCGATCCAATCCTTGTTACCCCAATCCCCCTTGATCGCCTCGCAAAACGCCTCGCCGTAGCCTTTCGAACCCCGGGGATTCGAGTACACGACCACATAGCCCTCAGCGGCGAGGACCTGGAACTCATGGAAGAACGTCCATCCGTATTGCGCGTGCGGGCCCCCGTGAATCTCCAGAACCGCAGGGTGCGTCTTCTTCGAGCCCGTTTCCGTGGGCTCGATCACCCATACGTGGACTCGGGAACCGTCGGGAGTGTCGAGCCAGAAGTCCTTCGGCTCGGCGATCTTGAGACCCGAGAGGAGCTTGCCGTTGAAATCGGTCAGGACTTGAGGTTTGCCTTGAGTGCGGTCGAGGTCCAGCACGGCGACTTCGTGCAGCGTCGTCGCATCTCCCCAGGTGCAACTGACCTTGGACCCATCCTTGGAGACCGTTCCAAGCGCGACGTTGTGCTTGCCTTGCGTGAGGAACTCGACGCCCCCTTTCTCGCGCGAGACCATCGCCACCTGCTGTTCCCCGTTTGCGCCGATCTGGACGTAAAGGGCGTTCGAATCGGGCGCCCAAACAAGGGCGGCCTCGAAACTCGCTTCTTTGGAGTCACCCAGCGTCGCAGCCGTCAGACAGTAGTCGTCGCTTTCAGTAAGACATCGGGGGTCGCCTCCTTCGGCCGGGACCACCCATAGCCGGTCGTTCTTTACGCCCCAGGGGTCATCCTCCGAAACCCTGCCTGCATAGGCGATCCACTTTCCGTCTGGGGAGACCTTGACGCCGCCTTTCGGACCCTTGGGCAATCCGGCGAGCTTCTTGACCTTGCCCTTGAGGTCGACAAGATACATCTGGTCGTTGTCGGGCTCGGCAAACGGCCGCTTGTTGGCGGTGTGGCAAACGGCGAGCGATTTCGAATCCGGAAACCAGTCGAAGCTGAAGAACCCTGTGGGATCCTTGTCGTAAAGGACCCTGTGCTCGCCCGTCGCGACATCGACGACGTACAGGGCAAATCGCTGCGGGCCGAAGTAACCGTCGCCGTCCAACCGGTACCAAATGTTCTCCAGTTCCCAAGGCGGGTCGCTCAGCCCCTTTTCTTCCCGCTCTTTCTTGGCCTTCTCCGTTCGGTTGGGGTGGGTCTCGCGGAAGCTGACGGCGATCATCGAACCATCGGGCGACCACGAAAAGGCGCCAATGGAGCCCTCGGGCAGCGATGTGAGCTTTTGGGCCTCTCCCCCCGAGGCAGAAAGAAGGTGAATCTGCTGGGAAGGTTTTTCCCTTCCCGAAACGAAGGCGATACGATCGCCGGTCGGTGACCACCTCCCCGCGGCGTTGCCCCCTTCACCCGCCGTCCATTGCTTCACCTCGCCGGAGAGCGACACCGAGTACAAGTTCGTGATGTACTTGTTCTTTTCGTTGATGTGCTTCTTCGCAAAGAGCACGCACGACCCGTCGGGGCTCATCCGGGCATCGCCGACGTACTGAAACTGGAGCAACGTGTCCGGCTGGATCGGCTTCTTGGGCATGAAACCGAGGTTACCCTTCGGGGCCGCAGTCATTCTTGCCTGGACTTCGCAGCAATCGCTCCGCTGGCACGCCCCATGCACTCCCTGGAGGGCACAGCAACGGAGAACACACCATGAATCGGCTACCTATCATTGCACTAGCGAGCGCCGCCCTTTGCGGATCAGCGCTTGCTTTTCCTACGATGAACTTCGACAGCAAAGGAAAGGGCAGGAACGTCAAGATTTCGGTCGACGAAGGCGACCACTACTCTACGGTCTTCAGCGGCGAACTGAACCTCTGGTTCAA
Organism: Chthonomonadaceae bacterium; assembly: GCA_015709495.1. Lineage (GTDB taxonomy): Bacteria > Armatimonadota > Fimbriimonadia > Fimbriimonadales > Fimbriimonadaceae > Nitrosymbiomonas > Nitrosymbiomonas proteolyticus. The sequence goes on from CP054189.1 coordinate 786,432, forward strand.
CACTTCCGCCACCGACTCCGTCCTTCTGACCGGCTTCTGCACGACGCCCGACGTCGTGATGTCGGGTGGGACATGGGGAGTGACGGCCACCGACACGACTTTCCTTGGCAGCAAGGGCGGGCAGATCGCTCACCTGGTCAACACCTACGCGCCGTCCATCTTCGCAGCGGGCGATACTTCGGCGCACAAGGACGCGGCCATGGCCCTTCAACTCGCCGTTTGGGAGATCGCGTTCGAGACCTCCTCGACGTTTGACGTCACCGACGGCCTGTTCCGCGCCACGAGGACGGACGGAAGCGCGTTCACGACCGCCCAGACCAGCCTCATCAATACGTACCTCAGCGACGATGGATCAGACGTTGCCCCGCTCTATGCGGCCGCGCTCGATCAACACGGCCACCGCACCAGCCAGGACATCGTCACCCCCGTGCCGGAACCGGCCTCCCTCGGCGCGCTTGCGGTCGGACTCCTTGGCGTGCTTCGACGCCGCAACGCGAAGTAACTCTTTCATTGGTTCGCTTGCGCTTTGGACCGAGAGCAAATGCTTTCGGTCCATTTTTTTCACTATCCGCCCAGAGAGGTGACCCAAACGGTGGGACAACCGCACTTGGGCAGAGCTACTTGAAGTGCCTTCCGACTTCGTTGGCGTAGTCCTTCCCCAGCCAGTGCGCATTCTCGGACAGCCAGTCGCTCAGTTTCGTCGAGCACTTCGCGGGCTCGGTGGAAACCAACATTCCGCTCATAAGCCCCCTGACCTCTTCACGGGTGAGTACCACATCCTTCATCCTGGTTCCAAGTAGAGCGCTCGCCCAGTAGGCGCAGCTTGGAGGCATGTGGACAATCCGCGCAGGGCGCCCGATCGCCTCAGCGATACGTCGCACCCAATCGCCGAAGGCGAACGCTTCAGGGCCGCAAGCGTCCGTTGTTTCCGAGCCCTTTGCGTCCAGACTTGCCAGCATTAGCGCCGCATAGTCCTCCACAAAAGTGGGCTGCATCCCGTATTTCCCGCTTCCGGGCACACCGAAAAGGGGGAGATTCCTCAACACCCACGCGATGTTGTTGATCAACACGTCTTCCCTGCCGAAGATCACGTTCGGTCGAAGGATCGTGAATGGGATTCCTGTCGCCTTGAGGTGTTCTTCGACCTGGGCCTTGCCACGGTAGTAGCCGAGAGGCGATTGGAGCGAGGGGTTCGTGATGCTGGTGTGGACGATTCGCCCGACGCCCGCTCTGCTGGCGGCGTCGAAGAGCAGCTTCGAGTTCTCGACCGCCCTCTCAAAGGTCATGCCGCGGTAGGGAAAACGAATCCAGTACGTATTCACAAACGCATGCGCGCCCTTCATGGCCTCCACGAGGCCGTCTGGATCACTAAAATCCATTCGCGCAACTTCAACCTTGCTTCCAAAGGGGTTGGGGCGGTCAGGGTGTCCGGTGAGAGTACGCACGGGCTCGCCACGCTCGACAAGCAGCTTTGTGAGGTACTTGCCTGAGTACGAGAATGCGCCGGTGACGATCGTCATTTTGGTTCTTCCTGTCCAGCACGGTACCCGGCACCAGGGGAAGCCAAGGTTCGAATCCAATACCGCACCCTTCCGGTAGAGGTCTTCATTCGAGGAAGCAAGGATTGATCTTGCTACTTGGGTCGAATGCTCAGTTTGAGCGTCGAATACCCATCGATCTCGAAGTGCTCGATCCGAATCCTGTGCCTGCCGCCAAGCGAAACCTGCGCGGAGTCGAGGGTCGGGCCGTGCCATGTCCAGTTCTCGATCACGAGCTTGTCGTCGATCCAGACTTTCACGCCGTCATCGCTCGTGACCTCAAGCACGTATTCTCCAGGGGGAATCTGGAACGTCCCTTCAGCGAGCGTCGCAAAGAAGTCCGTCGGGAGCCCTGGGCCGATCGCGCCGCCCCATGCATAGTTCAGTTCCTGGACGCGCTCCTCCCGGATCGCCTTGCCCTCCTTGAGCAGCTTCCTGAAGGCCTCGTACTGAGTCCGAGGTTCCTGCGTGCCCTTGTCGTAAGCGAACCACTTCACGGTCCAATCGATCGGCAAGTGAAACCTCCGATAGCCGAATCTCACTGGCTGACCCGCGGGGGTGACCCTGCCGCGGAAGTCTGTAGTCGCTTCGCCCACGTACTCGAATTCAAGCTGGCGATCGATCGACTGCCCGGCCTCGTACTTGACCCTGAGGAACGTGGGGGTTGGGAAGTGGGTCGGCGCATGGCCGATCTCCTTCCAGTTCTCGCCGTCGGCAGAGGTGGCGACGATCTTCATGTCCACGGCCCGCAAGAGCCTCGCCATGCCCGGCGGGCCCAACACCTCGAAGACCTGCTCTCCGTTTTCGATCTTCGTTCTGGGCCAGAGCTTGGGCGACTTGAAGTCGTAGGGCCCCCACTCATCCACGAGAATGTAGCGCCTGCCCCTGAGTTGGCCCGCCTTCAGGAACGGGCGAATGCCGCCCTCGAGGGGGCGAGGGGCGAACGGCGCGACCGCGCCTTGGAGCGGCTCGACACCTTTGAAATCGCTCGGCATGGGGTACCACGCGACTTGGAACCTCGCAAGGTAGTCCTCGGTTTTGAGATCGAGCCCCTGGATTACGTTTCCGCTCCCCAACATGAGGGGGGGCGACGGCTTGTAGGAGGGGTCGGTCTCGATCGAGTTATCAACGCCTTCGGGGATCGGAATAGCCTCCGTGGCGAGCACGAGATTCCCCCGGAACTGGAGTCCCGGCGCTTGGCCGTCCACCTTCACGACCTCTTTCACGCTGCCAAAGAGGTTGCCAAGGATGCGCGCGCCCTTGGTGTCTCGCAGCCGCACCGCAGTTCCGGCGAGGTCATGGAACTGGTTCTCGTGAAGGTACGGGTCGCGGCTCGAAGTGTCTCTGTTCTTCGGGTAGCCCCAGTTGGGGTCTTGGCTGGGGTTTTGCCAAAGAACGATCCCGTTCAAATCGCGCCGGAAGACGTTTCGATAGAACTCATTGTCCTGCCCGTGCTCGAGGGCGATGCCTTCGGCGTTCAGCCCGAAAGTATTGGCGATCACCTTCGTGTCGTAGCTGTAGCCGCCCCAAATCCCGTGCCAGCACTCGAGGATCAGGTTGTTGACGAACGAGTTGCGGCTGAAGGTGGCCTCGATCCCGTTCGTCGGCGCGTGGCTGAAGTCGTTGCCGAAAAGCAGGTTGTCGTTGCAGCCCCCTTGCCCGGTGTCCATCGTGGTCTGGCCCGCCCACAAAAAGAACCCATCGCCGCCGTGCGTCACGGAGTTGTAGGCGAACACGTTCTTGTGAGACTGCTCGTAGACGAGGATGCCTGCGGAGTCCTGACCCCTGTTGTAGACGCCGTGACTGTAGCCCCGAACGCACCAGTCGATCCGGTTGTGGAGGATGCGGTTCGCGCTCGATCGGTACATCGCAAGCCCCACGCCGGAGAGAAACGAGAAGTTGGAGTTCCCCACGAGCCCCTGATCGCACCGGGTGAGCATGAGTCCGTTGAGCGAGCCGATCACTCGAAGGTTCCGCACCTCGAACCCGTCGCAATCTTCGAGATAGGCCCCACACCCCTTGGCGATCCACTCACCCTTTTCGTTGTGGTGATAGCTCATCCAGTCCGCGCCGTCCTCGCGGTCCAGCGTCGAAAGCAAGCGCGGTTTGTAGCCGTAGGAAAAGTCGCAGTCCAGTACCTTGAGACCCCGGACGCCTCGGGCGAAAAGCCCGATCCTGTAGCCTCGGGCCTTGAGGTTCTTGACCGTAACGTTCGAGCCCTCGACGATCAGGGCGGTCCCCTTTCTCCGGTCGGGATCGACGTCTTCACCGGTTCCCCGCAAAGTCGCGCCGCCAAAGTCCACGACGATTCCGTCGCCCTGAATGCGGATCGCCGAGGATTGGGCGTCGTCTGCCGCGTTTGCGAATTCGTACACCTTGGCGACGACTCTGGCCGAGCCCCGAATCACCATTCCGGGCTGAAGTTCGATCGCTTGTTCCGAACCGGGCGCAAGACTCATGCAAAGGGCGGCGAGGTAGATCATGGCGCTCCGCCAGCTTTTACCCGGCTTTTCGTACTCTTCGCCCCTCCACCCACACTTCGACCGGCCGGATCTGATCCCAGCGGCGGAACGGTCCAAACGGCGACGCATTCAGGATGAGGAAGTCGGCCCGGTAACCCGGCTCGATCTTGCCGATCTCGTCTTCCATGAACATCGCGTAGGCGGCGTAGGTCGTATAGCAGCGAAGGGCCTCAGCCACCGTCAGGTTTTCTTGCGTCATCCAGAACTTGCCGTCGAGCGTCTTTCCTGTGACTGCGGCCTCGATTCCGAGGAACGGATTGATGGAAACGACGGGCCAATCGGAGCCGAAGGCCACGATTGCGCCGGAATCGAGCAGCGACTTGAAGGCGTAGCTCGCCCTGCATCGACGCTCGCCGATGCGCTCTTCGGCATATCTCCCGTCGTCCGCCTTGTGATAGGGCTGCATGCTGGCGATCACGCCGAGCGCGCCAAACCGGGGGATGTCTTCGGCCAAGAGGTGTTGCGTGTGCTCGCTCCGGCACCTCGCCGCGCGAAGTTGTGGATAGGCCTTTTGAAGGATATTGAGCAACACGTGGTTCGCTTCGTCGCCGATCGCGTGGCAGATCGTTTGGAGCCCCGCTCCTTGAGCGTCGCGGCAGTCCTTCTCAAACTCGCCTTCGATCATGCCCGGCATCGGCAGGCCGCGCCAGTCTTCTTTTCCGGGCTCGTTATCAGAAAACGGGTCGCGCATATAGGCGGTCCGGGAGCCGAGCGAGCCATCCATGTACGCCTTGAATCCCCGGACGGCCACCCATCCGTCGCGCCCCTTGAACCCCTTGAGCGCCTCTCTCGCCCCCGAAACCGAACCCACGGTCGGGTACAAGGAGAACCGCACCGACAGGCCGCCCTCCTGGGCTAACTTCTCGTAACGCGACAAGTCTCCCAGCCCGGAAATGTCGCTGACGGCCGTGACGCCGTACTTGTTGGCTTCCTCCATCGCTTGCCGAAGCGCCTTCAGAACCTGACCCTCCGTCGCCGGGGGAATCCTGCGGCCCACGAGGCCCTGAGCCGTCTCACGGAGAATGCCTGTAGGCTCGCCCGTGGCCGGGTCCTTATCGATCACTCCGCCCGGCGGGTTGGGCGTGTCCTTGGTGATCCCCGCAAGTCGGAGCGCCGCGGAGTTCGCAAGCCCTGAATGGCCGTCCATCCGGTCGAGCCACAGCGGACGGCCCCCGGTCACGGCATCAACCCACTCCTTGCGCGGAGATTCGGGCTTGGCCCAGCTTTCAACCGTCCATTGCCCGCCCAGAATCCACTCTTGGGGCCCCAATCTTTCGGCGTACTCCCTAACTTTGCGGATGAAGTCCTCTTTGTCCGCGGCTTCGCGCAGGATGAGGCGCGACACGTCGAGACCTCCTCCGATCATGTGCGCGTGGGAGTCGATAAGGCCAGGAAGCACCGTCCGCCCTTGCGCGTCGATCCGCTGGGTCCTGGGGCCGATGTAGGAGCCGTTCCGGTCCCCCACATACACGAACCGGCCCTGCCGAACCGCGGCGAATTCGGCGAACGTCGGCCTTCCGTCGCTCCAAATCTTAGCGTTCTCGATCACGAGGTCGGCGGGCGCGACGACCCACGGCAGCACAAGGGCAAGGAACGTCATGGGACAAGGTTCCACGCGCCGCTTGCTTCTTCCTTCCCAAAAAGGACCTCGAGCACCCGTCAGAGTCTACGGGCGTCGGGCCACTTCGGCCATGTCGTTCCAGTTGGCGCCGAGCTTCGCGTCGACCTCGATGGGCACGCTAAGTTCCAAGGCCGATTCCATAGCCGAGCGGATCGGCTCGATCAGATCACGCTCTCCTTCGGCGAGTTCAAAGACCAACTCGTCGTGAACCTGGAGAAGCATCAGGGTTTGGCGTCCTTCGAGCAGGTCTTGCGCGCGGATCATCGCGAGTTTGATGAGGTCGGCAGCCGTGCCCTGTAAGGGGGCGTTGATGGCCTGCCGCTCGGCATACAGCCTCTCGTTGCGATTCTGCGCGTGGATTTCCGGGAAGTAGCGCCGCCTCCCGCACAGCGTCGTGGTGAATCCCTTGGCCCGCGCCTCAGCGATCATCGACTCGGTAAAGGCCTTCACGCTGGGGAAGCGCTGGAAATAGGTCTCAATGAGGGTTCGGGCTTCGGCGACTGAGAACTCGCCCCCCAACTGATTGGCCAGTCCAAAGTCGGTCACGCCGTAAAGCACCGCGTAGTTGAGCATCTTGGCGTAGCGGCGATGCTCCTTCGAAACGGCGTTCTCGGGTTCGCCAAACATGAGCGAAGCCGTCACCGTATGAACATCCTCGCGCCGTTCGAAAGCGCTCACCAGGGCTGGATCGTGGCACATGTGGGCAAGCAAACGCAGTTCAACTTGCGAATAGTCGAACGACGCGAGATCAAACCCCTCAGAGGCGACGAACGCCCGGCGAATCTCGCGTCCCAGTTCGGTTCGAATTGGGATGTTCTGCAAGTTGGGATCGTTCGAACTGAGCCGACCCGTAGCGGCGACCGTCTGGTTGAACGTCGTATGAATCCGCCCATCCTCCGCGATCATCCTCGGCAAGGCGTCGGCGTAGGTGGACTTGAGCTTCGTCAGTTCCCGCCACGAAAGGACCTCTCGAACGATCGCGTGTTCAGGCGCGAGGTTTTGGAGCACTTCCGCACCCGTCGCGTAGCCTGTTTTGGTCTTCTTGTCAGAGGGCAGGCCGAGCTTCTCAAAGAGCACCTCGCCGAGTTGCTTGGGGGAGCCGATGTTGAACTCCTCCCCAGCGAGTTCATAGACCCTCGCCGTGGTCGCCTCGATGTCCTTGCCCAGCTTGGCGGAGAACTCGGTAAGCACCGCCTTGCTGGTGGCGATGCCGCGCCTCTCCATTTCGGCAAGTAGGGGCGCGAGGGGCTGCTCGATCGAGACCAGAACGGAGAGTTGCGACTCCTTTTCGAGCCGATCCTTCATTTCCGCCCGCAATCGAAACAACCCGACCGCGGCCTGTTCGGCGGATTCGGGTGGGGGACAGTCGAGGTACCCCTGAATAAGCTGGCGCAGCGGGTAATCCGAGCGGCCGGGCTGGAGTACGTAGGCCGCAAGCAGGGCGTCAAACGCCACGGGCGACTTCCCAAGCGAGGGCATCGCGCGGAAAAGCTGCTTGGAGTCGTGGGTGATCACTTGGCTCGGACGCTCTTCAAAGAGCCGCATCGCCCAAGCGAGGGGCGCCCGAAGAACCTTTTCGCCCCTGCAAATCCAGGCTTGGGAAGCCTCGTCCGCAAACATCGCTCCCTGGCCTGCCCCTTGGAACTCCGTGAGGAGCGCGAATTCCCGGTCGCCCACAAACTCAACGAGGGCTTCCCAGTCCGTTGCGTCGGCGGCCTCGGCGCGGAGCGTCTCGCGGACCTCTTCGGCCGTCGCCGCCACAGATTCCGGCGAACCCTCGAGGTAGGGCGAAAGAACCGTCCCGACCCTCCGCGAGTGATTCCGCATTTCGAACGAATCCAGCATCGCCTTGGCCGCATCGAACTCAGCCGAGGTCAAACGGAACGGCCGGAAGTCGTACTGGACATCCACATCGCGCACAATCGTGGCGAGCCACTTGGACTTCGGCAGTTGCTCCTTGGCAGGATAGATCTTCTTCTGGTACTTGGGTTCGACCTGATCGAGATGAGCCAGGATTTCTTCGACCGAAGCCCACTTCTGCAGAAGGTCCGTCGCGCCCTTCGCGCCGATCCCGGGGACTCCGGGGATGTTGTCGCTCGGGTCGCCTACAATCGCTTTCCAGTCGGGAAGCCGCTCGGGTTCGACACCGAACCTCTCGATGACGTCTTCGGGGGAGTACACCTTTGTGTCGGTCACTCCAGTTCGGGGGACGATCACCGACACCGCAGAGTCGACGAGTTGGAGTTGGTCGAGGTCGCCGGTGAGGATCGTGGTCTCGTATCCCTTTCCTTCGGCAAGCTTGGAGATCGTTCCGATGATGTCGTCGGCTTCGAAGCCTGTAACTTCGAGGGTGGGGATGCCCAGCGCCGAAATGAACTCACGCGCGGCGACGAGTTGGGAGATCAGCTCGGGTGGGGTCTCCGATCGGGTGCCTTTGTATTCGGAGTACTCCGCATGTCGGAAGGTCTTGCCGGGCGCATCGAGCGCGACGACCACGCCATCGGGTCTCAGGTTTTCAAGCGCATAGAACAGCATTCCCGTGAAGCTGAAGAGCGCGTTGGTGGGCCTGCCGTCGCTGGTGCTGAGGAATCGAGTGGCGTGGAACGCCCGGAACAGCAGGCTATACCCATCGATCACCAGCAACTTCCGATCCGGCATGACGGTACGTTACCTCGGAGGGGGAGCCTGCGGAAGCGCCGTTTCGGGGAGGAAACCGGTCGAGCAGGTAGAATACGGTTTTCTGCGACTTTTGCCAGCGCATTCCAAAGGAGACCGGGACGCTCCCGGACTGAACCTATGGTTTACCGGCCCATTCGTTACGAACAGATTATGAAGATCGCTGAGGACTACGACGTTCGCGCGCGTCGCATGTTCAACGGGATGGGCATCTACACCGGCGAGAGGATGTTCGCCTTTCTTTACGACGAGGAGATCGGACTCAAGCTCTCGCCCGAGCACCAACAGGAAGCCCTCGCGCTGCCGGGAGCCGAGCCGCTCCGACCCGACCCGCAAGGCGAGCCAATGAAGGAGTACGTGAAGATGCCCCATGAGGTGCTCGACAACTACGAGGTGTTGGCCCAGTGGATCGAGCGCAGCACGACGTACGTCCAGCGGAAGATCGCCCGATAGGCTGGCGCATCGCTGAATGCAGGGCCGCTTGGCCGTTCTCGCGAATGAGCGAAACTCCGCGTCGCGCTCGGCCGTAGCTGTTACAGGACCATGCTTTCGATCCTCATCGCTTCCGCCCTTCAAGGTTTGCCGACGAATCTCAGCGTGGATTTTTCGGGAATGCCCCTTTTGCGAACCGACGCCCCAGCCTCGTATCGCGTGCTTTCGCATAGCGTCACGCTCGAACTCGTCAAGGGTGAAGTGATCGTGAACTCAACGACGCTTTACAAGAACGGGCCTGAGGCCAAGACCCTCACCCTAACCCTACCCCGCAGACGCTTTGGGGACTCGGATTCCGGCGCGGCAGACTTCGCCATCGCCGGCACTTGGGACCGGCTGGCGATCCCGTTCCGGGCGCTGACGGAAAAGGGCTCCACCAAGACCGAAGGCTCTCACACGCTCTACCGGAGCGACCTCGGCGCTCAGGTGAAAATGGCGCCGAACGCCACCCATGCGCTCAAGATCGCCTACAAGACGCCGGTCGGAATCTGCGGGTACGAACGCAAGCAACGGATCGTCGGCTATCAATTCGAGGGTTCGGGGCGCATCGAGCAACTGAACTTCTCGTTCAAGTACACGCAGCAAGAGGTGTTCAACCTCCCTGATCCACGCCCGGAGTGGCCTTGGCAAATCGGCACGAAAGGCGCTTACATCCGCCGCGAGCCTTTCGACCTCATCGACCGCTTCGTCTACTTCACGTTCTATCCCGGCGGGTTCCGTCCGACCGACGGAGGATGAGCCTGCCTGCGCTCGGATTGGGGTAAACACGCAAGCGGTGCCCGAACCTAGGGGCCGGAGTACGCTTTTGTCGCGATTCGAGATTTCAAAGGACTACCTCGTCCACACCCTCGTGGACCTCTTGAACACGCCTAGCCCGACCGGAAACACCGACTGGGCCGTGAGCTTTGTCGAGCAAGAGCTCGAAGCCTTGGGCGTGCCGTACGTCCGGACGCCCAAAGGAGCGGTCGTGGCGACGCTCGAAGGCCTTCGACACGACAGGCCCCGCGCCCTGACCGCCCACGTCGACACCTTGGGGGCCGTGGTCAAGGAGATCAAGGCGAGTGGCCGCCTCAGACTTTCTGCGCTGAACGGCGTCGTATGGCCCACGGTCGAAAGCGAAGGGGTCACGATCTCGACGCGCGGGGGGAGGCAACTCCGAGGCTCGATCGTCTTTGCGAACGGAGCTGCCCACGTCAACAAAGAGGCTCGAACGGCGGTCCGCGACGACGCCAACCTGGAAGTCAGGATCGACGAGCGAACGAGGTCGGCCGAAGAGACCAGGCTGCTCGGCATCGACGTCGGCGACTTCGTTGCGTTCGATCCTCGCGTCGAGGTGCTCGAATCCGGTTTCGTCCGCTCGAGATTCCTTGACGACAAGTCGGCGGTAGCCTGCCTTTTGGCGGCAGTCAAGGCGTTGCGGCAAGTCGAAATCACCCCTTCTCAGCGCGCGACGCTGCTCTTCAGCAACTACGAAGAGGTCGGGCACGGCGGAATCGACGGGCTGCCTACCGACCTTGCCGAGCTTGTGGTCGTGGATATGGCCGCTCTCGGTGAGGGACTGCAGGGCGACGAGTTCCACTGCTCGATTTGCGTGAAGGATTCTTCCGGGCCCTACAGCCGCAGGCTGACGGAGCGGCTGCGAAACCTGGCCGAGCGCGCCGGGATCGACCTCAAGGCCGACGTGTACCCCTACTATTCGAGCGACGGGTCGGCATATTGGCAGGCGGGTGGCCAAGCCGAGGTGGCTCTGATCGGCCCTGGGGTGGATACAAGCCACGGTTACGAGAGAACGCACATCGACGCTCTGCTGGATACGTCTCAGCTTCTCGCGGAATACCTGTTCGAAGAGTGACCTGAAGGTGCTTCCCCCTGCAAAACTTGCGGGGTTCAACCGAAAACTACCGTGGAGCGAAACGCTCGCGCGGAAGGAAGCAACTCGATATGCCCAACGAACTCAAGGCGACTCGCGCTAGTCGAGCCGTCAGCATCAGCACAGCGAGCCTCATTACTGGGGTCGAAGTCCACACGCTTCGGTACTGGGAGCGCGAATTCTCGCCCTATCTCTCTCCAATACGAACGGACGGCGGGCAACGGAGGTATCGGCCGGAGGACATTCAAACGGTGTTTCATATCAAGCGGCTATTGCGCGACGAGCTTTTCAGCATTGCCGGGGCCAAGAGGCACCTCGCGCGGATGATTCGAGGAGTGGCTGCCTAAACCCATGGGCGAAATCCACCCTCAGGTCAAGGCCGCGAGAGAGAAATCCCTCGCCAGCGATCACCTCGGCGCTCTTGAGATTCTGGAGCGCGCCCTTTCGTCGGAGTCCGGCTGCCCGGAACTCCTCGCCGAGCGGGGATTGCTTCTGACCCTGTTGCAGCGCGAAGACGAGGCGCTCGAATGCCTCTTGGCCGCCCCCACCGCCCCGGAGGCCAGCCGGCTCGCTCAGGTTCTGCGAAACTACTTTTTCTGCCGCGCCTCGATGGCAACGAAGCTCGGCTTCGACGACGCCCTCGGACGCGAACTCCAAGGAAGGCTCGACGCTGAGTTTCCCGGCACGCCTACGCCCCAAACGGGCATCCGGCTCTCTGCGTGCCTGATCGTCAAGAACGAGTCGAAACACCTCGTCCGCTGCCTCAAATCGATCGCAGGGAAGGTGGATGAGATCGTCGTCGTGGACACTGGATCGACAGACGACACCGTCGAAATCGCGCGCGAGTTCGGAGCGGTCGTCGGGTTCTTCGAGTGGTGCGACGACTTCGCGGCTGCGCGAAACGAGAGCCTGAGGCTCGCGACCGGGGACTGGGCGCTCTGGATCGACGCCGACGAGACCGTAGACCCCGGAAGCTGGAACGCGATTCAAGAAGGGCTCATGCGGCCCCAGTTCGGGGGCTATTACCTCGACATCGTCAACTACATGGATGAGAGCGGCGAGAACGCATGCTACATCCATGCCCCGGTGCGCCTTTTCCGGCTCCTTCCCGAAACGACTTTCGAAGGCAGGATCCACGAACAGATCATTCCGAGCCTCGACCGCATGGGGCTGCCCTGCGCCTCGCTCAAGGGCGCGAAGATTCACCACTTCGGCTATCGGCCGAGCGACATGGCCGAGAAACGGAAGGCGGAGCGGGCCATTCGGATGCTCGAACGGGAGGTGCGCGAATCTCCCGGAGACGCCTTTCAGTGGTTCAACCTGGCGAACGCCTACAGCGTCGTCCAGCGTCACGAGGATGCGATTCAGGCGGCCCGGAAGTGCATCGCGCTTCTCGACCCTCGGAACGCCTACGCCTCGCTTGCGTATCAGATTCTCAGTTGCGCGTTGACGCTCTCAGGACGGCCTGCTGAGGCGCTCTCCGTATGCGAAGAGGCCCGCGAGCGGGGGCATTTCACGGTCCTGAACAGCTTTGAACTCACGCACGCGCTGTTCCGACTTCGGAGGTTCGAAGAAGCGCTCGAAGCAAGCGACGAGTGCATGGGAATGACTTGGCCCGAAGGTCTGACCGGCGACTTCAGCATCCTCACCTACAAGCGCCACACGCTGCGCGGTCAGGTTCTCTGCGAATTGGGCAGGTTGAACGAGGCTCTAAGCCTTCTCGACCACTCGCTCTCCCTCGATCCCGAGTTCGCCATCGCGCGCTTTTCGAAAGGCATCGTGCTCGAGAAGATGGGGCGGACTGAATCGGCCCTCGACCTATACGAAAGCTGCTTCGAATCGCCGGGCATCGCCCAACCTGCGCTGAAAGCGGCCGCCAGGGTTTGCCGCTCGCTGGGAAGGGAGGCCGACGCTCGCTCGCTGAGCGAAAGAGCTTGGTATACCGACCCCGATGACCTCGATAGCTGGTCCGAATGGGTTTCTTCGCTCGAACGAGACCGCAACATCGACGGACTTCTTAGGGCCTACGAGGCGTATGCGAAACTCCGCGAGCCGAACACGGCGATCCTCATCAATTGGGGCCGGGCTCTTCAGGAGGCAGGTGAGTTCGAGGCCGCGCTACGCTGCTTCGTGCAGGCGATCCAGCAGTCACCCGGCGACCCCAACGCTCATTTCAACGCCGGCGACGCGCTGTACCGCATGGATTCCTTCTCGCAGGCAACGCAGTTTTATGAGTCTGGTCTCCGACTCGATCCGACCAACCCCGAAGGCTGGTTCATGCTTGGAAACGCCATGGGTCAGATCGGGGTGTGGCAGGGCGCGAAGCTTGCCTATGAGCAGGCCCTCAGGTTCGACCCGAACCACGAAAAGGCGCTCGCCAACCTCTCGGTAGCGGTCGAAGAGTTGGCTGCGGCCTAAGCGCTCGTTGGGTTAGGCGCGAAGAGCCTCGCGAGTTCCTCTCGCAGGCGTTCTACGGGCAGCCCCGCGACGTTCTTGATCGAACCCTCGACCTCCGCGATGAAGCCCCCTGCCGAGCCCTGAATGCCGTAGGACCCGGCCTTGTCCATTGGCTCGCCCGACGCTACATAAGCCGCGATTTCACTCAAGGTGAGCTCCCGAAAGCGCACGAGGGACCGTTCGACAAACCCGTATTCGCCGTCCGGCCAGAGCAAGTACATCGCCGTAAACACCTCATGGGCCCTTCCGGACAGCTTCTGGAGCATCGCGACCGCCTCCTCGGGCGACTCCGGCTTGCCCAATATCTCCTTCGTGGAGCCGGAGGTCAGCACCACGAGTGTGTCACCCGCAAGGACGAGGGCCTGAGGCCGACTCCCAAAGGTCGCGAGGGCCTTCGCTCGCGCCAGTTCGAGCGCAACCTCTTCCGGCGGCAGACCGGGAGGCGGGGTTTCGTCGATCTCGGCAGGGGCCACTTCGAATTCGGGAAATATCTCACGCAACATCGATTGCCGCCTAGGAGACGAACTCGCAAGAATCACTCGATCGGGCCGGTTTCGCACTCGCGCTAAGATACCGAGCCACGACCCCGCCTTGTGCAATCAGATACAATCTTTCCTCGGGACAAGTCGCTCCGTTGCTCTGCCCCAAAAGAGGTTTTGCGCTTGAGAGTTCCCTTCTATGACATCCGCGCCCAGTACGATGAGTTGAAGGCGCAATTGGACGCAGCTACCAGCGAGGTGCTATCGACCGGCGCGTATGTGATGGGCAAGTACCACAACGGGCTCGAGGCGTCGATCGCGGAGTGGCACGGGTGCAAGCACGGGATCGCCGTCAACAGTGGAACCGACGCCCTGCGAATTCTCCTCGACGCTGCTGGTGTCGGACCAGGCGACGAGGTCATCACAACGGCGTTTACGTTCGTGGCGACGGTCGAAGTGATCGTTCAAGTTGGCGCGACGCCGGTCCTGGTGGACATCGATCCGGGCCACTACCAGATCGTCCCTGAGAGGGTCGAGGCCAGCATCTCTCCTCGGACGAAGGCGATCATGCCGATTCACCTTTTCGGACAGCTTGCCGAAGTGAATCGGTTGCGGCAGATCGCGGAGCGAGACGGAATCGTGGTTTTGGAAGACGCCGCCCAAGCGCTCGGTTCTCACCACGAGGGCGTGTATGCGGGCAATTTTGGACTGGGCGCAGGGTTCAGCTTCTACGTCACCAAGAACCTCGGCGCGGCGGGCGACGGCGGTATGATCTTGACCAACGACGACCAAGTCGCCGCTCGCTGCCGGTCGATCCGGGTTCATGGCATGGGTCGGCAGCGATATTACTACGACCACGTGGGCTATACAAGCAGGCTCGCCGAATTGCAGGCAGCCATCCTCGGCGTCAAGTTGACCCGTCAAGAGGCCTGGAACGCCCGACGCAACGAGATCGCTGCCCTTTATCAAGAGGTTCTCGAAGACAGCCCCGTTACGATTCAGCGGGTTCTCCCAGGCAACAACACGACGTGGCACCAATTCACCCTCCGCGCCCCCAAGCGAGATGAGCTGCAGGCGTTCCTCAAAGAGCGTGAGGTGGACTCGATGATCTACTACCCGGTGCCGTTGCACTTCCATGAGCCGTACCGCCATTTGGCCTCCGGCCCAGGTAGCCTGCCTGAAACGGAGAAGCTCTGCGAGGAAGTTCTGAGCTTGCCGATTCATCCTCACCTCTCGGACGAGCAAGCGCTATTCGCGGCGCAGCAAGTCCGGGAGTTCTATGGCTGACACCTAGGGCTTGCCCCTTCGCCGGAACCATGACCGTACCTCCCTTCATCCCCCAACCCGTTGAGATTCGAAGGAACGTCACGACCGAGCGGTACCCAGTCATGGTGGGGTTCGTAAGGCGAGTTTCGCTGCTTCACTTCTTGTCGGTCCTGTGCGTCGCGGGCGTGGCGGCATTACCCTCCCCTTGGGTGGACCCTTCGGTTGCGGGCTGGGCCACCTTGGGACTCCTCGTGGCCCTGAGTTGGGCAAGGACTCTCGCTCGCGGCAGAAGGGTCGAAGTCGTTGTGTCCGGCGTGATCCTTGTTGCGTTCTTGGTCGCCCTGGGGTCGGCGGTAAGAGTGTGGATCGAAGACGGCTGGCCGTTGGAGTCCCTCCTTGTGGGGGTCGCCTGCGCCGTCGTTTATGTTACGGCCTGCGGCAGGGACCTCAGCTACGTGGGGATGCTCGTGCTCTCGATTCTCGTATCGAGTGGGCTGATCGTCGCAGGGGGGATTTGGCTACGAACGCCGGGCCTGACGCTTTCCGTCGCCCTGAGCCTGAACGCCTTGTACCTGATCTTCTACGTTTATGATCTGGCGTCGCTGCTTTCTCGGAGGCGGTTGGGGGAAGAGATCGGGGCCGTCGCGGACCTTTATCGGGACGTTCTCAACCTCTTCGGCTACCTGATCCGAGTGGCCCACCATTGGCGGAGGCATAGGATTTGGCTCAAGTGAGCAAGGGGCTGCTCCGCATCGTCTGCTATCTTCGATCCCACAAGCTCGAAGAAGTCAAGACCGCGATCGCCGCTACGGGCGTTTCGGGCATGACCGTATCCGACGTGCGGGGTTGCGGCAATTCCCCCGAATCTGCGGCGTGGTTTGGCACCGAGGGCTTTCTCGTTCCGCTGCCGATCCGCTCGAAGATCGAAGTGGTGATTCCCGAGTCGAGGAAAGACGATGTAGTGGCGACGATTCTCGAAAACGCGCGGACGGGCGAGCACGGCGACGGTAAAATCTTCGTCGAGAGGATCACCGACGCGATTCGCATTCGTACGAAAGAACGCGGATCGGCCGCAGTGTAACGAATTATGTGAGGACGCGATGCGTCCATATAGGGACGGCCCGAGAAGGGTCCACGAACAGCTATGATGTCTACCGCTTTTGTACTCGCCACGGCACTTCTCCTTGGATCGCCCAAGGTCGAGATCAACGTCAACACCGAGGAAGGCCAGTCGCTCTCCGGAGTTCACGTCTTCCGTCTTACGGTGACTTCGGACCACCCGGTCTCCCAAGTGGAGTTTTACGTTGGATCGGACCTGAGAGAAACCGACACGAGCACGCCTTACGAGTTCATGCTCGACACCCTTACCGAAAAGGACGGCGCGCTCCAGGTGAGCTTCGCCGCCTATACGACCGAAGGGGAAAGCGCGAAGAAGGCTCTTAACGTCCGGATCGACAACCAGCTTTCCAAGGGCGCGGACTTTCACGTGAACCGAGGGAATGAGCTTCTTGCCGTTAGCAAGTGGGACGAGGCGATTCAGGCGGGCCGCACCGCGCTCCTCATCGATTCCAACTCGAACCCCGCCCGTTTGGTGATGGCCCGAGCCTACTTGGGTAAAGGGGTGCTCGACCAGGCGCAGCGCTATGCCGAAGACGCGATCGCTTCGAGCGCCAACTTCCGCGAGGCGAAGGAACTGCTTGCGGCGATCAACTTGCGCCGGGCGTTCGTGACGTTCAACCGCGGCGAAAACCGGCAAGAAACGCTTGTGGCGATCCAAACGGCCATGAAGGATGCGATCGAAGTTCGAAAGCAGGTACTCGACGAGGTCGTCGATTCGATGGGAACGCCTAACGACTCCAATCGAATGGCTTATGCAGACGCCGCAATCCGGGCAGGCCGCTACTCCGCGGCGATTCTCGCGCTGACCCCGGCGTTCCGCTCGACCCCAGAAGACAGCGCCATCGCCAATCGCCTCGCCTACGCCCAGCTAAGGGCCATGAGGCTGAACGATGCCGCCGCGACCCTCCGCGAGCACCGGCGAAGGACGGTTCCCGATGCTTTCGGTTGGATGCTCGTCGCGATCCTCGAGGCTCACCAAGGCAACAACAACGCGAGCGATGAAGCCGTCCGCGAGGCGGTCCTCAGCGACGCCGAGGACCTCGGTGTCCAGACGGGCCAGGCTTATCTGGCGCTTAAGCGACGCCAGTTCGGGGTTCTGCGCCAACTCATCGCGAGCCTCGCGCGGGACGAAAGCCAACGCACGGAAGTGCAGTACTACATCAGCATCGCTTCGTACGCCCTAACCGAGTTCGAACCCTCACGGCAAGCCTTTGAGGCCGCCGTGTTGTCCGAACCCGCCAACAGCGACATGTACGTTCAACGGGGCAACGAAGCTCTCGCCCTGGTAGCGGCGGGACGGCTCGATGCGGGAGAAAACGAGTTCCAAGTCAAGGTCGCAAAGGCGTTTTACGAAGCCGCGCTGACGGCCCGTCCGAACGCTCCCGACGCGCTGACGGCCCTCGCAATCGTAAACGTTTACGACAAGAAAACAGCCGAAGGGTATCGCTTTGCGAAGGCAGCCGTTGCCGCCAGCCCCGGCTACCCGGCAGGCCATTATGTCCTCGCCATGGTCGCCTCGATACGCGAGTCCGAACTCAGGGCGGCTGCGGAAGCGATCCGCACGGGCGCAACCGGCGGAGTTCTGACGAGTTCGCAACGCCAAGAGATGGACGGTTATCTCCAAACGGCTTCGGCGATCGGGAAGGAAGCGGCAGACGCCAACCGAACCGCGGGCGAACTGGACAAGACCTATCTGGCCGGGAGAGTGATCCCCACCAAGCAGGACGCGTACCAGTATTTCCTGTATCACGGCCGGGTCCCGCTCCTCGTCCCGCCGAAGTAAGACCCGACTCAGGAGGTTGCTGCGGAGCGCCAGCGATCGATGGCGACCGCTGCGACGATGATGCATCCCGTGACCACCTCTTGCACCCAGTTCGGCAAGAGGACGTGAGAGCAGCCTGACTTGATCGTCGACATGATCAACGCGCCCAGCAGACTCCCCCAGACCGATCCCGTGCCGCCCGAAAGGCTCGCGCCGCCGATTACCGTGGCCGCGATGACCTCGAGTTCGAGCCCCACCGCCACCGTGGGATCGCCCACCGTGAGCCGAGAAAACTGAATCAACCCCGCAAGGCCCGCCGTCGCTCCTCCCAAAACGTACACCCACACACGAGTCCGCTCCACGGGCACCCCGCTCACCCTTGCCGCTTGCTCGTTGGACCCGACCGCCACGACGTGCCGGCCGAAGACCGAGTTTCGAAGGGAGTAGGCGGCAACGGATGCGAGCAGAATCAGCGCCCAAACGCCCCAAGGGACGATCATCCATTTCCGATCGGCCCCCAGCTGAGAGATGAGGTCGCTGAGCCAGGTGAGGGGCGCGTCGATCTTCTGGTCGTGGGCGATCCCCTTCGCAACCCCTCGGATCACGAGAAAACTGCCCAGCGTCACGATGAAGGCGCCCACCCGAAGTTGAGTGATGAGAACCCCGTTCAAGAGCCCACAAAACGCCGCGCCGGCGACTCCGATCCCGGCAGCGAACGCGGGCGAAAGCCCACGTTCCAGGCTGAATGCGATAAGAACCGTCACGAAGGCGATCATCGAACCGACCGAGAGGTCGATCCCTCCGCTGACGATCACGTAAGTCATCCCGACGGCGGCGAACCCCACGATCGTCGACTGCCTGAGGATCGTCTCGAAGTTCTCGCGGCTGGAGAAGTTGTCAGGCGCAAGCAGCGCGAAAACACCAAAGACCGCCAGCCATGCCGTGAGAAGCCCCAGAAAGTTCGCGTATCGCTTCAAGAGGATCAGCCCGATTTACGATTGCGGCGGCGCGAGCAGCTTGGCGATGTCGGGTTCGGAGCGGTTTTCCTTGGTGGCCAACACCGCCCCAGTGTCGATTCTCTTCTCCACCTGTTCGCCCCGCAGATGGCTTACCAAAGTCTTGACGGCGAGATAGCCCATCTTGTGGGGGTCCTGAAGAACAAGCCCATCGATCTCTCCGGCCTCCAACGCCGCGACGAGCTTGGGCGAAGCGTCGAACCCTACGAAGCGGACCTTGCCCGCGAGGCTCGCGCCTTGCAGGGCTCGCAGCATCCCGAAAGTCGAGCTCTCGTTGGGGCAGAAAATGCCTTCGAGGTCGAGCCCGTCCGCCTTTCGAAAACGAGACAGCAGGTTCTCACTGGCCCGCTGGGCAGTTTCGACCGTCGCACCCGCGTACTGGTTCGAGGACACTACCTTCAAACCCGCTTCTTGGGCCGCCTTTAGAAACCCCTCCTCGCGCTGGGTGGTGCTGGCGCTGCCCTCTTGATACCGAAGCACGATCACCCTGCCCGAACCCCCCAATAGTTCGGCCATACGCTCCCCGGCGATCTGGCCGCCGCGGAAACTGTCGGTCGCAACGAAGCTCACGGTCTCGACGTCCTTCAGCGCGGAGTCGAAAATGAGCACAGGAATCCCCGACTTTTGGGCCGTATCCACAGGCAACCGTAGCGCCGTATCGTCGAGCGGGGCGAGAACGATTCCATCGACTTTCTGGGTGATGAAGTTCTCGATGACCTTGATCTGCTCTTCTCGGTCGTCCTCCTTCAGCGGCCCCTTCCAAATCACCTCGACGCCGAATTCGTTGCCCGCTTCCTGAGCCCCGGCATTGACTGACTTCCAAAACTCGTGCGTCGTACCCTTCGGAATCACAGCGACGCGCAGCTTGCCCTCGGGCGATACGGGCCCATCCGAGGGCGCATCCGGAGAACCGCAACCCGCCAGCGCCACAACGGGGAGCAGAAAAGCCAGGACCTGAACTCTCATCTAAGCACCTCTTCGAGACCCTTCCATTCTAACCGTTCCCAGCAAGAGGGCGGCGGCAACGCCTTACGCCAGACGCTCACAAGCGCGGTCGGGCCGAAAGCTCCAGAACGCCGCCTGGCTCGCGGCCTCAGGGAACTGGTCCTCGTACGTCCGACGCCACTCTCGGAGAAACTCGGGCGCACGGCCTGCCCGGACGATCGCCCAAACGCTGCCCCCGAATCCCGCGCCGAACGAGGAAGCGGCGTCGGCCCCGGCTTCGTAGGCCCACGCCGCAAGGAACGAGGTTTCCGGAGTCTGATTTCGCAGGAGCGTCTCTGCCGCGCGCTGCGATTCTTTCGCCAAGCGGCCGAGAAATTCGAAGTCTTCTTGAGTCAACGCGCGGCTCGCCATGGGAACCCACTCGTTGCTTTCGGACTGAAAGTGCTCCAGTCGCCTTTGGAGATCGGTCCGGTCAGGCGGGATCGACTGGAGCGCGTTCGAATAGCCCCATACGGCGAGCGCCTCGGCCAGATGGCGAAACTTGCGCCCCGCAGCAGACTCGCAAAGATCGTGAAGCTCCGAGGCGAGCCGGGAAGCCAAGTTGTACTCTTCCTTGGCCGCCCCCGCTTTGTGCGCGTGGAGCCCGCTGAAGGCCACCGCGACCACTCGCTCCGATGCCAGTCGGCAGGTCGATTCTCGGTTCGCCGGCAGGTAGGAGTACGTCGAAAACCGCTCGGCCTCCGAGCAAAGAATCGCAACGTGGTCCTCACTTCCCCCACGGGTGCCGACCCCATCCGCCGAATCCAGCCCCTCAAACGCGCGCCCAGCTTCGACGCACGCAAGATACTCAGCGAGTCGCGGGAGGTCCTGAAACACACGCAGGAACGCCTCGTAGTCGCGCAGTTGGGCCGCCGCCAGAGCGCACAGGCACGTCCCGATCAGCAGCGCAGAGGAACTGCTCATCCCAGATTCGGAGGGGAGGTCGCTGGCGAACGAGATCAGCGCGCCGCCCCGAAAACCGCCGAAATCCGCCGCAAGCCGCCGGAGCCCTACTTCGGAATAGAGCTTCCAGTCGGGCCCCGAAGCCTCCCCTTGCCCCGGGTCGATCACGACTTCTTCCCCCCGCACCCGGTCGAAGACTCGGACTCCCGGCTCCTTCGACGGTTGAGCGAGAAAGACCAATGCCCGATCGGAGGCGCAGGTGATCGACCTCCCGCCCGCATAGTCCGTATGCTTGCCGAATAGCTCGATCCGTCCCGGAACGCGAAAGATCGCGGCGGGCGCCTCAGGGTCGATTCGTTCCAAGAGAAGACGGAGGAGCGGCTCTTCCTGCGCCCTCGCCGACGATCCAACCGCCTCCACGCTTTCGGGGGCGCGAATAAGATTAGAGACCGAGGCGGGCGAAGAAGAGGTCATGCGAAGTTTCGAAGTCCATCGTGGCAGGCTTTTCGGGATTTGCGCTACGTCCAAGGCGAAGCGCTCTCCCAGCGGGCAAACTCGCTCTCCAAGACCCTCTTGCGTGCCCCGGAAGCATCGGCTAACATGGATCATGCGATCTTTGTCCCCACGATTGGCCCTGTGGCTTGCTCTGGCCCTCGTCCTTGGGCCCGCGACGGGCCACGCAGATCCGGCCCGTCCCTACCGGCCCTCGCCAACCGAGGTTCGGGAGAACTACCGCAAGGCGCAGTCCTTGCGGAGCCTCTACTCGAATAAGGCCCTCAACCTGAACCTGCAAGCAAATTGGTACGACTCGGGCAAGAGGCTCTGGTACCGCCGAGACACCGCCCCCGAGCGAACCGAGTTCGTGTCGGTGAATTGCGATTCGGGCGAGCGCAGACCGCTCTTCGATCACAAGCGGTTTGCCGAGGCGCTCGCGAAAGTTACCGGCAGACCCGCCGAAGCGAACCAGCTCCCGATCACGGGGGTCCGTCTCGCGGAAACGGGAAAATCGCTGAACTTCAGTTCCTCCGGCAGGTCGTATTCCTGCAACCTCGATACCTATGAGATTGCCGCCACCGAAGCCCCTCCGATCAACCGGCCTCCTGCCAACCGCGGGGGCTCCGGCGACTCTGCGCGTTCGCCCGACCGAAAGTGGACCGCCCGGATCGTCGACCGGAACCTCGTGCTCCAAGCGAACGGCGGCGAACCGGTCCCGCTCACCAAAGACGGCGATGAAAAAGCCTACTACGCGCGCCCCGCATGGTCGCCGGACTCCCGGTTTCTCGTGTTTGCCAAGGTAACCGCAGGCGACAGGCTCCCGGTCTACCTCGTCGAATCGTCGCCAGCGTCGGGCGGCAGGGCCAAGCTGATCACCCGCAACTACGACCTTCCTGGCGACAAGGTCGACACCTATGAGGTGCTTGTGTGCGACCCGGCTACGGCTGCGGTTCGAGCTACTCAAGCCGAAGTCATTGACTACTGGCAAATGCCTTCCGTCCGGTGGAATCGTGACGGGGATCGATTCACGTACGAAAAGCTCGACCGAGGATATGGAAGGTGGCGCATCATCGAGGTCGATCCCGCGACAGGGAGTTCCCGAACGCTCGTCGACGATAAGCCATCGACCTTTTTCGACATCACCAGCAAGTACTCGTACTACTCTTCGCAGACCGACGAGATCATTTGGCGGTCGGAGAAGACGGGGTGGGCCCACCTTTATCTCACCGACCCCGCGACCCTCAAGACGCAAGCGATTACGTCGGGGAAGTGGGTCGTCCGAAGCGTGCTTCACGTTGACGAGGAGCGCCGCAAGATCGTCTTTGCGGCCAGCGGAGTTCACCCAGAGGAGGACCCCTATTTCCTTCACTACTTCGAAGTTGGGTGGGACGGCAAGGGGCTCAGGGAACTCACGCCGAGTCCCGGCAACCACCAAGCGCAGCTCTCCCCCACTAGGGAGTACTTCGTCGATTCGCATTCAGCGGTCGATTCTGCGCCGGTCCACGAACTCCGGAGGACCGCCGACGGATCGCTGGTCGCTGTGCTCGAAAGGGCCGACCTCACTGCGCTCGAAGCCACCGGTTGGCGTCCTCCCGAAGTGTTCGTCGCCAAAGGCAGGGACGGCGAGACCGACATCTGGGGCTTGATCTTCCGTCCCTCCCACTTCGACCCCGAAAAGTCCTATCCGATCATCGAAGACATCTATGCGGGCCCGCAAGACTCGTTCGTTCCCAAGAGCTTCGCGCCGTACTTTTCGATGCAAGCCCTCGCCGAACTTGGGTTCATCGTCGTGAAAATGGACGGCATGGGCACGAGGAACCGCTCGAAGGCGTTTCACGACGTCTGCTGGAAGAACCTGGGAGACCACGGGTTCCCAGATCGGATTCTGTGGATTCGGGCGATGGCCGAGAAGTACCCAAGCGCCGACCTTTCGAGAATCGGCGTCTTCGGCACTTCCGCCGGAGGGCAAAGCTCCACCGCGGCCCTGCTCTTCCATCCCGATTTCTATAGGGTCGCCGTCTCCGCCTGCGGATGCCACGACAACCGAATGGACAAGGTGTGGTGGAACGAGCAGTGGATGGGTTATCCGGTGGGGCCGCACTATGAGGCGCAGTCCAACATCACCCATGCGGGCAAGCTAAAGGGCAAACTGCTGCTCATCGTCGGTGAACTCGATCAGAACGTGCCGCCGGAGTCGACGTATCGCCTGGTGGATGCGCTGATCAAGGCGGGGAAGGACTTCGACTTCCTGATGATCCCCGGCGCGGGGCACACGAGCGGCGGAAGCTATGGAGACCGAAGGCGGTGGGATTACTTCGTCCGCCACCTGCTCGGCGCAGAGACGCCCGATTGGAACTCAGGAGAGGGCGCGGGCGGGTGATCGGGCGGGAGCCTTCGCGCCGTCCTTGAAGCGCCGTTGTCTGGGGTGAGCCTTCGTTCGTGAGGGTAGGCACTTCATTGTCTGGGGGGAGTGGGCGACGCCGAACCTTCGTGCCCGCGGGGCGGGAGGGTTCAACTCGCAGCGCCCGCCTCGATGCTTCGTGCGAGTGAGCGTGCAGCTCCGGGTCTGCGCCCGGACCCACTTCGCAGAGGCAGGCTTCATGTGGGTACCGTGCGAGTTCTCAGGGCCTGGGCCGGTATAATCCCACTTCGCGGCCGCGTCGCCCGGGCGGCCCGTCAACGGCGTGGGGATGTAGCTCAGCTGGGAGAGCGCTGCAATCGCACTGCAGAGGTCGTGGGTTCGAATCCCATCATCTCCACCAGATTCAAATGAACCTGAGTTGGTTCCTATAGTTGGTTCCTAAACAAAATGAGTTCTGCTTGACTCCGAGCAGCGCATCATCAGCTTTCAAAGGAACATGGGCGAGCGTCGGGGCGTTATAATTAACGTGATGCGGCGAACACGCAACGTGATCCATATGGTCGCCATGCTCGTGCTCTTGGCGGGATTCGTTCCCACGAGCGCGATCGCTTCGCTGTTCATCACCAGTTGCAAAATGGATTGCTGCGTCGGGGAGCGGACGCACGAGGCGGCCGATCCGGTCTGTGTCAAGGGCTGCGAGACGGAGAATGGGCACAACTCCAAGCCGGCTCAGTCGATTCATGAATCGCAATCAGACGACTGCAAATGCAGCATCAGTTCAGCTCCGAGCACTCCTCAGCCGGACACCGCCGCAACTGCAGCCTTTAGCTTTCAAGTCTCTAAGGATATTGCAGACCTCCCTGTTGAACAGAAGGGCATTATCGCGCTTTCAGTGCAAGAATCCGAAGCTGGAATCTTTGGTACGGACTCAGATCCGCCTTCTTCCAGGCCCAACTACGCCTGCCTTGGCCGCGCACCTCCTGTGCATCTTGCGTAACCCCCGCTCGACACTCCGTCGCGTGGGATTCGTCGTTGACGCAAGTCCCTTACCAAAGCACAGGAAAATCAATGATTCAAACTCTCATCGTCTTCACGGCGATGGCGCTTGGCCAAACTTCGGCACTCAAATGCCCGGTCATGGGCAGCGCCGTCGCCCCATCGTCGCCGGTCGTCGAATTCAACGGCTCGCGATTCCAGTTCTGCTGCGCAGGCTGTGACTCTAACTTTGCCAAATCGCCGGGCGCCTTTCTCAAGACTCAGCGCGGAGCCAAAAACACTGTTGGAGTTTTCCTCTTCGACCCCGTCAGCCGGTTGCGGCTCGACGTCGATAAGTCGAAAGCAACCGCCGACTTCGAATCAATTCGCTATCCGTTCCAGACCGATGAGAACCGGAAGGCCTTCCTCGCCAACCCGAAGAAGTACGCGACCATTCCCTCCAAGGAGGCTCTGTATTGCCCCGTCGGTAAGGAAGCCGTTCCTTCCTACTCCAAGGCAAGCGACTACGTAGATCACGAAGGCGTGCGTTGGTACATGTGCTGCGCCGGGTGCGGCGGCCCGTTTGAGAAGGACCCTAAGAAGTATCTCTTTGCGGGAACCGAGAAGAACATCCAAGTCGCCAAGGCGATCAAGCACGATGCTCTCCATCACCCTGCGCCCTCTGATGTAAATGTCGTCACCAAGGTTAAATTCGGCAGATATGAAGCTGAACTTCGCGTTCCCGAGGAAGGGTTATTCGCGCAAGAAGAAGTCGACGTGGAATTCCGCGTAGTCGATACGAGCGCCAAAGACCCCGTCGAAGAAGGGTTCAAGGGCGTTGGAGCGATCGAAGCAACCGCAGTCATGACCATGCCGAGCATGGCAGGAATGCCCGAGGCAAAGCCGGAGGTGCATCGGGAAGGCGTGCCCGGCGACTACGGAGTCGTCGTCTACTTCCCCCACGGCGGCGACTACAAAATCGCTCTGACCCTCAATATTCCGGGCCAAGGCAAGCATGACATCGCGTTCTTAGTCGACGTGAAGGATGAGCGTCCCGCAAGCTTGGCAAAGCCTCAGCCATTTCAACTCAAAGTTGTCGATTGGCCCGTTCACGCGATGGCCGGTCAACCGAGCAACCTGAAGTTGCAGGTCGTCGACACGAAGACCGGAAAGGTTCAGAGCGCGTTCGACGTCGCTCATGAGAAACAGTTCCATCTCTTGCTTGCCAGCAAGGACCTCAATTGGTTCCTTCACGAGCACCCAGAGATGGCCAAAGACGGCACATGGTCGATCCCAATCACGTTTCCGGCGGGCGGCGATTACTGGGTGTACGGCGACGTTGCTCCTAGCGGCAAAGGATCACGGGTCCTCATCGCGAAGGTAAGCGTCCACGGCGACAAACCGACGTGGGATACTAAGTTGAATCTCTCGACCACGGCGGTGGATGGGGGCCTCAAGGGCGAGCTTGTGACTCGCGATATCCAAGTCGGCCGCAAAACCACCTTAATGGTTAAGCTCACCGACGAGAAGACCGGTCAGGCTGCCGGTGACACGGTCAAGTGGCTTGGCGCTGCGGGGCACATGATGATCTTCCACCAGGATGGTCTGACTGTTGTCCATAGCCATCCGGCCGAGGATGCTGAGAACGAGGCTCAGGTCAAGCAAGGGATGGTGCACTTCACGGGTCGATTCCCCAAGCCCGGACTTTATAAGGTCTATGCCCAGTTCGATTGGCGCGGCGCGGTCCGCACGCTTGGATTTGCTATCGAGGTGAAGTAGGTGGCGTCCATCGGCACCGCTCTGCTCATCGCAGCCGCGATTTGTCTCTATGCTTGGCTGATCCTGCGCCGTCTTGGCGTGGGGCAACGCGGCATAACGCCCGATTGCGGCTGTGGTACCGGCAAAGCATGCAAAACCAAAAAGGTGAACCAATGAATACGAAGCATTTCCAGACATTCGCAATCGTCGGTGTCCTTTCGTTCGCCATCGCTGGCTGCGCGACCAAGGCAGGAACATCCCAAGCGGAGAACCAACCAACCATGACAAACACCACAGCAGGCGGGATTCAGAAAGCCATGATCACCTGGTCTGCCCCCCAAAATTGAAGACGTCAGAAAAGTAGTTCTCTGGTTCAAACTGGAGGCAATCATGAAGAGATCGAAGTTCAGCGAGGAGCAGATCGTGAGGATTCTGCAGGAGGCAGCATCGGGCCAGAAGACGCAGGCCCAGCTTTGCCGCGACCACGGAGTCAGCGCCAACACGTTCTACGTGTGGAAGCGCAAGTATGCGGGGATGCAGACCGACGATGTGCGGCATCTGCGCGAGCTCGAGCGGGAGAACGCTCAGCTCAAGCGTCTTCTTGCCGAAAGAGACCTTGAGATCGACGCGGTACGGGCGCTGTTCCGAAAAAACGGACTCGCGCTCCCGAACCCGTCGCGGGGGCGCGATTCCTGATGGAGCGGAACATGACGGTCCGCAGGGCTTGCTGGATGACCGGGATCTCGACTCGCGCTGTTTATGAGGAGCCAGGGCCGGACCGGGACGCTGCGCTCAGGGAAGCACTCAGGAGGGTCTGGCGGCCCAACATGGGCTACCGGATGGCGCAAGCCCTGGTGAAGGAGGAGTTCGCTCCCTTGAACCTCAAGCGGGTGCATCGAATCTGGAAACAGGAGCGGCTCGGCCGCAAGACGCGATATCGCAAGAAGCGGACCGGGAACCCGGTTCCCCTGTCGGCGGAGCATCCCAACCACGTGTGGACGGTGGACTTTATCCATGATTCCTGCCTGAGCGGAACGAAGCTCAAGGTGCTTTCGGTGGAGGATGAGTTCACTCGGGAGTGCCTGGCTCTGGAGGTGGCGACGCGGATCAATGCTCGCAAGGTGCGCGACGTATTGGCTCCGCTCTTTGCCGATCGCGGGGCTCCCCGGTTCGTTCGGAGCGATAACGGCGGCGAGTTCGTTGCCCGGCTGCTCGCGGTGTTTCTCTCTGAATCCGGTTCGAACAGCCGCTTCATCGATCCGGGCAAACCCTGGCAGAACGGGTTCGTGGAGTCGTTCCACTCGACCCTGCGCCGGGATCACCTCGACGTCGAGGTCTTTGTCAATCTGGCCGACGCTCAGATGAAGACGGCGATCTACCGTCGCTACTACAACGAGGTTCGGCCGCATTCGTCGCTTGGCTATCGCCCCCCGGCGGTGGCCGCGCAGAGTCTGGAGTTCAGTCGGGCTACGCCCTGCCTGCCCCCCAACCCTGCTGGGATATCATCAGCGGAGGTCTACTCTTAAGATGTCTTCAACAATGGGGGCTGGCCACACCATCGACGGTGGCAAATACACGCCGAACGTCGTCACGGTCGAGCGTGGCAAGCCCGTGGAACTGACCTTCACAGGCGGCCCAGAACTGGGCTGCGGAGGCACGGTTGTCTTCAAGTCCCTCAACCAATCCAAAGAGGTCGAATCCGGCAAGTCCGTGACATTCGCCTTCACTCCAGACAAGGCCGGTGAGATCCCATTCACCTGCGGCATGGACATGTACGACGGCAAAGTCGTCGTCAAGTGAATCCTTAAGGAAGCAGAACTATGAACATTATCAACTCAATTTCGAGATCCCTCGCTTTGTTCGCCGTTATGGGCGCACTCAGCCTGGCCCCGATCGCTTCCGCCCACGAGGGCGACTGCCCGTACTGCAAGCTGAAACTGGTTCAGAACACGAAGGAGCAGGATAACGAAGTCGTCCTGAAGATGGGCAACAAGCGCATCGAATATCGGTGCATGTACTGCGTGATCAAGGATCAGGGTCGTTACAAGGGCGATCTCGTCGTTTACGCTCCGAGCGAGAAGGTTGGCGAGCCGGTCGTGCTCAAGCGCACGGGCGGAAAGTGGACCGCTCCCGAAGGCGCGGTCTTCCTCAACATCTTTAACAAGCACGCCGACTGCGCCGCATTGTCCCGCGCTTTTTCCAGCAAGGCCGCTCTTGATGCTTACGTTGCGAAGCATAAAGTTGAAGGCGCAAAGGCACTTACGTTTGCTGAGTTTGCAGACGCGGTAACCAAACCAGCCAAGTTAAAACCATGAAGGCCATCATCTTTTTCGGATTGACGGCCATGACCGCCATCGGCTTAGCGCAAGATCATTCCGGTCATCAAATGGCCGGAATGAAGAAGCAGACCGAGCTTCCCGCCATGCCAACCGACATACCCGGTTGGCTGAATGCGCCCGGCGCAGACCACCTCTTCTACAAAGCTGCGCGCTACAACTGGGCGATCAATCGCATTCCAAAATTTGCGAAGGATATGTATGCGACGGGAGTCGGCCACGCGATGGCCTACGAGGCGCTCGTGCGCGGAGAAGCTTCGACACTCGAAACGAAGACCTTCGACAAGATCAATTGGGTCCTAAAGCATCCGCCAGCCATGCCCGTAGACGAGGGCGCGATTTCGCCTACTTTTCTGCGCAAGTACGGCTACCTGGAGAAGGTATTCGACTGGGCGCACACGCTCCACTTCCAAACGATCGACGTTTTCGCGCATCCGGGCTGGACCGACGAGCAGAAGGAGAAGGAAATCGAGCGGCTGTGGGAGTTCTACGAAGCCCAGCCCTACGCGATCACTGGGTTGCCCATGAACATGGATTACCTCGACAGCTTTCCGTATTCGATGAAGTTCCGCACCGATTACCCGAAGGTGAACGGCCTGTTTTGGGGTTACCACTGGTTGCAGACGGTCAACTACGACATGCTCTACAGAGTGCCGGTCAAGGATCAAGCGTCGCAGTACGAGGTGCTGGGCGCGAGATATCACGAAACAGAACTGTACAAGACGGACCGAGACTTCATGCCGATGATGGCGGAGATGAGCCCACGCTTCGCCAAGCGTTTCCCCCAAATAGCGAACGCTTTCGACAACCTCCACATGCTTCACGACAACGTGAACGATATCCTTGCCCAGCCGCAGCTCACAGAAGCCCAGAAGCAAGAGCAGGTGAAAATCGCGATCTACCGCGTCCTCGCTACCACCCACAAGGGCGAGACGCCCGGCGACAGCGAAGGTAAAGAGAACACCCTCCACGACCATCGCCACCCACCGAGCATGCCCGGCATGGGCTGGATGAAGGGTAGCGAAGACGACATTATGTGGATGTCCGGCATGGGCTGGATGGATATGAGTGCGTGTTCCCACTGCTCGATTCCTATGCCCGAAGGCAACCCTTGGGGCGCGACCGTTTCCGCCGAGGGTTGGACGATGATGGTGCGCTGCTTGATGTGCGCTCGCGATATGGCGGGCGAGACACCGGGTCGTGCGATCATCCGAGCGGCGACCAACGATCCGAACCGACTCCTTGTTCTGATCTCCGACGAGGAAGGCAACTGGACTTCGAACATCGAAGGCATCGTTTTCTTGGAGAAGTTTGGAGAGCATCCGGAGTGCTCTGGCTGGTCTCGTGCGTTCACGACGCTTGCCGCCCTTGAGAAGTATGTCGCTGACAACCCGGAATACAAGGACACGAAACCGCTCACCTTGGCCGAGTGGGCCGCTTTGAATCACGCAACGCCCGATACCTACCGGAAGATTGACAAGCCCAATCCTTATAAACCCGGACCTCCTCCCTCAAATGGAGGCGGTAGATGAAAGGGCTCTTCATCGGCGCCGGGCTTGTATTAAGTTCGCTGGTACCCGCCAGCGACCACAACAACATAGAAGCGGGACGCCCCCTTCGCTTCGACGACGCTTACTCAATCGCTTTTCGCGAGCGCGCCTTTGAGTTCGGCTTAACGCTAGACACGTTTCGTCGGCGCGGCCCCAGCTACGGGAACAAAACCGAATTCAAGTACGGCTTCGCGAAGAACCAAGACATCTCGGTGGCCATTGAACCCACCTATTCAAGTCCTGAGCGAAGGGGCGATCTCGGGAATGTTGAGATTGGCTATTTCAACGGACTTCGCCGCCAGATTGACGACGCTCCAGCGCTTGCCTACCGGGTGGACGTCGGTCTGCCGACCGGCCGGGATGCGAAGGGGCTCGATTTGCGCTTCCGCGGCATCGCGACCAAGGCCCTGGGGCAATACGACAAGGTTCACCTCAATCTTGATCTCAACATGAACACGAGCCCCGGCCCCGGCGAACACCGTCACACCGTGGGAGCCGTGCTGGGCTACTCCACTCCGCTGGGCTACCCACGCCGTTTCGATCAAACTCTGGTGGCCGATTTCGCCGTGCAGCAGAGCAAGAAACAAGGTGAAGGCTACGTTGGATCGGTAGGTCTCGGCCTGCGCCGTCAAGTCAGTCCGCAAGCCGTGTTCGACATTGGCGTCACATCCGACCTCTTTTCGGCCAAGGGCGCGGAACGAAGGCCGTTCCGCCTTGCCATCGGCTACTCGGTTAGTTTCTAATGGAAATGGTGATAGATAAGCACATTGACCCCGTTTGCGGGCTAACAGTCGTCCTTAGGTTGATTGTGGGCACGTTCCGCAACCGATTCAATCTTCTATCACGCACACACTCGCTCAACGCCGAGAGTTCTATATGGTGTAATGCAAATGGAAGAAACAAAACATAAACAGAATCAACAGATGCACATGTCATGGTGGCGATTTGCGGCTATGGTTTTTACGTCCACGGCAGTTATGTTCGTGCTTATGTACCAACTCGTGTACGAGCGGGATCACATGTTCTTTAGCATGAATCGGTTTGTCGCCTCGCTCGCGATGGGAGGTGTTATGACGGTCATCATGCTGGGCTTTATGTGGTCGATGTACAAGGGTACGAAACTGAAAATGGCTTTTTTCGTCGGCGGGGCCCTGGCGGCGGCGGGGCTACTCTATGTAAATCGGAGCCAGTCGCTTACCGACGACACCCGCTTTATGAAGTCGATGATCCCGCACCACTCCATCGCGATCAACAACGCTCGAAAGGCCACGATCAGCGATCCAAGGGTACGCGAGTTGGCTAACGAGATCATCGCCGCACAGGTTCGAGAGATCGAGCTAATGAAGAGACTCATCGAAGACATCGAGAAACACGGAAAGCGCGGCAATAACCCGCTTCCACCTCGAGATGCAGTTGTCACCGAGGAGATGCTGACCAAAATTCGTGAAGTGCTCAAATGAGCGACTCTGCGCGTCAATACGACCCCGTTTGCGGGATGCCGGTTGACCCCTCCGACTCGGGAGAGTCGTTTGAACACGGGGGGACGACGTACTACTTCTGCAGCAAAAGTTGCCTGGAGAAGTTCAAGGCGAACCCTGAGACCTTCCTGGTTCTAAAGCCTGCCGAGGTGGAAAAGCCGCAGGAAATGATGGTCGAATACACCTGCCCGATGCATCCTGAGATCGTGCAGAAAGGCCCGGGCAGTTGCCCAAAGTGCGGCATGGCGCTGGAGCCGCGTCATCCTGTCGCGTCGGCTAAGAATACGCAATGGACTTGCCCAATGCATCCGCAGATCGTGCAGGACAAGCCGGGGAGTTGCCCCATTTGCGGCATGGCGCTCGAACCCATGGAGGTCACCCTCGACGACGAGAATCCGGAGCTGCTGGACATGACGCGGCGCTTCTGGATCTCCACCGTCCTCTCGATTCCGCTTCTCTTGGCGGTGATGCCGCATCTGTTCGGATTCGATATAGGTGAATGGGTCCCGCATGGGGTGCTGGGCTGGACCCAATTCGCGCTTGCTACGCCGGTCGTGCTTTGGGGAGGATGGCCGTTCTTCCAAAGAGGCTGGGCGTCGGTCATCAATCGCAGTCCCAATATGTTCACCTTGATCGCTTTGGGGACGGGAGTGGCATTGCTCTATAGCGTGGTCGGCGTGCTCGCGCCACAGGTCTTCCCGGCCTCCTTCCGCAACACGATGGGCGGCGTCGATCTCTACTTCGAGGCGGCGGCGGTGATTACCACGCTCGTCTTGCTTGGTCAGGTTTTGGAGCTTCGCGCTCGAAGCGCCACGAGCAGCGCGATTCGCGCCTTACTCGATCTTGCACCCAAGCAGGCACGGGTGGTGCGAGATGGAAAGGAAGAGGACATCCCTCTGGAACACGTCCATATCGGTGACGCGTTGCGAGTGCGGCCAGGGGAGAAGATTCCAGTAGATGGGGTCGTAATCGACGGGCGCAGTTCGGTGGACGAATCCATGATCACGGGCGAACCGATGCCGGTGCAGAAGACGGAAGGCGATAGAGTGACGGGTGCGACCGTGAACGGAACGGGGAGCTTTGTTCTGCGGGCCGAGCGGGTTGGAAGCGAAACTCTGCTTGCCCAGATCGTGAAGATGGTGAGCGAGGCGCAGCGCTCGCGGGCTCCCATTCAAAAGTTGGCCGACACGGTTTCTGGCATTTTCGTGCCCATCGTAGTTGTGATCGCGATCGTTTCATTTATCGTGTGGGCGATGTTTGGGCCTGCGCCGGCAATGGCATACGCCGTGATCAACGCGGTGGCAGTGCTGATCATCGCTTGCCCCTGTGCGTTGGGTTTAGCAACGCCGATGTCGATCATGGTCGGCACGGGAAAGGGTGCCCAAGCAGGCGTTCTGATCAAGAGCGCCGAGGCACTGGAGGCGTTTGAGAAAGTTGATACGCTGGTGGTTGACAAGACCGGCACGCTCACCGAGGGCAAGCCAAGGGTGGTTGCCGTCGTTCCTCTTGCAGAATTCTCGGACAAAGAGATTCTTGAAGTGGCCGGAGGACTTGAGCAAGGCAGCGAACATCCCTTGGCGGCGGCGGTTCTCTCTGGCCTCATGGAGCGGAATTTCGAGTCAAGTAAGGTGCAGGAGTTTGAGTCGGTGACCGGCAAAGGCGTGCGTGGCAAAATCGGCAACGACGTAGTCGCGCTTGGAAACCTTGCGTTGATGGAGTCAGTTGGTGTAGCTCCGGGGGATTCTGCGACAAGAGCAGAATCGATGCGAGCCGAAGGCCAGACCGTCATGTTCGTCGCTATGAGGACAAAGGTCGTGGGTCTGATCGGCGTCGCAGACCCTGTCAAGACAACAGCATCTGAAGCCTTAATAGCCTTGCACGACGAGAAGATTCGCGTCGTCATGGTCACGGGCGACAGCAAGACCACGGCGCAGGCCGTAGCCACAAAACTCGGCATCGACGAAGTCCATGCAGACGTTTTGCCCGAGGGCAAGATCGAAATCATCAAGCGACTCCAGTCCGAGGGGCGGTTCGTTGCCATGGCAGGTGACGGGATCAACGACGCCCCTGCTCTTGCTCAAGCTCAGGTTGGAATCGCGATGGGAACTGGCACCGACGTGGCAATGGAAAGCGCTGGAATCACCCTCCTCAAAGGCGATCTGACAGGACTGGTTCGGGCGAGAAGACTCAGCCGTGCGACAATGAGCAACATCCGCCAGAACCTCTTTTTCGCTTTCGTCTACAACGTCGCGGGAGTTCCAATTGCTGCGGGCGTTCTTTATCCGTTCACTGGTCTTCTACTGAGTCCGATGATCGCGGCATTGGCAATGAGCTTAAGTTCTGTGTCCGTGATTGGCAATGCGCTGAGGCTACGGAGCACAAAACTGTAGCGTCGAATCGTTGCCATTTAACGAGGCATCACGCCTGCGACCACTGCAACGTACAACTGCAGAGGTCGATTAGGTTCAAAAGCGACCATTTTTGGCGAATATGTGTGTTGATCGAGACATCGCGCTGCAGAGGTCGTGAGTTCAAATCTCATCATCTCCACCAGATTCAAATGAACCTAAAGTGGTTCCTAAGATTGGTTCCTAAACTGCGAGGCATTCAGAGTTCGCAATAGCCTCAGGCCATTTGCAACTACCAACAGACTCGCGCCCATGTCGGCAAAAACAGCCATCCATAGGGTCGCGACTCCGAAGAACGCGAGGGCGAAGAAAACGGCCTTCACGCCAATCGCAAAAATGATGTTCTGCTTCAGCACGAGCGAGGCTCGACGGCTAAGACGAATGAACTCTGGGATTTTTCGGAGGTCGTCTTGCATCAACGCAACGTCGGCGGTCTCAAGTGCCGTATCGGTTCCGGCCGCTCCCATTGCGAATCCGACATTCGCTTGTGCGAGAGCCGGCGCGTCGTTGATACCGTCGCCAACCATTCCGACGTGACCATTGTCAGCCGTAAGCTCTGTGATGATCGTCAGTTTGTCTTCTGGAAGCAGGTCACCGCGAGCGTCGTCAATGCCGACTTGGGCAGCGATGGCCCTCGCGGTTCTGACGTTATCGCCGGTGAGCATAAGAGTCTTCACGCCTAACGCGTGCAGCTCCTTAATTGCTTGGATGCTCGTTTCGCGGACGGTATCGGCTACGGCAATGACTCCGAGCGCCCGATCAGCGTTGCCGAGAATGACGACCGTCTTGCCCTGCTCTTCAAGCCGTTCGAGAACAGCTTCGACCTCTGCGCGGCAGTAGTCCTCCTCGTGGGCCAGCCGGTGGTTTCCAAGGAAGTATTGCTGCCCGTCAACGACTCCCTTCACCCCCCGCCCCGTTATGGACTCGAACTCTTCGACCGAAGCTCTCTGTCCTTCGTACGCAGCGACAATGGCAGTAGCCACGGGATGTTCTGAAGGGGCGTCGAGGCTAGCTGCTAAGCGAAGCAGTTCAGACTCCTCAATGGAATCAAACGGTACGACATCCGTCACCTTTGGCAAGCCGTGGGTCAACGTGCCGGTTTTGTCAAGAGCAATTTGCGAGAGCCTTCGACCCTCCTCGATGTAAGTGCCGCCCTTCACCAAGATCCCTCGTCTTGCGGCCGAAGCTATCGCACTGACGACGGTGACCGGGGTCGAGATGACTAGCGCACACGGGCACGCGATCACCAAGAGCACCAATGCTTTGTAGAGCCAAAGCGAGAACGATTGGGCGAAAAGCAATGGCGGAACGGTGGCAATCAGAATCGCCAATAGGACGACGAGCGGCGTGTAGTACCGGGCGAACTGGTCGACGAAGCGCTGCGTCGGCGCCTTCTGACTCTGCGCTTGCTGCACGGCCCGAATGATCCGTGCCAGTGTCGTTTGCCCTGTGTTCGCCGTAACCTCAAAATCGAAACTGCCTTTCTCGTTGATCGTCCCTGCAAAGACCTGATCTCCAACCAGCTTGGCAACGGGGATGCTCTCTCCGGTGATAGGAGCTTGGTTGACACTTGATGAACCTTCTTTTACGAGGCCATCTAACGCGATTCGCTCTCCCGGCCGGACCCTCACGAGTTGCCCCACGGCAACGCTGGAAGCTTCGATTTCGACCCATTCGTTTCCGACCAATGCAAGGGCACGCTCGGGGGACAATTCCATGAGTGAGCGAATCGCGTGACGCGCCCGATCCAGGGAGAATGCTTCGATCATTTCAGCTACGCCAAAGAGGAAAGTGACCATCGCTGCTTCTGGCCATTGGCCGATGAAAGCCGCCCCAATGATCGCGATGGTCATCAGGAAATTGATGTTCAGCGCTAATGTGCGAAGGGAAACGATTCCCTTGCGAATCGTTTCCCTCCCGCCGAGCGCAATCGAGCCAAGTGCTAGAGCGATAACGGGCCACGACCGTTCTGTGCCGGTATTCCACGCGATGACTTCGGCGGTCACCGCGAGGACTCCGGAAGCTCCCATGAGCCATCGATCAAGGACTGGAACGGCCGGTCCATGCCCAGCCGATTCGGGCTCGTTATCACTGACGAGCTTTGGATCCATTCCTACCGATTCGAGGGCTCGCTGAATCCTGCCTTCGTCGGAATGTCCGTGGATTACCGTCAACTTGCGGCTCATGAGGTCGAAGTCAAGCTGCTCGATCCCCTCCATACCTTTCAAGCGGTTCCGAATAATGCCTTCCTCCGTGGGGCAATCCATCTTGCCGATGTGGAAGATCGTCTTCATAGCTCCTCCGGAACTTCGTTATCGCGCTCGAACCATGTGTAAAGAACGGGAAGAACGAGGAGAGTGAGCAACGTGGCAGAGGCGATTCCGCCAATAACCACCGTTGCCAAGGGCCTTTGGACTTCTGCTCCTATGCCCGTGTTGAGCGCCATTGGAATGAATCCCAGCGCGGCAACGAGCGCTGTCATGAGCACCGGGCGAAGGCGTTGTTGAGCGCCTTCGCTGACCGCGTCTTTCACTAGGAGCTTGCCTTCTTGGCGCAATCGGTTTATTGCCGATACCATCACAACGCCATTCAAGACAGCCACGCCAGACAAGGCGATGAAGCCTACGCCGGCCGAGATGCTAAATGGCAGCCCTCTAATCCATAGGGCAAGAACACCGCCCGTCACGGCCAGTGGCACGCCGGTAAATATGAGCAAGGCTTGCTTGATCGAGCCGAAGGTCATAAAGAGCAGTGCGAAGATCAAGGCAAGCGCCAGAGGCACCACGATCATCAATCGTGCGCTCGCTTGCTGTAGGTTTTCAAACTGGCCACCCCAGGTGATGTAATAGCCTTCGTCCAACTTCACCTTCTGCTCGATGGCTTTTTGGGCTCTGGCGACAAACCCGGCAAGGTCGGTCCCGCGAACGTTGAGCTGAACTACCACGCGTCGCTTGCCCGATTCCCGGCTGATTTGGGCTGGAGCCGGCTGATTGTCGATGTGCGCGAGACTCGATAGCGGGACCGACTCTCCATTGGCGAGCTTGACGGGCAAACTCGCAATCGCATCAGCGTCGTTTCGTACTTCAGCAGGCAAACGAACAATCAGTTCATACCGCTTGTCCCCTTCACGAATCTGCCCGATCTCTTCGCCGCCCAAGGCTGAGCTGATCAACTCTTGGACTTCGCTGATCGATACGCCGAACCGCCCAATTGCCTCGCGGTCGATGTCGATTTGGAGGACCGGAATGGGCTCAACCTGCTCGACTTCGACGTCGGCCGCGCC
This sequence comes from Chthonomonadaceae bacterium, assembly GCA_015709495.1. Lineage (GTDB taxonomy): Bacteria > Armatimonadota > Fimbriimonadia > Fimbriimonadales > Fimbriimonadaceae > Nitrosymbiomonas > Nitrosymbiomonas proteolyticus. The sequence continues at coordinate 823,782 of CP054189.1, forward strand.
GGGGATTTCCGCCACGACCGCCCGGATCTCTTCAGCCTTCTGGCGAAGGACTTCAAGGTCCTCGCCAAACACCTTGATTCCAATATCGGCCTTGACGCCGGAGACCAGCTCCGAGAACCGCATTTCGATAGGTTGCGAAAAGTTATAGCCTTGTCCCGGCACTTCGTTGAGCTTCTTCTCGATCTCTTCTCGAATCTTCTCCTTGGTCATCCCGGCACGCCACTGATCTCGCTCTTTCAGCATGATAAAGCTGTCGGTGAGACTTAGCGGCATTGGATCAGTGGCGACTTCAGGCGTTCCGCTCCGGGAGAACATCGTAATCACTTCCGGAACTTCCAGCACCTTCTTCTCGGCGGCGGTTACAAGCCGGATCGTCTCCTCTGCGTTGACGGTTCGGATACGAATCGGCTGCACTACGAGATCGCCTTCATCCAACGTCGGGATGAACTCCGCGCCAAGCGTGGTGAAAAGCCAGCCCGCAATTCCTAAGAGAATCAAGGCGCCTGCGACAACGATTGCCTTTGCTCGAAGCGCAAAGGACAACGCTGGTTTGTACACACGGCTAAAAAATCCCATGATCGGGTTCTTGCCTTCGCGGGTGTCGCCGGACAAGAAAAGGCTTGCAAGAGCTGGAACCAATGTGAGGGTCAAGGCCAGCGCGCCGAGAAGCGCAAAGACGACCGTAAAGGCCATCGGCTTGAACATCTTGCCTTCGGTTCCTTCGAGAGCCAGGATCGGCAGATAGACGACGGTGATAATCGAAACCGCGAAGGCCGTCGGTTTAGCCACTTCCTTCGAGGACTCCCAGACCACGTGCCTTACATCGTGGCGGCTCAGCGTCTTCCCCGCATGCTCACGGGCTTCGGCAAGCCTGCGCACGGCGTTTTCGATCATGACGACCGCGCCGTCGACGATCAAACCGAAGTCGATCGCGCCGAGGCTCATGAGGTTGCCCGAAATGCCCCACTGGTTCATCATGCCGATCGCAAAGAGCATCGAAAGGGGAATCGCCGAAGCGACAATCAACGCTCCGCGCCAGTTGCCGAGCAAGACGAGGAGGACAACGATGACGAGAATCCCGCCCTCCAGCAGGCTTTTCTCAACCGTGCCAACCGTCTTGTTTACCAAATGGGCACGGTTGTAGACCGTGGTCAGCTTGACGTCTTCAGGGAGCTGCGCCTTGATCTCTTCTATCTTCGCGTCCACTGCCTGAGCGACCGTTCGTCCATTGGCACCCTTTAGCATCATCGCGATGGCGAGGAGAGCTTGGTGGCCGTCCTTTGTGCTCAGTCCGGTCACTACCGGTGTCCCCGTTGTGACTTCGGCCACGTCGCGAACGAGCACAGGGGTGCCGTCTTCAGATGAAACCGGGATCGTTTCGATTTCTGCAGGATTCGAAGCCATTCCGACTGACCGGATAAGCGTCCTCTCACCGCCGGCGTCCAGTACGCCGCCGCCCGCATTCTGGTTATTGTTTTGTAGCGCTTCGATGAGGTCATGGATTCCCAGGCCACGCGCTTGCAGCCGAGCCATGTCGGCTATGACCTGGTATTGCTTGACGTTGCCGTCAGCCACATTGACTTCTGCAACCCCTGCGACCGAGCGAAGCTGAGGTGCGATCTGCCAGTCCATGATGGTCCGGAGATCGGTGATCGATCTCTTGTCACTTTCGACGGCGAACATATAGATGTCGCCAAGCCCAGTCGATACGGGTCCCATTTGCGGAGCATCGATGTTGGCCGGGAGATCTGCACCCACCCGGCTCAGGCGCTCGTTGACAAGCTGGCGAGCGAAGAAAATGTCCACATTGTCGTGGAATGTGACTGTCACTTGGGAGAGCCCGTACTGGCTGAGCGATCGTGTGCCTCGTACACCCGGAAGACCGGCCATCGCCGTTTCAATGGGGAATGTGATCAGGCGTTCGACTTCCTCGGGCCCCATTCCCCCGGTCAGGGTGTTGACCTGAACTTGATTCGTGGTGATGTCGGGAACGGCGTCTAGATTGAGCCTGGTCCACGAAAGGACGCCCCAAAAGACGAGCCCGATGGTTCCTGCAAACACCAGCAGGCGCTGGGTTAAGCTGAAATGGAGGAGTCTATCCAACATGACTTGAAACCTCCTGCAATGCGTGCGTGGCTTTTTCTTCTGTCGAAGCAGACCGACATCCGCACTCAGCGCTTAATAGAGGAGCCAGCACTAGCCAGCGAAGTACACGCAGAACTCGCCTCATCTTGCCACGATCCTGTATGTTTGGAAGCTGGACGTCATGGGCGGTTCTTGACCGGCGTCCATGGCCCTCTTTATATCAGCGAAGCCTCGCTGATGTCCTTCGGCGAACTCAGGAGAGCAAACCCAAGCTTGGAAGTCACCTTCGTTCTTCCATTGGCTCAAGATTAGATAGGCCTCGCGTGCTCGCTCGGGGCGGAGTACGAACATTTCCACGAATCCTGGAACGCGGTCGATCGCATGGGCACGAGTGGCGAAAAGCTCCTCAAATCGAGGTGCATAGTCTTCTCGGACCGTTATATAGTTGATCGCCACGAAATGGGCTGGGCCACACGGAGTCGCGCACCCACAATGAGTTGTTGTTTGTTGATCCATTAGTCTTCATGCCCCTTGAGTTCGCCCTTGACCTTCTCGCTCTTAAGCACGAAGGCACCCTTGCTGACCACCCGGTCACCCATGGAAACGCCTTCGAGTATCTCGACAAAATCCCCTTGGGTTCGTCCGAGAATGACCGTGCGTTCTTCAAACTTGCCGCCGTCCTCAGCGATGTACAGCTTTCGAGCGTCTCCGTCCTCGACGATCGCGCTGACTGGAACGGTCAAAGCTTGAGATCGAGACCCGACACCCAAACGAACCGTCACGGCCATGCCGCTACGTAGCTGCGAATCCGAGTTGTCGACAAGGACTTGAACCGGCATCGACCTCGTCTTTGGATCGAGGCGGCTTCCTATCGACTGGATTAGGCCATTGAATACACGATTGGGATAGGCGCTGACACTTACCTGTGCGACGCTTCCAACTTTTGCCCTTCCGATCTGCTTGTCAGAGACCTGCGCCACGACCCAAACGGAGGTGAGGTTCTCGATCTCTCCGAGCTCGGTCGTCCTTTCAACGGCTTGCCCAATTGTGGCCTCAAGATCGACGATTGCGCCGCTGATTGGCGCGTTGACGACGAGCAATCCACCGGACGCTCGTCCTGACCCGGCCAAGGCCGAGTAGCCAGTTCTTGCCGCTTCTACCCCTTTCTTGGCTGCCACAACACCGGCATTGGCGGAGCCCAGCCGGATGTGCGCTTGCTGGACTTCGAGGTTTGCGGAGCGAACCTCTGCTTCTGCGGCTTGGATTTCTCGCGAATTCGAGAGACCTTGTTCGGCAATCTTTCGCTCCCGCTCGTATGTCGCTTTAGAGAGTTCGATCCGCCTCTCGGCATTGCGCTGTCGAATTTTATCGGTAGCCACCTCGAGCCTTGCTTGCTCCAACTCAGTGCGCGAGATGAGCTCTTGCTTGTAAAGTCGTTCCGCCCGTTCCAACTGTGCTTCATGGACGGCCTGGTCTTGTCTTCCCCGTTCAAGCTCCGCTTCGGCGTCGGCCAGTTCCTTTTGGGCGGCTTGGAGAGCGGGCTGACTAAATGCACCCGTTTTGGCGAATGCTTGTTGCCGGGCCAATTGCTGTTTGGCTGTGCGCAATTTCGCGTTTGCCAAATTGATCTCGGCAGTTGCTTCTCTTACTGCAGCCTGCGCCGAAACGACCCCTTGCTGCGCTTCGATGATCTGCGCTGACGCTTGTGCCAGCTCTCCGGAACGCAGTGTCGCGATAGGTTGTCCAGCTCGAACTCGGTCACCAGGCTTCACATGAAGCCGAACGACTTGCCCACCAACAGGAGGAGTAACAATCGCACGGCCGTGGGAGGAAGTGGTTACCGTTCCCGGGACCTTCAGTTCTTGCTGAAGCAGCCTCCGCTCGACCGGTTGTGTCTCAATGCCAGCAATCTTGATGGCCTCCGCAGTTAACTGGATGTCTTCGGTGTGACCAGCTTCCTCTTTGGTAGCTCCTGATTCACCCTCAGTGTGCCCGGCTTCTTCGTGGCCATGCTCGTCCTTTGAAGCTGCCGCCCCCCCGTCCTTCGCGCACCCGGCCAAGGCAACGGCGAGAACGCCAAGAATCCAGATGAAGTGGATTCGTTTCATGGCTTTACCTCCAGAATCTGACCTGATGCGCGAATCAGCCGCGCCTGGGCCTGCGCCAAACGGGTTCGCGCTTCGACATATGCCTGCTCAAGATCTCGCAGGACTCGGGTGGCATCAAGGACCTCAATCAAGGTCGTCGCCTGCTCGGTAAGACCAGGCCGTAGCCGGTTCACCAGGTCCTTTGCCCGCCCAACCAGTGCCTCGTACTTGCCGACTTGGTCGCTCGCAGATTTCACTGCGATTTGCGATGCTCGAACTTCGCCTTCGGCCAACTTGGTGGCGTCGTCAAGCGCCTTGCGTGCGGCTTCGGCTCTCATTCCCGCGGACTTCGTTTCGGATGCGACGCGACCGTGATCAAAGAGCGGGAAAGACAGTTGGAGGCGAAGGCCATACCGATCGTTTCGCTCCTGCCATGGGGTTCGCCTTCCCTGCAGCTCCAGTTCCGGTCGGCCGCTTGCGCGTGCAATCTCTATGTCGGCCTCGGCAAGTTGCGCCTGCGCCTGTAGGAGCAGAAGTTCGGGCCGCTGACGCCTCAGCACTTCCGAATCCGCTTGAATTGCCACAAGGTCCGGGAATCCGCCCTGAAATTCGCGCAACTCGGTTAACCCGGTCGAGGATTCGAGCTTTCGCAGCGCCGCCTCCAATTCTGCGTGCCGCTGTTCGGCCCGAAGCTTTGCCTGCTCAAGATCAAGGCTTACCTGCGTTAGGTGGAATCCGGGAGCAATACCACCTTCGACCCGCAGGCGTGTCGCTTCATGGAGCTGCTCATAGACTGACTGCACGGCCCGTGCACTCTTCGCCAGTTCAGATGATACGACGGCGTTCAGATATGCCTCAAGAACTTCCGTTTGAACATCGAGCGAGATTTGGCGGAAGCTGGCTTCTGCTTCCGCGACAAGCGCTCGGCCCGAGCGCCGAATAGCGCTTGTTCGACCAAATAGGTCGATTGGTTGAGACAAGACGAGGTCGTCGTCTGACCCACCAGTTTCTGGATCAGTCGTATACCCGACGAAAAGGCGCGTCGCGGGATATGCCCCTAGTGCGCGACTGGTCAATTTCGATTGGCTTAATCTAAGATTAGCCGCCTGTAACAAGGGTCGATTTGCTCGGGCCGAACGAAGAACGTCGTTCAGCCCGATCTGCTGGGCGTGCGCCATAATGGCGACGCCAGCAAGACAGAATATGGTTAGGGTTCTCAAGAAATCTCCAACTGAGGTTAGGGTCACGGCTCCGCGCGGTGCGGAGCAAACGACTAGCTCAGTTGGAACGGCGGGGCGCGCGAAGGAGAGGTTGATGGCGGTGCATTGGGAAAGCCCTGCTCAATGTGCGCAAAAACGACCTTGCAGACAATGCTCCGAACGGCAGGCAAGCATATCGCTTGCGGAAGGATCGCGAAAACGGGTTGGAATTGCTGAGGCGGAACTGCCGTTTGTTTCTCGTTGGAATTAGTGCAAGACGTCAGAGTGCAGCACTCATGGCAATCTTGTGATTCACTGACCGAGAACGTTGGCTCAGAATGACTCTCTATTTCGCCGTCTAAGCAAGGTCCGCGCGGACAAGTCGGGCACTCTTTACCGTCGGGCAGCACCCAGGCGCCGGAGCAAGCATGAGCTTGACCTAGCAGGAGCAACCATATGAGAATCAGAGCACGGCCCAAGGGCACAACATTTCATTATGGCGAAATTGCTGTGGGACATGGAGTCCGTGTTGCCGGGTCGTCAGAGGCTGAGGAACGTGACCTCTGCAGCTGTAGTCTGCAGAGGTCAAACAGGTTCAAAATCGGCCTGCTTCATCCAAAGTTGCACAATTTGCGACCATCGCACTGCAGAGGTCGTGGGTTCGAATCCCATCATCTCCACCAATCTTCGATTTTTGAATCTGCGTAGAGCATCGTCGCAACCAATACCCCGAGATTTACCCCGAGATTGCTGAAGACGCCTGTCTAGAAGGACTGCGGTTTTGTCTCGCACAGAGGAATCATGGGGGCCCAAAATAGGGTGGTACGCGATGGGACTCCAGGGCCGTTTTCCAGACCACCCCCCCCCTACAGCGGCAGGTTTTCGAGGCCATGCGCGACTAGGGGCAACCTCAACTCACCGAGCGGGTAGGTTCATCGGGCCCGACATCGGCGAGACTTACCTATGCGAAACCAGGTTTCGTTTACACCTATCCCGATGAATCCAAGGCCGCCGTCAGATGAACGGCAGCCCAGATTCGAGCTTGCTGATTTCGGCAGCCAGCTTGCCACCCAGAATGGGACTTCATCAGGTGAGTCTTCATCAAATTCCGTAGCTTGGCAGAGGACAAGCCCTTGGACCTCACCCATCGTTTCGGCGAAGTGGATTTCGCCGTTCGCGTCAAGCCAAGCACCTCCGGGCATGTAGTCCTCGGCGAGTTCGATAGTGCGCTTCGCGACCTCGTCTAGGTCGAGTCGTCCTAGCGCAGCGTGTAGTTGGCTGATGTTGAAAATGGAAGGTTCTTGGTTGGCGTCCATGCTTGTGGACAGGCTGCAAACAAGACCTCCGGGGCCGGAGTCGGCTTAGCTTGGATGACCAAGAGATGGTAGGACGGTCGCGGAGTGCGACCGTCCTTCAAGTCATCGCGTTCAGCTCAGGTAGCTTTCGAGAACCTCATCGCTGAGCATGCTCGCTCTGGTTTCAATCCGACGCCATTCGGCCTCGATTTCCCCGTACAGAGCGTCGAAGCGAGGCGCCACAAGTCGACCTGCGAGAGCCTCAAGTTGCGTCCGTTCCGTCGCCAACTCGGAATCTTGGGCTGAGCGAGTGAGTCCGTTGATTACTGAGAATGCCGAGACTTCTCCGACGTTCGGCTCGGCAAGCGTCGCCTCGTGTCCACGCATCCAACCCATTACCTGCTCGAATGTGAGCCTATGCTCGCGACCGAGCTGGATGATAATGCGGTCTGCATCGGCGAGCTCGACTTTTCGTCCTGCCACGAACTGCATCAATGCCCGGTCACTTTGAGCGAGCGCAGAACCAACCATCGCCCTGATATCAGCTGCAAGCTGACTTTGGTCGATTCTCCCGATATGCCTTTTCGAAACCGCTTGCGCGGTTGGCGTGCAGACTATCAGGCCGTTGGCACACACGAGGCGTCCAATCCACGGCTGAACCTGCATCCTCAGGGTTCCGATTTCGGAAGTTTGAATGGCGATGCCGACCTGGTATGACTCGCCACCGACCTGCCGGTCGCATCCCGGCCAAACCAGGTTGCAGAGCAGTTCATCCCCATCGTAGCTGAGGCGATGGACCCGAGCTTCAGCTCGTTCCGAGGCCGTCAGAGCATCGGCAACCATCGCTACAAGGACGTTAGCGTCAACCGCCGCGTACCTGTCCGAGAACAATGCTCGGCAAAGCTGGTTGCCCTTCGCATCCTCACGGAACCGCGTGAAAACACGTTTCCGAGGTCGGTTGTTCTGGTCGTCCGAAAACTCCAAGCCAACCAGTTCCGAGTTGATGAAACGGGCCAGTTCGGGCTTGTAATCGTTCCTGGAAAGCCAATCCACCATCGCGGGCGGCATCGAGGTCAACCGACAAAGCGAGGCGAATCCACGTTTGGTAAACGTTGCGCCCCCATCGACCAGCCTGCACTCGTCGTCAAGCTTGAGTCCGCTGTAGCTGCGGATTTCGTCGTGCTTTCGTTCGGACTCAAGCTGGTCGAGAAGGTCGGTGAGCGGTCGGGACTCGCCGAATTTCACGTTGTCATAAGTTGAAATCACTGTGTTATGTCCTCCACGAGCAGATTGCTCGTGGAGGGGGCTTGTCTCTCATTACAAAGTCCGGGGCCGGTTCTAGAGTGAGCACACAGGAGCCTCAGATAGCTCAAGACACGTCCTTAGGAACGTTATGAGGGCCTGCTTGCGACCGACGAACCACTCGACATCACTAGCAGAGAAAGTTTCTTTCACGATTGCCAGCGGGCTCCCACCTGCCACGTGAGTCATCACCTCAAGCGTCACCTGCTGCTCGTATGTTGGGCTCGTCTGGCAAGTTAGGCGCCGATTTTGAACCTCGAAAAGCAGTCGTTGCACATCGCCTAGCGGTAGATGGTCGTCCGTGGTCAATCGCGGAGCAACGTCTCTCCACCATGACAAACCTCGCTTGGACGAGTAGTCGCAGATTTGAGGCAACAAGCAATAGTCGTTATAGGGGTCGCGAAAGTAAGCGGTCGGTGGATGCATCTCATCGTAGATTCGCTCAACCTCCGATTGTGCCTCCTCGCGAGCTTTGGTAGATTTGGCCGCATCACGGCGCTTGACGGCAGCCTCAAACTGGGGTTGAAGTCGCGCTTGCAGCACGTTGTACGTGGATTCCAAAAATACATCCGCACCCATCATGTTTCTCCTCCGGCACCTTGCCGATGGTGGTTGTGATGAGCAGCTCGGATTTCCGGGGCCGGGCGACTGTTGATTCTTGATGGACAGGTGGTAAGGAGTCAGCGACCGTTGAGTCGCTGACTACACGGTTCTTTCTAGAACTGAAGCCCCCACTTCGTTCGCATCACCTCGACTGCGATGGGTTCGCCCGCTTTTGCACGCTCAATCCCTTCGACAAAGATAGCGGTGAACTCAGGGTCACACCAAGGTTCGCCGCCAGCCAGCAGGTTCTCGAATTTCAGCCATTCATGGAGCCAGTGCATCGCTTCCCCCAGTCTGCGCCACTCTCGATTATCGGGCGATTCGGGCTCAAAGGTCTGCTCGCGGGGCCAGACTTCCGCGTTCAGACGCCCGAACAACTCGAAGAGCTTCCTAAGCTCCTCTACCGAGGGCCTTCGAACGAGTTCAATGCCGATGGCACTCCAAGCGTCAAGCAGGGCGAGGCCATTACTCCAGCCGAGTCGGTAAGCCCAGTGCATGGCACCAATGAAAGCGCTGTTGATGTTGCACCACTGGGGGTGGAGAGCAATTTCATTGGGCACGGCAGGTGGGATGAGTTCGCACAGTCGGTCGTAGGCATGCTGTTGTCTAGACAGCATTACGAGGGCGACGGCGTCAGCTTGACACACGTTAGGTGAAGTCGCACTTTCGCTTTGCTCGCGGTCGTCGTTGTTCTCTTTGGGAACCGATGTCGGTTCATTGATTCTCTGGATGTTTTCCATGCTCAGATTGTCGCACCGGACCAACCACTAAGAAGTAGCAAGTAGTATCATGATGTTGTGAGACGTCAGCAATCGCGATTACCCGTTGACCTTGAAAGGGTTCTCATAACTCCGTTCCGCGAGGGTGGGCAACAAACGGGCGAAAATGTTGTCTGGGTTGAGAAGCCTTCCGCCGACGCGATTCGAGACAGAGTTCGAAATCACCTAAAGGGTAAGGACGCAGACAGGTTCGCGCGGAAACTCGCTGAAAACCTTTCCGATGAGATTGGTGCCGAGGTTCATCCAGCTTCGCTCCTCCTCTTTCTCGAACTCAGCCTGGATGAGTTGCTTCGATTCGTGTCAAAGCACAGCGCCGACCCGCGCTGGCCCGCAGCACTTGCCGCGTTGAGCACCAAGCGCCGTCGTGGGATTGTTCGGTCACTTCAGCCGGACCCACGCGCCACCAGAAACCAAGAGTTCTTCACATATCAAGAGATTGCCCAAATCTGGGGATACAGCGTTCCGCACGTCAAGCGAGTCATGATTGGCCGACAAGGTCCTGGCACAAAGGGGCGAACTCGGACCTTCAGTCGAGTCGATGTTGAAGCAGCTTTTGGACTTCCGGTTTGACCGATGCGGATTGAAACGTGCTGAGCAGATTCGCCATCGTTCGGTGGACGGCAGCCCAAACCCTCCCCTGAGCCCGTTCGATTCGAAAATCTCGATTATTGGCATGATAAATAGGTGGTGCAAGTTGCGCCACCAAACATGCCTTCTGCCTGGGAGCTGGCCGCGAGTGTGAGAACCGCGGCCTCCCCTTGCATCCCACTGGGGCTAGCTAGTGTCGGGCGTCGTCTCCACTTCTGCCGAACTGCTTCGCCATTTTCAACTCTCAGGTGCGATAAGCATAGGTGGGGACAAGAGCAGTTCCCAAGAATCACTCAATGGCAGTCGCGAGCCAACCCTCCTCGACATCCGAACCGGACCCCAATTCGAGGCAGTCCAGCAACGCGACTGCTGTGACTGACCTCGATTTGGAGCCGAAATGATAAATGAACTAGATGTCGCGCTAAACGCAACGACGAACACGCTTCCCTTGGCCGCATATCTTGACCCTGAAGGGTGGGAGGGCCTAACGAGGCTCAATCAACCAAACATTCAATCGTTTGAACATCGTTGCCCGCGAACCGTTGAGACCGCGAGGGGCCTCCACAGGTCGGTCGCACCGGGCTACACCTATGGTTTCGAGTGCGCTCCAGGAGTTTGGCAGACTCATATCACAGGCGCCCCTGCGTGGACACACAAGTGGCATGGACGTGAACGCGTGGGCATCCTGACTGGCATTTTCCGGCCGCTACTGACGACATGCGTGGTCAAGTCTCTTTGCTGGCACCACCAGTCAGTAGCCGTCAGCACCAGAGACTATGCCCAACATCGAACTTGGCTCACAGAGGAACCGGATGCTGTGATGCCAGACGTCGCGCCGTGCGTTAAACATGTCCGTTTCGACCTCGATTTACGTGATGGCTGGTCAGGCTTTGCGGCCGCGCATGTTTCCGCGAGAGTGAAAGCCGTGGGAGACGCCGTCGGGTTGCAGGCCCATTCCTATTCAAGCGGTCGCCGTGGAATCCACGCCGTTTTCGTCTTTCCGGGTCCTGTTACCAACAACGTCGCACATGGAATTGCGTCACTGCTTCGCGAATGCCTCGTGCATGAGGTCTCGACGCTTGCCAAGGTAGACGCTGACTCAACGTCGTCATTGCTTCGACTTCCAGGTGGAAACCACGCTGCGACAATGCAGCTTGCGCTCTTCATAGATGCCGAGGGTAGGTGCTTTTTCGATGCAGAACGTCAAGCCACGCTCATCGAGCGAGGGTTGATTTGGATGCCTGAAGAGGATGGCCCATTTTGCAGCCGAGACGAGTTTGACCAGCTTGCAGGTCAAGTTGAGTTTGCTTTCAGTGTCGCACCGAGCACACCGGGTTCGGCTAATCGTCCTCATGCCAGCGAAGTTCTCGCCGCAACCGGAACGACCAGTCATCCACTTCTCGATGTTGCCAGAGCAACCCTTGAGGCTAGTTCGAAGAGCGGACATTCTGTAGTTCGTCAAGCCATCAGTGGCTCCGAACCTGAGGAATCAGATGCCATCGAGAATGCCAGGAAGACACTTGCTGAGCCTCCGCAACCTGGCGAGACATATAGGTGGATGACCACATTGGGAGGAGCAAGGGCATGCTGGTTACTTCATGGAGAGGCCGGAATAGAGGTTCTCCTGGATATCCTGCGGCAAGTTCCGGCCAAAGATAGCAACACTCTAAGACAACGTGAGCGCACGGCCCGCGCGTTTTGGAGAAACCACAGTTTCATTCCTCCAAGACCAAGAAAGCGTGAACTGCATCCTGTCGACATCCTAGTCGTACAGGAAATTGTTTCGTTAGCAATGGCTTCGACGAGAACCTACAACCATCGAAAGGGTGTATGTCAAGGCAAACTAGATTTGCGATTGTTGCAGAGCCTTGTCAAGGTAGCCCACGTCTTGCTTTACTCCTTGCGAGTATCAGGCGGACAAGAAGTGAAGCTCAGTTCTAGGAATGGTTCCACCATCTCAGAGAAGCTGTTCCCTGAGGACGGTGTTCCCAGAGCAACGTTCGAACGAGTTCGACGCCTACTCGAAGATTTGTCCAGGAATAGATATGAGCGAACCATGCCATATCAAGTGAACTCAGAATTGGTCTCGGAAGGTGTAGAACCTCTGGTTCCTGTATTCGAACTTCAACCAGGAACGACAACGAGATACAAGCCATCGGAATGGCTGATTGAGACGATGAAGCGGATAGAGAACAATCTTCCTTATTAATCTAATGGTGGCTCAAAAGTAAACGCGGTGCCCTGCTCCTATTGCCGGTGAACTCAGACCACCACGATGCTAGGACTCCGCTTCGAGCGGGAAATCGAGACCTTTGCCCTCTAAAATCTGCAAGAATATGAGTCCGGGAGGACGCTCCCGCCAACTGACGGGAGACCATGGCCGAAACACCAGGAACTGAGGCGCAGGCCAAGCTGCGCACTTTCATTGACAACCGCGAGGGCAATCAGATGCTCAACGCGGTTCGTCTGCTGATGACCGACGCACGGGCTCTGGACATCGCGACCGGCTTCTTCGAGATTGGCTCGTTCTTGGACTTGGACGGGCATTGGCAAAACGTCCCACACATCCGCCTCCTCATGGGTGATGAAGTCACCCGCAAGACCAAGGTCGAGCTTGTTGAAGCACTCCGCGCGCGCGACAGGAACGGCATCGAACGCGTAAAGACCGTTGATGACTGGTCTGCGCTCCGGGGCCTACTGGCTTTCAAGGCCGCGCTTGTGGAGGGACGCATTCAAGCGAAGGTCTACACCAAGGCAAAGTTCCACGCCAAAGCTCTCCATTTCAAGACCAACGGGTTCGTGAACCACGGGCTCATCGGCTCGTCCAACTTCACCCATCCTGGCTTGACCCAGAACCTTGAACTCAACCTACTCACCCACGACCACTCCCAATTAGAGAAGCTCCAGGCTTGGTACGACGAGGTCTGGGGCGAGGCCGAAGACATCACGGACGACCTGCTCCGCATCTTGGAGCCACACGTCCGGGCGTATTCGCCGTTCGAGGTTTATCTCAAAGGGCTGCATGATTACTTCGCCGGTCGAGAAAAATCGCAGGATGCCTGGGAAGCCGAGGAATCGGTCATTTACCGCATGCTGAGCCAGTATCAGCGCGATGGATACCACCGGGCACTCCAAATCGCCGAGGAGAGCGGTGGGGCGCTTGTTTGCGACGGCGTGGGTCTCGGCAAGACCTTCATTGGACTGATGGTGCTGGAACGCTGCCTGCGCGACAACAAGCGGGTCTTGCTCATCGTGCCCAAGTCAGCCGAAAAGAGCGTCTGGCTCAAGAACATCAATGAGTATCTGAAGCCGAAGTATCCACGGCTTCTTCGTGAGCTCCTCGACATCAAGCGACACACCGACTTTGGCCGCGAGGGCACCATCAACGAGGATGACCTTGCGTATTTCGCCGAGTACAAGGACGTCATCCTCATCGACGAGGCGCACCACTTCCGCAATCCGAACTCGAACCGGGGCCAACTCCTCAAGACCTTGTCCAAGAACAAGGAGTTCTTCTTCCTCACGGCCACACCCATCAACAACAGCCTCGACGACCTCTACCATCTCATCAACTACTTCGCGCAAGACCGGCGCGACCACTTTGCGCGAATCGGCATCCAAGACCTGCGTCGGTACTTCCTCGACGCTGAGCGTCGCATCGAGGAGGAACTCGGCCAGGCTCAACTTGGTGGCCTCTTCGATGGCAACGAATTTGATGACTTTCTGCGCACCGACGCCTTGCTCAAGACCGTGCTCATCCAGCGCAGTCGCAAATACGTCAAAGAGTCCGAAGCCCTTACTGAGAACGCTCCGGTCTTCCCCGTGCGCCAGCTGCCGCGCGTGGTGGGCTACAGCCTTCGCAGCGTCTACGAGTCGCTGTACGCGGAGCTGAAAGAAGCTTTCGACAAGGACAACCCATTTCTCACCCTGGCGGTCTACAACACCAGCGCCTACGACTTGTCGCCGGACAAGCGACAGGTTCAGCAACAAAAGCAAGTCATCGGGCTCATCCGCACCCTGCTCCTGAAGCGACTGGAGAGTTCCTTCAAGGCCTTTGAGGCCAGCGTCGAAGACTTACTGGTCAAGATGGTGCTCTTCGTCAAGAAGTGGGAGCCGGAACGGTACGAAGCATGGGACACCAGCAACCGCCGATGGTGGTCGATTGTCCAGAAACACGTCGAAGAGCGGCTTGAAAAGGAGGGCTTCGAAGAAGACGACGAACTGCCCGACCTGCCGATGTATCAGCTCGACCCAAAGGACCACGACATGCCGAGGTTGCTTCAAGATGTCGAGGAGGACATGCGGTTACTGACCGACTTTCTCAGCAAAATCTATCGCAGGTTCTACATTCACGGCAAGGAGGGAGTCGAAGAGGACCCAACCAAGGACGACAAGCTTCAGCAACTCCTGAAGACGCTGAAGGAGGAGCCCCTCCTGAACGGCCGCAAGGTGCTCATCTTCACCGAGTTCAAAGACACCGCTCGCTACATCGCGCGACAACTGCGGGATGCCGGCCTGAAGAACCTGGAGCAAATCGACAGTGGTCGCAACGTCGACAATCGCGAGGACGTCATCAAGCGGTTCGCGCCCCACTACAACTGCCGATTCGACAAGGACAACCTATTCGACAGCGAGTTCGAGCGGGCGAAGAAGAATCCTATTGAAATCCTCATCAGCACCGACGTGCTCTCGGAGGGTCTCAACCTCCAAGATGCCTCGCTGATGATGAACTACGACCTGCACTGGAACCCGGTCAGGTTGATGCAGCGCATCGGCCGTGTCGACCGGCGACTCAATGCCGACATCGAGAAGGTTCTCCAGCGTCCCGCCGACCTCGATGGAAAGGTCTATTTCTGGAACTTCTTGCCCCCCGACGAGTTGGAAGACCTCCTGCGACTCAAGAAGCGGGTCAGCGGCAAAATCGTCCGAATCAACAAGACGTTGGGCATCGAGGGCGCACTGCTCTCGCCGGATGACCCGGACATGAGTCTCAAGGAGTTCAACGAGAAATACGAAGGGCAAGACAACGTCGAGGAGCTGATGCATCTTGAGCAGCAGCGTCTATCCCTAGCGCATCCCGAGCTTTGGGAGTCCGTGCAGACCGCCCCCGACCGACTTTTCTCGGGCAAACGCGCTGGTGATGGGTTTGAACCCATGGTCGACCGGGATGGTGTGGTCAAGGAAAACCTCAAACCCCACAACGTCAAGGGTCTCTTCCTGGCCTACCGGATGCCGAGCATCCAAGAGGGCGTTCAAGGGCCGGTGAAGTGGTACTTCGTCGATGCCCAAGACGGGCGCATCCACGAGGGCGACACCGACAGCGCACTCCAATACGCTTGGGCGGCCATCCGATGCGTCAGTGGCACCGACCGCGTGACCCAGGCTTCGCCGGATTCGCTCACCGCCGCGCGAAAGAAGGTGGAGGCCCACATCAAGAACGGGTATCTCAAAGCCGTGCAGGCGCCCATGGGCGCTAATCCGGTTCTGCTGGAGTGGATGGAGGTTGCATGAGGCAAGACGCAAACGTCGTGAACCGTATCAAGGAAGTTCAAAGCTTTCCCAGCTTGCTGAAGTTCCTGCGCGACGACCTCGATTGGCCCATCACCTCCGACGATGTTGAAGACCTGACCTTCGACTATTCGCCCGATGAACTTGGGTTCGACAAGAAGATGGCGGTCAAGGTGCGCAGCATCAAGCAGCTGCGGCCGTTGGTCAAAGACCAGCCGTGGGGCATCTTCTACATCGACTTTGAGCCCAAGCGGTTGCCGGTCGGTGCGCTCCGAAGGTTGCTAAGAAGCCTGGTCGTAAAGAAGCGCGGCGGCGGCGATGGTAGCCAGGCGACCTGGAATCTCGACGACCTACTTTTCATCTCGTTCCATGGCGAAGAGAGTCGACGAACCGTCGCCTTTGCCCACTTCCACGAGCGCGACCAGAAGCAACCGCAACTTCGCACGTTCTATTGGGACCAGGGCGAGACCGAGTTCGCCAGCGTACTGGAGAGCCTCGGCAAGCTGAACTGGCCGCAGTATGCGGGGTCCGCGGAGATGGCGCACGTCTGGCGACAGTATTGGGGCGCGGCTTTCCGAGTGGGGCACGGCGAAGTCATCCGCGATTCCAAGGCCCTCAGCAAGAAGCTTGCTCAGGTTGCACTCAAGATTCGGCAGCATGTGTTCGACCTGCTCGATGCCGAGGATGCCGACAAGGGGCCACTCCACCGGTTGTTCGCCTCGTTCAAGAAGGCGCTTCTGCACGACCTCGACGAACAACGGTTCGCCGACGTGCTTGCCCAGACCTTCACCTATGGGCTGCTTGCCGCCAAGGCGGAAATTGGAACGAAGACCCCACTGGAACCAGGCCACTTGGCCGAGCAAATCCCCGCTACCAACCCACTGCTACGCGAGTTGTTCGAGGAGTTCCAGCATCTCACCGGGGTTGGGTTGGACAAGCTCGACGAAGACCTTGGTGACCTTGGCGTCGACGAACTGGTCGACCTGCTCAACACCGTCGATGTCGATGAGGCCCTGAAGAACTTTGGCCGAACCACGATGTCGGGGCAAGAAGACCCGGTCGTCCACTTTTACGAAGAGTTCCTTAAGGACTACGACAAGGAACAGAAAGTCGAGCGAGGCGTTTTCTACACGCCCAAGCCCGTGGTCTCTTTCATCGTCCGCAGTGTCCACGAGATTCTCCAGAAGGAGTTTGGGCTGGAAGATGGCCTTGCCAGCACCGCGACCTGGGATGACATGGTCGCCAAGCATGAGGGCTTGGCCAAGCCGGAAGGCATCCGGGGCAACGAGCCGTTTGTCCAAATCCTCGACCCAGCGGTGGGCACCGGCACGTTCCTCGAAGCGTGCATCCAGCTCGTCTACGACACGATGGCGGCCAAATGGAGTCGCGCGGGTAAGGACATCAAGACCGAATGGAACCGCTACGTGCCCGAGCACCTGCTGCCAAGGTTGCATGGCTTTGAGTTGATGATGGCACCCTACGTGGTCTGCCACATGAAGCTTGCCTTGCGATTGAAGGAACTTGGATATGACTTCCAGTCTGGCGAGCGACTTCGGGTCTACCTAACCAACGCGCTAGAGCCCGGACTGCAAGCGCAATCGGTCATTACCGGTCTGGTGGCTGCCATTGCGCACGAGGCTCATGCGGCAGCGGCCGACAAGCGAGAGAAGCGTTTCAGCGCCGTTATCGGCAACCCTCCCTATTCGGGGCACTCGGCGAACGCGAGTAAGAACAAAGATGGCTCCTACACCTTCATTGGCCAGTTGCTTCAGGACTACTACCAAGTCGACGGCCACCCGCTAGGCGAGAAGAACCCTAAATGGCTCCAGGATGACTACGTCAAGTTCATTCGGCTTGGTCAGTTCCACGTCCAGCAGGCAACGACCGGTGTGCTGGCATTCATCAGCAACCACGGATATCTCGACAATCCGACGTTCCGTGGCATGCGCCAACAACTGATGGGCGCCTTCCCAGAAATCAGGCTCCTCGACCTACATGGGAACAGTAAGAAGAAGGAGACGGCTTCCGACGGGTCAAAGGACGACAACGTCTTCGACATCATGCAGGGAGTCGCCATTGGAGCGTTTGTTTGTCCGCTAGGGTCTAGGCTCAACTCAGAGGTCACCCACGGCGACTTGTTCGGATTGCGGCAGGCAAAGTACGAAGCCCTTGCCACTTCTAGTCTGCTCGAATCGCCGGTCAAGCAGGTTCATCCCTCAACGCCCTTCTACCTGTTCATCGCCCAAAACGTTGACTTAAGGGGCGAATATGAGAGGTGGTGGAAACTCACCGACATCTTCCCGGTCAACGTTTTGGGATTCCAGAGTCATCGGGACCACTTCGCCATAGCATTCACGGCCGATGAGATGCGAAGTCGCATGGAGGTCTTTCGGTCGGACCGCGGTAATGACGAGGTTGCCGAGCTCTTTGAACTCAAGGATAATCGTGACTGGAAAGTCTCACGTGCCCGTCAGCAAGCCCGCCTAGACCCTGATTGGGATTCGAAGATAATCAACTGCGCTTATCGTCCGTTCGACACTCGCGCCTGCTACTTCAGCACGGTCGCGATGGACTACCCGAGGCGGGAGTTGCTCGACCATGTGGCTTGGCGAGAAAACTGGTGCTTGAACGTGACTCGCCAGACGAAGTCTGACTCTTGGCAGCATAACGTCGTTACGCACTCTCCGGCCCCAGCGGTCTTTGTCGAGCTCAAAGATGGCTCCAGTGTCATGCCACTGTGGTTGTATCCGGCGACGGATTCGCTCGGCATGGACTTGGAACGTCGAGCAAACCTGTCCAATCAGTTTCTTGTCGCCTTGAGGCAAGGGGCGGAAGCTGACCTTGAGCCTGAATCGGTTTTTGGATACATTTACTGCGTCCTCTCCTCACCGACATATCGGGCGCGGTATGTCGAGTTCCTGAAAATCGACTTCGCACGCGTGCCTCTGCCGGGTAGTCGCGAACTCTTCAACGCGCTTGCGTTGCGAGGCCTGTCCCTTATCGACCTGCACTTGCTTGGAGGCGAGCGAGTCGAAGCTGCGCCACGAAGGTATCAGGGGAGGTGTGGAATCCCGCTGGCAAAGGCAACCTACGAATTAGGTGGCGTTGCCGTGGATGACTCCAAGCGCAACCGCTTCGAGAGTGTTCCTGAGGAACTTTGGGAGTTCACAGTCGGCGGCTACCAGCCTGCCCAGAAGTGGTTGAAAGACCGGAAGGGACGTACCCTAACCGAAGCAGACATCCGCCACTACGAGCATATGCTCTACGCCATCGAGGAGACCATCCGCATCATGGCCGAAATCGACGAGGTCATCGAAGCCCACGGCGGTTGGCCAGGCGCTTTCCAACACTCGAACGACGAGGTTGCATCATGATTTTGGAGCAAGCTTTCAACGGCCTCCCGGAAGTGCTCTTGGGCAGCCCGTACTTGGCCCAAGAATACGAAGAAGGCGTGGTTGCAGCATTCGCGATGTCAGTCCTTCAAGAGCTCAATGGAAGGAACATCAGCAACCCCCTATCGCTGGTCTGCTTGGAGCAGGCATACGCGCTCCCCAAGGGTTCTCGACGCGGCCTCCGTTACGACTTGTATGTCAATCAGGGGACCGTTGGCGTTAGCAGTGCGGCTTTAGCAAGGTTTCACTATCGGAAGCACAACGTATTGGAGGCTAAGTTCTTCCGCAGAAACCCCCGTGGTACCAGCATCAAACCTGCCGTCACAGCGAGTGATGCGGTTGTCCAGTTGGCTGTTGACTTAGTTCGACTATGTTGCCTCCCGTATTTCTTGGAGCCCAAAGCGAAGGATATCGACCCTGATGTCTCTTCGAAGGATATAGGACGGTATTTACTGCACATCTACGACCTGCCGCCGAGGAAGTATTTCGAAGACATCAAAGATGATGCTGGTAACAAGACAGGAACAGTACCTGCGTGGTTGGACGGCCTTCTAAAACCAGGCCAGGGTAAGGGCTTGCAGTTCGTTGTTGAAAGAGAGAGCAGTAAAGTCAGGCAAGAGTTTCCATCCCCAATTGGGGCACTGAAGATTTCTTTCAACGCTACCAACTTCGAGCAATGCCCGACGTCTCTTGAACCAGAGAGGCCTAACTATCACTGTTATCTAAGCCGTCTCGATTCCCTAAGAGTGGAGCTTGAAAAAGAATGGTTTGAGTTCGACGAGTTAGGAGAATTTGTAGAATCGGCCAACGGGAGGTTTAACATCATGAAGAGTGTGTTTGACATGCTTGGAAAGGAGCTTGAACAGCCAGGGGAGGACCAAGTGGCCACCCTGGGCTCCATCTTCAATGCGAGCATAGAAGTAGGTGTCTCAACCGCGACCGCGACGATGCTGCCGGTCACTGTCCATGCTGAGGACAACTCAGGAACGCAGGGAGAGTGAAACTTACCCAGAGCGCAAGTTGCTTGAAGGTGTGGCTGAGATGGAATCCATGACTGAACGACCTTGCCCCGACCGTGTCCGAGCGTATCATGAGGCTGGCCATGCAGTCCTCGACCTCGTGTTCGGATATGGCTTAGCGCATTGCTCGATTGAATCCGCTGGCGATGAAATCGGAGGTGTCACGAAGAGAATCTCTGAATCCGTTGCCGATGGGCATTACCCTCTCATAGTTGCCGCAGGCACTTGGGCTGAAGGAACTTCGGGCCATGATTTCGAGGCTGAGCCCTGTGAGGACGGCAGCGGGGGTGACCGCCTGAACTTGCAGGAAATCCTGCTTGATTTATTCGAGATTCCTGAAGCCGAGCGTGACGCTCGAAATGTATCTGTCAAAAGACAACACGAGATTGACGCCATGTTCGATTCGGCTTACGACAGGATTTTTGAAGCCGTGGTCGAGTCCTTTAACGAGCCTGGTCGCATCGACCTCCTGCATGAAGTCTCCTCGCTATTGCTTGAGCATCGCACCCTGCCGCAAGATGTCTTGGACAACCTAAATGAGCGGTATCCGATTAGGACCAGTGATGGCGCTTGACCCATTCGCTCCCGAGACTTTGAACTTCTTGCTGGAAGCAGATGCTGACCGGCCGACGTTGCTTAAACGGCGAGAGTCGAAGACATTGGAACTCAAAGTCGGTTTCGGTATGAGCGAGGAGTCCAAGGTCGACTATGCTCGCACGATGGCTGCCTTTGCGAATCGCGAGGGCGGCTACATCCTATTCGGCATTAGAAACAGCCCCCACGAGATGGATGGGCTCCAAACAGACGCTTTTGAGCGATTCGACCCCAAGTCACTCTCTGAGTTCCTGCGCAACCACTTCTCACCGGTCATGGGATGGGAGCACTACCTCCATTCGCACCTTGGGAGAAAGTTCGGCGTAATCTACGTTTGGCCCGCCAAGTACAAGCCCATCATCTGTCAACGCTCGAATGAAGTTGGACGCAAGCTAAGGTCGGGTGAAATTTACTTTCGCGACGGAAGCGAAACTCGACTGTCCACAGCGGTCGAGATTCACTCGATTATCGGAGAGCGAATCGAGTTGGAGCGTCGGTCATGGCAAGACTTGCTCCGGCGCACAGCGCAAGTGAATCCGCCCTCGGTCGCTTACCTCGACCTGGAGTCCGGTCGACTCTCTGGGGCCGAAGGCTCCTTGATGATTGGCCAGGATGTTCTGGACAAGGTCAAGTTCATCCAAGAAGGCCGCTTTGCCGACGGCGGCGAGCCAACCTTGAACGTCATCGGTAATGTCGAGGTTGTCTCCACCGTGCCCATCGCGGTTGAGCAACTCGTGCCCGTCGACCCTGCGGTCTCGCACCCTTACTTGCAACGAGATGTGATTCGACTGTTGGCCGAGCGCATCGGAAACGGCGTCGCAAACGCCCACGACCTGCTCTGTGCTCGCAAGACCCACGATGTCGAGCAACACCCCGAGTGGTTCTATCGGAACGTAGTTGGGAACCAGTCGCCCCAGTACAGCCCCTCTTACATCGACTGGCTCGTCACCCAGTTCCAGGCGAATCCCGCTTTCTTCCGCGAGGCTCGCGAGCGATACAAGGAGATGCTGGGTTGAGCAACTTGCCTCCAGTGCACGACTTCAACCAGACCATCTCCTGGCTGGCTAGCGAGGGACTGGCGCAACCGGAAGGTTCGATGGTCACCACCAGCCTCGACGTTGACTTCGGGCTCTTTGCACAGCCGGTCAAAGGCAGATTCGAACGACTCAAGCAAGCTCAACTGGACGAACTGCGCAAGCAGCGCAAGGACAAATCGACGGTTTCCCCGGAAGCCGCATTTGATGAAGCTCGCCGAATCAAGGCTGGGCTGATTCAGCTGGACTGGACGCGGTATCCATCCGACGCCATCGCCTTCTACCGACCGTTCCACTTCTCTAGGCTGGATGAATGGGGAATCTACTTCGATGTCGAGAAACTGCTGAACTACGTTCACCAGGTCTTCGGAGAGATGCGCGGCCAAGTGGCATCGTTCGACTTCGAGAGCTTGCTGACCGCTTGCCTATGCGAGGTCTTCCAGCATGAATACTTCCATCACATCAGCGAGTGCGCCGCGACCACGCTGGAGGTCATGTTCCATCATGCCGGGCGCCCACGGTCGGTTTACATCGACTACTGGCGCAATCGTTTCCGAAGCAACCACAGACATTCTCCGCTTGAAGAAGCGCTGGCCAACGCCTACGCTTACAACTCGCTCACGTTCTTGTCTCGTGTGAAGATGGGCCTACGAACGACGAGGGTCAGCGTGTATCAGGCTGCGCTGAAGCAGCAATGGCGAAAGGAGCCACCCGGTTACCGTGATGCCGCAAACTACATCGACGGTGGATACGTTCCCGGAGCTGGAGAGCTTGTTCGGCTGTTAATCCCAAACGACGACTCACCGCACTTCGCCCTTGAGCTTGTGGCCAAGGAAGTGCTGCTGAACGGCAATGCGACCTTCTTCGCCAAGCCCGATATCCCCGTCTACATTTGTGGTTCCGAGGCCTCGGTTGAGGAGTTCAACAAGCACGTCCCCGCACCGGTCGAAGCGTATTCGTCGCTGACATGGTTGGATGATTCCTCGCAGGTTGACGCTTACTTCGAGGCGAAGCGGCAAGAGAAGCGGCGGGGCCAAGGTGGGGCTTGATGCCTGCTATCGACTTCTCGGTCTGGTTCGGGAAGAGGCGGGTTGGCCGCTCCCGATTGCTGACCTCGACGACCTGACCTTTACGTACAAGAAGTCAGAAATCCAGTTTCTCCGGAACGAATCGGCTCAGATTGAGCGCATCCTGCAACTCCGACCGATTCCAGGTCTGAAACGTACAGTCTTCATTATCGACCAAGGCGACAACGACCTCCACCGGTTCGCCATTCGCCGTATCGCGATTCACTTCTCCACCCGTCCCAAGCGGCTGGCTCCGAGGCCGTACTTCCCTCTGGGGGACATGGTCTTCCTGGTCATCAGTTCAGGCGAGTTGGTTTCGGTCGCACACTTTCAAGGCTCTAGCGGACTGAGTGCAGCGATGGCGGTTGCCGGGCCAGAACCTCTCGATGACTGTGATTTGCTGGTGGAGCAAGTCCATTGGACGAACTTCAGGGAAGTAGATTGGAGCCTAGAGCCAAGCCTCTATGTGCGCCATGACCGAAGCCGAAGTCGCACCCGTTGCTCGCGAAGCTATCTACTGGAGAACTGCCCTGAGATGCTCGACTTGTACGACGTCGTGTGCTCGGTCGAGCCGATTTCCCAGGCCGAGGAAGACCGCTGGTTCCGGCATGCTCGACAGGGTTCAGCGTGGGCCGTCGAGCTTATCGTTGAATACAACCTAAGGATTGTGTTTGACGCCGCCTACCGCTTCTGCAAGCAATACGATGCGTGCCGGGTGCCGTTCGAGGATGTGTTCAGCGGAGGAATCGAGGGGCTGATGCTTGCTATCGACAAGTACGAGGTTGAGCGTGGTCATCGCTTTGCATCGTTTGCATGGCAGTGGGTCGCGAACAAGGCTGACCGAATCTTTGTGGAAAGCCTCTGGCCGGTAAACGTGCCCTACTACGTTTGGGAGAAGGCTGGACCGGCATGCCGCGACTTCAAGTTGCTGAAAGCGTTGAACGAGTATCCGCCTGTAAACAAAACCCTCGCAGAGTCGCTCAAGTTGGAGGACCACTTGACGGAAGTTGTTCGAGTTCTGACCTGGGATAACGCGGAACTTGTCGATGTCGACGAACTGGTTTATATCCCCGACCCGGGTGCCGAGGATGCCTACAACATCATGTTGGAAGCCATCTCCCTTCCATCCCTGCTTGGGGACCTGAATGAACGCGAGAAGGATGTGGTGTTGCTACGCAATGGCCTTCACGTGCAAGCTTGGGGACACGAACTCACCCTTGAGCAGGTCGCGAACCGATATGGGCTCACCCGAGAGCGAGTTCGCCAGATTGAATTGAAGGCGTTGAAGAAGCTGCGCCAAAATGAAGAAGATGCCCGCACCTGAACCTATTGTGAAGATTGCCGAAGATGTCCTTGCGGGGCGACCTCGCCGGGCCAAAGTGCGAACGCTGATGGGCTACTTCAACCTAAAGCGCCGCCGCGAGGCTGGACTTTACGCTATCCGGCAGGAGCTCACCGAGCTTGGGATATCGACCGTGCCCGACTTTGAGACCGCCGACTTCGACGACCAGGTCCGCTTTGTGGTCATCGGCCAAGAGGGCACAAGCCAACCCGACGAGCCTGCGTCAGCGTCGGCAGCCTATGCACTTGAGGTTGTTGCGACCGGACGCTTTAGGGCCTTGCTCACAACCTTCGATGCCTATGAGCGCTTTGTGAGTCGGTTGGTTGCGGAGCGGCTGGCAAAAGTTCATCAGCACGGCCAGAATCCGCGTCGCCAAGACCGAGACAGATTCCCGTTCTTCGCGGTCATTGAGGTTGACGGAATCGAGGCCGACCAGGTCGAAGGTTGGCTTGACGAGGCTTCGCGCTTGGGCGCCAGCGAGAGCGTGCCCGTTGATTTGCCCGTGGTGACGGTGCCAGAAGTCGACTCGCGATTACGCGAGCACATCAGCGACCTCCACGAAGCGATGCGAGCGGAACTTTCTCGGCAGGTATCGGAACTCCGCGATGCCATGGAACGCAAGGTCGACGAAGTCCGCCTCGAAGCGATTCGTCAGCTCGCCAAGGAACTCAACGACGAGGAAGCACTCAAGGTCATCCAGGAGTTTGACCAGGAGATGCGCCAAAAGCTTGAGCGAAAAGACAACGAACTCAAGGACGCCTTCAGCGAGATTTCTCTGCTTTCCGCGCAAGTCGCTGACCTGGAGGAGCAACTTGCAGAGCAAGACAACTACGACCCCGGCGACGCCTACCCAACGATGTCGGCAACAGTCCAACTTTTCGCCGACATCTGCAAGGATGACCCACTCACCGTCAACGACTCCGCTTTGAAATCGGCTCAGAAGTCAGCATCGCAGCGCCGCCGCGAAGTCTTCAAGTTCCTGCTCTACTTGCGCGAATACGCCATTGCCCTGTATGGAGCGAATCCTTCCAAGCCGCGGCCCGACGATTGGTTCTCGAAGCGTGGATATGACTATGCTCAGGGTGATTCGGAGTCAACCCGCAACAAGCACGGGCGAGAGCGGATTGTCGATGTCGATGGGAAGATGGTGCAGTTGGAAGAGCACGTGACTCTCTTCGAGAACTCCCCCAACTGCATCTCCGTGTACTGGCTCCGTGATGACGCCAAGAAGCGCATTCTGGTTGGATATGTGGGCCAACACCTGACGACTGTGTCCTGGTGACCGTTTTGTGCGCTCTCTTCGACTCAGGCCGACTCATTGTTCGAAGTCGACCGGTAGAACGTCGCCTTCGAACAACCTAGAATCCGGCAGGCCTCGGCGACTGGCATGTTGTGGTCTCCACGGAGCTTGCGAGCGAGTTCCAACTTCTTTCCGGTGAGCAAAGCTCGCCGCCCTCCTGAGCGCCCTCTTGCTCTTGCAGCCTTTATCCCGGCCAGGCTGCGCTCCACTAGAAGTGTCCTTTCAAATTCGGCAAGGGCGGCGAAGACATGAAACACGAGCTTGCCGCCAGAGGTGGTTGTGTCGATGCTCTCCTGAAGGGACCGGAACCCGACACCTCGTGCCTCAAGGTCGGCGACCACGTCGATGAGGTTGCGAAGCGACCTGCCAAGCCGGTCGAGGCGCCAAACAACAAGACAGTCCCCAGGTCGAGCGAAAGCTAGCGCCTCGGTGAGACCTGGTCGGTCGGCCTTGGCTCCTGACGCGTGGTCGGTGAAGGTGCGCTCACAACCTGCTTGAGAGAGAGCATCTGATTGCAGGTCGACCGATTGGTCTGTGGTAGAAACACGCTGGTAGCCGATGAACATGAGGTCTCCTTGTCTCAAATCGCAACCTCAAGCGTAATCGCGAGACGCTGATTTCGAGATGTCGGTTTGAGACAACGGAGCAGGTTCACCTCCGGGGCCGGAGGTCGCAACCTCGGAGCGTCTTGAAAACGGTCGTTTGTGAGACTTCGACAGTGTTGCAACCCTACATCAAGACGGAGCGTATTATCTGGTCTAGGCGTTCGGACTCCGTCCGCTCGCCGACAGTTTGGGAACAATACTTGGATGGCCGAGCCACGTCCTCGGATGGATACGCATGGGCTTCTCCCTTCTAGGGAAGTTGGTGAAGTTGCTGCCTCGCAAGAGAAAGCGCAAGCCCGCTTCTAAGTCTGCGAAAGCAGGCCTCGTCAACGCGGAAACGCCAAGACCAACGAAGGAGAAAGAGAACATGAAAGTAAGAACGCAAATCGTTCGTGTAGCTGGTGGGGGTGTCCTGCTGGGGAGACGAGGTCGTGTGAAAGCACTTCCTGAAGGCCATAGCCATACGAAGAGTGTGTTCGGGCGCCGAGTACCCAGAAGCAGGACAGGGGGTTCGATTCCCCCTCTCCCCACTCAGTAGAATTCGCTCATGTCTGAAGTCGAAATCACATTGCACAACCGGCAGGTGCATAGCGTCTTCGAGCTACTGGGAGCCAAGGAGAATGACCTCACTTACAGTCTCGGCTGGGCTCTCCACAAGTCAGAGCGGCTGAGCCATGTGTTGTGCCAACGTGCATTAGCCCGCCAAGACATTGAGGCGCCAACCGCGATTCAACTTCAGGAGCATCAGGAATCAGGGGGTTTCACAGACATCGAGTTGTCGGGACCCGGCTACCGGGTTGTCCTCGAAGCGAAAAGGGGATTCGTCGCGCCGAGCATGGAGCAGCTTCAGAAATATCTCCCACGCTTTCGGGACGATGAGCCCGACCGCGCATTCTTAGTCGTAGCCGAAGCATCGGAGACCTACGCGCGTGCAGCCCTTAGCGTTCCTTTCGAAGTTGAAGGAGTGCAGGTCTCATACGCAGCCTGGGCCGACGTACTCCAAGTGGTTCGGTACTCTCGCAAGTTGAAAGGTCTCTCTCTCCGGGAGCGGCACACCCTTGACGAACTGACAACTTATATGAGCAAGCTAATCAGCCAGCAAGACCAAGAGTCTAATATGGTGTTCGTTGTCGCCCTGAACCGGAATGGCGCCCTCGGCTCGTCGACCTCGTTCTACCAAGTGGTAACCGAGCAGGGGCAATATTTCCACCCCTATGGTGAGAAAGGAAAGCGATGGCCGAAGGTGCCGCCCAACTATCTTGGCTTTCGCATCGACGGTAGGTTGCTCAGCATCCACCATGTCGAGTCTTACGAAGTCACCGCTGACCTTAGAACGCGATTTCCTGAGTTCACTCAGCCCGGAGAAGGGAATCACATCGTGTATCGGCTGGGGCCAGCGATTGTCCCTCAATCAACTGTGAAAACGGGCAATCTCTACCGGTCACAGCATGTTCGAGCTCACCTCGACCTGCTCCTAACTTCAGCCAGCATTAGCGAAGCACGTGACCTGACGCGGGCCCGTGGAAGTCAGGTTGAGGAGTGAAGACGGGCTTACGCGCGGAAGAGCCGGATTAGCTGTTCCGCCCACGGGGAAGCTACGGGTCTCCCATGGAAGTAAGGCGTGCACATCTTGCCTTGGTTACCCTGTGGCTCCGTTCTTGACCAGCGATGACAGCCCTTCCGGACATATCGCCTTGAATTTGCAGCCCGGACATTTTTGGGAATCAGGCTGCGCCGGGAACCTGTCACGGTCCGCGATGAACTCCTCTGCGCCAGGACGCCGCATCTCAACATCCACCATCGAACGTTCTCGAATGCAATCGGTCTCAATGGTCTCTTGAGCAAACTCCAGCTGCATCGCGCCGATTGGCGCAGGCTCAAAGTCCGGCCGCAGAGGCATCAGGACAACCTGCGAATACACGCGGTCAGGACTGATACCCCGAGAGTAAACAGCCCACAGCCCATAGACGGCAAGCTGGAATCCATCATCCTGACCAATCTGCCTCGACGCCTTCCAATCCATTACAGTGAACCGCTCAGTTTCATCTAGCCAGGAATCGGGCGCCGAACTCACCCAATAGTCCCCTATCTGCCACGCCTCCGGTCGAGGGTCCTCACGAACCCTTGGCTTCGGCCAGGTCTCAATAGGCGATTTCAGTAGACGCAGAACGATTCCGCTCGATGCGAACGCAATCGCGGCCGCTGCCACCCGCTTAACCACCTGCTCATCAGTCAATACCGGGCGGCTCTGCCAGACGTGGTCATCAAGAACCTGCGCGCCGAATGGTGGTGCTTTGCCTGCCAAGACCTTTTCTGCGTTTATCCTGCTCGAAGCGATGTTCCTCTCACCCAGCTCGCGTGCATATGCCTCGACCTTCTCGACGTCGGGAAGTTTGCCAGCTCGTCGAACGTGATTCAACACTGAACCCGCGACGCTGTCTGCAATCTGACCAACGAACATGTATCGGGTCACCAACTTTGAGTGAGCCAGCATGAGACCGGCATCAGGTTCGCCCTGGCGGTAGTAGGCGAACCAGTGAGCGCGCGGACAGCCCCTCAGCGACTTGTGGCGCGAGAAGCTCCATGCGGTTACTTGCATTTACCCATTGAGAGACATCATTCCTGGTATTATTCGGCTCCAGTCATCGTGCTGGACCCCTGCGACGTCGCACCTGAACGACCCTTGGATTCATGAGGGCTATACGCTCGATTGAACACATCTGTCGCCACGGGGCGAAGGTGGGGTCGCTTGCCATGGTCAGTGAACGCGCATCTGACCCTGTCGTTGCGAAGACTTGGTTCGGGCTCCATGTTCCTGATTCCGCTTGAATGAGCGTGAGGAGAGGTACTTGGGGGCGCGGTGTAGCCGCGCCCTCACCCGTATGCCAAGGAGAAGTGATGTTCATTTGATTGACATCGTAAGCCGCCGGTGGCCCGCGCGGGGCGCAAGCTCAAATCATAATAGGTTATTCGGTGGCCTTAACAATTGGTGTGGGACTAGTAGATTCAGTCTTTGACCGCAAAGCCCTAGAGACTGCATTCGACAGCGTCCTAGAAGCGATGCGGAGCGCGCAGCGGGCACATGTCCGAGACCCAGCGGCGCATAAACGTAAGATTCAGAATCATCGCGACCGCAGGTCAGAGATGCTTGACCGCATCATCACCCGACATGAAGGCGAAGGGACATTACGGTTCACGCGCTTCGTGACCAAGATTCCAAAGGTTCCGGGCGGCACGGCAGAGCGCCCCATCTCACTCTTCTCCTTTGAAGAGAGAATCATCCTGCGGTCACTGTTGGATATTGTCTGGCCACTGCTCGAAGTTCAGATTGTTCCTTCAGTAAGCTACTGCACATTCCGCAAACTGGGTGGTCTTCATCCAGAACGGGGCATTGCGAAGGCAGTTCAAACAATCTCTGAGGAACGCAGAGGGCACGGATATCACATCTTTGAGACCGACATCAAAGCGTTCTTCGACCGCATTGACCGAGTTAAGTTGCTCGACCAGGCAACCAGCATCCTGAACGACGATAGCCTTACTGAGATTCTTCAGGCAATGCTGTACGCTGAGACGGAGTTTGACAAACGTTTTGCTGATGACAGTCCAGTCGAGGCAGATGAGCTGGGGGTTCCTCAGGGTGCCGCCTTGTCACCTTTACTCGCGTGTACGTACCTGTCCCCCTTCGACAAGCATATGGAGTCGAATGGCTTCAAGATGTTCAGATATGTAGATGACCTCGTCATCTTAGGCACCGAAGCTGAATGCAGGCAGGCAGAATGCCTTTGCAGAGATATTCTCAAATCCGAGTATGGCCTCGACGTGCATCCGGACCCGACCAAAACCAAGCACGTGCAGCCAAACGAAGCCCTCATCTTCCTAGGTCACGAGATATATCCGGACGGGATTTTGAAGCCAAGCCCAAAGAGACGCACGCGAGTTGCCAATCACGTTTACAAGACCATCTGTGGCTACAAGGCGGACTATGGGCTCATCAAGGGACTACCTGGCGCGAATCAGGATGATGTCATCAACAAGCTCAGTGGATACTTGCTTGGCTATTTTGGGAATATGAGTCACTGTAACTGGACTGTCACCGACTATGCCGAGGTTGTTGGCTACATCACGGGTGCGCTGAAGTCGAGGGGTCTCCAGATGAACCGACTGAGTAAGGGACTTCGCAAGGCATCGAAGAAGTGGCCGCCGGAGTTCTTGGAGGCTTTACCATGAGGAAGTTGGTTGTTATCTTAGGTGCAGGCGCAAGTGTTAGTGCTGGACTTCCATCACTCGCTGGAATCTTTGATGACCCCAGTGTGCAGAACTACTTAGAGAATGATGGTCGAGATTTTAAGGCATTCCTTGAGAAGCACGTTTGGGAACCGAGAGGAATCACGCCCCGAGAGTTTTGGAAGGGGTTGAATCTCGAAGAAGTCCTGACCCTTCTGAGGCAGTGGCGATTTTCATCGAAGCCCAATGGTGGGAAGCACGATAATCCGCATTCCCCGCTGAATCACAGTAAGAACATGAAGATTCAGCGACAGCTTCTCGGTTGCGTGTACAGGGCTGTCTATGAGGGTAAGTCTGGTAAGTCGCCTGAAGGAAGGTACGACTACAATACGCTTATCCAGCTTGCAGATTCAGAGTTTGATGAAGTCACCTGGGCAACATTCAACTGGGACGCCTTGCTAGAGCAGGCATTCTATTACACCTTCTACAAACAGAATCGCTTGCCCAGTTGTCACTCGGACCTGGTGGGCTGGGATGGTGCGGATGACAAACACCGACTACTCAAGCTACACGGTAGCGTAACCTGGTTCTACGACACCCAGGGTCAAGTCACCTATGTTCCGTGGGGTAAGACCATATGCAGAGGCGACCAAGTAGGCGAGCACTGGTCTGCCTATCTGACCAGCGTCGCCGACGCGCCGAGACCCATGATTGCTGAGCCCTCATTCTTCAAGCATGAGGACCTCATCGAGCGGCCATTCCTGCTGAGACAATGGGAAATGTTCGATGAAGCGATTGCCAAAGCGAACCTCGTGCTGATTATCGGGTATTCGATGCCAGATGGAGACGCAATGGCGAAGCAGTCTCTGTTGACAGCAGTTGAGAGAGACACAATCTCAAAGTTCGTCGTCGTTGACCCCGACTCGACCTATGCCAGCGACGGACTGGCGCGGATTGAATCAGGTGTCATGCAACGGTATCGGCGCGTCCTTGGAAGTCCACGACTAACCGAATGCAAGCAAACGTTTGGTGAGTTTCTTGATGGGCACAACAGTTTGCTTCCCCTCATGTGACTTGGTCACGGTGGTGCGATTGTATTAGCCACCGAACCACTCGTCGAGGATTGACCACTCCCCACGGTTCTTTCGCCCTTCTTTCTCAAGCTCCTTGGCAACCCGCCGACCTGCCCTCTCAGTGGCTTCAGCGTGTTCTTGCATGGCATTCAGTTGATGGCTAGAGATGGTCACTGCGTCCTCTGCCGCATCGGCTTGCCGCCTCAACTGCTCCAGAAGTTCCGACTGCTTCTTGCTTTCAAGGGCCAGGTGCTCCTTCCGAAACTCAATCTCCGCCGAAACACGGTCCCGCTCCAGCTTGGAATCTTCAGCAAGTTTCAGCTCCAGGGCCTTGACCTCTCGCTCCTTGAGTTCCGCGTCAGCAACTAGTCTTGCTTCCAGAGCTTTCAACTCTCGCTCTGCGCGGAGGTTACTGACTTCTCTCTCAAAGGTGCCGCCGAACTCCGGGTCAGTCAACAGCTTGGCAAAGAGGGCTTGAATCGTCGCGTCGGTTCGGGCAACCTTCGCGGCAAGGGCCTTGAGATTGGCCGAGTCGGCAGCCGTTCTCGGCGTCGCTTGGGCGCAAACTTCATCAATGCACCGGAACAATCGCTCCTTGAAGCTTGAGACCAACCGCGGCAAACTCGCCTCCACAACGCCATCAATAGCAGCCCGGATTAGGACCTTGTAGTCCCTTCGAACGGATGCCAACTCTTCAAGCCCGATTCTCAGCACCGGCCCTCTCGACTTAGGTCTTGACAATTCCACATTGCCCTTCCTAAACGAAATGAAGTCCTCCCACTTCAGGCCTGGCTTCAAGTCTAGCCACAACGGGAGCAGTTGCTTGCTCGGCCACTGATGGCCACTGAACCCCAGTGCCCGCTGCAGGCCACCCGGGTCCATTGTCTCAGTAAGCTTGCCAAACACGGTCAGCTTCTCGCTGTTCACCCCATTCGCTTCGCGGAAGCATGTTCTCAGTTCTTCCAACGCTTCTGAGTCACCTTCTGATTGCGCCCGCTCGTAGTCGCAAAACCACTTTGAGACCTTCCGCAATCCCGAATGCTGAATGGACACAACACCGCCCTCCGCATCGACGTCATTGATGATTGCCAGTCCTGTATCCCACCTACAAACTGCAAGTTGGCCGTCATCTGTGATGCACGACCGGAGCCAAGTAGTCGGCGCAACTTGACCACACTGTTCATTGGAAAAAGCCCGTTTGCAGTCACTAACAGCCTCTCTGCACCCAATCTGTAGGGCTTCCATAACGCGCTTCGCCTCGCTCCCTGTCAGGCTGGCCAAGCTTTGCCCCGCAAGTTCCGCGAGGCGCACGTCACGGTACCAAACTTCCAACAAGGGGCGATTGTGCTCGTCGATTTCGCGACATTCGCTTGTGTGGCGGCGAAGCTGAAGAGCCTCCCATGCCGAAACGACTCCAATCGCACCCAAGGCCACCGCTCCCACGTAAGCTGGTCCACCAAAGAAGTACACAGGAACCGAAGCGAAGCCAGTGAGCCAGAGTGCCGTCTTGATACGTTCGGCGCGTTTGTATCTTGGTGGAAGCGGATAGCATTTGGTCTCAGGTTTGCGTCTGGGGGATGACTTGAGCTCAAGCAATCGAGCGACATGGGCATCTGTCAGTTTCTTAGGAAACTCCAAAACCAACCCTGACGCCTTTATGGGTTCGCCACCATCAGGTCGCAAAATGGTTGTAGGAAGCAGTACGCCTGCCTCGGCCAATGCAGAAAGCTCGTCGGCATAGACCTCGCCGCCAACACCAGCAACTTCAGCAAAGACGAGTGCGGGCACCAAGCTGGAATCATCGGCCATTGAGCGCTCCCAGGCCCACAGCCACCAGCAAGGGCGCGGAGCGGATACTCCACATATGTCTATTTTGGGCATGTCGAGTTTGGAAAGTCAAGCTCATTGCAGCGTCCAGCTGCATGCTCAAGTCAATCTACTCGCCCGAATACCGAACGATGGTTCGCCTCCTCCGCGAGGCACGGGAAGGTCGTGGCATCACTCAGGAGCAGGTTGCCAATTCGCTTGGCATCACAGCCAGCATGCTGAGCAAATGGGAATTGGGGCAGAGACGCATCGACCTTCGCGAACTTGACTTGTATCTGAAGGCATGCGAGGTTGACCTAGTTGAGTTCGTTTCGACCTGGCAGCAAGCTGTTCGGGAGAGCAAGGTAATCGCCGTCGATGTCAAGCTAAAGAAGGGGCGTCCGGTTGCACACAAGACAGGTTCCTGAACACATGCTGTCCAGGATGTAATCACTCAACGTTGTCCAGGAGCAGGTCAACCAGTTTCGTCTCTTTGGACGAACTGGACTTATCTGCACTCGCGGCCCGCTGAGCCAGTCCTTCCTCAAGCTTAGAGCCGATTCGGTCGCTGATTGCGTCCGTGGTCGTCTTGCGAGTTCTCGTGTAGATTCCAAGCGTTTGCTCAACGCGCGAGTGACCAAGAGTCTTGGCGACTGCCTTCGGGTCAAACCCAGCCTCGATACTGTTGGTTGCTGCTGTTGCACGCCAGTCATGTGGCGTACTTGGATGCAGTTTCAGCTTCTTCCGAAGCTTGTGGTAGGCCGTTCGGAATGCATTATATGACCACATCCCGCCCGTCTGATTTGGACAGATGAAGAGCTTCTCTTCCGGTTCTTTCGCTTGCGTTCGGACGGTTATCGGCTTTGAAAGCTCCTTGGCCGCGTGAATACAGGCAAGGTGAAACTGATGGAGCTTCACCTTGCGAGTCGACGAGAACCGCTTCGTCGGTCCTAGGCCAAGTTCGCTCTTGACCTTCGATTCACCTTGGTCCTTCTTGGCGGCCCGAATCTGTTGATGCCGGACATGCAGTGTATCGCCGTCAACTTCGTCCCAGGTTGCGCCAAGAACCTCGTCAATGCGGAGTCCAAGGGTCAGCAAGGCCAGTGCGGCTCGCATCGACGGCGACTTCGCCTCCGCAATCATCGACGTCATGTACTCATCCGACAGGGCCTCTCGCTCTCGATACACCCGCTGAACTTGGTCGAGGTCGCTAACATGGTTGCGCGACATCCAGCCCCGCCTAACAGCGCGTTTGAAGGTTCGAGAAAGCAGCGTCCGCATCACGCCCTCCGAGCTGGCCGAGTAAGCCTTGCGGAACTTCGCGAGGAAGACCTCCACGTCTTCGTAGCCAACCTCGTCCAACCGAAGATTTCCCAAGAGCCGAGCATGCGCAGGAGTCCAGTTCAGGCTGGTGTTGACATCGTATGCGGGGTCCAGGAGGAACTGAGCAACCTCTTTGTAGCGCTTGATGGACTGTTCTCGGATACTGTCTAGGCCGAGACATTCAATGGCAAACTCATGAACCGTCCTGATTCGTTCCTTCTCGGAGTCGAACTCGGAGCTTGGTTCCATAGCACGCACGACAGACGCTGCAGTGCGGGCATTCGCAAAGGCCTCCTTTTCTGTCTTTCCGTGACCGTAGACCTTCTGGCCCTCGGAACCATAGACGTAGGCTTCGAAGTAAGTTCGGACCGAACCATCTTTCCGCTTAGCCGTCCGCTTCTTCGAGCTTCCCGTTCCGTAGGCTTTCATGCCAAATCCGTTTTACCCCGAGATTTACCCCGAGATTTGGCAAGTCGACTTGGGTTCAATGAACCTAGTCGCAACTTGTTCGGGAACACCTTTCAGGTTCAAACTAAGAGTGTTGTGACGAATCTCATCATCTCCACCATAGCAACCTGTTGTCCATTCAGGTCAAGCGCACCAACAACTCTGGCGGCAAGTTCTTCGATCGAGGCAGCGGGTCTGGCATCTGCCTCGAATCGGCTCGACCGGGGATCAAGGGACACGCGAGAGACTCGATACTTTGCTGTGATGTCCTGAATGCCTCGACCCCACTCGCGTTACAATGGCTGAAAGCAAAGAAGGACGCTCGGATGAACTGTAGAGTGCTTAGCTTGGGCTCATCGGCAAAGCGGGCATTTTCGATGCTCGAACTTTTGGCAGGCATAGCCATCCTCGCCATTCTGGCGGGGGTCCTTCTCCCTGTGTTTGCAAGCGTCAAGCGCAATTCGCAAAACGTAACCTCGATGTCGAACCTTCGCCAGACCGGCATGGCGCTGATCATGTACGCCGATGCTTGGGGAGGGGTCGAGTCGATGCCCCCTTATGAAGCAGCCGCCGTTGCGGTCGCCCAAGCGCCCACCTGTGACCCAAAGGACTTCTGGCGCCCCGACTGCAGCGTAGCGAGTGCCAGTCCCCTGCTCGGTTCCTACGGCTACGCTCGAGCGATTGTCGACAACATCGAAGCTGCCAGCACGACGTTCCAGGGGCAGCCAGTTTCTTGGGCGAGCTACTCTCAACAGGAGAAATCGTTGCTGCTTATCGACCCCTTTTACGCCGACGAGCGGCCTTGCCCTTTCGTAAGCTATCCTTACGACCCTCAAAAGGACTTCGAGGGCCTCCTCAAGCGCTGCAAGGCCAAGGGTTACTCCTTGAACCTTCCCTCAAGACTGCTGCGTCTTAGACTCGACGGTTCGGCTGAAGTGAAGAGACTCAGCAAGAACAATTGGCTGGGTATTCACTGGGCAAATGCCTTATTGTGAGGATCATGATGAAGAAGACCACAAGCGTGAGTTCCGACCCTTGGGCTCAAATTCAGGAATTAAGACCTGGACTTCGGGTCGTTTTAGGCGCGGCCCTGAGCGCGATTATTGCTACCTACGCTGTGCTCCTTGTCGTCGCGATGTTTGGCATCTGGCGGAACAACCTGCTGCACGTAGTTGACAATCTCATCATCGCTGCGTTCTTGAGCTCTGCCAACCTGCTCGGTTATCGACTGAAGCGCATTGCGCTCGCAAACCTCATTCTGGCAATGATCTACTTTCTGTACAGCGGGGTGATGTTTGTCAGCCTGTTCGAACTGTCCGACTTTCATCTTCTGTGGCCGATAGCTGTATGCTTAATCGGACTACCCTCGCTGAACGCGATTCTGTTTACGAAGTGGGTGAAAGCTGCGGGACTGAGTCAAGTGTAGACGTGGTCGAGTAAAGTCCCCTTCAAGAGGAAGGATTGCGGCCAGATTTCTGGGTCCACGGCGTTGATTCTGCGACTGCGCGCGATAGGGCGCGGGGGTGCTTCCTCGCGGGCGCGTTGGGCGATGCGCTAGGCGCGGCAGTCGAGTTTCTCACCCTCCCCCAGATTCAGAGCGTGTACGGGCCGGCGGGAATTCAGGCCCTCGACCGAGCCTATGGGGTTCTAGGGGCGATTACCGACGACACCCAGATGACCCTTTTCACCGCCGAAGGACTGATTCGCGCGCATGTCAGGTTCACGCTCAAAGGCATTTGCCATCCGCCTTCGGTGGTCGCATACGCATACCAACGGTGGCTCCACACTCAGGGCGAACAGGCTCATCCCAACGCGCTCGAACTCGGCAAAGGCTGGCTCCTTTCGCAAGGGGAACTCCACCATCGGCGAGCGCCGGGGGCGACCTGCCTCTCGGCTCTTCGAGACTGGACGCCTGGGCAAGAGAGGGCATGCAACGATAGCAAAGGATGCGGAACCGTGATGCGATCCGCGCCGTTCGGGTTCTTTGAAGAACCGATGGTCCTCGCGGGCGAGTGCTCCGACATCACTCACGGACACATCGAGGCGCGCGCGGCGTCTATGGCGTTCGCCCACATGATCCACGAGGTCTTGGGAACCTACGATCTTGCGCAAGCTTGCCTCTCCGGCGCCGCCTCTATCGACTCCAGCACGCGCACGTTCGCGCTCCTGAGGAAGGCCTACGATCTGGCGAACGGCGACGTAAGCCCCGTCCAAGCGATTCCTCAACTCGGGGAAGGTTGGGTGGCCGAAGAGGCCCTTGCGATCGGAGCTTACTGCGCGATCAAAGCGGACGGCGACCTCCTCGACGGCCTCCGGATGGCTGTCAACCATTCCGGCGACTCCGATTCGACGGGCAGCATCTGCGGCAATTTGATGGGAGCCGCATTCGGAATGAAGATCGTCCCTGAGGACTGGTTGGAGCAACTCGAGTTGCGCGAGGTGATTGACCAAGTCGCCGTGGACATGGTCGATGTGCAGGTGAGCGACGCAGAGAGCTTCGAAGAGCGATACCCCGGGGCATGAAGTCTGTTTTACATCCCTCAACCCTCGCGGGGTTGAGGGTCTCCTCCCGGACGCTTGCCCGCCTCAACACGAGAGAATCCAGCGGCGCGAAACGCTCAATCATCGCGTCGTCGATTCGAAGTCCGAGTTCGTCCGACCCAAGGCCCTCTTCCCAAAACAGGGCGCTCGACCACCTGTAGTCATGCTCTCTGTCGGCCAGTCCAGCCCGCACGGGATTCGAGTGCACATAGCGGACCTTCTGCCAGAAATCATCCGAGTTCGCAATGACGAGACCCTCAACCCTGCGAGGGTTGAGGGATGGGAGGTTTCTATCGAGCTCCTAGCTCCGCGGTTTGCGAATGTGGCTACGGCTCATCGTGGGTCGCATCACTCGCCCATTGGGACCATCTTCGGTGTATTCAAGGCTGTAGCGGTCAAGCCCGACCTTGACTTCGAACACTCGAAGGACCTTCGCCTTGATCCACCGATCGTGCGTCTGCTCAAGCATTTCGACCGTATCGCCGACTTTGAAAGGAGCCGTTTCGGTCCAATACGGGATCTGCATACGGTCTATGTCGACACGATTTCCACGCGCGCTGTACTTGATTCCGGCTCCAACGGCCTCGCCGATGAACCTGAGCGGGACCAACGTACTTCCAGTCGCCTTGTCGATAATCGGCGCTTGATCCAGCATCATCGTTTGTCCATTCACACGCGCTTCGGTCTTTCCGATCCACAGTTCAATCTCCGTCTCGGCGATCCATGCCTTGATTCGCTGATCAGCGGAATACCACTGAACCGCGCAATTCAACGCGTCAAACGTGTCTCGCAGAAACATCAGTGTTCTGCCATTTTGGAGTTGCGGTGGAAAACGACCATCGCGCCGATCTCCATCGACGTAGATCGAAATAACCTGAGCTTGCAGTGCAGCGCAGATCCCAAGCGCAACGACGGACCAGGCGCATCTCATCTTGTATGTCATACAATCCCCTTGACCATAGTCTTGGATTCCATTGTGCTCGAAACGGTGGCCCTGAGTCCAACTCTGGGGCCAAACCGAACTCAATGCCTGTCACACCTGACGACCGCGCTCGTTCCCCCAACGGGTTCCTATTCTGTGACAGGGACAATGATCGCTCATCGCCGGCCTGGGCATGACGGCTCCCTGGAGAGCTCCACCTTCAGTCGGCAAGCCTCCCGACGAAACCTGCACTGACCCCACCCGTTTCATGAGCATGAGGACCGGCTTCCTAACCCTTCTCCTCGCCATCGCACTCCCCCTAAGCGCCCAAATCGCTCCCGACATCCAGCGGGCGCTCGAACTGAGAGCCGCCTTCGCTGTACCCGCTCCCCCTAAGGACGCAGTCCCGGTTCTCTTGGTGGGCCTCGGCGGCCGCCGGAACATCCACGCATTTCGATCCCCCGCGCGGCCCTGCGAGGTACGAGACGTTTTCGATCGGATCATTCAAGTGAACCGGATGTACAGGGTCGATGACCGCGCCCCCTCCGAGTCAATACCGAAGCTCCTGTTCGTACTGCCCTCGGCTCCTGATACTCTCGACCTTCATCTCCACACTGATAGCGAGCAGCTCTTTCTCTATCTTGCGCTTCGCGAGCATGGGTTTCCCACAGAATTAGGCGAATCCTCGAAAGCAATACCCCTCGAACAGCTTACCGCGTACGCCGCAATCCACTACCACCTATCCAGACTCCGTGACACCTCGGTACCCTTCACGGAGGTTGACTCCATTGTCGCCACTATCGAGCGAACCGGCTTGATTCAGCCCCCCGATACGCAAGGACGTCTCGAAAGCCATTTCCTTTACGACCGCGATTGGAGCACCGTCAGGCGGGGTCTGCAGCTTGCGACAGTCAGCAATCCTCACAAAGAGGAGACCGTCCAGCACGACGTATTTGACCTTGTCAATTCACAATCCACAATCGGCCAGACGGGCAATTGGGACGACATCTACCTAAGAGTCCAGCGCTGGGGACTTAAGGCAATTCCCTCTCTTCTCGAACATATCGGCGATATGAGACTTTCTCGGACTTCCTATCTTTTCGGAATTGAGTACGCGACCTACGTGGACACATTAGTGTTTCATCTTCTCATCGATCTTAGTAATGGCCACATTCTGGGCGACGACGACACTTGGAAGCTCTCCAAGCAGTATGCGGTCGAATGGTGGCATTCCGTGAAGGAACTGTCAGAAGAGGAGTACCTTGCTCGACATGCTATTGATCGCATCGGCTACGGGAGGCAATGGGTACTCACTCAACTTGAGAAGAAGTACCCTCATCGGCTTCCCTCTATCTTCTCCGAAGCAGTCGCAGACGGCACTTATCCGGTGGATATTGCCAGAGCGATCACGAGATCGAGTTTCCCCAAAGAAACGAAGGTGAGATTGCTTTGCAGCGCTCTGTCTTGCCCAGAATACACGACCCTAGGCAGTTTGATCGTTACCCTTGCCTACGTTGACCCTCGGCTCGGGGCGGAGAAGATGGCAGCCGCGCTAAGAAGCGCCTCTGCGGACGTGCATGGCGAAAGCGACGTAGGGCGTCCAGAACATCTTGTTGGAGTAGGGCTGTACGATTGGTTTGACGAGAGTTGCTACGACGCGCTCTACTTACTGCTTACTTCATTGCCCGTGGAGGGGCGGCTCGAACTCCTTTCGCGGTTGGAGCCTCCCTACTCGCCGCCTGGCGAACGCCCGTTGAAGTATCCTCTCGCCGCAAGGATGTTCGTGCAGTTGTTCGACGACCTTTCGCATTTGCCCGATAAGTTTGGACGATCGGCTCTTCCTCGCGATTGGCTTGCCTATTCCGTGGCTAATCTGGCAGCGTTGCGCGCCGCTGAAGCTATGGGACTCGCGCCGGCTCCGCCTCCAAATGCGGGCGAAGACAGTTGGGCGCGTTATCGGTCGGAGATCAGAAAGAAGGTCTCTGATAGCCCTCCGCCTGCTACAGCGCGCCCAGACCGCTTCCTACAAACCCCGTAACCCTACCGAATTGCGGTGAGTCTCGTGAGCCGATGGAAAAGGTGAGTTGGGCCCTGGCGGGCGGGCGGCGAGCTTGAGTGCCGCAGGGTTGCTCTCCGCTGCAGAGGCGTGGGCGAAGCAAGGCGAGGCTCGACTCAGGGAGTGGAAGGGTGAACTTCGGAGAGATGCTGGCGCGGGTGAGCCGGGGAGGGCGCGTGATTGCAGGCGGACTGCTGGCGGGGATCGCCGCTTTCGCATCGGGCCAGGAGTTCGGGCCGCCCACCTTCTCCCACGAGACGACCTGGAACTCCAAGTACGTATGGCGGGGGCTCGTCTTGGACGATAAGCCCGTCCTCCAGACGTCGAACACGCTTTCCTTTGGCGACACATCGTTCAACGTGTGGGCTTCTCGACGCGCCTGCCAAGTTCTCAGCGGACGTGGAGGCACCGAACTGGACCTGACCCTGTCGCGCGACGTGAGTTGGGGCTGGGCGACCGTCACACCGGCGCTGATCTACTACAGTTATCCCGGCATGGGAGCGCCGCCATCGGCTGAAGCGGCGATTTCGCTCAGCGCTGAGACGGGCCCCGTCACGTTCTTCTCAAACCACTTCTTGGACTTCGCGGAATGCGCAGGGGGCTACTTCGGCGAGGCCGGGTTGGGATGGGAACGCTCGATGTCGCCGAATCTCACGCTCGGGGGCGATGCGGCCGTTGGGTGGGGGAACAAGAAGTTTCATGTGGTGAACTACGGCGCTGGGAAGGACAGCGTAACGACCTTTGCGGTGCGTGTCTACGCGGACTTTCAGCTTTCAGGCAGGGTTTTTGCGCAGCCCACGGTGACGTACAGCCGGGTCCTGGATGGAGCGCTCCGCTCCGTGTCGTCGTCTCCCGACCAGTTGGTTTGGGGGCTGACCCTGGGATTTAGGGGCTGAGGCGATGAGGACCTTCTCCTTGACGGCATCATGGGGTGAGTTCAGGTGAAGTTTCAGCGCGTCCTGGACCGTCTCTTTGGTCGAAGCCCGGTGGCCTTCGGGATTCTCATCGCCGCCGTTTTGTTCATTGGCGCGCTGTGCTCCATGCTCGTGCTGCATCGCGTTTCCGAGCACGCCCTCAAGGAGAACATCCGAACGAACCTAAAGCGGGTGGCCGAGGTGGCCGCTACGGTCGTCGACCCTGAGGAGCACGCCACGTTTACATCTCGAAGCCAGGAGACCTCTCTCGAATACGAGCGGGCGATCGCGCCTCTCCGAAAGCTCCAAGGCTCCGACAAAGATATCGCTTTCGTCTATACGTGCGTCCTTCGGGACGGGAAGGTGCACTTTGTTCTCGATCCGACCGAGGAAGGCGACTCCGACGGCGACGGCGTGGACGACAAGTCCCACATTATGCAGGAGTACGAAGAGGCGTCCGACGTCATGGTACGTGCGTTGAGGGAGGGACTCGCTACTTCTGACCCCGAGCCCTACACCGACCGCTGGGGGACCTTCGTCAGCGGCTACGCCCCGATTCGCCGGGAAGACGGCTCAATCGCAGGCATGGTGGGCGTCGATATTTCTGCGGAGACGTATGTCCAGCGGCTCGCCGCGATGCGATCTGCGATGCATCAGGGTCTCACCGTGGCGGCCATTCTCGCCCTTACGGTGGGACTCCTCGGCGGCTTGATGAGGGGGTCCGTGCTCCGGCAGCGCGAGGAAGCCGATCGCAAAGAGAACGAGCATAGAGAACAATTGGCCTCCGCCTACGAAAGGCTGGAACTCGCGTATCAGGCCGTCGAACTCTCACGGAAGCGGTTCTCGCAGTTGTTTGAGGGCCTTCCGGTGCCCTGTCTCACCTTCGATAACCAGTTGCACCTCTTTGAGTGGAACGCGCTGGCTTTGGACGTCTTCGGTTTCTCCGCGGAGGACGCGCTGCAGCGACCCGTGGCTGAGGTCCTCGGCGGGAGCTTTGAGGAGGGGAGCTTCGATCGCCTGGCCGAGATTGTGGCTGCTGGGGGGTCGGTCAATGAAGCTTGTTGGACGGACAGCAAGCGCCACTTTCTGTTTAGCTGTCACCCGCTGTTCGGCCCGAGCGGCGAGATCGCCGGTGGAATCATCGTCGCCGTGGACGTTACGCGCCAGCAATTGGCGGAAGACCAGGTGCGAATCCAGTTGCAGGAGCTCAAGACCGCGCACGAGCTGCTGAACGAAGCCAACG
This sequence comes from Chthonomonadaceae bacterium, assembly GCA_015709495.1. GTDB lineage: Bacteria > Armatimonadota > Fimbriimonadia > Fimbriimonadales > Fimbriimonadaceae > Nitrosymbiomonas > Nitrosymbiomonas proteolyticus. Next base: position 866,130 of record CP054189.1, read on the forward strand.
AGGGTTTGCTCCGAGCCAACGAACAACTCGAAGAGCTAGCGGCTACGGATTCCCTCACCGGTCTGGCGAACAAGCGAACCCTGATGGAGCGGCTATCCGAGTTCATCGAGCTTGCCAAGAGAGGGCAGGGGTTTAGCGTCATCATGGCCGACATCGACCACTTCAAGGCGCTGAATGACGAACACGGCCACCTGGCGGGCGACTTCCTACTACGGGAGGTCGGTAAGGCTCTCCGCATCCCGCTACGCCATGTCGACATTTTGGCTCGATACGGCGGCGAGGAGTTCTGCGCGTTGGTGCGCGATCCCGACGGCAAGGCTGCGACGGCCATCGCCGAGCGGATGCGGCAGACCGTTCAGAGCATCCCGACCGAGTATGGGCAGATTACGATCAGCCTCGGCGTGTGCGCTTGGTCGCCCGAAATGGAGTCGGACACCACGGTCATCGAGAAGGCCGACGACGCGCTTTACCAAGCGAAACGGGCGGGGCGCAACCGAGTCGTGAGGGCTGGCGATCCGTTCGGCGAAGCAGCCTGAGTTGCCCCAGTACTTTTTCGGAGGATTCGGTAGGGTTGATTGACTGGTCCCCCAACAACTGACCTGCATCGAGCTTGACTTTCCCGTCTCGAATCAAGGAGACACCCATGAGCACAGGAAAACGTTACAGCGAAGACCAGATCATAAAGGCCCTCCAGGAGACCGAAGAGAGCCCGGCGCGAAACCAAGGACTGGCTTGCCCAGGTCAAGCTTCAAGGAAATCTCAGTCCTCCGGTCGTTCGATTGGACGTCGGATGGCAAGGAGCCAAACCCGCTTGTCATCAAAGGTGTAATAGACCGTCAGAGGCTCGATGAGAGCGAACTCGCTCGTATCGAGCGACCACACCCTATTGTTCAATTGCAGCCCGGCAACAGGATCGCGGGAAAGCAACCATTCGACACCTTCCAGAAACTCGTCACTACGGGCAACATCGGGCTCGATCAGGAGCAACTCGCGCTCGAACTCGTCCGTTCGAACGATACTTCGCACCAGCTACTTCGACCTCGCATCGCGCGCTCGTTTCAAGAGCGTCTCTGCGACTTGGAGCTTCTCCCTCGTCCTCTCCCCAGTCTGGACAAGGGCAGCCTCATACGGAATCTCTTCTCCAATCTCCGCTACTCGCCAAGCCGAGAAGCGATGGGACAACTCGCTGATATCGGATCCGGTGTAATTGGCCGACTGGCGGATGACGTCGTCTACGATCGCAATTTCCTCTCCCGAAAACTTGTCGAGCCGCGCTTCGCGTTTGGGAACCACGCGTTGCTGTCGCCTACCAAAAAACTCAGTCTCAACAACCTCAAGGTCCTTACCCTTGAGGTGCTTGAGCCGCTTTTCAAGATGGCAAGGCACCGGTCCGAACGGCTGCTTGACATAGTTCTCCCCGGTAATCGACTTCCCGGTTTTCAGAAAGGCCTTGAAGTCAGCGTAGAAAAGAATCTTGTTGAGCTTGATCTTCCCAAAGCGAGAGTCCCCTGCGCATCGTTGCGCGACATACAAGATCAGTTCGTCTAATTTCGACCAGTCGCGTGACATTGTCCGATTTCCTGAGAGGTTCCAAAGATCATGGCTATGACGATTCGTCGGTTGCGCCGTTCAATATCCCCAGAAGCGCCATTTCGGGCCGCACGGCCAAAACCTCTTGCCCCGCTTCAAGGGCGTACATCCGACCTTCCTTCTTCGTCTGCCCCAGAGCAATCGCACCAGGCACCCCAGAGTTCCCAGCGACCCAAATAGACGTCTACGCTTCTTCCAAGACCGAGGGTCCGATTTGAACTCAACACCCCTATTATGACAGGTGCATCCCAGTTCCCGACCCAGACTGGTGCAAACAACATCTCGTCGAGCGAGAGCCGAACCCTAAATGGGTGCTCGCCCCCCTTTCTACGCCAGGGCTTTGAGCTTGGCGGCTTTCTCGTGTACGTCGTCGAGGCCGCCGCAGTACAAGAACGCCTGTTCGGGGATGTCGTCCAGGTTGCCGTCCATCAGCTCCTTGAACGCCGCCACCGTGTCTTGCCGGGTGACATAGCGGCCCGGGTTGCCCGTAAACTGCTCGGCGACGAAGTTGGGTTGCGAGAGGAACCGCTCGATCTTCCTGGCTCGGGCCACGATCAGCTTGTCGTCATCCGAGAGCTCGTCGATGCCCAGGATGGCGATGATGTCCTGGAGTTCCTTGTAGCGCTGCAGGACCTGCTGAACCCTTCGCGCGACGTCGTAGTGCTCCGCGCCGACGATGTTCGGGTCGAGGTTCTTTGAGGTGGATGCCAGCGGGTCGACGGCGGGGTACAGCCCCTTCGAAGCGATCGCTCTTTCGAGGTAAACGTACGCGTCGAGGTGGGAGAATGTCGTAGCGGGAGCAGGGTCGGTGGGGTCGTCAGCGGGGACGTAGATCGCCTGCACCGACGTGACCGATCCCTTGGTCGTCGAGGTGATTCGCTCTTGAAGGAAACCCATCTCTGTGGCGAGCGTGGGCTGGTAACCCACGGCGCTGGGCATGCGTCCCAGAAGAGCGGAAACTTCGGAACCCGCCTGCACGAACCGGAAGATGTTGTCGACGAAGATCAGAACGTCTGAACCGATTTCGTCGCGGAAGTACTCGGCCATCGTAAGCGCCGAAAGCGCCACGCGCAACCTCGCGCCGGGGGGCTCGTTCATCTGGCCAAAGACCATGGCGGTCTTGTCGATAACCGATTTCTCGACGCCGTCCTTGTCCTTGAACTTGGCGTGCTTCATTTCGAGCCAGAGGTCGTTCCCTTCGCGGGTCCTTTCGCCGACCCCGGCGAACACTGAAACGCCGGAGGCCTCGACGGCGATGTTGCGGATCAGCTCCTGAATGAGAACGGTCTTGCCCAGACCCGCGCCACCGAACAAACCGACCTTACCGCCCTTGTTGAACGGGCACAGAAGGTCGACGACCTTGAGGCCGGTTTCGAGTATCTCTACTTGAACGTTTTGCTCGCGCAGGGTCGGCGGCTGACGGTGGATCGGGAGGCGATGTTCGGCCTTGACTTCGGGGCCGTTGTCGATCGGACGCCCGAGGAGGTTGAACACGCGGCCGAGGGTCTGCTCGCCCACGGGAACCGTGATCGGTCCGCCGGTGTCGGTCGCGGTCATGCCACGAACCAACCCGTCGGTGCTGGCGAGCGCGACACACCGCACGATGTCATCGCCCAAGTGCTGCGCGACTTCGCACACGATGTCGATGCCCTTGGCGGCATCGGTGATGGTAATGGCGTTATACAGTTCGGGAAGGGTCTCAGCGGAAAAACGGCAGTCCACGACGGGACCCATGACTTGGACGACGGCGCCTGTTCCTGGCATATCGATAGCTTGCTCCTGACGTTTGAAATCCTGCGCCGGACTCCCCACAAGGCCTTGCGCAGGACGGGGAGATTATACCTTGCGGTTGGGAGCGGTGTTGTGGCTCAGTTCTCGGCCTCGTAGTGGACCCACTTCGGGGCAAGCTTGAGTTGAATCGCCGTCAGGATCAGGATGATCGCAAACAGCAACCACGCGAAAGCGCTTGCGTAGCCCATCTTGAAGTAAGAGAAACCGTTGACGAACAGGTGGTATACCGGCACGAGAAGAGAATCAGCGGGGCCAGGGGTCCCGTCGGGGGTTCTCATCACGTAGACTCGGTCGAACTCTTGCAGCGAGCCGATGATCCCCATCACGAGGTTGAAGAAAATGATCGGACTAAGCTGGGGGAGGGTCACAGTCCAGAACTGCTGCCGGGGGTTCGCTCCGTCGATCGCAGCCGCCTCGTAGAGCGAGGTAGGGATTCCCTTCAACCCCGCCAACCACAGAATCATCCCGCTCCCCGCACCCCAAACTCCCATCAGGATCAGAGCGGGCTTGGCCCATGCCTCAGCGTTGATCCATCCGGGAACGGGAGTCCCGAACCACTCCGAAACCGTCGCGAGCCATACGGCGTTGATGAGTCCCTTATTGGGGTCGCCCGAAAGAAGCCATGCCCAAAGGACCGCGCTGGCGATCGTGGGGACGATGGCTGGCATATAGAAGAAGGTCCTGTAGTAACGGAGGCCGCGCACAGCGGAGTTGAGCAGCAGAGCGATGGAAAGGCCGGTCAGGAGGCTGAGTGGCACCCCGACCCCCGCCAAGTACGCCGCGTTCGCCAGCGACTTCTTCACGTTGGGCCAATCCGCCGTAAACAGGTCCGCGAAGTTATCGGTCCCCACCCACCTGGGTTCGCTCAAAACCGGGTAGTGCGTAAAACTAAGAACGAGGGAGGCGATCATGGGCCCAAGCGTCAGGATGCCAAAGCCCACAAGCCAAGGGGAGATCAGTAGGTAGCCCCATCTTGCGCTTTGCCGCGAGAGTCGGCCCACCCGCTCCCTTCGCGTTCGGACGACAAACCAAGCCACCGCTGCGCCCCCAAGGAACACCCCGAATCCGACCAGTACGAACGGACTGGCGGGCGGGTATTGCTCCATGCGAAAGAACTCGTCGATCTCCCTCTGAACGACCGCCTGGCCCGCCTTCAGGGCGCGTTCGGGGGGCGAGAGCTTCAGGCAAGCTCGTTCAGTCGCACGGACGTGCTCGTCCCAGAGAATCTGGCCGACGAAGGTCACAGGCCGAATCTTCGCCGCGGGGGCGAGATCGACATGAACTTGCAGGGCGTCGGCGAACTTGGCTTGCTTGGGCTTGAGCTGGAGGAAAATGATCTCGTTGGCCTCCCGATGGGCGTTCTGTCGCGGGATCGAAAGCCGTCCGCGTTTTTCCTCCCAATCCCTCTGGGCCTCGGCTTCGAGAAGCCTGCCCTCCAAGCTGGTCATCCATTTCACGAATCGCCAAGCCTGCTCGGGATGGCGGGCCCCTTCTGGGATGGCGAGCGAAAACCCGCCGCTCCACGTGACGAATCGTTCGGTTTCGCCCGCGAATTCGCCCTGCAATCGGTACCTGTCTTCCGGAACCGGGGGAGGGGCTACCCCAAAATCCAGTTGCGGGCCGTAGCGCGCGAGGTTGGCGAGAATCCAGTCGCCGTCGATCTTCATCGCGACTTTGCCGACGATAAAGGGATCGTTCATGTTGGACTGAAATCCTGACTGGAAGCTGAGCGCCTTCTCATAGCCGCCCACGACCTCATACCCCTCGACCATGAACTGAAGCGCTTTCGCGGATTCGGGAGTGAAGAGGGTACACGTCCGCCCGTCAGGGCTCATGAACTCGGCGCCTTGTTGGAAGGCATAGAGATAGAGCCACGAGTTGCCGAAGTTCGGGAGAAAGCCCGCTTGGCGCAGCGTCCCGTCGGCGTTGTGCTGGGTGAGGACCTTGCTGTAGGCCAGAAGCTCCTCCCAAGTTCGAGGCGGGCGACTGGGGTCGAGCCCAGCCTTGCGAAGGGCGGCTGCGTTCTCGCGGAAGATGTTCTTGTTCCAGTAGAGCGCCCGGTTGTCGAAGGAGGTCGGGATCGCGAAAACGCCTTTGCGGTAGCTCACTTCGGCCCACGTCTCCGGGTAGTACTGCTCCGGCCGAGGGGAAAGGGGATCGGTTTCCATGTCCCGCTCGATGTAGGGTGAGAGGTCCAGGAACGCGCCTCGGCTGGCCCAGTCGCCGATGGTGAAGCGATCCTGGCGAATCACGTCGGGCGGCGCCTTGCCTACGATGCTCGTCATGAGCTTCTGCGGGTTCATCGCTCCGGCGCCCATGCTGAGCATCCGCACCCTCACGTCAGGATTGCGGCGCTCAAACTCTCGAACCGCAGCCTCCAGACCCTTGGTCTCCGGCCCGAAGCCCTGCCCCCACACGTGGAGTTCGACAGGGTCGCTGCCCCACGCCCCAACAGTGGCGCAGAAGAGAGCCCCGATCGTTCCCCAATGGGTCAGCCGCCAGACCATCGCCGCACTCATTCTACAGCGGATCGCTGGGTGGCATCGGGTTTTAGGGAACGGGAGGTGGGGTGCGTCCAGCGCGAGACCCTTTGCGCGACATCTCGACTAAGTTTCGGCGAGCATCCACCGCCGGTCCCGGTTGCGTCAGCGAGGCGTCGAGAAGGTAGTCCTTGCGATACTTGAGCGCAGCCGCGATGTCCCGCTCATACCGGCTGAGGTCCTTCAGCTCCTTGGCGTTGCACTCCTCCGCACAGAAAGCGATCACCTCGGCCAAGGGATCGAGCTTGCCGGTGTTCACCTTGCGGTCCATGAGAATCGCCATCGCCGACTCGCTCTTGATGAAATCCGAAACTTTGCCCGAGAGCGACCGGCCATCTGACAGCGTTACGGAAACCGCGTCGTTTGCAGGGTAGTACTGCTCCTTCGCCACGGCGATTTGGGCCACGCGAAAAGCGCGGCTCACCTGACCCGCCCGCTGAAACACGGCGATCAGGCGCTTGTCGTCGATGATCGCTTGCGCCGCTCGCGGACCCCACAGTTCTTCACCGTTCAGCAAACTGATCGCCGCGAGTTGGCCCGAACGCGTCACGTCGATTCCCAACCTGCGAAAGTGGGTCTGAAACTCGTTTGGCTTTTCCGACTTGAGCTTGAGGAGCACCTGACCCAGCGACCCGGCGCCTCCACTCAGACAAGCGAACTGAATGAATCCAACGGACACGAAACCGGTGTCGTACGTGTTGACCGACTCGAACCCCCCCTCGAGTAGCGAGACGACGGCCATCACGCGCCGCTCCGAAGCCGTCACGCCCGCTTCCTCAAACAAGCGCTCAAGCTCGGCGGGAGCCATGTCCCGGACCCGGTTTCCCGCATGCATCACTCCTTGGGGGAATCTGTAGTAGGCGTACCGTGGGCGCATGTTGGGGTTATCCACATAATCGATCTGTACGCCGTCGTCGAAGCGAATTCTGTGGGCCGAGGGGCTGACGACGTCGGCGAATGGAGGCGGCTCGCCAGCCAGATCGAAGAGCGCAGCGGGGATCGGACCCGGATTCGGTGGCTGAGGCTCGTCAAACGCGGGCTTCCGACCCTGCCGTTGAGCGTTGCGCTCCTCGGAAGTCTTGCCCGCTTGCCAGCGGTCCCACGCCACGCGGGCGTCGATCCAGTTCTCCCAACCCTGCTGTTCGGGCGTTAGGGGTGGCGGAACCTCACCGGGAGGGGTCTTGGGGAGATTCAATGCCTTGCGGTAATCCCAGAGCCACTTGGACGCCTTCTCGCTGAGCCTAACCTGCCACACGCCCACCTTCGAGGCGTTGGAAGGAAGGGACGACGCGTACCTCTCCGGATTCGCCCAGTACTCCAAGACCTTCAGCCGCTCGTCACGGGTAAAGAGGGGTTCCTGAAGAGGCTCCTGCGGGGTTGCGCCGATGGCAAGCAGCCCCACGAAGGCCGCGCCACTCCATCCGATCCGCGACATCCAGCAACGCATAGTCCATTATCCCTCGAATTTCTGCGGGCGCCCGGCCTTCGCTCCTTGACGAGACGCCCTACAGAATGTATCGGCTCAAATCGACGTCTTGGATGAGACTCGCCAGCCGCTGTCGCACAAATTCAGGAGTCACATGGACCTTCTTTTCCTTCGTATCGGGCGCATCGAACAAGGGTTCTTCGAGCAGCTTCTCGAGGAGGGTGTGCAACCTGCGCGCGCCGATGTTCTCGACCCGGTTGTTGACCTCGGTCGCCATTCTTGCGATCTCATCGAGCGCCGCGTCGTCGAAAGCCAAGCTGACGCCGTCGGCCTCAAGCAGCTTTTGGTATTGCTTGGTCAGCGCGTTCTTGGGTTCGCGCAGAATCCGCTGGAAGTCGCTCTCGGTGAGGGACTCGAGTTCGACGCGGATCGGGAGTCGGCCCTGAAGCTCAGGGATGAGATCGCTGGGCTTGGACATGTGAAACGCGCCCGCGCAAATGAAAAGGGTGTGGTCGGTTCGAACGGGGCCAAACTTAGTCTGCACGGTCGAGCCTTCGATGATCGGCAAAAGGTCGCGCTGAACTCCCTCGCGCGAGACATCCGGGCCAGCCCCGCCCGACTTGGCTGCGACCTTGTCGATCTCGTCGAGGAATACGATTCCGGTCTGTTCGGTGCGTTGGATCGCCTCGCGATGGACGCTCTGCCGGTCGATCATCCGCTGGGCTTCTTGCTGAAAGAGGACGTCCCTGGCTTCGGCTACGGTCAGCGAACGGGTGGTCTTCCGTGGGGGAAACGGGCTCATAACGTTGCCAATGTCGAGACCCATCTCCTCCATCCCTTGCGGGCTGAACACCTGCACGAACGGGTTGGTGGATTCTTCCACTTCGATCTCTACCGGTTCGTTATCGAGTTCCCCGCTCCGCAGCCGCTTGAGGAGCCGTGCCCTGCGCCGCTTGCGCTTTCGCTGCTCCTCGGCAGGGTCCAAGGGCTGCTCCGGTTCAACGGGCTCGTCGGGATAGCCATCGTCCATCTTCGAGCCAAAAATCTCATACGCTCGCTGAAGAATGTTCGCCGGGGTGAACTCCTCGCTCGTTTCCTCGGGAGCCTCAAAGGCGGGGTCAAGCAGGTTCGCAAGCTTCTCCAACGTTCGCTCTTCGGCTAGGGGCCGAATCTGTTCGACTCGCTCCTGCTCGACCAGCCGGACCGCGCTCGCCACAAGGTCCCGAATGATCGACTCCACGTCGCGGCCTACATACCCGACCTCGGTGAACTTGGTGGCCTCGACCTTGATGAAGGGGGCGCGGGCCAGTTGGGCGAGCCTCCGCGCGATTTCCGTCTTTCCCACGCCGGTCGGGCCGATCATCAGGATGTTCTTGGGAAGGATGTCCTCGCGGTCCGAGGGTGCAAGCTGCTGGCGACGCCACCGGTTACGCAGCGCTACGGCGACGGCCTTCTTCGCAGCGTCTTGGCCGATGATGTACTTGTCGAGTTCGCCGACGATCTGCTTGGGCGTAAGGTCCTCGATGGGTAGGCTCATGCTCCCTCTAGACTACCGGAGCCGCACGCCCAGCTACTCAAGCGACTTGAATCCCAGAACTTCCATGCGCTTCGAATCGGGTCCGAACAGGCCGCCGTCCACATCGCGAACCGACACATCCGCAAAACCCGCCGTCCGCATCGCTTCCATGATCTCATCAGGCTCAAACATGCGGTAGCGAAACGTCAACGACCTTCGAGAGCCCCCGCGTACGAGCGTCCGGACGACCACCTGGACCGGATCGTCCCATTCGGAAACGAACTCATCGCGCAGGAAGTCCTCGCCAATCGCAAACTCATACGCTCGCTTCGATTCGGCGATGTGGCGAGCCCGGTTGGTCAGGTCGAGAAGGAGGATCCCTCCGGGCTTGAGCAGCCGAAAGCACTTCGCGAGGATCTCCTTGTTGCACTCCTCTTCGAAGTGGCCGAAGGTGTTGAACCACAAGAAAGCCCTGTCGAACTCGCCCTCCCACGCCAAGTCGCGGACGTCGCCCAGAATGTACCGGACCTCGAACCCCCGTTCCGAGGCGTCCCGGCAGGCTAAATCGACGAGCGTGGGGCTGAGGTCGATTCCCGTTACGACGCATCCCGCTTCGGCGAGCCGGTTCGAAAGGCGGCCCTCGCCACACCCGACATCCAGAACGGACATCCCGTAATCGATCCCCAGCAGGTCCCACAGCATTGCAGCATGGGCGTCGGAGATGTCATTCGTGAACAGCGCCGAATGAAAGTAGGCGTAGTCGTCGTCGAAGAGCGCTGCCAAGTCGTAAAGCTGGCCGCGCGGGCCTTCCATATCCCACTATAGCCGCCCGGAGTGACGTGCCGCCCGCCGCACGGTGGCGATGGCCTCGACAAGTCGGGCCGCGGCTTCGACCCCGTCTTGCTCGCTGTTCGAGTGGCCAAACGAAAACCTCAAGCCCTCCTTCGATTCCGCGGAGGTCAACCCGGCCGCCTGCATCACATGGCTGGGTTCGAGGCTGCCCGAACTGCAGGCCGCGCCCGCTCCCGCGCTCACGCCCAACTGGTCGAGGACGACGAGGACGGACTCGGCGGCGACGCCCTCGAAGCGAAGGTGGCAGAACCCGGGCAACACGCTCGGACCGTGATCGGTGGTGAACCGGAGCCCGTCAGGCCTCGCCTCAAGAAGCCGGCGCACGAAGGCGTCTCTCGCGCTCCTCGCAGCGTCTGAGAGTGGGGCAGAGGAAGCGAACGAACGGATCGCTGCAGCAAATCCCACGATGCCCGCGACGTTGGGCGTCCCCGCCCGAAGTTCGCGCTCTTGTCCGCCCCCGACCGTTAGAGGCTGGAGCCGGACCCCGGCCCGAACATAAAGTGCCGCTGCGCCCTTGGGACCTCCGACCTTATGTGCTGAAATCGCGAGAAGGTCCGCGCCCAGCGAACTTGCGGTGAAGGTGACCTTGCCGAACGATTGAACCGCATCACAGAAGAAAGTCGCACCTGCTTCGTGAGCCCTCTCGGCGATCGGGGCGACCTCCTGAACCGCGCCGAACTCGTTGTTGGCGTGCATCGCGGCAACCAGAAGCACGTCCTCAGCGAGGCGGCCCTCCAGAGCCTTCAAGTTGACCCGAGCCCATCGGTCGACCTCAGCGAACTCAACTCGGTAGCCCAACCTTTCCAGAAGGCCGCGAGTCTCGATCACGCAATGGTGTTCCGCGGCGCCCAGAATCACTCGATTGCGTCGGGGGTCCGGGTTCGCCAGCGCGAGGCCCAGAATCGCCAAGTTCGCGCTTTCGGTGCCACTCGATGTAAAGATCACCTCGCCGAATTCGCACCCCAATGCGCTTGCGACGCACTCCCTTGCCTCGTCGAGCGCGGCCGCGACACGCCTTCCGTGCGAGTGGAGGCTGCTTGGGTTGCCAAACTCCGGCCCCAAAAAAGGGAGCATCGCCTGCCGCGCCTCTTCCCTCATCGGAGTCGTTGCCGCATGATCGGCGTAGATCGCGCGCTCCCTTGGGCCACGAGGGCTCATCCCAACCTCCGAAACACGCCTGCGGGGAAGTAGGTCGCCAGCCACCGCACATAGCTCTTCCAACGGCCAGGCGACATGCGAATCGACCTCGCGTACGCTCTTCTCGCCTCAGCGGGCTTGCCGTTGAGCTTGCAGACGGTTCCCAAACACGCTTCGTTGTGAGCCATTGCATGCCTGAGATCGTGGCCCTCGAGCCCCATTTGGACGTACGAGGCGTATTGCGACCGAATCCACTTCCGAAGTCGCTCGTCGTCTTGCCATATTCGCTCGAGCTTGTGGCTTGCGTTCGCCCCATGAACCCGATAGAACGTCAGGGGGAGATCGACGTACCCTACGGGGTAGGCGGCCGCGATCCGAAGCCACATTTCCCAATCCCCGGAGCCGAAATACTCCTCGTTGAACCCGCCGAGCCGCTCGAAGCACTCTCGCCGAACTAGGGCCGCGCTGGCGATGATCTTGTTGGCGTAGAGCAGGGCGGTCAGGACGTTCCCTTTGAGCGTCCTCGGGAACTCAAAACCGAGAGGCGAGCCTTCCAAACGGTTGCCCTGGCCGTCGATGAACCAGCCGTCGGTGTGGCAGAGGCCGATCGAAGGATCGCGCTCCATGAGTTCGACTTGCGCTCGGAGCTTCTCCGGCGCCCAAAGGTCGTCGTCGTTGAGGATCGCGACGTATTCTCCGGCGCACTCGGCAAGCCCCCGATTGAGGCTGGCGTAGGTTCCCAGGTTCGATTCGTTGAAGAGTATCTTTAGGTCGGGCTGGGACAAAAGCCACTCCCTCGTGCCGTCCGACGAGCCGTCGTCGATGGCGATCACCTCGAAGTCGCCCAACGTTTGACCGCGGATCGAATCGACACATGGCCCGAGGAACTCGAGGTGGTTGTAGCAGGTGAGCAGTACGCTGACTTTGGGCATTTATTGCAGCCGAACTTCTACAGACCAATCGACGATGTCGAGGTCGGGGAGGGTGGTGTCGTTCTGGGGTTCTAAATCAAAAAACGTCTGATTGTTATAAATACCGCTAGTCCGCAACGACAGCGTCACGTATTGGTTGATCCCGGAGGGCACCAACGAGTTCCCAAGCGCGTCCCATTGCTTCGAGCCCGTCGCCCCTTGGGGCACGACGTCCATTGTGAGGAAGTTCACTTGGATAGACTCATACTGATCCAACATCGCGGCGGGAATGATCTGACTCAGGTCGATTTCGAAGCGAATCCGCTTGGACCCCGGCAACACGTCCTCGTACACGATCGGGACCCCTATGGCGAAGTACTGAAGCAAGTTGGGGTCCTGAAACGCGTACAGCAGGTAGTCAGGGGACTGATTGACGTCCCAGCGGACGAAGTGCGTCGCATTGCCCGCTACAAAGCCGTTGCCCCAGGGCGGCGCGATCACCGGGATCGGCCCGGTGTCGGGCGGATTCGGTTCTGTAGAAGGCCTGAGAGCTACGATATAGACATAATTTGGGTTAATCGTGCCCTGGACCTGCATGAGGAAGACCAATCGCTTATCGTTGGGGAGCCCCCCGGAGCTTGGAAACTTCGCGCATGAGGCGCAGAACAGGAGAGCAGCCGCGACGAGCCCGATGCCGAACCTCATGCGATCGCCTCAGAAACGTAAAGGATTCTGTGGCAAGACTCGCACAGTGCCAGCCTGCCTTCCTTGGCGAGCTCGAGACCTTTCAGGGGCACCTTCGTACCGCAGCGCTCGCACATTTGATCCTTCCCGACTCGAGTCATCCCGATCCCACCGTGGTTCTTTCGGATGGACTCGTACCTCGTGAGAAGCATGGGATCGACGCGGGACACGGCCTCGGGCCGCTCGGCGGTCCGCTTCTTGAAGGCGTCCTCCAACTTCGATTTGAGCTGGAGAACCTGCTTCTGGTGGGCCGCAAGGAGCCTTTGCTGCTCTTCGATCTGGCGTTGCAGCGCCTCAGATTCGGCCTTTGCAGGCGGTACGAGTTCCCAGAGTTCGAGGATTCGGACATCGGCCTCTCCGCGCTGCCTGCGGAGCATCTCTATCTCCCTCTGCATCGCTTCGACTTCGCGCGGGTTGACGATTCGCCCGCTAAAGAGGTCTTTCTCGAACTTCGCGATCTTCTCGTCGATGCCCTTTTGCTTCAGTTCCAGGTCGGCCTGCTCGCCCGCGAGCTGATGGTAGCGCTCTTGAGCGCCCGCAAGGAGTTGGGAAAGCCGGTCGATCTCGCGCTGAATCTCGCGTCCCGGATCGAGCCCCGCGGCCCGTGCGCGAATCTCGACAATGGCCGCGTCGATTTGGTGAAGCTGCCAGAGTCGAAAGAGCGCATCGGGAGACATGGCCTATTATGACGCCGGGTTGGGCGGCGAGTTTCGGAATAGATCGGAAGGAGTCTTTCCCCACGGCGCCGAAAGGAACCTACCGAGAGCAAAGTGGACCATGGCCTGTCAGTTTACGAGCCTCATATTGGATGTCCGAGACATGGACGTGTCGCTGGAGTTCTATCACGGACTCCTTCACCTTCCGGTGCGGCACGAGGAGGACTGGGACGGCCATAGGCTCGCGTACCTCTCGACCGGAGCGACCGAAATCCTCCTTCTCCAGCAGCCCGCCAACGAGCAAAACCCCATGCTGGACCGAGCAGGGGGCCAGGTGATCAACTTCCGAATTGGAAACCTTCCCCAAGTGTCCAAGTTCCTGATCGACCACAAGGTCACCATTCTGCGCGGGCTTGAAATGGCGGTTTGGGGCGAGCGGACCCTTCTGGTGGCGGACCCGGACGGTTACGCCGTGTTGTTGTCGGAGCCCGTTGGGACGATGCACTGATCTTGCGGCTCGGCGGCAGATTCTCCGCAAGTTGCCGCGCGAGAGAGGATCAGCCTTTCCCGGAAGTCGTTGAAGACGCAAATCGCGCGCAAGCCATAAACGTTGGCGACGGAAACCGCCCCGCTCCAATCGGCCGGGTTGAGCTTCCCATTCTTACACTTTGCGGCTTCAGAGTCCCAAAGGGCGCAGTCCTCACAGTACACTTGCAGTCAACCTCGATGGTCGTTTCGGTCTTGCTTCTCGGCGCGGCGATTCAAACCGGCGTATCTCCCACCGGACACCCTCTGACGTTCGGAAACAACACGTTCTACCTCCAAACGCCGGCCGGAGCGCACAAGCACTCCCTCGAAGCGGTTCTCAAGGAGGAGGCGCCGCGAACGAGCGTTCTCTTCCGAAAGGACGACGTATTCGCCGTGTGGGACTCCCGCGGACTTTCGGTCCGAAAGGGCAGCCACGTGAAGACCACGCGAATGCCCGATGCGGCGCGAAGCCCGAAGCTGTTCACCGCGGAGCAAATCGGCGCGAACGATCTCGCCATTCGAGCCAAGCAACGGACCGCCGGAGCGACCGCGCTCAGCGGGGCGGTTCGGCTCGACGACAAAGCCTACTTCCTTTTGAGGTGGCACGATGTTTCGGGAGCCCTTTGGTTGGAGGCGCTCTTCGCGGTAGACCTCACCTCGGAGAATCCCGCTCCGTACCTCGTGGGGAGGCTGGAAGGACGCTCGATCGACTTTGATCGGGGGGCGAGCCCCGCCGCGATCGAACCCATCGAAGCCCGCAAGCCCGTTTCGCTCGACGACAGCTTCGATCGGCTCTTCGTCGTAAGCGACGGGATCGCAGCTTTTTCCAAACTGGACGATGGCCGGTGGGGACTGGCAGGCTATGACCCTTCGACGCGCGAGTTCTATTTCAAGATCGCCGGCGCGAACCTTCGGTGGCTTACCCGTTGCGGCTCCCGACTCACCGCTTTCGTCGAAGGAACCGCGCACGGCTCCCTCATCCTGGGCCGATTCGACATTCCCACGGGGAGCCGCCGGTACCTCATGGAGACACGGGGGTCGATTCGGCTTCTGGATCGCGAGTCCCCCTGGCTTTCGATCGCGCACGAAGAGACCAACGTTTGGCTGCACGATCTCGCTGCTGGCACAAAGCTGCTGCTTCCGGACTCTGCCGGGCTCGCGCGGGTCGGGCCTGGGGTGTTGGTCTGGAGCCCGCAGCGCGCGCCCACGTTCGCCGCCTACTACGACACCACCCGCGCCAAACAGCTCGCGCAATGGAATCAAGTCCGGACTTCGAGGTCAGGGACTCGCCCGTTCTTGGCAACGGTTAGCTCTAAGTCGCCATAATCACCAACGATGAGCATAAGGCTCCTCGATTCAGCCGACATTCGACGAACGCTGGGTAGGCTTGCCCATGAGGTCCTCGAATCCAACCACGGAGCGGAAGACTTAGTCGTGGTCGGCGTCGTCAAGCGGGGGTGGCAGCTCGCCAAGAGGCTCTCCTTTGCGATGTCGCAAATCGAGGGCGTGCAAGTGCCTTGCGGAAAGCTGAGCATCGCGGGGTTCCGAGACGACCGTCCCGGTGAGCCTAACGACGAGACCGAGATCGCCTTTGAGGTCACTGGCAAGAAGGTCATCCTCGTCGATGAGTTGATCTACACGGGCCGAACGTCCCGGGCCGCGTTGGACGCGTTGTTCCAGTACGGGAGGCCCCAAGTCGTGCGCTTGGCGGTTCTGCTGGACCGGGGGCATCGAGAGCTGCCGATTCAACCCGACTACTGCGGGCGGGTGATCCCAACGGAAAGGTCCGATCATGTGCGGGTGCTGTTTGCCGAAATCGAAGGAGAAGACGCAGTGCTGCTCGAGCGCGGCGAGGCCGAGGGGAACTGAAACATGTACAGGAACCTACTGACGATCCGAGATATGGACCGGGCGCAGATCGAGGAGTTTCTCGACCTCGCCGTCGAGATGAAGTCTCGCGTTCTCTCGGGCAAGCCGCTACCCGATATGGGCCGGTTGACGCTTGGCATGTTGTTCTTCGAGCCCTCCACACGCACGCGAGTCTCTTTTGAGCGAGCGGCTCACTATCTCGGCATGAGGATCGCGAACTTCTCTCAGCCGGGAAGCTCGATGAACAAGGGCGAGACGCTCAAAGACACGATCCTCACCCTCCGGTATGAGAGGTTGAACGGGCTGGTGATCCGGCATCGAATGAGCGGGTCCCCACTTCTGGCCGCGCAGTACTTTACGGGGCCAGTTCTCAACGCCGGAGACGGCATGCACGAGCACCCGACGCAGGCGCTTGGGGACGCCTTGACCGTACTCGAACGCAAGGGTCGGCTCTCGGACCTGCGGGTTGCGATCGTGGGCGACGTGCTGCATTCGAGGGTAGCTCGATCCAACGCTTGGCTGTTCTCGAAACTCGGCAACGAGGTTCGATTTGTGGGCCCACGAACGTTGATGCCCGCTCATGGCGCGATGCTGCCCGCCAACATCTATTACGATCTCGAAGAGGGGATCGACAACGCCGATGTCGTGATGTGTCTCAGGCTCCAAAAGGAACGGATGGAGGGAACCGCGCTGAGTTCGATCGCCGAATATGCGAAGCTCTATCAGGTCAACGCCCGGAGCCTTCGATATGCCGCTCCCGATTGCCTTGTGATGCACCCAGGACCGCTCAACCGGGGGGTCGAAGTCGATGACCTCGCGGCTGACGGCGAGCAGTCGGCGATCACCCAACAGGTCGAGAACGGCATCTTCGTGCGCATGGCGGGCCTCTATTGGGCGTTCGGGGGCAAGCGGAAATCCCGCTCTGAGGGGCCCAAGAAACCCGCCGCGAAACCCAAGGCGACCAAGACGAAGGCGAAAGCATGAAACTACTTCTCAAGAACGGCAGAATCCTTGACCCCTCGCAAGGCCTGGACACCGTAGGGAGCGTGCTGATCGAGGACGCGCAGATCGCTGAGATCGGCCCAGATATCAGGATCAACGACGTCGATGAGGTTTACGATTGCTCGGGCCTTTGGATCTGCCCTGGACTCGTCGACCTCCACGTTCATTTGCGCGAGCCCGGCGGGGAGCACAAGGAAACCATCCTGACCGGAACCCAGGCGGCGGCCGCTGGCGGCTACACGAACATCTGCTGCATGCCCAATACGGAGCCTCCGCTCGACAGCCCGACGCTGATCGACTTCATCCTCGACAGGGCCGCATCGCCCGAGGCTGGGGGAGTGTTCGTCGCCCCGGTCGGCGCGTTGACGAAGGGCCTGGAGGGCAAGCACCTCAGCGACCTCGCCGCGCTCAAGAGGGCCGGAATCGTGGCGGCTTCGGATGAGGGCTACCCGACGCAAGACGCACTGGTGATGAAGCAGGCGATGGAGTTTTGCGTTCAGCTCGATTTGCCGATCATCGCCCACTGCGAAGACGCCTCCTTGCTGAAGGGAGGGGCGATGAACGAGGGCGACATGAGCGCTATGTTGGGTCTCCACGGGATCCCTCGCAGCGCCGAAGAGGTCGCCGTCGCGCGCAACTGCATCCTCGCCATGCACGCGGGCTGCCAGCTTCACATCATGCGGGTGAGCACGTGGGGCACGATCGAGCTCATCCGGCAAGCCAAGCACTTGGGCGCCCCAGTCACGTGCGAAGTCGCGCCGCCGCACTTCGTGTTCACCGAAAACGCGGTCGGCGACTTCGACACGAGGTACAAGATGCAACCCCCGCTGCGGACGGAGGTGGATGTGGACATCATCCTCCAGGCCCTTCAGGACGGTACGATCGACTGCATCTCCAGCGACCATTCGCCCCACGCGGCGCACGAGGTTCACGCTCCCTTTGAGGAAGCCCCTTTTGGCGTCGTCGGGATTGAATCGGTCGTGGGCGTGACGCTCACCTACCTCACCCACCGGGGCGTTCTCAGCCCTCTCGAAACGATTCGCAAGCTGTCAACGACCCCCGCCCAGATTCTGAGGCTGGATGCGGGAACCCTCAAGCCCGGCGCAGCGCCTGTGGCCCAGGTCACCGTGATCGACCCCAACGTCGAGTGGGTCTTCGATGTGAATCGAACGTTCAGCAAGAGCAAGAACAGCCCGTTCCACGGATCTGAACTTCGCGGAAAGCCGGTTCTGACCTTCTGCGGCGTGGAGGTCTACCGCGACGTGATGTTCGACAGCAAGCGCTACGCCACGGTGATGTAATGGGAAAGTGGCGCATGGCCCCTTTCGTAATCGGGCTCGCCGCCGCGGCCCTGCTCCTTTCGGCTGGCGGTTGCAGCTTGGGATCGCCCCCTGACCCGAACGACCCCGAGGCGGTCGGCGAGTTGCAGCCTGAGGTGATCCAGCGGAACCTTGCACGGGCGGCGAACGCGCTTCAGGAGCGAGTGCTTCGGGGAGAACTCACCGATCAAGAGCGGAATGAGTACCTGACGCACTACGCAGAAAAGCTCACGCAATCGGTCGATGTCGCCCGGATCAAGCCCGAGCAGGCTTGGCGCTATGCCGACGCGTTTCGAACGGCGCGGATGTGGGACCGTGCCATTCCGATCTATGAAACTGCGCTCGAATGGGCGCGGCGGGAAAACGACGTGGACCGGATCGTCAACGACAGCCTTCGGCTGGCTCAGTGCCTCGCCCATACGGGCAAGGCCAAGGAGGCGATCGAACTGGCGCGCGGCACTTTTGAGGTCGCCCCCAAAGACAAGGCGCCTATCCTGATGAGCGTACTGTACGAGATCGTTCCGCCCCTCGAAGGCAAGAGCGTGGATCGGGAGCTCGCTCAGCTCGTCGAGGAGGCGATCGGCCAGCACTTGCAGGTCGTCGTCGATGTGGATTCCCCTTCTGGTCAAGCCTTTGTGGGCGCGAAGGTCATTCACGTGCGAAAGGCCTGGCAGAAGGTGATCGAACTGCACCAAGCGGCCGGGGACGACCTTGCTGCGAAGAAGGCCGCCGAGCGAGCTGACCAGGCGCTTTCGCACCAGGCCGTTCTGTAGGACCCCTCCCGGGCGACGGACGTGCGCGAAGGTACACTCCGCCCCGGCAGGATCGAGCGCGTATGCACCCCATCCTCTTCCAAATCGGCGAATTCAAGGTCTACAGCTACGGCTTTGCGATCCTGATCGCCTTCCTTGTCGGGGTTTATCTCGCGCGAAGGCGTGCGAAGCGGTACGGGCTCACCCCGCAGCAAATCACCGATGCGAGCTTCGCCATCTTGCTCTTGGGCATCATCGGCGCTCGCGTCGTCTTCATTCTGCAATCGTTGGAGTACTACCGACAGAACCCCCAAGAACTTTGGACCCTTCAGTTTCGCGGGCTTACGAGCTTTGGGGGCTTGATTTTCGGCTTCTTCGCCGCTTGGGGCTTCGCTTGGCGAGCCAAGAAGCCGCTGCTCGCGCTCCTCGATACGGCGGCGGTGCCCGTCCTGATCGGCCACGCCATCGGCCGCGTCGGGTGTCTCCTGAACGGGTGCTGCTACGGCGGCGTCTGCGATCTGCCCTGGGGAATCCATGTGGAAGGGTACAGCGAGTTGCACCACCCGGCTCAAATCTACGACTCCTTGATGCTCGTCGCGGGGGCGTGGATTCTGCATCGGATCGAGAAGAAAGGGCTGGCCCTGGGCCAGTCGTTCGCCGCGATGCTCGTCGTCTACGGGGTGGCCCGGTTCGCGTACGAGTTCTTCCGGGCGGGCGTCACCTCGACGACGATCGCGAACCTCCCCCTCACCGAGGCCCACATCGCCGCCGCGGTGATGGCGATTATAGGAATCGGGCTCTATGCGGTCTGGGGTCGGCGTAAGGGCGCGAAGCCCGATCTTTCCACCGAAGACCCGGCTCCGAGCCAAGCCTGAGGTATCCTACGTCCTGCCAATCAGGGGCCGAGCCCCAACCCAAAGGAATCACCGGTTTATGCGCATTCGAAACAAAGAGATCCGCCAGCGTCGCCACAGAAAGGAAAAACGGGTCAAGGAACTGATCAACGAGCTCAAGGGGGCTACGCTAGCCAAGGCGCCTGAGCCTGCTGCCAAAAAGCCCGCCGCCAAGAAGCCCGCCGCGAAGCCTGCGAAGTCCAAGAAGCCAGAAACCGAAGCCGCAGAAAAACCGGCAGCCAAAGCGCCGAAAAAGCCTGCCGCGAAGAAGGCTCCGGCAAAGAAGGCCCCCGCCAAGTCCGAGCCCCAATCGGAATAAAGTCGGAACCTCCGCCGAACCACCCGGTAAACTCCCCGCTCGATGGACTATCGGCGCGAGTACATCCGTGACCTCCTCTCGGCACAGCCCGGTTCGAGGGCGGCTGCCTATGGGTGGGTCAAGACGCGTCGCGACAGCAAGGGCGTTAGCTTCGTTCAGTTGAGCGACGGCTCGTCGATGCGGGACCTCCAGGTGGTCATTCCCGAGAACTCGATCGACGATTCGGTTCTTAAGCTGGTGACGACGGGGGCGTCGGTGTGCTTCGAGGGCGAGATCGTCGCATCCCCCGCCGCAGGACAACCGATCGAACTCCGCGCGGAGACCTGTACGGTTTTGGGGCCCTCCGACCCCACGACCTATCCGCTGCAAAAGAAGGGCGCGTCGTTCGAGTTTCTGAGAGAGATCGGACATCTGAGGGTTCGAGGCAACACCTTTGGGGCGGTGTTTCGCGTCCGGTCTGAGGTCTCGCTCGCCATCCACAGGTTCTTCCACGAGCGGGGGTTCGCCTACATCCACACTCCCTTGATCAGCGCCAGCGACGCCGAGGGCGCGGGCGCGCTGTTTTCGGTGACGAGCCAACTCGAATTCGACGGTGAAGGCGAAAGCGCCTCATATCGCCTGAAGAGCGCCTCCGCGAGTGATGACTTCTTCGGCAAACCTGCGTTTCTAACGGTGAGCGGGCAGCTCCAGGCTGAAGCGCTCGCGTTGGGGCTCACCAACGTGTATACGTTCGGCCCGACCTTTCGAGCCGAGAACAGCAACACGCCGCGACACCTTGCCGAGTTCTGGATGATCGAGCCGGAGATGGCGTTCTGCAGCCTTGAGGGCAACATGAACCTCGCGGAGGAATTCCTCAAGGCGATCGTCCAGCACGTTCTCGATCGTTGTGCGGCGGACGTCGAGTTTTTCAACCTCCGGATCGAGCCCAACCTTGTCTCGACGCTCGATCAGGTGGCGAATTCCTCGTTTGAGAGGCTTTCCTACGGCGAGGCAATGACGATGCTCGAATCGAGCGGGGAGCCGTTCGAGTTTCCTGTGGGTTGGGGCTGCGACCTGCAAAGCGAGCACGAAAGGTGGCTCACCGAAACGAAGGTGGGACGGCCCGTGATCGTTTACGACTATCCGAAGGAGATCAAGGCTTTCTATATGCGGCTGAACGACGACGACAAAACGGTTGCCGCCATGGATGTGTTGGCGCCTCGCATCGGCGAGATCATCGGCGGATCGCAGCGCGAGGAGCGGTACGACGTGCTTTTGCGCCGGATTCGAGAGGCCGGATTGCCCGAAGAGGCTTACGGCTGGTACCTCGATCTTCGCAGGTACGGCAGCGCGGTTCATTCGGGCTTTGGCTTGGGTCTCGAACGAATGCTCATGTACGTCACGGGAATGAAGAACATCCGCGACGTGATCCCCTTCGCCCGAACGCCAGGGAGCGCGGAGTTCTAGGTGCCTGGACTCTTTCGGAAGCTCGATCCCCGAGTTACTGGTGAACTCAAAGCGCAGAAGAAGCCGATTACGTGGGGGCTTCTGTGTGTGCTCGCAACCTCGCTGCTGACCTCGGCGATGATCCCGCTCGTTCAGCAGAGCATCGCCGCCATTGTAGACACCACGCCCGCGTCCGCCTCTCGGGAGTTGGGTTCGACGCCCCTGCCCGGTCTCGGCTCCCAGCCCAAGCTCACCGATCAGCAAGCCGAAGCGATGGCTCGCGAATTGGGGGTGGAGAAGGCTCGCGTCGAAGAAGCGGTGCGTCGGGCCGCAGACTCCCATACGGACTTCAGCCTTCCTGCGCGCGAGTCGGCCCTCGAACGGCTCGGCGTTCTTTGCCTTCTGATTGTCGCCCTGTTTCTCACCAAGTACTGGTTCACGCGGGGCCAGGCCTACTTCCTCACGCACGCTGCTTCTGACCTTTCGGCCAACCTCCGCAAGCGCATTTTCGAGAAGCTTCAGCGCCTCCCTCTCAGCTACTTCCACGCCAAGCGGTCAGGGAGCATCCAAAGCGTCCTGACGAACGACGTCCTGGTGTTTCAAAACTCGGTGCAAATCGTCCGGGACACTCTCGACGGCCCTGTGAAGGCGGTGTCGGCGTTTGCGATGATCGTCTGGATTCAGTGGCAGTTGGCTCTGATCTCGCTCGGAGTGCTGCCGATCATGGCGTACGTCATCTACCGTAACGGGCGGAGGATGAAAGCGGCGCAGGCGCAGGTTCAAGAAAACCTCGCGGAACTCTCCGCGTTTTCGAACGAAGCGGTGCTGGGGATCAAGGTCGTGAAGGCGTTCTCTGCGGAAGATCGGGTCGCGGGAGCTTTCAACGAGCGGATTCGAGACACCCTCAAGAGCCAGTTGCGGGCGGCCCGTAGGTTCGCTTCGCTGCGGCCGATGGTCGAATTGATCGGCGCGTCTGCCCTCGCCTTGGTGATCTACATCTGCGGGCATCTCGCCTTTCGCGGGGCGGTTCATGTTGCCGACATCGCCGCGATCATCTTCGCGTTGGACGTGGTCAATCAGGGCTTCCGCAGCATAGGAAACGTCAACAACACGTACAACCAGGTGCAAGCTGCGACGGATCGGATCTACCGTGAAGTGCTCGACGTGCCCGAAGAGCACGAGCCCGAAGGCGCGCAGTCGCTCCCGGAGCCGACCCGCGGCCAAGTGGCGTTCGAGCGTGTCAGCTTCTCATACCCCGGAGGCGAGCCCGTGCTGAAGGACGTTTCGTTCGAGATTCCCGCCGGCGCGAGCCTTGCGCTTGTGGGAGCGAGCGGAGCTGGCAAGAGCACGATCGCCGACCTCCTGCTCCGGTTCTACGACCCGAGTGAGGGCCACGTAAAGGTCGATGGGGTGGACGTGCAGACCCTTTCTCGGTCGTGGCTCCGTTCTCAGATGGCGGTCGTCCCTCAACACACATTCCTGTTCGCGGGTTCGATTGCGGCCAACATCCGGCTCGGCAAATCCAACGCGACCGACGAAGAAGTTCGCCGCGCCGCCAAGGAAGCGCACGTGACGCCGTTCGTCGATCCGCTGCCCAAGGGGTTCGAGGAGACGGTGGGCGAGCGCGGCGTGAGGCTGAGCGGGGGCGAGATACAGCGAATCGCCATCGCGCGGGCGCTCGTCCGGCAACCCAAGGTGCTGATCCTCGATGAAGCGACGAGCAATCTGGACTCCGAAAGCGAACGGGCCGTTCAGTCCGCCTTGCAAGACGTCATGCACGGCCGAACCACGTTGATCATCGCCCATCGGCTCTCGACAGCGGCTCGGGCCGACCGCATCCTCGTGCTCCGCAAGGGCGAGGTCGTCGAGCAAGGAAGCCACTCCGAACTCTTGTCTCAGGGCGGCGTGTACTCCTCGATGTACCGGACCTACTCGAGTGGGGTCATCGATGAGCCTCTGTAAGTCGATCGAAACCGAGGCGCTTGCGTGCGGCTACGACCCCATTCAAGTTCTCTCCCATGTCGACTTCAGCTTGGAGCCCGGCCAGGCGGTAGCGCTTTTGGGGCCCAACGGCTGCGGTAAGTCAACGCTGCTGAAGACGCTCTCCAAATCCCTGCGGCCGATGGGCGGCCAAGTTCTCATCCAAGGCGACCGGCTCGACGCGCTTTCGTTCCCTGAACTCGCCCAACGCATCGCTTACGTCCCTCAAGAGGAGCCCTCGGAGTTCCGCTTCTCCGTGCAGCAGATCGTTCTTATGGGGCGGCTCGCCGATTCGCACTCGTTTTTTGACTCCAGGGAGGACCTGCGCATCGCGGAAGAGGCGATGAAGCTGTGCGACTGCTTTCATTTGAAGGACCGGCCCATCACTCAGGTGAGCGCAGGGGAAAAACAGCGAGCTTTGATCGCGCGAGCGCTGGCTCAACAGGCCGAGATTCTGCTGCTCGACGAACCGACCGCGCACTTGGACGTGGGCCACCAGATCGCCATCGCAAGACTCCTAAGCAGCCTCTGCGCGAAAGGACATGCGGTGCTCGCTGCCTTGCACGACCTCAATTTGGGGGCGGCGTTCGCCGATCGCGCGATTCTCTTAGGCGCGGGGACCATCGCCGCAGCCGCGAGTTACGGTGAAGTGCTCGAAAGCCCCGTTCTCGACGAGGTCTATGGGGTGACGTTCGAGCGAATCAAGGACTCGGGCGGGCGACTCCGCGTCTTGCCGAAGCTATGATCGCCGCGTCCGACCGCGGACTACTTGTTCTTCAGCCTCGACTTTTCGGTGTACCACTGCGACGTGATGTTGTTGTCGTCGGGCACGGGCGCGGGCATCCTGTTCTCGGGGAGCAGGATCACGGGAACGGGACTCAGTCCCTGTGGCTGGGTGGGCCCGCCTTCTGAGATCGGCTGGTCGGTCCCAGAATCCACCAACATGGCCATCCTTTCCTTCGTGGGCGTCTCGCGCTTGGAGGCCGTTTGCGCTTCGGCGTTGGCTCTTCGCGCGGCCAAATTGGGGTCTTCTTCGCTGGCGGGATTGGCGTTCATCACGGCGACGACGCCGACGAAAATAACGAGAATCGCGATCAGTACGACGGGTGCGCCCTTCTTTTTCTTCATTCCTCAGTGTCCTTGGGATCGGTTCCGAACTCGGTTTGCGATACTATTCCATACTCCGAGTCCAAGACTATTATGGACCCGCTCATCGTAGCCATTGATGCAAGGCTCGCCGGAAAGGATTTCACCGGCGACTCAACTTACTGGACAGGCCTCCTGCACGGAATGAGCCAAGTCGAGTCCGATTTTCGGCTCCTGCTTTTTAGCAACGCCTCCAAGCCCGAAAGGATTCCCGACGATCCTCGGTTCGAGTGGATCGTCCTGTCGTCGATGTCGAGCCGACTCTGGAGCCTAATGCGGTTTCCTCTCGTCGCGCGTAGGCGGGGAGCGAGGGTTCTTCACACCCAATACAACGTGAGTTTCCTTGCTGGGCCGCGAGCAGTGACCACCGTCCACGACGCTTCGTTCTTTCTCGAACCCTCGTGGTTCCGCCCGATCGACCGGGTCCTTTTGCAGCGCGGCGTGCCCTCGTCGGCCAGGCGAGCCGCGAAGGTCGTGACCGTGTCGGAGACATCCAAGAGGGACATCGTGCGGTTCATGCCCGAAGCGGCCTCGAAAATCGCCGTGACCCCTCTTGCCTGCAACATCGAGGTCAGCCCGATGCCCCGTGAGGAAGCGCTCAAGGTCGTGGCGGAGATGGGCATCGAGCCGCCCTTCCTTCTCGCTGTGGGGACCCGCTGGCCTCGAAAAAACCTCCAACTCGCCTTTGAGGCCGCGCGGCTGCTCCCCCGGACCCTCCCTCATTCGTTGGTCGTGGCGGGAAAGGCCGGCTGGGGGCCCGAGGAAATCCATGAGAGAATCAGGTTGTGCGGTTATGTGGAGGGCCATCAATTGAACGCGCTCTACAGTACGGCCGACCTCCTCCTCGTACCCAGCAAGTATGAGGGTTTTGGGCTGACGCTGCTCGAGGGGTTCGCTTGCGGTTGCCCCGTGGTTTGCAGCGCCGGAGGCTCGTTGCCCGAGGTCGCGGGTGACGCAGCGCTCGTCATCGATAGCTGGTCTGCGGGCGATTGGGCCAGGGATATCGAGAACCTCCTTGGGGATTCGAGTAAGCTTGCCGCTATGCGCGAAGCGGGAAGGAGGCGCGAGAAGAGCTTCAGTTGGAAGCGCACGGCTGAACTCACCCTCGAAGCCTACAAGGAGGCGGCCAGGTGATCGATCCGGAGTTCTTGAAGATCCTGGCATGTCCGGTGTGTGACGATCGGCCCGCCTTGCGACTCGAGGGAGAGTGGCTTGTCTGCTCGAAGTGCGGACGAAAGTACCCCATTCTCGAAGGCATCCCCCAACTTACGCCCGAAGATGGGACCCTCGAACCTGTCCGCGCGGAGGAGACCCATGGCTGAGCAATCCGTTCGAGTCCTCGTTTTGCACGGACCGAACCTCAACCTCACAGGCTTTCGGGAGCCCGATGTTTACGGGAAAAAGCCGCTCGACGAGATCGACGCCGACATCCAGCGGGCCGCGGAAGCGCTCAAGATCGACGTTCGCATCCTCCAGAGCAACTCCGAAGGGATTCTGATCGACACGATCCAAGAGCACCGCAAGTGGGCCGACGCCATCGTGATCAACCCGGGCGCCTTGGCGCACTACTCCATCGCCTTGCGGGACGCTCTGGTCGGCGTTCGGCTTCCTGTCGTCGAGGTCCACCTTAGCAACGTCGCGGCCCGTGAGGAGTTTCGGCAGCATTCCGTGATCGCTCCCATCACCGTCGGCCAGATCGTCGGGTTGGGCGCTTTCGGCTATGAACTGGCGCTGCAGGCCGTCCGAAAGCACTGCGACGAGACCGTATGACGAACCTCCAGAAACTTCAGCAGGCCTTACGCGAGCGCGAAATCGCCGCCGTGCTGCTCAGCAATATCGCGAACGTGCAGTGGGTTTCAGGGTTCAGCGGCTCCTCGGCTTGGGTACTCGCAACTCCTGCCGACGCGGTTTTCCTCACCGATAGCCGCTATACGGTCCAGGCGAAGACCGAGGTCAAGGACATGCCCTCCGACTCCTACGCGAGCCCCGTTTTGAGCGCTCAGTTCCTCGCGCGCCATATCGAAGGCCGCGGCATCCGGCAGCTTGGTTTCGAGAGCGATTCGGTCACGGTATCGACGCTCAAGGAGTGGGAAGCAGCCTTCCAAGGCGTTCAACTGACGCCCGTCGCCGAGTTGGTCGGCCCGTTGCGGATGGTGAAGTCGGCGGAGGAGATCGAGGGGATTCGCAAAGCCTGCGTGTTGGCGGACCAGTGCTTCGACAACGTCAGACGAATCCTCCGCCCCGGGGTTTCCGAACTCGAGGTCGCCATCGAAATCGAGTTCTTCTTCCGGAAACGAGGGGCCACGGCCGCCTTTCCGGTGATTGCGGCGAGCGGCGAAAACAGCGCCAAACCCCACGGGACGGCTACGGAAAAGGTGATCGAGGAAGGCGACTTCCTTACGCTCGACTTTGGCGCGTGCTTGAACGGCTTCAACAGCGACATCACGCGAACGGTCGTCATCGGCGAGCCCTCGACCCGTCAGCGAGAGGTTTACGGTCAGGTGCTCCAGGCGCAGTTGGCCTCTCTCGAAGCCATGAAGCCGGGCGTCCCAGCTAAGGAGGTCGACGCGGTGGCCCGCAGGGTACTTGCGGAAGCCGACCTCGACGGTTACTTTGGGCACGGGCTTGGACACGGACTGGGAATGCTCGTTCACGACTTCGGGCGGCTTGCGCCCACCAGCGAGCACGTGCTCGCCCCCGGACAGGTCTGGACGGTCGAGCCAGGTGTTTACATCGAGGGGTTTGGCGGAGTCCGGATCGAAGACGACGTCGTCGTGACCGAGTCCGGGATCGAGACGCTCACTCACTCGCCCAAGGACCTGTTGACGTTTCCGGAAGGCCGATGAGCCCGATTCTCGTCTTGAGCGAAGCCGCTCTCCTACCCAAAGGGCCGACGCTGCAATTGGAGCTCATGCCGAGCCGCACGCTGTTCGTGTTCGGCCCGAATGGCTCCGGGAAGTCGGAGTTCCTCGCAGCCCTCCTCGGCGAGCGCAAGTTGGGGCAAGGCAAAGCGCAGATCCGGGGCAAGGCGGTGCTCGCAAGGCCCGAGGTCAAGAAGCGCACGACTCCGCTGGGACTCGCCAAGACCTTCTCGGGCGCAAGCGGCAACGATCGGCTGGTCGAGGCGCTCAACGCATTGGGGTTGTGGGAGGTCCGAAACACTCCGATTGCGAGCCTAACACCCGCAGAGCGTCGGGCTTGTGAACTGGTCGAAGGGCTCGTTTCCAAGCCCGATCTGATCCTGATCGACCACCAATTGGACACGTTGGATCCGTGGAGGTTGCCGACCACGCTCCAAGTCTTGCAGCGGCGGGTTGCCAGTGGCGCGGCGATCGTGGTGGCCACCAACCTCCCTTGGCTGGCTCGGGGCGCAGACCGAATCGTGGTGCTGCGCGCAAGCGAAGTCGTGTTTTCGGGTTCGTATCCCGATCTGGAACGCCGCGCGACCCCAGGAACTCTCGAAATCGAAACGCACCAGTCCGAGGGCGTTCGCGCCTTGGTCGCTCCTTTTGCGCTCGAAGTTTCGGAAACTTCCGCAGGCCTCCGGGTTCGCGCGAGGGAGGGCCAGGAGGTGGCGGCCAAGCTCCTTGTCGAGGGGTATGGCGATGTGGAAGCGGTCGTGGTCAAGAGGCCCACGCCCGAGGAACTGCTAAGGTCACTCTTCTGAGTTCCGGCCCCGGACGACCCGCTTATCTCCCACTCGCAGCGTAAACCGAATGCGGTCCAGGTATTCGAGCCAAGGAATCGCGAACTTGCGGCTCGTTCCGAAAAGGTCGCGGAACTCGGCGGCGGCGAAGGAGCGATCCCCGAAGGCCGCCACAATAGAGTCCTGAATCTTGCGGAGGGCCTCTTGAGTGAGATACA
Source organism: Chthonomonadaceae bacterium (assembly GCA_015709495.1). Taxonomy (GTDB): domain Bacteria; phylum Armatimonadota; class Fimbriimonadia; order Fimbriimonadales; family Fimbriimonadaceae; genus Nitrosymbiomonas; species Nitrosymbiomonas proteolyticus. The sequence goes on from CP054189.1 coordinate 894,390, forward strand.
TGTCCTTGTCGATTCGGACGATCTCCCCTGCCTCAAGGCCGAGTTTGATCGCGGCTTCGACCGCCTGGAGCGGCAGACGCTCGGCCAAGGCGATCTCGCTCGGGGATGGGGGCGACGCTACGCTCGCCGACAGGGCGCCCTCGACCCGGTCGAGCAATTGGCGCTGGTGCGGGTTCATTTGCACCCGATATCCAGGCAGCCGCAGGTTCGCGCCGAGAACTTCAACCTTTCCGGCCTGCGAAAGAAGCGCCAGGGATCGGTCCAGGCTGGCGCCCTTCCAATCGAGCCCCGCAGCCTTCAAGACCCGATCTCGTGGATGAGAGGACTGCGAGGGCGCGGCCGCGTGCATTCTCTGGAGCGCAAGGACGATTGCCTCGCCCGCTGCGGTGAGTTGATGGGAAGCGATCCAAGCCCCGCTAAGGTTGATCGCCTGGCCTTCGCTTGCGAGGCGCTGCAAGGCTTCGGCGGCGGCGGAATGGGAAAGCCCTGCCTGCTGAGCCACTTCAGCCACGCTCCTCCCTCGGGCATCCGCGCTCAAGAGCGCAAGGACCGAATCCGCTCGGTTGGACGAACCGACGGAGGCTTGAGGCGCATCGCTGAACCTTCGAGGCGGAGCGAGCGGAACCGTCACTCGCCCTCCGGCGATGACGTGGGAAGGACTGTAGTGGCGCAGGATGAGGGGCTGAAACGTCGCGCAGCCTACGGGCGATTCCAGCCGCAATTGCACCAGGTCGCGGTCCTGCGCATTGAGGAACGCCCTGCCGATGACCTCTTCGGCTCCAAGAGAAACGCGTACCCGAGACCCATGCTTGCAGGCGGCAACCCATTCCACGCGAGCGTCGAACCGCAGCGTTTCAAAGACCGTGCCGGGTTCGCCGGCGATCATGCCGCGCCGCACCCTTTCCGGCTTGATTCCAGAAAGAACGAGCGCAGTCCGCCGCCCCGCTTCGGCGATCTCAGTTGGCTCGCCATGATGCTGGATGGACCTCACCCTTGCGCGAAGGTCGCCCGGTTGAACGGACACCTCGTCGCCCGCCCGGACCGCCCCCCTCATCAAAGGCCCGGTGACGACGATCCCTTGCCCTTTCAGCACAAAAGCCCTGTCGATCGGCAAGTACCACGGACCCTCCTTCGCGGCGGAGGTCTCCCGAAGCGCTTGCGCCAGCGCGTCCTTGAGTTGGGCGACTCCGTCGCCCGTGGGGGCGGACACCGGGACCACCGGCGCCCCGGCGAACCGCGTCGCGTCGAGGAGCTCCTGAACTTCATCCTTTGCAATCTGGAGCGTTTCGTCGTCAGCGAGGTCGGCAAACGTCAGCGCAACAATCAGCCTCTCCACCGGGAGCAGCAAAAGAATCTGGAGGTGCTCCCGTGTTTGCGGCATGACGGAGTCGGCCGCCTTCACGCAGAGCAGCGCGACATCGACCCCAAGCGCGCCGACGATCATGTTCGTCAGGAACCGCTCGTGGCCGGGGACGTCTACAATCGAAGCCCGGCCGATCCCCGGAAGCTCGACGTAGGCGAATCCGAGGTCGATGGTCATCCCCCGTGCCTTTTCTTCAGGCAGACGGTCGGCGTCGATCCCGGTCAGCGCCTTGATGAGGCTCGTTTTCCCGTGGTCGACGTGTCCGGCTGTACCGATTAGGCGGGCCATTGCTTCAATTATGGAGCGGGAGGACCCACCTCGATCATCCGGGTTTCTCCGCCAGCATGAACCCAATAAGGGAACGTGTCGCGAGTCGTCGAGGCGCCCCAGGCTCCGTCCCTTCCGAGGGCGATCACGACGCACATCATCTCGGTGCTCCCCGGCTGGCGTCTCAGCATCTGTCGAACGGTTTCCTCACAGGCCTCCTGCGCGCTCATGCCGTGCCTCATGAACTCAACGGCGCGGAACGAAGCGACCGCCTTCCACAACTCTTCGCCGAGTCCGGTTGCGCCCGCTGCGCCCACCTCGTCGTCCGCATAGATGCCTGCGCCGACGATGGGAGAGTCGCCGACCCGGCCGGGAATCTTGAACGATCGCCCGCTCGTCGAGCTCGCCGCAACGAAACTCCCCTGGGCGTCCCGGCCTAAGAAGGTGACGGTATCGCCATGGTCCTCCGTACGAGTGTGGACGTATCTCCTTTCTTGCCTTTCGGGGTCTGCGAGCCACTCGTTGTAGGCCTCGATACACTCTGCGGTCATCAAATTTTGGGGACGGAATCCGTGGTCGATGGCGAATCGCCTAGCCTGATCGCCGGCCAGCATGACGTGGGGGGTCGCGTCCATGACTCTTCTCGCAACCGAGATCACCGGGACGATTCCCCGAACCGCGCACACCGCACCGCAAGCTAGGTCGCTGCCTCGCATGATGCTGGCGTCGAGTTCAAGCTCGCCATCGGAGTTGGGCAGGGAGCCGAGCCCGATCGCCATGAGACTGGGGTCGAGCTCGCCTTGGGCAAGCCCCGCTTCGGCGCAGGTGACGAGGTCCTTTCCCGACTGGTGAGCGGACAGGGCGGCATCGAGGACGACCTTTCCAGGTTCGCGCCAGGTTGAAACGAAGGTAACCATCGCGCGGATGCTACCCGGCACGAACTCGCCTTCACCGACCCCTTTCCTTACTCCCTCCGCTTGGGCGGCCTGGGTCCAAACCACTTCGCGTTGGCGGCCTCGTCGAGCTCCCTTCGCAGTGCCTCGACGAGGGCAACGGCTTCAGAGTAGAACTCGAAGCGCCCGTCGATCTCGCCCTGCCAAATTTCCTCGACCACCCAACTGGGGACCGGCAAGAACACGATTCGCTCAGGCGACGGGACCCGCACCCCGAAGACCCTGGGGCCCCCGGGAGCGTTCGTGTAAATGAACTCGAACAGGAACGCTTGGGGCTCAAAGAGGGTGGCCCCCATTTGAGGGGCGCCGAAGTCACGTAGCTCCCGAAACTCGGCTTCGTCGAACTCCCCCAATGGAGGCGGGGAACCCGCGCTCAAGTTCTCGTGAATCTGGCGCTTGAGTTCCGCAGCGAATGCGTTGAGTCCCATTCGGACAGTGTACTGGCCCCAGGGCATGCGAGATCGTGCCAATCGCGCCCGCGGCGAACATCGCAAAATTGCGTGGTTTGCCCGACCCCAGCACATTTGACAGCGATGCTTGCTCGCGGGAATACCTAAACACTCGTTAGAACGGCATGTCAGGAGGACATGGGGCATGGCCGAGAGATCTCCCCTCGGGGAGCGATCGCAAGCCAGACGTTCGACATCACGGAGGAACAAATGTCGTTTCGCGTAAACACAAACGTCGCGGCAATGAACGCCCTGCGCAACGTTGGCAACAGCAGCGTTGAGTTCGGGAAGTCCATTACGCGCCTTTCCACGGGTCTTCGCATCAACTCTGCTGCCGACGACCCGGCGGGACTCATCATTTCGGAGAGCTTTCGGGCCCAAATCGGTGGCATCGATCAAGCGATCCGCAACAACCAAGATGCGGTGAACTTCGCCAAGACGGCGGAAGGCGCCCTTGACGAGGTCAACCGACTTCTACGCGACGCGCGAACTCTTTCGCTCGCCGCGGCGAACTCGGGAACGATGACGTCAGCTCAGATTCAGGCGAACCAGAATCAGCTCACGTCGATCATCAACTCAGTATCGCGTATTTCGGAGCAAACGCAGTACGGTACGAAGAAACTGCTCGATGGCAGTTCCGGTGTAACGGCGAGCATCACGGGCTCTTCGAACGTTGGAAGCATGTACTTTGGCGGTAGCTTCAACAGCGCGGCGATCAATACAAACTCGCTCGTGACGGTCGCGGTCACGACCGCTGCCACCCGTGCAGTGATCACGGGTTCCGTTACGTTCACCTTCGCTACTGGAACGGTCTCGGCGGGGTCGTTTGCGATCAACGGCCGAACGTTCACGACCGCGGCGACCGACACGGTCCAAGACGTCGTCAACCAAATCAACGCGGCTTCGAGCACCACTGGCGTCTCGGCGATTTGGTCGTCAGGTACGGGCGTGGTCCTGAAGGCGGACAGCTACGGTTCGATCGGCAACTTCTCGTTGTCCGACGCGAACGGGGTCCTCAACACCGCAGGTACGTCCAACGCCACCGGCACGAACGCAATCGCGAGCGTCTTCATCGACTCGAACGGTTCGACGAGCGGCGGCCTGGCAACGGTCACCTTTACGGGTGGCAGGATGCAACAGAACGGCCTCGTGCTGACCGACTCGTCGGGGAACCGCATCGTGTTGACGGAGGCAGGCAACGCCGCATCGGCTGACTTTACAGCCGGCAACTTGGTCGTGAGCTCGTCCCAATTCCAGGTGGGCGCGAACGCTGGCCAATCGGCGGCGCTCTCGTTGCAGAACTTCGCTGCCTCTGAATTGGGTAAGAACGTGGTTGCGGGCTTGAACCTCAGCAACCTCGACATCACGACGACAAGCGGGGCGACCGACGCACTCAAGGTCATCGACGCGGCCATCGACGAAATCTCGAGGTCCCGCGGTGACATTGGTAACTTCCAACGCAACACCATTGAGTCGACGATTCGATCGTTGGGCGTGGCACGAGAGACCCTTTCGGCCACTGAGTCCTCGATCCGGGACGTCGACGTTGCGTTCGAAATGACCAACTTTACGAAACTTCAGATCCTTCAGCAGTCTGGTCTCGCGGTGCTCGCGCAGGCCAACATGGCGCCGAGCTCGGTGCTGAGCCTGATCGGATAACGACGACTAACTCGAAACGACTGGCCGCCTACCAGTGATTTCATCACGAAGACCTCGGACGACCTCCGGGGTCTTTTCCTTTTACGGCCCCCGCTAGGCGCCGCCGAATCTCTCCCGACAGAATGAGATTGCCCAAGAGGGTCGCTCGCTCGCGGGGTTCGATGAGCATGCGAATCTTCTGGCCTTCGAGCGTTCCCTCGATCGAAATCCATCTTCCCAGCCCGACCCAACTGTGCGCGTTCGCCCGAAATCGAACTCGCTCGACTGCGGGCGTCGGGATTTCAACGCGATAGCGCTCGCCTTCGAACCGGATTGCGGGAGGAGTAAGGCGCAAGAAGCCGATGTCCTCGTGAGGGTCCAGCAGCCCAAAATGCGAAGGACGGGAGAATCCCACGAACCACCGACTTTCCTCGTGCGAGGGAGGAGGCAACCTCAGCAATCGAATGAGTTGGCCTCGCATTGACTCGTTTCCGGCCAAACCTAAGAGGCACATTCCGAACCACGCCACAACCGGAGCCAGCGAGAACTGCCAAAGCCCCGGGCCAAAAACCTCGCCGGTTCGCACGAGCGTGGTCGCGCCCCAGACGGCAAACGGCAAGGCGAACAGGAGAGGAATCAGGTTCCCCAACAACTTGCGCTGAGGGGTCCACACCTTGGGGCTCACGCAGGGCATGATACACTTTGAACTTCCATGCGGCACGGCAGCCTGCGCGTCATTCGGGTCCCTCCCAGCCTCGGAGCGATTCGGCAAGCCCTTCAGGAGTTTGAATCCGCGGGAGGTTCGCTCGCGTGCGGCCTCTCTAACGAAGGCGTCGCCCGGCTGCGCGCGGCCTACTCCGGGGGCCGCATCGAGATCACCGATCTCGAAAGGTTCGCCGCGACCCTTCTCACTCAATCTTCGAGCGAAGTGAGGCAGTTGATGGACCCCTCGCTCGAACTCGAGGTCGTCGCCCACGCCTGCGAGAAAATCGCGACGTCGTCCGTCTTCGCCCCCCATTTCTCTTCGGAGGGTTTTCAAACCCGCGCGCTGAAGACGCTCCATGAACTCGCTTCCTGCCGGATCAGAAGCCCAGAGCTTCGCCAAGTGGCTCTCTCGGTCGACGACGTGTTTTCCTCCAAGCTCACCTCGCTCGCCGACCTCTACGACGCCTTTCTCGAAGCGACCTCGCTTCTGGGACGGGAAACTTCGTTTCAGAGACTGAATCGACTCCGCGAGGGGCCGCCGCCGCCCAGCCTTGAGGGACCTCTCCTCGTGGGCGTGTTTTGCGATGAGAACCCACTCAACCTCGAAGTGGTGCGCAAGCTGACTGAATGGGGCTCGAACCTCACGGTCATGATCGAAGGCAACAGAGACAGCGAAACCGTCTTCGGGTACTCGGAGGCCGTCGCTAAATCGCTATCCGCGCCAATTCAAGATTTGCAGGCGACACCGACTCTCGGCTCGAGTCTGTTCACGAATCTGATCTACAGGGGGAGCTCGCCCGCTGTGACCATCGTGAGTTCGAGCGATCCTCTCGCGGAGGTCGAATGGGCGCTCCGCGACGCGAAATCCAGCGGGTTCGACCAGACCGTGATTTACGCTCGCGACGGTTCCTATTTGCAGCTCTTGGACGCCGTCGCAAAGATGTACGGAGTCCCTCTGCAAGCCGAACTGAGCCTTCCGCTCGCGGAGATGCCGTGGGTGAGGTCGCTTCTTCTCGTGATTCGGTCGCTTCTCGACGGCCCCCAAGCCCTTTCCGACGCGCTGTCTTCGGGGCGAGTGTGCAATCCCCAGATGATCCCGCCCTCCAACCTGAGCGCCCTCGAAATGGCCGGAGCGTCGGGCTATGGGGGCATCGATTCTGATCCTAAGTCCCCCCTTGGGGAGATCGTCGCCTGGCGGGCCCGAGCCCTTGAAACTCGCCATAGCCTCGGAGACTGGGTGGAACTGCTCGGCGCGCTCGCCTCTCTCCAGGTCTTCAGCGTCCCGGAAGATTCCGTCGCTCCTCAAGCGGCGGCGGCAAGGGATGCGCTCCTCGATTCGTATCGGAGGTTCGCACTAGTTCGTTCGCTGACCTCGGTTGGCGGCGCCTCCTTGGGCGAGTTCGCCCGCCAGCTTCATGATCTCGCCGAAAGCCGAAGGGCTCGACTTCCCAATCGTTCCGAAGACGGTCTCGTGGTCCGAACGTCGTCGGTCGCCCTCGGCGAATGCCCGAACCTGATCGTCCTGGGGATGCTCGAGGGCGTGTTTCCCAAAAGGCGATCCGAAGACCCGATTCTCTCGGATTTCGAGCGCGAATACCTCAACAGCGCGCTGGGGCTGGAAGAAGGGTTCAAGTCGTCGTACGAAATCGCCCGCAACGAGCGGGATGCCTTCGTCCGGATCTGCAACGCGGCCACCGGCCGGCTCGTCCTCTCCTATCCCCAAGCCGACGACGATCGCGACAACGTCCCCACGTTCTATTTGGAGGAGATCAAGAGGGCGTATGAGGGGAGGGTCACGCTGATCGACCGCCCCCGAGGATCCGCGCTCGAAGCCTCAAGCTGCGTCTTCGACCTCGACCGCGAAGTGGCTCTCGGGTTCGACGAAGGACCTGAGCCCCCCGACCCCACCGAATGGATCCTCGACGCTTCACGGGTTCAATTCACGATCGATCCCGCTGAGGAAGTGTCCCTGCGCCAATTGCGCGATGGGCTTGAGTGCGGGTTCAAGCTACGATTCGGATCGACCGAACTCGACCGTAACGACCCGCGGGCGGAGGTCCACCGAGCGTTGCTTTCGCTCCCCCAAACGACGGGGCTTCCTTTGCAGCCCAACCCGGACGAGGCGAGGCGGGCCTTGGAGAGGGCGTTTGCGAACATCGTGGCCTCTTCAGCGCGAAAGCTGCGGCCCAGCGAGCGGAAACTGATCGAGGAAGAGGCGCGGACGTACTTTCGCAACTGGGTTCGAAGCGAGTTTCTCTCACGCGAGCTTTGGCCGAAGGACCCCGGCTCCACGGTGATCCACGCAAGCTTCGGCCACCCCGGCCTGGCAGGCTTTCTTAACCTCAAAGGGGTTGGCGGCGTGACTCTTCGCGGCGGCCTGACCGGATACGCCCGGATGGGCCGATACGCGGTCGGCATTTTGCATAGCGCGAGAAGTTCGCTCGTCCTCTCCACCGACGTTGAGAAGATGGAGGAGCCGGAGCGGCTGGAGCTTGCGGCTTACCTATGGTCGCTCAGCGAGGGATCGAGCTTCGTGGCTCTTGAGGCGATGTCGATCGGTGGCGATCGAACGCTGTTCGTTTGTCCGCGCCTTTCCGATCAGAACCTTCGCGCCGATCAAGCGAACGGGCTCCGGGTTGTCGATCTGGGCACGCTCGCCGAGTTCCTTCCCCCTGCCAAGGACTTGATTCGCTTTTCGGCGCGGAGAATGCGCGAGGCGGACATCGTTCCCGCGCCGGGGAAGGCGTGCAAGTTCTGCAGGTGGGGTGAGCTTTGCCGGTCGTCCGCAGAGTTTCTGGACGATCCAGACGATGGGGGTGCGCGAAATGCTTCCTAACCTGACCCCCGAGCAGCAGTCGGCTGTCGAGATGCAGTCGAATAGGTTCACGGTTCGCGCGGCCGCTGGAGCGGGCAAGACCCGTGTCTTGGTGGCCCGCTACCTGCGCTACGTCGTTGAAGTCGGGCTTCGGCCGGACCAGATTCTGACGATCACGTTCACTCGGAAGGCGGCGGCGGAGATGAAGCGCCGAATCGTCAAGACGTTGATCGAAGCTGGACGGCCGCTTGAGGCTCAGGTGGCGGAAACGGGGCCGATTCAGACGGTCCACGGCTTCTGCGAGAGGGTACTGCGCGAGTGCGCGATCGAAGCCGGAGTCGATACCGATTTCGTGGTGCTCGACGAGGCGGAGTCCGCCCGCATTAAAGAGCAGTGCCTCGCAGAAGCGATTGCCTCGGCCAGAGAGAACTCGCCCGCGGACACCCTTATCAAGAAGCTGGCGGGGCGCAGGAAGTTCGAAATCAGCGACCCCAGCGGGGTGCTGAAGGAGGCCGTTCGAACGGCGACTTCGGCGCTGCGGGATTCGGGTTTGCCCCGGCAGTTCTGGGCCGAAATCTATGCCAGCCCCGAGAGCGCGCTGTGCCACTGGCAAGAGAAATGGGTTGAGACCATGGACGAATCCCTCGTCGAGGAACTGAACGCCCAGGAGCCTTCGCTTCCGTTCGGAACCCGGCTTTTTCGGGCGCTCAAGCAGCTCCGAAGACGAGTTCCCAAGGGTCTAACGGACGCCGATGGCGCACAAGCTTCCGAGGCGACCGAGCGAGAGACCGCGGCCGACAGTTGCGGCCTTGTCGAGATCGCTTGCGCCTCTTGGGAGAGTTTCGAAGGCAAGCTCGCCGCTGCGAAAGCCCTCGACTTCAGTTCTCTCGAAGGAAGAACAGTCGCCCTGCTCGCCACCTCGCCCTTCGTCAGGGAGAGGCTCCGAAACCAGTACCGGGTCTTGCTGGTCGACGAAGCCCAAGACCTCAGCCCGATGCAGCATCGGCTGATCGAGACGCTTGGGATCGGCGATGAGATGCTCGTAGGGGACGCGCAGCAGTCGATCTACGGTTTTCGCCAGTCGGACGTTCGCTTGTTTCATTCGCGGGTCGAAACCACCGAAACCGTCGAGCTCTCGAAGAATCATCGGTCGGTCGAAGGGGTTTTGACCTACATTGACGCGACGTTCTCGGCTCTTTGGGGAACCAGCTACCTGCCGATGCGCGATTCGCCCTCCGGACCCGCGCCGTTCGAGGGAGTGGAGATTTGGCCTCTGCAGCGCCGAGACTCTGAGCAGGTCGCCCGGTGGATCGCCGACCTCGTCGCTGAAACGGGTCGGCCGGGCGACATCGCCGTGCTGGTCCGAGCGAGCCGATTCGCGCAGGAGCTTCTGCCCCGGCTCACTCGGCGAGGGGTGCCCGCGCAGATCGCCGGGGGAACGGAGAAGTTCTTCGTTCGATTGGAAGTCCGCGACATCGCCAACGCGTTGCTCAGCCTGTATCGCCCGGAGGAAGACGTCGCGCTGCTTTCGACTTTGCGTGGGCCGTTCGCCGGGGTCTCGGTCGACTCCATCGCGCTCCTCGCGCAAAACGGTCACGTGTTCGAGGCGCTCTCCTCGTTCGAGCCCGCGGTGGAATCCGACAAGGAGAAGATCGCGAAGTTCCTCGGATGGTTCGTTCCCCTCCAGGCGAGGGTCCATCGGCTCCTGGCGTTCCAAGCCCTTGCGGAGCTGCTCGCTGCCTCGCCGTACCTCCCCAATATAGCCCGCAAGCCTAGGGCGGGCCAGGTACTTGCGAACGTCAAGAAGCTCCTGAGGATGGCCGCGGAACGCCCCCACCTCGACCCGTTCGACTTCGTGGACTGGGTCCGTGAGATTCGCGAACTTCGGCACAAGGAAGGAGACGCGCCCGCAACCGACTTCGACGAAGGCGCCGTCACGCTCATGACGATCCACAAGTCGAAGGGGCTCGAGTTCCCCATCGTCGTCCTGCCAGATACCCATAGCCCGATGTCGGGGCGGAAAAAGGAGGTCGAAGTCGAGAAGACCAAGGCGATCCTGACTTGCAGGTTCGAGGCCGGCGTGTCGGCGTTTCACGATTGGAACTCAGAGTGTCGCAAGGAGCGAGAAATGGCCGAAGAGTGGCGCATCGTATACGTCGCCATGACGAGGGCTAAGGAGCGGCTTTGCGTCGTGGCTCATCCCAAGTCCAGGTCCCAAAGCGTCGCCGAGCGACTTGCGTACTTGACGCCGTGGGATAATTCAAGGACGCCCGGAGTTCGAGTTCGCGAGATCAGCCCCGAGTAGGGACGGCGGTACACTTCGCTTCATGGCCTTTACGGTCGCTTGCGCTCAGTTCGCCCCTCAAAAGGCCAAAGTCCCCGAGAACTTGGACCGAATCGCGGACCTGCTGCTTCAAAGTTCGGGCGAGGGGGCGGACCTGGTGGTCTTCCCCGAAACCTGTACCTCCGGGTACTTCGTCGAGGGTGGGGTCGCCGAAGTGTCTCTCAGCGCCGAGAAACTCGAAGCTGAGCTCACCAGGCGACTCGCCGGACGTTTGAACCGACACGTCGATTGCGTCGTGGGTTTCTATGAACAGAGCGAGGGGACGAGCTTCAACAGCGCCGCTTACCTGGAGTTCAGGCCGTCCCACGCCCGAACCTCTCACGTCTACCGAAAGTTCTTTTTGCCGACCTACGGCGTGTTCGACGAACAACGGTTCGTGGGCAAGGGTACGGCGCTGGGCAAGGTGGAGACCCGGTTCGGCGGAGTCGGAATCCTCATTTGCGAGGACGTGTGGCATTCGCTGCTCGGCGCGCTGCTGGCGATGTCGGGAGCGACCCTGATGGTAGTCCCGAGCGCGTCGCCGGCAAGGGACTTTTCAGGTGAGCGCATCGGGAATCTCGACCGGTACCGGCGGATGTTGCGGGCGCTCTCGGAGGAGCATGGCGTGTGGTCGATCAATTGCCAGCTTTCGGGTTTTGAGGGAGGAAAGGGGTTCGTCGGCGGGAGCCTGATCGTCGATCCTTTGGGAAACGTCGTGGCCGAGAGTCCTATCCAAGAAGACCACATTCTGCTTGCCCAAATCGACCCCGAGCTGGGTCAAATCGCGCGAGCCAATACCCCCCTGTTCGACGACCTACGGTCCAACTGGTGCGACCTCGTCGAGATCGCACGCAGCTTGGGGCCTTAGGACCCCGCTCCCACCGACGCAGCCTCCCCGCTAGCTTCTTCGCTTTCGCAGTAAACCCACCAGTCCCGTCACGAGCACCATGCAAGCGGCCGGCTCAGGCACGGCATTGCTGACGGTCCAGTTGCCATCGCCTCCGAACGGGACGGGTGTCGGGAAGAAGAAGTCCATCGTTCCCGGAGGGGCGCCCACGTGACAGTTGAATCTGGGATCGCCAAAGGGACCCTGAATTAGCTGCGCGCCCGCGGGCGGAATCGGAGACCAAGGGGCGTCGTCGGCCCAGAAAACAAGTTGCTGGCCGTCGATCACGTGGTTCATGAGGGGATTTCCGACCTCCGTGAACGTGAAGATGGGTCGAACGACGAACGTCGAGTCAAAGGTGCCTCCGCTCAGGCCTCCCTGAACGATGATCGCGCCCTGCGAGGGACCCAATTGCGAGAGGCCCACATTGACGTCCCAAAGGGTGGGTCCGCCGCCAAAGTCCACCGTGATCGGGGCGCAGCTCGTGAGCGAGAGCGCGACGATCTCGATCGGAATCGTTGCCGGGCCTCCGGAGAGGTCGCCGTCGGAGAGCCGCTGCACGACCGTATCCGCGTTGCCGGTGTCGGTTCCGGGAGGAAGTCCCCAAAGCGTCGGGTCCACGGGCGGAGCGCCACAGAAGTCCACGGGTCCGATGCCGCCGATGTCGAGGGTCACGGGGCTCGCCGTGGCCCAGAGGTCGGTACCTGCTTCGACGGTTTGCGCCGCCGCAATCGGGAAGAGGAGTGCTAGGGGAGCAACGCCCGCAAAGGCGCGGAAACCCTGCATGCAGTTCGCATTCATTTTGTCGTCTCCTTTGCCGGCCCCGAAAAGGGGCCAAAGCCTGATGGTTGAGGTGTTCACCCCAGCCAAAGATCATTGTACGACACATTCGGGTGTTTTCAACCCCAAACCGGCAAGATTGCACAGGTCCCCGCAGGAACGAACCCAGTACAGCCCGTGAAGGACCCTCCGGCCCCCTTGCCCCGCAAGCTATAATCTCAAACGACAATTCGTTCCCTTGGTCGGGGAGGGTCCTGCTATGAACACATCTTACGAAGACTCCTATCTCTATCGACTCCGCCATTCCGCCGCCCACCTCATGGCCCAGGCCCTCACGGAGTTGGTTCCAGGAATCAAGCTTGCGATCGGCCCCCCCATCGAGAACGGTTTCTACTACGATGTCGATTCGCCGGTCGCCCTCAAGGAAGACGACCTTCCGAAGATCGAAGAGCGCATGAAGGAGCTGGCCGCTCTGAACCAGGCGATCGTGCGCAAGGTCGCCAGCAACAAGGCCGAGGCCGAGGAGATCATCCTCAAGGAATGCACGCTCGGCCAAGGCGAGGATGTGGCCGAGTACAAGCTGCAGCTTCTCGAAGCGATCCCCGAAGGCGAAGAGGTCAGCTTCTTCGATCAGCAAGCCAGCCACAACGGCGTAGTTCGCAGGTTCATCGACCTATGCCGAGGTCCGCACGTGGAGAACACGGCGGAAATCCGCCACTTCAAGCTGATGAGCATTGCGGGAGCTTATTGGCGCGGCGACGTGAACAACAAGATGCTGACTCGGCTTTACGGGACGGCGTTTGAGAGCCACGAAGAACTCGAACTGTACTTGCACAACCTCGAAGAGGCAAAAAAGCGCGACCACCGGGTGCTGGGCCGCGAGTTGGGCTTGTTCCTGTTCTCGCCTTTGGTGGGTCCCGGCTTGCCCTTGTGGCTTCCCAAGGGCGCGGTCCTTCGGGAGGTCCTGCACGACTTCATGCGGGAGGAACAGCTCCAGCGAGGCTACGAAGGCGTCGTTACGCCTAACATTGGGTCGATCAAGCTGTACGAAAAATCGGGCCACATCATCACGTTCAAGGAGAAGATGTTCCCGTTCATGGAAGACGAGGAGAAGGAGACCTTCATCCTCAAGCCCATGAACTGCCCGTTCCATATTGAGATCTACCGGTCCCAACTCCGAAGCTATCGCGACCTCCCCGTCCGGCTCGCGGAGTTCGGGACGGTGTATCGCTACGAACAGAGCGGCGAACTTGCGGGAATGTTGCGGGTACGAGGGTTCACGCAGGATGACGCCCACCTCTTCGTTCGGGAAGACCAGCTTCTCGAGGAGTTCAAGGGAGTGGTCGACCTAATTCAGGTGACCCGCAAGAAACTGGGGCTGGAAGACCTCACGTTCCGGCTGGGAACGCGAGACCCGAACTCCGACAAGTACGTCGGCCACCCGGACGATTGGCGACAGGCCGAAGCGGCAATTGCGACCGCCTGCGACGAAATGGGGATCGACTACTTCACTTCGATGGGCGACGCGGCGTTCTACGGCCCCAAGCTCGACATCATCGTGAAAGACGCGCTCGGGCGCGAGTGGCAGATGGGCACGGTCCAGGTCGATTACTCTCTGCCCGAACGATTCGAGCTCGAGTACATCGCAGAAGACGGCAAGCCCCACCGCCCGATCATGATTCACCGCGCGCCTTTTGGGTCGCTCGAGCGGATGATCGGATTCTTGACCGAGCATTACGCGGGCGCGTTCCCACTCTGGATGGCGCCTGTGCAGATCGCGATCTTGCCGATTGCCGACCGCCATATCGAAGCCGCGCAAGCGCTCGCAACCCGTCTCAGAGGCTACGATGCGCGGCCTAGCGAAGGCTTGCGGATGCGCGTTCAGGTCGACGATCGGCGCGAGACGCTGGGCAAGAAGATTCGGGAGAATCAGCTCCAGAAGATCCCCTACATGCTCATCCTCGGCGACCGCGATATCGAAGCGGGAACGGTGGGCGTGCGAAGCCGCGAGGCGGGCGACTTGGGACCTATGAAAGTGGACGAATTCTTCGAGCGCTTGCGGAAAGAGATCGAGGGGTAAGCCCGCGAAAAGCCGGTGATTTCACAGGAATTGCCGAAAGTGGGGCGCTCCGTGCCTTGTGCGGCCTCTATTGCGGCGCGAAAGAGCCGATCATAAGACAGGGAGAGTGCCTGGCACACAACTCTTTATGCGCAAGAGAGGCTTTACCCTCGTCGAGATCATGATCGTGGTCCTGATTATCGGGATCATCCTGTCGATCGCCGTACCCCAATGGATTCGAGCCAGGGAGCGGTCGCAGGCCCGCGCGTGCGTCTCCAACCTGAGGCAGATCGAGAGCGCGAAGGAGCAGCACGCAATGGAGAACAACCTCCCCGAAGGAGCGCCGTGCGCGATGGCGGACATCTGGCCCATTTACATCAAGCTCAGCACCGAGCCAGACTGCCCGTCAGGGGGCGTGTACACGGTCGGAGCGATCGGCGAGAGGCCCACGTGCTCGATCGCGGCCGGCCTTTATCCCCACGTTCTTCCCTAGGGAGTTGGCGCCCCCGGCGGGACTCGAACCCACGACCCACTGCTTAGAAGGCAGTTGCTCTATCCGCTGAGCTACAGGGGCGCCTGCTTGATTATGGACGCTTCCTCGAATGCGCCCGTTGCGGAGGGGCCCACTCGCATCCCCCTACCCTCATGGCTGCGAATCGGTAGCCCGCACGCTGAGGCGTCACTCACTCGGATCGCCGGGCTCTACAATGAGGAGACTCACTTCGGGCGGGCAGAACAGCCGAGACGGAGGGCCGGTAACCCCCACGCCGCGGCTGACATAAAGCGGGGTCGGCGCTTCGGGGAAGAACCCTTCGAGATACTTCTTGCCATTCCGCGTGGTCATAGGCGGCCATCCCCAGGGCGTTCGGAATTGGCCCCCGTGCGTGTGCCCGCTGATCTGAAGCGCCCCCCCGCTCGGAAGCCAGTCGACCAGGTCAGGCTCGTGCCACACAACCACGATCGGTTCGTGACCCATAAGGTGCGCTGCCGCCATCGCTTGGAACGGGTCCGCCATTCCGACGTTGGCCGAATCGATTCCTACCCAGGTGATTCCGGCGTTGTGCCATGCCTCGTTCCGAAGGAACCGGATGTTGAGTTGGTCGAGGATGGGTTCGAGCAAGTCGGGGTCGCCGTCCCAGTACTCACGATTGCCCGGAACGGCCAGCGCCCGGCCTTCCATCAAGACCAGCGGCTCCAAGACCCGGCCGATCCGCTCCACGCTTTCGGGTTTCCAGTAGCCCACAAGGTCACCCGCGAGAACGACGAAGTCGGGAGACTCGTCGAGGGCCATGGCGACGGCGTGCGCGGCCAGTTCTTCGGAGTAG
Organism: Chthonomonadaceae bacterium; assembly: GCA_015709495.1. GTDB lineage: Bacteria > Armatimonadota > Fimbriimonadia > Fimbriimonadales > Fimbriimonadaceae > Nitrosymbiomonas > Nitrosymbiomonas proteolyticus. The sequence continues at coordinate 909,953 of CP054189.1, forward strand.
GAGTCCCGAACGTGAAGATCGGCGAGCACAGCGATGCTTGTGCCGGAAAGCCGCTCCGGCCATCCACGGAGCTTCAGCCTTCGCCGCTCAAGGACCAGCCGGTTGGCCTCGACGAGCGCGCCGTACACCAGCAGTCCTGCGCTTGCCCCCACGCCCGCTGCGAGCCATCCTTTCCAGTTCATGGTTCTTTATCGAATCGCAACCTGGCGATCTCGGATTATCGAATCCCCTCGAGCACCTTCACCGCCGCAGTGATTCGATTCGCCGGCGGCATCAAGTAGACCCCAGCGCCGCCCGACTTCGCCAAGCGGGCCAGCCGAAGGGCCTGGCCGATCCCCAAATCCAGCGCGGCCTCGTCGTCGGGCGCGTCTGCCAAGGCCGCCCTGAGTCTCTCCGGGACGAGAATGCCCGGCACTTCGTTGTGCATGAACTCGGCGTGCCGGGCGTTGCGTAGCGGCATCACCCCGATCAGGCAGGGTAGCCCCACTTTCTTGCAGGATTCGAGGGCGATCTCGACCAAGCTCTCGTCGAAAACGGGTTGCGTGTACACCGCATGGGCCCCGGCGTCAGCCTTCTGTTGGAGTCGGACGAGTTCGACTTCGGGGCGAGGTGAGCCGGGATTGAACGCCACGCAGATCGTGAAACCGCACTTCCTGCCGATCCCGTATCCGGCAAGGTCGATCCCCTCGTTCAGCCTTCCGAGGATTCGCACCAACCCCACGGCGTCGACATCGAACACACTGGTCGCGCTAGGGTAGTCCCCGATGTTGGCCGGGTCGCCGGTAATGGCGAGGACATTTCGTACTCCGAGCGCGTGGCAACCCAGGAGGTCGGCTTGGATCGCCAGGAGGTTCCTGTCGCGGCAGGAAAAGTGCATCGTGGTCTCCGCGCCCGTCGTGGATTGAATGAGGTGGCAGACCGCCGTTGGGTTCATTCGGAGTCGCGCCCTCGCACCGTCGGAAATGTTGATCGTGTGCGCGCCCGCCGCCCGAACGGCTTCGACGTCCGCCATCAAGCGATCGAGCTTGAGCCCACGAGGAACGTCGAGTTCGACGCTGTAGGTCGATTCTCCACGCGCGATCCGCTCGCCGAACTCGGTACGCGGCGTGGACTCGAGCGGCTTGGTCTCATAGTCCCTAGTAGCGACGGAAGCTCGCTTCGCCCTCTGGACCGGGCTCCGGCCGAGTTCTTGAGAAAGCGCCCGGATGTGATCCGGAGTCGTCCCGCAACAACCTCCAATCAGCGCCGCGCCTTCTTCGGCGAGGCGGCGGCAGGCCTTTGCGAAGTAAGTTGGGTCGGTGTCGTAGGCGACGCGGCCCTTGATGAGCGTGGGCATTCCCGGGGTCGGATAGGCAAGGACGGGCTTCGACGTGGCTTCGGTCATCATGCGCACCAGGTCCAGCATCCTTTGGGGTCCAACGACGCAGTTCGCCCCGACGGCGGCCACGTCCATCGCCGCCATCCTCTTGGCGGACTGGTAGGGCAATCCGCCCGAGATCGCCTCGCCGTCTTCGATAAACGCCTTGCTGGCGATGATGGGGAGATTCGATGCCTGGCGCACCCCCTCGACGACACGCTCCAGTTCATCGAGATCGAGAAACGACTCAAGCAGGAACGCATCGACCCCGCCCTCTTCGAGGGCTCGCGCCTGCTCACGGGCGGATTCGATCACTTCGCTTGACGAAATGCTGCCCAGGGGGTACATGGGCTTGCCCGCAGGCCCGATCGCGCCGAGGATCACCGCGCCATCGCCGCAAGCCGCTTTCGCAATCCGCGCGCCTGCCCGGTTGATCTCGTAAAGGTCGTCGCGCAGATCGACGAAGCGGAATCGATTGGCGGTGAACGTATTGGTTTCGATCAACACCGCGCCAGCTTCGAAGTAAAGGCAGTGCAGGTCGGCAACGAGTTCGGGCGCTTCGAGGTTGGCGAGGTCGTAAGGCTGCTTGGGGAATCCGCGAGCCGCCAACAACGTGCCGTACGCGCCGTCACCGCAGACTACGGGCTGGGCCAGCGCATCAGAGAGCTTCACTTGCGGGTTTATACCCGCCGAGCGGCTCGAATCCGGACCAAAGGCTTTGCTGCTGAATCTCGGCGGCGCGCTGCCTCAACTCTAGCAAGACTCGGAGGTCGTCCGCGCTCACAAACAAACCCGTCCCTTGGGGAGAGATCGGGCCCATTACTCCTTGGGCGGAGTTGCTCTCTTCCAGTCCGAGCGCGTGTCCGACTTCATGAGCGATGGAGTGGGCAAGCGCTCGTGAACTGAGTGCCCTGGAGTTGGGGTCCATAAGGCTCAAGTGGGCGTCCGCCGTGAACGTCGGCGAGTACCCGCCGTTTCGCTCGACGACGCGACGCTGCCAGCGAATCTTGCCCGCGATCTGCCGCCCTCCCGAAAGGACCCTAGGCTGGAAAATGAGCGCGATATCCGCCGCGCGAAGGTCATCCGTACGCACAAACCGAACCTCGTGCCGAAGCGCCTGCTCCCAGACGGTGAGACCCATCTGGGTCGCCTCGATCGCCCGACTTGCAGCTTGGGGCTGGTCGCTGCGAACGATCACGCAGTACGTGATCTCGTCGCCGAGCAAAATGGACTCACAATAGGCATTGGCTCGCAGCCATTGCCCCGACTCCAGGTTCTGGACCGCCAAAGCCAAGTACGAAGCGACGTCCGACGCCACTCGGCCCCACTCCGGAGCCGAATCCCTCGCGACTCCCGCCGAGACAAGCGAAAGGCAGCACACAATCGAGCTAATCTTGAGCTTGCGCATCTTCCCCCGTGGGTCCAGCACCGGTCCCCATTTCCATATCGGGAAAACGGGGGCCGGGACTCAGGGGGAATCACTTGAAGATCGCGGAAGTAACCTCTGCGCGGAAGAACTCGCCGTCGGTTTCGAACTGAGGGGAACCAAAGAACCAGCCGACCCTCACCTTCGTGGGGATCGTGATTCCTTCGAAAGCGCGGGACTCCTCGATCCATGCGCCAAACGGATGCTCGGCATATTCCTTTCCCTGCGGATTCCCCCACCGGTTCGAGGCGACGGAGACCAAGTCGCCCGTTTGGTTCGTCGTGAGGTGGAGGGTTGTGGCCTGACCCCAATCACTCAGGCTCACTTCGAGGCTCCCTTGCTGGGAGGGTTTGAGCCACTCGGCTCGCTCTAAGAGGCGAGAGGGAAACCAAATGCTCTCGGCGTGATAGCGACCGATCGCGGAGCGGTCGACGTTCGGGCCTGAAGACTTCAGCATCGGGACCAGGCCAAACAGCTTCCAAACCATGTCGCCGCGGCCCCCGATCACGCGGTCCCAACCGGAGATTCGCATCCTTCCCATCCGGACCTTGGCCTTCCACACCATCCCTCGGTCGAGGTGGATGACCTGTTCGGCTTCGAACGGGAGCCAGCGGTTCAGCTTGATCTCGCCATGCATTCTGAGCCGGGCCGCGCGGGGGAGGACGGCTCCGGGCGAGAACGTTCGAGCCATGTAGGCCCGGACAGGTTCGTCCAGCCCTTCCGCGGCGTCACTGAAGGTCTTAGCGCTGGGCGAGGTCGAGTTCCAAAGCTCATCGAGGGTGGTCAACTCGGCTCCTTTTACCCGCCTTAGGTAAAGTCTCACCATGTCCGCCGTCATCGAGCCCACCGAACCCTTGATCCGCGCGGTGCTGGACCTTCGTCACGATCTCCATGCCCACCCCGAACTCGCCTACCAGGAGCGGCGAACCTCAGCGGTCGTTGAGCGTGAGCTTGCCGCGGCCGGAGTCGAGTCCGTGGCCGGACTGGCGGGCGGGACCGGTGTCTTGGGGTGGCTCCCGGCAACAGATAGCCCGGCATCAGCGCCCACCATCGCCCTTCGCGCCGACATGGACGCTCTTCCGATTCACGAAGCTACCGGCAAGTCTTACGCGAGCCAGCATGAAGGAGTGATGCACGCCTGCGGACACGATGGCCACACCAGCATCCTTCTCGGCGCAGCGAGGACGCTGGCTCATTCGACCCGCCGACCCAACAATGTTCTCCTTCTGTTCCAGCCTGCGGAAGAGGGCGGGGCCGGGGGCCAAAAGATGGTCCAAGACGGCGTCCTGTCGGGCAAGGTCCTCGGCAAACCAGCCGACATGATCTTCGGGCTGCATGGCTGGACCACGCTGCCCCTCGGCAAGCTCGCGACTCGCGTCGGCCCCATGATGGCAGCCACCAACACGTTTGAAGTCGTTCTCGAAGGAAGAGGGGGACACGCCGCCGCGCCCCATACGACCCGCGATCCGATCGCCGCCGCGGCTTACCTCGTGACCGCGCTCCAATCGCTGGCCTCTCGCAACGCCGACCCCTTGGACTCTCTGGTGGTGACCGTGGGCCAGATCGATGGAGGTTCGGCGGTCAACATCATCCCGGAGTTCGCGCGAATTCGAGGGACGGTGAGAACGCTCTTGCCCGAGACCCGCGCGACGATCGCGCAACGCTTCCGCGAGGTGTGCGAGGGCGTCGCCCAGGCCTTCGGCATGACAGCCTCGATCGATTGGGTCGAGGGCTACCCCGTAACTTCAAATCATGCGACAGCCGTCGGCCGATTCATGGAAGTCGTGGGCGAGGAGTTGGGAACGGACAGCGTTAGCGATCAGGGAGAGCAGACCATGGGCGGCGAGGATTTCAGCTTCTACGGCACGGAATGCCCTGCTTGCTTCTTTCAGCTCGGCCTCATTCCGCCGGGAGAAGACGGCTACGCGAGCGTTCACACGCCCCAGTTCGACTTCAACGACGACGCGATACCGTACGGAATCCGGGCAATGGTCGCCTTGGCGGTCCGTCCCTTCTGAAGGCCTCGCAGGCGGTCAACCCTCGAACAGCAGGCTGTCGAGACCCACGACAAGGCCCTTCATTTCGCCGACCCTGCGGATGGCGAGCCGGACCCCTTCCATGAACGAGCTTCTGTCCAGCGAGTCGTGGCGAAGAATCAACGTCTCTCCCCTAGCGCCGAATATGACCTGCTGGTGAGCCACCAGGCCGGGAAGCCGCACCGAGTGGATGGGGACCCCTTCGTGAGCTCCGCCGCGGACGCCCTCGACCCGGAAGACCTCGGTACGAATGGGCTTCGGCGGAGTGGAGCGGGCCCGCCCGATGCGCTCGGCGGTCAAATGCGCGGTGCCGCTCGGCGCGTCCGCCTTGGCGTCGTGGTGCATCTCGACGATCTCGCAGTTGGGCATCCAACGGGCCGCCAACTCACAGAATCGCATCATCAGGACCGCCCCGATGGCGAAATTGGGCACGACTAAAGCGGCCTTTCCGCTCCGGTCCGCCGCGATCGCGATCTCCTTCAGGTCGTCGCTGGAAACGCCCGAGGTGCCGATGACGACGGCGATCCCTCGCGTCAGGGCCGAAAGCGCGTGCTCGGGGGCCGCTGCCGGGTGAGTGAAGTCGACCAGCACGTCGGGCTTCTCACGGTCGAGAGCGGCACCCAATCGCTCGTCGATCTTCAGGTCGGGGAACTGGGTTCCCAAGACCTTTCGCAGGCTCTCTCCACCGTGGCTGCGGTCCGCCACGAGGACCAGTTCGATATCGCGCTCGTGCTGGACCGCCGCAACGACCTCCGCGCCCATTTTTCCGGCTGCGCCTGCGAGCGCCAATCGAATCGGTCGTTCACTCAACTGCCATGCTCCTCTGCCGCTACGCTTCGAGCGGCGACTTCCTCTTCCACTTCGTGCCTTCGGGCGAGTCGCGGAGTTCGATTCCCTCGGCCGCAAGCTCGTCGCGAATCGCATCGGCCGCCGCGTAATCTCCTCGCGCCTTGGCTTCCGCCCGCAGGCGGATTCTCTCTTCGATTCCGTCCTCGTCGAGGTCGGCCCCGTTGTCAGTCGAACTCCCCGCGCAGGTCTCGTATTCGGGTCGGACGATCCCCAGCAGCCCTTGGACGTTTTGAAGAAACTCCTGGCCGCTTCGCCCGCTCGCTTGGCTCATCCCCGACTGCTCCCGCAGGATCACGCGGGTGCCCTCATACACCTTGGCGAGCGCGACGGAGGTGTTCAGATCGTCGCACATCGCGTCGAGCGCCTCCTCATACAGCGACTTCAATGACTTCCCTACAGCGTCCTCGCCGTCCCCACCGCTCGTTGCGGCCTCCGAAGAAACCTCGTCGCAGAGCCGAAGTCTCTCGACCGCTTGCTCGGCGTCCCGAAGCGTCTGCATCGTGAAGTTGAGCGGCTTGGAATAGGGAACGCTGATGAGCGCGTATCGCAAAGCGAGAGGACTGACTCCTTTGCCTTCGATGAGATCGTAAACCGTATAAAAATTCCCCTTGCTCTTGGACATTCGCTCGCCGTCCACCTGCAGGAACCGGGTGTGCATCCATTGCCGAGAGAACGGCTTGCCGGTCAGCGCTTCGGACTGGGCGATCTCGCATTCATGGTGCGGGAACACCAAGTCCTCGCCGCCGGCATGAAGGTCGATGGTTTCGCCGAGGTACTTCATGGCCATCACGGAGCACTCGATGTGCCACCCGGGGAATCCCCAGCCCCAAGGGCTGTAGAATTGCATAAGGTGCTTCTCGTCGTGCTTCCACAAAGCAAAGTCAGCGGGATGCCTCTTGTTGTCGTCCTGAACCACTTCTCGAACGGCTCGCATCAAGGAGTCTTGATCGCGGTTGCCGCTCAGTCTCCCGTAATCTCGAAAGCTCGATACGTTGAAGTACACGCCACTATCCGTAACATACGCGTGGCCCTTCTCGATGAGGCTCTGGACGCCGAGGATCTGCTCGCGGAGGTGCTCTGTCGCTCTCGGACGAACCATAGGTTCCCGCAGGTTGAGGCTGCGCCAGTCTCTCTTCAACGCGTCGATATAGTGAGAAGCGAGGTCCCAAACATTGACAAACCGCTCGCCCTCTTTAGAACGCAGCGCCTTCTCCATGCGGTCTTCACCGCCCGCGTCCGCCACGTCGTCCTCGGTCAAGTGGCCCACGTCCGTGATGTTGCTTACGTACGAAACGCGCCATCCGAGGGCCTCGGCGGTCCTGACCACCAAGTCGGCCGAGAGGAACGTACGGAAGTTGCCGATATGGGCATAGTTGTAGACTGTGGGACCGCAACAATAGAAGCGCAGGTGTCGGGGCTCTAGGGGCTCGATCGCCTTCAAGGACCGGGTTAGCGTGTCGTAGATCCGAAGTTTCCTGGATTCCATTGGCTACGAAATGTTACCGCTTCCGCCTTATGCCATCTCATTCGGCAGGCCGATACGTCCTATTGGATGGCAACGGGACTCGTTCGATGGACCCCAAGCTCAACGCAGGCTACCAAGACCTAGTCTCCCAGTTCGCAGGGCGGGAGGTCAGGATTCATTTCGTCGACGAGCCGCCTGAAGCGCAGTCGTTGGCAACGTATGGCAGGACGCTCAAGGCGGTTGCGAGGACGCGCCATCGTTTGGCGCGAGCCCCTGGCTTCTTGATCGCCAAACCCGAAATCGCGGACCGGCTCTTCCATGCCCCAAAGACGCGAACCGATCGGGGGCGGCGGCTCTGGGCGGCCAGTCGGATCGCCTTGACTCACGTACTCGCTCCTTTCCTGAAGAACGAGACGCAGGTGTGGGCCGAGGCTGTGATGGTGAGCTTGGCTCATTGCCCTGGAAAGGGGGTAGCGACGGCGATCCGCGTTTCACGTGGCGACGCCCCCAGGCTGGCGGGGATCGGGGTGGACATCGAGCCCGAGCTTCGGACGGTGAGCCGCAAGGTCTTGGAGCGCATTCGAACGGACGACGACCGGTTCGGCCCGCTCAATTCGCTCGAAGTGTGGGTTGCCAAGGAAGCTTGCGCCAAGGCGAGCCCTCGTCCGCTCAACCTCTCCGAAATCGCCCTCAAGGCCTACGCGGGTTCGAATCGGCTGATCGTGCAAGCGTTCGCCCCCAGCATCGACTTCCGGGTTCTGCTGCTGGAGGTGCCGCATTACGTGGTCGCCCTCGCCCTTTCCTATCCGAGCCACCCTTATGCAGTCGTTTCGGGCGACTGAACCCCCTCGGTAGGAAAGTTAGGCCGGTGGGAATCTATAATCGTTCTATATGCCAGACATCGCGGAGGTTTGGAGCGAGGCCCTTCCTCAGATCAAGCAGGCCGTCACGGGGGTCGGCGTGTGGACGGCGCTCAATGCCGCGCAGCCCGTGGCCATGGAAGACGACGTGTTCGTCCTCGGCGTCGATCCTCGGTCCAGCGAGCTTGCCGGCCACCTGAAGCTCGCTGCGACTCACCGGCTCATGGAGCAGGTGCTGACTCGAATCGCGGGCAGGCAACTGAACGTTCGCGTCATCAGCGGGACCGAGGCCGAAGATTGGGAGACGGTCAAGCGGCGCGATGCGGAGGCCAAGCGCCTCCATGAGCAGGCCCTTCAAAAGGCGAGATCGGAGCTCGAGGCCCGAACCTCTTGGGACTCGATTTACGAGCAACTGGGCCGGTCGTTCGCAGCCATCGCCAACAAGTCTCTGCCTCAAAACCGAGCCCGGTTCTATCGTAACTCCGTTCAGCTTCTGGCCGACGTTCGCCGCAAGCAAGAGTCGACCGACGAGTTTTCCGAGCGCAACTTCGCGAGGTGCATCGAAAGGGTGTCGCAACTGTCCGAAGTCCCGAGCGTGATCGTGGCGCTGTACGTGCTTCAGCTTGCCGACGAAGCCTGATGGCTGAAGCGATCGTTCTGGGTTCGGGAACGAGCAACGGCGTTCCCATGCTCGGGGTTCGCTATCCCGACTCCTTTCTCGCTGACCCCAGGAACCACAGGACTCGGCCGAGCCTCCTGCTTTCCGGGCCTAGTGGCAACGTTCTGGTGGACTGCTCGCCAGAGATGAGGCTCCAGCTCCTTCGGGAGCGGGTGTTCGACATCGAGGCTGTGATCGTCACTCACACCCACGCGGACCACATCATGGGCATGGACGACCTCCGCTCGTTCTGCATTACGCAGCGCAGGCCGATGCCCATCTACACCCTCCCCGCCTATCAGGACGACATCCGCAGGGTCTTTAGCTACGCCTTTGCGGAACACGCCGACGGGATCGAGGTCCCCAGGTTCGATCTGCGCGATGTGCCGCCGAACCTCCGGCTCGCTTCCCTCGAAATCGAGACGTTCTTGGTGGATCATGGCTCCTGGCCCGTGGTGGGCATTCGGGTCGGCGGGCTCGCTTACCTCACCGACGTCAACCGAATCCCCTCTCAGGCCAGGGAGAGCCTGACGGGCTTGGATGTTCTGATCATGGACGCGGTTCGGTACAGGCCGCATCCCAACCATTTCCACTTCGACCAGGCCGTCGAGGAGGCCCTTTCCCTCGGGGCAAAGATGACGTATTTCACCCACTTGAGCCACGATTATGATCACGCTCGGGTCGAGAGGGAGCTCCCGCCCCAAATCCGCCTCGCGTATGACGGTCTTCGCATTCCCCTTTAGGGTCGGCGGTTGCAAAACCTCACGAAAAACGCAGAATTTCCCCTAAGCATTCTTCAACGGCAAGCCAGTATTGTTTACAGGGAAGTCAGACACTGAGGGCTTACCGGAGTCTGCGGAATGCCGAAGGTTATTGGAGGATTAGCTGCCTTTGCGGCTCTTGCGGGAGGGATTCTCGCTCGCGTCGACCCAGTGACCTGCGTTCTTCGCGCCGCCCTGGTGTTTGTACTGGGACTGGTCGCCACCCAAATATGGTACGTGTTTTTTACAGTACGCGTCCGACACATTTCAGCCGAAGGGCGCGAAGGTTCGGGGGCGGCGAGCAGGAACCCTTAGGGTTGGGTCCGCCCAGCGCGGCCAAGAAGTGAGGTTATTCGATGTCGTTGTCACAGGAAGCGTTGCAGAGAAATTGGGTCGACTTCAAGGTCTATCGTTCGCCCGAAGCCAGGGTTCAGCTCATCGATCACTACTCCTACCTGGTCAAGATCACCGCGGGTAGGCTCGTCACGAGCTTGCCGGGCGGTCTCGATCGAGAGGATTTGGTCGGTGCGGGCGTCATCGGGCTGATCAAGAGCGTCGATCAGTTCGACCCGACTCGCGACGTGAAGTTCGAGACCTACGCCATCGCGCTGATTCGCGGGGCGATTCTCGAAATGCTGCGTGACGAAGATTGGGTTCCCCGCTCGATCCGCGAAAAACTGAAGGCGGTCGATCGGGCTCAAATGCTTCTGGAATCAAAGCTCGGCCACCCTCCAACGGAGCGCGAGGTCGCGGAACACCTCGGTTTGGACGTCTCTGAGGTCGGCGAGCTCCTCGTTCGGATGGGGCGCACGAACGTTTATAGCCTCGACGACATCCTCACGACCAGCGAGGGCGACGACCACATTCACTTCGTCGAACTGATCGTCGATGAGAATTCCTCGACCGGGCACGAGGTCGAAGGACGCGAGATTCGCAGAATCCTAGGCCAAGGGATCGACGCGCTCCCAGATCGAGAGCGATTGGTCGTCGCGCTGTACTACTTCGAAGGTCTTACGTTCAAGGAAATCGGAAAGGTACTCGGCGTGAGCGAGTCACGGGTTTATCAACTTCACACGCAAGCCATGAACCGGCTGCGCAACTTCATGCACTCGGAGGGCGGTGTCGCCGCGTAAGGCGTCGTGGGGGATGTCGACCGGATCAAGAGGATCGAGCCCGCAGTTCAGTTGACGGGGCAGGTCCAGCGGACTCCCGAGTCGCGCGAGAAACCGAACTACAACCGGAACTCGCGAAGCGCGCCCGAAGATTCCGTCGAGCTTCACGACGACGAGCCAGCAGAAATCGTCGATTCGACCGAAAGCCCCATCGAAGTCGAGCCGGACGAGGGCCTTGATATCGTGGCATAGCCGCAGACCCTTCTTCATTCGCCCGCTTCCGCGCCGCTGGCCGATGGCACGATTCTTGCGCTCCCCCTGTTGTATTGCATGAGGCAGGATTGCCGCCTGCTGGAAGGTGCGGCAGGTATCCTTATGCCCCAGTTCAGTTTAAGGGAGTACAACTTGAGACATCAGACTTGGATTCTGCTGGCCGTATCGGCCGCTCTACTTGCGGGTTGTTCGAAGGGCGACGAGGGAGGCAACCTCGCTGTAGTGAACGGCGACCCCATCACGATGCAGGACTTTCACGCGTACTTGAAGACCAAGGAGCGCGTCAGGGTCGTCACGAGCAACGGAGTTCAGGAGGCGAACGTGGCAGACACGTTGGCGTTCCAGGCCTTGGAGGAACTGATTTCCCGCCAGGTCATGATCCAACTCGCCAAGGACGAGGGGCTCTTTCCCAACGCGGCGGACGTCACTAAGGAACTCGAATTCCGAAAGACGCTGAACACGAACTACCTCACCGCCTTGACCGCCCGCGGGCTGACGCTCGAACGGATCAAAGAGGCGATCACCAGCGACCTCTGCCTCGAGAGGCTGCTGACGCAAGGCGTCACCGTAACGCCGGAAGAGGTCGAGCAGTTTGTCACCGAAAACCCGCAGCAGTTCACCGAACCCGCTCTTTGCGACATGCTCTGGATCTTCGTGAAGTCGGAGGAAGCCAAGCAGAACGTAGAGCGGCAACTTCAGTCGGGTCAGGGCTTCTCGACCGTCGCCATCCAATACAGCGAAGCTCCTCAGGCTCGCCAGGCAGCGGGGCGGTACGGCACTCGGGTGGTGAACCAGATGCCCGAATCGGTTCGCAAGATCGCCGAAGGAACAGCGGAAGGATCATCGAGCGCCTGGATTGAGGGCGACGGCGGATTCGCCAAGTTTTACGTCGAAAAGAAGACCGCCGCACGGCCCATGCAGCTCGACGCGACTCGCAAGGAGTACATCCGAAGGGAACTCGCCAAGGCTCGCGGGGCTCAGGCCTCGGATTTGGGCAAGAGGCTCGCGGACCGGCTCTTCGAGAGCGAACAGAACATCAAGATCGCTCCGAAGGACCTCCAAGACGTGTGGCAGAGAGCCCTCGATCGGGCGAAAGAGCAGCGCAAGGTCGATGTGCCCTCGGCGTCGACTTCCGGAACGAACGCGCCTAACTAGCCCGGCGACCCACGGCCCTACCAGCCCCGATGGCGTGAGCTATCGGGGCTGCGCCGTTTCGGCTCTGCAAAAGGCGATCAGCGTATCGAACAGTTCCTGACACTCCTCACTCGTGAACTCATGAGTTCGAACGAAGGCTTGAAGATCGTGGAGCAACGAAGGAAACTCCGGCGACGTCCAAACCCCCAAAGGAGCCTTGCCGCTGTCCAATTTGACGAGCGAAAGCCGGAAATGCTGCCCGTCGCCCCTTTCGCCCAGCCAGCGAATGCCTTTTTCGACCAGATCGTGAATGGAAGTGTAGACCCCGGTGACCTTCGAAGCACCGTCGGCCTCGACCTGCTCAGTGACCCAATAGAGTTTGCGAAACATCATTGTTTCCGTTGTCGTTGAGAATCGAATCTCTCCCCGCGATTGTGCAATAAATCGTACCCTTTGCGCGATCGCGGAGTTCAGACGCTATTGTACGGGAGACGCGCTACAATGGGCCGATGTTCGCTTGGATTCCGGTGTTTTTAGCTGGCACGATGCTCTCGTCAGGCGAGGCTGTCCCGCCGCCGATGCCGAAACGAGAGATCGCCCCACCCGCCCAGCCGCACGCAGGCAAGACCCTCGAAGTGCAGGTTGGCGAGCTTAAGGGCGAGTTGTTCCTGCCCCGTTCCGTGCCACCGCAGGAGAGCTTCGTCCTGACGATCCACTTTCACACTGTGTCGTGGTTCGCCATCGGGGAGCACCTCGATCGGGGCCTTCAGACTCCGTTGCTCGTCCTGAACTTCGGCCAGGGCTCTTCGGTGTATCAGCGCCCGTTCCGCGATCCACTCGCGCTGGGGCGGTGGCTGGAGGCTTGCCGCCGAGCGTTGCTCGCAGAAGGGATGCCCCAGAGGGTTCAGATTTCCGGGTTGGACCTTTCAAGCTTCAGCGCGGGATACGGCGCCGTCCGTGAGCTCGTGCAGCAGCCTGATTCTCTCAAGCTGATTCGCCGAGTCGTACTTGCGGACTCGCTCTATGGGAGCCTGGACTCCAACTCTTCGATCCGGGTCGCCGCTGACGAGAGCATCCTGCCTTGGCTTCCCCTTGCCCGAGAAGCCATCGAAGGCAAGCGGACGCTCCTGATCACCGTCTCCGAGGTGCCCACAGAAACGTATGCCAACTCGACCGAATGCGCCCGTGCGATCGGCGCTCAACTCGGCCTTCATCCCGCCCCGGCCTCGTCCCAGCTTCCGGCCACACGAGACCCGCTCTTTCCGTTGCGGTCGCGGATCGATAAGGGGGCGCTCCATATCTGGTTCTATGGAGGCGAAGACGCTCAAGCGCACTTGACTCACGTTCGGCACCTCGCCGACCTCTGGAAGGCCATGGACGCAGCCGGAAACCCGTGATGGCCGAGACCTCTTACCCGCCCTCGCCCAACCTGTCCAAGACGAGCATCGGTACATTCGATGAGTGCGAACGGCAGTACGCATTGCATTACCTTTGGATCGAGCTTTCGCAACCGGTGAAACGAGAGGCCTGGTTTCAGCGCGCCCTTATGAAGTGGAGCCTCTTGGTCGGGCAGGTCGTCGACGACGTCATCACCGAAGCCATCCGGAGATACTACGACAAGCGGGAATGGCCCGAGAATTGGGAGAAAGGGGTCGAGCGTATCCTGGAAGAGTACGAGACCTGGACGGAGGTCTTCATCGAGCACTATCGGACTCCGGGCGAAAGGCCACCGAAGGACGGCGATGGCGGAGTCAGATTCGCTCGTCAACCGCTCGAAAACGTCTTCTACGGCGAGTACCCTACCCAAGAGGATTGGGAAGGGGCTCGAAAGAGGTGCAACGAACTCATCGAGGTCTTTCGCGCTTCCGGCCTTATGGAGCGGCTCGCGGGCTACGCCACCGATACCTGGCGCCCCCCTCCTCGGAGCGCCGCGCCTTGGTTCGAGTGGGAGGGCATTCCCGTCTATGCCAAGTACGACTTCGCGATCACCGCGCCTGAGGAGACGCTGGTGTTCGAATGGAAGACGGGCCGGATGAGTGAGCGAGCCGAAAACGACGCCCTCGATCAGTTGCACACCTACGCCTACTATGCGCAGCACGCATGGAATTCGGAGCCAGAGAGCACGCGGCTCGTGGGCGTTTGGCTTGGGGTACCGATCAACGCTGAGGCGGCGGGCCAGTGCATTCATGAGGCTCGTGTCGATCCGCAACGCCTGGACCGCCTGAAGGATCGCTGGCGCAAGCGATATGCCTTGCTGAACGAACGCCTGGCCCAGGTCAAGGAGCGAAGGTGCTCGTTGCTCGAAGCTTTTCCGCCGACCGGCGTCGCGAGGGGCCGCTGCAAGGCCTGCAACTTTCGGCTGTGTGAATACCACCCCCAATCGAAGGGGTTCGAATCGACCGGAGGTCCGCAATGAAGAGTCTGACGTTATTCGTTGTGTCACTGGCGCCCACTTGGTTTTGCGCCCCCCACAGACAATCTGACCCCTACCCTCGCCCGCAGATGCTCACCCGAGAGCAGTGGGGGGCCAAGCCGCCGGTACCTCCCTGGCGCGAGCACAAGCCCTTCCGAATCACGATCCACCATGCGGGCGTGGGATCGAATCGCGAACGCTCGCTCGTCGACAAATTGCAGGGGCTTCAAGCGTTCTCTCAGCGCGAAGATAAACTCGCAAGCGGCCAAACCAAGCCGCCTTGGCCCGATATCCCCTACCACTGGTACATCGACATCCACGGGCAGATCGCCGAGGCACGAGATCCCTCGCTCGCTGGCGATACGAACACCGAATACGACCCCGCGGGGCATCTGCTCATCGTCCTTGAGGGCAACTTTGAAGTCGAGGAGCCGACGGCAGGGCAGATTCGCGCGCTCGACGCGATGGTCATGTATCTGGCCGAGAAGTACGGCGTCCGACCCGAGCACATAGGGGCTCACAAGGACTTCGCGCAGACTTCATGCCCAGGTAAGAACCTGTATCCGGAGGTCGCCAAGCTTCGCGATCGATGGTCGCTCGCACTCAAGACCCGAGGGAAGTAAACTCGCCCGCGTGCGACTGACGCAAATGGTTCGATGCGCGGGTTGAGCGGCGAAACTGGGCCCCGCCCAGTTGTCGGACGTGCTCCGACTCCTCCCTAAATCCGCCCACCCCGACGTCCTCGTGGGGTTTGCAACGCGCGACGACGCGGGCGTGTTCCGGCTGTCTGAAAGCCAAGCCCTGGTTCAGACGGTCGACTTCTTCACGCCTGTCGTCGATGACCCCTACGCCTTTGGCGCGATCGCCGCCGCGAACGCCTTGAGCGACGTTTATGCGATGGGCGGAAGGCCGATCACCGCGCTCAATATCGCTTGTTTCGATCCCCAAGCCGCTCCTGCCGACGTATGGGCGAACGTCCTCTTGGGGGCGCACGACAAGGTCGTCGAGTCGGGCGCAGTCCTTGTGGGCGGGCATAGCGTCGAGGACTCCGAACCCAAGTTCGGCCTTGCCGTTACCGGAATCGTTGATCCTTCCAAGATGTTCGTCAACACTTCGGCCGAACCTGGCGACGACATCTACCTGGCCAAGCCGCTTGGAACTGGAATCGTATCGACCGCCTTGAAAAACGGCCTCGCAATTGCTGGGGAGATCGCCGCTGCCACGGAGTCGATGAGCCAACTCAACGCCGCCGCCTGCGAGGCCGGAGTTCGGGCAGGGGTTCTTTGCGCCACGGACATCACCGGATTCGGGTTGCTGGGGCATCTGCTGCATGTGGCGAGGGAATCGGGAGTCGTCCTGGAGGTCGATTCCCAAGCCCTCCCGGTTCTGCCCGGAGTCGAGCGCCTGGTTGGACTTGGCTGTTTGACCGGAGGCGCATCCCGGAATTTCGAGTTCGTCGAGCCGTTCCTTCGCTGGGGCGGCCCTGTCCCCGAGTGGCTCCAGCACGTCGTCGTCGACCCCCAGACAAGCGGCGGACTCGCGCTCTTCAGCAAGACCCCGATCGAGGGGCACGCAAAGATCGGGCGCGTCGTCGCCTCAGGAGAGGTGGCGATCCGCGTCGGCTGAGGCTCAGACGTCGAACGAGGGCCTTTGAGGAGGCACGGCCTGGTTCGATTGAAACGCCAAGAACTCGCCCAGATTCTCCGCCGTCAGAATGCCGACGAGGGCTGGCCCATCCAGCACGGGGATCACCGGGCACTCAGCGCCTTGCACGGCCTGCAACGCTTGCTCGACCAATTGCTGAGGGGCGGCGAAGTGAAAACGCGAGCGCATCACGTCCCGCACGATGGTCCCCTGTTGGTTGCGAGCCAGAGCATCGAGAAGGTCGTTCTTACAAAGGACCCCGACCAGTCCGCCGTTCTCAATCACCGGAAAGTCCGTTTGAAACCCGTCGAGGATCGCTCGCGAGGCGGTCGCGATGGGGTCGTTGGGACCCAACACCTGGAACCTACGCACCATCACATCGGCGACCCGAACGCCCGCAAGCGCGGATCGCAAGCGGACCATCGCCGCCTCTTGCTCGGCGCCAACCCACACGAACACCGCGATCAGGATCAAAAATGGGTTGACGAACAGCCCCACGAACCCAAACAGCAGCGCCATGCCTTGCCCGATCGTCGCGGCCAGGCGGGTAGCGGACGGATAGCTCATTCGCATCGCAAGCAGCGCCCGAAGGACTCTGCCGCCGTCCATAGGAAAGGCTGGGACCATGTTGAACACCGCGAGGAAGAGGTTGACCACGAGCAACCGCTCGAGGAACGGGCCCTCCGTCGCCGTTAGGCTCTCGATGGGCTGGATTCCGCCGAGAAGCAACAACACACCCGCCAAGATCAACCCTATGACGAGGTTGACGGCGGGACCCGCCAGCGCCACGACCAACTCTTGGGCTGGCTTTTCGGGAATCCGCTCGAGCCTCGCTACGCCCCCAATGGGGTACAGCGTGATGTTCTTGGTCTGAATCCCATAGAGCCGCGCAGCGAACGCGTGGCCGAACTCATGAAGGACCACCACCGTGAAGAGAGCCAAAAGGAACCCCGCGCCTACCACCGCATCCACGATACTGTTCCGATCGAGGTAGTGAACGAACCCGATCCAACCCAGCAGCAAGAAGAACGTCGCGTGTATGAACACGTCGATCCCAGCAATCCTCGCGACTCTCCACGACCATTTCATGAGGTTGTCCCATGTTACATTACGCAGTCTGATCTCCCTGCGTGTAAGGGGTCCCAGCCCGTCACCAATCGGCGATAGGAGCGGGAACGGCCGATTTCCCTGCGGACGGGGGGCCCCGTCAGGGCTTGCGCAAGGTCGAAAGCAGATCGGCGTACTTCTCCCGGACGACCTTCCGGCGAACCTTGAGAGTGGGAGTTAGATCGCCGGACTCGACCGTAAACCGGGCCGCCACGAGCGCGTGCTTTTTGACCTTCTCGAAATCCGCGCCTTCCGAATTGACGTGCTGCACCGCCGCTTTTATGAGCTCCCGGACCTTCTCAGAAGCCACGAGGTCCTCGTCGGTCGGAGGGCGAATCCCGAGAGTCTCGAGGTGCGCCCGCAGCCTTTCGAAGTTGGGCACGATCAGCCCAAAGACGTACTCCGCGCCGTCGCCGAACAGCACCGCTTCAGCGATCCATTCGCTCTCCTTCAACCTGTTTTCGATGGGCTGGGGGGCAACGTTTTTCCCGTTGGCCAGAACGAGAATGTCCTTCTTTCGGTCGGTGATCTTGAGGTGGGCCCCCTCCCATTCGCCGATGTCTCCCGTGTGAAACCACCCTTCCGAGTCAATGGCCTCTCGGGTGGCTTCGGCGAGGTTGTGGTAGCCGGTCATCACGCTCTTGCCGCGAATGAGGATTTCCCCATCTTCTGCCGTCTTGATCTCGACTCCTGGGATCGGTTCGCCCACCGTCCAATACTTGCTCCTTTCGGGGTGGTTGACGGTCGATGCTGCCGTGGTCTCGGTGAGCCCATAGCCTTGTAGCACCTTAAGGCCCAACGCCATATAGAACTCGGCAACATGCGGGGAAAGGGCCGCCCCCCCTGAAACGAAGAACCTCAAGCGCCCCCCGAACCGCTCGCGAACCTTCTTGCCCACCAACCGATCGAGCACGCCGGCAAGGGGAGCGATCTGGCCGCGCGCCTTTCGGACTCCCTGCGCGAGCGCGAGGTCGAAGAGTAGCTTGTGAACTCGTGGGTACTTCTTCGTCGCATCGACGATCCGATCCATCGTGGCTTCGAGAAACCTCGGGACGCAAAGCATGATCGTCGGGCGCACCTTCTGAATGTCCCCCGCCAAGCTCATCAAGCTGCCCGCGTAGCCCACTGTCGCCCCGCATGAAATGGGCAAGAACTGGCCAGCAATCCTCTCGAAAACATGGGACATCGGAAGGAACGAGAGAAACACATCGTTGTGATCGATCGGAAGGTGCCGGGGGATTTGGGTCAGAACCGAGGCGGGCGCTTGGTGGGGCAAGACGGCGCCCTTGGGCGGCCCTGTTGTGCCACTTGTGTAGATAATCGTACACGTATCCAATGGCTCCACTTGGTCGACCGCAGCCTGAAACTCCTCGATCGGCATGGGCTCCGCCTGCTCGGCTTGGTGGGAGATCGAGCCCTCGACCGAGTTCAGCAATACCACCGGAACCGAACCGTCGGCGTGCTTCGCCTGTTGCTCCTTGCCGCTGACGACGACCCAGCTCGCGCCTGAGTCTTGGACGATGTACTTCGAGACGTCGGACGGGAGGGTTGGATAAATGGGAACAAGCACGACCCCAAGGCATTGGCATGCCCAGTCGAGCCAAGCCCACTCCGGGCAGTTCTCGCTCTGCAGGGCGATGGTTGAGCCCTTCCTAAGGCCCCTTTCGCGGAGCACTGTGGCAAAGCGCCGGACCCTTTCGTGCAGCTCCGCGTAGGTTAGCGGGACGAATTCGCCGTTCTTGGCCCAGAGCATCGCGGGCTTAGAGGCGTGCGCGGCGCAAGAGGCCACGAACATCCGCGCCATCGTCTCGTTTCGGTCTTCGCTCGCCATGGTCTTGCAGTAATTCGCGGCCGTTTCGCGGGTTCCTTGTGCGTCGTTCAGAGCAGGGAGCGCTCCTTGACCTGGAAGTAGAACGAAACGAGCGCCGCCGCGAGGTCTTGAGGCTCCGTTTCGAGGGAATGAAACCCCCCAGCGTCGAGCAGCGAGCCCGCTTTCTGTCTTTCGTTGACGAATTGGAGCGATGCCGCTTTTTGAAAGAGGTCCTCCTCCGATTCGACCCTACCTGCGGCCGAGCGCAGTAGGTCCGGATCGGCCACCCTGACGACCAAAGTCAGATGTCTCCTGAGTGCCTGCCTCAGCCCAGCGGTCAGGTTTCGGGCGTCGTCTTCGTCCTCGACCTCCGTGAAAAGAACGATCAGCGCCCTTCGCGACCACCGCCTTCCAAGGTAGGAGAAGGCTCGCTGCGGACTGCTTGCGAGAGGTTCCGCGGTCAAGTCGTGGATCGCATCGACGATGACCCCGGCTTGATTGCGGCCCTTTCGGGGAGGGACGTACCGACGAACCGTGTCCGAATAAACAAGGAGGCCGACCAGATCGCCTGAGACCATCGCCGCGTGGGACAGCATCAGGCTCGCATCGAGCACATGGTCGAGCTTGGAAACGCCGTTCACGTCGGCAAGCATCTTTCGCCCTACGTCCACCACGAGGATCACGGGTTGGTTGCGCTCTTGCTCGAACTGCCGCACGACGAGTTTGCCTCGACGCGCCGTGGCCTTCCAGTCGATTTTGCGGTAGTCGTCGCCTTCGGCGTAGTCCCGCAGCGATTCGAACTCAGTCCCCAACCCCTTGATTCGCGACTTCCGGATTCCGATCTGATCGAGCTTTCCCTTGTGCTTGAGAAGGTCGAACTCGCGGAGCGCCAGGACGTTGGGATATACCCTCACCACTTGGCTCGTGTTGAGGTAGGCCTGCTTGCGGACGAGCCCTAGCGGGCAGTCGAGCCGAACGAAGCTCCCACGGAAGAAGTCGCTGCCTCGCGTGTTCGGCGTGATCGAATACTGAAACACCGATTCGCGCCCAGGCTCGACCCGCAATCGGGTTTCCCTTTGCGTGGCCTGATGATCCAAGGGAGGCTCGTCGCGAAAGAGGCCCTGCATCGGCTCAGCCCCGGTGTTCTCGATCGTCACGGTGATTTTGTTAGGGACCCTAACGGAAAGCACGGGGTCGAACGTTCGTACCACGGCAAGTCGGCGCGGATCCGGGCCCATCAGCGCAGTCACCCAAGCGATAGCGACGAGCGTAACGTTGTAGGCAATGAGCAAGAGCGGGCCGCCGGTTGCACCAGCGACGATCGCAACGGGAATGCCCATCGCGACAAGAAGCCAAAAACGCCGAGTCGGAACCATCAGCTTGGTAAGGGTAGCATGACATCATGGCGCAGGAACTGGTACTCCTGACCCCCGAAAAAACCATCGTATCGTTCCGGATCGCTGGTTTGGGCTCGCGCGCCGTCGCCCACCTAGTCGATCTGATTCTCTGGGCGCTTGTCCTTTTCACCCTTACGTTCCTGATCTCGTTCCTGTCCGTTTTCGACTATATCGTGGGGTCGCTTGCGGGAGCCTTCCTCATGATGCTGCCCATCCTCGGCACATTCTTGTTCTTTATCCTCTTCGAGGGGCTCTGGAACGGCCAAACGGTCGGAAAGAAAATGATGGGGATTAGGGTTCGAAAGTTGGACGGAACCGGGATCACTTTCGGAAACGCCTTGGCACGCAACCTCCTTCGGCCCGCCGATTTCTTTCCTGGCACCTACTTTATCGGGATGTTGTCGATGGTGACCAGCCCCACTTCGCAGCGCCTGGGCGATATGGTCGCAGGCACCATCGTCGTCTACGACAAGCGGCCCGAACCTACGTTTCGAGTCGCACCCCATGCGATCAACGAGCACCCTCTGGAGGCGGTGGTGGGCGATCTGCGCGGCATGACCCGCGCGGAATACGACGCTCTCAGGTTGTTTTGCGACCGGTATCCCGAGCTGCCCTTGCGAGCCCAAATGCAGTTCATGGATGAAGTGTGGATCCCGATCGCGCTGAAGCTTGGCATCGAGCGCCCCCCCAACATCCACCCCCTCTACTTCGCCGAGGCCGTCGTCATGAAGTACGGAAGAATCCACGGATTGTTGTAAGCCAGGTGGGAAAGGCTGTGGAAGACTGGGGCGCGTCGAATACTGTTAAAAACGCCTGGTCTCAAACTTGTACAAATGCAAACGTTTCCACAGAGTTTTCCCCACACCTGCGTAACTTTGCGCTTGCGTATTTGAACTTGTTTTGCCGCTTGAACACGGACTCAGATATGGCGACCGCCAGAGTTATCCACAAGATCGATTTCCTTAATAAAAGTAACAAGATATGAATCTAAAGGAAGGTTTAAGGGAAAGCGAGGGGGATTGTTCGATCGACGCGGCGCGTCTCGAGAATTTTCGTCTGTTCGACCGGGCGGAGGTCGTTTGGCGTCCTGGGTTCAACGTGATCTCGGGGCCGAACGCCCAAGGCAAGACGACGCTTCTGGAGGCGGTGTATTGGGTCGCCACGACCCGAATGCTGCGCGGATCGAGGGACGCCGAGGCCATTCGGCACGGAGCCCGGTGGGCGCAAGTATGCGTGAAAAGCGCACAGCCCACGGCCGAACTCTCCCTCAGGATCGAACCCGGGACGCGAAAGCAGGCCTTCCTCAATTCTCTGAAGCTCCCGAGGGCGGCGGACTTGATCGGCCGCGTTCCGTGCGTTTGCATCACCGCGAACGATCTGCGCTTGGTGCTCGATGAGCCAGCCGTACGACGGAACTTCCTCGACCTTGAGCTCAGCCAGCTCCACGCCAAGTACTTGCGCGAGTTCACGGCGTACAAGAGGGCGCTCGATCAAAGGAACTCGCTGCTCAAGCGCTCGCGTGACACACACGTATCGAATGAATCTTTTGTGCCTTGGGAGCATCAACTTGCACAGAGCGGCTCGAAGATCCGAGAGTTTCGAAGGATGTTCCTTTTGGAAATCGCGCAAACGGCTTCTCCGATTCAAGAGTTCTTCGGCGGCGGGGAGGACCTTTGCCTTGAATATGCGCCAAGTGACGAATCGAACTCCGCGGACGAAGCGCTGGCGCTTCTTGAGCAGGGTCGGCCGATCGATCGCGACCGCGGCGCCACAACGACCGGGCCCCACAGGGACGACGTTGCGATCTCGGTGAACGGGCAGGCAGCGCGCCTTTTCGCGAGTCAGGGCCAGCAGCGAACTTGCGTCCTGGCCATCAAGCTCTCGCTCATCGAAGTCTGCCGCGCGCAAACCGGCTCGCCTGCGCTGCTGCTGCTCGACGATATGCTCTCCGACCTTGACCAGATGCGTCGCGGGCGCCTGGTGGATTGGGTCGTCGAGCACGCAGGGCAAGCGATTCTCACTTGCACCGAGGAATCCTCGGCAGGCGAGCGAATTTTAGAAAGAGCGCGGGTGTTTCGCGTCGAAGGGGGTAGCGTAAGGGCGCTATGAACAAGCTGAGGGAGATCCTTGCCAAGGACGTCGTAGGGCCGGAGGTGGCTCGAACGGCTAGGGCGCTCGCGATAATGCGTCGCTGGCGGGAGGTCGTGGGCGAGGAACTCGCAGCGCGTTCCTGGCCGGACCGGTACTCGAAGGGCTCGCTTTGGGTGGCGGTGCAAGGCTCGGCGTGGGCGCAAGAGTTGCGGATGCTGAAGACGCCTATCCTTAGCAAGCTCAATGCGTTGGCGGGAGAGCCGTTGTTCGTGAACGTTCGTTTCGGCGTCCGAGCGCTTCCCCTTCAGGAAGAAGCTGCTGCCCCCTCGTTGCCACTTGTGGAAGATCGGCCCACCAAGCGCTCGATCCGTGAGATTCGAGAAAAATGGTTCGGGACGCCTGGAGATGCGCAACGAGATTGAGCACCGTCCCGCCCTGTGCGCCGCGATTGGGCTGGCTTTCGGGATCGCTTCGGGTGCGGTCGTGTTCTTGCCTTTATTGTTTGTAGCTTTTCTACTGTTTATTAAACGCTTCGTAAATAGGGTGACGGCCGCAGGCGGGTTTCTAGTAGGAGTGATTCTCTATGGAGGTCCTCCCGCTGACACCTACACTCATCGGCAGGACATTGAAGCAATTGTGACCGTAAGCTCAGTCCCGCGACTCACGCGGACAGGTTCGAGTTGTGAGGTGGAGTGGAACGGTCTGCCCCACTGGATGTACTGGACCGGAGAGCCCTCCCTCAGCATGGGCGCGCGCGTCAGGGCCAGCGGAACGGTTGGGCCGCTTCGAAGTCGATTTCTCGGTTCGTCTCAAGTGGGATCGATACAAGCGAAGTCCGTCGAAGTTATCGAATCCGGGCCTTCCGTTTTGGGCGCGGCCGCAGCTATTCGGGACTCGTTCGTTCGATTTTCCCACCGCAGCTTGCCTGAAGAGTGGGCACAAGCCGTGGATGCGCTTTGCTTCAATGTCGACGCCCGACTGGATGATCGGGTTCAATCCGCCCTCACCCGCTCAGGTTTGCGACACATCGTTTCCGTTTCGGGCCTTCATGTGGTGATTCTGGCGGTGGGCCTGATGGGCGCGCTCAGCGTTGTGCCGATTCCCAGGCCCGCGCAGCTCTTACTCTTGGCGCTGCTCCTCTCGTTTTACGCAATGGCGACCGGCTTGCGTCCGCCGGTGGTGCGGGCGGTTTTGATGGCGATGCTGATGCTTTCGGCCTACCTTTTTCGCCGCGAGGGAGACCTTCTTTGTGCTCTCTCGATCAGCGCGATCGTGTACCTGCTGTTTCGACCGGAATCGCTGTTCAACCCTGGGTTTCAGCTTTCTTTTGTGACTGTGGCGGGACTCGGTTTGTGGCTCCAATATTCGGATTCGCTTCCGACACAGCCTGTACGGCGTCTTTTCGCGCAATGCAAGCAAACCGCGAGGGCGAGTTTCGTGGCGAGCCTTTGCTCGGCGCCGCTTGTGGCGTTTCATTTCGGCATCGTCTCACTCATCAGCGTTCTTTCGAACGTATTGGTGGTCATTGTCTTGCCGTTCATCGTGATGGGAGCGCTACTCGCGTTTGGGATGTCGCCGGTCGCTCCTGCACTTGCCCAAGGGACCATGACGGTGATCGTCGGGCCCCTAACGGGATGGGTGCTTTTCGTTACGGAATCGCTAGGGACCCTGTCTGTATCGGCGGTCAATGTCCCTGAGTTCAATGCGTTGTGGCTGATCCTTCTTTATGCGCCGCTCATTCTTTTCTGGAGGCGACGTGTCCGGCCGGCTTAAGGTCGCGCTCGTCGTCGTCGCGCCGGTCCTCGGCGGGGGGCTCCTAGGTGTCCTGTTTCCCAAAGACGACACGATCCTGACGTTCTTGGCGGTGGGTCAAGGGGACTGTATCGCGTTCTCGCACCAAGGCGCGACGATCGTCATCGACGCCGGGCCAGAGAGCTCAGCTCGGAGGATCGGGCGGTTGCTTCGAGCCGAAGGATTGACCCAAGTGGACCTAATCCTCGTCTCCCATCCGGATTCCGACCACATCGGCGGCCTCGATGCGTTGCTTACGTATTCGCCACGCGCCCAAATTGCGGCGCTCAGCCACTTTCGAGGAAATGCCGAATTGAAGGCCGAGCTTGCACAGGCGCGTAAGTCGGAGGAGGACGTTTGGTGGATTGACGGAAGCGCGAAGCTGCGCGTGGGGGAGTTTCGACTCCAGATCGAGGCTCCTCCCCTCGAGAAGGGGGACGGCGAGAATTCGGGGTCGATGTTCGTTTGGATTCGGGGGGAGCGCACGGCGGCGTTGTTCACCGGAGACGCGCCGGATCAAACCGAGTACCAGATGCTGGGCCGGGAGCGTTGGGAAACCGATGTACTCAAAGCGGGCCATCACGGCAGCCGAACCTCGACCTCGATGGCATGGCTTCGAGAAACCACGCCGAAGTACGTCGTGTTTAGCTGCGGCCCGGAAAACCCCTACGGCCATCCGACGCCCGAAGCGCTGGAGCGAGTGAGGAGTATTGGGGCGCAGGTTCTCCGAACGGACCGAGGTGCTTCGGTTCGTTTCGTTTTGCGGGGTGGCCGCTTCGTTCCGGCACGATAGGCCGCCTCTATTCGGAAAACAGAGCGATTCGTTGCTCGATTTTTTCGAGCAACTCCTCCACTTCGTCCGCCTTTTGCCGGATCGACTGGACGATTTCCGGCTTCGCTCGCTCGACGAAGCTTGGGTTCGAAAGCTGCGAATTCACTCGCGTTCGCTCCACCAGGAGCTTTTCTCGTTCCTTTTGCAGCCTCTCCAACTCCTTTTGAGCGTCGACGAGCCCTTCGACTGGCAAGTGCAAATCGACGCCTTCTGAAGTCGTGGAGACGAATCTCGTGTCTTGAGGCGGCGTCCCGGGGACGAGTTGCTCCACCCAAGCTTGGGACAGCAGAATCTCGCCAAGGTCCGCCAGGTCGCCCTCGAAATAGACCGCAGGGACCGGCTTCATGGGCCCGACTCCGACGTTAGCTCGGAGCGCCCGGAGGTCCCGAGTGATGGCGATGATTCGTTCGATGCGCGATTCGACCTCGGGCTGAAGGAAGGTTTCCGGCAGTTCGGGCCAAGTGGAGGTCATCACGAACTCGGCTCTATTGGGGAGCGGGAGGTGTTGATAGAGCTCCTCGGTGAGGTGCGGCATGATCGGGTGCAGCATTTTGACGAACGCGTCGAGGGCGGTCAGGAGCACCCAACGAGGGGCGTCACCCTGCTCAGGGTCCGCGAGCCTTCCCTTGGAGATCTCGATGTACCAGTCACAGAGTTCAGACCAAAAGAAGGTGTAGAGCGCGGAAGCGGCGGACTGCAGGTCATAGGTGTCGTAGGCCAGCCGCACGGTCTCTTCGGCTCGCTTGAGCCTACTGAGAAGCCACAGATCGACGTCTTCGAGCTTCTGGGGCCGCTCGACCCAGCCGCTTACGTTGAGCAGAACGAACCGGGTCGCGTTCCAAATCTTGTTCGCGAAGTTTCGGGCTTCTTGGGTTCGGCGCTCGCTGTAGCGGATGTCTTGGTTCTCGCCAGTTTGCCCCAGCAGCGTTAGCCTCAGAGCGTCCGCGCCCACGGCCTCGATCACTCCCATGGGGTCGATCCCCGTTCCTAAGCTCTTGCTCATGCGGCGGCCGTCTTCGGTGAGAACGGTAGCGTAAATGAACACCTCCCGAAAGGGAACTTCCTTCCTGAAAGAGAGGCCCATCATGACCATCCTCGCAACCCAAAGGTAGAGGATGTTTCGGTCTGTGACGAGGACCGAGGTTGGGTAGAAACGGTCGAGATCGTCGGTCGCGTCGGGCCACCCCAACGTGGCGAACGGCCACAGCCCGCTTGAGAACCAGGTGTCGAGAACGTCCTCATCCTGCCGAACGATCTTCTTGTTCGACTTTCGCTCGGCCTCGTCCCAACTCAGCGCCGCATAGGCGTTTCCGTCTTCGTCGTAGTAGACCGGGATTCGGTGTCCCCACCAAAGCTGCCGGCTCACGCACCAATCACGAATGTTTTCGAGCCACTCCAGGTAGACCCGTTCATAGCGACTGGGAGTAAATCGGACTTTGCCTTGCCGCGTCGCCTCGATGGCGAGATCGGCCAGCTTCGACTGGCTCACGAACCACTGCTCTGACAGGAGGGGTTCGACCGGCTCGCCGGACCGCTCACTGACGGTTAGCGCAATGTCATAGTCCTCAACTTTCTCCAGCAGGCCCGAAGCTTCCAGGTCGGCGACGACTCGCTTTCTTGCTTCGTTGCGGTCGAGTCCTGCATACGGCCCACCCAATTCATTGACGCGCCCACTTTCGTCGAGGACAACGGGCTTTTCGAGTCCATGACGTTCTCCGACGAGGTAGTCGTTGGCGTCGTGCGCGGGCGTGATCTTGACCGCCCCGGTTCCAAACGCCGGATCGGGGTAGGGGTCTTCGATCACCGGGATGATCCGTTCGAGGAGCGGAAGCCTCAAGCGGGCCCCGGCCAATCCCGAATAACGATCATCGGAGGGGTTGACGGCGACCGCCACATCGGCAAGGATTGTCTCGGGCCTCGTGGTGGCGATGACGACATGGCCCTCGCGATCGGCGAACGGGTATCGGACGTAGTACAGCTTGCCTCGGACAACGCGCCGCTCGGTTTCGATGTCGGAGACGCTTGTCTTGAGGACGGGGTCCCAGTTCACGACGCGCTTGCCGCGGTAGATCAGCCCAGCGTCGAACCACTCAATGAACACCTTGAGCACGGCTTCGGCGTAGCGTTCGTCGAGGGTAAATCGCTCGCGGCTCCAATCGAACGCGCACCCGAGCCGCCGCAGTTGCCGCAGGATCGTATCGCCGCTCTCCTTGCGCCACTGCCAGACCCTTTCCACGAACGCTTCGCGGCCCAACTCGCGCCCGCTCGTGCCCTCCTTGCGAAGTTGCTTCTCGACGACGCTCTGCGTGGCGATCCCTGCGTGGTCTTGACCTGGCAAGATCATCACGTCGAACCCCCTCAGTCTCTTGTAGCGTCCGATCAGGTCCTGGATCGGGTAGCAGAGGGCATGGCCCATGTGAAGCGAGCCCGTGATGTTGGGCGGGGGAATGGTGATCGAGAAAACGGGACTTCCGTCGTTTCTCGGCTGAAATAGGCCCGCGTTTTCCCAGGCCTCGTACCACTTCGTTTCGACCAGCGAAAGGTCGTATCTCGTCGAGAGGGTCGTGTCTTGATTCATGGTCCCTTTCCTGTCGTGAAAGTCCGTAGAGGGTACCCCGCCGAACCGTGTTTCACCGGAAACCTTACGGTGAAACATCCCGTCTGAATCGGTGTATGGAACTTAGCGACTTCGACCGTGGGCTGTTGCTCGGGGTCCTGATCGGCGAGGGGCACTTTGGTGGCGACGGCCGGCAGCCCCACATCACGTTGCGGATGCACGCGAGGCACGAGCCGTTGTTCCGGTGGCTCGTCGAGAAAACGCCAGGCTCCAAACTGTACGGCCCCTATCACCACGGCGGCCGCCACTACTTCCAGTGGATGGTCCGCGGTGAAGCGCTTCGGCTCCGCCTCATCCCCCTCTTGGACGCGACGAATTGGGCCTCCCTCGACCCGGCGACTTACCTGCGATACCGGGAGATGAAAAGCAGATACCGGCTATGACGCATTCGTTTTGGACGACTGCGAGAACAGGGTGCGTACAATCTCTTCGACAGAAACCTCTTCAATTCCTACGTCGATCACGGGAAGCGCCTTGAGGGCGGCAGCCGTCACCTGTGCCGTCTTCTCTCGTGGAATGCCGAGGACCGCGCCAGCATCGGAGTGCTCCAGAACCTCCCCCAAGTCGGCGAGGTCAGCGACCTCCACCGCCCGGTCGAACGTGAGCCGGAGCATTCGCCTGTCGCCAAACTGCCGGGCCAGCGCCTTCAGGGTGCCTTCAAAGATCAGTCGACCCTGGTCGATGACGATCACTCTGTTGCAGAGTTCCTGCACATCTTGCATATAGTGGCTGGTGAGGATCAGGGTGCTGTCGTCCTCTTTCTGTAGCGTGAGAAGGAACTCGCGGATCCGCTTCTGACTGACGACATCGAGCCCAAGAGTGGGTTCATCGAGGAAGATCACCTCGGGGGAGTGGAGCAGCGCGGCGACGAGTTCGCATTTCATGCGCTCGCCGAGGCTCAACTTCCTAACCTGGGTGTGAATCTTATCGGTAAGTTGCAGTTGTTCGACGAGAAACTCTACTCTTCGCCTAAACTTCTCATCCTCGACTTCATACAACTCCTTGAGCACGATGAAACTGTCCCATGCAGGTAAGTCCCACCAAAGTTGCATCTTGTTGCCCATAACCAGGGAAATCCGCCGCAGCATCGACGCGTTGCGGTCGAAAGGCCGGTAGCCGAGGACTTGGGCTTCGCCGGATGTGGGGTGGAGGATGCCAGTGAGCATCTTGAGAGTCGTGGTTTTGCCTGCGCCGTTGGGGCCGAGGAACCCCACCAGTTCGCCCTTTTCGATGGAGAGGGAGATGTCCTGAACGGCGTGGACCTCGACGATCTCGCGCGAGAACAGTCCCTTAACCGCCCCCCAAACTCCGGGCGCCTTCTTGTGGGAAGTGTACGTTTTTGTCAGGTGGCGGGTCTCAATGACGGGCATCTGGTTCTGCGATCTTACCTAGCGCGCGAAGTAGCCTGAAGCTTCGAGGAGGCTCAGGATCGCCGGCGCGGCAAAATAGGTTGAATCGAGCCGATCGAGAATTCCGCCGTGGCCGGGGAGAAGGCTGCCGCTGTCTTTCACCTGGACCTTTCGTTTCCATGCGCTTTGATAGAGGTCGCCGGCCTGGCCCAAGAGTCCCGCCGCGAGCCCGCACATCAGACCGAGCTCGAGGGGCAATTCCAACGGAAACGAGAGGCCGAGGGCCATGGTGACGCAGAAGAACAAGTTCCCCCAAGCCCCTACGACGGTCTTTTTCGGAGAGATATTCGGCGCGAGGAGTCTCTTGCCCCACTTCTTACCGATGAGGAGGCCGGCTGTATCACCCGCCCAGAGGGGCAAGAGAACGAGCAAGACGGGTGAATCCCAGCGCCAGAGTCCCGCCATGGCGGTCTCGTGATGCGCAAGAACGAGAAGCATCAGCGGCACGGCGCACCAGAGCGAGGCGACTTCGACGGCCCATGCGCTCGCGCGGGCCTGGACGGAAAGCGGGAGCCCAATCAGGCCGATTGCGAAGAGCAGGTAGAGCGCCCGGTGCGACGAGAACGGTAGGGACTGAGGGTCGACGAGCAACACCGCCGCGCCCACGGAAAGGAGCGTGGCCAGCAGCGGCAGGTGACGCGGACGCCCCGAAAGCCGTGCGAGTTCGAGCGTCCCGACACAGGAAGCGATCGAGGCCAAAGCCCAGAGTGGCCAAGCCGTTTGCAGTAGAACCGCGAGCAGCACGGGCGGGATCGCCACCAGTGCCGTCACGACGCGCGTCTTCACGTCTTGGAAGTAAACGCGGAATGCTTCATCAGTTGCAAGGCCACTTGCGTCCGATTCTCACATTGGAGCTTGCGCATGACCACGCTGACGAGGTTCTTGACGCTCTGCTCTTGGATTCCGATGATCAGAGAAATCCTTCGGTTGGACATTCCTCGCGCGATCAGTTGCGCGACTTGCTCTTCTCGGGGGGTCAACCTCGTTCGGGAGCGGTAAGTCGTGCCTGTCTCTCTTGTAACCGAAGCCGGGCGCGCGCCGAGGGCCCTCCGGAGGCCCTCCGCGCCAGCGGAGCGCGAAACGATCCGGTCGGCAATCGGGGCGAGTTCCCGCGGCACGCTTCCGTCTCGCGAAAGCGCCAAGACCGTGACCGGATGTCGCTGTTTCAGGTGAAGGAGGCTCTGAACTTCGTGGGACGTGAGGCCCTCTGCAGGCACGACGATGAGATCGGTGCCCTTGGTTTCAATCAACTTCGCTGCGGACTCTACGCTGCCATCTCCGGGCGCCACCGAGACTCCGGGGGTATCCCAGAGAAGGCTCTGGAGTCCGTCTCGAAGCAATGTATCCTGGGTAATGATGGAAATACGCATTGCTCAACTCTCTATACAGAGAGAAGGCATCGACGCTATCCCAAAGT
The DNA here is from genome assembly GCA_015709495.1 of Chthonomonadaceae bacterium. GTDB lineage: Bacteria > Armatimonadota > Fimbriimonadia > Fimbriimonadales > Fimbriimonadaceae > Nitrosymbiomonas > Nitrosymbiomonas proteolyticus. The sequence goes on from CP054189.1 coordinate 940,412, forward strand.
TCGACTGATTCGCTCAGAAACCCGTACTATGGACTTCTGGCCTAGTCCGCTCGGTCAGTTTCTGAGGAGCAAACCGATTTTGCGCTTCACCCGTTGGAGGGCGTTGTCGATCGACTTCGTGTGGCAATGGAGCGCGTCGCTCATCTCACGGTAGGTCATGCCTTCGAGGTAGCAACGCAAGACGCACCTCTCGAGATCGCTCAAGATGTGCTTGACCATCGTGTGGAGGTCTTGGGGCAGTTTTTGCGAAAAGAGCTGCTGATCGGGGCTTTCGACGGCCTCGTCGGGCAGGATGTCGAGCAGCGATCCATCGGTGACCTCGCCTGCGAGCGCCCGATTGAGGGAGACGTAGGCGTTCAGGGGGACGTGTTTCTGGCGCGTGGCGGTCTTGACGGCGGTGATGATCTGTCGCGTGACGCAAAGCTCCGCGAACGGTCGAAACTTGCTGAGCCGGTCACACCGGAAATCGCGAATCGCCTTGAAGAGGCCGATCATGCCCTCCTGGACGACATCGTCGTGGTCGGCGCCCATGACGAAATACGCCTTCGCCTTGTTTTCGACGAGCGGCCGATACCTCGTGATCAAGAACTCCGTCGCCGAAGGATCGCCGCCTCTTGCGAGATCGACGACTTCTTCATCTTGCATGAAGAGATAACTGCTGGCACTGCAACGCTGCCCTAACGAAGCCAATTCCCCCTACCCCCTCGGAGTCAAGCGTGCCCCCGCAATCGCCAATGGAATTGGGCGCGGCGGGGTTAAGACCATGATAAGGAATGCCCCGCAAAAGTGTCAAGGGTTACTTTCGTCCCCTATTCGAAAAATCGTGGGGTCAAAAGCGCTCAGGTCCCGAGTCGGCCTCGCGGCTCTCGGGACCTGGGCAGGAAGTTTGCGGACCGGTTACGGGTTGACCGTGACGTTGATCTTCGTGGAGTAAGGGTCCTTCAGGCCGAACGCATCGGCGATCGTGAGGGTGATCACGAACTTGCCTTGCTTTCGGAACTTTCGCTTGACGATCTGGCCTTCGGCGTCGATCTGGACCCCGTCCTTATCGTCGAAGTCCCAGCGATAAACGAGCACGCTCGAACCCGCAAACCCGTTGGCTCGGAATTCGATTTCGTCCCCCAGCGCAAGGTTGAGATCTCGGTAGTTGGGTTCCCCGTGAATCGGGGTGCTGTCGTTGATGATTCGGATGTCGCCAAGATAGAAGGTGGCGATCGCGTCGCCTGAGAAGGAAACCGCCTTCACGGTCTTGTTCGTGCGGTCGAACCCCTTGATCGCTTGCAGCGGAATGGCCACGAAGCGCCAGCCCCGCTCACCTGCGCCGCTGGTCGTGATGGGAACATACACCTCGCTTCGCAATCCGTCCGTCGTCGTGACGATCATTCGGACGTTCTTGAGGGTCGTGTCGGCAGCGGACGATTGGCCGCCGCTCGCAGGAGGGCCGCCCGCTGCGCCGGCTTCACCGCCAGCCAACCCCGAGCCTCCACGAGAGCCGCCTCCTGCCTGGTTGACGCCCCCGCCGCCGATCGATCCAGCGCCTCCGCCTCCGCCCATGACCGTACTCTGGTCAGGGACCCGGAGAATGACCCGCACAAGGTTAAACTTGTCGCCAAACTCTTTGGACAAATCTACCGGCTTGCCCATATCAAACCCGCCGCCCTGGAAGTAGTTCTTCGTTGAAACGCGGAGCGAGTAGACGCCTTCGTAGGCCATCTCATCGGTCTGCGAGATGACGCCGCTCCCCCAAGACCAAAGCGAAATCTGCTGGTCGGCGACGGACCGGACCGGCGCGTAAATCACGACCGGAGTCTGAACGAGGGCGGCCGGAGCTAACGCCACCGCAGATACCAATGTCAACGAAATGCTCATCGTCGTTACCTTTTCCTTGCGTCAATCGTCCGCGATACGAACCCGACGAATCGATCGAGCGCGACCCGTTTCTCTTTGGACGTCTATGACCACCCCACAGATTACACCAGGTCCCGCTGCAACCTCAAACTTTGCGGGCAAAGTCGTAAGAAAGCGTTTCACGATGATCTCCCGGTCCATCCCGATGACGCCGTTTTCGGGTCCCGACATACCCACGTCAGTGATGTAGGCGGTGCCTTCCGGGAGGATGCGCTCGTCGGCGGTCGGGATGTGCGTGTGGGTGCCTAAGACCGCCGAAGCACGCCCGTCGACGTGCCACCCGAAAGCGATCTTCTCGCTTGTGGCCTCCCCGTGAAAGTCGATCAGTATATGGGGGGTCTTCAAATCTGCAAGCAATCGATCGACTTCTCGAAAAGGGTCATCATACGGTTCCATGAACACGCGACCGCAGAGGTTGATCACGGTGAGAGTGACCCCCGCGCGTTCCAGTTGGAAATGGCCGGTTCCGGGGACCGAAGGGGGCATATTCGAGGGTCGAGCGATGGGTTTTCCGGAGTCGAGGTACTCGCCGATCTCACGCTTCTGGAACGCGTGGTTCCCGAGCGTGAGGCCGTCGATTCCATAACGAAACAGCTCGTTGGCGATCGGAGGGGTGATTCCGACCCCTCCGGCGCTGTTTTCGCCGTTGGCGAGCACGAAAAGGGGCTCGTACTGCTCGATCAGCGAGGGCAGCAGGTTTTGGACGGCCGATCGTCCGGGCCGACCCACAATGTCACCGAGGAATAGGATTCGGTACGTGTCGGGAGTTGGAATGGGGCGCTCCTCAATGGGCGAGCGAAAGTCCTCGCCCTCTCATTATGGTTCGATTGCCGGGGGCCGAGTCCCTTGCAGAGCTTCGAGATACCCCTCGATGACCTCTTCGTCGAACCCGCGAGACGCCAAGAACCGAGCGGTTTTTTCGGGCGGGTCCGGGCGCGCGGCTCTCCGTTCGACAGCTTGGAGGAGCGCTCGCTTCTCCGCTTCGGCATCGCGCCCAGACAAGAGTTCTTCGATGACTTCATTCGCAATGTTGCGAGTTGTGAGCTTATTTCTCAACAAATCCCTTCCGATGGAATTGCGCCCTGAATAATGCGCCGCAATGCTCTCTGCGAGCCTGGTGTCGCTCTGGAGGCCCCGCTCGACGAGGTGGGACAGGACCGATTCGACCTCAGGCTCGCCGAAGCCCTTATCGCGCAGCCATCCCCTGAGTTCGGCCCGGCTACGCTCTCCACTCCGGAGTCTTTCGAGCGCCGCGCGTAGGCAACTTGCGTTCGGATGGGGTGCCGGCTTTGACTCAGGCATCGTCCGAAGCCACGACGGCGACGTTGAGTGAGGGTTTGGACTTGCCCAGCGCGGCGCGGACCTTCGCTTCGATTTCCTCGAAAACCTCCTGATTGTCGTCGAGGAATTGCCTCGCGTTGTCGCGCCCCTGCCCCAGCCTCAGCTCGCCGTAGTTGTAGTACGTCCCGGCACGGGTCACGACCCCTATGTTCGTCGCGCCATCGAGGACATCGCCCGACTTGCTGATTCCCTTGCCGTAGAGAATGTCGAATTCGGCCAGCCGGAAGGGTGGCGCGACCTTGTTCTTGACGACCTTGACCTTTGTTCGCGCCCCCACTTGCTCGGTCCCGACTTTGATGGCGTCGGCTCGGCGGACCTCCAGGCGAACGGAAGCCCAGAACTTGAGCGCTCGGCCGCCGGGGGTGGTCTCGGGGTTGCCATACATAACGCCGATCTTCTCACGAAGCTGGTTGATGAAAATCGCGACGGTCTTCGACTTGCTGATGGAGCCGCCGAGCTTCCGCAGGGCCTGCGACATCATTCGAGCTTGGATTCCTACGAAAGCATCGCCCATTTCGCCCTCGATCTCGGCTTTCGGAACGAGCGCCGCGACAGAGTCGAGCACGACCACGTCCATCGCGCCCGAGCGGATCATGGCATCCATAATCTCAAGCGCCTCCTCGCCCGACGTGGGCTGGCTTATGTACAGCTTTTCAATGTCAACCCCTAGCGAACGGGCGTATTCGACATCGAGGGCGTGTTCTGCGTCGACGAACAGCGCCATGCCTCCTTTGCGCTGGGCCTCGGCGATGACGTGGAGCGCAAGGGTGGTCTTTCCGCTAGACTCTGTGCCGTAAATCTCTATAATTCGCCCCCTTGGCAACCCGCCGACGCCTAAAGCGATGTCCAGGCTCAAAGAGCCGGTCGGGATAACGGCGATTTCGTCGCGCTCGCCTTGCCCAAGACACATGACGCTTCCCTTGCCGAACGCCTTTTCGATATGTTGGAGGGCGCTTTCGAGTGCGCGCTCGCGGTCGGAGTTCTTGGTTGATGCGGGGGTGGATCGGTCAGTTGCCATGAGTTCGGGTGGTCCTTTTGAGATGCGTCGGAGAATTGTACACGAGGAAGCTCATTGGGGAAAGCTCGGCCCTCGTTGAATTGCAGGTTTCACTCGGCTGGGTTATAGATTGGACATTCACCCAAGCATTCCTGCCGGGAAAGGCCAAAGCCAGTATTTCTCTCAAGACGAAAGCGCCCCAAATTGATATACATTGGGTTTCGACAGCCGCCCTTTGACCGGGTGGCGAATTTGCTTCGGAAAGAGGAAAGGACATGATGAGAAGGACTGGATTGCTTCTTGGGGCCTTGTGTGCAGTGTCTGCAGCACAAGCCATTACGTTTACGCCGATTTCGATCACGGGGCCTGGCAGCTTCGGCGGTACGGTCGGGCCATTTGGCTCAAGCGGGATCGAATACACGCTGCCCGGCTTGTATGTGACCGGAGCCGGAGTGAACGCGGTGACGCTGCACTACCAGGTGACGGCCACGGCCGGGCATTACCTCACATCTGTGACGGCGTTGCCCAATGGTTCGGCCCGATTCGCAACGGTGGATATCGTCGCGGCGCACAACCCCGGTCCTCAGACGCTCGTCATGAGCCAGACCGCGGGCGGCACACTCGAAGCGCTCAACAGCGGAACGATGAATTTCGCTGGCCAAGAGAGCTTCTTCGATGTGTTCGTCGATATCGATCTGACCAACGCGGGCATCACGAGCATTTCCAAGGTCTCAATCTTGTCTCTTACCTACACCGAGCAGGTGGTGCCCGAGCCGGCGAGTTTGCTGGCGCTGGGAATTGGATCCGTTAGTTTGCTTCGCCGTCGTGCGAAAAGGAGAAATTGAATGAGACGAACAGCAGGATTACTTTGTCTTGCGCTGGGTGCTGCATGCGCCCAAGCGGGGATTTTTACGACCGTGAGCGCGGCCAGTTCGGAAGTCGGCGTTTCGCTGACTCCGGTGGAGTCGGGCTATACGTACCGGCTCGACGTGAGCGGCTTCGAGTTGAACTCCAGCAACCTGTCGGGCGACATTAGCTGGACGTACGATTTCGATTCTCCGATTCCGTTCGACAGCGTGCGCATGATCCTCAAGGGCACGATTCGGACGTCGCAGGCCCAACAGTTCGCGTCGATGGAGTTCGTGGCGAGCGAGAAGATCTACCGGTATACCAATGGCGAGATCGATTCCAACCCGCTGGTGGACGGTCTGCTTGACGGCACGGTCAACACGACGAGCGACGTGGAGGTGCCTTGGGAAGCCGAAGTGACGTTCCCGTTCCTTTCGCCGGCCAACACGGGATCGCCGACGGCGACTGCGCGAGGCCGCGCGCAAAAGGACACTCTGTACTTCACGATCAACCCGAACGCAGTCGTGACCGTGACCGAGATTCGTCAGGAGTATCACCCGGTCCCCGAGCCGGCGACGCTGTCGGCGCTCGGACTTGGTCTTGCGGCGATCGCTCGAAGACGACGCAAGTAGTCGGCCCTAAGCCACCCCTCAGTCACCCCCGGATGCCGTTGCGCCGGGGGTGATCGTCTTTTTGCCGCCTCTTGGGAAGGGTGTCGAGGGGCGAGTGGCGTATTCTGAAGGCATGATTCGGGGAAAGGCGCTCGCTGCTTCCGTTTGCTGGCTCGCACTTGCAGGCTCTTCGCTCGCGCAAGGGCCGCTGAACTATCGAGTTCGTTCAGGCTTGGTGGTGTCCGACAGCGAAATCGCATCAAAGGTCGGGGCGGAGGTCTTGCGAAAAGGAGGAAACGCGATCGATGCGGCCGTCGCCACGGCGTTCGCTCTCGCCGTCACTTTGCCCGCTGCTGGGAATCTGGGCGGCGGCGGGTTCATGGTGATCCGGATGCCCGACGGTTCTCGCTATGCGCTCGACTTTCGCGAAAGGGCGCCGGGCGGCGCGACTCGGGACATGTACTTGGGTCCCGACGGCAAGCCCGTTCCTCGACGCTCTACCGTAGGGTGGCTTGCCGCGGGAGTTCCGGGATCGGTCGCAGGTTTGGGGGAGGCGCACCGCAGGTTTGGCAAGCTGCGATGGCGCGATGTGGTCGAACCTGCGCGCAAGCTCGCCTCGGAGGGCTTCGAATTGCCTTCGGGCCTGGCGAGAAGCCTGAGGGGTCAGATGTCGACCTTCGAGGCGTTTCCCGAATCGTATCGGGTCTTCAACCGGAACGGGAAGCCTTACGAATGGGGCGAGAAGTTCGTTCAGGACGACCTTGGGCGCACTCTGACGCGCATACGCGACCAAGGTGCGAGCGAGTTCTATACGGGCAAGACCGCGCAGTTGATCGCCGAAGACATGGCCGCCAACGGCGGACTCATCACTCTCGCGGACCTCAAGGCGTATCGCCCGGTTTGGCGAGAGCCTGTCGTGGGAACCTACCGAGGCTATGAGGTCCTCAGCATGCCGCCGCCAAGTTCTGGGGGGATCGCCCTCCTCGAGATGCTCAACATCCTCGAGCATTACGACCTTAAGCAAGCGGGCTATGGGTCGGCTCAGCACACGCACTATCTTATCGAGGCGATGAAGCGGGCCTTTGCCGACCGAGCGGAGCACCTTGGAGACCCTGACTTCCACAAGGTGCCGGTCGGGGGGCTCACGGCGAAGGAGTACGCCGAGAAGCTCCACCGCAGCATCGCACGCAACCGAGCTACCCCTGCGGCCGACCTCCGCCCGTGGATGCCCCCGATCCGAGAAAGCGAGCATACGACCCACTTTTCGGTCGTCGACGAGCAGGGGATGGCCGTCTCGCTCACGACCACGATCAACGATAGCTACGGATGCAAGGCGATGGTTCAAGGGGCGGGCTTCCATTTGAACAACGAAATGGACGACTTTGCGGCCAAGCCCGGCAGCCCCAACCTCTACGGGCTGATTCAGGGTGAGGCGAACGCCATCGCCGCAGGGAAACGGCCCCTCTCGTCGATGACGCCGACGATCGTGGTGAAAGACGGCAAGCTAGCGTTCGTAGTGGGCTCGCCCGGTGGCCCGACGATCATCAACACGGTGCTGCAAACGATCGTCAACGTGGTCGATCACGGCATGTCGATCCAGGACGCGGTGTCCGCCCCGCGAGTCCACCATCAGTGGTTGCCGGATGAGGTTCGTTGGGAGCCCAGGGGGATTTCCCCCGACACGAAGGCTCTGCTCGAAAGCATGGGACATAAGTTCGCCGCGCGTCCCGGGTCGATGGGGTCGTGTCATTGCATTCAGGTCGACCCCTTGACGGGTGCCCGCCTTGCGGGGATCGACCCACGCCTCGAAGACGCAGGCGCCGCTGGTTATTGAACCTGCTTGCGGAGGATCGCCTCGGCTATCGAGAGAGCCTCGTTGACGCGCGAAGGGTCTTTGCCCCCAGCGGTCGCAAAGTCGGGCCTCCCTCCCCCTCCGCCTCCGACGATTTTGGCGAGGTCGCGCACGAGGTTGCCGGCGTGGGCGCCCCGACTCCTGGCTTCCTCGCCCACCTTTGCAACGAGCATCACCTTGCCGTTCGAGGTGCCCGCGACGACCGCGACCCGCTTGGGGTTGCCCTCGACCAGCCGGTCCGCCACGAGTGTGGTCTCCTGCATATCGGCGTCCGTAAGCGACTCGACGGCGAGCTCGATCCCTTCGACATCGACTACGTTCTCTGGCGATGCGGAGGAAGCCTGGGAGCGGAGCCTCTCCAGCCGCTTCCGCTCGTCCCTAAGCTGCTCTTGCAAGCGCTCGATTGCGCTGGGAAGCTCCGCCGCCTGAGCCTTGAGCTTGGACGACGCTTCGTGCAGGGTCGATTCCATCTGCCTGACCCACTCGTAAGCGCCCTCGCCGGTGACCGCTTCGATTCGCCTGACCCCGCTCGCAGCGCTGGATTCGTGGAGGACCTTGAACAGCCCGATCTCCGCCGTGTTGCGAACGTGGCACCCGCCGCAAAGTTCGAGGCTGAAACCCGGCACCTCGACCATGCGCACCGTGTTGCCGTATTTTTCGCCGAACAGCGCCATCGCCCCGCGCTTCTTGGCTTCGGCGATGGGCACCTCGCTGTGGACTTGAACGGGACGGGCTTCGAGGACCCGCTCATTGACCAGCCGCTCGACCTCGGCGAGTTCGTCCGGCGTCATTCCCTTGCTGTGCGTGAAGTCAAACCGGAGGTGGTCCGGCGCGACGAGCGAGCCCGCTTGCGTGACGTGCTTGCCCAAAACCTGCCGAAGCGCGGCGTGCAGCAGGTGGGTCGCGGTGTGGTTGCGGGTGATCTTTCGCCTGCGCGGCGCATCGACTCGGGCGGTGACGGCCTGCCGAAAGAGCTTTTGGTTGAGCGCTTCTTGCGTCAGGCCCGTAGCGTCGAAGTCCGGCTCGGCCAGATGCACGTAGACCCCGTCCTGCTTGATCAGATCGAGCACTTCGAGTCGGAACCCCTCGCCTTCGATCACGCCGGTGTCGGAGACCTCGCCGCCGGATTCGGCATAGAACGGGGTCTGATCGAGCGCGACGGCGAGCTGGTCGCCCTCGACCTGGCACGTTCCCACGATCGTGGCCTGGGTCTCGGTGGCGTCGTACCCGACGAAGCGGGTCGGGGTGGGTTTGGCGTCGTCTTGTTGTCCGGAAAGCACGGATAGATCGAACCGGACGACCACGCCGCCATAGACGGTGGCGTTTCCCCTCGCCGCGCGGGAGCGCTCCTGGGCCTCCTTGAGCGCCTCATAGAATCCATCGACATCGACCTCGATTCCGGCCTCTGCGCAGAGTTCCTGGGTAACTTCGAGGGGGAAGCCGTAGGTGTCGTAGAGTTGGAAGGCGGCGCGTCCGGGAAAGTGAGTAGGAATCAGTTCGGCATGTTCCGGAAATTCCATGGCCGTCTTCGAGTATCTGTAATTCTCGTTGAACTGTACAAGCGATTGGGAATGGAACTCCACTGTCTGCCAGATTCGCGAGCACTCGACATCATCCGTCCATGCGCCGTTCTCTGCAATCAGGACAGCCACAATCGGTCGCCTGAGGACTTCCCAGAATCTGTCTAAGCCGGACTTTAGCGTCCCCCTAAACAACTCTTCCTCGTTCTTCAGCGTCTCGACGATCACCTCGCGCCGGGAGATCAACTCCTCATAGACTCCGCCCAGCGCCTCGGCCACTCCCTCATAGAGCTTCCAGAGAAACAGCTCGCCGATCCCCAGCGACCGGTCGCCCTTGAGCACCGCCCGTCGAATTAGCCTCCTCAGCACATAGCCCCGCCCCGTATTCGAAGGCAGGATTCCGTCCGCGATGCATAGACACGCTGAGCGGATGTGGTCCGCAATCACTCGCCCGGCCCGGGCCTCCTCGGACCCGCCCGTGCCCCAATCGCCCGCCCTTTCCGAAACGGCCAGCGATACGACCGAGCTGAGAACCCGGAACAGCGGCTCGAACAGGTCGTTGTCGTACACCGACCTCTTGCCGTTCAGCACCGTGATCGTGCGTTCGAGGCCCATTCCCGTGTCCACCGATTGAAACGGCAGGTCGTCCATGCCGTGCTTCTCGTAGCCCTTGTCCGGGCGGGAAGGGTCTCGGAGCGCGCCCTTCCATTCGTACTGAATGAACACGTCGTTCCAGACTTCGAGCCACTTCCCTGCGGCTTCGTCGCGCCTCCAGTCCTCCCGAGAGTAGGGTCCCGAAGGGGGTGGTTCGGAATCCAGCACCCAATAGAACATCTCCGTATTGGGTCCGCAGGGTCCCGGCGGACCGCTGGAGAACGCTCCCGCGGGCCAGTAGTTGGTGTCCTCGCCGAGCCTGAACACCCGCGTCGAAGGGTCGATCCCTGCGGCTTGCAGGTGCGTCGCCCAGTGGCCGAGCGACTCGTCGTCTTCCTCGAAAACGGTGAAAGACAGGCGCTTCGGGTCGAGTCCGAGCCATTCGCTTGAGGTCAGGAACTCCCAGGAATACGCGATCGCTTCCTTCTTGAAGTAGTCGCCGAAGCTGAAGTTGCCCAGCATCTCGAAGAAGCTGAGGTGAGTGAGGTCGCCGATCTCCTCGATGTCCCCCGTTCGGACGCACTTCTGGCAATTGGTGAGGCGCTTGCTGGGGGGCTCTGCGATCCCTCGGAAGTACGGCTTGAACTGCACCATCCCCGCGCCGTTGAACAGGAGCGATTCGTCGAGTCGGCTCGTGACGTCGTAAGGCACGAGCGAGCCCGAAGGGTGCAGCAGGTGGCCCTTGGATTGGAAGAACTCGAGGTATTTCTGGCGCAGCTCGCGGGCGGTCATGTCGGGCAACGCAAAGGGTACCTCGGGGTGGGGTGGGAACTGAGGGGGAGCCTGTAGCCCGCGCGGCGGGAGGGAGCCCAATGCGGCATCGCGGCTAAGCGACTCTATGCGTCAGCGATCGAGAACCGATACGGAAGAGGGCTCTGATTCGTTGAACCTATCAGGGACCGCTGTGTAACCCAAGCTCGCCCTGCTCCTTGCACTGACCGCACAGGCGTCCGATGCCCCAGGTTTTCCCTGGCAGACATCGCCCGTTCAGACGTATGACGCAAACGCAATCGATCGGTCAGTCGATGCAATCCTCATCGTTCGAGGTTCCGAGCGTATCGGGGCGCAACGACGCGTCCTCGAACCGAACTCGTTTGGCTTCGAAGGCGTTTCGCTCATCCTTGATGATGTGTCTGTCGTCGATTCCACTGCGCCGGTAGAACGGAAGCTACGGCTCCTGCACCACTATGGCCGTACGGATTACGTGGGCACTGAACCGGCCCGCGACATGAACGCACTCAGGCAGGGTCGAACGTACCTTGTCTTCGTCAAATTCGGTTCAAAGGACCGGCTGTACCTTCCTGAGTCCCAGGGCCCGGCCGCCGCAGGCGATTCGAAGGAGCGTTTCTTGTCTTTTGCAAGAGAGCGAGACGACGAGGTTGTCGCGCTTGCCGCCTTCGCAACGTCGCAGACCAAAGTGCAAGCAGTCGATTTGTCGATGCTCGACAGAGTGATGGTCAATGTCGCCCATTGCTCTGACACGAGCGACACCGGTGAGCTATGCCGTTCGCTGAACTTCTTGTACTGGCTGAAGCTCGGGACCTTTGAGTACAAAGAAATGAGCCCCGTTGCGGGATCGTGGAATCGCCTTGCGCTAGTGCCGGACGAGCACGTAGCGGTCCAAGTCCTCGAAACGGCACTTCGGCGACAGGCAGCTTCCAATGCGGCACGCATCCTCAGCTTGTTCGTTCACTGGAATCTGAAAGGAGCCGGGCGAAGGCTGTATGAAGCGCTCCAGGTCGCCGCTTTCGACCGTGAGTTGGGCGCGCTTCCGAACGACGCATTCTTGAGCGACGTTCGCTTGGGTCCCGACGCAGTCCTCAGCGGAGGGGAGACTTCAGCCGAAAGGCAGGCGAAGCTCGAATCGGCTGTCGACCTCGCGCTCAGATCTAAGAGCGTAGCGGCTGCTCGGCTCCTCATCGACAATGCAGCACCCCTCCCGGATGTGAGGCTTCAGACTCGTGTGTTCCAAAGGGCGCTGACGGCGGAACAGGAACTATCCAAGCTCCTCTTTAACTATCTCTCCCGTTGCGCTAAGGACAAAGATCTCGAGCCCAGGATGTCCAGGGTTGGAAAGACCCTGCAATGGGTCAACCGGCAGCAACTCATCGACTTCTGGAAGGAGCGGCTCGGTCTGCCGCCCCGCGCGGCGCACGCCCAACGAGGATCATAAACCGAGGACCTCACGCACTATCGCGCTCCTCACCCTGACTTCGGCGCAATTCGGCTGGTGGCCCTGACAGGCGGAGGGATTGTGCCGTTTGTCAGGGAAGGGTCTGACGGCGAGAATTCTACTGGGTCGACCAAGCGGCCCGGTTGAGGTCACCCGGGCTTCTTCGTGCCGGCTCGTCCCTTACCGTACTCCGGGCAGGGGGTCTCCCATTCCTCCCGGACAAACGGCACGGTCAGCCGCCTGTCCGGGGCACCCGGGGCTAGCAGCGCGGGCCGTACTTCGAGGTGGGACTTTCGGCGGGGACGAAGGCCGCTCAGGATTTTCTCAGGACAAGGTCGTATCTTAGCGGCAAGGATGGTGAAGACGATGAAAACAATCGCCTATCGAACACTGATCGTCGCTACAAGCGCGATGCTGATTGGCTTTGCCGCCGCTCAAGGCGCGGGCCCAGGTCAAGGCCAACCTCCGGGACAGGGACCGGGATTCGGGAATCGGCAAGGACCTCCTCAGGGAGGATTCGGCCCCGGCCCGATGCGCGGCGGTCCCATGATGCCCATGGGTGGACCTGCGATCCTCTTGCGCGACGACGTGGCTAAGGAACTGAAACTGACCGAGGAGCAGCGCGCCAAGCTCGCCGAGGCGCTCCGCATGCCGATGGGTCCGGGCGGTTCTGGTGGCCCTGGTGGTCCTGGCGGCTTCGGCCCGGGTCAGGGCGGACAGCAAGGACCTCCTCCAGGGCGCGGTGGCTTCGGCCCGGGTCAGGGCGGACAGCAAGGTCCTCCTCCGGGGCGCGGTGGCTTCGGCCCGGGTCAGGGCGGACAGCAAGGACCTCCTCCAGGACAAGGCGGCTTCGGCCCGGGTCAAGGCGGTCCCATGAACCCGGAGCAGATGGAGAAGCGGGAGGCCGAGATGGACGCCAAGATCAAGGCGATCCTCAACGAGGGCCAGTACAAGCGGTACCTGGAACTCCGGCTCCAACTCGAGGGAGTCATGGCGATCGGACGCAAGCCCGTCGCCGACAAACTCGGATTGAGCGACGAGCAGCTCCAGAAGGTGCATGAAGCGCTTCGGCCCGGCCGACAGGGATTCCAGGGCGGCCCTCCGCGGCAAGGTCCTCCCACCGGAGGTCCTCCAGGCGGTCCCCCGGACATGAACAAGATGCGCGAAGAGCAGGAGAAGCGGGTCATGGAGATCCTCACTCCCGAGCAGCGAACCCGGTGGCAGCAGTTGCTGGGCAAGAAGTTCGAGTTCCAGCGCATGGGACCGGGCGGCCCCGGAGGACGGGGTGGCCCAGGCGGTCCTGGCGGCCCTCCTCCGATCCCTCCCGGTGACGGAGCGTAATCCACACTCGAACCTGGTAACGGGCGCCGTGCCTCCTCCCCTGAGGCCGGCGCTCTGCCTTTTTTAGGCGGGCTTCAGGGCACATCCGGCAAAAACCTGAACCCGCCTCTCCCGCACGTTCTTCACGAGGTTACTCAGCATCTCTTCCGTACGCTCACCAAGAACGACGCTGGGGCCGAGATGGGGCTGGGCCCCTGCAGCGAGCGTTTCCTCCACCTTGCGCGCCCACCCCTCCGACTCCGCCTGGAGGTCTTGCCATTGCTCGAGATCGAAGCCCGCTGCAGCGAGGAGCGCTACGAATCGGCCCGCAGGCGCCAAGTGGCTACCGCTCGCTTCTGAAGCCCAAGGCGTCGGATACAGCGCGGGCGATTCCCCCGCGAAGACCTCATGGATCACCAGGCGGCCTCCGGGCTTCAGCACCCGCGCCGCTTCGCCAAGCAGCCCGAGGTTGTCTTGAACCTTCATGTTGACGTGTTGCAGCCACACGCCATCGAACACATTCGACCTCACCGGAAGCCTTTCGGCGCGGCCCACGACAAAGGCCGCCCTTGGGCTCAGGCCGACCCATCCCGTAAGAACCCGGGCCGCCGCGCAGAATTCGGGCGAGACATCGACTCCCAGGACTCGGTGGCCGGCCTCGGCAAGCGAGCGCGAGGGACCCCCCAGGCCGCATCCCACATCGAGGATCAAGCTCCCTGCCGAGAGCGGCGCGCGTCGCAGGAGGTCGAGGGTCGCTCGTCGCCCGCCTACGTGGAGTTGATCGCATCCGGACAGGTCTGCGGCGGCGAGGGAGCGGAGATCGTAGCCGTCGAGTTGGAGGGCGCGGGCTACCTTCTGGAGCAACCGGCCTTCGGGCCCTGCGGGTTCATGCACTTGAGGCACGGCGGATTCTAACACAAGGACGCCAGCAGCCTACGCGATTTCGGTTCCGGCGGCCCAGTACCATCTCGCATCGCGCGCAAGAATCTCGCTGACAACCCCGACGTACCAGCTTCCGCTGCCTTGCGCCGGGCCTTCGTGCCAGTCGTAGAGGTAGCCCGTGACGAGGTCATCGGATTGCAGGACCTCTTGCAGGCGATACCTTGGCAACCAGACTTCCCGGAGGACCGGATAGAACTCGGAAGGCATGGGCCCCAGCATCAATCGGTAGTCGTCGGTCACGTCGACCACGACTACGCGGGCGAGATTCCATTCCCAAAGTTTGCCCGAAAGTTCTGCCATAGACCACTTCCTGTGATCGCCACCCGAAAGGACGAGCCGGAAGCAAAAAGTGCCGCAGGCCGCATTGAGTTTGAGGGCAGGTTCCTTAACGCTCGGTTAAAGCGCGCGCGGCACAATCGAGACGATGGGAAGGCTTACTGACTTGAGGCTAAGGCGAGTACAATCGAAGCTCGATCGGCCCCACCGCAGGCCGTCGAAGGAGCAATCGCATTGGGAAGCGCATACACCCCCGGTTTAACCGTCAGCAACGACATCGTAGTTCGCCGCATCCGTCGGCTGCCGATCAAGGGCGAGGTCTTGGTGCAAGCCGGGGAGTCCGTGGAGCCGAACACGATTATCGCGCGAGCCCTCTTGCCCGGCGCGCTTCAAACGATCAAGCTTGCGGAGAAGCTGGGAGTCGAACCCCAAGAAATTCCCAACTTCTTCAAGCTGAAGGAAGGGGATGCGATCAGCAAGGGGGACTTGATCGCCGAGACGAAGGGGTTTCTTGGACTGGGGAAGGCACAGGTCGTATCCGACCAAACCGGCACCGTGGAGTCAGTCTCGACCATTACCGGGAGTGTGCTGGTTCGCGAAGCGCCCATCCCGGTGGACGTGAACGCCTACATGCAAGGGAAGGTCGTCGAGGTGTTCCCTGAGGAAGGAGCCGCGATCGAAACTCGGGGCGCGATGGTCCAGGGCATTTTTGGCGTAGGCGGCGAGCGAACCGGGGTCGTGCGCATCGCGGTCACAGGCCACGACCAGATTCTTCACGCCGACAACGTGCAGGGCACCGACAAGGACCGCATCCTGGTCGGGGGCGCGGGGTGTACGTACGACGCGATCTCCAAGGCCTCCGAGGTGGGAGCGACCGCCATCGTGTGCGGAGGGATCAAAGATAGCGACCTGGTGAGGTTCTTGGGGTACGACATCGGGGTCGCCATTACGGGCCAGGAGGACATCAACCTCACGTTGATCGTTACGGAGGGATTTGGGTTTCTCAACATGGCGCAGCGGACGTTCGATCTGCTCCGGAGCCTCGAGGGGCGCACGGCGAGCGTCAACGGCGCTACCCAAATCCGAGCGGGGGTCATTCGGCCCGAATTGATCAGCCCCTTGGAGGCTCAGGCAAGTTCGGGGGCGGGCGCCGAGCAGTCCGGCGAGCTCAAGAAAGGCACTCCCATCCGGGTCATTCGGGAGCCGTATTTCGGGCAGCTCGGAACGGTTGTGGACCTACCCCCTCAACTCTTGGAGGTTGATTCGGGGGCAAGGGTGAGGGTGCTCAAGGCCAAGCTGGAAGGAGGAGACGAGGTTCTGGTCCCAAGGGCCAACGTCGAGATCATCGCCACCTGACCCGGTAAGGCAGCGCGGTTCTCGTTGGCAACGACCCGACTTCGGATGAGTGAACGATGAAGGTACTGGTTGTCGACGACGAGCCCACGCTTCTCGAAACGGTCGAGATGAAGCTCAAGCGCGAGGGGTATACGACCTTCGCTACGGACAACGCTGAGGACGCGATGCGGCTCTACCGAAGGGTTCGCCCGGACCTCCTCGTGCTCGACATCATGCTCCCAGGGCGTTCGGGGCTCGATCTGTGCCGGGCGATCCGGAAGGAGAGCCAAACCCCGATCATCTTCATCACGGCCCGATCCGAAGACGAAGATCGAATCAAGGGCCTCGAAATGGGCGCCGACGACTATCTCGTCAAGCCTTTTCATTTGGGCGAGCTGGCTGCGCGGGTTCGGGCGGTGCTACGGCGGTCGGTAGGCGAGCCCGCCATCGACCCGGTCGACTACGGCGGGCTTTACATCGACCCCAAGACCCACACGGCGACGCTCCATGGGAAGCCACTGGACCTCGCGCCCAAGGAGTTCGCGCTCCTTTACTTTCTTGCTCGGAACCCGGGCCAGGTCTTCGATCGCGACACGCTCTTGGACAGGGTTTGGGGTCGGGACGCCTACGTTACGGCTCGGACGATCGACGTCCACGTTCGCTGGCTCCGCAAGCACATCGAAGAGGACCCGGATCGGCCAAAGTTGCTCCTGACGGTGAGGGGCGTGGGCTATAAGTTCGCGGCTTGAGGCTGAGGGAGTCTCAGCGCCGCCTTCCATTCCAAGCCAAGGCGACGTGTTCGTGTCCGACGTCGAAGGCGAGGTCTGCTGGAGTGCGGCCGTCGCGGGCCGCGATTCCTGGGTCGGCGCCCCGAGCGATCAGCAGCGCGGCGAACTCCTGGTCCCCGATGTCGGCACAGTAGTGGAGAGGCGTCCAGCCTTCGGCGGTTTGGGCGCTCACCTCGGCTCCGCGCTCGACCAGCAGCGCGGCCACGTCCATGAACCCTCCCGCAAGCGCCGAATGCAGCGCGGCAACGCCGAGGTTGTTCCTCGATTTCGCATCGATGTCGGCCCCGGCGTCGAGCAAGACCTTCACGACATCGGCATGCCCGAAGTACGCGGCAAGGCCCAGAGGGGTGAATCCATCGGGCGAAACCTCGTCCGCGAGTTCGGGGTGGTCAATGAGGAGATTCACGCACGCGGGCTCGTCGCCCCAGGCCGCCGCCTCGAATATGGAGAGACCCGTCAGCTTCAAGCGGATGAGTTCGGCGATAGAGGTCTGACGGAAGTAGAGCGCGACGAGCAGCGGCGTCAAGCCCGAGGGGTTTGGCCTTGCGGCCCAATCGGGGTGAAGCGCGAGGGCCTCTTCGACGGACCTCTCATCGCCGCCTTGAATGGCCCAAAAGAACTCGCTTTCCGTCATCCCTAAGCTCGTCCTGCCCCCACTGCGGAATCGTCGAGCGCTGCGAGCTTCGCCGCTTGCTCGGCCTGATTGAGAGCGTCGATCATCTCTTGGATCGCGCCGTCCATGAACTCGGTGGTGTTGTGTACGCTCAGGCCGATTCGGTGGTCCGTGATTCGCTGCTGCGGGAAGTTATAGGTGCGGATCTTCTCCGACCTGTCGCCGCTTCCGATCTGCCCCTTTCGGAGCGCGCCACGCTCGCGGTCGAGCCGCTCCTGTTCGAGTTGGTACAGCTTGGCTCTCAGGACCTCCATCGCCTTGAGGCGGTTTTGCTGTTGGCTGCGCTCGTCTTGACAGGTAACGGCGATCCCGGTCGGCTTGTGGACGATGCGGATGGCGGTCTCGTTCTTCTGCATGTGCTGTCCGCCCGCCGAACTGGATCGGAACGTCGAGACCTCAAGGTCGTCCGAGCGGATTTCCACCTCGACGTCTTCCACAGCCGGTAAGACCGCCACGGTGATCGTCGAGGTGTGAATCCGGCCACCGCTCTCTGTGGCGGGCACCCTCTGGACTCGATGAACGCCGCTCTCGTGCTTGAGCTGGCTGTAGGCGCCTACCGCGTCGATGGAGAACACGACTCGGCTGACCCCCCCAAGGTCGGATTCCTCCATCTCGATCAGGTCGTACTTCCACTTTCGACGCTCAGCATAGCGCGTGTACATCCTGAACAACTCGCCCGCAAAGAGCGCCGCCTCTTGGCCCCCTGCGGCTTGGCGGATTTCGATGATGACGGACTTGTCGTCGTTGGGGTCGGTCGCCAGAAGTTTGAGCTTGAGGTTGTGTTCGAGTTCTTCGGACCTAACTTTCAGGTGCTGAATCTCAGCTTGGGCCAGGTCGCGCATCTCCTCGTCGCTCAAGAGGGACTCGGCATCGGCTAGGTCCTCGAGGCATTTCCGATATTCCTTGATCACGCCGACGATCTCTTCGAGCGAGGCTCGCTCCTTACCCAGGCGCTGCAGCGCGCTCGGATCCTGAACGACGTCGGGGTCCTGCAACTGCCCTTCGATCTGGTCGTACCGCTCTTCGATGGCGGCGAGCTTGTCCAACATGCTTCCCAGAGTGTACCAATCGCAGGGCGGGACGGCGGGACTACGCCTTTTGGGCTACGAGGAGGCCGTCCCGGATCGGTACGAGCGAAGCCACCCACCCGGGATCGTTTACGACGAGTCTCGTGAACTCTCGAATCGCTTGAGTCGAGGCTTCAGTGTCACTGGGGTCGAATACGCGCCCGCTCCAAAGCAAGTTGTCGACGATCAGCAACCCTCCCGAGCGCAACTTCTCGGCGATGACTGGAAGCGAGGCCGGATAGGCCTCCTTTTCGATGTCGTTGAAGATGAGATCGAAGGACCCTTCGGCGTGACTCAGCGCGGTCACGGCCTCGCCCACCGTGAACCGGACGATGTCACCGTATCCGAGGGAGTCAAGGTGTCGGCGGGCCCGATTCGAGAGGTCCTTGTCCCAAACGACATGATGCACTTCGCCGCCGCCGTTTTCTCGGACGGCCCTGCAGAACCAAGCCGTCGAATAACCGTAGCCGGACCCGAGTTCGAACACGCGCTTGGCTCCGATCAGCCGCGCTTGAAGGTAGCAGAATTGCCCCGAAGCCGGGCCCACGATCGGAAACCCATGCTCGCGCGCGTACTCCTCCATGATCTGCAGCTCGCGCGGCCGCTTGGGGACGAGCGAATCGAGATAAGACCTGAGGTCCGGATGGTGAAGTTCGGCCATGCGGCAACTCTACCAAACCGGACGCTCTAAGGGTTGCCTGCCCGCAGTCCGACAATGGTTACTGGTGGCAACGGGGGTAATGGCTGGGGGTGGCGCTTGGTGCTCCATCGGTGCGCGGATCGCAAAGTCCGATCCGTATGCGGCTGCGTACGCCGAGGTGCTCGACCATGCGGGCATCCCCTGGACGAGCCTCGATACGTTCGCTGCGGGAGCGCTCAAGCCCCACGACGTGCTCTTGCTCTGTGGGCGGGGTTCGTTGAGCGACCCCGATCGCCAAGCTCTGGAAAGTTGGCTCAAGGAGGGCGGGCTTCTACTCGTTTCGGGCTCGTCTTGGGGCGTGGCGGAGTCGCTGGGCTTGGGGGAGTGTCTTCGCCGGTCCCGGTTCGAATTCGAGTCGCAGGACTCAAGCCGAAGGATCGCGTTTGGGGGAGAGCCTGCGATCGCGAAGTCCGCGAAAGTTCTCTCTCAGACCAGCGACGGTCTGGCCGTGCAATCGATGCACGCGCTCGGCAAGGGAGTCAGCGCTTACTTCGCTCCGCACGTGGGGCAGACGGCTGCGCTCATGCAAATGGGCCGCGGGGTCGATACTGACGCTCTGGGCCCGATGGACGGCTCGGCCATCCTCGACGATGGGAGACTCCGCGCGGAGGATGGCGTGTTTCTCGATTTCGAAACGGACCGCGCGGGCGAACTCTTCGCCGAACCCTGGGCCGACCGGCTGAAAGAGTCCTGGATCGAGCAGATCGTCCAACTCGCAACGCTCTCTCGCAAGCCCCTGGCCTTGCTATGGCACTGGCCGAACGGGGCGCGTGCCGGCGCAAGCGTCTCCATCGACTGCGAGACTTTCGATGTGGACCAAGTCTCGAACATCCAGAGGCTGCTGCGTATGTTCGGCTGTCCGGTAACGTGGCTCGTTGCCCAGCCCGGTTTCCCGCTCGACACCTATCGGCTGTTCCGAAGTTGGGACCACGAAGTCGGCCTGCTCTTTACGCTCGACGACGACTCGGGATGGACGGAAGAACGCCTCAAGAGCCAGCACCTGTCGCTCGAAAGGGCCGCGTCGGTCCCGCAACTGATCTCGGCGCGCGCTGTGGATGGCCGCTGGAAGGGGTATTTCGACTTTTACGAGATGGCCGAGCACGTGGGCATTCGCGTTTCGGCGTCGAAAGGCGGGCGGCAGCGAGGAGTGAGCGGCTTCCTGTTTGGAACCGGCCACCCGTTTTTCCCCACGAAACTCGACGGCACAAGATCGAAAGTGCTGGAGTGTCCCTACTCCGTGTACCTTCCTGGAGAGGTGTTTCCCGAAGAGCGTTTCGGCGCGTTCGTTGAGGCGATTCTCAGCTCTCACGGACACCTCCATATCGCGTTCAAGAGCGATGCGCTGTCGCAGCATCACGCCGTGGACGCGCTCCGCAATCTCTTGTCGCTGTGTCATCAGCAACGCGTCGCCTTCCTGAAGCTCAGCGACGTGTATGCGTTCGAGCGAGCGCGGAGAACTCTCAAGATGTACTTTGGCGGTAACGAAGAGTCTCGCTCGTTGCGGCTTGCGTCTGACACCGACGTGAGGGGCTTGGGCGTGCTCCTCTTGAGTCCGGGGGGCCAAGTCGAACTGAACGGAAAGGCCGTTCGGAGCCTGCCGTTCCCTGCTTACGGCGCCCAATGGACCCATGTGCCGCTCGACCTCGAGTCGAAGCGCCTTGTGGAGTTGCGGCTCTCGGTCGAGCGAGATTCCCGCGCGGCATAGGACCCTTCCGCGTCCATGCCACAATGAGGAATGCCTTCGGTTCGCGTCTTCGTCACCCTGAAGCCTTCCCTTCTCGATTCCGCGGGCCGAACCGTGGCCGATGCCCTCCAGAAGCTGGGATTTGACGAGGTGCAGGGGGCGCGAATGGGCAAGCTGATCGTGCTCGACCTCGATCGGTTTGAGGAGTCCCAGGTTCGTTCGATGTGCGAGAAGCTCCTCGCAAACCCCGTGATCGAGGACTATCGCTTCGAGGTGGACGAGTGAGGGTCGCGGTCCCTCAGTTCTGGGGATCGAACTGCGACCAGGACGCCCTTCATTCGCTCCGCGACGACCTGGGGGTGCAGGCGTCGTACGTTTGGTATGAAGAGACCTCGCTCGCCTCGTTCGACGGCGTTTTCATCCCCGGCGGATTCTCCTATGGCGACTACCTTCGGTGCGGGGCGATCGCGGCGCGGGCGCCCGTCATGGACGCGATTCGGGATATGGCTCAGGCGGGAGCCCCGATCCTTGGGGTGTGCAACGGTTTTCAGATTCTCTGCGAGGCCGGATTGCTCCCCGGAGCCCTGCTGAGAAACGAGTCGCAAAGGTTCAATTGCCGCGATGTGTTTGTCCGCGCCGCGCAGCAGGATTCGCTTTGGACGCGCGGGATCGAGGGTGTCTTGCGGCTCCCCATCGCCCACATGGACGGGCGCTATGTCTGCGACGCCGAGACGCTCCGCGAGCTTCGCGCGGAGCACAGGATCGCCTACGTCTATTGCACGAGGGAAGGGCGACTCGACCCAACCGCCAACCCGAACGGCTCGCTCTTGAACGTTGCGGGAATTCTCAACGTCAAGGGAAACGTACTCGGAATGATGCCGCACCCCGAGCGAGCGACCCGAAAATCCTTCGGGTACGAAGACGGGCTGAGGGTGCTGAGTGCGTTCACCCGAGCAAATATCGCGGTGTAGGGTCCTCGGGACTGCGCCGATAATACGGAATACCAAGAGCCCGGCCTGCGCGTGGAGTCGCGATGGGTTGGAGCCTGTGATAAACTGATGCTTCGAATGAAAGTTTTGAGCCTGGTGAGTTCGATCTCGCTGCTATTCGCGGCGGGGATCGTATGCGCCCAGGAGTCATCCCGCGAGAACCTGCGGGTGCTGGGCAAGCTCGCGCAAGCGCTCCGAGGCGAGCCCATTTACTTCACCGACAACGTCAAGTCGCGGGTTTATTACCGGGTCAAGCCCTATGAGTACTTGGTGGTCGACGAGCACAAGTACGACGCTTGGGTGAAGGTCTTGATGGCCAACGGCAAGTACGGCTACATGAAATCCGAGGCCGTCGCCAAGCTGCCTTACGAAGTGACGACGCAGGCCTCTTCGAGCGCGAGTTCCCGAGGCAGCACCGCGCTGATGTCTCGCGGGGGGACGACCGGGCAAGTTGCGGCTGGCTACTCCACGAGGTTCATCGGCACGCCCTATCAGTGGGGAGGCAACGACCCGAACCGGGGGATCGACTGCTCGGCGTTCGTGAAGTTCGTGTACGGCCAGATCGGAGTCGACCTCCCTCGGACAGCCGCTGAACAGGCCCTCGTAGGATCGCCCGTGACCAGGTACGAAGACCTTCAGACGGGCGACCGGCTCTATTTCTGGGACCGCAAGCGCGACAAGGTCGGACACACCGGGATCTATCTCGGCAACGGCTACTTCTGCCACAGTAGCGCGGGCGCGGGCCAGGTTACGACCGATTACCTCTTCAGTGAAAAGTGGCTGAAGATTCTCGTGGCCGCCCGAAGGTAGCTTCGGCTGCCGGACTCGGGCAGGTACGATTTTCTCGTGGATACCTATGAGACCTGGGTCGACCTAGCCCCAGGAGTCAACGACCTCGAATTCGTCCGGGCTGTGGAAACGTACTTAGGCTACTTGCGCGGGCTGGGGCACTTGGAAGCGTTCCGGATTCGAAGACGGAAGCTTGGCTTTGGCCCCCCTGACCTCGGCGAGTTCAACATCTCGATGGAGTTTCAGGACTTGGCGCAAATGGACGAGGCGTTTCTGCGGGTGGCTCGAAGGGACCCTGAAGTCGAGTCCCTTCATGCGGCGGTGTTTTCCCGGGTTCGGGGATTCCGCAGCGCCTTGTACCGGGACTTCCCCGATCCAGTGCGGGAGGGGCGCTGAATGGCGCCGAAGATTCGCTCGGCGATGGGGGAACCTAACAGCCGCTCCCGAGGGGATCGGCGCATCCAGGCGAAGCAACTAGAGCGATGACCCGGCATCCCGCCCTTGAGCCGTTTTCGAGAGACCACAACGACGGGTTGATCTTAGCTCGCAAGGCTCTCAAGTTGGCCGAAGCGGAACCCCGACAGCGAATCGCCGCCCGAGGTGAATTGGAGGAAGCTTGGGAGCGCGATCTCCAGAGCCATTTCGATTCGGAGGAGCTGCTGCTCGCCGAGATCGCCACTCCCGAAGAGAGGGCTCGGCTCCACTCGGAACACCGGGAGCTCGAGGCTCACTTCGGAGCGGTTCGAGAGGGCGATTCGAGCGCCGAACGGTTCAAGGCGTTGGGGCAGGCCCTCGCCGGCCATATACGGTGGGAGGAACGCGAGTTGTTCGTCGCGATCGAGGCGCGGGGGACCGAAGAGCAATTCGCAAGACTCGCCCAGGAGACCGAAGAACACGAACGGAGCAGGTGGGAGCACGATCCCAAGCGGAGGCGCTTGGTCGAACGGCGATTACGCCGGTAGCATTTGGCCCTTTCGCTCGGCAACTCGGCGCTCGCTGTGATCGAGGACTTTCTTGCGGAAGCGTAGCGACTTGGGCGTCACCTCGAGCAGTTCATCGTCGCGAATCCAGCTAAGGGCTTGCTCCAGTGAAAGCTCCCGGTGAGGATCGAGAACTGTGGTCGATTCGGAAGTCGACGACCGGATGTTGGTCGCATGCTTCTCTTTGGTCACGTTGACGACCATGTCCTCATCTCGTGCGCACTCCCCGACGATCATGCCGCCGTAAACGTCGGTTCCGACTGGGTAGAACAAGACCCCTCGCTCCTGAATGTCCTCATAGGCGTATCGGGTGACCTTGCCGGGGTCCTTGGCGATGAGCGCTCCTCGGGGTCGGGATTCTACGGTCCCCTTGAACACCGAATAGCCCTCGAATTCTTGGCTCAGAAGCCCTTCGCCCCGGGTCAGGGTGAGGAAGTGAGACCGGAAGCCGATCAGTCCTCGCGTGGGGATGGCGTACGTGAGTTTGACTCGCCCTGCTCCCGGAGGCTCCATGCTCCTGAGATCGGCCCGCCTCCGGCTCAGTTCCTCCATGACCGAACCGACGGCGTCCTCGGGAGCTTCGAGGAGGATCAGTTCGTGGGGCTCGGTGAGCCTGCCCGCCTCGTCGCGCTGGAGGAGCACTTCAGGGCGGCTGATCGCCATTTCGTACCCTTCTCGGCGCATCGTTTCGACCAGGACCGAGAGTTGCAGTTCGCCCCGTGCCCTGACCTTGACGGTGTTGGGCGGAGCGTCCGGATCGATTCGCAAGGCGACGCTCACCTTCTCTTCTCGTTCGAGTCGGTCCCGAATCTTGTGGATCGTGAGGAACTTGCCTCCGTCTTTGCCCGCGAGCGGCGAGTTGTTCGCGTAGAAGCTCATGGCGAGGGTCGGAGGCTCGATTTCGATCGGGGGGAGCTCTTGAGGACTTGCCGCTTCGCTGAGCGTGTCGCCCGTGCGAACGTCGTCGAGGCCGGACATCATGGCGATCTCGCCGGCCCTGACCTCGCCGCTTTCCTTGAGTTCGAGTCCCTCGTACGTCCAAAGCTTGGTGACCGTGAACGGCGTTCGCTTCCCTTGACGAGCGTGGACCAACTTATCTCCAACTCGGAGAGTCCCCGCCAAGAGTTTGCCACCGAACATCCGGCCCATATAGTCGGAGTAATCGAGGTTGTTGACCTGGAGCAGCGCGGGCGCGGAGACTTCGGCGGGGGGCGGGGGAACCGAGTTCACGATCATTTCGAGAAGCTCGCGCATATCCGACTCGCCGCCGTCCGGAGCCACCCGCGCGAACCCACCCGAGCCTGACGTGTAGAGGTGGGGAAAGAACAGGTCTTCTTCGTTCGCGCCGAGATCGATGAACAGGTCGATCGTCTTGTCGTAGGCGTCGAGAGGCCGCGCGCCCTCGCGGTCGATCTTGTTAATGCAAACGATCGGTTTCAGGCCGTTTAGGAACGCCTTCTTGAGCACAAAGCGAGTCTGCGGCATTGGACCTTCGCAAGCGTCGACGACCAGAAGGACCCCATCGACCATGCTGAGCACCCTCTCGACCTCGCCCCCAAAATCGACGTGGCCGGGGGTGTCGACGATGTTGATCTTGTATTCGCGGTACCGAAAGCTCGCGACCTTCGATAGGATTGTGATTCCGCGCTCACGTTCGAGTTCGTTGGAATCCATAACGCGGTCTTGCACGTGCTGGTTCTCTCGAAAGAGGCCCGCCTGACGAAACAGCGCGTCGACCAAGGTCGTCTTGCCGTGGTCGACGTGCGCAATGATCCCTACGTTTCGTATGGGGGAAGACACCGGCTCAATTGTACCTACCGGGCTCGTTTTCTGCTTCGGGACACTCGGGACGCCACGAGGATCAGAATGACGACGCCGGCGAGGATCCCGCCTGCGAGAAGCGTCTGAACGAGGGCAAACTGCGATTGGGTCAACGCGCGACGGTCCGGGAGTTCCACACGCGCTGGCTCGGTCCAATCGGACCAGAATCCTCCGTCGGAGTCCGGATGACGGCCCTCCGCCAAGCGAGCAAGCACATACTCGTTCCGCTTCCGCACGTACTCGTCTCCCGCCGCCCTTAGCTGGGAATAGACCTTCGTGAGTTCAGTTCGGTACCTCTTCTTGTACTGGTCTTCCCAAAAGGAAGCGGCGTCGTCGAGGGTTATTCGCCAGCCCTCCGATTGGTCCAAAGGCCTCTTTCCTGACTGAAGCAGTTCTTCGACCCTGAGCGCAGCGACGAAGGAGAGGGAACTGTCGAACGAAAAGTTGAGCTTATGAGCCATGCAATTGTACACATCTACGCTTTCCCAAGCCGCGCCCAAAAGAACCAAACCCGCAAGGCCTTCGGCGAGGACATTGTTAGAGGAATCCATTGCGTAGGGAACGGACGACATCACTCTCTCCGCGAGGTGGTCGCCCAAATGTTGCTTCCGCTCCGAATTGAGCCACTCGATCATGCCCAGTTGGACTACCTCTCTGCCGAAGTGAGCCTCTGGGTTGATCGCCATGCACTTCGTCAGATGATCGAGGGCAGCGAGGGCGTCGGGATCGTCTCGCTTCGCTCCCCCGGCGACCCACCGATGGGCATAGAACGTCCCGATGTTGGCGTGGAAGCGATACCTTGCGTCGTCTCGCGCGGCCCTGTCGTGGACAGGCAACGCTTCCATCGCCGCCTGCTTCTTGAGCATCCAATCGATCGCTTCGTCCGTTCGCCCTAAGCGTTCACATGCGACCGCGGCGTTGTCGTAGGCAGCGAGGGCGCTGGGGTCCTTTGCGATGCGCTCGGAGGCGATCTCATAGCGCTTTCGGTAGTACTCGGGGGGAAGCCGGTCGAACCGTCCCGTAAGAGCGTCGAGTACGAGGTATCCCCGATGCCGAACCTCTGCGGCGAGCGTGTCGCCATCCCAGATACACGCCAGCCCGGACGGCACCGTCGCTGCCGCGAGGGCAACCGCTGCCCAAAACCTGGCGCGGGAGGTCCTCATATACTGATTGTACGGCAGTCGCCCCCGAAGCGGGACGCCTCGCGGGGTCGCGGATGGGCCCCACGCATCTCAAGGCGGCCTGGATGCGTCTTCTGGAAAGAGGTCGTCGAAGTCATGGAAACCCTCAATCAAGTGCTCCTAATCGTGCATTACCTTGGGCTCACGCTGGGCTTTTCGGTAGGGATCACGAACATCGTCGTGTCGGTGGTGAATGCGCGAACCGCTCCCGAAATGCAGCCCGTCCTTCGGCCCATTCCCCCGATCATGTCCCGCATTGGCGAAGTGGGTCTTGCGTTGCTTTGGGCGACGGGAATCACGCTCATCTACACCCGTTGGAACGGGTGGGAAATGCTCCCGACCCTGTTCAAGGTGAAGCTCGGCGCGGTGATCGTGTTGACCTTGGCGGTGGGGATCATCGCCCACCTGGGGCAAAGAATCAAGCGCGGCGACACTGGCGCAGCTAAGAACATCGAGAACTTCGGCAAGCTGGCGAGCCTAAGCGCTCTCGTCGCACTCGTGTTTGCTGTGCTGGCGTTCGGGTAGTTGCCGTAGGCGTAAGCTGACTCGGACCGGAGGGCCGAGCCGCCCTATTCTTGCCGCACCCGCAGCGCTGATTCGGTGATCTACCCTTCCAAATCCACCCAGCGAAGCTCGTAGCTTCCCGTGGAGTCTCCCACCCCGGAGACGACAATCGTGACCTCGCCTTTGCCAAGCCGCAATCTTAAGATGTCGGAGTTTGAGGTCCGATCCGCTGTTTGCGCAATCGTTGCCCCGGACGAACTCAAGGCTGAAACCATTCCCCGGAATTCCTTCGAACTGAAGCGCAGAACGTAGTCACCAGGAGCCTCGGCCCTATACCGCCATACGTCGGGAAGCCCCTTCTGGAGTTCTCCACGATTGGCCCCGAGTTGAAGCCTCTTGGCAGCGATGACTTCCTTCTTGAGACTGTATTCGCCCCTACCGCCCCCCTGGACGGCTACGGTGATCGGACTGTTGCTTCTCGTTGTAATCAGGGTACTGACTTTCGACGTTGCGCCTTGAAGAGCACCGTGAATTACCGTGGAAGAGTCTTGAACGACCGTCATGCGGGGCACGAAGGTCGGTGACTGCGCTTCAATCCTCATAATCTCGCCCGGTTTCGTCTGAAACCGCCACACTTCGGTCTGAAACCAATCCAAATTCGAGGTCAGGACATCGGCCTGAGGCCAGGGCCTGTCAATTCGGGTCAAACCGAGTCGATAGGTCGATGGGTCCCCCACTCGCTGAGCTACGGAGAAGTAGGCAGTCGTATCCGACGTGACGGTGAACACGATCGTCTTGACGTTGTCGATCTCTCGAAGAAACACGGCCCGATCGGGCTCCCCTGGAATTCTCGGCGGAAAGGCCTGGCTCATGACAAAGTCCTGAGGGTCCCCTTCCAGAGACAACCGGTAGACCTCCCCGCGCTTAGCTTGAATCGCCCAGTCGTGGACCTGCGAGTTCCGTAGTTCCTGCTGTTCGACCGAGCCCAGATCGAGGGCTCGCAAGTTTACACGATCGAATTGAAGCATATCGAAATCGATCATCGAAGGGAACGAGACGTAGTAAGTCCCAGGCTCCTTGACCCGCAGTCGATATCGCTCGATTCCGCGACCGATGTGGAACTCGTAGACTGAAGCGAAGGCTTGGCCCTTGGGGTTCAAGAGGACAGGAAGGCCAATCGTGCGTCCAGAGCGGAGGCTCACAATGTAGTCTTGGTCTGCCTCGAAGCGTATCTTCGCCCAAATTGGAAGGATGTCAGATTTCGGTACGCCCGGAGTGCCGAGTTCGAATGGGATCGACCGGAATCGACTGAATGTGAGTTCGAAAGGCCCCCCTGCAGTACCCTTGTAGTTCGTCACAACGGCCTTATACGTTCCAGTAGCATTGACATCATAAATCACCTGGGCCATTTGGTTTCCGGGTGCGATGTCGTCGTTTTCGGCAAGGACCTTGTCGTCGGGCCCCACCAAGGCGACCGCCGGGTCGAAGAGGTTGCTTCGAACTGCAATGAGAACGGTCTCGTTGGGGGTGGCTTCGAACGTCCACTCCGTGCGGTCACTCGGGCTGAGAAACAGATTCCTTTGTTCCCGCAAGAGATTCAGGCTCGGGTCAGAACGCCCCGCGTTCCATCCTCCAGATCCGCCAGAGCTCCCTCCAAAACCAAAACCTCCCCCTCCTCCTTGTCCGCCCTGGGAACCTTGTTGGACTGGGGGCAGCGGCAGCATAGCGGAGCCCGTGAGAGCGCAGATGGCCAGCAATGTGAGCGTCGACATTTCTTCCTCCGAACCGATGGACGCGCGGGCGACCTCGCCGTGTTGGCGATGCGCCAGAATAGGCACGACACGGGGAGAAGACTGTGATTCCCATTGCTCTGATGATCGCCTGCCTCATTCCTTCCACCATGAACGCTTCTGAAATCCCCCGGCCCGAGCACCCACGGCCCGACCGAGTCCGATCGGAGTGGCTCAACCTCAACGGCGTTTGGGAGTTCGCCGAGACCGACGACGATCAGGCCCTATTCCAGCCGGGAGTCGACTTCCCCGACCGCATCGTCGTCCCGTTTTGCAGGGAAAGCCCGCTTTCGGGCCTGAGTCGAAAGGAGTTCGTGCGAAACGTGGGGTATCGCAGAAAGTTTCGAGTTCCGTCGAATTGGAAATCCGACAGGGTGATCCTCCATTTTGGGGCTGTGGATTGGAGGACGGCCCTCTGGGTCAACGGCGTCCGCGTTGGATCGCATGTGGGCGGCAGCGCACCGTTCTCGTTCGACATTACGGAACGTCTGCGGGAAGGCGAAAACGAGGTCGTCGTCCATGCGTTTGACGACCCTCGGAGCGGGCTGCAGGCTCTGGGCAAACAGTCTTCCCGACCGGAAAGCCACGGCATTTTCTACACGCGAACGACGGGAATCTGGCAGACGGTCTGGATCGAAGGCGTGGGCGAGTCGTACATCGAGGACTTCGTCGTCACTCCGAACCTCCAGAAGAGCCGGTTCGAGCTAAGAGCCGAAATCAAGCGCGGTTCTGCGAACCAACGGCTTCGGGCGGAGGTCTTCGAGGGAGATCGAAGGGTCGCGCAAGCGGATTCGGCGGGGGATTGGCGGCATCCCCGACTCGAGCTTCCCCTTGCGGACCCAAAGCTTTGGTCCCCAGCCAGCCCCCATCTCTATCGACTTCGGCTCACGCTTTGGGAAGGGGACCGCGAACTGGACCGAATCGACTCCTATGCGGGTATGAGGGAGGTCACGATTCGCGGGGCGGCGATTCTGATCAACGGCGAGCCGACTTTCCAACGGCTGGTGCTCGATCAGGGCTTCTATCCAGACGGGGTTTGGACCGCGCCCACCGACGAGGCTCTCCGGCGCGACATCGAGCTGGCGCAAGCGGCGGGATTCAACGGAGCGCGGCTGCACCAGAAGGTCTTCGAGCCGAGGTTCCTTTACTGGGCCGATAAGCTGGGCTATTTGGTTTGGGGAGAAGCGCCGAGTTATGGCGCGAACTACGCACTCCCTGAGGTGAACTTGCCGATCCTCGACGAGTGGGTCGAAGTGCTGCGCCGCGACCGGAATCACCCCAGCATCATCGGGTGGTGCCCGTTCAACGAGACGATGCGGGAGGCCATCCCGCTCCAGTACAGTGTCGTCGAACTCACCAAGCAGATCGACCCCACTCGCCCCGTGATCGAAACGAGCGGCTGGGCTCACGGGCACCCTTACCCAGAGGTTCTCGACGCGCACGACTACGAACAAGACCCCGGCGTGTTTAGGGCGCGATGGCGGGGCCAATTCTCTCCCGACTCCGCTCTTCCGTCCCGATATTCGCGCACCCCAACCGTTCCGTTCATGATCAGCGAATACGGTGGGATCGGATGGGACGTCGGCGGAGGCTGGGGATACGGCAACGTGCCGAAGTCACTCGATGAGTTCTATTCGCGCTACCAAGGGCTGGCCGAGGCGCTGCTGGACCACCCCCGGATGTTCGGGTTCTGTTACACCCAACTCACCGACGTCGAGCAGGAGCGGAACGGGCTTTTCACGTTCGACCGGCGCCCCAAGTTCGATTTGGAGAGGCTTCGCGCGATCAACTCACGCGCGGCGGCTTATGAGAAATCGCCTCCGCTATCGTTCGGCGCGCCGATCGAGGACGGATGGCGCGTGATCGTCGGCGCGCGCCCTGACGGCGAACTCTCTCGCGCATGGAGATTCACGTTCGAGACCCCTCCGCAAGGTTGGGAGGCGCCTGGGTTCGACGATGCAAGCTGGGCCTCGGGCCACTCGGGGTTTGGACGAAAGGAGGGTTGGGAGCCCTCGACTCGAACGCCTTGGACGACGAGCGATCTCTATGTCCGGCAGCGGTTCGATTGGGACGGAACGAGCGCGGTGTCGGTTCGGCTCGTGATTCATTACGATAACGCCACTACCGTGTACCTCAACGGCGCGGTTCTTTGGCGGTCGTCCGAAGGCGCATGGAACGACCGCTACGAGGGCTTCGACGTTACGGACTCGTTTCTTAAGGCGGTGCGACCGGGGGGTAACGTCCTTGCCGTGCATTGCCATCAGGATGAAGGCGGCCAGTTCCTGGACCTGGCGCTATTGGTGAGGTAGTTGGGGGCTGCTGGGGCATCCGGACGGGCTTCTTTCAGATACACTTATCGACGAGTTCGAGCGGCGGTCTGGGTGGTTGGGGCATCCGGACGGGCTTCTTTCAGATACACTCATCGACGCTTGGGTACACCCAATCGCTGCGTTGGGGCATCCGGACGGGCTTCTTTCAGATACACTCGATTCGAACCTGCAGTTCCCGCATTGGTGGTTGGGGCATCCGGACGGGCTTCTTTCAGATACACTCCGGGGCGTGAGTGCGAGGACGATTTCGGAGTTGGGGCATCCGGACGGGCTTCTTTCAGATACACTGAGCGGTGCCCCGCCGTGTGTGTGGAGTGGGTTGGGGCATCCGGACGGGCTTCTTTCAGATACACTCGACAGCAGCCGCTCTGCGGCGTCCTCGAAGTTGGGGCATCCGGACGGGCTTCTTTCAGATACACTCTCGACCCCGTCGATGAAGCCCTTGATACTGTTGGGGCATCCGGACGGGCTTCTTTCAGATACACTGTGACGCCTGATGACCCCGCGCTCAGGTCTGTTGGGGCATCCGGACGGGCTTCTTTCAGATACACTGAGGCGCTGGCCGCGCTGATCGGAGGCGCTGTTGGGGCATCCGGACGGGCTTCTTTCAGATACACTTCCTCGACGATGTGGACGCGCTGCACGACAGTTGGGGCATCCGGACGGGCTTCTTTCAGATACACTGAGCCGCCACCTGCCGTTTGTGTGGAGCCGGTTGGGGCATCCGGACGGGCTTCTTTCAGATACACTCGATTCGAACCTGCAGTTCCCGCATTCGTGGTTGGGGCATCCGGACGGGCTTCTTTCAGATACACTGCTCGCCGCGAAGTGGGGCGTTGCTCTTTAGTTGGGGCATCCGGACGGGCTTCTTTCAGATACACTAGACTCATCACCGGCTCCGCGGTCGTCCTCGTTGGGGCATCCGGACGGGCTTCTTTCAGATACACTGACGACGATCATGACGACGCGGAACGCCAGTTGGGGCATCCGGACGGGCTTCTTTCAGATACACTCTCGGCGCGATTGTCCCGCGCGTCGCTGGCGTTGGGGCATCCGGACGGGCTTCTTTCAGATACACTCGTTGGCGCAATTTGGTCTCGCGACAAAGGGTTGGGGCATCCGGACGGGCTTCTTTCAGATACACTCATGCCCTCGCGGACATCGACGCCTGGGTAGTTGGGGCATCCGGACGGGCTTCTTTCAGATACACTATCCGGCCCCGGTTCGGGGCGATTTTGAACTCAAAATCGGCAACGGACCGGGGCTAACCCGTTAAAAAAACGAGAGCTGCTCGGGCTCCTTCTCGGGAGCGGACGGCAGTTTTCCGAAGAAACACTTCATGCGCGCGAACTGCTGGGAGGTCAGGCTCAGCAAGCGAACCTGCCCCTCCGGAGGAACGTGAGACTCGACGAATTGAGAATGCTTCTCCGCCGCTTCGTGGGTTGAGCAGGGTCGCGCATACACCGAGTACTGAAGCATTACAAAGCCCTTTCCGAGGAGGCGGTCGCGAAAGCGCCGATACGCCTTTCGTTGGACTTTCGTCTCGACGGGCAAGTCAAAGAGGGCGAGCACCCACATCGAGCGCATTCCTCCGAACACTATGCGCCGGGAACTTCCAGCGCCTTGGTTTCGCTGAGCAGACATTTTCGCACCTGGACGGCATAGGCCTCCAAAGCCGCGTCCAGCGGCCATCGCCCCCCTTCCCAGGTGACTTCTGCTGCCAAGACCGTGAGTACGCCCCGTTTGAGCGACGGCGTCAGGTCCTGCGGTAAGTCCGGCTCTCCTTCTAAGATATCACAGACTTGCCGATCTACCAAGACTCGAAGCGGTTCCATTAGGTCATCCGCCAAAGAAAAGGTATTTTCACGGTGTCTATGGTGAACGCCGAGCGCAGGATGGAGGCCGGCTAGCACGATCGCGCGCGCAACCGCAGCCCGCAGTACGGCATACCCATAATTGAGAAGCGCGTTGGCAGTTCGGAAGGTGGGGTCCAGTCCGGGTCCGGACTCCGCCATTTCGGCCCTGCGAAGGCGGACAAAGTCCCCTCCAAAGAGCGCGTCCCAATAAACGCCAGCGGCTACTGCCTCACGGTTGGACCTGTCGCCGCTTAACACCTGATTGGATAGCGAACCCAGGCCGGAATCGTGGCCCAGCTTGTCTTGGAGAAACCGCGATTGGCTTTGAATCTTGGCTACCACGATTTGCCTCCAGATTTGCTTTTTCGCTGGCTTGCTGGCCTCGATTTGCCCCCGTAGCGTCTGAGCCATCAGGGAGTGGCCTTCATAGGGCAGGAGCATCGCGCTGGGAAGGTGTTTGGCGTTGCACACGACGACCGCCACCCGCTGTTCGCCGAGTTCCCCCAGAAGCGGGCCCGAGACGGCGATCGCGTCGTGGTCCAAGACGAGAATCCCGAGGTCCTCGAGGGGCACCGTGTGCCTGCCCGCGTCGTTTTCTATCAGGAGCTGCGCCCGTTCGACGCTGAGACGGGCTGGGCGCTGCACGGCGACCGAGCGCTTCACTCGCGCCCGCCCTCGCGATAGACGACTTGGCCAAGGGGGTCGAGGACGACTCGCGCCGCAATCTTGCCAAAGTCTCTTTCGCTCCTGACTCGGGTGATCAGGTATCCGTTCTTAGGCGTCCTGTCCTTCATTTTGTTTGCCACAAACGGATGCCAGATCCCGCAATCGTACTGGCCGCCCTTGTCTATCGAAATCGACTCGATCAGTCCGAGTGACCCGTCCGACATCTCCACCATATCCCCCTTGCACAACGCCATTACGAACCGCCAGCCGGGCTCCGGCCGCGTCTTGCGAATGACCGGTTCGATGGGCCGCAGGGGTCCCTCAGGGTGGTCCTTGTTCCACTTTCGGGCCGCGGCTGCGCCATCGCGACGCCGCACCGCCTCCAACATCGTCACGACTTCCGCCGCTCGCTCGTACTCCCCTTTCTGGTTCGGCTGCGTTGTTTCCCAGATGACGACGTGGTGGTTGCTCCCGAGCGGGTACGCCTGGGCCGGCCGGCCTTCCTGGTCGTATTTCACGAGGTGTTTTCCGACAACCTCGGTTCCCCAAGGCTCACCATTACGCATCCCCCGCACGACGTTCTCATCCGGCTGCTGCTTGTGAAGCTGGCCCTTTGGCATTCGCTGAGGACGGTGCACGATCTCCGCGCGCTCCAATGCCGCCGCGACCTTGTTGCGAAGGTTCGGATCGGGCATCGTCTTAGCCCGTTCCAGCTTTCGGTGCTCCTTATCTCTCAAACGCGGATCGCGAAGCTCCACAAGCTGGAAGAAGTCGGTCATAGCCTTGAGGCTTTTGCGATCGGCGAGCGCCACGACGATGGCGTCCAGCGCGTGGTGCTTGAAATTGCTGCGGGTCTTGCCGGGCGGCTTCGCATTCTTGACGTCTTCCTCGGTCGCTTGACCAGCGTCCGCCTTTGCCAAGAACGCTTTCCAGGCGTCCTCTATCGCTTGCTCCTCGGGGTGCAGCGGCACCATGTCTTCTATCTCCCAGAACTTCCGGAACTCGGAGGTCGCCCGTCCCGGCGCCACTACGACGTCGGTCTTGTTCTCGACCATCCGTTGAGCGAGTTTGAGCACCTCGCGGCTGATGTAGCCTGTGGCGGCCAGGTGCCTGCCAGAGAAGTCCTCGGGCCGTTCTTTGGCCAGGATGCGCTGCCGCTTGTGCAGCGGCATGTTCTTGATGCTCTTGACGTGCGCCTCGATGCGCCGCCAACGCTCTGGTTCCCGCTGGCCCACGGCCTCCCACAGCGTTTGGTTTCCCTTGACCTGGGTGTTGAACTCTCGGGTGCAGAGGGTGAGGTTGGCCATGCCGCTGTCCAGCGCGTGGCTTCGGGGGACGATGTGGTCCACCTCGTAGTCGCCGGACATGAGCGCCTTGAGGTCTGGGATGAGTACGTCAGGCTCATAGGGGAGAGCGGCGCCACCGAGTTCCTTCCACAGGCGCACCTTCTTGATGTTCGTTCCGTTGGGTTTGTAGCCAAGAGCGACCAGGTCCTTGGCGATTTCCTTTCGTTCGGTTTCGTTCTTGCGCTGGCGCTTCTCGACTTCTTCGCGCTGCTCGGCGCCCATCGCCAGGTCGCGGGGGAGCTCGATGTGGATGGCGTCAGGCTTGCCGTAATCGCTATGCAGGGCGTTCAGGATGCGCACGGCCCCGCGTACGCTCGCCCGCACGACGGCGTGCGCGATGTCCTTATCGGTCGGGAAGGTGAGCCGGTCCACGGTTGGCAACTCTCCCTCTGGGTTGGCGTGGTCGAAACCCGCCGCCTGGCAGGCTTCGCTGTACACCTTGTCCTTCAGCATGTGCGGGAGAATCTTTTTTGCGGCCTTGAGGCTTACGCTGAGGTAGCCCTCCGGAAGGTCCACGGTGGCCAGTTCGTTGGCTTCGCGCTCGGAGAACTTGACGCCGTTCTTACTAGGGCGATCCTTCTGGAACAAGTCGAGGCGGCGGTACGCTTCGGGTCTCTTGTTGGGGTGCTGCTTCCAGTCGCGAATGCTGACGATCTCTCCCACGAGCTCGCGCTGGGCTTGTTCGCCCAGCAGGTCCCACTTGTCGCCAAGGATCCGCCGCATTCTTGCGACGGTCTGGCTGCCACGGAGCTTTTCCTTTGTGCCGGACTTTTGGGTGACGGTCTTTTCCTTGCCGTCCTTGCCGATGATCTTGTACTTGGCCGGTTCGATATTGAAGATCGCGGCAGGAAGTTCCAGTTCCTTCCGAACCTCGTCCCAGGCCAAGTCCGTTCCTTTCATCAGTTCGGCGACTAAGCGCTCGCGCTCTTCTGGTGTTAGAACACGAAACTCTGCCTCTGGGGACGGCATGACGGACAGGTTCGCCACGTCTTGGGCGAGGACGAACTTCTGCGCCGTGAGGCCCGCGCGAGGCATCCTCAGTTCGTTCTTGTAGAAGGTGCATTTCCCCCTGGTGCTCGCGTCTGCCGCGAGGATGCGCTGGAAGAAGAGAAGATCATGGATCTGGCCTTGCAGGTCTTTGGTC
Source organism: Chthonomonadaceae bacterium (assembly GCA_015709495.1). Classification (GTDB taxonomy): domain Bacteria; phylum Armatimonadota; class Fimbriimonadia; order Fimbriimonadales; family Fimbriimonadaceae; genus Nitrosymbiomonas; species Nitrosymbiomonas proteolyticus. Next base: position 976,498 of record CP054189.1, read on the forward strand.
AAGAGAGGATTGTGAGAGGCTTGGCGATCCATGATCGTCCAAAACTCGTGCTCGATCATGTGGCGATCAGTGCGGCGGAACCGGCGCTCGTCTTCCGCCCTTTGCTGCGCTTGGGTGGCTCCCTTGATCTTCCTCTTCCGAACGGTCGCGCCCTGTCGTAGCCGAGAGTTCAGATACGCCCCAACAGTCTCGAAACCGGCCATTTCTTCCCGCGTGCGCCTGAGTTCCTTCTTGATCTGACCTCGCTCTTCGTCTTTGTCTTTCCCCGCGGCGCCCTCTTCCGGTTCCTCGTCGTCCTCAAACCTTGTCGTGCCCCACAGCATCAGATCGCGCGGGCTGAGGAACCCCCGGCGCTGGTTGAGATGGCAAAGCACTCGCCCGAGTTCGTAGGGCTCCAACTTGCGTTCGAGCGCGGCGGCGCGAAGCGCGTAGGGGTCAGTCTGTTTGCAGAAGAGCTCAACTCTGTCCGCCATCTTCCTTGGCAAGAAGCCATGCTTGGCAAGGAGTCGATACAGGTCCATCTTTCGCTGGTGGCGGCGGCGCGTCGTGCGGCGGGCACGTCGGAACTGGCCTCGCAGTTTGCTCTTCAATCCCTCGCCAGGTTTGCTTTCGTCGGCAAGCGGCGAATCGAAGACGAACGTACCGACCGCTAGGATGTCTACGCCATCTTTCTGCTTTCGAAGCGCGCACCAGCCGACATTGTTGATGCCCAGGTCAAGACCATAGACAAGTCTTCCATCCATTGGGATATCATACAACTAGTATCTGAAAGAAGCCTGCGGATGCTCCAACAAGTCTCATTTTGGAGATCTGTATGGCGGGATTCTAGGATCCCCGCAACCATAGCGAGAGTTCAGCGATCGCGAAACAAACTGGTCCTGATTCGTCAGGGCCGTTTTGTTCTTGTCCACCTAGTTCTCCAGTCCTTTGCCCTCGCCCAACTCCGATTGCTCCAGGCGATCGAATCGGGTAACGCTACGGTCGTCATTGGAGCCGACAAGGCGATCGTCCCCTTCGGCGGATAATCTCACGGCGCGGCGGAACATTCCCCGCGCCGTGATGCCATGGATGAAGCCCCTACATCGGCTCGCGCCAAGCCACCGCTCTTTTCGAAGTCTTCTCCCCGAACCCGGTTGCTGCCTGATGGAACTCGGGTCCGCTTTCGGAGCGGCAGGTAAGCAGGTCCCCCGGTGCGCCGCCCCGTGCGGCCTTGAGGCAGGCCGAACCCCTCATTCGAGGAATGCGGATTCCCTGCGGACGACCAGGTGCGCCATACTCCCTTCACGGTGGAACCCAAGACCCCCATGATGCGCCAGTACTTCGCCGCCAAGGCGGAGCATCCGGGGGTGCTGCTCGCGATGCGTGTCGGGGACTTTTACGAGTTCTATGGCGAAGACGCTGAGACCGCTGCTCGAGCGCTCGAAATCACCCTCACGGCGAGGGACGACGGCGACAACCGGGTCCCGATGGCGGGCGTTCCGTACCATTCGGTCGAGAAGTACCTCGCGCGGCTGGTAGGACAGGGCTTCAAGGTTGCGCTGTGCGATCAGCTTGAAGACCCCAAGCAAGCCAAGGGGCTGGTGAAGCGGGGGGTCACGCGGGTGCTGACCGCCGGAACCGTGGTCGAGGACTCCTTGCTCGATTCGTCTCGGAACAACTTCCTTGCGGCGCTGTGCTTGCACGACGGCAAGTTGGGGCTCGCCGTGCTCGATTCTAGTACCGGCGAGTTTGCCGTCACGCAGATCGAAGGCGAGGAGATGCAGCAAAGCCTGCTCAACGAGCTTGCACGAATCTCCCCGTCGGAACTTCTTGTATCGGAGGAAACGCAGGAGTTCGGCGACTTGGCTTCGCGAGGGCTCGGCAGCGCGGTGAGTTGCATCGAGTCGCCCCGAGCCGACCGGGCGAAAAAGACCCTTCTCCGGCAGTTGGGGGCGAGCCACCTCGAAGGGTATGGCTGTGAGGACAAGCCGAGCGCGGTGATTGCGGCCTCGATGATCTTGACCTACGCCGAAAAGAACGGTTTGCAGTTGGGCCATGTCGATGCGGTGGCCACTTATTCGGTGGAGAGCTTCATGCGTCTCGATGCGGCCACGCGGCGCAGCCTCGAACTCTCCCAGAACATGAGCGATGGGTCGCGGCGGTATACCCTCCTCGCCGTTCTCGATCAGACCTGCACTTCGATGGGCGCGCGACTCTTGCGGAGGTGGATCGAGCAGCCGCTCCTCGACGTGGAAGCGATCCGGCGACGTCACGATGCGGTCGGTCGGCTTGTGGAGAACTCAGCGGCCCGCTTCGACCTGCGGGAGTCCCTAAAGGGCGTTGCCGACATCGAGCGGCTGGTGTCGCGATGCGCTACGGGAAAGGCAACTCCCAAGGACCTTGCCGCACTGCGAAACTCGCTCGAACGGCTTCCCGACATCGCCGCGAGCGTTCGACCCGTCGCGCAAGGCAGGCTGGCCGAGTTGGGGGCGGGGCTTCTCGATCCCCATGAGTTGCTGTCGGAGCTGCAGTCGGCTCTCAACGACGACCCGCCTCTCTCGACCCGGGAGGGAGGGATCATCCGATCCGGATTCGACCCCGAACTCGACCGGTTGAGGGAGATTCAGCGCAGCGGCAAGAAGTTCATCGCCGAGTTGGAGGCCGCTGAGCGAGCGAAGACCGGGATCGGCAACCTCAAAGTAGGTTTCAACTCGGTGTTCGGTTACTACCTCGAAGTGCCGAAATCTCAAATCGCCAAGGTTCCCGCCGAGTACATCCGCAAGCAGACCACCGCGAACGCCGAGCGGTACATCACCGCTGACCTCAAGGAACAGGAGTCGCACGTTCTTGGGGCGGAGGAGAAGGCGATCGCCCTGGAAGCGGAACTCTTCTTGGACTTAATGCAATCGGCGACGCGGCATTCTCGGAGGCTTCTCGATACGTCGCAGGCGCTTGCCGAACTCGACACGCTGGGTTCTTTCGCGGAGACGGCCGTTCGGAAGGCGTACGTTCGGCCGGAAATCGTGCCCGAAGACGTGCTGGAAGCTGAGACGGTTCGCCACCCGGTCGTCGAAGACGCCGAGCCGGGCTTCGTCCCGAACGACATTCTTTTGGGGTCGCTCGAGCCCGAAGAGGGAGAGCCGCAGACGCGGACGATCATCTTGACCGGCCCGAACATGAGCGGGAAATCGACCTATTTGCGGCAAACCGCCTTACTTGTGCTCATGGCGCAAATCGGCGCGTTTGTTCCGGCTTCGCGCGCGAGGGCCGGGGTTTGCGATCGGGTGTTCGCTCGAATCGGCGCGCGCGACGAGATCGCCCTCGGGCAAAGCACCTTCATGGTCGAGATGATCGAGAGCGCCAACATTCTGAACCACGCTACGGAGCGCAGTTTGGTCATCCTCGACGAGGTGGGCCGCGGGACGAGCACGTTCGACGGTATGGCGGTGGCTTGGGCGATGATCGAGCGGCTCGCTGAGATCGGATCGAAGACCCTATTCGCGACGCACTACCACCAGCTCAACGCGCTCGCAGACCAGTTGCCGACGGTTAGCAACTTCCGAGTCAGCGTCGCCGAGGTGGGCGACCAAGTGGTGTGGACGCATAAGGTGCTTCCAGGTGGGACGGATCGTAGCTACGGGGTCCATGTTGCGAAGATGGCGGGTCTGCCGCCAAAGGTCGTCAAGCGCGCGCAAGAGATCCTCTCGGAGCTTGAAGAGGGCGCCTCGGCTCCGCAAGTCCGGGACATCGGCGTCGCGAAGTTGCAACTCTCGCTCTTCGAGATGGAGACACCGGAGGTGATCCGTGAACTCGAGGGGCTTGACCTCAACCAACTCACGCCGATCCAAGCGTTGAGTCTGCTCGACGAATGGAAGAGCCGCTACGCCAAGAGGCCCTGAGTGGCCCTCACCGCACCTTTGCGCCTTCAGGGGCCTCGCGATCGGGCTGAAGGAGAATTGCGCCTCCTTCGCCATCGACCGCCGCAAGGAGCATCCCTTGGCTTTCGGCGCCCCGCAACATCGCCGGCTTCAAGTTGGCGACCACGACCACCTGGCGTCCGATGAGGTCGAGCGGGGCGTATTGGGAGCGAATCCCCGCTACGATCTGGCGCGTCTCGCTTCCGACGACGACTTGCAGGCGCAACAGCTTGTCGCTGCCTTCAAGGGGTTCCGCCTCCAGCACCCTGCCTATCCTGAGTTCGACCTTCGCGAAGTCCTCGATGCCGATCGGTTCGCTGGGCGGGGCCTCCTTTGCGGGGTGGGGACGCTCTGGTGGCTGGGCTTTGGGCTCGGGTGCTGCAGCGCGCTCGGCTTGAATTCTGGGGAACATCGGCCTGGCTTCGCCCAGTTTCGAGCCGGGTTGAAGCGTAGGGGGCGTCCCGACGACTTCGAGACTCGTTAAGGGGACCTGTCCCAGTTGAGCCGCGATTGCGTCGGCGACCCCGGGCATGAACGGCCTGAGCAGCCCCTCGGCGGTTCGCAGGCAAAGCGCCATCCCAAAGAGGACGCGCGGCAAGGCGGGGTCGCCTGACTTCGCCAGCGCCCACGGAGCCCGCGTATCGATGTACTTGTTGAGGAACCGGATGACTTCGAGCGACGCAGCCGAGGCGCGATCCAATCGAAACGCCTCCATGTGGCGACGGTACTGCTCGACGCTGTGGGAGATCGCTTGAGCGACCTCGTCTTCGGGCTGCTCGTCGGGGATTGCGCCGCCCACGAACTTGGCGGCCATCGCCATGCTCCGGTTCAAGGCGTTGCCAAGGTCGTTGGCGAGGTCGGTGTTGTACCGCCTGTGAAACTCTTCGAGCGTAAACACCGTGTCGTCCTCATAGGGCAGGGTCGCGGCCATGTGGTGGCGGACCGCATCGATCGCCAGGTCGCGTTCGCATCCGGTGAGTTCGGAGAGCCCCTGGGCGAGCTCCAAAGGCCGCACAACGTTGCCCTTCGACTTGCTGATCTTCTCGCCGCCCAGCGTCATCCACCCGTGCCCCACGAGAGTGGCTGGCAGAGGCAGTCCCAAGCCCATCAGCATCGCAGGCCAGAGAGTCGCATGAAATCGCGTCAGGATGTCTTTGCCCATCCATTCGACCTCCGCGGGCCAGAGGTCTTCCCATCCGGAATCCGGCCAACCCGTCGCGGTGATGTAGTTGATGAGCGCGTCGAACCAAACGTAGATCACCTTGGAGTCGTCGCCTGGGATCGGAATCCCCCAGCCAGGGTTCGAGCGAGTGATGCAGACATCGCGCAGCCCTTGCTTCAGGAACCCCACGACTTCGTTTCGCCGAACCTCCGGCACGATGAATTGAGGGTTCGATTCGATGTGCTGCAAGAGGCGCTCCTCGAAGTCGGAGAGTCGGAAGAAGAAGTTCTCCTCTTGGACCCAAGTGACGGGGTTTCCGTCGGGGCTGAGCCCGTCGACGAGGTCGGATTCCTTGTAGAACGTCTCGCTCGATACGTCGTACCAGCCCTCATACGTTCCGGGGTAGACATGCCCGGCTTCCCGAAGCCTTTGAAACACCTCTTGCGCACAGCGAACGTGCCGCTCCTCAGTCGTGCGAATGAAGTCGTCGAATTCGATCTTCATTCCGCGCCAGATTTCGACGAACTGACCGGCCACTTCGTCCACGAACTGCATCGGGTCTTTACCCGCTGCGTTTGCCGCTTCGAGCACCTTGAGGCCGTTCTCATCCGTGCCAGTCAGGAACATGACCTCGCGCCCTAGCATCTTCTGGTAGCGTGCGGTCACGTCCGCGGCAAACGTCGTCAGGGCGGTCCCGATGTGCGGGACGCTGTTGACGTAGTAGATCGGCGTTGTGATGTAATAGCGCTTCGGCATGGGCGCTTGATTTTACCGGTCTGGCGGATTCGGCCAGCGAAACCGGCTCAAGACCGCGACCTCGGCAGCCGTAAGCCTTCAGAATGGGGGCGACATGGCGTATCGGTACGTGATTCTGGGAGCGGGACTGCAAGGGCGGGCGGCGGCGTTCGACTTGGCGCTACGGGGCGAGGCGGAGTCCATCGTGTTGGCGGACCAGGACCCGGCTCAGGTTCAAGAAGCGCAGCGGTGGCTGTCCGAGCAGACCGGCTTCGACGCGCTCGTGCCCAGGGTCCTCGACGCCAGGGACGAAGCTCGAACCCGTGAGGTGATCCGCGGGTGCGACGTGGCGATCTCGTGCCTGCCCTATTGGATGCACCCCCTCGTGTTCCCTGCAGCGGCCGCGGAAAGGGTGAGCCTGATCGACATGGGGGGCGACACAGACGAGGCGAGAGAGACTCTGGCGCGGGACGAAACGGCTCGGCAAGCGGGCATCACGGTCGTGACGGACGCGGGGCTGGCTCCGGGTCTCGGCAACCTCCTCGCCGGGTGGCTGATCGACCGATGCGAGGGTGCCAGTTCGGCCTTGGTGTTGTGCGGCGGTCTTCCGGTGAGTCCGATGCCGCCTTTTGGCTATCGGCTTGTGTTCAACGTGTCCGGCCTCATCTCGGAGTACGCCGACATCGCTTACGTCTTGCGTGACGGCGCAGTCGAGGCGATCCCCTCGCTCACCGAGGCGCAACGCGTCGAGTTCCCAGAAATCGGGGAGTTGGAGGCCTTCGTCACGAGCGGAGGGTCGGGCACGGCCCCGTGGACATTCCAGGGTCGGGTCGAAAACTACGAGTACAAGACCCTTCGCTACCCAGGGCATTACGACAAGATGAGGCTGTTCAAGGAGTGCGGATTCTGGTCGACCGACCCGCTGCTTCTCGACGGGCAGGAGATCGTGCCGAGGTCGGTCTTCGAGTCCGTCATCGAGCCCGTGTTGAGGCGTGGGGAGGGGGGCGACCAAGTGCTCCTGCTCGTCGAGGTGGTAGGAAGGGCCGGGAATCGCAACTTCGTACGCCTCCGGGAGTTCGCCGATGAGGCAAGAGGGCTTTCTGCGATGCAGCGGATGACGGCGTTTCCAACCGCGATTGCCGCCCACGAGATCGCGCGGGGGGCCATCGCCAAGGGGTGCGTTCCCTTCGAGTCCAGCCTCCCCGGCGACCTCATGATGGAGGCCATAGTGAAGCGGGGCGTTTCGTTCGAAGTCTCTTTGGAAGGCTAGCCGGACTTCAGCCAGCTCTTCCAGTAGTCCTCGTCTTCGAGTCTGAGGGCGTCGGCAGTCAGCTTCAAAGGGTGGAACGTATCGAGCATGACCGCGAGTTCTTCGGTCCTCGTGGCCCCGAGTGACGCTTCGACCGCTCCGGGCTGCGGTCCGTGCGGAATCCCCAACGGATGCAAGGTGATCGAGCCTTCCTGTATGCCTTTTCTCGAACCGAACTTGTCGTTGCAATAATAGAGCACTTCGTCACTATCGACGTTCGAGTGGTTGTAGGGAATCACGATCGCCTGCGGATGGAAGTCGAGCATTCTCGGGCAGAACGAGCAGATCACGAAGTTGTGGCCGTCGAAGGTCTGGTGGATCGGCGGAGGCATGTGGATTTGCCCCACGATGGGCTGGAAATCGCGAATGTTGAAAGCATAAGGATAGACGTATCCGTCCCAGCCGACGATGTCGAACGGGTGGTAGGGATACGTGTACAGCGTGTATCGGTCGCGAGCCTTGATGAGCACGCCGTAGTCCTTTCGCTCGTCGAAAGTCTCAAGCTCGGTGGGCGGCCTGAAGTCCCGTTCTTTATAGGGCGCGTGCTCGAGGAGTTGGCCGTACTCATTGCGGTATCTGCGGGGAATCGTCACTGGCCCCTTGCTCTCGATCACGATCGCGCGAACCGGGAGGCTGTCGAACTCGATCCGCCAAATCACTCCTCGGGGCACGACAAGATAATCCTCTCTTCGAAACTCGACCGTGCCGAAGTTCGTTCGCAGCCGGCCGCTTCCGTCGTGAATGAAGAGAATCTCGTCGGCCTCCGCGTTCTTGAAAAACACGTCCATGTTCTCTGCGGCATGCACCTGATACCACACCACGTCGCTGTTACCGAGAAGCGCGACCCTGCCCGAGATCATGTCACCGCAAGCGGGCAGTTGAGGGGTCAGGAGGTGCCGGTGCCTGAGCGGCTCTTCTTCGAGGAAGGCGAGCTTCGCGGGTCCTCGATCTTCCCACGACTTGACTTCGGTCGGCTTGTAGATGTGGTACATCGTGGACATCGGGCCGCTGAACCCGAACGTGCTAAAAAGCTCTTCCTCATAAAGCCCGCCGTCGGGCTTTCGGAACTGAATATGGTGCTTGGCTGGGAGGTCTCCGAGTCTGTGGTATCGAGGCATCGCCGTTCTCCTGCGCTTCGAGGTCGCTTCTTGAGGTACTTGACTTTATTGTACTGGAGCGGAGCGGGGCAATGCGGACCGGACGAGTCGAGGAAATTTGCGAATCGACCCTAAAGAATCGACGGGAATCGACCGTAATTCAATGAAGAAGCCAAACGCCAACGGCAGACAATGGCAAGACGAGGGAGACCTCGCTCGCGCAAAGCCACGGGCCTCATGCAGGCAGCCGAGCCGCCTATCCGGAAAGCGTGGACTCATTCGAGGAGCCACCATGCGAATTTCGGACACTGAAGTCAAGAAGATCCTAGCCAAGTCGGTCATTCAGGACATCGAGAGCCTGATGGAAGGCATCGACGATCCCCAGTACGAGATCGACCCTCAGATGGTAAAGAGACTCACCCGTGAGATCATCGAGATGCCGGACAGAGACGATTTCGTCGCCGAGATCAAGGCGCGGATCGAGAAGGGCGAATACAAGCCGACCGGCGAGGAGATCGCGGACGCAATGATCCGCCGTTCGATCGCCGATCGGGTTCGGTAGCGTGAATCAACCGGGCGTCTTGTGAGCCGCCTTCGTTCTCGTTCCTCCCTCCGAGCACCTTTTAGGCTCGAAGACACCCCTCCGCGGCAACTTGCGCCCTGTGCACGTCGGTAGGCGCGTTCTCCGCGTAGGTGGGTCAACCAGGGGTCGTCCTAATCCGACCCGGTGCTGAGTGCCGCAGCCGAAAGCCCCTTCCAAATCTCGAAAGGGACTTTCGCCATGCCCGTCGAATCGTTCGAACTATGCAGACGGAAGGGATGACCGCCAAGGTCTTGTTGGGGATGGTTCTCGGCGCGATCGCCGGGGTTCTGCTGATGTTCTATTCGCCCACGGGGCTTCAGGCGGGCGATGTGATCGAACTCACCGGGGCCGACGGGCAAACGACGACGCTCACTCTGGCGGCGGCGAACAAGTCGAAGTCGACCGCAGAGGTCGTTCTTCCCGGTGGCCAGACCGGTGAGGTCGTCTTGGACCAAGAAGCCGTTCTCGGAACCGTCGTTACGGGCGAGGAAGAAACGGTGTCCCTGCTCGGTCTCCAGCCTTCGGAGGCCCTCGCAACGCTTCAGAAGGCCGACCCTTCTGCGGGCTACACCGCGATCAAGCTCACCAAACGCTCAGCCGTCAAGGTGCTTCCCCCGGCGACCCAGGTCTTTTACGTGATCGGTGAGCTTTTCATCCGGCTCCTTAAAATGCTGATCGTGCCCTTGATCGTGGCGACCGTCCTGATCGGCATCGCCAGCTTAGGGAGCGTCAAGAAAATGGGCAACATCGGCGTCCAAACGATGCTGCTGTACGGCCTGACGATGATCGCCGCCGCGACCATCGGCATCATCGTCGTGAACCTAGTCAAGCCTGGGGCCGAACTGAACTGGGAAATGCCCGCCGGATTCGACTCGAACGGAGACAGGCCCACGATCCCCGACCTCCTATTGAGGATCATCCCCACCAATCCCATCGAGGCGATGGCGAATCTCGACGTGCTGGGAATCCTTTTCTTCACGATCCTCACGGCTTTCGCCATGCTCGCGCTTGGGAAGCACAGGATCGCGCCCGTTTTCAACTTCTTCGAAGCGCTCAACGACCTCGTGTACAAGATGATCTCTTGGGTCATGGCGCTCGCTCCCCTGGGGGTGGGAGCGCTGATCGCGTACTTCATCGGCATTCAAAGCCCTCAACTCTTGGGGCTTCTGCTTGAATCGCTCGGGCTGTTCGCGCTGTGCGTGGTGATCGGGTTGACGACCCATTTCATCGTTCTCATGCTGCTCGTTAGGTTCTTGGGCAAGTACCCTGTGGGGACGTTCCTGAAGAAGATGGCTCCTGCGATGGCGACGGCGTTCGGAACGGATAGTTCGAGCGCGACGTTGCCGGTGACGATGACCTCGGTCCGCGATATGGGCGTTTCCAAGCGCATCGCGGGGTTTGTGGTGTCGGTCGGAGCGACCGCGAACATGAACGGCACGGCGCTCTATGAGGCGACTGCGGTGCTGTTTTTCGCACAGGCCTACAACGCCGATCTTACGTTGGGTCAGCAAGTGATTGTGGCGATCACGGCGATGCTGGCCGCGGTCGGCGCGGCGGGGATTCCGAGCGCGGGTCTTGTGACGATGGCCTTAGTCCTCACGGCGGTGAACCTGCCGCTGGCGGGGATCGGCCTGCTGTTCGCCATCGACCGCCCCCTGGACATGATGCGGACGGTGGTCAACGTGTGCGACGACGCCGCCGCGAGCAGGGTCATCCAGACTCTCAACCCGGACATCAAGCCGGAGGAGGACGACGTCGTTACGGAGTACGAGCCACTCGATCCCGCCGCATCCCGCGGGGATTGAGGGGGTCAGAACCGGAAGATTTCTGATCCGGTTATGCTCGTCGAGCCATGGTCAAGCGAATGGACCGCTACCTTTAACTGGAAGAGCGGTCGAAATCGGAACCGATCGTCAGCCGCGAGAAAATTGTCAGCGTCTTCCTGACTCGCAAACTTCAGTGCCCTCCAGCTACCTCGGAAGCTGCCCTTGTATCCGGCAATCGCGGGACTCGAGCTCGACAAGACCGAATGCACCTGCGACTCTAGAAAGTTGCCCAAGTACTCCTCGTACAACTGCTGCATGACGAGTTTCATTTCATCGTAGGCTTCTGCCTGTAACGCGCGAACCTCATCGACATACTTCACCAACGCCTTGGATGCGGTTGCCATATACTGAGCTGGATAGAACCCATCACCGCCGTAATGGCGAACAACGACGCCCGAAGAACTTGAGAAGAGCGTACTCATTTGATCCTTCATTTCTTGCGTTGTCGGACCTGTGACGACGGCATTGTCCACGAGTTGCTGATTCCGATTCTGTCTCGATGCAGGGCTCCGTTGAAGCTCCAGCCAACCAAATGGCTTTCCTGATTCCACATGAGTCGAATAGAACCCTGGCTCTAGCATAATGAAGCAGTCATCGAGTTTACGAATTCCCTCGTTGACTCGAACGGGCGTAGTGGATTGAAAGAGCACAATTTTAGCTGCCCGACGCGCCTCTTCTGAAAGCGAAGAGAGGGCAAGGGGGGCGAAAGGATCGGACCTCTTTGCCAGTTCCTTCATGAGCACCGCGGCGTGAACCTCGCTTTCCACGAGACTGCATCGCTTGTCCACGACCATGCATACCCCATCCCCGGCATCCCGGAGGGCGAAGTCCCTCTCTGGGAAGAGCTCGAGGAGTTGCTGCTCGGTCGCGGGAAAATGCGATATCTTTCCTTCAGAGGAAGATAGGGCCGGAAGAACGACGCGTTTGGTCAAAGGGCTGTAAAAGGCCACGGCAACCTTGTACGTCGGCTCGGGGGTGACAAGAACTCCGCTAACTGCCAGGAGAAACGATAGTGAACTGATCATTGCCGTTCCTTTATTGCTGCACTAACGACGTCTTGCTTTTGATGGCAAAGAGGTCATTCTGCTGTGCGGTCTTCTTGTCGAGCGTGCGGTTGTAGTCTACAGGCGGATCAACACCCCCATTACGCCAGGTTTGCGAACCGGTCTCCAGGGTCCACGAAACGCCATAGACGACATACCACTGGTCGGGCACATTCTCAACTACGCCAGAATACGACACCCACCAAGAATCGTTTCTGAGCGGATTGACGAATGAGGCCCAACTCGGCGGATTGGCTTGCTGGGAGCCCTGCACGTTCCAATGGCACTGCACCGCAAAACTCCAGGCCCAGTTTACGGTCTGACCTGTCAGATTCTGAGTTTGATAAATGTACTCCAACTGACTCGTCGTAGAGTGCGTCTGCTCGATTTCGACCCAGTCCGAGGAAGCGGGTTTCGGCCCAAGCGTCGGAGATGACACAAGCAGCAGGATTGAGTGGATCAATGGAACCATTCTGGTCCCTCCTCGCCGAACCCTACCCCCTCCTTGCCAATCTTGTCAACTCTTTTGGCGAAAAATGGACAATGAGTTAGAGAAGCTGCTTGCCTAAGCGCCAAATCCGGCTATCCAGTCTGCCCATCCAGCCCTCGCCCTTTGCCAATTTCCTCGCAAGGGGCCCAGTACGCACCACTTGAGGCCATTGCGGGCCTTAAGCCTGGCCTCCCTTCTTAGATAGCTGCGGGTCCACTGGGCCCTTTCTTGACCGAAGTGACCCGACAATGCCCTGCGCCTAATGCGATGGATGGCATTCGCTCCCCGATCCCCGCTCGACGAGGCGTTGCCGGCGTGAAGTCGAAACCGCAGAATCAGTTCGGGAGCGAAAGCCAATGTCCCCAGCGACAAAAGCCGCTGGTAGAACTCCCAGTCCTCACAAGGCCAATACTCGGAGTCGAATCCGCCGGTCTTCTCAAACGCCTCCGCTCGCAGCAGCGTTAGTCCTGGCGTTTGGATGCAGTTCGAGACCAGGAAGCAATCGAGGGAGGTTGGCTGCTTGGGGTCTAATGGGACGAGGCCCTGTGCGCAGAGCGCGGAGCGCGAGAGACTCCACAAAGCCCCGTCGGCAGGGCGAAGGGGGTAACCGTATACATCCTCGCCTAAGAGCTCCCTTGGAGCGGGAGAGAGGCGGGCGCCGCCTTCGTCGCAGTACTCGAAAAACCCGTGCGCCCCCACGCAACCCTCTTCCCAGCTTGCGCCGAGAAATGTATCGAGCGCATTGGGCAGCCAAAGATCATCCGCGTCGAGGAACGAGACGTACTCACACGAGCCTGCCAACTCCTCGAACCCGCGATTGCGAGCGGCGCAAACTCCCCGGTTGTCTTGGCGGACGACCCTTATGCGACGATCATCGCTCGCCAAGTTCTCGGCGACCGCTGCAGACTTGTCTTGAGATCCATCGTCCACGACGACCGCCTTCCAGTCCCGAAAGGTTTGCGATTGAAGGGATCGAATCGCATCGGCAAGAAACCGCTCCGAATTGTATGCGGGTATGACGACGCCGACCTTTGCCACGGGGCTATCTTATCTGCTCGGTTGAATGCCGAGTTCCTTGAACGCGGGGTGGTTGGGGTCACGGTATCCCAGCGCGATGGCCTGCCGTGCTTGTTGTTCGGCGGATTCTTTTTGGCCCAGCCGAAGCAGCGCAAGGGCCCAGTTGGCGCGGGTCAGCCCATCCTTGGGGTCGAGTTGAGCGGACTTCCGGAAGAGGCCTTCGGCTTCTGAGAAGTTGCTGCGAGCGTTGACAGCGATCATTCCGAGTTGGTTGTACGGCCTGGCGTCGTTCGGGCTCAGTTCCGAGGACTTCTTGTAGAGCCGCTCCGCCTCGGCGTACTCCTTCCGCAAGAAATGGATCGTCGCGAGGTTGAAGGTCGATTCGAAGAACTCGGGAGCGATGGCGACGGCCTTGCGAAAATAAACCTCCGCCTCGTCGTTCTTTCCCTTCGAGCGCAACACGACACCAAGGTTGTTGAGAATTGCCGGGTGGTTTGGGTCGAGATCATGGGCTCGTTTGAAGAGCGTCTCGGCTTCGGCGGTCTCATTTCGCACCATCCAGAGAAGCTTGGCCAAGTTGTTGTGGGGTCCGGCCAGTCCCGGATCGATCCGAATTGCCTCCCGATAGGACTTCTCCGCGGCATCGTGATTGCCTTGGGCCTCTTGCACCTGGCCGAGACTGTTGAAGAGCCTGCCGCTGGAGTTGTCGATCTGAAGCGCTTTGGAGTAAGCGGTCTCCGCGTTGCCAGGTTGGTTGAGTTGCTGAAACGCGAAGCCGATCTGGGCGTACGCTGCGGCGCCCGTGGGATTGGCCGCAATCGCCTCTTCGAACCGCTCGATCGCGGCGTCGAAACGCCCCTGCTGAAGCAGTTGCATCCCTCTTTGAAAGGCCGCGTTGTACGCATCCTTGTCGGGGTCTCCGGTCCGTTCAGGCTCGACCTGTCTGCCTCCTTGGCTGGGGGGCCTTCCTTCGGCGAGCACGATCGACAGCGCCCCCGTTCCGGAGGTTTCGGTGAACGGAACCTGTTCTTCGTTGACCTCCCGCGCGACGGCGGAGGGGACGGCTCGCTCGAGGTACTGCACCAAATTGCCCACTTGGACGACTCCGTTGGCATCGGCTGCCTCGCCCCGAAGGCCTTTCTCCAAGAAGTAGCTGAAGAACCCTCGCTCCCGGTCGCGCCATTCCCAACTCCTTTGCAGCGGGCTACTCGAAAACAGCGTCACGACCGATTTGGGCCCCGCGCCCGTGTCGTCGGTGACCACTGTGAGGTCTTTCGCTTGGCGCTGCCCGAGGGAGTTGCTGCCCTCCGCGTTTTTGGCGGCCTCCTTTGCGGGGAGGTTGCGGCACATATCGAACGCGAGGATGAGGGACTTGCAGGTGATCTTGCGGAGTTCGCTCCTGAGGTCGTCCGCGCTGATGGCCGAGGCTTTGAGGGCGGTGTCGTTTCGGAGGTCGCCGTCGAACGGGATCAAATATGATCCGTCGACCAGTTGGAGCCCGTGGCCGCTGAAGAAGATAAACACCACGTCGTCGGGCTTGACGCGCTCGACGAGTTGCCCGACCTCGAACATGATGTTCCTTCGGCTGGGTTTGGGAGTCCCGTCGGAGGTGAGGATGCGGACGTTTTCAGCTTGGAAGCCGGATACCTCCACGAGCGCCTTTCCCAACTCGCGCGCGTCCTTGTTGGCTGCGGAGAGCGGAGCGATCCTGTCGGCATCTTCGTAGAGCTCGACCCCGATGAGGAGGGCGTGGCCTTCGGCAAGAAGGTGGGCCGAAAACAGAGCGAGCGAGGCGGCGACTCCAAGGACTCGATGTAGACTCTTCATGGGCTTCTTACCTCCCGACGAGCGGGGGAAAAGGGCGTTTCTTCCTTAGCGTATGACGGCTTAGGGGGTCCTCGATGATCCCCCGAAGGCGAGAATGCCCAAAGTCAAAGGCGGTCCTTTCGCCTTGAAAGGGAAAGAACCGCTTAGAAAGTTCCGGCCGACGAATCGGCCCTGAAGCCTTGGGGATCGCTTACCAGTCGCGATTGCGGCCGCCACGGCCACCGCCGCCACCGCCGCCATATCCGCCGCGGCCCCGTCCGCCTCCGCCGCCACCGCCCCCGTTCGGTCGCGATTCGCGGGGCCGAGCTTCGTTGACCGTCAGGGTCCGCCCTCCCAGAGATGCGCCGTTCATGGCTTCGATGGCCGCGTTCATTTGATCTTCGTCGACATCGATGAATCCGAACCCTCGGCCTTCGATGATGCGTGCGTTGTGTCCGCCGTAGTTCGCGAACGCGTCAGTCAGGGCGAGCGCGTCCATCGAGTAGGGCAGGTTGCCTACGTAGAGTGTTTTAATTGCCAATGTTGGTCTCCCAGTTCAGGCCGAGCCTGATTGTTCGTTTCGGTTCAGGAGTCGAAGGCATCGAAATCAGGAACGACCGGGAGGCCAGTATCACGGATTCGAAAGCTTGGACGTGAATCGTAACGTGCATATTATACGTCAGATGAGCGCAAACCCCTAGGAATTCTTTCAGGATTCTGCGCTTGAAGCTGGCCCTAGTCGCGGGCACGGCGTGCGGGGAGCGGTTGGGATTGGTCTGAGGGGAACGGCGAGCATAGGCCCTTTGATCCCGCTTCCGCCCCGAACAGGAGGTAACTTGGAATCTCTGAGCGCAACGCTGCGTATCAACGAACAGCCGATGAGCAAGCCGATCATCCACGTCAAGGACCTTTGCAAAGACTACGTCATGGGCGACGTGGTCGTCCACGCCCTTCGCGGGGCGAACATCTCCATCGACGAGGGCGAGATGATCGCCATCATGGGACCCTCGGGGAGCGGAAAGTCCACCTTCATGAACGTCATTGGTTGCTTGGACCGGCCCACGTCGGGCGAGTTCATTCTGAACGACCAAAGCGTAAGCCGCCTTTCCGACAACGAACTCGCTGACATTCGCAACAAGTACATCGGGTTCGTGTTTCAGACCTTCAACCTGCTCCCCCGGACCTCGGCGCTCAAGAACACCGAGCTTCCCCTTATCTACGCAGGGGTCAAGAACCGGACCGAGAAGGCGAAGGTCGCGCTCGAACGAGTGGGGCTGCTTCAGAGGATGCACCACAAGCCGAACGAGCTTTCGGGGGGTCAGCAGCAGCGGGTCGCGATCGCCAGGGCCATCGTTAACGATCCCGTGCTGATCCTTGGTGACGAACCTACCGGGAACCTCGACTCTCGAACTGCCGAAGAGATCATGGCGCTTTTCCAAGACCTCAACCGCGAAGGCAAAACCGTAGTGATCGTCACTCACGAACACGACATCGCAAATCACTGCAAGCGAATCGTTAGGTTCAAGGACGGGTTCATCGTGGACGACGAGCGGGTCACCGAGGTCATCGACGCCAGGGACATGCTCGCCAAGATGCCCGATCTCGACGCTGTCGAGGTGCGGAAGCCCAAGGCTACGGCGAGCGCTCCCCAACCCGAGCCCGGTTTTCAGGTTTAGGGAACGGCGCGGCGATCAGGCGCCGGGTTCTTCGCCGAGAGACTCCTCGACGGCGTCGAAGTTCATTTTTCGAAAGCGGGCGATTTCGTCGGGCGCAAGCACGAGCACATTCGGGTTGGCCGCATGGATGAAATGCTCGAACGTGATCTCCCCGACCTCGCCGTTCTCGACGAACTCGTCGTACATCCGGCGCAGGACCAGAGCGGGAGTCGGGGGCTGGGGGTACGCGTCAACCCAAATCCCCGGCATCGCGTCCCGGCTCTTGTAGGCGACGGCGGCGATATGAGCTCCTCGCGATTCCGGGCCCTCCTCGCCGCCCGAAGACCACCTTCCTTCGCGGACTTCGAAGCCGAGTTCCGTTAGGGTATGGCGGACCTCCTCAATAGGAGCTGCGGCAAAACTCTCGACGTAGCCGCCGATCGACTTCAGAGCTGCCGTTGCGACGACCTCGCCATCTTGAGGGTCCAGAAACGCCAAGTTCTCGCCTCCGTATTTGCGGAGGGCCTCCGCGAACAGTTCGAAGGGAACTCGGAGAATCATGGGACAGCCTTGCACCGACTAAGCTAGAATGCACTCACCATTCTAACGCGTGGAGGGGCATTTTGTCAGAAACCATCAAGATCCTTCTCGAAGAAGACCGAGTTTTCGAACCCAGCGCGGAGTTCGTCGCTCAAGCCAACATCAATGATCCGTCGATTTACGAAGAGGCCGATTCGGACTATCTGGGCTTCTGGGAAGGTTGGGCCAAAGAGTTGGACTGGTACGAACCTTGGGGGGAGGTCTTGCAGTGGAAACTCCCGTACGCCAAGTGGTTCGTCGGCGGCAAGCTGAATGCGTGCTTCAACTGTGTGGACCGCCATGTCGCGTCCGGACGGGGCGAAAAGACGGCGATTCTCTGGGAGGGGGAACCGGGCGATGTCCGCGCGATTTCGTATGCGGAGCTTCAAGAGGACGTTAGCCGGCTGGCGAACGCATTGCGGGAACTCGGCGTCGGCAAGGGCGACCGCGTGTGCGTGTACCTGCCGATGGTCCCGGAACTCGCGGCCACGATGCTCGCTTGCGCAAGGATCGGCGCGCCCCACTCGGTCGTTTTCGGCGGCTTCAGCGCCGAATCTTTGTACGACCGAATCAACGATGCCCAAGCCAAGGTCGTGGTGACGGCGGATGGAGGGTGGCGACGGGGGGGAATCGTCCAACTCAAACGAGCCGTGGATCAGGCCCTGGACATGGGGTGCCCTTCCGTCGAGAAAGTGTTGGTGCTCGAACGAGCCGGGTCTCCGGGAACGATCACGAACGGTCTTGCCACGCCCGAATACGATGCCGGAACGTGGGTTGAGGGCCGCGATGTGCAGTGGCGCGACCTCGTTCCCCGGCAATCCACCGCATCGCCCTGCGAGCCCATGGACAGCGAGGACCTACTTTACATCCTTTACACCAGCGGGTCAACAGGCAAGCCCAAGGGGATCGTCCACACGACGGGCGGGTACCTCACGGGTGTTTACGCGACGACGAAGTGGGTCTTTGACCTGAAAGACGACGATGTGTTTTGGTGTACGGCAGACTGCGGGTGGGTTACGGGGCACAGCTACGTCGTGTACGGTCCGCTTGCGAATTGCGCGACGGCCGTGATGTACGAAGGCTCTCCGGACACTCCCGACAAGGACCGGTTCTGGAGGATCATCGAGCGCCATAAGGTGACCATTTGCTATACGGCCCCAACTGCGATTCGAACATTCATGAAGTGGGGCACGGAGTACCCGGAGCGGTGCGATATGTCTTCGCTGCGACTGCTCGGGAGCGTGGGCGAGCCGATCAACCCTGAGGCATGGGTTTGGTATCACAAGAACATCGGCTGTGAGCGTTGCCCAATTGTAGATACCTGGTGGCAGACCGAGACTGGGGCGATCATGATCACCGCCCTTCCCGCGCTGGTGAAAACGAAACCCGGCTCGGCCACTTTTCCGTTCCCGGGAATCAAGGCGGCGATCGTCGACGACCAAGGGCGCGACCTTTCGACCGAGCACCTCGATCGCGTTCGAGCTGGGGCTGCGGACCGGTCGGTGGGCGGATATCTGGTGATGACCCGGCCTTGGCCGGCGATGACGCGCGGGATCTACGGCGACCCTCAGCGGTTCTACGACACCTATTGGTCGAGATTCGAAGGCGTATACTTCACGGGCGACGGCGCCAAGCTGGACGAAGAGGGGTATTTCTGGCTGCTAGGGCGCGTCGACGACGTGATGCTCGTCGCGGGCCACAACATCAGTACAATGGAAGTCGAGTCCGCGCTGGTGGATCATCCCTCGGTGGCTGAGGCTGCGGTCATCGGACGCAAGGACGACCTGAAAGGGCAGGCGATCGCGGCGTTCGTCATCATTCGAGCCGGGAACGAAGTGGGCGCCGACATCCACGACGTTCTCAAGGCCCACGTGGCGCAGAAGATCGGCCCCATCGCGCGCCCGGACGACATCATTCTGGCCGCGGAACTGCCCAAAACTCGGTCGGGCAAGATCATGCGGCGACTCCTGCGGGATGTAGCCGAGGGCAGGGCGCTCGGCGACACGACCACCTTGGCCGACGCCGCCGTCGTGAACGCTCTGAAGGAGAAATACGAGCATCTGGAAGGGTAGTCGCAGGTTGATATACTCGGTTTTTCGTTGTTTTGGGTGAGAATGTAGATCGAGATGGACACTATATATGGTGTCATGATGTATTCGTTGATGACAATCGACCTGCGGGGTTTGGCATGAACAAGCTGGACAAGATCCAATCGATGGCGATTCAGGTCGTGCGACTGCCCGATGGGAGTTACGAGGCCTCGATTCCTCAACTCGCGCGCTCGGTCGTCGGCTACGGGGACTCCTCCGAAACCGCCTTGGCCGATATGCTCCAGGTCGCGGAGGCGACCGCCCAGTTCCTGGAGGAGCAGGGAGAGGACCTGCCCGATCCGGAGCCCGTTCCCGAGTGGACCGACTACAGCGGCAGGGTTACGCTTCGCCTGCCGAAAATGCTGCACGCGCAGCTCGACCGCCTCGCTACGAGGGAGGGCGTAAGCCTCAACTCCCTCCTGACGACGATTTTGCAGGCGGGCGCGACCTCTCTCGCTGCCGGGTGCGAGTTTGGGGTTGCGTCAAGCGACTGCGCCGAGCCTCGTCGAAGGGCCGCCTTACGCGTGTCCGAGGGAGTCCGCGCCGCGAAGTCATATGCCAAGCGCGAGGAGCCTCCCTCCCGGCTAAGGCGGAAAAGAAAGGCGTGAGAGTTACGCTCTGCAAGCTGGTCCTCGACCTCGGCACGACCGCGGACGGATTGCCGATTCTCCACGGGATAGTGAACCGGATGGGCCGCGCCAAGTACCCCTCGCCGTTCCCGCGCGCGAGGCTGGCCGTCGAAATCGAGACCGACCTAGACGACAGCATGGGTGGGGGCCCCCTCACGGTTCAGTTGATCGATGAGGATGGGATGGTCCTGTGGAAACAGGAAGGCGAGGTGCGGCTGCCGAACGCACCGAACCCTGGGTTCCGGCCCCTGATGGGGTTCGACTTCGACGGCTCTCCGGAAATCCTTCAGCCGGGTTTGTATCGGTTCGACGTCCTCTATCGCGGTGAGGTCCTCGGGTCCGAACGGATATACTTTGAGTAGCTTGGAATCGAGCCTACTTCCGCGCCGACTTGCGGTTGTGGCGCAGAAGCTCTATGGCAGCCGGAATCAAGGACACCGCAACGATTCCCAGTACCGCTATAGCGAAGTTGTCGCGGACCACGGCGATGCGTCCAAAGAGGTATCCGGCGCCGACGCAAACCGTGACCCAAAGCAGGGCGCCCGCGACGCTGTACATTAGGAATCGCGAATACGTCATCGCGCCCATTCCCGCAACAAGCGGGGTGAACGTGCGAACGATGGGAACGAACCGGGCGATAATGATGGTCTTGCCGCCGTAGCGCTCGAAGAAGGCATGGGTACGGTCGAGGTGTGACTTCTTGAAAACCCGCGAGTTCTCGTTGCGGAACAACCGCCGTCCTAAGAGCCTTCCGATTTGGTAGTTCACGTTATCCCCCGCGAGCGCTGCGCCCACGAAGGTCAAGGAAATGAGCCAGAGGTTCAGTCCCCCTTCCGGCTGGCTGAAGATGCCTGCAGCGAAAAGGAGAGTATCTCCCGGCAAGAACGGAGTGACGACCAACCCGGTTTCCATAAACACGATGGCAAAAAGAATCCCATACACCCAAGGGCCGTACTGAGCGATCACGCCCTCGAGGTGGGTGTCGAGGTTCAGGAACAGGTCGATCAAAGCGGGTTCCCCAAAAAGCGCGGGTCGTGAAACGGGCTAGGCGAGGCTTGCAGGGTTCAGGCCCTCGAGTTGCGGAACGACGAACAAGCCATCCTTGCGGATAAGCTTGCCATCGAACCAGATTTCGCCCCCTCCATATTCGGGGCGTTGGATCACGACCTTATCCCAATGGATCGCCGACTTGTTGCCGTTGCCTCCAGGGGGCGGGTAGGCGTTTCCGGGCGTAAGGTGGAACGAGCCCGCGATCTTCTCATCGAACAGAGTGTCGAGCATCGGGTCGAGCACATAGGGATTGAAGCCCAGCGACCACTCCCCAAAGTACCGCGCGCCTTCATCGGTGTCGAGGATCTCGTTGAGCTTCTCGGTCTGCGCCCCAGCTTCCGCCTCGACGATCTTGCCGTTCTTCACCACATATCGGACGTCCTTGAACACGGTCCCTTGATACAGAGACGAGGTGTTGTATTGAACGACCCCGTTCGCCGAATCCTTCACAGGGCAAGAAAAGCACTCGCCGTCGGGAATGTTTCGCTTGCCGATGCAAGGAACGGCGCCGATGTCCTTGATCGAAAACTCAAACTCCGTACCGGGCCCGACGATTCGAACTTGATCGGTCGCGTTCATGAGGTCGACGAGGGGAGCGACCGCCTTCTCCATCTTGGAGTAGTCGAGCGTGCAGACCCTGAAGTAGAAGTCCTCGAACGCCTGCGTCGAAGCGTTCGCTTGCTGCGCCATGCTCGGCGTCGGCCAGCGGAGCGCGACCCACTTGGTGTTCGGGACTCGAACTTCGAACACGACCGGCGTCGCGTAGAGCCGTTGCCACATCGAGAGCTTCTCGCTCGGAACGTCCGAGTTCTCCCCGATGTTGTGCGAGCCTCGGAGCGACCAGTATGCGGTCATCTTCGTCATCTCGTACTTTTCAACATCGGCAATGAGTTCGGCGCCGGCTTCGTCGAGACCGAGGAGAAGCTGTCTTCGGACGAGGCTGCTTTCCCGTCGCAGCACCGCCTTCGCGCCCTTCGACTGCACGACCCGTACGCATTCGGCGGTCACCTCGTCGGGGATGTCGAACGTGTGGATCAGCACGGCGTCGTCGGGTCCGAGTTCGGTGGAATGCGTGGCCAAGAGTTCGGCCAGCTTTGTAACGCGAGGATCGAGCATGGTGGTGGGAGGTTACCTATCCGAGTCTGGAAATAGCAGAAAGGGCGTCGGACTCCAAAGCCAAACGCCCCTCGTTCGTCGTCGCCTGCCGCTTACGCGGCGGCTAAAGTGAAGTTACTGGCCCGAACCGGCCGCTTCGCCGCCACCGGCATCCGTCGTGCCGCCAGCATCCGTCGTGCCACCGGCATCCGTCGTGCCACCGGCATCGGTCGTACCGCCGTCGGTCGTGCCGCCGTCGGTCGTGCCGCCCGAATCGGGGGCCTCAGCCGGCGGGTTGGTATCCGTAGTGGGCGCGGCGGTGTCTCCGGTTCCGGCCTCTTCCTTGGGAGCGCAACCGATCATGGCCCCTCCCACGAGAATGCCTGCAAAAAGCAGTGCAATCCAAGTCTTCATTTCTCCAATACCTCCTGTTGTGAGCGAGATTTGCCTTTCGGCGTTGCGCGAGATATTCCCTCGCACCTAGGGCAAAACGTCGCAATCATACCAGACGTTCCCGAAAGGCGATTTGTGGCCTCAGAACCCGAATTGCGACGCAGGGAAGTTTGAAACGAGCTCTTGAAGGGACTCCTGGGGGATCGTAACGCTCGTCAGCTTCCATTCCTTTGTGGGGATCAGAAGCCACTTGACGCCGCTCTCCTTTTCAAACCCCAGTGCCACTTCAGAGATTCGAACCTCTTGATTGACAGGGAAGCCGAACTTGACGATCGCGGGCGAACGCACGCTTGCCGAATCCGAGCGAACGTCCGGGTTCCATTGGACGATTTCGATGTCAGGACGAAAGTCCCGGACGTACCGCGAGA
Source organism: Chthonomonadaceae bacterium (assembly GCA_015709495.1). Lineage (GTDB taxonomy): Bacteria > Armatimonadota > Fimbriimonadia > Fimbriimonadales > Fimbriimonadaceae > Nitrosymbiomonas > Nitrosymbiomonas proteolyticus. The sequence continues at coordinate 999,381 of CP054189.1, forward strand.
TGTCTCGGTGGCTCGGCGAGAGCGTCTCGTTCACGGAGAACTGGTTGCTCAGAAGCTCCAGCACTCCGCCGGGACGGCCTTCTTTGCTTGCCTGAAGCGAATCTTCGAGCGCCGCTTTGATGAGAGCTTGGTCGGAGGGCTCGTTGGCGAAGAGCACTATACGGATTACGGCCGCGAGGAGCGCGCCAGCCAGGAACAGGATCCCGATTCGTAGCTTGGGGTTCATCAGAATTCTCCACTCGTGATCCGTTCTACGTCTGCGCGCATCTGTTCGATCAGTTCTTCCAGCGACGAGAACTTGCACTGATCCCTGAGCCGAGCGTCGAAGCGCAGCCGCAGCACAGCGCCATAGAGGTCCCCCCCTGGGTAGTCGAGCAAAAAGGCCTCCGTCGCGGGCTCGGTCCCTCCGACGGTCGGGCGGCTCCCGATGCTGATGGCGGCACGAAACTCGCCCTTCGGAGTCAAGCACGAACCCGCATACACTCCGTCGGGCGGGAGCGCCTGGCGGTCGAGGGGAGCGAGGTTGGCCGTCGGGAACCCGAGCCGCGCGCCCATGCCCGCGCCCTTCACTGCAACCCCGACGTATTCGAACGGCCTGCCCAGCAAAGTCGCGGCTTCGGCGACTGCCCCACCCGCGAGCAACTGGCGAATTCGGCTCGAACTGATCCTTTCTCCGTTCGAAGATTCGGGTTCGACGACGTGCGTATCGATCCGCTCCTGAAGAAACGCCGCATTGCCCTCGCGTCCCCTGCCGAATCCGAAGTCCGAACCGATCACAACGGTCCTGGAATTGAGGCTATCGACCAGCACTTCCTCGAAGAACTCGGTGGCGGTCCTTTGGCTGAAGGCGCGAGTGAAGGGCAGCAGAACGGCCAAGTCGATTCCGAGTTCGGCGATGCGTTCGATGTTAAGGGCAAGGGTACCGATGGAGTGCGGAACTCGGTCGGGCGCAAGCGTCGCTGCGGGATGCCGATCGAACGTCACGAGTACGGCAGGCAGCCCGGCTTCGCGAGCGGCATTCACGCATTGCCGAATCACCGCTTGATGTCCCAAATGAACGCCGTCGAACGTGCCAACGCAGACGATCGAGCCGGGCAACTTCGGAAAGTCGCCCTCGATGCCGAACCGGATCTCCATACGCGAGGGCGGACTTTCGCTCGTCACAGATTCGACTCCTCGGCGTCCCGATTGCGGGAGGCTCGGGACTGCACCATGGCGAAGGCCGTCATGATCGCCATTTCGCCCCCTGCGACCAGCAGTAGGCTCGCGGGCCGCAGCCAGTACTCGAGAACCGCGAACGACTCCGCGGGGCGTTGGATGCCCGTCGGCTTGGTGGTGACCAAAACCACGATCACGAGCACGATCGCGAGGTGCAGGACGGGCAAGGTGAGGTTGCTGGGGAACCTCAAACTGCTGGGATGGACCAAGCCCGCAATGAACCGGATCAAAACGGCGAGAACGACGCTCGCGCCTGCGAGGGGGCTTAAGAGGAGCGTCCAGCCCGGAACGTCGTATCGGCTAAGCGGAAGGTTGGCGACGATGGCCGTCAGCGCACCCGCCACGAAGGCCAGCAGAGCCGTGTCGCCCGCGACTCGCGTCAGGTCATAACTGGTTGGTTTGCTCATGACACGGAGCCTCGCTTTGCCCTCTCTGGCAGAACCGGATCGCACGCCTTGGGTGGGACGGAGTCGATGGTCTATGATACCGGTCGCAATGCGGGAGGTGTCCCGAGCAAGGAATCCACCAATCTCGAAACCCCATGACGGATCGGGTCGACGGTGGGCAAGCCGGTTTCATCTTCGATCCTCTTGCACTCGTCGAGCGCCGCGCCTTCTTCGAGGCTCGCCGTGATCACACAAAGCCCCAGCGTCTTGGGCGAGGGAAACGTTCCCAAGGTGCTCGCCAGGCTCTCGTAGAGCGCGATGTACTCCTTCAGGTTGGGCACTCGAACCCAAGGGACCCTGCGAAGCGTCGGCTGGTTCGCCCGAGTACACATGATGAGGTCAGTTGGGATCGTCCCTCGCATTAGGGGGAGGGTCGCGCTGCTGCCTGGGTGCAAGAGCGCGCCTTGGCCTTCGACGACCACAACATCGGCGTCCCTTGCGGCCATCACCTCTCTTTCGATCGCTCCAGAAGCGAAGTCGAGCCGCACCGCGTCGAGAGGCACTCCCGAACCCATAACAGTAATGCCCACTTGGCCGGTCGCCACGAACGCGGACTTCACCCCTCGCCGAAGCATCTCGAAGTGGACTTCGAGGCCCGAAGTCATCTTGCCGACGCTCATATCGGTCCCGACCATCAACACGCGCCGGTTAGGGAGCGTTCGAGCAAGGCCCTCGCCCGGTTTGAGACCCCTCGGCTCGACCCGAATGTCCCAAACCCATTGCCCCTCGCGCAGGTCGCGGTACCTCTCGGTCAGGGGGTCATGGAGTCCGTTGACCACGCTCAATCCGAGTTCGATCGCCTCGTCGATGTGGGCCCACCACCGTTCGGGAATCAAACCTCCGGGGGGAGCGATCCCCAGCACGAGCACCTCCGCTCCGAGCGCGGCCGCCTCTCTCACCGAACCGACGATGGGCGGGCTCCGATCGACCTTCACCAATCCGCGCAGTTCCGCACCGACGTGGCAGGAGTCGATGACGCACGCCACTGGGTTCGGCGAGTATCGCAAAACCGCCAGCCCCATCTTGCCGGTGTCTTCGCCCAAAGCGCCTTCCATGAAGAGGGCGAGCTTGTGATCGGTTCGCAGCATGTCCGTCCTCAACTCGCGAATTCGGGCTTGAGGCTGGCGCCGTGGCCGGGAGCGTCAGGCGGCATCACCACGCCCTCGACGAACCCGAGTCCCACTGCAGGGTCCGGGTCAAGGTTGAGATGGCTGTCGAGATCGATGTGATCGAAGCAGGCGCCGAGCGCCGCCCCCGCCGCGATGGCGATGGAGGATTCGCTCATGCAGCCGATCATCGTCCCCATGCCGTGCGCCCGGGCAGCTGCGATGATCCTCAGCGCCTCCGTGATCCCGCCACACTTCATCAGCTTGAGGTTGACTCCGTCGGCTCCGCCTGCCAACCTCGGAACGTCTTTGGCGAACCGGCACGATTCGTCGACGTAGATGGGCAGGGGGCGGCCCTCGAACAACTGGGGTAGTTGATCTTCGGCCCCTTCGACGAGTGGCTGCTCCACGTAATCGACCCCCCGTTCGGCGAGCCAGCGGAGCATGACCTTCGCGTCCGATAAGCTCCAGCCCCCATTGGCGTCGACTCGCAGCTTGGGCGCGAACGGCGCGGCTGCCTCCAGAGTCGCCAAGAAACTCACCTGATCGGCTTCGATGCCCTCCTTCGACCCGAGCTTCACCTTGAGGCACTTCGCGCCCGTCATCGAAAGAATCTTCGGCACGCGCTCCCTCACGACCTCAGGCGGGTTGATTCCGATGGTCACGCTTGTCGGCACGGTGGGCTTGGGCAAGCCGAAAACTTCAAAGAGCGGCTGCCCGCATTGCTTCGCGAAGAGGTCCCATAGAGCGACATCGACGGCGGCCATCGCGGGCGGATCGATCCCCGCCTCTCGCATACGGTCCCAGACTTCCGTGCGCGAAAGCGAGGCGATCTCGGGAGTTAGGAATTCTGCGAGTTGCTGTTCGCCCCGCCCCGCCGTTACGTTTTCCGTTCCCGTGCTCGGCGAGGCCTCTCCGATGCCCACATGAGTCCCGTCCGACGCGAAAACGAACAGGCTTTCCGATCCGGTGCTCACACCGCGACTAATGGCGAGGGGAAACAGCTTTTTGAGGGAAAGACGTCGAAAGGAAAATTTGGTCATGCAAAACCTTCGTAGACCCGATGCCAGCGGGATGATGTGTACCCGAAACCAGAGCTTGGCTACTCCGATCGACCGGTTGCAAGCGTCTGATAAAGTGCCGCAACGATGAGCCGACTTCGCTGGATTGTAGGTGACTCCCGCCACCTGGCCGACCTTGAATCGAACTCGATTCACCTCATCGTGACGTCTCCACCCTATTGGCAGATCAAGGACTATGGCCACGCCTCGCAAGTGGGCTTTTCCGAGTCGTACGAGTCGTTTATCAACAACCTGAACCTCGTTTGGTCGGAGTGCGAGAGGGTGCTTCACCCAGGCTGCCGACTCTGCGTCAATGTGGGCGATCAGTTCGCCCGCGCGGCGGCGTATGGCCGATACAAGCTCATTTCGCTCCAGTCCGAGGTGATTCGCTGTTGCGAGAACTTAGGGATGGACTACATGGGCACGATCATCTGGCGCAAGGTGACGTCGATGCGGACGACAGGGGGCGCGGTCATTATGGGTTCGTACCCGCGTCCACGCAACGGGATGATCAAGGTCGACTTCGAGTACATCCTGCTCTTCAAGAAGCTCGGCCAACCTCCGGCAGTCTCACAGGATCAGAAGGCGGCGGCAACTCTCACAGCGGCGGAGTGGAACACGTTCTTTGCCGGCCATTGGAGCATTCCCGGCGAAAAGGGCTCGTCTCATCCGGCAGCGTTTCCGGTCGAAGTGCCCGCGAGGCTGATCCGGATGTTTTCGTTTCCAGGTGAGACCGCGCTCGACCCCTTCGCGGGAAGCGGGACGACGCTCAAGGCGGCTTCGGAATGGGGGCGTTTTGCGGTCGGCTATGACATCCATCCGGGCTTTGCGGAAGTCGCCCGGAGCCGGTTGCCTGAGATCGATGTCGTCGAGAGTCCTCCCCTCGACCCCGAATTCGTCGCTCGAAAACTGGAGGGGTTGCCCTACCCGTTTCGCGATCCGCACGGATTCGACCGTCGGCGAAGCCCTGACGAAGTCGAACAGCTCATGCGAAGCCGGTAGAACTGGGCCGTTCGGGCAAGATTCTGGGTCCTTTGCGGCAGACCTGCAACCTCTCGATATGCCATAACGACTACCTCACCATGCGAGGGATTGTCGTCACAGCCTTACTGCTCTGTTCCACTTGGGCCCTGGCGGAGCGAAACCGAACGCTTCCAGGCAAAAAACTCGATTCTCCGCCCGTCATCGACGGGGTCATCGACGCGTACGAGTGGGGCCAGGCGGAAAAGTCCGGCCAGTTCGTCCACCTTGCGACCGGGCAGAGAACCTCGTACGATTGCGAGTTATACGCGGGTTACGACGAGCAAGCCCTCTACTTTGCCTTCGTCTGCCCCGACCCCCGACCTGATCTGATTCGCGCAACCGAGTACCGCCGCAACGTTTCGCTCAATGGCAACGACAACGTTATCGTCCTGGTCAACCCGTTCGCAACCCACCAAGAAAGCGATACGAACGAGTTCAAGGTCTCGGCGGGCGGAGGAACCCGGGCGGAATTTGCGGGCGGTCGTGCCTCGAAGCGCGAATGGGAAGGCGAATGGCAAGCACGCACTCGCATCACCGACGCCGGCTGGGAGTGCGAGATCCGAATCCCCTGGAAAATCCTGAGGCTGCCCCCCGCGGGAGTCAGGAATCTGGAGGTCAATTTTGGCCGGGAGATCCCTCGCGAACAGTTGACCGTCGCTTGGTGTGATCTCGGCCCCCAGGAGCAAAGGAAGTTCAATGGGTTCTGGCTGAACGTCGCGGTCCCGGAGCTTTCCGAGCCCAATCCCCTGCTCGTGCTTGGCTACCAAACGATAGGCTACGACGACGAGCAGCGGGCGGAAGTGCTGGATACCGGACTCGACATTCGGTACGACATCAACCCTCAGCTCACGAGCCTCGCCTCGATCAATCCTGATTTCCGAAACATCGAAGGGTCGGTGCTGAGCCTTGAGTTTTCAAGGTTCGAACGCCTTGCCGAAGAGCGGCGGCCGTTTTTCGTCGAGGGAAGCAGCGCCTTCCGGATGGGGGGAATGTCAGCGTCCTTGTTCGCCCCTCAGAGGATCCGTCAGTTCGACTTCGGAGCGAAAGTCTTCGGCAAGGTCAGCGACCGGGCGCTCGTGGGAGCGCTCGCCACGACCCGATTCGGCCACGAAAGCGCGGCTGCGGCTCGTTACAGGCTGAGTTGGGGCACGCAGAGCTCACTCACTGCGGGCGCGGTCCACTTCGACGACCCGGACGACAATCTGACGAACACAGCCGCCGCGCTCGAACTCACTCAGCTCGAAGGGCCCGTCGGAATGGCCCTGCTGTATAACACGACCCATGATTCCGACCTGGGGACCGCACACCGATACGACGCCGACCTTCTCTACAGGCACGGCTCGGTATATGGCCAGGTGGGTTACCAACATATCGACGAGAACTTCCTGCCTCGCATCGGGTTTTCGCCCCGCGTCGGCTTTCGGGGCTGGAACGGCTTCCTCGAGGATCAGCGCTCCTACACCGCCGGGCCGCTCTCCGAACTCGGTCTTGCCCTTGGTTTTCGCGATACACAGGCGCTGGACGGAAGCGGGGTCTATTTGAGGGGGATCGAAGCGGGCGTCGAGTTTACGACGAGGTCGGACCTGAACGTCGAGACGTTCGCCGTACGTGAGGACTTCCGAGGGGAAGTCGCGACCCTTGGGGGCTTCGAACTTTCCTACCCCGATTCGAATCCCTACCATCGAATGAGCTTCGGCTACCTCTTCGGCGACGTTGAGGGAGAGGACTATTCCTTGGTGTCTCTTGGGCTGCAAAAGCGATTCTCGAACCGCATCACGGTCGGTCCGTTCCTGCAATTCGAGCGAGAAGGGTCGACGACTCGCACCCAGCACATTCTGGGGGCCAGCTACGAAGTCGATCGGTACCGCTCGATTTCGGGCAGGGCGGTCGTGCGCGACGACAAGTGGAGCGGCTACCTGTCCTTCCGATACTCAGGCAACCTTGGAGTCGAGTACTACCTTGTTCTGGGCGATCCGAACGCAGACAGCTTCCAAAGGCGCCTGATCCTCAAGGTGGTGTTCCCGGTTCGATGATCCGGGTTGGGGCCGGTTTCGGCAAACCCGCTTGGGATGCCGTTCGGTTATGTATAATGTCCGTTGACCGAATTCAGGGGTTAGAATGAGACGCTTTTGGCGCTGGCTAGTGGGACTTTTCCACCGCACGATGGACAAGCTTGAAGATCCGGAGATGATGCTGGATCAGGCTCGTCGCGATATGCAACAGGCTCTTACGGAGAACCGCGAGAAAGCCGTTCAGGCGATCACGCAGAAGAACCGCTTGGAGAACATGTTGAACGACGCGCGGCGCAAGTCTCAGGAACTCGAAAGCAAAGCCATCATGGCCCTCAAGCAGGGCAATCGGGAGCTTGCCCGGTCGTTCGTGCGCGAACGAGCCAATAACGATGCCGTCATCGGGCAACTCGACCAGTCCTATGCGCAGGCGTCCGCTGCGGTCGAGTCGGTCAAGGTCGCCGTCAAGCGCCAAGAAGAAGAGGTCCGCCGCAAGACGGCTGAAGCCCTCGCCATGAAGGCGCAGTGGAAGCAAGCTCAGATTCAAAACAGCATCACCAAGGCGCTGGAAGGTCTGACCTTTGAAAACCAGTTCGAGTCCTTCGGGGCCGCCAAAGAGCGCATTCAGAACATGCAAGCCGAAGCTGCCGCGCGCCAGGAGATGTTTGGTACCAGCATCCAAGGCAAGATCATGGACATGGAAGACAAGGCGCTCGATTACGAAGCTGAAGAGGAACTCAAGAAGCTCGAAGAGCGGCTTGGATTAGGGGAGAGCAAGACCGCCACGGCGGACACGCAAGAGGTGAAAGTCGGGCAGGGCGATGCGACCGCCCCAGTCGAGGCGCCGCCTTCTGAGATCGATCAGCAACTCGACGAGTTGGAGAAGCGCATCAACCCCGGCGGGTAGCGGGAGCGAGCGTTTCCCATGATCGGCCGCGTCAACGTCGTCTTCTGCTTCGTCACCGACATGCCCCGCGCTGTCTCGTTCTATCGGTCGCTCATGGAGACCGAGCCCGCCTTCGAGTCTTCCCATTGGACGGAATTCTTGGCCGGGGGGCTAAGGGTCGCCTTGCACCTTTCGTCTTCGGAGTCAACGGCCAAGAGCGGCCCAACCGGCTGGGTTCCCTGCTTCGAGTGCGATGATTTGAGGTTGCTCCGCGAGCGAGTGGAAGCTGCCGGCGTACGATTCGAGCGCGAGTTTCACGATACGCCGTCAGGGGCGATTCTCGCGTTCGCGGACCCCGACGGCAACCCCCTCCAGGCGATTCAACTCGGCGTCCAAGCCAAGGACCTCGCCTAAGCCGTGTCGCAATTCCTCGCCACTGAAGCGGGCACGTTCGAACTCGCGCGAACCTACGCTCCCTTGTGGCGCGCCGGGGACTTGGTGTTGCTTCAGGGTCCCCTGAGCGTGGGCAAGACGACTTTCGTGCGATACGTCGCGGACGCCTTGGGCTTCGAAGGGCCGGTCCGGTCGCCCACGTTCACGCTCATCCAAGCGCTTCCTACGGATCCGCCGATCGCGCATGTCGACCTTTACCGCCTCTCTTCCGCGCAAAACATCGGGATCGAGGACTACCGGGCCACTCATTTGGTGATCGTGGAGTGGCCGGAGCGCGCGCCAGAGCTTCTCGAAGAGGAGGGAGCTTGGCTGCTCCGATTCTCGTTCGTCGAGGGAGGCCGAAGCGTCGATGTGTCGCGGATCGGCGTCCCTGAGTAGAATCGGGCCACATGCCTACCCGAATCGGACTTTTGAGTTCGGCCCACCTTCATGCGGCGGGCTACATCTCCGCGCTACGCCGCATCGAAGGGTGCGAGTTCGTGGGGTTGTGGGACGACGACGTGGCCCGAGCCCGCGAGTTTGCCGCCAAGTGGGGGGGCGAAGTCTTCGCTCAGCCCAGCGACCTCCTTTCTCAATGCGAGGCGGTGATTGTTGCCAGCGAGAACCGAAAGCACGCCGATCACGTCGCGCTCGCTGCGGAATTCGGGTTGCCCTCCATGTGTGAAAAGCCCCTCGTGGCCACCCGAGACGAGCGAGATCGGATGTTCGAGGCGGTCGATCGTGGGGGGACCTGGGTGATGACGGCATTTCCGACTCGGTTTTCGCCCGCGTTCCAGAGGCTTCTCCAGAGAGTTCGCGCGGACGAGATCGGGCCGATCGTGGGGATTTGCGCGACGAACCGAGGAACCTGCCCCTTGGGGTGGTTCGTCGAGACGGCTCAATCCGGCGGCGGCGCGGCGATCGATCACGTCGTCCACGTTGCCGACTTGCTGAGCGTCCTCACGGGCCGACTTCCTCGGCGGGTCACCTCCTTTATGGGGAATCGTATATACGGTGAGAGTTGGGAAGACTCGGCCCTTCTCACGATGGAGTACGACGACGGGCTGTTCGCGACCCTCGACTCCAGTTGGTCGCGACCCAAGAGCTACAAGACCTGGGGCGATGTGACGATGAACGTGGTCGGCGAGCGGGGTGTGATCGAAATGGACATGTTCGCGCAAGCGTTCGACGTCTATGCCAACTCAGCAATGAGGCATGGCGTCGCCAGTTACGGTAGCGACCTGGACCTTGGGCTGGTCTCGGAGTTCGTGTCGTGCGTTCGGACGGGATCGACTCCCCCGATCTCGAGGGATTCAGGCTGGAATGCGGTCGCCTTAGCCCTTGCGGCCTACGAGAGCGCTCGGTCGGGAAGTCCGGTTGAGGTCGTTTACTAGGCACCCTAGCGTTTTTGAGGGAGCCGCAGAGTGACCTTCGTTCCCTTGCCCAACTCGCTATCGATGGCGACCGACCCTCCGTGCGCCTGGGCGACGCTCTTGACGATGGCTAGGCCAAGCCCCGCCCCGCCTTCCGACCTCGAACGGGCGGAATCGACTCGGAAGAACCTCTCGAACACGTGAGGAAGAGCCTCGGGCGGAATCCCTTCGCCGTCGTCTTCGACCGTCACCCTAACTTCATCCGAATCCGAAGCGAGCCGCAACGTCACGTGTCCGGAAGGAGGGGTGTGTCGAACGGCGTTCTCGACGAGGTTTCCGATCGCACGCGAGAGCAGATCGGGATCGCCAAAGACGAAAAGCGGGCCCTCAGGCGCATCGATTTGGACCGCCGGTTCCCCCTCAGTTGCGGGCTTCTGGAACTCGGCGCAAAGGTCTACCAGGTCCACGTCCTGGCTCCCCTGGATCAGTTGCCCCGCGTCAGAACGAGCCAGCAAGAGGAGCCGCCGGATCAGGCGATCCATGTCGTCGGCGGAGCGGTCGACGATTTCCAGAGCGCGCTTCAGATCGGACTCGCCCTCTGTGCCGCCCAAGGCCGAACTGGCGGAGACCTTGATTCGGGTCAAAGGGGTCCGAAGTTCGTGAGAGGCGTCCGCGGTGAATCTGCGTTGCAATTCGTATTGCTCTTCCAACTTCGCAAAGGCGCTTTTCTGCTCCGAGAATGCCGTTTCCAATCGCTCGAGCATTCGGTTGAACGTATTAGCTAGGTTGCCTAGCTCATCGTCCCCGGTCACGGGAATCCTCTCGGAGAGTTCGTGTTGGCCGATGCGCTCGGCGGCTCGCGCCAGTTCGCCGACGGGGCGAAGCGCGCGCGAGGTGAGAAACCACGCGCCGAATCCGACCACGACGAGGCCAAGCGGAAGCAGGGCGAGAAAGGCCCGCAGATGGCCTCCCCAAAGCTGGTCGATGTCGGAAAGCTCACGGGCGACCTGCACTACGCCCACGATCCGCCCGTCCACGACGTGAGGCATCGAATACACCCTGACGGGCTCGTTTTGCCAGGAGATCGTTCGGGATACGGTCTGTCCTTGGAGCGATTGAGAAAACGCCGTTGCGCTCCAAGGCCCCATTCGCACACCGTCGAGAATCGTGAAGCCATCGAGCCCTAAAAGCCTAGGTCTCCTAATGAATCTCAGTCGGTCGCCCTCGAACTCAAACGGCGGCGGCATAGGCCCAGTCTCGGGCGGAACTAATCGTGGTTCGACTTGGGGTGGCTGGCTTGGGGTGGCTTCTTCGGAGTTCGGCGCAGGGCCAGGCGCGTCGCTCGGCAGGCCTTGGCGGAGTCGCCCCGGCCCCATCGCACCCGGACCTTGGAGAATTCCCCTTCCCTCGGGAAGATTCCCCATGGGTCCAAAAGGTGGCCCCGGCCGAAGTCCGACCGAAGCGAGCGCCCGTTCCCGCAAGCCCTCGTCCACGCTCCGCAACAAGCTGCTTTGGAGGCTGTAAAAAAGCGCCAGCCCAAATCCGCACATCACCGCCCCAAGGACGAGGGTGTTGAGGAGCGTCAAGCGAGCGCGAAGGGTGAGCTTCATGGTTCGGCGTCTGAGTTCGGCGACCTCAGCACATAGCCGACGCCATGTACTGTATGGATGAGTTTTTTCGGGAAAGGCGCGTCGAGTTTCTTCCGCAGCGCCGCGACATGGAACTCAACCGTGTTGGAGATTCGGTCCTCGTCGCCCCAAACGGAGTCCAGGATGAGGTCGCGGGTCAGGGTGCGGCCTGCGTTTCGAGCAAGCGCTTCGAGGAGCGAATACTGGTGTGGCGTGAGTTGGATGTCCTGCCCGCCGCGGCGAACCGTTCGGGCGAGCGTGTCGATTTCAAGGTCGGCGATCAGGATTCTGGACGACTTGATGGCTGCGGTTCTTCGCACGAGAGCGCGAATTCGGGCAAGCAACTCCCGAAAGTCAAAAGGCTTCGGCAAGTAGTCGTCCGCGCCGGCGTCGAGCCCCTCCACCCGATCCTCGATCATGTCCCGCGCGGTAAGCATCAGCACGGGAGTCGTGATTCCCGAGGCCCGAAGTTTCCGGCAGACCTCCCAGCCCGCCAACCTCGGCAACATCACATCGAGCAGGATGATCCCGTGTACCCCCTGCAGCGCCCTTTCGAACCCCGCGACCCCGTCGAACTCCACGTCGACTCCATAACCCTCCCGTTCGAGTCCGTTTTTGACTCGTTCCGCGATCACTTCGTCGTCTTCGATGAGGAGAATCCGCATGGCCGCTCGCCGCTCTTTGTACTCTACTGGAAACGCATGAGGGAATCCTGAGCAAGCCGCCCGGTGGGCCTGAGCGGCGGCGCCCTCGCCGTGCCATAATCGCACTATGACCCAGCGATTGCCGGATTGGCTCACGATCCGGTTGCCTCGCCCTGAAACGATCACCGAAGTTAAGGGCATGATGCAAGCTAAGAACTTGCACACAGTGTGCGAAAGCGCTCGATGCCCCAATCTGCCGGAGTGTTGGAGCAAACGTACGGCTACGTTTATGATTCTGGGTGATACTTGCACGAGATCGTGTGGGTTCTGTGCGATCAAGGTGGGCAAAGGCGAGGAGGTCGATCTTTTTGAGCCGGCCAACGTCGCCAAGGTCTCTGCGGACTTAGGACTCAAGCACATCGTCGTTACGAGCGTCGCTCGCGACGACCTTCCCGACGAAGGGGCCGAGCAGTTCGCGCGGACGATTCGGGCGCTCCACCACCAGCTCCCCCACGCGATTGTCGAGGTTCTGACGCCCGATTTCAAAGCGAAACCCGATCTGATTCGAATCGTAACGGACGCCCACCCCGAAATCTACAACCACAACGTCGAAACAGTCGCCCGACTGCAGAAGATCGTTCGCCCCCAGGCGCGTTACGCTCGCTCGCTGGACGTGCTTCGAAAAGTCAAAGAAATCGACCCATCGATATATACGAAATCCGGAGTCATGCTCGGTTTGGGCGAGACGCGAGACGAGGTTGTGCAGACGCTTCGCGACCTGCGGAATGCTGGGGTCGACGCGGTTACGATCGGCCAGTACCTTAGGCCGACCATGAAGCACCTGCCGGTTCACACTTTTGTCCACCCTGAGGAGTTCCAAGAGTACGCCCGCATCGGCGAGGAGTTGGGGTTCGCGTTCGTTGCGAGCGCGCCGTTTGTTCGCAGCTCGTACAACGCGATCGACTTCAGCAAAAAGGTGATGTCGGAGCGGCTAGCCGCGGCCTCCTGCGATGCGTAGGCCCTTCGCTTCGAACGTGGGAATTCGCTTTGGGCAAACAGCCCGTCTCGCTCGCTCGTCTCTTGGCATGAGGAGGTCGCGCCCATCCGAACGGTCGAGCGAGTGCTGAGCCTTGTGACGCTTTGGGGTCCTTTGGGCCTGATGGCGTTGCTCGCTGGCGTCTACCTGGCCGACTGCTTCAACTACCTCACCTCACCGGGGGCCGGACTCACTTTCCGCGTCGAGGGGCGGTCGGGCGATCTCCGCGTCACGACCGGACCGTACTCCTTCGACCCCTGGCTGGGTTACGTCATCGTCAAAGACGTAAAGGTCCGTGGAGAGGCTGGGGATCTCATGGCCTCGGCCGAGGAACTCCGGGTCGGATTCCCTTACAATCCCGCCTCGAAGGGTCCCGTATGGGACGCTTGGGCGAGGGGCGTTTGGGTAGGGCTGGAGCGCGATTCCGAGGGTCATTTCAGCTTCCTCGATTACCTGCCCGAACCCACGGACGAGCCCAGCGACCAAGCCTACCGAGTGCGGGTGGATGAACTGAGTGTCGGCCTGACGGACCGGGCTGGCGGAGAGGTCTGGTCGCGTACGGTACGAGTCTCGAATCTTGATGCCGAGGGCGTGGGAGACCTATTCGTTGCGGTGGGAGAGATCGCCATCGAAGGGAGCTCAGGCTCGTTCCTCGCCAAGGTCCGTTCCGGGGCTCCGGGGAAGGTCCTCGCTTCGGCGCAATTGAGGCAAGTCGAACTCAGCGAGGTGATCCGGCGGCTGCAAGTCACGCCCGAACTCGCGGAATTCGACCTCCTTCGGGGCTTTCAAGTAGGTCGCTTGGTGGCGGACGGGGACCTGAATCTGGCCTTCGGAGAAGACCCATCGGCTTCTTTCGTGGGCGACCTCATCGGAGAGCAACCGGTTTGGCAGGAGTATGGACTCGACCGCCTGACGTTTCGCGGGAGCATAGGAGAGAGCGGTGCGGCGGGCTACGCTACCGCCCGGTCTCGCGGCGCATCGTCCGAGGGTCGAATCGAACTGAGATGGGGTGAGGAGTCCCGGCTGCAATTCTGGGGGAAGGCGTCCCTGAGCGACTCCGCTTCGCTTCCTCCCTTCTTGGCGAGACACGTTCCTGGCGGGTGGTCGTTCCAGGGCGCGGTGTTTCGTGGCCCCGTTGTCTGGACGGATCGCGAGGGATTGCACGCAGGGGGCGAGGCCGAGGTTCGGCAGTTTGCTGTCGGCGACGTCGATGCTACCGACCTGCGCCTTCAACTCAGCGCCGCATCCAACAAGTGGGTTCTGCGGGTGTCTTCAGGCTCGGTCGAGGGGGCGAAGTTGGAGGGCCGCGCCGATTTCGACGCCACGAGCCGTGCGATTTCCGGCGGGTTCAAGCTGGCCGGTTTGGACCTGGCACGGGTCCCTGCCCTCCACGGCGTTGAAGACGTGTTCGGGTCGGTCGATTCGGAGGGGCTACTCAGCGGCACGATCGAGGCTCCCGTGGTGAGCGTGCGTTCAGAAGGGCTCCTTGGCTTGACGCTCTCAAGCACTTCGGTTCGTATGGGCGCGGTGCAGTTGGCCGGAACCTATCAGGGGGATCGCATCCGAATCGATCGGTTTCTCGCGGCCGACGGGTTTGGCGTGTTCTCTGCAACCGGGCAAATCGGCCTGTCGGACGGGTCGATCTCGGGCACGCTGCTGGCTTCCGGAGTCGACATCGCGGTGCTGTATGAGGGCCTCTCGGGCACGGCCTCCTCGCTGCTGGAAATCTCGGGCACGTTGGACGATCCTCAGTATCGGGGTCGGCTGGAGGCGTTTTCCACAGAGTTCGCGGACCAGGAGGCGCCCCTGATCTCGGCGGACATCGAAGGCGATCTTGGGACGTTAAGGGCCAAGAGTTGGACGGTTCTGCGGGGGGCGAGTCGATTGGAGGGCGACTTGGTTCTTGGCTTCGATTCGCGGCAGGTCAGCGGGGCGATGCGAGGGCCTTCGCTCGAGGTGGGCGACCTTCTCGGGCCGGACTATTCAGGGGCATTGATGCTGGTGTCGGGCTCGATTTCGGGCACGTTGGATTCGCCCGCGGTCTCCGGTTCACTCGCGGGTCGCAACCTCGTGGCGAGGGGTACGCGGATCGATTCTTTGTCGGCGCAGGTCGCCTATCGTGAGGGAAAACTGAGCCTGAACGAGGGCGAGGCGGTCTTAGGCGAGGGACGGGTCACTGCCCTAGGCGAATACGACATCGACTCGCAGTCCTCGAACGTTTCGGCCACGTTCGAAGAGATTTCGATCGCTTCGATCGCCCCGAAGCTTCCTGGAGGGGTCACCCTCGCCGGAACCGTCTCAGGCGAGGTGCGCGTCGGGTTTGAGTCCGCAGTTTTCTCAAGTTTGACCTCCGATTTCAGGCTGAGGGACGTTCAAGTCAACCCCACTTACGTGGGTAGCGGGTTCGCGAACGCTCACTTCGAAGCTGGCAAGTGGTCCGGGGAAGTTCAGGTCGGACAGCCGGATCGATATGTGCAGGCGTCATTGAAGAACTGGGACGTACAGTCCGATGAGATTTCGGGCGAGTTGGTGGTTTTCAACGTCCTGTTCGAAGATGTCTTCCGCGCGCTCCGGACGTCCATCGAGCTCGATCCGGATTCGGGAAGGGAGCCTGTTCTAGAACTTCCGCCCGCGGTCGTCGAAGAACTCAGCGCGCTTACGGCGCAAGTCGACGCGTGGGTGACGGTGGAAGGGACCTCGAAGGACCCACGACTTCAGATTCAGACCCTGGAGGCCAAGGCGATTCGGCGATTCGAGGAACCCGTCGGCGCAGTTCGCGCTTCGGGGAACCGGCAAGGGGGCATCTGGACGATCAACGAGGTGCGATGGGAAAACGGCCCCACCACTGCAGTCGCGAAGGGGGTCATCGACGAGCACGGCGAAGTGAATGTGGACGCCAACCTCAACAATTTTGTGGTCGCTGAATTGGGTCGGTGGATTCCGGCGCTCGCGCAAGTGAAGGGAACCGCGAACGCCTACATCTTGGCTTCGGGCCCCGTGGAGTCGCCGCTCTTGGAGGCGAGCCTCGATGCGACGCTGTTCGAGCAAGGCGCAGGGTCGGCCGGAATTTCGCGCACCCAAGACCCCCGGCTTCACTTGAACCTGATTCCGATCCGGGTCCAAGAAGGCTCGCTGACCCTGCAAGGGGACTTCCGGTTTCGCGGCTTCCAAGGCGAGATCGAAGGTGAACTTCCGTTTCACTACCCGTTCGATATCGACAAGGACCAGCCAGTAAAGGGGCATCTAACGATCAACAGGCGCCCGCTCGTCGAGCTTGAAGAACTGTTGCCCCTACTCGATATCGAGCGGACCGAGGGAGTTGTTTACGGCTCGTTCGCTCTTTCCGGGACGCGGGATGACCTGCGGTGGGAAGGGAAGTTCGACGTCGAGGGTTCGAGTCTGGCCGTCGACGGTGTTCAGACGGCACTGAGCGACGTGGGGATGCGAGTCGTGACCACCCAGAACGAGGCCAAGCTCACCGTGACGGCGAACGGGTCGCTCGGCGGATCGGTGGAGGCGGAAGTCGTAGGGATACTGGAGGACATCGATTGGTCCAAGTCAGATGCCTTCAGCCAGGTACTTGCCCTGCCGCTTTCTGGTTCGATGAGCGTCAAGGGATTCGAGGCGGCCGAAGATTGGGGGGCGAAAGGCGCGGCCCAAATGAAGGTGGACGGCGAGGTCCAAGTACTCGGGACATTGAAGTCGCCGGTCCTGCGATCCGAGCAACCGATCTCCCTCACCCAGATCGTCGCGAGGGCGCCCGACGAGTTCGAGCCGGCTGGCGAACCCGCGGAGGGAACGGTCGTCCCCCGGTTCGACCTCACGTTTCGAGTCGCAGAGTCAGACCGGCCGGCATCGCTGAAGATTTCTAACGGCTCGTTTGGGCTTACCGGAACGGGTCAACTGACAGGCGATCTCGTCCGCCCGGAACTTGTGGCGAACCTGCGGGTCGCAGATGGGCTGATCCGGCTGCCTAACGCCCGGATCGCCATCGAAGAGGGCGGCGACTTGCGCGTCCTTCATACTGGCCGCGGACAACTTGAATCGGAAACGCGAGTTGATATCGACCTCGAGGGCCGCACGAGTCTGACGGCGCTTCGATTCGGCGGACTTGTGCAACGGTACGAAGTGCGGCTTCGGATGAGGGGCAATCTGCTCGACCCTAACCAGCAGCTAATCACCGCTTCGGCCGATCCGCCCGACATTTCTCAACAGCGCATCCTCCAGCTCTTGGGCCAAGCCGACCTGATCGAGGGATTGGGCGCAAACGTCATTGGAGGGCTCGACTGGAACAAGCAGGTCCTAGGCATTGCGGGGTTTGCGCTGCCCTCGATCGTGGATCCGCTCACGGAACGGCTTGCCGGCGAGTTCGGCCTTGAGTACCTCAGCTTCGAATACTCCGCCTTCGAGGGCCCCACGGTTTCGGCCGCGAAATGGCTGGGCAAGGGCTTGATGGTCCAGTACCGCCGTCAGCTTTCCGACCCCGTCGACGGTCCGATCCGCTATGATTTGCGGCTCACGTACCGCCCGCGCTGGCAAAAGGGCTTCTGGCAAAACGTGTTCTTGAGTCTGGGGACCGACGAGGTCACACCCTACAAGTTCGCGATCGAGTACGGACGAAGGTTCTAGCGGCTCGAATCCGCAGAAACGCTTGGAGACCCCGGAAGTCAAACAAGCGGACTTTCCCACAGGAAAATGGGGATTGCGAGGGAAATCCGGCGTGACACGCGCCGCCATCTTGCGTAAACTACCGGAATCCTGCGGGGTTTCCGTCGAGGGCCGGCAGAGGCTGAATCGCAGTTGGACTTGAGACACGGAAGACGACCGGCGCTTGGGCCGGGGTCAGATAAGGCAAGGACGTCATGATACGTGAGGGAAAAATCGTTCGGCTTGGCATCGCGCTCTGTTTGATGCTGAGTTTCGCGCTGGCTATGGGCCAAGGGATGGTGGCCGAAATCGAGATTCGCGGCCTCAAGAACGTGAATCAAGAGCCGATCATGGCTTCTTTGCGGCTCAAGGTAGGGCAGCCCTACACTCAAGTTCAGCTTGACCAGGACCGGCGTTCGGTCGAAGAGATCGGGTTCTTCCAGGCCGTGGACGCGCGAGCTGAGGAGTTGCCGGACAAGAACTGGAAGATCGTCATCGAGGTCGTCGAGTTCCCCGTGATCAAGGAACTCAGGATCATCGGGAACTCGGTAGTATCCACCGAAGAGATCGAGCGCATTCTGCGAGAGGTTCCCAGTCTTCCGATCGCGCCGGGATATGTGTACAACTTAAACGGGGAGAGAGCCTGTACAGATGCGATCTCTAAGTTGTATTCCGACCGGGGTTACTTCGCCCAGTTCGCCGAGTTTGGGCCGATGCCAGGTTCGCCCGAAACCATCACGGTCTCCATTCTCGAGCTCGTCGTCGACAGTGTGGCCATCCAGGGCGCGACCCGAACTCGACCGTATGTGTTCCAGCGCCTGATCCGCACCAAACCAGGCGAAGCGTTCAATCTGCAAACCTGGACCGATGATCTTAGACGGATCTACAACACGCAGTGGTTTGAGACCGTGGAACCGCTCCAGCGGGAAACCGACGACATCGCCAAGATCGCGCTCGTCGTCAACGTGAAAGAGGCTCGGACGGGGATGTTCAACGTCGGAGTGCAGGTCGACCCTCGAAGCAGCGTTGCGGGTCTGCTGAGTTTTTCGGACAGCAATTTCCGGGGAACTGGGCAGTCGGTTCGGCTCAACTTCCTTCAGGGCACATCTGGAGGCGGAACGAGCGTCAATCTCGACTACGGAAACCCGATCTTCGACGACCGGGGGACTGCGCTCAACGTTTCTGTTTTCAGTCAAATCGTATATAGATTCATGGGGACCAGCTTTGGCGGCAATCAGATTCCCACCGAAGATTCCCGGTACTTCGAGCGTCGGACCGGCGCGATCGTGGGGATGACGCGAACCTTGAAGCGCGACACGTTCCTTTCGACTGGTGTTCGCTTTGAGAACATTAAGACGTCAGAGCTAGACACATCGTCAACAACTGGGTTCATTCAGCAGGACGGCGACGTGGCCTCGATCTCCGGTGCCCTCACAATCAACCGGCGAGACGTCGACATCGAGCCTTCGCGGGGCAACTGGATCCGGTTATCGCTGGAGCCTGGATACACCCGAATTACCAAAGTCGGCGGAGATGCGGGTGGGGACGACATTCTGGGTTCGCACACGTTTGTGAGGACCGGGATCGAGTACCGCCACTACTTCACGAATCAGCCGCCCCGCGGGCGGGAGTTGGATGCGCCACGGAGGGTTGTGGCGTTCCGCGCCAAGGCCGGGTTAGTTGCAGGGACGGTTCCGTTTTTTGAACAGTTCTTTGTCGGCGGATCCGATACTCTGCGCGGTTATCCCGAAGACCGCTTTTGGGGTAAGAACATGGCGTCCGTCACGCTCGAGTACCGCCATCCCGTTCAAAAGTCGTTCAACGCGATCGCGTTCGTGGACTACGGCGGCGCTTGGGGCGGATTCGGTACCGTCAACGAGTTCACTCAATCGAAGAGCGCTCAGTTCAAGTTGGGTTACGGGCTAGGATTCAGCTTCCGCACTCCGCTGGGCCCCATTCGGCTCGATTTCGGCTGGAACCAGGACGGGGGAAGCCGGACGCACTTTCTCATCGGAACGTCTTTCTAAGGGGACGTTCGTAGTAACTACTGGAGCAACAACACACAAAATGACGAAATTCAATGGGTTTGGACTGGGACTGGCCATTCTCGCGCTTGTGGCGGCGATCGTAGGATTTCAGGGACAGGATTCGAAGATCGGCGTCGTCGACTTTTCAGGGATTATCGAGAAGTGCGATTTCTACAAGCAGAACAGCGATCAACTGGAACAGATGAAGGCGGTGCGCGAGGGACTGCTCGAATTCCTCTTCACCTATAAGGCTGCGACGATGGAACAGGCAACGCGGCTGAAAGAGCTGACGGTCAAGGACGCGCCAACGGCAGCCGAGAAGACCGAAATGCAGCAGATCAAGGACGCTGTGATGGGGTCGGACAAGACGTGGAAAGAACTCACGCTGAAGAGCACCCACACGGCCGACGAGACGCAGAAGCTGCGCGAACTCGCTTCCCGACGACAGGCAACTGACGAGTTGATTCCGAGGTGGCAGCAAGAGTTCGAAGGCGAACTTCAATCGCGCTTCGCCAAAGTCCGCAACGACACGATCGACCGCGCCCGGGAGGCCATCAACCAAGTGGCCAAGGCTCAAGGCTACACGGTGGTTCTGCGTTCGGACGTTGCGCCCTACGGCGCTAACGACATCACGGATGCCGCCCTCAAGGCAATGAATGCCAAGAAATAGCGTAAGCCTCGCCATTGTCGCTTGGATATGTGCCGGGTGTGCCGCTCGGCAACCTGCTGTTTTCGTCGATCTCAGCCGAGTCGAAGCGCTCCCTCCTGCGGCCGTACAGTCGGGGACGGAGGGAGTTCTTTCGACAGGCGCAGTTTCTGAGTACCAAGCTTCGCTGCGGCCGTTCGCCGGGAACTTAGAAGAGCAAGGCGTGCCCTTGGAGCGGCTTGTGTCGGCGAGGGCCGATCTGGAAGACAACCGAGCTCGCGCCCTGCGGGGCCTGGAGGACCGGCTGTTTCGCTCGTACCAGCGCGAGCTCGATGGGCTGGCGGCCGAGCAGGCGCAGGAGTGGGCGGAATGGGTCGAGAGCGTAACCCTCCAAGCTGATTCGGACCTGCGAGCAAGGTTCGAACAGTACGGATTCGCCAACGGACCGCTTCTGGCGCGCGTGGCTTTTCTCACTCGGTTCCCGTTGCCCGATGTCGCCGCGCTGCCGGACCCTCCAACCGAGCGTGTTTGGGCGAGAATGCGTATCGAGGAGGCGAGGTTCAAGTTCGACTTGATGAAGAGCCTCGAAGAGGGCTATCGGCAGGACGTGCAACGCATCGAAAGCTGGATGGAAGAGCAACTGGACGCCAAGAGGCTTGCACAAAGCGTGCGGCTAACCGAGCAAACGTCGCTGTATCAGGAGCGGGCCCGTTCGGAGGCGAGCGTCGCCTTCCAATCGACCGCGCAGGACTTTGAGAGCCAGCTCGCCGAATCCAGCGTTCTGCCTTTCCCCGGGTTGCCCACGAGGACCGTACACCTGGAACCTGCTAGCCCCGCGACCGTTCCTCGGTGGGGCCGAGAACCGGTAACATCGCAACGAGACCCGCGCGAAGAGTTGGATCACGACCTCAGGATCTGGGCTCGACTCAGGGGTTTTCGACTCGTGTCGAACCCACGCGAGGGCCGAAACGCAACCACCGAGTTCTTGGAATGGAGAAAGTCGCGCCGCCTTGGACCCTGAAGACCCTCGCCACGTTGGTAGGCGGTGAGATCGATGGCCCCGAAGACCTTGTGATCCAGCGGCCCGTTCTGGTCGGAAGCGACGATCCCGAAGGCATCACCTTTGCAGTTTCCCGCGCCTATTTGGAGAAAGTTGAGGCTTCTGGGGTGGGCGCGGTGATCTTGCAGGATCAGATGTTTGCGTCGAGCAAGCCGTCGATTCGGGTTCCTGACGCCAAGCAGGCATTTGGGATCCTCTTGCACTTCTGCGTGCGCCCGATTCCTCTCGCTCCAGGAATCCACCCGACCGCGCTGGTCGATCCCAGCGCCGCCATCGACTCCAGCGCCTCGATCGGGCCGTTTACGGTCGTGGAGCGCGGGGCATGGGTAGGTCCAGGCGCCAACGTCCATGCGCAGTGCTACGTGGGTGAAAACTGTAAGATCGGAGCCGGCTCGGAACTCCGGCCGCAGGTCGTCCTGATCCAAGACGTCACGATCGGAGAGAACACCCTCATTCATAGCGGATGCGTGATCGGGGCCGATGGGTTCGGGTTCGTCTGGGACGGAGCGCAGAGGATCAAGGTCCCCCATGCGGGAGGAGTCTCCCTAGGGAACGAAGTAGAACTCGGCTCCAATTGCGCCGTCGATCGATCGATGGCGGGCAACACCGAGATTGGCGACGGAACCAAGATCGACAACTTGGTGCAGGTGGCTCACAACGTGAAGATCGGCGAGAACGGGGCGATCGCCGCCCAGTCCGGGATCGCGGGCACGTGCAAGGTCGGGGACAACGTGGTCATGGGGGGCGCCGTGGGGCTGCGCGATCACGTTTCCATCGGAGACAACATCTCGCTGGGAGGCCGTAGCGCGGTGGACACCGACCTGACTGAGCCGGGAGAGTACTTGGGGATTCCCGCAAGGCCGATTCGCGAGGCCGCCAAAGCGATGATTCTTTCTCTCAAACTGCCCGAAATGCACTCCAGGATTCGCGATCTCGAACGAACGGTCCGTGCGCTTCAGGCTCAATTGGAGGAGAAGGGTACGGATTGATAGTCCAGGAGAGGCGAACGGTTGCCGAGAACGTGAGTTGGTCCGGCAGAGGCTTGCACGGAGGTCAGGCCGTTCGAGTCACCGTTCATCCTGGCGATCGCGGGATTTGGTTTCGGGCGGGAGGGGCTTCGGTCGAGGCGGTCCCGGAAAACGTGACAGATACGTCTCGTTGCACCTCCCTCGACGGCACACGGACCATCGAGCACTTGATGTCGGCGCTCGCAGGACTCGAAGTCACGGACGCCGAGATCGAGGTCCAGGGCGGCGAGCTTCCCGGCTTGGATGGAAGCTCGAAAGAGTACGTCGAAGGATTGTTGGACGCGGGACTCGCAAACGTCAAGAGGGTAGAGCGCGAACCGCTTTTCGAGCGTGTGTTCGTGCAAGACGAATCGATCAAGGTGGCGGTGAGCTCAGGCAGGGGTGTTTGGCGATACGGTTTTTCGGCTGACGCATGGCCGTTTGAGCAGGAGTTCGAATCCAGGGACGTCATCGGGGAGTTTCGCGAGGAAATCGCCCCAGCGAGGACTTGGGCCTTCGAGCATGAGTTGGCGGCGATCGAGCAGCTTGGATTGGGGAGGGGCCTCGATGCGACTTCGGCTGTGATCCTCGGGAAGCAGGGTTATGGGAACGAAGTGCGATTCGCAGACGAGCCGGCTCGTCACAAGCTCCTTGACCTCATTGGCGACCTCTATCTCGCGGGATTCCCGATCCGGCAACTGAACGTGTCGGCGTGCCGATCGGGCCACAGGGCCCATGTGGAGGCGGCGAGGAGGCTGCGACACGCGCTTTCGCGCACGGAGTCCTAGCCGTGAGCGGAGCCCAAGTACAAAAAAAGTGCCCGGGCAGGAGAGAAGGAGGAGAGCCTGCCCAGGCCGATAGTTGGTGTTCTTTGCTTGGTTCGCTTCGCTTGGCTTGCTCTCAAGGGCAGCCTTTGCTTGCTTCTACATGTATATCCGCACGAGCCCGACATTTCGTGACAACTTTTTTTGCGGTTTTTTTGATGAGGTTCAACGGCGACGGTTATGGGGCCTCGAGCGGCAGTCTTGTTCGACCGGGTTCGAGGCTTCGGGCAGCCACTAGGGCGCCGCAAATCGGGTAACCCCTTCCTTATGGCGCCGATCAAGTTGAGCCCCTCCGACTTCGCCTTCCTTTGGGAGGAGTGCAAGCGGTGCTTTTGGCGCAAGGCGGTCCTCCAGGAATCGCGCCCATTTTCACCAATGCCCAAGATATTCACCGCGATCGACCTGCAAATGAAGGCGCTGTTCGCTCACCGCGACGTGAGGGACATTGTCCCCAACGCGCCTTCGATGAGGATTCACGCGCAGGATGGCTGGGTCGAGTCCAGCCCCGTCGCCACCGGGCGTCACGAAAGAACCTGTTTCGTCCGCGGCATTTACGATTGCGTCGTCGCGACCGAATCGGGTTATGGCATCGTCGACTACAAGACCTCCCACGTTCGAAGCGAGCACGTGCCGCTTTACCAGAGGCAACTCGGAGCGTACGCTTATGCTCTGGAGCACCCTGCCCCTCGCGCGGCTGCGCTCAGTCCCATCGTCACGGCCGGACTGATCGTGTACGAGCCCCACCGAATGGAGCCTACGTCGCAGGGCGCCTCGCTGGGCGGCGCTTTGGAATGGGTGCCTATGAGGTACGACGAGGGCGAATTCCTCGCGTTCCTCACTCGCGTGTTGGACGTCGTCTCTGGCCCCGAACCCGCATCTGCGCCGGGCTGCACGTATTGCGCCTATCGAGGGAGGGCCCCGGAACCGGCCTCCGGCTCGTCAAACCTGCCCAGTGCCGGGATCGGAGAACCCCGCGGCAAGACCGATTCGTCCCAACCTTGATGCTGCTGCCTTTGTTAGTCGCGGGCGCCGTCGCCCTACCCCAGGTCATCGACGGCATCCGCCCCGTCGATGATCGAACCGTCGAATACGCCAAGGCCTTTCTCAAGCAAGTGCAGGACGAGCCGGAGGCTTTGAGCGCGCCCGATCCGTTCATGGCCGGGTACTTCGGCTTCCGTGCGAAGGCGCTCGCGCCGCTGCTCCACACACGGTACACGGCAGCTCAGATGGGTCTCTCGGGCGTGGTTCTTCAACTGCTCGACCCCAAGCTCGCCGCCGCCGTTGCCAAAGCCACCGATCGAATCAAGCAAGGCCCCAAGGACTTCGATTCGCTGACCGAAGACGAGCGAGAAGCGATCAACGCCGCTTGGTCTGCCGAAGGCGGGCTGAATCGCAAGTTCTTGTTGGGTGTAGTTTCCGAAGGAGATCGATGGCGCTATTTGGCGGGCACGGCCTTAGGCGAGGCTTCGGCGCACCTTACGGTTTGGCATATATCGCCCCAACAGCCGATCCTGCTCGAATGGATTCAACGGGCGGTGAAGTCGTGCCGAGAGCATGCCGAAAGGCCCGAAGCGGCGAAGCATCAGGGGTTGGCGCAGGCCATGCGAGCGTTTTCCGTCCACGAAGGCAAGGCGGTGGACGAGACAAGGGTCCGGGCGATCGCTACCTCGGTCGAAGCGGCGTTGAAGGCGTCGCTTCCCTCCAAGTATCGCTGGTAGGGCTTCAATCGCTGGCGGGCAAAAAAGAAAAGCGGCCCCGGATTCCCGGAGCCGCCAAGATCATCAATTAGGGCAAATGAATCAAACCATAACGCTCACCGCAGACTTCTCTTGGAGACTCTGCGGCTACAAGATGGCTTGTCAGGATTAAGATACGGTGAATTCCGGGAGTCCCTCCCCAAAAAAACGCCAATCTAGGAGGAATGCAGGGCTCCCGGGTTGCAGAATGAGAACGTGTTTCGCAGTACGGTCTCACTTGAGCAGCGGGTCCTAATCGGGATTTTCTCGCTGTGCTTCGCGATGTTCGGCTGCCAAGGGCCGGAGCAGGTAAAGGACTTCGAGGGGTCGGCTTTGCTGCCGACGGGACACTGGATTCAGCCAGAAGGAAAGACCGCGGAGTTTGCGGGACGGCCAGTCGACATGGTCCGAAGCCCCGACGGAAAGTGGCTGTTCGTGAAGGACAACTCCGGGCTCCAGGTGTTCGCTGCCGATACGCTGGACGCCTCTCAATCGATTCCCAGCCCAGGAGGAACCTCCCAGTACGGCCTTGCGGTCACTCGCGACGGGAGAACGGTGTACCTCTCCAACGCGGAAAGCCGGGTTCATCGGTACGTACGAACGCCCGAGGGGAAGTTCAAACTCGACGGGGGCTTCACCCTCCCCGCGCCGGAGATCGGAGGCCATGCCTACCCGACCGGACTCGCCCTCGACGAAGACAGGAACGCGCTCTATGTTTGCGCATCGAGGTCCAACGCACT
The DNA here is from genome assembly GCA_015709495.1 of Chthonomonadaceae bacterium. Lineage (GTDB taxonomy): Bacteria > Armatimonadota > Fimbriimonadia > Fimbriimonadales > Fimbriimonadaceae > Nitrosymbiomonas > Nitrosymbiomonas proteolyticus. Next base: position 1,024,930 of record CP054189.1, read on the forward strand.
TCTTTGCATCGACCTTACGTCGGGTGAGGTGCGAAAGTCGATCCCGACGGGCGTCGCGCCTTATGCCGTCCTGATTCACCCGAAGACCCGGCAACTGTGGGTGACGAACTACGGCGGCCCCAGGCCCCAGCGCAGCGAGAAGCGCGCACCAAGCGCTGGAACCGACGTAGCGGTCGACGAGAGGGGTGTTGCGAAGTCTGGATCGGTGAGCGTGATCTCGAGCGATCTTGAGAAAGTGGAGGCGGAAATCAGCGTCGGTCTCCACCCCTGCGCCCTCGCCTACCATCCAGCGGGGGACCTCGTTCTTGTCGCCAACGCCAACTCCGACGAGGTGACCGTGATCGAGTGCTCGCGCAAGGCGAAGGTTCAAGAGATCGACACCCATCCTGTGCGGGACCTGCCCTTTGGTTCGATGCCCAACGCTCTTTGCGTCGACGAAGAAGGGAAGGTGTGGGTCGCGCTTGCGGGCAACAATGCGGTGAGCTGCTTGGAGCGGGAACCCAACGGCGAATTCAGTCTCAAGGGGCTTGTACCCACAGGATGGTATCCGTCATCGGTCCTTGCCGATGGGGGGCGCGTTTATGTTGCCAACAACAAAGGCGTCGGTTCGCGCACGAGGAATCGGCCTGAGGAGAAGGGCCGGAACTCTCACGACCACCGCGGATCGATCCAAGCGTTTTCCACCCCGACGACCGCGAGGTTCGCCGAACTGAGCCGGAAGGTGACGACGCTCGCCAAGTCGACCTCGGTTCTGCGCGCTTACGAGCGTTCCATCCGCTCAAACGTCGGCCCGACGCCCGTCCCGGCGAAATTGGGCGAGCCTTCCGTGTTCGAGCATGTGATCTATGTGATCAAGGAGAATCGCACGTACGATCAAGTGCTCGGCGATTTGCCTGAGGGCGACGGCGACCCCAGCCTCTGCAACTTCCCGGAGCCCCTTTCTCCCAACCATCACGCCTTGGCCAAGGAATTCGTGCTGCTCGACAACTACTACTGCAATGGGGTGCTTTCGGCGGATGGGCACTCGTGGGCGACCGAATCGAACGTGACCCCCTACTTGGAACGCATGTTCGGTGGTTTCACGCGGAGCTACACCTTCGGCGACGACCCGCTCACGTACTCCTCGTCGGGGTTCATTTGGGACGCCGTGCTGGCAGCCGGCCTTTCGTTTCGGAACTATGGCGAGTTCAACTACTCCGAGCCACCCCAAGGGATGGGCTTCAAGGAGGTCTATCTAGCTCACAAATCCGGCCAGCGGGTCGAGTTCCGGCTCGAAATCGGGGTGGAGCGGGTCAAGAGATACAGTTGCCGCGACTACCCGGGCTGGAACATGAACATCCCCGACGTGCTTCGGGTCGATCGATTCTTGGAGGAGTTTCGAGAGTTCGAGAAGAGGGGAGACTTCCCCAACTTCGTGATCGTGTACCTGCCGCAGGACCACCTTTCGGGCACGGCCGAAGGGATGCCGACGCCGAGGGCTCACATGGCCGATAACGACCTGGCGTTAGGCCGCCTCGTGGAAGCCGTCTCGAAAAGCAAGTTCTGGCCGAAGACCGTTCTCTTCATCAACGAGGACGACCCTCAGAACGGCTACGACCATGTGGACGGCCACCGGTCGATCTGCTTCGTCGTGAGCCCCTACAGCCGAAACCGAGGGGTGGTCAGCGAGTTCTACAACCAGACATCGGTGGTCCGAACGATGCTTCACATTCTGGGTCTACCTCCCCTGAATCAGCAAGATGCCGCATCCAATCTAATGGCGGCATGCTTTGCCCCGAAGCCAGACTTTTCGGCTTACCAAGCGAGGCCAGCCGGTTGGGCGCTCGACGAACTCAACGGCTCGCTGGCCCAGAGATCGGGAAACGACCTGAAATGGGGCCGCATCAGCGCGCAAATCCCGATGCATCGGACGGGGCTGAAGTCGGTGCAAGACGAAGACAACCTCAATCGCATCCTCTGGCACGCTACCAAGGGGTATGCGACGCCTTACCCGGAGCGATTCGCCGGCGCCCATGGAAGGGGCCTTAAGGGTCGCGGGTTGTTGCTGGACTCGAACTCTGACGAGGACTGACGAACTCGTTTCCCCTCGAAGGACTCGGCTCAGGCGATCTCGAATCGGAGGATCGATGGCGCACGCCGACTCCCCGCCGCCGGAAACGAGGGCCAACGAGCCGCTCGCCCCTCAGGAGTACCAAGAGGGGTTCACCTTGCGGACGGTTCTTGGAGGGCTCTTCATTGCGCTCTTCATGCTGCCTGGCGGGATCTACCTGGGGTTGGTCGCCGGTTATGGAATCGGCGAAGCTGCGGAGTGGGTCACGATCGTGCTGTTCGCCGAAGTTGCGCGAAGGAGCTTCCACTCGCTCCGGCGGCAGGAAATCTACATCCTTTTTTACATGGCTGCGGGCCTGACTTCAGCCATCAACGTGAACCGTGGACTCTATGGCGGCCCCCTTTCTGGGCTGATTTGGAACGCGTACTTCGTTCAATCGGAGTCCGCTGCTCCCATCGCCTCCCAAATCCCTAGCTGGGCCGTTCCGGGTCCTGAGTCGGCGGCGGTTGTGGAGCGGCAGCTTTGGCACCCCGCTTGGTGGACCCCTTTGCTTCTCCTCGTGGCGACGGAGGCCTGTGGCCGATTGGGTTGGATGAGCATGGGCTATGGACTTTTTCGGGTGACCAGCGACGTCGAGCGGCTCCCGTTTCCCTATGCGCCTGTGGCCGCATCCGGTGCGACCGCGCTTGCGGAAGCAGGCCAAGAAGGCTGGCGGTGGAGGGTTTTTTCGACCGGGGCAATCGTTGGGATGCTGTTCGGACTGGTCTACATCGCCCTTCCGGTGATCACGGGGGTCCTTCTCGGCCATCCCGTGCAGGCGCTTCCGATCCCGTTCGCCGACTATACGGTCGGGATCGAAAACCTCTTGCCGGCGGCCATCGTCGGCATCAGCTTCAGCTTGGGCAACGTGCTGGTCGGATTCGTGCTTCCGTTCGAGATCGTTTTGGGGGCGACCGTCGCAAGCGTCCTGGCGATGATCGTGTTGAACCCGATCCTGTTTCATGCGGGCCTCTTACCGAGCTACCGGTTCGGTTCGGATGCGTTCATGACCAAGTTGGCGGCCGACATGGACTTCTGGCTTTCCATCGGGATCGGAGTGAACGTCTCTGTGGGCATTCTCGGGATCGCATTGGTCGCAAAAGCGGTCGCGCAGGCGAGGAAGTACCGCATCGAACGGCAGTTCAGCCTTGCGCCGCCCACAGGAAGAGGCGACATTCGCCTCTGGATCGCCGTTTGCGCTTGGGCGCTTTCCACCGGGTTGCTGGTGCTTCTGTGCCGGTGGTTGATTCCGGGGTTTCCTTCGTGGCTTTTGCTCGGGTTCGGGTTTCTGTGGAGCCCGCTCAACAGTTACATTTCTGCGCGAATGCACGGGCTCACAGGCCGAGGCGTTTCGTTTCCTTACTTGCGAGAGGCCTCCGTCATCGCCTCAGGCTACCAACGCGTGGACGCCTGGTACGCTCCGCTTCCGCTTTATGACCACGGGTGGGCCGCCCAGAGATTCCGCGAGGTCGAGCTTACGGGAACGAGGTTCACGAGCGTCCTCCGCGCGGAGGCGTTCATGTTTCCCGTCGTGCTGGTCGCAAGTTTCGCGTTTTGGAGCTTCTTTTGGCACTCCAGCCAAGTTCCTTCGACCCAGTTTCCCTTCGCGCAGAAGTTCTGGCCGGTCGAGGCGACTCTCCAGTCGGCCATTCAGCAAGTCAACCTTCCGCGTGAAGGGGGGGACACGAGCTGGTTCCTTCGCGCGATCCGGTTCGACTACATCGCCTTGGGCACGGCGGGCGGATTGGGGCTTTATGGGTTGTTCTCACTCCTGAAGCTGCCGATGCTGTTCTTCTACGGCTTCGCGGGCGGGTTGGGGCTGTTTCCCGCCAACACCATCCCCCAATTGGTGGGGGCGGTCTTTGGCAAAAGGGTGATGGAAAAACGGTACGGCCAATCGGAGTGGCGGCAGTACGCGCCCGTGCTGCTGGCCGGATTCAGTTGCGGAACGGGCCTCACGGCGATGGCAAGTATCTCGCTCGCCCTGATTGCGAAGGCGGTATCCCACTTGCCCTATTAGCGGGTTCCAATTGGGAGACGGACGAAGTCCCAATCCGAAACTGCAGCCGCACCTCATACGCCCTCGGCCACGGAAGCTCGATTCTCACGTCGTTCAAGCTCGTGATTTCGTACTGCTCGGTGCCCGCAAAGAACTTCTGGCCGAGGAACTGCTCGCGGAAGTACCGGTCGAGGTATCCGGCCAGATCGACCTGCACGAGCGTGTTGACCCGTTCGAACTCGGCGCCGTAGGTTTCTTCACGGCTGGCGCGGGACATCGAGTCGATCAGTTCGTACGCTTTGGGCCGAGTGAACGAGTGATAGGCGAAATCGTTCACGAACCGATGCAGGATGAACTCTCTGAGCGCGAGTTCTCGCTGGAGAGGATCGACGCCGATCTTTCGAGCGAGGAGATAAACGTTGGCGGCTGGGATGGCCGTCCCCATCGTGTTGCCAGCCGTGTTCCAGCCCGCATACGACAGCATCCGCTGCATCCGGTGGTTTTCCCAAAGCGCCTGAAAAAGCCGAGGGTCGCCCGTGCCGTTCTTTGCGAGGTTGATGTCGGCGACGGCGATGGGAAACCCCTGTTCGATATCTTGAATCAGCACCTGCAAGAAGCCCTCGAACAGCGGATCGCGCGGGTCCGGCACGTTGAGAAAGAGCGAGTAATCGTGGTCGCCGTCCCTGAAGACGGGCCTGGCTCCGCTCGCAAGGAGTTGGTCCTGGAGGCTCAACTCGACGTTCTTTGACTCGTAGCTCGCGATTTTGCGCCGCCCGGCATCGTCCGAGAAAGCCACCCGAACGCGGGGCATCCAGTCGTGCGCTCTCAGTAAGGCCCGACTCACCAAGACGTTCGAATGCTGATCGATCCCTTCACAGATGTAGACCCTTGAAGCGACTCCCAATTGGGCGATCCGCCGCCTGAGCGCCTCTTGGTCGGGGATGTGGGGTCCATAGGGCTGCGCGTCGTCCTGGCCCAGAATCACGTAGTCGAACAGCGAATCCTTCACCATTTGCAGCAGGTGAAGCTGGAGGTTGTGGTTCCTCGCCCTGGTGCGCTCGTACCGGTTGAGTTCGACCGGGGGAACCCGCGCCAAGAGGTTTCTCATGCTCTGCGCGTATTCGCTGCGCTGGGTGCGTCGGTAGCGATCCTGCAACTCGACGTACTTGCTGAGCTGCATCCTCCATGAGGCGTTGGCGAGGGTCGCGGTCGGCTGGATTCGCATAATGGCCGAGAATGCGTAAAAAGGAACCTGGGGATGCCGTTGCCGGATGAATCCCACCCTCTTCATGCGGTAGGCCGCGGTCTCGTACGGTACGGAGTCGACGCGGCTTTCGATCAACCCGCCGAAAGCAACCATGTCCGTGCTGACGATGACGGCGAGAACATCCGAGTAATCCTCGTCGCGAAGCCATTCGATGATCCTCTCCGGATTGCCGGGATCGGTGAAGCGTCCCAAGTGCTCGATCGGCGGCAGGGTAACTTCGACACTTGCCATCCGGCCGATCATCTGCGCGAAGTGGCCTGCGGCGGGACGGCTATCGAGGGGAATGAGCAGGATGCGCTCCGCGACTGCCCACGACGCAACGCACACCAGCGCCCAAGCAGCAAGGACCCTCACGCGTGACAAGATACCTTGATTTGGAGCGACATGACTTCGGAGTTAGAAATCGAGTCAGGAGCGAACGACAACGCAAGCCGCAAGGCCATCCCCTTCGTTCGGCGGGTGGTTCGAACGGCGTTGCTGACATGCTTCGTTATCGCGGTTCTCTACAACTGGCAACCCCAACGGTACCGCGTGCAAGCCGAAGCTGTAGATCCCGGCGAAAGGCTCACCTTTGCCGACCTCGGGCTTTTCACGAGCGGGAAGACGGCGCTCGCGGTCTTCGGCCATCCCGACGACGAATCGTTCTACATGGGTGGCACGCTGATCCGACTGGCGAACGCGGGCGTTCGAGTTCATTTCGTCGCCCTCACCGACGGCAATAAGACCTATTATCCGGGGAACGATTCGCGTCAGCTTGCTCAGATTCGGAGGAAGGAGATGCGGTCGGTCGCCCACCAAGTCCTTGCGAAGAGCCTTACGTTCTTTGGGCGCGACGACGGCCGGTATCGGGTCGACGACCGATTGGCGCGAGACATCCAGTCGAAGATCGAGGAGCTCCGGCCCGACTACCTGTTCCTCTTCGAACCGGAGGCTCCCGCGCAGGTGTATCACAAGGACCACCGGAATGCGGGCGTGGCCACGCTCGAAGCTGCCCGCAGGGCGAGATTCTCGGGGCGTCTTCTTGCTTACTCCACCAGCACGCCCAACCTCGCGATCGACATATCCGGTGAATGGCCGAGGGTCGATACACTATTGGCGACTCACGCCTCGCAGTTCTCAGGTTCCCGGCTCGAACTGATTCGAACACTGGTATTCAGTCGCAACTACCGGGATGGCGAGCTTAACGGCTACGAACTCGCGGAGACGTTTCGAGTGTTCCGGTTGGCAGAGCGCTAGCTAAGGGGGCCGACGGGCGACAATCGCTCTGCGCCGACCAAGGGCCGTAGCGGTTCGGGGAGTTCAACCGACCCGTCGGGCTGTTGGAAGCCTTCCAGAATGGCGATCATCAGGCGAGGGCACGCCAACCCGCTTCCGTTGAGCGTGTGGACGAACTCCGGCTTCTCGCCCTGGCCTCGTCGGAACCTGATGTTGGCGCGTCTCGCTTGAAACGACTCGAAGTTGCTGCAGCTGGAGACTTCGAGGTAGGTCCCCACTCCCGGCGCCCATACCTCGAGGTCGTATTGCTTGGAGTTCGAGAAACCCATGTCTCCCGAGCACATCAGGGTCACGCGGTAGTGGAGCCCCAGGGCCCGTAAGATCGACTCGGCGTCCCGAGTGAGGGACTCGAGTTCGTCGTAGCTCGTTTCCGGCAACGCGTACTTCACGAGCTCCACCTTGTCGAATTGGTGGACCCTCTGAATGCCGCGCGTGTCCTTCCCAGCGGCGCCCGCCTCCCGCCGGAAGCAACCGGTAAACGCGGCGAACTTCATCGGAAGGTTCGAAACGTCGAGAATCTCATCACGGTACAGGTTGGTGACCGGCACTTCGGCCGTGGGAATCAGCCCGAAGCCGTCCTGGGTGAAGTAAAGCTCCTCTTCGAACTTGGGGAGTTGGCCGGTGCCCACCAGGCAATCGCGAAGGACGAGATAAGGGGGGTAAATCTCTTCGTAGCCGTTGGCGCGAGTTTGGTGGTCGAGCATAAAGCTGATCAAGGCTCTTTGGAGCCGTGCCCCGAACCCTCGAAAGACCGCGAAGCCCGATCCTGAGATTTTGGCGGCGCGCTCGGCATCGAAAACGCCCAAGGTAGCCCCGAGGTCCCAGTGGGCCTTCGGCTCGAAGTCGAACTCAGGTTTCTCCCCCCAGCTTCGAACGACGACGTTGTCCGCCTCGCTCTGCCCCGAGGGAACCGACTCGTGGGGGAGGTTGGGAAACTGGAGTTCGAGGGCGAGCAGAGCCGACTCGAGTTCCCGCTCGTGCTGCTCAGCGCTGGAGATTCGATCGCTGAGGGCCTTGGCTTCAGCTTTGGCGCCTTCGGCTTCGTCCTTCTTGCCCGCCGCGAAAAGCTGGCCGATCGCCTTGCTCGATTGGTTGAGTTGGGCGCGAATATCGTCGAGCGACGCCCGCAGCGCCCGAAACTCGGCGTCGACCCTTTGAAACTCCTCGAGAGGGGGCTGGATTCCCTTTCGAGCGGCGCCTTGAAGGACGGTATCGGGAGACTGCCGGAGAATCTGGCGGTCGAGCATACGCCCGTTTTACCTTTTGGCGGGTCGGGGAAGAGGATTGGGCGGCAACGAACCTATAATGGGCTGTGCCCGACGCCGAAGCACTAAGGTCGTTTGAGCCTGATCTGAGATTGAGACCCTGAACGGGTAGGGCTTTTTGCCCATCTTTCGAGTTCGACTTCTTGGATTTCGCTTCGATATTCCTTGCATTTTTGTCGGTGTTGGTGCATAATCCAATCGGGTCGGAGTGTCTTCGGCCCAAAAGGATGGCGCCCGGTGGCGCGGCCGAGCTTGGATGCGAGGTCTGGGTCTCTAAGGAAACTAAGGAAAGATTAGAGGACGGCCCACGTGGACCAAGTTCCCCGCCCTTGGCGCTGACAAAAAACACAGCACAAGGAGCAGTGAAGGAACAATGAAGCGAACGCTTACCTATGCGTTGAGCGCAGTGCTCGGCGCAATGGCGGCTCCTGCGTTCTCGCAGGATGCCTTCCCCGACACTCCAGATAACCATTGGGCCTACGAGGCGCTGGCGAACATGAAGCGAGCCGGCCTCTTGGTCGGTTATCCGGACGGGCTCTTCCGCGGCAGCCGCCCGGCTAGCCGCTACGAGCTCGCAGTCGCCGTGCATGCCACGTACATGCACCTTCGCAATCTCGTCGACGGACTCGAGCAGCAGCACGACGCTCTGTCTCGCAAAGTCGATGGCATGACCACCGAAGGGTTCGCCACCAAGGCCGAACTTCAGGCCGTCCGCGATGCGATGGCTGCTTTGCAGACCAGCATCAACGGCATGAAGTCTTGGGGCGACGACATCGCCAGCCTGAAGCGCATGGCGTCGACGTTCGAGCGAGAACTCGCATCGATGGGCGTCGACATCGAAGCCATGAAGCGGGGCCTCAGCGAACTCGCCGATCGCGTCTCCAAGCTCGAAGGGCGCAAGATGCCCATTTCGATCACGGGCGACGTGAACCTCGCGGTGTTCGCGGGTTACAGCGAAGATGGCCGATTCGGTATCGATCGATCGGGCCGCCCGACCGGCGTCAGCCGCGACGGTAGCTTTGGTCCGGCCGGAATGACCGAAGACCTCTCGATGTACCACGAGGGCACCTTCAAGATCACCAACAACGACGAAGACGGTCCCAAGCTCAACGCCGTGCTCGCCGTGCACAACCTGTTCGGAGGCAGCTCCTACTTGAGCTCCGCTTTCAACAGCGAGTTCGCATTCGGCGACCTTTCGGCGATTCCTTCGGGAATCCCCTACGGCGAGCCATCGACCGACGTCTACTTCCAAGAGCTCAACGTGAAGTTCAACACCAGCTTCCTGGGTCAGGACTTCAACGCGACGATTGGACGACAAGGCAAGAAGCTCGGCGGGTACTTCTTCCGCCGCCCGGACACCACGCCGTACTACTGGTCGCAGTACTGGGACGACGGAAAGTGGTACTTCGACGGCGCGAACTTCGACTTCAACTTTGGCAACGTGAACCTCGACATCTTTGGCGGACGCCAAAGCAACAGGCTCTCAACCAATGGAGTCGAACTCAACCCGATGTTCGCCGGTCAATATGGTCACCTTTGGGACCCTGAGACCAGCGGAATCACCGAGCGCCCCCGGGGTTACGGTTTCCACACCGGAATCATGGTCGACCAGCACCTCGGTGCGAGCGTCGGCATTCCGTTGATGGAGCGGGGGAAGATCAACCTCAACTACCTGATCCTCGATCAGAACGCGACCACGGTCCTCAGCTCTTCGCCGCTGATGGCCATCAACCGCGCGATCGTGTTCGGCGGTGAGGCCATGTTCGACCTGAACGACAACCTGTCGCTCAGCGGCGGCTTCTCGCAGACCAACCTCAACTACAACGACTCTTCGGTCGTCGACAAAGACAACACCGCTTGGTGGGCCGGCATTAAGTTCAACACCGGGAACGCTTCGTTCTACGCGGGCTACCGCGAGATCGAGCCGCAGTTCTATGCTCCGGGCGACTGGGGCAGGATCGGCATCTGGCAGAACCCGACGAACATCAAGGGCTTCAACGGTGGAGTCAGCTTCGACTTCAGCGACCGCTTGGCCGCAAAGGTCGGCGTGGGTATCTATGAAGGTACCGGCACGACCCTCGGCGGTGTGAGCGGAATGACTGAGAGCGATGAGTTGCGCCACGTCTCCGGCAAGGTTATGTACAAGCTCAACGACAACTGGAACGTCCACGCGGGCGCCGAGTTCGTCGATTGGGACCTTGCTTCCCGAACCAGCTTCTCTGGCGGCAAGCCGGAAGAGCGCTGGTACTGGATCGGTGCGAAGTACCGACTGGGCGAGAACGCCTGGTGGGGCTTCAACTGGGAGATGAGCGACTACGACTCGAAGGGAGTCTCCGGATTCACGCCGTTCGGTTCGTCCGCAACGCGCGCGACCGGTGGTCTCTTCACCTCGCAAGTCGGCTTCCGGTTCTAAGTTCCGGTATCCGAAACGCAATCGGGGCTCCGTGCCAACGCACGGGGTCCCGATTTTTCTTTCCAAACTTGGTACGATTAGGTTGTTCGACCTAACGACCCGACCTCATTGAGGCTTCGGGGCGTCCAATGAAGACCGAATCGTATGAGGTGAATCAATGAAGAAACTTGGGCTGAGAAAGATTTCGTTCGTGATGGCCGCTGTTCTTGCGCTTGCCGCGATCGGCGCGCCGCAGCTGGACAAGCTCCTCAAGCTTGGAGGTGTCGTGGCGATCGTCAACGCTATGGGTAAGCAGATGAACGAAGGCATCAACAAGCTGTGGGGCCGGCAAGACACTTGGGAAGTCAAAACCAAAGTGGTGCCGATCCTCTCCGTCGGAATCAACTCCTCGACCGCCGTCGGTGCGGCGCAAGTTATGGGACCGCCCCATCAAGTCGATAAGGTCGTGGCCGTAGCGCAACCCGAAGCCCAACTCTTGGGACGCGAACTCCGCATGAAGGCCCTCATTCCTGTCTCCAGCAAGGACGTCTTGAAGGACATCCGAGCCGTCGAGCACGTGGGAGTGAGCGGCATCGTAGACATCAAGCTCTGACCTCGATCGAGAGCAGAGCTAGAACCGGGCTGGCCGTTGCGCTAGCCCGATTGCGTTAGGGAGAAAGCGATCCTGCGGCGTCCCAGCTCTCCAGAATCGACCGGACTTGCCGGATGTGGTCCATCAACTCGCGGAACAACGCCGGGGTGAGGGCTTGCGAACCATCGCTGAGGGCAGCTTTGGGGTTCGGGTGCATCTCGACCATCAGACCGTCCGCGCCGGCGCAAACGGCTGCAATCGCCATCGCTGAAACGTACCTCGCGACGCCCGTGCCGTGCGAAGGATCGACGAATACCGGCAAGTGGCTGAAATCGTGAAGGACTTGGACGGAAGCCAGGTCGAGGGTGTTCCGCGTGTAGTCCCGGTCCAAGGGGACGATCCCTCGTTCACAGAGCATCAACCGGGAGTTGCCTTGATTGAGGATGTACTCCGCTGCTAACAGAAACTCGTCGATCGTCGCCGACGGCGCCCTCTTCAAAAAGACGGGCTTGCCGCTCCTACCGGCTTCGATCAGCAGCGGGAAGTTCTGCATGGACCGCGCCCCAATTTGCAGGATATCTACGTGCTCTCCCACCACGCTGACCATTTCGGCGCTCATCACCTCGGTGATCGTCAGAAGCCCGGTCTCCTCGCCGACCGCCTTCATGATCTTCAGACCCTCTTCAGCCAGGCCCTGAAACGAATATGGAGAGGTTCTGGGCTTGAACGCGCCGCCCCGGAGAATCTCCGCGCCCGCGTCCTTGACGATCTGCGCCGCGTCGAGGAGTTGCTCGTACGACTCGATCGAACACGGTCCTCCGATCGTGGCGAAATGGCCGCGGCCAAGGGTCACATCCCGGACCTGAAAAACGGTCGGCTCCTTTCGCCATTCCAACGAAGCTAGCTTGTAGGGGCGGCTGACATGGGTGACCTTGCTGACACCTGGAAGGCTGCCCAGCGCGGAGGCGAGGGACTCCCTCAACTCCTGAGGGATGGCGCTGGGGATGCCGATCGCCGTCTGCGCGCCCGGAAGGATCAGCGCTTCCAGCTTGAACTCGCGAATCGCCTGAGCGACGGCTTCTGCTTGCTCCGCCGTCGCGTCGAACTGCATCAATACGATCATGTCGGTTAGAGTGTGAGGTTACCTTTGTCCTTCGGGGGTTCCGCTCATGGACCGAAGGCTTCGAGGGTTAGGTCGGGCTCAGCGTGTTCTTCGTTGGTGTCTCCGCCATCGTCGGCAAGATTCGCGCCCACGCTATACAGTCGGTACGTAGCGCCGCTTGCTCGATAGAGGAGCTTTTGCCCGGTATAGGGGTCGATTACCAGAGACTCGGCAAGCGAGTTGAGGTCCCTCGGGGCTTGGCCCGAGTTCTTGACGGAAGCAAGGACGCTCGCCTCGACGGCCAGAAGCCGGGTTCGAGCGACCGTTCGATCGCGAGCCTCCAGGAGCGAGTCGAAGGTGAAGAAGAGGTGCTTCGACAGCCTCCACCAAGGCCTAGGTTCGGGGAGAGAGAGCGGCTTCAGGCTGTCGCGTTGCCTTGCGTTGAGGTCGGCGCGATCGATCTCGTACTCGCGAATCAGGTCCGCCTCCTTGCCAAACCCGCTGAAGTACGCAACCTGTTCCTCACCGGATTTGCCTCGAAGCTGGTCGAGGTATTGAACGGCATCTTGTACGTCGAGTCCGAGCCTCTCCGAAAGGAGTCTCGCTTCGCCCTTTCGGAAGCTATCCTGAACGAATTGAATCGCCTCGCGCATGTTGAGGTGTTCGTTGTGGATCGCCGTCGAAAGCGAGCGTCGCCTGTCGAGTTCGCCCTTGAGTCCGGCAGAAAGCCGCTCCAGTTGCTCCGCGCCGAGTTGATGCAGGTGGGGCAAGAACGCCCGGCGCGCTTCGTCGACGATGGTTAGACCCAAGGAAGCGTCGGTGGCTGAGCCCGAACAGATGTCGAAACCGAACCTTGTGGCAAGCAGAAGGTCGCGGACGGCCTGGTCTCCCCGCCCCTCGAGCAGGGAGGTCTGAATCCGGAACGCGAGAGCGCGCCCGACCAGCCGCCAGCCCTGTTGATGCGGCGGAGCCTCGAACGGTCCGAGCGGTTGAAAGGCGAACTCACAGGGCTCGGCGGTTTGCTTGGCGAGCCGTTCGAGGGTAGGAGCGAGCCCATCGACGATCTGCTTCTGGATGCCCGGAGTGAAATGAACGCGGTTCACGTACTCCGGAAACACTTTTTCGGCGACGTTGGCCGCGCGGACGTACTCCTCGAACGTTCGCGAACGTGCTTGCGTCGGCGCTCCGAGCTTGTTGCTCCAGATATCGAACGTCGGAGGCGGGGCTTTTGCGCAGCCCCCGGCAACGATCACGACGAATAGAGCGAACTTGACCCGACCTTCCATGGCGCGGTCTCCCACGCACGATTTTAGCATAAAGCGGTGTGCTATCCTTGCCGGGATGAAGGGCGTCGTTCTCGCCGCTGGTAAAGGCACCCGTCTGTATCCGATTACCCACCAAATCGCCAAACCTCTCCTGCCGTTGGCGAACCGTCCCACGCTCGAATACGCCTTCGATCAGTTCCGATCGATGGGGATCGATGAGGTTTGCGTGGTGGTTGGTGAGAATGAGCCGCAGATTCGCGGGGCGTTGGGCGGCGGCAGGCAGTTCGGTCTCCGGCTCTCCTATGCGCGCCAGACCGAGCCCAAAGGACTCGCTCATGCCCTCTCGTTTGCCGAGGAGTTCGTATCGGGCGCCCCGTTCGTTTTGTATCTGGGCGACGTTGTGTATTCGGAGGATTTTCAGCGCCACGCCGAGCGGTTTCTCGATTCCGACTGCGCGAATCTTAATATCGTCAAGTGGGTCGAGGATCCGCGCAGGTTCGGAGTAGCCAACCTCGAAGGGGACCGGATCGTGAAGCTCGTCGAGAAACCCGCAAACCCTGAGTCGAACTACGCAATGGCGGGGATGTACTTTTTTCGCGAGGCGATTTGGAAGGTCTTGCCGACGCTTCAGCCTAGCGCTCGGGGGGAATTTGAAATCACAGACGCGATCCAAGCCCTGGTTTCGCAGGGGAATGACGTCCGCGCGGGCGTCTTCGAAGGCGATTGGTTTGACACCGGCACTCTCGAATCGTTTCTCAGCACCTCGGCGTACTTGGTGGGCGGAGGAGCGTTGATCGACCCCGCGGCGACGGTCGATTGCGAGTTGGGCCCCAACGTGGTGGTCGGTCCGGGCGCGCGGGTCGTGGCCGATAAGCTGGAGAACACGGTCGTCTTCGCTGGTGCGAGGGTCGAGGGCGGGAGCTTTTCAGGCTGCCTGATCGCGGGCGGCCATCGGCGGAACGGTCAGATCAACTCCGAAATCTTGAGCGAAGCGGGCCCGAATTGAGGCGTTCCGCCACGCAAGAACGGCCGAAAGGCGTAAAGTAATGGGTATGGCGTCAATGCTTCGGCGCTCCAAGAGTAGGGCGGGTCGGCTCGTCTGGGCTTCGACGGTTCTGGTTTTCGGGGCTCTTCTGGGGTCGATCCTGGGGTGCGGATCGGAACCAACGGAGCCGGGTCCTTCGCCGCAGACATCCTTAGAAGTCCAAGCGAGGGACTTGCAGGCTGCGCTCGCGGTAGCCTGCGCTCAGGCCAAAGAAAAGGCAACGCAAGTTTCGCTACGTTCGGGCTCTGAGGCGCTCGCCTCGGCGAAGATGGCGTTGTCGGAAGCGGTGGGGAGGCTCTCGGAGGTCGCCAAGCCGACTCCCGACCAGTTGGAGCAGCTTGCGGAGTTGCGGCACGAAATCGAACGGATCGACGCCGCTCTCTTGGTTCAGGAGATCAAAGCTCAGTGGCGGGTGGCCCTCGAAGAAGGCGCGAAGAGATATCGGATCGGCCTCAAGGACCTTGCCGAAGCGAGAAAGAAGCTCAGGGAGCGGGACGAGACCTTTCGGGCTCTGGATGACCAGCTAAGCGCGGCTGAGCGAGCCTATGAAAACGCCAAATTGCGACTTCAAGCGAGCCTCGAAGGCAAAGCGTAGACCGGGTCACCCCAAGAACACCAAAGCCTCCTACCGGCGACCGGCAGGAGGCTCGTGGCATTGCCTGGGAAGGGACTAGCTGCCTTCTTCGGTTGCAGCTGGGGTAGTCGCCCCCTCACCATCGGCCGCGTCGCCGCCGGAACATCCTGCGGTCACCACGCCGATAGCGCTAACCACAAACAAAATCGCAATAAGCTTCTTGAACATACGAGACACCTCCATTGTTTCCACCCCGAAGGGTGGTTGATTGTAACCTGACTTTTCGCCAGAACGCAACACCGCCACCCGGTTTGAACCCAAGTGGACGAGGTCGCATCCCAATTATATGCGCTCTTTTCGATTCTGACAAGGCTTTTCCGCCGGGAACGGTCCATTTCTCCAAAAGAATCGTGCTGGGGTAACCTAAATTCCCCCCAGGACGAGGCAGCGAGGCCCCGCTTTCTGCGGGCTCCACGGCGATGAACACCAACGTCAACCTCTTTGAACTCGACTCGTCCTACACGATCGCCACGTACGCGCGGCTGCCGCTCGCAATCGAAAGGGGCTCTGGATGCGAGGTGTGGGACACCGAAGGCCGACGCTACCTCGATTTTTTGGCCGGAATCGCCGTCTGCTGTTTGGGCCACGCCCACCCGCGATTCGTCTCGGCGATCCACCGACACGCATCGACCGTAGCCCACGTCTCCAACTTTCTCTTGACGGCTCCTCCGGCTCGTCTCGCCGAACGGCTTTGCCAGCTCTCGGGCATGGAGAGGGTGTTCTTCACAAGTTGCGGCGCGACGGCCAACGAAACAGCACTCAAGATCGCCAAGAAGCGCGGCAAGTCGCTCGGCAAGGCCGAAATCTTGGCCCTCGAAGGCGGCTTCCACGGGAGAACCGCCGGTGCGCTCTCTGTAACATACAACCCCAAATACCGGGAACCGTTCGGCGACCTGGTTCCTGGCGTTCGTTTTCTGCCTCGCGGCGACGTCGAGGCTCTTCGGGGGGCCTTTTCCGAAAGCACGGCGGCGATCATCCTGGAGCCGATTCAGGGTGAGGCGGGGGTGATTCCGCTGAGTACGGATTATTTGCGCGAGGTAAGGGCCCTGTGTGACCGCCACGGCGCGCTCCTGATTCTCGACGAGATCCAAACGGGGGTCGGACGGACCGGAACTTGGTTCAACTTCCAGCAGCACGGGTTCTTGCCGGACCTCCTTACTCTGGCCAAGGGACTCGGAGGGGGGATGCCGATCGGAGCGTGTCTTGCTCGTGGGGAGGCCGCGGAGGTTCTCTCACTCGGCGAACACGGGACCACGTTCGGCGGGAGCGCTCTGATGTGTGGAGTCGCGCTCGAAGTCCTCCAGACCCTCGAAGACGAACGGCTGATAGAAAACGCGGTCGCCGTCGGCGATATTCTGCGGCAAAGGCTTCTTGACCTCGGCGATCCCGTCGTAGAGGTTCGAGGATCGGGTCTGATGCTCGGCGTGCGGCTTTCGCGGCCTATCGCCAAGGAGACCGTCCTCCGCGCTCTCGATCATGGCTTGATCGTCAACGCACCCGACGAGTTCACCCTCCGACTCGTCCCGCCCCTGATCGTCACTCAAGAGCAAGCAGGGGAGGCGGTCGAGCGGCTTCGCGCAGCGCTGGAAGAGCGCCAGCCGGTCCGAACCAGCCCCCACGCCGAACCCGCGAAGCTCCACGACGTTCTTGCTATGGAGGACCTCTCGGCAGATCAGGCGGCTGACATCCTCGCGCTGGCCCGCTCCCTCAAGAGCCGCAGCAAGGGGGCGCCCGAACCGGTCCGTCCGGTCGTCGGCAGAACCGTCGCGCTGGTCTTCGAGAAGGCCTCGCTCCGAACCCGCGTGACGTTTGAGGCGGCGATTCGGGACCTTGGAGGCCACCCGGTTTATCTCACTCGGAACGACATCGACATGGGCAAGCGCGAGGCGATCAAAGACGTCGCGTCGAACCTTTCCCGATGGTGCTCGGCTCTCGTGGCCCGGTTGTTCTGGCACCGGCACCTGCTCGAATTGGCGCACTATTCCGAAGCGCCGGTCATCAATGCGCTCACCGAACTCGAACATCCGTGCCAAGCGCTCGCGGACATGCTGACGATTCAGGAGAACTTCGGCTCCGAGAAGGTCAAGATCGCTTATGTGGGCGATGGCAACAACGTGGCCCGTAGTCTTTCGAAGTTAGCCCTTCAGCTTGGGTACGAGTTTGCGGTCGTCGGCCCGGAGAACTTCTGGCTCGAACCTGCGCCGGGGCTCCTGCAAACGGCCTCGCTCGAAGAGGGTCTTGCGGGAGCCAAGGCGGTCTATACCGACGTTTGGATCAGCATGGGCGACGAGCACGAGCAAGAACACCGGCTCAAGGTGTTCGAGGCGTACCAGGTCGATCAGCGCGTGATGTCGATGGCGTCGAGCGATGCGATCTTCCTGCATTGTCTCCCGGCGCGTCGGGGCTTCGAGGTGGTCGATGAGGTGATCGACGGGCCGCAGAGCCGAGTGGTGGATCAAGCCGAAAACCGACTCTACGCGCAAAAGGCGCTCCTGTCGAAGGTACTGGGGGTTGAAGCCTGATGCAGGTACTTTTGCCTGTTCTTGGTAAAGGCCAAGTTAACGACCTTCAACTTTCAAAACCGAGGTGCTATTCTTTGGACAGCCAAGGATCGTTCAGATTTCATCTGACCGTTGCTCAAGAGGAGATAATCAAGAAATGAAGATTCGCATTCTGGCCGCTGCGGGCGCTTTTGGCCTGCTCACGGCTTTCGCCAATTCGCAAGCCCTTCCCGTCATCAACGAGTTCGTCGCCGACCACGCCGGATCCGATACGAATGAGTTTGTCGAGGTTTTTGGGTCTGCAAACTCCGACCTCTCGAACTTTTTCGTCCTTGAGATCGAAGGCGACGGCACCGGAGCCGGTGTCCTGGACGAGATCATTCAGGTTGGAACCACCGACGCTGGCGGCTTTTGGGTAACGCCCTATGCCGCTGGGATGCTGGAAAACGGCACCATCACCTTGCTCCTGGTTACCGACCTTTCGGGCGCAACAGTGGGCCAGGACTTGGACACCGATAATGACGGTGTTTTCGATACGACTCCGTGGACCTCTATCGTGGACTCGGTCGGAGTTACGGATAGCGGTTCAGGCGACGTCAACTATTCCAGCGTTGTGTTGAGCCCCGGATACGACGGCAACTCGTTCCGTCCCGGAGGAGCCTCTCGAATTCCCAACGGAGTCGATACAGACACGATCGCTGATTGGATGCGAAATGACTGGGACGGCGAAGGCTTTCCCGGATTTACAGGTACGCCTGTGGTAGGGGAAGCGTTGAACACTGCGGGTTCCACGAACCTCGCCGTCGTCCCCGAACCCGCGACGATGGCGGCTCTCGCTCTCGGAGCGATCGGCCTCATCCGACGCCGACGATCCTAAGACTCCTCTGGAGCCTGCTCCAAGAACGCCCTGTGCCGGAAGGCACGGGGCGTTCTGCTCTCCCAAGCTCTTCTTGGTCGCTCCGGGTCCCGTTGCCGCCGGGTCGCGGAGCCAAAAACCTGCCAAAATGATCGCTCGTCAACCATGAAAAAGGCGCTGGTTATCTATTCAGGCGGGCTCGATACGACGGTTTGCGTTCCGCTCCTTCGCGAAGAGGGTTACGACTCGATTTCGACCGTTACCGTCGACGTTGGCCAGCCCGCTGAGGACATCGAGCAGGCTACGGAACGCGCGGCGATTCTCGGGACCGACCACCACGTCGCGGACGTGAAGGAGGAGTTCGCTCGCGAGTACTGCATGAGAGCGCTCGCCGCAAACGCCGATTACTTCGGTTACCCGCTTTCTACCGCGATCGCTCGGCCCCTGATCGCACGAACCGCCGCGGAGTTGGCCCTTCAATTGGGTGACGTGGACGCGTTCGTACACGGCTGCACCGGCAAAGGCAACGATCAGTTCCGGATTGAGTTCGGGCTCCGCGCTTTCGCCCCAGACATCCCGATTCGCGCGCCCGTCCGGGAGCGAAACCTCACGCGCAGTTGGGAGATCGAATTCGCGGAACGAGTGGGGGCTCCCATAGGCCAAAGCAAGCAGAAGATTTGGTCGATCGACGAGAACCTCTGGGGTCGGTCGATCGAGGGCGGGCGCCTCGAAGACCCCTCGTATGCCCCGCCCGAGGAGATCTTTCAGTGGACAGCTTCGCTGGAAAGCGCACTGCCTGGTCCTGAGATGATCGAAATCGAGTTCGTAGAAGGGGTTCCTATTCGGACCGGTGCGATAGCAGGCTCGCCGCTGGAGGTCATTCTCGAGTCCAACCGCGTGGCTGGAGCGCACGGGGTGGGCCGAATCGACATCATGGAGGATCGTCTGATCGGCCTGAAGGTTCGCGAAAACTACGAATGTCCCGGCGCGGCGCTCCTGATCGCGGCGCATCGGGCCCTTGAGAGCCTCGTGATGACGCACGAAGAGCGCAGCTTCAAGGCGCTGGTCGATCAGCGGTGGGCCGAGCTTGCGTATCGGGGACTCTGGTGGGACCCCCTGATGGAGGACCTCAACGCCTTCCTGTCGAGCGTGCAGCGGCGCGTGACGGGTGCGGTTCGAGTTCGGCTCTTCAAGAGTTCCCTGCAAGTCGTCAGTCGAAGCTCCCCTTGGGCGCTCTACAGCGAGGCGGCGGCCTCGTTCGACGACACCGCGGAACTGGAGCAGAGCCTCATGACCGGGATGGTTCAGACTCACGGGATGGAGAGCTTGCTGTACCTCAGGCTCAAGAACCCAAGTTAATGAGGCTCGAAGGGACGAGCTAGGCCGCGCATCGAGCGGGCTCGGACCTGACGAACGGGGCGGGCCTTCGCTCTCGCAGCATCGAATCGGCTAACATCAGCCATGCGAAAAATGTGGGGCGGCGCGTTTGGGGAGACGACCGACGCGCTGGTGGATCGGTTCGGGCAGAGCATCGCCTCGGACCTCAGGTTTTGGCAAGAGGACCTTATCGGGAGTGTCGCGCACGCCCGGATGCTCGGCAAAGTGGGGGTCCTCTCTGCCGAAGAGTCGAAGAAGCTGATCGAGGGGCTCGAAGAGATTCACGAAGCGGGGCCCGACTCACTGCCGCTCGACGTCGAAGACATCCATACCGCGATCGAGGTTCGCCTCGGGGAGATCGTCGGCGAGGTCGCCAAGAAGCTCCACACCGCCCGAAGCCGCAACGACCAGGTCGCCACCGACACCCGCTTGTACTTGCACAACGAATTGGTTCACCTGCTCAGGGAATTGAAGTCGCTTCAGGCAGTGTTGTTGGAGGTCGCCCGGAAGCACCGCCACACGCTGATGCCGGGGTACACGCACATGCAACCCGCCCAACCGATTACGCTGGGGTTCTTGATGCTGGCTCACTTTTGGGCCATGCAGCGGCACGGCTGGCGCGCTGAGAGGCTCTTCGATGCGGCGAACTATTGCCCCTTGGGCGCGGCGGCGCTCGCGGGTACCGGCTTCCCCATCGACCGCCGCATGACGAGTTCGGAGCTTGGGTTCACCGCCCCCATCCCCAACGCGCTCGACGCTGTATCCGATCGCTCTTATGTCTTGGACGCGCTCCATAATTGCGCGCTGCTGATGATTCATCTGAGCCGGATGTGCCAGGAGCTGATCCTTTGGTCGACTCAGGAATTTGGCTTCGTTCGGCTCAGCGACCGGGTGACCACGGGCTCCAGCATCATGCCCCAGAAACGAAACCCCGATATGGCCGAGTTGATTCGCGGACGCGCAGGAAGGGCGATCGGCAACTGGACCGCGCTCGCAGCGACGCTCAAGGCGCTTCCGCTGGGATACAACCGCGACACGCAAGACGACAAACCGCCTCTTTTTGAATCGCTCGACCTCGCGCGAGATTCGCTGAGGCTCGTTTCGCTCATGATCTCGGAGGCCGAATGGGACGCGCGCAAGATGGCTGCCGCGGCAAGGCAGGGCTTCACGGTCGCAACCGACATCGCCGACCTGCTCGCCGAGCAAGGCATCCCTTTCCGCGAGGCGCATGGGATCGTGGGGAGGATGGTGAGAGATTGCCGCGAGAAGGGCCGATTCACGCGGGAGAGCCTCAACCAGCACCTGGCTGGACTGCTCACCCAAGAAGCGCTCGCCGCGGCCGAGAAGCTCCTCGACGCGCGGGGATCCGTTCGTCGAAGAGAATCGGAAGGGGGCACCGGCCCACAAGCGATGGCGCAGCAGTTGCGCCACGCGGCGAAGCTGCACCGCGCTGTAGGCTTTGCAAGGCTGACCTAAGGGCAGAGCCCCAGGAAAAATAGAGCGGCGAGGCCCTGCCCGAAGGAGAGCCTCGCCTTGGGTACGAACCCAACCTTGTCGTTAGAAGAGCCAGTTGAGTTCGAAGGTCAGCTTCTGAGTGTTGGAACTCCCTGAGACCTTCATGTCCGATACTTCAACCACGAATCGACCCACGTTGCTCAACCTTCGGGACACACCTACGGTGAATCCCTTCTTGGTTGTGCCGAGATCGAAGTCGGTGTAGTCGTACCTCCCGAACCAGGTCGTTTCAGGGTTGGAGTTGATTCCCCCTTCGATGAAGTATCCGCTCGGCTGGCGGTTTCCGCCGCCCGAGAGATCGTTTTCTCCGAAGAAGTAGCCTCCGCTCAGGACGTGGTTTTCGCGGTTCAGCGCGCCCACGAATCCGTAGCGCGTGAACTTGTCGCTGAACGCGGTGGGAGTCGTGACGGGGTATTCGCCCGAATAGGCGTAGAATCCCAGCGTACTCCCCTCGTCGTCCAGCACCGTCTCGATCGTGCCGAAGAAGTCCTTGGGCTGGTTATTCTCGGGTTGGTTCGGCCGAGCGTTACCTCCGCCGCCGTTCGTGACCCCGAACTCAGAAAACACCTTGCCCTTGCTGACAAACCCGACGGTCGCGCCATAGAAGCGGTCCCTCGGGGTGTACAGGTTCCCACCGGCGTTATCGTTGAGGATGTTCGGCCGGCTGACGCTAAGTCGGCCGCCCGTGCTCGCGGTGTGAATCACGCGTGGAGTCCAGGAGCCCGCTCTTGCGAACCAATAGGTATCGGCATCGGGGTCGCTGTTGTAGAACAGATAGGCCTCCGCCAGCTTCTCGCGGGTGGCCGTATCGACGGTACCCGTGCCTCCGCTATTGGACTCCTTACCTCGCTCATGCAGGTAGAACTCGAAGAAGTAGCTGAAGTTCTTGTCGACGGGGCCGCCGGAATAAATCGACAGGGCCTCCACATCGAACTCCGTACTGGGGCTTGCGTCCTTTTCCGACATCAGTCGAACTTTGGAGGCAAAGGACATGTAGTCGGCCATTTTGAAATCGCCGTCCGACATCTCCTCGTCGCCGCTTCCTTGCATCCGCTGGCCACGCCAGAGGAAGTCCCGCCCGAAGGGGGTCAGCTTGTTCGTTCCGCCAAAGTGGCAGACCGTGCAGGCCATCTGGTACTTCCGAGACCAGGCGGGAACGGCGGATGCCGATGAAGGCGCAAGCAGTAAAACGATTGCAGGCGCGGCGGCCAGTGCGCTGGCGACCAGACCTGAGATTAACCTACTCATAAGTTTCCTCCTTGGAAGGTCTCTCCGTCCATGGCGGGAACTCGTCGCAAACAGGAATTGCCCTCTCGACTTCCCGGCCGGACTGAGCGTACGAAACAGTTTGAGTATGGCTGCAACTAGGGGTTAGGATTCCATGATATCGGTCATAACTCGCCCCGCCGCGATCGGAGGGAATCGGCGCCCTGCCCTCGTTCCGCGAGGTTGATTCGGCGCTGGGCGCCAACTAGGGGCTCAGCATCTCGCGGAACTTGCGCCGCTGGGCGAGCAACCGCAGCTTCTTGATCGCCTGCACTTCAATCTGGCGGATCCGCTCTTTGGAGAGCCCCCCTTCGGAGCTGGCGGCGTCTTGCGCGTGCGCCTCGCTCGACCCTTCGAGGTGAAATCGCATTCGCATCACCTTCTGTTCGCGGTCGTTCAGGCTCTCAAGGATTTGGGTGAGTTCGCTGACGAGCTCTCGGTTCAGGGCGAGGGTTTCCGGGTCGGTCGTGCGGTTGTCTCGGATCAAGCCGCCCAGGGTGGTGCCTGGAGTCTCCCCGATCGCCGCGTCGAGGCTCAGAAGCTCTTGAGATGATTGAATGAGCGTCGTCAGCTTTTTGGCCGTGAGGCCGAGGGCGGTCGCGAGCTGGTCGAGCGAGGGATCTTTGCCGAGTTCACGCGCGAGTCGGAGCCGCTCCCGCTCGATTTTTCGAAGGGATTGGGAGACGTGCGCCGGGAGCCGGATCGCCTTGCTCTTGTTGTCGATGGCCCTCCCGATCGCCTGACGAATCCAGTGGGTGGCGTAGGTGGAAAACCGGTATCCCTTGTCGGGATCGAACCTCTCCGCCGCCTGCATGAGCCCGATTGCCCCTTCTTGAATCAGGTCTTCGAGCGGGATTGACCGGTTCCGATAGCTCTTGGCGATGTTGATGACGAGGCGCATGTTGGATTCGATGAGCCGCATGCGCGCCCGCTCGTCGCCTTTCTGGACGGCACGCGTGAGCTCCACCTCCTCTTCTGGAGTCAGAAGCGGAGTTCGCGTAAGCCGATTCAGATAGCTCGGTACGCTCTCTTCGTGATCCATATAGTTTTCGCCGTCGGCCATAGATTGTCCGTCCCGCTGCCGAAACCCGAATCCGCAATGCATTGCGGCGGGCTATCGCCTTCCGTTTCGAGGGGATGGGCAAACTCCATGCCAATCCAGGCGTCCGATGGGTATAAGTGCTCCGACTCTAATAGAGACGCCTGTTGAACGTACCGTGTTCTGTCTCGATCCCCCTTGGCGGGAAGAACTCGACCTTTGAGGCAATGATTCTACCTTGCGAGTCGCGCTTGTAGGTGATGACGCAGTCGGTTCCCTTCGGAACTTGGTTCGGGGACACCGACTTGCCTTGCATGACGAACTTCGTTTCTCGCGTGAACGTGATGTGGAACGTTTTCGAACCTGAGACGACATCGATCATCGAGAGGGTCAAGAGACACGCCAGGAACTTGGCTTCGAGCTTGCCCGAGTTGGGCAGTGCGGGGATGGCTGACTTGGTTCTCTCCGGAGTGTCAGGTTTTTTTGCCGGTTTTTTCTCGTCGGGGTCTTCGAGAGGCTGGTCGGAAATCAAGACGACCCAGGTGTCGAGCGTGGGAAGGAGCCGACCCTTCACCCAGACCTTGGCGCCCTTTTCCAGGTGGTGCAGTTTGGCGTCCGTTCGTCCCTTAAGCTGGATTTCGCTCTTGTCGGAGACGCGGTAGGTGAACTTGCGACCCTCGGCGAGGACGACGGCCATGTCGCCGTTCTCGATCTTCTCGACGACGCATTCCTGCGGCTTGGAACGGATTTGAGCGAGCCATTCGCCGGTCTTCTCTTCCGCCATTTCTCGAAGGTCGGCGGGCTCGGAGCCGATGTCGAGGCGGACGACTACCTCGTCGCCCGACGCAAAGGCCGTTCGATCGGAGCGCTCGAAGTTCCTCCAGAAGCGACACTTCACTCCGTCCTCGGCGCGAAGGGTCTCTGTTCCGACGCGCAAGTCAAACCCCCGCGCGTCGACCCCAACGATCTTCGCCTGTGCCACCAAAGTCTTCGCGCTCATCAGCGAGGCAAGACCCAGCAGCATCGCAATGGCCCATCCCAGTTTCACTTTCGAACCCCCCAAGGTCCTCCCCACCTCGTCCAGTGACGATGTGGAGTAGCATTCGGAATACAGGGATGTTTGACGAAGCATGAACGAACTCCTTTTTTTGAAGCAGCGAGAACCCGATTGGAAGCGGCTGACGCAGCTTTCCGACAAGGCCGACGCCAGCGTTTCGCAGCTCAAGCCCGAGGAGATGGCGGAGTTTGTTCGGCTTTACCGCCGCGCGTGCGACGACCTTGCGCTGGTTCGGACCGAGTCCACCAACGACGATCTGGCTACGTTTCTGAACGCGCTGTGCGCGCGGGCTTATTCGATGATCTATCGCACGACGCACCGGCCTCTCGGAGCTGTCCTAATTCACGCTATCGCGCTCAGCGCCTCGACCGTCCGGCGTCGGATCGGCGCGATAGCTCTCAGCGCGGGGGTCTTTCTGGGTTCGGCCTTTTTCGCCTATGCGTGCTTGATTTACATTCCCGGCTCGCGCGACGTGCTCGTTCCGCCCGAGTTCGAGGGCCTCGTCGAGGAATGGAAGCAGGGAGAAATGCAGGAGCAGAGCGGCCTGGACTCTGTGGGCGCATCCGCGTTCTACGCGAGCAACAACCCAACGGTGTCGATTCTGGCGTCGAGCATCGCCGCAGCGACGTTTGGCGTAGGCACGGCGAGCATTCTCTACAGCAACGGCCTGATGCTGGGCACGTTGTCGCACGAAATGGCATCGGTTGGGAAGCTCGGGTTCCTGCTGCTCCACGTGATGCCGCACGGGGTTACCGAACTCAGCGGGATCATTGTGAGCGGGGGCGCAGGTTTCCTCATGGCGTGGGCGCTGATTCATCCGGGAAGAAGGCGGCGCGCCGATGCCCTTCGGGAGGCCGGAAAGGACGCGCTGGTGCTCCTTGTGACGGCGGTGGTTCTCATGTTCATCGCTGCGCCGATCGAAGGGTTCGTGAGTTTCAACGCGGCGGTACCGAATGAGTTTCGGGCGGTCCTTATCTTCGGAACCGCGTTCGGGTGGGGCGCCTTTTGGATGGGTTTCGCGAGGGACTTCGATAGCCGGGAAGCCACAGAAAGCCGGCTGCCGACCGCCCTGCGTTAGCCGAGTCCAGAACTCATCAAGTAAATCATGCCGTTGTGAATCCCGTGCAGGACGATCGCCGGGACTAGAGAGCCGGTCTGATGCACGGTGATCGCAGCGAACGCCCCCGTCGTAGCGAGGGCGAGCCAAGCGGGAATCCCAGTCGGGTGAATCGCGGCAAAGAGGAGGCTCGTCGCGAGAATCCCGATAGCCGGGCTCTTCATCAACCGCGCCATCGCTGGCAGCATCGCGCCGCGGAAGCAGATCTCCTCGAAGACCGGAGCGATAATGACGAGCATGAAGATGAAGAGAAGCACCTCCCACGGCGACTTCGCGTTTGCGAGTTCGGGGGAAAGGGGGTGTTCGGGATTCGGAAGGCCCTGGAGGAGCCGCGAACCGAGGTAGCCCATCATCACCGAGACCGGTAGCTCGACGATCGCCGCCCCCACCCCCCAGATCAGATTGATCTTGAAGTTCTTGAGGTTCAGGCCCAGCTTTGACAAGCTCCAATCGAGGCCCAAAACCGGGAACCGGCTTAGGATCACCACCGAAACAACCCCGAGCGAGCCAAATAGGGCCCCGCCCTCCGCGGTCGAGAGCGCCTGCCCTCCCACCATCCCGCTCACGACGCCGACACCAAAGTACAGGGCGAACATTTGCGTCGTCCTGAGCGCCAGAGACTCCGCCGCGTCGTCGTCGATCGCGCCTACAGGGAACCCCGCTGAAGGCAGGCTCCCTCGGAGCTTGAGCAAGACGTAGACGACGAACACGAGGGGACAGGCAAAGCAGAAGAACCCTATCAGCATCGCCGCTCGCTGGAGCGATGTGAGAGCTTTGGTCGGAATCAATCCGTCTCGGGAATCCGCGACTCCGGCCCGCTCCAACCCTTGCGCCTTGGCCAATCGGAAGGCAAACGGCGCGTCGGGCAGTTCGTCCGCAAGATCAAGAGCGACCGATTCCGAAACCCCCCGGTAAGCATAGAGCGCGGCCACAGCCCTGAGTTGACGGTCTTTACTGAGCCGAAGGCGCTCCAAGTCTTCAGGGTCGGGATCGTAACCCTGCTCCACCCGGATGACCGTGTAGAGGAGGGCCGCCTCCGGGTCGGATTCGCGCTCGTCGGCGAGCCGGGACACCAGCGGGTCGAGCGTGGATAATGCGGCGGGCGGGGCCGTCGTCGAGCCCGCTTGCGAAAGGAGTCTCTTGGAGAGTTCGTGCGACCGGAGTTCGGTTTCGATCTCGCGCGAGACCTGTTCCAACTTCTGCTTCGGGTCCGAATCCCGAGTGAGGTACGTAACCAGACTGCCGCCGATCCAAGAACCCAGCAGCAGCCAGAAAACCACCCAGCCAAGGCGAAGCCTCGGAGCGGCCGGCTCCGAGGAGCGAGGTTCTGAGCCAGGTTCGCTCACTGGAGTCCAAGGCTCCTTTCATTGAAGCTGATCGTGTACGTGCTTTGGTGGGTAACGAGTGCGACGGTCATCCAAATCGTCTCCGCTGCGTACTCGGCGATCAGAATCCCGAAGGCGACGTTGCGCAGCTTGCCGTAGCCGGAGTGTCCATAGTACCGCTGCACGAAGTTCTTGATGAGCAGAGCCAGCAGAAGCCCGAACCAATAGTAATCGACTCCAAAGTTGGAGGACAGAAGGTACCCCGCAGGGTGAAGTGGAAACCCCGGTACCCGAAACCGGATCGCGTCGAGGCCCACCACGACTCCGAAGCCAAAGGCGGTCATCAGGATTCCGACGAAGTCTGGACCTTTTTGCGTGCCCACCATGGTCTGCACGTACATCAGGCTCTCCGACCACCGCGCGACCTGGCCCGTGCGGTAGGCGTAGACATGCAGGAAGAAGTAGGCGGCGACGAACCCAACGAGCGCTACCGCCGCCATTCCCCAGAAGAGGTGGGACTGGCGCACGTTCGAGAGCCCACCCATCTTCATTCCCTCGAGTTGATACGGCATCGGGTGAGTGCGGTGGATTCGGTTCATCACGATGAACACTTGATTCACCCAAACGATTTGTCTGGGACTGAGCCAACGCGTACCGAAAAACCGCTGCATGATGCTGTTGGGCCCAAAAAAGGCGAACTCGTGAGTCGGGGGCCCCAGTTGCGCTCGCAGGCGAGTCACCACGACGCTGAAGATCAGGAATAGGGCCACGTACGGGACGAGGAAGATCACGGGCAGGGTCCCGGCCATTCCAAAGGCCAACACGGCGAAGAACGACCCCACCAACCCCACAAATGCCCACCGATGGGGGATGCCGCCGTCTTCGTCTCGCTTGCCAGTTCGAATGCTTCGCCAGACCTCCCGAAGGTAAGGCCGAGCCACCCACACCGCCCCCACAAAAAGGGCGAGCACGGCGCCCCATGTCTGCTCATCGAAGTAGGGCGGCCCCGGGGCGAGGAAGGTTCCGGAGAAGGTGCTTTGGGGGATACCGTTTGCCGCAAGAACGAGGTGAGTGAGCTTTCGAAGCAGGAAGAACACGATCATGCTGAGCAATAGGTCGCTCGGAACGAACAACCCGATGGCGGCCATGAAGGGATAAATGGCCAGGGGAAAGAACCCGATCTGGCTCAGCGGGGGCTCGGCGAAGAGGTCCTGAAGGTTGACGAGGTCTTTGACGGGGATATTGGGGACGTTGGGGAACAGGTAGCTGAACCCGTTGAGCATATCGATGGAGAACATGATCGCCAGGGCGATCCAAGTGTAGGGGCTTCGGAACACCGCCCCGCGCCCCCCCTTCTCAGCGAGAGCGACCGGCAATTGGATGATCGGAAACGCAAGCCGCTCCCGTCGGCACCAAGCGTCTCGCATGAGGCTGTTGATGCAGAGGCACGCGAAGAAGAGCGAACCCACCAACGCCGCCCAGGCGAGGTATTTCGGTAGAAAAAGGGGCAACTTGCCGACGACGTAGGAGAGGTTGTGCCCGCCCGTGGTGAGGTCTCGAACCGACTCGATGTCTTTGGCCGCGAGCCATTCGGGCATGTTCGGCAAGATCACATCGCGCGCGGTCGGGTTCGATTCGGCGAGGATCGGGAACATGTGGAGCGCGGAGTGCCCGACCCACGCCCATTCGGAGGCGATTGCGCTTGCCACCGAAAGGAATGCGAACGTGACGATGAGGTCGGCTTGCGACAGCTCGGCCTTGGGTGCGCCCTTTCTCAGAGCCGCGTTGAGGGCGACGAGGAACAGCAGCGCTCCGACTGGCGGAACCAGGAGCGAGAACATTGACGACACCTGGGCGTTCGCGCTCGCGTAGACGACGGGGTGGAGCAAGAGGGCCGAAGCGAGAACGGCCCTTCCCCGCACGGGTCTTGGCCCGCTGGGCTCTTGCGCGGAGATATCGGGCACAGGCTCCCCCATGAACGAAACTGGGGTTCGTCGGACAGAAGCGGAAATCCTCCCCTCATCGGGGAATGGGGCGGGAAACGGGGATCGAACCCGCGACCTCCTGAGCCACAGTCAGGCGCTCTAACCACTGAGCTACTCCCGCCGAGGGAGGTCCGAATTGTTCCAGAAGTCGGAAGATTCTGTCAACGGACAAGGTCCAACGGGGTAAACCCGCCACGTGGTCCAAGTGTTCCTGGCCCTGGGATCCAACGTCGATGACCGTTTGCGAAACTTGCGCGAGGCGACGGCGGCGATCGGGCGCGCCTTTGATTGCCTGAGGAGTTCGAGGATCTACGAGACGGACGCAATGTACAAAGAGGACCAACCCGCTTTCCTCAACGCGGTGGTCGAGATCACGACGTCCGAGGGACCGCTCGAACTGCTTCGGACGGCCAAGAGGATCGAGGCCGCGATCGGGCCGCGGTCCGGTGAGCGCTACGGCCCGAGGCGAATCGACATCGACATCGTCGCTTATGGATCGCTTCGGCTGCGATCGAGGGTTCGCGGCGAGACGACCCTCGAAATCCCTCATTCGCGGCTCTCAGAGCGCAGGTTCGTGCTCGAACCGCTTGCCGATTTGGCCCCTGAGTTCGTACTGCCGGGGCATGGACGGGTTCGAGACCTATTGGAAGCGACGAAAGACTCCCGTTTTCGCGTCCAGCCATTGAGCGATGCCTTACTTCCGTTATGAGGCTACAGATTCAACGGGTCGCCGCGTAGACGGGACGATTCAAGCTGCCTCGGCGCAGTCGGCCCGAGACACCTTGTCGCAACGCGGTTTTCAATCGGTTCTGTTTCAAGACCCGGCTTCCCGCGCGGCCCCACCCGCCCACCGGCCCGCGCCCACCCCGGCGCAAGTCGCTCCGAGCGCTCCCGGCGAGCGCACCGATTGGGGCACGGAGGACGACCTGATGTTCCTCTTCAGCCAACTTGGGGCGCACATCCGCTCAGGCATCAACCCCGCGGAAGCGTGCCACAACCTGTCGCTTCGCGCCCCGCGGAAGGACTACGCTCGCGCCTTGGAGGAGATGTCCCGCTTTGCTGCCGAAGGCCGAGGGCTTTCGACCGCGATGGCTCGCTGGCCCTACCTCTTCCCGCCTCATGTCATCGGCACGGTACGGGTCGGTGAGCTTGCGGGCGTTCTGCCGGAGGCATGCGACCGGATCGCCGAACAGTCCCAAAAGGCCTCTGGGCTACGTCGGATGTTCTGGTGGATTTCGCTCTTGGCTTGGGGCACGGTGGTGGCTTCGCCGATCGGTTACGTGATCGTCGTCGCGCTCGCGAGGTCGGTCGAGATTCAAGGAACCCAAGGAAGCTCTCCGCGCCCGGCCGACGCCATCGCAGACGCGCTCCGTGAGACGATCTTCGGGGTTCCGGGTCTCGCGGTCGCGCTGGCTCTCTTCGGGATATTGGGGCTCAGGCAGTATTGGCGTTCGATGCGGTTTCGGGCGAACCGGCACCGCGCGGTGACGTGGGCGCCCCTCGTCGGCGCCCGGACTCGAAGCGAGGCGATCGAGTCGTTTTCTTGGGCTCTCGCGCATGTGTCACGGGCCGCCCTCGCCCCTCGAACCGCCTTCGTCGAGGCGATGAACGCAATTCCGAACCTATGGCTGCTCAAGGACTTCGAGGCGGTCGCGAGTCGCATGACCGATAAGTCGCCCATCTCCGAGAATCTGAAGGAGATCAGGTGGCTGCCCCCAGAGCTTGTCCCCCTCATCGCGACGGGCGAAATGACCGGCGACATAGGCTCGCAAATGCGCTTCGCCGTCGAGTCGGCGCGGTCGGAGTCCGAGTTCCACACGACCGCGCTCAAGAGCCGAATCGGATGCTGGGTTCTCTTGATCTACTTGATGGGAACGCTCATCGCGTCGTATTTCCTATATGGGGTCTTCTATCCCGTATTAATGCGGACGCTCTTGGGAGAGTGACCGATTCCGACGACAATGAGGAGAAGTAGGGCCGTTCGATGGCGATTTTCGAATACAAAGGGCACGACTCGGAAGGCAAACCCGTCACCGGTACGGTGATCGGCCCCTCGATGG
The DNA here is from genome assembly GCA_015709495.1 of Chthonomonadaceae bacterium. Classification (GTDB taxonomy): domain Bacteria; phylum Armatimonadota; class Fimbriimonadia; order Fimbriimonadales; family Fimbriimonadaceae; genus Nitrosymbiomonas; species Nitrosymbiomonas proteolyticus. The sequence continues at coordinate 1,055,953 of CP054189.1, forward strand.
CGTCGGTGGCCGACGACCTCTCCAAGCGGGGAGTGCGCGTGGCGCATTTGGGCGAAGCTTCGATGCCGAACGATCCTCTCGCTGAGCCCGTTCGGCGCGTGGAGAGCCCCCGAACTCCCGAAGCGCCGCCTCGCGACCCCACGCTCGAAGCTCGCTCGCGGTGGATGTCCGAAGTCGTCGCACCGCTGGTCTCGCCGGTCCCGCTTTCGGCCCTGCTTTTCTTTTTCCGACAACTAGGGTCGATGGTCTCTGCAGGCGTTGGCGTCGTGCAATCGCTCCACACGCTTTCCACCCAGACCCCGAACGCCACACTCAGGCCCATCGTGGCGGAACTCAAGGTTCACGCCGAGCAGGGAAGGCCGATCTCGGTGGGGCTCGAGCGGTATCCCGAAGTCTTCCCTCCTGTCATGCTCAACCTCGTTCGTGTAGGGGAAGAGACGGGCACGCTCGACAAGGCCCTGGGGCTCGTTGCCCACTACATCGAGCAGGAAATCGAGCTGCGAAACCTCTATCGGAGGGTCACGCTGTACCCCAAGCTCGTCGTCGGTTCCTCGATCGTGATCATCCTCGCCACGAACTGGATCATCGGCTACTTCGGAAAGACCGGAGGCATCGCTTCTCCGCTCACGAACCCGGTGACTTGGTTGTTCCTCGGTCCGCTTCTCGTTCTCATGTTCTTGTTCTTTCGTGTGGGGACTAAGAACCGGGAGGTTCGAAGGACGTACGACCTGCTCACGAGCACGATGCCCTATCTCGGCACGACCCTTCGCCAACTCTCGATGGCGAAGTTCGGGCGGGCGTTCGGGGCGCTTTATGGTGCCGGAGTTGCGTTGCCTCGGGCGTTTCAACTCGCCGCCGACGCATGCGGCAACGAATACCTGAGAGAGCGGATGTACCCGGCGGTGAAGCAACTCGAAAACGGCGAGTCGATCACGGAGGTCTTCGCGGGAACCGGGGCGTTTTCGCCGATCGTGCTCGACATGACGCGCACGGGCGAGACGACCGGCAACCTCGACCAGATGCTGCTCAAGCTTGCGGACTATTACGAGGATGACTCCAAGACGCGCGCGATTCAGATGGGCTATGTGTTGGGCGTGGTCGCCCTGCTCATCGTCGCGGTCTACGTCGCGTACGTGGTGATCACGTTTTGGGTCGGCTATGCCACCGGCGCGGTGAGCGGAGCGTAGGATCGTGCCGACGCCTCAACCCGATCATTACAGGGCGCTCGGGATCGCTCGCGACAGCACCCCCGAGCAGATTCGATCGGCGTTTCGCAAGCTGGTGTTGAAGTACCACCCGGATCGGTCGAAGGACCCCAAGACCGTCGATACGTTCATGCGCATCACAGCGGCTTACGAAGTCCTTTCCGACCCTGAGCGGAAGGCGAACTACGACCGGCTGCTTCAGCTCTCGACGCAACCCAGCCGGCCGACGGCGCGCCCTTCCGCCCCAAGGAGTTCCGCAGCTTCGTCGTCGTCGCGGGCGCGGCAAGCTCCGGCGTCGGACGCGGTCGAAAGGCTGCGAGAGCAACTCCGGCGAGGGAAGCTGTTCGAGGCTGAAATCACGGCGAACGAGGTCTTGCGCGAGAACCCGAAGAGCGGCTTTGCGTACGGGGTTTTGGGCGACATCGCCCGCACCCGCGGCGACTATCCCCGCGCTTCGAAGATGTACGCTTTCGCCCTCCAGATGGAGCCGGGCAGCGCCCATTACCTCACCCGGCATTTGGAGACGCTGGGCATCCTCAACCAACGGACGCGATCGGCTTCGGGATCGGGCTCGTCCGGTTCAAAAGCAGCGGCCTTTCTCATCGGTGTCGTCTCGGTGTTGCTCGCTGGGATGTTCGTTGCGACGAGCCCAGAGAAGTCCGCGCTGGCAGGGGTGACGCCGGTCGATACCTGGACCGTGGGTCTGCTGGCCGTCCTCGCGCTTTGCGGGGTCGCGGTGGGCGCGGCGCTCAGTATCGCCCGACTTGTGGACCGGTTCGACGCTACGGGCTCGACGACGATGGGTCGGATCACCCCTTGGGTCGCGCTGATGTTCGTCGCAGTCATCAATTTCTGGGCCTCGTGCTTCCTGTTTCTGGTGGTGAGTTCGGTCCAGAGGGTCTTCGATAACTCCACGTCTCGCCTTCTGGCTGCCGTCGGAGGCGTGATCGCCTTTCTCACCCTGTCCGCGCTGGTATCAAGGCAACTCGACCCCTTGCAGGTCTTCCTATGGGGCGGCAACGTCAGCTATGTGGGTGCGGTATGCGGATGGATGGTCGCCGACGCGCTGGGCGCCCGCTGACCGGGGAATCCTCGACCGGCTCGGCATCCGGAGGGGAGTCTTGCGGTACGATTGGCCTCAACGGTCAAGGAGAATCAGGGTTTGTCTGTCGATACGAGCGACTTCAAGAACGGAATGCACATCTACCTCGATGGTGAGGTGTTTACGATCGTCGAGTTTCAGCACGTGAAGCCGGGTAAGGGCGGAGCGTTCGTCCGCACGAAGCTGCGCAAGCTAAAGTCTGGCGCTACGCTGGAAAAGACTTTCCGAGCGGGGGAGCGGTTCGACCCGGCGTATCTCGAACGAAAGGCGCTGCAGTTCCTCTATCGGCAGGGAGACGACCTCGTCTTGATGGACCTCGATTCGTTCGAACAGGTACCGGTTTCGGCGCAGGCGTTCGGTGAGGCCCTGAAGTACCTGATCGAAGAAATGGAGGTCACGTGCCTCGAAGTCGACGGACAAGTGATGGGGTACGAGATCCCGACCTTCGTCGAATTGGAGGTCGTTGAAACGGACCCTGGGTATAAGGGCGACACCGTGAGCGGGAGCAGTAGCAAGCCGGCCAAACTGGCGTCCGGCGCGATGATCCAGGTTCCCTATCATATCAGCGAAGGCGATGTGGTCAAAGTCGATACTCGAACGGACACCTATTTGGAGCGCGTCAAAAAGTAAGTTCGCGACGCAGCCATCAATGGGGGCGCAACGAACGTCTTTGAAAGCAGCAACGAGACGAGTCGATGAGTAAGCCGACGCCTCAACCGTCCCCCGCCCCAATCATTGACCCCAAGGACGCCTTTGTACAGTTCTTGGATTCCGTTGCGCGATTCCTGTTCTGGGCGGGAACGGTCGCCACGCTCATTTCTCTGGGCTTTCTGATCTACACGTTCCAGACGTTCATGAGCGGGGGAGCGGGACTGAACCAGGACCTGGCGCTCAGCAACATCGGGCTTTTCAAGAACATCCTGCTCGCGGGCGTGTTGGCGCTTTCCGTGGGAGCGACCTTCACGTTTTGGGGCGAGGAGGTGCTGGGCTTTCTCCAATTGCTCGGCGCAGGCGCTCTGTTCTTCGCCCCGATCTACCTCCCGATGGTTCTCGCCGGGGGCCAAACGCCGACGCCTGTTTCCGCAGAGGCCCTGGCGGCGATGCAGTTCGCCGGAGGGATCTTCGGGCTCGTCGCGATCGCGGTCACGATCATCGACATCATCCAGCGCATCCAACTCCGCTCGCAACAGGGGGCGCGCGCGGACCAGCTCAAATACGGCAAGGGCATCAAAGAAGAGAAGGACATCCAAGACGTCTTCATGGGGAAGTGTTGGCAGCTTCCGTTTTGCAGGAAGTTCGTCCGGGAGCGATGCCCGATTTACCACTCTCGGCGAACTTGTTGGCGGGAGCAGGTCGGGTGCATGTGCGAGGAGCAGGTCATCCGCGACGCGATGTCGGGAAAAGTCATCCCCAAGGACGCGGTGCAAGCCGCCAAGTTTATCCCGATCAACAACAAACTGACCCCTTCGCAAAAGCAAGAGCGCTGCCGGCAATGCGTGATCTATAACGAGCATCAGAAGCACAAGTACAAGCTCATTCTGCCCGTGGCTACGGCTGTGTTCGTCGGACTGTATCTTCTGTTCCGGGGGCCGCTGCTGGAGATGACGAGCCAATTGCTGGTCACGATCGACAGGATGATCGGGCGCGCTACCTTCCGCAGCGATGCGAACGTGGCGCAGCAGATCACGGATTCCGGAATGCACTTCCAAGAGGTCCTCCTGATCTGTCTCAGCTTGATCGTATTCACTTACGTGCTCAAGCTCGTCGAATTTCTGATCTTCAAGCTGAAGGTGTGATGCCCCTTACGACTCGGCCGCTCACCTTAGATGGAGCTTACGGCGAAGGGGGAGCCTCTCTCGTTCGGACCGCCCTCGTGATGTCGGCGCTCACCCAAACTCCGGTGACCGTCCAGAACGTGCGTGGGGCGATGCGGCAAGGGGGGCTCGCCGCCGAAGACCTCACGCTCCTTTCTGCCCTCGGCTCTTGTTGCGACGCGGAAGTGTCGGGCGCTGAGTTCCGTTCGAGGGAGTTCTCGTTCGTTCCTCAGGGACGGCCCCATGCCCTAAAGGAGCCAATCTCGCACTCGAACGTCCCCGAGTCAGACCCCTCGGTCGCTGCGATGGTGGTTCTCAACGCCCTGTTGCCCGTGCTTTGTCAGACCAAGGCGTATTCGACCGTGGTCGCCGAGGGCGAGACGTACGGCCACCGGATCCTGACCTATGACTACTACGAGCAGGTGGCGTTATCGGCGTATCGGGCGATGGGCGTTCATGCGTATCCTCACCTGATCGTGGCGGGGTATGGGAAGGGGGCCCGCGGCACGGTCGAACTCGACGTCGAGCCGAGCGTTCCTCACGGCATCGATTGGGCGGAACGTGGCCCCTTCGAAGGCGCGTTTGCGCGGATCGCCCTCTCCGAGGTGTCGGAGGGGATCGGAGAGCGCGGCGTGGCTCACTTTGAGAGGCTCGCTCGGGGCGCGGGAATCGAACTCCATGTGGAGTACGAGGTCGTGCCTTCGGTCAATCCGGGCGTGTTCGTAACGGTTTGGGGCCAGTTTGCGACGGCGAGGGGCGGCGCTACGGCAAAGGGCGAAAGGGGGATTCGCGTCGAGTCGGTCGTGCAAAGCGCGTTTGGCGCGTTCTTGGAGTGGTACTCTTCGGGTTCGACGGTTGACGAGTTCTTGGCGGACCAAGTGCTCGTCGCTTTGGCGTTCGCCGAAGGGGATTCGGCGTTGCGGCTCCACCGCGTGACGCAAAGGCTCCAAACTATGGTTTGGGTCATCAAGCAGTTTCTCCCGATCCACATTACGCTTCGGGGCGGGTTGGGAGAGCCTGGCGAACTGACGGTACGTAGATGAAGGTATGGCTTTTTGAAACCAACTTGCTCTGGAGCGAACGGCTCAAGAGCGGGCTCTTGGCCTTGGGGCATGAGGTCGAGCAGGTGTCCCCGGCGGCGGTCCCCGATGGCGCGGCGGACCTCGTGATCGCGAGCCTCACCGAGATCGCCAAGGCGCCCCCCGACTTCGTTCAGCTCCTCAAGAGCCGGAGCGCCAAGATCATTGGCCACGCCGGCCACGTGGAAACCGATCTCTTCCAACTGGGGAGCGACCTCGGATTCGACGCCGTTTTCCCCAACGGAAAGGTGGCGAATCGGCTCGAAGCGGTCCTCAAAGAAATCGGGTAGCTCGTCAAACTTCGCTACCCTATTCCAGAACACTTGACGACGAGGGTCGTCAAAATCATGAGTGGCGCACATCCGCGAATGTGTGCTGCGTATCCTGGGATTACATACTTGTGGGAGCGCCTCGCGCGCTCCCGTTTTTTTGCACTTCTTGCGGTTTCTTCGGACGGGCTGCTCGCATCGCCGCGCCGAACAGGCACGCCCAAGTAGAATGAGGCGACTGGAGTCGAAGCAATGGAAAAGGTTTTTGGCGACGCTACGAGCGCTCTTGAAGGACTGTTGTTTGACGGCATGACTCTCATGGCCGGAGGTTTCGGACTGTGCGGGATTCCTGAGAACCTCATTCTTGCGATTCGAGATTCTGGTGTGAAGGACCTCACGGTGATCAGCAACAACTGCGGCGTGGACGACTTTGGCCTCGGCATTTTGCTGGCGACCAGGCAGATCAGAAAGATGGTCAGTTCCTATGTCGGGGAGAACGCTGAATTCGAGCGGCAGTTTCTCAGCGGGGAACTGGAGGTCGAACTGACGCCCCAAGGCACTTTGGCCGAGAGAATCCGGGCCGGGGGAGCGGGAATCCCCGCGTTTTACACCCGAACGGGCTTTGGGACCGTCGTCGCCGAGGGCAAAGAGACCCGCGAGTTCGACGGACACGGGTACGTGATGGAGCGCGCCCTCACTGCGGACCTCGCCCTCGTGAAGGCTTGGAAAGCCGACTCAACGGGGAACTTGGTGTTTCGCAGAACCGCTCGCAATTTCAATCCCATGATGGCCTCAGCGGCTAAGGTCACCGTAGCCGAAGTCGAAGAGATCGTGCCCGTGGGCGAACTCGATGCCGATTGCATCCACACTCCGAGCGTCTATGTGAGCCGACTGCTGAAGGGCGCAGCGTATGAGAAGCGCATCGAGCGCCTCACCACGCGGCCCCGATCGTAGGCGAGGCCCCGAGGGCTGACCCGCACAAGTCAGGGAGCAGGTGATCTGGAAGTGAGTTCGTCGCATCTCGATCTGCTATTCCAACAAATCCTCGAAGGGTGGGACATCCCGACTCCTCAGGGGCTCCTCCGCATCAAGCAAGAGGATGCGGCGAAGCAACTCCCGGCCCACCCGTATTCGGCGCTCAAGAACCTCGCGCACGCCGTCTTTTGGCAAGACCTGTGGTTGGGACAGCTAGCCGGACAGCCTCGGCCGCCTAGCGAGTTCGTCTGGCAAAACGACTTTCGGGACCCTGACCCTTCGGAATGGCCTACCTTGCGCCGCCGGTTCGTCGAGGGACTCCAGGAGGCGAGGCGTTATTGCCAAGCCGACCCGCCCGCTCTTGGGTGCGATTCCGAAGAAAAGGCGGTGGACTTGCTCTTGCGCATCGCGATCCACGCAAGCTACCACATGGGCCAACTCAACCTCCTCAAGCGCGCACTGAGAGCGAGCAATTCGGGAACCTCGGGCGACGACGAGGCGGAGTAGATCGGCACGAGCAAGCCGCGCCGCGTCAATCCTTGACGAACCTTGCGCTTCCGTCGGCGAACCCGACGAAGTTCCCCTGCCCAGAGTTCGTTGTGTGCCGCCCTGGAGTTGGCTTCGAGCGATAAGGCGCGACGGCATTGGGCTCGATGACGGTCGATTCGAAGACGATCGGAACGTTGTTGAGGGGTTCTGCGGAGGTCAACCGCCGGCCTGCATAGCTCTCGTTGAGCGCGTAGCCGAAAGGTTCGCTGTCCGCCGATCCCAAAGCCGGGCAATGCAGCATCTTCAGGTCGTTGAGGTAGGGCGAAACCGCGAGGGTCCATGACTCGCCCGCAGGGAGGGATTCGTTATTGTCGAGCTGATACTGCACCAGCGCGGCGCTCAGCTTGCGAACGTTGGAAAGGCAGACTGCGCTTACCGCTCCCTTTCGAGCTGAAAAGAAAACGGGCGCCAACACAGCGACGCCGAGTACCCCCAAAAGCACGATCAAACCCACGAACCCCAGCAAGAAGCCGAGCGGAAACGCGTTTTGTTCCGACGAAGGGCTCGCGGAGGGCGGTTCGGCCGGGTTGGGTTGCATCGAACTTACGTCCTAACCCTCGCGGCCCCCCATGCGAGAGCGCACGGCCTTCATGGCGGCCTCGGTCCGGCTGTTCACGTGGAGCGCCTTGAGGATATTGCTTACGTGGTTCTTCACGGTTTTTTCTGCGATGCAGAGCTTGTTGGCGATTTCCTTGTTTCTCATGCCCTCGGCGATCAAGTCGAGAATCTCTTGTTCCCGGTCGCTAAGGACGTACAATTCGGTGTCGTCAGGCGGATCGATCTCGCGGACCCGTCGAAAATCGGCGACGACCTTGGCTGCGATCTTCGGCGTGATTTTCGCTTCCCCCTTGGCCGCCAGACGAATCGCTTCGATCACGTCTTGCGGGGTGGAACTCTTGAGAAGATAGCCCAGCGCCCCGGCCCTAAACGCGTCATAGACGGTCTCGTCGTCCTCTTGAACCGTCAGGACGACGATCTTGATCTCCGGGGACTCGGCCGAGAGCTTGGTGGCAAGCTCCACGCCGGACATGCGCGGCATATTGACGTCGGTCAGCAGCACGTCAGGAGTCTCGGCAAGGCAAGCGTCAAGCGCTTCTTGCCCGTCCTTGCACATAGCGACCACCTCGCAATCCGGCATCAGATCGAGCGTGCGCTGGAGCGCGTTTCGATACGCAACCTCGTCGTCCGCAACGACGACTCGTACACGAGAAGACATGGCGTTGAGTATACAACTCCGGGCGCCGTCGCTCGTAGCGAACCCGTCTCCAAGAAATCCCCGTTGCTTCGGGGCAAGCGCAAACTCAGCATCGACTCTTGGGAGATAATGACGCGGTTATGGCGATCTTGGAAGTTGTGGACCTCGAGGTCGAAATCGCGGGCGTGAGGGTACTCCGCGGGGTCTCGCTCGAACTTGAAGCCGGCCACACGCTCGGGGTCGTCGGCGAGTCGGGATGCGGAAAGTCGATGACCGGGATGGCGATCATGAACATGCTTCCCGCGTCGGCCCGGATCACCAAGGGGTCGATCGTCTTGGAGGGCCGGGAACTCCTCACCCTCCCCAAGCGAGAGTGGTTGGACATTCGGGGCCAGCAGATCGCTCTCGTCATGCAGGACCCGTTCACCAGCCTCAATCCGATGATGCGAGTGGGGCACCAGATCGCGGAAGTGTTGATGCTTCACCACAATCTCTCGCGATCCGAGGCGTGGAAGCGAAGCGTCGAGATGCTCGACAAGGTCGGCGTCCCCACTCCCGAACTGTCCGCGCGAAAGTATCCCCACCAGTTGTCGGGCGGCCAGCGGCAACGTGTCGTTATTGCGATCGCGTTCGCCTGCAAGCCCAAGGTGTTGATCGCGGACGAGCCCACTACCGCGCTCGACGTGACGCTTCAGGCGCAGATTCTGCGGCTTCTCAAGGACCTCAAGGAAACCGAAGGCGTGGCGGTTATGCTGATTTCCCACGACATCGGGGTCATCGGTTCGCTGGCTTCGAACATCGCCGTTTATTACGCCGGCCGAGTCGTCGAGCGAGGCGATGCGGAGTCCGTCTTGCGCAGTCCGGCGCATCCTTACACACAAGCGCTTTTGGCCGCGATGCCGAAAGCGGGCGCGAAGACGCTCGAACCCATTGGCGGCCAACCCCCCGACTTCGCTCGTTTGCCACCCGGATGCTCGTTTGCCCCGCGATGCCGGTTTCGATTGGACCGCTGCGAGGATTCTGAGCCGGGGCTGATCCCTCGAAGTCAGACGCAACGAGCCGCCTGCTGGCTCCTCGACGACGCCTTCCGCTCGAATTCCGAAGGGACTTCTCCGGTGAGCGCAGAATAGGTTCGACGGGTATGACAATGCGGCCTCTCGTGCGTTGGCTTGGAATCGCAATCGTCGTGGCTTGTTTCTGGACGAGCGAGCGCGTCGTTCGAAAGCCCGAACGACCCAATCGTGTGGTGGTCACCTACTGGGAGAAATGGACCAAGTTCGAAGGCGAAGCGATGCGCGCCGTCGTCGATGAGTTCAACCGATCTCAGGACCGAATCTACGTCGACTACCTCAGCATCGCCGCCGTCAATTCCAAGACCTTGCTGGCGGCTTCGGGAGGCGTGCCTCCGGACGTTGCGGGCCTGTATGATGCCGACGTCGCGCAGTTTGCCGACGACAACGCGCTGATTCCCCTCGACGACTTCTGCCGGGAAGCCGGGATCGACTCCAGCCGGTACATTCCCGCGTATTGGGACATCTGCGAGTACGGCGGCAAGGTCTGGGCTCTTCCGACGACCCCGGCCTCGACGGCGCTCCATTACAACCGGGAAATGCTTCGCGCTGCGGGCCTCGATCCCGACCGGCCCCCAACGACCATCGAAGAACTGATCGACTACTCCGACCGGCTCTTGGTTCGCGATGAGCGCGGACGAATTCGGAAGGCGGGCTTCTTGCCGCAAGAGCCGGGGTGGTGGAACTGGGCCTGGGGGTACATGTACGGAGGACGCCTTTGGGACGGGAAAGACAAGATCACCTGCGATAGCCCTGAGAACGTCCGAGCGTTCGAGTTCGTGATGAAGTTCTCGGACCTTTACGGGGCGACCGACATCCAAGCGTTCCGGCAGGGCTTTGGGGCGTTTTCTTCGCCTCAGAACGCCTTCATGTCCGAAAAGGTCGCGATGGTGCTTCAGGGAGTTTGGATGTACAACTTCATCACGGAAGTCGCCCCCGACCTCGATTGGGCCGTGGCCCCGTTTCCCCACCCGCAAGACCGGCCGGACCTCTCTGAAATGACCTTTGTGGGTCTGGATGTCCTGGGGATTCCCCGCGGCGCCCGGCATCCCAAGGAGGCGTTTGAGTTCATCAAGTTCGTGCAGTCGCAAAGGGGGATGGAACTGCTCTGCATGGGGCAGCGAAAGCACAGCCCGCTCGTCGAAGTGAGCGAGGACTTCTACGAAAGGCACCCCAACCCCTACATTCGCCTCTTTGCCGAACTGCCTCGCGGTCCGAACGCCGTCGCTCCTCCTCAATTCGGGATTTGGCCCCAATACTCCCAAGAGCTGGCGGCTGCGATCGAACAGGTCTTTCTGAAGCAGAAGACCCCCCAAGAGGCGCTGCGCGACGTCCGGATTCGAATGCAACCCAAGCTCGACGCCTACTTGAAGACCCTCGCACAAAGGAATCGCGACCGATGACGCTGAGGCGAAAGGAGGCTTGGATGGGCGTCTTGTTCGCCTCGCCCTGGATCGTGGGGTTTTGCGGGTTCATGCTGTATCCCGTGGTCGCTTCGATGTACTTCAGCTTCTGCGACTATTCGGTCCTCCGGAAACCCATCTGGATCGGGACCGACAACTACAGCGAGCTCTTGAGCGACGAACTCTTTTGGGTGGCGCTCAAGAACACGTTCCTGTACGCGGTGATGGCCCTCCCTCTTTCGGCTTTGGCGGCGTTGGGGCTGGCGCTCTTGCTCAACACGAAGATTCGTGGGCTTACGGTTTACCGAACGATCTTCTTTCTACCCTCGCTGGTGCCGCTGGTGTCTCTGGCGGTGTTGTGGCTGTGGATGTTCAACGGCCAGACCGGCCTGGTCAACGTGGCGCTCGGCTCGATCGGAATCAGCGGCCCCAACTGGCTGGGCGATCCCACCTGGTCCAAGCCCGCGCTCGTGCTCATGGCGATGTGGGGTGTGGGGCACGCGATGGTGATCTACTTGGCAGGGCTTCAGAGCGTTCCGGTGAGCCTGTTCGAGGCGGCTCAACTGGACGGCGCCGGGGCCTGGAAGAAGACCCGTCACATCACGCTGCCGATGATCAGCCCGGTCATCATGTTCAACGTCATCATGGGGATGATCGGCACACTCCAGGTCTTCACGGTGCCGTATGTGATGTTTCCCAACGGCGCGCCTGCGCGGTCCACCTACTTCTACACGATGTATCTTTACGACAACGCGTTCCGGTTTCTGCGCATGGGTTACGCTTCGGCGATGGGGTGGCTGATGTTCCTGATCATTTTCGCCTTGACGCTGATCTCGCTCAAGTTGATGGAGCGGAGGGTTCACTATGCTGGCGATTAGGCGAGGGGAGAACCGTCAGCGCTCGATCGGCCAAGAGCGCCGCCAAGGTGCATGGCTCATCCACGCCTTACTGCTCACGCTCTCGGCACTCTTCCTCATGCCGCTCCTGTGGATGATCTCGACCTCGCTCAAGGACATCAACCAGGCAGTCGCCGATCCGCCGGTCTGGATTCCCGACCCTGTCGTCTGGCAGAACTACCCTGAAGCAGTCGCCTTCGAGAGCGAGAAGCTGGGGTACATCCCGTTCCTGGTCTATGCAAGGAACACCCTGCTCATTTGCGTCCTCACCGTCGCTGGTTCTCTTGTGGCGAACTCGCTCGTCGCCTATTCGTTCGCCAAGTTACGCTGGAAGGGGCGCGACGTGTTTTTTGCGGCGACTCTCGGGACCATGATGATCCCGTTTCCGGTGGTGATGGTGCCGACGTTTGGGCTGTTTCGGGCGCTCGACTGGATCGGTACCTTTCGACCCTTGTGGGTTCCGGCATGGTTCGGGACCGCGTTCAGTATTTTCCTCTTGCGCCAGTTTTTCCGAACGATCCCCGAAGAACTTTCTGAGGCGGCCCGGCTCGACGGAGGTTCGGAGTGGCACATTTACAGCCGTGTGGTCATGCCGCTCAGCAAGCCCGCCCTCGCGGTAGTGGCGCTCTTCACTTTCATGGCTTCGTGGAACGACTTCCTCGGCCCGCTTATCTACTTGCTGCACCAATACACGTTCACGCTCTCGCTAGGGCTGCAGTTCTTCCAATCGCAACAGGGAGCGACGCAATGGCACCTCTTGATGGCGGCCTCGACGGTGATCGTCACGCCCGTCATCGTGTTGTTCTTCTTGGCCCAGCGCTACTTCATCCAGGGGATCGCCTTGACGGGCCTGAAGGGGTAAGCGCTCATTCGTATCGGAGCGCTTCGATGGGCGTGAGCCTGCTCGCTCGCATGGCCGGATACAGCCCGAAGAACAGCCCCACCAAAGCAGAGAACCCAAAAGCCATCACGATCGCTTGCGTGTTGATGATGGGCGGGACCTTCAGCGCTTGGGCGACGAACACGACGCCCGTGGAGCCGAGGATGATCCCCACCACGCCTCCGACGAGGCACATTACGATCGATTCGAGAAGGAACTGGGCGAGCACGGACGTTCGTTTTGCGCCTATGGCTTTTCGGAGCCCGATCTCTCGCGTCCGTTCGGTAACGCTCACCAGCATGATGTTCATGATCCCGATCCCGCCGACGAGCAGGGAAACGGAAGCGATTCCAGCCAGGAGGAAACTGAGCAGGCGGGTCTGGGTCTCAATCTGCTCGATCCACTCGCCCTGGTTCATGATGCGAAACAGCGACTCGCCCATCGCGTTGCTCTGCTTGCGCTGGAGAACCTCTTCGACCTTGGCCTGGGTGTAGAAGAGCAAGCCGCTTTTCGCGGTCAGGTTGATCATGTCGTACTTGGTCTTACCTAGAAGGCGAGTTTGCGCGGTCTTGAGGGGTACGTAGATCTGGTCGTCTGGGTTCATGAACCCCGAACCCCCCTTATAGGCCACGACGCCGACCACTTCGTAGTTCCGCCCTTTGACGCGGATCGTCGCGCCGATGGCGTTCTCGCCTTGGAAGAGCTCGTCGTAAACGGTGTATCCCAAGACCGCCTTGCGGTTGGCCATCGCCTCGTCTTCGGCGGTGTACCAGGTGCCCTGGTGCATTTTCGTCGCGTTCCGGATGAGGGCGACTTGGGGTTCCGCGCCGTAGACCTGCGTGTTCGTGGTCCGGTTGCCGTACTTGACGGACGCGCCGGATCGGACCGACCCGGTGATGAACTCAATCGTTTCGACTTCGCGCTTGAGAGCCGCCACGTCGTCTTCGGTCAGATTCGGGTTATCGCCTGCTCCGAGGCTGACGTTTCCTCTTCGCCAGTTGGGCATGATCGTGAGCATGTTCGTGCCCATGACCTCGATGTTCTCGAGCGACTTCTGCGCAGTCCCCGCGCCGATGCCGATCATCGCGATCACGGACCCGACCCCGATCACGACGCCGAGCATGGTAAGCACCGAACGCAGTTTGTTCGCCGCGACGGCTCGCAATGCGCTTTCCACGCTATCCCAGAAACTCACCTAAGAACCTCCCGTGCGAGGAGCGCCGCCTCCCGAAGAGCCTCCACCGGGCGGTCCGCCGCTTGGCGCTCCGCCTCCGGCAGGTCCGCCTCCCGATGCGCCGCCTCCACCCGGCATGGCGCCGCCCGAAGTCCCGCCACCTGAAGTGCCGGGTCTTTGCATTCCGCCCGGACTCGCTCCAGAACCAGATCCGCTCGTCGTCGTTTGCGTTCGGGGCCGTCCGCCGCCGGGCCTTGTGCCTCCGGCGAGCCCACCACCCTCCTGAGCCTCCTCCATGCGAGTTTGAATCTCGCGAAGGGCAGCGATGTCGATTTCAGCCACGACGACCTCGTCGCCTTCTTTGAGGCCCTCGACGACTTCAATTCCGTTGTTGCCCGTGTCGCCCGTTTTAACTTCGCGCACTTCGGGTTTGAGCGGGTCGGCGGTCTTGATCTTCACTGTGGCCTTGTCTCCCTCGAAGTTGACGGCCTGCGAGGGAACGAGCAGAACGTTCGGCTTCGACATGGTGATGAACTCGGCGGTGCCGTTCATTCCGGGCAGAAGCTTGAGGTCATGGCCGGGCAGGACCTCGATGCGGACCTTGACCGCAGTAATGTTGTTGTCCGTAGCTGCCGCCGGATTAATTCTCTCGACGACCCCTCGGAACTGCCGGCCAGGAAATGCCTCGGTAGTGATCCTCACTTGCTGGCCCTTCCGGACGTCGCTGATGTCGGCCTCATCGACCAAGCACTCCATGAACAGCTTGGAAACGTCGCTGAGCTGCACGATGCTCGTGCCTTGGGCGAAGGTGCTGGTTCCAGGCGGGATGATGGTGCCCTCTTCGAGGTATTTCATCGTCACAACGCCATCGCGCGGCGCGACTACGGTGGTGCTCTCGAGTTGGACTTTGGCGTTGTCGAGGGCCACCTTGCTTCGGACCGTGCCCGCCTCTGCTGCGACTACCTCGCTCTGGCGGATGCGGTTGTTGAGTTGGGCGTCGATCATCTTCTGCAGGTTGATTTCGGCCTGCTGGACGGCTTTGCGCGACTCTTCGAGGTTCCTCCGAGCGATGTCGACTTGGCTCCGCTGAGCGATCGCGTCGTCTTGGGTCGCTTGGGCCCTTCTCAGCGCAAGCCTGAGCCGTTCCATCTCGGCCGTAATCTCGCGGTCGAGCGTTTGGCTGCGCTGGCTCGCCGAGGTGTACGAAGCTCGCGCGGCCTCGAGGGTTGCCTTGGCTCTCTCCACCGTGCCCTCGCTCACGAATCCACGCTTGAGGAGTTCCTGTTGCCGAGTGTAATCTGCCTCGGCGGCGTCGAAGTCCGCTTGGGCCCTCGCGAGTGACCCGCTCACGTCTCGGCGAATCTGAGGAGCGGTGACCCGCTCGTACACATCGAGGTCTTGCTTGGCGAGATCGAGCTGAGCCTTCGCCGAAGTGAGGTTGGATTCTGTAAGAGTCGGTTGGCGTTCGGCTTCGATTTGAGCTCGGGCGAGCCGAATTCGAGCGGTCTCTAAGGCCACCTGAGCGTCTTCGACGGAGGTCTTGCTTCCCGCGATTTGGAGATCATAGTTGACCTTCGCTTGCGCTGCTCGGGCAGTCGCTTGCCGAAGGTCGGCCTCGGCTTGACTGTAGCTGGCTTGGGTGTCCCGAGGGTCGATGATCGCGATCAGGTCGCCCCTTTTGACCTCGCTGCCCTCATCGACCACGAGTTGCTCGACGATGCCGCCCGCTTTCGACTTCACGTCCACCGTAGTCAGGGCGACGAGCACTCCTGTCGCGGTGATCGAACGCACGATCTCACCCTTGACCACAGGGGCGTAGCGATACTCCAACTCGGGCTCCTTGGAACCCGTGCGCATCACGTACCAAAACACCGCGACGATCGCGGCGAGTCCTCCGATAACCAGCAGTCCTGTCTTCAACTCTCTTCGCCAGGCAACGACTCGCCCACGGCGAGCCTCAGCCTCATCTCCGAAATAAGGTAGTCGTATACAGCTTCTACGTAATTCAACTCCGCGGTGACTAGGCTCACCTGCGCGGTGAGCACCGTGATGACCGTGGTGCCCTCTGCGCCTTGCTTCTGCGATTCGACGGCGGCCTCATAGTTGAGTTGGGCCGCCTCTCGCGCCGCGAGCGCCGCGTGAACCCTTTCGATATCCTGCGACAGCGAGACGTGAGCGGACTCGATCTCCGCCCGCGCCTGGCGCTCGGCCTGGACCAACTCCGCTTCAAACGCATCGTAACTAAGCCGTGCTTGGCGCGCCGATTCGCGGGCGAAATTCCCGTCGAACAGCGGCATCGACACGAGGAACGTTAGCGCGCGCTGGTCCGAAACGTCGGGTCCGAATTGGCGGACGTAAGAGGCGTCCAGGGTCCAACTGAAGGAAGCGTCTCGTTCCGCTCGCAAGACCTGATAGCGTTGGCTCGAAAGGCGTTGCCGCCGGGATTGAAGGTCGGGGCGGTTTGCCAGGCCCAATCGGGTGGCTTCGGCCAGAGGCAGAATCGGCGGGAACCTCTGGGGGACCATGGCCGCCATGAGTTTGGGTAGGTCGCGGGACTCGGGCCAAGCCAAGGTTGCCTTGAGCGTCGTCAAGGCGATGGCCCGCTGGTTGAGGGTCTGCAGACGCTGAACTTGAGCGTTGAGGAAGTCCGCGTTCGCCTGCAGGCGGTCCTTTTTGGGCGCCATCCCTACTTCGATCTGGGCGTCAGTTTGCTTGAGGATCGTCTCGGCCCGATTGAGTTGCGCTTCAGAAACCGCCATCAACTCTTGGGCGCGAAGGGCGTCGTAATACTGCTGATGAACCTGAAAAAGAAGGTTGCGCACGGTTTGTATCGCATCCCATTCCGCCGCGCTCGCTTGACGCCGAGACGACTGGTAGCTCCATTCGCGCTCGCCGGAATCGAGGAGCCGCCAATTCGCCGTCACTTGAGGGGTACCGTCGCTCCGCTTCGTCACTCCCGCAAACGAGCCCGTGTAGGTCTCGCTCCGCGAGGTGTCGTACCGGAAGGACGGCGTTACTGTGGGGAGAAACAGGCTGAAAGCCTGACGAACCCGGCTGCGGGCGGCTTCAAGGTCGAGGAACGCCGCCCGTACCGTCCCGTTGTTGGCTATGGTCAATTCGAGCGTGCGCTGGAGCGAGAGAGCCTCTTGATCCTGCGCGAACGCCGTGGCGCACAGCAAAGCGCTCAACCCGTAAGCGGCGCGCAGCCCAGTTTTGTTTCCGATTCGAGTCATGGCAGAGAACACGATACCGCTTGCGCTTGGAACGCACCGTGACTTTCGCCGGAGGCCGGCGTCCGTGTCTAAGTTCCCCATACGAATCGCGCGCCACGTTGAGTTCCGGCTGTTCATGGGGCTCACGGCCAGATCAGGTCCTCCCGATGAAGAATCGTCTGCTGCCGGTCGGGACCCACCGACACGATGCAAATGGGAGTTCTCGTTTCCTCCTCGATGAGGTTCAAGTAGTCCCTCGCGGCCGTGGGGAGATCGGCTAGGCTGCGGGCGCCCGTGATGTCGGCGTCCCAGCCGGGAACGGTCTTATAGTCGGGCTCCACCTGGCTGAGCAGGAACGTGTCTTGCGGAACGGTGTTGAGGGTCTTCCCGTTCCATCGGTAGCCGGTACAAACGTGCAATCGTTCGAAACCTGAGAGCACGTCGAGACGCGTCACGACCCACCCGCTGAGCGAATTCAGCGACGCGCTACGGCGCAACAGGTTCAAGTCGAGCCATCCGCACCTGCGGCCTCGGCCGGTCGTCGTTCCGAACTCCTGACCCCGCTCCCGAATCTTGTCCCCGATTTCATTGTCCAGTTCGGTAGGAAACGGGCCTGCGCCGACGCGAGTCGTGTAGGCTTTGCAGACTCCCAGCACCTGGTCGATCGCGCGGGGGCCGATCCCAGTCCCCAGGCAAGCGCCGCCAGCCACCGGATGGCTGCTCGTGACATAGGGATACGTTCCTGAATCGAGATCGAGGAACGTGCCTTGCGCCCCTTCGAACATGATTCGCTTGCCAGCGGCCAAGACATCCGCCACGAACGATTCGGAATCTCCGACGAAGCCGCGGAGCGCAGACGCGTAGCTTGAGTACTCGTCGAGCAAGGGCTTGAACTCGATTGCCTCGCCCCCGAGCATGGAGAGCAATCGGTTCTTGTATTCGAGCACCTCCTCCAGCCGCACGGGGAAGACCTCAGGATCGACGAATTCGCCCATTCGGATGCCGAACCGGCCTACTTTGTCTTGAAAGGCGGGGCCGATGCCTCGCGAAGTCGTGCCGATCTTGTTGTGCCCGCGGGCCGCCTCTTCAAGCGCGTCCAGCGACTTGTGGTACGGGAACACCACATGCGCCCCGCTACTGATCTTGAGGGTTCCGAGTTCCGATCTCATGGAACGGGCGGTCTGCCACTCTTCAAGAAGGCTCTTGGGACAGACCACCATTCCGCTTCCCAGTACGGCGGTCACCTGGGGGTGCAGAATCCCCGCCGGGATGAGATGGAACTTGAACGTTTGGCCACCCGTGATGACCGTGTGTCCCGCGTTGTTGCCGCCGCTATAGCGAACCACGACGTCGGCGCCGTCGGCCAAGACGTCCACAATTTTGCCTTTGGCTTCGTCGCCCCACTGTGCCCCTACGATCACTAACGTCGGCATGATTGGTTCTCCCGAAAGCGGTCCCCCAACATGAGAAAGCCGGCGGCTCCCTAACGAGGATCCGCCGACCCAATGGCCGATACGCCTTTTCTCGCAAGGGGATTATACAAAGTGTCTCCGGAAGAGCGCAAGTAATCCCCTCAGACGCCGACTCGATCGCGGACCCTTTGAAAAGCCCTCAAAGCGAATTCAAGGTCGTCGGGCGTGTGGGTGGCGTTGGGCATCGTGCGGATTCGAGCCTTGCCTTTGGGCACCGTTGGATACACGATGGAAAGCGCGTACACCCCTTCTTCGAAAAGCGCCCTCTCCGCCTCTTGAGCCGCCCTTTCATCGCCGAAATACACGGGGGTGATGGGCGTTTCACTCCCCATCGTATCGAACCCGGCTTCGGCCAACGCAGACTTCCACCAGTTGGTGTTTTCCCACAGCCGGCGCATCGGTTCGGGGTCGTGCTCCATGACCTCGAGCGAGGCGATCAACGCGGCGGGCACCATCGGCGGGTGGGCCGTGCTGAATAGGTGAGGCCGGCCGCGGTTGATGAGCCATCGCTTGAGCGGATCGGAACCTGCGATGTACCCGCCCACAACCCCCAGCGCCTTGGAGAGAGTTCCGAGTTGAATGTCCACCCGCCCGTACAGCCCATAGTGCGAGGTCGTTCCCGCGCCTTTCTCGCCGAGTACGCCCGATCCGTGAGCGTCG
This sequence comes from Chthonomonadaceae bacterium, assembly GCA_015709495.1. GTDB lineage: Bacteria > Armatimonadota > Fimbriimonadia > Fimbriimonadales > Fimbriimonadaceae > Nitrosymbiomonas > Nitrosymbiomonas proteolyticus. The sequence continues at coordinate 1,074,908 of CP054189.1, forward strand.
TCGACCATGAGAACCGCGTCATAGCGCTCGCACAACTCGACAATCTGCGGGAGCGGTGCGATGTCTCCGTCCATGCTGAACACGCCGTCGGTGATCACGAGCTTCTTCTGAAACCCCCGCTGCTGAGCCCGCCGCAAGCAGTCTTCGAGGGCGTTCATGTCCTTGTGCGCATAGACCCACCCGTCGCTCTTGCGATACTCCGCGCTGGAAAGCCTGACCCCATCGATGATGCTTGCGTGGTTCAGCTCGTCCGAGATGATCACGTCCTGGTTCGTGGTGACGGCAGGAATGCACCCTGAATTGGCGGTGAATCCAGACGTGAACACGAGCACCGCCTCGACCTTCTTGAACTTCGCGAGCCTTTGCTCTAGCTCTTCGTGGACGGTCATTTCGCCGCCGATCCAGCGCACCGCGCCCGCGCCCACGCCCCACCTCTCGACCGCTTCGAGCGCGGCTTGCCGAACCTTGGGGTGATTGGCGAGCCCCAGGTAGTTGTTGCTGGAAAGGTTGACGACCTCTTTGCCGTCCATCCGCACCCTGCCGCCTGCCGGAGTTTCGAGCACGCGAGGTTGCTTGTAGAGGTGCTGATCTTTGAGGTCCTGGAGGTTGGAGGCGAGCCAGGACTGGAACGCCGTGTTCATGGCCCATTGTAGCGCGTCGATGCGCCGGCCGCGATCTCGGAGAGGCTGCCGAATCAGCGGAAAGGTAATTGCCGAAACGGTGACGGTCCCGCTCTGGCGCCCCAGAAGAGCTTTCTTAGTCGGCCCGCGAGTTCGGCATCTGCCTTCGTTCGACCTCCGCCTAGCGTTCTGCATCCGCTAAGGAGGCATCTTTCAGCAGGCGTTTAGTCCTCGTCGCCGTATCGGGGTCGAACTTCGAGATCGCCCGCCAGAAACTGCCCGTGGTGGTCCTTCTCGCCGTCGAAGTAGGTGGCCTCGACCATCAGGTTTCCGTCGGTGGCCCGATAGACCCGCTCGACGGTCATAGGAACACCTCCCGTGCGCAGCCACACGGTATCGCCGACCTTGATTTCGGGCGTCACTCCTTGCTCGTCGCTCATAAGGAAAGGGTACTCGAAGGAAGCGTCTCCTTTTTGGCGCGGCGGAGCGCGTTCGAAGTTGGGAGGAAAGCGAGGGGACTTTCCGCGAATTGCCTTTACGACCAGTCCTGAACTTCAATCTTCGCAGCAGTCAAGGGCGCGGTTCAAGGCGCTCAGGTCGTCGGGCAGGGCAGCGAGGAACTCCAGCGTGGGGATCAACTGGCCCTCGAAGCCTTCAAACAGATAGTAAACCTTCTTTGGGTAGGCGCCGAATGCATGGACGCCAGGCCGCTCGGTATTGACTTGCCAAGGCCCTGGGGGCAATTCAGCAAGCTCGTTCATGGCCCGTTGGAATTCGGCGATCTGGAGGAACGGCTGGCTTGTGAGCAGACAGCCCGCAAGGAGCGGCACGTGAGCTCTCGCCCATGAGGCAAGGTGAGCCGCGGAGTTGCTCATTGCGCTGAAGCGTCCAGGAGTATGCAGAGGGTGGCGAACATGGACTCCGGAGTGGGTGATCTCGCCCTCTCCATCGTCGATGGGCAGGTACTGCGTCCAAGGCAACCAGGATCCACCTGCCGCCCGAGCGCACCGAAGGTGGATCTGCCCCAACTGGGTTCGGGTGTCGTCGTCCAACGTCATCCCTTCCGCTCCTTGAGTCGCGGGATGAACTTGAGAAGGTTTTGGACGACCAGTGCGGCCCAAATCCAGCCGATAAGTGAAAGCGCGCTGGCGACCTGGCTGTATGTGGGCCTAAGCGTGTTCCCTGTCGCCTCGTCGTTCTTGATCTCCGGAAAGCGGATCGGCATGTCAGATGCGGCCCACTGAGTCCGAACCTGTGCGTTTGAGATCGGCCAGAAATACCCCATCGTGAGATAGAACGCGTCCCCAACGCTACTTAACTGGGTTCTTGCGACCGCTCCCTTCGGCTTGAGTTCGATCACCGCTCCTTCAGATTGAAACAAGGCCGTGCCCCAAATGGTTAGGATCGCGAGGAGTCCGACGAGAGGTGAGGTCCTGACGCCGTGTCCGGTAAGCATGTGGAGCAAGAGAGAAGGCAACCAACGGAAGCTGTGAGGGGACCGAAGGAACTGAAGGCGCTGCCACTGGAGGCTGACCTTGTCTGCGTCAGAGTGGTTACCCTCGGCCCGGAACTGCCGTTCCACGGTTGCGAAGATGCCTTCATCGTTCTCGGCAAGGGCAAGGACCTGGATGTAGTCGTGGATTCCTCTTCGCCTCACGATCCACGCAGTCGCGACGAGCAGCGTAAAGGCTATGAGAACACCCAGAAAACCTACATATACACCCAAGCGATGCGCGAGAACTGCGAGGGCCAAGAAGAATGCAAAGGAAACCCAGGCCCACTGTACCGCGCGGTCAGAGCCCCAAGCTTTCTTGATCCTCGTCCAGTAGTGGGACGACGTCGACGCGAACGATGCGAGGTAGGTGAGGCCACCAACAAAGGCTACGCTCACTCCATACCATGGACCGAAAGCGAGGTGAGTCGTCAGCCAAACCATGGCCCACCCGACTCCTACGCTGTGAGCGAACAGTGATTGCCCGCGAGAAAGTGGTCTGCTTTGCCCACCGAAGACTTCGCCCGAAAGTCGCTCACGATCCTTCTGGCCGATGCTAACCGAGTCGACGCGAACGTCGCGGAATGAATACGCTCTGCCCAACAGACTGCCTTGACCCATGCAGAGACTTGAGGCCCGGCGAACGCACCCACGGGCGGCAACGACGAGGACTCCGATCGCGACGTAAGTTGCGATTACCGACATCCTGTCCCACTCCCAAAACAAGGTGAATAAGAGGGGTGAAAGCGCGAGCAAGCATACAGCGGCCGAGAAAAAGAAATTACCCGCGAATTCGCAGCCCTTGGACTTCTGGACGCGCCGCTGCTCCTCAGTCGAGTCGTTATCTTCAGGCTTCTGGTTTTGCTGCGCTTGTTGTCCGGTCTCACACGGACTTTCACTAACCCCAGTATGAAACTCAATGGCTCTGGCCCTCAGAGACGCGAAGTTCAACGCCACTTGGCCTTCGGCGGGCCTGAGGGTCGAAGGGATCTCCGGAACTTCATCGATCACGAGGCGGGAGCCCACAGTTGCCCCAGCCATTTCAATCAACGGTGCAGAGGAATTGCCTTGGGTAGCCTTCGAAGGAGGGCGAAAGCAAATGCCCTGCAGAAAGAGGTCACCCGCGAAGGAAGCGCCCACAGCGCGAATGCCCGTCCATGCCCCCTTGGGACCCACTCCAATCCCAATGAGGCTGCGAAGGTCTTTCTCGTTCGATTCTTGACGGCCCGATAAGGATTGTCCGAGCGCAATTTTGAACGGGGAGAAGTCCGCCTGCCCTTCGATCTTCGTCCTTGCCATGATAATCCCGTGCGTGAGATGGCACCCCCCGGCGAACAAGTAGCCATGCACCTCTGAGCCCGTGCCCATGACCGACACTCGGAGCTTGTACTCGTGGTCCTTGGTGCTCCGGCTCATTCCCATTCCGGTACAGGGTCCGATCAGCGTCCTTTCGTAAATCAGAGTGGCGTGCGATGCATCGGCCGCGTTCATCAGGTGGGGTTGAAGGACGATATGGCCACCGATTGTCGCATTGCTGAACCGGAGGCCCGAAGTCAGAATGGAGCCTCGAAGGTCGATGTCTCCGTCCATCTGGGTTCCCGTCAAGTCGACGCTGTAGACGCTCTTTCCCGTTTCGACGGCAGGTCCGATGAACGTCGTGAAATACGTTTCGTCTTTGTACTGTTTGGTTGCGATGAGTTTGGATTCACTTGCGGCGTCGGAACTTGCAGGTTCAGGGCGTTCGATTCCTTCCAGCATAAGGCTGCCGCCGAGTTTGGCGCTTTGGCAAAGGATGCCTCCCAAGGCAAACAGCCCTCGAAGGTCGACATCCCCTTCGATCTGGAGGCCGTTAAGGAGCAAGGAGGCTTTCTCACCCTTCGACCAATATCCCTGGCCGATGAAGGCTCGGCGCTCGTCGGTGCCGTATAGGCTGTAGTAGCAACTTTTCAGTAGATAGGGTAGTCCCGTCCGATCATGGTCGAACCAATAAGAATTAGCGCTCAAGTCGCCCTTAACGGACGCGTTTTCGAGGCTGAGACCCGCCGCAAGGTACGCGCCGATGAGGTTCACCGAGCCCCCTATCGTCGTGGCCGTCAGGCGGAGCGAGTAACTTCGGCCCTCAGGACCCGAAGCTGCGCCGATCATCGTGCGGCATCCGCCCCAACTGTCTGCGGATACCATGCCTTGCACCTTGGCGCCGTAGAGGTTCACCCCGTTCGTGAGAATCGCGCCGCTGAGCGAGACGTAGCGGCCGACTTGGAGGTTCTCTCCTGTAATGGAGGCCGCCATATCTCTGGACTTCGGGTGGGGGCCGATCACGGTGGGAAACAGGTCGGAGAGATCTTTTTTGCAGGTGGCATCTGACACCGCTTTCCCCTCCGCGACATTGGTGGCGCGGCAGATCAAGTTGCCTTCGATGACCGCCGCCGAAACATCGAGCCCTTCCGAGATCAGCGCCCCTTGGAGCGACAAATCGCCCCGAATCGTCACCGACCTTAGGCTGAGCTTCCCGCTGATGTGTAAGAAGGAGTGGCTGTCTTTGTCGGCAACGCTCTGGGTCCAGTCTTCAAGGTCCAGGCGGCATGTGCAGTCAAACTTCGTGGGGCGAGACTTCGTGTGGACGGGCCATTCCTTATAGAGGGCCGCCAGCGGGTTGAGGAACTTAAGGCCGTTCGTTCGGGATTTCACCCCCGAGTTATTGGGGCCCCGCTTGAGGACTGTGTTCGAGAACTCATGGAGCAGATTGCGCAGAAGTTCAGAGTCGTCTTTCGAATTTCTCTCGAGGTCGTCGAAGGCGCCGCTGCCCTCAGCCAGGAACTGGAACCTCTTCGACTTCAGGTGGGTGGGTTGGGAAATCAATTCGAGTTCTTTATTCGTGGCGCTCTCGCAGATTCGAATGATCTCGACAGCGTGCCTGGCGTATTCGGAGATGGCGGGAACCGTATTGCGCCAACTCGGTTTCCTCCGGCCGGCAGGAGTGCGGTTGCACTTCCCCGAGCGGTGGCCATACAACGAGCCGATCTCCGAGAAGTCCAAGTCGACGCCGTCTCCGAGGAACGCGCCCGAGAGGTCGAGCAGTCCCTTGATCGTACACCGAGCGGCCCGGATTCCACCCCGCAGTTCCGTTGGTTCTCCCTCGGCATTCTCGAGCGCTTCCTTGAGGTCGGGTTGCCGCAGCACCTTCGGATCGCCGCGGTCGTTCGGAAACCAAGGCCTTGCGATCAAGGTCTGGCCGATCGTTGAGTTCGAGAAGATCGTTCTGCCAGCAACAAGGGTCCCTTGAAGGTAAACGTCGGATTCCACCTGAACCCCATGCAGGTCGAGCATTCCGCCGACGAAGGCGTGGGCGGGGAGTTTCTTGAGAGCGGCACTGAGCTTTGCATTTTGTCCGCTAAGCGCTTGGAGCTCAGAGTCGGACACCCACTGCGCGAATCGGAGAGTTCCTTCGATCACTGCGTTGACGAGGCGAAGGTCCTTCACCACTTGGACGCAACTCAGGTTGACGGTTCCCTTGCAGCGCAGATCCGTTAGGTCGATCAGACCGGCAATGGAGTTTCTCTTATAGGAGTCCTGCTGTAAGTTCCTTTCGGCGGACATGAGGTTGATGAGGAGCGCGTCGCTGATGCCAAGATCGTGACCGGCTTCCTCCTTGATCGGACCTGCGCGCAAGCCCGCTCCGACTTCGAGGCCAATTCCCCGGATCGCGCCTTCGACCCAGATGCCCCTCATGTCGAGTTCCCCCTCGATCTTGGTGGCGCTTAGGTTGAGAACCGTGGTGTTCGGGTTCTCCAACTTGAAGTCTCCAGAGGAGCCGCGGGCTCGAATCGTCAGCCCCGACAAGTTCATCGCGCCCTTGCAGACACAATTCTCGAGTTTGAGCGGAGCATCGAGGGCGCGGCCCGACAAATCAAAGCCCTCGTCGAAGGTGCAGTTCTCAAACGTATGGGCATCCACTCCTGAACCAGCATACGGGGCACTGTAGCTGCCCCGTGAGAAACCAATGCTCTTGCCTGCGATTGTTATGCTTGGCACTTCGACTCTCCGAACTTGTATTCTCTTCGAGAGGCTAGATCGGTCAAGTTCGCCGAGGCGGAAAGCTTCTCCTTCCCGATTGGCCTGAGGTGGACGATTCGCGCAGAGTGTCGTAGACTAAGCGCAGGCGTGCCCGAGGCGTTGAGGTGCAGGAGATGTCGGACCTATCTGAAGATCGTAAACGGCAGATTCGCGAAGAGGAGGAGGCGCGGTTTCGGGCGCGGCTCCAAGAAGAGCAGGCTTACCGGGAGCACGTGCGCCGGGAGTTAGAGGCCCAACAAGCCGAGCAGCAGGAGGCTGCTTTTCGCGAGCAGGTGCGAAGGGAACTCGAGTCGGGCGGAGCGCAGCAGGCTCCTCCTCCCAGGCCCCAGGAGCCCGCCCAAGCCCCAGGCTTCGACGTCGGGCCCAGCCCCTCCGGCGCGCCGAGCCCCCGCTCCACGGCTCGAAAGCCCCGGAAGTCCTCTCGCAAGACGGTGGGGGCGCTAATGGTCGTGGGCGCGGTCGCTTCGATCGCCGCTGCGGTGGTCATGGGGTTCAAGGTGCCTTTTCTAAGCCCGAAAACGGAGTCTGAATTCACGATTGAGGCCGGCGAGGGCGCGGAACCCCCCGCTCCAGTCGCCGTAACCAACGACCTTCTCGATCCGGCCGACTTCGAAGGCTTGCCTGGGTCCGTGCCGAAAATCGACCTTGCCGCGAAGCCTCCCGCCTCCACGGCTTCCTCGGCGACAGCCAAGTCCGCGGCGTCCGCCTCAACGGAAAAGCCCAGGGAATCGACGGGAACAGCCACCAAGTCCTCGCCTCCCCCCAAATCAAGGTCATCGACCACCAGCGGTTCTTCGGCTGCGCCTTCGGGCCGGTCGATTCTGGGCGGGCAGGCGAGCCTGCCGCTCACCTCAGAATGGGCCGTCAAGACCGACAGCGCGAGGCAATTCGAGGCGGTCTGGGTCGATCCTGGCGGCCACGAGTGGTTTCTTGGCTGCCGCTTCATGGACCTGCGGAGTGGCGAGGGGCTGGAGCAGTTCGCCGCGCGAATGATGGAGGATGTCGACCCGGACGACTACACGGTCGTCGAGTCGGGCTACATCGAGATCGGCGGCGTGACGGGCAAGTACTTCGTTGCCGAAACGCGAAACGTGGCCAACGGATTTGGAATCGGGGCGATGGCGGTTGTCGGCGGGCGAGGGGTTACGCTGGCCGCTCTGGGTTTCGGGGACCCTTGGGGAGAAAACCGGAGGATCATGCAGCAGTGGATCGAGGCGGTGAGGTTCAGATGAAGAGATCGAAAGGGGGTTCGATTCGTGCAACGCGGAACGTCGGCGGACTCGCATTGGCCGCGGTCCTGGGGTTGGCGCTTCCCGCAAGAATCGATTCGTGGGGGACTCTCACGGGCCGGATTCCTTTGAGTGAGGACCAGCGGACCAAGATCAACTTGCTCATCACGAACTTCGCGGTCGATCCTACGACGATGGCGGCGGAGCTCCAGCCTCGAAGCGGTCCACATCCCATTCATCAGTTCATCGTTTCGCAGGCGTACAGGATGCTCCAGGCCGACCCGGCCTTCGGAGAAGAAGGGGAGAGCGGTTTCCCCGCGCTTCACAGCATCAACGCATGGGACGGCGTGGAGCACACGGACAAGGGAATGATGGCGCGAAGAGGGGTCGGCATCGTCGACGCGGACGCGCCCGATCTCGCGCCCACATTCCGGGGGGCCGGAGGGCCGAGCGCCGACGCTGAGCTGACTTTGGGCAACGCCTGGAACCCTGAGTATTCGGGTAGGGCGCACTATTGGAATCCTTGGCTCGGAGCGGGAGGAAAGAGCGCCGAGGAAGGCTCGGGAGACGCGCCCTGGGCCGCGGGAGAGTATTATGCCAGGCTCGTTCAGGCGATTGAAACGGGAGGCTCCGAGCAGGACAAAGCCCACTTTGCCGCCTATATGGCGCACTACGTTTCCGATGTCGCCAGCGCCAAGCACGCCGATGCATTTGAGGTGAGCGGGGGAACGCTTAAACGGCTGCGCGAACTTGCGGACACGTGGTATGCCGGGCTCGGAGAAGATCCGGACACTTACATCAACAGCGCGCCGGTGATTCAGGCGGAGACCCTTTTGCGGGACGAGGTGCTGCGAATCAACCCCTCGGTCGCCAACGCCTACTGGAGGCGAGTGGAAGACAACATCAGAGCCAATGCGTACCTTCGTCCGGGCAGCATCATGAAAGTGGACATCATGCCGCAGTCGATACGGTCGAGCGTTGCGGCCTACCTGGACTATCTGTATAAAGGCAAGAAGGAGAACAAGTCTTACGCTCAGTTTTATAGCTACTTCGATCCGTTCTATTTTAACGGGCCTCTCTATGATCCCCTCAACGGATACCCGGATTATGAGGCGGCGACGCCGATGAGCGAGCATCTGCACTACGAAACCAACCCGGATCACTATGCCACTGCCAGGGCCGCCACCCGCGAAAACCGAACTCTGCTTCCGACGGACAATCTCAGGCGACACTATTACGGCCTCCGGGCGCCCGAGGCGTTTTATGGGTTCAAGGAGAAGGAGCGACGCGAAGCGAGGATCGACGTGATGGCGAACCTCGTGAAGGCGTGCTCGCTCGAAGCGCACGGCCCCAACATCGCCGATTACAAAGCGTTCAATCATGCGGGCTATCGCGAGTACATGGACACGGCCATTAAGTACACGTTCAACGCTTTTCGGGCTAGCATTTCGGCCCTTAGAATCGAGCCATACTATACTTTGGAGAAGGACAACGACTTTCGAATGCGGATCGTTGTTAAGAACCTGGCGGACGAAGCCGCCTCGCTTTCGGGGCTGCGACTCTACCGACTGGAGTCTTCGGCCGAGGGGGCCAAGATCGTGCGCCAGTGGGACCTCAAGCTAAGCGGCACGGTTCCAGCAAAGGGCGAGCACGTCGTCAAGGGCACGATTCGAAAAGTAGAACTGCCCGAGGGGACCGACCCGGTGTTCGATGTCGAGGTACGGGCTTCGTATCGGGAAACTCCGGACTCCGGGGTGCAGCGAAGGAGGGCGCAAAAGCGGGCTCAGAGCATCATCCACAACCCTACTTCGGTCGGCGATGTGGGCTATGAGGCCGGACCGCTCGACATCGCCGTCGTGCTCGATACGACTTCTTCGATGGGCCGAATGCTGGCTTCGATGCGGGAGAACGCGATTCGGATCGTCGAGGACCTCCGACTCAAGACGAAAGACATTCGACTCTGTGTGGTGTCTTTCCGCGATGCGAAGGCCGATAAGAACAACGCCTTCGAGGCCCATAACTTCACTACCGACCTCGGCAAACAGTTCGAGCGCATGAGGGTGTGGGAGCCCATAGGCGGCGGCGATTGGCCCGAGGACCAACTCCGGGGAATCGAGCTCGCGCTGAACTTCTGGAAGAACGAAAAGCCGTCGTCGCGGATCCCCACGAAGATCGTCATCGTGATTTCGGACGCGCCCGCCCATGCGCCCGATAGCGGCGGACGAACCATCACGAAGATTGCCGACCTAGCCGAACGCGTCGACCCCGCCCACATCTATCCGATCGTTGTGGGATCGGACACCAACGCTAAAGCCCATGCCGAGAAGCTCGCGTCGCTCACGGGCGGCAAGGTGCTGTCTTCGACTTCCGGCGCCGACGTTGCCGATCTATTGCTCGAGGCGGTCGAGACGGGAATCCGGGAGCATGGCGCCCCTCCAGAGGCCGCGGCGAGCGTTCCGTGGTCGTCGGTCGCTTTTTACGGCGGGCTCGGGTTGCTTCTTGCTGGCGGAGCCGTACTGCTCGCGGGTCGGCGGGGCGCATAAACAGGCGCAAGCGGGCTGGGGCTCGATCCGAAGCCCCAACCTCGCAAATCGCCCGAAGCCGAACCTACCTTCGACGGCGGCGGAGCAGCGCAACGATGCCGATTCCCAAGGCGCCCATGGTCGCAGGCTCCGGAACCGCCGTGATGATTCGCATCTGATCTCCAGGGTTCGATGCGGTCCAATCGACTTCGATCTCGTTCGCCGCGTGGAAGATCACGTTGTCGGTGGGCATTTCCAACCCCCGATCCCCAAAGTGCGTCGTCGGGATGTTCGCCGCCGGTACTGAAGGGTCGATCAGGTAGTCGGACAGCATGAAGTGGTCATTGGCAGCGGAGCTTCGATGGTTCGAAATCAACCCGAGGATGGGGTTGGTGGTTCGGAACCTCGTCGTCACGCTCTTCGTTCCGCTCGGATCGAAGTACAGGTAGTAGCTTTCGATGCTCGTTCCCGCAGCGATGAAGTTGTCGTTGTTGTTCGCGTGCGAGGTGACGTTTGTGGGGTACGACACCGGTGGAACGATGCTGATCACGAGGTCTTGCGACAGCGTATACGAAGCGCGTTCCGTCCAGTATCGAACGAGGGCGGTGGGGTCGTCGTAAGGCGCGGCCTTGTAGTTCATCACGTTGGGATCGGTGACGAGCAAGGCGGGTCCGCTGACGACGCTGATGCTGGCATACGACGTTCCAGCAACGGCAAGGCAGAGCGCCCCTGCGGCGATCGGTTTTCGTATCATATTGGACTCTCCTTTGTGCGAACCGCGGGCGAGCTATCGCGCACCCAGCCATTCAGATCACTACGAATTATACATGACTTTTCTGCGAGTGGAGGCCAAGAAGCAGGACAGACCGCCCCCGCGAATCGCGAGAACGGTCTGCGCCCTCAGGGAGGCAATGACTACTTCCTGCGGCGACGAAGCAATGCAGCGGCTCCGAGTCCCAAAGCGATCATCGAAGAAGGCTCCGGAACGACCTCGGCCTTCATCCAAAACGACACAACGCTGCTTTGATCGTAGCGGATGGTCGGCGCAGCTTGGGGCTGCGTGGTCGGGTGGGTCGTGAGGCGTAGCCAGCGAGCGGCAGTGCCATCGATGTACTGGTAGTCCAGCCGATAGGATGCGTTGCCCGTATGGCTAACCGAGTTGTCGACCTTCGCGGTTCCACCGGCTACAAGATGGGACGCCGTGGAGCCTGAGAAGTTAGGCTCTTGGAACATCACCTCTTGGCCGTCGGCGTACCCTTCGAACGTTCCGAAGTTGTACACGTCAGTTCCGTTCAATGTGTCCGTAACATCATCGATCCAGAGTCGAATCGGGTTCGAGATGTTCGTGTTCTTGATGCGAATGTTCTCAATCGTCCCAGCAACTCCATCCAACACGCCGTTCGCAGTCGTGCCCGCGAAGGCCGTGAGGGGGTCGGTGGCCATCGTAAAAGTGAACAACTGCCAAGTGCTGTTGGTGTGGAGCGTTTGACCGTCGAGATTGACCCATTCGATCCCCCCAGACGTTCCACCGTTCTCGCCGATAGCGGCCGAAGTCCCGGTTTCACGGGTCCCAAAAGAAATCATGAGGCCTTGCGACATGGAAGCGGCTGCAAGCGCCGCCAGCGCAAGCGTACCAAGCGTTCGATTCATTATGCGTTCCTCCTTCAGCCGGGGAAAGCCGGCCGTTGACGTATCTGACATCCAGACCTGAAGCAAACGATTTCCGCGCCGTAGGTCGCAATCGATCATCGTTCGGGCAGCAACGCACCCGATCTCATGAACATTATAGTAAGTTCTGCGTTGATCGGGAAGCCTGTACGAATTATGAGGGTCAAACCTGGCAATGTTTGCAGGTCGGCGAAGCGTGCGGGAGTCGTTCCGTTGCTCGGACTTGACCGGGCCGCATGGGGCGACAGACCGCGCCTGAAGGCGTTACAATCAACGACATGACGCTCGCCGCCACGTGCCTCGTCGCCGCAGGACTCGCCTTATTCGCTCGCGACTCCTCCTCGCTTCCCGCCCTCTTTCCCTATCCGCAACGGATGACGCCGCTCGAGGACTCGCCATTTGCGGCCTCGCAAGGCACCCTGGTCTTCGATTCGAGCGGTAGCCTGGGCGGTCAGTTGCTCGCCGAACGGCTTCGAGCGTTGGTTGGAGAGGGGGTTCGACTTTCCGGCGAGCGAGCCGACGCGGACCGGGACCAGGTGATCGCATTCCTTCCCGCATTGCCCCAGCATGGCGTTCGGTATGAGGGCTACCGCCTTACGATCGGGAATCGGCGCATCGAGGTTCGCTATGTCGATCCCGCAGGGGCGCTTCATGCCGCCCAAACGCTGATTCAACTCTTGCCTCCGGCTCCTTCGAACCCGCGGCAACGAACTTCGCGAGTCGAGATACCCGCGATGGAGATCGCCGACTGGCCCCGGTTTTCGTGGAGGGGGATGCACCTCGACGTGTCGCGACACTTCTTCCCTGTGGAGGACATCAAGCGCTACCTCGACTCTCTCGCGCTCCACAAGATGAACGTGTTCCATTGGCACCTGACCGACGACGGGGGCTGGCGAATGCAGAGCGACCGCTACCCCAAGCTCACCGAGGTCGGAGCTTGGCGGGTCGATACCGGCGGCCAGTGGCCGGGAGGCAACTGGAACTATTCGGAACTCAGGTTCCCTGGACCGAACTCGGGCAAGAAGCTATATGGCGGCTACTACACGAAGGAGCAGATTCGGGACATTGTAAAGTACGCGGCGGACCGCAACATCACCGTTGTGCCGGAGATCGAGATGCCGGGCCATTCGTTGCCCGCGCTCGTCGCCTACCCTGAGCTAGGCTGCGACAACGTAGAGCCGTTCCCGGAGCCCGGGTTCAACCGGACGAACAACTTCTGCCCCGGAAAGGACGAAACGCTCGAATTCCTCGAAGCCATCCTCGACGAAACGCTCGACCTGTTCCCTTCGAAGTTCATTCACATCGGCGCTGACGAGGTCTGGAAGGGGTTCTGGCAGAAGTGCCCGAAGTGCCAAGAACGGATTCGCACCGAAGGGCTCGCCGTCAACAATGGCCACTCACCTGAGGAGAACCTCCAGAGTTGGCTCGTTCGGCGCGTCGAAAGCTACCTTTGGCGCAAGGGAAGAAGGCTCGTCGGATGGGATGAAATCCTCGAAGGCGGGCTCGCGCCTGGGGCGACCGTCATGTCGTGGCGCGGGATTGCCGGAGGGATCGCGGCTGCGAAGGCGGGGCAAGACGTTGTGATGTCGCCGACTTCGCATTGCTACTTCGACTACAGCTACGAGACCACGCCGGTTCGGCACGTTTATTCGTGGGATCCCGTGCCCGCAGACCTGAGCCCCGAGGAAGCGAAGCACGTCCTGGGGGGCCAGGCCAACGTCTGGACGGAGTGGATTCCAACATGGGAAAGGGTCGAGACGATGATCTTCCCGAGGATGCTCGCGACGGCGGAAGTGCTCTGGACCGAAAAGTCCGCTCTCGACTGGAACAGCTTCGAATCGCGGCTGGCCCGGTATTTCCCCCGACTCGACGCGATGGGGATCGCCTATCACATGCCGAAACCGACGATCGCCGCCGGCGCGGTGCTGTTCGACGACGTTACGCGGGTCGAGATCGATGTGCCCGAGGGAATGCCCTTCCTTCTCAGATTCACGTCGGACGGGAGTCTGCCGACGGGAGATTCCCGCCTGTATGACGGGCCGATCGAAGTCCGGGAATCGTCGGTTCTGACGTTCTCCTACGTCAACTCGCAAGGCAAAGCGGGCGACCCTGCACGGATCGAGTGCAAGAAGTATCTTCCCGAAAAAGAGGTTCGGGGGCTCGCAGAAGGGTGGTCCGCCAGGCTGTTTGCGGGTCGGTGGTCGAGCGTCCCCTCGTTCGAAGAGCTATCCCCCTCGGCTTCTGGGAGGGCGCTTTCGGTGAGCTTCGCCGATCCGGCTTCGAGCTTGGAAAGCCTGACCCTGCCTCGCGAGAACTTCGCGTTGGAGTTCGAGGGCTTCTTCCGAGTGGAGTCGCCGGGGGTCTACACCTTCAGCTTGGGTAGCGACGACGGATCGGTGCTGTGGATCGCGGGCGCGAAGCTGATCGACAACGACGGGCTTCATGGTTACTTGGAGAAGTCGGCGTCGGTCGCGCTCAAGCCGGGTTACTATCCGCTTCGAGTGGGGATGTTTCAGGCAGGGGGCGCAAGGTCGCTGTCGCTAAACGTCGAGGGGCCGGGCCTCGCCAAGGGCCAGGTCAAGGCCTGGAGCCGCCCCTAGAGGCGAACCCGAAGCTGCGGAAAACGAGGGTGCAGGGCCTCCGGGGTCCTGCCTCTCCGACCCCCCGAATCGGGTATCTTTCTTGCTCCGTGGACCGTTAGCTCAGTTGGTAGAGCAGCTGACTCTTAATCAGCGGGTCGAAGGTTCGAGTCCTTCACGGTCCACCAAACTCCGATCTGGCCTTCTCTTGCTTGTGGAAGGGCACCAGAGTCCTGATGCTTGGGAAAACCGTTGCCTGTTGTGTCCGGTAGGGCGAGATAAAATAGCACTTATTCATGCGTCGAATTCGCTCCGTTCGACTTGGCAAAGAGGGCATCGACCGCCTCGTTCTCGCGATGGAATCGAAGCAACGGCGGGACTCGCCAGGCCAGAGGCTGACTCGTGACCAAAAGGGGGCGATGCTGGGCGGCCTCAGCGTGGCCACTGTTGACAAACTGCTTCAAGGTCGGGTCGTGGACCGAGCCACGGCGGAACTGGCATTCCGTGCTGTCGGCCTTTCCTTGTCAAACGAGGACATCGTCCCAGGAACTGATACGCAACTTGAAGACGAACGAAGTGGACCTGACCAGTTGGCGGAGATTGGCAAGCCTCGGAGCAGGAAAGCTCTCCTGACCGTCGCCGTCGTTTCGACGGTCGCTGTTGCGTGGGTCGCTCAGGTGGCCATTGTCGGAATGGGTGGAAAGGATGTAAATAGGAACGACATGTCCTTTTGGTACGGCACTTGGCGGCTCAAATCAATGAACATCGGCAAGCAGACGACGCCATGCCCGGGCGAAATCACCCATGACGGCATTACGACGCCGTGCGAGGCCGAGACCTGGACGCTCAATCCGGACGGAACTGCTGTGATCAACGGCGAGAAGGGGAAGTGGCACACGAAGAACGGCGAGTTCTCTCTCTTCCTTAAGGGCGTTGGCCACGGCTTCACGGTCAGCCGAGCCGATACGTATTTTATCCTGAGGTACGACGTGCCGTGGCAGACTTGGAGCGAGTTCTACTTCTTTGAGAGGGCTGAGCCGCAGTCCGAAGGCGCAAGCCGATAAGATTCTATAAGTTAAGTTGGCAAGCATATGCACCCTGATTGCCTCATGCCATACTGTCGAGGTGTGACCAGAAAGCTCTAGGTTCTCCGACACGATGTAAGCGTCAGTGTCCGGAGTTGGGCATGGTTTGCCCCGTCAAGAGCGAGGAGATTGAACAGTCAGTCCTCCGAACCTAGGTCGGAGCCATGAGGCAGTCTAAGTTCAACGAGTCAAAGATCGTGGGGATCCTTCAGGAGATCTGGCTGGACTGCTTGCCACAGAGACTTCAGACACACGGGGGCCCCACGTGAGTTCCATCCCCCAATGCCCAGAATGCCTCAAAGGCTTCAGTCCTAGCATGGTCTTCTGCTGCGAGTGCGGCTACCAACTCCTGGACGCACAAGCATCAGATACGGCAAGCTACTATGATCTTCTTGGCATTTCCCTTGGGGCGTCGCGAGAAGAGGTTGCCCTCGCGTCTGAGGTCATCCTTCGCCGTTTAGCCAACAGCCGACGTGAGGACGCTGCATTTTCCCCTCGAGAGCTGGAACGACGTGTCGTGGAGGCGACCAAGGTCCTTTCCAACCCAGAGCTAAGGCGGAGTTACGACGCTATGTCAGCCCACTCCCTCAATGCCGTTCCTGGCAGGTCTTCTCGGGCTACCCCGCCACATGTCAGTCAACAAGCGACCCGGAAAGCACCCCTCTCAGCACCCACGTGGGATATTGGTCCCAGTTCGGCCCCTCCACGCGACCCGAAGGCACCTCAATGGGACTTTGGGCAACCTGCGGTGCCACAAGCTACGGCTGCAGAGCAAAAGCCCAACGCAGTTGATCCCATAGCAGGGTTCTTCCGCTTGCTCGGCATAGGCTTCTTTGCATGGATGCTTGTAGTATTGCTTGTCTTTCCCATTAGCTACCTTCTCCTGATTCCAGCAATTCGTGGGACGTTCTTCCCTGACGGACGTTGGATTGGGCTTGCGACCCCCTTGACAGGCATGCTCATATGGATTGTGCTTCTTCCGATCGTCTACGTCTGCCTATTGGTCCTGCAGGTGGCCACTTCGATGCAAAGGTGACATGGGAAACCTCATAGACTACTATCGTGTGCTGAATGTTGACCGCACGGCAACCGAAAGCGACATTCGCAAAGCCTATCGATTCTTGGTCTCGTTTTATCATCCGGATATCAATCACGGTGAAAAGGCAGAGTATGCAGCCAAAAAGACCGTCGAGCTCAATGAGGCATATGCTGTTCTGTGTGACCCAAAAGCCCGGGCCGCATACGATCAGTGTTTTTTCGCAAATGACAGTGGCTCCTCGGAATCCACTTGGGACCCGGATACCTATCAGTCTCCAGACGACATGGCCGCCCAAGCCGCCTATGAGTCGACCCAACAATTCTACGAGCTGATTGGCAAAGGAGGATTTTGGGATAGCGTAACGGGTAGGACCTCTGAATACAGAGACCGAGCCGTAAGGCAGTTGGAGACTGTGGTCAATCGGTGGCCTAAGAGCAGATGGGCACTTCAGGCTCAATCGGACATTCTGGGGCTGTACTTGACTGTCGAACAAGACATTCCGCTCGCTGAGAACGCTGCCCGGACGCTCGGGCGAATGGCTCCAGGCTCAGAATTTCAGGACTTCGCAACGCTTGGCCTTGCGATTTGCTACTCAAGAAAGGGTCAGCCCAACCATGGTCTTCAGCTACTTCGAGCTTTGCTTCGAAAGGAACTAACGTACGAAATTCGCACAGAAGCCGAGTTTGTTCTCGGACACTTGCTCCATGAGGGACTGTGTGATCACGAAGCTGCAATTCAGCAATACGTTAAGTTCTCCGTCGCCTATCCTGAGCACTGCTACGCTGCTCAATCGATCTATTTGGCAGGACGTATCGCAGACAGCGTGCTCAACCAAAAGCCAAGAGCAATTACGCTTTACGAAGAAGTCAGGCGACGGTATCCAAGCAGTGAGGAGGCATCGGACTGCGGTTGGAGAATCGACTATCTATGGGCGTGACGATATCAAGTGATGACGAACGATTATTCCATGATCCTGGGTTTTGTGTTTCTTGTCATAGCAGCTTTCTGTTTTTTTGCAGTGATTGTTACTGCCGGTAGCGACCACTGGATTTTGGGGTGGCTGTGTTGGATTCCCTGCATTTTTGTTTTGTATTTCCTCATTCGATTTCCGAAGGCGTTTAGGGAAAATCTTGACCGAAACCCAATTTATGTGCTTGTAGGCCTTCCACTGTCAGCCTGGCTTTCCTACTGGTGCTATTCACAGGCGTGGGCGAAGTAGCAGGAAAATGCCAGGTTAGGCACGTCAAAACACATCGACCCAGAGATCGGGGTGTGGGTCATTTTTCGACCCCCGGGTGTTTTCTGAGAGCCCTCCGGCCAGCCAACCCTCTCCATGGGAAGCGGCTTCGCCGTACGCGACCGGCCGACCTCGAATCAGCAGCGACTTCGTCGCAATGATTCTCGAGGTCTAGGCTTCACCGGGCTTCCACGCTCGGCGGCGGTCCGAGACTGCGCACCTCGGTTTGGCATGAGCGTGGACGCGGGGCCGGTTGCGACTTCCCCCTCGCCTCGCCGGGGGAGAGGGGGACCAAGGGGGTGAGGGGTTCATTGGCTTGGGCATCTGCGAGAAGCTGTCGCCCATTCAGGGCTCGATCCTGAGGGGACGGGCATATTTCCAGGCCTTCGGCCTTCGCTATAGTCTTTTCGACCCTTTGGGCCTCGGCTCGGCCTATGGGGTCGGCTGAGGGATCGAGGGCAGCGGGTGGCTCGGTCTGATCCGCAGAGCGGGTCGGGTGAGGGAAGGCGCTCTTTTCGGGACCCGCCCAAGGAGTCCGACCCGGCCTCCCAGCCCGCTGGAGAGTCTGGTCGGTTCCCTGACAAACGGCACGAACCATCCGCCTGTCAGAGCCACCGGCCGAGAGTTCTTTTCCAGCGGGCCCGAATTCCAAGCCCATTTGGACGACCATCTGACGTACAACAAACATCGCCGGCCGCACCGAAGCCTCATCGGGCTCACCCCCGCAACCCTCAGAAGCCGTGTTTCAAACACAATGCACAACCAAAACTCGGACCAGGTCGAGAAATGGAGACCAGGCACGCCTTCTTTGCCATGTCTTCTCCCTAACCGGCCTGCTTCGCCTCTAGAGCCGGTGCCAACAGCTTCCTCAAATGCCCTTCAAGCAATTTCGAGCGTTCGATCAGAAACTGATCGAAGTGCTCCACCGAATAGAGCTTTGCATCAGCAGGTATGAAATGGCGGTCCAGGAAGCTCGGATCACGGGTCGTGATCCACTCCTCGAATGGTGTTGCCGACTTCTCCTGATTTTCCGCCGCACTCAAAAGACAGAGATTCGCCGTCCGATTTAGTGGGCTGTTCCAGGAATACACCGGTTCTTCAAAATCCTTTGTCGGCAGTTGCGTTGATCTTGGGAAGATATGGTCAATGTGCAGGTCCGATGCACCAGCAATCCCTGAGTAGAACAGGGAAAGCACCGCTCTTATGTGAGAACCGTAGTAGCCGAGGTCCATTGCTTCCGCAATAATGCCGGTCAAAAGTTGATCGGAACTGCCGTCATTGTCCGCTATCAATCCCAGGAGAGGGAATGGCTTGTTCCCTTCGACTGCTTTGCGGATCACGTCCCTTGCCTTCGACAGGGCAGAGTCTGCACTGCTACGGAACTGACCCCGAAGTAAGGCAAGCACGAGCCAAGCATGGATCGACTTAGCGTTCAGCACGTCGTCGATGGAAGTCCCGTCTGGACGAAGATCACGTCGCTTCGAGTAGAAGTAGACAATGGGGATCAGCGCGTTCGTGCTTGTCAGCGTGTCGCCGGTGATTCCATAAGCACTAAGAAGATCGACCGCCTTGCCAATCGCCTTCTTCGACTCAGTCCAGTTCTCTTTGATCTTCAGCAGATTGGCGTCCGTGAAGTTCTGGACCCGATACTTGACGGGAAGATCGTTAATGACAAGGCTTGCCTTCATCACGAAGTCCTTGTCAATTTCCGACCGCCTTGGAAGAGATCGGTTGAGGCGATCTACGAGCGATTGAATCTCGTATCGTGCGTCGATGTTGCCCCAGCTTGCCGTGATCGTACTCATGAGCAGGTCTGACTTGCTCAGCTTCGTTCCGCCCGAGTTCGCTCGAACGAAGACATCGAGAACCCGGTCGTAATCTTGCTCACGTTCGACGTAATAGGCGATCACGTCGTCCTTGTGGATTGCTCTGTAGAGTCGATCCAGGTTCATTCGGGCCGCACGACGTTGTTCCTTCGTCGTGCTTTCGTCAATGGACTCAACGAATTCGTCCCTAAACTCATCGAACTCCCGATCCGACTTGAACGAGAGAATCTTTCCAACCTCGAACCAGCGGCTTTCCCCGTTCCCCTTGCCGCCCTTTCCCTTGTCTCGAAACTCAAACCTGAAGAAGTTGTCTTCGTAGTTTGGATCGACCAAGGTCAGCGGGTCGTGGAGAATATCGAGAAACAGGGTCCGTTTGCTCCAAGCGTCTGGGTTGTCCTTTCTACCGTACTTCTTCTTGACCGTATAAGTGCCGCGTAAACCGATGTTCAATGAGGTGAGCCGTTGCTGCCCATCGAGGATCAGGTGAAGTTCGGTCACGGCACTCAGATTCGCTTCTGGATTGTGGACCCCGCCGTCCTTCCCGTCAATCAAGAACTGGTATGCCCTCCACTTGTCGTAATTCGCGGCCTCAATCGCCCAGAAAAGGAAGGAACTGATCGGGTAGCCGCGCAGAATCGAGTCGAACAATTGCACGATCTGCGAAGAGTCCCAGACGAACTCCCGTTGAATCGCAGGGAGGTAGTAGTTCGCGTTCAGCCTTGCGATGGTGTTTGCGATCGTTTCAGTCTTGTAGCTCATCTGGATTCACTTGCCCGTAATGTGGTACCGCTGATCGGGTCGGTTCGGCTTGTCGGGGAACTGGGGCGCAAGCCGTCCCTCCCGAACCAAGGCTCGGACATAGAACTCAGCGACATGCCTTGGTTTGCGCCGGATGTAATGTGCGATCTGGTTCGGCTCAAGGGGCTTCCAAGCGCAAAGGTTCAGGATTGCCTGCTTGACTTGATCGGGCGAAGCCCTTCTGCCCAAGCTGTCCACTACGTCCTGAAGCTCCGGTGGCAAGGGTTCGTGCGCTCCTGTCAGTCCGCCGGACTCTACTGATAAGCTGCCGGACTCTACAGATAAGCCACCTGACTCTACAGGCAAGGACACAATTGAACCTGGCTCCGGCGGTTCATCCAGTGCGCTTGTCTGTGGACCAGACTCTCCAGACAAGCGCTTGCCAGGGTAATAGATCGTATTCGGTCCTTGTCCGCGCTGTTCGAGAAGACCGAGATTTCGGAGCCGTTGAAGCCGTCGGCTCGCTGTCAGTGTGTCAATCTTGAAAAAGGTTCTGACGATGCTGTTATTGACCAGCCCCAGCTCGCGTGTCACGATCAGGATATGGGCTTCATCCTCACTCAGGCTGCAGTCTGAAAACTGAGACAGCCATTCCACGTCTTCCTTCCCAAGCAAGTGATGGGTGAACAGCGTGACGGCGAACCGGTTACCCACCCGATCCGATTCGAGGATCGGTTCGGAGAGGTTGGCCCGATTCATGGCCTCAATCATTGTTCGGATTCCGCTTCCCTTGGTCTCCGCAAACCCGACGTCATGCAGGACAGCAGCAATCTTCTCGTTACGGTGAAGCGAACCTGGCTCTCCAAGCCGCTCATCGGGAACGAGCGAGTGCCCCGGGTTCCGTATCTCAATGCGATTCGAATAGCGGATGATCTGCACCGGTTGCCGGATGGAGTAGTTCCGGTGCATCAGCGCGTTCACAACAGACTCGCGAATCACGACTTCAGGGATCAGTGGCTGATCCTGCCGCTGAATCTGACCCCGTGGCAAGTGAAACGCCTTCGGAATATCGCCCAAGACAAGGGACACAATTCGAGGGATCAACACGATCAGCGGTTCGAGGTATTCCTGGGTCGCGAAGCGCCTCTGCGCGTCAGGAACCCAGTCCCGTCCCGGCACGACGACGTAGTCAACCCGATTCATCGGGAAGTGCCGCCTAAGTGACGACTTCTTCCCGAACAGCATCATTCCGGCAACCGTCGGGTAGACCCTCCCATTCTCTCGGGTCACAGCATGGAGCGCATAGAGAAGCTCTTCGTCGTTATAGGTAAGCTCTGAAGCAGTTGCTCTTTCCTTGCCTCGCAATCGCCTGTATTCGGTGACTGCGTCCGGGTCCAAGTCTTCGAGCGACGCGTCTCGAATGACTGTTTGATCGAATGTTCGGTGGTCCCGTTGCTGATGGAGAAGAGCGATATCGTCTTCAGTGCACTTCTGGTCCGTTGAGCCAATCCTTCGATATGAGCCGTGCTGTAGCCCCTTGCTCTGGATGTATACAGGCTTGTTCTGAGGATCAGCTTCGGGAACGAATACCAGCACGACAGGCTTGTCTTCGACAAGCTCGGTTGTAACGACTGGACGGATCGCGACGCTAAAGAGCGAAGCGCACTGACTCGCGATGTCCGACTGAAGCTGCTCAGGGTCCGCTACTCCTTCGACTTCATAGTCTGAAGCCATTTCCGGGAACAAGGAATCTTGCTTCCGTTCAACACCCATAAGGATGTATCCTCCTCCGCGGCCCGGCTCGTTGGCGAACGCTGAGACCGATTCCAAGAAGGACGGGCCAAGCCGTTCTCCGCGCTTCGCCTCAAGGTCAACGGACTCTTCAGTCAGGCGAAGCTTCTCGAACAGGTCCGCAAAGCTCTGATGTCCTATCGAAGCACCTCCCTGCCAAATTTCGAGCGGATCATGTTCGCCGGGTCCCTTGAGTCGGTGATCTCGATAAAGTCCCATCGGTCCAAGCCGCCGGGATTGTAGACAGCGGGTCCCCAGGGGGTTTGTGCCGTCGTGACCTTGGCCTCCTTGTCCCGCTTGGATGCGCCGGTCACTTCAATGATCAAGTTAGGTAGATCGTCGGGATCGACTCCGTCGTCGATTACCGAGATAAGGTCGGGGACGTAGCTCCGGCAGGTGGCCGCTGCTGTGGATTCCAGGGGACGGCACATCGTGAAGCCCGAGGCGCGTGCCTTCCAAGCGTGCTCGGGGGAATCCTCGACCATTTGCAGACGCCCCGTCACCATCCCTCCCAGTATACGGCACCTCTCGGCATCCAGCAAGAAGGGTTGGGCGGCGGTCCGAGGCTGCGTACCCCGGTTTGGCATGAGAGTGGACGCGGGGCCGTTCCGACTTCCCCCTCGCCTCGCCGGGGGAGAGAGGGACTAAGGGGGTGAGGGGTTCGTTGGATTGGGCATCGGCGAGAAGGTGTCGCCCATTCAGGGCTCGATCCTGAGGGGACGGGCATATTTCCAGGCCTTCGGCCTTCGCTATAGTCTTTTCGACCCTTTGGGCCTCAGCGCGGCCTGTAGGGTCGGTAGAGGGAATTTGGGTTCCTGGGGAGGGAAGGCGGACGGGTGGCCCGGGTGGGAAGTCGGGTGCCACGGATAGAGGATTGTGCTATCCGTGCCCGTCAGGCTCCATAAGAACTGGAACGAGGGATACTTCCGAAAGCCGGCAAGCCACAGACCCCGACTTCCCAGAGGGTCAGCGTTCCGTTGCGTCTCCCCGGTCCCCTTGAAAGACGACGAGTTCCCTGTTTCGGGAGAGCCTGACCGAAGAACTTGGCCATTCGGCCGTCTCTGCCCTGATACTTCTTCGAGCGGGGTTCTGGCGGAGTGGGCAGGGCCATCGATGCCAAGGACTTCCGCATCTTTCGCGGAGGGCTTAGGCTCACGGGCTCCGCTTTCGACGAGTCGATGTGGGTTCCCACTCAGAACTCGGGGTCTGAGGCTCGACGTAGGTTCGCGGCCTGCGGCATTCGGAGTCCTATTGAGGTCACCAGGGCATGGAGAGCACGAACCTCTATCCATGGCACCCGAGTTCTGCTTTCCACCCCGGCCACCGGGCAAAACCCATTTGGTAGTTAGGACCAATACTCTCGGGACATGGACGCGCTCTGCGCCAGGTTCCGGTGAGCGTGTCCTTAATGTTCGTCGGGGTGTCAGTGTCTTAGACGAACCCCAGGCTACCGGCGATGCCAGCGATGCTTTCAGCAAACCGAAAGAGATCAGATTCGGTGTGTTGAGAGGTCACATTGACGCGGAAGCGGCACTTGTCCTTTGGCACGGCCGGGAACCGAATCACGGGTTGATGGATTCCTGCCTGAAACAAGCGTCTCTCCGCCTCCAACCCCACGCAGTCCAAGCCCACGAGGACGCTCAGTGACGGATGGCGCTCGTCGCCTAAGACGGTCAAACCGATTCGCCGCAGTTCCGTTTCAAGCCTTCTGGCAAGCTGCAGTGCCCTTTCGCGTCGGCCATTCGATTCGCGGATAATCCTGATCGCTTCCAAGACGCCGCCAGCCGTTCCGACTGGAAAGCACGAGGACAAGACCGACGAACGGCAGGCGACGAGCAGGAGCCTGATCAGTTCACGACTGCCGCACAGAAAGCCACCCGTCGCACCCAGGGCTTTATCCATGCAACCCATATACAGGTCGATGCCCGAGGTGTCGCCGTACAGAGAACCGGTTCCACCGCCTTTGGGACCGATCAAGCCCACCCCGTGAGCATCGTCGACCATGAGCAGAGCTCCATATCCTCGCGCCATCGCGACGTAGGGGGGCAGATCGACGATGGTGCCCTCCAGGGTGTAGACCCCTTCGATGACAATCAACTTCGGGGCATCGGGATAGCGGCCAAGCCGCCGATCCAGATCGTCGGGGTCGTTGTGACGAAACGGGAGGACCTTTACTTGCGCCAGGGCACAGCCGTCGATAACGGAACCGTGCATGAACTGATCGACAAACACCACTGGTTCCAGGCCCCCGCCGCTGGAAAGGATGGGACGCACCATCGCTCGAATGACTCCCACATTGGCCATATAGCCCGTTGGAAATGCCAGGCAGGCTTCGAAGCCAGTCCATTCGGCAATAGTCGCCTCTAGCTCTGCCACCAGGGCTGGCGTACCGCCGATAGCGCGAGAGAAGCCAGGGCCGATTCCGTGATCACGGATGGCTTGGCAGGCCGCTTCGGTAACGGCCGGGTCGTCGCTCAAGCCGAGATAGTTGTTACCAGCGAATGACAGGAAGCATTGACCGTCGATCACCGGGCGGGGACCGGTGGCGCCACCGTCGACCGTCACCAGCGCAGGATAGAGCCCGGCACCATCGATTTCCGCCAAAGACTGCTTCCAGATTCCGCCCGCCCGCTCCGTTCCTGACCGTTCCCAATCTGCCACTGACAGAAGTATTCCATATTAGCGGCATTTTGCATCTCACTTCGCATCACTGTGCATCTCATGCTTCAAAGCAGGTGAAGCTGGCTCGTCGTCCCGAATACATCACGCTTGGCGAAGTCCTTCGCGAGGCCCGGGAAGAGCTTGGCTTGACTCAAAGGGCCCTAGCGCGAAAGCTCGGGCGCGCCGAAACATCGATTGGAAAAATTGAAGCCGGTCAACAAAGAATTGACTTGGTGGAGTTAGCCGATCTCGCCGTTGCACTGCGCATTTCCCTGACTGATTTGACGGCCCGTTTTGAAAGGAAACTGGGCCGCTGAACAGCGTCAAAGTCCTCTCTCCAAAACACGACGGGTGGCCCCTCTCGCGGATTCCAGGGGACGGCGCCTGGTGAAGCCCGGGGCGGGTGTCCTCCGAGCTTGCTCGGCGGATTCCTCGGCCCATTGTACATGCCTCTCCACCATCCCTCCCATTATAGGGCATCTCGCGGCAACCAGGGAAAAGAATCGGGCGGGGGTTCCGGCCGTTCTACAGGCAAACGGTTCGCGGAAGCCCGATCGGTATGTTGCCCCACGGCCGGGTGGCCCGGTCTGACTCGCAGAGCAGGCCGGGTGAGGGAAGGCGCTCTTTTCAGGCCCCACCCAAGGGGTCCGATCCGGCCTCCCAGCCCGCTGGAGAGTCTGGTCGGTTCCCTGACAAACGGCACGAACCCTCCGCCTGTCAGGGCCACCCGGCCGCAGTGGCCGGGTTCTAGATGGGCGCACTTGGGACGAGTTCCCCAGCATCCGATCGGGAGAGGCTGCCTGGTTCCCTGACAAACGGCACGAACCCTCCGCCTGTCAGGGCCACCCGGCCGAGATGCCCTAGCTGAAAGAAGGGCCTGAAGTTCAAATTCTGGTCGGGGCGACACGATTCGAACGTGCGACCTCTTCCACCCCATGGAGAAAACGGCAGGTTCAGCGCGCGGGAAGTGAATCTACAGAGGTCTCAGAACGTCTCAGTTAGTCTCCTTCAATT
The DNA here is from genome assembly GCA_015709495.1 of Chthonomonadaceae bacterium. Taxonomy (GTDB): domain Bacteria; phylum Armatimonadota; class Fimbriimonadia; order Fimbriimonadales; family Fimbriimonadaceae; genus Nitrosymbiomonas; species Nitrosymbiomonas proteolyticus. The sequence continues at coordinate 1,100,483 of CP054189.1, forward strand.
GAGAGACATTTGAGCGACCTTCAATTGACAACATGTAGGCGTATGTCTGCTATACTGAAGAAGCCGTGGTCATCTCCGCAAGTCGCAAGACCGATATACCCGCCTTCTACGGGGACTGGCTGCTGAATCGGCTCGAAGAGGGCTATTGCGTGATGCGGAACTCCTATTCGCGGCGGCCCAAGCGCGTGTCGCTCGCGCGTGAAGACGTGGATGCCTTCGTCTTCTGGACCAAGAACCCGAAGCCGTTCTTGCCAGCGCTTTCCGAGATCGCGCGCCGCAGGTTCCCCTTTTACTTGCACGTCACCGTGACGGGCTACGGCCAGCCGATGGAGCGTTCGGTGGCTTCGTGGGAGTCGGTTGTCGATTGCTGCCGTCGCTTGGTTTCCGATTTCGGGCCGAGGACGGTGGCCTGGCGCTACGATCCGATCGTTATCACGGAAGCAATGACTCCGGCATGGCACGCGGAGAACTTCGCCCGACTCGCCGACGTCTTTGCTGGGATTTCCGACGAAGTGGCGACATCCTTCGTCGAGCCCTACCGCAAGGTGCGATCCAATCTGGATCGACTGAGCGCAAAGACGGGCGTCCGCTGGCGCGACCCGGCTCTGGACGAGAAGCGTGACTTGGTCCGCCGGCTGTCAGGCTTGGGGGCAGAGCGCGGCATGCTGCTCAGAGTCTGCTCGCAGCCCGAAGTGGCGGGCGGCCTGCCCGAGGGGCGCTGCATCGATCCGGTTCGCCTGCGCGACGTGGGCGCGTCCAGCTTCAGCTCCCGTTCGGCGCCCACCCGGACCGGCTGCAACTGCATCCAAAGCATCGACATCGGGGAGTACGACACCTGCCCGCAAGGATGTGCGTACTGCTATGCCAATAGGGATCGGGAGACTGCGGTGAGGAATTTGAAGGAGCACTCAGACACCTCCGAATCCATTCTATGTCTGGGCCCGTCAGACCCTGTGACGGTGAACGGCCAAATGCACCTATTCGACCGCGGGTCTGAGCCACAGACAAGAGGATTCACGGCGTGAGAAGTAAGCCATTCTTCGACGAATCGACTGAACAATCCCGCGCGAAAGCCGCGATCGTTTCGAAGTACTTCGATGCTTGGGCGAAGGTAATCACCCGGCAGCCCCATGTGGACCGCATAGCCTACCTAGACTTGTTCGCCGGTCCTGGGAGATACAAAGATGGGACAACTTCCACCCCACTTCTCGTTCTTGAAAAGGCTATCGCAGATCCCGTTCTATGCCAGAAGCTGGTCAGCCTCTTCAACGATGCGAACACGCAAAACACAACCGACCTTCAGCAATCGATTCAAGCACTTCCCGGCATTGACAAGCTGAAGTACAAGCCCGACGTTCGAAACAACGAAGTCGGGACCGAGATGGTCAAGCAATTCGAAGCGATGAAGCTTGTCCCTACTCTTTTCTTCGTTGACCCGTGGGGCTACAAGGGCCTATCACTTGGACTCGTAAACGCGGTCGTCAAGGACTGGGGATGCGAATGCGTGTTCTTCTTCAACTACACGCGTATCAACATGGGCCTGACGAACGAGTTTGTCATTCAGCACATGGACTCGCTGTTTGGAAAGGAAGTCGCCGACAATCTACGGCAGCGGCTAAGTAGCTACACAACACCGCGTGATCGTGAACTTGACATCGTCGAATCGCTTTGCAAGGCATTGAACCCTGATGGGAAGCGGTTCGTCCTTCCCTTCGCGTTCAAGAACGAGTCTGGTCAGCGGACAAGCCATCATCTGATCTTCGTTACCAAGAACAGCCGTGGCTACTCCATAATGAAGGAAGTTATGGCTCGTGAAAGCACGTCACAACCCCAGGGCGTCCCGAGCTTCACGTACAACCCTGCTGACGCCCGGTTCCCGGTCCTCTTTGAATATGCAAGGCCCCTGGACGATCTAAAGGGCATGCTTCTCGATCAGTTCCAAGGCCAAGCCCTGTCGGTCAAGGCGATATGCGAGAAGCACCATGTCGGGCGCCCGTTCATTGAGAAGAACTACAAGGATGCGGTGATCCAGCTTGACGATCAGGGGATCGTTACCACGAATCGCACCGACGCCCATAAGAAGCGCGGTCAGTGCCCGCCCGACAAGGTGATCGTGACCTTCCCAAGGAGTCTCAAGAATGGCTGAGTCCTGCATCGAATGGACCGACTCCACCTGGAACCCGACGACCGGCTGCACCAAGATCAGCCACGGATGCAAACACTGCTACGCCGAACGGATGGCAAAGCGGCTCAAAGCAATGGGTCAGCCGAACTATAGGAACGGCTTCAGATTGACCCTTCACGATCATATGATTGAGCTTCCCCTCAAGTGGTCGAAACCGCAACGAATCTTCGTAAACTCAATGTCCGACCTATTCCACAAGGACGTTCCCCTGGACTTCATTCTTCGGGTCTTTCAGACGATGCTCAGGGCTGACTGGCATCAATATCAGATACTGACCAAGCGAGCGGACAGGCTTGCGGAACTCGACAAGGACCTGCCTTGGGCAAACCATATTTGGATGGGCACTAGCGTGGAAGACGAGCGTGTCAGAGAAAGGATTGACCACCTTCGACGCACGAGTGCCAAAGTGAAGTTCTTGTCTCTGGAGCCTCTAATCGGCCCCTTGCCGAACCTCGACCTGAGCGGAATCGACTGGGTGATCGTCGGCGGGGAGTCCGGCCCCGGCGCAAGACCCATGAAGCCCGAATGGGCACGGGATTTGCGCGACCAATGCCAATCTGCGGGTGTCGCCTTCTTCTTCAAGCAATGGGGCGGAGTCGTCAAGAGCCGCAATGGCCGGGTGCTCGACGGGCGCACTTGGGACGAGTACCCAAGCGTCCGATCGGAAGAGTCCAGGCTTTCGGCCATGGCCTGAGTGCTCTGGTCGGGGCGACACGATTCGAACGTGCGACCTCTTCCACCCCATGGAAGCGCGCTACCAAACTGCGCCACGCCCCGACATCTGCGTTGCGACCGGAAGCACCGCACTGGCGACCTTCCCGATCCATCGGGACGCGCTACCAAACCGCGCCACGCCCCGACACGAACCAAGAGGATACCTTTCCCTAAAGGAGCCGTGGCAGCTCAAGGGCCATCGGGCCCCTCAATATGCGCCGTCGCCCCGGAAAACGGCGATGGGCGTCAGCAAGAGAATCTTGAGGTCGGTCCAGACTCCCATCTCCCGGAGGTACCGCTTGTCGAGTTCCATCCATTCCTCGAACGAGAGGTCGCTACGCCCCATGATCTGCCAGTAGCAGGTGATTCCAGGCTTCACGCTGAGCCTCTCTAAGCAGTCCTCGGTGTATTGTTCGACCTCGCGGGGCAACGGGGGACGCGGCCCGACGAGGCTCATTTCGCCGACAAAGACGTTCCACAATTGGGGAAGTTCGTCGAGGCTATATCTTCGCAAGGCGCGCCCGATGGGAGTGATCCGAGGGTCGTTCTTCATTTTGAAGATCGGGCCGTCCTTTTCGTTCTGCGCCAAAAGCTCGGCTTGCCTGCGGTCGGCATCGACGTACATCGAGCGAAACTTGAGGAATTGGAAGTGGCGTCCGCCTAAGCCCACGCGGGTGGACTTATAGATCACGGGCCCCTTGCTCGTCAGCTTCACCCACAAGGCGATCGCCAGAAGAAGCGGCGAGAGCAGGACCATCAGGAGCAACGAGCCGAGAATATCAAGAATTCTCTTCCGCTTCACGTAATGAATCACGCGGGGTCGGACGAGACGCTCTTTGGGCGCTTCGGCCGGCGCCTTGGCTTGCATAACCTTACTCAACCTTGTCCCCTGCGGGCTTTCCCACAAACACTCTAATAAATGTCGGTCTCATCCTTCGCGGACCGGACCCTTCGAGCCCGGAACCGGCGATCGGAAATCCACTGTCAAAAGCGCACCCACCAATTGTGGACTCGCAGTTCATTATATTGCAGGAAGCGTACCGAAACGGTCCCTTGAACCGGGTTAACGGCCCGTTACGGCAATTTTGCCGGTTGGCCCGCGCCCCCTCTTCTCTTCATTCGACCGTGACAGACTTAGCGAGGTTCCGTGGCTGGTCGATTTCGCAGCCCTTGAGGCGGGCGACGTGGTAGGCCAGAAGTTGAAGGGGAATCACCCCCAGCAGGGCGTTGAGGAAGTCGAAACCCGTATCCGGCACGAGGAGCAGTTCATCTGCGGTCTGGCGCACAGGGGTTGGGCGATCGACCGTGATGGCCACGATCGTTCCCCCGCGGGCCTGCACCTCTCTCATGTTGCTGACGAGCTTGTCGTGAATCGTTGGGTCCGTTGCGCCGAACACCGCCATCACGCCCTTTTGAACCAAGGCGAGGGGACCGTGCTTCATCTCTCCCGCTGGGCATTCTTGCGTAGCAACGTAGGCGACTTCTTTCATCTTGAGGGCGCCTTCGAGCGCCACGAAAGCATCGGCCCCTCGGCCGAGATAGAAGTAAAGGTGCGATTCGAGATACTTTTCGGCGACCCGGATTACGCTCGCTTCGTCTTCGAGCACCGCGCGAGCCCGGTCCGGCAGTTTGCGGAGTTCGTCGACGCACTGAGAGACCCGCACGCCCGGCATTTCCCGCACCTGCGCAACGTAGAGGGCGAGCAGAGAGAGAATCAGGACCTGCGCGACATAGGCCTTGGTGCTTGCAACGCTGACTTCGGGTCCGGCCTGCGTGTAGATCACCCTATCGCACTCGCGCGCGATGCTGGAGCCGACTACGTTGACGATTCCCAAGGTGCGGATTCGCCTCTCCTTGCAGAGCCTTAGCGCGGCGAGCGAGTCCGCAGTTTCACCCGACTGGCTGATGAAGATGGCGAGGGACTTGGGAGAAAGAACGGGATCGCCATAACGAAACTCGCTCGAATAGAACACGTCCGTCGGGAGCCTGAGCAGCTTCTCAAACATGTGCTTCCCAAGCAGTCCTGCATGAAACGCGGTGCCACAGGCGATGATGTTGACGCGGTCGATCTCCGTCCATACGTGTTCGCTGAAGACCTGTTCCAAGCGAATGGCGTTGTGTTCGTCGATTCTGCCGAGCAGCGCTTGGCGAATGACCTCCGGCTGCTCGAAGATCTCCTTGTGCATGAAGTGCTCGTGCCCGCCCTTTTCCGCAGCTTCTACGTCCCAGTCAACGGTCAGAGGCTCGATGGGGCACTCCCGGCCGTCGATGTCGAGGATGCGAGGACCTTCGGTGGTAACCACCGCGATCCGGTCATCTTCGAGCACGGCGATTTGGCGCGTGTGAGGCAGCAGCGCCGGGATGTCGCTTGCGAGCAACCCCTCTCCTTCGGCGAGCCCCAGAATGATCGGGCTCGCGTTCCTCGCAGCTACGATCTTGTTCGGTTCGCGCTTGGAAACCACGACGAGCGCGTAGGCGCCTCGCAGCCTTCGGATGGCGAGCCGGACAGCCTCTTCCAGGGGTACCCCTTTGGAGTACTCCTCCCCCACCACGTGCGCCGCGACCTCGGTATCGGTTTCGGACTGAAACACGTGGCCTTGGCTCGTCAGGCTCTCCTTCAATTCGAGGTAGTTCTCGAAAATGCCGTTGTGGATCACCGAAACCTGCTCGTACCGGTCGAAGTGGGGATGCGCGTTGAGATCGGTGGGGCCGCCATGCGTCGCCCATCTCGAATGCCCGATCGCCAGGCTGGAAACGGGGGTGCGTTCGTCGATCAATCGACCTAGCTCGCTGAGTTTGCCGGCCTTCTTGAGAACGGAGATGTCGCCTCCATTCAGGTACGCGATTCCCGCGCTGTCATAACCCCGGTACTCGAGGCGCTTGAGTTGCTCGAACACGACCTCGACGGCGTTCTTCGGTCCGACGTAGCCGGCGATACCGCACATAGGGTTGATTGTAGCTCTTTCGCCTCTTGGCCTTAGGCCCTGCGAACGTGGGGATACTCCCCTCGAAGACGCCCACGAGTATCCAAGACCAACCTGGCGTGGCGAAGAATGAGGTCATAGTCGAAGGCGTCGTGATCGGTGGCGATGAGCACGGCGTCCTGATCCGCGAGCGCCTCAGGGGAGACCTCCACCGAATGCAGTTGCAGATCGTGGCGCCTCATCTTGGGGATCGAAGGAAAGTAAGGGTCCGAATAGCGGGCGTTCGCGCCCTTGTTCAAGAGCATCGAAAGAATCTCGACGGCGGGCGACTCGCGCAGGTCGTCTACGTTCTTCTTGTAAGCCAGACCAAGGACGAGGATGTTGGCGCTCTTGATTGCCTTCCCGTGTTCGTTGAGGGCTTCGGTGAGTCGGCTCACTACGTAGTCCGGCATCCTTCGATTGACGTCTCCTGCGAGTTCGATAAACCGCGTCCGAACTCCGAATTCCCTCGCTCGCCAGGCCAGGTAATAGGGGTCGATGGGGATGCAGTGCCCACCCAACCCCGGGCCAGGATAGAAAGGCGTGAATCCGAACGGCTTGGTCGAGGCGGCTTCGATCACTTCCCAGATGTCGATTTCCATCGCATCGCACACGATTTTGAGTTCGTTGACCAGACCCACGTTCACCGCGCGGTAGATGTTTTCGAGCAGCTTCGACATCTCCGCGACTTCGGGGCTGCTTACTGGGACGATCCGCTCGATCACAGACCCGTAAAGAGCGACGCCCACCTCCCGGCAAGCGTCGGTGACTCCTCCGACCACCTTGGGGATCGTGGCGGTGCGAAAGCTGGGGTTGCCGGGGTCTTCGCGTTCGGGGGAAAAGGCGACAAAGACGTCCTTTCCGACTTCAAAGCCAAGCTGTTCGACTTGGGGGACCACGATCTCGCGCGTGGTGCCTGGGTACGTCGTCGATTCCAGGCTCAGAATCTGGCCGGCACGGATTCCTTCTCGGAGCGAGTCGAGCGAACCCACGACGTATTGCATGTCGGGCTCCATGTGCGTCCCGAGGGGTGTGGGGACGCAGAGAATTAGGGCGTCGCACTCCTTCGCACGCGAAAAGTCGGAGGTCGCCGCCAGCTTGCCGCCCGCAACCGCCGAGGCCACTCGCTCGCCGGTGATATGCTTGATGTAGGTCTCGCCGCGGTTGAGCGTCTCAGCCTTTGTCGGGTCGATGTCGAACCCCAGAGTCGGGAACCCCGATTCCGCGAACTGGAGCGAGAGCGGGAGGCCCACATAGCCGAGTCCGACCACGCCTACCACAGCCTTGCGGGAGGCGATCCGTTGGAGAATCTGATCTTTCATGGGAAGGGAAACCTGGGCGAACGAAGTGTACCTGCGCTCCCCTCAGCTTCCAGGCCGCGTCCATAATGGCGGAACATGGCTCTCGCGCCGCATATCCGCATCCTACGACCGAAGCAGTGGACGAAGAACCTGCTGGTCTTCGCGGCGCTCCTTTTCACGGCCAGGTTCGGAGAACCGGGCGCGCTTACCTCGACGCTGGTGGCTGCGCTCGCGATGTGCCTTCTCAGCTCGGCGGTTTACGTCTGGAACGACATTCTCGATGCGGACCGCGACAGGGAGCATCCACGAAGAAAGAACCGGCCGATCGCCGCCGGACAGGTAGCCGTACCAATGGCTTCGATCCTTGCCGTGCTGTTGCTGGGGGGCGGCGTGGCGATGATGTATGGGTTGGGCCGGGGGCCGTTGTGGATCGCCACCGCCTACCTCTTGCTTCAGTTCCTCTATAACGCAGGCGGACGCGCGCTTGCCATCACCGACGTATTCCTCATCGCGTCCGGGTTCGTTCTTCGGGCCATGCTGGGCGCGGCGGCGATTTCGGCCAGCATTTCCGGGTGGCTTGTGTTCTGCACGGGCTGCCTCGCTCTCATGATCGGCTTTGCTAAGCGGCGTAGCGAGTTCGTCCTGATGGGCGACGCAAAGGCGGACTCGCGGACCAGCTTGTCGGAGTACTCGCTCAAAGCGCTCGATTCGCTCGTGCTCCTTTTTGCTGCGGGGGCTGCGCTGACGTACGGAATCTATTCGATTGAGAGCGAAACCGCTCGCAAATACCCGGCGCTGATCCTGAGCGCTATCTTTGTCGTGTATGGGGTGAGCCGGTACTTGGTGCTTGTTTTCGGACGCGATGAGGGCGGCGAACCTGAAGTCCTCCTGTTCCGGGATCCCCACATGCTCGCCAGCGTGTTGTTGTTCGTGGCCTCGGCGGCGCTCGCGATGTCTGGGGTGAAGCTGCCCCTCCTGGAGACTTGACATGCCGAACAAGTGGGGATACGAAAGAGCGATCGTCGTCGGCGCGTCTTCGGGAATCGGGCTCGAAATCGCCAGGCTGCTCGCTACGGATGGGTGCCGAGTCGCAGCCGTCGCAAGGAGGGCCGACCGGCTGCGCAAGCTCGCCGAGGAGTTCCCTGAGCGAGTCCTTGCGTTTGAGCACGACGTCACCCAGTTCGGCGCGACTCGAGGCCTCTTCCAAGAGATCACGCGTCAGCTCGGGGGCCTGGACCTTGTGGTGTACGCCGCCGGAGCGATGCTCCCCGTCGGGAGGGACGAGTTCGACTTTGAGAAGGACCAAGCGATGTTCGCCATCAACGTCTTGGGCTGCGTCGCTTGGATGAATGAGGCCGCGGACAGGTTTCAGGGAGTCGGCGCGGGAACGCTCTTGGCCATCGGCAGCGTCGCGGGTGACCGGGGACGCGCCGCCCAGCCCGGATACAACTCCAGCAAGGCGGCGCTCGCCACCTTCATGGAGGCCCTTCGAAACCGATTGGCCAAGAAAGGTGTTCGAGTGGTTACGATCAAACCCGGACCCACTCGAACAGAAATGACGGCGCACCTGGACACCTCGAAAATGATGAGCCCCGAAGCGGTCGCCCGAATCGCTCTCACGAAGTCCAGGCGGACCGGCGAGCACTACGTGAAACTCACTCACGCGATCCTGTTCGCCATCCTCAAGCACATCCCCAGTTGGATCTTCCGCAGGCTCAAGATATGAGCGCGTGCTTGCCCCCCGGAGCGGTGAGGAGGCTGTGCGGGTTTGGGCGCACGACTTGCGCCGATGGGTACGTGCTTCGCCCCGAGTCGGTGGAAGCGGCTCAGGAGGTCCTATCGCTCGCGCAAAGAGCGGGCCGAAACGTGGTGTTGCGGGGAGCTGGCCGAAGCTACGGCGACGCCTCTCTCTTGCCCGAAGCGGTAGTGATCGACACCTGCGACCTCGCTCGCATCCTCGCTTGGAGCCCAGATACGGGACGCATGGTCTGCGAGCCTGGCGTGACCCTCGAAGACATCTGCCGCCGCGCGATGGGGGAGGGGTGGTGGCTCCCGGTGGTTAGCGGCACTATGAAGACCACGGTCGGGGGCGCGCTGGCGATGAATATTCACGGCAAGAACGCGTTTCGCGCAGGGCCCTTCGGGTGTCACGCATCGAGCATCGAGGTTCTGCTTCCCACCGGTCGATCGACCGAGCTTCGCTCCAATGATCCGGCGTTTCGAGCGGTCGTAGGGTCTGCGGGACTTTTGGGGCTGATCACGAAGGCGGAGATTCAACTCAAGAGAGTCTTGAGCGGCCGCCTTCGAGTGACTCCGATCTCGTGCAGGAACTGGAACGACCAGTTTCGAGCCTTCGAAGAGCGCACCGACGAAGAGTATTGCGTGAGTTGGATCGATGGCATGGCTCGGGGACCGACCGCGGGCCGCGGGCTCTTTCACTCCGCGAGGCACGAAGACGCCCCCCACGCGCCAAGCCTCGACTGGGCGAGCCAGCAGCTTCCCGCACGCATCGCTGGTGTGGTTCCGAAGTCCACGGTGTGGCGAGTCTTGCGGCTCTTCAACAACGATCCCGGCATGAGGCTCCTGAACTCTCTCAAGCACCTCGGCGGGAAGCGCGGGTCGGGGCGTCCGTACCTCCAATCGCTGGCGGAGTTCTCGTTCCTACTGGACTACGTTCCGAATTGGGAATTGGCGTATGGGAGACGAGGGTTCATTCAGTACCAAAGCTTTGTCCCTTCCGATTCCGCGCAGGAGGTGTTCGAATCGCAGGTAGGCCGCTTGCAAAGCGAAGGCACGCCGTCCTACCTCTGCGTTCTGAAGCGGCACCGCCCCGATGAGTTCCTTTTCTCGCATGGCGTCGAAGGGTTTTCGCTCGCCCTCGACATCAAGGTCCCGGCTCAGGGGTGGGGCCATCTTGAGCGCGTCTGCCACGCCCTGAATGATGAGGTGCTCCAAGCGGGCGGGAGGTTCTACCTCGCCAAAGACTCCACATTGCGCGCCACCGATTTCGCTCGGTCGCTGGGCGAGGGAGCGATCGAGGAGTTCTTCCGCTGGAAGCGGGAGTTCGACCCTGAGGGCGTGCTTTCGAGCTCGCTTGCCCGCAGGCTCGGCCTCGAACCGATTCGAGTACAATCACCCCGGACTCAAGGGGCTATGTGAAGCGTTGACGACCATTCGCCAGATACCCGAAAACCTGGTGCGGGAGTTCGATCGACTGGTTCAGGATTCCCGCACTGCGCTGATCGGCACCCATCTGAACCCGGATGGCGATGCGCTCGGTTCAGCTCTCGCGGTCGCGTTTTATCTGGAGAGCCGGGGGCTCGAATGCGAGTTGGTATGCCACCACGCCGCCCCTGAGAACTTGAGGTTCCTTCCGGGAAGCGAGCGGTTCAGCACCGAGGTCTCGCGCGGCTCGTTCGACTTCGGGGTGATCCTCGATCTCGATTCCACGGACCGCCTCGGATCCGTTGCCAATCACTTCGAGGCTTGCAGCCGGGTGGTCGTGATCGATCATCACAAGCCTCACCATGAGCCGGGCGACTTGCGCATTATCGACGAGTCCGCCCCTGCGACGGCGGTGATCCTGACGAGGCTTATGACGCAACTTGGGGCCCAGTTTAGCGCCGATATCGCTGTGAGCCTCTTGACGGGGATCGTGACCGATACCGGCAGCTTCCGCTTCCGCAACACGACGCCGGAGGCTCTTGCGATGGCCGCGCTCTTGATCGAATCCGGAGCCGACATCAACCTCGTGAGCGAGGAGGTTTACAACCGGAAATCGCTGTCGAGCCTCAGACTTCTGGGGCGGATTCTCGAAAACATGCGCCTCGAAAGCGGCGGGCGGATAGCTTGGGCCACGGTGTCGTTCGATGAATTCGAACAGAACGGAGCGTCCGACGAGGACACGGAAGGGTTTGTCAACGAACTGCTTGCTGTACGGACCGTTCAGATCGCCGCGCTCTTCCGGGAGCCGCGGAGGGGCCGAGTTCGGGTCAGCCTGCGCTCGCGAGGCGACTTCGATGTTGCCGCTGTAGCGCAGGAGTTCGGAGGGGGCGGGCATCGCAACGCCGCCGGTATCTCCTTCGAGCGCGACCTGAGCCAAGGGGCAGCCGACGTGGTAGAACGGCTAAAGAGTTGTTGGGAATCCTCTTGATCGACAAGCCGAAAGGGCTGACTTCTCACGACGTGGTGGACCTCTTACGAGCCCGACTGGGGATCAGGAGGGTCGGCCATGCGGGAACTCTCGACCCGCTCGCGACGGGGCTCCTGGTCGTAGCGGTCGGCCCCGCCACGAGGTTCCTTCAGTACCTTTCGCTGGAACCCAAAGTGTACGAAGTCGAAGCGACCTTTGGCGCACGATCGACGACCTTTGACGCCGAAGGAGAAATCGAACCTTTGGGGAGGCCACCGGAGGACATCGAGGCGAGAATCGAGTCGGAAATCCCTTCGTTCTTGGGGGTCATCCAGCAAGTCCCTCCCGCTTTCAGCGCAGTGAAGGTGAAGGGAGTTCCGCTCTACAAGAGAGCCAGGCGAGGCGAGGCGGTAAGACCTTCCGCCCGAACCGTGCACGTCGCTGAAATCGAGACGCTCCGCGCAGAGGGTCCGAGTGCCTCTTTGCGAATCGTCTGCTCCGGCGGAACGTATGTTCGTTCACTGGTGAACGATTTGGGCGCAAAGGTCGGTTGCGGGGCTTATGTATCCGCCTTGCGGAGAACTCGCGCGGGCAGCTTCACGGTCGAAGAGGCCGTTTTGCCCGAGGATGCGAGTGCGGAGAATCTCCTTCTTCTTGCGGAGGCACTTCGACCCATGCCGCACTTCGTGCTTTCTGACGAAAATCGGGCCGCGGCGCTCGTGGGCCGGCCGTTCTCCTTCGACGCGCCCGATTCCGCGAACAAAGTTGCCCTGAGCGACTCGGCCAATAGGTTCGTGGGCGTCGCCCGAGTCGATTGCGGCTGGGCCCACCCTGAGTGCATCCTTCCCCAAGAGGTTCACTCATGATTCGCTTCGTTCCCGAATCCTCTCGCAAGAACCTCACGTTCCAAATGGGCTGGTTCACGATGTGGCTGGGCGTGACGATTGTGGCGCTGTTTCTTTCACCCGACCCTCGGGGCCACGGCACCCACACGCAGTTGGGGCTCCCGCCCTGCGCGACGGCAGCCGTGACTGGACGGCCTTGTCCTGGGTGCGGCCTGACGACCTCGTTCGCTAGCACCGTAAGGGGCAACTTAGCCGGCGCTTGGCGCTCGAACCCGTTCGGCGTTCCGCTCTACCTCCTGTTCACCGCGAGCGCTCTGGCGTCGGTCTACGGGTTCTGGAAGAAGCTCCGGATGGACTGCTCGTCGAGATCGTTCAATTTCGCGCTGGGAGCGCTCCTGGTTGTCTACGTCGGGTTCGGACTCGTCCGCTTTTTCACGAGCCCTTACCCTGAGACGACGCTGATTCAGATGGCTCTAAAGGACTCGCCGTCCAACCAGGCGCGGTGAAGATCGTCGGGTAGCCCCCGGTGTGCCAAAAGAGCGTTTTTCCCCTGAGTTCGCCTGTGCGGGCAAGCTCCATCAACCCCGCGAACGCCTTGGAGGTGTAAACGGGATCGAGGAATAGGCCCTCAGCACGGGCGAGAAACTCGTTGGCTCGTGCGCCCGCCTCGCTGGGAACTGAATAGCCTTCACCGGCCCAATCTTGCCTTAGGTCGATCTGATCCAGCCTGACCCCGCGTCGTTCCCCCAGAAGGGAATCGAGTTGAGCGCAAAGCTCCGCGATGTCGTGCGCCAGGACGTTTTCGGGGTCAGGGTCGGCAGAGATTCCGATCACCCGCGTGGATGACCCTGCGAAGTGGTAGGCGATGCCCGCATGGGTGCTGCCGCTGCTGCTCGGAGTCACGATCCCATCGAAGTCCCCTCCTTGCGACTGCGCCTCTTGCGCCGCCTCCCGAAACGCCAGCGCGGAAAGCACCGACGAACCACCCACCGCCATCCGGTAGACGCGAAGCCCTTGGGATGCGAGTTCTTCGGCGACCCGGATCGAATGAACCTCCAAGTCCTTCCAGTCGCCGTCTTCGAAGTACCGGAGTTCGACGCCGAGCATCGCGTCCAGAAGGACGTTCCCTCCGTCCTTGGAAAGACCTGGAGACGCCGGTTTCCCAGCCGCCACATAAAACGGAAGGTCCATGACGGCGGCGACACAGCGGATCCCGAATCTCGCACAGGCTGCCCCTAATTGGCGCACGAAGTTCGATTGCGCCGCCCCGCTCGCGACGACGACGTCCGCGCCGGTTCGAAGCACGTCGGCCATCAGGTATTCGAGCTTCCGACCCTTGTTGCCTCCCAGCGCAAAGCCGGTCAGATCGTCCCTTTTGACCCACAGCTCGATTCCCAACCGCTCGGACGCGCGTAGAAGGGGATGGCAAGGCGTTGGCTTGAGGATCAACTCGATGCGGTCAGGGCGCGGCATACGGGGCAGTTTACGCGGATCGAGTGGCGAGCCGGGCCTAGAAGCCCATAATCAAAGGGTCGCATGAGGTCACTTTTCGCAAAACGTCCGGCACGGTTCGTCGGCGTCAGCTTGCTGGCGCTGTTCCTTGCCGGTGGGTTCATGGTCGGCCCCGCTCTCTGGGACATTTGGCGGGCGGGTTTCTTCCATAAGGTCTCTCAAAGGGACTACCAGGGCGACAGCCGCTCGAACCTCGAAGCCATGTATCGGGCGCTGAAGCTCTACCACGACAGCGAGGAGAAGTTTCCAGGCGCGGAAGGCTGGATGGAGGAGGTCGAGCGCCGTTTGCGCGTCTACGACATGAAGCCCGAGGAGACGGCCAAGAAGATGATTCGGCCCGACCTTTGGGAGACCTCGGGCCGGCACGGCTACGCGCTCAACGAAGCCTGTGCGGGCAAGTATATCGACGACATCGAGGACGCTTCGAGCACCTTGCTCGTTTTCGAGAGCCAACTCGAATCTCGCGACGCAGCGGGGGATCCCGACAAGGTCGGCCTTGCTCCATCCGGCGGCAAGGTCTTGGGAGTCACGGCGACCGGCGAAATCATCGAGTTTGAACCTCGCTAAGCGTTCTCGCGCGCTGCGCTAAAGGCCCTCAGGCTCGGTTATAATGAGTCCAATTCCTGGATTTCGAGTCCAGCCTTTTCAACGAGGAGAAAGGCCAACATGTCCACGATTTCCGCCAACAAAGCTTTCAACAAGATCGACTTCTTGCGGTTGATGATGCTCAGCCGCGAAGGCGACCGTCGTGAGGGGATCCTGCTTCGGCAAAGCAAGGGTTGGTTCCAGGTTGGGGGCCTGGGCCACGAGGCGCTCGCGTCCCTGGCCTTCAGCATGCGCCCCGGCGACTACGTTTTTCCCTACTACCGAAGCAGGGCTTTGATGCTCGCCCGCGGCATGACGAATCGAGACTTGGCGCTGGCCTACTATGCCAAGAGGGACTCGAGCTCGCGCGGCCGCCAGATGCCGGGGCACTTCAGTTCGCGCAAGCTCAACGTCTTTAGCGTGCCCACTCCGACGGGCGCCAACCTGATCCCCGCTTGCGGAGCCGCTTGGGGTATGAAGCTCTCGAACGACCCGTCGGTAGCCCTTGCGAGCGTCGGCGACGCGGCCTCGCGTCAGGGCGAGTTTTACGAAGCCGTCTCCTTCGCCGTTCAAGAGAACTTGCCCGTCGTGATCATGGTTGAGGACAACAAGTACGGGATCTCGACTCCGACGGAGAAGTTCCTGCCCTTCAACCTTGGAATCATCAACCCCGAGATCGTGACCCACGTCAACGCCCGCTACGCCGAGCAGGTGTATGAAGCTGGCGCTGTCGCTTTTGAGAAGGCCCGGTCGGGCAGAGGGCCGACGGTGCTATGGTGCGACCTTGACCGGTTGGGCAGCCACACGAGCTCCGACGACCATCGAGTCTATCGCGACCTCGAAGAGATCGAGGAGATGCAAAAGCGAGACCCGATCCTTTTGCTCAAGCAAGAGTTGATCGCCTCGGGCGAACTGACCGAAGACGAGTTCGATCGGATTCACCAAGAACTGGTCAAAGAGGTCGATGAGGACTACCAGTGGGCGGAGGCCGCCGAAGACCCGCGCGCCGAGGATGTCGAAGCGGCGAATTTTGGAGAGCCCGCGCCCGCCTTGAAGCCCCCCCTTGCGGCAGGTCAGAAAACGACGATGGTGCAGGCCATCAACCAAACGCTCCGCAAAGCCCTCGAAGACGACCCGAAAGTCATCGTTTTCGGCGAAGACATCGAGGACCCGAAGGGCGGCGTGTTTGGGATCACCAAAGGCCTCAGTTCCGAGTTCCCCAAGCAGGTGTTCAACGCGCCGCTTGCCGAAGCGACCATCGTCGGGGTGGCTGTCGGACTCGCCGCGTACGGAATGAAGCCTGTGTTCGAGTTGCAGTTCGTCGACTTCATCTCGCCGGGCTGGAATCAGGTTGTGACGAATCTGTCCACTCTGCGCTGGCGAACGTTTGGCGACTGGAAATGCCCCTGCGTGATCTACGCGCCCTGTGGCGCTTACCTTCCTGGAGGCTCGCTTTGGCACTCGATGTCGGGTGAGGGATATCTTGCCCACACGACCGGGCTGAAGGTGGCGATGCCGAGCGCGCCCGAAGACGCTGCAGGGCTCTTCTGGACAGCGATCCACTCCGACGACCCTACGTTCGTACTCGTGCCTAAGCACATCTTCCGTAAGCAGGCCGAGGTGAGCTCGGTCGAACCAGTTCCTTTGGGAAAGGCGAAGGTGCTCCGGGAGGGCGCCGACGTCACACTGGTGACCTACGGCAATTGCACGGAACTGGCGGAGGACGCCGCGCGGCAACTCGAAGGCGAGGCGGGCGTCGAGATCATCGACATTCGTACTATCGTTCCCTGCGACTACGAAACGATCACTCGATCGGTCGAAAAGACCGGCAGGCTGGTCGTCGTATTCGAGGACAACCGCACGGCTGGGTTCGGGCAGACGATCGTCGCGGAGATGACCTCCATCCCCGAACGCTGGAATCTGTTCCTCTCGCCCCCGCAGGTGGTCGCCAGGAAGGACGTTCCTATCGGATTCAACCCCATCTACGAGTACGCGGCCTTGCCTTCGGTCGAGGATGTGGTCGCAGCGATCCGCGTTACGATGGAGTAGCCCGTGGGCCAAGAAAAAGCAGAGAGCCCTAGTAAGGGGGCTCCCTGCCGCTGAGTTGTCGCTGAAGCGAAGAAGGCTTACGCCGACTTGCGACGACGGACGAGGGCGAGCGCCGCGAGTCCGAGCGCGCTGAGAGTCGCCGGCTCGGGGACGGCCACGACCTCTAGGTTGTCCCAGTACATATTGTTGAATCCGGCATAGCCGATGTTATAGAACTGAACCGACAAGATCGGGGTCAGCGAGCTTACGCCGAGCGTCGCGAAATCAGGAATCGACTCCCAAGTGTCCCAAAACACATAGTCGGAATCGAGGATCGCTCCCGTTCCACCTGCGCCCGCGTAGGCGATCATGTAGAGGTCGTCCGCATCCGCGTTGTAGTCCGACGCTTGGATGCTGGCGCTGTAAATGGCGACGGAGAAGTCGACCGTCACCGGAGTCGCCGAACTCGTATACGGCAGCAACGACTGGGAACCCCACGAACCGACGCCGGGGTTGCCGACGATGTCCATTGGATCGCCACCCTGCGAGAACGTAGCGGTGACGCCGCCCGACGTTTCCGAGAATGAAGTGTGCGAGCCGCCGGCGACGGTCTCGAAGCCAAAGAGTTGCGCCTGGGCAGCCCCAAACGTACCGACGGCCACGCAAAGGGCCGCCAAACGAAGATTTCTCATGTTGTACTCCTTTCGAAACGAGATAACACTCGGCGGCAAGGACCGCCAATAGGGAATTGTCCGGCGGAGCACAAATCGTGAACTCTTTGTTGAGAAACCCGTAAAGTTATCGGGCTCGTAGACTGAGTTCTCAGTCGGCGACGGGTTGCGCAGAAACGTCGAGCATTCGATCGAGGGCTAACCTTGCGTTCGCTCGGACCTCGGACGGCACGGCGACCTCATTGACCACTCTGCCCTCCGCCAGGTTCTCCAAGGCCCAAAGCAAGAACGAAGGGTGGATGCGGTACATCGTCGAACACGGACAAACTTGCGGATCGAGGCAGAAGATCGTACGGTCCGGCATGGCCTTCGCCAGCCTTGAAACGAGGTTGATCTCCGTACCCACCGCCCACGTCGATCCGGTCTCGGATTGCAGGATCGTCTCGATGATGTACTGCGTCGAGCCCACGAAGTCGGCCTGACGCACCACGTCCAACGTACATTCCGGGTGCACGATCACCTGGATCTCGGGATGCTGCTCCCTCGCTTGAGCCACCTGCTCGACGGTGAATCTCATGTGGACGCTGCAATGGCCCTTCCACAGCAGGAACTTGCTCGAACGGATCTTCTCGGGGGTGTTCCCGCCCAACGGCTTGAACGGATCCCAAACGCACATATCGTGCTCGGGATCGAACCCCAGCTTGACGCCGGTGTTGCGGCCCAAGTGCTGGTCGGGAAAGAACAGAACCCGCTCGCTTTGCCCAAGCGCCCACTTCACCGCTGCGGGAGCGTTCGTCGAAGTGCAAACCGTCCCGCCTCTTTCACCAACGAACGCTTTGAGGTTCGCCGCCGAGTTGATGTACGTCACGGGAAGGACGGCCGACTTCGGGCGCGCGGGGCTTGGCGGTGCGGGGTTTGAGGGCTGACGCTCCGAGGCGGCTACGGCGAACTCGCGGGTCTCCGAGAGCTCGGGCTCTCCCAACACCTCTTGGATCTGACGCCAGGCGCTCTTGACCTGCATGATGTTGGCCATGTCGGCCATCGAGCACCCCGCAGCGAGATTGGGCAGGATCACAACTTTGTCGGTGAGAATGTCGGCGCTTTCGGCCATGAAGTGAACGCCGCAAAACACAATGTACTCGGCCTCGGGGCGCAACTGAGCGTCCTTGCAGAGCTTGTAGCTGTCGCCCATCAAGTCCGCGTGCTCGACGATCTCGTCGCGCTGGTAGTGATGGCCGAGGATCACGACGCGATCGCCCAGCTTCGCCTTAGCGGCTCGAATCCTGGCGGCGATCTCGTCGCGGCTGAGCGCCTGATACTCCGAGGGAAGCGGAGCTTGGTACATATTCGTTCCTTGTTTTTCCGGGGGCGATGACGAGGAAGCCTGGGTCCTTCGCCGGGTCCGGACGGCTACAGCCTACGCACTTCGCGCTTCGGCGGGGTTGTTGTAACCGCTCTTCCTCTTATTATACGGTTCTCGGCGCGTTTCTTTCAGCCGGCTCAACGGTACGTCGCGTAGCCTGAACTCTGGTCGAGGAGTTCCAGCACCGCACTGACGATGCCCTTCGCATCGAGTCCGCAATCGCCGCGAATCAGAGGCTGGGCGCCATGCTCGATGAACTGGTCGGGGAGCGTCAGAGTTCGGAGAGGAAGTCCTGCGAGCCCTTTGTCCGCCAACAGAGTTCGTACGCCTTCGCCGAATCCACCCGTCCGGACGTTCTCCTCGACGGTGAGAATCCGCCCTGATGCGGACGCCAGGTCGAGGATCGTCTCTTCGTCCAGAGGCTTGATCCACCTTACGTTGACGACTGCAGCGTCGATGTCTTCCTGCCCAAGCTGTTGAGCGGCCGCCCAAGCGGGGCCCACCATCGAGCCTAGGGCGAGAATCAGTACGTCCCTGCCGCCCCGCAGAACCTCCGCCTTCGCGTACTGTATGGGCGTTCGGGACTCGGGCAGCCCTTCGTCGGCGACTCCCCGCGGGTACCGAACGGCGATCGGCCCTTGGTCGAAGGTCCTCATGAAGCGGGCCATCTCCTGGAGCTCGGTTGTATCGCGAGGAGCCAGCAACCTCATGTTGGGGATGCAGGTGAGGTAGCTAATGTCGAACGCGCCGTGGTGCGTGGGGCCGTCGTCCCCCACAAGTCCGGCTCGATCCATGAAGAACCGAACGGGCAGGTTCTGGATACAAACGTCGTGGAGAACTTGGTCGAAGGCTCGCTGGAGAAACGTCGAGTAGATGGCGCAAAACGGCCTGAGCCCTCCGGCGGCAAGGCCGGCCGCAAACGTCACTGCATGTTGCTCTGCGATGCCGACATCGTAGTACCTATCGGGCAGTTTCTTGGAAAACCCGGTCAGCCCCGTTCCGTCGGGCATGGCGGCCGTGATCGCCACGACAGTTGGATCGGCTTCTGCGCATTCGATCGCTACGTCTCCGAAGGCTTGCGTGTAGGTGATCGGGCCCTGCGCCTTCACCAACTCGCACGCTTCCAGGTCAAACGGCACGACGCCGTGCCACTTCCGGGCGTCCTCTTCCGCGACCTCGTACCCTTTCCCTTTGACCGTGATGCAGTGGACGAACACGGGTCCGTGGAGTTCCCGAACGTTACGAAAGACCTCGAGCAGCGTGGGCAAGTCGTGCCCGTCGATCGGGCCGATGTATTCCCAGCCCATCTCCTCGAAAATCGTGCCGGTGTCTTCTGGCGCAAAGTAGTGCGTGAGCCCATGCCGAAGGCCTGCGGCCACCCGATGAACTGGGCCGGGCATCCTCTCGACGACATCCTTCGCCCGGTGAGCGAGGTCCTGCAGGACCGGGCGAGATCGCAATCGCGTGAAGTACGAGGTCAGCGCGCCGACGTTGGGCGCGATGGACATTCGATTGTCGTTCAAGACCACCGTAACGTCGGTCTTGAGTTCGCCCCCGTGATTGAGCGCTTCCCAACTCATCCCGCTGCAAATCGCGGCATCGCCCGTGACAGCCACCACTTTGTGCTTGGCGCCCAGGCGATCCCTGGCCGCGGCGAACCCCAACCCCGCCGAGATCGCCGTCCCCGCATGACCCGCCCCAAAGATATCGAGCTCATGTTCCTCGCGGCGCAAGAACCCGCTGATGCCCTTGTACTTGCGGAGGGTATCGAATCGGGGCAGCCTTCCCGTGAGCAGCTTGTGGGGGTAAGCCTGGTGCCCGGTGTCCCAGACGACTTGGTCCGGCGGAAGCGTGTACGCGGCGTAGAGGGCCACGGTCAATTCGACCGTCCCCAGGTTGGAGCTAAAGTGCCCCCCGGTCTTGCTGACTTTGTCGAGGATCGCCTTCCGCACCTCGGAAGCGAGTTCGACCAGTTCCTCGTCCGAGAGCCCGTGGAGGTCCGCAGGATGTACGATTCTCTCCAGAATCGGGTACGCGCTCTCAACTGGCGATGTAGGGTCGTTGGACATAAGTGTGTTGGAGGGACCGACTCCCGCCTGCTCCCAAGGATACCGCCGAGCGGCGCTGATTCGACAAACGCCGCCGTGCCCCGGTTCGTTCGGCGGCCTAGGCACAAACGGTTCGGCGGGTCGGCGACGAAATCTGAAAGACAAACTCTTGTACGGAGAGCAACTTCATGCAATACTTATCCATATTCCGGACAGACGCCTAAGGACGATGCAGTCAAAGGTCTTTCTCATCATCGAAGACAGCCCCGACGACGAGAAGCTCATGCGCCGAGCGCTGGAGTTGGTCGAAGAGCGAACCCACCTCGTGGTCGCGCGCGACGGCGCGCAGGCCCTTCAGCTTCTCTTCGGGCCCGAGGGGAACTCCTCTCAGCCGGTCATCCTGCCGACGGCGATCTTGCTCGATCTGAAGTTGCCGAAGGTCGGCGGGCTCGAGGTCCTTGCCGCCATCCGGGGCAGTAGCGTCACTCGGCACATCCCCGTGATCGTGCTTTCCTCCTCCGACGAGGAGCGCGACGTGGCAGAGAGTTTTCGTCTTGGGGCGAACAGCTACATCCGCAAGCCCATTCAATTCAGCGCGTTTCTCGACACGTTGCGTCAGATCGAGCGCTACTGGATGGTTCTGAACATCCCGTATTCGGCCGCTGGCAGTTAGCTCAGCCTTCGTCGAGGTCAGCTTCCAACCCGTCCGCCCAAGCCTTGAGCGCGGCGTCGGTATTGGCGTTGTTCCGAGGGAGCAGGTCGTAGCACGCAATCCCTTCCCATCGTGCGAGGTCATGCCCGCCTTCCGCGATTTGGAAGGGAGCCTTACGCGACCCAAAGACTTCCCCCACTCGCAAGGTCCGGCCTAGGAGTTGAAGCTGGGAGGCCGAGAGGAGAAACGCTTGCGCGACCTGCGCCGACGCAAGGCTCACGTTCGTCATTTCCAACTCAGCCAGGTCGAACTTCGCCAGCCCACAGGTGTGGCAGGTGAGTTTGCCTTCGCGATCCTCAAACATTCGAACAGAAACGTGAAGGGCCGCGTCGACCGGGGAGTTATCGGGAGGCATCGACTTCGCTTGATCGGGCAAGAGGTAGCGTTGAGCTAACGGGTCGGCGATCACGCCGTCGGTAAGTTCCGCCGTCCGCCGCGCAAGGTTCCAGAGGAAGTCGAGCGCCGGGTAAGTCTGGGGGTCGTAGCTCTCGAAGGAGAACTGCAGCACCATCCAGGTGCCCCGGATGCGGGCCAGGATCTCTTGGGGAAGGTGCGAGGACAAGGGACTTCTCTCGACGGCTTCCGGCGAGAAACCCGCCTCGTCTCGCGGCATCACCATCAGTCTCAGGACGGTCTTGCGGTCGAGGGACGCCAGTGCGTAGATGCCCCGCACCATCGGCTTTTGGAGCGAGTCCTTCGAGGCTTGGTCGGAGAGCGGCGCCCCCATCCCGACCACGGCGCCCCCTTCGCCCTTCGGTTCAAGAATCTGCAACAGCGGGGGAAGCGTGGGCTTGCTGCTCAGGACCGTGAGGTAATAGCCCTTACTGAGGGTTACCGGGGGTTTCTTCTCCTTGGAAAACGGCCAAAGACCCATTGCCAGAATCTATCCCTTCGGAGCGACGCGGCCGGACCCCTAACTGGGGATCTCGGCCAGAATCGCTTCAAGTTCTTCGTTGGGGCCGACGGCCTCCCGTATCTGCCGAGACAGCCCCACCGCCTCGTCGCGCCGCCCCGACCTGTGAGCGGCCAGAGCTAGGTTCACGTGGGCCGTCAGCGACTGGGGAAGGTTCACGGTCCCATATCGCATCATGTTGTAGGCTTCGTCGTGCTTCTTGAGGGCCGAAAGCGCCTTTAGAAGCTCGCCATAAGCCGGTTCGCACCCTGGGAACAGGTCGATCACCCGCTTCGCAGCTTCTTCCGCTTCGGGGAAGTTCCCCAACTCGTTGTTCGCCGCGCTTAGCATCGCCCACATCTTCCAGTAGTCCGCCAGCCAGTTTCGCAGGGGCCGGAGGAGCCCGACCGCCGCGTCGGGGTCGCGCTGCTCGAGCTTCTCGCGCGCCTGATTGACCATTTCGGCTCTCCTCGGCTGCTCCAGTTCGATCAGCCAAGCGAGGGTCTGCGCCCGCGTGTTCGGATCGGGGTTCGTGGCCAAGACGTCTCGCAAGACCTTGGGAATCTCGAATTCGCGGTCGGCGAGCTTGAGCGTGTTGGCATATTCGAGCAGCAGTTGCGCGTCGGCCGGCGCGAGGTCGAGGCAATCCTCGTAGTAGTCCATCGCCCGGTCCAGTTCGCCCTTCTGCGCGAGGTATGGGGCGTAGTACCGTTTGATGAGGGCCGTGTCCTCCAGGAGCTCGAGCGCTTCTTCGAACGCCCGTTCCCCCTCGGCCTCCTGCTGAGTCTGGATCAGCGCGATCGCGTACTTGGCGTGGGCCTGCGCGTTTTGGGGCTGCCTCTGGACCTGCTCTTTCCACATCCCCGCGATTTCGTGTTCTCGGCCCGTCTGCTGGAGTACGGTGGCCAAGTAGTCGAGAGAAGGCTTCTCTTCCCCTTCGAGCTCGATGGCCTTGCGGAAATTCCTCTCGGCGTTGACGGGCATCCCCATCAGCATTTGGGACACCCCAAGCCGGGTCAGAAGGGCGGGCTCCGAAGGCTCGATCTGCACGGCTTTCTCGTACCATTCGGCGGCTTTGGAGGCGTTGTTGACCGCCTGAAAAAGCTCGCCCAGCGCGAAGTGAGCCCGGTAGTCGTCGGGGGTGCTTTCTGTGAGTTTGACGAGCGCGTCGTGGATCACGTTGAAATCGCCAAGTCGAAACTGCGCGCACAGCCGGCCGAGTTGCACGAGGGATTCGTAAGGTCCGAGAAACTCCGGGTCGAGCTCGTAGGCCTTCAGGAGGGCCTCGATGGCGGGCGCGGGCGAAAACTCCTTGGCGACGCGCCCGTTCGTCTGCTGGATGTACTGAACCGCGTCGTATCCCTCGAAGAACTGAAGGAACGACTCCGGGTTGTCCGTGCCAAAGTCAACCCCTCCGGACTCCATTTCCGCGGGCAGCGGGGCGTCTGCGTGCTTGGCGAGTTCCCGGACCAGCCGATCCAGCACCGAGAACAACCCCGGTAGCTCGAACTCGAACGTCTCGTCGAACAGGGGCTCGTCGTTGCTCCGTTCGTGAAACCGAAGCCGAAGCGAATAGGAGCCCTCGCCGGTCGAGGACAGGAGCCCATCCATGGCCCGGTCGACGTCCGACTGCTCGAAAAGCTGGCGAATCCAATCCGGTTCGAGGAGGGTGTCGGAAACGTTCACGTAGGCTGCGCGAGGGCCCTCCGCGTCCTCCACTTGGGCCAGAAAGCTCACGGGGTGGAGGTTCTCCGTGCCCGTCGAGAGCCGGACCAAATCGGACGCGAAGTTAGAGAACTGGCGTCCGATTCCGGGCTTGATGCCTTCGGACACGTTGAAGGGGAGAACGGCGAGCTTCACGAAGCGATTGTACCAGTCGCGCCTTCTCCTCAGGCCGCTCGCTCACGCTGCCCCGTCGAATTGGAACACGACCTTGCCGGCTTCCCCTTTCTTCATGAGTTCCATGCCGTAGGCGAACTCCGTGTAGGGAAGCTCGTGAGTCACCACGGGTTCGAGATCGACCGCCCCGCGTTCGAGGAGCCCTCGCATTTGCACCCATGTTTCCCAGAGCCTGCGCCCGACGATTCCCTGGACCTCCACCCCTCCGAAAACGAGGGCGTTCATATCGACGGATTGCCGGGACTCTTTGTAGACTCCAAGGAGGCCCAGGCGACCCCCAGGACGAACCGAACGAACGGCCAGGTCCAGGGCCGCTGGACTTCCGGACATCTCGAGCACGGCGTCGAACCCCTCGGGGGCGAGCTCGCGAAGCGCGGCTTCGAGGTCGTCTCGGCGCGGGTCGAGCACGGCGTCTGCGCCCATTTGCCGTGCGATTCCCGCTCGGAAGTCGCTGATCTCTGTCGCGGCCACGAGCGAGGCCCCTTCGGCCTTGCATACCGCCGCAGCGAACATCCCGATGGGGCCCATGCCGGTGATCAGCACCTTCTGGTCGAGCACAGGGCCCGCGTTGACCGTATGCACCGCGTTTCCAAAAGCGTCGAGGAACGAGGCAATCTTTGGGGGGATGGAACGAGAGATCGGTTGAGCGTTGTCTTTGGGGATCACTACGAACGGAGCGAACCCGCCATCGACGTCCACCCCCAAGATTCGAGTGTTGACGCAGACGTGGCCCAAACCCAGGCGGCACTGCCGGCAGACTCCGCACGTGATGTGAGATTCGCTCGCGACGAAGTCCCCTACCTGCCGGTCGACCACGCCGGGGCCCACCTCCACGATCGTTCCACAGAACTCGTGCCCGATGATTCGAGGGGGCTGGATTCGCTTGGCGGCCCATTCGTCCCAAGAGTAAATGTGAAGGTCGGTCCCGCATACGGAAGCCGCCTCGAGCCGGACCTTGACGGACCCTGGACCTACTTGGGGTTCCGGGACGTCGATGAGTTCGACCCCTGCTTCGGGCCGGGTCTTGGCGATGGCTTTCACGTCCGGCGATGATACCGCTTCGGGGCTTGGAGCCCGGAATGACCTGCGTCATGCAGGAGGATCGTCGGAATGCGGCGAGAAGGGGAGGGGACGCTGCGGACCTGCGCCCGAATCGGCTAGAGCCAGCGCGGATTCGAGGTCTTTGGCGGATCGGATCGGGATCGCGCCGAGGGAGAGTAAGGCGGACGAACCCTTCTCTCCATCGCGGCGAACGATCAAGCCGCCCAAGCGGCCGCGGAGCGCGGAGATCGCACCATGCCAGGAGCCCCCTTGGCGGTAGCGAACGTGCGCCACAATCGTGGACTTGGAGATCGCGTAGATGAGGGCGTTTCGCTCCATCGCTTGCCCCGTCGTAAAGGGCGAGCTGGGCGCGCACAAGGAGACCCTCGTCCAAGGAGCTCGCGGACCCGCGACGTCGAGGCCGCAAGGCAGAATCTCCAGGACTCCTTGGGCTCGGCGCCCGGAGGGCGAGCCCCCCACGCGCAAGTGGGCGCCCCGCAAGGCTGCGCGATCGCAGCCCTCCGCGCCCCCGCTCGCCACCGAGTACCCAAGCTCCGCGGCCCGCGCCCCCACCGCGCGCGAAAACGCAAGCACCGACGACCCCACAGCGCGGCTGCCGACGACCCCCACGAACGGAGCGGACGGCATGGCCCCTTGAATCCAGAAAGCGGGCGGTGAAGCTCGACCCAAACGAAAGAGCCAAGCCTCAGGGTACTCCGGATCGGCGACCGTCATCGTGCTGCCGCTGCCCCACACCTCTCTGGCCCAAGCGAGCAGGGACTCGTCTTCGAGCAGAAGAGCCTCACCCCTCGACCCAAACGCCCGAAGACGCTTGGCCGCCTCACGGGCTTCCCCTTCAGCCCCAAGGAGAACTCGCGCGACCCCTGGCCAAGCCGACTTCGAGGGCGCGTACCCGCGAGGGGCGCCCCGCAAATAGAGCGCGCAGAGAAGCGGGCCGTAGAACTCCGGCCTAGCTTGCAGAAGTAAGGCGTCGCGAACGCTCGGCATCAGATATCCAATGACTTTGGTACTGATTATGGACGGTCCCTCCCGTCGATTCGTTCGCGGGAAATCTCTCGGTGTAAACTCTGCAACCTCTGCCCCATGCTCAAGCACCCCAGCCTTACGGTTCGCAGGATCTCCCAGTTCGTGACCCACGAATTGCAGCCGAGAGTTTGGCCTGACCGAGAGCCCCTCGACATCGAGTTCTGCCCGGAACCTCACGCCGACGAAAAACGAGCCCGATCCGGGCCCTGGGAGAGGGTCGACGCCGGGTTCCGCTACGGGCCGGCGTACCGCACGGTTTGGTTCCGCGTTCGGGGGACGACTCCCGAGAGGTTCGCGGGCGGGCAAGTCGGACTGATGGCGGAGGTGGGCGGCGAGCGGACGGTGTGGAAGGACGGCTCTCCGTACCGCGGCCTCGACATCGAACACCACGTGTTTCCCATCTGGAACACCCTCGAAGAGCCCATTGCCGTCGAGGGGAAGGCTGGCAAGCCCTTTGAGGCCCTCATTCAGGTTTACACGCGGAACCCCCAGTGCCGCGTTCATTTACGCGAGTTGCCCCGGGAGCCGGAAGTCGAGACCGTTCAGGGCGCCTGGCTGGTGGCGATCGATCGGGAGGTCAAGGCCCTCACCTACGACATGGAGTTCGCGCTCGATCTCCTGAGCGCCCTCGACGAAAACGAGCCCGCCTATCACACCTTGCTCCGCGCGCTCAACGCAGCTGTCAACCACATCGATTTTGAAGATCGGTCGACGCTTCCGAAGTGTCGCAAATCGCTGCAAAAGGCTCTCGCAGGCCTCTCCGGCGAGCACCGGCACTCCTTGACGCCGGTGGGGCACGCCCACCTCGACACCGCTTGGCTCTGGCCGATCGACGTCACTCAGAAGAAGATGGCGCATACCGCCGCCAACCAACTCGCGCTGATCGAGGAGTACCCCAACTACGTTTTCGTGCATTCTCAGGCCGCGCAGTACGAGTGGGTCGAAACCGAATACCCCAAGCTCTTCGAGCGCATCCGCGACGCGACCCGAAAGGGCCGATGGGAGCCGGTTGGGTCGATGTGGATCGAAGCCGACTGCAACTTGACCGGCGGGGAATCCCTGGTGCGGCAGTTCCTTTACGGTAGAAAGTACTTTCGCGAAAAGCTGGGAGTCTCGACGGTCGATATGTGGCTTCCCGACGTGTTCGGATACTCCGCCGCGCTGCCTCAAATCCTCGTTCAGTTCGGCATCGAGTACTTCCTGACGCAGAAAATCAGTTGGAACCAGTTCAACAAGTTTCCGCACAACACCTTCTGGTGGCAGGGCATCGACGGCACACAAGTTTGGTCGCACTTCCCCCCGGCCGACACCTACATCGGGGATTGCACGCCCAGTCAGATTCTCAAGAGCGTCCGGCAACATAAAGACCACGCCCGCTCCAACCACTCTTTGTACGTGTTCGGCTTCGGGGATGGGGGAGGGGGCCCGACCGAGCGGCACCTCGAGTTTCTCACTCGCGCCTCTCACACGCCGTTGCTTCCCCAGGTTCAATTCGGCAAGAGCGCGGCGGAGTTCTTCCGGGTGGCCAAGTCCCGCAGCCGCGACCTGCCCGTCTGGGTCGGCGAGCTTTACCTCGAAATGCACCGGGGAACCTACACGAGCCAGGCGGCGGTGAAGAAGGGCAACCGCCTCGGCGAGTTCCTCCTTCGGGACGCGGAACTGCTTTGCTGCTTTTCGCCGAAGTTTCCCAAGAACTATCCCGCGGCCCAGCTCGAAGGTCTCTGGAAGCTCCTGCTCCTCAACCAATTCCACGACATTTTGCCGGGCTCGTCGGTGCGGGAAGTATATGTCGACGCCGCACGAGATTACGAGCGGGTTCAGAAGGAGGCCGGAGAGATCGTCCGGGAAAAGCTCGTAGAAATCGGGTCGCAGTTAGACTCTCGGGACCTGAAGCGGCCCCTCGCATTGTTCCACAATTCGACGCTTTCTTCCCAGGCTCAGATTCCCTGGAACGAGGAGGGCGAGCCGTCTTCGATTCGGGTGGGGAGACAGGTGCTGCCGGTTCAAGTGGCCGAGCCGTTCGGCGAGAAGGCGCTGTTGTTCGCCACCCCTTCAGCGGCTCTGGGTTCGGTCGCTGTGGGCGAGATCGGCGACGAGCCCCCTTCGCAGAAACCCCGCCTTCGAGTCAGCGGCCGGAAGATTCAAAACGACGAAGTGGCGGTCCGTTTCGACGCTCACGGCAACATCACCAGCATTCAGAGCCTCGAAGACGGGGTCGAGTTCGTTCAACCGGGCCAACTCGCCAATGTGTTCCAACTCTTCGAGGACAAGCCGCTGTTTTGGTCGGCTTGGGACATCGACGTGTTCGCCTACGAGACCCGCAAGGATCTCGCGAAAGCCGAGAGCTTCGAGGTCGTGGAGCGAGGTCCTGTGCGCGTCGCCGTCGAGTCGGTGAGGAAGGTGGGCAAGAGCACGATTCGCCAGCGCGTCAGCTTGGGACCAACGCCGGGGATCCGGTTTGACACCGAAGTCGATTGGCACGAAGAGGACAAGCTGCTCAAGGTCGCCTTCCCGGTCAACGTGAACGCGATGAGGGCCACCTACGAGATTCAGTTCGGCCACGTCGAGCGCCCCACCCATTACAACACGAGTTGGGACCTCGCTCGATTCGAAGTCCCGGCCCAGAAGTGGGCCGACCTCAGCGAGGGCGACCGAGGTGTGGCGCTGCTCAACGACTGCAAGTACGGCTACGACATCCACGGGAACGTGATGCGGTTGAGCCTGCTCCGCGCGCCGAAGGCCCCCGATCCCGAATGCGACATGGGCGTGCACAGGTTCACCTACGTGCTCTACCCTCACTATGGTCCGCTCAACTTCTCGGAAGTTGTGGGAGCGGCCTACGCAATCAACAGTCCGGTGCGGTGGGCGTGGCTCGACCCTACCGAGGGAGAAACCGACGAACTCGACCCGTTCGTGGCCGTAGACGATGCGAACCTTGTGGTCGAATCCGTCAAGAGAGCCGAGGACGGCAATGGCATCCTCGTGCGGCTTTACGAGTGCCACAACACGCGGGGGCGAGCCCACCTGACGTGCTCACGGCCCATCCGAAAGGCATGGCGGTGCAACCTCGAAGAGCGAAAGGAGCAACCCGTCGAGAGATCGGAGGATGCGTTCATCCTCGAATATCGACCCTTCGAGATCATCACGCTGCTGCTGGAACCGAGTTCGAAGGGTCCGCGGACTTTCAGACTAAGCTAGGGAGACTTGGCCACCGGGACGCCGACGAGGTTCCCCCATTCGGCCCAACTCCCGTCGTAGTTGCGAACGTGGCGGAACCCCAAGAGGTACTTGAGGACGAACCAGGTGTGGCTGCTCCGCTCGCCGATTCGGCAGTACACGATGAGGTCGTCGCTGGGGGTCAAATGGGCGTCGAACTCGTAGGTTTTCCTGAGTTCGTCCGCGCCCTTGAGGCAGCCCGTGGCCGCATCGACCGCCCTTGCCCAAGGGACGTTGACCGCGCCAGGGATATGCCCCCCGCGCAAAGCGCCCTCGTTCGGGTACTCGGGGAGGAACGAGGTCTCTCCACTGAATTCCTCGGGTGACCTCACATCGACGAGCTTGCCGTGTTTCTTGACGTGTTCGAGGACCTCATCGCGGAAGGCCCGCTCGCGGTAGTCGTCTCGCAATTTGGCCCGGTAGAGCGCAGGTTCGAAGGTAGGAATCGCCTTCGTTAGCGGCCTCCCTTCGGCGATCCATTTCTGCCGGCCCCCATCTACGATTCTCAGGTCTCGGTGTCCGAACAGGGAGAACAGCCACAAGGCGTAGGCGGCCCACCAGTTGTTGCGGTCTCCATAGAAGACCACCGGCGTTTCGGCGCAAACCCCAAACCCACCCATCAGGTGCTCGAATTGCTCCCGGTCGATATAGTCCCGCACGACGGGGTCGTTCAGGTCGCGCATCCAGTGCAACTCGATCGCCCCCGGAACGTGCCCCTGGCCATAGAGCGCCGTGTCCTCATCCACTTCGAACACCCGAATCGATGGATCGTCCAGATTCTTTGCCAGCCAATCGGTTGACACCAGCGCCTCTGGATGCACATAACCCCTTTGCTCAACGGGAACCATCTGCAACCTCCTTAATGCATGATTACGAGCCAGAACCTCTCAGGATTCACCCGCTCGGCAAGTTCCTCTGCCAACGCGCTTAATAAGGCCAGCCAGGAGGGGTCGCCTCGGGAGGCCACTCCAACTCCACTCCCCGCGCGCGCAATTGGTTTTGCAGCGCTCGGAAGAGCGTCTCGGAGTTCGAAACGTCCTTTGGCTCGCACCCGGAGGATAAGCAAAATGCGGCGAGGGTCCCCGTGGCTTCCCCCACGTTCCATTCGATCGGGTGCAGCCGGTAGCAGCCGTTGGCGATGTGGGTGACGCCCAGGTTCTTCGCCGCCGGCAAGAGGTTGCGGAGCCGCACCGGCGTCAGCGAGCGCAAGGGGATCTGAAACAGGACCGAAGGGATATCGATCGTCCCCAGCCCACCGGTGCGCGGGTGCAGGTCGATGCGATAGCTCCCGATTCCCACCGAGTCCGGGATCGGCTCGGCGTGGGTTCTGCCAGGGTTGCAGCCCGCCGCCACGTAGTTCTCCGAGACGGTCCACTGAGCGACGATGCGTCGGGACTCGCGGTGGTACGGAGCCAAGGCCAACCCGTCCGCCGTTCCCGTAATGTCCGGGCGCAAACGGAGTTCGGGATAACCCGTTCCGCCGTCGGGTCGCTCGGCCTCCGTCTGCAGCCAAAACAGGAGGCTCAGCGACAGTTCGCGGGCTTCCTCGAGCCGTTGAGCGACGACTTCGGGAGGCTCGTCGATCACCCGGCCGACGAAGTAGTCGTTTTGGGGCCAGTTGACGATCGTCACCTCTTCTGTGCCTGGGTCAGCGAGGGTCTCGCGGCTCGCGATTCGCCTGTATTCGAACAGACCCAGTCCATCGGGAGAGTCTTTCCCCCAGAGGGTCCACCGGCGGGGCTGAAGGGTCTGAACATCCTGAGTCGTCCAGCTCAGAAGATGCCCCGGCCAGACATCAGGCCGGTAGGCTCTCCACCGTTCGTAACTTCGGGGCCGCTCGATCGTGTTGTCCGCGCCTTCCTGGAAGCCCATCGCAAAGCACCACGTGATGCCTTGCACACACTCTGGACGGGAAGGGCCGGGCAAGGCGTGAGGCTCCCCGGTTTCCGATTGCGACTCAGCGCCGACGCGGTACTCGGCCCCGACCCAAGGCAGAAGGTCCCCGGTCTCGGTCGCGTCCAGAACGTACTTCGCGGCGATGACGAGGCCCTCGCCGGAGTCCAGCGAGCGGAACTCAACACTCCGGACCAGGTCGCTGTCGGCTTCCGCTCGAACGGCCTCATACCGCCTGAGCAACGTCAGTCGACCGTCGGCCATGGGTCCGGCGAGCATCTCTTCCAGTACGCGAACGCCCACGTGCGGCGCAAAGCACAGTCGGCTGACCCACCCGGCTCCTGGGTTCAAGTGGGGAGCGCGCATCGCCCGCTCCGAGAGCGAGAACTCGGCGCGATAGTGGGCCCGAACCCGCTCTCTGAACGACCGATACGATCGCGTGCAGCCGTAGCTCTCGATGTGAGGATGCTCGTCGGGCGGCACGGCCTGCGACGTGAACTGGCCCCCGATCCAGGCCGTCGGTTGGGTCAAGATCACGGACCGGCCTGCGTCTGCGGCTGCGAGCGCCGCCGCGCATCCGCCCACCCCTCCGCCTACGACCAGGATTTCGCACGCGAGTTCCCTCATGTTGCCTCGTTCGAGATTCTGGCACCTCGACCAAGGCGGGAACTTTTCCATGCCCTACTGCTTATACACTAATGTAAGTTGATGTCATAAGGCTCATGTCGCCCGAGGCTCCTTCGGGTGACGCGGCAAAATCGAAACATCAAGGAGGAACACTATGAACAACTCACTCATTCGAATCGACCCCTTTGAGAGGCTGGCCGAAGTTTCAGACTGGTTCGACCGGATGTTTGGCCCGGTGCCGACCCCTCGAACGGGGCGCGCAGGCATGTCGGCTTTGCCGATCGACGTGTTTGAGACGGAGGGCAAGCTGGTCATCAAGGCCGCCGTCCCAGGCATCGCTCCCGAGGACCTCAACGTCTCGATCGAAGACCGCATTCTTACGATTCGCGGGGAGACCAAGACTGAGGAGCTCGCCGAAAGCGCGCGGGTCTACCGGCGAGAGCATTCCTACGGCGCGTTCTCCAGATCGCTCGTCTTGCCCGAGGGCGTCGACGTGTCTCAGGTCGACGCCGAGTTCGATAAGGGCTTCGTATACGTGTCTATGCCCTTGGCTCAAGAGCCGGAGCCGAAGACCCGAAAGATCGTCGTTCGGAACAAGTCCTAGGGCGCTTGCCGACCCACGAAGGGCGTCGGGACAGCCTCCGGCGCCCTTTTCCCGTTTTGTGACGCGCCGCGCCCCGCAAAAACGCCAGTTTTGATGGGCCCTCGAAGCGCCCGCCGATTGTGGCAGCAACTTTGCCGGGTGAGAGTTGGCCAAATGGTGTATCCTAAATGCATCGTTCGTACGAGGGAGCCTAGCGGATTCGCATTGCTTGCCGCTTGCCCCTCCTGTCGGTGATTCTTGGAGAGGTTATGCTTGGTATGAAATCATTTCGGCTGTTCGGTCTGGCGGCTTTGGGCGCGTTGACCCTATCGGCGGCCCAGGCTCAAATCATCTTTTCCAACGTGAGCATCGTGGGCTCACTCGTGTCGGGGGCGAGTTACGCGACCGGCCCGAACTACATCGACTTCTACTTCCCGAACGCGAGCGTCGGAGATTCGTTGCCCGATCGAGTTGGGAGCATTCTCATCACGTACGATGCGGCTGCTCCTGCGCCGATGGTGAGCGACCTCTTGGTCCTCAACGTGCTCGGAGCGCTTTCGGGGAGCGGGACCATCTTCCTGAACGAGGTTATCGAGGACCTGGCGGATCCCCAGAACCCCACGGTCATCGGCTCGCACAATGCCGTGCTCGATGAGAACTCGCAGCTTCCTTACTCCCACACGATCCTCTTCGACTACGGTTCGGACAAGATTCGTGTGAAGAAGACCTTCACGCTCTCCGCCGTCGATTCGCAGGCGTTCGACCTTGCGTCCGTCGGTTTGGTGCAGCAGACCATTTCGATCGTTCCCGAACCTGGGAGCCTGATGGCCCTTGGATTGGGCGCTGTCGCTCTTGCGTCTCGGCGCAAGCGCAATCGATAATTCCCCGTAGCCACTCGCGATTCGAAGGCCGCGGTCAGGGTGGCCTTCTTCGTTTTTTGCCTACCCCATTTCTCCAATGTGCGAACGGGGATCGCGCCAATCCCTGAGCGTTGTGAGGACGCTGGAGCGGCTCGATCGCCACTCCGAAAGGTCCGCCCGAACGAACCTCCAAGGGTGAAGGTCCCCCTTCCCTTTCGCAATGCCGATCCTCGTGCCGTAGAGGACTTCTGAACAGGCTGATCCGGGCAAGATTCTGAGGGTCGATGACAAATCGAGCAGGTCCGCGCCGTCGTATCCCCGGTCGATAGCGAGGGCTTGCGTGAGCTTGCCTGGTCCCGAAAGCAGATCGGCGGGGGACTTCGCCTTGGATCGCCGGGCTTGCATCGGTTCGGTCCCTTCGAGGGGCTGCGCCGCTCGGAGGAGAAAGGCCGACGGCACACCCTCAGGCGCGGCCGAGATGTTCAGCATCCAGTGGTTGCCGTAGGTGAAGTACACATAAGCCCTGCCGGGAGGACCAAACATCGTGGCGTTGCGAGCGGTCGGGCCTCGGTAGGCGTGGCTGCCTGGGTCGCTCGCGCCCCGATACAACTCGATTTCGACGATCCGGACGCGGCAGTCTCCGAGCGCTATATCGCAACTGAGAAGGGGGATCACGGCGTCGAAGGGGTCGCCTGAAAGCGCCGTGCGGAGGTCGCTCCAGAAGGCGTCGAGCGCTTGGCCGCCTGATGGGGCGTGAATTTTCGGATTGTTTTTTCGAAAGGGTGTTGTGTTCAAGAAAAAATGCCCTATAATAGTAGACAAGTATGCACTATATATTGCACATTAGCGCACCTCATTTCTACTCGTTTGTGTTTACCGAGATTCACTCGGCCTTGCGTGGAGCGCCCTTCGTCGTCGAGGAGGCAAAAAGGGTGCTCGACGCCT
The DNA here is from genome assembly GCA_015709495.1 of Chthonomonadaceae bacterium. Classification (GTDB taxonomy): domain Bacteria; phylum Armatimonadota; class Fimbriimonadia; order Fimbriimonadales; family Fimbriimonadaceae; genus Nitrosymbiomonas; species Nitrosymbiomonas proteolyticus. The sequence continues at coordinate 1,134,545 of CP054189.1, forward strand.
CCCCAGAGGCTCTCGCTCGCGGGGTGCGGCTTGGAATGAGGATAGCCGAAGCGCGCACCCTGGTGAAGGACTGCGCGATCGTCGAACGTTCCGAAGAGGCCTTGCGCCCCTATAAGGAGGCTTGGCTCGACGTTTGCGCCGAGTTCGCCGACGTCATCGAGCCCGAATCGGATGACCGGGCGTATCTCGATCTTTCGGCTCATCCCGACCCCTACCTGACTGCTCGGGAGCTGCGGCTTGCGCTGCACGACCGGACTTCGATGGCGTTTCGCGGGGGAATGAGTTCGGCGAAGTGGCTGTCGCGGGTGGTGTGCGAGGTCGCGGGCCACCGCTTGGGCTCTGCGGAGTGGGTCGAAGAGTGCAAGACCGCCACGCTTGCCCCGAGGGATTTCGTGGCCTCTCTTCCCGTGAGCTTGCTCACTCCTCTATCGCCCTCCACGCGAGAGCGGCTTCGGTTCCTCGGCTATCGGACGGCAGGACAGGTTGCCGATCTCCCCCAGGAGGTGCTTCGGGAGCAATTCGGCGAGGAAGCCCCTCTCATCCGACTCTGCGCGATTGGAAAGGGGAGCGCGCCCGTTCGCGCCCTTTATCCTCCTCGATCTGTGTTCGCCAGGGTCTCGTTCGAATCTCCCGTTGAGGTGGAAGGGGGACTGCTGGGCGCGGTCCGCGATCTCGCCGAGGAGTTGGGGCGAAAGCTCACAGACTCCGAGCAGCAGAGTCAAAGACTGAACCTTCGCATCGAGGTTGAATCAGGCGCGCCTGAGGTCCGCAAACGGAGTTTCGCGAAGCCGCTTCGAGACGCCAGGTCGGTGGAATGCGCCTTGCAGGCGATTCTCAGGGAGCGCCCTCAAGCTCCCATCGTCGCGATGTCCGCGCGCCTTCCCGCCCTGCAGCCCGCCCGGCGAACTCAGTCGGACTTTCGATACCTTTCTATCCCCTCGGAAAGGAGGGAGGTCGAACCGGCTCTTCATACGATTCGAGAGCAATACGGCGCGAAGTCGGTCGTTCATGCCTCCGACCTCTCGTTCCCTCGACGAGTCAAACTCCTGAAGCTCTGGAGAGACGCCACTGGATGGAATTGAGCGATGGCGGACGCGGACAATGCCCAGGTTCAGCGCCGAGTCCTTGCCCGATGGCGAGAGGCAGGCGAATGGTGGATGGGCGCGCCCGCGCGTGAGGTCGTGCGCTTTTTGGACCCACGAGGGATTCGCCGTGAGGCGATCCGCGAACTCGAATCGCCCGTGTCGACGAACCCCGGCAACGCCCCCGCCTACGAGGAGGATCACCGCAACGAATGGAACCTCCGGGTACGAAAAGTTCGCGACGAGAAGGTAAGCCGCGCGCTCGGGTTGGTGAAGGAGCCCGATTGGTCCAGCGATGAGAATTACTTCCGCTCTTGGTCGGGCGAGAACCCTGCGGAAAGCCGTCGCTCCTCCTCCCCGCTACGCGAATCCGGTGCCCAGAAACGGCGCGTGGCCGACTATGCGCCACTGCACCTTTACTCCGGGTACGCGTTCGGGCGGAGCACGATGCTCGCCGAGGAGATTCCCAGCTTGCTCGCAGCTGGGGGAATGCGCGCCGCAGCTCTGGCGGACCCCTTTTCGCTGGTCGGCGCGGTGGAGTTTGCGAAGAGGTGTAAAGCGTTAGGAGTCCAACCCCTCGTCGGGGCGAGCGTCGAGATGCCCTGTGGAGGGAAGTACGTCCTCCTCGCTCGCAGCAAGGAAGGGTACGGCAGCCTCTCCCAGCTCATCACCGAATGCCATTTGAATGAGCCTCGCCAGTACCCCCTTTGTACCTATGAACGGCTCGCCCGACACGCGCGGGGGCTGGTCTGCCTGACCGGAGGGGATGGGGGGCCGGTCGACCGGTTGGTGATCCAAAAGCGCTACGACGACGCGCGAAGGGAGCTTGCGAGGCTGATCGACCTCTACGGGCGGGACAACGTGTTCGTCGAGATCGAGCGCAGCTTCCTCCCTTGGCAAAGAGCCTGCAACGAAGACCTCCTGCAACTGGCGGAGTCGATGCAGGTCGTGCCGGTAGCGGGGGGAGTCGTCACCCATGCGCGGCCGGAGCACTTTCCCGCTCAAGACGTGCTCGTTTGCTCCCAAACCCTCTGCACGGTCGAGGAATTGATCGGGCGAAAGCTCCTCCGTCACCCCAGCCAGCCCTTCGCGCCGCCCCGACCCGAAAGGTCGCTGAACGCGGAGAGGTACCTTCGTTCCTCGGCGGAAATGAGCGAGTTGTTCGCCGACCGGGTGGACCTACTCGAAAACACTCTTCGGGTCGTCGAGCGATGCGATTCGGAGGTGTTGCCGAGCAGGACCCGCCTGCCTTCGAGGTTCCCCGATCCTCCCCAGGCCCTCCGCGAAGTCGCCTATGCCGGCGCTGCCCTGCGAAGAAAGCGGTTGACGCCGGGATTTCAGCGAAGGCTCGACCATGAGCTCGATCGAATCTGCCGGTTGAACTTCGCCGACCACTTCCTGACGATTTGGGATGCTTGCAGGTGGGCGAGCGACCACAACATCCTCTTCAGCGGACGCGGCTCGGTCGTCGATTCCGTGACGGCCTTCGTTTTGGGGCTTTCGAGGATCGACGCCTACGAACACAATCTCCATTTCGACCGGTTCCTTCCCGAAGACGGCAGCAAGAGGCCCGATATCGATATCGACTTCGAAGCTTCTCAGCGCGATGCGGTGCGGGCTTACCTGACCCGAACCTATGGCGCGGACCGGGTCGCCGGGATTTCTGCGATCGGCGCTTATTGCACGCGCGGAATCGTGCGGGACGTGGGCAAAGCGCTTGGGCTCCCGCAAGAGATGATCGGGTTCTTGGCCAAGAGGATTCATGGGGGCATCTCGCCCCACCACCTGGAGGCCGCGCTCGAAAAGCGACCCGAACTGGCGGGCTCGGCGATTCCCAAGGAGCGCTTCCGGTGGGTGCTCGATCTCGCGGAGAGGTTGATGGATGTCCCTCGCAACATCCGGGCGCATTCGTCCGGGCTCGTGATTTCGAGTTCCCCTCTTGCGGAGACGGTCCCGGTCATGGAGTCGGCGTCCCCCTTCGTGCGGGAACGAATCCCCTCGTTCGAGCGGGAAGGGGCCGGGCTTCCGGACGAGTTCCCGCTCCCGACGCCTTCCAAACTCTTCGAAGGGGAAGAGGCCGGTTTTCGGATCATTCAATGGGACAAGCGGAGCGCAAAGTACTTCTTCGATAAGTTCGACATCCTTTGCCTTCGGGGGCAAGACGTTCTTTCAGGCACTCAGGAGCGAATTCGGGTTTCCGATTCCGAGTTCAACGTCGAGTCGATCGCCCTCGACGACTCTGAAACCTACCGGGCGATGAGGTCGGGGGAGTTGATCGGCATCCCTCAGTCCGCTTCCCCCGCGATGAGGCAGGCTCATGTCCGGCTGCGCACGGATAACCTGCACGATGCGAGCCTTGTGCAGGCGGGCATCCGGCCTGGAGTGGGCGGCGCGGTCAAGATCAACGAACTCATCGCTCGGCGAAGGGGGAAACCCTACACCTTCTCGCACCCTGAGTTCGAGAGGATATTGGGACTCACCTACGGGATCATCGTGTTTCAGGAGCAGGTCGATCAACTCTTGCAGACCTTTTGCGGGTTCACCTCCGGCGAGGCTGAGGAGATGCGGGAGTCGATCCACAAGCGCAGGCGCGAGGATTACGGCGCTCAGATCAAAGAACAGATACTGAAGAGAATCCAGGAACAGGGCTTTTCAGAAGGGGTCGCGGAGCAGGTGTATGAGTACGTCGCTGGCTTCAAGGGGTACGGGTTCGCGCAAGGGCATGCGCTCGCTTTCGCGGAGATTTCGATCCGCTCGATCTACTGCCAGCAAAACTATCCAGCCGAGTACTTCGCTGCGCTTCTTACGGCCCAGCCCGCAGGCTATTACGGCCCGCATACCCTCGTCAATGAAGCTCGCGCGCGGGGCGTGGCGATCTTGTCGCCCTGCGTCCAGAGGAGTTGCGAGACTTTCTCCGTCGAGGATTTTCGATCCCGCACCGACCCCCAACTTCTGGTCCCCCGCAGCGCGATTCGAGTCGGGCTGATGCAGGTCAAGGGACTCTCGAAAGACACATGCCAAAGAATCCTCGATGCCAAACCTCGGGGCGATGAACTTGCGACTTCTCCCGTAGAAGCCGTCCGAAACGCGGCGAATTTTTCGCCCGCAGAACCCCATATGAGCGCTGGTGAACTGGCCTGTGGGGCGAGCGATCCCGCGCCCCAGACGGTTGCCCGAAGCGTCAGCGGGGGGCAGGCAGCGTCCTCCTTCTTCGAGTTCGTTGCGAGGACGCGGCCCGAACGAGACGAACTCGAAGCTCTCCTGCTTTGCGGCGCGTTGGACGCCCTTCACCCCAATCGGCGGGCGATGCTTTGGGCGATCCCGCGCGCGCTCGACTTCGCCCATGCAAGAAAGGAGCACGGAGGGCTTGACCTCGGCGTCCCGGAACCCGAAATTCCCGACGGGATCGCGGACTTCAACGCGGCTGAGAAGGCTCTCCACGAACGCGCCCTTCTCGATCTCGACGTCGAGAGCCACCTGCTGTCCTTCGAGCGAGAGAGAATCCGAGAGAGAGGGGGGCTTACGGCCGCGGACGCGCGAAGGCTCCCTCAAGGGGTGAAGGCTTTCGTCGTCGGGAACCCGATCCGCCTTCGATTTCCTCCGACTCCAAGCGGCAAGTGCGTCGTGTTTTTTGACCTGGAAGACGAGACCGGGCTACTGAACGTGACGTGCTTCGACGCGGTGTACCGGAAATATGGGCACGCGATCGTCTGTTCGCCTTATGTGACGGTGGTCGGCCGAGCCCAAGACCGAGATGGGCATACGGCGTTTCTTGCGGAGCGGGTGTTTGCTTATGCCCCGCGACTCGTCGAACTGGCCAGCAACGCGGCCTCGCTCCCCCACAAGACCGCCGACTTCCTTGTCGGGTAGCCCAGCGGCCCCGAAGCCTGTGCGATAATTCATCCGGACTTGATCCGTTCGACCCCGCTCCAGCCCATTCGCCGCCCCCTCAAATCCCCAGGGTTCGCCCTCCTCCGAATTCATGACGATGCAGGCGGAAGATGGCTGCAAGGGGAATCCCCCCGCGCCCTCATCGAGTGTTTCGAGCCGGGCGAAGTGCCCTCTGCCCTGCGAGATATCGAGCGGCTCACCCATCGAGGCGCGTGCGCCGTAGGATTCTTGTCGTACGAAGCAGGCCCGGCGTTCGACCCCTCGATCGAGTCGCACCCCCCCTTGGCCGGGCTTCCGCTCTTGTGGTTCGCCATCTACGATCAACTAACTGAGTCTGAGTCTCCCGCCAGCTTCGCGCCGCTTCCGGCCGTTTTGTGGCGAGAGGGCATCGAAAGGTCCGCCTATCTTGAGTCTCTCCGGCGGATCAAGGACTACCTGCGCGACGGCGATGCGTATCAGGTCAATTTTACGTTTCAGCTTGCGAGCGAACTCGCCTTCGACCCGTTTCTGCTCTTTCAGGCCGCGAACTTGCCTGCCGCCCTCCGATACGCTGCGTTCCTTCAGACTCCCAGGTTCGCCGTGACGAGCCTATCGCCCGAGCTTTTCCTCTCGATTTCGGGCGATGAGGTGATCTCCAAGCCGATGAAAGGAACCGCGAGGCGAGGGTTGACCTATGCGCAGGATGTGCAGCAGATGAGGGCGTTGGCACGCTCCGAAAAGGACCGGGCCGAGAACCGCATGATCGTCGATATGGTGAGGAACGACCTGGGGCGAGTAGCCCGCACGGGTACGGTTCGCGTCGATCCGATTTTTGAGGTCGAGCGTCACCCCACCGTGTTGCAGATGACCTCGACGGTCCGCTCAGAGACCGACGCCGGCCTGGAGAGGATTCTCGCCGCGACATTTCCGCCCGCATCGGTTACCGGCGCGCCGAAGGTCCGGGCCACGCAGGTGATTCGGGAGTTGGAAGGCGCCCCTCGGGGAGTCTATTGCGGCGCGATTGGCTGCGTGCTTCCGGGGAGGAGAGCGCAGTTCAGCGTCGCCATCCGGACGGCCCTTACCGACTTCGAGTCGGGGCTCACGACCTATTCCGTGGGGTCGGGCATCATCTCGGACTCCGACCCCGACCTTGAGTTCGACGAGTGCCGGATGAAGGCTCTCATTGCGGAGCCCGCGCTGCCTCCGTTCGACCTCTTCGAGACTCTTTTGTGGGGCAGTCCACCGACTTCGGCTTCCGTCGCCGCCGACGAGCAGATCGGCTACTGGCTTCTCGACGCCCACCTTTTGCGGCTGAGCCAATCTGCGGAGTATTGGACGTTTCCCTTCGACCCGAGCGCGGCGCGACGAAAGCTCCTGGAGTCGGCGCTCGGATGGGACGATTCGCCCCGGAGAGTTCGGCTGATCCTCGACTCGCGAGGAGGAATCAACATCGAGGCCGAAGCCCTCGTCCCTTGGCCCGAGCGGCCGCTTCGCGTTGCCCTCGACGCAAGGCCGATCGACCCTGGGCAGGCATTCCACTACTACAAGACTACGATTCGAAACGAGTGGCAAGAGGCGCTTGCCCGACACCCCGACGCGGACGATGTCCTCCGGACCAACGTGCGCGGCGAAGTTACGGAGACGTCACGCGCCAACATCGCCTACCGTTTCGAGGGTGATTGGTACACGCCACCGGTCGAGTGCGGCCTCTTGGAGGGCGTTTTTCGGGCGGAGTTGATCCGGGCGGGCAAGCTCTCCACGCGAATTCTGACCCTCGGCGATTTGGGACGGGTCGAAGAGTGGGCCGCCATGAACTCCGTGCGCGGGTGGAAGAAAGCGGTCTTGACGAGCGAGTAGAGTTGAACTCCGCGCGCGTTCTCCCGGCTCTTTCGTCCCAAGAACCCAAGCCGAAAACGCCTCCAATAAGGGATAATCTCACGCAATGTGCGGCCCTCGATATCTTACGGTTCAAGACATGATCTGGCTCAACCTCCAGGTCACGCGCACGCCGCTGTCGTTCGACGCGTTGGCGCTAGAGGCCGCGACTCATGCTCAGTACTCCTACGGCTCGAACAGCGACATCTTGAAGCAAGCCGGGCAACTTCTGTTCGCTTTCGACCGAAAGCACCCGTTTCAACGGGGCAATGAAGCGACCGGCTTCGTCGCTACCGTAACGTTCCTCGCCGTGAATGGGATGTTCCTCGAAATCGAGGACGAAGGGGGCGTTTCCTGGTATCGCAAGGCCGTTGCGAGCGCATCGTCGGCGGAAGAGTCCATTCGAAACGCGACCCATGAGTTCGAATCGAAGCATGAGGGCGAGATCGTGCAGGTTGCGCGCGGCGTTATGAACCGGTACGCCGAAACGACGCGGGCCCTCGTGGAGTCCTCCAACGCGCTGACCGCGTAAGCTCCCGCCAACACGAATTCGAATCCCAAAAGTTTGCGTCTCACCTCGACGAGGGGGTCGGCGAGGCGCCCTCTCTTTTGGGGATTCGAAAGGGATCGAATGGAACCCCCGAATCGCCTTCAAACGCTCCGAACGCTGCGTTTTGCCACTCTCGACGCAGCGTTTGCCACCGCGTTCGCCACCCTCGTCACAGGAGCGTTTCTGGTGGGTTTCGTTCGGTACTTGGGGGGTTCCGATGCGTGGGTGAACTTGCTGGTGGCGCTCCCCAGCATGTTGGGCGTTCTCCAGATTCCCGGCGCGATCTGGGGTCGCGGCGTCGAGTCGTACAAACGGTTCGTGCTTCCGGGCGCTCTCCTTTGGCGCTTGCTGTATCTGCCGCTCGTCGCGTTGCCGCTGCTGCCTTTGCCCGACACCTGGCGTCTGACGTTCCTCGCCGTCTGCGTGTCGTTGGCGGGAGCGGCCGTCCTGTTGGTGAACCCGATCTACAACGACTGGCTCGCCGAACTGGTCCCTCCTTCTTCCCGAGGCTGGTACTTCGGGCGACGCCAAATGATCGCGACCGCGGTCGGCGCCCTCGCCGGGACCCTGATGGGGCTCGTGCTCGATGCGTTCGAAAGGTCGGGGAACGAGGCATTGGGCTATTCGGTAGTGTTTGGCGTCGGGTGGGTGTGCGCGGTCGCCAGCTTCACGATGTTTCTCTTCATGCGCGACCTGACGCGCGAAAGGCCGATCCGGATGCCGCTCAAGAGGGCGATCGTGTCGTTCGTCGGGCCGCTGAAGGACCACGGCTTCCGACCCGTCTTGGGGTTTCTCGCCGTGTTCGTGATTGGGCAGGTGTTTCCGGGCAACCTCTTCTCTGCTTTCGCTTTGGAGAGCCTCAAAATGCCCTTCACGGTGATCCAGTTCGCTGCGGCGACCCACGCGCTGGGCAGCATCGCGCTGACGCCATTCTGGGGTTATCTTGCCGACCGCTATGGCAACCGACCCGTCCTTGCCCTGCTTTCGATCGGCCTTGCGTTCTCCCCTTTGATGTGGCTGTTCTGCTTTCCGGGCCGAGATATCGCCAACGCGGCGATTCTCATTTCCGGCCATGTGTTCAGCGGGGCCGTTTGGGGCGGTGTCGCGCTCTGCCAGCTTAATCTTCTATTCGCAACCGCCAAGACGGAGGACCGCGCGACGTACATCGGCGTCGGCCTCGCTTTGCAGGCGATTGTGGGCGGCTTGGCCCCCCTTGCCGGCGCGGCGACGATGGAGTTCCTTCGGGGCGTACTCGCCGCTCCCGACGCCTACAAGGTCGTGTTTTCCGTCACGATGGGGCTTCGGTTTACCTCGGTCTTCTTCTTGCTTCCGGTGCGCGAGGCGGGGTCGCTCAGGCTTCGCGAGGCGTTTCGGCAACTGAAACAGGTCAATCCCGCCGGATTCCGAGCGGTCAAGCGGCTTGCGCGCTCGACGGACCCGTCCCGCCGCGGCGACGCGATTCGGTCGGCGGCCAAGAGCCGGTTCACGCTCGCCGTCGATGAGATTGCGAAGTCGCTCCATGACCCCTCGCCTTCCGTTCGGCGAGAGGCGGCCCTCGCGCTCGCGACCATGGGTACGGAGCGAGCGGTCGTCGAACTCGTCCACCAACTGACGGAGCACCAAGACCTCGTCGAGGAAGAGACCATCGAAGCGCTCGGGCAGATTGGCGATCCTAGGGCACTCGAATCGCTGGTCTTGCACCTCCAAAACCCCCGATCGAACCTTCGGCGAGCGGCAGCGAAGGCCTTAGGCAAGTTGGGATGTAAGGAGGCCGAGCAGCCGCTCATCTCCGCCGCGTCCGATCCCAACGATGCCGATCTTCGAAGGAGTTCGCTCCAGGCGCTTCGTGTTTTGGGCTCAACGGCAGCCATCGATGTCGTGGCCGAGGCTCTCAGGGACCCCTACCCCAGCCTGCGAATCGCCGCTGCGGAGGCTGTAGCTGAAATCGGCTTCCGGGAACTCGCAAGTGTCCTCCGCGAGACCCTTGGCAGACACGGCGACGAGGCCGAAAGCGAGATGGCGTATGCGCTCGGAGCGGTGGGAGATGAAGGCGACATTCCCCGTATCCTCGGCATTGCGGCGCAGTGCCGCTCGGTCATCACGCGCCGCCGCTGCTTGCTCGGAGTCGCCCGGATCGTCGGCGTCGAATCGACAGCCTATCGCCTCTTCATGACGGAGGGGTTCGAGCGGGATGCGGCGCTGCTTTCGATGGCTTCGTCGGGGGGAAGGCGCGATCCCTCCGTGCGGGCCGCCCTCGACCACTTCTCTTCTGGCGATGAAAAGGGCGCCCTTCGGCTCCTGCTGCGCCGACCCCAATGCAAAGTTCTCAAGCCGCTCTTGGACTACGAAGTTGAAGAGTCGTTCTTGGTGGCCTATCCCCTTGCCGTCGAGGCTCGGTAATCCAGCTTGTACCCAGCCTACCGATCCAGGCGTCTCAGAAACTCCTCGTGCGTGAGCTCGCCCGATCGACGAAACTCCATCATCGCCGAGCGAATGATCTCCCCTCGATGGGTGTCGTTCGGTTTCCAATCGAGGTGAGCGAGGTAAGGCCCCGATTGGAGCTTCAAGAGTCTCTGGTAGGCGCGTCTGGCATCGGGATATCGGGGGGCAAGGTCGTGGACGACAAGCTCTGTGTAGAACTGGGCGATGCCTTCCACCACATCTTTCGATGTTTTATGGAAGAAGAACACCGGCCAATCCCACTTATCGATGTCTCGACCCAGTTGAGAGTAGGCGTGAGCCAGTTCATGAGCCAGCACGACGACGGTGAGCGACTCGACCGAAACGTTCAGGACCTTCGCAAGGGTGGCGATCGCCATCCAATACAGGTCGATTCTCGGGTCTGACGGGTTGTACCAATAGCATCCGAGAAGGTCTCTGGGCACGCTCCGGAACCGCTGCAAGAGCGCCGAAGCGCCGCTGGCCCTGAGGAGGCTGTGAATTCTCTCGCTTTCGGCTTCACACTCTCCCACCGTAAAGCCTAAGCCGGGGTGTTTTCGAGCAAGGCTTGCGAGCCGCTTGAGCCCCTTTGCGGCGTCGAGAAGAGCGTCCATCGCGAAGATTACGTCCCACCCGGCCTCATCATTGAGCGCTCCAATGACCCAGAGGAATTCGGGCATGACGTTATCCACTACCCTGACAGGAACTTGAGCGTTCCAGTCGCCGACCACCAGCCTCAGACCCGTGGTGCGACGAAGAACATCTCGAATAGGCTGATTCCAAAACCTCTTCGCATCCTCCGCTGCCTTCTTTGCGCCTGTAAAGGACCGCTCCAGCGCTTGGAGGAAGGTTCCAGGCGGAGCCACAGGGTGAACGTACTCTCGACGTTCCTCTCCAACAAAAAGGGATTCCTTCCCACGCTCGCGGTGGTCCCGTATCAGACGATCGAGTCCGTCGTCCATCTCCAAGTGGGTTGTTCGAGCTCCGGCGCCTGTTGTCCTTCTAGTGGAAAGGTCCCAGCAGAGGAACCGGAACCTGAGGAAACGCGTCATACTGACTGAGACAACTTGGGGGCGAACGGGTTCGACAGAGCTGGTTCGATCTTCGGTTGCGAGCCGAGGCGCCGCTGGCCTCGTAAAAAGCGGCAAACAAAGCAACTGCGAACAACAACTTCGCTTACGCGGCCTAATAGCTGCCGCGCGTCTGGGGTCCGCCGAGCCGGTAGGCAACCTTCAGGCGTAGCCAAATCCGGATCGCTTGCGTGAGCTTCGGCTCGGAGCGCGCGTAGGCTAAAACAATCGAGCTAAGCGCGGGGCAGCCCGCCCCTTGGAGGGCTCCGCGACGAAAACCTAAGTAGGGGAGACGCTCGTGGGAACCGTAGGTACGACAGTTTTGGAAGCGGGTTCAATTCCCGCCGCCTCCACCAGTCTTCTGGTCCGGGACCGCCGTCCCGTGGCGATCTTCCGGAAATCCCCGCGCCTTACCTCAGCGCCCTTCTTGGACCGATGGTTCGTCGGCTCCATCCTCTGGGTCTCTGTCGAGTCTTTATTTTAGGATATGGCCCTAAGCTAAAATAACGAACATCGGTATTTTAGGATGAAGCGAGGACTTCAGGGCAGATACGTGGTGCTTTCGAAGGTGGGAGAAGAGGCTCGGGCCTTCGTGCCCGCGCCGCTGCCGCCCTACCCGCCGATCGACTGGACCCCTTCACTACGGAGCAAGTTCGACCAGGCGCTGCTGGCCCTTGGCCGACTGGATAGCGTTTCAACCCTGCTTCCCGACACCTCGCTGTTTCTCTACATGTACGTCCGAAAGGAAGCCGTGCTGTCCTCCATGATCGAGGGAACTCAGTCGTCGATTTCGGACTTGTTGCTGTTTGAGCTGGATCAGGAACCTGGGGTGCCTTTGGATGACGTGAGCGAGGTGAGCCGCTACGTTTCGGCGCTCCATCATGGATTGCGGCTGCTCGACGAAGGGCTTCCTCTCTCTCTGAGGTTGATTCGGGAGGTGCATGGGGTGCTCCTTGCGAAGGGAAGGGGCAGCGTCCAGACTCCGGGGGAGTTCAGGCGCAGCCAGAACTGGATCGGGGGTACTCGACCTGGCAATGCGTCATTCGTTCCCCCACCGGCAGATGAAGTGCAGGAATGCATGAATCAGCTTGAGTTGTTTCTCCACGACGTCCCAGAACCCACCCCTCCGCTGCTCAAAGCGGCGCTGGCTCACGTGCAATTCGAAACCATTCATCCGTTTCTTGACGGGAACGGCAGGCTTGGAAGGCTCTTGATCACCCTCTTGCTGTGCGAGCAGGGGGCGCTCAGGGAACCGATGCTCTACCTTAGCCTCTACTTCAAGACTCATCGCCAGAGATATTACGAACTTCTGAACAGCGTCCGGCTTACGGGCGATTGGGAGTCGTGGCTCGGCTTTTTCGCCGAGGCGGTGACGTACACCTCGAATCAGGCCGTTCAGACCGCTCAGCAGCTTCATGATCTATCGAAGCAAGACCGAACCCGGATCGGCGACCTCGGCCGGGCGGCCCGTTCCGCGCTTCAGGTCCATCGAGCGCTCATGGAGCGGCCCGTGGCTAATTCGAACTCCCTTGTGGCAAAAACTGGTCTTACCCCAGCTTCGGTCAACAATGCGCTCGGCCATCTTGTGAGGCTTGGCATCGTGCGGGAACTGACCGAGAAGAAACGCAACCGATTGTTCAGCTACTCCGACTACATCGCGATCCTGAGCCGTGGGACGGAACCGCCCGACAGGTAGCCCCGATCCGCGCGCCGAGCCCTGACCCTTAGCCCACCTATCGCAGGACCCGGCGGTAGCCTACAATAGGGTTGTGCGCGTCGTTTGCTTCGATCTCGGGGGTGTGCTCGTTTCCGTGCGGCAGCATTGGCTCGAGTGCATCGAGGCTGCCGGACTCGCCGACGCCGCCAGACTCCGCACCAACGCTCACCTGACCGAGTTCGATGGCTTCGACCGATTCCAAGCGGGCGAGATCGCAGAAAACGAGTATCTCGAGGGTTTAGCCGAGTTCATCGGGGGGATCGATTCCGCCGACGCGCTGGAGGTTCACAACGCGATCCTCGCCACCGAGTTTCGGGGCGTTCTCGAAGTCGTGGAGAGCCTGCACTCCTCCCAAATCGTGACGGGATGCCTGAGCAATACGAACGCTCCCCACTGGCATCTCATGCATCACACCGAGCGGTTTCCGGCGATCCGGTGTCTCCAGTTTCCGATCGCCTCGCACGAAATCCGGCAGTCCAAACCGGAGCCACGCGCCTATAGGACGTTCGAAGTAGGCGTACAAGCGAGCCCCGACGAAATCCTGTACTTCGAAGATGGCCCCGCGAACGTCGAGGCCGCGATTCGTTTGGGATGGGACGCCGTACTGATCGACCCCGAAGACGATCCCGCCAAGCAGATGCGCCTGGCCCTCGCGCACCGCGGCGCTCTACTCTGAACCTTCGCGCAGCCGGTCCCGAAAGTGCTCAATGGTGAGCCGTAGGCCCTCTTCGACCGGAGTCCTAGGCGACCAATTCAGGATCGTTCTTGCCCGCGTGAGGTCGGGGCGCCTTCGCTTGGGATCGTCAGGAACGGCGTCGGTGTGAACGATGCCGGCCGTCGAGCCGGTGAGTCTAAGGATCATCTCGGCGAATTCGCTCACCGAAAGCTCATGCTCGCTCCCGATGTTGATGGGTTCGACAAAACCAGACTCAAACAGCTTGAGAACGCCGTCGATCGTGTCGTCCACATAGCAGAAGGATCGCGTGTGCGACCCGTCGCCAAAAACGGTAAGCGGCTCGTTTCGAAGCCCTTGGGCCACGAAGTTCGGGACGACCCGCCCGTCGTCGAGCCTCATCCTCGGTCCGTAAGAGTTGAAGAACCGCACGATCCGGGTGTCGACGCCGTGGATGCGATTGTAGGCCATCGTCATCGCTTCAGCGAACCTCTTGGCTTCGTCATAGACGCCGCGTGGGCCGATCGGATTCACGTTGCCCCAATAGGTTTCGGGTTGAGGCGAGACCTCGGGGTCGCCATAAACCTCGCTCGTGCTGGCTAAGACGAACCTCGCGCGCTTGTGCTTGGCGAGTCCGAGCGCCTTGTGGGTACCGAGGGCGCCGGCCTTGAGAACTTGGATCGGGAAGCGGTCGAAGTCGACAGGGCTTGCCGGACTGGCGAAGTGGAAAACCGCGTCCACCGACCCTTCCAGGAACAGGTACTCGGTCACGTCCTGCTTGATGAACCGGACGCGGCCGGAACCCAAGTGCGTCGCCAAGTTTTCGGCGCTGCCGGTGATGAGGTTGTCGATGACCGTGACTTCCCATCCGCGCTTGACCAGCCGGTCGGTGAGGTGAGAACCCAAGAACCCCGCCCCGCCGGTCACAACAGCCCGCATGGCCTATTGTGGCCCAATCCGGTCCGGGCCGGAGCGCGGTCAAACCGGGTAAACCTCGCTGCGTGCCGAATCTAGTCCTGGGCGTGAGTGGAAGCGTGGCTGCGTATCGCGCCGCCGACCTTGCCCGAGATCTGATGCGCGCAGGGTTTTCGGTCCGGGTTTGCCTGACCGATGCAGCGGAGAGGTTCGTAACGCCCGATCTGTTTGAGGCGCTCACGGGGCAACCTTGCCTGGCCGACGTTTTCGACGAACCGGAGCGCGGCCGAATGGCGCACATCGATTGGGCGCGCCAAGCCGACGTGCTCCTGATCGCTCCGACCACCGCGAGCACTCTCAACAAGCTCGCTGCGGGAATCGCCGACGACATGTTGACCACCCTCGTGCTCGCCTACGAGGGGCCGATCATCGTCGCGCCCGCGATGAACCCCTCGATGTTCCTCGACCCCACAACTCAGAAGTCTCTTCGGGAACTCCGGGAGCGGGCGGTCCTCGTGATCGAACCCGCCGAGGGCGATGTGGCCTGCGGGGAGTCGGGGCAGGGCAAGCTCGCCGCCAACTCCCGCATCGTTGAATTCACCGTGGAATCACACCGCCGTCTCAGGCGGCTGAAGGGCAAGACGATCTTGCTCACGACCGGGCCCACTCACGAGGCGATCGACAGCGTGCGGTTTGTGGGCAACCGGTCGAGCGGCAAGATGGGCGCGGCGATCGCCCAGGCAGCCCAAATGATGGGAGCGAACCTGAGAATCGTATCGGGCCCCTCAGACGCGACTTTGCCAAGGCTGGCGCAAATCGTGCGGGTAGATTCGGCGCGCGAAATGCTGGCGGCAGGCCTCGGTATGGCCGACGGGGTCGATGCGATCCTTGGCGTTGCGGCCGTCGCCGACTTTCGGCCGAAGTCTCCATTCGAAGGCAAGATCCGCAGGGATGGGAAACCGATGACTGTCGAGTTTGAACCCAACCCCGATGTTCTGGCGGCGCTGGTCGAAAGGGCGGGGCCCGATACGCGCGCAATCGGCTTTGCCGCTGAACCGACCCCCGACACCGAAGCCGCCGAAGAGAAGATTAGGCGGAAGGGCCTTTATGCTCTCGCGATCAACGACATCTCGCGTCGGGACATCGGCTTCGGCGCAGACGAGAACGAGCTCACGCTCCTTTTTCAGGACGGCAGAAAGCTCCATTGCCCCAAGGCCCCGAAGCTCCTGTGCGCGTTTTGGCTCTTGGAAAACGTCTTCGATTGAGCTTCGTGGAGCTAGTGCATGAGGAACCCGGCGAGCGCCGCCCAACCGAGCAACGTAATCGCCACGAACGCCACTGCCGAAAACCGCTGGACCGCGGCCTGCGAACGATCGCTGACGGTGATGCCCCAACGGATGCAGAAGTTCCAAATCCCATAGCTCAGGTGATAGGAGGCCGCAAGGACCCCGAGCGCATAGACCGCAAGGAGCAGGTACCCGTTCTCGGTCAGCTTCGTCTGCCACGCGGCGTACTCGATCACTCGCGGATCGTTCGTCGCGTACTTGTGAACGGTCGTTGAGATCACGTGGTAGGTGAGGAAGAAGAACAGCGCGATCCCGCTCCATCTCTGCAGCACGTACATCAGGTTCTGGGACCAGTTGTAGCGCGAGCCGAAGTAGTTGGGCTTGCTTCGGTTCGCGATAAACAGCCCATAGAGGGCGTGGAAGAGCAGCGGCGTCCAAATGAGCAGTACTTCGGCGGCAAGGAGGACGTGCTTCGGGACCGACTCGAAGAACCCGATGACGCCGTCGAACTTCGCTGGGCCCGCCAGGCTGAAGGAGTTCAGCGTGAGGTGCTGGAGCATATAGAACCCGATCGGTACGATGCCGGTCAGAGAATGAACCCGATGCCAAAAGAAGCTCTCCCGCGTGAGCGCGAAGGACATGGAATCATGTTACCAGCGGGTAGAGTCGGAACATGCCGTTGATCGTGGACGTTGTGGCTCGTGAGATTCTGGACAGTCGGGGAAACCCCACCGTCGAAGTGGACGTCACGCTCGAAAGCGGGATACTTGGTCGCGCTGCCGTTCCGAGCGGGGCCAGTACAGGGCAGTTCGAGGCCGTCGAATTGAGAGACGGGGACAAGAAGCGCTATCTCGGTAAAGGGGTCCAGAGCGCAGTCGCAAACGTCAACGACGTGATCGCGCCTGAACTGTACGACCGCGACGCGACCGACCAGCAAGCCATCGACCACCTCTTGATCGAACTCGACGGTACCCCCAACAAGTCCAAACTCGGCGCGAACGCCACTCTGGGGGTATCGCTCGCCGTGGCGAAGGCCGCCGCGCTCAGTTGCCGACTACCCCTTTACAAGTACATTGGCGGCGTTTCGGCGACTGTGCTCCCAGTCCCGATGATGAACGTCCTCAACGGGGGTAAGCACGCCGATTCGAACGTCGACTTCCAGGAGTTCATGATCCTTCCGGTGGGCGCTCCCTCGTTTGCCGAGGGCCTACGGATGGGAGTGGAGGTCTACCACTCGCTCAAGTCGGTCTTGAAGAAGAAGGGCCTGAACACGGGAATCGGCGACGAAGGTGGATTCGCGCCCTCGCTCGAATCGCAGGAACTCGCCCTTGAGTACCTGATCGATGCGATCCAGGCGGCCGGGTTCCGTCCGGGCGACGACGTGTGGCTCGGACTCGATTGCGCGGCGACCGAGCTCTATGAAGGGGGCAAGTATCGCTACAAGGGCGGGAGCGTCCGCGAGAGGTCGGGTAGCCAACAAGTGGCTTACCTCGCCGAACTTGCCGAGAAGTACCCGATCCTCAGCATCGAAGACGGGTGCGCCGAAGACGACTGGGTCAGTTGGGGCGAACTGACCGCCGCGATCGGAAGCCGTGTTCAAATCGTGGGCGACGACATTTTCGTTACGAACGTCGAGCGGCTCGCGCGAGGGATCGAGTCCAGGGCCGCGAATTCGATCTTGATCAAGGTCAACCAGATCGGGACACTCACCGAAACGCTGGACGCCGTCGAGATGGCCAAGAGGGCAGGGTTCACTTCGGTCATGAGCCACCG
The DNA here is from genome assembly GCA_015709495.1 of Chthonomonadaceae bacterium. Lineage (GTDB taxonomy): Bacteria > Armatimonadota > Fimbriimonadia > Fimbriimonadales > Fimbriimonadaceae > Nitrosymbiomonas > Nitrosymbiomonas proteolyticus. The sequence goes on from CP054189.1 coordinate 1,151,795, forward strand.
GTCTGGGGAGACCGAGGATGCGACGATCGCCGACCTTGCGGTCGCGGTGGGCTGCGGCCAAATCAAGACTGGCGCCCCGGCTCGAACCGACCGCGTCGCGAAATACAACCAACTTCTCCGCATCGAAGAGGCGTTGGGGCACCAGGCTCAATATGCGGGAATGTCGGCGTTCGGAAAGCTCGCCCGCTAGAAGAGGTTCTGGGCGAACTGCTCCGCGCTAAAGTCTTTGAGGTCTTCGGGACGCTCTCCCACCCCAATGAGCTTGATCGGGACCTTGAATCGGTCATAGACTCCGATCAGCGCTCCTCCTCGCGAAGTCCCGTCGAGCTTGGTGAGAACCAACCCGGTGACTCCTGCGTGCTTGAGGAACTCCTCCGCCTGCCGGATCGCGTTCTGACCGGTGTTTGCGTCGAGGACGAGCAGAACTTCGTCGGGCGGCCTACCGAGCGCCTTCTCGGTCACTTTGGCGATTTTGGCGAGTTCGCCCATGAGGTTCGCTTTGCTGTGTTGCCGCCCTGCCGTGTCGGCCAGGACAAAGTCGATCCCTCGGCTCTTCGCGGCGGTGATCGCATCGAACACGACCGCTCCGGGGTCGGCGTTAGGGACAGCGCGAACGATGTCGGAATCGGTGCGCTTCGCCCAAATTTCCAACTGTTCGATCGCCGCCGCCCGGAAGGTGTCGCCCGCCGCGAGGAGCACCGAGAACCCCTTGCGGCGCAAAACGTGCGCGAGCTTCCCGATCGTCGTAGTTTTCCCTACCCCGTTGACCCCGACGAAGAGATAGACCGTCGGGCCCTCGTCGGCAACGGCCAGCCCTTTCTCCACTTGCGAGAACCTCCGGGCGATGGCCTGCTTCAGGCGCTCCTTGAGGGCCTCAGATTCTTCGAGCCGCTCCTCCCGAACGCACTTCCTGAGCTCGGACAAGATCGACTGCGCAGTCGGAAGGTGGGTGTCGGCTTGCAGCAGAGCCTCTTCGAGCTCTTCAAAGAACTGCTCGTCCACCTTGCCGCGCCCGAGCAGCCGGTCCACCGTTCCCATCAGCTTGCGAAACATGAGTCCAGAGGTTAGACCGGATGCCGCCGCGAGCGCAAGGGAGGCCTATAGCAAGAAGCCCCCGGCCAAAGCAAGGGGCTTCCCAATCGAAAGGAGGTCGTGCCCTACTTCTTGCGGCGTCGCAGAAGAGGAACGATTCCGAGGCCAAGAGCCAGCATCGAGGCAGGCTCCGGAACAGCCGCGAACGAGATCGCACCGAAGCTGTGGCCGATGCAGTCTCCTGCGGAGCCGTCGGTCGCGAATCCCAACCCGAGGTCGCCGGGCGTCATGAAGACGGAAGCATCGCCCTCGGCGTGGTCGTATCCCGTTCCACCCGAACCGATGTCGCCAACTCCGAGCATTCCGCTCCAAGCATCGCCGGGAGCGAACGTTCCGGGGAACCCACTCGCCAAGAACCCATTGACGAAGAAGTCATCGCCAAAGTCCTGGCCGTCCATCCCGTTCAGGAAGAAGTGCGCGTCGCCTCCGAGATAGGGCATGCTGAACGCCATGCCGCCAGCAGCGACTCCCCCAGCCTCGCCGACGTTACCGAAGTACACGTCGATGTTGCGAAGACCGATCGAAGGGTTGGTGAACACACTCAACAGGCTTACACCTTCGGCGAGTGAAACGCCTCCCGCAGCATTGAGCTTGTCGGAGACCCCAGTGATCGTGTACACGCCGTCCGACGAGACCAGGCTCGTGACATCTGCGAAGTAAGAGTTCGATGAGGTCTTGCCCCAGCAAAGCTCCGTTCCCATGGCAAATCCAGTACCGACGACCGGCGTCGCGCCGACCATGATGCTGGCCTCAAGCGGGTCGTATCCGGCAACGTCCCCGAGGAAGTTCCAGACGAGGAAGGAAGCCACGTAGGTCGAGCCGCCGGGCGTCGCCATAGCGAGCGAGACGGGACCGCCACCCATCGCGGCAGTTCGAGTGTTCGCGCCCGCGGTGACGTAATCACCCGTGAGCGCGGCGCTAAAGAACGGAACTCCGGACCATTGGGCTGCGGAAAACGCCGCAAGCGAAGCGGCAAGCGCAGCCATCGTCAACCTTTTCAGATACATTTGTTTCTCCTTTGAGAAGTCCAAGACGTAGTCCTCTCAATCGGTAATTGTCTGCGACCTGGCAATTTGTGACAAAAGTCATCCAACGGGGTCAATCCCAGTATTTTTTCGTGCCGCTCGCTCCTCGTCCCACGGAGCTGCTCAAGCCTCGCCCGCCGATATGTCAAAATCCTGTTCCCCATGAGCAGCAACCTCGGCATCCCCAAACGAAGCGAAGGCTTCAGTGATTGGTACAACGAACTGGTCCAGAAGGCCGACCTTGCCGACTACTCGCCGGTTCGCGGTTGCATGGTGATCAAGCCGAACGGCTACCGCATTTGGGAACTGATGCAAGGGGCGCTCGACGGCATGTTCAAGGACACGGGTCACGAGAACGCATACTTTCCGCTCCTGATCCCCAAGTCGTTTCTCTCGAAGGAGGCCGAGCACGTCGAGGGCTTCGCCAAGGAATGCGCCGTCGTCACGCACCACCGGCTCATGGCGAACCCTGAGGGGCCTGGCGTCGTCGTCGACCCTGACGCAAAGCTGGAGGAAGAGCTCGTTATCCGCCCGACCAGCGAGACGATCATTTGGAACATGTACAAAAAGTGGATCCAGAGCTACCGCGACCTGCCGGTCCTTTTGAATCAATGGTGCAACGTGATGCGCTGGGAACTGCGCACACGACTGTTCCTGCGAACCGCAGAGTTCCTTTGGCAAGAGGGCCATACGGCGCACGCTACGTTCGAGGACGCCGAGCGAGAAGCGCTCACGATCCTCGAAATCTACCGTCGGTTCGCGGACGAGTGGATGGCGGTGCCCGTGCTCAGCGGGGTCAAGTCGAACACCGAGAAGTTCGCGGGCGCCCATCACACCTACTGCATCGAGGCGCTTTCGCAAGAAGGCAAGTGCATTCAAGCGGGGACCTCGCACCACCTCGGCGACAATTTCGCTCGAGCGTTCGACGTGACGTACCAATCGCCTGAGGGCAAGTTGGAGTACGTCCACGCGACCTCGTGGGGACTCTCCACGCGGATGGTAGGAACCCTCATCATGGTTCATTCCGACGACAAGGGCCTCGTCGCTCCGCCTCGGCTCGCGCCCGTGCAGGTGGCGATCGTTCCGCTCGGAAAGGATGAGGCGGCTCGCGAAGCGACCTATTCGGCTGCAGATCGGCTCGCAGAAGACCTGAAGAAGTCCGGCTGGGACGGCCTGGCGGTACGCGTGAAGGTCGATAAGCGCGAGCGGGAGTCTCCGGGCTTCAAGTTCAACGATTGGGAGCTCAAAGGCGCGTGCTTGAGGATCGAACTCGGACCCCGGGACCTCGAAGGCGGGACGGTCGTACTGGCTCGGCGCGACACGGGCGAGAAGGCTACCGTTCCCCTCGATGAGGTTGTCAGCGCGGTGGGCGAACGCCTAGCGGATATGCAACGCGCCCTTTTTGAGAACGCGAAGCGCTTCCGCGACGAAAACACCTTCCGAATCGACACTTGGGAGGATTTCGAGAAGCACTTTGAAGGGGAAGGCGGCGCGGGCTTCGTGCTGGCGCACTGGGACGGCACCGACGAGACGGAACTGGCGATCTCTGAACGAACGAAGGCCACGATTCGGTGCATTCTCAGAGAGCCGCTCCATCCGGACGACGCCAAGCCGGGCAAGTGCGTTCTCACGGGCGGCCCCAGCCCCCAGAGGGTCGTCTTCGCGAAGGCCTATTGACGCTCCGATCCACGCTCTGGCCCCCGGCTTTTCGGGGCGAAAGGGCGAAAATCGCCGTCGGCCTCCACCAGGACCGCTATACTCGAAGCTAGCTCATATCTTGGAGATGACTCATTATGAAACGGCTTTCGGTTTGGATCGCTTTTTCGATCGGCGCTCTCGCTCTCGCCTCGCCGCTGCTCCTTCAAAGCTCCGTGCTCGTCAACGGCAAGGCGGGTAAGACGCCGCCCATCGAGAAAGAGGGCGAGATTTACATCCCGCTCTCGACGCTCAAGGAAGCGGGCGCGGAGATTCAGAAAGTGGGCGGAAAGGTTTCCGTTCGGTTCACCCCCATCGCAGGCGCGGTGCAACTCGACGCCAACGAAGGGGTTGTCGGCGAGTGGTTGTCGAACGGCGTTTGGCGCATGAGGCTCTCCAATCCGAAACTCGAAGATGGCGTCTATTCGATCGATTGGGAAGTGCGAAACATGACGAGCCAGACCCTCCGGCCCACCGAAACCGGCATGAAGTGGCCCGACCTGTTCGCCGCGGACTCGGGGAAACTGGACTCACTCCCCCGCTCGGACCGCGCCGCCAACGAGCTTTCGTTTTCGGAGCTCGCCCCCGGAGCGATGGTGTCCCGCAGACTGGAATGGTACGTCAAATCCGGTCAGAAGCCCGACAAGTTCGTGGTTCGATTCGAGGTAACCGACATCATCAAGCAGCTCATGGCGAAGAGCAAGGTGGCGTTTGCAGGACCTTCGAACTTCCGCGTGTTTTTGAACAAGTAGCCCCATCGCTGCTGGGACCCAAGCGCTGACTTGCCGGATCGATGCGTTGAATCGGATGTGAGCAGGTTGACCTCGAACTTGGGAGCGGCGCTCATCAGCCTTCGTGAGCAATGGCGAAGGTCGGTCTTGAGCGCGCTCGGCATCCTCGTCGCCTCGTTCGCGATCGTGTCCCTCATCAGCATCGCCCTCGGCGTGGAGCGCGACGTCAGTTCGGAGGTCGACGAACTCGGAGTCAACATCCTCATCGTCCTTCCCAGTCGACTCGAAGACGACTCGATGTTCGCTCCGGGCCTCATGGGGATCAGCCAACTGGCATACCCGGATGTCGAACGGGTTCGGGCGCTTCCCGGCGTGGCCGGCGTGTCTCCGCTCACCTTCGTAGGAGCAGGCCCTAGGTTCAATACCGCGGAGAGCCCCGCGACGCTGGTGATCGCCTGTGAGCCGGAGTGGTTTCGGATGCGGTCGATGGCGTTTCGCGAAGGCGCGCATTTCGACTCCGAATCTGAAGCCTCGGCGGTGTGCGTGCTTGGGTCGAAGGCGAAAGACAAGCTCTTCGGCGATGCTCCTGCGTTGGGAAAGTCGATTCGCTATCTCGACGACGAGTTCAAGGTGGTCGGCGTAAGTCAAAGCACCGAGAGTTCGTCCTCCCTCCTTTCACAAGGGGGTTTTGAGAATATGGTGTATATCCCGTATCGGTGGCTCAAGGCCAAGCAGCCTGAGGCCCCGATCAGCCGCATCATGATTCAGTTCGCGCCAGGGGAGGACCCGGACCGGCTCGTCGCTTCCGTCGAGGGGCTTTTGGGGAAGCGTTTGAACCGCGATTCGTACTCGGTGATCACGCAAAAGGACCTTCTTAAGCTGGTCTTCAAGTTCATGTCGATCCTGACGTGGCTTCTGGTGGGGCTGACCTCGATCGCGCTGTTCGTGGGCGGCGTGGGCATCATGACGGTGATGCTGATGTCGGTCAATGAGCGCGCGAAGGAGATTGGGATCCGCAAGACCGCGGGCGCAACAAGGGGCGACGTCTTCGCCCAGTTCCTCTTTGAGGCGGTGGTGATCGCCCTGCTCGGCGGGGCAGGAGGCGTCGTTTTGAGTGCGATCGCCACAGGATTCCTGGCGTGGCTGACGCCCGTGAAGCCGCTGATCACTCTGGGCGTTGTGGCGCTCAGCCTAGGGGTCTGCGTGGGTGTGGGGACGGTTTTTGGGTTGATCCCCGCGATGAAGGCCGCGTTCCGCGACCCCGTCGAGAGCCTGCGTTACGAATGAGCGAGCGCCGCCTTGGCCCCGGAATCGGCGCTTAGTGCCGCGAGCGCCTGGCTGGGAGCGATCTTGAAGCCCCACTCGTGGGCGCCGGACGAAGCGGCGGGCGAGCCCTCGATCACGGCCCGAGCCCAATTCGACGCCTTCGGGGAATCCCACGATTCCGACCAGACCGCGATCACTCCGTTCGACCGCGCAGAGGCGACGGCGTCGGCCGGCAGCGCGAGCGTCAACCTTCGCCGGAAAAGCCGCCAACTCCTGCGCTCCTGTCTTAGCGGCCGCGCATCCGATGGGGAGGCGGTCGGAAGAGGCGAGAACACGATGAGGCAACCTTGCCCGGCCTGGCGAACGGTTTGGCGAAACTCGTCGTCGGGGAGCCAGCCTCGGACTCTTCGACGGGAATCGAGAGCACGAATCGCTCGGGAAAGCTCGAGCGCCCCCCAGCGCATCACTTCGACCTGCGACTCGTCGAGCCCGTCCGCAACGCGCGAAAAGGCCACGATCGCGAGCGGCGACGCCCCTTCGACCGGAACGACCGCGAGAGAACGAATGTCCGGATCCTCTCCCAACCAATCGCGCGCGAAGGCGGAGGCTTCGTCCCCGATCCACCAATGCCCCTCCTGTCGGGATGGCTCGCCTTCTGGCAAAGGAGGAAGCCCGAGCGCCTCGATTCGAACGTCCGCGCCGCTGAGGGTCTGGGCGAGTTCGGCCGTCACCAGCGCGACGCCCGATCCCAAGGAGTCGATGTCGCGGAGCAACGAGCCCAGATCATAGAGAAACTCCGCGCGTTCGGCGGAAAATCGCCAGGCGCGATGCTCAGCTTCCTCGGCAATCGCTTGGGCGACGTACGGCGCGATCTGTTCCAGGGCATCGGCAGTTTGTTCCAATCCAACTGGATCGGGATCGCTCGCGCAGAGGAGCCCTACCAGCTTGCCGCGGTGCCTCAGCACGACGTTGCGGAACGTTCCCTTTCGTTCGTCGCTGGCCAAGGCGTCGAGCGCTTTCGCCGCGAAATGGGTTACCTGAGCCGGCGCATGATCGGGATTAAGGGGGAGCGTATCCGCGCGAGCGTTGGGAGTCGCTCCCCGACCGGCGCGAAACACCAAGCTACTCCCCGCGGGGCCCAGCGTGTAGAGCGAGAGCGATTCCGCTTGGGAGAGGTCCGCGAGCTTGTTGACGACCCTCCGAAGGAAGTTGGCCTCAGGACCGTGGCGAAGCTCTGCAACCTGCGTGGCGAAGCCGTCGCGCCGCGCCCGGTATTGGAGGTCCCTATACATCTCTCTCATGCGCCGGAGACTCTCTCGCAGTTCGAGATACGCCGTCGGCTCTTCGCCTTCGAGGGGACGAAGCTCCTCAGGATCGAGCGCGCGATGGGTCGTCGCGACGATGCGCTTGCTCTCGAGCATGAAGCAGAGAACCAACACCCCGACGGCTTGCCCCAAGAGCGCGGCGTCGAGGGGCCTCCCGAGAAGGTATGCCGAGACGAACAGCGAACTTGCCGCCAAAGGCGCGAGCGAAAGGGGTTGTGTGCCGTAGCGGCTCACCGCGAAGGCGCAGGGCGCGGCGCACAGGAACCCGAGCGTTCCTGACCCGCCGAGCGTGGCGAGAATCCACGAAATCGCGAGCGCGTCTCCGAAGGCGACGAATCCCGCGACGCCTGGATTCGCGCGCCGCTCGTTGGGGAGTCGGAACACGCCAAACGCAAATAGGCAATACCCGGCCGCCGGGAGCAACAGAGACGTGAACTCGGGCAGTCCTAAGACCCCCACACCCAGCAGCAGCAGCCCCGACCCGAACCAGCGGACGATGAGTTCTTTCATTCGGTTCCTACTGGGTATCTCGGTAATCTGACGGGGGTTCTGAAGCCACGAGGCTTGGGGTAGAATCTTGGGCTCCGGTGAATGCGCTCACTCTTTGCGCGAACGGAGAGAACGAACCATGTCGATTCTACAAGCAGAACCCAGAGCGGAAGGGCCGACGACGAAGCAGCTTCGTCGCATGGGGATCACGCCCATGGCGATCATCGAAAAGAACAAAGGGACCGTCATCCTGCAAGCTCCGGAGCGGAGCATCCTCGACGCGTTGAAGGGCGCCAGCGCTCTCGGCCAGTTCAAGGTGCAGATCAACGGGGAAAAGGCCCCCCGTAGCGTGATTCTGAAGTCGGTCGACAAGGACCCCGTCGCGAACCGCCTTCTTCACGTGGCCGTTCTCGAAGTGAGCCAGACCGACGTGGTCATCGTCGAAGTTCCGATCCACTTCGTGGGGACGCCCGCGCCCGTCGAGCAGAAGGAAGGCACCGTGCTTCACCCGACGACGCACCTCAAGGTTCGAGGCCAGATTCAGGACTTGCCCGATTCGCTCGAAATCGACATTTCCGGCCTCGAAATGAACCATTCGGCCTCGGTAAGCGACCTTACGATTTCGGACAAGCTGGAGATTCTCACGCCGCTCGACGCCACGATCGCGACCATCGCGCCGATCGTCGTCCAAGTTGAGTCGGAGGCCGAGCCAACCGAAGGAGGCGCAGAACCGGAATTGGTCGGCGGCGAATCGGAAGGCGAATCGGATTCCGGCGGCGAGGGCTAGACCCGGCTGCGATTCAGCAGAGCCGTCCATTCGGACAGCCTTTCGTCGTTCGGGAACGCCGTCGCAAGCTCTCGTATCGCTCGAACCTCGACGTTTCTCCAAGGAAAAGGGGGACCCCAAGGCTCTTGGGCGGCCTTGCGAACCTGGTGCGCTGCTTCGGCCGCGTGGCGAGTTTTGAGAAGCAGCAGCCACGCCAACAAGTAGCGCAAGAGCGGAACTTCACCCACTCGCAACGCCTCCTCGATCCATTGGGAGGCCTCGGCTAGGCGGCCCGTTCCAACCAATATCGCGGCGATGCCCACGGCCGTTTGTGGGTTCTGCGCCGCTGGCCGCGCGAGCGGATTCGGACCTTTGCCTGCCGCGTGAGGCTGACGGAGAAACGCCTCCACGCGAAGCAAAGGCTCCAACGGGGAAAGGGTGTGAGCGGTGGAAAGCGCCTCTGAGGCCATCTCCGGCTGCTCAGACTCTGAGAGCGTCACGCTGCCCATCCACCAAGCCAAGGGATCGGGGGCGTTGTGGGCGATCGCGGACTCCGCATGACTCCACGCCTCGTCCCATTCGCCGATCCTCATCGCCCTCGCTGCCAGGGCGACCCACGCGCCTCCGCGCAGTTCCGGCCACCGAGTCGCTTCGATCAACTGCAAGCGGGAAGCCTCGCCGTCGTCCTGAGAAAGCTCCCCGCCGTCCCAACTATCGAATCGGCCCGGTTGGGGCGAATCGTCCCACCAGTTCGCTTCCTCGGCGTTCAGGTCTACAGCACGCGTAGAGTCTCGAATCCCCTCGTAGACCCTGCCCTCTGCGCTTTTCCAAGCCAGGGCTTGCACGCCCGATTCGAACCTGGAGACGTCGACCTCGACGGGGAATCCGCTCTGGAGTGGCATCGGGCTCTCGAACTCGTTGCCTGAGGAGTCGAGCACATGAATCGATCCCTCGCCCGAGACTTCGCCGGGCCAGAGGACCAAGCTCTCGCCTGTGCCGGTCGCCGCGAAGTCTGGGCTGAGAGACTCGATGGGACCTCCGATCTGCGCGAACTCAAGGCTCAACTTCCACGTTTCCACCTGTCGGGGAGCGAGTTCGACGTTTCGAGACAGATGGCATGAGCCTTCGTGCAACTGTGCTGAGCCGAAGTCGCTCGGACCCCCGGCGATCCTCACCGCCCAGCCCTCCCGTAAGTTGGCGGCCGCAACGCCGGGGCGACGGCTCGCTCGCCACTCGCGGCCGAATCCCGAGAGCGCGATTCCTCGGAAAAACCGCTGAAAGCGAAGCGAGCGATTGAGCACGGACCCCTGGAAATAGATCCGCGGGCGCGAGGGATCGAGGGCGACCTCCAGATTCCAACTGAGGTCGTGGCCGTAAAGCCACTGAAACATCGCTACCCTGGCCGGCTCGGACTGATCCCCTGGGGGAAGCAAGGCGAAATCGACCGGACCGAGCGAAAGTGGCCCTGGGTTGCCTCCGACCCTCCATTCGATCCCGGCGTCGGCGCACAGCCAGCCCTCCTCGCTCAAGGTAACGCCGAGTTCATCCGTAACCGAAAGGAGGTCGATCGCCTCGGCCTTGAGATGGACGCGAAGCAGCCGCCCCCCTAAGTCCGGCGCTAGCCACACTTCTAGAGCGTCGTTTTCGAGTTCGACGATGTCCAACTCCCGCTCCGCGTTTCGCCCGGTGAGGCGCATTTCCGGGTAGGGGAAGACATGGGGCAGCGGCCCGTCTTCTTCGGGGCGCGGAAACAACGCTTCGACCTCGGGGAATCTGAGGCGGATCGAACTCTCTCGGATCGTGGCGGGCATCGGGTGACGATTGACTTGAAGGTGGTTGCGGCCCGAGTGGAGGGCGATTCAGGCCCGAGCCGCTCGGGAACTCGCTACAGGGGCTGACGAGATTACCTCTGCTACAATACGCCAATGCCTCGACAATCGGCGGCGGTACTCAAGTCTCTAGTGAAGTGGTTCGTCATTCCGGTCGGACTCGCTGCCCTCGGTTTCTTTGTCGTTGGGCCCCGAATTGGTAACGTCGAAGGACTCGAACGCCCCGCGCTTGCCAGCCCGGAGTTGGAAGAGGAAGACGGAGCCGAGCCCGAACCGACCTCGGGCGGCGCTCAGGGGCCGGACGTCGAGGTGAGTTCGAAGCCGATCAAGCGGGTTGCCCCGGTTCGAACGGTCGAAAGGACCCCTGAGCCGGAGATTCCCCCTGAAAGTGACGACGTCCTGCCGCCCGACGAGGAACCACCCGGCGGCGAACCCCCTAACGAGCCGCCTCCCACCGAACCACCCCCGGCCGATCCACCCCCTGATGGCTCCGCGGGAGAGGGCGGGTAGCTCGGCGAGCGATCCGTCAGACGCTGATTCCAAAGAACTCGCACGCCGTTCGCGTCGTTTGTTCAGCGACCTCTTCGAAGTCGGCGCGCCAAACCCGCGCGACTTCTTCGGCGACCCAGCGCAGGTGCGCGGGGCGATTCGGCTTCCCACGAAACGGCACGGGTGATAGGTAGGGGCTGTCGGTCTCCAGCACCCACACGTCGCGAGGAGAGCTCGCTAAGAGTTCGCGGAGCTCCGTCGCTTTGGGGTAGGTCACTGGTCCGTCGACCCCCAGCTTGGCCCCCAGTCGGAGCGCCCGTCCAAGATCGTCGGCGGAGCCCGAAAAGCAGTGGAACAGGTAGGGCCAGGGATCGCGGGATTCGAGGGCTGCAAGGAGTTCGGAATAAGCCTCGCGGCAGTGGAACACCACCGGTTTGCCGAGCCGACGCGCTAGGTCGAGTTGCGCGTCGAGACACGACTCTTGTTCTTCGAACGTCGCGGTCTTCCAATGGAAGTCCAAGCCGATTTCGCCCACCGCGACACAATTCGGGTCGCCCGCCAAGCGTTCGAGATCGTCGATTGCCTTTGGAGAGAAATCATTTGCCCCCGAGGGGTGCCAGCCGACGATCGCATAGGCCCCCTCATGACCCTCAGCAAGCTCCAAGGCCCGCTGACTGGATGCCACGTCGATGCCCACCACGCAGAGCCGCTCGACCCCTGACTCGCGCGCCAACCGAATTTCCTCCTCCGGCGACGGGAAATGCTCCTCCAAATTGAGGTGGCAATGAGTGTCGAACAGCCCCGACATCCCTACGCCCTGCCCCTTTTGGGCTTGACTCCGAGCGAGGACCAGGCCTGTTCTTCGACGCTTTCCAACGCGCCCTGGAGGGCCTCGTGCGCCCTGGAAATCCCTTCCTCCCCCGAGTCCTCGGCGATTTCGATCGGCTTGCCATAAGCAATGACGACCCTTGCGAACGGAAACGGGATGACATAGCGGTCCCACGAGGGAGCGAACCAGCAGGGTCGTGCGGCAGCGGCGAGAGGAACCAGCATCGCGCCGGACTTTTGCGCCATCACGAGTACCCCTGGCTGCACTTTCCGATCGGGGCCACGTGGGCCGTCCGGAGTGATGGCCATGACATCGCCTTGCTTCAGGACCCTAATGGACTCGACGAGCGCGCGCGCCCCCCCTCGGCCCGTGCTCCCCCGAATCACCCGGTAGCCCAGTCCCTGAAACACCTTGGATTGCAGTTCTCCGTCTCTCGAAAGGCTAAAGAGCGCCCAAATGCCCTTGTGCTTGTGCTTCTGGGCAGAGGGAAGCGTCAGGGCGTGCCACACGCAGAGGATCATGCCCTTTCCTGGTTCTTGCACGGGAACTTCGCCCAGGGTCGTGATGCGAAAGGTGGCCCCTATCAATCGAATAAACAATGCGGCGAGCCCGCCAAGCACCTGAGGCCGAACCCTCCGCCACCAGGTCTTCAAGACTCCAACTCCCTGAGACGCGCCCGTTCAGAAGCCGGGTGCATCGGGTACTTCGCCTTCAGCTCGTCCCTCAACGCTTGGGAACGCTTGGGATCGTCGCCGTTGAGGAGTAATGCGAGCGAATAGAGCGCCTCGGGCCGTTGAGGGTCGTCGGCGCAACCCACAATGCTCTCCAGAAGCGCAACCGACGCCTCGGGGTTCGACTCCTTCATGCGTTCGGCCATCAGCGCTCGACGCAGGGAGGGGAGCCGATTGAGCCGCCCAATGGCCTTAAGGCGAAGGGCGATTTCCGGTTGTTGCGACTCCGGGAGAGCGTCGAGAAGGCCGCAAAGCGCCTCGGACTCCCCCTCGACATCGTTGACCTGCGCCTTCGCGTCGGCCAGATTCCGCAAAGCGATAAGGTCCGTCGGGTGCTCGGCCAGGTGCTGTTCGGCGGCCGACAAGGTCGCGCCCGGACTGCGCTCGCCGAGCCTTGCGATCATCGCGCGGCCTTGTTGGAGGTGGGCCTCCTTCGGAGCGCGGAAGAACAGGCTCAAGATCAGGCCCGCGGCAAACCCTCCTCCGTGAGCCCAATATGCCTGCGAAGGGAGGGTAGCCCCGATGTTCACAAAAGCCGAAGCCACCTGCATGACCAGCCAAGCGGCTGTAACGAACACTATACTCACGTTCACTTTCGGGGCGAGAGGCACCTTAATGAAGCTATATCGAACGCTATAATAGGCCACGCACGCCACCACCGCGCCGCTCGCCCCCACGACGGGGCTCGGGTCAGCGTTGCGCCCTTCGAGCGCCCAGTGGGCGCCGATCCCCGAGAGGCCCCCCGCAAGGTAGGTGAGCGCCAGCCGCCACGAGCTTCCCGCTTGCTCGACGGCTGGCCCGACCGCGGCCAGAAACACCATGTTGCCAAGCAGATGGACGGTATTGACATGAAGAAACAGACTCGTCAAGGCCGTTTGGAAGGAAGGCTGCATAGGATCGAAGGCAAAGCGCTCGAGCAATTCGGGCTGCCACGTCAGGACGAACGAAACGCCGATGTTGGCGACGATCAGGAGTAACGTGACGACAGGAACCCGAGGGCGCTCATTCATGCGTCGTCCATCATGTCGTCTGTGATCTCGACGTTGACGTACGTTTCCTTGACGTCGTCGAGGTCTTCGAGCATCTCCATGAGGTTGAGGAGCCGCCTTGCGTCGGAATCGGAGAGTTCTGCCTTGTCGGCGGGAAGGTAGGTGAGCCCCACCTCAGTGGGCTTGTACCCCGCCGTCTCCAGCGCTTCGTTCGTGCTGTGGAGCGCTTCGATCGAGGTGTACACGTTGAAACCGTCGTCGTCTCGCACGACATCTTCGGCCCCGGCGTCGATCGCCGCAAGGGTGAACTCCTCTTCGTCGAGCCCGTCGGGCGGCACAATGATCTCGCCGATGTACTTGAATCGCCAAGCGACCGATCCGTTCTCAGCGAGGTTGCCCCCGTTCTTCGAGAACGCGTGCCGCAGGTCGGCGACGGTCCGGTTGCGGTTCTCTGTGTAACACTCGACGATCAGGGCCGCTCCTCCTGGGCCGTATCCTTCGTAGGTCACCTCTTCGTAGGCCGCGCCCTCGGTCTCGCCGGTTCCTCGTTTGATGGCCCTCTCGACGTTGTCGCTGGGCATCGCCGCCTCGCGAGCTTTGGAGATCGCCAGTCGGAGCCTCGGGTTGCCGGAGGGGTCCCCTCCCCCCATCCGCGCTGCGACGATGATTTCGCGGCTCAACTTGGTAAACAGCTTGCCGCGAATCGCGTCCTGCTTGCCCTTGCGAAGCCGAATGTTCTTCCACTTGGAGTGGCCAGCCATTTCCTCATTCTGGCACGGGGAAAAGCGCGAGGGGGCTCGCTACGGCGCGAAACCCCCTGCTCAGGAGCTATCGATCCAGGGATTCCCTACGGGTCGAATCAGGAGCCCGACACCAGCGAAACGCCGACCTTCTCGGCCTTGGCCAAGCGAATCGAAAGGTTGTCGGTGAACTCGAACTTGAGCTTCGTCGCTCCCGTAATCACGTCGAGCGCATATTTCAGCGAGGTGTCGATGAGATAGGCGTCGAGTTTGTAACTCGGCACGGTAGCGTCCACTTCGATCGAGATTCCCGTCTGCTTGCCGAGTTCGGACATCAACTGGCGAAGGTCGATCTTGTCGAACCGAGTCGTGACCCGCTTGTTGAGCACCGCCGGGTCGAGCTTGCCTTTCGGCTTGAGGGGTTGGGTGGTGGGTTGCGTTGCCGGAGAACCCGATCCGACCTTCTTCTTGCCGACAAAGTAGATGCCGTTCTGAATCTCAAAGTCGAGGCTGGAGAGCTTGCACACGAGTTGCAGAGCTTCCTCAAACTCAAGATCGTTGAGCGAAAGGTACAGCACGAAGCGCACGTTGGGTTCGAGTACGTAGTTTCGTTCGACTTGCTGAAAGAGGTCGTGGATGACGTTGCGGACATCCGCGCCCTTCGAATGAATCGAAACGGTTCCGGTAGCCCCGCCCTGAACGGTGGCTTCTTCTTGGGCGAACGCGATCGCTCCCAAAACGAGGGTTGCGAGAGTGAGGGCTGTGAGTTTCATGGGGTTCCTCCTGGTGGGTCGTTCGAGATCAGCGGGAAATCGGGTTGCCGTTTGCGTCATAGACCCGGATCGAGCTGGCGGCAGGACCGGTTGCGGGCTGTGCGGCGGCAGTCTTCGGCTTGGGGCGGGGCTGCGGCTGTCTGGTTGCTTCGGACGAGGCACCTGCGGCAGGCTCGCTCGAATTCGGGGTCTCGGAGACGTTGGGTGAGGCGGCTTCAGCCTCTTCCGGCGAGGGCTTCGCTCCAGCGAGAGCAGAGGACGGCGCAGGTGCCAGTGAAGGTTCCTGCGGACCGTCCGTACTGCTTCCCTGAGAGGTCGCGGCCGTGTCAACTTCGGCCGCAGTCGAGGGGGTGCTAAGAGAAACTTCCGACGCGCGATCGCCAAAGAGCCTTGTGGGGTCGCGCGAGATTTGCGACATCACGATCAGAACGAGGGCGAGCGCGGTAGACCATGCGAGCGGCTTCCAGTGGATGCGGCTCTTGGGTCGATCTTCCGGTTGGGGCTGCTGCGGGGCGAAGGCAGTTGCCTTCTGGCGCACGAAATCGAGAAGCGTCTGAGCAGGGTCGGCCTGAGGCGTAGTTTCAGGCTCAGGCGCGGTATCGGGCCCTTCCATTTGGACGACGGCCGAACCGACGGCGACCATCGACTCCAAGGCTCGCTTTCGCGTCGCAACGAGTTCCGAGCATCGGCCGCATTCGTGGATGTGGTCGCGGAGCTGCCGGGTTGCGGTTGCCGATAGCGACTCTCCGGCGAGGTATCGCTGGATCTGGCCCTGCGCCAGTTTGCACTCCACGTCTTGAACTCTCATTGCTAACAGTCCACTTCAGGTTTTTGAACCTGGGCTGAGTGGCCCTGTTAGGATTGTCGGCATTCGTCCCGGCATCTTTAGGGGGTTTTTTACTCGGCCTCGGGCGCGGCTCTTAGGCCCAGTTCCGATGACCCCCAGGCGGTACAATCGCAGCATGGCAACGGCCTCCAACGGTTCGAGAGAGACCCGCGAAAAGACCTGGCGAGAGAAGGTCGGTCTCGCTGAGATGCTCAAGGGCGGCGTGATCATGGACGTCACCAACGTCGAGCAGGCAAAGATCGCCGAAGACGCTGGGGCCGTGGCCGTGATGGCCCTCGAACGGGTCCCTGCGGACATTCGGGTTCAAGGTGGGGTCGCGCGGATGAGCGATCCGGAGATGATCCTCGGGATCAAGGCGGCCGTTAGCATCCCGGTGATGGCCAAGTGCAGGATCGGCCACTTCGCCGAGGCCCAGATTCTTGAGGCGCTCGAAGTCGACTTCATCGACGAAAGCGAGGTCCTTACGCCCGCCGACGAGGAGCACCACGTCGACAAACATGGATTTACCGTCCCGTTCGTATGTGGGGCGCGCAACCTCGGCGAGGCGTTGCGCCGGTATGGGGAAGGCGCGGCGATGATCCGAACGAAGGGCGAGGCCGGAACCGGCGACGTTGTCGAGGCGGTTCGGCACATGAGACGGATCATGAGCGAGCTTCGAAGGGTGCATTCGGCTCGTGAGGACGAGCTTTCCACCCTGGCAAAGGAACTCCAGGCCCCCCTCGAAGCGGTCCAGGAAGCTCATCGAACAGGCAAGATGCCGGTGCCCAATTTCTCCGCAGGCGGGATCGCCACGCCCGCGGACGCCAGCTTGATGATGCAGTTGGGCGCGGAGTCGGTTTTCGTCGGGTCCGGGATTTTCAAGGCGGGCGCGGGTCTTTCAGAGGCCGAGCGCATCCAAGCCCAAGCCGCGCGAGCGAAGGCCATCGTGGAGGCGGTGCTTTTCTACAATGACCCGAAGAAACTCGCGGAGATCAGTCGCGGGCTGGGCGAGCCGATGGTCGGGATCAACGTGAGTTCGCTCGTAGAGAGCCAGCTACTCGCGACGCGGGGCTGGTAGGGCGGCGAGCCCTCAAGGGAACTTCATCACTTCGTCGAAAGCCGTTGGCGAATCCGTAGGGCCCGCCTCTCGTCGCTCCCTGCCTCCATCGTCCCTGCCGTCCACGCCGACGCTGTAGATCGTGAATCCGCCGTCGGACGGGAAGTACTTCAAAGGCCGCTTAGCAAGAGGATCGACGAATTCTCCGACCTCCGCGAGGTCCTTCGGCCAGCGCTTCTTCGTTCGGTGAAAGTCGAGGATGGCGACGTACGCCTTCGTCAGTTCGTAACGGGCCTGATGCCTCCCGATCGAGTGGGACACTTGTTCGATGGCTGGGAAAAGAGCCATGTCGACCAAGTCGATGATTCTGGGGATCGTCCTCTTCGTCTGCACGAGCCCTTGAAGAGCTTCGGCTTGCAACAGATAGTCTTCGTCGTACTTGGCAACGATCTGAACGCACTCTCGGAGTTTCCTCAAGTACTGCGTCTCAAACGCCTTCTTCATTTCGGGGGTCACCGCTGACGACACGGAGAGCGATTCGGTTGCCGATGCTTCCGGATAGAGCTCGTTGAGGTTCGTCAAACGGCGGATTGCCGCCACAGTCAACACACACTCCCCGCCCAGGATCGATCTCAGATCGGGCCGAGGAAACGAAGACAGCAGGACCTTCTTCGAAGCCGACAACAACGCGGCATTGCTGGGGTTCGCTCGAAGTGCGGCCGCAATGCCTTGCTGCGCGACCTGATCGCTGGCGATTTGAACCAGCGACGAGATGAGGATAGGTTCTTGTGATAGATGCACTCCGATCTGGCTCGCGGCCCGGATCGATTCCTCGAACTTTGCAACGTTGCCTCGCCGTGCGGCGATGACCCCACGAACGGTAAGCCACTTCGCGCACTTCTTCATTTCCGCAAGCTCGGGGAGTTCGAGGTACATACCTTGCGACCAATCGCGCTCGAAGTCGCAGCTCGGGAGCCGCGTGGCGCGGATGACCGTCTGAAGCCACGGTTCTAAGCCATCGAAATTGGCCGCGACCTGCGTGAAATCAGGTTCCGAGGCTTCGCTTCTGAGCACTCGCTGGATCGCTTGATCCACGTCGCTCGGGATTTCGGGCATCTTCTGAAAGGCCTCCCGATACAGCGGCGCGGCGTTCTGAGCGGGGGAAACGGGCGGGTTTCGCTGCAAGTCCTCAGGTTCAACGGGAATCCCTTGTCGGCGGGTTTCCGCGCGCTCCTTTTCCACGGCGGCGGCAAGCTCCGAGAGGTCGCCCACCAGGAGGTTCGTGAGGAACTTGTACATGAGCACGCCACTCAGTCCGCAAACGGCGCAGAGGAATCCGAGTCCGATCCAGAGCCACTTCGCCGACCGCGTCGCCATTGAAAACCCACCCTCCCTTCGAGCTTGCGCTAGGGCCGATGCCTGAATCTCCGCAAGCGTAGGTCCAATATAACCGATTTCCCGCTCCGGCGTCGCTGCGGGTATAATCCCCGCTCACAACGACGATTTGAACTGGATTTGCCATGAAGCGCACGTATCAGCCGAACAACCGGCACAAGAGTAAGACCCACGGTTTCCGCGTCCGAATGCGATCGAACGACGGACGCAACGTGATCAAGCGCCGACGCCTGCGGGGCCGCGCGCGATTGACCCATTAAGACCGGACTGACGAGAGCGAGGTTCGAAGAGGTTTTCAGCACCGGAAAGCGCGTGCAGGCAAAGTTTTGTCGGCTGATGGCCTTGCCGGGTGAAGGAAGAGTGGGGTTCGCAGTTTCGCGCAAAGTCGGGTCGATCGCAAGGAGAAACCGAGTGAGGAGAAGGCTGGCGGCGGCCGTTCGTGAGTGTGCCGAGCCGCCCGATCGAGAGTTGGACATCGTGGTGGGGGCGCGCCCGGAGGCGGCGGACGCCGATTTCATCGAGATCGTGGCGGACCTCAAGCAAGCCCTAACGAAAATGCGAGAGCGATGGGAAAGCGAATAGGCGTGTTGATGATCCGCATGTACCAAAGAGGCAGCGCCTTTCTGCCGGCGACTTGCCGCTACACCCCCAGTTGCTCCGAATACACGCGTCAGGCCATCCTCAAGCATGGCCTCGTCAGGGGAAGCTGGCTTGGGCTGAAGCGGATTGGCCGGTGCCACCCGTTCCATCCTGGCGGGCACGATCCCGTACCCTAAACCTAACGTATTCCTCATGAGCAAACCCTCGCCCAAGTCGAATCTCATTCAGACGTTGCTGATCGCGACGGTGATCTTCCTTTTGTTCCAGATGTTCATGGCGCCGAAGGGACCGCCGGACACTCGCCCTTCGGAAGAAATCCTGACCACGATGTCGAAGACGCTCGGCGAGCTTGGCGAGGGCGGATCGGCCGAAAGGCAACAGAAACTCCGGACCCTGCAATCCGCGCTCGGCGCGCTCAAGCAAAGGCTCGGCGCGGAACGACAGGAAGGGAAGATCACGCCTGAAGCCGAGTTCGAGCGGCAGATGAATGGCGAAGTGCTCTTGGGTGTGGGCCAGCTTCGTGTGGGCTCGCTCGACAACGACATGGGGCCAGTGAGCCAGGCGTACATTTCGCTCCACGACACCTACCGCCGCAACCTCAAGAACCCGGTCATCACCGAGAAATCGTTTGAAGTTCCGCCCCACGAGAAATTCGAAAAGTCGAGCTACACGGTGGCGACCCTGCACGAGGAAATTACCGGTCAACTCAAGCTCCAGTCTTCAAACCACCTGATTTTGGGGTTGATCCCTGGGCACCGGCTGATCGACGCTCTCGTCAAGCTGACCGGGGCGGTACCGGCTTTCAGCTATGCGTTCGCGGCGTTTCTGCTCGCGTTGATCGTCCGGGGAATGATCTGGCCGCTTGCGCAGAAACAGTATCTCTGGGGGCGGCAAATGTCGCAGCTTGCGCCGCTCGTCGCGGAGATCAAGGCCCGGTACACCGACAAGAACACGGGCCAGGTCCGCGACATGCAGGAGTTCAACCAGAAGGTCATGGGCCTCTATCGGGAGTATGGGATCAATCCGATGTCGGGTTGTCTGCCCGCGCTGATTCAGATTCCCTACTTCCTGCTCATTTACCAGTGCATGGTTCAGTACCGGTTGGATTTTCAGAACGGGACCTTCCTCTGGATCAACCCCGGCGCTTCTGCGGCCACCAACGGGTTCATCGCCCCTAACCTCGGCGAGCGTGACTACCTGCTCATCGTGATCTATGCGGCGTCGATGATCGTCACGACCCTTTTGACGCCGGTTTCGGACCCCAACAATGTCCGCCAGCAGAGGATGATGGGGCTGTTCATCGCGGTCTTCTTCTCGATCGCGATGTTCTTCTACCCGCTCCCCTCGGCGTTCGTCCTATACTGGGTGTTCACCAACGTTTTTGCGACGATTCAGATGCTCCGGGCCTACCGAATGCCTCCGCCGCCGCTGGTGAAGAAGGTCTCGACTGCTGGGGGAGTCATTCCTCCCGATGCGCCTGCGAGCGGGAACGGACAGGCCGCCAAGACCGGACGGCCCGTCAAGCACCGGCCCAAGAAGAAGAAATAATCGCGTTTTCGAGGAAAGTCGTATGGAAACACATGAGTTCACAGCCAGCACCGTGGAAGAAGCCACTGCCGCCGCCTCCGAAAAACTGGGGGTTCCGGCGGAACAGCTCGAAATCAAGGTGCTCGATCAGTCGAAGGGGCTTTTTGGGAAGGGCACGGTGAGGGTCCAGGCGACGCTCAAGCAGCCTGCCGAAGAGCCCGCCGCCGAGAAGGCGCCGGAAAAGCCGAGCCGCAAACCGAGAGCCACCAAAGCGAAGCCCAAAGAGGAGGCCCCCCAAGAGCCTCAGGCAGAAGCCGTGGTCGAAGTCGCCGCGCCCCCTGTGTCGTCGGGGGTCGTCGAAGAGATCGTCGCAACTCAAGAAGATGCCGACGCGATCATCCCGAGGGTTGAAGAGGTCTTGGCTGCGAGCGGTCTCGAAGTCAACGTTCGCCTCAAGAACATGCAGTCGCGCTATGTGAACCTTGAGATCGACGGGGAGGAAGCGGGCTATTTGATCGGGCGCAACGGCGAGGTGCTGAACGCCCTCCAGTACCTGATGAACATCTCGATCAGCCAAAGCCTCAACAACGGAGTTCGGGTGACCCTCGACGCCGATGACTACCGGTCGCAGCGTGAGACTTCGCTCATGCGCTACGCCGAGCGGATCGCCCAAGAGGTCAGAAACCGGCGCGAAGAGGCCGTGCTCGACCCTCTGCCCGCCTTCGAGCGGCGGATTATCCATAAGGCCCTCTCCGAGATCGATGGGGTCACGACGTATAGCGAGGGCGAAGAGCCGAACCGCAGAGTCGTGATCGCGCCCGCGGAAGAAACCGCTGGAAAGGCGTAGTCTAAGGACTCGATCGCAGGATTCCGAGGGAAAATAAGGAGAGCCGGAGTCTTCAGGCGACGGAGGGTATTACGATGGCAACGACCATGAAATCGACGATCGACGGGATTGCGGAACTGCTGGGATTGGAAGCGAGTTCCCTTCTCAACCACAAGTGCTCGGGGATCCCCCGGTCCACGCTCGCGGCTCCCGGACCCGACTTCGTCGACAAGGTGTTTTCGAACGCCGACCGAAACCCTCGCGTGCTTCGCAGCCTGCAAACGATCTACGGACACGGCAGGCTCGCGGGTACGGGGTATGTCAGCATTTTGCCCGTCGACCAAGGGATCGAACATTCGGCCGGCGCGAGTTTCGCCAAAGCGCCGCAGTACTTCGACCCTGAGAACATCGTCAAGCTGGCGATCGAAGGGGGCTGCAACGCCGTGGCTTCGACGCTGGGTGGGCTGGGCGTAGTCGCCCGGAAGTACGCCCACAAGATTCCGTTTCTCGTGAAGATCAACCACAACGAGCTTCTCACGTATCCCAACAAGTTCGATCAGGTGATGTTTTCCACCGTCGAACAGGCTTGGGATATGGGCGCCGTGGCCGTCGGAGCGACGATCTACTTCGGGAGTGACGAGGCGTCGCGCCAGATTGTGGAGGTGGGGCAGGCCTTCGCTCACGCTCACGAGTTGGGGATGGCGACGGTTCTCTGGTGCTACCTCAGGAACCCTTCGTTCAAGAAGGACAAGGACTACCATGTGGCGGCCGACCTGACCGGACAAGCCAACCACTTGGGCGTGACGCTCGAGGCAGACATCATCAAGCAAAAGTTGCCTGAAAACAACGGCGGCTACGTTGCCCTCAACTCCGGCGACTCCAGCTACGGCAAGCTCGACAAGCGGATGTACTCCGAACTTGCTAGCGACCATCCGATCGACCTCTGCCGCTACCAGGTGGCGAACTGCTACATGGGCCGTATCGGACTGATCAACAGCGGCGGGGCTTCTGGGGAGAACGACCTTGCGGACGCAGTCCGGACCGCCGTCATCAACAAGCGAGCGGGGGGCCAGGGTCTGATCAGCGGGCGAAAGGCGTTCCAGAAGCCGATGGAGATGGGCGTCGAATTGCTCAACGCGATCCAAGACGTCTACCTTTGCGGCGACATCGATCTGGCGTAAACGCGAGGCTGCGGGGTAATTCGGGGCACCTCGGCAGCAGATATTGTCGTAAAGTATTTCACGATGAATCGGTTGCGAGCGGTTTTTGTCGTCTGCTGGGCCACGTTGCTTTCGATAAGCGCGGCCTTCGCCCAAGACCTTAGTTCCGAGCAGAAGTCCGAGGTTCTCAAAGCGGTCACGGACATCGTAGAGAACCGCGCGTTCGCGGTCGGGGTGGACCTCAAGAAGTGGCCTGAGAACCTGGCAAAGCATCAAGAGGCGATCGATTCGGCGACGACTCCAGCCGCTTTCGTGGGCGCGGTCAATCGGGCGTTACGCGAGTTTGGCATGAGCCACATAAGCCTCCGGACGCCTCAATCGGCCGAACGGCGGCGCATCAACCCCGACAACGTGGTTCTCGGAGTCACCTTCGAGCGATTGTCGGAGGGCCTGAAGGTGTCCGCGGTCGCCGAGACAAGTCCGATGTCGAAGCTGGGGCTTTCCACCGGCGATCTCATCATCGAAGCCAACGGCAAACAGCCCGGCGCGCCCCGCGATCTCCTCGTCACGGAGGCCGAGAAGATCACGCTGAAGGTGAAGAAGTCCTCGGGCGAAGTCGTCGAGCTCCAACTCGAAAAGCCTCAGCAAGGCGCCTCGCCCAGCGCAGATACGTTGACTTGGGCCGATTCTGAGAGCGCGGTCCTCCGCCTTCGCAGCTTCAATCGCACTTACGACCGTTCTCACATCTCGACCCTCTTCCAAGAAGCCAAGAAGGCGAAGTACCTTGTGATCGACCTTCGCTCCAACGGGGGAGGATTGGCTAACAACCTCCAACATTTCCTTTCGTTCCTGCTCCCTCCGAATGCTCCGGTCGGAACGATGGTGTCGAAGCGCACTGTCGAGCGTTACGTGGAAGAAACCAAGGGCGACCCGAGCGACCTCGCGAAGATCGGGGAGTGGTCAAGTCGCAAGTTCGGTCCGCGCGGGGGCAACGAGGAGTATTTCAAGGGCAAGGTCGCTGTTCTCATCAACCGCGGATCGGCGAGCGCCTCTGAGATGTGCGCTTCGGCGTTGCGGGACGCTGCGAACGCGATACTAGTGGGTCAGAACTCGGCGGGCGCGGTGTTAGCCTCGGTGTACGGGAGGCTGCCGCACGGTTTTGAAATCCAGTATCCCGTGAGCGACTATGTGACCGCCAAGGGGGTTCGATTGGAGGGCAACCCGCTCAAGCCCGATATCGAGGTCGAGCGCTCGGCCCCTGCCGCGACCGCGATTGAGAAGGCAATCGAGAAGTTGAAGGCGTCGGGCGACAAGGCCAACCCTATGGGCAACCACGGGTCTCCGATCGGCGCTGCCGCCTAACGACGCGCCAAGCGAGGTTCGGTAGCGTCACAATGGTGGCTGTGCAGTCCCTCAGGCCTTCCCCCCTTCAACCTGGCGACGTGATTCGATTCGTCACGCCTGCCTCTCCCCTTGCGCGTGAGAAGATTTCTGACGCGATCACCCTTTTCGAATCGTGGGGTTACACCGTGCAGCTCGCTCCCCACGCGCTCGACCGGACCGACTACCTCGCAGGGCCGGACCTCGATCGAGCCAACGACTTGAGGGAGGCGTTCGAAGACTCCGAGGTGTCCGCAGTCTATTGCACTCGTGGGGGCTACGGTTGCGCGAGGTTGTTTCCCTACCTCGATCTCGACCTCATCGCTGGGAGCCGGAAGCTCTTTCTCGGGTTCAGCGACATCACCACGCTCCACCTGGCCCTGAACAAGAGGGGGCTTGCCACAGTTCACGCGCCGATGGCGCTCACCCTCGCCACCCGGCGGAGCGACTGGGTGTACGAATCGTTGCGCCGATCTCTTGTGGGCGAAAACCCGATTCCTCCCGACGCCCCCACGGGCGAGTGCCTCGTCGAAGGCTCGGCGGAAGGCGAGGTCGTGGGAGGCTGTCTTTGCCTGATCTGCGATTCGCTGGGTACGCCCGAGGAGTTGGACTTCGCCGGGAAGATCGTGCTGATCGAAGACGTCGACGAGTCGTCGCACAGGGTCGATGCGCTTCTGACCCACTTGCTCAACACCGGGTCTTTGGCTCGGGCCGCGGGGATCGTCGTGGGCGAAATGACGCGGAGCGACGAGAGGATCGACGAAGGAATCGGAGGGCGTCCATGGCGTGAGATCGTGAGAGAGAGGCTCGGGCCGTTGGGAGTTCCGTGCATCCTCGATTTCCCGTTTGGCCACATGAAGGACATGCTTAGCCTGCCGCTTGGAGTGAGGGCGCGGCTCGACGCAAATCGGGGGACTCTTGAGTATATGGAGGCACATTGCGAATGATCCGGCTAACGGCTCTCCTCGCAGCCTGGAGCCTTGTCGGTATCTCGCAAGCCCAGGTTTGGGAAAAAATGCTCGCACCCGGACTGACGTACCGAATGGAGGCCGACCTCTTGACGCCTCGGTTGATCCACGCGTTTCGGCTGAGCCTCGCCAGCCCGGAGGTACGCGCGCTGCCTGAGCTCGCGACCGGCAAGGTCTTCCGAACTAACGCCACCGACAGCCGCGAGACCCTCTCCGCGATGACGAGCCGAACCGGGGCGATCGGCGGCGTCAATGCCGATTTCTTTCCTTTCAACGGCGACCCTCTCGGGCTCATGATCCGCAACGGGGAACTCCTTAGCTTTGCCTCGAAACGGGCTGTTTTCTGGTGGAACGACTCGGAGAGCGGGGTGGGCACTTGCACGACCGAGGCGATTCTTTACCTGCCCGAAGCGAGGAGCCTCACTCTCGACGGTTGGAACGAAGAGTGCGGCGCGAACGCAGTGACCCTCAACACCGCCGTAGCGGGCGTTTCCAAGGCGGCCGCCCCTTGTGTCCAAGCGACCTATCGCATCGTCGACGGTTCGCTGTCGGTTGGAGGGGCCGCGAGGCTCGAGCTGGAGTCCGTAGCCCTCGACAATCCCAGCGTCCCGGTGCCCGAAGGTCGAGTCGTGATCGCCGCAAGGGGGAATAAGGTTTCGGCCTTGGGTCCGCTTTTCCCTGGCAACGCCGCGAGCCTCACGATTCGAGGGACCGGGCTCGATTGGCCGAGGGTCAAGCACGCCCTGGGCGGAGGGCCATTCCTCGTTCGGAACGGCAGGATCGGCATCGACGCCTCGCAGCAGGGATTCAACGCCGCTTTCAGCGCCAACCGCCACCCGCGAACTGCCGTAGGGATCACCTCGGAAGGTGACGTTTGGGTCGTCACTGTGGACGGCCGGCAATCGATCAGCGCAGGGGCGACCCTCGAAGAAACCGCTCGCCTCATGCTTCGGCTGGGCTGCGTCGATGCCGTGAACCTCGACGGTGGGGGCAGCACGACGTTCAATCTCTTCGGGATCACCCTCAACCGCCCGAGCGATGGAAGGGAGCGCCCGGTTGCGAACGCTCTCTTAGTGTTTTCGGACGGCTTGCGGTCCGCCAACGGAGGAGGCAGCGCGTATTCGATTCCCGTTCCCGCCGCGGTGAAGGTGGGCGATGTGATCCAGCTCAAGGTCGTGGACAAGTGGGGCGCGGCGGTCCCGAACCTGCAAGTGGTGTGGGCCGGAGGCGGCGCGGGCTGGATCGACCAAGGCGGTCTTTTCCGAGCGTCGGCTGCGGGCAAAGGCTACCTCGCAGCTTGGATCGACGGCATCATTGTGCGGACGTCGTTCGATATCGCGGCGAAGCAGCCTTAGGTTCAGGCGCCGTACACGCCGAGCGGGGTGAACGCCTCACCCAGCACGGTCTTCGAGTCGCCTCCCAGCCACTGATCGAGAGTCGCGGCATAGACTTGCCGGAAATCGATCGAGAACTTGAGGTCGCCATTCTGCAGATCGTTCAGGTCCGGGATCGGCCCGTGGAGGCCACCCTTGACGCGCTTACCGATCAGGAACATCGGCCCGGCAGCGCCGTGGTCAGTGCCTCCCGAGGCGTTCTCATACGACCTGCGGCCGAACTCCGAGAACACCAGCACGACCACGTTATCGGCGATCCCGATCTTCTCAATCTCGCGCTGAAACGCTGAAACCCCCGCGCTGAACGTACTCAGGAGCCGTTGGTGGGCGTCCGCTTGTCGCGCGTGGGTGTCGAAGCCGCCTGCGCTGAAATAGACGATGCGAGTCGCCGGTGAAGTGGCCAAGAGTTGCGCGATCTGCCGGAATCCGTTGCCGAACGCGTCGTTGCCATACTGCTCTGCCGGGGTGAACTGCGAAAGCCTCTTATTGAGTTCGGACATCGCGTCGAATGCGGCGATGTTGGCTTGCTGCACGACTCGCTCGGGCGAGCCTTCCTTTGCTGGCGGACCTTGGATCTGACGCAACATTCGCTCGACGTCAGGGTCGCCGATCATCGATTGGATGTCCGTCAGGCTCGCAAAGCACGGGATGCTTGCATCTTTCGCGTGTAAGGCTCGGGGTCGGTCGGTCGACAGGCCGATGGCATAGACCGGGTTGAACTTGCCGGACTTGAGTTCGCCGTCCGCATGGCGTCCCAGCCATCCGTAGCGAGGAGTGTCACGCCCCCCGGACTGCCAGATGTCCATGCTCGAAAAGTGCGACCGATCGGGCCGGGGATAGCCGACGCCTTGAACGATCGCCACCTTGCCCTGCTTGAAAAGCTCGGCAAACCCCGAAAGCCCTGGGTGAAGCCCCAGATTGTCGTCCAGCTTCAGGACCTGCTCTTCGGGGATTCCCAGCGTGGGCCGCAACTGGCGGTACTCGGCGCGGGCGTAGGGAATCACCGTATTCAACCCGTCGTTCCCGCCGGACAGTTGGCAAACGACGAGCACCGTGTCCTTCAGCCGCTTTCCTCCGGTCGCCTGCCGAATGAGGTCGGCCTTGGCAATCGAGGACAGCCACCGTGGCGAAGTCAGTCCGACGGCGATCAAGCCGCTCATTCGGAAGAGGTCCCTGCGCGAAAGGAAATCGTTCACTTCACTACTCCCTGCTGATACCTATGGTACAACAGACGCTGAAGAAACGGAGACGTTCAATAGCTTTCGACGAGAAAAGTCCCGCAAACGGGATTCTTACGGGGCGAGGCGCTCCATTTTCACTCCGCTTACATCCATTCTGTAGGGGAGTCCCTTGTCATCCAGCCACGCCTTGCTGTCCCCCTCGACGACAAGGTGGGCTTTGAGAGCCTTACCGTTCCACTGAATAGATTCCGTTCCGCGGTATTCGGTCGTTGCCAGCCGCCATCGAAGTTCGTTGACGTCGAAGCGGAAGTACTGGACGGAATCGCCGACTTTCGGTGCGTCGCGCAGGAACCAGAATTGGCTGGGATTGAGGCTGGGAGCGGTTGGAGCCAGTTCGACGGTGTGGACTTTTCTCACCCCATTGACTTCTTCGACGGCGTGAGCGCCCTTCTCGTCGAAGGTGACCACAACCTGTCGCCGCATGCGCGGACCCTCGGAGGTCGTCACGTGAAACACCCTCAAGGGCTCGCCTTTGCCGCCGTAGGTCGATTCGGTCCTCACGGTGACCTTCCGGCCGCCGACCGCTTCGAGATCGACGCTGAGCTGCACCACCTTGTTCCCATCCGGAAGGAGTTTGTGGGTGTAGGTGGAGGAACCGCTCGACGCCCCTTGCATGGTGATTTGGAGCTTGACTTGCCCCCCCGAGAGGTTCTGAGCCGCAAGGGATGAGGCCCCCACGGCAAGGGCCATCAGCTTGATTAAGGGTCGCGGTTTCATGTCGGTTTCAGTAGCAGGCTCGCCGCCCTTTCGCCCGATTCGAAAGCGTACTCGACCCTCGCGCCATACACGCCGTCTCCTGCGACGACCACGCGAGACATCTTCGAGTTGACCGATTCGAACAGCGATGTGGTTTCGGGGTGGCTGAACCTGTAGCGGACGACCCCAGCCACTTCGGGCTGATCCCAATCCTTACCGTAAAGACGGGTGACGTAAGAGATCGTAGCGGCGACTATGGTGTCGTCCTCACTCTCGAAGTTCATCGCGCTGTATCGGGGCCCCAACTGAGCCACGAAAGCCGTATGGCCCTCGGGCGCCCTCTCCGGGCATTTCGCGCTCTCGATGCTCAGCCAGGTCAAAGGGTGCGTCTGGTCGGGGTCCAGAAGCGCGTGGTATTTGAGGCCCTCGAGCGGCTTTGCGTAGCCCAGCATGGCGCTGAGACAGGAGCGGTACGAAGCGTTTGCAAGGGCCCTGCTTTCCCCAATCGAGGCGAGGAGCTCCTTCGTGATCGGCACAGGCGGAGTCAGAATCAACGCGTCGAACTCCTCTCCGGCGACCTCATACCTTGCTTGCGGCAGTGACCCGATCCTCAAGACGTTGGCATCAAATCGAATGTCGAGGCCCTCGCTTAGCCGAAGCGGAAGCTGCTCGTTTCCCTTGAGGTAAGTGAAACGCGCGAGCATGTTGACCGAAGCGTGGCCCAAAGACGCCCGCAACCCCGAATGCACGAAGATCGGCAGTTCGACCTGCACCAGGCCCTCGGTACAAAGTTCTTCGAACATCACGGGCTCAATCGAGCGGCCCCGTGGAGCGATGCTCGTCGCGCCTGTGTCGAAAACGTAGCCGCCGAGCGAGCGGGTTTCGACTCGGCCCCCGACTCGATCTGATTTTTCGAACACGACGCAATCGATGCCCGCGCGTTTGAGTTGGCGAGCGGCTGCAAGTCCCGAGATTCCAGCGCCGATAACGGCAACCCTCAAAGCTGCGCACCCGGCTCGGGCGTTCTTGTCGTTCGAAGGGTGTGCATTGGATCAGTCCCAACAAAGAGCGAAGGCCCCCGCTCTTGCCCCAGGCCATGTTACTTGAGCCGGAGTTCCCGGCGCACGGCGGTATAATTCGAACTCAGATGCCACAGTCGTTTCATCTTGCCGTCGTCGCGCCCGACCGAAGCGTCGTTGAGTTGGAGGTCGTTTCGATCGTTGCTCCGGGCCAAGAAGGGTACTTCGGAACGCTCGCGAACCACGTGCCGTTCGTCGCCGCGCTCAAGGCCGGGCTCCTCGAATACGAACTCCCCGACGGACAGCGCCAATTCGTCGCGCTCGGTGGCGGGTTCTTTGAGATGGACGGCAAGCGGGCGACGGTGCTCGCCGACAGCGCCGATCTCGCCAGCGAAATCGACGTCGCCAAGGCTCAGCAGGACCTTGAGATGGCGAGGGCCGCTCTGAAGGGAGAGTCTTCCGAAATGACCACCGAAGAGGCTCAGCGGGCCATCGACGTTGCCATCAGCCGACTCCGCGCTGCCCAAACGAAGCACTAACTCCTGGTCCCCGCCGACTCGCGAGCCCCCATCGTTTCCTTCTGGTTCGAGAAACGGTTATCCTTATGCCGTGATCGATGCCGAGAGCCGACCTTGGTACGACCTGCGGCCCCGACTGACCCGCGAGCAGCGCAAGGCCGTTTTCAAGGAGATCGAGTCTTCTTCGTCGCCTTCCTGGCGTTTTTGGGTCCTCACGTTTCTCTCGACGGCGATCGCGGCTTATGGACTTCTCGCGAACAGCACCGCGGTGGTGGTGGGCGCGATGCTGGTCGCCCCTCTTATGGGCCCGATCTTCGGTTTGGCGCTCGCCACCGTCACAGGCCACGCGGTTCTAATGAAGCGCTCGTTGATCGCCGAGGTCTTCGGCGTGGCGCTCGCCATCGGGGTCGGATGGCTGATCGGTTCGATGCCCCTCAATATGGGGGCGACGCCGGAGATGCAGGCCCGCATTGCCCCGACTCTCTATGACCTCTTGATCGCGATCTTCTCGGGCATGGCGGGCGCGTATGCGAGCGCAAACTCTCGCGTCAACGCGGCTCTGCCGGGCGTGGCGATCTCGGTCGCTCTCGTGCCTCCGCTCGCTTCTTGCGGGCTGTATTTGGCGCTGGGAGAATACTCGGCCAGCCTAGGCGCATTCTTGCTGTTCACCGCCAACTTCTTCGCGATCCAGCTTGCCTCCTGCGGCGTCTACCTCCTTTTCAACCTGGGAGCGGAGCGAGAGGTTCGCCGGCTTGGGGTCGGCAAGTTCATCGTGCGGTTTACGCCGAGCCTCTTGGGAGTGGCGCTCATGGCGTGGTTCTTGACCGGGACCTTGACTCGAATCATTGAGGACAGGAGGCTGCAAACCCAGTTGGTCCGGGAGCTTTCAGAGCAGTTTGCTAAACGAACGGGCGGAAGGCTACAAGGGGCGCCTGAGATTCGGGAGGAGAACGGGGCGCTCGTCGTCACTGCGGTCGCGCTCACCCCCCGACCCTTCGAGCCGACCCACATCGAAGAGATCGAGGATCGACTCTGTCAGGCCTGCGACCGCGACGTGCGCCTGATCGTAAGGTCGATCCAGTCTCGCGACGCGGATCGAGACGGCATCGTGTTTCACACCGCGGGCGAGAGGCTCGCCTCAGAGATCGCCGAAGAGGGTCGAGCCGTTCTTGGGAGCGCTCGGGATTCCCTTGTGGAGTCGCTCTCCAAGTTTGAAGGAGCAAGCCTGACCGATCTTTACCGAACACAGTCGAACGCCAGCCTCGAATTCACCGCCGTGGTGGCTACGCCCGTCCCGATCGGCCCGGAATCCGTCGCCGCCATGGAGGAGGGGCTGAATCGAAGGCTCGATGCGAAGTCCAGGCTGATCGTCAGGTCGGTTCTCACCCGAGACGCCAACTCCGAGAGGTTCATCTACGATCCCGTCCCGGAGAAAGCGCCGCGCCTGACTGAATCTCAGATCGCTCTGCAGAAGAGGGTGACGGAAGTGATCGGCCGTCGCATGGCGGAAATCCCCGGTGCGGTCGTGGGGGAGGTGCAATTCGAGGAGCGCGCAAGCGTTGTGTGGGTGAGGGTTCGGATCGAAGCGCCGGAAGTGGCCGGCCCCGAAGCCGTCCGACGAATCGAGCAAGACCTGAGGCAATACGTCGACCCGAGACTTCGGCTGCAAGCGCGGTCGGTGGTCTCCGCGACGGCGACGGCTTCGGGTTGGAATCTCGGCGAAATCCCGACACCTGAACCCTGACCCCGTCAGTGCGTTCCAGCCAACGGCGCGCGCGATGTTGTACGCTTAGGAATGCGCGGCGCGTCATCGTTGGCTCGCGCCGGAATGACCTTGAGTTACTTCTTACGACCTCGCGACTTCGAAAAGGCCGTCGAGCCAGAGCTTTCCGTTCTGTTTCGAGTGGCGCGCCGCATGGGCGCAACTTCTGAAGAAGCCGAAGACCTTGTGCAAACGACGCTGCTCAAGGCCTACCAGCAATGGGACCGGTTCGATGGCCGGTTCTTGCGGAGTTGGCTCATTCGAATCCTTCGGAACGAGCGCCTTATGAACCTAAGATCGGCACGGCCGGTCGACAACATCGACGACATCGAACTGGTGGAAGAACCGGATTCCACGTTCTGGTCGGTGATCGCCGACAGGCTCGATGCCGACGAGATTCTTAGGGCCATTGAGACATTGCCGGAACCCTATCGGCTTGCGGTGCATTTCTGCGATGTAGAAGACATGACGTATGAAGAGGCCAGCGAAGCGATGGAGGTTCCGATTGGGACGGTTCGCTCACGGTTGTTCCGAGGGCGAAAGCTCATCCAGCGCCAATTGGCCGGCTTAGCGGGATCGATTCCCGAATCTGATTTAGAATGAACGTGGACTGGCAGTCGTACCTGGACGGGTCGCTCGAAGGCGAAGAACTCCGGCAAGCAGATTCCCTGCTCGCCGACGACGCTCGGGCGCAAGCGGAGCTCGAAGCCCTCAAGCGGCTTCGAAGCGCGGTCCGCCAGGCTGCCCTCGCGGAAGCGGTACCCATCGAGTCGCTGCGGCGCGGCCTCTCCCAGGTTGTCCAGACTCCCAGAGAAGCTCGCCCCGCCCCCCGGCCTTGGTTCCAGTGGTCTTTCGCCGCGGCTGCGGCGATTCTCGTTCTCGTCATGGCCCTAAGTTGGTTCCGACCTAGCGGTTCTCCTTTCGGATCGGAGCTCGTCGCCGTCAACGGCCAGATGATCAGCGACCCGGCGTTCGCAAGGGATTGGCTCCGCCAGAACGCCAGCCTCGGCCCCGTGCCGATGGTTAACTTGGCGGGGGTCGCCGACCTCAACCATTGCTGCTACGGCTCGGGTTGGGCTTGTTACGAGTTCATGGTCGAAGGCAAGGAATACAAGCTCGTGATTCGCGAGCGCACTGAGCAGCTTCCAGGGCAAAAGAGGCTCGTCGACGGAGTTCCATTCTACGTCGATGAGGGGATTTGCTGGAGTTGCCCGAACTTCACGTACCAGGTTCTCGGGGGCGACGAAGACACCCGCTGGAAGGTTGCCATCGAAGCGGCGGCGCAGACTCTGCACCGATCCTGAGCGGCTCGCTTAGGGTCGCAGGACTTCGAGTTCGGCGATCACGTGGTGCGGATCGAACTTCAGGGCTTCCCGAAACGCCTCTCGGGCGTCGTCACCGCGCCCAAGCCGCCGCAAGGCGATCCCCCGTTGCGCGTGAGCCTCGGCGTACCTCGGGTTGAGCCTTACTGCGGTATCGAGGTGGTCGAGGGCCTGGCCGAGCCGGTCGAGTTCCAACAGAACCTGCGCATACTTGCAATGCAGGTCAGGGTAGTGCCCGACGGCTCGCAGCGCGATCTCATAGTGCGCAGCTGCTTGGTCGAATCTCCCTTCCTTGGCGTACCCTTCGGCGACGGTGACGTAGAAGCTCTCGCCTTGGCTACTCCCTTCGAGCGCGTTTTCGAGCAACTTGCAAACACCTTCCGCGTCCTGGGCCCGGATCGCCCTCAGCAACGCCTCATGTTCGGAGCGCTCTCGGAACCGAGACGCGACCTCAGGGAATTCTGCGCTGGCGAGCGCGGCCTCCCAGTTTTCGCTTTGTACGTGAATCATCGCTCGCAGAAGCGCGGCGTCGGCGTAATTGGGGTTCAGCGCAAGAGCCTCTTCCAAGGAGGACTGGGCCTTGGCGGGCTCGTTCATCGAGAAGTACGCCCAGGCCAAGCGGAAGCGTAGGTCGGCGTAGTCTGGCCGGACCGCTACCGCCTCGCTCAGGTGAGAGGCTGCCACATCGAATCTGCCGCTGATCGCAAACGCAAAGGCAAGCCGCGAATGCGCCTGCACCCAGTATTCTTCGGCCGTTTTGCGGAGGGCGGGCTCGCATCTCTGTTCGAGGCAACGCCTCAACGCTTCTACAGCTTCTTCAAAGGAGCCTGCCTCAAACGCTCGGATTCCGGCGTCGAAGTCCGCGTTGCGGCCAAAACCAAACCACCTCGTGACCAGTGCCATCGATAGCTCAATTATGGTTAGAAATCGCCCCGTCAAGAGAGCGATTTATCGAGGACTTTGGCCGTCCTGGCCCACCCTTCGGCCGCTCCATCGGCAATCAAACGGACGGCCGCCAAGGCGCGTTCGCTTCGCTTCACCGGGCAGCAGCGGGAATCACGCTTCGAATTCCATGCCGTCGAACCCCACCTCGATCCCGTGGGGGTTGAGCAGCGATTCGAGCTCGGCGTGCGTGCATTCGCCGTTATGGGAATGGTGGGTTGTGACCACCCTGGAATTGTCACCCAAAAAACCCATTTCGCGAAGCCGCTCCACCACCCGAATGCAGTCTCCAATATCGAGGTGTCCTTCGTACGAAGTGGCTGCGCCGCCTTCGGTGCATTCGATCACCAGCGCGTGGGCCACCCTCCCCGAAAGGAACTCAAACGTCTCTTCGTCCCAAACGCCCGTGTCGGTCGCATAAAGGAGCGTTCGGCCGTCCCTCTCGATGAGGAAATTCAAGCTGTCTTCCTCCGGGACGTGTTGGGCGCGAATCGAGGTGATCGAATAGGGGCCGTGCGTGAACCCCTGGAAGCTGCGGGTTTCAACGAGATCGATCGGCCAGTTGGGGTAGCGTTCTCGCGCCATCGCGCAGACCGTCGCGTTGCCATAGACCGAAAAGCAGAGGTACTCCAGGTTCGAAAACGGGAACATCCCGTACTGCAGTTCCTCGACGGCGAAGTGGTCGGCGTGGCTGTGCGTGATCAGGAGGGCGGTCCAGTCCCTCACATCGAGCTGATCGCGGTGGATGTGCGCGAGGGTGTCCGGGGGGAGGTCGATCTTGAGTGAACCATCGACGAGCGCCGCGGATCGGGTTCGCATATCCTTGCCCCCGTGTTGGCGCGCAAACTGGCTCACCCGCGTATTGGAAAGGAATGCGGGGATCCCGTCTGCTGCGCCTGTTCCGAGCAAGCGTACAACCATGAGGTTCTCTTTCGCCAGAATAAGACCAACCGTTAGTTCTCGAACAAATCGAAGGACCAAAGGACTAGGCCGCTCAGCAGTTTGGGATAGTAGTACGTGCTCTTTTGGGGCATCTTTTCGCCGCCCAAAGCGATCTCTTTCATGTCTTCGACAGAGGGCGGGTTCATGAGGAACGCATAGGCGCCCGATTGGGTCGCGCCGAGCGCCTCTTCGGGGTCTCGGGTATAGCTAAAGAAGTCTTGGCCGGTCAGCCCCAAGGCTTTCTCGAAGACCACCTTGTGCAGAATGGTCACGTCAAGCTTCTTGTACCTCGGACTGTTGTCGCCTTCGACCCACCGGGCTGCGAGGTCTGGGTCTTCGAGGCACAGCAGCATCCCCACGCCTCCTGGCTGAGCGACGCCCAACACGCGGGTGTCGTCCGCTCGGAGGCGGTTCAACTCGGAAAGTAGCTGCTCGTTCGGCAGTCTTCGGGTGTTAAATCGCGTTTGCAGCGCCTGATCCACCTTCATGGGGCTCAGCGGCATCTCCTTGACGATCCGGTGCGTCGGCAGGATCACAAGGCCAGGATCGGCCATGCTGCCGAGCGCCATGAGCATGAAGTCCTCCGCCACGACCCCTTCCTTCTCGCCGATCGACTCGCGATAGGTTCTCGAAGTCTCGTAACGATGGTGGCCGTCCGCGATCCAAACTCTTCGGTCCTGCATCGCACGGGTGAGCGCGGCGACGGCCTCCGGGTCGGAGATCAGTTCGAGTCGATGCGAGACCCCGTCCGGCCCGTCATACGTGGCGAGGAGTTCTGCGGGGGCTGAGGCGAGCGCGTCGAAGCCCGACCCATCGTCGTCCTCGAACAGCCCATAAATTGGCTCGACGATGGCTTGGGTCGCCTCCATGAGCCGGAGCCGGTCCTCTTTGTGCTTGGGAAAAGTCTCCTCATGGGGCAGGACGACGCCCTTTTCGTAAGGCTCGGTTTTGAGAAGCGCGAAGAACGAGGTCCTTGTGACGGGCTCTTGCCTACCGGGAATCGAAAACGTTTGAACGTAGCGATAGTAGCCCAGCCCAGGGTCCACGGCCAGTTGGCCTTCCCTCCGCCATTCTGCCAGGCGGGCCGAACTGCGGCCGTATTTCACGAACTTGCTTCGGTCGTCCGGCAATTGCTCGGGAAGCGTGATCCAGACGATGTTCTTGGGGTTCTTGGCCGCAAAGGCGTCCCGTTCCTCTGGCGACAACACATCGTAGGGAGGGGCGACCAACTCGTCGATCGGGCCTGCCGACTGGCTGAAGCGCAATGCGCGGAACGGGCGGATCGTTGCCATCGGTTCCCAGTTTACCAATCAGGACGAACTGGGCTTGGATGGGTACACTCCTTTCGGTGGAAGTTGAGTCTGTTCTCGCAAGTTACGCTTCCCAAATCGACGAACGGCTCGACCAACTTCTGCCCCCCGAATCCCTCGAACCTGCCGTATTGCATGAGGCGATGCGCTACTCTTGCCTCGCTCCAGGGAAGCGGATTCGACCCGCGCTCTGCACAGCGAGTTGCGAAGCGGCCGGAGGTTCGGTGTCGCAGGCCCGGGACGCGGGCTGTGCGCTTGAGTTCGTCCATTGCTTCTCGCTGATTCACGACGATCTTCCCGCCATCGACAACGACGATTACAGGCGAGGGAGGCCCACGTGCCACAAGCGGTTCGGTGAGGCGATGGCGATCCTCGCGGGGGACGCCCTCTTCGCGCTAGCCTTTCAGACTCTGGCCTCGATCCCGGCGCCTGCCGAGGCGATCCGCGATTCGATACAGGAGTTGGCGCTCGCCGCGGGTTCAGCGGGTCTGGTAGGGGGCGAGGTCATGGACGTTCTGGCCGAGAACACATCCCCTTCGAAACCGGAAGTGCTCGCCATCCACGGCCGAAAGACCGGGGCGCTCCTCGCCGCAAGCTGCGCCATTGGCGGGATCATGGCGCGCGCCTCGGACGAACAGGTCAGGAGGCTTCGCCAATTCGGCCACGCGCTTGGGCTGGCGTTTCAGATCACCGACGACGTACTCAACGAGACCTCTTCGCTTTCGGTGCTGGGCAAGGCCGCCGGTTCGGATCGTCGCAAGGAGAAGGCGACGCTGCCAAGGGTCGAGGGCGTATCCGGATCGGTCTCCGAAGCCCAGACTTATGCAAGCCGCGCCGTTTCGCTGCTGGGCGATGAGTTCGCCGATGTTTCGACCCTCGCCCAAATCGCCCAATTTGTGGTCCACCGTGCAACTTAGCGAGCAAAAGTGCCGATAATCGCCAATATGCGACTGCTGTCTTACACCATCTTGCTGGGCATGGGCTCGTTGCTCCTTTGGGGATGTGGCGAAGAACCTCAGCTTT
Source organism: Chthonomonadaceae bacterium (assembly GCA_015709495.1). Taxonomy (GTDB): domain Bacteria; phylum Armatimonadota; class Fimbriimonadia; order Fimbriimonadales; family Fimbriimonadaceae; genus Nitrosymbiomonas; species Nitrosymbiomonas proteolyticus. Next base: position 1,188,472 of record CP054189.1, read on the forward strand.
CGACAGAAAAGCCTTTGGGCGTCGAGGCCCAAGCGCCTGCGGGTGAAAAGGTCAAGGCCGATCGGCCGATCCTCATCGAGGAGCCCCCGGCTCAAGAGGATGAGGCCACCGTTCTGGCCGCGGCCGAAGATAACGAACCCGCGCCGATTCCCGCAAGCGAAGGCGCCAAGGCGTCGGGCACCGGAATCGTCGGCAAGTGGCGGGGCGAGATTACGGTCGACGTAGGGGATCCAAGCGACCCTGCCGCCGCAATGGCGCAGCAGTTTGCAGCGATGTTCTCAGGGAACCTCCGACTGGAAATCGACTCCAAGCTTCAGTTCACGATGTCCTTAATGGGAGTCCCGATCGAAGGAAGCGTCAAAACTTCCGGCAACAAGGTCACGCTCGACCCCGCTACGATTGCCGGGCTTTCAAAAGCAGAGGCTCAAGCCCAGCAGCCTAACTCCAAAATCGAAACCCTATCGGGAACCCTGAGCGCCGACGGCAAGACGCTGACGCTGATGGGCGACAACCCTGCCGAAGGAACGATGATCTTCCGACGGGACACTCGCCCGGCTCGCAAGATCGGCCCTTCGAAGGTCTCCGGTGAACTTGAAAGGAGCCTCGTGGGGCGGTTCGCCGCAGACCCAAAATCCTTGGATGCGGATGGCTCCCCTGAGCAGGCGAGGATGCTCCGTTCTCTGGTGGGGTCGATGGCTCTGGTCCTCCATCCCGACCGAACGTTCGACCTCCTTTCGTTCATGGACATTTGGGGAACCTGGGAGGCTAAAGGCGATCGGCTCTATCTCAGGCCCGTCGAGCTGATGGGGATGTCGGTAGCAGAGGCCAAAGCGAAAGGCACGACTGCTTCGCCTATGGAGGCGACGATTTCCAGCGGCGGAACGGTACTGTCGATCGCAGAAGGGGGCCCTGGGGGGTCCGAATTGAGGTTCAAGAAGGCGAAGTCCTAACTCCGCTTGTCTGCGTCGTCGTCGAGGCTCGATTCAAAGAGCTTCTTGAGCCTCTCGCGCTCTTCGCGTTCCTTCTCACGGCGCTTGACCTCCTCAAAGTAGGGCTCGCCGTAGACCTTCCCACGCCCGGTGGTCGCTTTCTTGGGTCCAGTTGCGCCCCATGAAGGGAGTTTGTTCGCCGCATAGAGGTAGGCGAGGATGAGAGGCGCAGCCGCAAACGGGGCGAGTTGCGGCGCTTGCGGCATCGAAAAGAACACGAGTCCCGCGGAGAGCCAAGCGAGCCACTTGCCGGAAATCGGCAATACGAACATCAGCGTGACTTGAGCGGTGGCGTTGCGCGTGCCCCAAATCACCGTGAACGCAGCGATCGAATTCCAGGGTGAGGCCATTGCGCCCGCGCCCCCAACGATGAGGTGACCCACCCACACAGAAAGAGCGCAAAGCGCGGAGAACCCAAGCCACAGCCCCCCCATCCGCAGAGGGCCGTCGCGCCTCTCGATGTCGCCGCCGATCCCCCAGAGCCACAGGGAAGCGAACAGCACCGTAAACACCGCGCTGGGCGGGATCGAGAACGGATACGTTAGCGCCGTCCAGGGAGCCTGCCACAGGCGCTCAGGAAAAAAGGCGAGGGCGCTCCAATCCAAGACTTGGACATACGCCAAGACGTAGCTCAGAACGATCGCCCCGACGAGAGCCGTCGTCGCTGGCTGCCGTAATCTGGCCAACCCCGAGCCCGAGGTTCCGAAACTACCCATGTCCCTTCATTATGCCTACCGAACGCCTCATCCTCAAAACCTCTTCTTCCAATGCCACGTAAGAACTGACGCCGTTCGCTACAATGGAGGCGAGCCGCCGAGGATTTGTATGCGTTACTACGTCGTTTGGCCCAATGGACAGCGATTCGGCCCCGCCGACCTCGCAACGCTCAATCAATGGGCGAGAGAAAACCGAATTGGCCCCTCGACGACGCTCGCAGAGGAGGGCACCGGGCGCACCTTTCCAGCCACTCAATTGCCAGGGCTCGACCTCACGCCCCTCAATCCGAGTTCCTTCACGTCTCAATACGACCCCGCGCTTTCGCCGTACCGGGTGGACTATGGGGCCAAGTCGCCGGCCTCTACGGAGGTCATTCTTGCGTGGGTTTTCGGAGGGTTGGGGCTGTTCTGCTGCCCCGCTTTTGGCTTGGCTGGGATCATCCTCAGCGCAGTCGCCCTTCAGAAACGGCAGAACTCGGCCATGGCCGCGCTGATCTTCTGCATTTTTGCGACGCTGATCGGCTTCTTCGCCAGCGCTTTCCTTCCGTCCGTCAATTTCATCACGTAGGGCTGCCGGCATCGGGGTAATGTCACAAGGGTTGGCGCATCCCCTATGTCGACTCCTACCCTGAACCTTGAGGGCTCCGCGGAAAGTGAGAATCGGCTGTTCGTCGTCGAGTCGGATCTCGCTCGGGACGGCCGGATCGCCCGTTCGCGCCTGGTCGTAACGTCCGGGGCGGTGTTTCGGCACGAACTGTCGCCCGGCGGAGAGGAACTCATCGAGAGCTGGCCGCTCGCGGAGTTGGCGGAACCCAGCATCGAAGAGTTGGTGGACGCTTGCGCTCTCGTGGTACGGCGCGACGGCCAATGGGTCGAGTTGCTTCGGGCGACTCATGCCCGCAAGAAGCAGTTCGCCGCGGCACAGGCCAAACTCGCGGAGCTTCTTACGGAGGGCGAGACACAAGGCGAACTCGAACCGATCCGGCAGTGCCCCAAATGCGGCCGGCCCCTTCCCGAGGACTCCGACATTTGCGTCGCGTGTCTGAACCGTGGCAAGACGCTACTGCGGCTGTTTGGCTTCGTCCGGCCCTACCGTTGGCGGATCCTTTGGGCGACGGCGCTCATTCTCTTCGGGACCTTGATCGAGTTGCTCCCTCCCTACTTGACGCAGCATCTCGTCGACGACGTTCTGACCCACGGCAACGTCGCACTTTTCGGCTGGCTGATCGGCGCGCTGGTGGTTTCCCGACTGCTGCTGATGGTGGTGCAGATCGCCCGCGGCCGCAACATCGCGTATCTCAGCAGTTCGGTGGCGATCGACATTCGGACGATGCTGTTCCACAAGCTCCTGAGCCAGTCGCTTTCGTTCTTCGATCGCCGCAACGTGGGCTCGATCATGTCCCGCATGACCAACGATACCGGCGCGTTGTACGACGTGCTGGTCGATGGCGTCCCGATCACGATCAACCAGGCGGCGCTCTTGCTCGGGGTCCCCATCGCCATGCTGATCGTGAACTGGGAGATCGCGCTGTGGGCCATCTTGCCGATTCCGTTCGTACTCGTTGCCGTTCGGATTTTTCGGCGGAGGATGATGCGGGTCTGGAGCCGGTTCTGGCATAGCTGGTCGCGGCTCACCAGTACGCTGAGCGGAGTTTTGCAAGGCACTCGCGTGGTCAAGGCGTTCTACGGGGAGTCTCGCGAGGAACGGAAGTTCGAACGGCGCGTCCGCGACCTGGCGCAAGCAGGCTACACGGCGGAAGTCGGCTGGTCGAACCTCTTTCCCGCGGTGGTCTTTACCATGAGCATCTCGGGGTTCCTCGTTTGGTGGGTCGGCGGGCAAGCCGTTTTGGACGGCAGGCTGACTCTTGGGGAACTCACGGCGTTCATCGGATACCTTGCGCTCCTCTCCCAGCCGCTCATGATGATCCAGCGCATCATCGATTGGACGAGCCGGAGCCTCACTGCCGCTGAGCGGGTGTTTGAGGTTTTGGACATGCCGGTGGAGGTTCAAGAGGCGCAGGACGCGGTTGCGATCGACGCGATTCGAGGCGATGTGGAGTTCCGAGGCGTGCGGTTCGGCTATGACCTCTCGCATGAAGTGATCCGAGGCATCGACCTGAGCGTTCGGGCCGGTCAAATGGTCGGGATCGTAGGGCGCAGCGGCGCGGGCAAATCGACGCTCATCAACCTGCTGATGCGGTTCTATGATCCGACTGAGGGAACGCTCGAGATCGACGGCATCGACCTGCGCCAGATCCGGGTCGAGGACTATCGGAGGCAGGTCGGCGTGGTCCTGCAGGAGTCGTACCTGTTTCCGGGTTCGATCCGAGACAATATCGCCTACGGACGGTCGGACGCCTCGCTCGAAGAGATCATCGAGGCTGCGAATGCCGCCAACGCGCATGACTTCATCATGTCGCTGCCAGACGCCTATGACACCTACGTCGGCGAACGGGGCCAAAGGCTCTCGGGAGGGGAAAGGCAGCGCATCGCCATCGCGCGAGCCATATTGCACAACCCCAGAATCCTTGTTCTCGACGAGGCGACTTCGAGCGTCGACACCGAAACCGAGCGCCAGATTCACGAAGCCTTGGAGCGCCTCGTCCATGGACGAACTGTGTTCGCAATCGCCCACCGCTTGAGCACCCTGCGGAACGCGGACCTTTTGATCCTCATGGACGAAGGCAAGATCGTCGAGCAAGGGACCCATGAAGAGTTGATGGCTAAGGCCGACGGCAAGTACGCTTCGCTGGTCAACATGCAGCTTGAGATCGCGAAGGTGCGCGAGAGCTTCGTGTTCACGGAGGAGGAATGAGTTTGGAACAACCCCTGAGAGTCGGCATTGTCGGTTGCGGGAACATCAGCGATATCTATCTTCGAAACTTGGAGAAGTTCGAAGAAACCGCGGTCGTGGCCGTGACGGACCTTGACGCCGGCAAGGCTCAGGTGGCGGCGCGTGACTACGGTGTCGAGGTCGAACCGGACGTAGCCTCGCTGCTCGCGCGGTCCGACGTCGATCTCGTTCTGAACTTGACCGTCCCCGCCGCGCACTTTGAAGTGAGCCTCAGGGCACTCGAAAGCGGAAAGCACGTGTACAGCGAAAAGCCGCTGGTGCTCACGGTCGCTGAGGGCAATGCATTGGTCGATCTTGCGGAGAAGAACCGGCTCCTGTTGGGCTGCGCGCCGGATACGGTACTGGGCGCAGGCATCCAGACGTGCGTAGCTCTCGTCGATCGAGGCGAAATTGGCGAGGTCGTGGGCGCCAACGCCTTCATGCTGTGCGCGGGGCATGAGAGTTGGCATCCCTCGCCGGAGTTCTATTACAGGCCTGGAGGAGGCCCGCTCTTTGATATGGGGCCGTACTACCTTGCCGCTCTCTTTTTTCTTTTGGGAGAAGTCGACGAAGTCTGCGGGCTCCATCGCGCCACCTTTCCCACTCGAACGATCACCAGCCAACCGCTTGCAGGAGCGGTCATTCAAGTTGAGACGCCCACGCATATAGCGCTCACTATGCACCATGTATCGGGCGCTATATCGTCCCTGACGACAAGCTTTGACGTACAGGCCTCCCTGCTTCCTCCGATCGAGTTGTATGGGACAGAAGGGACGCTGCTCGTCCCCGATCCGAACACCTTTGGCGGCCCGGTTCGGCTGAAGAGAAAAGGCGCACCGGACTGGGTGGATGTCGAACTCGAGTTCGAGTTCGCGGAGAACTCTCGCGGCCTTGGGGTGAGGGATATGGCGATCGCGCTGCGCGAAGGCCGCGATCCTGAGGTTAGCGGCGAACTCGCGCTCCAGGCCCTCGAGATTATGGAAAGCGTGCTGTCGGACTGAGCGCGGGGTCGTCAGGCGCGCTCATAAAGGTAAACGGACTCGTGCAGTTTGTTCGTGGTCCCATCATGGACGGCGAAATTCCCACCCTTGTAGATTCGCCCACCTGCGAACGCCCCGTCTTTGCGCAAGGCGTAGAAGTTCAGATCGAAGTTGGGAAAGCCCGGCTTATGAAGGAGGCGGGGCGATTTGGTTTGTTCGCAGACCCGTTTGAGTACGTCGAGGATGGCTTCCGCAGGTTCCAGGCCCCTCTTCATGTTCTCGACGACTGTTCGGCCCCCGCAACTCAGAATGTTCGCCTCGCCGCGTCCCGTCGATCCACAGGCCCCCACTTCTCCATCCACATAAAGTCCCGCGCCGATGATGGGCGAGTCCCCTACGCGGCCGGGAATCTTGTAAGCGAGCCCGCTGGTGGTCGTACACCCACCTAGCTCGCCTTCGGCCGTGAGGCACAGACACGAAATCGTCCCCGTGGGTCGGCGGAAGCTGCCCTCGGTAGAGGTGGGTTGCACCTTCTGAAAGTCGGCGCGGATTTCGTCGTCGTCGAGCCAGTCGTCGTCTTTACTCAACCTCGTTTTCCAGCGCAGCCAAGCTTGGCGAGCCCGTTCCGTGAGCAACTCCTCCTCCTTGAATCCCATGAGCCGGGCGAACTGAAGTGCCCCTTCGCCGACCAGGAACACATGATCCGTGCGCTCCATCACGACCTTGGCAACTTGGGAGGGATTCTTGATGTTGCGTAGCGCTCCAACGGCGCCAGCCCTCATGGTTGGCCCGTGCATCACGCACGCGTCGAGTTCGACAACCCCGAGTTCGTTGGGCAGGCCTCCGAAACCCACGCTCATGTCGTTGGGGTCGGATTCGACGATGCTGACGCCCTGTACGGCGGCGTCCACGGGGTCGCCCTGTGAGGACAGCACCTCGAAAGCCCTCGCCGTTGCGCGCAGACCGTTCGCCGAACTGACCGCGATCGCGCTCGTGGGGCGCCCGATTCCGCTCGCTTCGGCGGCCTTTGAGGCGAGCGGTAGGCTCGAAAGCCCGGCCACGACTCCGGTTTGGAGCAGCGTTCGTCGCGAAAGTTTGGGACTTGCCATGACGCCCTTCGAATTCGGCGCCCGAAGGGGGATTCCTTCCTAACTCGGGTTGGTTCGCAGTATCATGGTCGAGGGAGGGACCGAGAGTGTTCATGCTCGCATTCGCCGTCTTCGCTGGGATCCAAGAGCCCGCGGGACCTTGGGAGTTCGGAAAAAGGGAGATCGAGGCCGCCGTCCGGGTTCAGGCCCCCTCGTCCGAGGTCCCCATTCGAAGGAAGTATGACAAGGGGCTGCCACCTGAGGCGTTCCGCGTCGCCTTCGGAAAAGCCGCAATCGAAGTTGCGTCGAGCGATGATCGTGGGGCGATGTATGGGGCGTTAGATGCGGCGGAGCGTCTTGCTGCGGCCAAGTTGTCCGAACTCGCCGGAAAGGAGTTTCGAGGGAGTCCCAAGTTCGCGGACCGAGGATGGAACCTGTTCCTTCCTTTGCCCTGGGACTACCTTGCGAACCGGATCGACCCGTCCTCAGAAGCGCTGGCCGATCCAAAGCGATGGTTCTTCCACGACGAGGACTACTGGCGGACCCTGCTCGATCAAATGGCTCGAAGCCGACTCAATTGGCTCGACATTCACGGGCCTTACGATCTCGACACCACGCGCTTTCCCAACCTCTTCGCCTACTTTGTCTCCAGCGCGAAGTACCCCCTCGTCGGCCCATCGCCCGAAGTCAAGGCGAAGAACCTGACCCAACTGCGCAAGGTTATCGACATGGCGCACGCCAGGGGCATTCGGGTGAGCCTGATGTCGTACGAAGCTCGGTTCGACACGCCTCACAACCCCAGTCCCCCGTACGCCGCCACGGAGGAGAACCTCTACGAGTACACGCAAGAGGTGGTAGCCGAAACCATCCGCAAACTGCCCCGGTTGGATGCGCTCGGGTTCCGGATCGGGGAAAGCGGCCGCGGTCCCGAGTTCTTCCGGTGCTATCTGGACGCCTTGAAGGAAACGGACTCCCCTCTGCCGCTCCTCACGAGATCTTGGGTGACACGCAAAGCGCGGGTGCTACCGCTCGCCAAGAGCGCCCGCGATTTCACGGTCCAAATCAAGTACAACGGCGAGCAGTGGGCCGCGCCCTACATCATGGCCGGCGGCCGAACCGGTGAGTGGTACAGCTATTTTTGGGAGGACTATCTCAGCGATTGGGGCCGCGAGACCGCAGCGGCGAGTTGGAGGGGCCGACCTATCGAGAAGGGAGCTTGGCCCAGTCAACCGTACAAAGTCGTCTGGCAGGTGCGCGACAACGGCACCCACCGGATCTTCCCGATCTTTCAACCCCAGTGGATTCGCAGGTCGATCGAGGCGATGGACCTCGGAACCACATCGGGATTCACGGTCGAGCCCCTGAGCGCCTATTTCCCTCAGTCCCCCGCGTACTACTCCCAGCGCCCCAGCGCCTTTCGGTGGATTCACCAGCGGGACGAGCTGTTCATGATGCAATGGGGTCGGTTGGGCTATGACCCCTCGACCCCGGAGGACGTGTTCGTAAGGGCGCTTGGACGCAAGTTCCAACTGCGGAACCCAGAAGCGCTCGCAGTTGCTTGGTCGAACCTCAGCCGTATCATCCCAGTCGCGTTTCTGGCGTACTCGATCGGCCCCGACCATCGCAGCCATGCGCCCGAACTCGAGTGGGGCGGTTCTGTGGAATCGTTTCTCGAACGGGACCCCTTCGACTCCCACGTGTTTCGTTCTCCCAGAGAGACGGTCGCGGCAAAGACCCTTGGCGCCGGCGACGGCAGGATCGGATTTGAGGAGGCGGCCGACCTTCTCGACTTGCTTCGGTCGCGGGCCGCTCCTGCCTTTCGAACGCTCGAATGGGGAGGTTCTCCCGGTTCGGGCCTAGCGGAGATCGGGGTTGCTCTTCGGCAACTCGATCGCCTCGGCGCGTATTATGCCGCCAGGTTCCGTGGAGCACTGGCCTATGCGCGATTTCAGTCTTCGGGCGAACGGTCCGACCTCGAAGACGCGGCAAGGCAAGCATGCGCAGCTTACGAGGCGTGGGATCAACTCGCCAACTCCCCCGACGGCCACTCGTACCGACCTTTCACCGACCGGCTCCGCATGAGGACGCACGACTTCCATTGGAGTCTCGAATTGCCCAAACTGCTCGCGGAAAGGGAACGATTCCTGGAGCTTGCGGGGTGGACGCAGCCCCTGCTCCCTCGGCCCCTGATTCGAAACTGGGCCGAGCCCCCCCGCCACGCGAAGCTCACCTGGGACGAAGCTGACGGAAAAATCACGGCGCGCATCTCCTCGGAGGGCATCCGCCGCGCCTGGCTCCTGCATAAGCCCCTGCCGAGTTCAACGTTTTTCCACAAGCTGCCTATGGAGCAACGCGACGGGCACTTCGTCGCCTCGATTCCTAGGCTTCCGGCGGGACACGCTTTGGCGGCCGAGATCGAGACTTCCTGCCGGGTGTGGCGGGTGCCTTGGTGGCTCCACGAAAGGCCCTATCTCGTCGTGCCGTCGAAGCCCCAGAGGACTCCACCTTACTTCAGTTCTGAAGAAGCGCTCGCTCACCTCGACCCTCGATCCCTCGACCCCCAGGAGCACGGCTGGCTCGTGGTGAGTTCGCGCGGCTGGAGCTTCTTCAGTCGATTCCCAAGCGGGCAAAGGCGGAAGCTCTTAGAACCCCTTGCGAAGGGAATGAAGATGCTGATTCTCCAGCAGGACTTCGCGTCGGGGCGATACTCGCTGGACTTTCTGGGGGAAAGCCCCGACTTTGAATCGAGGCGGGTGGGCGTTTTCGAACCCGGCGGTGCGCTCGGGCTCGAACGGATCGAAGACCCTGAGATTCTTTGGCAGCCCATGCGAGCGCAAGCGGATTGGGAGGTTTTCGGCAACGGAGGGGTCGCTCGCAAGAAGGTCGGCAAGGGCGAAGTTTGGGTGGTCCAGGCGAGGCTTCTGCAACGCTTACATCTGCCCGCAGCCAGCCGCTCGCTCGCCGCGCTCGTCAGGCAAACGGCTGCGTCCGGGCCTGCGATTCTGCTCGATACCGGCACCGAAGGTGGGGACTACGTGACTTCGGTTTTGCCGGACTTCTACAACTCGCTTGGCCTTTCGTTCCTTACGCTGGGTGAGGTCGTGGCCTCCGAGCAGGGCCTTCGCGCCTTCGAACCTGTCGCCGCGCCCAAGTCGGATCAGAGCGTCTTGGAGGGGCGAGGGCCCGCGATGATGGCGGCTTTCCTAAAAGAGAAGGTCGAAGCGGCGGCCGCGCGCCCCGTCCCATCCTCTGTGGCCGAGTTCGAAATCGAGCGGGAGCGGCGTCGGCGGGAACTGATGCGAAGCCTTGGCTTAGACCCCTTACCTCCCCGAACGCCGCTGAACGCCCAGGTCACCGGGGTCGTCCAACGGGCGGGGTATCGGATCGAGAAGCTGCTCTTCGAGAGCCGCCCCCAGTTTTTCGTTACGGCGAATCTCTACCTTCCCGACCCTCTGCCCCAAGGAAAGCTGCCCGTAATCGTGAACCCCCATGGCCACTGGCAGCACAAGAAGCAAGAGCCGGTCGTGCAAACGAGGGCCATCTCGCAGGCTCTGGCCGGATACCTCGCCGTAGTGGTGGACTCGCCGGGCCATAGCTTCGAAGGCGGCGCGCCCGTCGAACGGAGGTTCGCGGGCACCCATAACGACCTCCGGCTGCTGTTGGGTTCGATGAACACGACCTCGGTGTATGTTTGGGACCTCGTTCGCACGCTCGACTACCTCGAAACCCGGCCTGAGGCCGACATGACTCGCGTCGGAATCACCGGGGCCTCAGGGGGTGGGCTGGCCACGGCTTACGCTTTCGCCGCCGAGCCCCGCTTCACCTGCGCCGTTCCGGTCGTTTACGCTTCGAGCCTCGAGGTCAACGCCAACAACGGGTGCCTCTGCAACCATGTGCCGGCCACGCTCCGAGTCGGAGACCGCGCGGACGTGCTCGCGATTCGGGCGCCCAAGCCCGTGTTCGTCATCGGGGCGCAGGACGATCCCGAGTTCCCGCCCGAGGGCACGAAACGCACCGGAGAGAAACTCAAGGAAACCTACGCGCTTCTTGGCAAGGAAGGCCTCTCGCAGTACCGCGTGTTCGACGGGCCGCACGATTACAACCGGGCGATGCGGGAGGCTGCCATGGGTTTCTTCGACCTGCACCTCCGAAGGCGGGGCAACGGTACGCCAGTCCCTGAGCCGACGATTCAACCCGAGCCTGCCGGGTCGGAGTCGCTTCGAGTCGTAGCTGAGGAGATCGAAGGCAGGTCGATGTTGGATTTGGCTCGGGAGGCCCTCGCGTCGGCTCCTCCGACGACCTGGGATGACACGGTGGCCCTGAATGGCGGGCTGCCGCTGCCCGTTCCGCTGGATTGGACGGAGGAGCGTTCGAGCGAAGGCAAGATTTTCGCGTCGTTCGAATCCGAGTCAGGTCTGAGGGTTCCCGCGGTCATCTGGACGCCGGGGGCTCAGGCGAGAGCGGTCGTCGTCCTCATTAGCGAAGGCGGCAAGGTGCGGGCCCAGCAGGAATTCGGCGTGGAGCGGCTTGTGCAATCAGGCCTTGCGGTGATGGCGATCGACGTGCGGGGGTTCGGGGAGTTGCCGGGACTCGATGCCAGGTTGATGGCGTATCTCGGAACTGCGGATACGTTCGCCATGGCTTGGGATACGGCAAGAGCCGCAGTCGCCGCCCAGCGGTTCGCGAATCGGGTCGTGCTCGCCGGAAAAGGAACCGCCGCCTCGCAGATCGTCCTCTATGCTGCCCTCATGGAACCGTCAATCGACCGGGTTTTGGGCATCGAGGGCCTGAGGGGCTTTGCGGACGCCTTCGACGCCCGCGTGCCGACGTATTCGGTCATGCCTCGCGCGAACCTTTCCGCATCGCTCGCAACTCTCCGACAGAAGGTCGGGGCGCGTGGCGTCTGGACGTTCCTTGGCGATCGGCCGCTCGACCCCACCGAGGCCGTGCTCGACCTCCTGCGACCCTGATCGCCATGTCCGAACTGCGCTACCACCCCTTCCTCGAAACGTGGGTCATGACCGCGACGCACAGACAAGACCGAACCTTCCTACCTCCGTCGGATTTCTGCCCGCTCTGCCCGACTCAGGCCGGGGGCTTTCCCACGGAAATCCCCGCCGAGGACTTCGACATCGTCGTGTTCGAAAACCGCTTTCCCTCGTTGCGGCGAAACCCGGAACCTCCCGCAGTCGAAGGCCTTGCGATGGCCCCTGTACGGCCCAGCAACGGAGTCTGTGAGGTCGTGGTGTACACCCCCGAACATGCGGGCAGCTTCGCCGACCTCTCGCTGCAGAAGGTGGAGCGCCTGGTGAGGGTCTGGAAGGACCGCTACGTCGAGCTTTCTTCGATCCCAGAGGTGGAGTACGTATTCATCTTTGAGAACAAGGGGCGAGAAATCGGCGTGACTCTCAGCCATCCTCATGGCCAGATCTACGCTTGCCCCTACATCCCGGCCACGCTCGCTCAGGAACTCGCCTCGGAGCGCAGGTATTGGGAGGCGACGGGCAAGACGCTCTGGGGCGACTGGTTGGGGGCCGAGCTTGCGGATGGCCGCAGGGTGATCGTCGAGAACTCTGAGTTCGTCGCCGTCGTGCCTTACTTCGCGCGGTATCCCTTCGAAGTCTGGGTCGTGGCCAGGCGAGAGGTTCGCTCGCTCGCATTGGCCAACGAGGCGACGCTGGACGCTCTCGCGGACTTGCTTCTGAAGGTGGCTCGAGCTTATGACCGGCTCTTTGGGTTCTCGCTGCCGTACGTTATGGCGATGCACCAAGAGCCCGCCGCGCCTGGGTATGAATTCACCCGCCTTCATGTGGAGTTCTATCCGCCGCACCGGACGCACGACAAGCTGAAGTACCTTGCCGGAAGCGAGGCCGGCGCAGGGGCGTTTATCAACGATACGCTCCCGGAGTCCAGCGCCGCCCGCCTCCGCGCGTGCGTGGAGTAGGTTGGGAGACGGAACGGTCACGAATTGCCTTGCCGATCGACGCCCATCTCGCCAGGGGGCGACAAAACGTCCAACACCAGGGAGTCCTCAAGCGCCTCGACGCCGTGGGGAAAGTCCGACGGCAGGTGGATGGCCGTCCCGCCTTCGACGACGACCTCGCGATAGTCCTCCGACCCGGGCTGCCCGAGCTTCCAAAGAACGCTTCCGGATACCACGAAGGCGATTTGCTCATTGGGATGGGAGTGGCTCTGGACCACGCAACCCTTGGCAAGCTGCACATGAGCCCAAAGCATGTGGCTACCGAACACCCTTCTTCGCGTGAGCTTGTCGATGGGTCGGTCGGCTTCGATCTCTTCAACCTTGAAAACGGCGGCGGACATAGAATCCAGTCTATCCGAGAAGTCGGGCGAGGGGCACCCGGCTACGCGGTTTCTTGCGAACTCAGGAGGTCAGGCGGCGACCTCGCACTCCAAAACACCCTCTATGAGCCTCTGCCGGTAGACCAAGGTGCAAGGACTCCCTATCCCTTCAAGTGCTCACGAAGTGATCTCAGATACTCCTCCGGCCAACTTCCATAGGGTACGGCTCGATCCAGGTGCTCGATCGACAAGGGAAGCGACGCTTCCTGCAATCGCCGTCCGTTCACAAATGCAATGCACTGCAAGTATCTCTGCTTGCCAAGCAAATACTTACCCCTCAAAGCGGCCCCAATATCAGTATGCAGTTGACTTCCCTTGAGCGTTGCCGCAACACCTGCCAGAGTCGTCCAGAGGACGGGATAGCCTGAAAGCAGGCTCTCGGCATCCGGTTCTGCACACTTGATCACGAGTTCAGTCGACATGCGAAGTTCGACCGTTACGTCCTTTCGGTCACATGCTTCGTCAGAAGGGTCCCCTCCTCGACCGGCCGCAACCCACTTGAGCAGGTTAGCGCTACTCGCCGAGGAGACGCTCATCGGGACGCTCGCCGAACCAAGCCTCTCCAGGGCCCTCCAAGTGGCCGCCGGGACCGTAGATAGGAAGGAACCCAAGTAGTATGACACCTGAGATGTGGGGTGGGAAATCAGGCAGTTCCTGTAAAGGAGGTACCGAAGGTACCGCTGCAGTGATCCTTGCGTTGAGCCAGGTCCTGCGCCGAACAAGAAGTCCCATTCAATCTTGGGGTCCCGTGCCGGTAGCCTGCTGATGAATGTCGCCAATGACGACCTGTCGAGGAACAGTGCGTGCGCCAGGTTCTGCCTTTGCGGCGTTATCAGAACCCGCCGCTCTGTAACACGAAACCCTATGATCCCCTTGCTGACCAAAATGCGAACCACATTCTGGGGAGTCTCGTTCGTACTTAGTATCAAATCGTCCATAGCCTGATCGGGTAGCCAGGCTACGACTAACCGGTTCGTCGTGGCACTTACCCAATGCGCTATATCCTGAAAGACAGTCGCGACAGGGTCCTCTATTGTTGGCTCCGCGATTGGCAAAGGAAGGGGTTCAGGGTTGGAAGCTTGAGCGGCAATGTTCTCGGCTGCCTTCAGTAGTTGAGTTACCATGTCACGAGCGGGCTGAGAGAGCATACGAACGCCAGGTGCCGCGCGTTCGAGGATTCCTGGCATTATGGCGGGTGGCGCACGGACCGGAAGGTCGACAGAAGCCTCGTCTATGAGCGAGCCTCGATCGTATATCCTTAGTCGTAGGGTGATGTCCTCCCACATAGGCATAACGGTCAGAATCGCCACTGGTTCGCTGGGCGGAGACTGAATTCGGTCAAAGAACTCTCGCCACGGTCTTGCGTAGGCCGTGGTCGGGATCGAGTCCGCTGCCAGCCATTCCTTTGCCATGGACATCACCTGGGAATAGGAACGAAGAGCGCTTTGCGCTCTCAACCCGATGGGGCGCTGATGCCCCGTGGGGTGTGACGAGAAACTCACCGTTGTTCCCGGCGGGATCCGAGCCAATGCGTCTGGACCGACGATTGCGATGAATTCATCCAACAGACCGTCCGCTGGAAGTCTGGGGGTATACCCGCGTAACGCAGACGTAGCGTCTGGATTCCCCAGGTTGGACCTCAGTTCAGCAAGTTGATTGGAGAGCATCGCCAGAGCAACATCTGGAGCCCACGTTTTACGCCCGTTAACGCGGCCCCTTATCGCCTCTGCTCGAAGATCTCGTTCGTAAGCGATGGACTCCTTGAGTGATTCGGTCGATTGTTCGAGTACAAGCGTATCCCCATCCGCCACCCATTCAGCCCCAACATAGGATGCAACCGCTTCAGCTTCTTCCAATGAGGCTGCGGTCGGCTTCGCTACGTTCGAGACAATGATGACCCTGTTACGAAGTTCCGCGGACGCCCGATAGGACGTGCCACTTCGGAGGGTCAAATCCTCACAGAAGGCCTGTATCGTTCCGACAAACGGCACCCAAGTGGGGAATGCGGCTATCGCGACCGTAGCGACGACCAACATGTGCCTGTCTTCTCAAGGCAACGGGTGACACTCGCACCACAGACTTTGGCCTGAGCCGTGTGTATCGCAGATCAGGCCATTTGCCGAATTGCAGGAGCCGACGTCACAGAAATACGTGCCTGACTGCGAATCATACGTTTTCTGACATCGAACCAGCGGCCCTGGTGGATCAGCAAGGGCCAACGTCAACACTGTGGCCATCAATACTGTCGGGACACAAACCATAAGCGATTTCATCATTCCCATCCTCCTGACCTACGAAGTCGCTGCTACCTCCCCCCTGAGCGGAATGTCAATACCTGTGTAACAATACCGGAAAAGTACCAGGCCACATCCTCATCTCCGCCGCTTTGCCCGGCGAGGGGTTCCATCACGTAGAATAGGTCAGAGATGCCTCGAACCCTTTTCGACAAAGTCTGGGACGCGCATGTCGTCGCCGAGATTCCCGGCGGGGGCGCGCTGATTTACATCGACCGCCACCTGGTCCACGAAGTCACCTCGCCGCAGGCCTTCGATGGCTTGCGCGAAGCCGGGCGCCGCGTACGAAGACCCGACCTCACCTTCGCCACGGTCGACCACAACGTCCCCACCGACGGCAGGCCCATCGACGAATCCTCTCTTTCGGGGCAGCAGCTCAAGGCCCTCGAAACCAACTGCCGCGAATTTGGGGTGCCTTTGTTTGGGTATCAGCAGTCGGGGCAAGGGATCGTCCATGTGATCGGCCCCCAGCTTGGGCTCACTCTGCCAGGGCTGACCCTCGTTTGCGGAGACAGCCATACCTCGACCCACGGAGCTTTCGGCGCGCTGGCGTTTGGGATCGGGACGACCGAAGTCGAACACGTCCTCGCCACCCAAACCCTCCGAACCCCCGGCAAGCCGAAGTCCCTGGGCATCGAGGTCAGCGGCCACCTGCAAAGGGGCGTCACCGCAAAGGACGTGATCCTCGCGGTTATCCGCAAGCTGGGGGCGAGCGGGGGCACGGGGTTTGTGGCCGAATACTACGGCGAGACGATTGCGAGCCTGCCGATGCACGCCCGAATGACGATCTGCAACATGTCGATCGAAATGGGCGCCCGGGCCGGGATGATCGCCCCTGACGACGTGACCTTTGCCTACATCGCCGAGGGCGACCGCCCCTACGCCCCTCAAGGAGAGGAGTTGGAGCGATGGATTTCGGAATGGAGGCTGCTGCGCACGGATTCGCCGGATGCCTTCGATCGGAGAGAGTCGCTCGAAGCAGGGAGCCTCCAGCCCCAGGTCAGTTGGGGGACGACCCCCGCGATGACGGCGGACGTCACGGGCAGCGTTCCCGAACCCGCGGACAAGTCCGAGGAGCGCGCCCTAATGTACATGGACCTCAGGCCGGGAACTCCGATGCAGGACATCCCGGTGAACGTGGTGTTCATCGGTTCCTGTACGAACTCCCGGATCGAGGACCTGCGGGATGCCGCCCGTCTTGCAGAGGGGAAGCGAGTGGCGAGCGGAGTGCGGGCGCTCGTAGTGCCCGGCAGTCAGCAGGTTCGGGAGCAGGCAGAGCGCGAGGGACTCGATCGCGTGTTTCGAGAGGCCGGCTTTGAGTGGCACTATTCGGGCTGTTCGATGTGTCTGGGGATGAACGGCGACGTGGTCAGGCCCTTCGAGCGTTGCGCCTCGACCAGCAATCGACCCTACGAAGGTCGTCAGGGTCCTTCGTCGCGCACGCACCTCGTGAGTCCGCTCACTGCGGCAGCGACGGCCCTCCGGGGCAAAATCGCCGATCCGCGCGACCTTTGTTGAGCCGTTCGCTACTCCTGCGCCGAGGCGGTCGGTGGCCCGGCATGGGCGCCCGGGGGAGGCGTTTCGAGAATCCCCTTCAGCGTCATGACTCCGATCATCAGGATCACCGCGATCCCCGCCACAATGATCCACTGGCGACGCGCGGGGTGTCGCGAGGGCGACCGGTCGAGCCAAGGCAGGAACAGCATCCCAATGCTGACAAGCCCTGGCACGATGATCGTAGCGACGACTTCGTAGCCGGCGGGCATGATCTTCAGAAGCTCATAGAGTCCCAGGAAGTACCACTCGGGCCGTGGGGAGAAGTCCGTCCCCGTAGGATCGGCGATGGCCTCCAAAGCAGGAGGAAACGCCAGCGCCAAGTAGGCGACGATTCCCATCCCGCCCAAGACGACCACAGCGTCTTTGAAGAGTTGAACCGGGTAAAAAGGCACGGGCTTCCCCCGTTGCGGCAAGACGGGCCCGGCGATATGGTGACGCCGCACGAGATATAGGTGCAGCCCCGTACACACGATCAGCAGCGCGGGCAAGAGCATCACGTGGATCGCATAGAACCTCGTGAGGGTGAGCGCGCCGACCTCTTCGCCGCCCCGAACCAGCGCCATGAGTTGCTCGCCGATCCCCGGGACCGTCCCGGCGATGCGCGTGCCGACCACCGTAGCCCAGTACGCCTTCTGGTCCCACGGCAAGAGGTAGCCAGTGAACGAGAAGCCCAGAATCAGGTTGAAGATGATGCATCCGACGAGCCACGTAAGCTCCCGCGGCTTCTTGTAGGAGCCCCAGAAGAACACCCGCAGGATGTGCAGTACGGTTACGATGACGATGGCTGTCGAGCCCCAAACGTGGAGCCCGCGCACGAACGAACCGAGCGGCACCTCGTAGGTGATGTGCTTGACGCTGGCGTGGGCGTCTTGGGTCGATGGCGAATAGAACATCGCCAATGCAAACCCCGTTACAAACTGAAACAGAAGCAGCGTGAGAAGCAGGTTCCCCAGCGTCTGCCACCACCCTACGCCGGGAGGCATCGGCTCATCGAGATTCTTGCGGACGAAGCCCCACCAGCCCAAACGAAGCTCCATCCAGTCGCCGAAACTGGGACGATCCCGGCGAAGCTCTTCCTCCACCGGGAGTTCTTCGGTTCGCGTTGTGGGGCGTTCGGGAGTGAGGCTATCCGGCATGGTCTACACCTTCTTTTGAATCCAGATCTTCCCGTCTTCGACTTTGACGGGATACGTGATCAAGGGTTTGGGCGGAGGTCCGGAAACCACGTTCCCGTCCGCATCGAACACGCCTCCGTGGCAAGGGCAAAGGTAACGCTCCTTGCCCTCGACCCAGGTTACTCGGCAACCTAAGTGCGTGCAGGTAGGGTCGAATGCGACGACGTCTTCGCCCGAGCGCTTCAGGAAAACCGTGTACTTGCGGTCGACTACGGCGAACCCATCTCGGATTCTCAGGATGTACGAGGTCTCCCTCGTTTGGCCCGGACCCAGTTCCGCGTCGTCCAGAATCGGCACCCAGTTGCTCTTCGATCGCCGCATCACGGGGGAGCCAATGAACCCGAGCACGGGGCCGACGACGACGGCGCCCACCACCAGGTTGATGGCCGCCACCAGCCAGCCGAGAACGGTGCGTCGGGCCGGTTTCGGCGGGTCGCTGGCGGTGTTGTTTGCTTGTTTGCGGTTCGTCTTCATGGTTTCGAGCGGAGTTGAGCCAAATCCATCAGGGGTAATAGCGGAGATTCACGGGTCCATCGAAATTGGGGTCGAGAGTCTTCATCAGGTCCTCGGCGATGCGCTGCGACTTGTGGTGCCGCCCCGGCGAAGGCTCGCGAGAAAAGCCCAGCTCGACGCCGCTCTTGACGATCTCTTCGCACAATCGGGTGAGAGCGACCATGGTCGGGACGATCCAGACGTGCATGAATCGGGTGAACGGCGCGGTCGCGAGCAGAAGAAGTACCGACGCCAAGTGCCACAGATAGATCGGCTGAACCCAACCGGTCAGACCCGTGCGCTTCATCACGACGACGAGGAACCCACTCAGCAGCGTGTTGAGCAGGAGGTTGAGGAAAAGGAAGTCGCGGCCTTGGGTCACGCCGTTGTCGATGTACTCGTCGGTCCTGTACCGAACCATCACAGCGAACACGCCCGCGAGCGCGGCGACTCCTGAAAGGATCGGCAAGAGCTTGAGCGGATCGAACAGCGGCATCTCTGCCCGCGTCGGATTGAATATCTGAATCAAGACATCCGCGAGCATCAGGCCGACGAAGCCATAGAGGATCAATCCGTGGAGAAACCACCGCATCTTGTTCCTACGCCAGAGCGAAGCCACCAAGAACCCGTCCACGATCAGCGACCAAGTGGCGATGCCGAACGCTCGCAGTACCCCGAACTTCTTGACCGCGCTCCAAAGCTGCTTGGGGGCCGACAGTCGAATCCAATAGAGCCAAACCTTCGTGCCGAAAACGAAAGCGAACAGCGTCACGAACAGGAACACGATCGCGACGTTCTTTGTCGAAAGGAACTGCCCGACCTTGAAGGCGAGGGGGATCAGATTCTCGTCCCAAGGCTTCTGCTTGACCTCTTGGTAGACCTGAGCAACCTGTTCGTCGGAGAGTTCCGACTCCTTAGTGGCGGGCATCATGCCCTTTCCTTTGCGAACGATCTGGTGAAACTCTTCTTCGGTCAGTTTCGTTTGGGCGATCGGAGGTCCCAGCCCCCCCATAGCCGACAGGCCGTGACACCCCATGCAACTCGATGTCGCGTACAACTCGTCGGGAGGTGGGGCCTTGGCGATCTCGATGTCGGCGGCCCCCAGTTCCTCGAAGATTAGTTCCATGTCTTCGTCGGAGAGGTCGGAGTCCGGAGTCGGAGGCATCGCGCCCTTGCCCTCTCGAACGAGCTGTGCGAACTCCCACTTGTCGAGGGCCAAAGGAACGATAGCAGGGCCGGGGTCGCCCTTCCCAGCGGGCCCGTGACAACTCGCGCACATCGAACTCTCGTAGGCGTGCATTTCGCCCTCATGATCCTGAGCCTGAACCGAGGACACCAGCGAGGCAAGCCCGATCCCAAGAAGCGCAAGGACCGTAGCAAGCTTCCCGCCTGATCTCGATCCTCGAGTTGGCAGGGGTTCGGCGCGCTCGGGGGCGGCTCTTCCGCCCAGAGTCGCAGAATCCTGCGAAGCCATCGTGCCGAGATAACACCCTGCCGGTTTCGTCCCCGCTTGGGGGAGCAACGGGAAGGGATAGCGCTTCGTTTGCACCTTTTCCTGTTCGATATAGGTTGAAATCTCGCTGGTGGGGTCGTCGAGGTCGCCGAAGATTCTCGCGTGGGTCGGGCACGCCACCACACAGGCCGGATCGAGCCCTTCGTCCACCCGCTGCACGCAGTACGTACACTTCCGGGCGACGTTGGGCTGAAGCCGCGGCTTGACGAAGTCCCTCTCGTAAGGCTCGTCTTCGTTCAAGTACCAGGCGTCCTTTTCTTGAAGGATGATGTTGCCGTAGGGGCAGGACGACACGCAAGCGCCAGTACCTCGACACCTGTCCTGATCGATCAGCACGACGCCGTCTTGCCTCTTAAAGATCGCCTTATTGGGGCAGGCCTTGAGGCAGGGCGGGTTCTCGCAGTGGTAACAGAGCATCGGCAGGTACACGCGCTTCGTGTGCGGATACTTGCCGGCTTCGATGTTCAGGACCCGCGCGAAGAAGACGTCGACGGGCGTGCCGTTCTCTTGTTTGCAGGCTACCGTGCAGGCATCGCATCCGATGCACCGCGTCAGGTCGATGAGCATCGCGAGGCGGGCCATCAGTCGTTGTTCCTTGTTGCGGTTCCGATCGGGCGTCTCTCGGAATCGAGCGCCCTATCCTTTGAGTTCACCTTCCGAACGTCTACGCGCGTGTCTTTCCAGTGTTGGCCGGGAGCATAGACCGCCGGGAGGTAGTAGTTCTCGTGCGTGGGTTTGATCTTCTGGTGGGTGTGGACGCTATGGTACTTTCCCTCGGCAAGGTACCGATGCCACCATGCGTGGTCGGTGCAGAGAACCCCCGGCTTGATTCCTTCCGTCACGAGCGCCCAGAGCCGGTAGGAGCCGTTGTTGTTAAACACCTCGACTTCGTCCCCGTCGTGAATCCCTCTCGCCGCCGCGTCGATCGGGTGGATTTCGATCACGGGCTTGCGGTTGAGGTTGAGCAACACGGGGTTGTTGCTGTGGGTCGAGTGAACGCGCCACTTGCTGTGCGGAGTCATGATGCAGAACGGCAGTTTCTGATCCTCGTCGGGCAGGTGAGAGAACCCAGCCTTGTAGACGGGTAGGTTTTCTCCCAACTTCGTGAACGCGTCTTCTTCCTTGTAGAACTCCATGCGCCCGGTCTTGAGGAATTCGCGTTGCGACCCTTCGGGGAACGGGTAGGCCCGCGGAGGGAACAGCTTGAAGTCGTGGAACTGCTCGTCGCATCCCACCTCAGGGTCGTGTACCTTCAGCCGAACCGGCCCCTCCTTCAACTGCTCGATGGTGATCCCCTCGACCTCCTTGCCTCCGCCGTCGAGCATCTTCTGAATGGCGGTCCACTCGTCGACGTCGAAGTACTTCAGCAGCGTGGGGTCAACCCGCCTCACGAGCTCGCGCGCGATCCAGAACTCCGTGCGGGAGTTGTATTGAGGCTTCACGACCTCGTTTTGAATCTGCAGGTAGGGGTGGCAAGAAGTTCCTACCAACTCCACCTTTTCCCAAAAGGTCGGGCAGGGGAGCACGACGTCCGCGTACTCGCAGGTCGGGCTCATCGAGAAGTCCTGCACCACGAACAGGTCGAGGGCGTCGATCGAGTCCTTCAGAGGCGCGGACCACTCAGTAACCAAGGGGTTGGCGTGGGAGCAGAAGAGCGCCTTGAATCCGTCTTTCGGGTACTTGATCTTGGGGTTGATCGTTTCGGTCGGACCCCCCAGGACGAAGTAGTGCATCGGCACGTTGTTGGGGCGTTTGCCTTCGGGGAACCACCATGGCGAGACATCGAGCCTGAAGTGGTGCTGGCCCGAATAGATCGAGACGGACTCTCCCGGCTTGCCGTGCGCCCCTGCGAGGGCCGAGAACAGCAGGATCGCTCGAATGGTGAGGTCGCCGTGCAGCCGGTGGTTGATCCCCATGCCGATAATGATCGAACTGGGTCGTTGGGTGGCGTAATCGCGAGCCAGCTTACGAATCGTCGTCGCTGGGATGTCACTGATCGTCTCGACGTATTCGGGCCGGTACTCTTCGCGCGAAACGACGTCCTCAATCAACTGAAACACCGGAGTGATCTCAACGCTCTTGCCTTCGATCGTGGCCTGTCGCGTTCCGCGGAAAGCGGGCCGAAGGTCGTCGGGCAGTTTTAGGGTGTCCTTGGGCAGAACGAAGAACCCGTCTTTTCCTTCATCCCACACGACGAACTCGTCGCTCCCACCCAAACCTACATCGGAAGCTCTCAATCGCTGGCCGTTGTCGCTTCGGACGAGGGTCGCGCAGTCGGTGAAGGTCTTGAGGAAGTCCCAATCCACCAGGTCCTCGTTGATCAGCACTTGGCACATCGAAAGCGCGAGCGCTCCGTCGGTGCCGGGGTTGATCGGCAGCCAGTAGTCGGCGCCCTTGGCGGTCTGGCTGCACCGCGGGTCGATGCAGTAAATCTGGCAGTTGTTCCGTTGCTTGGCGTATTGCGTGAGAAACTTCGCGTCGGGGATGCGGGTCTGGAAGACGTTGCTGGACCACAAGATCGCGGTCTTGGCGTGTCCCCAACTCTTGGTCTCGCATTCCACGCAGTCGATCCCGAAGGTGTGCGTGAATCCCATCGAGATGTCGCCGTTGAAGTCATACGCGGTCGCGAACGACATTCCGAGCAGCGCCGCCATCCGCACTTGCGCGCCCTTTTGAACGTATCCCGTGCCGACGACTTGGTTGAAGAGCAGCATGTGGTCGGCGCCGTGATCCCGAATGATCCGCTTCATGTGCTCGGCGATGTGGTCGAGCGCCTCGTCCCACGTCGCCTCTTTCCACTTGCCTTCGCCTCGCGCGCCCTGACGAATGAGCGGTGTCTTGATGCGGTCAGGTCCGTAGATGAGGTGGGTCATCGACATCCCGCGCAGGCATCCTCGAGGGTTGTACTCCTGGCAGGGGTAGTCGGCCGCAGGCTTGAGGTCGACGATCACATCGTCGACGACGGTCGCAAGCCAACCGCACGCCCCCGTGCAATTGGGGCTGTCCGTGGTGCGAACGACCTTCTGGTTCTCGCGGGAGGGCGCCGCTTGTTTCGTGCGGCCCGGAACTGCATGTCGAGTTGCCATTTTCTGTCGTCCTCTGTCCTTGATCCTGTTCGGCCTGGACCCACGAGCATGGTGCCTCAGGCAACTTGCTCGCCGCTATGAGCCGGATCATAGCGAACTAAACTTGCCATCGTGGTCAATAATATACTTTGGAATCGGATGAGTGCCGCAACCCCGGTCGGGAGTTGTCGAAGGCGCGCCCCAAGCCCCTCAAGGCTGAGGTGTTCGGCGTTCCGGCAACTGCGCTTCGATCGGGTAGGTAGGAGAAGACGAACTAGTGAGCCAACGAGCCGTCGCCAACCGCGTATTGTTCCTCAACACACTCGCCTTTGCCGTTTGCTTCGGAGTGTGGACCCTCTATGGCGTCCTCGTCACGTTTATCGCGGACTCGGGGGTGATGACCTTTGATCGAGCGCAAATGGGGTGGCTCCTAGGCGTTCCAATCCTGACTGGCGCGGTCATGCGCTTGCCCGTGGGGATGCTCTGCGCGAGATACGGCGGAAAACCTGTGTACATCGGGGTCATGCTCGTCTCTGCGGTGGCTTTGTTCTTGACGAGCTTTGCTAGTACCTACGCCCAGTTGCTTTGGGGTGGATTCGCGTTTGGGATAGCAGGCGCTTCGTTCGCGGTGGGAATCGCGTACTCGTCGATCTGGTTTCCAAGGGAGAGCCAAGGCACAGCGCTCGGCATTTTTGGGATGGGCAACGTGGGTACGGCAGCCACGAGCTTCGCCGCGCCTCTCCTTCTCCAGTCGTTCACCAACAAGGGTGCGAATCCGGAGGCTTGGCGTCAGCTCCCCCAACTTTATGCGGCGATCACCGTCGCAATGGTGGTCGTATTCGCGCTCTTCACGGTGCATCGGAAGGACGAAACTGCGGCGCAGAAGACCTGGGGCGGCATGCTCGCGCCCCTCCGCGATGTGCGGGTCTGGCGCTTTGGACTCTATTACTTCTTGGTTTTTGGCGGGTTCGTCGCCCTGGCTCAGTGGTTGATCCCCTACTACCTCAACGTGTACGACATGCCCTTGGCGACGGCGGGGCTGATGGCCGCGATGTTCAGCTTGCCTTCGGGGCTCAGTCGATCTCTCGGCGGATGGATCGCGGATCGCATCGGGGCTCGGACCACCATGTACTGGGTGCTAAGTTCGTGCGCCGTGTTCTTCCTCTTGCTGGTCGCCCCTCGGATGGAGATTCGATCGCCAGGCGAAGGCGTGCTTGCCGAGCGGGCGGGAAAGATCACGTCGGCTACTCCCGACCGGATCACTTTGGAGACGAACACAGGTACGCTCGAATATCCCCTCAAGACGTTGCCGAACTCGCGGCTCGAATCTGAAGACGGCGCCCTGATTTTCCCCACGTTCACCAGTTGGCAGGAACCGATCGTGAAGGCGGGAGACGAAGTCAAGAAGCGGACCCTCTTGGCGCGCGGGACGACCGAGGTGTTCTTTCAGGCCAACGTGTGGGTGTTTTCCACTATCGTGCTGTTCGCAGGCATCATGATGGGTGTGGGGATGGCCGCGGTCTATCGTCACATCCCCGACTATTTTCCGCACGATGTTGGCGTTGTGGGAGGCATCGTCGGAGTGCTCGGTGGCCTTGGCGGGTTTTTCTTTCCGATCATTTTCGGTTATCTCCTCAAGTGGACCGGCCTTTGGACGACGTGCTGGCTGTTCCTGATGGCGATCGCGCTGATTTGTCTGATCTGGATGCACATCG
The DNA here is from genome assembly GCA_015709495.1 of Chthonomonadaceae bacterium. GTDB lineage: Bacteria > Armatimonadota > Fimbriimonadia > Fimbriimonadales > Fimbriimonadaceae > Nitrosymbiomonas > Nitrosymbiomonas proteolyticus. The sequence goes on from CP054189.1 coordinate 1,213,252, forward strand.
TGATCCTGCGAATGAGCAAGAACCTCAAGCCGGCGGGTCCCCTCGATCGGCATTGAAGGCAATGAGCGCTCCGTCTGGTTGGGGACCCTCGAACCCTGCGGCTTGGAAACCGGTCGCTCCCCAGCGCGAGCGGCACGCTCGCGTTCCCTGAATAGCGGGCATCGCTCAGCCTCGCCCGATCCTCTGAGGGAACGAATTCCATTGTGGGTCTGCGCTACGGTCCAGGGGAGAACTCCCGTCTAACGCTCTGACGCCATTGCCGAACTGGCCGCTCGAAGGGCAAAACCATTGGGAGCGGGGTTCGGCAGGTCACAAAGCGGCTCTCCGATGCGGATATCCCATTGTGGAATTGCGCCAGCTCGGCGCCTTCACGAAAGGAGCATTGCATGAAACATCGACTTCGGATAGGCCTTGCTTTGGCGGTCTTTGCTCTCATGACCCAGGCCCAGAGTGTGGGGCGCATTGTTGTAAACAATGACGAGTGGACACTCAGAGACTCGGGCTTTTTCGACCCCAACGACCCGGACGATTTCGCTCTTAACGTGGCAAACTGGTTTGCGGGGGGCTTAGGGAATTTTCGAAGCTGGACGACCAACTCTGCGCTAGGAGGAACGAGTCTCAACGCCACTCTGACGGGGGCAGGACATACGTGGACGCATAGCATCGGCGGCACGTTTGACCTTCCCGCGCTGATGGCCTACGACGGCATCTTTCTGGCCAGGTACGCGAGCGACCTCCCGTCCGCCACTGTCGCGCCCGTCCTCACGGACTACGTCAACGCAGGCGGTAACGTATACATCGCAGCGGGCACAGGGATCGGCGGCTCTGCAGGAGAGGCGGAATATTGGAACGCCTTCTTGAACAACTTTGGCCTCGGGCTCGTCGGGACCACTTACAACGGCATTTCCGGCAGCATTGCGATCTCCTCGCCTCACGCGATTTTTGCTGGAGTCGACCACCTCTACCAGAACAACGGCAACGACGTCGTGGACCTCGACGGCGCAGACCCTAAGAACCAGGTGCTGGTTTCGCAAGGGGGCCACGGCCTCTATGCGGTGTACGATCCCGTTCCTGAGCCTGCTTCGGCGGTCGCGCTGTCGGCTGGTGTCGTCGGCTTGCTCCGGCGACGAAGTCGGAGGTTGAGTCGATAAGAAGGTAGGTTTCTCCTTGTCGGTCGATGATTGAGTGTGCGAAGCTTGCTTCTAACGTGCAAAGCACGAAGTGAGTTATGCGCATTGGGCAGGGGCCATGCGAGACGCATGCGCTCCCGGGTCCGAGTCTCTGTCAGTGTTTTTGGGAGGGGCCATGCGAGACGCGTGCGTTCCTGGGGCCGAGTCTCTGTGGGCACACTAGGCAGGGGCCATGCGAGACGCATGCGCTCCTGGGGCCGAGTCTCTGTCAGTGTTTTTGGGAGGGGCCATGCGAGACGCGTGCGCTCCCGGGGCCGAGTCTCTGTGGGCACACTAGGCAGGGGCCATGCGAGACGCATGCGTTCCTGGGGCTGAAGCAGAATCTGGCTGCCCGCCAAGGATTCGAACCTCGATTAACTGGGCCAGAACCAGTCGTCCTGCCATTAGACGAGCGGGCAGCGCGTCGGCTGACCATTGGTACCCGATTCGAACGAGATCGCACAACTCAGGTGGGCCGAATGTGTATGATCGGGGGCGGTTATGGAATCCGAACTCGCAGTCACCCATTTGCGCGGCGCTTGTCCCCGGATGGCCGCGCTCGTCGAGGAGGTTGGCCCTTGCCTCTTGCATTCGCACTCTCGAACCGACAGCGTCTTTGAGTACCTCACCCGCGCGATCGTGTTCCAGCAACTCAGCGGCAAGGCGGCCAGCACGATCCACGCGCGGCTGATGGGGCTGTTTCCGGACAAGGAGCATCCTTCGCCGGAGGACTTCCTCGGTACACCGCCGGAGCGGATGAGGGAGGCAGGGGTGTCGGCATCCAAAGCGAGCTACTTGATCGGCTTGGCCCGACAAGTGGCCGAGGGTCTGCCGGACGTCGCCGCGCTCGCCGATCTACCCGATGACGAAGTGGTGGGAGTTTTGGGGAGCGTCAAGGGGATCGGAGTCTGGACGGCGCAAATGTTCCTCCTCTTTCGCCTGCAGCGGCCCGATGTTTGGCCCGTCGACGATACGGGAGTCAAGAACGGACTTCGGAAGCTGTATGAGTTGGAGAAGGTTCCGAATCGCGGCCACGCCGAGGAACTGGGAGTGCCGTTCCGGCCGTTCCGCAGCTATGCGGCTTGGTATCTCTGGCGCAGCCTCGATCTCCGCGCGCCCTGACGCCTTCAATCCAGCCGCGTGGTCGAGAGCACGCCTTCGACCGATAGCAAGACCGCGATGAGGTTGGGCTCCTGCGCGCTGACGGTGAGCTGAATCCACGTCTCGGAGTCGGCCCGCACGATCTGCACCTCTCCGACCTGGCACCCCTTTTCGGAAAGCGCATCCAGCACTCGGGAAACGACGTCGAGACTGCTGATTCGGAGGAGCATGCGTTTGGGGTGGGCAGTAGGGGCGACCCGCCGCTCGAATCGATCGACCAAGCTAAGCGTGATCAACGCGAACAACGTCCCGATGACGGCGACCAGGAAATACGAACCCCCGGCGCTCACGGCCATGCCGATGCCGGCCGTCGCCCAGATGCTCGCGGCGGTCGTGAGCCCTTTGATCTCCGCTCCGAGACGCATGATGGTCCCTGCTCCGAGGAACCCCACTCCCGTCACGATTTGCGCGGCGATCCTTCCGGGGTCCCCATCAGGAGAAAACCCTCTGCTGACTTCGCTGAAGAGGATCACACCCAGCGCCATCAACATGTGTGTGCGGATTCCTGCGGGCCGCCCATGAAGCTCGCGCTCCCACCCGATCGCTCCCGCCAAAACGACCCCAACCCCCATCTTCACAAGGATTTCGAGGACCAGCCTCGTGTCCGCTTGGAACCCTTGCTGAAGCCACTCACCCATCGCTCGCAATCACTCCTTTGAAGCTGCGACGCCCTCTCGCCAGGCGGTTTGAGCGGGGTCGAGCTTCCAGTCGGATCCGAAGTAGCCTGCGGCTAGGACCCCTTCGAGCCCAGTCCGCAGGACCGCAGGTTCAAACACGCACCAGTCCGGGTAGGCGACCCCGGAAACGAAGTAAGGCAGACGGTCGGCAAGGCGAAAACCCGTCATGCCCGAACCCGAGACGACTCCCACCATCGCCCGAGAAGCTCCCTTTCTCGGTTGAAGAAACAGGCAAGCAAGCTGATCTCCGACGAACTGCCGGTCACCCACACGGACTCGGCCCCGCCGGACCTCGAGGGGGCTCTCGCCCAGAAGCCATCCCCAAAGCGCGTGGGTATCGGCGTTGCCATAGAGGATGAGGTTGCGAAGGCCCGGATGGTCGCGGCCGACTGGACCCGGCTCGTGGACTTCGGGCTTGAAGTCGACGTCCGCCACTACGAGCGGCGCCCCGTTGCCTCGGTACCAGAACTGCTGGGCGTCGAAGCGCGCCTTCGCCCGGGCCCAGGCGGTCTCCCCGGAGGTACCCCTCGTCCCGTAGACGAAGATCATTCGATTCTCGAAAACCTCCTTGAACGGTCGAACGTGCTTCGGAAACGACTCGGTAGGAAACCTCGAACCGTCGAACACCCACCTTCCTTCGGCCCACTTCAGGGTGATCCACGCTCCTGCTCGTCCGGCGGTGGGGACGGGAACGATCTGCCCGTCGATTTCAATCGGAAATGGGTTCTTGGCGCTGTCGATCGCTTCGGGCGCAAAGGACAGCCTCTGGACGTTGGAGGTGACGCCCGAAAGGCCCGAAATCGTCTTCCGAAACGAAACGGAGCTTTGCGCGAGGGGCGCGCGCTGCAGGTCGATGCGGATCCAAGACATCGTGTTGGAGACCGAAGGGTTGAACGTGACGAATTCGACTTGCCGCGCCCCGGAGAAAGGCTCGCTCTTCGCCGCCTGCAACCATTCCATGAGCGGAGGCCAATCGACGCAATCCGCCCCCGGCGCGGCGTCACCATCCCACCAATGGCCCGCTCCGGGCTGCTCGTGATATCGGAACGTCCTGCCGATCGCTTCCAGCGCCGACTTCATGCTGCGAGCTTCGCGAACGGGCACGTTGTCGTCCTTGTCTCCGTGTAGGATGTACACGTTCTGTTTGCTTGAGTTGCGAACGAGGCCGAGCGTGTCGCTGGGGTTGGCGGCCCGCGAAAACAGGTCCGCAATTCTTGAGGAAGGCTCGATTCGCTGCCCTCCGGCATAGCTAAAGAAGCTCACCCACCCCGCGCTTGGCGCCATCGCTGAGAAGAGGTCGGGAAAGGTCAGCCCTAGATACCACGCGCCGTGGCCCCCCATCGAATGCCCCGTGACGTACGTTCGCGAGCGGTCGGCCTGGAGCTTCTGCGAAGCGAGCTCGAGCACTTCGAGAGCGTCCTTACGCCCCCAATCTTCCCAGTCGAACCCATACGGCCTGCGGTTGGTGGGCGCGACGAGGTTCGCCCAAGGCTTGGGCGAGTAAGCGTCTGCTTGTCCGATGGCCTCGACGGATGCGCCGTGGGTTGAGAGAATCAGGGCCTTTCCGGGCGCGTCGTCGGTCGCAGGATTGAGCGCATAGTATTGAACGCTGCCATCGATCTGGCTGAGAAACGTAACTTTGCGAGTTTGGCGAGGCCCTCGCACCCTCAGTTGCGCTTTCTGGAAGTCGAGCATTCGATCGGAGTGGATCAGCGTGAGCTTGAGGTCGGCCGTCGAACCTTCTGTCGTAGCGGAGGGAACGATTCGAATCGCCGCCTTGTAGGTCGAGAGGGGTTCGAGCGCTGGGATCTCCGTGTCGGCGGCTTTCCCACCTTCTACTTGCGTGCGAACGACGAGCCCGGTGAGCGGCGACCGCGTGGCGTTGACCAGAATCACGCCAGCCCAATTCGGGGCTGAATCTCCTTCCAACAGGTCCGGAAGCGTCGCGTCCGATAGGTTGAAAAAGGCGCTGTCGGGTGGCGGGGTCAGCTTGGCTCTGAAGTTGCCTCGGCCCGAGGCGAACAGCAAGGCGTTCGGCCCCTCTTTCAGATCGACCGGGAGCTTCGAGTAGCCGTAGCCATAGGGGTCGCCCGCAAGGGGCTCTCCGTTCACGTACGCCATCCCGTGCCCCGTCGCTTCGAGGATTGCGACCTCGCGTTGCGGATGCTCTACTTCGAAGTACGCGTACCCGCCTGAAAACGCCGAGCCCCGAATCGAGCCGTCTTCTTCCGCCACGAGCCGTTCCCAGCTTCGCTTGGCCTCTCCAAACTCGATTTCGGCGCTGATTTCAGGCTTGGCGAAGGTTCCGGCAACGATAGCGTACTGAACCGCGTCGAGGGGAAACGGAACCCGGCCGCCCCGGGTCACTCCCCGGATGGCGAGGCCCTCGCGGAGTTCGATAGGCAGCTTCGATTGGGCCGGTTCGGCCGACAGGAGGAGAAGAAGGCTGAGGGCGAGGTGCATGGCAGTTCCTTTTCTTGGCGAGGTCGTCGAGCGCCGGTAGAATGCTACTCGATGCAGTATTCGAGAGAGGATGCTTGGAGCCTTCTGTGTGAACATACGAAGTCGGAATCGTTGCGACGGCATTGCTTGGGCGTGGCGGTCTGTTTGGAAGGCTACGCCTCCAAGCTAGGCCAGGACCGCGACCTGTGGTGGATCGTCGGGCTGCTTCATGACTTCGACTACGAGGCTCATCCTGACGAGCACCCAGCTTGGGGAATGAGGCTGATGGAGTCGGCAGGTTGGCCCGAAGAGGTGATTCGAGCGATTGGCTCGCACAACGACAGGCTCGGAATCCCTCGGCTATCAGCGCTGGAAAAGCACTTGTTCGCTTGCGACGAGCTGAGCGGGTTCCTCACGGCTGTCACCTACGTCCGGCCCTCGAGGAGCATTCTCGAGGTGGAAGTGAAAAGCGTGCTGAAGAAACTCAAAGACAAGTCCTTCGCCGCTGGGGTTCACCGCGAAGAGGTGTTCCAAGGCGCGGACGAAATCGGCCTCCCGCTCGAAGAACACATTCAGAACCTCATCGAATTCCTGCGCGCTGAGGCGGAATCGCTGGGCCTGAAAGGGACGATCGCCGCCACGAGCGAATCGTGAAGCCGTTTGAAGCGTCGGTCAGATAGAAGTCATCCCGGAGATAGAACGAAGATGGACGTGTTGCTCTCGCTGTTGTGTGCGGTCTCGTTCGCGGGCCCGAGGTCGGGTCCAGCGAGTTTTGAGGCGACGCCCAAGCTCTTGACTCAGGCGCAGACTTCGGGGACCTTGGCCTGGAAGCGGACGAGCCTCGAAGAGTTGCAGATGAGCGTCGAATTGCCCGTCGCTCCAGAGAAGATCCGACTCGAATTGAACTCAGCGACGATGCGTCAAATCAGCCAAGTTCAATCGTACAAGGCCGTTGTGGACGAGGTCCTTTTCCGGTTCACGTTCGTCACATACGCGGCCGGCGCGGAGGTCGACTTGCAGCGCGCGTCTGACGGAGCGATCTCGAACCTGCGAGGAACTTCGGGCGTGACGGAGTTGAAGTACAAGACCGAGCGAACCAAGGTGAGCGCCCTCGAAGCGCTCCGGATCGAGGCGACGTACCAGTTCCGCGCCTCTCCGGTGAGCTACATCGCGTTGATCGTCGGGGACGGGCAGCGACTCTGGCAAGCGTCGGCGATGTATCGCACCGCAAGCGCTTCCCAAGAGCAAACCGCCAAGCGCGTAATGGCATCCGTTACGATTTCCAAGGAGTAGCCGCCGCTGGTACACTCCCCGCTGAGGGGTGATGCAATGATTACGGAAAAGTCAGCCGAACTCTTGACCGAGCAAATTGGCAGCGAACTGGCTGCGAGCCACAACTATAGAGGGATCGCGCTCTACTTCGCGAGGCAGAGTCTGATGGGGTGGGCCAAGCTCTTCATGGACCAAGCCGCCGAAGAGCGGGAGCACGCAGAGAAGATCATCGCCTTCCTCGTCGACAACGAAGTGCCCTTCGATCTGCCCGCCATCGGTGCTGCGACCACGCGGTTCAGTTCAGCTCTCGAAGCCACCCAAGCCGCGCTCGACAGCGAACGCAAGGTTTCCGGGCAGTTTCGCACTCTATCGAGCGTTTCCCTCGAAGAGGACGATTACACGACCTTCCAGTTCTTGCAGTGGTTCATCGAGGAGCAGGTCGAAGAGGAAGCCAAGATGCAGGCGCTCATCGATCTCATCAACAGCGGAATCAACCTATTCCAAGCGGAATCGCTGATCGAGAAGTTCGCCTGACCCGGCAGCTACTTGATGCTTCCCAGCGTGATGCCCTTCACGAAGTACCGTTGTGTGAAGAGGAACACCATCAAGAGGGGCAGCATCACGATGACGGCTGCCGTCATCTGCAGCGGCCAGTTCGTGCCCCCATAGCTGTTCTTGAAGATGGAGAGCCCGACCTCGAGAGTGCGCATCTCGGTCGTGTTGGTGAAGATCAACGGATTGAAGAAGTCCGTCCAAACGCCAATGAAGGTGAACGCTCCCGCAGTAGCAAGGGCAGCCCTGCTGAGCGGAAGGGCGATCTTCCAGTAGATTCGAAGGTCGCCCGCTCCGTCGATGCGCGCTGCTTCCTCGAGTTCTAAGGGGATTTGGAGGAAGAACTGCCTCAGCAGGTACACCGAAAACGCCGAACTCACTCCGGGCACGATCAGGGCCATGAAAGTGTCGAGCCATTGCAGGTCGCGGAGGAGCAAGTACACGGGAATCTGCGTCACGGGTCCGGCGAACATCATCGAACCCAAAAACAGTCCGAAAACCCAGCCCCTGCCCTTGAACCTCAAGCGAGCGAATCCATAGGCCGCCAGCGAGGTGATCAGGAGTTGAAGGACTACAACGCTCACCGCGGTGACGGCCGAGTTCACGAAGAACCGCGCCACCGGAAGGGTCTCGTGCCGGAGCACGAAGTCGTAATTCGACCACTGGGGCTGGTGAGGGATGAGGTGTTCGATGCTCGGAATCTCGGATTTCCTCGGATGAAGCGAGACCAATACCATCCAAACGAACGGCGCCATCAGAAACGCCGCCAACGCGAGCATCAACAAGTACGAGGCTAGGGTCTTAAAGGCCTTCATGACGCCGAATAGCCCTCAAGTTGCCGCCTCATCAATCGGAATTGGAGAAGCGAGATGCCGCCGATGATGACCAGCAGAACGAACGACTTGGCCGATGCGAGGCCCGTGTTGAAGTTGACCCAAGCCTCCGTATAGATGTGGTAGCCAACCACATCGGTGGAGTCCTCCGGACCTCCCTTGGTCATCATGTACACGGGGGTGAACACCTGCATCGCGCCGATGGTCGAGGTGATGAGGACGAAGATGGTGGTCGGGGCGAGCATCGGGAGCGTCACACTCCAAAAGCTCCTCAGCTTGCCGGCCCCATCGAGTTCCGCTGCTTCGTAGAGCGATTGGGGGATTCCCACGAGGCCCGCGAGATACAGCACCATTTTGGGGCCGAGTCCGGTCCAGATCGACATGAACGCCAGCGCCCACATCGCCCACGTGGAGTCCTGAAGAAAGGCGATGCTGCGGACCCCGATCATCCGCAAAAGGAGGTTGAGCATCCCCGTTTCGGGCAGAAAGACGTAGATCCAAAGCATCGACACCGCGACTCCCGAAGAGATCGCGGGGATGTAGTAAAGCGTGCGAAAGATCGTAACCCCCCGGAGCTTCTGGTTGACGAGAAGCGCCACTCCCAGCGCCACCGCCATTCCCGCAGGAACCGAGACCGCCGTGTACCGGAATGAGTTCCATAGGGCGTTCCAAAAGGGGCCCTCGGTGAACGACCAGACGTAGTTCTGAAGGAAGACGAACTCGGGGGAATCCTTGAACAGCCGCCACTTGAACAAACTGATGTAAAGGGCGAATCCCATCGGAAACAGGGCGAAAACGACGAGGTGGAGGGTCGCGGGCGCAACGAACAACCAGCCCAGCCGGCTCTCCCTCCTTCGCAGCAGGCTCATCGCTTGGCGAACTCCCTATCGATCCGGGAGGCGGCTCGGCGCAACGCCTCTCGCACCGGGACGTCGTTGTTTAGAATCGAATCGATCATCGACCGGCCCACGTTTTCGACGATCTCATAGCTTTCGACCCGAGAACCGTACGGAGGCCTTGCCGAAGGGACGATGGGCAAGAATTGGGCTTCGATGGGGTCGGCAGCGCGCTCACGGCTGATATCCTTTCGCGCGCTCACGGCGATCCCGCTCGAGTTGTAAACCCTCTGAACCTCCGCGCTCGTCCAGTAGCGAATGAACTCCCAAGCCTCTTCGGGGTGCTTGCAATCCTTGGGTATGGCCAGCCCCGCTTCGTAGAAAACCGTGTGAGGCTCGGGGGTGTTGTGGGGCAGATGCGCCACTCCGAGCCGCTCCCAGTCGATCAGGGGTTTCCCCGAGCCGTCCTTGGGCGCGTTCTTGTATCCGGTTAGCGCCCAGTGCCCCATGACGACCATCGCCGCCTTGCCGTGAACGAACGGGTCCGCGCCCATCGCTTGCATCTCCGAGAGGGACGGGGCGACCTTGTGCCTTTTCACGAGGTCCCGCAAAAACGTGAGAGTCTCCACGTTGGGGTCGCTGTCCAAATAGCCCGTGGCCTTGCTCCCGTCCGGCGAAAGGACGTCGCCCCCGTTGTTCCAAAGCCACATCACCCACGCAGGCATCCAGTTGGTGAAGACGAAGCCGTACTGGACGGGAGGCAATCCGGGGTCCTTGGCGGGAATCGTGAGTTTCTGGGCGATCTCGAAGAATTCCGCGAAGGTCCAGTTGGGATCGGGGTAGGGGACGCCCGCTTTGTCGAAGAGGTCCTTGTTGTAATAAACGACCATGGGCGTGAAGTCGATGGGGATCGCATAGAGCTTGTCGCCGCGACGCGCGATATCGACCACGTTGGGGTAAAGATCGCTGAGATCGAACTCAGGGTCTGCCTCGACGAACGGACGGAGGTCGGTGAGAAGTCCGTTGTTGACGAAAACCGCCGCACTGCTTGCGTCGAGAACCATTACTTCCGGCTGCGTACCGGCGACGAAGTTGAGGAGCATTTTGGGGACGTATTCCCCCGGAATGTTCTCGATCTTCAATCGAACGCCGGGATGGTCGCGCTCGAACCTGCGATAAAGGTCCTTGACGAGACGGTCGTAGTCGTTGTCCTCTCCGGCCCCGCCCCAATTCGTCAGGCGCAGCACGACTCCGCCCTCATCAGGCGAGTCGCAACCAGAAAAAGCCGCCGGAAAGAAGGCGACTGCGGCAGCGATGCCCAGAGCGCGGAGGAAAGACTTCATTGCCTCAGCCGTTTCTACCTCCGAATGGCGTCTGGGAGGAGAAAAACGCGAAAAGAAGGGGTCCTAAAATCAGGAGGGGCCGGAATGTATCCCGACCCCGTTGCCACTCCTGATTTAGTCCCCTTTCGGACTTTATGCGGCGCTAAGAGCGCCTAACCAAGAAGTCTCGCCTTTCTAATGAGAAGCCTCATATAGGGATTGTCCGAAACGGCCCTTGTTGTGACGAAGAACCTTCCCATCCCATGCAAACAAGCATTTTTGCCAGGCTCTCCAAACTCCTTCCATGCGCTGTTTCGAGTCACAAAGCGGCAAGTCATCCTGTACAATTCTGTAATGGCTGGCCTCTCTTCAACCGAACGCTCGTTTTCCGATTCCGCCGTTAGGGCAAGGACCGGGAGGAGCTGGGATCAGTGGTTCGACGTTCTCGACGCCGCAGGGGCGGAGTCGATGGAACATCCAGCGATCGCGAGGTGGCTTCGGAGCGAACAGGGCGTGTCGCTCTGGTGGTCGCAAATGATCACCGGCGAGTATGAGAAGGCTCGGGGGCGCAGGGTCCGCAACCAGATGCCGGACGGGTTTCAGATCAGCGTTTCCAGGACTCTCAACTCGCCGCTGGAAAAGGCATGGAGGGCACTTGCGCAAGAGTCCGACCTTGTGCGCTGGTACGCCAAAGACGCCGCGATCGACTTCCGAAAAGGGGGTGTTTGGGGCAGTCCGAACTCAGGCAGGGGAGTTCTGACCACCCTGAACCCGCTTAAGAACTTCATTCTCAAATGGGAACAAGCCGCATTCACGCCGGGGTCTGTGGTCGAGTTCTCGTTGACCCCCAAGGGCGACGGCCGATGTGTGGTGACGCTGCAGCATCGAAAGATCGCGTTGCAAGAGGAGGCCTCCGAGCTTCGGGATCAGTGGTCGGGGCGCCTCGATTCGTTGCGCGGTTACCTCGAAACGGGCCAAGGCTCGCCTGTCGAGGAGTGAGTCCAAGTTAACCCAGGCGGGGGTCACTCCTGCGGAGCGGTCTCGATCGCCTCGGCGATCCGGTCCCTGAGTTCGTCGGCGAGCGCCCTTGCTCTCCGGTGCGAGAACTTGGTCAGCAGGTTGAAGCAGAGGCCGCCGAGGGTGAGGACGCCGGCGGCTAGACCCGCGGCAAGCCAACCTAGGCCCTGCTCAGAAAGCGCGCCGACCAGGATCACGGAAGTAATGAACGCAGGGTGGAGCGTCATCAAGGCCTGAAAGAGGGCGTTCGACTTTACCTTGAGCTTGGTACGGCCTTTCCGCGAAGTGACCTCGATCCGGGCTTGCCCCGCCCCGACCCATGCCGACATCGTCAAGGTGCGCCCGACTTGAGCCATGTGAGGCTGGCCGGCGTTGGCCAGAGGCTTGATGCCTTCGACCACCAAGTCGAAGTTCTTCGGGTCGAGCTCTCCCTCTACGACGCGCACGAACTCTTCCGTAAGGTGAAGCAGTCCCTTTTCGCTGGTCTCCTCCCGTGCGGTCTCGCGGAGGGCTTGCGCCAGTGCGGACGCCGAGACTCCGACCTCCGCAGCGATCCGCTCGAGTTCTTGAGGGGTGATTCCTGGACGGAAGGTCGCTTGCAGTTCTTGGTCGCTGATCTCGACTGCGCGTCGAATGATTTGAGCGGCCTCTTCTTCGCTGAAAAGCCGATGTTCCGGCATGAAGGCATTCTGCCACACGCGGGGGGCAAGCGCTTCGCAGCAGGACCCAATCCGGGACCGCGGGCGGCCAGTTGGTACAATCTCGTTCCGGAGAGATGGCAGAGTGGTCGAATGCGGCGGTCTTGAAAACCGTTGAGGCGCAAGTCTCCGGGGGTTCGAATCCCTCTCTCTCCGCCAACTTCCGCCAAGATGCCGCGCGGGCTATCCCGATTTCTTAAGAAGGTGCGCGAACTTCTGGCGGAACTTCAGCACTTTAGGCTGAATGATCGCGCTGCAGTAGCCCGCGTTCATTTTGGCGCGCTCCTCGGGGCTCGCCTTTTCGTATTTGGCGTAGTAGTCCTGGTGGTACTCCTCGGCGCGGGTGTAGTTCACCAGCGGTTCGACGGTGGTAACCAAGGGGTTCTGCCATATCTTCTCGTCGGCGATCTCCTTCCTGATGCGCTCTGCTCTGGCCTTCTCCTCCTCGTCGGCATAGAAGATCGCCGAGCGGTATTGGGTGCCGGAGTCCGGGCCTTGCCGGTTCAACGTGGTCGGGTCGTGAATCGTGAAGAAAATGCGGAGCAGGTCGTCTGCCGCAATCACTTTGGGATCGAAGACCACCCGAATCGCCTCGGCATGTCCGGTCGTGCCCGAACACACCTCTTGGTAGGACACTCCGGCTCGCGAACCGCCTGCGTAGCAGCTCTCGACGAACTGTACGCCCTTGAGCTCCTCGAAGAGGACCTCGAGGCACCAGAAGCACCCTCCCGCGACGACGAGCGACTTCCTGCCATCGGGGGTTGCGACTTGGCTCATGGGAGTTTGAGATTGTGACCGACTTGGGGCCGGGAACACCGCGCACGCGACCGAAGAAGCGGCAAGCATCGAAATCAGGACCTTAATCATGAGGCGCATCGCCCTCCACACCTTAGCCTAACGAGACCTTCCGGCGGAAAGTTTCGTTGGGGGCATGCGCCAGCCTTTGTTCGGAGCGAAAAACAGTTCATCAGTCTCCAATCGGCCGTCGAACCCAAATTCAGACCCGCGAAACGAATACGTTTGATCCCTCAGCCCCCGCCGGGGTTGAGGGTCTATTCCGTGAAGGCTGGAGGGACGGGGAGCAAGATGATCCAAAACGCGAAACGATCCAAGAGTCCGTTGCTACTCGACACCGCTCGACGCTCGTAGGCTCAGGTACGAGCCTGACGGCTCGGGGCACGGCTCTTAGTTTGTTACTGGAGGTCGGGCAGGGCCCTCGTGCTCGGACGAGACCCTCAACCCCATGGGGATTGAGGGATGAAAGGATGATTTCGAAGGCTTACTTGGTGATTGTGACAGGCCACGCCCCGGGGAACCGCCACAGTGAAACGCTTCGTGCGTAGTCGAGGACCTCTTGCAGAGTCGGAGGTTCACCGAAGCCCCAGCCGCTTCCCCCAGTAAGGGAGAACCCGTGGTGTCCTGAAGCGGGCTGGAAGGCACTGAACGGTGGGCCAGTGATATCGACCGGACCCCACCAGTATGCGTCGAAGCCTTGGGCTCGGTAGCTTGTCGCGCCCGGGACGTCCGGGAATTGGACGAAGGTCTCCCACCATGAAGACCACCCTCCGTATCCCCCTTCCACGCCACCGGCAACCTCAATCGTCCCATAGAGGACGCTCGGGTCCGTTTCGACCTTCACGTCCGCGCTCGCCTGCCCGATAAAGATGCGCTTCGCTCGATCCAGGCGGAACAGTTGCACCGTCACCTTGTCGGTACCTTCGGAACTCCCCGCGACGTAGGTCACCTCTCTGGGTCCAACCTTTTCGAGCTCACCGTTAAACGAACCGGCGGTTCCGTGGGTAACCCACTTGTATTCAAATACCTCGTTTTCCGGCAGGGCTGGGGTTACGAAGACCTCCAATCCCATCGACTCTCCTGGCTTGATCGCCACGAGCACGGGCGAGATCGCCATGCGGGCGACTCGAACGTCGACCGTCGCTTCAGCCTTACCGAGGCTCTTCCACTCGTTGTCCTCGAACAAGAACGCTTCCACGGTCACCTTGTCCGAGACGTCAATGCCGTAAGGGCTCCACGCAGCATAAACAACCTTGTCCTTCGAACTCTCGAAGTTGTTCCCTTCATGGATCCCGTCTTTGAGCCGCCCGTACTGCCCGGTGCAAGTCCAGTGGTACTTGAGGAGTTCTCCCGTCCCCGAGGCATCCGGAACCCGCGCGGTCAGTTCCGCTTCGGCGTCGGAGCCCACGACTTGGTAGGGAGGGTCGAGAAGAACCTCCGAGCGGTTCGTAATTACTTCGACGATTTCCGCTTGCTTTGACCGCACAATATCGACGACCTGAGCGGATGCATCGAGCGAAAGCAAAACTGCGTCGATGATCTTGAGCATTCCCGAAATGTTCGTAAAGCCGACTTTGAGGTCTCCGGCGTTCGGTAGTTTAAGTCCGACCTTGTCCATCATCGACTGAATCGCATCGATGCAGGCGTTTTGGAACTGCTCTGACTCCACAACCCACTCCAAGAGCGTCAGCACGATCTGGCTCGGAGAAGGAGGTTGAGCGTTGGGTTCGAGTGCCTCGGCAATTCCCGGCACTTCCTGCACCCGTTCGAGGAACCAAGTAACCGCTTCAAGACCTTCCGCCGATCCCAGCAACTGCTCGAAGTACTCCTTGTTCGCGGGTATCACTACCTTGAGCAAGACCGGCAAGAAGAGATCGAGAGCGAGGGACCGCAAGGCGAGCTCCCGGTACTCCTGCTTCCGGCTCTCAGGGAGAGAAACGATATCCCCAGCAATGAAGCCGATCCCGATGAAGGTCACGTTGTATTTCGTCTTGATGGCCGACGCCGGGCGCACCGGCACGGTCACGGGGTCAGAGATAACCGGAGCATAGGCTACTTTGCCACTAATGAGGTCGCCTAAGGCGCCGACGACCGAAGTCACTCCTGTCGTCGGGCTAAGCTTCACCTTGGTGATCTCCTGGGGCGCATCGTGCTCGACGTTATCTTCGGTGGTGTAAGAAACCTGATCGACGTACGCCAAGGTTCGTCGTCGTCGCTGATTGATGGCTCGAATCGACTCAAGTCCCTCATGGACGACCGAGTTGCCATAGCCGCCATCGACCGGGTTGATCAAGATGCCCCTGCCTTCGGGGGCGTTCAGAATGTTGCCCGCCGCAATGTTGAGGGCGGAGGCAATCTCGCTGTCGTTGTTGCCTACCGCGAGCGGATCGATCTGCATCCGTTCGGCGATCTTGGCTGCGACAGCCGCCAATTCGGGATGTCCCTTTAGCTGGCTTTGGATCTCCTCGCTAACCTCGGGAGGTGTCAAGAAGCCCGCAAGCGCCAGGTACGCAAGGAACTCGGCCGTCGACTCAGCGGTCACGAGAGTGTTCCCGCCGCCCACATATCCGTAAAGCACGACATCATCGCCCGAGAACACGGTCACCGGCATAGGACCGCCTGTGATGACCGGCACGGTGAAGTCGCCTGCGCTGGTTACAGGGGCCGTTCCGAAAGGAGTGCTTGCGCGCAAGGTGTCCAGGGCCAGGACGACCCCGGCGGGCAAGACCACCCGACCGGAGCCAGAACCCAAGGTGAAGAGGGCGCCGTTTCCTCCTCCGGGGATCGTGCCGTTCCCGCCGCAACTCATTGTCGCGATCCAGGCAGCGAGAACGAGGAAGCAAGCTAACCATCCTTTTACTGAACGCATCATGAGGAACAGTATAAGGCAATCATGCGAAATTTGGCACGAAAATTCTCATAGTGGAGAATAGTGTCTCGACTGAAGGCAGGGCCGCTGCTCGGCACTGCTAGGAGGAACAAGCCGGCTCTGCGAACGTGTGCAAGGAAGGAAACCTCGCCAAATCGCCGCAACCATCACCGCCCGAAGCAACCGAGAACCGTGCGAAGGCGCCTACGGACCAATGAACGTCTTGATCCTGCGGCCCACAGGACGGAAGCTGCTTTGTCGATCCCCGCTCGCTCTCGGCCAAGGAGTAAGATTCCTCAATGACTCTCGCGGTCCTTGCAGTGGTAGTAGCTCTCCCGACTTCGCAGTCCCTCATCCTCGACTACTCCGCACCGGCAGCAAGGTGGGAAGAGGCGCTGCCCGTGGGAAACGGACGACTCGGCGCGATGGTATTCGGCGGGGTCGACCGAGAACGAATCCAACTGAACGAAGACACCCTATGGGCTCAGGGGCCGGTCCCCGTAACCCCCGAACGAGCGGGCGAAGTTATCCGCCAAGCGCGCCAGATGTTCTTCGAGGGTCGGGGCCGCGAGGCGCAAGACCTCATCCATAAAGAGGCCATGACGCCCGCCATCGAGCCTCGAAGCTACCAACCCCTTGGCGACCTCCTGATCGACATGAAGTTCCCGCACCGAAGGGTCGCGGAGCCCCTCGCGCTTGGCAACTGGAAAAAGGGACCCGTCGCGGCGACGCCTGACCCCGCCTGGGCTCGGCCGGAGTTCGACGACTCGGGGTGGGAGCCGGGCGACCTTTCAGTTCCCGAACGATCATGGGCGGCGTTTCGAACGGATTTCGTCGTGCCCGAGAAGCTGCAAGGTTCCTCATGGAACGCAATCGAACTCAGCCCGATCGACGACGCCTCGATCCTGTTCCTCGACGGCGAGCGATTGGGAGAAACCAAGCAGTGGAATCAAGCGCACCGGCTCCGATTCCCCAGGCCGCTGACCCCCGGAAAGCACGTCCTTGCGGCGTTCGTACGCAACGACGGGGGGCCGGGGGGCTTCGCAGAACGGGTCCGGCTGCTTTGCGAAACGCCTGCCGAGGGCTACACCCGAATGCTCGACCTCGATTCTGCGGTCGCGACGACAAAGTTCGAGGTCGACGGCGTCACCTACACACGAGAGGTCATCGCCTCGGCTCCCGATCAGGTGGCCGCCCTTCGAATCACGGCTTCGAAGCCCGGCGCGCTCGACTTCGATTTCGTCCTTCAAAGGCAAGAGGGAGCGAAGGGGATGGCCGCCGGCAAGGGTAGGCTGAAACTCCTCGGAGCGGCAGGACATGGCGGGGACAAACAAGGGGTCGTGTTCCATGCGATCGCTTCCTGCCGCGCGGACGGGCACCTCACTCAATCGGAAGAGAGGATTGAGATCCGGGGGGCGACGAGCGCGACGGTCCTCGTCGCAGCGTCCACGAACTACAACCGATCGAACCCCCACGCGCCGCTCGGCGACAACCTCTCGGTGAAGAACGCATCGACCCTCGATCGGGCTGAGCTTCGAACCTGGGAGGAACTCAAATCTCGAAGCGTTCAAGACCACCGAAGACTCTTTCGGAGGGTCGACCTGAACCTGGGGCAGGCGCTGGCCGGGCGAACGATCCCGGACCGGCTCGAGGCCTATCGTAAGGGAGCTGAAGACCCCGCGCTCGAAGCGCTGTACTTCCAGTATGGCCGCTACCTCCTCATCGGCTCCTCGCGCCCAGGCACGATGCCCGCCAACCTACAGGGCATTTGGAACGAGCACCTAGAAGCCCCTTGGAACTCGGACTATCACATCAACATCAACCTGCAAATGAACTACTGGCTCGCGGAAGTCGCCAATCTCTCCGAGCTTCATGAACCGTTTTTCTGGCTTAACGAAGGACTGATGCCCGCCGGACGCGAAGAAGCGCGCAAGCTTGGGTGCAGGGGAATCGCCTATTACCACGTTACCGACGCTTGGCTCTGGACCGCGCTCTACGGCCATCCGCAATGGGGGATGTGGCCGATGGGTGCGGCCTGGAACTCGCAGCACTTCATGGAGCACTACCGGTTTACCGGCGACCGTTGGTTCCTGCGCGAGCACGCGCTTCCCTTCTTGCAGGCTAATTGCGAGTTTCTGCTCGATTGGCTCGTGGAAGACCCGAAAACGGGCAGGCTCGTATCGGGGCCGACGACCTCGCCGGAAAACACTTACCTCGTCGAGGGCAAGCCGCTCTACCTGTCGATGGGCGTGACGATGGACCAGATGATCGCTTGGGACGTATTTCAGAACTACCTTGAGGCAGTCGCGACCCTTGGCGTCTCGGGTCCGCTGGTCGATCGAGTCCGAAAGGCCCTAGCCAACCTGAAGCTGCCTGAAATCGGCGCGGATGGGCGAATTCTCGAATGGGGCGAGGCCTATCAGGAAGCTGAACCCGGCCATCGTCACATGTCGCACCTCTTTGGGCTTCATCCGGGGAGGCAGATCACTCGGGCAAACCGACAGCTCTTCGAGGCCGCTCGAAAGACGCTGGAGGACCGGCTCAGCCACGGGGGCGGCCACACGGGTTGGTCGAGGGCCTGGATCGTCAGCTTCTTCGCCAGGCTCAAAGACGGTGGCCAAGCTCAGGACCACCTCCGGCAACTGCTTTCGAAATCGACGCTCCCGAATCTGCTCGACGACCACCCCCCGTTTCAAATCGACGGAAACTTCGGGGGAGCGGCCGGGATCGCCGAGATGCTGGTCCAAAGTCACGACGGCAAGATCGAACTGCTGCCCGCGCTTCCTTCGGCTTGGCCCCAAGGCTTGGTCCGCGGCCTCCGAGCGCGCGGAGGGTTCGAGGTCGAAATCGCGTGGGCGAACGGCCGGTTCGAATCCGCTCGGATCCTGAGTCTTCGAGGCGGAGAATGCAAGGTCGAGTACCAGGGAAAACCTCTTGCAGTTAAGCGCCTTAAGCCAGGAGAAACCTTGCGCTTGTCGGGCGAGTCGACCCCTCCGTCCCCGCGCTCTCGCTGATATCCCTCAAATCCCGTGGGGTTAAGGGTCTGCTCTGGAGAGCTGCGAACGAGAGAACCCCGCGGAGCCACGAGCGATTGGGCGGGTCTGCTCCCGCCGCAGCACCCCAAAACGAGTTTGGGGTGGCACAAGTGGGGAGTAGTTTTGTGCTATGGGTTGGGCACCTGCTGCTATCGCTGATATCCCTCTACCCCGGCGGGGTTGAGGGTCCGTACCGGGTAACTGGGAATGAGAGAATCCAATGACTCGAAACGACCCAGGGGTCCGTTGCTACTCGACACCCTCGATGCTCGTAGGCTCAGGTACGAGTTCAACGGCTCGGGGCACGGTTGCTTGTGGATGGAGGAGGTCGGGCCGCGCCGTGGTGCTTGGACGAGACCCTCAACCCCACGGGGGTTGAGGGATGAAAAACCGTAATCACATTGCCCGTAGTGCTGCTTCGAGGATACCATCGATCTCTCCCGGAGAATCTTCTGATCGAACTCGCCTATAGCCCAGAATAGTCTGGCCCTCAACACTTCTAACAAGCGCGCGCTCTACGAAACCGTCCGTGAGTCTTCGATAGTGCGCAGCGTCACCTCTCTGTATCGGTCCCTCCCAGCCACGGTCTTCGACAGCAAGTTCAGCGAAAAGCCTTAAGACTACGACGTTAACATCCCGATCCATCTTGAGCAGTTCATGGGGAGTCTGATCGCTGAGGCCCACGGATTGGAGAGCCTTTTGCACTGCCACCCGTTCTGCTTCGGAACCCTTCGGCCAGTTGACTTTGAAATGCTCAGCCTTGAGCAAGCGCCAGGTTGCGAAGCCTATAAGCAGGAGAACGAATAGCGCGGCAATCAGAATCACGACTCGTCGGAATTTCATGTCGGAACACAATCTT
Source organism: Chthonomonadaceae bacterium (assembly GCA_015709495.1). Taxonomy (GTDB): domain Bacteria; phylum Armatimonadota; class Fimbriimonadia; order Fimbriimonadales; family Fimbriimonadaceae; genus Nitrosymbiomonas; species Nitrosymbiomonas proteolyticus. The sequence goes on from CP054189.1 coordinate 1,232,789, forward strand.
TCAGGGCAGCCAGCCGTTTCCTTTGCAGCAGTCATGACATTTCTGGACATCACCTTTCCATCCGCCGCGTATTGTCTCTCCGCATTCCCAACCATCGTTCGTCGCGTCAATGTCGTCCGACTCGACGGTGCCGCCAAAGAGCGCGTCGCCGACTTCTTTGTAGTACCCAACCGTCGGAGGGCACCACCATGTACAACGATTCTGGGCTAGACATCCGGCCATACAATGCAGGTACTTGTCGCCGCCTACAAGTGTGTCCAGAGTTGGCATCACTCGGTTCTTAAGACAAAAAACGCAGCCAGGCAGCGTGCCGACTTCGAAAGGTCGGATCCCCGGACAGAACTTTGGTGGCCAAAATGGGAGTGGATCCCCCCTCTTTTCCACGTGAGGGGCCCTCTTTTGCCTTAGGCCGAGGGGCCGAAGCCCGTCAGGATCAACATAGGTTGTGGGGTTGTCCATCGCATAAGCGTACGGATGCTCTCCACCTAACCTCTCGGCCAAGCGAGCCTCCGTCAAGAACCGTCCCAATCCCGCCATATACGGCCTTCGTCCTGGGACCCCACCTGGAAACGGCGGGCCGACGCTGGGCTCCGACGGAATTCCCGGAACATGGGGCTGCTGTGTCTCCGCTTGCCAACTCGGAACCGTAGGCAGCGGCCGTCCGAGGGCCTGTGCCACCAGAGCTTCTTGCCTCGCCTTGCTTTCTCTGTTCATTCGATCCACCTCTTCCATCATCTTCTTCTGGCGCTCTTTCGCCATCTGGTTCATTCTGAGAACCTCTCCCGTCAAGTGCTCCATCAGCCATTTGGCAAACGGAACGGGAATTCGCCATGGTCCACGAATCGACTCGTCGGGAAGGATGAAAGACAGCATTGCGTGATCGCCACGGTTCTCCAAGTGCGTCCTGCTCCCTTCCGGGATGTCCTGCAGAGCCATCTGCCTGCCGATCTCGCATTTCACCTTCGGATATGCCCCCGAGAGCCATTGCGGGTACTTGTCGAAGTCGGGCTCTTCATGTGGCGGGACGATCAAGTCGTTGTCGAGGTCCAGCGGATCGCCCGTGAAGCCGAATCCGAGCTTCAAGCAAGCGTCCACCACCCTCTGAACCGCTTCCGTAGTGTCGAGACCGAATTCAAAAACGGCCTCTGCCATTCCGACTCCGAGCTTGTGAATCTCTGCGTCCAGAACCCGAATCTTACCGAGCGTTTCGTCGAACCGAACGAGGCCCAGCGCATTACCCCGCTCTCGCTCCACGATCTGTGCGGCGACCTGCAGTGACATGAATAGCGCTTCCCTCGGGTTCTCGGGACGGTATCCGACGCTCAGCGCCCTTCCCAGAGAGTTCATGCTCTTCGCCAGGTCGCCATCGATCGGCGACATGTCGAAACCCTTACGCCGGAGTACATCATTGACCTTGAGATCAAGCACGTAGGACTGGATGAAGGTCAGTTGGTGAAGCCGCGCCGGATCGGAGTCGTCCTTGAGCGCTCGTTCGTCTTCGCATCGGTCCACGTACTGAACCCAAGCGTGTCCGATCTCGTGCGCGAACACAGTCTCGTGCGCCCTTGCCGCGTCCAAACGAAGGACCATGGAATCAGGGACGACTGCGGTGTCGAGGCTGTTGTGAAAGGGCGCCTCCCAAGTGCGGATGTGCGGGACGGTATCCACAACCATGAGAATCTTCGTTGTACACCGATCCACTGCCGAGACAAAATCCATGAACCGCTTCGACATGTTTGTCGGCTCGATGATCGGATACAGGTCTTCTGGATGGCCTTTGCCGCCTTGATTCCAGCGCTTCAGGGTGTTCGCGGTTGGGAGATACGCGTGACCTTGGACAACGAACTCCAATCCGTGTGCGCTTCTGAAGCTCTGGCCAACCTCGGGAAGGCCAAGCTGCCTTGCCGCGATGTTGTTCCGTTCTGTTCGACAAGCGACTTCGATCGCAAGCTCCGGGTCGTCGACTCGCTTGTAGTCCCGTGAGAACACCTGCGTCCGCCAGTCGATCGCAGGGCCCAGATGTGCTTTCTCAAATCTTCGCCGAAATTCCTTGGGCGACATGCCAACATTGTACGATCGATTTGCGTGGAACGCACCCGAAATCATCCCTTCATCCCTCAACCCCCAGCGGGGTTGAGGGATGAAAACTCCGCGCGGGCTAAGGGCTGAGACCGCATTGCACGTTGGGTGAGTGGAGGTCCCCAATTCCCCCATGACCCAAGAGAGCGGCCCGCGACTCGAGAGCCGCGGGCCTGCAAGGGGGGACACCCAGTCCGATCGGCAGTTACTTGTCCGTGCCCTCTCCCGTACCCTTCTGGGTCGGGTCGGCTGCGCGGCCCCGGTCGTCCGCCGACACCTCACGAACCGTCAAGAAGAACACGACTTCGGTTCGGTCCTTGGTTCGCTCGGTGCGGCTGAAGAGCGCACCGATGATCGGCAGGTCCTTGAGGATCGGGATCCCGCTGGTGGTCCTCCGGTCGTCGTCTTGGATCATTCCGCCCAGGGCGATCGTCTCGCCGCTGTTCAGAATCACCTGGCTCTGCGTATACCGCTCGATCGTCTGAGGGAGGTTGCCGCCGCCAGGGACGGGCGTGAACCCCTTGAGGATCGTCAGGCTGGGACCGAGGTCCAGAGCGATCTTCCCGTCTGCGCCGATCCGCGCGACGACGGACATCTCGACGCCCACGTTGAGCTCGCCGATGATGATCGACGTGCCCTGTTGCGACGCCTGAATGGTCTTGATGTACTGGACCTTTTCGCCCACGAACAACGAGGCGGGTTTGCCGTGGATGGCGATGAGGTTCGGCCGGGCGATTAGTTTCTGAGTTCCGGCGAGTTGGTCGAGCGTAGCGAGGATGTCGGTCGTGCCTCCGCCGGCCCAGCGAAGCGTTCCGCTGATCGTACCGGGGCTCGAAGCCGTCGCTCCGGTGCCTTGATTGACTCGGATCGGCTGAACCGTTCCGCCTGTCAGAAGGCTCCAATCGATACCCATCGCAATCGCTTCTTCCTTACTCAGAGAAACGACGCGCAGGTCGACGGCGACCATCTTAGGGGCCTTGTCGATCACGCCGATGAGTTCGAACGCCTCGGCGATCTGAGCCTTGGTTCCTCGAACGAGGAGTTGCATCGGCTCCGAGCCGAGTTCACGGCTGGTCTGCGAAGCCATACCCTGGGCAGCGGCCCGCTCGGCTTCGCCGCCTTGGCCCTGCGCTGAGGCTTGGCCTCCGGCTTCGCCGCCTTGCGCGGTCGAGGTCGTAGTCGACTTGAGGGTTCCGCCTTGGCCGAGCGTTCGGTTACCCTTTGGATCGCGTTGCTCCCAGAGTTCCGCGTCCTTCTTCCGGGTGAAGGTCCCCCCGGACATCAGCGGGTCCACCGGCGAGGGCATCAGTGAGGCTTGCAGGCCTCTGATCCTCTGCTGCAGTTCAAAGGCGGCTTCGATCGGCTCGACATATTTGAGGTCGATCACCTGATACAGTCGCTCGGCGTCGGCAGCCGTCTCCGGGTAGTGGACGCTGGTCGCGTCGCAGATGGCGCGGTCGAGCGACCGGGCGAATCCGTCCAGCTTGTCGAGGGCCTCGGTGGGCCCAGAGAGCATGAGCAGCGATTGCGAGCTTTCCGCGCCCACGTCCGTCGCGACGCTATCGCTCACTTGGAACGCAGCGCTGTTCGGGTCGCGGTCGATGAGGTTCTTCACGGCCTCGCGAATGCGGGCGAGTTGAGAGCTGTAGATCGGCACGACGCGCGTGTCGATGTTGGCTGCGACTCCCAAGCGAGCGGCGCGGATGATCTCCTGATCGAGTTCGCGCACCAGATGCTCGACATCTCCTAGGCGAGCGCGGCTTCCGATCAGAACGAGGTAGGGGTCCTTTTGCTTTGCGCCGTCGGTGATTCCAGCCGTGGCCTCGATCGCCGTCGAAGTGGCGCTCGCCTGTCCTCCCTGCCCCGATGAGGCTCCCTGGCTTCCGGACTTGCCGTCCGCGCCCATAGTCGCCTGGTCGAGGGACTTGATTTGCAGTCGCTCGCTCGGCAGGACGATCTCATATCGTCCCTTCAAGGTGTCTTGGGGGATCGCCTTCAGCACGGTCGCTTTGATGTGGACTCCCTCGCCGCTTTCCAGGTTCACGACCCGGGTTTCGCTGGGGACATCGAGGTTGCCGCCGATCTGCTGCAGCGCCATCGCGAACTTGTCGACCGGCGTGACGACGAAGGTGTTGTTGACCTTCGCGTAGCGTAGCCCGGCCATCGAAGTCACGAAGTCGAGCGCTTCCGTCACTGTGACGTTCGCAAGGGCGACGGTGATCGCGCCCTTGACTTCAGGCGAGGTCACGATGTTCACTCCGGCCTGCAATGAGAGCGCCTTGAGGATCTGAACGACGTTGGTCTCCACGAAGTCGAGGGTCACTCGATCGCCTGACGGACGGTCGAACACGATGGTGTTCGGCGCACTGTCTGCCACCATCCGATTCCAATCGGGGTCCTTGCTGCCCAGAACCTTGTGAGCGGGTTCGAGCGGAGGAACGCGATCGGGGAACGGCGCGGCCTTTGGTGAGGCTGGCTCAGTGGCCTTGGCCGGGGTCTGCACCTTTTCCGCAGGTCCTGATTGGGCCGTCGGATTCACGCTCGTGATCGCGTTAGGCGCGGCGTCGGTAAGCGCGTTGCCCCACGTCACGCTCCAGCCCGTGGCGTTCTGCGTGATTTGGGGTTTTTGCGGCTCGTCGAACACGAAGAGCACCCAAACTTGGGGGGGCTTCGCGTTTTGCCAGCCGTACGAGACGTAGCGCAACCCGTTCGCCCGCACCCGCTTGTAATCGGCGCTGCCGGACAGGTTGCCGTCGAAGACGAACTTGTGGTTCTTTCCTCCGTTGAGGACGGTGACTGAGGGTTTGCTCAGCCCTGTCCCAACGATCTGGAAAGTCTGTTTTTCCTTGCTCGTTTCGACTCCGGTCAATGTGGCTTGCGCGAGCGAAAAGGCGGCAACCGCCAACCCGCTCGAAGCCAATATCACTCGAAGCATCTTAGTTGTCATTAGGGGTCCCTCCCACATTGAGCGTGATCGTTTCGCCACGGTGTTTCACGGTCACCGAACCGCGCGACACGTTGGTGACTCGGCTGTTCTCGTCGATCGAACTGCCAAGAGGCACCAACCTCTGATTGCCTTGACCATCGGTGAACACCGCCGCCGGACGTTTTCCTAAGATCACGCCTGACAGCCGGTAGGCAAAAACGTTTGGATCGGGGATTGGATTTGGGCCACCTGCGCCAGCATCCATTCCCGGAAGGTTCGGAATCGTTCCTCCGATTTCAGGGCGGTAGGGGTCGAGCCCCGGATCGCGCGGAGGATGGTAGGTTGGAGGCGGGCTCCTCGGCGACTGCACTTGCGTCTGAGACGCGTCGGAAACTTCGAGAACTCCCGACCTTTCGCTGAACGGGTCTCTTTGAGGAAGAGTCATCAGCGCGTAAAGACCCTGAATCGGGTTGGCTTCGGGAGCGACTTTGCCTTCCGCTTGCGGCTCCTCGGCGGGGCGCGCGTCTTCTGAAGCCACTTGTTGTGCCGCGCCCTTCTTGGCTGCTTCCTTGGGGGCGACGGACTTCTTGGCCGCAGGTTCGTTCGACGCGCCCATCTGGACGAATTGGAACGCGCCGACCCCGAAGAACAGCGCCCCCAGTACGCCGATCACAATTATCTTCTTCTTGTCGTTCATGTTCGTACTCATCCTCGGCTTGGAGCGGTGTTCATGGCCACCTTGGGTCCTGCTGATTTCGAGTCAGACTTCGAGGGCGGAGTCGTGGGCTCGGTGGCCTTGTCCGAATCCGACTTCGGCGGGTCCTCTTCGTCGAGTCCGGCGGCAGCCCGCGCGGCGGCGTCCATCATTTCGAGTTCAGCCGGAGTCGGGCGGAACACGAAGGTTCGGAGTTCGACCACGACATCCAGTTGCTTCGCTGCCGTCGATCCGGGTTCGTTCTTGGGTGTAAGCGCAACGGACCGGGCCGCTACGATCTTGGGAAACTTCTTGAGCGATTCGATGAAGGCCAGCGCGTTGTCGAACGGCCCTCGGCCACGAATCTCGATCAGGAGTTCCACATAGGGCTTCTTTTCCTTCTTGGGCTTCTTCGATTTATCGGCCGCCGCCGGGATGGGACGGACGCCAAACACACGAATCCCGCTGTTTGTCCCGTACTGCTCGAGTTCCTTGAGGAACGTCGGAATGTACGCAAACTCCGGGATGCCTTTTTCGAGGTGCTCGAGCCGAAGCTGGGCTTCCGTCAATTCATTCTCGACCTTGGCAAGGTCCTTTTCGACCTCCGAAAACTCCTTCGCTTGCACTCGAAGCCGATCGAGCTTGGTGGACTTCTCCGAAGTCGCCGAGTACAGCCAGAAGGTCGCTCCCCCGCCAACCAAGATGCTTGCGAGCGCGAGGGCTATCCAAGGAACCGCATTGGTTGTCTTCTTCATGCCGAGCCTCCTTCAGGCTTCTTGTCGGTCTTCTTGGGCTGGACCAACTCGGTGCCCTGCACGTTGGCTGTGACTTCGAACTCGATCCCTTTGGCTTGGCCGATCATCTTCTCTTGAGCCACTTTGAGGGTGACGGTTTCGAGGTCCTCGCATCCTTGGAGGCGCAAGATGAACTCGCCGACGGGTTCGAGCCGGTTGCTCAGCCCCTGGAAAGTCGCCTGTACGGGCTTCGATTGGTCGCTGCCGCTCGACCTCAGCCCTGTAAGCCACATCTCCGAAGGCGTGTTCTTGGAGAGGTGCGAGAGCACCCGCGTCCAACGATCCGTCATCAGGTGCGCGTCTTCCAAAGTCGTCAGTCGAGGGTAAAGCTCGCTCAGCGCGGCGCCGTGCTCGTCGATCTTCTGGCGGAGCGGCTTCAGCTTCTGGACCTTGGCTTGCAGCCGGGCGATTTCGCTGTCCATCGACTCGGACAGGAAAAGCATCGAGCCCGATCCGATGAGCCCCAGTGCGGCCGAGCCGAGGAATGCCCAGAAAGCGATCCGCGTCCCGCGCTCGGCCCGCTGGTTGATCTGGCGCTGTTCTTCGATTAGGTTGATCAATGGCATGGTATTGCTCCGAATTAGGCGGCGTTCTTCAGCCAAGCCGGGTCGCTCCTGAGGGCTAGGCCGATCGCCAAGCCCCACTCCTCGCCTGCGCCAGTCTCAGCGCTCTCCGGCGCCTGCATGTGGGGTCCGCTGAAGGCGCCCAACGTGTTTGCGGAAACGCCGAGCTTGTGGCTCATATACTCGTCGAGCCCCCTCAGCTTCGACCCTCCCCCGGTCAGCAAGATCAAGTCGACGTGGCCTCCCTGATCGGCTTCGTTGAGCTGGGACTGGTAATAGTTGAGGGAGCGGCGCATCTCCCTCACAAGATCGTCCACATGAGGCTGAATCACCCGAAGAGGAGGGTTTTCCTTAGGCTTACCATCGTCGATCAGTTCTTTGATGGTGAGTTGCGCCTTACCCTCTTCCGCTTCGAGGTTCGAAAGCTTGAAATACGAACCCAGCGCCTCGGTCAGGAGGTTGCCGCCCTGGGAGATCGAGCGGGTCATCGCGAAGCGCCCGTTGCGAACCACGCTCATGTTCGTCTTGCTGGCGCCGATGTCGACCAGCGCGATCGTCTTGTCGCGCCAATCGTTCGAAGCCGACACCTCGACGAGACCCCGATAAGCGGCAAACATCTCGACGTCTACGGCCTCAACTTCGAGCCCCGCTTGTTCACAAGCCGCCACGCGGCTCGAAATGACGTCCTTCGGGGCAGCGACGATCAGGACGTCCATTTGTCCGTCTTCGCTCTTGCCGAGAATCTCAAACTCGATGTAGCTGTCCTCGACCGACGAGGGGACGTACCGTCCTGCCTCAAACTTGATGGATTTTCGGAGGGTCGCCTCGCTCATCGACGGCATGCGGACCGTCCGGACGACGACTGTTCCGCCGCCCACCGCGATGTTCGCGGCGTTGGAGCCAATGTGAGCCTCGCGCAGGAGTTGTCTGATTGCCATCCCCACTGACTGAGGATCGACCACGACCCCATCGCGAATCGCGTCCGCCGGGGTCTCGATGGCGGCCATATTGCCGATCTCCCAACCGCTCTGCGCCGGAAGAAGCTCGACCGCGCGGATGTGGTTCGAGCCCATGTCCAAGCCCACGATGGACTTCTTTCTCAGAAAACTAAGCGACATTAGAGTTACCTCCGGATCGGAACGACTCGAGCGTGAGCCATTCGTCCAAACTGGCCTTGGGGAATCGCCAGCGGCCTTCAATCGAAACCGCGGGCACGACGCCCTCGCGCGCCATATCGTCGAGAGCGGCCGGGGAAATCCGCAGGTATCTCGCGGCTTCTCGTAGCGTCATCGTGCTGTGCTGCGTTCCTGCGACCGCGCGGAAGAGCTCGCTGAGTTGCTCGGGCGCGAGGAATAGCTCCAGGCGAACGACGTTGCCTCCTGCGATCGGAAGCGAAGGCGGTTCAGGAGCGGCCACCGGTTCCGTAGTGATCGCGTCGACGGTGAGCGGCCGGGGCTGCGGCGCAGGCTGGTCCGCTCCAGAAGCCAAAGCGGGCTCTGCGAATTGGGCTTCGGGCTGCGACTGCTTCTCAGGGGTTTCCCCCATCGGATTCACATTCATGGATTTCTCCTCGGGTTCGGGCCGCTTCAGTTGCGCTGCCTGTCGAATCGCATCCGCCAAGTTCATGCCGCACGCTCCCGGTTCCCGGTGAACTCGGCGATCACTTCGTGCATAAGGAACCCGTCGATCATCTGAGCTTTCTTCGCCATCCCCACCATCAGCGCGTTATCGGCCATCTGGCAGATCAGGCGAGGAGTGCCATCGGTGTACTTGTGCATCTCGTAAATCGCATCGGGGGTGAACGCACTATGGTCGCCCGAATAGCCGGCCACCCGCAGCCGGTGCTCCACCAGCGCGCCGGACTCCTGAACGTCGAGCTTATCGAGCAGGTACCGGATCGACATCCTCTGTTCGAGCGCGGGGACCTTTGCGAGCTTATCCCTGAGTTCGAGCTGGCCCAGAAGCAGCAAACTGATCAGGAACTGGTCGTTCATTTGGCAGTTCAGGAGCAAGCGGAGCTCTTCGAGCGTCTGAGTCGAGCGAATCAGGTGAGCCTCGTCGATCATCAGCACCACTTGCTGGCCCCGCTCATAGAAGCTGACGAGGACGTTGTGGAGTTCTTGCACCAACACCTGCCGGTTGCGAGTCGTAGCGGGATGCCCGACCTGCGAGAGAATCTCGTGCAGGATTTGAACCGGTGTCAGGATGGGATTGACGATCAAGACGGTCCGAAACCTCACGGGATCGAGCAGATCGAGAAGCTTGCGGCTGACCGTGGTTTTGCCCAGCCCGATGTCGCCACAGAGCATCGCCGCGCCCTTGTTGCGATGGATGGCGTAATGCAGCATCGTGAGCGCGTCTTCGTGTCCGCGACTCAAGTAGAGGAATCGCGGGTCTGGCGTTAAGCTAAAGGGCGGTTCCTGCAAACCCCAATAGGACTCATACATAAGCAATGCTCCGGTGGCTCAATCCCGGTAGATGTATCGGGCGATCCGCTCGCAAACCTCAGGCGGGACGTGGGAGAAATCGGCGAAGAAGGGCGCGCCGCGCGACTGCCGAGACCGCCGCGCTCAGGAGTGATCTCTGCGCGGTTCGTTGGTTTCGGTGATGGGTTTCGTCGGGCGGTCAACACCAAGGGTTCGTTTTCCGCACTTGGCCGAACCCTCTATCCGCTTCTGTGCCAGGTTGCCCCGGTCGAAGTGCGGGATTAGGGGGGAACTGAACTGAGCGCTGGGGTCGTTGGACCGATGAGCCGGGACGTTAGGAATGGCGGGAGACGGCAGGGAACGCTGGCTCAGTAGAGGTCCAGCCTCACCTTGATCCACCGGCCATCGACCCAGACACCATTTTGGAAGTGGCGGATTGTTGCCCGGCGAGGAATCCGCAAGGCGACCTCCGAATCGTTTTGCCAGGTTATTCGCACTTCGCCTGCGCCCGAAGTCTGCAGCACGACGTCGCCGCCGAACCTCGATTGGCGGGCCTTGATCGTCACATCGTGATCCATGCTCGACATGGCCCCCGGGTTGACTTCAGTCACCTGCGCCTCGATGCGCTCGTTTGGGCTTGGAACGGGCGGCAGTGGAGTGCGCCCGATCCAACACGAGAGGAGTCCGTTGATGAAACAGAATCCCAAGCCGACGACCACACCCATCAGACCGATCGTGCGGAGCAGATTGTCGGCCATCTTTCGTATGCGGATTGTCGTCACCCTTGTCCCCGGTTCGATCCTTGGATTCGTTACCCATTCTGACCCCAATTTCCCTGCCTTCCCCCTCGCCCCTCTGGGGGAGAGGGGGCCAGGGGGTGAGGGGCACGGTTCTCAGGTCATGACGTCTGGGAAGGCCTTCCGGCCCGAACGCTGCTCGCACAGGCTCACGACGGTGGCAACATCGTCTTGGTAGGGCGTCGGGTCGAGGAGAAGAAACCGCCGGTTCGGAATGCGATGAATCAGAATCCCCAGGTTCGATAGCTCTTTGTCCCTCGTTGCATCGCGGTTGGCATCATGTTGCTCGCCGTCCATTTCGACACCGAGCATCGCTTCGCGGCAAAAGAAGTCGATTCGAAACCCCCCGACGGGGTGCTCTCGTCGAAACTTGAATCCTGTTCGGGAGGCGCGAAGAAACTCCCACATGATGTCTTCGGCTACGGACGGACCTTTGCGGGACGCCCTGGCGAGGTCGCGCGACGTGGGATGCCGGTCGCGTGGCATGGTCTGGATTGTACAGGCTTGATTGGCCTGGCGGGAAGCCCGGTGGGCCGGAAAGTCCTTGCCCCTCACCCCCTGGCCCCCTCTCCCCCGGAGGGGCGAGGGGGAATGTTGCCCTGCGGCGAAATTTGTGGACACCTACTTGTTCTGTCAGGAGAAAATAGGATGGTGTCTCGCCGTAGTTTCAGTCGTGAGTTCAAGTTAGGCATATGCCAGGAGATCGTTTCTGGCTTGCGGTCAAAGGCTCAGGTGTGCCGGGAGCATGGTTTGTCTCCGGGGATGCTGGATCGTTGGGTGGACCAGTTCAAGGTCTTGGGTTCGGATGCGTTTCCGAATTCCGGGCGTTCGGGTTCGGGGATGGTGCTGGACCGTACGAAGGAGCTGGAAGCGCTCGTGGGTCGTCAGGCTTTAGAGATCGAGTTTTTGAAGGCCGCACTAAAAAAAGGGGAGGAACTCCGGGAGAAAAGGCAGCCATGATTCGCGCTCTTCGCCCGGAGTTTCCGTCCCTTTCGGTTCACCGCATGTCCCAATTGGTGGGCATATCTCGCTCTCTGGTGTACGCTCCGCAGAGGCAGAAATCGCGTCCCGAGTTGCTGTTGGCGATCGAGAGGCTGGTGGTCTTGTTCCTGGGTTACGGCTACCGCCGGGTTCGGCGCGCGCTTCAGCTCGAGGGCGTTGCGGTCAGCGAGTATGCAGTTCGCAAGCTCATGCGCGAGCACGGGCTGATGGCGCGAAGGCCGCGCAGCCGCGGGGTGACCCGGCCGGGCGCTCGGGATCGCCGGGCAGGCAACCTGCTCAAGGGCCTCAGCGCCTCGGCCCCCAACCAGATCTGGGTCGCCGACACCACGCGGGTGCGCACCGACTCGGGGCCGCTCTACCTGGCCGCCCTCATGGACCTGTATTCGCGCAAAGCGGTGGCCTGGCACCTCTCGCGCCGAAACGACGAAGCCCTGGTGCGCGATTGCCTCTTGAAGGCTCTGCAAACCCGCAAACCGAACCTCGGCTGGATTCACCACTCCGACCAAGGCTCGACCTACACCGCTTCCGGATACATGAGGCTCATCCGCGACGCAGGCGGCAAAACCAGCTTCTCCGCTCCCGGAAAACCGCGCGACAATGCCCACATGGAAAGCTTCTTTCGGACCGTGAAGCTCGAAGAAGTCGACCGCAACCGCTATGGGTCCTTCCTCGAAGCCCAAGCATCGCTGGAGCATTTCATCGATGCAATCTACAACCAACAGCGCATGCACTCAAGCCTTGAGTACATGAGCCCCGACCAATTCGAATCTCGCCCAACAAAGGAGGCGCGATGAAGGTGTCCAACAATTTCGCCGCATTTCATGTCCTTGATTCTTCCCGGTCTGCTCTTCGAGTCAGACCGGGGCGCCGGGAGTGAAATGCAGCGAGGCGAAGGGGAGTTGGGGAGTTCTGACTGAGGCTGGGTTACTGGCAGCCGCCGGGTTGGTTTGTGCGGTAATGTGAGGCCGAATGGCCGAGTCTGACCAGCCCCAGGCGAAGACGTGGCGTGAGTTCTTCGACGAACACGCGCCGCGTTACATGGAAAACCCGTTTACGAAGGACACGCTCGCCGAGGTCCAGTTTCTGATCGACAAGCTAGCGCTTCAGCCTCCCGCGCGTGTGCTCGACATCGGATGTGGTACGGGGCGGCACGCCATCGAACTCGCGCTGCGGGGATTCGAGGTCGTCGGACTGGACCTTTCTGAGGGCATGATCGCCGAGGCGCGGAAGGCGGCTGGGCGGCGCGGCGCCAGCGTCGAGTGGATCGTCGGCGACGCAAGGGAGTTCGATGGAGCGGGCCGGTTTGACGCTGTCCTCTGCCTTTGTGAGGGCGGCTTAGGCCTGGCGAACCTCGACGACGACCCGATACTGCATGACCTGAAGATTCTTCAATCCGCCTTTTCGAGCCTGCGCCCAGGCGGAGGATTCCTGGCGACCGCGCTGAACGGCTACGCATTGATTCGCCGAATGACCGATGAAGACGTCGAACGGAACACGTTCGATCCAACGACGATGCTTGCGAGGTACGTCGATGAGTGGGAGTTGCCCGAAGGACGGGTCGCGATGATGATCCGCGAGCGGCTGCTGATACCTCCCGAGATGGTGGCGATGCTGCGCCATGTCGGATTCGAGGTTCTTCACGTATGGGGAGGAACTGCCGGAGACTGGGGCGAGCGGCCTGTGAAGCTCGACGAGGTTGAGGCGATGTACGTCTGCAAGCGGCCGGAGCTACCTTAGTTTGGTTTTTTTGAGCGGGCACGGGCTCGTCGGCTTGCGGCGCTCTTGGGGAACCGGAATCGACCGCTCGCCGTTGAGGTACTGAGCTGTGAGGGAATCCGAAGCGAGCACGGTTTCCAGCGTGCCTTGCGCGACGATCTCGCCGCCGTGTTCGCCCGCGCCGGGGCCGAGATCGATCAGCCAATCGGCGGCCCTCATGGTCTCTTCGTCATGTTCGACGACGATGACGGTGTTTCCCACGTTTCGAAGTCGCTGGAGGGTTTCGATCAGCTTGTGGTTGTCTCTCTGGTGAAGCCCGATGCTGGGTTCGTCGAGGATGTAGAGGCATCCCATGAGGCCCGATCCGATCTGCGTGGCGAGTCGAATCCGTTGCGCCTCGCCCCCGGCCAGAGTCCTGGCGTTTCGATCGAGCGTCAGGTAGCCAAGTCCGACGTCCAAGAGGAACCGCAGCCGCTCCGAAATCTCCCGAATCACCCTTTCGGCGATCGTCAGTTGACGGGCGCTAAGGAACTTGGGCAAGCGGTCGAAGTAAGCACCCGCGGCTTCGATGGTGAGCCCAGTGATGTCGGCGATCGAGACTCCGGAAGGATCGACCTTCTTGGCGGGCGAGGGCAAGAGGACGTGGAGGGACTCCGATTTGAGACGCCTTCCGGCGCAAGCGGGGCAAGGACGGGTGGATTGGTATTGGGCGAGGTCGTTTCGGACCCATTCGCTCTCCGTGGATTCAAAGCGTTTGCGGAGGGCGGCAAGTACGCCATCCCAGCCGGTCATGAACTTGCGCTCCCTTGAGCCATATCGCATGACGACTTCGACCTGCTCTTCGAGTCCCTCCCAAACCGCCTTCATGCCCGCTTCGGGGATCTGATTCACCGGAAGGGAAGCATCGAAACCGCAAGCCCGGCCGACCGCATCGAGCATCTCCGGCCACCACTCCTTGACTTCGCCGGATTTGTAGACAAACGGCAAGATGGCGCCGTTTCGAAGCGGCTTCTTGGGGTCGGGGCAGATCAGGTCCGGATCGAACTCGGTCTTCGTGCCGAGTCCGGTGCAGTCGGGGCACGCTCCGTAAGGCGAGTTGAACGAGAACATCCTGGGCTCGGGTTCGGGCATGCTGAATCCGCAAGTGGGACAAGCGAAGTGCTCGCTGTAGGTGGCCTCCTGCTCGGCCCCATCGTCGACTCTCCAGAGGAGCGTCGTGAGCCCTTTGCCGAGCTTCATGGCGATCTCGATGGAGTCGGCTACCCGCTGCCGCATGTCGTCGCCCACGATCAAACGGTCCACGACCACTTCGATGGTGTGCTGCTTGTACCTGTCCATCGGGATGTCGTCGGTGACCTCGTACATCTCCCCGTCAACCCGCGCCCGCACAAACCCCTGGCGATTGATGTCTTCGAGCACCGACTTATATTCGCCCTTTCGACCGCGAACGACCGGGCCGAGAATCTGAAGCATCGCGCCCTGAGGCAAGCTGAGCGCGGTATCCACAATTTGATCGGACGTTTGCCGCTCGATGGGCCCGTGGCCGTTCGGGCAGTAGGGCGTCCCGGCCCGGGCAAAGAGGATTCGGAGGTAGTCGTAGATCTCGGTGACGGTGCCGACCGTGGAGCGTGGGTTGCGGCTCGCGCTCTTCTGGTCGATCGAAATCGCTGGCGAAAGCCCGTCGATGTGATCGACATCGGGCTTATCCATCTGGCCGAGGAATTGGCGGGCGTACGCGCTGAGGCTCTCGACATAGCGCCGCTGCCCCTCGGCGTACAGCGTATCGAACGCAAGACTCGACTTCCCCGAGCCTGAGAGCCCGGTGATCACGACCAGCCTGTCGCGAGGGATCTCAAGCGAAAGGTTCTTGAGGTTGTTCTCGCGGGCGCCGACGATCACGATCTTGTCTTGCGACATCGAAGCTCCATTCTACCGCACGGAAGAGTAGACGCATGACGGCTCGTCTTGAGTTCTCCGCCTGTCCTTCGGCATCGGTAAACTCGGGGCGCGGGCACGAGCGTAGAATCTCATTGTGCCCGCACCCGTGCGAGTTCGGTCGACCTCATGAGCAAGACGGCGAGAGAATCCATCGAAGCCAAGTTGAAACAGCTTCCGGCGTGCCCTGGGTGTTATCTATTCAAGGACGCCGAAGGCGAGGTGCTCTATGTTGGCAAGGCGCTCGCGCTCAAGAACCGAGTTCGGAGCTACTTTCAATCCTCGACGCGGCACAGCAATCGCATCGCCCGAATGGTCTCGCGAGTTCGGGACCTGGAATGGATCGTCGTCGAATCGGAGTTGGAGGCTCTGGTTCTTGAATGCAACCTCATCAAGCGGCATCGCCCGCCCTACAATGTCCGCCTTCGCGACGACAAGAGCTATCCGTTCATCACGATCACCCACGAGAAGTTCCCCAGGGTCCTTTTCACCCGGAAGTTGAGGAAAGACGGGGCCAAGTACTTCGGCCCTTACACGTCCGCGTACACGGTCCGCGAAACGCTTCAGACTCTGCATAAGCTGTTCCCGCTGATTCCATGCGGCAAGTCGTGGAGCGGTCGCGAAGAGCAGAGGCCGTGCCTTTACTATCACATGAGGCAGTGCCTTGCGCCGTGCGCGGGCCTTTCAAACTCAAAGGAGTATGCCGAAGTGGTGCAGCAGGTGGCGTTGTTCCTGTCCGGGAAGGGCGACGCACTCATCAAGAGGCTTCGCACGCAAATGGAGGACGCGGCGGAGGCTTTAAAGTTTGAGAAAGCCGCCGCTCTTCGGGACAAGCTGGCTGCGATCGAGAGCGTTCTTCAGCGTCAATCGGTGCTTTCGAGCGAGCCGGTCGACCGCGACGTGATCGCCGTCGTCAAGGACGATCGCGGATCGGCAATCCAAATGCTCTATGTTCGGGGAGGGAAGCTGATCGGCCAGAGGCAGTTCTTGCTCGACGGTTCGGGAGACGTTCCGCCCAACGAGGTGGTGCAGGAGTTCGTGAAGCAGTACTATGCGACCGCGCCGGAGGTCCCGCGCGAGGTACTGCTGCCCGTCGAGATCGAGGAGCGGAAGATCGTCCAGCAATGGCTGAGGAATCGAAAGGGGGGCACGGTGTCGATCGAAGTCCCTCAAGGGGGAGATCGCCTGAGGTTGGTGGACCTGGCCGCTCAGAACGCCCAGCAGGCGCTCGTTGCCGCTTCGCAGGCGGTGGCGCAGAGGGAGGCGTGGTTCGAAGAAGCCCAGAGCCAGCTTCAAGACGCCTTGGAATTGCCGGGCCCCCCGTTCCGAATCGAAGGTTACGACATCTCGAACGTTCAGGGCGCATTGCCGGTCGGATCGATGGTGGTCATGGAGGGAGGTGAGCCCGCCAAGAGCGAGTATCGTCGTTTTCGAATCCGCTACAACCCCGAAACTCCGAACGACTTTGCGATGATGAAGGAGGTCCTCTTGCGGAGGTTTCGGGCGTACGCCGAAGGCGACCCGAAGTTCGGGAAGCTGCCCGACTTGATTGTCGTGGACGGAGGACGTGGGCAATTGGGGGCCGCTATGGAGGCCCGGGACGAGGTCGGGGTGACGGTTCCGATGGTGGGGCTTGCCAAGCAACTCGAGCTCTTGGTCGTGCCCCTCGAAGAGAGGCCGTCGAAGGAGTCGGGCCCGCGCTACCGTGACGTCGAGCTTCCCCTTCAGTCGCCGGGATTGGTGTTGGTTCGAAGGCTTCGCGACGAGGCGCATAGGTTCGCGCAGAGTTTTCACCGCAAGCTGCGCGACAAGAACATCTCTCGGTCGGCGCTCGAAGAGGTTCCTGGGGTCGGACCCCGTCGCAAACGGCTGTTGCTGCGGACCTTCGGGTCGCTTGAGGCCATCCGGCGCGCGTCCGCCGAAGAGATCGCCGCCGTCCCGACGATGACGCATCGCATCGCGCTTGCGATCAAGGACCACCTGAAAGAAGCGTAGGCCCTTGCAGGGGGATGTTGCTGGGGAGTGGGACCTTCGGGCCGTGATTCTATCGGCTTGTGTTAGAATCCCTTTGTCATGCGTCGTTGAACTTCCGGGACGGGTCGCAGGCCTTACGCCCGGCTCGATCCAACCTCAGGCACTCGTCATTTGTCCGGCGACGTCGGACCATGAGCAGAACCCGGAAGCACTATGTCTCCCTCACATCCGCTACGCATACCTCAGTTTCGCAACCTCTGGCTCGGCCAGGCGATTTCGCAGTTTGGCGACGCGGTCTACTACGCGATCTTCATGTTTATGGTCGCGAAGGTCACGGGATCGATCGCCGCTGTCGGTTACGTGGGCGCGATCGAGACTCTTCCGTTCTTGCTGTTCAGCCCCTATGCGGGCGTACTCGCTGACCGGATCGACCGTAGGCGGATCATGCTGCTTTCCGACGTTGTGTGCGGTTTGCTGCTCGCGGGATTCGCGCTTTACATCGCCTTTGAACCGAAGCCTGCGTTTTGGCTGATCGCCTCCGTGGCGTTTACGCTTTCGACGGTGCGTTCGTTTTTCATACCGGCCAAGAACGCCGCGATCCCAAGGCTCGTCCCTTCGTCGTCGCTGCTGGAAGCCAACGCCTTCAGTCAGATGACCCAGAGCTTTATGCTCATGGGAGGGGTCGCTCTCGCCGCCGGGGTCTCTGCCGTGCTTTATGCGATCGCGCCGGGCGAGTTCTTTGTCGGTACGTTTGCTCTCAACGCGATCTCGTTCTTGGGATCCGCTTACTTTATCGCCAAGCTTCCCCCAATCGCGCCCGAAGGCGAGGTCGCGGACCGGCACCCTTTGAAGGAGATCGTAACCGGTGGCAAGTACGCCATCGGGCGTCCGGAACTGCTGGTATTGATGGGACTGCAAGCGCTCCTGATGCTCTGTATCTCTCCGTTCTTTCCGATCTACGTTGCGGCCAACGAGAGCTGGTTTGGGGGCAAGCCGAACACCCTGCTCCTTTTTGAGTTCGCTTTCATGTTCGGGCACATCCTTGGTAGCTTATGGGTCGGCAAGTCCTCTTCGAAGTGGCCCGGCCGCGCCTATATCGTGGGATCGTTCTTCGTGGGCCTGACCGTTGCCGGACTCGCCTTCAGCCAACACATCGCGCTGTTCATTCTCTTTAACTTCGCTGCGGGATTGGCGGTGCCTTGGGCATCGATCCCCGTCATGACCTACCTTCAGCTAACGGTGCCCGACGAGTATCGGGGGCGCGTGAACTCGATGTTGAATATGATCACGATGGGCGTTCACCCGGTGGGCTTGAGTTTAGCGGGCCGGATGATCGCCGCGATCGGCTTGGTGTGGGCGTTCCTTGTGATGGGCGCGGGGATGGGCGTCGCGGCGCTCTTGGGGCTTTTCAGTAGGGCGTTCCGAAGCCTGCAAATGCCGAGTTCGGCGGTTTCTACCCCAGAGGATGGATCCATGGAGGAAGGCTCGCCGGTTCTCGACGAGAGCCCACTGCCTGTGCAAGGATAATCAGGACGAGTTACTCGTTCGCGCCGCCTGAGCGCTGGCGGATGAGCAGCCTTGCGACGTAAGCGACGGCGACGATTGAGCCGATGGTGGCCACGATGGCAGGCCCCGACGGCCAACCAGCCGCGCCCGCGTATTCGATCGTCGATTCCGCCTCATGGACGTGGTGCAGCTTGAGCGCGGGGGCATGATACGAGACAAGGAGACCCAAGATGCTTCCGATCACGCCAACGGGCAGCGCGACAGCCGCCGCCGCCAAGAGCTTGTCGACGAAGAAGAACGCCACGACGGCGGGCATGACGAGCCAAGAAAACACCACGAGCACTCCGGCGATCTTCACCGAAGAGGCCACAACGAAGCCCAGAAGGGAATAGAACACGAAGTCGAGCAGCACAGACCTTGCCCCCTTTTCCTTTTCACCCGCAAGAGTCAAGCGAGAGATCGAACGCCAGAGGACCAGTAAGATCGCCAGAATGATCCCGTAGCTCCATGCGGTCGAACGCAGTTGGTCGGAAGTCACGAACAAGATGTTTCCCGCCAGCATGTTCTTGAGCTCTTCGAGCCCATGGCCTGAAGGGGAGAACTCGAGCACGATGATCGAAGCCGCTGTCGCAAGCACATAAACGACGCCGATGATGGCCTCGTGCGGGACGCGCCCCAAGCGGAACCTCGTCACCGAAATGAGGAGAGCACCCGCGAGGGCAAAACCCACCGAATACCAGTACGCCGTCGGGGATTGAGCCTCATAGCCTTGGCCGATCGCGAGGGACATTCCAAACGCGGCAACTTGGGCGACCGCAAGGTCGATGAAGATCAGTCCCCGTCGAACGATGTGAAGGCCAAAAAGCGCATGGATCGGGCTCATGAACACAGCAGCGAGCACCGCCGGGCCCATGAAAGTCCAAAACTCGCCCAACCCTACCTCGAAAGCGCCTCAGTAATTCGCTTGATGATCGAATCGAACAGGCTGATGTAATCCTTGGCGTCTGAGGTGTGGCCCACGTTTCCAGGGACGACGACAACCTTCGCGGAGGTTCGACTGGCCACGAAATTTGCGTTTCGCGTGCTGTAGATCGGCTCCTGCAAGATCAGCTTCACCCCTGAGGCCTTCACCTCTTCGATCACATGCGCCACATGGCCTGGAGTCGGGTCAAGCCCGGGCTTGGGTTCGAGATAGTCGATCACTTTCAACCCGAATCGGGCGACGAAGTAAGGCCAGCTCTTGTGATACGTGATTACCGGCGCCCCTCGGAACGGGCGCATGGCCCCTTCCCATCCTGAGAGCGAGGCGAGTTCGCCACGGCTCGTGAGTTCTTGGATCAGCCAGCCGCCGTTTTCCCATGCCCAGAGCGCATCGCCGCCGTGCTTGCCGACGAGAGCCTTGCCGAACATCGCGTCATCGATCCTTCGCACAAAGGCGACTGCGTTCGCGCGGTAGGTGGCTGCCTGTGGGGGGTCGAGCTCCCCCATTCGCTCGGCAAGCCGCTGCGCGATGATGCGTCCGTTGAAGGGATCGAGCCATACGTGAGGGTTGCCGCCGGGGTGGACGTCGCCCTCCGCCCGGCTTACGGAGGCGGGGATTTCCAGCACCTTGACCCAGTTGGCCGCGTTCACGTAGCCTTTTGTGCCTGGGCGAATTCTTGGGTTGCGGCTCCCGTCGATGATGGGCCTTTCGTAGGCGATTTCGAGGTCGAGGCCGATGGAGACCCATAGGTGGGCTTGAGCGGCGCGGCTCATGTAGCTGGGCTTGGCCTCAATGCGGTGGGGGTCTCGCGCCCCCACTACGATCGCGCTCACCGAGACTTTGTCCTTTCCCACCTCCTTCACGATCGAGGCGAGGTCAGGGGTCGTCGTCAGGACATTCAGGTTCGCGAGGGCCGTTCCGGAGAGTCCCGCAACGATCCCCAAGCCGACAAAAGTTCGATGAAGTTTCATGTCGCTTTCTCAATAGACATGGGCCGGGTGCGCCCCGATGACCCACTGGAATTGCAGGGTCAGGTACCTGCGGTCGTTGCCGAAGTTGCTCGTAAGGCTCTGGTACTCGACTCGCCAGCGGTGGAACTCGGTGGCGCGGAACGTCGCGCCGAAGAGCCACCCTTTGCGAACGTCAGACGTTCCAGGCAGTTCACTGTAATCGTAGCCTCCTGTGAACGACCATCGATTGGGGAGGTTGAGGGTTGCTCTTCCGAACCAACCGAACGTCTTGTCGGAATAGTCGGAAGGCTTGGCCCAAAGGGCCTCCGATTCGAGCACCCATGACGCCGAGGCGCCCTCAGGTTGGTATTTCATCGTGAAATCCAGTCCCGTGACCTTTGCGTTGCCGCCTCCCAGATCAGGACCTCGCATATAGGTTGCGCCGAACTGCGCCGAAAGGCTGTCGCTGAAGTCGTGGAAGGTGCGGAAGTGGCCCAACCATGCCGGATCGTCCACGGCCGTTCCGCCGAAAACCGGGCCGTCCTCCTGAACGTCGAACATTTCGACGGTCGCCTCCATGAAGCGATTGCCTGGGAAAAGGTAGCTCAGGCTCGCACCGGGATGGCGGAAGCCCTCCTCTCCCAACACGTCCTGAATCACGAGCGGGTAGTCCATGAAGTTGAGGGCATCGACGTGGTTGCGTTGGACTCGGCCGATTGCTCCCGCGAGCTTTCCGAACTTCATGCTGATCCCCCGGCCGATGCCTTGGTATCTGCCGAATCCCTCTTCGAGTTCGATCTTGGTTTCGTCGTCTTCCTTGACGATGGAGTAGTAGAGTTCAACTCGGAGCATGGGGTCAGCGTCCGCCGCGAATCCGAATTCGATTTCGCGGAAGTCGGCCCGCCGCTTCTCGCCGTCGTTTCGGTCGAGTTGGATCGCGAAATCGCCCACGACGCTGATTTGCGGGTTGAAGGCGTTCTTGTTGTCCTGAGTCGGTTGCGGGGGTGAAAAGAGCGCCGCGGTCGTAGCAACCGTCGACGCGATGCTCGATGCCAAGTTCATTTTTTCCTCCGGGAGTCCCTTATCGCAACATTTTTGCATTGTGGGCTCGAATAAATGCAAGGTCGCGCACGAAAAAATCTTGTGAGGGCGATCCTTACGACCCGCTCAGTCGGCTTCAAAGAAGGGGCCGCCGGATTGGCCGAGTCTGGCTTCGAGTTCGTGGAGGCTGACGAGCACTTCGCGGGGTCGGGGGCCGTCCCTAGCGCCAACGATGCCCTGCTCTTCCATCATGTCGAGCAGCCGAGACGCCCTCTGGAAGCCGATCGAAAACCTGCGCTGAAGCATCGAGGTGGAGGCTTGGCCTCTCTCCACGACCCACTGCACGGACTCCTCCCAGAGCGGGTCGGAGTCGCCCGCGTGCTCCCCATGGGGCTTTCCGGACTCTTCGTGCTGGACCGCCTTGGGGTCGATCTGGAATCGCGGAGACTCCTGTTCTCGCCAGAAACGGCATACCTCCGCGATCTCCTTCTCGCTGACATAGCAGCCTTGGATGCGAAGTGGCTTCGAGGCATCGATCGGCAGGAACAGCATATCGCCTCTGCCGATCAGCCGCTCCGCTCCCGCTTGGTCGAGAATGGTCCTCGAATCGACTTGCGACGATACGGTAAAGGCGACCCGGGAAGCGATATTCGCTTTGATGGTGCCGGTAATGACGTCGACTGAGGGTCGCTGGGTGGCGACGACGAGATGGATGCCCGTTGCTCGCGCGAGCTGCGCCAAGCGGCAAATCGAAGTCTCGACTTCCGCAGCCGCCTGGATCATCAAGTCGGCAAGTTCGTCGATCACCACTACGATGTAGGGCATCTTGTCTTGGAACGTGGCCTTTTCGTTCCATCCGTCGATGTTGCGAACTCCCGCCTCGGAGAACTTGTCGTACCGTCGGTCCATCTCGCGCCACACCGCTCGCAGCACACCCGGCGCTTCCTTGACGTCCTTGATCACCGGGCACATCAGGTGGGGAATGCCGTCGAAGAGGGCGAGTTCGACACGCTTGGGGTCGATCATCACCAGGCGCACGTCCTTGGGGGTGTTTCGTAGGATCAGCGACATGATGAGCGAAGCGAGGCCGATGCTCTTGCCGCTGTTCGTCGCTCCTCCCACCAGTAGGTGGGGCATCTTGGCTAGGTCGGTGTATCGGTTGCCCCCGCTGACGTCCTGTCCGAGCGCGACCGCGAGTCGGGACGGGTGTTCTCGGAACTCCTTGGTCTCGACAACCTCCTTGAGAGACACGGTGGCGGGGTTGGCGTTGGGCACTTCGACGCCGATGGCGGCCTTTCCGGGGATGGGAGCCTCGACGCGGACGTGGGAGGCGGCGAGGTTCATCGCGATGTTGTCGGCGAGCGAAGTGATGCGATTGACGCGGATTCCGGGTCCGAGTTGGATTTCGTACCGAGTGACCGTTGGGCCAGTTGCGACCTCGACGACGTTGGCTTCGATTCCGAACTGCTCGAGCGTGCCCTCCAAAGTCTCGATGTTCTCTTGCATCTCCTCGGGCGTTCGTTTGCGGCGCGGCTGAGGAGGTTGGAGCAGGGCGAGCGGCGGGAGCTTGTAGCCTTCTTTGGTGGGCTCCGTTTCGAGCGCGAGTTCGGGTTGATTCGCGTCGCGGAGAATCGGTGCGGTTCGCTGCTTGGGGGTCGGGTCGGGAGCGCTTGCATCCTCGGCCATGATGACGGCCTTCGCAGGTGGAGGGCTGACGCGTTTAGGTTGGGACCGGCCGACTTTGAGTCGAGCGGCACGCTGCGCAAAGGCGTCGTAAACGGCGCGAAGGGGCATCTGAAGGCAGAGGATCAGCCCGACGGTCCCGAGCGCCCCCAGCCCTACGAGCTTGGCGTCGCCGAGCAGCCTTTCCATCGCCCACGAAACCGAGGCGCCCAAATAGCCGCCTGAAGCCACCATCGCATCCGGGTCGAAGACGTTGGTCCCATAGGGTCGGGCCAGCGCGCCGAGAATCACCGCATACATCAGCACAAGGCCCCAGGAAAGCTGAAGCGACTCGGCGCGTTTTCGCCCCGCCAGGAGTCCCAGCCCCCAGAGGCCGAACACCGCGACCAGCCCCCACGAACCTACGCCGAACATCGGCCGGAAGAACGACTGGAGCGCCCCGCCGATGAGTCCGGAATTCGAGGAATACAGGGCGATTCCCGTTATGGCCGCGAGCGCCAGTAGGGCAACGCCCAGCATATCCGCCGAACGATGCGAACGGGTCTCGTTTGCGGCGCTTGCAGCGCGGGCGCGAGGCGCCCTAGATCGAGGAGCAGTCTTCATCCCTAATCCACCTGTGCTCGCCATCCATGGCCAGCCCCTAGGATTATACAGACTTCTCGCCAAGTTGGGGGCTCGAAGTTGGGAACTCTGAGGAATTGAGTGCAATTCACGAGAAGAGGACCGGCCTTTCCCGTGCGCTGATGTTGAGCAGCAGGCCCACGCACGCAAGGCACAGCCAGATCGCGGTTCCTCCGTAGCTCATGAAGGGCAGCCAAAGCCCCACAACGGGCAGCAACTCTAGGTTCATGCCCAAGTTGACCGTCATGTGAAACGCCAGCATGGAGAAGACCCCGGCAACTAAGAGCCGGTGAAACGGCTCAGTGGCGCGGATCATCAAGAGCCAAATGCGATAGAAGAACATCCCGAACGCGCAAAGGAGCAGGGTCGAACCGACGAGGCCGCCCTCCTCGCCGATGACGGTGAAGATGAAGTCGGTGTGTTGGGCTGGGACGTACCCTGCGCGCTTATGCTCGCCCTTGAGGTATCCCACCCCTGTCAGGCTGCCGACTCCGATCGCGATCTCCGCTCGGGAGGTCTGGTAGCGGTTGTTGCGCTCATCGCCCCCAAACATCGCCATCACCCGCTCCTTCTGGTAGTCGCGAAGGACACCGGGGACGAGGAACGCCAGGCTCAGGATGCCAGCGGCGCCCAAGACCGTCGCCAAAAGCAGCTTGGCCGGCACACCCGCCACGAGGCTGATCCCCAGCCAAATCGCGAGCATCACGAGCGACGCTCCGAGGTGAGGCTGTTTGAAGATGAGAAGAAGCGGCACGAGAACGTGAAGGAGCGAGAGGAACCAGACTCTTGCCGAGCGAATGCGGTCCCAGTTGTTGGCAAGGAAGGCGCTCAGCGTGATGATTGTGAACAGCTTGGCCATTTCGCTGGGCTGGAAGTCGATCGGTCCCAGGTTGATCCAGCGCTGGGCTCCTCCCGCGGATGATCCTATGAGCAGCACGAGCAGCAGCAAGATGAGGTTCAACACGTAGATCGCGTTCGCATACCGAACGAGAGCCTTGAGATTGAGGAAGAAAAAGAACGCAAACGGAATGACGCCGACGGCGAGCCGCTGCATGTGCCGGAGAAACGTTCGCGAGTTGGCGGAATCGTAGTCGATGCTGTAGAGCGACATCACGCCGATCGTCAGCAGAATGAGGCTCGAAGCCAAGAGCCACCAGTCGAACCCAAGACCGCGGGCGAGTCCACGTTCAACGAGGGGCCCCTTTGCTTCCCCGAGGGAAGACATCCCTACTCCTCCTCGACTGGCGTCTCCACCCAAGTTCTCGTCGAAGCATGGCCGAACTCGCGCTTCAGAATCCCTCGCTGAGGCACGAACCAGAAGGTGAGCGAGCGCGCTGCGGGGGCAGGTCCGCCGCTCTCAAGGCGAAGCTCGACATCGACCCGGACCGCTTCGAGTGAAACGCCATTGACCACCAGGGAGTCTTTGCGCGCAGCGACTTCGGCTTCGCCGTTCCACGAGACCGTTCCTGAGATGAGTTTGCCCTTCCAATCCCACTTGTCGCCTAGGTTCATCGGGAATCTGAGCAGGGGAAGCGTCGGGTCGTACACGGCCTTCGCGGCCTCGACGAGCGAGAAGGACTCCCGCGTGGACTCATACCGCTCGACTTCCAGGGTTTGATTGTGCGCGAGGAATTCGAACTCGACAGCAGATCCCTTCACCTCTGACCGCACCGTGACCGGGATCTTCGTCCCGCCCAGCGAGATCACCGCCGATTCTCCGGGCTTCGTCGCCGGAAGCAATTCTTGGGCGTCCTGAATCAGCCTGCCCAGGGACTTCGTTCCCGTGCAGCCTGCGAGAGCGACGGCGAAGAGCGCCGCCAGTGCCATTCCCCGAAGGGACTCAGTTCGGTTGGGTGAATTTGACAAGGGTTGTTGTTGTGACCGTTTCCCGATCGGCGATCTTGCGCCACTCCTTAAACTCGATCAGTCCGATTCCTTGCGCGTAGATCGCTACTTGTTTCGATTCGATTTTGGTTCCGCCTCCCGTATCGAGCACACCCGTCACCGTGCTTTCGATTACGTTGGCCGTCATTCCCAATACGGTTCTTTTCCCCTTTGCATCGGCAGTTCCCCGCAAAGTGAGAGGCACCGGGATGGTTTGCATCGGAGTCATTCCCGAAAACTCCCAGGACGTTCGCTTGCCGTCGAACTTGAGAACGGGGATCGGCTCGCTGAGAGGGGAGTCCTGCTTGAAGGCGAGGATGTGGATCGTGTTGTCGATCAGTCCATAGAACCGCGTTTCGATGACTTTGCCGTCGATTTTCGAGGTCACCGGGAACGCCATCTTACCGTCGATCCGGATGGGGGGAAGCGCCTCGTCGACGACCACGTTCGTTTGGTCGCCCGACTTCTCCTCGTACACCCAGCGAGTTCCCGAAGTCAGAGGAAAGTAGTCCTCGACGACGCCTTGGCAAAGCGAACCGAGCAGCAGGGCAACGGCGATCATAACTTGATTCTCATTGGGTCAACTCGATCCGGATTTTCGCCTTCTTGCCTTCGGAGTCCTTGGCCTCGATGACTAGCTTGAGCATTCCCACGTCCTTGGCAAACCACGCCGTCATGGTTGATTCTGTGGTCTTACCCGCCGTAGCCAATAGGCCCCTGCCCGTAACTTTGGCCGCTTGAAACTCACCGGCTTTGACCTTGACCTTCTCAAACCCCACGACCTTCAGTTCGGTGGACTGTTTCGCCTCGACTTCGGTGGGGAGCTTGAACTTGCCTGAGGTGGACCATGAAGTTCCCTTCTCGATCTTGGACGGCATTTCGATCGACATCGGCTCGATGGGGGAACCCGCGAGCATCGTGGAGTAGAGACCGTCGGACTTGAGAACGAACTCCTGGTTGCCGAGCGGGGCCAGCGCCCCCGCACGTTCCATCAAGAACTTCGCTTCGTTGTCCTTCACCTCGATCAGCTTGACGGTGACGGAGCCCTCTGAGGGGGCCTTATCGTCGACTGCGTACTCGAAGAGCATGGGTTCCGACCGGCCCAGCCCGTAATACGTGAACGCGTCGTTTTTGAGGGATGCGGGCAGTTTGTCGATGGGAAGGGCGGTGGGGGAAGAACTCTCCTCGATCTCCGTTTCGCCCGATGGCTGCGCCGTGGACGCCGTTTCCGGCTTACCGGGCTCGGAAGGCGCGCCTTTGGACCCGCATCCCGTCAGCGCCAGCGCCGAGAGGATTCCGAACAAGGACAAAAGAAAGAGGTTGCGCTTCATCGTTACTTCACCACGTAGGACTTCAGTCGAAGGGTCTGCCCTGAGGTCGCATTGCCCACGGCGATCCTCTGGACATACCGAACAAGGCCGATCCCAGGCGACCAATAGGTTGTCGAGGCCATCGTCGCGGGAACATCCTGCCCGTCGACTTTCGCCATAAACTCAGCGTAGGTTTGGATCGGCAGGGCCGTCACTCGCCCGATCCCTGAATCGACCAACTGCCATGCCTGGACTTCGTTCTTGTGGGAGCTCGGCCCCGCTTGCCCGATCGGCAGGAGCGCCGTTCCCTTCCAAGCGAACTTCTTCCCGACTTCGATGGGAAACGGGACGGCGGTTTGGCGAGGCGAAAACGTGACTTCGGGGTTCCCGGCTGAGAGTTGGAAGATGCCGTTCGACGTGATCTCCCACGCTTGCTTGTCGATCACCTGAGTCCCCGACGTGAATTCGAGCCGCGCCTTGATTCCACCCTCCATAGGCGAAACGCTGATGACCTTGAGGGTGATCTCGTCGGTGCGTCCGGCGGCCTCGACCTCAAAGGTCCATTGGTTGCCTTCGGCCATAGGGAAAAGGGTGGCTTCCTTCCCCGGCTCGACGGGTTTCACTTCGGCTTTCTTCGAAGGCTTGGGTTGATATCCCGAAGCTTTCTGCGAATTGCATCCGATCAGGGTCAGGCTTGCCAGAAGGGCAAAGGCTAGGGTCGCTTTCCAAATCATAGACATCTCTCCTACTCGTCGCGTTGATTGATCGCCTCACAGGCGTCTTGCACGAGGGTCAGGTCCGTCAGTTGGCTTATTGTAACCTGGCTCAGGACCAATTCGTGCGAAATCCGGGGTGCAGCGATGGCGATTCCGTCCCAAACCAGCAGCAACTGCGAGCCCAGATTGTCTCGGCTGTACTGCCAGAGCCGGGTTCGGCCCTCGCCATTTAGGTTCAATTCCATTGTGTAAATGGGCTTCCCATTGCGGTCTCGCCGCTCCGAATAGCCCGCCGAGTCGATTAAGTCGGAGTTGACCACGACCGTCACGCTGTTCAGCAGACTTTCGGGAATCTCGGCGTATCGCTTCAAGTTCTCTTCGTCGAGGAGAGACTTGAGGTGCCCGCCGATGTCTTCCCGCAACTCAGCGTTATCGAGCAACTTTTGTGCCTCTTCGCGGTAGGCGCCCAGAACGATCGCCGAAGTGATCTCGGGTTTCTCTTTGTAGCGATCGAAGACCGTCCGGGCGAAACGGGTTTGGAACGGGATCGGCAGCGTCCCGACCAGCTTCTTCACCCGTCCTTCGACTTTCGCCTCGACGGTGATGGGGAGTTCGATCACGATCCCTTGTTCGAGGGCTTCCGTTCGCACCACTCCCAACGGGGTGCCGTCGAGTTGGATGTTGAGGTCGGACTCAAGCTTGGCTTTCAGCTCGGCGTCCCCGTCGAGGGCCTTGAGGAGTTGATCGCGGGGCCAAACGACGGGGTAGGGCGGCAGGTCGCCTTCGTCGATGTTGTTGACGGACATGAGGAAGCGCCCGAGGGCATTCGAGTCCCCCTGAAGCGCGCGGAGCATCTCGCGAATGGGGATTCGCTTGGCGTTGGAGAGGTCCGGCTTTTCTCCGCGGTCGGAGGGCGCCTCAAACTTGCCTCCCCCTCCCTGCACGAGGTGGGCAATCTGATTGGAGACGACGATGTGGTAGCCCTTGCTTGTATCGACCCCCAATAGATTGACTCGCCTCGGCAAAAGCGGTTCAAACTTCTGGTTCTGGAGGTAATACGAGGTTAAGGTCCGATAGCCGAAATACGACGCGGCGATGACGGCGATGAATCCGACGAGTATCTTTGTAGAGGCTCGCAACTTCATGTCTCGGGGTTCTCAAGCGGATTCAACATCGCTAGTTCGATGAAAGTTCGCGGTGCGAGGGGCATTGTACCGTTCGGTCCTCACTTGAGCTAGTCGGAGGGGTTGTAGTCGGCGTAGAGCCTTCCGGCGGCGAGAGCGCCTACGAATGCGATCCCCCAACAGACCGCCGAGCCGAAGACCGCCGCCAACCAGGCCGGAACGCCCGCGATGAGCAGGCCGATGAAAAGTCCGGCAGGAGGGAACGCCATGATCGCGATCGAGAGCATCATCATCAGGCCCTTGAACTGCCTCTGACTTTGATCGTCGATGTCGGGAAACAGAATCGTGATGCAGAAGACGGCCGCGCTGAGGAGCAGCGACAGAGCGGGGCAAAAGAGGATCGCCGCGAAAATGTAGGAAGCCAGGTCGGGTTTGATCGCCAAGCTCACGATGCAGCCCACCCAGCAAACCACAGAGCCCAAGACCGACTTCGCGAGCATCTCGAAGAACACGATCGAAGTCGGGGTGAACGGAAGCGACTTTTGCAGATCGACCCTGCGCAACGACTCCATGAACCCCGTGCTCGCTTGCGCCATCGTGACGATGAACACCACCATCATCTGCATCCCCAGAAAGAACGCTCCGGACGCCGTGCCTTTGAGTTGGGAACTCGTCAGAGCCGGCATCAGCGAGAGCGCAAGGCCGGCTACGGACGAAGCGAGAAGGGGGAACATCATCCCGCGCCCTTGAAGCAGGAGGTCCTTGTACACCAGCGCCCAGGGGCCCGGAGCCCAGATGCGCTGGAGAAGCCGAAACTGCCTCGTCTTGGACTTGCCTTCGCGAGCGAGTTCGGCGGCAGCCGCATATACGTCGCCCGACCGCTGAGCCGACCGGAGCGCTTGGCCTTGACTGACGCGAACAGCGGCTTGGTCGTAGAGCCAGCCAACCTGCGAGTACGTCTTCCAGACCGCGAAGCCGATGATCGCGATCAACCCTCCGAAGCCGAACGCGCCTGCAGCCCAGGACCCGCTGAGGGGGGCGGTCGCGAACATCGTGGCGAGCGAAGCCGTCGGGAACGCGATCCGCAGGAACGGAGATTGGGCGAGTCGCACCAGGTCGTCGAGCGAGCCCAGCTGAGTGAACCCCCATCCCACATAGCCCGCCACCGCGAGGGTCAAAATCCCGATTCCCCAGTTGAGCGCCTTTCTCAATCCGTCGTATCGAGTCTCGCTGCGGTTGAACAGCAGCGTGAACATGTACGCCAGGGTGATCCATACCATCGACACGAGAATCCAGGAGAGGTAGACGAGTTGAGCCGTCAGAGTCGAAGCTGAGGGGTCGGGAAGATTACGAAACAGCATCGACCATCCCGCAGACATCGGCCGGATGCCGAAAAGGAGGATCAGGAGCGGGAAGAGCAGGGTGAAAAAGAGGTCACGGAGGAGTCGGAACGTGAGGACGATCTTCGGATCGACCGGTGTCGCAAAGAGTACATCGGCGTCGGCGGGTCTGAACCCCTGCCGAGGGCTCAGTACACCCAGCATCAGCAAGAACGAGATGCCCAAGAACAGCGCGAAAACCGCGGCGTCGATGACGGCGATCGGGGGAAATTCGAATTTGGGAAGCGAAGAGGACTGGAGCTTGTCCCACGACCGTCCCGAGTTTCCGTAAAGGACGGGCCGGACGAACCACATGAAGTAGTAGCCCACCAGGAACAGGATGCCGATAAGGCGTGTGGGCGAGCCCAGCGCCCGCATGACCCCGTTGTAAGCGGTCCTATAGCTCAAATACAGCAGGGGCTTCATGTTTCTCGGCTGTGAGCTTCAGGAACACTTGCTCCAGTGTCTGGCCCTCCGATTGGCTCAGTTCGCGCAGTTCCTCGAGGGTGCCTTCGGCGATCTTTCGGCCTTTCGCAAGGATCGTCACCCGGTCGCACAGCCTCTCAGCCGTGTCGAGCAAGTGGGTCGAAACCAGAATGGAGCATCCGGCAGCCCGAGCTCGCGCGAGTTCGGCCTTGAATTCGGCCACCCCGGCGGGGTCGATGCCGACGATGGGTTCGTCGAAGAGAAGCACGTTGGCGTTGTGGATCAGGGCGCACGTGATCGCCAGTTTTTGCCTCATGCCCTTGCTCAGAGTTGCTACCAGCGAGCGCCGCTTCTCTTCCAAGTTGTAGCGCTTCATGAGCTCGTTGGCTCGGGCTTCGTAGGAGCGGTCCATGCCATAACACATCGCCACGAATCGGATGTGCTCTTCGACGGTCAGAAGCTCATAAAGCGACGGGAGTTCGGGAACGAACGCGAGGTTAGCCTTGGCCCGCGCCTGGTCGCTCACCAGATCGTAGCCGTTGATTCGCACGTGTCCCAAAGTGGGGCGAAGGATCCCCGCGATGCATCGCAGCGCGGTCGTCTTTCCCGCTCCGTTGGGCCCCAGCAACCCGACGATCTCACCAGGGCGAATCGTGAAGGTCAACTGGTCGACCGCTCGGAGCTTCTTGTATTCCTTGGTGAGTTCGTAGACTTCGAGCATGGGCCGGCGAGGTTTGGTTGTACCCGTATTCAGGCGTTCGAACATGGGACCGGACGCAAGGTCGAGAGCCGCTACCGTCCTCCGAGACCGCTGAGAGACACCCCTTCGATGAAGTACTTCTGGGCGAAGAAGAACACGGCGAGGACCGGCACGATGGACATTGTGGCGAACGCCATCAGGAGGCCGGGTTCTGCGGCTCGGTCGGCTTGATAGAGCTGCACCGCGTAGGCGATCGGCATCTTCTCGGAGGAGTTGATGAAGATCAGTGGCCCCATGAAGTTGTTCCATGCGCCCATGAACGTCCAGATCGCCACGACGGCGACGGCAGGCTTGAGTTGGGGGAGCATGACCTGCCAGTAGGTTCGCAGCGGATTGCAGCCGTCGAGCGTCGCCGCGTCTTCGAGTTCCTTCGGTATGCCGAGAAAGAACTGCCGGAAGAGGAATACATTGAACGCCGACGCGAAAAACGCCGGGACCCAAAGGGGCATAAGGGTATCGACCCATCCGAGCCACCGAAAGATCAGAAAGTTAGGAAGCATCGTAACCGCCGCAGGCAGCATCATGGTCCCGAGCAGAACGAGGAACAGGGTCTCGCGTCCCGGAAACGGGATCCTCGCGAATCCGTAGGCGACGAGCGAAGAACTGAGGAGCGTCCCGATCACGGAGAGGACGACGAGGATCAGTGTGTTGTTGAGGTACGCAAGGCCGAGGTTTGCCTCGGGGGAGGTATTGCAGCGCTTCCCAGTAGTTTTGCCAGCGGAGTCCAGGCTGCCGGATGTCGGGGGCTTCACCAGGGCGCGCCTGCACGAGGCGGCCCTTCATTTCAGGCGGATCGAACACTTCGACCAGCCTCCCGCCATCGTCGAGTTCTTGAACGACCCGTCCCCGTGCTTTCCTGCCGTCGAGGGTGAGGTGGGCCAGTGGGACTTTCCGCGCGACGATTCGGAGGGGTGGCTGCGCGGTGACGGTTCTGCCCCTGAGCATGTAGGGCTCCGCGATGTCGATCACGGCGGACCCGTCGGGGTTGCGCTGGAGGATATCGCCTCGCGCCGTAAAGCCTTCGAGCTGGGTTTCCACGAGCGGTCGCTCCGGATCGTAATAGGGAACGGTTTGAGTGACCTTGGGAATCCACACAAGGCCCTCAGGCGAGGCCATGTCCACGTCCTCTTTGAAGCTGGTGAGGAGAAGCCATACGAACGGCAGGCCGAACACGACGGAGCCCACGGCCAGCGCAAGGTGTTGCGCCCCGAGTTTCAACGTCTTGGCTGCCGGGTGGCGTTGGAACCACACCATCAAGGAGGTGGCGCCCACCAAGAGGATCAGAATCCCTACCGCCGCGATCCAGGGAACTTGGGCAACCCCCCGGAGCAGTTCGACGGGGCCGCCCACAACGACGTGGAGGACGCCAAACAGAGCTGCGCCGAGCGTCCAGAATAGGGCTACCCGAATCCAAGACCGGTCGTCTTGCGAAGGGGGAGAAGCGAAGTGGCGTAGTGCCGTCCCGATGGCGGCTGCAGCGCAGGCGAGCGCTCCCCACGCCGTCCAAGGCGCGACGATCCAGAAGATCGGAATCGGGACGCCCCCTCCGAGCGGCCTTCCCGCCGCCTGGGCCACTCCCCCTGAGAGCACGAGGAGCCCTCCTCCGAGGCTAGCCGTCCAAGCCAGCGAGACTCCAACGGCCCTGCGATCGGTCCAAGGTCGGGCCAACGCCAATTGCAGCGCCATTACGACCGCTCGGGCCGCAAGCAGCCATCCCGCCCAGGAGGCGAGCACACCGATAAGGTAGGCAAGGTCGGCCAACACCGCTTACTATCTTGCGCCAAAACGACCGGGCGAACGCCGAAAGTCGCTCGGAGCCGCGCTACTTGCCGAAGTTCGCCGGTAACTTCAGCCCGAGGTTTTTCACCAAGAACGCATAGGTATCGGCGACCTCGTCGATGATCTTGTCGGTGGGCTTACCTGCGCCGTGCCCCGCGCGGGTCTCGATTCGGATCAGGATGGGGGCATCCCCAGCTTGGGCCGACTGCATGGCGGCGGCGTACTTGAAGCTGTGCGCGGGAACGACCCTGTCGTCATGGTCGCCCGTGGTCACCAGCACCGCCGGGTATTGGGCGCCCTTGGTCACATTGTGATAGGGCGAATAGGCGAACAGGACCTTGAAATCCTCCTCGCGCTCCGGCGATCCGTAGTCCGAGACCCACGCCCACCCGATGGTCCATTTGTGGAAGCGGAGCATGTCCATGACTCCCACTGCGGGCAGCGCGGCGCCGAAGAGGTCGGGCCGTTGGTTGACGCAAGCGCCCACGAGCAGCCCCCCGTTCGATCCACCTTGGATGGCGAGCTTCGAAGGGGAAGTGTAGCGGTTGTCGATCAGCCATTCGGCAGCGGAGATGAAGTCGTCGAAGCAGTTCTGCTTGTGTTTCAGGCGGCCCGCGTCATGCCAAGCGGTGCCATACTCACCCCCGCCGCGGATGTTGGCGATCGCAAGCACACCGCCCATTTGTACCCAAGTGAGCCTGGACACAGAGAAATAGGGCGTCTGCGAGATGTTGAACCCGCCGTAGCCCGACAGCAGCGTGGGGCTCGCCCCGTCGAGCTTGAGGCCCTTGCGATACACCAAGAACATCGGAACGAGCGTCCCGTCCTTGCTGTGGTAGAAGATTTGCTTGGTTTCGAAGTCGGCGGGCTTCACATCGACCTTGGACTGGAAGACCACTTCCGTCTTGCCGGTCGAGATCGCGTAGGAATACACGACGCGAGGGAACGCGAACGACTGGAAGTCGAAGAACGTGGTCGTGTCGGTGTACTTGCCGCCAAAGCCGCCAGCCGATCCGAGCACGGGCAGTTTAACTTCTCGTACCAGCTTGCCGACCGTGCTGTAGACCTTGACGACTGAGTGGGCGTCCTTCAGGTACTGCGCGACGAGCCTTCGCCCCACATGCGAGACGGATTCGAGCTTCTCCTTTGCCTCGGGCAGGATCGTCTTCCAGTACTTGGTTTCGGGCTTCTTGATGTCGATTTCGATGACCCTGCCCCGCGGAGTCTTGAGATCGGTCTGAAACCAGAACTTCGTCCCCGAGTTGCCGATGAAGCCATAGCTCGCGTCCGCGGTTTTCAAGAGTTCGACGACCTTCGAGCTTCGAAGTCCGAGGTCCTTGTAGAACACCCGGTTCTCGCGCTTGGTGCCTTCCCACACGGTGATGAGGAGATACCGGCCGTCGTCGGTGACCCGCCCGTCGAACCCCCACTCCTTCTTGTCCTTGCGCTCGTAGATGAGCGTGTCCTTCTCCTGTCCTGAGTTGATTCTGTGAAAGTAGAGCTTGTGAAAGTAGTTGACGGCTTCGAGCTCTTGCCCCGGCTTCGGGGCGTCGTAGCGGCTGTAATAAAACCCCTTGTTGTCCTTCGTCCACGAAGCTCCTGAGAATTTGCTCCAACGGACCTGGTCGGGCAAATCCGCGCCCGTATCCACGCGGCGGACGCGCCACTCTTGCCAGTCCGAACCTCCGCTCGCAACGGCGTAAGCGAGGTATTTCCCGTCGTGGCTGATGGAAATCGCGGAGAGTGCGACCGTTCCGTCCTTGCTCAACTTGTTGGGGTCGAGCAGCACCTTCGGCGTGCCTTTGAGCGAGGTTGCCCAATACAGCACGGACTGGTTCTGCAGCCCGTCGTTCTTCGTCCAGAAGTAGCGGCTGCCCTTCTTTTCGGGAATGCCAAAGCGTTCGTAGTTCCAGACCTTTCGCAAGCGGTCCTTGATAGGCGTCCGCTCTGGAATCCGCCCAAGGTAATCGAATGTGAGCTTGTTTTGCGCTTCGATCCACGTCCGCACATCGGGTTCGTCCGGGTTCTCAAGCCACCGGTAGGGGTCCTTGACGCGAACGCCGAATCTCATCTCCGAAACGTCCTGTCGGCGAGTCTCGGGATACTGGAGCTTGTCGTTGGGCTTCATGAAGTCTGTAACTTGCGCGTCCGGCATGAGGGGCGCAGCGAGGAGTCCGAGTGCGATGCCGAATTCGATCATGGCTTTACCGTCCTGGGGACTCGATCATTCTACTTGCTGGCCCGCATCTTCGGCCCACGCCTCATAGAATCGGTCTCGGGCCTCCCGCGCCCGCCGCACGAGCGAGGGGGTTTCTTGGGGGGAATATCCCCAGCTTCGACCCGGTACGTTCAGGTGACCCATTTTGCGCCCGTGCCGCGCGGGCTCCTTCTCGTACCAATGCACTCTGACCTCAGGGTCTTTCAGCGCAGCTTCGATCCCCCTTCGGTAATCGCCTGAGGGTTGAAGCCCGAGGAGGTTTGCCATGCAGGTCGCCCAGCCGAGCGGCTCTACCGCCGGCCACCCCATGACCAGGCGTACGTGCTGCTCGAACTGACTGACGCCTCCCCAATCGAGCGTGTAATGCCCCGTGTTGTGGGGTCTGGGGGCTAGTTCGTTGACCAAGATGTTGCCGTTTTCGAGTTCGAAAAGCTCCACCCCGAACAAGCCCTTACCGCCCACAGCTTCGACAGCCGCAAGCGCGATCTCGCTCCCTTCGGCGTCGCAGGGGAACACAAGGTCGCACACGTGGTTCACTTGGATCGTCTCCATCGTCGGGAAGGTCCCTCGAGATTGCCCGCCGATAAAGACCATTGCGGCGAGTTCCCGGCGAAACTCGACGAACTGCTCGGCGAGCCAGCCGCCGTTGCCCCACTCCGCTCGGAGCGATTCCAACTGCTCTAAGTCACGAACGAACCTCGTGCCTTTGCCATCGTAACCTCCAAAGCGAGCCTTGAGCACCATAGGGAAGCCGAGTTGACGCACGGCTTGGGACCCGTCGCCCTCCAGCGCGAGCGCCCGTGGAGTCGGAACTCCGGCCCTTGCGAGCGCATGCCGCTGAAGGAGCTTGTCTTGGACCGTAGCCAAGGAATCAAGGGGCGGCGTGAGGATCCCTGGGTCGGTTCCGGATGCGTCCAGCGCTCGTTGAATCGAGGCGGCCGGGACGAACTCATTTTCTAATGTGACGCGATGGCACCGGCTCAAGACCTCGACGAGGGCTTCGGGGTCGTCGAGTTGGGCCTGCAAGGACTCGGCGATGCGAGAAGACGGACTCTGAAGCGAAGGATCGATCGAAAGACACCGCAGCCCCATTCGTTGGGCGGCCTGGATCGACATCCGGGCGAGTTGCCCGCCGCCGAGGAACCCGATATCGAAGTCACGCTTCAGTTCGCACCTCCGAGACGACCTGCTCCGGCGCGATCGCGAGCTTGGTGGCCCCTGGCACGTCCCGTTCGCGGATGGCACCGACCAAGTGAGCAGGGCTTGGGGTGCGGTACATCTTGCGAGTCTGCTGGTTGAGGAACTCCACGATGGGATCGACGGGCGTGAGATCAGGCAAGGTCAGGTTAAGGCTGACCAGCCCGCGCCTTCGGGACGGTAGGTAGGTTGCAAGAGCCCGGACCCCGAGGAACCGTTCGTCGCCTTCTTGACGGAGCCTTCGGACGCTTCCGGCGAGCCGCTTGGCGATCCGGCTGTCGGCGTCGGCAAACGTGAAGTGGAGAGCGATCACGAAGTCCCTTACGCCCGTGTAGGTGACGCCAAGGCGAGGATGAACCTGCGTGGGGCCGTAATCGGACGAGAGCTTCTTCCCCATCAGGCCGCCAAACCCCCCAAGCCTGAGTTCCGCGAGTTCGGACTCGCTTCGCACGCCTTCCGACCGCTCGTATAGAAACACAGGCAGATCGTAGGTTCTTGCGAGACGTTCGCCGAAGGCGCGGGCGACCGAAAGAAGCACTTCCTTCCCGCCGGTCCAGCCCGCTCCCCCGACTTCGACGAACGGGCAAACATCGAGCGCGCCAATTCGGGGAAATGCGCCCACGTGGCGGTTGAGGTCGATACGGTCGAAATAGAGAGAGCAGAGTTCATAGAGGGTTCCGATAACGTGGTTGGGCTTGCCGCTGAACGCCGTGACGGCTCGGTTGAGATCGACATCGGATCGGCAGTAATGGAGACTCACGTTCGCACCCCTGATTAAGTCCTCGACGGCGGAAGTCAGGACTCGATCCCTACCGAGCGACCATTGAGGAATTGTGAGCAGGAGCGCCACGAAGCCTCCTCAAAGACCGACGATGTTGTACCCACTGTCGATGTAGAGGATTTGACCCGTGACCCCTACGCTCAGGTCGCTCAACAGATACAGCGCGGATTGCGCCACCTCTTGTTGGCCGAACTCCCTCTTGAGGGGCGCGCGTTCTTGAACATGGTCGATCATGTCGAGGAGTCCCCGAACCCCGCGCGCGGCGACGGTGTTGATGGGTCCTGGCGATAGGACGTTGACGCGAATCCCCCGAACTCCCAAATCGACCGAAAGGTACCGCGCCGAAGCTTCGAGAGCGGCCTTGGCCACGCCCATCACATTGTAGTTGCCCACGACGCGCTGCGAGCCCAAGTAGCTGATCGTGACCACGCTGGCATCGTCGGCGATCACCCCTTCCAGCACTTGGCACAGCTTCACCAACGAGTAGCAGGAGACGTCGAGGGCGGTCGCGAACCCGTCGCGCGAGGTGTCGAGAAACCTGCCCGAAAGGTCCTCCTTCTTCGCGAAGGCCGCCGAGTGTACGAGGAAGTCGATCTTGCCATAGGCTGCGGCGACCGAATCCCGGAGCGCCTCCATCTGATCGTCGAATTTGAAGTCCACCATGAACGGGTTGAGATTGGATCGACCTTCGAGAAGGGGCTCGACGCGCTCCATCATGCGGTCGTTCTGCGCGCCCACACCCACCTCAGCGCCTTCGCTCGCAGCGGCATCGGCAATCGCCCAGCCGATGCTGCGGTCGTTGGTTACGCTGAGCACGAGCCCTTTCTTGCCCTTGAGTAGCATGGACCGATTATGGCGAATCCGGCGGACGGGGCACAGAAACGGGCTCCTTGCCTCCGAGGGCTCGCACGGCTGCCTCTACGCGGTCGATCTCCTCTTGGCTTGGCTCGGTTAGGGGCGGTCGCATGGAGGAGTGCTCGAGAATTCCTCGCTTCTTCAGAATCGCCTTGTGGCAGCCCGGTTGCGGCGCTTTTCGGATCGCTTGGATGCAGGGCAGGACGTATTCGAACTTCGCAAGCGCGGACGGGCGGCTACCCTCGAAGTACTCGCTCACCACGCTCGAAAGCCACCCAGGGATCACGTTGGCCGCTCCGCTGATCGTCCCGTGCCATCCGGCGGCAAGGGCGTCCCCAAGGAGGGTTTCATCCCCCACGAACAGCCTGTGCTCAGGACTCGTAAGGACCTCCCGAAACTCGCCGAGGTTATCGGCCCGCCCTGAACTGTCCTTGATCCCAAGCAGGTTGGGGTGGTGGGTGAGTGACTTCAGGAGTTGGGGAGAGATCTCCGCACCGGCCCGTTGCGGGAAATTGTAAAGAAGCAGGGGGACCGTCGAGCGATCGAGCACCGACAGGAACCACCGACGCAGCAACTCTTCCGTCGCATGGGGATAGTATCCGGGCGCCATCACGAGAGGAACGGCCGCCAACTCCTCCGCTCGGCGGCAGAGCCATGCGCATTCCTCGATGGAGGCCGTCGCGACGCCAAGGATCGGCTTCAGATTTCGCCAGGCTGCCGCCTGAGACCCAAGCAATTCTTTCTTTTCCCGCGCGATCAGCGAGTACCCCTCGCCGTTGCTTCCCCCCACAGCGCAACCTTGGCATCCGGAGCTTTCGAAGTAGGCCAGCAGCTTCGCCAACGAGGCGCCATCGACCTCGCCCTTCAGGCCAAATGGGGTCACGGCTGCGGGGTATACGCCAGGCTTCAACATCTCGTGATTATGGGGCGATTGGTTACAATGGCACTTGAATGGAAGCTTCGGACTTAGCGTCCCTGCTGGCTAGCATAGGTCTGGTGCTCGCCAATATGTTCTTTGTGGCTGCCGAATATTCTCTCGTCGGCTGCCGGAAGAGCCACATGCAGGCGCTCAGTAGGCGGGGCAACCGCTGGGCGGGGATGGTGGTCCAGGCTCTCGACCGCATCCACGACTACGTAGCAGGGATTCAAATCGCGATCACGATGTGCGGAGTCGGCGCGGGTTCGATCACGGAGCCCTTTCTGACCGCGCTTCTTCGGAACTGGTTTGGAGCGGGAGTCGACCGCAGATTCAGCTTCGCACTGGCATTCCTTCTCGTCACCTACGTGATCGTC
The DNA here is from genome assembly GCA_015709495.1 of Chthonomonadaceae bacterium. Taxonomy (GTDB): domain Bacteria; phylum Armatimonadota; class Fimbriimonadia; order Fimbriimonadales; family Fimbriimonadaceae; genus Nitrosymbiomonas; species Nitrosymbiomonas proteolyticus. The sequence goes on from CP054189.1 coordinate 1,272,200, forward strand.
GTCGTTGGCGAACTGTTGCCGAAGTATCTAACTTTGCGAGCCTCCGAAAGGGTCGCTCTCGCAGTGATCGGCCCTTTGCGAGTCGTTGTGACGATTCTCAATCCGGTGATTTTCGTTTTTCGCTCGACCGGAACCGTGTTGCTGCGCCTGTTCGGAGTTCGAATCGATGAGGAGACCAAAAACCACCTCACTCGCGAGGAATTGCTGCTGCTTCTGCGCTCCCAACACGAAGAAGGCGCGATCGAAGTCCTACACGCGGGAATGGTCGCCAAGGCGCTTCGGCTCGACCGTCTGGATGCCGCCGACATCATGGTTCACCGGCTCGACATCCAGTGGGTGGACGTGGATACGCCTAAGGCTAAGGTGCTCGCCGAGGTGCAGCGGATTCCGCACAGCCGCTTTCCGGTGTGCCGAAACGACGTGGACGAGGTCGTCGGTATCGTGTACCTACACGACGTGGTTCGTCAGTTGGACCTCCCTGACTTTTCACTCGAGAGAATCGCCCGCCCTGCAGTCATGGTTCCTGAAACTCTCACGCTCGACAAGGCGATCGGCATCATGCGCGAAGACAGGACGCAGATTCTCATCGTGGCGGACGAGTACGGCGGCACGAGCGGGCTTATCACGCTGGAAGACATCGTCGAAGAAGTGTTCGGGGAACTGGAGGACAGCCTCGAATCTGAGCAGGAGGCGATCCGGTTGCTTCCGGGAGGGCGAATCTCCGCGCGCGCGGAAGTGAGATTCGATGAGATCGTCGAGAAGCTGGGAATCGAGTTGGAGCAAGAACCAGGTACGGAGACGCTTGCGACCCTGATGGTGAACTCGCTCGAACGCGTGCCCCGGCTGGGCGATACGGTGGAGACCCCGCTTGGGGTGATGCGAATCGAAAACATGGCGAGAAACCGCATCACGCGCCTTTCGATCCAACTCTCCCAGTCGATCCGCGCTCAAGCGAACGGCGAAGCGTAGGGCCACGCGCCCCGCCTGCGGGGAAGGTGGTTGACGCTTCCGGTCACAAACGCCTACCCCGATGGGAGGTACCCATGAACTTAGCTTTGTCCCTCGAAAACCTCGGCAAGCGGGAGACTTCGACCGTGACGGGGTCGACCGTCAAGAGGCTCTTCGGCGCTTCGAACGCCACCGGCAACTCACCCTTGAGAAAGGGGGTTCAGGTCTGCAATCACAGTCCCGCGTACGCGCTCAGGCTCAAACTCGTCGCGAAGAATGCAACTCTGCCGACGGTCAGCGCTTCGGATTTCGACTACTTGGTGTTGCCAGGATCGACCGTGCTGATCCCCGCTGGCGAAGGCATCGACGTTTGCGCCCTCAATAGCTCGGGCGCGTCGGGAACTGCCGCTTATTCGGCGTTGGAGGTGTTCTAATGGTTTTGGGCGACGTGCAAGGCGCGTTTCTAGGCGTGGCGACGGGCGGCGCTTCGATTACGCCGGTGGACAGCGATCTCTCGGCTCCCGTCCGCGCGATCTGGGTTGGGACCCAGGGCAATCTCCGCGTGACGACCGTCTCCGGAGACGATTTCGTGCTTCCGAACGCCGTTGGACTGATTCCCATTGCCGTTCGGCGCGTCTGGGCGACCAACACGACCGCTACCGGAATCGTGGGGCTCCAATGAGGATCGGGCTCGGCCTGGAACTCGCGGCGCGAGGCGCGGGCGTCACGCCGCCGGCGATCCCAGGGCTCGCACTGTGGCTCGACGCGACTTCGTCGGGCCTGTATCTCGACGCGGGGCTATCGCTCCCGGTAAGTTCGGATAACGACCCCGTCGGAGGCTGGAAGGACCTAAGCGGTGGCGGGTTTCATGTGGTACAGGCGACGGCGACGAAGCGGCCCTTGTGGAAGGAGTCGGCGCTCAACGGACTTCCCGCCGTGCGGTTCGACGGAACGGACGACCATCTGACAGGAGACCCGTTGGCCGCGCTGTTCTCCGGCAGCGACGTGCCGTGGTCGTTCTTTTGCGTCTGGCAGCCGCTCAGCTTGGGTTCGACGACGCACACGCTCGCTTGCTTGGCCTCTGGCTCCTCCAGCACCCAGATCGAGACGTTCGTTCGCGTGGATACCGCGAGCAAGTACAACGTTCGACGAGTCGACAACTCGGGGGTAGCGAAGAACCCGATCGCAAGCGCCTCGACTTCTGCGGTCGTTCAGCGGACGTCGGCAATCATGACGGGCACGACCGTGGAGGCGTTTCGAGACGGGGCAATGGTCGGGGGCATCGGCCCTGCGGCGGATTACGACGTCGGGTCGCTCACGCTCGATAGGTTTGCCGTGGGAATCAGGAGGACCACGTTCGACTCCAATCCCCTTCATGGGGACGTGGGCGAATTGATCCTCTACGGCCGGGCGCTAAGTTCGGGCGAGCGGGCGCAAGTGGAGGCCTACCTCCAGCGAAAGTGGGGCGTTTGAAGGCGAGAGTCGAAGACGGCGATTAGGCACCCGGCGCGTCGGCCATCTGGTCGGCTTGACGCAAGAACACCGAGTGTACGAACTCCGCGATCGCGGCCCGTTGCTCATGCGTCGTCGGAAGAAACCGAAAACCGCTGGAGAACATCCCGGCGGTCGGGTCTTCGCGGCAATAGCGGACTTCCGCTTGAATGATCAGCGGGTCCTGGTCGCCCCGGCCAATGTGCAACTCGCACGTCTCCCCTTGGTCCAAGGCTGACTTGGAGCGAAGCTGAAGGCCCCCCAAGCCGATGTCCGTGATGATGGAGCGAAGCGGGTCCGTCCCGCTCTTCGCGTGGATGACGACGTAATCGACCACCTCGAATCGCTCGAAACGCCTGTCGTAAGCCGTGTCCTTAAAGCCCATAGTCGCCCTCTTGGGGAATCGTCCGATTTCTGTGGAGGTTTCCCCGATAGTGTTGTCGGACGAATCGGGCGAGGTCTTCAGTGCCGAACACAAAACAAAGCGGACGCTCCTTTCGGGGCGCCCGCTGCGATCCTAACCGGGGAGGATCAGTTCTTGACGTTGGTGATCAGCACGTGCCCCGTCTTGGAGTCGTACTCGATGTGATACTTCAGCGACTCTTCGATGAAGCTGAGCGGAACGATGACCCGGCCGCGCTCGATGAACGGGAGCATTTCGAGCTCGATCAGGCTGCTGTCAACCTTGGCGTAGCGGTCGCCGACCTTCAGGTAGATCGACCGGCCCTCCGCTTGAGCGGACACTGCCTTGCTCTGGTGTTCCCAATCCACTTCGCCACCGGCGGCCTCCAAGAGGTGCCGGATCGGCGTGAGGGGCACACCCTCTTGGACCCTCGGGCTAACATCGAACTCAACGAACTTGCCGTTGAGAGCGATGTTGAAGGAGCCGATATTCGGCATCTTTTCGCCCTTGGAGATGCGGAGCGTGGTCGGCGAGGTCGCTGCCACCGAGGTGGTGGGCACCACTGCGCCGGCAGAAGCGCTCACCGACACGCTGCCTGCCGAGGTGGCGGGGGGCGTGCCTTGCGCTTGCGTTGCGGGAGCGGTCTTCACTTCCGTGGACTGGGGAACCACAACTCGCCCGTTCGAGGTCATCGGCGAAGCGAGCGCGGGCGACTTCACATCGACCTTCGCGCCTACCAGGGCGATGATCGCGTTCATGGCGATCAGCGGCGAAAGCGGAGGAGTGCTCAACGTCGACATCGTCGAAGCGATCGTTCCCGCCGAGACCGTCGAAGCGACCGGCACCTTCGAGGAAGCTACGACCGCTTGGGTGGGCGGAGGCAACACGAGGGCGCCTGTCCCGGTCTCGGGGTCGCGGCGCTCGGTCCGGCCCTGAGGGTTGTTGATGAAGACTTTGACCTTGCGAGTCTTGAACGTCGCGCTATTCTCGTCGACGACCCACGCCTCGACTTCATGCCAGCCGTTGGTCTCGCGGACGGTGTCCCACACAAACGAGTACGGCGAGGCGTTCGTCATGGCCTGGAATTGGTTGTCGATGAAGAAGCTGACATAGACGTTGCCCATGTTTCGGGCGAATCCCAGCTTCACGTCGACGATGCCTTGCACCGTAGCTCCGAGTTTCGGGTTCGTGATCTTCACGAGCGCGCTGTCTTCGGTTTCGGCGGCGACATAGGTCTTCTCTGAGCCGAGCGGGCGGCCACTCTTGTCGAAAAGCCGAACCTCAAACTCGTTGTCGCCCGGCTGTAGGGTCTTCATGTCCAGCGTGAAGTTCGTCTCCCCGCTGGCCTTGTCCCCTGAGAGCGCCCGAGTGCCGATGCTGATCCCGTTCAAACGGAACTCGATCAACGTCGCGCGCGCGCCGCTGTACTTGATCGTCAAGGTCGGACTGTTGAGGCTCCGATCAATGGTGATTTGTACGTCGACGCTCGCAACTGCCAACGCGGCGATCAGTGACGCCACGAACAAGACGCATATCTTTGCGATGATTCTCCGGTTCACGATATCCTTCCTCGCACGCGCAATCGACCGCGTGCTCCACATGGTCTCCCCATTGTTGCAGGTTTTCCAATCCCTGTCAACCCGCCGATTCGACGGAATCAACCCAAGCAATCGTTCAGGGCAGGGGCGTCCGCAGGTTGGTTTTTCCCGATTCGGCGACTACGGACGAGCCGATGCCGCCCCGGACGTTGAACTTACCGGTAACTCGAATCCAACGGGGGCCGCAAACCGCTACGAGGTCATCGTGGATGCGATTGATGACTGCCTCAAAAAAAATGCCCTCGTCTCGAAACCCGAAAAAGTACAGCTTGAGCGATTTTAATTCGATGCACAGTCGATCGGGGACGTATTCGACGATGACGGTTGCGAAGTCGGGGTTGCCCGTTTTAGGGCAAACGCTGGTGAACTCAGCGGTCTCGTGCCGGATCCAATAATCTCGCTCAGGCGCGGGGTTGGGAAAAGTCTCGATCATTAGACTTTGTGAATCGCGTGGCCGCCCGCATCTTCGTAGGCTTCGAGCATCGCCTCGGCCATCGTCGGGTGGGCGTGGATCGTAGCCGCTAGGGAATCTACGGTGGCTTCGTGGGAAAGCGCCACCGTCGCTGCGGCGATCATGTCGGAGACGTGCGCCCCGATCATGTGGACGCCCAGCACCTCTCCGTACTTCTTCTCAGCGACGACCTTCACAAAGCCGTCCTGCTCGGCGATCGCCATCGCTTTGCCCAACGGCCGAAAAGCGAATTTGCCGACCGTTACTTCGTGCCCCTGAGCTTCCGCCTCGCTTTGCGATAGCCCCACGGACGACACTTCCGGCACCGTGTAAACGCAGTTCGGGACCGCTTTGTAGTCGAACTTCGCGTCCCCTCCTTTCACGATGTTCGTCACCACATGAATCCCCTCGGCCGATGCGACATGCGCCAATTGGATTCGGCCCGTCACGTCGCCGATGGCGTAGATGTTTCGCGCATGGGTGCGAAGGCTGTCGTCCACGACCTCGACCCCGCGCCGGTGCAGCTTCACCCCAACCTTTTCGAGGTTCATTCCTTCGGTGTTGGCCTTGCGCCCGACCCCGAGCATCACCACCTCGACCTCGACGGTCTCCGTCTCCGTTCCCTTCTTGAGAAAGCACTTCCAACCGCCCTTGGTCTTTTCGACCTGTTCGAGGGTCGAAGAGGTCTTGATGGCGATCCCTTGCCGCCCCAGTAGCTTGCCGAGTTCGACGCCGAGGTCGGTGTCCATCATCGGGATCAGATTCGGCATGATTTCGACGAGCGTGACTTGGCTGCCGAGCCCGTTGAAAACGTACGCAAACTCGACGCCCACCGCGCCGCCCCCGACGATCAGCATCGACTTGGGGACGTGAGGGGCGGTAACGGCGTCGTCCGAGGTCCATACGCCCTCGTCTCTGCCCCCTTTCAGGCCGGGAATGTCGAGCATCATCACCGACGATCCCATGGCCAGCACGAAGTTCTTCGAGCGGATTCTCTCCTTCTTGCCGTCTTTGGCGACCTCGAGGGTGTTCGGATCGATAAACGTTGCGAAGCCTTCGACGTGCCGAACGCCGTTTTTCTTGAAGAGCATCCCGATTCCGCCGCGCTGGGTCGTGACGATCTTGTCGCGCCGCTCCGAGAACTTCTTGAAGTCGATCTTCGCCTCGCCCTCGACGACGACCCCAAGCGCGCCCGCGTGCTTGACCTGATTCAGACGCTCGACGCTGGCGATCATCGCCTTGCTCGGAATGCAGCCCCAATTGAGGCAGGTGCCCCCAAGGTATTCCTTTTCGACGCACACGGTCTTCGCGCCGAGTTGCGCCGCCCGAATCGCCGCCACATAGCCGCCAGGGCCCGCTCCAATGATCGTGATGTCAGCGTCGAAAGAGTCGTTCGGCATGGTTTTTGGATTCTCCTCTGCGAGGGAAATGTGTTCGAGTTGTTCGATGATCTGCGACACGAGGGCTGTCGTCGTGGCGGGCGCGCAGGCTGACTCCACAGGACGGTTGATTGAGTCGCTCATCGTTGCGGTCGCGTCCCTCAAGCGACGACACGATTTTACCTGGACGGCTCCGACTCCCGGAGCGCGAAATGGACCGGCCAGAAGTCGTCCGTGCGGCTCCGGCCCCAAGAAACCCGCCCGGAGGCGTCACATTTCGCGGCCCATTCAACGATGACCTAGTGGGAGAGTACGAATGTCAATGAAAGCCCACTTCACATCGGCCCTGATCCTATCAGGCGCGCTCGTCGGAAGCCCCGCCCTATCCGCTCTTACGCCCTCGTTCCAAGTGCAAGGCCATGTCGCAGGGCAATTGGTCGCCGATTCGAGCCAGACGGGAGGCTTCAACGGCGCCTATACGTTTTCACTCAGCGGCATGCCCGCATCCTCCGTCGTCCTCAAGGCTTACTTATACGGCAGCGCTTTTGCGGCGCAGGGTTCGGCCAACGCGACCTTTGTCGGCACGAACTTCGGCGCGCCCACGAATACGGGCTCCGACGGCGGATTCACCTGGTACAGGTGGGACGTCACTGGGTTCGTGACGGTCAACGGAGTCCACGCCGCCCAGCTCAACATAGTGGGGCAACTCTACGGAGCCGCCCTTGGGGTCATTTACAACGACCCCAGCCTTCCGTTGGGTGACGTGGCGATCAGCGACGGCGGCATCGAGCTGAGCGAGGTGTTCCAACTCGAACAGGGGCAAACGATCTTCAACGGGTTCGCAGCGAATCCGGGAAAGCTCAGCGTGTTTACGGTGGGCGACGACAACTCTTCTTCCAACGAGCGGCTGGACTTCAATAGCGCTACGGTCGGCGGTCCTTTCGATGGCAACCTGGGGAGCGCCGCGAGCCTGGTCCATGCGAACGTCACCACTACGGGCGGAGCCGAAGTGGTCGATATGTACGCCAACGGCGATCACATGGCGTGGCAGGTCGCGATGCTTCAGTCCGCGGTTCCGGAACCGTCGAGCTTGGTCGTGCTGGCCGCAGGGATCGGTGGGCTCTTGCACCGGAGGCGCCGTTGAGAACGCTTCGGTACGACTTACCCGACCCTCGATCCAGCTTTGGCCTTCGCGCATCCGTACCAAGCCTTCAACCGGGATTCGGTGCAGTGCGGGCAAGGATCGCAGACCGGGTTCTGAGGCCCAATCGTTGCCAGAGAAAGGCAGGATTGCTTTGCGACCTCAACAGCGATCTTCTCTTGTGTTTCTATCTGACTCGGGAAGACTCGTCGCGACCGCGTCAGTTGCCGGATTCAAAGTGGTCGTCCCACTTGGTCCGCATATCTGTGAATAAGCGCCAGAATCGGAAGCTCTCACGGTTTGCCGTTCCAGGAAACGGCGCCAGCGAAAGGCGTGCCACGTCAAGAGAGCCGTCCATTCGAATTCGATTCAGCCGACCCGAGTACAGAAAAGGCACGCGCCCGCAAAAGGCTTTGTCGCTAGGCCAGCGTCCGTTCAGCTCGCCATGCACTCTGCATGCCAAGACGCCAGGATTCGAATCTACTCTCGAGATTTCCTCCCAAACACGGTTGTCTTTGTCAAAGGGCCAAAAGTAGGAGCTATTCAGAGGCTCTACCTTGCCCTTGCACCGATAGAACGCCGACTGATCACCGAGAATGGGGTCGACAGGGCAGATCAGCAGGACCTTGCTTAGGGATGGAGGGCCCTCAGATAGTGCGGTGGGGCTGAAGTATCTGGGCTCGCCTCCCGACTCCTCCATGTACATCTGAAGGCTCATGTAGACCTGTCTCAGGTTGGAGACGCAAACGGTGGCCTGTCCTTGGCGTTTTGCGCGCGCCAAGGCTGGTAAGATCAGACTTGCTGTTAGTGCGACAATCGCCACCACAAGTAGTACCTCAACCAAGCTGAAACCGCCTTCGAGTTGCTTCTTCATTCCTGTACGCTCCAGTAGGAGAAGGCCGACCTTGAAGTACCGTACGCGATGGCCAGGAGTAGGGGATAGGTTGCGATTGCCGCGACCGCGAACAGCGCTTTGTCTTCGATTCGGGGAATGGCGACGTAAAGAAGCAAGACCCCACCAAGTCCGACCAACGCCACAAGCCAGGGTCGTCGAATCCCGGACCACCCGCAGACGGCAAGGGCAAAAAGAAAACTAACTGTTGCAGCAACTTCCGCAAAGAGCGTGAGGTTTCGAACACCAAAAACTCCCTGACTGACGAAGCCTGCAAGCCATACAGCAAGAAAGACGGAAATCGACCCAGTAAGGGCAGCAATCAACCTGTTGAGCAATTCTTGGTCACCTCCCTAACTTGTCAGATGATCGCGAACTGCCATATCTAAGGCGATTCGTTCATTGACAGGGGAGTTCATTTGGGCCCTCTGTGCAAGGCGGTTCTATTGGGTCATCGGATCCGCAGCAACCAGAATCCTCCCATGATCCGCAACGGACTCCGATGATCGGGCCGGCGCAGTCGTAGAAATCCACGGTTCGCTCGAATTCGAAGTTAGTGTGATAGGGAAAACCGTCGTAGCACCCGCCCGACAAGTCGACGCACCAATGATGGTTGGTTGACGTGAGGTAGGTGCACTCTCCACAATTGACGGTCTTGCTCATCGTCCACATTTCCGTTGCGGAAACTTGGGGTCTGTCACCGGAACCGGAATCGGTCCCGCAGCACCCACCGAGTTTGACCTGAAGGTCCTTCGGACCGGCGAATTGCCCGCCAGCGATCGCCAGATTCAGGCCAGCAAGAACGACCAGGGTGCAGAACAGCAGAAACAGCCGACGTGTCTTCATGACGTCCCTCCCTATGCCGCACTGTTACCCCCCTTTTGTCTGAAAGTCAAGTGCTTGACCAAGAAATGCTCAAGAAACTCGAATACAGGGTAGCGGGCGTGGCCGTGAGGGTCATCGGGAGTCTTGTACGCATGCGGCTGCATTGCGTGGCAAATCTACCGATCGATCTCGCCCAGCACGATATCGATGGAGCCGATGATCGCGATCACGTCGGCGATCAGCCGCCCGATGGCCATGACTTCGAGCGACTTGAGATTCATAAACGAACTGGGGCGCTCGTGCCAGCGATACGGCTTGTTCGTGCCATCGCTAATCACATAGAAGCCGAGCTCGCCCTTGGAACCCTCAATCCCCACATACGCTTCGCCCACGGGCGTATGAAAGCCCTCGGTCCACAGCTTGAAGTGATGTATCAGCGATTCCATCGAGCTGTCGATTTCGCTTCTGGGTGGGGGGATGACCTTTCGGTCGGAAGTGCTCCAGGGCCCTTCGGGCAACCCATCGAGAGCCTGGCGAAGGATCTTGCAGGACTCCTTCATCTCGGCGATCCGAACCAGGAACCGATCGTACACGTCGCCATGCTCGCCGACCGGGATTTGGAAATCGAACTTCTCGTAGCTGCAATAGGGGTTGCTTTTGCGGAGGTCCCATTCCACCCCGCTCGCCCTCGCGATCGGGCCGGAACAGCCGAGTTCGAGCGCTTGCCGCGCCGTGAGGACTCCCACACCGATCGTTCGTTCCTTCCAAATCGGGTTTTCCACGAGCAAGCCTTCAACGACTTCGAGCTCCTTCGGGAACTCCATGAGGAACGCGTTGAGCTTGGCATCGAACCCTTCCGGCATGTCGCCGCGCAACCCACCGGGGACGATCCACGACGGCATCATGCGGACGCCCGAGAACATCTCGAACATATCGAGGATCATCTCGCGTTGCTGCATGATGTAAAAGAATGGGGTCATCGCCCCAAGGTCGAGGCCGTGCGTTCCGAGCCAGACGCAATGCGAGGCGATTCGGCTGAGTTCCGCCAGTATCACCCTAAGGTATTGTCCGCGCGGCGGGACCTCGCAACCGAGGAGCTTCTCGATGGAAAGCGCGAGAGCGAGGTTGTTGCCGTTCGCGTTGAGGTAGTCCATGCGGTCGGTCATGACCACGGATTTCAGGTAGGTCTGGTACTCGGCCTCCTTCTCCATCCCGGTGTGCAAGTAGCCGATTTGGCATTTGCATTGGACGATGACCTCGCCCTCCAACTCGCAAATCACCCGCAGGACGCCGTGGGTGGAGGGGTGCTGAGGTCCCATGTTCACGACCATGGTGTTCTCGCCCGTCTTTTCGAAGACGGTTTCGGTGGAGGGCATGAAGGTTTGGGACATGGAATTCCTACCGCTCGCGATCGGCCGCGGCTCGATGGAAGGATACCATCGGAGCGCCGTCGAGCGAAAACCGTGGGCCGGTTACGAGACGCGAATCGGGCTAACCGAAGTTATTGTGTCGAACTTGCGGACTCGGAAGGAGCGCCGCCTCCGGGCCCCTGGAGCCCGCCGCCCTCGCCCTTGGAGCCTCCCGAGGGCTCGGGCTCCGAACTGCACCCGAAGGCACCCAAGGCCACCAGGCAAATCAACATCCAAGCAACGAGTCTTCGCATCGTTCGATCACCTCACGTTCACACGCAAGTATACGCTTCCCCAAAAAAGGTGGGGGTCTCTGCTGGTGCAGAAACCCCCGCGCTTCGGCGTTGCAGCCGGTCAGTTACCTTCGCCAGCGGACTCTGAGGTACCCCCCGAAGCGCCCGATTCAGGAGCGCTTTCGGTTTCGGTGGGCACAGTCGAGGGGCTGTTAGCCCCCGGCTGGGCTCCACCGCCGGCCGGAGTCGAGATGTCTTGCATCTGCGAGCCCGGATGGTTCTTGCCCGTGGGCGGAGGGGGACCGGGGTTCTCCTCACCGCATCCGGCAAGGAGCCCCGTTCCCATGATGACAGCGCTGAGAAACGCGAGTTTTTTCATACTCGCAATTCTACAGCGAGGGCGCCATCCACTTCAGCCACGGAACCAAGGCCGGGTCTTCGATTCGGCCAGTGATGCCGCCGCGCCAGTTCACGCCAGTGGCGTGGCCGTCGGTCGCGACGATCGTGCTCATGCCATCGGGCCAAGGCAAGGCGCCGAGACAGCTCGGGAAGCCGTCCGTACCCTTCGGGTCGTCACCGCCGGAGCATCGGACTTTGCGCTTGCGAGCGTGCGGGCCGATGTAGTTGGTGGTTGCGAACACGTTGAGCGAAGGATCGACCCAAGTGCCGTTCAGCCAGAAGTAGTTCATCGGGTTTTGGGCTCCGACGAATCCCCAGCCGTAGTCCCACATGCCGCCTTCCGAGATCATCAGAGTATCCGCCGGTCGGGCGATCTGAGTGTTGGAGAGCGACGAAGCAGGCTGATGGACGCCCCAAGCGTTAGCGAGGCCACCGTAACCTCCCACGCCCTCGAAGCGGCGCTGTTCGCCACCGGTCATCGAAGTGCTTTGGAAGTAGAAGTAGCCGGTCGCCATCGAAGAAGCGTGGGCTTGCGCGCGAAGCGGCATACCCCAGTGCGCTCGGGACTGGTAGTACCAAGCGGCGCTGTTCGTGTCCGTAGGCAGAGCTCGCAGCTTCGGGTGAGCAAGGATGCCCCAGTTCTTGATGTAGGGCTGGCACATGCCTTGCCAAGTATCGAAGGAACTGCCTTCGATCCTCAGCACCAGCGGCAGCACGTCGTCGAAGTCCGACGAGTACATGAGCTGGGAAAGGCCGAGCTGCTTACAGTTGCTCAACGCGGCGGAGTCCTTCGCGGACTCCTTGGCCTGAGCAAAGACAGGGAACAAGATGGCGGCGAGAATTGCGATGATCGCAATCACCACCAGCAGTTCGATAAGTGTGAATGCATTTTTTCTATGCACGAAAGGATTCCTCCTATGGGTTCATCTGGGCACATTGCGGAAAGCGTGCCCACGGTTCATACGCACAGGAGACGGACCGATCGTGCGGAATTGTTCAAAAATCAGTACCAAATCATGGTCATAGTACGTTGGTCTGGCGACGGAAGGCAGGGGACAAACTGGACAGGACGAAAGACAGCAGGACCCCAGGGAAAGTGCAGAAACGACCCAGGCCCCGAATGGACTTCGGAGCCTGAGTCGCGGATTTGCTGACCTGAGCTTTACTTGTCGGTCGCCGAAGCTTCCGAGGTTCCGCCGCCTGGATCGGTTTGAATGCCCGCTCCAGGGTTATCCGCGCCAGCGGCTGGCGGGGGACCGGACGCGGGTTTTTCCCCACATCCGCACATGGCCCAAGCGGAGCCGATTACGAGTGAAAGCAGGATCAACAATCTCATGGCATTAACCTCACAGTTGCGGCGCGTGCCACTTCATCCACGGAACGTTGTTCGCGTCGTTGATTCGGCCCGTGATGCCGCCGCGCCAGTTTACACCAGTCGCGTGGCCGTCTACGGCGACGAGCGTGGTCATGCCATCAGGCCAAGGCAGTGCGCCAAGGCAGTCCGGGAAGCCGCTCGCGGCCTTCGGGTCGTCACCACCGGAGCATCGGACTTTGCGCTTGCGAGCGTGCGGGCCCATGTAGTTCGTGGTAGCGAACACGTTGAGCGCGGAGTTGACCCACGTTCCGTTCAGCCAGAAGTAGTTGAACGGGTTCTGCGCGCCAACGAAGCCCATGCCGTGGTCCCACATACCGCCCTCACAAATGAGGAGCGTGTCCGCGGGTCGAGCGACCTGAGTGTAGGTAAGCGACGAAGCAGGAATTCGAACGCCCCACGCATTGGCGGGTCCGCCGTATCCAGAAACGCCGTCGAACCGATACTGCAAGCCACCGGTCATCGAAGTGCTTTGGAAGTAGTAGTAGCCGAACGGAGCGGCCGTGCCATGAGCTTGCGCTCGCAGCGGCGACGCCCAGTGAGATCGCGCCTGGTAGTACCACGCTGCGCTACTGGTGTCGGAAGGAAGGGCGCGGAGCTTCGGGTGAGCCATGATGCCCCAGTTCTTCATATAGGGCTGGCACATCCCCTGCCATGTGTCGAAGGAGCTGCCTTCGATGCGCAGGTTCAGGTGAATGGCGTCGTCAAAGTCCGACCCGTACATGATCGCGGCGAGGCCATGCTGCTTGACATAGGTCAATGCAGCGGCGTCCTTCGCGGACTCCTTGGCTTGCGCGAATACGGGGAACAGGATGGCCGCGAGAATCGCGATGATCGCGATTACGACCAACAGTTCGATGAGCGTAAATGCTTTCCGCATTGATGAACCTCCATAGGATGTCGGTAATAGTACTTGTGGAGCACCCCCGCGGTCGCCCACGGATGAGTACGCCAACCCGCCCAACCTCAGGACAGGCAACCTCACGAAACCGCTATTCGCAGCCCCAATCGGTCCTCCCATGCCTAAAGTCAAGCAGATTCATGTAATGGTACTTCACTTTTGTACGATGTGCAACGAACTTTTTTTGTTCCGCGCGAAAAAAATCGCCCTCGCGGTTCGCCGCCGGGAGTTAGGAAGGTTCGAAGGAGGGCTTCTCGGCGCTATCTGCCGCCGACTTCTTTCGAGCCGGTCTTGCCCTCGAAACTCTCGCCGGCGTGGGGAACTTGAACGTCCTCGACCGCGGGCCCCCGCGAACTCTGGTCGAAGAGTACGTCTTCTCCGCCCAAGGGGTACTCCTTCCGCAAGGGGTGTCCGACCCAATCGTCGGGCAAGAGGAACCGCTGCTCCTGCTCGTTGCCCTCAAAGACGATCCCCAAAAGATCCCAGACCTCGCGCTCGGGATAATCCGCGCCGAGGAACAGGCCCTTGAGCGAGGGCACCTTCTGGCCGTCGTCCACGCCGACCTTGAGGAACAACCTGCGTTGCAGTTTCAGCGAGTACAGGTTATAGATGACCTCAAAGCGCTCGACGAAGTCCCGCTCGTGCTCCCACTGGCTGTAATCAGCCCCCAGGCACTCGCCGAAGTAGGAGAAGTCCAACTCTGGGTCGGTCTTGAGGAACTCGACGACTTCGTGCAGGCGCTCCCTCTGAACGCACAGCCATGCGTCGCCGCGGAACTCTTTGACCTTCACCACGGCCTCTGGGAACCGCTTGACCACTGTGGAGATCTCGATTCGATCCGACACCGTTGGCAGAGCGCTCACGAGCCGCCTCCAAGGATCGCGGCGTGGGGTGCGGCGGCCTCTAAGGTAGAGCTAGCCAGTTTCTCTTCCGGAAGCGAAGTCGTCTCGTCCCAATCGATCGCCCCCACCCGCATCGCATAGGCGTCACCGAGAATCCACAACAACATATAGATCGCGACCGCCCAGAAGCTAAAGACCATATAGGCGCGGTCCGCATGCTTGAACACCGTCATCCAGCTCCAAAGGAACACGACTTCGATGTCGAACAGCACGAAAATGATCGCGACCAGATAGAACTTGACCGGGAATCTCTCTCTCGCGCTCCCCACCGGCGCGACGCCGCACTCGTAGGGCGACTCCTTGTAGGGCGTTTTCTTCTTGGGGCCGAGCAGCCAGCTGCCGAACACCATCGCCGCGCACACGATTGCCGCGACCCCGATCAGCACGATCAGCCCCAGATACCCGCTGTCCATTGGAAAGATTCTACCCACCGCAGGTCCGCGCTGCCGAGGGCATGTAAACTTGGCTGATGGAGTTCGGACCAACCTTGACCGCTTTGCTCTCGGGTGATGAACTGACCTTCGACGAAGCAGCCGAACAAATGAGGAGGATCGCCGACTCGGAACTGAGCGAGGCGCAAGTGGGCGCTCTGCTCACGGCGCTTCGATCTCGACCCTGCGTAGCTGAAGAACTCGCCGGGTTCGCCAGCGTTCTAAGGCAACGATCGTTGAGCCTCGACCTCGCGACCCCGGGGCTGGTCGACACCTGCGGAACCGGAGGCGGCATCCCCAGCTTCAACATCTCGACAGCGGCGGCGATGATCGCCTGCGCGGCGGGAGTTCCCCTCGCGAAGCACGGCAACCGCAGCGTCACGAGCTCGTGCGGAAGCGCCGATGTGCTCGAAGCCCTCGGCGTGGGGCTGATCGCCGAGCCGGAGGAATTGACGCACGTGTTCGAACAGACGGGGATGGCGTTCCTCTTCGCCCCCCACCTTCACCCCACGATGAAGCTGGTCGGCCCGATCCGAAAGCAATTGGGCATTCGCACGGTGTTCAATCAACTCGGCCCCCTCGTCAATCCCGCCTCGGCGAGGTTTCAGGTTTTGGGTGTGTACGACCCGCAGTTCCTGCGACCCACGGCGGAGGCTCTGGGCATCCTGGACGCACAGGAGGCCTGGGTCGTCCACGGCCAAGATGGGCTCGACGAGGTTTCACCCCGCGCGCGCACGAGCTATGCCCGGATGGTCGAGGGCCGCGTCGTCGAGGGGGAGCTACTGCCTCAGGACTTCGGAATCGAACCTGTGCCGGAGTCGGCGCTCGCGCCCGGAGAAACGCTCGGCCAAAGCGCGGCTATCCTCCGGGAAGCGATCTCCAATGTGGACTCCGACCGATTCCGAGCGGTGCTTCCCAGCGCGGCGATTGCGATCAGTTTGGGCAAGCAGATTGGGGGCCTCCTCGACGCGTCCGAACTGGCCGAGGAGACCGTGCGGTCGGGCAGGGCGTCCGCGAAATTGGACCACCTCATCGAGGTGACCCGGCAGCCATGAGCGTGTTGGAGTCGATCCTGCGGGAGAAACGCGCCGAAGTCGCACGGCTGAGGCGAGAGACGCCGTGGGACGAGTTGGAGTCCGAGTTGGCGCTTGCCGCACCGCCTCGGGACTTTATGGGTGCCCTTACCAACCCTCATCGCCCGCTCGCGCTGATCGCAGAAATCAAGGCGAAGAGCCCGTCAGCAGGTCAGATCCGCGAATACCTCGACCCGGCCGAAATCGCGCGGCAGTACGAACTAGCTCAGGCTGACTGCCTCTCTGTATTAACCGACGGCCCGCACTTCGGAGGATCGAAGGAGAACCTCCTCAAGGCACGGGCGGCCTGCTCGCTTCCCGTATTGCGAAAGGATTTCATCGTCGACGACTACCAAGTCCTGGAGTCAAGGGCCATGGGCGCGGACGCGATCCTCTTGATCGTAGCGGCCCTGCCGGAGATTGAACTCGCGCGTCTGCACGGCTTTGCCCGTTCGATGGGAATGGCCGTTCTCGTCGAGGCGCACACGGAGGAAGAAGTCGATGGGGCTTTGCGGATCGGCGCTTCGCTGATCGGAATCAACAACCGTGACCTATCCACGTTTCACGTCGATCTGGCGGTCAGCGAGCGGTTGATTCCGAGGATCGGAGCGTTGGCTTTAGCGATCAGTGAGAGCGGCTTCCAGACTCATCAGGACGTGATTCGAGCCGCAGGGGCTGGCGCAAAAGGGGTCCTCATCGGCTCGGCGTTGTGCTCCTCGCCCGACGTCCGCTCGAAGGTGATTGAGGTCATGGGGGCGTGACGAGAGTCAAGATTTGCGGGCTCAAACGCCGCGAGGACGTCGAGTGCGCGGTTGAGGCAGGCGCGGACGCCCTTGGCTTTGTGTTCGAGCCGACGAGTCCAAGGTTCGTGGGAGATGAAGGGCCCCCGCCTTGGCTCGCTGAGTTCGAGTTGCCCAAGGTGGCCGTGTTCGGGCCGGCGCGCCCAATCGACAACCTAGAACGCTTCGATTGGGCCCAAGCGATCGGGCCCGCGCACCCCTCGTGGCCGGCTGGACTTCGCCGGGCGGCCGTGCTCCGCCTCGGCCAGACGCTGGACTTGGAATCGGCGCTGGGCAGCCTCGATCTCGACAGCGCGTTTGCCATCCACCTCGACGCCCATACGAACTCGGAATACGGGGGCACCGGCGAAACGGTCGATTGGGACCTTGCTGCAGAAATCGTTGCGCGGGCCCCCAAGCCCGTGATCCTCGCGGGGGGGCTGACGCCGGAAAACGTCGCGCGCGCGATCGAGCGGGTCCGGCCGTGGATGGTCGATGTCAGCAGCGGGGTCGAAGATGCGCCGGGAGTGAAGAACTCTTCGAAGGTTCGGGCGTTTGTGGCCGCGGCCAAGGGCGCCTGAGTTCGAATCCGACACCAAATGGACACAAAAAAATGCGGGAACGCTGAAAGGAGAGCAAAGCACGTTCCCGCAAGGCTTCTTCCAAGGCATGGCTTCTCTGCTGCGGGACAAGCCCACACGGAAACCCGAGACCCTTGGTGTCAATACATTATATACGTGCGATTGGGTTTTGTGACATCTTTTTTTGCGTTTTTCGTCGCATGAAAGGCGCCCCGACCCTCCGGCTACAGTTCGCGGCGTTGCCGCTCATTGTCTGGGAACGATTCTGCGGCGAAAACCGTTCACGCGTTAGCAGGAGCGCTTGCTTTCGCCCGGCTCGAAGGTCGAAAGGTATACTCGCGCGGGACTTTTTCCAGGGAGGTGAGCACCCATTGGGCGCTGCCATTGAGACAAGAGAGCTGACGAAGACGTACAAGTCGCGCGGAGGGGAAGTCAACGTCGTTGACAAGTTGAATCTGGAGGTCGAAGAAGGCGAAATCTTCGGGTTCCTCGGTCCAAACGGGGCCGGGAAGACGACCACCATCAAAATGCTCTTGGGCATTATTTACCCGACCTCGGGCGAGGCGTTCGTTCTGGACCGAGAGATCGGCGACATGGACGTTCATCGGGTGATCAGTTACCTTCCGGAACGGCCTTACTACTACGAGCACATGACCGGGCTGGAGCTTCTTCGCTTCTACGCTTCGCTCTTCGGCATCCACGACGACGAGAAGTGCCGGGCGCTGCTTCAGAAGGTGAACCTCCACAACGACATGACGAAGACGCTGTCGCAGTATTCAAAGGGTATGCAGCAGCGGGTGGGGCTGGCGCAGAGCCTTCTCAACGATCCCAAGCTGCTGTTCTTGGACGAGCCCACCGGGGGCCTCGACCCGATCGCCCACACGGAGATTCGCGACCTCATTCTCCAGTTCCGAGACGAAGGTCGGACGGTGTTCATTTCGAGCCATGAACTTAGCGAAGTTGAACGGATTTGCGATCGCGTGGCGATCATCAACTTCGGCAAGCTCGAACGTCAAGGCAGGCTCGAAGACCTTCTGCGAGGGGGTCGAATCGAGATCATCGCGACCAGCGTCCCCAAGGAATTCGCCGAGAAGTTGCCGCAGGCGGATTCGACCGTTTCGTGGCACGAGGGGAGGCTCATCGTCGATATGCCGGAAAGTGAGGACGTGAACGACGTGATCGATGGCTTGCGAGGCAAGAAGGCTGAGATCGTCAGCATCATCCCTCGTCGTAAACGGCTTGAAGACCTGTTCGTCGAGACCGTTCGCGATTCGGGGGGCCGAGTATGAGAGTGATCTATTCGATCGCCGCGACGACGGTCGGCGAGGCCATTCGGCGAAGGGTTCTCCTCATAATCCTCTTGATCGGGCTTCTCCTGCTCTCGATCATCCCGGGGCTCAGCGTGCTCACCGCGAGGTCTCAGCTTTCCGCGATCGTCAGCACGATGTATGCGGTGCTTCAGGGCACGAGCGTTCTCATCGCGATCATCCTGTCGATCTACATGATCCCGAACGAGATCGAGCGCAGGACCATCTATACGATCCTCTCGAAACCGGTCCAGCGCTGGCAGTTCTTGGTCGGAAAGTACTTGGGGGCGGTGTTTGCACTCGGACTCATGATGGGTCTGATGACAGTCGTGATGCTGGTGCTGTTTTATATCAGCCAGCGGCCGGACATGGCCAAACTCGCGGAGCTTGCCAAAGGACCGGTCTTGTACTTTGTTCAGGTGAGCTTGCTCGCGGCGGTCGCGATCTTCTTCTCGACCTTCGTGGCTCCGCTCGTCAACTTCTTCCTGAGCATCGGGCTGTTCATGGTCGGCACGATCCTGAACCCGCTCTATGATTCCTATTCGAAGAGCGCCGAGGTGCCGATGTTCATCAAGTCGGCTTCCGGCATCGTGCTGTCGATTCTGCCGAACTTTTCGAACTACGACGTGAAGAACCCGATCATCCACCCGGAACAAGAGATCGGGAACGAGACCGTGTACTACCTTGTCGCGACCGGATACGGGCTCCTTTACATCGGGGCGCTGTTGGTCGCGGCGATCCTTGTGTTCGATCGGCGAGAGGTCTGAACGAATGGCGAAGCGTCGAGGAACCTTGCTGATCATCGCCCTGCTGGCCCTTGTCGCCCAGGGAGTGGTCCACAGCGCTTACCTGCGTGACAGGTGGTTGGCGGACTACGGCCCGAAGAATTTCGGCGTGCGCGAGGAGCTTTCGCCCCAGTACGCGCTGATTCAGTTGCTCGGGTTCCGTGAGTTCATCTCCGACATCCTTTGGGTGCGAGCCGACAGCTTCTTCGAGTCGGGGAACTACGACGCCGTCCTGCCGCTGATTCGGCTTTCGACCTGGCTCGACCCGCACAACATCGACGTGTTTGCGACGGGAATGTGGCACCTGGGCTACAACTTCACGGACGAAGAGCAGCGGTCGGATCGAAGGTACATCCCCTATGCGCTCGCGTTGGGCAAGGAGGGCGCCGAACACAACCCGACCACTTACGAGATGTTCTTTGAAACGGGCTGGATGTGGTACCACAAGATCGACGACGACTATGAGAACGCCGTCGAGTGGTTCAAGGCCGCCAACGAACGGCCGGACATGCTGCAGGCCCGTCGCAATCTGCTTAGCCCGGCGCTGCAACGCGACGGCAAGGTTCTCGAAGCCCTCGATTGGTACTACGACATTCTGGAACGCGCCGAGCAGAGGGTCAAAGACACCCAAGGCGACTACTCCGCGACCAGCATGAGGAACACGATTGAGAACAATATCGACACCTTGATCGTTCGGATGGTGCAGCGTGGTTACCTCGCCCGTCAACGGAACGACGGGAGCTACGACCTTGGGGCGTATGACACGCGGCCCCCCTTCGATGTCGGGTTCAGCGCCCGGGTCACCGTCGAAGAGCCCAGGGTGATTCGGGTGGAAGGCACCTGGAACGTCTTGCCGGTGGGGACGCGGATTCGGATCATCCTTCGAGATGCGGATTTCGAGCATGGGAAGGAGGCAGGCATGAACTGGGACTACGCGGAATCGGTCCAATTGGAGCCGCCCGCGGACGCAACGTTCATGCAGGATCAGCTTTACGTCCGCAACCGGAAGTTTAACAACCGGCTCGACATGAGCAAGGACCCGATCATGTATCCGTTCAAGGCGGACGAGTACGTGATCGATTTCATGTACAACCCGCGCAGCGCGCCGCCTCATATTCAGGACAAGTTCGGATTCGACGGCGAAGGAATGCACGACGAGAACTTTCTCAACACGAAGGTCCGGCCAGGGCAGAGAGTCATGTTCGCCCGCCTCAAACTCACACGAGACCAACTCTTGCGACGAGGGGAGTGGGCGCTCAAGACGCCGGTCGTCGAATCGAGCAACTACGTCCCCGTGAAGACCACCCGCGCGATCGAGGGCGATATCCTCGTCGTGCCGGGACTCAGGTCGGAGGGCGCGACGCCACCGCCAAGCGGCGGCTCGCAGTAGGGTATCCTTGGACTCCGCCGGGGGACCGGCGATGTGGGAGTCGAAAGACGCTGGCACCACAGGTGAAATATGAGAAGACGAACACGGAAGAACCCGCATTCCCAGCGGTACGCCGAAGCTGCTACGAGCTTCGACAGGAATCAATTCTACGACATCGACGACGCGATTTCGCTCGTCAAGAGCACCGCCACCGCGAAGAATTGTCCTGAATCGGTGGACCTTGCCATCCGACTGGGGGTCGACGCGAAGAAGAGCGACCAAAACGTTCGAGGCATCACCCAGTTGCCCCACGGGACCGGAAGGACCAAGAAAGTGGCCGTTTTGGCGAAGGGCGATCTCGCAAGCGAAGCCGAGTCTGCCGGAGCGGATTACGTCGGCGCGGAGGACCTGATCGCGAAGATCACGGGGGGCTTTCGCGATTTCGACGTCGTTCTCGCCGCCGAAGACATGGCGCCGCAAATCGGAAAGATCGGCAAGATACTGGGCCCCAGGACGCCCAACAAGCGCAACGGAACCGTCACCAACGCAGTTGGCCAAGCCGTGAAAGAAATCAAAGCAGCGACGCGAGCCGAATACCGCATTGACAAGGCTGGCGTCGTTCACATGGGGATCGGAAAGGCCGCATTCTCGCCCGAGCAGATCAAGGAGAACCTGTATTCCGCGCTCAACGCGATCATCAAGGCGAAGCCCGCTACCTCGAAGGGGCGCTATCTTGTGTCGGTGACTCTGAGCAGTTCGATGGGACCTGGCGTCAAGATTGACCCATCGGTCGCGCATAAGTTCGGCAGCTAACTGCCGTGCCCCCTCCCAAATATTAGGGCCGCCCGTCCTCGTAGGATCGAGCGGCCCTTTGCCTTTCGAACTAGGAGCTATCTTCGCGGCCGGAACCGAGTGGTCAGACCTTCCTCGTCGCCAGAGCTCCGCTCCTTCTTGGGGAAGGACGAGGGCACTTCGGGCGGCTCACGGTCTTCGTCGTGACTCGGGCGCTCGCGGGGTTCGCGGTCGCTTTCCTGACTCGAGCGTTCTCGGTCGTTCCGATCACCCCTGTCGTTCCGGTCATTCCGATCGCCTCGATCATTCCGGTCTCCCCGATCATTCCGGTCTCCACGGTCGTACCGGTCGCCTCGGCTGTACCGATCTCGACCCCCGGAGCGTCCTCCTCGGTCGCGGTCCCGGTCGTCACGTCCGCGTCCTCTTGGACCTCCTCCGCCCCTCATTCCTGGGGGTGGGGGCGTCACATCCTCGTTTCCAGCGAGGGAGGGCAGGTCTTGCTTCAATCCCAGAGCCGTGAAGTTCACTCGACCCATGCTGTCAATCTCGTGTACGACCACGTTGATCTCATCTCCGACGCTCACAACGTCGTCCGGCCTGCGGATGCTCTTGGCGGTGAGCTGTTCGACAGGAACCAACCCTTCGCGACCTGCGACGAACTCGACCATGGCTCCGCGTCCCATCAGGCGAGTCACCTTGCCTCGGAACTGAAGCCCGACCGCGATCTCGTCGGTGAGCGACTTGATCGTGGAGATCGTGGTTTCGAGTTTGTCCTCGTCCGCGCAGACGATCATGATCCTGCCGTCCTGCTGGACGTCGATCGTCGAACCGGTTTGCGAGGTGATCTTGCGGATCGTCGCGCCACCGGGACCGATCAGCGCGCCGATCTTCTCGGGGTTGATCTGGATGGTCACGATTCGCGGGGCATGGGCGCCCATCGCCGATCTCGGGCTTGCGATCTCAGCTTCGATCACGTCGAGGATTTGCATCCGCGCCCGCTGCGCCTGCGAAAGGGCGTCCGCGAGAACCTTGTCCGGGATTCCGGTGAGCTTCGTATCGAGCTGGAGCGCGGTGATGCCGTTGCGGGTTCCTGCGACCTTGAAGTCCATGTCGCCGCAGAAGTCCTCCATCCCCTGAATGTCCGTCAGGACCTTGAAGGTCTTTCCGTCGGACATCAGGCCCATTGCGATTCCGGCTACGGGCGCCTTGAGGGGCACGCCGCCGTCCATGAGCGCAAGGGTGGACCCGCACACCGAAGCCATCGACGTCGACCCGTTCGATTCGAGAACCTCGCTCACCAAGTGGAGCGTGTAGGGGAACTCAGGGTCGTCCAGCGGAACCATAGGCTTCAGCGCGCGTTCGGCGAGAGCTCCGTGTCCGACTTCGCGTCGTCCGGGACCCCGCAGAGGCCGCACTTCGCCCACCGAATACGGCGGGAAGTTATAGAAGTGCATGTAGCGCTTGTCGACGTTCTCGTCGAGCGTGTCCATGATTTGCGCGTCGCTGGGTAGGCCGAGCGTCAAGACGGTCATGACCTGCGTTTGGCCCCGGGTGAAAAGGCCCGATCCGTGAACTCGCGGCAGAATACCGGCGACGGCTTCGAGTTGTCGAATGTCTTCAAGTCCGCGCCCGTCAGGCCGCTTATTCTTTTCGAGAATGAGCTTGCGAACGGAGCCTTTGACCACTTTGTCCGCGGCTTCCCGAAGCTGGGACAGCTTGTCGGGCTCTTCGGCGAAGCGGTCTTGGTAGCGGGCGACGATCTCATCGATTAGGTCGTTGAGGGCCGACTCGCGAGCCTGCTTGTCCGGGTTGACCAGCGCCGCCTCGACTTCCTTCGAGCACTCCTTGGTGAGGAGTTCGAGAAGGCTCGGGTCGATGCGATGGACGTCGACTTCGCGCTTGGGCTTGCCGGCGACTTTGGCGAACTCCTCGATCCCGGCGCAAATTAGCTGGATCGCGTCGTGGCCGAACTTGAGCGCGGCCGCCATGTCCTCTTCGGTGACTTCGTTCGACCCCGCTTCGACCATCGAGATCGCGTTCTTATGTCCGGCGACCACCAGGTCCAGATCGGACTGCTCAATCTCTTCGAGCGAAGGGAACAAGATGAATTCACCGCCGATTCTGCCGACCCGAACGCCCGCGATCGGGCCGTTGAACGGGATGTCGGAGATCGTCAGCGCCGCGCCCGCCGCGCAAATCGCGAGGACGTCCGACGGATAGGCCGGGTCGAGAGCGAACGGCAGGGTGATCACTTGAATCTCGTGCCTGAGCCCGCTGTCGAACTGGGGGCGAATCGGACGGTCGATCAATCGCGACGTGAGGACTGCCTTGTCGGAGGGCCTGCCGCCGCGCTTCATGAACCCGCCGGGAATCTTGCCAATGGCGTACTTTCTTTCTTCGTAGTCGCACACGAGAGGAAGAAAGTCAATGCCCTCTCGCGGCTTGGCCGACATGGTGGCAGCCGCAAGAACGACCGTTTCACCCATGCCGAGGAGTACGGAGCCGCCAGCTTGCTTCGCCACGCGGCCTGTTTCGATGCTGAGGGTCTTGCCCCCAACCTCGAAGGAGTGTGTATGTATCATGTTGCCTCCTATCGAGGCCTAACTTCTCGAATGCCGAGCTTTTGAATCAACTCACGGTAGGCAACGACGTCCTTCGACCGGAGGTATCCCTCCAGCCTGCGACGCTTGCCGACGAGGACCGTCAGTCCTCGCCGCGTATGGAAATCCTTAGGGTTCCGACGAAGGTGCTCGGTGAGTTGCTGAATTCGAGCATGCAAAATCGCGATTTGAACGTGCGTCGAACCGGTATCGCCTTCCTTCTGGGCGTTGTCCTGAATGATTTTCTGCTTCGATTGACTTTGTAGCGGCATCCTTGAGAAGTAGTGCCTCCTGGTTTCTCCGAGGCCACGCACTTTTGCCGCTCTACGCAAACCCCCGTAAGGGCCTCCGTGCAACGGCAACAGGGCTCTTGGGCCTCGACGCCCGATCATACCCTAATTGCCGCAAATGCAACGTTACATTTGTGAGTCGTGCGGCAGAAGGCCCACGCAAGGCGCCGTCAACGCGGTGGCAAAGGTTGCTTGGCCGTTCGTTTGAACTTCAGCTTAAGTCCCTCCTCCACGTTGAGCCAGTCGTCCGCTGGCACGAGCTTTGCGCTGCCATCGGCGAAGGCGACGATCCGCCTGCCGTCCGGCCAGGGCTTCGATTCGAAGAACATCGGCGTTTCCGCGGGCGATTCGATGTCTGCGTAACTCACTCCGCCGAGGTTCATATTGAACAGAAACCGACTGGATTCCGGGTTCCCGGTTTCCCAAACGCGGTCGTTCTTGAGGTAGGGCTCAATGACCTCCTGCACCTTCGAGGTGCTTTGAGGCCAAGGAAAGACGTCGTCCCAATCCGAGGTGTACAGAATCATTCCCAGCGCCAGTTGTTTGGCGCTCGAGAGTCCGGAAGATTGTTTGGCGCGGCTGTTTACGGCTGGGAAGCTGGCCAGGCCGAGCAGGTCCGACTTCTTGAGGTCGGGGCGGGGGACGAGCGCCTCGATCGCGTCGAGCTTGACGAGGTGAAGTCGGAGAGGCATTTTGGAAAGGTCCGGCGGGCCCTCGCCCATCATCAACGACATGTCGAAGTCGAATTTGTACGTGACGAGAAAATCGCTCGTGCCGATTCTGGCCGTTTCCCCCTTCGTCCAACTGATCTCCATGTACGTGAAGAACTTCATCGCAGCGGCCTGCTCGGGGTCTTGCTCACCCCCTCCACCGCCAAAGGAGCCCATCATTCCCATGAACATCCCCGTCATGCCGCCGAAGAGGTCCATGCCCTTGCCGCCGAACTGAACCTTCACGGCGGAGAAGTCGTCCGGCAGGTCGGCAACGCTATAGACGAGGGGCATCGGCGATTGCCCCGAAAAAAGGGATCTAAGGTCGAGACCCTGAAACTGCGCGCCCAGGGCCGAACACAGCATCAGACCGGCCAGAAAGCTGTTCACGGCGTCCTCCTCGCCCCGCAACTTGACGGGGACGAACGGAGTTTACGAGATTGCTGATGCGCCCGTCTATGGGCGAACTCACTTCAGCAGAGCGGCTTCTTGGGTTCTCTCCCAAGGAAACGCCGGGTTGCCGAAATGGCCATTCTTCGCGGTCGGAAGGTAGCGAGTGGTGAGAAGCCCTAAGTGCTCGATGATCCCTCGCGGAGTCAGAGGAAAAGCCTCGACG
Organism: Chthonomonadaceae bacterium; assembly: GCA_015709495.1. GTDB lineage: Bacteria > Armatimonadota > Fimbriimonadia > Fimbriimonadales > Fimbriimonadaceae > Nitrosymbiomonas > Nitrosymbiomonas proteolyticus. The sequence continues at coordinate 1,297,877 of CP054189.1, forward strand.
ACCCTTCGCTGGATTTCTCGCGGATCGACCGTTTCGGTTCCGAAGGTCTCTACGTCCACAGATACCGGCTCGGCCTTGCCGATCGCATACGCCAAGCCGACGACCACCCGCCGCGCCAATCCGGCAGCCACGATGCACTTGGCCACGTGGCGAGCCATGTAGGCCGCGCTCCGGTCCACCTTGGTGGGGTCCTTGCCGCTGAACGCTCCGCCACCATGAGGGCACATCCCCCCATAGGTATCGACGATGATCTTCCGGCCGGTCAGGCCCGTGTCGCCCGCAGGCCCGCCCTTGACGAACCGACCTGTGGGGTTGAAGTGGTAAGTGATCTCGTCGGAGCTGAATTGCGCGAACTCCGCAAGCACCGGCTTTACGATGGCGCATTCGATCCGCTCCTTCATTTCAGCTTGCGAGACATCGGGTTCGTGCTGCTGGCTGAGGACGACCGTCTCCACCTTCAGAGGTCGATGGCCCTCATACAGGACCGTCACTTGGGCCTTTGCGTCGGGGCGGAACCCAAGCGAGGGGTCGGATCGGCGCGACTCGACCGCCTGCCTCGTAAGCCGGTGGGCGATATGGATGGGCAAAGGCATGAGTTCGGGAGTCTCGTCGCAAGCCATCCCAAACATCATTCCTTGGTCTCCGGCGCCGCCCTTGTCGACCCCCATCGCGATGTCGCTCGACTGCTCTTGAATCGTCACCAAGACGCCACAGTTGTCGCCGTCGTATCCCACGTCGGAGTTCGTGTAACCCACCGACTTGATCGTCTCGCGGACGCACTTCTGAACGTTGACGTAACCCTCGGTCGTGACCTCGCCCGAAATGACGGCGACGCCGTGCGCGAGCATCGCCTCGATGGCGACCCGCGCCGTGGGGTCTTGTTCGAGAAACTGGTCGAGAAGCGCGTCGCTGATCTGATCCGCAAGCTTGTCGGGGTGTCCTTCGCTGACGCTTTCGGACGTGTGAATTCGGAGATTGCCCATCGATTCGGTTACGGACTGTACCCCGACAATCGGCTCGGTTTCTCAGAACTGATCGGTCATGAACATCTGGGGGATTCCGGGGGAGCCGCAGCCCATCAGCAAGAGATCGGTGTTTCGGTTCAAAAGCGGAACGCCCAAGGCATCGGTCATCGTTTCAAGCCCTTGCCACTCGGTCCCGGCCGGAACGGGCCATGATTCTTGGGGAGAGCTCAACAGGGCTTCTCGCACTCGGTGCCCTTCGAGGGCGAAGTACGCCGAACCCATCCTGTAGCAGGGGCGGACCGTCCAGTTCCAGTAGGCCCAACGAGTTTCGTCCCGTCGGAGTCGATTCGGGTGATCTTGGCTCCAGCGCTCATAGTTCGCCTGAACCTCTTCGAACGGCTTCACGTCAGGCAGGTTGCCCTGGCTCCGAATGGGCCCGGAGACAACGGAGTCCAGCGCTTCGAATCCCACCTTGCGGTAGAGCGATTCGTTTCGCGCGAAAAGATAGCTTGCGGTCTCGCCACTCGTGCGCGCGCATCGCAGGACCTCCCTGAGCAGCTCCGAGGCGAGCCCTTTGCGCCTCGCCGAAGGGACCGTGGCGACCCCTGCGATCCCGATGGCCGGTCCCCAGCCAAACTCCAACGGCACCGTGGTCATCACCGAAAGCATATTGCGATTCTCAAAAAGCGCCCACTTGCGCCGGAGGTCAAAGAGCGGCTCGCTGAAAAACACGCTCTTCGCGCGGCCGAAATCGAGGCCGAACACTCGGCACAGGATCGTAAGGAAATCCTCTGCCTCACTGGGTTCGATCGGGCGGACTTCAACCATCGCCGGGCGGAGGGGGTTCAGCCACAGGAATCGGATCGATCTTGATGCGGATTTCGATTCGATCTCGGCCCATCACGGACACACCTGCGGGAAGCTTGAGCCGAACCGATCGCACGGTGTTTTCCTTGAGCCCAGTCAGGTCCACGGGTTCAGTCTCGATGGTTCGCATGTCGGAGAGCCGCTTTCTTTCGCCTTGGACGGTGACTTCGTTCGGATTCACTTCGAGGGCCGCGACGACGAATCCAGGGGCGGGCTGGCCCGTCCACTTGGGCGAAACGAGCAGCGTCCTCCGAGGTTGCATGGGGCTCAGCGCGGGGCTGACTGATACGGCATCCGGAACGACGCGTATTCCCGTGATCGGCTTGCCGTTCTCGTCAAACACCTCGACGGGGAGGGTGTACGTCTTGCCGGTCTCGACGTTGGAAAGCAGCAGCAGCACCCGAACCGTATCGACCTTGGAGACAACGCTTTTGGGGCCAGAAATCGTCACGGACTCGGGCTGGACCGTGACCGCGCCGAGTTCCAGGCCAGTAGGGGCCTCGCCCGATTCGACCACCGCCACCATCTTCGACTCCTGGGCGACCTGCTCGATCGCCACGACGATCCGGTTTTCGACCTCCCATTTGTACTTTCGCAGTTCCGAAGGGACCTCGAGCGAAACCGGGTACTCCGCAATGCCCTCCTCCGCGCCAGATAGGTCGACCACAGCCCGGACCTTGATCGACTTCGGATCGATCTTATCGCGATCTTCGAGGGGCACATACAACGTCGCGCTGACCGTCGTGGGTATTTCAGCGACATCGATGTCCGCGCTCTTTCCACTCACATAAAGTTGCGCTGCGACCGTGATCGGCACTTTGGTGCTTTCAAGGCTTCGAACGTACAGCCACAAGCTAAGCCCGAGCACGATCGAGGTGAGGATCAACACGAAGTCCTGTTTAAGGGTTTGGATCTTCGGCCCCCTTCTTAGAGTTTCGCCGCAGAATTCGAACCCGATTCGCGGGCTTGTGAGCTTGCCCTTCGCCCCGCAGATCGCGCTGGAGGAGCTCGTGCAATTCAGAGGCCGAGACGCGAATAAGCTCGCCGTCCGAGGCGTAGCTGATCGCTCCCCGTTCCTCGCTCACCGCGATCGCAACGCACGAACGCTCTTCTGTGACGCCGACTGCCGCTCGGTGTCGCATGTGAACGGTGGGGTCGAGATGGAGGCTTTGGCTCATGGGCAGGTGGCAGGCCGCCGCAACGATGCGGTCGTCGCGAACGATGACCGCCCCATCGTGCAAGGGATTCCCCGGATAGAACATCGACTCCAGCAAGGCCGAACTGAGCTTGGAATCGATGGCGATTCCGGTTTCGACGATGTCTTGGAGCTCGGGACCCGTTTCGACGACGATGAGGGCGCCGATCTTGTCGGCGGCCATTCGGGAAGCGGCGGCGATCAGTTCGTCGATCACACCTTGGCTCGCGCGAGTCTCAAACCCCGTAATGCGCGACGGCCAAAAGCCGAGCTTGCCGAACCCCTCAAGCGCGTGCCGCAGCTCAGGGAGAAGCAGGATAACGAGAGCCACCGGACCCAGCAACGTCGCCTTCTCCAATATCCAGTTGAGCGAATAGAGGCCAAGCTGCTTGCTAGCGACCAGCAAAATCACGAAGAAGACGACGCCAGAAACGATCCGCCATGCGCGGGTCCCCCGGATGAGGCCGAGAATGCGGTAGATCAGGTACGAGACGAGAAGAATGTCCAGCACCTGGACGAGCGTTTCGAGCGTCAGGCCGCGAAGCTCGAACAGTGGCTTGAGAAACTCACCCAATTTGCTTCCGCCCCCATTCTATCTTGTGAAGCCTCCAGTTTTGGGGCATCCCGCGAAGCCGCTAAGATTCGCTAGGAAAAGTCCAGCCGCATCACCCAATCACTGTAGGTTGCGGCGTACACGGCGCGGCCGTCCATCGCCGGGGACGAAAGAAAGTGGCCCGTCGGAAATTGGAAACTCCCAACAATTGCGCCCGAGGCCGCGTCGATTCCCCACAACGCGCCGCTCACCGATCCGACGGAAACGATGCCCTCGGAGACTGCGGGAGTGGAATCGTAGATCACCTGTCCTGTCGCCGCCGCCCACAGTTCCTTGCCCTCTTCGAGCGAAACACAGCGCACCTCGCCCTTATCGCCAAGGCAACCGATGAAGACGCGGCCGCCGTCGATCTGTGGCCCGGAGTATCCAAACTTGTCGCCGGGGGAGGCCGCCTTCCAGAGGGGCTCGCCGGAGGCGGCATCGAAGCAGTACAGCTCGTTGCCGTTGGCGGGTACCAGCACGCGATTCTGGGCCACCGCGGGTCCGCCGATCGCCGGAGAAAACGCAAAGGTGCTTTGGGTGCAGAGCCTGCGCCAGAGTTGCTTGCCCGTAAGCGCGTCGAGGGCATACAGGTGCTTGTCCCACGAGCCGAAGTAGAACCGCTCGCCATCGGCCGCAGCCGGGCTTTGCACGAACGCCGTATCGCCAGGCGGGAGCTCGAAGCGCCACGTTTCCTTTCCGGTCTTGGGCTCGATTCCGTAAATGCGGCCGTCGCCTCCTCCGATCGCGGCCACACCTCGAGCGAACGCAGCCGACCCATACATCGGGCCTTGGGTCGGGTGCTTCCACAGAACGGCGCCGTCCTTGGGGTCGAGGCCATATACAAACCCGTCGGCGCTCCCAACCACCAACGTGCCCGCGCAGATTCGGGGCGAGGAATGGCAGTACCCTCCCGTCTTGGCTCGCCATTCGAGAGCGCCGTCGGATGCTCGCAGCCGGTAGACCGCCCCGTCCATGGCGCTCACGAACAAGGACCCTTCCGCGATCAGGAGGTGCGACATCACCCCTCCGCTCAGCTTGCGTTCCCACCGGCTCCGGAAAAACGCGCTTTTTGAGTTCACGCGAATAGGGAACGATTCCGCTTGGCCCTCTTGCCCAGCGCGAAGGGAGAGTAGGTGAACGCCGGGAGAAAGGCCTTCGGTACCGAGAGAGCGGGACTCGATCGGCTTCCAGTTCCCCGCGTTCCATCGGAACTCGGAGGCGTCCGGGGGAGCCGTCAGCGGCGCGCCCGCTTCATACTCCGAGGGGCTAACGTGCCAGACTTTGCGCTTCTCTCGGTCGGACGCCAGGTTCACCGCGGCCAGCAAGCGAAGTTGGGGCTTTTCCAGGGTGCGCCGATACAGCCGGATCTCCCCGCTCTCCCGATCCACTTCGACCTTTTGGTACGAACCCTGGTACAGGCCCTTGTTCATCGTGCAAAGAAACCCGTCCCATCGCCAGAGGAGGTCGTTGTGGCCGTGCCCCGTGAGTACGATCTTGACGTTGTACGGCTCGATGACCTTCCGAAGCGCCGATTCGTTGTCCGCCATCACCTGGTCGCGGCCCACCCAATGGTGCGTGGCCAAAAAAACGGGCGTCCGCCTCCCCACGCGGTCGAGGTCGTCCTCAAGCCAACGGAGCATCTCGCTTTCAAAATGCCCCCAATGCGAGAGGGGAACTGTGCTGTCGAGGAGGGCGAAGTGGCAGCCTTCCCAATCGAAGGAGCGGTAGGGCGCGCCCACGCGCTCCGAGAAAATCTTCAGCCCCAACCCAGCCCACCGAACGTCGTGGTTGCCGGGAATGTGGTGGGTGCGGAATGGGAGGCCCGATAGAACGGAATCGTAGCTGTCGTATTCGCCCTTCCAACCGTAGTCGACGACGTCGCCACCGTTGATCGCGAGAGACGGCCGGACGACGCCTTCGATTTCTTCCATCAACGCGCGGCATTCGGCGACGTTGCGTTTGAGGCTCACATGGGTGTCGCTGAAGTAGGCAAACGCAGGGACGGCCGGTGGCGTCGAGTCGCGACCTGGAAGAAAGGGCCGCCACCGGATGGGAAGGCCCACGACCCCAAGGCTCAATCCCGCATTGAGGACTTCGCGGCGACTCAAGCCCGGCGGTTTTTGCGTCAACTCGTCTCGCGCCATCGCTTTCAGTATAAGCCAACCTTCGAGCTTGGGGATCGGTTCGCTCAGCCCATCTCTTCGATGATGGCCCGGTGCTCCTCCGAAAGAGGAACCAACGGCGTCGTCGTTAGCTGCATCGATCCGTCCTCGCCCTTGCGGATGCAGGAGTTCACCTTGGCAGCTTCGGGGTCTTTGTTCGGAAAGTCGAGTCGGAAGTGCGCCCCGCGGCTTTCCTTGCGAGCCAGCGCCGAGCGGGAGATCGCCTCGGAAACGGTCAGCATGTGGTGCAAGTCGAGAGCGGTGTGCCAGCCGGGGTTGAAGTCGCGGTTCCCGAAAACTCCGGCCGCCTTCACCCGTTCGCGCAGGGCGGCGAGCTTGGGGAGCGCGTCGGCAACCTCGCCCTCTTCGCGTACGATCCCCACCTGAGCTTGCATAAGCTGCTGGAGGTCTTGCTGAATTCGGAACGGGTTCTCGCCCTCGGCATCTTCGAATGGCGCGAGCGCGCTTTGGGCCGCCGAAGCGATTTGAGCTTCGAGATCGGAGCGGTCGGGAGCGCCGGATGCGGCCTTGGCGTAGAGGGCTGCGTGCTCCCCCGCGCGCTTTCCGAACACCAGCAAGTCCGAAAGAGAATTGCCCCCCAAGCGGTTGGCTCCGTGCAAGCCCGCCGCGACTTCGCCCGCGGCGAACAGCCCCTCGACGGTGGACATTTGGGTTTCGGCATCCACCCGGACTCCGCCCATCATGTAGTGCGTGGTCGGACCGATCTCCATAGGTTCCTGGGTGATGTCGATCCCTGCGAGTTCCTTGAACTGGTGGTACATCGCAGGCAGCTTGCGCTTGATATGCTCCTCGCCGTTGGGGACTCGCTCTTTGATCCAAGCGATGTCGAGGAACACGCCCCCGTGGGGAGAGCCCCTTCCTTCCTTGATTTCGCGTACGATGCACCGGGCGACATGGTCGCGGGTGAGGAGTTCCGGCGGGCGGCGTGCGTCCTTATCGCCTGTGACATACCGCCAACCCTCTTCGGGGTCATTCGCCGTTTGAGCCTTGTAGAGTTCGGGGATGTCGTTGAACATGAACCGGACGCCTTCGCTGTTCTTGAGGATTCCCCCCTCGCCCCGGACGCCTTCTGTAACCAGAAGTCCCTTGACGGAGGGCGGCCAGACCATGCCTGTCGGGTGGAATTGCACGAACTCCATGTCGATCAGTTCGGCGCCTGCATGGTAGGCCAGCGAGTGGCCGTCCCCGGTGCACTCCCACGAGTTGCTGGTGACGGCGAAGGACTTTCCGATCCCGCCGGTTGCGATGACGACGGACTTCGCGAGGAACACCACGAAGTTGCCATGCTCCCTGAAGTACGCGAACGCGCCGCAGACCTTCCCTTTCGATTTCAACAGCGTGGTGGCCGTGCATTCCATGTGGAACTGGATTCCCTTGTGGATGCCGTGGTCCTGGAGCGTGCGGATCATTTCGAGCCCGGTGCGGTCACCGACGTGGGCCAGCCTGGGGTACTTGTGCCCTCCGAAGTTCCGTTGCAAGATGCGGCCGTCGGGAGTACGATCGAAGAGCGCGCCCCAAGCTTCCAATTCAAGCACTCGCGACGGCGCTTCCTTGGCGTGGTATTCGGCCATGAAGGGGTTGTTGAGGTACTGGCCGCCCCGCATCGTGTCGGAAAAGTGGACCTTCCATCCGTCCCGGTCGTCGACGTTGCCGATCGCTGCGGCGACGCCTCCCTCGGCCATCACCGTATGGGCTTTTCCAAGCAGAGACTTGCACACGACGCCTACGCTGACGCCTGCGGCGGAGGCCTCGATCGCGGCCCGCAACCCCGCACCGCCAGCGCCGATGATCAGCACGTCGTATTCATGAGTCGGGTAATCGCTCATCTCAGAAGAACCTCCAATCGGACCACACCCCCATCGCCACCAAACGAATGTAAAGGTCGGCAAACATCACGCTGAAGAGACTCATCCAGGCGAAATTCATGTGACGGGGATTGAGGCGCGAGACGCAAGAGTAGCAGGCATGGCGAGTCTTGTGACTGGAGAGGCAGTCCTTCTTGCCGCCGATCAGGTGCCGGAACGAGTGGCACGAGATGGTGTAAAAGGTGAGAAGGGTGGTGTTGGCAAGGAGCACGATCGACCCCACGCCGACGCCAAACTGAACAGGCTGATTCGGCATCGGCCCGAGCCCCGCCGGCGCATAGCGGCCCATCTCGCCGACGGGGAACCAGAACCCTTTCCAGACATCGTGCCAAAGCGCCAAAAGGAAGAGGAGGGCGAAGTAGAGGAAGTAACGATGCAAGTTCTGGAGAATGAGCGGCAGCCCGTTCTCGCCGGTATAACCCTTTCTCGGCTCTCCCACGGCGCACGACGGAGGGTCGGCCCAAAACGCCTTGTAATAGGCGCCCCGGTAGTAGTAGCAGGTGAACCGGAACAGCGCTGGGAACGGCAAGATGATCAGAGCGGGGGAGAACGGCAACCAACCTGGCCACCACTCCGGCTTAGGCCCAAACCAAGAATGGGGCGAAACCCCGATCAGCTCCGGCGAATAGAACGGCGACAGGTAGTTTCCGTGGAAGTAGTTCGCCCCCTGAAACGCCGCCCAAGTCGCATACACGATGAACAACGAGAGCGCGACGAACACGAGCGCGGGCTGGACCCACCACGTATCGCTCCGCGAAGTGGCGCCGAACCCTCGCGGCTTGAGAGTGGGAGATGCTTTGGCCATCGAATCTCAAGGTTCAGCCCTTCCTCCGCCGATTCCTGCAAAGAGTTCGCTTGGGCTATTCTTTGGGGCTGTGAGCTTCTCCAACTCCTACCGTGAGCACGTCGAGGAACGGCTCGCCATCGTCACCCCGCTTCGAACCCGCGCGATGTTTGGCGGAGTGGGCATCTATTCGGGCGATCTCTTCTTTGCGCTCATCGCCGAGGACAGGCTTTACTTCAAAGTCGACGATACGAATCGGGGTGACTTTCAAGAGCGCGGGATGGAGCCGTTTTATCCTTACGATTCTCCGAAACCGATGGGCTATTGGGAGCTTCCGCCGGGCGTCCTTGACGATCCAGCGGAGCTCAAGTTGTGGGTCGAGAAGGCTCTTGGCGTCGCCGAACGGGCCAAGCGTCCGCGAAAGTAGAGGTCCCCGCAGATATACTTCGGGTTCCCCATGAGCCAGGCGATTCCAGGCATCGACCGTCTTCTCTCTGACCATACGCACTTGATTCGGGGGCGGCGCATCGGGCTGCTCTGCAACCAGGCGACGGTTACGACCTCTTTCGTCCCGCTACTCGACGCGCTTCTATCGAGGAGCCGCGAGCTGGAATGCGAGGTGGTCGCGGTGTTCGGACCGCAGCACGGAATTTGGGGCCACACGCAGGACAACATGATCGAGTGGGAGGGCTATTCGGACCCCCGCACGGGGTTGCCGTTCTACTCGCTCTACGGCGAGCGGCGCGAACCCCAGCCGAACTGGCTCGAAGGCATCGATTTGTTCGTCGCGGACCTGCCCGACATCGGGTCGAGGTACTACACCTTCATTTGGACTCTGGGGCTCTGCATGAAGGCCTGCGAGCGGGCGGATATCCCCGTGCTCGTTCTCGACCGCCCGAACCCGATCGGGGGCGCGAGGGCGGAAGGGTTCGTTCTCAATCCCGAGTTTTCGAGCTTCGTGGGGCTGCATCCGATGCCTCAGCGACACGGGATGACCTTGGGAGAGATCGCTCAGATGTTCTTTCAGGCGGGGTTCGCCCAGCCGGAACTCGAAGTGCTGCGAGTCGTGGGCTGGGATCGCGCGGACTTCCTGGACTCAACTGGAATCCCCTGGGTGATGCCCTCGCCCAATATGCCTTGCCTCGAAACCGCGCTCGTCTATCCTGGCGCTTGCTTGATCGAGGGCACGCTCCTGACCGAAGGGCGAGGAACCACCCGCCCCTTCGAGATCGTGGGGGCGCCCTACATTGACGGCTGGCGGCTGGCCGAGATCCTCAATCGAATCGGGCTCCCTGGAGTGGTCTTCCGGCCGTACCAGTTCTTGCCGACCTTTCAGAAACATCACGACAAGGTATGCCAAGGGGTTTTCACGCACGTTACGGACCGCCAAGCGTTTCGCCCTGTGCTTACGACTGCTGCGCTGTTGCTCGAAGTCGCCCAGGCTTACCCAGACGATTTCGGGTGGCTTCCACCGCCCTACGAGTACGAAGCCGAGAAGATGCCGATCGACATCCTTGCCGGGCATTCGTTTTTGCGTGAGGCCGTCGAGGGCAGCGGGAACCTGAAAGCCGTGCAGGAGCGAATGGACGAGGAATGCGCGGCGTTTGAACCTCTAAGGAACGCCGTCCGCCTCTACTGAGCGCCGATTTGTGCCCAAGGGGCTGAGCCGTTATAATAGTGCCGCGTGAAGTTCGTCGTCTGTGTCGTCCATAGCCGCGATAAGAACAAGGTCACCGATGAGATGATCCGGGCCGGCTACAAGTTCACCGTCATCAGTTCGACGGGCGGATTCCTTCGGGAAGGCAACACGACGATTCTCGTGGGGGTCGGCGAGGAGGACACGCCCGCGCTGTTGAACCTGATCGAGCAGAATTGCCAAGCTCGCGAGCAGCTTTTGAACGTGATGCCCTTGGAGGCGGCTCCTACGGGGGCCTTCCTGACGAGCCCGGTAAAGGTTCCGGTCGGGGGGGCCGTAGTGTTTGTGTTGAATGTCGAAAGATTCGAGCGTTTCTGAGCCTCCTGCAGGTCGGAATCGAACCCCCTTTGCCAGATTGCTGGAAAGGGCGATCGGCGACGACTCCTCGATTCATGCGGTCCTGCTCTATGGCGAGGAGGGTGGACAGCGCGACAGCTTTGCCGCCGAGCTTGCTCAAGGATGGCTTTGCGCCCAGCCGAGAGAGGACGGCGCGTGCGGCGAGTGCAAGCCGTGTATGCAGTTCAGCCGAGACGCGGCGGTCGATCTCTTGCGAATCGCGCCGAGCGGAAAGAGCCGCCTTATCCGCAAACAATCGATCCGCCCTGCTAAGGAATCGGACGAGTACCCAGTATCCGAGTTCTTGCGGACTCCTCCGCTGTCGGCGCGCAACAAGGTGATTTGGATGGCCGACGTCGATCGGCTGGGTCTGGACGCCGCAAATTCGTTCCTCAAGATCCTTGAAGAGCCACCCGAACGAAGCCGCTTCGTCCTCACCACGCAGCACTATTCCGCCGTTCTGCCGACCATCGCTTCGCGGGCGATCGGAGTGCCTTGCGAGGTGGGGACGCCCGAAGAGCTAGCCCAAGACTTTGGCGTGTTGGAGAACTGGGAGGAGCTTTGGGCCCTCGGCTCCCGGACTCGACTGGAGCGGTTGCGCTCGCGCAGAGAGTCTTGGCGCTCGCTCGCCGAATCGCTCGAGAGCCTGCCCCAGCGGCCTCGGTCGGCGGCGCTCAGCGTTTCGGAGAGTTGGCGGGAGATCGCCAAGCAGCTTGCCGACGACGACTCCGTCCCTTCCCGAACGGCTCATTGCTGGGTCTTAGAAGCGGTCGCTCTGTGGGCCGTCGAGGGCGGGTGGCGCTCGAAAGCCGTCCAGCACGTGCTCGAATCGCATCGCAAAGTCGAAGGTAACGTTCAGCCTTCACTCGAGTTCGATGCCCTTTGCACCACCATCGTGGGAGCGCTTCGGTGAAGCCCGAAGTCCGAACTTCGTAGAATTCGGTGTAAACTAACAGATCGCGGGCAGGAACTGTGACGCGTCCGCCATGCGTAGGTAGATGCGGCTGGAAGAGAAATGGTCCAAAGCTTGACACGCGCCCTAAGCCGATCTGACGAGAATCAGAAGGAACGGTTCGAATCTCTCGTGAAGGATTCGTTCCGAAGCGCCTACGGGTTCGCCTATCGGCTAACTGGCAACTTGACGGACGCAGAAGACCTTGTCCAGGAGACGTACCTCCGCGCGTACCGGTTTTTCCATCGCTACGACGAAGACCTCCCGTTTCTGAATTGGCTCTACAGGATCATGAGCAACGCGCACGTCGATACGGTTCGGCGGCGGGGACGGCTCCGGACAACCAGCTTGGAGCAGACGGTGTTCGGCGGAACCACGACCCTGGAGATCCCTGACGACGAAGCTTCGCCCGAAGCCGAACTCATGCAAAACGCGATGGGCGAACACGTCGAAGCCGGGCTTCAAGCGATGAACCCCGAGTTTCGGACGGCGGTTCTGCTGGCCGACGTCGAAGGGATGGCCTACGAAGAGATCGCTTCGATCATGGGCACTTCCGTCGGCACCGTGCGTTCTCGAATTCACCGGGGCCGAAAGCAACTCAAACGGCTCCTCAGAAAGCGATGCCCGGCGCAGTATGGAGGTGAGAGCGGTGTTGTGTAGCCGGACTCGATCCCTTCTTTCTGCGTATTCCGACTCGGAGCTGACCGGCTCGGAGATGATCCGAATCCAGGACCACTTGCGCTCTTGCCCGGCATGTCGTCGCGAACTCGAACAGATTCGAGAGATCAAGGAGCACCTTGCAGTACCCTTGCCTATCGAGACGCCCTTGGGGCTGGAAGACCGCATCCTCCAGAACGTCCGCGCGTCCACCTCGCGAAGGCCCCTCTCACTCGGCCTGCGGTTTCGATTGGTGGGCACGGCAGCGGCGGCCGCATCGTTCGTATTCGCAATCTGGTTCTTGCCGTACGGATCGCAAGAGCGAACCGCAGAAGCGAACTTGGGCGAGGAAATGAAGTTTGAAGTAGCCAGAGATGAAGCCTACGTAGCCGGCGCCGATCCGCTCGGGGGTCGGCCGATGGTTCTACCGGTTTCGTACGGTGGCGGCCCCTAGGGTGATCCTATGATCGGCTCCTTAGTTTCCAAACTGGCGTTTGGAGCCCTGATCGCGCTCGGAATCCTCGCCGCGCCCTTGGGAGCTCGATTCGACCTCGGCCCTGAAGACCTCTTGCTCCGCTATCTCGACAAGGGCCGGTACGTCACGTATTCCGCCATCGTCGAGCATCGCCGGGGGCCGGGCAGCCGCAACGTGATGCAGTTCAAGGTCGAGCAAGACTCCAAAGGCAGGATCAAGTACACGCTTCTCCAGCCGATTTCGATGCAGGGCATGGTGAGCGTGGACGACGGCAAGACCTGGACCAATTATCACCCGGACGAAAACCGCCTGATGGTTCAGATGTCGCCCCGTGTCAAGCAGCAAGACCCTCAAGAGCGGATCAAGCTCGCCGCGCGCAACTACAGCTTCGAGCTAGTTCGCGATGTCGAGGTCGCCGGCCGGAAGGTGCTGGTGGTGGTAGCAAAACCGAAATCGACCGACATGCCGATTCGCGAGTATTCGATCGACCCATTTCGCAACACGCTCCTCAAATTGGAGATCAAGCCCCCGAACGACGATGAGGTCGTGCTGATGGACACCAAGTCGATCTCCTACCCCCGGTCGATCCCCTCCGAAACTTTCGAGATAACCGCTGCCGGCAACGTCCGAAAAATCACCTTGGACGACCCGAAGCCGCTCGAATCCGTTCGCAACCCCGAATCGCTGCTCGGTTTTCGCCCGGTGATTCCCAAGGCGCTCCCCGACGGTTTCGAATTGCTGTTTTCCGAAATCGCCGGCCCTGAGGAAAGGCAATTCCTCGCTGTTCGGATTACGGATGGGCTGGTGTTCTCCACCGTGATGCAGTCGAAGATGCGGACCGAGGTCCGCGAATCTCGCGGCGGGCGAGACCACCAGATGACCGCGTCCGGCGTGGCGATCTCCGTATCGGGAGATATCCCCGAGGCCGTTCGGAAACGCATTTTGGAAGCGTTCGTCAAAGCAAACGGTGGGCCCCTTGGTCCCACCTGGGAACGCCCCAGGTTCGCTTCATCGTTGTACGGAACATCGCCGCGCTTTGGATTCTGGAAGCTGAACTGAACTTCCGGCCAGCGTAAGGTGGAGTTTCACGCGGCGTATTCAAAGGTCTCAGGAGTCAAGAAGTCATGAATGCGAGGAAAACCCGATCCGGGAAGTCTGCTTACGTCATGCTGTTGATCGGCGCCGTCATCGGCGCGGTCACCTTTGCCTCGATCCAATCGGGCAAGGTCATCAGCCCCGCCCAAGCCGAGAAGCCTGCCGTTGCGATGCCAGCGTCGAACCTCGAAGCGCCCAAGTTGGATATGCTCCGCTCCCTCGACGAAGCTTTTGCGAGCATCGTCGATTACGCTTCGAAGGCGGTCGTTCATATTCGAACGGGCGGCGACCGCAGCCAAGGGCTGACAAGCGCGATGGCGAGCGGCGAAGGCTCCGGCGTGATCTTTCGATCCGACGGATACATCGTTACGAACGCTCACGTCGTCGATAGCTTCGATACCGTGACGGTGACCCTCAACGATGGGCGTTCGTTTCCGGGCAAGGTCATCAAGGCTGAGGACATCGACATCGCCGTCGTGAAGATTCAAGCGTCCGACCTCCCGACTGTCCAGTTCGGCAATAGCGACGCGGTCCGTCCGGGCCAATTCGCGATCGCCGTGGGCTCGCCGTTCGGATTCGAAAACTCGACGACGATCGGCCATATCAGCGCCATCGGCCGTGAGAGCATCGTCCCTGACATGCGCCAAGGCTCTGCGAGGTTCTATCCCGACCTCATTCAGACCGACGCTTCGATCAACATGGGCAACTCCGGCGGCCCGCTCTTGAACGTCGACGGGCAGGTCGTCGGCATCAATACCGCGATCTACAGCGGCACCGGGGGAAGCGTGGGGATCGGCTTCGCTATCCCTTCGAATCAAGCGCGCATGATCGCCGACATGCTGATCGAGAAAGGCAAAGTCACGCGCGCTTACATCGGCGTTCGCCCCGTGAACCTCAAGGAGTTCCAGAAGAAAGAGCTTGGCGTCGAGGGCGGAGCGGTTGTGGATGAGATTCCCAACGACGGTCCAGCGTCCAAAGCGGGCCTCAAGCAAGGCGATATCATCATCCAGATCGGATCGATGCCGATTCGCACGCAGCAAGACCTGCGGAACGCCATGCTCCGCTTTGAACCGAAAGCCGACGTGAAGGTCGAGTACATTCGGAACGGACAGCGCAAGTCGGCGCAGGTCGTGCTGGGTGACCCTCCGAAACTCGAGGCCAGCGTCGCACCCAATCGGAACCCCGACTTCGGGAGTCCGAATCAAGGCCTGCCCCCGAATATCGAGGAGTTCATGCGAGACTTCCAGCCGCCCCAAGGGGAGCGCGTACCGCCGTCGCAAGGAGACCGCCCTGTTCTTGGAGTCGGGATCGAAACTGTCGGTCCGACCCAGCGGACGCAGTACGGCATTCCCGAGTCGGTTTCAGGAGCGGTTGTGACGCAGGTCGCGCCGGGTTCGATGGCTGAGAGGCTGGGGCTCAAAGTGGGCGACGTGATTCGGGAGTTCGGCGGCAAGCCGATCAAGGATGCGCCGTCGTTCGTGGCCGAGATGCAAAAGGTTCGGCCCGGAGACAAGAAGTCGATCAAGTTCGGCTCCTACAAGAACAACGCCGTCGCCGAGGTCACTCGAGACGTGCAGTTCTAACGGGCGCAACCTCCCCATCGGAGCCTCGGGCCTCAGCGGTCCGGGGCTCCCTTGCTAGGTCTTGGTGTTCGGCCGAGCCGCAGACAGGCAAATCCGCGTAGAATCAATCGCATGGAATTCGCACCGATCGAATCCGCCATCGGGGACATCGCGTCCGGGAAGATGGTCATCGTGGTCGATGACCCCGACCGGGAGAACGAAGGCGACCTCATCATGGCCGGAGAGATGTGCACCCCCGGCGACATGAACTTCATGATCCGGATGGGGAGGGGGGTTCCGTTCATCCCGACGACGGGCGAGCGGCTCGCGGAGCTTCAGATCCCCATGATGACGAAGCAGAATACGGCTCGGCTCGGCACGGCGATGGCGGAGACCGTCGATGCGCTGCATGGCACAACCACCGGAGTCAGCGCCGAAGATCGTACGAAAACCGTCGCGGTGTTTTGCGACCCGGCCGCGCGGCCGACCGACTTAGCTCGGCCCGGACACATCATCCCCTTGCGCGCGGAGGTGGGCGGCGTCCTGAAGCGAGCGGGCCATACGGAGGCGGCCGTTGACCTTTGTCTTCTCGCCAGCCTTCAGCCTGTCGCCGTCGGGGTGGAGATTCTCGATGAAGACGGCACGATGATGCGTCTGCCCCGCCTGCTGGAGTTCGCCGAGGAACACGGCCTGAGAATCATCACGATCGCCGACCTCATCGCCTATCGACGCCGCAAGGAGAAGCTCGTCAGCCGGGCAGCTGGGCCGATTCGGTTTCCCACGCAGTACGGAATGTTCGAGCTATTCGCGTTCGAGACGATTCTCGAGAATCAACCCTATGTCGCGATCGTAAAGGGCCAGATCGACGACGGCGAGCCGGTCCTCACTCGCGTACATTCGAGTTGCCTGACGGGCGACCTCTTGGGCTCGCTGCGCTGCGATTGCGGCGATCAACTCGGCATGGCCCTCGCGGCCATCGAGGCCGAGGGGCGCGGAGTCGTCGTCTATATCCCTCAGGAGGGGCGGGGGATTGGGTTGATCAACAAGCTGAAGGCGTATGAACTCCAGGATCAAGGACTCGACACCGTCGAAGCCAACCAGGCATTGGGCTTCAAGGCCGACCTGAGGGACTACGGCCTGGGCGCGCAAGTGCTCACCGATTTGGGGGTGCGGAAGCTGCGATTGATGACGAACAACCCCGCCAAGGTCGCCGGGTTGACGGGTTATGGGTTGGAAATCGTGGAGCATGTCCCCCTGATCGCCGAAGAGAAGGACGCGCGCAAGATGTATTTCAAGACCAAGCGCGAGAAACTGGGGCACAAGTTGCCCTAGCGCGAGCCTTCGCGTTTCTGCAACACAAGAAAAAGGGCCCTCCCGCGCAAGCGCTGGGAGGGGACCTCTGCTGTTGGCCACAAGACCGAACTATTTTCGTCGACGACGCGCGGCAATGCCGGCGCCGAGCAACAACGCAACCATCGTTCCGGGCTCAGGAACGGGCACGGGGTGCAGTTGGCCGCGGATCTCTCCGCCGGGGAACACCGACGAGTGGATGTTCACGTACCAAAGACCTCCGAGGAATGCGGCCTCGTGGGTTGGCGTCAGCACGAACACATCAGCGCTCGAATAGGATGTCGACCCGGTCGCGCCCGAAAGCGGAAACACGACTCCGGCCGAGACGCCGGGCACAGCGGGGCCGTGGATGTGGGCGGCAGTCACGGGTCCAAGGAGCCCGGAGGCCGATGTGCCGATCGAGAGCGTCATGGTAGACGAATCATAGGTTCCAAACGCCGTGCCCGTGCCGGGTGAGGCGTTGGGCGGAACCTCTTGCAACCCGTCAATCGGGTCGCTGAAGGTGTACAGTACGGCTTGGGTAGATCCAACAAAGAACGCAGTGCCGAAGAGGAGTCCAATATGCTTGTACAAGGATTTCATGATGATCCCTCCTTAACCTCTCTGAGGGCATCCCTCGTCGAGAGGCGTATGTCAGATTTTATTATATACAGAGTTTTCCAGTATGAGAAGAAATCGACGAGGAGAGCGGGGATTCCCTGGGGGCTAGTGAGGCTGTGGCGACCTCAAAACCGAACCTGACCTGGTACGATTACCTGTTTATGATCGGGGGGCCGGTGGCCTTCGTGCTGGTCGCCGTGATTGGAGTCCTTTGGATTTTGGGGCCCGCCCTCGAAACCCATCCGGTGGATCAGGTGGAGCGCGGCGAGGTGGTCTCCGGGATGAGCAAGGAGCAGGTTCGTTCCCGTTTGGGCGTTCCCGATGCGATCTCGCTCGAAGGGGCCGGAAACGAGGTCTGGAGATACTCCAAACCCGCAGCGGAGATGTTCGTGATGAAGGACGCGCGGATTACTTTCAGCCCGTCCGGCCGCGTATCGGCGGTGAGCATCGAGGAGTTTCGTCCCCCTCCCGACGAGCCCAGTCCCTAAAGTCTATTGGGGGACAAGGCCTTCAATTCGCCTGACATACTCGCCCACGAGCGAATCGCTCGCGTCTTGGTCTTGGGTCTCGGCGTACACGTGAACGTAGGGCTCGAGCGCGTCGGGGATCACCAAGACCCATGAATCGGCGTCGAAGATCTTGATTCCGTCCACGGTCTCGACCTTGTTGGACTCCTGCGAGTCCTCTGCCATGCGGCGCATCACAAGGCCCTTCACTTCCCACGGACAGGCGACGCGCGAATACGCCATTCGGAACTGCGGCAGGCCGGTGGCGACGTCGGCCAGGCTCACCCTGAGTTCCTGGAGCATGGCGATGAGCTTGGCGAAAGCGAACATCGCATCGAATCCGGGGTGCAGGTCGGGGAATGCGAAGCCTCCTTGATCGTCGCCCGCCATCGTAACTCCCGCGTCGAGGGCGTCGTTCATCAGCGACCGGACGTCCGCCTTTGTTCGGATGATGTGCGCGCCGCGCGACTTCAGGTCGGACTCCATCCGAGTGGGCGCGGTGACGCTGATCGCGAAGGTCGGCTCGCTTTCCGATTGGGCCACGAGCGTCGTCATCGCGGCGAGGAGGTTGGTCCCGGAGTGGGCGTTGCCCTGCGAGTCCACCACGGCCATTCTCTCCCCCTCCTGGAAGAAGAGGACTCCGAGGTCGTAATGCAGCTTGGCAACGATCTGCTTGAGGTTTTCAGTGTGCGCCTCAATCTCCTCGGGCGTTCGGGGCGCGAGCTTGGAGTCGTTAGCGCCGTTCAAGCTGATGGTTTCAATCCCGAGCTTGGACATCATCCCTGGAAAGAGGGCCGCCAACGGGGTGTGGCCGTAATCGCAGACGACACGCAGCTTGCTCTCGGTTTCGGGGGGTTGCAAAACCTCGAAGAAGTCGTGTTCGTAGCGTTCGATCGCCCTCGCTGCGTAGGTGATGCTGCCTAGATTGTCCGGGTCGGTTCGGTGAAAGTCCTCCCGGAAGAACGTGTTCTCGACCTTTCGTTCGAGGGACCGAGGAAGGTAGGTGCCGTGGCTGTCGAACATCTCGACGAGCGTGACTCGACTGTTCGTAGGCAGTTTCCTGACATTGACGGCTCCGGCTGCGCCGATGCTCCTCACGAAGTGCCGAACGATGGGCACGGCCGTGCTCCTCATGTCGATCACGTCGCACCCGACTCCCAGCAGGGCTGCCGCGATCGCCCTCTTGATCATGCGCGAGCTTCGGGTGCTGTCTCGGCTAGTGACCACGCGGTGAGGGGGCGGCAGGCACGAACCGAATGCCGCTCCGAGCCGGCAAGCGAAGTCGGGCGTGATCTCGATATTGCTGAGGCCGGCAACGCCCAAATCCCGAAACAGGTTGCCCCGCCACCGGTTTCCCCAAATCAAGCTCATCGTAACCGTCGAGCCGCGCTCGATGATCTTGTCGGGCCAGAGCTTCACGCGAGGGCGGATTTTCGATCCGACATCGATCAAACACCGATCGCCGATCACTGCGTCTTCTTGAACTTGGACGTCCATCTTGAGGGTGACGCGCGAACCGACGATAGCCGAGCTGACGTGAGCGTTCGCGCCGACATACGCGCTGTCCCAAAGCACGGACCTCTCGATGCGAGCCCCAACTTCGATCAGAGCGTTGTCGCCGACGACGGTGTAGGGGCCGACCTGCGCGCCGCTCTTGACCTTGCAGTGGTTGCCCAAACAAAGAGGAGGAAACAGGGTGGCGCCCGGTTCGACCTCACAACCCGTACCCATGTAGACTCCGGGCGAGTGTTCCGTGCCCGGAATCGGAAGGTCCACCGACCCAGAGAGAAGGTGGTGCTGGGCCTCGCGGTATTGGGTGAGCGTGCCTACGTCGGCCCAGTAACCGTCCATCACATACCCATAAATCGGCTTGCCCTCTCGGAGCAAAGCCGGGAAGATGTCTCCGCTCCAGTCGTAGTTTTGATTGGGCTGCATGAGGTTCAGCACTTCGGGTTCTATGATGTAGATGCCGGTGTTGACGGTGTCGCTGATTACCTCCGACCAGGAGGGCTTTTCGAGAAACCGCTGGACTCGCCCGTCGGGGTCGGTGACCACCACGCCGAACTCGAGCGGATTTTCGACTCGGCTGAGCACCAACGTGACCACCGCGCCCTTGGAGCGGTGAAACTCGATCGCGCTCGAAAGGTCGCAGTCCGTGAGAGAGTCCCCTGAGATGATCAGGAACGGCGCGCCCCTCAGTTCGTCCTCGGCTTTCTTCACGCTGCCGGCCGTTCCGAGCGGGGTGTCTTCGACGCTGTAAGAGATCGAACAGTCGAACTCAGAGCCGTCGCCGAAGTAGCCCTGGATCTCGTCGGCCAGATAATGAACCGTAGCGGTCACGTCGCGAATCCCGTGCCTCACTAGGAGGCCCAGAATCTGCTCCATGATGGGCCGATTGCAGACGGGGACGAGGGGCTTGGGGCGTGAGGACGTGATGGGCCGAAGCCTCGACCCTTCGCCGCCTGCCATCACGACCGCTTTGGTGACCTTTGCCATTGCGCCTTTCCCAAGAAGCTGCTTCGATTATAAGGGAGCGGGGAGCCTTGCTGCGAGCCGTGACCTCAAACTTGAGGCCCAAACGCACGGATTTCGGCCAGTTGGCCCGGTTGGCCCCCCCGGTTCAAAATCCGAAGGAATCGGAACCTTCTCACCTTCGCTCGGTAGGAGATCGCGCGTGCGCCGTTCGGCTCCAAGAGGTACCGATTGTCCCGCGTCCACGAGAAATCGCGCTCCGTCGCCCAGACCTGCGCCTCGATGGGAAGCTGGCCCGTCGCGAACGTAACGATGTCGAACGACTCCCAAGAGCCGTCGGCAGGCGCGAGGAGTTGGATTTCGGCAATCGAGCGGTCCCTGCCGAGGTCGATTTGCACCCAACCCCCCTCGCCGGGAAGCCGATGCGCCGTCGTAGGGTCGCCATCGACAAGGGCGTGCAATTGAGCCGGAAGACCGTTCGCGGAGTCGCTCAGAAGTCCCGAAGCGGCGTAATTCTCGACGTCCGAAGCCGAGCCCAGGTTCAGGCGGAGTTCGAGAAAGGCGACTCCCACTCCCGAACGACGGTATGCATCGACGAACTGCCAGACTTTCAGGTAGCCATGATCCGTCGTCCCGTTCTTGGCCGCCTTCACCAGCAGAGCCGAGTTCGAGCCTAACGGGTCGATGCGTCCAAAGAGGCTGTCGATGGCCTTATGGCCGGAGGGCGAGCTGTAGTTCTCTGGAGCTTGGGTCGGGCGCTTGGGGAGGAGGGCGACGCCGTCCTCGCTTGTCGTCAGCTTCGCCGGAGGGCTGCTCGTGTCGATCTTTCCGCCCGCCATAGGGTAGACCTCGACCTCCGCCTTTCCGATGGGCTGGCCAGAAAGGTCGCGAAGGCGCAGCATGACGACCGTCGGCACGTCGAACAGATACGCCCCGGGGTCCGTCCCTCGGAAGCCCAGGTTCGATTGCAGCCCTCCGACCTCCGTGGCCGAAAGCAGATCGGTGGGTTCGATGAACAACGTGTCAGCGATCGGGTCGGCTACGGGGTCGTACAGCAGGGAAAGCTGCTGAGGCAGGCTGCTTTCGTTCCGGGTGTCGCCCCAACCCAGCAGCCCTGCAAACCGATCGGCTCCACCCCTCTGAACGTTGTCGGGGAGGCCGTTGACCACCGCGTCGGGTCCCTGCGCCCGGAGTCGAGACGATTCGAACGCCACGAGCCCGATCGCGCCGCAAAGAAGCCGTAGGAAGGAACGATCTGCGTCGAGGGTCTGAGGATCAAACTCCGGTCCGAGCGTCACGACGCCGTCGAGAGAGGGGTCCGCCGGATCGGCCTCAAAGCTTGTCGCCGCTGCCCCGTCGCCGCCGAACACCTCTATCCCCTGGACGCGGACTCGCGCCTTTGCCCCATCCGCCGCGAACGAAAACCGGCTCTGCGCGAGGAACGTGTCGTTGAAGAGCGCGACCTGCGAATGGACCCAATCTTCGACCGCTTGCGAGCCGAGCAAATTGACCTTGCGCCCGACCTTGTCGACGACGGAGGAGTGAAGGCGCACCTTCACCGAGAGTGCGGCCTCATAGGTGGCCGCAGCGTTGTTTGCAGGGTTGGCGTCGCCCACTTTCGGCGACACTACGACTCCGATTGGCGTCGTCCTTGGGTCGAAAGGATCGCCCTGAAACGGAGTTTCGAAGGTGAGCTCGGTCTCTTCACCGGGGCGCAGTTCCCCACTGAACGAGGCGGTCCCGCCCGAACGGAACTGCTTGCTCCAAACGACGTCGAAGCCCGCCACAACTTCGGTCCCGATGTTCTTCACCTTGGCACGGTAACGAACCGTTTGCCCCGGTTTGGGCCATCCGCTCTCTGCCGAGGGCTGTGCGGTTCGGTAGGCGATGGACTCCCCGTCTTGCGCGGCTACTTGAGGGGTTCCCAGTTGGGGCCTCGGGACGGTCGTCTCCGCGTACAGCCCGACGACGGCAAGGTCTGGGCCCGGAGCGGAGGTTTTCTCGCGAGTCGTAATGCGGAGGACCGGCCGCCCGCTGGGCGCCTGGCTGCTCTTGAACTCGACGTTGTTTTCGAAGTGGAGGGCGATTCCGTGGTTGGCGTACGGCGCTTCATACCACCTCTGTACCGCTCCTTCGAGGCCGGCGATGACGAACTGGCCTTCTCGGAGAGAAGCCTGCGCGCCCTCGAGGATCGACCCATCTCCCGCACCTCCCGCGCCAGGCTGCTGCCAACCGACCGCCGACTTGCCTGCGACGCGATGGCGCCAGTTAGCGCCGGGCGTGGCCTGGGGCGCCTTGTCTGGAACTGACGGCGGGGCCATCCAAGGCGCGAGCGATTGCGACGAGCCTTCGAGCCACGGGCCGTTCAGTGTCGAAGCCCTTTGGAGCGAAGGGATGTTCCCGGCGGACTGAGTAAGCACGATCGACGCGGCGACGACTTCTTTGCCTGGGCCGAGCGCCCTCCGTAGGTCGCCAAACCGGATAAGGATCGTTCGACCCGGCCCTCCGAGCAGGTAGGAAAGCGTCCCCAAGCACGTATCTGGTTCCTTGGAGTCAAGAGTAGTATCGGCCACGTCCCAATACCTGGTCTGGAGCGCATCCAAACCCACGCCCCGATGCAGTTCCAAGGGTGGGGTTTGCAGCGAGCCGAGCAGAAAAACCGACGCAACCCAAGCGGTCATGCAGGTGAGTTTACCGGTTGATGTTTGGACTCAGAAGAGGTCCCAGCCGTATTGGTTCGAATCTTTGATGAACCCGGCCCAACCTGCCTTCACATCGCACCCTGCGGAAAGTCCTGTCGTAGTCACGACCGTTGCCGCGCCCCCGAGCCGGACGATCGAGAGCCTGTCGCTGTGCCAAGGCCAAGCGAGCCCAAACTGATAGGGCGAGGTCGGGTCCTGGGGCTTCCAACCCCGGCTCGCAGCCATCACCTGAGTGCCCGGAGGAAGCCCGAAGCTGTCGATCACTCGAAATCCCACGCGCGAGTAGCGACATGGGGGAATCACGACGTAGCTTCCGCCGCCATCCGGCAGCCCTGATGAAGTTCGGGAAAAAACGGTGTCGACGAACAGAATCGTCCGAGAGGGGTCTTCGATGGCCGAAACCGCTCTTGGCTGAACTTCCCAACTGCCTTCGACTCGGACGATGGGAGAGAGATACAGGTAGTTGTATCCAAGGTTCACCCGAAGGGTGGCCTCGTAATAGAGCCGAAAGGCATCGCCGGCGTATACATCGCCGTTGAACACGGCCTCAATCTCCGACCGGCGAGTGTAATCCGCCGGGCACCGGAACATCTTTAGCGACCGCACGTAGGGCAGCACCGACTGGACCCAGGTGCGATCCCGAACAGGATCAGGAATCGACTCTGGGTGATGGTTGACCAGCGGGAAATGGTCGTCGTAGTCGCCGATGTAGAGAAGCGCGGCGAGGTTCGCCTGGTGGTAATTGGAGGTGCAGGCGGTCCGTTTTGCGGACGCGCGTACGCCTTGCATTACCGGAAACAGTAATGCAACGAGTATCGCCAGGATTCCGACGACGATCAGTATTTCGGTTAGCGTAAAACCACGCGACTTCATCGTGACGGCCCAAGGCCCGTTCTCATTATAACCTCGTTTCTCGTGGGTTCCGGCAGAAAACCTCGACAGTCCCCAACTTTGAGAACCCAAGACCTCCGTACCAGGACTCAAGAACTGCGTCGCACTGCAAGACGACAGGTCTCTCGTACTGCGAGGAAACCCTGAGAATCGCCCGAACGGTCGCCGAACCCAATCCCCGTGACCGCATGTCGGGGTCGATGCAGAGGTTGTAGAGGCCGAGAACCCCCGTTTCGGGGCAAAGCATCACTGCGCCGACGGTTTGTCCCTGCGATTTCGACCAATAAAGCGGCAATTCGCATTCGGCCGTCGCTTGAGAGATGTTCTGGCGAACCGCCCGGCTTTGGCGAAAAAAGAACTGTCGGACCATGAACTCGGCGACCTGCAGCCGCTCGTGGCCTTCGGCTTCCTCCAACTCAGCGGCCGGACCTTCGAGGGGGCCTGACCTGAACAACTGGAGCAAGCGATAGGTCGGGGCGAACCCCATACCCCTTACTCGGTCGAGAACGACGGCCGGAAGAGACCGGAACGAATACAAATTGAACGCCTTCTTGTCGGCGATCAAGCGGCGCAGTCCGTCGGCGTCGAACTCGGCATCCGCACGAACGATCCCGAAGTTGCAGATAGGGTGATCGAGTTCGGAGAGGCAGCAAACCCAGCCCGCGCCGCATACCGTCCGCGCGCCGGGGGTGCGGCGTCCGATGGCGAGGTAGGTGCGCTCGATGTTGCGAGCGGACCGCGCAGCGAGATCGTCGAGGTTCAAAGAACGATGCTCCAAAAGAGGCCCGGCGATACGGAGCCGGAGCGCAAAGTGGCCCCGATCGAGAGGCCCTTCTCGGCTTTGAACCCTACGAAGAGTTCGGGGCCGCGCGGGCTGGCGAGGATCGAAGCGAACCCATCGCCCCTCGCGTTCGAACGCCACACGTCCACGCCCGCGACGATCTGGATCCCGGACTCGGCATTGGCTTCAAACCCAAGCCGCAGGGTCGGCGCGCGAATGCTTTTGGGGGCGACATACTCCGCGCCGGTCTCGCTCGCAGCGAAGAACTTGGCGATCTCTTGGTGAACCTGCTTCTCGATGAGAAACCCCCCAAAATGCCCCGTTTCCAACCAAATCACTTGCGGGGTTCCGAGAGCCTGAATCAAGGCTTCAGTGGATCGAGGGGGAACGACCGTGTCGTATCTTGCGCCGATGACGAAAGACCGCTTGGGCGATCGGGACCGCAAGTGGTTCGCGGGTTCGATCTCGGCGAGGTCTCCGCGGAGAGAGGATTCCGTTACGCCGTTCCGACGCATCGCATCGCGCTCCTTGACGATCCGCGAGGAGTTCCAAATCACATGGGCGATCTCCGCGCCGCCAAGCAGGTACGCCCCTGACTCGACCCGGCTATCGATCCCCGAAACCAGCGCGGAGACGATTGCGCCCAGGCTAGTTCCGGCAAGTCCGAGCTGACTCGAATCGAACTCGGGGCGCGATTCGATCCAATCGAACGTGCGACGAACGTCATCGACGGCCTGCCTCATGATCTGAACCAGCTTCGCCGGATCGGGGTCGATGGCGCCCGCACCCGAACGAAGCCCCAGCGGAGTGCGTTCGAGGTGGAACGGCAATTCCATGACCACGGCCGCAATGCCCCTGCGATTGAGCTGCTGCGCCAGGTTTCTCTCGACCCGCAGGTCCGTCGCCCCCCAATAATGCAGAATCACCACCGCGTGCGGCTTCCGATCCGTCTTGGGCATCAGAGCGTGGACGACGACGACGTCGTTCTTGGAATCGCCTTGGGGTCTCGAGGAGGGGAAGCGGAGCGAATACTCGGCCGCGGCGGGGCTATTGCCCACGAACGTCCAGTCCGGGAACTCCATCGACGGGGGTGGGGGCCAGGCAGGAGCCGACTGGGCTCGCGTCGAAGGCGTAAGGGTACTCAAGAGGCCGCCCGTGACAACAGCAATCGCAACGACCCTACTGATCTTGCTCCCCCAGAACGCCGATCCCGACGCCCGAGTCGCCGAGGCTTTACGCGACGCTGGATTGACCCCGGAGTCGGCCCGGTTCGACCCCACGCTCCTTCGCTTCTTTGAAACAGGCGAATTCACATCCCCAATGTACGACGCCTGTTCGGAGAGTCCTTGGCGAACGCCCGCATTTGCGCGGCAAGTGGTCGAACAACTCGCAGCCCAAGCCGGGGCGTCCTCGGAACACATCGGCACGCTCGCTCGACCGCTCGGCATCGCCATGCGAAGGAGTCTACTTGGCAACCCGATCGCTCCGCTGGAAACCGAGGCCCGGACGCCCGGCGCGCTCGATCGGGCGTTGCGCAAGCTGGCGGACGCGAAGGTCCTTGGGGGCGACCTCCCTTCGACGAGCCGGGTGCCGGGTTCTGTGCAAGCGGCTGCGGCATTGGTGCTGCTGACCGCTGAGAGAAGCCTCCAGTTCCGCAAGCTCGCATTCTCTCGTTTGGGCGACCTCGATTCCGTTTACCGCCATTTCGGCCTGCCATTAGCTGGCGAGGACTCCGCGGGATGGGCGATGCGGCGAAGCTATTTTTCCACGACCGATGTGTCGTACTTGCTCGCGGGAGCCTTCGACCTCGCGCTTGCCTCCCAGCGCGCCTCAGAGTGGATCGCCGACGTGCCGATGAATCAGAGCTTTGAGTGGAGCGTAGGGACGATTTGGGGCAAGATCGCGCTCAGCGGGGGATCGGATTCTGAATATGGGCTCGAGCCGTTCTTCCTGATCTTGGACACCGGGGGGCACGACACCTACCTCTTGACGCCCTCCAACCGGTCGCCTTCGAACTGGGCATCTCTTGTGGTCGATGGATTTGGCAACGACAAATACCTCAGCGCCGGTTCGCTGGAATCCACGCCCGTCGCGGAGTACTCCGGACGCAAGTCGAACTCCTCCGTTCCGGGGCCTGGGGGCGCTCTGCTGGGGTATTCGATCCTGATCGACAACGGCGGTTCGGACCTCTACAGGACTCATTTGCCGGGACTGGGCTCCGCTACCTTGGGGGTGTCTGTCCTGCTCGACAAGTTCGGCGACGACACGTTCGACGGCTACCAAGACTCGGTGGGATACGGAATGTTTGGCATCGGCATCGTCGAGGACCTGGCGGGCTCGGACCTCTACTCCGGGTTTCTCCAAACGCAAGGGTGCGGCCAGACGTTTGGGGTTGGGTGTCTGCTCGACCGAGGGGGGAACGACCGTTACTTCGCCAACGATCAGGTGATCGACTTCCCTTCGGCGCAGTCGGCCCAGCACAACGTCAGCATGTCGCAGGGCGTGGGCAACGGCAGGCGGGCCGACTACCTCGATGGCCACAGCATCGCCGGTGGCTTCGGGTTGCTCGCCGACCTTGCCGGCGATGACACCTATTCGTGTGGGGTGTTCGGGCAGGGGGTCGGGTACTGGCAGGGAGTCGGGGTGTTGTGGGACGGCACAGGGAACGACAAGTACTCCGGCCAGTGGTATGCCCAAGGGGCGTCGGCGCACTTCGCCATCGGGTTTCTTGCTGATCTTTCCGGTGACGACGAATACGTTGCGCCGATGAACATGGCTCAAGGGGCGGGTCACGACTTCAGCGTAGGCGTCTTGATCGATTTTCAGGGCAACGACTCCTATTTGGCCCCTAACTTGAGCCTGGGGGCCGGTAACGCCAACGGCATCGGATGGCTGTGTGAACTCGGGGGCGATGATCGTTACGTGTCGAAGGGACTGACCCTCGGCAAAGCGGCGGAAGCCCCCGCCTCTGGCTTGCGCTCCCGCGCGCTGGCTCTGGGCCTCTTCATGGACCTTGGTGGCAAGGACTCCTACCCTCCGGAGTCGACCTGGGCGGGGGACGGGCGCAAAGGGGTGAACTGGACCGGACGCCGTGAACCGCTCTCCGAAGCGCAAGTCGGCTTGTTCTGGGACCTTTCGGGGACTTAGAGCCAGCCGAGCGGGTTGACGGGCTTTCCGTTCACCCTTACCTCGAAGTGAAGGTGGGGGCCGGTCGCGAGCCCCGTTGCGCCGATGGCCGCGATCGTCTGCCCTTGCTTGACGGATTGGCCCTCGCGAACGTTGAGCTTCGAGGCATGAGCATAAAGCGTGGAAACCCCTCCGCCATGATCGAGAATCACGCAGTTGCCGTAGCCGCTCATGTAGGTCGCCGAAATCACGACTCCACCTGCCGCAGCCCGGATCGGGTCGCCGCTCTTGCCCCCGAAATCGACCCCGTTGTGCATCCGGCTTCGCTTGAGAATCGGGTGGTGCCTCATGCCAAAGCCGCTCGTCATTCCGCCGGGCACGGGCCGGGCCAGCTTGCCTGAGAACGGCTTAGATTGCGACTCCTTGCCTGCGCCTCGGTGATACGCTTCGATCCTCGCTTCGATCGCGCGTTCGTCCGCATCGAGTTGGGCGATCAGGCGTTCAAGGTCGCGCTGTACGCCGCGAAGCTGGGCGAAGGCGTGTTGCTTCTGGTCGCGGGTGGACTTGAGCGAATGCTGCTGGGAATCCTGCTGCCGGCGCAAGGCCCCGATTCGGGCGACCAGCTTATCCTGCGCCAGCTTCTTAGCTCGAACCTGCTCCCGGAGGTCCTTGAACGCGTCGAACAGTTCCTTGTCGGCTTTGGCGATCCGCTCGAGAAGATAGCTCCGCGAGGCGAACTCCCCCATGTCCTTGGCTCCGAGAAGCACCTCGGCGACGTGGGAGTCACCGCTCATATACATCCAGCGCAGCCGACTTCTCACGTGTTCGCGCCGTTCTTGGAGCTTGTGAGTTACTACCTCGAGTTCTTCGGCGGTTTGGACCTGTTCGACTTGCGCCGTTTCGAGCCGTTCGGCGGTTAGAGCGATCGAGTTCTCCAACTCTCCCAGTTCGGAGTCGATCTGGCGGATGTCCGTTCGGACCGTATTGACCTGCTTTCGCGTATCCCTCAGCTTGCGGCTGGCGGAGTCTCTCTTGTCTTGGATCCGCTTGAGGTCCGATTCGAGCTTCGATACGTCCTGCGAACCCCCTTGCGAGACGGCCCAGACCGCCGCAAGCGCGAGAATTGGTAAAGCGAGCGCCCTCAGTGCCCTCATGCTCTTGCCCCTCCGTATTTTAGCGGAGATCTTGCCGCGATGCCCGAAAAAACAAACCCGCACACGCCACCGGCGGCCAGCAAGACCGCAAACATGGCGCTGAGCGGGAACGGGCCCGGCTCGCTCACGGTGCTGAACTGATCGAGCATCCGAACGATCGCGCCGTGAGAGGCCCAAAGCAGCAAAGTCGCGAGGACGCCGCCTACCATCCCTTGAACCACTCCTTCGAGAACCAACGGAATCTGGATCGTGCGGTGAGCCGCGCCCACGAGTTGCATGATCTTGATCTCCCTGCGCCGCGAATGAATCGTCATCTGGATCGCGTTGGAGATGAGAATGCCCGACGTGATGATGCTCAACCCGCCCAAAAAGAAGCCCAGGAGCCGGATCATCCGCATCATGTCGTCGAGTTGCCGAACGAGGTCATCCAGATACTTCACGCCCCCGGTCTCGATCGTGGGGATCGCGCTCACCACGGCAGCGACCGATTCGGTCTTGGAGAGGTCGTCGACCTTGATTTTCAGCGCGTCCGGCAGAGGGTTTTCGATGCCTTCGGTGAGTTCGGGGTACTGCTGGCGCTGCTTTTCCCAGGCCTTGTCGCGCGGGATCCATTGCACGAGCGCCACCCCCTCGATTTTGCGAGCCGCCTCCGCAGTCTTCCGAATCTCGTCATACGTCGTGCCGGTCTTGAAAAACGCCCGCATCTCGAACCTGCTGGGGATGCTGTTCGCGTACTCGTACAGCTTCAGATAAAGGAAGCCGAGGCCGCCGATCAAGAACAGCGCGACGGTCGCCGTGCTGACGGCCGCGACGGTCATGAGGCCGTTGCGCCGCAGGGCGACGAACGTCTCGCCCAGGAGGAATTCGATCCGGTCAAGCACGCTCCACCTCCGATTCGAGGCCAGGAGGGTCGCTTTCACCGGCCAGCAGTTCTTCGGGCGGAACGTCGCGCCTTCCGAACGAAGGCTGTACCTCCATCGCGCCTTCCGGGTTCGCCACCGAAGCCGGGTTTTCGACCTCGTGGACCGGGCCAGGACTCGCCGAATCCGAGACGATCTGCCCGGCTGAAAGCTCGACGACCCGCTGGCGGCACCTCTCGACGATGGCCATATCGTGACTGGCGACCAGCACGGTCGTGCCCTTCAGGTTGAGTTGGAGAAGGAGTTCGACGATTTCCCAACTGTGGTCGGGATCGAGATTGCCCGTGGGCTCGTCGGCAAGGAGCAGCGTGGGGCTGTTGATGAGCGCGCGCGCGATCGCAACGCGCTGCTGTTCTCCGCCGCTGAGCTCGTGCGGAAACGCGTCGCCGCGCTGCCCTAGGTTCACTCGGTCGAGGATCTGAGGAACCCGCGTTCTCACCTCTCGCTTGGTCGCCCCCACCGCCCTCATGGCGTAGCTGATGTTTTCCCATACGCGTTTCTGCTGCAAGAGCCCGAAATCTTGGGGGACGATCCCCATCTTCCGCCTGAGGTAAGGGATGTCTCGGTCGGAAACCTTGGAGAGGTCTCTGCCGTCAAACGCGACTCGGCCCGAGGTCTCGCGCACCTCCCGCGAAAGGAGCTTGAGCATCGTGCTCTTGCCAGAACCGGAGATTCCGGTCAGGAACACGAACTCGCCCCGCTGGACATCCAGCGACACTCCTTTGAGTCCGACGACGTAGTCCGAATACCGAACGACCACGTCTTGGTATCGGATGTAAGGCTCGGTGGCTTTCGGATTCAACTTCCCTGTTCTCCAATCGCTACGAGCGCCGAAATCGGCGTCCCGAACGCCCAACCCCACGGTGAGCGCCGTTTTTCGCTCTCAGTTTGGCATACGTCTGCTCGGCGGGGCGCAGTTTCCCCCGACTCGATTCCGTTGGGTCTCTTACACTTCGACGACCGTCGGCAAGACGAGCGGGCGCATTTGGATCGACCGCTGCACGACGCGGCGGGCCGCCTCCGCCAGCAGGTGGCGCACCTTGTCGCTGTCCCGAAGGTCGTCCACATTGAGGCTGTCCAGCAAGTCGTCGAGCGCCTTTGCGACCATTTTGCCCACGTCTTCGCTGGAATGGACTCCCCGAACCTGAACATACGGGTCGCCCACGACCTCGCCCATTTCGACGTCGATCGCGACCGTGACGGCGATCACGCCTTCGCGCGAGAGATTGCTGCGGTCGCGGAGAACGTCATCAGTGACGCCGGGAGTGCCACTATTATCTACCAGAACCCTTCCGCAAGGCACCCGGTCTTCGATCCTCGCGTCAGTCTCCTCGACGACCAGGCGCTCCCCGATATCGAGGAGGAACACCCTGTGCTCGGGGTAGTCCATCTGGAACGCAAGCCGCGCGAGCTCGTACTGGTGCCTGCGTTCGCCGTGGACCGGCGCGAAGTAGTAAGGCCGCGTGAGGTTGAGCATCAGCTTGAGCTCCTCCTCGTAGGCGTGGCCGCTGACGTGAACCGGCGGATCGTCGCCGTAGACGACCCTGGCCCCTTGCCGAAACAACCGATTGATGGTTCGCCAAATGGCCGCCTCGTTGCCAGGGATCGGCCTGGCGGAGTAGATGACGGTGTCGCCTTGCTGGATCTGGAGCCTCCCGTACGTTCCCTTCGACATTTGCACCAGAGCTGAGAGAGGCTCTCCCTGGCTGCCCGTGGTCAAAATCGCCAACTGCTCCGGCGGGTAGTTCTTCGTCTCTTCGAGGCTGATTCGAGTCCCAGGCGGAATCTTCATGTAGCCGAGCCGGGAGCATGTCTCGACGTTTTGCTCCATTCGGCGGCCGACCACCGCGACCTTCCGGTTCGTTTGAGCGGCGACCTCGTACACCTGTTGCATCCGATGGATCGTCGAAGCAAAGGTGGTAAGCAGCACCCTGCCAGGGCTTTCGAGGAAGACCTTTCTCAGCCCGTCTGCCACGATCTTCTCGCTGGGCCCCCATCCCTTGCGGTCGACGTTCGTGGAGTCGCTGAGCAGCAGAACGACGCCTTCTTTAGCGAGTTCGCCGAACCTCGTGACGTTGCTCAGCTTGCCGTCAACGGGGGTGAAATCGAACTTGAAATCTCCGGTGAGCAGCACGATGCCGTGGACGGTGCGCACGGCGAACGAGGCGTTTTCCGGGATCGAGTGGGTTACGCGAATGGGCTCGACGCTGAGCGCCCCGGCTTCGAGGATGTCGCCGAACTGAAAGGGGCGGAGGTCGAGCTTCCTCTTGGGCAACTGCTCGTCGAGCTTGGGCTTCATCAGCGCCAAGGTGAACTCGGAGGCATGAATGGGCACGTCGATGTGCTGCAGCAGGTAGGGCAGCGCGCCTACGTGGTCCTCATGGGCGTGAGTCAGGAACACGCCTCGGACGTGAGCCGCGTTTTCGATGAGGTAGGTGAAGTCAGGGATCACGATGTCGACGCCCGGCATTTCCTCGTTGGGAAAGGAAAGTCCGCAGTCGAGAACTACGATATCGTCGCCCTGTCGGACCACGGTGCAGTTCTTGCCGATCTCGCCCACTCCACCCAGGGAAATCACTTCGACGGTTGACATGCGCGCAGAGCGTACCCTTGCTGGGGCCTGAACGAACGAAAGTCGGAAGGAAACGGCGCGCCGTCCGCCGAATGGATTGTTTCGCGATATGTCGAACCTCTTTTTGGCGGCTCAAACCCAACTCGATGAGGTGGCCGCTCTCCTTCATTTACCCCCAGAGATCCACTCGCTCCTCCGCGAGCCGATGCGCGAGCACGTCGCTCGTTTCCCCGTCAGAATGGACGACGACTCCACCCGTGTATTTACCGGTTTTCGAGTGCAATACAACCATGCGCTCGGGCCCTGCAAGGGAGGACTCCGCTTCCACCCGGAAGAAACGGTCGACACCGTACGGGCGCTCGCGGCATGGATGACCTGGAAGACGGCGTTGGTGGACCTGCCTTTGGGTGGCGGGAAGGGAGGCGTGATCTGCAATCCGAAGCAGCTTTCGGAAGGCGAACTCGAGCGCGTCAGCCGGGGCTTCATTCGGGCGATCGCGAAGTACATCGACGACGACGTGGACGTTCCTGCGCCCGACGTGTATACGAACCCTCAAGTCATGGCTTGGATGATGGACGAGTTCGCGACGATTCGGGGCCACCATCGGCCGGGAGTGATTACGGGGAAGCCGGTTCACTTGGGCGGTTCTCTGGGGAGGGACGATGCGACCGCGCGAGGGGGCATGTACACGATCCGGGAGGCGGCCTCGAATCTCGGTCTGGATTTGAGCCAGGCCACGGCCGTGATTCAAGGCTACGGCAATGCGGGCGCATTCGCGCACAAGCTGATCGAGCAGTTGTTTGGAACCAAGGTCATTGCGATCAGCGATTCCCGCGGGGCGATCCACTCCGCCGACGGGATCGACGCACAGGCGGCGCAGGAGCACAAAGACGCCACAGGTTCCGTTGTCGGGCTCGCCGGCGCAACCCGCGTGGAGCCTGAGGACCTGCTCGAACTCGAAACGGACGTGCTGATCCCTGCCGCGCTGGAAAACGTGATCCACTCCGGCAACGCCGAGCGGATTCGCGCCAAGATCGTCGCCGAACTCGCAAACGGGCCCACCACTCCGGAAGCCGACCCGATCCTTCACGCTCGGGGAGTGAGGGTGATTCCCGACTTCCTCTGCAACGCCGGTGGGGTCACGGTGAGCTACTTCGAGCAGGTGCAGAACCTCAACCTCGACCGTTGGAAGCTGGAGCAGGTGCATTGGAGGCTTGATGAGCGCATGACGGAAGCGTTTCACACGGTGGAGGAGAAACGCCAATCGTTGAACGTCCATCCCCGGCTGGCGGCCTACGCCGTTGCGGTGGAGCGGGTGGCTCGGGCCTGCATCGATCGGGGTTGGATCAGCCGAAGCAGTCTAGCTCGGAAGTAGCCTAGAATCCCTCGTCGCGACGGGTCGCCCATA
The DNA here is from genome assembly GCA_015709495.1 of Chthonomonadaceae bacterium. Classification (GTDB taxonomy): domain Bacteria; phylum Armatimonadota; class Fimbriimonadia; order Fimbriimonadales; family Fimbriimonadaceae; genus Nitrosymbiomonas; species Nitrosymbiomonas proteolyticus. The sequence goes on from CP054189.1 coordinate 1,331,586, forward strand.
GGAATCCGCGCCGCATCAGTTCCTTTGGCAGCGGCTCTTCCAGGACGGCTCGCGAGTGTCCGAGCGCCGAATAAAACACCTTTCCGCGCCCCCAATTCTTCGTCCAGACCTGGGGCATCTTGCAGGGGTTGCCGCTGTGGGCGCCCGGGTGATCGGGGTGGGGAAAGTCCGTATAGGCCAGAACGGTGTTGCCCGGATCGACGTGAAGGTAGTACTGCTCCGAAACGACGTCGAAATCTCCGATGGATTCGGTGATTTCATGAGGCTGGCCGCGGTCGATCCTGATTCGGTAGCGAACGTTGTCGTTTCCTGGGTGGGCCACCCATTGCCCGCCGGTCATGAATTGCCAGTCCGTATCCTCTCGAAAAGAGTCGCACATTCCGCCGTGGCAACCCGCAAGTCCGACCCCAAATTCAGCCACCGCTCGCGAGACCCCTTGAGTTTGCGTAGGCTCGATCCGGCTCATCGTAACGATGGGCACGATCAAGCCCAGGCGCTGGAGGAAGTCGGCGTCCTCGAGCCGGGCCAGTGAGTTCGTCACTTCGACCTGGAAGCCCTCGCCCACAAGGAGTTCTTGAAAGAGCCTTGCGACGGGCTCCGGCTCATGGCCCTCCCATCCGCCCCAAACGATCAGCGCTCGCCTTATCACTGGCGCAGGAGATTACCTTTGAGGTCGGGGCGGAATCGCGCCCGATTTCAAGTTCTGCATGTGGACGCGGATTTCTTGGAGGATCGCCGCGGGGAGTTGAGCGATGCTCGGAATGTCCCGCTTATCGAATTCGGTCACGTCGAACGAGAGCGATCCAGTGACGTTTGCGCCAAAGACGAAGGAGAATTCGAACGTGTGCTGCCTTGCCACCCACATCGGCCCGAGTTCGACCGGCTCGTCCTCCATCTCCTCGCGGAACTTGGGATCGGTGCGCAGAAGCTCGTAATAGGCGAGGTCTTCGGCAGACATGAACGACCTCGAACCTTCGCCGCCATAAGACACCATCGCCCCGGAGAGGGTCTCCACCTCGAGTTGCACCGTGCCTTCCGAGGGCAACCCGGTAGGGAACAGCTCCGTGGGCTCGTCCGTACGCCAAAACTGGCCCTCCTCAGACTCGGCTAACTCGATGTCGATTTCCTCGTCGACGAAAGGCATCAACTCCCTCTCGGCGAAGACCGCGCGAGTGATCAGTTGCCTTTGCTGCGGAGAAAGCGAACCGAGCGCAACGGGGGCCGCCGCCATCCGGCTGCGCTGCGCGGGGGTCAGCGAACCGAACAAGCGCAAGACCGCGTTGTTGTAGCTGACCTGATCCCATGTGTCGCTCATTTCGGGCTGCAGCAGGCTGGGGATCCATTCGGACGAGAGGTAGTCGGCGGGGTCGGGGACCGGACTGGCTGTGGCGAACTCGCTGAGGATGTCCGCGGTCGGGTAGCCAAGGCCATCTGCGGCCCGCAGCGCCTTTCCGAACGCCGTTCGGGAGGTTCGGTGTTTTCGCACGAGCGGAGCATTCCAAAGGCGCGCTTGGAGCCACTCCCCTTCTGTCGCTCGCTCGAAAAGCGAGGGGCTAAGGACGATCCTCTCGCAGACTTGAGGGGTGATCCCGGATTCCGCTGTCAGCACTAGGCACATGTAGAAGAGGTCCCGTGGGGCGATCACAACGTTCTTGTCCAAGAACTTCGAGTAGCCGGTGAGCACCTCCGTTAGGAGCCAGGAAGCGGGGTCGTTCGACTCCGGGCGCAAAAGCATTTGCCGAACCTCGGGACTGAGCGGCGGCGCGGGCGTGGGTTCGTCCTCCTCCATCTCGCTCCATTCGTGGGACATATGATCGATCAGGTTCTGGGAGTTCTCGCTGAAGACGAACTTCTCTCCGCTCCCGGCCAAATCCCCGCCGCTGACCATCTCCTCGTAGAAGGGGTCCATCAGGGTCACGCTCTCCCACTCATCGGCGATCACGTTTTGATCCGCATCGAGGATTTGGATGCCAAGCTGGATCGAGTCCGCGTAGTTCTCGACGACGACGTTCACCTTCGCGAGGGGCCGATTGAGAGCGGGCCTTTTCATGAGGAAGCTGCCCATCGGGTTGTAAGTCTGCGCCATCGCTTCTTCGTCTTCTTCGTCGGGTTCGGGAAGTGAGGCGAGCGCCTTTTGCCACACCGAATACTCCTTCTGAAAGGCATCGAGCGCTTGGGCGACCGAGAAAGGCAGGCGGCGCTGCATCGAGTTGGGCTGAGACGAAAGCACGGTCGCTTCGTTGAGGGGCAGCGCGTTGAAAACCGCCGGATCGAAGGCCGCCATCAAGCGTTGCGAAAGCCTGCCCTCCGGGAGCTGCCGCGAGATGCTCATTCGGGCTTCATAGCGGGCCCGGTAGTCGGTTCGAGGGCGCTGTGCTTCCGACTGGATGCGGGCGATGAGGGCTTCGGCGTCGCTTTCGGAGAACTGCGGCAAACCCGCCTGCAATTCGAACTTGGCGAACGCATTCTTGAGGCCCTGCTCACGCTGCTTGAGCATGCGCTCCCACTCTTCTTCCGATTGGCGAGCGGACCTCCGCAGTACCCATCCCGCTTCCTCCTTCGACCACGAAGCGGAGAGAGCCCAGGCGATTCGGGATCGGATCTCTTCGGCCGAAGCGCCCTTGATGTCGAGGAACAACAGATCGTCTGCGACGCCCGGCGCAGCTTCGTGATTCTCGCCGAGCGTCTCGGAGAGGCGAGCGAACACCCGCTTGGCCGGGGCGACCTCAAAGCGGAATTGCAGTTGTTGAGAGGGTTCCGGTCTAGCCGACCAAGAGGGGCTTCCGACCAAGGCAACCCAGAGCGCCAGTGTGAGCATCATTCACCTTTAGACCCGACTGAGGAGAGCGACCGACATCTGTATTATGCGCTTGCGTAAGGCGTTTGCTCGCAGCAATTTTTTCGAGCAGCTAGGCCGTGGATTCGAGGGCTAGCGCGAGGTCTTCGATGAGGTCCTCGACGTTCTCGATTCCGATGCTGAGCCGGATCAGAGTCGGCGGGATGCCCGAAGCGATACGCTGGTCTTCGGTCATGGCGGCGTGGGACATCGCGGGCGGGTATCCGATCAAGGACTCGACCCCTCCCAGGCTCTCAGCAAGCAGGAATAACCGGGTCGACTCGGCGACTCGCTTGGCTTCGTCCGCCGTCCCGTTCACCTCGAACGACATCATCCCCCCGAACCCCCTCATCTGCCGCTTGGCGACCTCGTGAGAGGGGTGGCTTGACAGCCCCGGATAATGGACCCGCGAGACCCGGGGATGGCGTTCGAGCGCTTCGGCCACCGCTTGCGCGTTGCGGCAATGCCGGTCCATCCGGACGGCAAGGGTCTTGACTCCTCGCAAGGTCAGCCAGCAGTCGAAGGGGCTGGGAGACGTCCCCACGGTCTTGGCCCATTCGAAGGCGCGATCCGCTAGATCGTCGTCATTCGTCACGACTGCGCCGCCGATGATGTCGCTATGCCCGCCCAGGTACTTCGTGGTCGAATGCACCACCACGTCGCAACCGAGCGCGAGCGGGTTCTGCAGGTAAGGCGAGGCGAAAGTGTTGTCGATGACTGAAGTGAACCCGAGCCGTCGGCACTCGGAGGCGATCTCCGCGATGTCCATGACCCTGAGCGTCGGGTTGGTCGGGGTCTCAAAGATCAGCATTCGCGTCGAACTTTCGGCCTTTTGCGCGATGTCCGAGGGGTCAGAGGCGTCGAACTCGGTGCACCGAACGCCGTATTGCGGCAAGAGCTTATGGACCAAGCGATGGGTTCCGCCGTAGATGTCATTCGCCATCAGCAGGTGATCGCCCGCGTTGAGCTGCCCCAACACCGATGAGATCGCGGCCATTCCACTGCTGACGCAGACCGCTCGCGAGCCGCCTTCGAGTGAAGCGACCACTTGTTCGAGGGCATCGCGCACGGGGTTGTGAACCCGCGTGTAATCGAACTTCGGGGGGCTATCGAGGCTCTCCCAGGCGAAGGTCGCCGATTGGACGATCGGCGGAATGACGGCCCCAGACGCGGGGTCTGGGTCTTGCCCGACGCGTATGGCCTTGGTCTCAAAGCGCATGGGTTGAATGTACTCGTTGGGAGGCTCGGCGCGCTTGGCTCCCGACTACGTACCCGCCTTCCGCAGAAAGCGCTTGAGGAGGAGGAGCCCCAAGATCGCGGATACCGCCGAAGCCGTTAGGATGCCCAGCTTCGCGTCATAGAGGAGGACGGGGTCCTTGAACGCGAGTTCGCTGATGAAGAGCGACATCGTGAAGCCGATGCCAGCAAGCGCTCCGGCGCCCAAAACGATTCCGTAGGTGAAGTTGCGCGGCATCTGAACCAGCTTGAGCTTCACGCCCAGCCAAGACGCGAGGAAGATGCCGACCGGCTTTCCGATGACGAGGCCGAGGATCACGCCAAGGGTCGTCCGCTCCAAGAGCGCCTGATGAACGGACCCGTGCAATTCGATCCCGGCGTTCATGAGGCCAAACACGGGCACGACGAAGTACGTCGTCCACGGGTGAATCATCAACTCTGCCCGAATGAGGGGGGACTGTACGCTATAAGCAAGGCGCGAAAGATCGTGAATCGCATCGACCTGCCCCTCGGACGGGAGGTCGTTGTAGGTTCCAGTTTCGGAGGCCTTGAAGGTCTCGATCGCGTGGAGGCTGTCTTCGACGAACTTCCGAGAGTCCACCACATTGCGGACCGGGACGGCGAACGCCACCAGAACGCCCGCGATCGTTGCATGGACTCCCGACTTCAGAATCAGCACCCACAACACGAGCCCCAGCAACACGTACGGGACAAGGTTTCGTACTTGGGCCAGGTTGAGCATCGTGAGCACGCCCATCAGGCCTGCGGCGTACCCGAGCGCGGTCAGGTTGATGTCGTGGGTGTAAAACAGCGCAATGACGAGCAGGGCGATGAGATCGTCGACGATGGCCAGCGCCGTGAGGAACACCTTCAATTCGTAGGGCGCGCGCTTGCCGAGCAGAGCCAAGACGCCCAAGGAGAAGGCGATGTCGGTGGCCATCGGGATTCCCCATCCCCTTTCCGACGGTGTGCCCGCATTGAACGCGAGGTAAATCGCGGCGGGCACGACGACCCCTCCTATCGCAGCTGCCGCAGGGAGGGCCGCCTTCTTCACGCTCGAAAGCTCGCCTGCGACCAGTTCCCGCTTGATCTCGAGCCCGACGACGAAGAAAAACAGAGCCATTAGGCCGTCGTTGATCCACAAGATCAGAGGCTTGTCGATTAGGAACGATCCGATCTGAAGGGCGATCGTCGTCGAAGCGATCTCGAAATAGGAGTCCGACCAGATCGAGTTGGCCCACACCAGGGCGACAAGCGCGCACCCGAGTAGCACGAGGCCGCCTGAAGTCTCCAGGCGGTCGAACTCGAGAAACGCACGTGCCAGCCTGCGTTTGAACCTCACGGCAGGCCCGATCCCGCTTCCGCTCTTTGTCCGCATCGGTTCGCCCTATTCTGAAGCAAACGAGCGGATGGGAAAAGGGTTGGAGACTGGCTATCGCAAAAAAAGGCCGGCGGACGAGGCGCGCCCACCGGCCTTACGAAGTCAGCAGTAGCCGAACTTACTTGCGTCGCCGTCGAAGCAGCGCCGCCGCGCCGAGTCCCAAAGCCACAAGGCTGGTGGGTTCCGGTACGACCTGCACATTGTCGACGAGTCCGAACAGCAGATCACGCGAGATCGGCTGGGTCGACGAGGATGCGTTGATGTCGAACATCCCGACATAGAAGTTGTCGCCGGTGAAGTTGACGTTGTCAACCGTCGCGATCCGCAGACCGTCGATGTACCACGATGCCGAAGTGCCAGTCTTCTGGATCTTCCACCTTCGCCAAGCCATGCCTTGCGCGCCTGGGTTGGTGCTTCCGGTCTGGTCGAAGAAGCCCTGGCCGTTCGCCCAAGCCGTTTGGGCCGCCGGTACCGTGCCGACGAAGCCGGCGTAATAAGGGTCGGTGTTGTTTCGAGCGGTCGAGTGCGACCCCGCGGCATACACTCCGGTGGAAGGATCGAGCGGAGAGCCCACCGCAGTATAGGCCCGGTAATCGGCCGAAGTGCCGCCGTCTCCCGTTGCGGAAAACCCAACGCCGTTAATGTTCGTGCCTGGGAACTGCGTCGTGGTCGCAGCTACGCCAATGCCCGCGAAGAGCATTTGCGTCGTTCCGCTCCCACCGCCGGGGAACGGGCCCTGGAAGTTGATCCACGCGTCGAAATACAGCGTGTAATCTCCGCTGAGGCTGAGCCCGAGGGGCGAGGTCGAGAACCCACTGAACACGCCGCTTCCGATGACGTTGGTCTCCATCTTAAGGCCGCGCGTGCCGCCAGCAGCCGAGTTCGGCGCCAGAGGAATCCCGACCGACGAGTAGTCGAAGAAATAGTTGGCCTCGTTGTTGAGGTTATTGGCCGGGAGATCGCCCGCGACCGACGAGTTGAAGCTGTAATTGGTCGTCGGATCGACCTCGAAGTCGTCGCTAAAGTAGATTTGGGCGCTGGCCGCTAGCGGAAACGCGGCGGCGCACGCCAATGCAAAGAACCTATTCATATCTCCTCCACACAATCAAAGACTGAGTACTCATAGGATAACCGGTTTTTGGCCAGGGCGAGAGTCGCCCAAAAGGTGTACTTTGATTTCCGGCAGTAATACTGGGTCGAAAAGCCCAAGTTTGTTTGAAGATAGAGAAGGAACCCGGCTCGACAGGGGCGAACAAGGGTCGTGTCGAGGGGCTTTGCGATGAAACGCCCGCCAGGCGCCAAATACGAAACGAAGCTCGCGATCCTTCTGTACGGGGGACTCGCCCTCATTCCGCTGGGTTTCCTCGCGACGATCGCCGTTTACGCAGGCGGGACGTTGAGGCTCGTCGCTTCACGGGGCGAAGACGTGAGCATGTATCTCTTGCGGTGGGTCGGTCCCATGGTCACACTCGTCGGCATGATTATGGCGGGGTCTGCCCTCTACATCGGGCTGCGGCAGGCCCGCCAGCCCAGAAAAGGCGAGGGACAACTGTTTCGAGTGCCCAACGTCGTGGTCATCGGCAAAGAGGCGTACGACAAGCAGCTCAGGCGGCTTTTTGAGGACTGGGAGTTCGTCGAGTCCGAAAGCCCTCGCTTCTACGTGAAGTTTCAGTTTTCCGACGAGGAGATTCGGGAGTACGAAACGAGCCTGGAGACGTTTCTGATCTGCGGCGAAGGCTCGCGGGGCGAGGCCCTGATTCAGGGCCGCTGGGTTTGCGGATATACCGCCCAGGTGGCCGCGCCCACCTCGCACCCGTATGCCGACTGACCTAGGCCTCAGGGCGTACCCGTATTCCGACTTGCATTGACACCCCAACCGGCCGTTGGTATAATTTGCTCTTGCGTCACGGGTAACCGTGGTGCGGCTAAGGGGACTCGCTCCCCTTGAGGAGAGATCCGGCAAGCCGGAACGGTTGGAGAACGAACAGAGTGAACGGGACGCGGCCTTGTCCGCTATGTCGATGGGGTTACGTCGCTGCAAGCCAAGCAAGCGGAGCCGTCGTCGCGCACGTTCCGACTCTTCACCCGGCTTGGATCGAGATTCGTAGGGTTTCTCGCGCCAGAGCCCCACTGGTGTCTGCGCACGGTTCACAAGTGAGGTCCATGTGATTGTCCATTCTCATCATCCTGAGTAGCCTGCTGGCGTTTTCGGCGCTGGCAGTCGAGCCGAAGCGTTCGTTTTGGGACGCTCTCAAAGGGCTCGTGTCCCGACTCGCTCGCCCTTGGCTTGCGGCCCCCACCGTGACCACGGAGGAGGGCTGGACGTTCGTCCGCTGCGACAACGTGCGCGCATTCCGAGAGTGGCTCAGCGAGGACGAAAGCGGCTTTCCGCCATCGGACGGCGAGGAGCCTTCGCTCGGTTCGCACCTGCTGATCGAGCTTTACGGTTGCGAACCTCGGTTGCTCGAACAGGAGTCGTCGGTTGGCGAAGCGATGCGCGAGGCAGCGGTGAAGAGCGAAGCCACCGTGGTGGCGACCTCGTTTCACGAGTTTCAACCGTACGGAGTCTCCGGCGCAGTCATCATTCAGGAGTCGCATTACACCATCCACACCTGGCCTGAGCACGGCTACGCCGCCGTCGATCTGTTTTATTGCGGGGGTACGGTGCGGGTTCACCGAGCCGTCGAAGTGTTGCAGGAGAGGTTCCAGCCGGTGAGGGTGAAATTCCTCGTCGTTCGCCGAGGATTGCAGAGCGAAGTTCACCGTTGAGGCGTCCCTTGCCGCCGCTGCCCTCCCGAGCCCCAAAGAGGTAGGTTCTTACCGATGTATCAACAAGCCACAGGCCTTTTTGTCTGCGAGACCCACACCGACGCGGTGACGTGGGACTTCACGATCGAGCGCATCCTCGTCGCGGGTAAGTCCCAGTATCAGGAGTACCAAATCGTCGAGATCCCCGTGTTCGGCAAGACGCTCTTCCTGGATTGGAAGATTCAAAGCTCGCTGCTCGACGAGTTCATCTTCCACGAGTGCATGAGCCAACCGGCCATGACCGTGCACCCGCACCCAAAGAAGGTGGTCGTTTGCGGGGGCGGAGAGGGGGCAACCCTCCGCGAGGCGCTGAAGCACAACACGGTCGAGACCGCCGTCATGGTCGACATCGACGAGGAACTGATCGGGTTCGTCAAGGAACATCTGCCGGAGTGGCATCAAGGCTCGTTCGAGGACTCCAGGACCACGCTGCTCCACACCGACGCGCGCGCCTGGCTCGAATCTCAAAAGGGAGCGAACTACGATGTGATCCTCTCGGATCTGCCCGACCCTCTCGAAGGAGGGCCCGCCATCTACCTGTTCACCACGGAGTACTTCCAGATTTGCGCCGACGCGCTCGGGGAGGATGGGGTGCTCGCCCTGCAAGCGGGTTGCGCCAACCTCAGCTATCCCTACTGCTTCGCTTGCTGCGTCGAAACGCTGCGCTCGATGAAGGAAGTCTTTCCCTACGTGCGGCCCTACTTTGGGATCATGACGACCTTCATGATGCCTTGGGGTTTCGTCCTCGCTTCGAAGTCGAAAGACATCCTCGAACTCTCCGAAGACGAAATCGCCCGGAGGTTCCACGAGCGAGGGGTGACGAACAAGTACTTTACGCCAAGGTACGCGCGCTCGGTGTTTACGCTGCCCGATTACATGGAAGAGGCGTTTGCCAAGCACGGCCGGGTGCTCACCGACGAAAAGCCGTTCGTGTGGGGCGCGTAGGCTATTCCGGCTTCTTCATGCGGAACGGAGGCGACTTCAGGAGCCAAGTTTCGAGCGCCTTTCCAACCTTGCCGAGCGACTCGGGCGAGCACTTGTCGAGCGTGTCGTCGAGCGTATGCCAGGGGTCGTAGCTGAAGTCGATCAGGTCCATCGTCGGGATGCCTGCCTTATTGAGGGGAATATGGTCGTCCTCGATCGTCGGGCCGAATGCTTTGGGGAAGGTCGAACCGAGTCCAATTTCGGCGGCGTGTCGATAAAAGGCGTTGACGAGTTCCTCAGCGTAGTACAGGCTGTTGGGCTCGAGGGGAATACGCAGGTCCTTGTCCCCAATCATGTCGAGCAGAATCCCGTAGTCGGGCTTGGGTGTGGGCAGGTTTTTGGCAAAGTGAGACGCCCCCAAGAACATCTCGTCGAGACTGGGCCCGAGGTCTTCGCCGTCGGTCATGAGATACAGGACGCCCACGTCGCTCGGCAAACGGCCCTTCATGGTCCGCATAAGCTCCAGCAGTACCGAGACGCCGCTTGCGCCGTCGTTGGCCCCGAGGATCGGCTGCCTTTGTTTGTGCTGCTCCCATTCCATGTCGGCGGTCGGCCTCGTATCCCAGTGGGCGAGGAGTAGGACCCGAACCTTCGCGTCCTTCCAGTTCTGCTCGCCAAGGATGTTCCACATCGTGTACTTCTTGCGGTCGGAGGTCCAGACGTGGGTGAATTCCTGAAGCCTCACGTTCTCGGCGTGCTTCTTCATTTCCGCCTGGATGTAGTCCCGGCAGTCCCGGTGGGCTTGGGAACCGGGGAACCTCGGGCCCAGCTTGGTCTGTTCGACCATGTGCTTCCAGGCCTGTTCGGAATCGAAGAGCGATTCGATCTTGGCCCCGCCCGTTGGGGAAATGGGGGCGTTGGCTTCCTGTTCGACGGCCCGCCCCGACCCGCAAGCCGCCAAGAGAAGCGCGGCTGCGAGGCCGAATCCCGTTATTGCGACACCCATCGAGGGCGTGTTTCGGTGACCTTCTTCCCTTTCAGCGCCGATTCGACGGTCATGTTGGGAAGGCTTGAGACGATGTCCGGCTTGTCCCATATCTTGAAGTATCCCAGACCTCCGCGCCCCAAGGAAGAGGGCATGGCGATCTTGTAGGTGGCGGCGTCGTCGAGTTTCAGTCCGTTCGCGGTGACGCTCACGACCCTCGATCCGGGCGCTGCCTTCGGGTCGAACGTTACCTCGAAACCCGAAATCTGCAAGAAGCTGCTGTTGGGTTGGGGATAAAGCGAGATCGACCGCTCGAAGGCCTGCCGAACCTTTGCGCCCGTTATCGCGACGACCGCGATCTCGTTGTCGGGATATTGAAGTAAGGTGGCCAGGTTGTTAGGGTCGAAATTCGACTTCAGCAACGCAGCAGCGAGAAAAGCCCCGTCGGTCCCAGCTACTTCCCTGAGGACGTCGGCAGCCGCTTGCGCAGGACCAAAGGCGCCCGTCTCCGGGTCCTTATCCGCGCTCAGTTGCTGGCTCACGGCTCCGGTCAGCGCCGTCAGCAGCCCTGCGATCACGATCGTCCAATGTCTTGCGGTCATCGACTCTTCGAGCTTCCCAACGTTAGACTCACCAAGGGAAGCGCCGTTTCATTCGGTGCGAAAAGGGTCCCAAGGGGATTCCGCGGCCCTTCTCGGCCCTTATTGGGAAGTATAGTGCAACGACCCGAAAAACTGGATGTACGAAAGTACGAATCCCGTTATTCTTCGACCTTTATGCCCATCGACCTCGCGGAGCCGGCGACGATTCGCATCGCCATCTCGACGTCGGTGGTGTTGAAGTCCGCCATCTTTTTGGCCGCGATCTCTCGCAGCTTGTCCTTGGGGAGCGTCGCGACGACCTCTTTGCCGGGGTTCGGGGAGGCCTTTTCGAGGTTCAGCGACTTCTTGATGAGGTCGGATACGAGGGGCTGCTTGACGACGAAGGCGTAGGATCTGTCTTCGAAGACGGTGATCGCCACCGGAAGCACGCTGCCCATTTGAGACGCCGTCATCTCGTTGAACTTCTTGAGAAACTCCATCATGTTGACGCCGGCTTGGCCGAGGGCCGGGCCGACAGGAGGCGCGGGCGTCCCTTTGCCCGCGGGGATGTTGAGCTTGATCACGCTTGCGACTTTCTTTGCCATTGCGATTCGGTTACCTTGGAAAGATCTGGTTGTGAGACTCTACAGCTCGAAATGCACCGAGCCAAGGGTCTGTCCGCAGGTCGAGCGAGTGGGAAGCGTCATCCCGAACGCGGGGCCATAAGGATACCTGCGCGACGCGCCTAAGTGTGTGCCAAACTGAGAAACATTCGGGGACCGCTGGGTCCTGAAGGAGAAAGCACAGCAGGTATGCCGGTCATTGCCGTTCGAATCCCCCAGATGGGAGAAGGGCTCCAAGAAGCTCGACTCGTCGCCACCCTCAAGCAGCCCGGAGACTCGGTACGGCGCGACGAACCGATCTACCAGATGGAGACCGACAAGGCGGTCATGGACGTGGAGTCTCCGTATGAGGGCGTTCTCGTCGAGTGGGTCGCCGAGGTCGACACGGTCCTGCCGATCGGTTCGGCCGTCGCTCGGATGGAGGTCGCCGAAGGAACGAAGGAAATGGAGGTTCATGGGGGGGCTGCGGAGGCTGCCGCTTCCGAGACCGCCGCTCCTGCGGCCCCTGCCGCGACTCCTTCGGCCCGAAACGCTTCGATCCCTCCACGAACCCGCGCCTACGCCAAGGAGAAGGGGCTCAGCGACGATCAACTCTCGGCGATTCCCTCCAAGACGGGCAAGCTGATGCCGGAGGACGTAGACGCCTTCTTGAGTTCGGCAGGTTCAGCGGCGCCTTCTTCGGAGAGCCCAGGAGGACCCTTCCGAGAGGTTGCTCTCAGCCAGAAGCAGAGGCTGCTCTCCTCGCGGCTTCAGCGGGGGAGTCAGTTGGTCGTGCCCGGAACGATCGTGGTGGCCGCCAACTGGGAGCCCATCGAGAGGCACAGGGCCCAGGTAAAGGCTTCGGGGGACGAGTTCCAACCTTCCAGCTTTACGATGTTCGCGTTCGCAGTGGCGCAGGCGCTGAAGGACTTCCCGATGTTCCGCTCGACCCTTCGGGGGGACGACACGCTTCGAACCTACGATGCCGCTTCGCTGGGGATCGCCGTCGCGTTGCCCGGAGATGAGTTGGTGCTGGCCGTCGTCGATCGTGCGGATCAGCTTTCGTGGCGGGCGTTTGCGGACCAAACACGGGAGAAGATCGACCTGGCGCGAGGAGGCAAGGACCAGGCGCACGAGGCCGTCACTTTGAGCTTGACCAACATGCAAGCCTTCGGGCTCCGCGACGCGGTCCCGGTCGTGGTCCCGCCTGGCATCGCGACTCTCTTCCTCGGCGAGGTTTATAACGGCCTCTGCAACGATGTCGTGGACGAAATCAAGCTGCGCCGATTGGTGAACCTCTCGCTGACCTTCGACCATCGGTTGATCAACGGGGTCGGGGCGGCGGATTTCTTGAACCGGGTCAGGGCGAACGTGGAGACGATCTCAAGCCTGATCACTCCGTAAATGAAGCCGACCATCGCCCTCACTACGGACCTCGTTCTCGACACGAGGAGGCCCGAAGGCCCGCCGAAGCTGAACCTCGCTTGGGAATACTCGCAGGCCATCAGCGAAGCCGGAGGAAATCCCGTCGTCTTGACGCCGCAAACGGAGGTCGAGCCGCTGCTCGAATGGATCGATGGCTGGGTGATTCCCGGCGGTGACGACATCGACGCTTGCAGGTGGGGCGAGCCCAATCATCCCCGAGCGATCCTGCAGCGCCCGGAGCGGTTCGAATGGGAGGAGCGGATCTTTCGGGCCGCGCCCGCCGAACTTCCCATTCTCGGTATATGCTACGGCTGTCAATTCCTCAACGTGGTGATGGGAGGCTCTCTCGTCCAGCACTTGCCGGACGAAGTGGGGCACGGGAACCACTCCGGCGGCACCTGGGAGTCGCTCGCCCCCGATCCTGAATCGAAGTTGAGCGAGGCGGTGGGCGGCGGAGAGATTCGAGGACGGAGCTACCATCACCAGTCGATCCGGGCGGTCGCGCCGGGGCTTGAGGTGGTCGCGCGGCATGACGACGGTACGGTCGAAGCGATCGAAAGCCGCCTGCGCCCTTGGCTCTTCGGCGTGCAATGGCACCCTGAACGCTCCCGCGATCACGAAGCGAATCGGAGGCTGTTCGCATCGTTGGTGGAGGCTGCGCGAGGCTACAGGGTCGGGAAAACCGTCAGGAGAGGTGCGGTTTGAAGCGACTCGTGAACGGGACCGAAGTCGAATTGCAGGCCGAGGGGTTCGAGGTCGCCCGTCTGGGGGAGCGGCTGATCGTACGGGGTCCGGAAGGCTCGCACACGGGGCTTGCCGTTCGAGCGGGCGATGTGACGTGGGTTTCTTACCGTGGCAGGCAGTTCGAAGTGCGGCGGCCATCGTCGGCCGGCGAATCGGAGAAGCGGGCTCATAGCGGAGAGATTCATGCCCCGATGCCGGGGTCCATCGTGGAAGTCCGCGCGGTCGAGGGACAGGCGGTCGAGAGGGGAGATAAGCTGGTGATCCTCGAGGCCATGAAAACCCAGCAATCTTTCGAGGCGCCTTTTGCGGGCACGGTGACCTCGCTGCCCGTATCGGCGGGCGATCAAGTGGTCGAAGGGCAACTTCTCGCGCTCGTGGAGCCGCGCCCCGCCGAATCTTCCTGACAGCGAATCGGGCTGGCGTTTCTACTGGGATTGCGAAGAATCGCGTCTTTTTTCGTCACTCTTTGCCGTCGGCGTAGCCCCTTGGCATGTATAATGCAGTCGTAGTTTGGTAACTCTGTTCGCCCCTTGAGCCATTGGCCAGGTTGGTGCGAAATCAAAAAGGAGATTATAGGAATGATTAGTTCAAAGTGGCCTTTGAAAGGTCTGGCCTTCGCGGCGATGGCGTCGTTCTCTGCCTTGGGCAGCGCTCTGACCATCGACTTCTACTCCACGAACGTACTCACTGGCCCCGGCATAGCCGCTGGCGTGCCCGTGCTGTCCGTTACGATCACGGATTCGGCGCCCGACGAAGTTTCGGTCACCGTTTTCAACAACGCTCCCTTGGGCACAACCCAGACGGTCAAGACTCTCTGGCTCAACGTGGATCCCTATCCGGCGTCCCTTCGGGGCGGATCGGGAGATTCTCACGTGGACTCGATCAACTGGGGCGCGACGGCCGACACGCAAGGCGCGCCGATGGGCCTTACGTTCGACGTCAAGATTGAGTTCAAGACGGGCGGCCCGACCCGCATTCCGGCGCAGGACTCGAGCGTGTTCACCCTTACGGGCTCCGGTCTGGACGAATCGGACTTCTTCACAGGAACCCCGCAGGACGCCGACATTCTTGGCGTTGCCCACGTGATCAGCACGGTTGGCAACGAGGAGTCGGTCCACCTTTACGCAGTGCCTGAGCCTGCTTCGATCGCAGGAATGCTGCTGGGCTTCGGAGCCGTCGCCGCCCGGCGAGCGCGAAAGAAGAACTCGGCATAGGGTCCTCCCTCCCCTCCCTCCGACGAGCCGCCCGATTCGCTCCGGCGGCTCGTTTTCTTTTTGTGGCCCCGATGTCCTCAGCGTGGGGGCGTGGCTTCGAGTAAAGTCGCCTTATGATCCGCATCGTCGAGGTCGGCCCCAGAGACGGGTTGCAGAACGAAGGCACGCCCATTCCCACCTCGGAGAAGCTCGCCTTCATTGAAAGGCTCTACCGGGCGGGGCTCAGAGAAATCGAGGCGACTAGTTTCGTGTCCCCGAAATGGGTGCCCCAACTGGGCGATGCTGAATCGCTGTGGCCCGGCCTGCCCGAAGGGCCGCTGTACTCCGCGCTGGTTCCCAACGCGAAGGGCCTGGAGCGGGCCCTCGCGCTCGGGGTCGAAAGGATCGCGCTCTTTACGGCCGCGAGCGATGCTTTCACCCAGCGCAACCTCAACATGACCGTGGATCAGTCTCTCGACGCCTTCGGCGAGGTCGCGCGGGTGTTTCGAGAGAGCACGCCTTCGGGGTGGATTCGAGGGTACGTAAGCACGGCTTTCGAGTGCCCTTATGCCGGTCGAATCGAACCCGCGAAGACGATCTGGGTCGCGGAGCGACTCCTTGAACTTGGGGTCGACGAGGTGAGCCTAGGGGACACGATCGGGGTTGCTGCGCCAGGTGAGGTTCGAGCCTTGGCGAAGCTGGCGCTCGTTGTGGCTCCCCTCGAAAAGTGGGCTTGGCACTTCCATGACACTCGCGGAACGGCGATCGCGAACGTTTCCGCCGCGCTCGACCTTGGATTTCGAGCGTTCGATTCCAGCGCGGGCGGGCTGGGAGGTTGCCCCTACGCTCCGGGCGCTGGAGGCAACGTCGCCACCGAAGACCTCGTTTATTTCTTGGAGCGCTCGGGCATGCCTACGGGGGTGGATTTGGAATCGCTGGCTCAGGCGAGCCTGCCGATCCTGAGCCTGCTGGGTTCGGCGCCCCGCTCGAAGGCCCAGATGGCCGTCCTCGCCACACGCTCCACCCAATGAGGAGTCCGGCGATAAGGACCACGAGGGCAGTTCCGAGCCACTCCTGCGCTGACAGTTTGAACTCGGCCGCGTTGACCGCGAGCACACAGACTCCGATGGGCACGAGCGCGGGCAACGGGCCGACGAAGTACACGATCCCAAGGTAAGCGATCAGGGCGGGCACGAGCCAGATCATCGTCGCGCGATGCCGGAGGTCGAACCTCACAAGAGCTACCGAGAACATGGCTGCGAACACGAAGTCGGCCGGACCGATGTGCGCCATCGGCGTGACGGGGCCCACCGTCGGAGCGGAACTGGCCGCGGGAATCGCCCACCCCACCTTGGCGAGCGTTTCTGGCGCTTGCTCGATGATCTGGCGGGTGAACCCCATCGGCGTGAGGACAAGGAAAATGTCGAACGCGGCAAGGAAAAGACTGACCGGGATCAAGAGGTTCTTGTCCCTGAGGAGGGTGGCGAGAAGGGCGCCAAGACCCGTCGTCCAAGTGATGAGCCCGATCTGGGAGAGCGCGAACATCGCGGGCGCAGTCCCCACGCCCCCCGTGAGGTGAGCGAGGACCGGAGGCCCTGCATGGGCCAAGGCTCCGACGACGACGAAAAGCACCGCTTTCGATGGGCTCCAACTCCAGATTCCCACAGCGAAGACGGCGGCGATCGGGAGCCCCACGAACACCGCTGCGACGCCCAGGCCCACCACCTCGAGCCAGCGGATGGGGACTGCGACGTAAGACAGGGTCAGAGAAAGGAGGGCGAGAAAGAGGAGCGCGCCAAAAAACGCTGCGAGGGGCCTCCCCGTAGGCTCGCGATCAGCGGACAATGCCCTGCCCGCTTGGCGCGACCTTCGCGGGGACCGAGAGCACGCCCCGATAGACTTCGAGAATGCGGTCGGCCATCTCTGTCGCGGAGGTGGTTCGAGCCGCCCTGGCCGCGCTCGCCGACAGTTCGGAGTGCGCCCGCTCGTCGGCGAGCACTTCAAGCACCGCGTCCGCGAACTCGACCGGATCGTTGCGCACGACGATGCCATTGACGCCCGACTCGATGCACTCGCTCGCTCCTCCACCCGTGATTGCGACGGCGGGGAGGCCGTAGGCCATCGCCTCCTGAACGACCAGCCCTTGCGTCTCGGTGATCGAACTGAAGACGAACAGATCCGAAGCGGCGTAATACTCGTCCACCTTGTCCCGTGGGACAAAGCCCTCGAAGCGGACCCGATCGCCGATGGCGAGGTCGCGCGCCAGCCTCATGCACTCCTCGCGATAGGGCCCGTCGCCCACGAGCACCAGGCGTACGCTCGGGTCCTGACGCATGACGAGCCTCGTCATTTGAAGCAAAGTCGGAAGGTTCTTCTCCTTTGCGATTCGCCCGACGTAGAGCAGGACCTTATGATCGGGCGCGATTCCCAGCCGCTGCCGAATCTCGCTTCGATCGATCATGCGCCGTTGCGCGGAGGCGGTCGGGATGACGGTGATCGGGGTCGAGACCGAGTGCCGTTGCAGCCATTTCTGGGCCGCTTGGCTCGGGACGATCACATGGCGCACCCGGTTGTAATAGAAGCTGGTGTGTTTGGCGAGCTTGAACCTAACGTACCTTCGGGGGAACAGCGGGATGTAGTGGGCGTATCGGTCGTAGAGCGTGTGATACGTCGCGACGATCGGGACCTCGTGCGATTCGGCCCACCTAAGCCCCACGAAGCCGATGGTGAATGGGGTGTGCGTGTGAATCAGGTCGTACTCGTTCGCTCGGAACTTCTTCAGCATCCAATAAAAGGGCGGAACCGCGAGCGAATAGCCCTTCGTCCAAGGGACTTCGATCGCGCGGAAGCGGTAGGTGTTCGGATCGCTGTCCTTGCAACCCTTGGACGACGCGGTATAGAGGTGGACGCTATGCCCACGGTCGCGAAGCTGGCGGATCATGGTATCGACGCTGATGCTGACCCCGTTGAGGACGGGGAGCGCGCTATCGGAGAAGACCGCGATCCGCAATCTTCGCTCGGGCAAGGCCTACTCCTCCGGCAGTCTGCCGTGCTCTTCGACGAACCTAACGATATCGCGAAGTCGGAACCGCCTCTGGCCGCCCTTGGTGCGGTGGTGGCTGAGCCAACCCCGATTCGTGTATCTGCGAACCGTCGCGGGACATACGCCGAGGAGCCGGCTCGCCTCTTCGAGGTTGAGTTCGGGATCGAGAAGTCGCCTAATCAGCGTCTCCCTCGACTCCTTGAACTCGCCGCGATAGTAGTTGCCGGTAACGGAGTCATCAAAGAAGCTCAAGAGGAAGTGGAGGTTCTTCGGGAGCGATTCCCAGACCGCCTTGAGTTCGTCGTCCACGACCGTCGGCTTGACGGGCTTCTTGGTCTTCCGGGGCCTTGGGGCGCTTAACTCCGTCTTGCGGAACCTCTTGTTGGGCTGTTTCGGCTTCGATGCCGAGCCCTTCGACGTCCCTTCGCTCGGAGCGGCCTGGAGGTAGTCGGAAATCGAAGGAATGTCTACCTCTTGCCCACTGGAACCGTTCGCCGCGCGCTTCTCGCCCGACTTGTCGAGGAAAGCATCTTCGATGTATTTCATCGGGTCAAAATCTTTCTGCTTCAATCAGTTGTCCTCTTCAGTAGGTTTGAGCTAAGTCTACTTTGAGAAGTCTGTCGATTGCCCGTCCTGACCGCAAAAAGACCGGTTACAGGGCCAGCATCGCATCTCCAAAGCTAAGAAACCGGTAATCCGTGCAGAGCGCTTCGGCATAGGCACGCATCAACCGCTCCCGGCTCGCGAACGCCGCGACCATCAACAGCATGGAGGTTCGGGGCAGGTGAAAATTCGTGATCATTCCGTCGACGATCTGGAAGTCGTAGGGCGGCCGGATGAAAAGCCGGGTCACTATCTCCCCAGAATCGACCTGTTTCGGACCCACCGCGAACGATTCGAGAGTTCGCACTGCGGTCGTGCCAACGGCAACGATCCTTCCCCGGCTTCCGTGGATCGCAGCGGCCGTTTCTTCAGGAAGGCGGCAAAGCTCCCCGTGCATCAAGTGGTCCTCGACCTGCTCCGACTGGATCGGTCGGAACGTGTCAAGGCCGATGTCGAGGCTCACGAAGGCGGTATGCACGCCCTTGCACCGCAACCGATCGAGGAGTTGGGAGGTGAAGTGGAGCGCGGCAGTGGGGGCGGCGCTGCTTCCCGGCGACCTTGCGAAGACCGTTTGATATCTCTCGGCGTCGGGAAGACTCGAGTGTATGTAGGGCGGAAGGGGGACTCGTCCGACTCGGCTCAGCTCCTCCTCCAAGTTGTTCGAACATCGGAGTTGCAGCGTCTTCAGGCCCTGGCCCCCATCGTCGAGGACTGTGGCGGTTAGAGTCTCACTGAGTTCGATCTCTGTGCCCGCCCTCAATCGCTTGGCGGGCTTGCACAGAGCGACATACTTCGCACCTTCGAGCGCCCTGAGCAAGAGCAGCTCGACTCCTCCGCCCGTCTCTCGCCTACCTATCAGCCGGAGGGCCGTCACCCGTGTGTCGTTCAACACCAGGAGGTCGCCTTCTTCGAGCAGGTCCGGCAGATCGGAGAACCTCTTGTGCCGAATCTCGCCTGTCTTGCGGGAAAGCCAGAGCAGTTTGGCTGCGTCTCGCGGCTCGAGGGGAGTCTGCGCGATTCGATCCTCGGGCAATTCGTAGTCGTACAGACTCAAATCCTGCATTCAAGCGCCTCCGGGAGATCCCGCAGACTGGAGATCGCGTGATCCCCACCTCCCCCCGAACGATCGAGAAGAATCGCGCGGAGGCCAGCGCCCTTCGCCCCGGTCCAATCGTCGATTCTGTCGTCCCCGATGTGAGTCGCCTCTGCCGCCTCCACGCCAAGCCGATCCAAGGCAATCTGAAACAACCGCGGGTCGGGCTTTTCCACGCCCTCCTCCAACGAGGCGACCACTTCATCGAAGTACTCTCGGATACCGAGTCGATCGATCACCAGATGGAGCGAATAGTCCCAATTGCTGAGGGCCGCCAGCCGGAAGCCTTGGCGTTTGGCCCAGTCGAGCGCCCAAAGCGAGTCCTCGAACAAAGAGAACTGGTCGCACCGGTCTCCGTACAACCGCGACCGGGCAATCTCCAGAATCTCGTTCAGGCGCCCCGAACTCTCGCCGACCCCTTCGAGCCAATCGCGCGTGAGTTCGGCCCAGAATCGATCGCACGTCGCGCGGTCGCGCAGGAGGTTCAGCTCTTGATACTTGCTCCATCGCGAGCTCAGGAGCCGGGAATAGGCGTCTTGGGCGTGGGTGACCGACGGGAAGCGCGCGCCCGCCTCTTCGGCGCACTCGACCGCGAACTTCGCGGGCTCCCAGCGAACCGCGATCAGCGTCCCGGCGCAATCAAAAGTCAGAGCGGCTTGGCCCATGTTCGAGGGACCATCGTACCGCCCCTAAGGCGAGTCTTGCCGAGGAGATCGTCAAGTACAATAGCAAGCCGAGAGACTTGAAGTGCTTATGAAAACGAAACGTTGGCGCTGGCTGGCCGGAATGATGGCCCTATTTGCGATGGCTGCGGGGGCTCAGGACTCGGCAACCCTGCTCCGGGTCGCCAAGAAAGGCGACGTGCTGCAATTTGCGCTTAAGGTCAAGATCGAAGCCCCCGGCGCGAGCGTGGTGTTTACGGCCGTCAACACGGAACGGGTGCTCGAAGTCGACGAGAAGGACGTGATCACGGTCGAGTCCACCCAGTCGGACGTTCGGCTGCTTCTTAACGGACAGGCGCTTCCCACCAACGAAGACAACGCGGTCGTCGTGAGCAGGGTCAAGGCGACCGGCGAACAGCTCGAAGTGCGAAGCGCGACGCGGAGCCCGGACGACAGCCGCAGAGGCAACATGACCGCTTTGATTCTGCCCGGGACCCCGCTCAAAGTCGGGGATCGCTGGTCGCATGACTTCAAGGCCGACCCGAAAACCGGCCAGCGAGAAGCCAAGTCCGAGTACGAGGTGCTCGAACGGACCAACTTGGGCTCGGCCCAAACGATGGTCGTCGGCTATAAGTTCGCCGAAGTCGGCGGGGATTCGCCTGCGACCGCAACGGGCAAATTCTGGATCAATGTCGTTGACGGAACCTTAGTTAAGCTCTCTGCCGACTTGAAGAACGCGCCCATCGAGCAAGCGGGCGGGGCGGTGGACATGACGATCGACCTCAGCCGGATTCTTTAGGCAGGACCCGTTTGGCTTGCGCCCAACCTCGATGCTTGGAGGACCGCGGGCGCTCGCCTCTCAGTTTGAAACACCGCCGGCAACGGGCTTCATATCGCTCGGTGGCGCCCACGAGGATGATGGGATCGTCCGTATGAGCCGGCTTGCCTTCGATCTGCCGGTAGGTGTGGCTCGCCGTCGCGCCGCATTCGACGCAAATGGCGCGAAGTTTGATCACCTCGTCTGCCACCGCCATTAAGTGGGGCATCGGACCAAACGGCTTGCGCCGAAAATCTTGGTCGAGTCCGGCGCAAATCACCTCGCGGCCATTGTCGGCGAGGTCGACGGCCAGATCGATCAGCGAAAAGTCGAAGAACTGGGCCTCCTCAACGCAAACCACCTGGGTGTCCGGGTCGATCTTTGATTCCAGGTCGGCCACGGAAGCCACAGGGATCGCCTCGTGCCGAACTCCCATGTGCGTGACGACCATGGTTTCATGGAAGCGAGAGTCGATCAGCGGCTTGAACACCTGCACCTTCTTCTTCGCATACAGAGCCCTTCGTGCCAAGCGAATCAACTCTTCGGACTTTCCGGCGAACATGCTGCCACACACGATCGTGATTTGCCCAGGCGGCTTGGGGCGAATCTTCAGCGACACGGCGTGAGCCTCGGTCTGGTAGTGTGCATGGCTTATTCTAACGGACTGGGGGGCGTCGCCTGGTTGTCGTCGGACCCCAACTCGAAGAAGAACGTCGCCCCCTCGCCGCTTCCGGAAGACGCCCAGACGGTCCCGCCATGCCTCTCGACGACCCGTTGTACCGTGGCGAGGCCCACCCCAGATCCGGGAAAGTCCGACGAGTCGTGGAGCCGTTCGAATGGCCGGAAGAGCTTGTCGGCGTAGCGAGGGTCGAACCCCACGCCGTTGTCCTTGACGAAGTACACCCTGCGCCCCTTCGACTCCGTTACGCCGAATTCGATCAGCGGCTGCTCCACCTGGCACGAAAACTTGGCAGCGTTGGAGAGCAGGTTCTCGACCAGCGATCTCAGGAGGTCCGGGTCGCCGTGCGCAAGGACGTCGGGCTCGATTCGGAATCGGAGGTCTCGGTACGGCCTGAGGGCCATCAGGTGGGCGGCGACGTCCTCGGCGATCGCCGACAAGTCCACGTCCTCCTTGCTGATTTCGGTTCGAGAGACCCTTGACAGCTTCAACATCCCGTCGACCAACCTCGAAAGGCGCTGGGCGGACTGCTCGATGCGGTCGAGAGAGTCGATCGTCATGGGCTCGACCTGGGTCGAACTGTCCTCCTTGATGAGGCCGGCGAGGAGGCTGATGGCGCGGATCGGCTCGCGGAGGTCGTGGGCAACGGTGTAGGTAAACGACTCGAGGTCGCTCACGGTTCGCTGCAAATCGCTCGTGCGCTCGCGGACCCGCGCCTCGAGTTCGGAGTTCAGCGAGCGAATCCGCCTCTCCGACTCCTTCCGCTCGGTGATATCATGGAGGATGCCCAGCGAGCCAATGACCCTTTGCGCAGATTCATCCAGAACGGGAATCGCATCGTCCTGCAACCAACGGACCGTTCCGTCGGGGTGGCGAACGGCGAACTCCCCGTGCCAGCGCGGAAGCTTGCCCGTTCGGTAGAGCTTGGCCCTCGACTGAAGCTCTTCCTGCGTGGTTTGCCCCCCGTCGTAGGTGTAATGGGCGATCGTCCCCATCGTTTTCCAGTCGAGTTGGGAAGCGGGAACGCCCACAAGCGCTTCGATCCCTTCCCCCAAGAACTCATAGTGCCCTTCGCGGTCGGTGGGATCGTCGGGGTTGTCGTATCTCAATCGGTACGGCACGCCTTTGGTGGCTTCGATGGCGCTCCGATAGAGCAGTTCTGAGTTGGCGAGGACTTCGCGCATGGCCTCGCTCCGTTGGAGCTCTTCCTTGATGAAGAGGGTCTTTTTGACCACCTGCCGCCGGATGGTGTAGTACCAGGCCGCTGCGACGAGGAGCGCGCCGCCGACGGGGAGCAGAAGCCAGTAGGCCAGGGGAGGGGTCGCTGTAGACGCGGTGTTCTTCTTGGGGAAGACTGAGCCCCACAGCCGGTCGTATTGGCCCGAGGTCAGTATTTTCCCGAGCGCCAGGTCAAGCGTGCGGGCAAGGTCCGTGTCGCCTTTTCGCACAGCAAAGCAGAGGCGTCCTCGGAAAAGCAAGGCCCGACTAGGGGTGACATCGAGGGGCTCTCGATGGCTATTCCATTCATTGCCGATCAGCAGGGGGGCGATCGCGCAATCTCCCTCCCCCTGGGCGAGTCGGCGGAGGGTCTCTGGCTCGCTTTCTACCGGAATCAGATCGTCCGCATAGCCGAGACGGACCATCTCCTCGTGAACGAGACTCCTTTCTTCGACGAGTATCTTGCGCCCCTTGAAGTCCTCCAGTGCCGTGCCCGAGTCCAGACCCCGTACATAGATTCCGTACAGAACGTCCATGTGCGCACGCGTGAATTCTACGCTCTTTGCACGCTCTTCGGACCACAACATTCCCGCAAGCGCGTCTATTTCACCCCTTTCAAACTGCTCGCGGATTTCCGCCCACGACCCATGGACGAATTGGGCCCTGATCCCGGCGATGCGGGCAGCTTCCCGAAACATTTCTACATCCCATCCAGCAACCTCGCCTGTTGGGTCCAGGTATTCGAACGGAGGGTAGTCCTTGTTGACGCCAACTGTGACGATTCGGGAGACCGGCGCGGACGGAGGCTGCCCCTGAGCCCCCAAGATTCCGCTCAGGGCAAGTCCCAGCGCCAGCGGGATCCACCGAAGGAGGCAAGTCGCCCCCTTCGAGCGGAAAGAGCCTCCGCTACCGGCCCCGGTCCCTCTGGCGTATCGTTTCAATAACTCTCAGTATCCACTAAGATGGGCCCCCAGCCCCGCCCGTTGGCTACCGTCTACAATCGAAGCCATGCGTCGGGTGGATGTGACGATTGTGGGCGGCGGGCCGGTGGGACTGTTCGCGGCCTTTTACGCGGGCATGAGAGGGATGAGCGTTCGGATCCTCGACAGCCTCGAAGAGCTTGGCGGGCAACTCGTCGCGCTGTACCCCGAAAAGTACGTCTACGACATGCCGGGGTTTCCGAAGATCTTGGCGAAGGACCTCGCCTCCGAAATGATCGCCCAAGGGAGCGCGTTTTCCCCTGAGACGGTCCTAGGGGTGACTGCGGAAACCCTCCACGAGGAGTCGGAGGGATACGCGGTCGTGACGCAGGACGGAAGGCGCTGGCCCACCCGGACGGTGATCGTTTCAGCGGGGGCGGGGGCGTTCAGCCCCACGAAGCTCGGAGTCGACCGCGAGGGGGAGTTCGAAGGGCGAGGGCTTTCGTATGGGGTCAGGCGCACCGAGGACTTTCGCGGCCAGCGCGTGGCGATCGTGGGGGGCGGCGACAGCGCGTTCGACTGGTGCCTCCACCTCCATCCGGTGGCCCGCTCCGTGACCCTCATCCATCGGCGCGACCAGTTCCGAGCCCACGAAGAGTCGGTTAGGCGCGTTCGAGAGAGCGGAGTCGAGATGAAGCTGTGGCGCACGGTCCAAGCGCTGCGAGGGGAGGGGCGGATTCAAGAGATCGAGATGGAGAACTCTCAAACGGGAGAAAGGGAGATTCTCCCTGTCGACGCCATGGTGGTGACGATTGGATTCAAATCCTCGCTGGGCCCGCTCAAGGATTGGGGTCTGGGGATCACGCGGAACCAGATCGAGGTTCATCCCACGACCTTCGAGACGTGCCGAAAGGGCGTGTTCGCGGTCGGCGACGTGTGCGCGTATGAGAACAAGCTCAAGCTGATCGCCACGGGAGTCGGCGAGGCCGTTACCGCCGTTTGCGTCGCCAAGACGTACCTCGATCCCGGAGCGAAGCTGTTTCCCGGCCACAGTTCGGACATGGACTTGGGGCTTTAGGGCAAGCGTCCTTCGGTGACCTTATCGCGGAGGTTCGGGGCGAGCGAGACGGGGTCGCGAAATTTGGCTTCGAGGCCGGCCTTGAGTTGCGTCTTGGGCAAGGGCTGGGCCCAGTCTGCGTCGGCCGCAAAGGGCAGAAGGACCGTCACGCGCCGGTTGGAGTAGTGCAGCGGGTCTTCAGGGACGCGCAGCTTCGTGTCGGCAAAACCCCTGACTTCCTGGAATTGATCGAGGGCGACGCCGGAGCTTGAGAGCGCCTTGCGCAGGGCCGACGCCCGGTCCGTGCTCAGTTCGAGGTTCGTGTAGTTGAGGCCTGCGTACTGCGCCGCGTCGGTGTGGCCTTCGATGACTAGGGTCCGGTTCGACTGGGCGAGGATCGGGCCCACCGTTCGAATGAGTTCCATCGCCTTGGGACGGATGATGTCTCTGCCGGTTTCGAAGAACACGTCGCCCGCGGCCTCGATGAACTCGATTTGAAGGCCCTCCGGGGTGATCTTCAACTCGACGTGCGTGGCGAGTTCTTGCAGCCTATCGTCGCCCTTGAGAGACTCCGAAATCTGAGCTTCGAGTTGTTTGAGCGCAAAGGTCTCGGACTCCATCACGTCGGGGCCGTGGCGCTTGGCTTGGCCGGGCTTAGGCGCGGGGGAGCCGGGAAGCGTGAACGGGCTCTGGCTCTTGGGCGGGTTCTTTACAAACCCAAGTGGGTCGTTGAAGTACCCCTGCACCATCGATCTCGTCTCGGCGTCCATTCCCATGATCCACATCACCATGAAGAACGCCATCATCGCAGTGACGAAGTCGGCGTAGGCGACCTTCCACGAGCCGCCGTGGTGGGCGTGGGCCTCCTGCTTCTTCTTCTTGACGATGATGGGGGTATCGGCCACCGTTTACGCCGCCTTTTCCTTGACCGAGGTCTCCATCTCGACGAAGCCGGGGCGCACGCGGGGATCGATGTTGCGGCGGGCGAACTCGACGCAGGTGATGGGCGATTCTCCCCTCGCGAAGCTGAACAGGGCGTAGCGAATGCAGTTGAGGTATTGCCCCTCCGACTTGAACCTGAGGTCGAGCGCGTTGGCCATCGGTCCGAACACGCCGTACGCGAGCAGAATCCCGAGGAACGTTCCCACAAGCGCGGCGGCGACCGATTGGCCGATGGCTGCGGCCTCGCCCCCGATCTTGCCCATCGTGATGATGACGCCGAGTACGGCGGCCACGATGCCGAACCCCGGCATGGCGTCGCCGACCGTCTGAATCGCGGTGACGTTCCTGTGCTCCTCTTGGTGGGCCGTCTCCAGGTCAATCTCCATCATTTCGGAGAGGTCGTGGGGGCCGACAGCGCCGGTCAGAATGACCTTCATGGTGTCGGCGAGGAAGGCGACCGCGTGGTGGTTGGCGAGGAAAGTGGGGTACTTCTTGATGATGTCGCTGTCTTCGGGGCGCTCGATGTGGGGCTCCAGTCCGAGCAGTCCCTCCTTCCGGGCGACGTTGAAGAGCTGATACATCATCTTGAGAAGATCGATGTACGCGGTTTTCGTGTAGGGGTCGGGTTTGAGGAGGCTCATCACGGCCTTGATGACGCGCTTGAACCCCTCCATGCCATTGGCGGCGATCAGCGAGCCCACCGCCGCGCCGATCAAGATCACGAACTCGTTGATCTGGATCAGCACGCCGATGTTGCCGTCGTGCATCACGTAGCCTACGATCGTGGCCACGAGCACGATCGCGATGCCGATAAACGTAAACATTCCGCCCTTTTTGCCCCTATTCTCGCGTCGCGATCGAACCCGACGACCTACCCTGTTTATTCCACCCTTGCGGCCAGAAACCCAAGTGGGTTTTCCACCGAGAGCCGCGGAGAAACGGGGCTACAATCCGTATATCGGCGTCGTCTGACTGAATACACATGCCCACGGCAGCTTCCTCGCCCCGAATTCGCCTGCTCGACTCCGCCACGATCGACCAGATCGCCGCGGGCGAAGTCGTCGAGCGCCCGGCTTCGGTGGTGAAGGAGCTTTGCGAGAACGCACTGGATGCCGGAGCGCGGCGCATCGAAGTTGAGATCCACGGAGCCGGTACGAAGAGAATCGCCGTTCGCGACGACGGGGCCGGAATGGGGCCGGATGAAGTGAGGCTGGCGGTGCAGCGGCACGCAACCTCGAAGCTCTCCCGCTCGGCGGACTTGTGGAGCGTCCGGACTCTGGGGTTCCGGGGCGAGGCCTTGCCTTCGATCCTGTCAGTGTCGCGTTTCAGCCTCTCGTCGGGGGCGGAAGGGGGCCTGAGGTATCGGGTCGAGTACGAAGGCCCCAGGCTGAGGCACGAGGGACCGGAACCTGGGCCGAAGGGAACCGAAGTCGTGGTGGACGACCTCTTCTTCAACACCCCTGCTCGGCTGAAGTTCTTGCGTTCGCCTACGACCGAACTGAACGCATGCACCGAAGTGGTGTCTCGCCTCGCGCTCGCCTACCCAGACGTGCGGTTCACGCTGACTCACGACGGGCGCACGGTGCTTACGACGGAGGGCTCCGGCGATCTGCTCACGACGATCGGCTCGGTTTGGGGCCGTGAACTGGCCAAGGGCCTGGCTGAAATCGAAGCGGACGTTGCGGGCGTGCGGGTGCGGGGGTTCGTCAGCCCGCCCCACCTCACGAAGAGCACGAGGGCGTTTCAGTACGTCGCGGTGAACTCGCGCCCGGTGAAGACGCGAACGCTGACGGCGGCTGTGGATCAGGCGTACCGCTCGCTCGCGCCCGATCGCAGATTTCCGGTCGTACTGCTCAACCTCGATGTCGACCCCAGCCGAATCGACGTGAACGTCTCGCCGACCAAGACGGAAGTCCGCTTTCAGCAAGAGGGCCAAGCCTTCGACTCGGTGTACCACGCGATTCGGGACGGCCTGATGCTCCACGGGATGATTCCAAGCGCGGCCACGATCGCCACGGTGAACGAGGCGCTGGCTTCGTCTCGCGCCCCCGAAGCTCCTGCTGGAAGCTACGGGGGACGGGGCTTGGGGGGATGGTCTGAGGCGGAGGCTCGGCTCTTCGAGGCGGCGATTCGGTCTCAAATGCCTCTGCCCAGCGTCCCGTCGTCCACGAGCGCTTCGGGAGATTCGGTGTCCTCCGCCGAGCTCGATGCGCGAGCCCCCGAGTCGCCCGACCCGTTTGTGAGCGCTGGGGAGGGGGTTCCGGGGGCGCTGGCGGGGTCCCAACTTCCTTTTGGCCACCTTTTGGAGGACCTGCGCGTGATCGGCCAGGCGATGGACACCTTCATCATCGCCGAGTGCCGGCATGGCCTCGTCATCGTGGACCAGCACGTTGCCCACGAACGGGTCTTGTATGAGTACCTTTGCGGCCTGAAGGGGCCGTCTTCGATTGAGAAACAGGGTCTCTTGACGCCAGAGACGCTCGAACTGGATCGCCGGGCGTCGTTCGCCCTCACCGAGCGCATCGACGATATTCGGTCGGTCGGGTTCGAGATCGAGCCTTTCGGGGGGGATTCCTTCCTCGTGCGGGCGGTTCCGGCGGCCCTGCGAAGGAAGAACGCCCTGAGGGTTCTCCGCGACCTCGCCGAGGAACTCGCCGAGTCCCCCGACGCGACTCGTCCCACGCCCAGCCGGGAGCAAGTGTGGATCATGAGCGCCTGCCGGATGGCGGTGAAGGCGGGCGACAGTTTGAGCCTTGCGGAGATGGAGAAGCTGCTTCTCGACCTGGCGACCACGGAAAATCCCTACCTGTGCCCTCACGGACGGCCGATCACGATCACCCTCAGCATCGCCGACCTGCTCCGCAAGTTCAAAAGGACCTGACCCATGGTGATCCTCGGCATCGATCCTGGGTACGAAAGAATGGGGTTTGGCTGCATCCTCAAGACGGGTTCGACCGTTCGGCACCTTGCGAGCGGAACGATCCAGACCCCTCGGATCGGGTTGGCCGAGCGGCTGAAGGTCATTCACGCCGAGATCGAACGCTTGATCGCGGAGCACCAGCCCGATGTGTTGGCGGTGGAGAAGCTGATCTTCGCGGCCAACAAGACCACGGCGTTCGATGTGGCGAAGGCGGTGGGCGTGGTGCTGCTGGCGGCGAGCGAGCGGGGAATCGAGGTCAGCGAGTTTTCGCCGCCCGAGGTGAAGCAATCGGTGGTGGGCTTTGGCGCGGCGGAGAAAAAGCAGGTGCAATTCATGGTGGCGAAGCTGCTCGGCCTGAAGGAAGCGCCCAAGCCGGACGACGCTGCCGACGCGCTGGCCGTGGCGATTTGCTGCTCGTTCAAGCGCCCTCTAACCCGTCCGCTCACGGCTCGGGATCCGGGGTAGCTCCCCGCCGTTTCCGCTGGGGCCGACTACTCCGCGCCCCACGAGTTGATGAGCCACCAACACGCCTGGTCGTGAGGGACGAAGCGGGGGTGAGTGAGGACCTCGAACGCCGGCAGGTAACCCAACGATCCGTCTCCGTACTGCTTGACACGCCGCATGACGGTCTCCACCTTCTCGCGCGCGATCCGGCAGCGCTCGATATCCGCAAGGGAGCCCCCGATTCGGGCGTGGGTCCTTGTGGCGATTCTTTCCATCGGGTCGAAAACGGCTCGGCAATCGGCAAGGCGCTTCAGGCAGTCTCCGACCCTTCCGGCAGCATAGGCTCGGCGGGCGAGCTCGGCGCTCCTTACAAACTCGATCGCGAGGCGCACGAACTCGGCGACTCCCCGCGTGGCCTCGTCGGGCGCGATCGCCTCCGCCCGCGCCGCGGCGCCCAGCGCCCTTTCGCCCGTCTCGCCCATGAGTTCGTCGGCGTGGTGCATCCAGGCCAGAAAGGGGTCGCTGTAGAGCAGGAGCCGGCATTTGAGCTTGTTTCTGTGCCCGGAAAACCCGAAGACGCCCCCGCACTCCTCGAGTTCGCCCCCCAGGAGCCGGGCCCACTCCTCGTGCCGCTCTGATTCCTCGAGGTACGCCCTGAGAAAGGCCCCCTCGGGAGCGTCGGGGTCGTGGCAAAGCGTGGCGGACGCCCGGATTGCGGGAAACAGGGTGTCGTAGGCGCCCAATAGCCCGCATTCCCAGGTCGTCACGCAAACGCCGTGGGCCCCGAGGTCCCGGCAGTCGGCCGCCACCTGCCTGACGTTCTCCTCTGACTTGTCCACGTGGAGCCACGCCGCGTTGTACGTATGCAGGGCGGGGCATCCTACGACTTCGAACCCCGCATCCTGGAACCTTCGGGTCGAATCGGCGCAGCCGGAGAAGTACTTCCAGTCGAAAATCAGGGTCCCTTGAGGGATGTACTCGAGCGCTTCGGGGTGCTGCTCAAACATATCGCCCCAGATCGCAGGCGTGCGGCCCGCGTCGAGGACCTGCTGGGCGAGGGGGCCGAAATGTTCGCCGTATATCCTCGCCTTCCCGCCCTCCTCTATCCGCCGCCGGCACGCATCGCAGCTTCCCAACTGCCAGGTCTCGTCGCCGCCGATGTGGATGACCTGGGAGGAAAACACGGCCAGCGTGTCGGCGACCTTCCGCCGGCAAAGCTCGCGGAACTCCTCGTTCGTCGGGCAGGCCTGCATGCCTTTGAGAAGCTCTTCGCGATACCGCTTGCCTTCTTCGGTGTAGAGGATCTGTTCGCAATGCCCGAGCAGGTTGAGAAAGGGCACGATTCCGACCGAAGGGAACTCGGCCTGCAAGGCGCGGACGTCGTCGGGAGTGACGCACCCCACCCCGTGGGCAAAAGGGGTGGCCGGGTGCGCGAATCGGGATTCGAAGTAAAGGCCGAGGGCGTCGAAGCCAGATTCCTGGGTGAGGCGAAGGTACTTACGAAGGTGATCGAGGCTGGGGGATTGCTCTCGTGCAAGGTCCAGCATCCACATGCGAAGGGGCATGGGGGCAGTTTACTGTGCTGGGCGCCACCGAGAAAGGCTCGGTCAGCAGAGGGCGAGCGCCACTTCGTTGCAGAAGTGCTTTCCCGCGCGCGTCAACTGAATCTGGCCCTCGGTCCGGCGAATCCAGGTCCGCTCTTCCAGCGACCTGAGCGCGTCCTCCGAGAGGTCGAGGCCCTGAGAGTCCAGGCCCTCGTCGAGTCTGAGCCCGAGCAGAATCTTCTCCATGCGGAGGTTCTCCTCGGTGAGCGCCTCGCTCTCGCACCAGAGCCGCTCGCCGCGCTCGACCGCCTCCGCGTAGGCTTGCGGGTGCTTGAGGTTGGTGTAACGGGTGGGCCCTTGCGGAAGGCCGAGCCTCCCGACGGCGCCTGGGCCATATCCGGCGTACTGGCCGCAGCGCCAATAGGCGAGGTTGTGCCTGCATTCGAATCCCGGCTTGGCAAAGTTGCTGATTTCGTACTGGAGGTATCCCGCTTCGGAAGCCAGATCGACCGCGAGATCGTACATCTCGACCTGATGCTCCTCCTCTGGGAGCGTAAGACGCCCGGCGCGGTGCTCCTTGGAGAAGGGGGTGTTCGGTTCGAGCGTAAGGCAGTAGAGGCTCAGGTGCTCCGTGCCGAGTTCGAACGCCCGTTCGAGGTTCGACCTCCAATCGGCGACGGTCTGTCCCGGAAGAGCGAACATGAGGTCGAGGTTGAGGTTCTGAAACCCCGCATCGCGGGCCAACGTCACCGCCCGCTCGATCTCGGAAGCCCGATGCACCCTCCCCAATCGCGCCAAGTCGTCGTCGCGAAAGCTCTGCGCGCCCAGGCTCAGGCGGTTGAACCCCGCTCCCCGCATCGCGGCGAACTTGTCGGCATCGGCGGTTCCGGGGTTGGCCTCTGAGGTGATCTCACACTCGTCGGTGGGCGGGTGCGCCGCGAGCGTGGCCCGGAGCAGCGAGGTCAACTGCGAGGCGGAGAGATAGGTGGGGGTTCCTCCGCCGAAGAAGATCGATTTCGCCGGGGTCCCCCGCGCGGGGGATGCGGCGATCTCGCGCTCGATCGCCGAACTCACGCGGCCCTGAATCGGCCCCGACATCGCGAAGCTGTTGAAGTCGCAATACCCGCACTTGGTCGGGCAGAAGGGGGTGTGGACATAAACCGCCAGCGGGGCCATTGCGGAGGTCAGGGCTTCCCCGAAAGGGCGGCGAAGAGGCCCACCGCGGCAAGAACGATCACCGGCACCGCCGGATTCTTCGCGCTTACTCACGTCGAGCCGCAGGAAGCCATCACCTGCGAATACACCAGCCCTGCGAGTGCGCCCAGAGTCAGTCCAATTAGTCCTCGGAGAACCATCTTCACTCAGAATACGCGAGGACTCTCAGCTTCGTCGCCGCAAACTGGACTAGCCATCGATCTTGAAGGGAAAATCTTGAGCGTTAACGACCGCCCCGTCGTGAAGCTCGACCTTGATCATCATGCCCTTGTCGGTGATCCACACCTTGTCCCTTCCGAGCGGACCGTTGAGTTCGACGATCGCCCCCTGAAACTTCTCGTTCGAGATCGTGCCGTTGAACTTCCCGACCGCCCGTGCCGTGTAGGAGATCAAGCCGCCGCTCGAGGGGTCGATCAGTTGGAACTTGACATCCTTGCGGTCCTTTTCCATTTCGGCGATGAGCGAGAGAAACGGGTTGCGGAAGCTGTCCGTCCCACCAGCGGGGTTGAGCGTGCTCCGGCGCTCCCCGTTCTTGTCGCGGACGAACAGCTCGATCTCGTCGACCTTGAAGTCGGCGACGACGATCACGCTCTTTTGCCAGTCGCTGTAGCTGGTTTCGACCCGCAGCACCTTCCCGTCGACCCCGATGTAGGACTTGGTGATGCGGACTGTGGGGATCGCGGGCATCCCCTCTTTGGGGCTGAAAAATGAGTTCGAGGTGTAGAGCTTGCAGGGAACCCCGTTCCATTGGGTGTCCTTGACCGTGGTGTCGATGTGCCCGATCCTGACCTCATCGAAGTAAACGGCGTCGTGCCACTTCTTGCGGTAGATGCCGTAAATCAGGTTCGGCGAACCGAAGTGCCATAGCTCTTGCGCCGCTCCAAAAACGGGCAACGCAAGCAAGATCGCAAGCGCGAGTCTCATCGTTCTCCCTCAGTGATTCTGTCGTTTCGAATCGCGTAACGGTTCGACGAAATGCCGTTACATGCGTTCGGGCGCTGAGATTCCGAGGAGGCCGAGGGTGGAGCGCAGCCCGATCGCGGCGGCTTGGCAGAGCGCGAGGCGGGCCCTCGTGAGCGGAAGGTTTTCCGGTTGGAGCACCCGGCAGCTATCGTAGAAGGCGTGGTAAGCCCGCGCGAGCTCGGTCGCATAGCTCGTCAGACGATGGACGCCGTAGTCCTCGGCGCATCGCCGCACCTCGAACGGCAGGTCGCAAACCTTCTTGATCAGGGCGAGCTCTTTCGGCTCGGCGAGCAAGGCGGGGTCGAACGGGTCGTGGGGTCCGGGAGCGCCCAGGCCGGTTTCCTCGGCCTTTCGCAGCACCGAGCAGATGCGAGCGTGGGCGTACTGTACGTAATAGACCGGGTTCTCGTCGGACTGCTTTTCGGCTAGGTCGAGGTCGAAGTCCATGTGGGTGTCGTGCGAGCGCATGAGATAGAAGAACCGAGCCACGTCCTTTCCAATTCGGAGTTGCTCGCTCTCCTTTGCAGCGGGAGCGGCGTTCTTGCCGATCTCCAGCATCAGGTCCTTGAGCGAGTAGATGTTGCCGTCCCGCTTGCGCATCGGCGCGGGCTTGCCGTCTTTGACGAAGCGCACGATCTGGAAGATGACGACTTCGAGTTTCTTCCTGGCTTCTTCGAGGGCAGCCAGACATGCGTCGCGCTCGGCGGGGTCGCGGTAGAGGAGCGCCTCGGACTCGGAAAGAGGTTGCGTCGCATCGCCTCCGGCCGCCTCTCCCTGCTCCTCCAGCAGAGCCGCCACGACCGCCCTCAGCCTTCCGATGTAGCCGTGGTGATCTGGGCCGAGGATGGTGAGGAGCTTGTCGGCCGGGGCCACACTACCTTTTTCGCCGGGCGCAGAGCCCCGGTTGAACTTGTCCTTATGATAGGCGACGTCGCTGGCGATGTAGGTCCAGCGGCCGTCCTTGCGCCGCAGGACGCGGTCCTTGTCGTCGGCGAACTTGGTGGAGCGGAGCCAGAGGGTTGCAATAGCCCCCTCGCCTTTTTCGCCGCCAGGCGAAGAGGGAGAGGGGGTTGGGGGTGAGGGTTCGAAGGACTCATTGGCCTGATCTGCATCCTCCTCTTCCACCGGCTGCTCGTTCCTCTTCACCTCGTCCGGCTCGCCCTTTTTCTTGATGACTTCGAGTTGGTAGGGTTCGGTGTCGGCCGCGCCCTTGGCGATGAGGGCGTCGATGCACTCCTCAACCTTGCCGGAGTCGTGGAGGAACTGCTCGGAGAACCAAGTGTCGAAGGTGACGTCGAAATCCTCGAGGTCATCTGCCTGCTCATAGAATGCTGCATTTCCTGCGAGGACCTGGATCGCCGCAATCTGCCCTTCGACGATATCTTCGTTGCGATTCCCGCATGCCTTCATGCGTGCAATTGGCCTAAGGGCAGACAAGAGCCGTTGAGTCTCATAGGTTATTCGGCTTTCCTCTGACACGATATATGCCTTCTCCAAAACCGCTTTCATTTGAGTTAATCTGAATTCGAGTCTCCTAATGCTCGGTTCGGCTACCTCGATTTGATGCTTGACACGCTCTGATATCTGAGCCACGTAGTCCCCTCGATATCCACCCTCGGGCAAAGGCCGGTCCAGCAGAATCGCCCGCACGCTCTCCGCAAATAACCTCATCTGCTCGCTGTTCGTGCCGTCGTTGATGTAGTACTCGCGGTGGACCCTGTGCCCTGCGGCTTCGAGAACGTTGCATAAGGTCGAGCCGAACGCCGCGCCGCGCCCCGATCCCACGGTGATCGGGCCATTGGGGTTCACGGAGACGAACTCGACGTTCAGCCGAACCGGAGCCTCGGCCACCGACCTTGGGAGATCGTCCCCCTTTTCCAGTACTTCTTTCACGAACTTCGCGATCGCGGCGGACTTCAAGCGCAGGTTGAGAAAGCCCGGCCCGGCGACTTCTGCCGAATCCAGCAATTCACCCAGGGGAAGCTGCGCTGCGAGCCGGTCGGCGATCTCCCTCGGAGGGAGGCCCGCGGTCTTGGAGGCTGCGAGCGCGAACTGGCTCGAAAAGTCGCCGTGGGAGGCGTCTTTGGCGTCGGAAAGGGTTGGGGTCGGGTAGTCTCCCGGCGGCAGTTCGCCCGATGCGATCAGGCGCTCAACGGCCGCCCGCAGTTCAGACTCAAGGAAGTCGCGAATCAATGCCCTCCGAATGTACCCCGCCGACCGCGCCGAGAGAAGTTGGGAATGCATCTGAACGATATGGAGCCCTCGACCCGTCGGAATTGTGCGGGATGCGCACTTATAGCGAACGAAATCAGCGCGGTTGGTCTACAATAGGGGGAGTCCCCCTGATTGCGGGCGGAATCGCAGAGCCATAGGTTCAGCTTAGGAGTTACGAAACAGAATGGCGTTAAAGCGCGTCTCGATGGTCGACTTCTTGTTGGAGAAGGGGTACATCACCTCGGCCCAACTCGACGAAGCGAAGAAGGTTCAGCAGCAGACGAACGAACCGGACCTCGGAAAGGTCCTGGTTACTTTGGGCATGGTCGGCGAGCGCGCGGTGCTCGAAGGCAAAGCGGCCGAAAGCGGCTACCCGTTCGTCGACATCGACAACGTCCAGATCGAGTCGAACGCGATCAACGTCGTGCCCGAGCGCATCGTCAAACTTCACAGCGCCATCCCGGTTCGCAAGGAAGGCAATAACCTGTGGGTCGCGATGGCGAACATCTCGGACCTGCGAGCGCAGGACGACATCACGATGGCTTCGGGGTGCCGGGTGCATCCAGTGATGGCCGTTCCGGGCGCCATCGAGGACGCGATCAAGAAGTACTACTCCGGAACCGCCGGCAACGGCGACGCGGCGGCGGCGGAGACCGCCTTGCAGCAGGCCTCTCCGGCAGGGACGCCGAGCATCCATGGCGAGATTCGGGCGGCCATCGCGAGCGCCCAAGTCGCCAGAGGGCGCGAAGGCGAAGAAGAGGCGGCCGATGCGGACGCCGAGAAGATGGCCGAGCAAGCGCCGATCATCAAGCTCGCCAACGCCCTGATCCAACAAGCGATTTACGACAGAGCCAGCGACATCCACGTCGAGCCGCAGCATCGATCCGTGCGAGTCCGGTACCGCATCGACGGCGTCTTGATGGAGGCTATGATGGTTCCCAAGAGCCTGCAAGCGCCGCTCATCAGCCGCCTGAAAATCATGGCGGACATGAACATCGCCGAGCGCCGGATTCCCCAAGACGGCCGTATCGAGATTCGCCACCAGAACAAGGAGTACGACCTTCGCGTATCGAGCATCCCGACCCCGTTCGGCGAGAAGATCGTCATGCGTATTCTCGACAAGTCGAGCATCCTCATCGGACTTGGCAAGCTCGGCTTTACAGATGAGAACCAGGCGAAGATCGAAGAGCTCACCTCGCAGCCGAACGGCATGTTCCTCTCGACCGGTCCTACGGGTTCGGGAAAAACCACCACACAGTACTCAGTTTTGAACCGGCTCAACACGGTTGGCGTGAACGTCATTACGATTGAAGAGCCGATCGAGTACCAGCTCAACGGCATCGCCCAGGTCCAGGTGAACCGCAAAGCCGGCCTGACGTTCGCTACGGCACTGCGGTCGTTCCTTAGGCAAGACCCCGACATCATCATGGTCGGAGAAATGCGCGACCTGGAAACCGCCGAAATCGCCATCGAGGCGTCGCTGACGGGCCACCTTGTTCTTTCCACCCTGCACACGAACGACGCTCCTTCGGCCACGATTCGTATGGTCGATATGGGCGTCGAGCCGTACCTGATCGCAGCGACCGTCATCGGCGTTTTGGCCCAAAGGCTGGGCCGCCGGATCGACCAGAGCCACAAGGAGGCGTACGCGGTTCCGGCGATCGACCTTCGCAGGTTCGGGTTCAACGTCACCGACCCCGAGGAAGAAGTCACCTTGTACCGCGGCGTTCCTCACGACGACAACCGGATGACCGGCTACCGGGGCCGTGTCGGTTTGCACGAGTTGCTGGTCGTGAACGATGAGGTCCGGGAACTCATCGTGCGCCGCGCTCCTTTGACCGACCTGAAAGAAGCCGGCAAAGCGAACGGCATGAAGGAGTTGCGCGAAGACGGCCTCGTCAAGGTTCTAGCGGGCGTCACGGACCCTCAAGAAGTGATGCGCGTGGTCTTCACCGCTGGATTCTAGAAAGCGTTGCAAAAAGAAGGAACGACCCCAGAAAGAGAATCGGACTGCAAGATGAACGACAACACACCTATGTTTCAATTGACCGACGCGCAGGCGCCGGAACCGGTAGAGGCGGAGCAGAGCGGCTCGGGCCCGCTGTCCGTCGAGGACCTCCACGTCGACGATTTTCTCAACATCGTCGTCGATCGGAACGCCTCCGACCTCCACATCAGCGCGAACTGCGAGCCGGTGATTCGCGAGGACGGAAAGCTCAAGAGGCTGAACTACCAGAGGTTCACGCCCCAGATCACCCAGCGGATGATGTACGACATCCTCTCGGACGAGCACATCCACCGTTTTGAGACGACGCTCGAACTCGACTTCTCCTACGCCCTCCCTAAGCGCGCCCGGTTCCGCGTGAACTGTTTTCGGGATCGAGGCTCGGTCGCCTCGGCCTTCCGCTTGATTCCGCAGAAGATCCCTACCGTCAAGGAGTTGAACCTTCCTCCGATCCTCGAAAAGTTGACCGAAAAGCCGCGCGGGCTGATCCTCGTCACGGGTCCCACCGGCCACGGAAAGTCGACGAGCCTTGCGGCGATGATCAACAAGATCAACGAGGACCGCGCCGAGCACATCATCACGATCGAGGACCCGATCGAATACTTGCACGTGAACAAGCTGAGCGTGATCAATCAGCGCGAGTTGGGGCACGACACCAAGAGCTTCGCCAACGCCCTTCGGGCGGCCCTTCGCGAAGACCCGGACGTCATGCTCGTGGGTGAAATGCGCGACATGGAGACGATCCAGCTCGCGATCACGGCCGCTGAAACGGGCCACCTGGTGTTCGCGACCCTGCACACGAACACGGCCGCTGAATCGATCGACCGTATCATCGACGTGTTCCCCCCGGGGCAGCAGGAGCAGATTCGCATTCAGCTCGCCAACAATATTCAGGCAGTGGTTTCGCAACAGCTTCTTCCTAGGTCGGGCGCGCCGGGACGCGTCCCCGCGGTCGAGATCATGATCGCGACTCCTGCGATTCGGAACCTCATTCGCGAGAACAAAACGCACCAGATTCCGTCCACCATTCAAACGAGCCACCAATACGGCATGATCTCGATGGACCAGTGCCTTCGAGACCTTTATGGTAGAGGGTGGATCACGCTCGACCACGCGATGTCCCGCGCGGTCAACGTGGATGAACTGAAGAAGATGATTTCGACACCGCAGACCGGAGGAGGAGGATCGCCCAGCCCTGGGCGGTAATTCTCGACCCCAGCACGTGAGGTAACCACCATGCCCGTCTATACCTACACTTATCGAGATGCGAGCGGCGGAGTTCAAAAGGGAACCGCCGAAGCGGAAAGCGAAGAGGTCCTGAGGAAGCGTTTCGAAGAACAGGGATTCACCCTCACCGAAGTCACGATGATTCGGGCTCGGGGCACGAAGCCCAAGCGGTACGGAAAGGTCCGTCTCAACAACCTGTCGATCTTTTGTCGCCAGTTCTCGACGATGGTCGACGCCGGCGTTTCGCTGGTCCGGTGCCTCGACGTGTTGTCGCAGCAGACCCAAGACCCCAAGCTGCGAAAGATCATCATGGACGTGGGCGAGCGAGTGGAGGGAGGCGAAAGCCTTTCTCGCGCGATGCAGCGCCACCCCCGAACCTTCTCCAACCTCTTCATCGGCCTGATCCGCGCCGGAGAGGTGGGTGGTGTTTTGGAAGAGTCGCTGCAACGGCTTTCGCACTTCTTGGAAAAGGACGTCGAACTCCGTCGCAAGGTCAAGTCGGCCCTGACGTATCCGGTCTTGGTGCTCGTCATGGCGACCGGCATCACGTTCTTTCTCGTGTATTGGTTCGTCCCTCAGTTCGCCAAGATCCTTGAGGACCTGGGGCTTTCCAAGGACAAGATTCCGGGCCCCACTCAGTTCCTGATCGACCTGGCCCACAACCTCGAAAAGAACTGGTGGGTGTTCTTGCTGGTGATCGTCGGCATCATCGTCGCTTACAAGCTGTTCGTCAGTACGAGGTTCGGGCGCCGCATCGCCGACCGCGTGAAGCTCAAGATGCCCGTCTTCGGGAAGCTGCACCACAAGATTTGCCTCGCCCGGTTCAGCCGGACGCTTGGCACGCTGCTGACCTCGGGCGTTCCGATTCTGCAAGCTATGGAGACCACTTCGGGCGTCGTGGGCAACACGATCATGTCGGACGCCGTGATGGAAGCCCGGGCGCGAATCCGCGAAGGGGACCGAATTGGAGAGCCTCTGGAGACGAGCCGACTGTTCCCGCCGATGGTCGTTCACATGATCGGCGTCGGAGAGGAATCGGGTTCGCTCGACTTCATGCTTCAGAAGATCGCCGACTTCTATGAATCGGAGATCGAGGCCACGCTCGCTTCGCTCACAGCCGCGCTCGAACCGATCATGATCGTCATGATGGGCGTCATCGTCGGCTTCATCGTCATTTCGATGTTCCTTCCGTTCGCGTCGATCATTTCCGAGTTGACCGCGGGCGGCTCGTCGTAAACCGGGAATTGGGTAGGGGGCTCCGAGAGGAACCCTCTGCCTGATTCCTCGAAACAGGGCTTGCCTAGGGAACGGGCAAGGGGCAAGTAGGGAGGCGAAGGAGTGTTTCCTGAGTGGAGTTGGGTGCTGGGACTCGCGATCGGCGCGTCTTTCGGCAGCTTCCTCAACGTGGTCATCTATCGCCTGCCCCGACGCATCTCCCTCGCCAAACCCGCTCACAGCTTCTGCCCGAACTGCAAGACGGACCTCGGCGTTGCCGACCTCATTCCCCTTCTTAGTTGGCTCTTTTTGGGGGGGAAGTGCCGTCATTGCGGCGCAAAGATTCCGCCCCGGTACTTTCTCGTCGAACTCGTCAACGGCGGGCTGTACGCTTACATTTGGCACCTGTTCTTGGTGGCCGACTTCGATGTCGCTCGGGCGGCACTGGCGGCGGCCACCGCGTCGCTGCTCGTTGCGATGCTGTTCATCGACTGGGAGTTCTACATCATCCCGGACGAACTCAACGCGCTGCTTTGGCTCGTGGGCGTCGCGTTCAATGCCTACCTCATCGCGGTGGGGCACGAGGCGGCGTTTCTTTGGGGAATACCTAGCAGCTTGGCGGGCTGGCTCGTGGGAACGGGAGTCATTTGGGGGATTAGCTTTCTGGGTCGGATTGCGTTTCAGAAGGACGCGATGGGACATGGCGACATCAAGATGGCCCGAGGGATCGGCGCGGTGCTGCTGCCGATCGGGGTGCTTCTGACTTGCGGCATCGCGGTGTTTCTGGGGGCCGTGTTGGGTGCGGTACAGGTGCTGGTGTGGAGGTTTTCGCCTGAGTCAGAACATCCAGAGGCTTCGTCCCGTCAAGAAACTGGAGAATCTACCGGCGAGGGATTGCAGTACGACGAGCCTGAATCGATCGGCTCGTTGCTGCGGTGCGGGCTTGCGTACGCCGTATGCCTTGACATCGTGGGACTGTTCTTCCCCAAACTCTACATGAGGGTGTTTGGGGAGGACCCGTTCACGTCGGTGGAGGATGACGAGTTCGAGGTGGAAAGAACGATGATTCCGTTTGGTCCGTACCTCGCGGCGGGGGCAATCGCGGTACTGTTGTTCAAACCCCAGGTAATGTCATGGATCGACGCCTATTCGCAATGGGCGTTCGGAGGGAGCTAGGCCACGGGAACAAGTGGGAAGTTAGGGGAGTCTGAGGGATGTCTATGTTGAGAATAGGGAAACACCGTGCGCGCACGGGGGGCTTCACGCTTATCGAATTGCTCACCGTGATCGCGATCATCGCCATCCTTTCCGCGGTGCTGTTGCCCGTGTTTGCCCGCGCCAAGGACAACGCGTACCGGAGTTCGGACATCCAGCGGATGAACGAGATTCGGACGGCTTTGCAGCTCTATAAGGCGGACAACGACGCCTATCCCCCTGCGCTTTTGGGGTACGCGACGCTGTACATGACGGGTCCTCAGACCGGCCAGGTCGTGCCGGCGACCCAATACAACGGCCACCTCTACTCACGCAGGATCCCTTCGCTGGACACCTTGCGGCCCAGCTACAACCGCGTGGACGCGAACTTGGTCACCAAGGCGGTTTGGCCCAATCAAGACCCTCGCCCGGTCGGGTCCGCTCCCATTTTGGACCTCGACGGTGACGGCGACATCGACAACAACGACGACTTCGCCGGAGCGCGGCAAGCGTTCGGGCCTCTCGACACCGTTCTCGCGGAATCCCCGATCGCGGTCAGCCCTTGCGACGGCGGTTCTGCGTCCTTGGACGCCTGCTTCTACCAAATCAGCGGCTACGATGTGGCGCTGATCCCGGAGACGGGCAGCGGCCCGGCCCGGTTCGAAGTGCACTACGCGAGGTTCTGGACGAACTGGGGACTTTCGACGGGCCACGCGAACGACGACCCGAGACAGCTCGGCTATCAGGACCCGCCCGACAATACGGTAATCACTTGGAACACCTACTTCCGGGAGTATTCGGGAGGGCAACCGGTTATCGGCCGACGTGACATCGTGCTCTTCCTTGGCGGCGCGGCGCGGCCGTTCGACTCTCGCGCGCTCTACGAAAGATCGTGGCGCGTGCTTCCTTGACCGAAGGGGTGGAAAGTCTCATGAAACGGCCTACGACGCTCCGATCCGGTATGCACTCGTTCCGAAGGCGAGGGACCTCGCTGATCGAGTTGCTGGTCGTGATCGTGGTGCTGTTGATCGGCATTCTCGGGGTGGTGCAGACGTTCCCTCAAGGGTTTGGGATTTTGCAGACGACCCGCGCCTACACGATCATGACCGAGCTCGCTCGAAGTCAGAGCGACGCCTTGAAGGGCCGCGCCGAGCAGCTCCCCGAGATGATCCTCCCGACCAGTTACTCGTTCCTTGGGTCGTCGATCGTGAACATCACCGTCGACGCGTCGCGTAGGCCCGGTGACCTCTACCCCGTGGCGGACGGCATCAACGCGAACGGAAGCCTGATCGTAGGGGGAGACTCGATGGGGTATTGGCCTTACGTTACGGGCGCGAACCTGCTGCGGCGGATCGTGAGCGAGGGTGGCCCGGTCCCGTCGCCCCGCAGCGTTGGGGGCTTTTTCGGCGGCCTGATGGTGCTGCAGTTCGCGCCGATCGTGTACAACGACGATCCAGCCTACCGGATTCTGTTGCAGGTGTACGGCAACGACATGGTCCGTCGGTGGGGTGATCCGGGGTTTGCCTCCGCCAGAGACTGGCAATACTATGTGGAGGACGCGGGCCAGTCGTTCGGCCAGATTCACCTGCCGACTCACCCCTCGAAGACGCGGGAATACCGGCTTCAGATGACCGCTTGGGTTTCGGTTTCCGGCAACTCTCAGCCTCGCGAGATCGTCGATGCGATCATCACGGTTCCGCCAGGTCCGCAGGGGTACACGTCGTTCCTGCTTTCGAGCTTTGTGGTCTTGGGAGCGGGCGAGAGTTACATCGGAGCGGAGTTCGGGTCGATCCGTGTGGCGCGGCTGTTCGACCGGTTGCCGGTGGGCGACGCTTTCACCCTGGACCCTTATGAATACAAGCTGCTGGACGCCAATTTGGGAGTACTGCTGTTCAACCCGGTCGGATACGACTATGAGGTCAGGTTTGGAAACCGGCGCGAGCCTCTGAAGGCGCGAGTCAATTACGACGTTTTCGACTGGCGCGTGATTCGCGACGAGTTCAGGATTCCCAATACCACGCCGTACCAGGTGAAGCTGAAGCTCGGTGGGCTGAAGACCGCGGGCGACTATCAGGCCGACGACACGAGGTACCCGGGCCTCAACGTTCCGGTTCCGAGCATCAACGGCTCGCCGCAAAACGTCGACGTGGTCCTTCTCGACGTGGAAACCGGTGGCGTGTTCCTTTTTGACCCCGCCAAACCTCGGGACCCGAGTCCGCCCGCAGGCACGGTG
Source organism: Chthonomonadaceae bacterium (assembly GCA_015709495.1). GTDB lineage: Bacteria > Armatimonadota > Fimbriimonadia > Fimbriimonadales > Fimbriimonadaceae > Nitrosymbiomonas > Nitrosymbiomonas proteolyticus. Next base: position 1,374,509 of record CP054189.1, read on the forward strand.
AACGACTATCTGGCGCTCGATCCCGCGCTGTGCTCGTATGCGGTCGATATGTCGCGCGGGTTCGTTTCGCTGATCGACTACGACCGTTCGACTCCGGGCCTGCAACTGCGGCTCATGTTGCCCGGAGCAGTCTCTCCGGTGACGGTCAACGCGGAAGGCAGGCTGGTTCGGGCGCTGTACCAGGCGACCGGTGAGTGGGCGGTGCAGGTGCAAAAGGCGCCCGCGACGTTCCGCCAGACCTACGGGGGGCCGAACGTGGCCGAGTATTACGTAGGCGGCTCGAACTCGACGCTCGGCGGGCAGGTCACAAGGATCTATTTCCCCGTGATGGACACGGGCAAGAACGTGACGATCGGAGAGGTTTGGTACCGCGATTCGGGTGGAACCCTCCGGGCGCTGCACGACGAGAACTTCCGGATTCAAGACACCCCGGCTGACCCGATCGGTCCCTATGTAGACATCACGAGCGTCGACCCGAGCGCGGTCGGGTTCGATTGGACGAACGGCTACGCGGTGCGAAACGTGCAAGGGGCGTCGGTCGAAGTGCGGGTGCTTTGGAACCCCTCGGCGTTCAACCTCCGGGGGAACTCGGCGCAAGTGTATGAGAAGTTCATTTTGTGGACGCGGACCTGGCGACAGGCCAAGGTCGAGACCTTCCTGCAACGAGGAGTAGAGCAATGAGGAAAGGACGCTTCGCTCACCTCTCAGCGTTTACGCTGATCGAACTCCTCACGGTGATCGCGATCACCGGAGTTCTCTTGACCCTGGTGATCGTTCCGATCGTTCAGAGCTTCAACCTGACCCGTTCGGCGCAGGGCTTTGCCGACGCTCAGGACAAGGCGCGCCGGGTGGTCGAAAGGGTCTCCCGTGAGGTCGGCAATTCGGCAGGGATTCGCGACAACTCGGGGATCAAGGGCGCGCTTGCGGTGCGGTTGCCGGGACAGAACGGCGCCGACACGATGCAGCTCCTGGAGTACCTGAAGATCGACATCATCAAGCCCGCGGAGGGCGATCCGATTCGAGGCGCCGGTGGCGCGCTGATCAACCCGAACACCGGCCGAGCTGACCCCACACAGGTTGCATCGAAGGGACAAGTCGTCCTGCCCGTGACTCCTGGCGACACGATCGCGCGTTATTTCGTGGGCCGCCGTGATCCGTTCCGGGGCTACACGAACCCCTATGACGGGCTGCTGATGCAGCAGTCTTCTGACCGGGACAACCTGTACGTGTTGTTTCGAGTCGAGTACCAGCCTTACGTTTGGGTGGGTGGGAGCTACGTTGCGAACGCCGACCTGTTCTCGGTCGATACCGACGGCAACCCAATCCTCGACGATCCTTATTTTTGGGAGCCGGACCTTGGCTTGACCGGCGGGTTGCTGACGGGCAGGGCCCTCGCGGACAAACAAGCGCGGGTCAGGCGGTGGCTCGCTAAGGCCGCGATCGTCACGGAGGTCAGTCGGTACGACATGATCCAGCCACTTTATGACAAAGCCAGCCGCGGAGTGATTTACGACAACAACGTGCCCCGAATTCTGCCTCTGGCTCAGTTCCGGCCCACGGCAATCGGCAGCGAGCCTGCGGAGGGGATGGCGGCGGTGAGGCTTTCGGAAGAAAGCGACAATATGTCCGCGCTCGGACCCGACGTCGTCCGCACGGAGTACGGCCAATGGGGCAACGCTCTCGTCCGCGTATGGCCCGCGGGTTGGGATCCTGGCAACGTCAATGCCAACCAATTCCTCATCGGCAGGTACGACGCGTCGATCAACGGCCGGTTTGGGGTCTTTCTTTTCGATCCTGACGTCGACTCCGACGAGCGATCCGATGGCGTGCTGCTTTTCGACGCCTCGGTCTATTCTTGGATCGCAAGCACGGGGCAGCCCTATCCGTTCAGTCAGGGCCTGTCAGCGTTCAACCTGGGCCCGATCGCCGTTCGGGGGATGCTGATGGCGTTTGTTCCGGACCCCTCGACGGGCAAACTGACCGCAAGCTTCGATACCGATGAGGTAGGAAACCCGAGCTTCCTTCCGCTGCCGCCGAACGGCAACTCGCCCGCCACATCGACGGGCATCGCCTACAGCCCGACCAACGATCCGGACACCAGCGGAGGCATCTCGGACGCAAGGTACGCCCCGAGCCACTCGAAGTACGAGATCAACGGGTCGTTCAACAAGATTTGGCGAGACCGGCCGGACATTCGGCCGAACGTTCATCGGTTCGTGGACCTTCGGGTTCGCCAGCAGGTCGATGGCACGCCGAGCCCGCTGAACCCCGACCCATCGATCGGCTTTGCGCGGGCGAGAATCGTGCCGGGAAGCGAAACGGTGATCGGTCCCGATCAACGCCCAGGACCCCATTACGGGCAAGCGATCCGGTATTCGCGAACCACTCGCGAGCCGGGGCCGAACCAGTACCGCATCAACTACGTGGACCAGGTCGAGCCGACCGACTATCGGCTGCTGGGTTTTTCGAACGCCGAGGTGAGCGCGTTCGAGGCTTTGAGCGGCGCTTATTCGGCAACGAACTTTCTATCCGCGTTCATTCAACCTCGCTTCCGAGAGGGGTACGTCCAGTTCTACTCCGACCCTAACGTCCCTCTGCCCCAAGGGAACATTCGAATCGGATATCGCTTCCAATTCACAGGAGCGGGGGACCGGTTTTCCGTGGATTACGATTCGAGGCAGTTGATCTCCGCCTTGATCACGATCCGCAATTACCCGCAGTCGAGTCTTCCGAACCCTCAGGGGATCACGGTTCAGGCGACAGCGGCCGTTCGCAATATTCTACGGTAACGACCTATGAGAGAAACGAATCCGATCCGACGACGTCGAACCCACGGCCAAACACTGGTCGCGGCGCTGTTCGTATTAGGCGTGCTCCTCATACTCGGCCTCGTCTTCGTGGGAATCATCAGTCAGAACGTGCGGCAAAGCGCAACGGCGAGGCAGCGTTCGGCGGCTTCGGACCTTGCAGAGGCCGGCGTCCGCTACGCTCACTCCCAACTCGTGTATAGCGTGCAGGGCGCGGACTGGAGGCCAACCCCGACTCTGCCGCTCTCAGCGCGCGACCCCGATTACGATTACCTTCGTCCCGACCCGGACGGCAACCCCGCCAACGGCGATCAAGGCGGTCCCGACCAATTGGGAGCGTACAGCCGGATCAATCAAGGCAACGGGCGGTTTCTGGTGCGTGTCAGGTTTGCGCCGAGCGACGCCGTACTGTTTTCCACCGCGCAACAGGGTCCGCTTCGCCAGCCTGGAAAGGCCCGAAACTACTTGATTCTCGAGTCTGTGGGACGCATCGGTAGGGTGGTCGCCAACGACCCGACGACGCTTTTGGGATCGGAGCGGCAGGAAACCCGCAAGCTGATCGCGTTCGCCTCGATCGGGATCATCGAGAGCGCGGTGTTCATCACGAACAAGGACCGTGTGAGCCGCCCGGCCGAACTTGGCGTGCCTGAGCCGCTCGGGATCCGGTATGAGGGTGCCGACGTCAATGTGCCGCTGCAACTCGGATCGAGCACGCCGATGTTCAACTTCGGCAACCCGCCCACACCCACCGCGGGTTCGGTCCTTTTCGGAGGCTCGCTTTATTCGAACACCGGCATCGTGCTGCACGGTTCGGTGAACGTGAACCTGAACGTTCCGCTGGGCGACGCATGGCATGTCAACGGGTCGCTGAGGGGCGCGGCCGCAAGCTCCCGGCTGAACGTGAATCGGACCGACTGGAACCCGACGCTAGGCCTTTGGCAGGTTTCGCCCTACTCGGTCGGCAATGCGACGACGCCCAGCCTCAATAGCCTGAATCCGAGCTTCAGCACTCTAGGGGGCGTTCTGCGGGACGAAGTGCAAGCGATCGACGTGGACGGGTATTGGCGAAGCGTAGGTTACAAGGCGCCGCCGTCGCTTGAGATCGCCGACCCCGAGACGGGGCTCAACCGGTTTGAGTCGCTCACTCGGAACTCGGGCGTGGTGGGTCCTGGCGGCAACGCGGGCCGGTTTGGCCATGGGCGGGGCGTGTACGTGGACAACACCCAAGACCGGCAGATGCGTGAGGACGAGGAGGGCCGCGAGCGGGTCGGCAGTTCCGAGTCGCTCGTGTACGATTGGTTCAACCCCAACAACGGGCAAGCGGGTACGGGCTGGATCGGCCCGTATTACGTGCCCCGGGGCGCCACTTTGATCCTCAATTCGGACGGTTTCAGTATCATCCGCGACCCCCGCGCGACGGGAAGGGAACGAACTTGGCGCGCGCCCGACGGGTCTGATACGGGCATCGGCTTCATCCGGTACCGCTTAGGATTGGTCAACGGGCAAGTATTCGTCATCAACACGTTCACTCCCGGAGTCAACATCAACTCTGCCAACCCGAATTTCTCGTTTGGGATGCCTTTCAATGGCGTGCTGCTCTTTGAGGGCAATGTGAGGGTTCGGGGAACGATTCCCACGGACGCGCAACTCACCGTCGTTTCCAACGCCACGATCTACGTCGAGGGCAGCGTCACGAAGGGCGTCTTGCGAAACCACATCACCGACGCGACCGGGTTGCCGCCCGCGCCCACGAGGATCAACCGTCCGAGCCGCTCGATGCTCATGCTCGCCGCACGGGACTACGTCGCCGTCAACACCACGATGTTCTCGGGTCCCAGCCCGCTTCAGGCGCTCGATGAAGTGGATGAGTCGGGCAATCCGATCGCTTGGAACCCTCTCAGGATTCAAAGCGGCGGTGGGACGTTCACATTCCGAAACGACCTGGTTTGGGACCCGGATTCGGGACTCGGACCGGCCCTTCCGGACTCCTGGGAGACGTTCGCTCAAGGGTACGCCGAGTTCAACGCGCCGGGTAGCCCTCTGAACTCTCGGTTGCTCCTGACCCATGCGACGGACGATGGACCTGCGCCCTACACCTTCCTTTCGCTCGATGTGAACTACGGCCTGCCGTCGTTCAACTATCTGTTCGAGATGGTTCCGCCCAACTCGGCCGCGCCGTTTTTCGCGCCGCAGCCCTACGGCCCGATCTACGGCCTCGGAGCCGAACTGTGGCAGAGGTATCCGAAGTTCGAGTCCAACGCGTTCCCTCTGCTCGACCCCACGGCGCTCGTTCCGGAGAGCAACGGGCTCCTCCTCAGGGCGAACGCGGCAGGCACTTATGGAGACTACAGGGTGATCGCAGGCGGATTGAGCGATTACACGATTCGCATGAACCAAGTCGGTTTTGGCGCGACGAACGATTATCTTCTGGCACGGACGGCAGTGCTCCCCGGCGACGTTCGGATCGAGGCGTCCCTGTTTGCAGAGAACGGATCGGTGGTGGTGATTCCCGGCAACTGGGTCAACCCGAACCCGAACGACTCGCGGGAGACCTTCGAGGCGAGGGTGACGGTGCTGCAGGGCGCGCCCTACAACCTGCCGTTGGACCAGGCGATCTTGACGGCGCAAGCGGAGCGCAGAGACAGCAACGGATCGGGGCCCGATATGCCGTTTTATGGCGAGCCGCTCGACATCCGGATCGTGATTCACGGCGCGGTCAGCCAAAACATGCCGCTGCCGATCAGCTACCAAGCGGAGTGGCTTCGCAAGTGGGGCTGGATCCCCCGCAACTTCAGCGCGAACTATCATGTTCCGGGCTCGGGAACTCAGGTCCTGATTCCGGAAAGGCACGTTCCGGCCGGATACGACATCGCGGGCGCGGACAGGTACGTGCCGAATCTCATCGTCACGTATGACGCCACTCTGGCGACGGCGAGCCTTGCGGGATTTGGCTCGGATTATCTTCGACGAGACCGATTCGGGAGGTCGCTGCCGCCGATGCCCGCGCTGCCGGTCGGCCCCAAACTGGCTTACTTTGGAGAGGTATTGAGGTGAAGCTCGAAAGATTCCTCGTAGGGTTGGTGGCCGCAGGTTCCCTGTTGGGGACCGCTTCGGCTCAGCAGAACTACGCGCAACGCCGCGTCAACATCAACGCGGGCGTGGTTTTGATCGCCAGCCAGCAGATTTCGGGCTTTCAGGCGAACTACGCGCCTTACGTTTGGTTCAACCTCGACTCGAACCGCAACATGAAGCCGCCGGGCTGGAGCTTCTCGAATCCGCTCGCACCCTCGGTCGTCACCGCTGAGATACTGTCCCGGTGGGTCGCTCAGAACACCGCGCGGGGAAGTGCGATCGTTCCGACGCTGGGCGCGCCGCTGACCAAGAAGGATGCCGCCTATTGGGAGATCCAACTCGACAGCATCGGCGACGAGCAGCTCGATTCGATGGACGCGCTTTGCCTTCCCGTGCGGGGCGTGATGTCGCTCAATCCGACCGAGCGGGAGCGTCTGCGCAAATTCATGGAGCATGGCGGGTTGCTTTGGCTCGACCTTTCGCCGACTTCGGTGGTGGACCTCATCAACGGCGCGCCGCTTCCCTTCACGCTGAACACGGCCAACCTTGGCTCGCCGTTCGCCTATAACTTGAGCCACCCGTTGCTCTCGTTCCCGGCAACGATTTCAGGCGAGAACCTCGTGGCCGTCCAGGCGACGGGCGCTTTGGGCCTCGCGGGGATCGATTTGGCGTCAATCGGCCTGGGGGACATCAAGCAGGCGCAGCAGACGACCGAGTTCGACTACCTCCACCTGCTCCCCGTCGCGTCAGACGAGTTTGGGCCCTATGTTTCGGTGGGGCGAGTCGGCGACGGCTACCTTGTGGTGACCACGCGGTCGGTCGCCACGACGCTCAACCGCACGCACAGGCTCCTCAGCAACCAGTTTGCGACTGGCTACGTCCCGAACGACCTGTCCGTGGCCGAGACGCCGGTCTTCGATCGGACCGCCGACGCTGCGGCCAAGTTCGTCGCGAACATGGTGCACCTGACTTCGGGCTATTCTCAGATTTCTCGCGGGAGCCGTAAGACGGGGGGCGGACCGATCGATCTCGGCGCGCCTCTGTTGCAGAAGTTCGATGCCGCGTTTCCGTTGACGCAAGCGGTCGCCGAAAGCCGGCCGGTCGCGGTGTACAAGGGACTCGTGATCGTGTCTTCGGGCGATGTGATCCGCGCCTACGACGCGAACCCCGTGAGGGACCTGAACGGGGACGGTAATTCGGACGATGGGGTGGTCGATTACCTTTTGGGCTCGCCTTATGATCTGGTTTGGTCGAGCACCAACCTGCCCGGACCCGTCTCGCCCCCGACCTGCGCCGACGTTCCCGGAGCCGTCGCTGAGAACCAAGTGGCGGTCGTGGACGCGAGCGGCCGACTCCTCATCTTCGACGCTTTTCCTGCCGCTCCATCGATGGGCATGGCGCCCGTGGCTACTGTGGCGCCTCCTTCCGGGTTCTCCGCAGGCGGGCCTCCCCTCGCGCCGACCTATCACGACGGGCTCTACTTGGTGGGTGACCAGGCGACGGTCGGAGTCAACACCGTGGGGCGAGTCTGGGTAGCCGATGCGTTTACGGCGACGATCGTCTCGACGAGCGCGGACTGGGCCGTCGGTGGGGCCGGCGTCTCGAACATCCCGCCTCTGACCGGGAGCCCGACCGTCGGTTACATCCCGATCCTCGACAATTCAGGCGGGGTCGATCGCACGGTGTACGTCCCGACGAAAGGGACGGGGTTCGCCGGGCCGGCCGTCAACGCCGGAATCACCAGCATTTGGCTCGGCGTGAAGGGCGAAAAACCGAGTTCCTGGTCGCGGGTCGGCAACCAACTCGTGGTGGTGACGCGGGCCTCGCTTCAAGGGCTCCGCATTTACGTGCCTTCCGGACCCAGCCACCTTGGCGTGAAACTGTCGATCATCGACGGAAGCGGCAATCCGCTCGACGCAGCGGCGATGAACGACCTGCTTTCGGGAACGCTGACGGAGGCCGGCGGCATTCTCAACTTCGGACTCAAGGGCTCGGCCGTGCTGCCTGTGGGGATGTCGATTCGACTTGACTACACGCTCGACTGGGGCACGGGCATCCCGGCAATCCAAGGCCAGATCATCCGCGGGCAGTTGTTCTTGCCCGACGACAACAACCATCGCCGCGTGATCCTCGACAACATCGCGTTGTCGCCGCAAGGGACGATCCACGTCGTCGCGGCTGATCCGACCAATACCTCGGACCCGAACGGGCACGACGGGGGGACGTACTACGCGTTCAAAGAGGACGGCAGAGGCTCGTTCCGAATGATCAATCGGTTCGACCTGTATCCCCAGCACGAGATCGCGCTCAACCAGGCGGCAGCGGTGACCTATGCGGAGACGATCGGCGATACAGACCCGGTCGAAAACCTGATCCCGTTCCCGGCGACCAAGCTCGCCGGACTGCGGTTCAAGGGCGGCCCGGCCGTTCATGGCGGGTTCGTTTATGTCACAGCGCGCGCCGTGAAGAGCATTTTCATTCCCTGCACGGTGCTTATGGCCTTCCAGGCCGAACCCGAGACGCCCGAGATTCTCGTCGAGCCGATCAATGGGTCGTTCTCGCTCGTTCAGCCCGACCTCGCTCGAAGCCCTCGAAAGAACCGCCCCAGCACGATGAGCGTGTTGCAAAGCAACCAGTTCACGTATGAAGCCTCCAACCGGACGGGCAAGGCGAGGATTCGGATCGACAACTTGATGCCGATGAATCGCGGCGCGATCGTCAACGCGTTGAGCCGCAGCCAACCCGTGATCATTCGGCGATCCGGCCAGCCGGACCTCCTCGTCGAACCCGGGCTTACGGCGAGCACTTGGAGCCCGCTCTCGTGGTACATCGTGTTTCACGGCTATGAGAACGACAGTCCGTCGCTGGTGACCGGCAACACCGTGTTCTTTGCGGGAGACAGCAGACTTCCGAGTATCTTGGCGGGCGATCCGTTCCCGTGGGCGCCGAGGGGACTCTTGGTGGGGATGGACGCTTTGATTAGCCCCAACGATCCGTTCCTTCGTCCGGATGTGGATACGAGATCGGGCCGGGAGCGTAATCGGCCGTGGCAGCTTCAACTCTGGCAAATCCAGACTTCACCCAGCTTCGTGGCGAACCCCGACATCCGCTGGCCGCAAACTAGCGGAGCGCAGTCGTTCGACGATTGGCGGGTTCGGCTATTCCAAACCGTTCTTGGCAACTCGCAGCATGCGTACGGGGTCGTCGGCGGTGACGGCGCGCTATTCAGCTGGAGCGAACTGGGGATTTGGGGCTATACGCGGGCCGACTTCCTGGTGGCCGACGACGGCAGACTCGCGAAATTCGACTCCAGCGGCAACCCCCTTTGGAATGCGGACGCGACCCTGCTTACCGGAAACGCCCTCGATAGCGGCGCAGCGGGCAACATCAGGCCCCTCGTGCGGCCGACCCGGGCCTACTCGGTGAACGCGCGCGAAATGATGGTGGTCGATACCGGCGCGGATCGAATCGTGCATCTCGACATTTCAGGCCGGGAATTGCGAAGCCTCGAAGGGTTCCGGCTCGACCCAAGCTACGTCCCCGACGGGTACGAAGCCAACGAGACGCTCAAATTGCGGCAGCCTCGCGACGTGTTCGTGTATTCGACTTATGTGGCGAGCCCGCCGCTCCTTTCGAATCCCCGACCCCTCGAGTTTTGGGTGCGCTACCTCATCGCTGATGCCGGCAACCAGCGCCTGATCGAAATCATCGACCGCTACGAAGTGGACCCTGTCACCCGTCAGATTTGGGGTGTGGTGGTCGATGGGACCGGGGAGCGAGCGCTGGGCATTCTCAATTGGCACAGCCCGTCACAGTTCTCCGGAAAGGAATACAACTACGTCGCCGTCGATTCGATCTATGCTGCGCGGACCGGTACTCCGGAGAGGTTCTATGCGGCTGCGGTCGGCGGACGGCTTCCGACGAACATCGACTCCGGGCTGGACCAGCCAACGACTCTGGGGACTCGGGAATCGGCCAGCGGCAACGGCGGCATCGTTCTGTTCAACGATAGCGGACAGGTGATCGAGGTCATCAACGAAGTCGATGTACCGCAGATCGGTCCCAACGTGTTCTATGACCCCGTTTCGGGCTCCTTCAACTCGGCGACGATCCCCACCAAGCGGCAAAAGGTCGGCCAGATTCGGTCGTTGACCATGCGGAACGTGGTCGACGCCACCCTGGGGCCGACCCTCGCCCTCGTCTACACGGAAGCGAGCGGGGTGTATGAGATCGTTCGGTCGAGCGCCGCTCCCAACGCGCCGTGGGTGGTGCGGTGGATGCTGCCGAGGGAGGCCTACAAGTACATGAGGAGAGTTGGGACTTCGCCCACAGCTTCGAACCCGCTCGACCTTCATGCGACGTATGCCCGCCGACTGGACTCCGGCGACGTTTTGATCGTCAACGGTTATCAGGGCCGGACCTTGGGCGGCCAAGTGTTCCAGGGCGAGGTGATCCAGGTCAACGGCGACGTGGATACGACCAACAACAACGCGATTTCGGGGTTTGGGTTCTTGAAGACCAACCTCGGCTTCAATTCGATCAGCGTTCAGTTCGAGCTCCCGCCGATCCAAGGCGCTCGGGGGCTCGTGATTCCCGTTTTTGCAGATAGGCGATAGACATGAGAGGCGTTTTGCTCAAGAGTTCGGAATCTACGCGGTGGTGGCTCGCGGCGGCGGTGATGGCTGTTTCGATGTGGGCCGCGCCGCCCGCGTCGTCGCAGGACTTCCCGACTTTTGGAGGCCAGAACTCGCGCGTGGGTTCGAATCCGGCTCCTTCGACCAATGGGCCTGGACGGTCGTTTCTCAGGTGGTGGCGGCCCAACGCCCTCGACACCGTTGGAAGTTCGATCATCGTCGATAACACTCAGGCCGGGTCGGTGAGTTCGACCGGGACGTGGTCGAGCCCCACGAGCCTTTTCGACGAGGCGTTCAACGCGTATGTCATCAACCCGAACGCGAACATCTTGATCGAGCCTTCGTACATGTATGCTCGGACGACGGCCTCGGCGCTTAACGAAGAGCCCACCGTTGCTGAAACGCCCGCGGACAAGCGCACCTGGACCTGGACTCTGGACCCTGCCGACGGCATCGAGCGCAATTACGCCGTGTACGTTTGGCTTCCCATCGGCCCCACAATCGAAGGTGGGAGCACGCTCTACACTCAAAGGTATTGGGTGTATGAGGTGTTCTATGGCAATGGCCAGCGGCACCTCGAGGTGCTCGACTCCTACGCAGCAGGGACCGGCTGGGTGCGGGTCGGCAACGGCGGCTTTGCGACGAATCAACTCTTTTCCTATAACGGCGTCGATGCGATTCGGGTGGTGTTGCACAACACGGTGCCTCGCGACGGGTTTGGGAACCTGACCGACTTTGCAGGATCGACGCTCGTTTATGCGGACGCTGCGATGGCGATTCCGGACTTTGGAAGCTACAGCGCGACGCCGATCGTCAGCGAGTTTGGGCCCGGGGGGCCGCTCAACACCCACGTGGTCGCCGCCTTGAACCGCTACGAACTCGCTTTGCGGGACGGCGAGCCGACTACGGTCACTCGGGGAGAGGTCCTCTCGCTCGAATACGATTCCATCAGCGGCGCCAATAACACCCGTTGGCGGTTTTCGCCCGTGGAGTCTTCTTCGGAACTGAACTTCGTTCAAGACAACACCTCCGCCGGAGTCAGCGCTGCGGTGAACTGGACGGCGCAGATTCTGCCGGCCGGGTTCAGGGGGATCGACTACCTTTCCGCCGACATCACCAACAACGCGCTCACCGCGACCGACGTGAGATATGCGCCGACCCTCGACGACGGCGACTACGAGGTCTGGGTTTGGCTGCAGGGCAGCTCGGCAGGGACCCTTTTTGGACAGTCGGTTCAGGTCGAAGTGCATGAAGGCGGGACGGTCTCGACGTTCACCGTTAATCAGGATGCGGGCGGCGGCTGGGTCCGCGTTGGCTCGCGCCGGTTCCTGCATCGTGACGAGGCTTCCGGGGATGCGCTCGAAGTGCGGATCACGAACTACAGCCCCTTGCTGGGCGACTTGGGAAGGAAGGCGTATGCCGACGCCGTCAGGTTCATCGGAGCCGCGGAAACGGCGATCACTTCGACTCCGGTTCAAGTCAACGCTTTGGTTCGGCTCGATCCTGGCGCGCCTGTCTCGACCTCGGTGACCCTGGTGGCCGCCGAAAACGGCCGCATCTACTGCTTGGATAGCGCCGGAAACGGCGACGGCACTACGCGGGTGATTTGGACTTACCCGAGCACACCCGATCCCGACGACTCGAATTGGTCGGACCCGAACCATGTGGCGGGCGAGGACGGGAGCGGGCCGATCGCTCAGATGCCGATAGGGTTCGACCTTTCCTCGGCGCTCATCGAGCGGATCGATGGAGAGGACTTCCTCTTCATCGCCACCCGAAACGGCCGCGTGTACTGCATCGAGATGGCGGGCCGTGGAGACATGGACTTCTCGCGAGAGGTTCCCGGTACGACCCGTAGAGTCTGGAGTTGGCCGGATGACTACCCCGGTACGAGGCGCGACGGCGTGGGTCCGATCAATGGATCGATCGCTTTTGCGACGACTTCGGACGGCCCGACGCTTTTCGTTCCGACCACACAGGGCAGGCTGTACGCGATCGACGCGGAAGGAACGCCCGCCACCAAAACGACCTCGGTTCGGTGGCAATACCCCGACGCGTCCCAACCGGGTATCGGCTCGATGACGGGAACGCCGGTCGTGGCTTTCGGCAACGTGTATATCGGAACGCTGGTTGGCGGCGACGATCGAGGCCACTTCATGGCGTTCGACATCGACAATGGCAACCTCGAATGGGACTTCGACGGCACGGCTTCGTGGGGAACCGCATTCGTCCCCGCTGACGACTTTGGAAGCGGCGCTTGCGCGATTCCTTCCACCGAAATGACCGGTATGCCCGATACGGTGGTGGTGTCCAACGCGAACCGCTGGATCACCGCGTTCGACGCCGCGACGGGAGCTGAGCTTTGGACGACCGATGAGTTGGGTTCCGACGTAACGGGCAGCCTGAGCTTCACGCCGATGACGGTTTACGACAACTTCGGCGTGCTGTTTAGTAGGCCGTGCGTGATCGTTCCGACTTCGGACGGCCGAGTGGCTTCGCTGTTCGCGGAAACCGCGGAAACCAACGCGTTCGGTGGCACCAACCGACTCGCTTGGGGCTTCGACACTTCAGCGAAGAACCTGACGGCTTCCGTCTCGATCGGCCGCAATTGGATGTACGCCGCCGATACTTCGGGCTACATCTATGCGTTCAACGACTCCGCGAGCGGCGCGATTTCGCCCGGAAATCCGCCGGGAGCCGAGGTCGTGGTGCCGAACGACCCGATCGGCGCGGTGTTCCGCGATGCCGAACTGAAGTTCATCACGAAAGACACCTATAACGCTCTCCGCTTCCCAGACGACGATCCGAACCAGCTCACGTTCGCGCAGGCCGACGACCCCTCGCGTCATCTGCCCGATGGGAAGGCGTATGAGTGGGGCCAGACGATCTACTTGATGCTCTACAAGTTCCCGTACGAATTGGCATCGAACCCGGGGGGCGCTCCGCCTCAAGTGGAGTTCCGCTTCAGTTCCGAAGGGGCCTCGTTCCGCAACCTCACCGTTACCTCAAAGAGATTCCGAGGCTCTGCGCCGAGCGACCCGGAAAGCGCCTACGCCGTGATCTCGTTCACGATTCAAGGCTCTGGGTCTACGGCGATCCCGCCGGGGAACGGGGTCGTGACGGCTGCGGTGAGCGCTCAGTTCAATGCCGGCGATCCGGTGCAAAGCGTGGCTCTCGACCCTACCAAGGTGCGAAGGACCTTCGTCGTGTCGAACCCGCTTTCGGTCGTGGTCGCGTTCGAGCCTGACGGAACGCCGAGCCTCAACTACCAGATCGGCTACACGACGGTGGCCGATGACCCTGAGGCCGTGGTCAATGGCTCGCCGGATATCGGAGCGACTCTGAAGCGCGAGGACCGGTTGCTGGCTTCGGCAGGGCTGGTGTCTCATGGCCAGCAAGGCAACAAGATCATCGCCGTCGTCGACCGCAGCTTGATGACGCTGATTCGGGGCCCGAACCGGGGGCTCGACCAAGTACGCGTCGATCGGGGCGACCTCACATGGCAGGGCGGCCTGGCGGCGGTTCGCAAGCCGATCAACCCGCTGGCCTACCCGAACTTCGAGGACCTCCCGACGCAGTTCCCGAACGTGAGCCTCGACTATCCCGACATCGAGAACCGCAGACTCGAAGTGACGAAGGATAAGTTCGGAATCGCTGAAAACCCGATTTATAGTTCGGTGAGTCTGAACCCGCCGACCAACGTCAACGAATCGACGCCCGAAACGAGGTTGTTGCAGTATACGCGAGTGGACCTCGACTACAACGTACCGAGGTTCCAGCCCGCGAACCTGTGGACGGTCCTGAACTCGGTGGGAGACTCCGAGCCGGGCGGGTACTACGGCCGGTTGGAGGTCTTCGTCGATACCAGCGGCAACGGCAACCTCGACCGACGGGGCCGCCGAGAAGCCTATCGGTCGATTCGAACCGGAGTTTCGGTGCCGGCTGACGAGAAGATCGTGGTCGAAACCCCCGTGGTGGATTTGGGATCGCTGGCGCATGGCACTGGGTTCGCGACGGGCGGAAGCCCCTATCCGTGGAACCAGCCGGGTTCTCCGTTCACTCCGTGGACCGGGCCGTACGATCAGGTGTTCAAGCCGTTCGTGGTTCGCAACGAAGGGAACGTTAACCTGCTGAACCTGCGGCTCGCGAAGTCCTACCAGATTGGAGCGAACCCGCGACAGCCTTGGGGAGTTTCGGCGCCAGCCAACCACGAGAGGAGTTGGCTCGATACGGAATGGAACCTCTGGAGCGACATCGATTCGACCTTTGCGTTGAACGCGCTCGACGGCTCGAACAACGTACTGCTGCAAAAGGCGAGGGTAGGGGACCGGTCCGCAACCGAATTGACGACCAACCCGATCCGTCGGACCAACGCGAACCTCGGGGTCGCTCAAAGCACCCTTCTGGCTTCGCCGACGCCTGCCCCTCCGCGAGTGGGAGTTTCGATCCCAATTGGTTCCCCTGTGGGCGCCTATTCCTCGATCCTGAGAGTCATCGAAGACTCCGTCGGCCAAGACGAGACGCTTCAGTACACGGTTTTGCCGGGGAACGTTCTTCAGAACGCCGAGGCTCAGTCCGACCCGACGCTAACGCTTCGGTTCAACGTTAGAGAATCGCGGCTGACGAACACGTACACCCAACTGACTTCGCCCATGGTCCACGACCTTGTGGCGGGGGGCGAGACCTTCCTGCACCAGAACGCTCAGCCCACGGGCATGAGGGATCTGAACGGGACGCTCACCTTCGCGTACACGTCGACGATGGACGCGTTCAATTCGGCGCAGCCTCTGACGGCGAGCCTGAACGACCAGTGGCGGATCTACATTGCGACCCTGAATGGGGTTAGCCCCACCTCTGGGCAGCAGATTGGGACGGGCTATTTGCCCGACCTCAACGCGTTCTCGCCGGACGGGGTTCGCTACTTCCGACAAGAGGTCGGCCCCTTCCCGACGCAGTCCCCGACCACGCTGTTTGCGCTGCCTGCGGGCGAAACGGCCGTCGCAGGGACCGAGAAATACGGCAATCCGAGCTTCCCGCTCCTGGGAACGGTCAATCCGTTCAGCGGAGCGATCCATCCTTCGACGTTCCTTGCCTTCACAGGGGAAACGCAGGTTCAAACGCCCAGCGGCCGCAGGGGAGAGTCTCGCGTGTTCGTCACCTCGGTTCAGGTGGATCCGAACGGCGCGATCAACATTCTTGAACCCGGCTTCGTTGCCATCGCAGACACGGGAGCTAAGGGCCGGCCCGCGCTCGTGCAAACTGGGAACGACACCGGCACCGCGTTTTATGCCGCCGGCGGCGTGGGTCAAACCCGAATCTATTGGGTTTCGTTCCAGAACACGGGCGGTGCGAACTACAACCGCACACAGGCGAACGCGTTGAACACGGGTACAGGGTTTGAATACGTGCATTCACCGTCCGTTCACGCGCGCACCTATCGCGGAGTCAGCGCCAGCGGCATCGACCCCGGCGACAGGCTGTTCGAGCTCACCTTTATCGGCAAGCTCCGGGGACGGCCGCAATCGGAGGTGTTTTACGGCAGGATGGTCGGCACAGGAACCTACGGCGGACCCTCGACGAACGGACTGAGGTACTTGCCCCCGATCACGAACGAACTGCTCGAAGCTTCGGGCGAGCGGGGCGTCTATCGAACGGCCGGAGTCTCTTGGAACACGGGTGCGACGGTTCAACTGCAGCAGTTGCTGAACGGAAACCTCACGAACCTCGAAGTCGCCAACACGAAGACCGTGGACCGCGAAACCGGGATCATCTCGTTCACCACTACACTCGGCGGGAAGGCGTACCTCGACCCGAACATGGGCACGGTTCGCTTCAGCGGCGTTGCGCCCTCGAATTCGGCGCAGTTGTTCCTCAGCTACACGGCGCGGTTCATCAGAGTGAGCGCGGGCGTTGGCGCGGCGCACTTCACGCCGACGATGCTGTTCGATGATCGGATGATCGGCGAATTCAGTTACTGGGCGAGGCCCGACAACAGCCCGCTCGTCCCGGCCAACGCTTCGAGCCTGCCGGACGATCCGGTTCGGTCGGCCCGAATGGTGTTCTCGTACGGCAGGTCGGCTGCGGGTTCAGGTCAGGCCGCGAGGCCGTACTTGAGGACTCTGCGGCTCGGCGTTCAACTCCCGAGGCCGATTCACACCCAAGCGAACGGGGGAATCACCGCTTTGACCTCGACGGGCCAGGCGTCGTTCTACCAGATCGACCCTGCGAACGGCAGATTGTACTACACAGCGGACGACGAGGGTCGGACGGTGACGATCACCTACACTGGCGTCGACGAAACCACAGGCGCGCCGATCCCCGGAATCCAAGTGACGGTTCCGATCGGGGTCGTCTCAGAGACCGGCGAAGCTCCCGTGCGAATCGAGCAGGCGATCAACGAGTCGCAGCCGTTCCTGTTCGTCGATCCGTTCGACAATCCTCTCGCGTCGCTACGGCGTCCGGGACTCATTTGGTTCTTGTGGACGAGCACGCGCGCGGGAACTCCCGACATATTCTTCCAGGCGATTGCGCCCCGGTTCACGCCTTCTCCTGTGGGTCGAAGCTGATCGCGAAAACGGAGATTTGGGTTCAAAATCGAGGTTTGCGCTTCGATTGTGGGCTTGCCGCGAACAACATGGGCGTCGGCAACCGTCTTTGGAAGTGGATTGGAGGCGTCTGGTTCGGTTGACATGCCCGGAGGGCGGGTGATAAGATAGCCTTGCTAAGCCAGGGAAGCGGGATTCTTACTTATGGCCAAGAAGCTGAATAGCGTGGTCGGAATCGACATCGGAAGTCGTTCCATCAAAGTCGCTGAAATACGGAGTCAAGGGCGCGACGTGGTCGTTACGGCGCTGGGGATCGTCGATACGCCGGAGGGCGCGGTCGATCATACGGGCATTTACAACAGCGACGCTGTTGCGAATGCGCTCAAGCAGGCCCTGTCGTCGAGCGGCGTAAGCGTGGGTCAAGCGGTTGCGACGATCGCTGGGCAGGCCTCCGTGTTGGTCCGGACGCTCGAGGTTCCCAAAATGAACCCGAACGAACTCCGCGAGCACATGCAGTGGGAGATCAACCGGAACATTCCGTTTTCCGAGAGCACGGTCGTGAGCGATTACCGTGTGGTCGACGAGGGCGCTGAGGGCGCTCAGAATATGGACGTGGTGATGGCGATCAGCCCCCAGTCCGCGATCGAGACCCTCATGGCTTGTGTCAAGAAGGCCGGCAAGCAACTGTTCGCGATCGACGTCGAGCCGCTCGGCCTCGCAAGGTCGGTCTTCACCAGTTACGGCGACGAATTCGACAACCAGACGGTTTGCCTGGTAGACATCGGGCACAAGACGACTTCGATCAACATTTATCGCAACGGCAAGCTGCTGATGCCGAGGCAGGTTCCTCTGGGCGGCGAACTCCTCACGAAGTCGATCGCCGATGGCCTAGGCGTGAGCGGCCCCGAAGCCGAGGAGATCAAACGCAATCAGGCCGACGCGTCGCAGGTCTCCGCCGGAGGGGCGGCGACCCAGCAGTTCACCGCCTACAATCCGTTTGCGGAAGCTGGCGAAGGCGGAGCGCCCGAAACGAGCGCGGAATCGGCAGCGCCGGTGCCCGCTGCGGATGCCAATCGAGCCAACGCATTCATCGTCGACGGTCTGTCGGAGCTTGCCGAAGAGGCGCGGCGTTCGATCGAGTATTTCCGGAGCAAAGGCGGCGAAGTGGAGCGGATCGTGCTCTGTGGCGGCGGCGCGGGATTGCGCGGTCTGAACACGTACCTCAGCAACGCCTTGGGCTTGCCGTGTGACATTTTCGACCCGACTCGGCGTCTTCAGATTAACGCAAAGAAAGCATCTGAGGAGTTCGTTGCCGGACACAAACAGGAGTTCGCGGTGGCGGTCGGTAACGGCCTACACATCATGTTCGATTAGGAATGGCGGATGAAGCTCAACCTACTACCGACCCACGTATCAAAGGAAGCAGGCGCGAAGACGGCCTGGGTGTTCTCGCTCCTCATTGCGGCTGCATCGATCGGCGCTGCGGTGTTCCTGCAGGTGAGTTCTCGTCAGCAGCTTTCCGAATCCATCGAGGCCGCTCGGCAGAACGAGGGGACCGCGGCGCAGGCGCTGAGGCTCTCGCAAGAAGCGGACGCCATCATCGCCCAGGCTCGCGGCATTATCATCAATATCGACCTTGCCGACGCCATGATGGCCCACAACAACACGTATCCGGACCTCTATGACGAAGTTCGACGGTACGTGCCCAGTTTCTTCCGCACGACCTCTCTCTCGGCGAGCCCCAGCGGCGCTGACACCTGCGTGGTGACGATGACAGGCGTCATTCGGACTTATCAGGACTACGCCAACTTGATGCTGGCATTGATGAGGATTCCCGGAGCTCAATCGGTGTCCCGGGACGGGTATCAGATCATCGATCCCGTGGTGCCTTCGCTGAATGAAACCGACCAGACTGGCCGCCCGATTCGGCCCGGAGAATCGAACATCCCCGACGATCCGACCGCTCGGCTCAACTACTTGATGTCGCAGGGCGGGACGACCGGATTTTCGGGCGTCGGCGGGTTTGGGAGCGACAGCATCGCCGCCCGAGGAGCGATGCCCGATTGGTCTGAGATCACCGTGTCTGTGGTCTTACAGCGGAACCTTCAGACTCCCGATCCCCGAGCCACCATAGCCGGTGCGCAGGGCGGTGGGGGAGGTGGCACCGCGCCAGGCGGTGGAATTCCCGGTCCCACTCCCGCAGGCGGAGGCGGCGGTGGCGGCCCGAGCGTTTTGATGGAATAGCAGGAAGGTCAACTCTATGTCGAAACTCAGCCCCGTTACCATCCTGTCGTTTGGAATCGCCATTGCGATCGTGGCGCTCTCGTATGGGTACTTCTATGAGTGGTCGCCCAACATGCTGGCCAAGTCCTATTGGGATGCTCACAAGGAAAAGGTGGACGCCGAAGCGAACAAGCTCAGCCGTGCCCAGAAGCGAAAGGAAGACGCGATCCAGATGGTGCAAGACAAGGCGGATCAATGGAAGGCCGTGGTGGCGCGCCATACACCGCCCCCTTCGGTCTCCCAAGGCGGGATCAACCTTGCGGTCAACGCATGGCAGCTCACCGTAGACACGTATGCCTTTCGGAACAGCGTGCAAAGGCAACTCAACGCTCAGATCAAGCGGGGCGGTGTGACCGTCGTCGCCGGTCCTACGGTTCCAGATCCGGGTCCGCAGGCGAGTTCGCTTGTCGCCAACTACTTCAATATGCCGCCGTTCCAATACCCGGTGGTGATTTACGATTTCGGGTCGGTAACGGTGCGAGGGAACTACTCGCAGATCATGAACCACGTTCGGTCATGGTCGTCAATGCCGAACTTCCTGGCGGTGGCCGATGGGCTTCAGCTCACGGGAACGTCGCCGAACCTGACGGCAACTTACAGTCTTACGGTGGTCGGATACATCCGGGCGAAGGAGACGTTCCCGCCCGTTCCGGAAGGCGCGAGCGCCGGTGGCGGTCCGGGCGCGCCCGGTGGAGTGGGAGGGCCGCCTTCGGGAGGCTCGCGACAAGGCCCGATGCAAGGCTTTTGACGAGACAGGCCTAGAATGAAGAGAGTGGGTCGAATGTTGGAACTGAATCGAAGCAGAATCGAATTGAGCGTGCTCGCGCCGGTGGTCCTGATGGGGCTGCTTGCGGGTTGTACGCCGCCGCCGGATCAAGACGCGCTGGCCAACCCAGCGCCCGCACCGAGTGGAGACGCGCCGGCCACCTCGACGGACTTCTCTCCCGACGTCGACGCCGGGGTGCCAATCGATGCCGCTCCCATGGACCCGGGCAAGCTGTCGCAACTGATCGCAAGCCGTGGGTTCAGCGCTCGGACCGATCCCTTCGCCTTGTTCCCTGCGGAAAATCAGTTTGAGAGCTTGCAGCGAGCGGAGCGCCTGCTGCAGGAGACGGGCGGATGGGCGCTGGAGGTCTCACCGCCTGTGGAGACTTTCGAAGAAGAGGCCTATGAGGCTCAGCCCTATCGTCGGCTGTCGGGCGTGATGGTGGGTGACACCGTGCAGGCCATCATCGTCATGGAGACTGGAAAGTTTTATACCGTCAGACCGGGAATGCAGATTCCCAACAGCGAGTGGACGGTCGTTTCCATCGATCAGGAGAAGGCGATTCTGCGAAGGCCCGGCAATCGCAAGCCGAACCAGATCGTCGTCAGACTCGAATCTCCCCCTGCTGGCATGGCGACAGGTGGGCAGCAACCTCAAGGTGGCGGTGTCGCCGCGCCGGGCACGGAAGGACCCGGCTCGATTGGGGCGCCCAACGCGCCGGGAGGCTCGGGCGGAGCTTCTGGGGCCATAGGATAAGGGCCGCGAACCTAGACTTGAAAAAATACGTTCCATAATGAACAGAGGTAACGAAACACGACTTGAAACTTCAGAATGTTCGGAGGCAAAACATGAGCAAACTCATCCGATTCTTAGCTAGCGCAGGGCTTGCCGTAGGCATCCTCGCCCTCGCGCCCGTCAACGTAATGGCACAGGGCGATCCGGGCCAGACGATCATCGAATCGTTCGAACTTGAGCAGGCCGACGCAAGGGAAGCCATCAAGATGCTGTTCCGGCACGTGAACGTGTCCTATAGCGTCGCACCGGAAGTCCAAGGAACCGTTACCTTGAGTCTCAAGCGAATGCCGTTCGAGACGGTTCTTCGCAACATTCTGAACCAGATTGATGCCACGTACCGCATCGAGGGCGGCGTCTACCAAATCATCAAGCGAGAGCCCCCGGTAACGTCCGGCGGCGGCCAGGAGACCTTGCCGGAGACTCCCGCAGCGTCTCTGCCCGTTCGGCGACTCAAGATTCGGTCCGCGGACCCCCTGTTCATCATGCTGATGCTCCAGGGCAGCCAGTCGACGAGCACCTGGCCGGAAATGAGCACCGTGTTTAACACGGGTGGCGGCCGTTTCGGCGGCGGCGGCGGCTTCGGCGGCGGTAGCGGCGGCTTCGGTAGCGGCGGTTTCGGCGGCGGTGGCTTTGGCGGCGGTGGCTTCGGCGGTGGCGGCTTCGGCGGCGGTAGCGGCGGCTTCGGCGGCTTCGGCGGCTTCGGCGGTGGCGGCTTCGGCGGAAGTGGCGGATTTGGCGGCGGCGGCTTCGGCGGCGGCTTCGGCGGCGGCGGCGGTTTTGGAGGCGGCGGTGGTCGCGGTGGTGGCGGTCGCTTCTAAGGCTGCAAGCTGGGGCATCGCCAAAGGTTGTCTATGGAGGGTATGGAGAAAATGCGTATTCGCTTAGGTCGGATTGGGCTGATCGGCGTCGCCGGAATGGCGCTCGCCGTCAGCTCCTGGGCACAGTTGTTGTCGGAACTTCGAGTCGACCTCGAACTGAAGGACGCCGATATGCTCGCTGCGACTCGGATGCTGACTCAGCAAACGGGCTTGCAGTTCGTGATCATGCCGAGCACAGAGCCGATGCGAAAGCTCAATCTGAAGCTTCGCCAGGTGTCTGTGGACGATGCGATCGCCTACATTTGCCAAAACGCAGGCGCGAGCTATCGCAAGGATCACAACGGCGTGTATATCATCAGTTTTGGCCCGGAGCCAGAGACGACCAAGACGGATACGGCCGCGCCCCCCAAGGTGGACGTGCCCAAGATCGTCAAGAAGGTCAAGCTGCTGAAGGCGAACGCCAAGGACGTCTACAGCCAGCTTTACGGAAACGTGCCGGACATGAACGACGGGTTCCGGGAGCTTGCGCGGTTCAACAACCTCGTGAACCCTCACGTCTTGAAGGACCTGAGCAAGCAGCCGATCCTCAATGGCGGGTCGGGCAACTACCAGCCCGTGAGCTCGCAGGCGCTGCCCAACAACTTTTCGGAGTCCGGCAACGACATCCTCTTGCCAGGTGAAGGCTCCGGCCAGATCGGTGGGATCGGCGGCGGTCCCGGCGGCGGTCGTGGCGGGCTTGGCCAAGGTGGCGGCGGCCTCGGACAGGGCGGCGGTGGCTTCGGACAGGGCGGCGGCGGCTTCGGTCAAGGTGGCGGTGGTTTTGGCCAAGGCGGCGGCAGCGTCAACTTGCAGGGTGGCGAAGGTCTCGTCGGCGATTCGATCGACTTCATCAGCTACGACCCGAACGACAATAGCATCATCGTGCGAGGCTCAGAAGAGGACATCGCTCGGCTTCAAGCCTACATCAGTATGTTCGACGTTGCGCCCAAGCAAGTCATCATCAAGGTCGAGTTCATCACGACGAGTTCGAGCTTGAGCAAGTCGCTCGGCTTCGACTGGTTGTATGAACGGGGAACGGTGTTCACCGGCGTCCGGCCAGGATCGTTCGCTCGAGCGGGCGACCCCGTGTTCCTCAACTACGCCACAGGCGCGGTGACGACTCGAATGAGGGCGCTCCTGCAGGAAGGTTACGGAAAGGTCGTTCAGGCGCCGGTCATCCGAACGCTGAACAACCAGCCCGCCTCCGTTCTGCAAAACGTCTCGACCACCCTCTTCATCAACCAGGTGGTCAGCGTAGGCAACGGCCAAGTCATCATCGCTCCGCAAGCCTTCCAGTTGACGATCACCACCGGACTTACGGTGGCGCCTCGTATCAACGAAGACGGCTATGTGACGGTGTTCTTGAACGTGCCCGTGCAGGACTTTGGCCAGCTAAGGCGAAGCCCGGACGGTTCCGAAATCCCCGACGTGCTTTCTCAGATCATCAGCGTGGTCGCTCGCGTCAAGAGCGGGGAAACCATCGCGCTGGGCGGCATGGTCCGCAAGCAGGACGCCGGTAGCCAGGCAAGGTTCCCGATCCTCGGGGATCTGCCGATCATCGGCCAGTTCTTCCGGTCGAGCAACCGAGATCGGAACAACACCGAGTTGCTGATCTTTGTTACGCCGACGATCGTGACGGACGACGCCTCGGGCGGACTCGGGCCGTAGAAACCCTTCGCGAATACGTAGGTTCGGCGGCAGGCAATCGTTGCCTGCCGCCGAACGTCTTCATACTCATGGACCGCTGCTGGATTCTCCTCGGGATGATGGGCTCCGGGAAGACGACGGTCGGCCAGATGCTCGCTCGAAAAGCGGATCGGCTGTTCTGGGATACGGACTCCCTGCTTCAGGCAAGGCTGGGGAGGCCGGTGAGCCAACTCTTCCACGTCTACGGTGAGGAAGCGTTCCGATCGCACGAGACGGCCCTTCTCGCCAGCTTGGAGCCGGCAGCGGCAGTGCTTTCGACGGGGGGAGGCATCGTCGTTCGAGCGGAAAACTGGCAGCATCTGCGCCGCTTGGGCCACACGGTGTATGTCCGCGTTGCGCCCGAAGTCCTCAAGTTAAGGCTGAAGCGAAGCAAGAGGCGGCGGCCGCTCCTCTGGCGGGAGGACTGGCAGGAACGGATCGACGAGATCCTTGCGGAACGGCGCGAACTCTATGAACAGGCCGATGCGGCCGTCGATATCGGCGATGAGGGGCACGACGAAGTGGTCGAGGCGCTCCATCGAGCGTTCTTGAGCCTCGCGGGGAGGGTGGATTGATCGTCGTTCAGCATCGAGCGGGCCAGTATCCGATCGAGTTCCTTGAACTCGCCGAAGTCCGACGGAGATTAGGCCAAGGCCACTTTGGGGTCACCGATGAAAATGTCGCCCGTCACTGGGGAGGCGCAATCGGAGATCTACTGCCCACGCTCGTTCTGCCGCCCGGGGAGCCGACGAAATCTTTCGCCATGCTGGAGCGGGTGGCTCGGTGGTTGGCGCAATCCGGCGCAACGCGGCGTTCGAAGGTCGTGGCCTTTGGCGGGGGGGTTATCGGCGACCTCGCGGGGCTTGCTGCCGCAACGTATATGCGCGGCGTCGAGTTGATTCAAGTGCCCACCACGCTGCTCGCGCAAGTCGATTCGTCGGTTGGCGGGAAGGTGGGAATCGACTTGCCGGAGGGAAAGAACCTCGTGGGCGCTTTCCATGCCCCGACGGCGGTCTGGATTCCGCTCGAAGTTCTCTCGACGCTTCCCAAACGCGAGTTTATCAACGGAGCCGCTGAGGTTTGGAAGTACGCCTTTGCGGTCGACTCGGCGCTGCTGTCGTCGTTGGAGTCGCATCCCATAGTGCCGGAATCACCGAAGCTGAAGGAAGTTCTCGCTCGGTGCATCGACCTCAAACGGCAGATCGTCGAGCAAGACGAGAGGGACGAGCGGGGGATTCGGGCGGTCCTGAACTTCGGACACACGATCGGCCATGCCTTGGAGCGAGCGTCCAACTATGAATCTCTTCTCCACGGAGAGGCGATCGCAATCGGGATGGCGGTCGAGGCGCGAATCGGCGAGGAACTCGAATTGAGCCCCACCGGGATCGCGGACCAGATTGATCGCGGGCTTGCCGCCCAGGGGCTTCCCGTACGCTCAGAGCTTCTCGAAGACGGCAAGTCCGTGATCGAGGCGATGCGCACCGACAAGAAAGCGGAGGAGGGAAGGCTGGCCTTTAGTCTCCTTACGGGTCTGGGCGCGTGTAAACTCGTTACGGACGTGCCCGAAAAGGTCATCCTACGGGCCATCGAGCGAACATGTCGAACCTCCGTACGGGACTGATCGCCCTCACAACCCTGCTCCTGGGCGCGGGGTATGCCGCGAGTCAGCGGGCCTTCTTCAGTGGCGAGGCGAGCCAGTGGGCCGAACGGGTCGATTCGCCCCCCGTGAAAGCGCTGGCGGGAGCGCTGTTCGTCACAGCTTTGTTGTTGATGGTCGTGCGCGACAAAGGAGATAGCAGCGAGAAGCCGTGATTGGCAGGGCGCTTCGGATCCGATACGACGTAGTCCAACTCATCGGCGATGGGCCGGTGTTCAGGTCGTATGTTGCCCGCGACCGGGTTCAGGGCCGCGAGGTTTGCATCCGTGAATTCAAGCCGCCTTTTGACAAGGAACCCGAGTTCGTCGATGCGGTCCGCAAGTGCGTGGATTCGCTGGGCGACGTGAAGCACCCCAGCGTAGAGCGCTTGCTGGAGGTGGACGAGGACGAAGGCACGCCATTTATCGTCGGGGAACTTTCGGCAGGTTCCTCCCTCGCCGAGCGAATCCGGCGGCTCGCCCCATTCTCGGTGTCGGTCGCGGTCTCAACGGCTGTGTCGATCTGTGAGGGTTTGGCCGCGCTGCACGACGCCGGGATCGTCCACGGAGACGTTGGCGAGCCTAACATCTGGGTCTCAACGACCGGCGAGGCGCGGCTGCAACTCGCGGGGCTGTGGCAGGCTTACTCGGCGAGCCAGACGGCAGGAGGCGTGGTGTTGCCCGCAATGGCGCCCTACTTGGCTCCCGAAGTCAGCCAAGGAGCCATGCCGAGCCCGTCCTCCGACGTTTACGGAGTCGGCGCGATCCTGTTCCACCTCTTGACGGGGCGCATGCCGTATCACGCCGAACACCCCGTAGCGCTGGCGATGAAGCATATTTCGGAGCCCATTCCCAGCACCCGATCCATCAACCCTTCAGTGCCGGTTGCGCTCGATCGCGTGGTCCAAAGAGCCCTTGCCAAGAACCCCGAAGAGCGATACCAGACTGCGGCGGGCCTCTTGAGCGACCTGCGGATGATTCGAGACGCTCTGCGATTCGGGAGAAAACCGGCCACCTCAGATTCCCCCCGGCACGACGAGAAGCCGACACAAGTGGCCCCGGCGATGTCGGCTGCGCGTCGTCCCCGCTCGAAGCCCGACGAAAAGGAGTGGGAGGAGTCAGAACCGAGGGACGTCCCGACGTGGCTTGTGATGGCGATGGTGTTTCTCGGAAGCCTCGTCGTGTTCATGTTGGCCGGGTGGCTGTTCTTCAACCTCAGCCGTCCGAGGGCGATCGTGGTTCCCGATGTGACTCGCCTGACCCTTCGAGAAGCCCAGGACCGGCTGCAATCAGCTCAGTTGCGGGTTCGCGTCGCTCGGAGGGAGTCGAATGAGGAGGTTCCGGCGGATACGGTGCTGGAAAGCGAGCCGCCGGCGGGCGCAAAGGTGTATGAAGGTAACACGGTGCAACTCGTGGTGAGCGCGGGGAGTCGGTTTGTGGATGTGCCTGATCTCAGGGGCAGAACGCTCGACAGCGCGCGCGAGCTGCTCGACACGATTGGGCTGAAGCTCGACGAAAGGATCGAAGAGCAGCGGGATCGGGAAATGGAGCCCGGCACCATCCTCGCCCAAGCGCCCCCTCCACGCCAAAGGGCCGAGCGGGGGACGGCGGTGCGCGTGACGGTGGCGTCCGATCGCTCGACTTCGACTTCAGCGGAAGCGAACAAGCGCTACCTCTTTACCATCCGCATTCGCCTTCGCGACATTGAGAGTTCGGTAATGCTTCGGGTGGATCTGGCCGACTCTCGGGGAACTCGGACCGTCTATGAGAACGAGCACAGTCCGGAGGAGTTGGTGGAGATCACGGCCGAAGGGCAGGGCCCTCAGGCTACCTTCTCGATCTACTACGACAACGAACTCGTCAAGCAGGTGACCAAGGACTCTGCCGAACCTGACACTGGAGAAGAAACATGAAATGCGAGCTCGCCCCGTCGATTCTCTCGTGCGATCCAGGGCGATATCGCGAGGCCGTTGCCGAGCTCCTTGCCGCTGGCGTCGAGCGAGTTCATTTCGACGTGATGGACGGACAATTCGTTCCTCCGATCACCTTTGGAGCGGGGTTGGTTCGTAGTCTGAGGGACCTCGGCGACGCGGTGTTTGAGGCGCACCTCATGACGCTCACACCCGAATCCCACTTTGACGCGTTCCTCGAAGCCGGGTGCCAGTCGATCATCTTTCATCAGGAAGCCACTCCCCACGCGCACCGGCTGTGTCAGCGGCTCCGAGAGCGAGGGATTCGCGCTGGGGTCGCGCTGAACCCTTCGACCCCCGTCGACGCGGTATTGGAGGTGGCCGATGTGCTCGACCTCGCCTTGGTCATGACGGTCAATCCGGGATGGGGAGGCCAAGAGTTTCTTCGGGCGTGCCTGAGAAAAGTCGAGACGATTCGGCGAGAGTGCCCGGACCTCGACATCGAAGTGGACGGCGGGATCGATCCTCTCACCTTGGGGCTTGCCAAAGCCGCTGGGGCGAACGTGTTCGTTGCGGGGAGCTTCTTGGCGAGTTGCCCCACTTTGACTTCAGGGGTCGAGCAGTTGAGGGCGGAATGCGACTGAAGATCGCCACCACGACGTTCTTCTTGACCGGAATGGCGCTTCTGGCGCTTTGGCCGTGGCTGGTTGGGCCACGCCCCCCGGAAGGCGCTCCAAGGCCCGAATTGGCGAAGTACGCGCGTCGAATGTCGCTCTACGTGGTGGGAACGCTGACGAGTCTCACTCTGGCGGCGATCTGCGCGCTGCTGATCGTGAGGAAGGTGAGGCTGGAGTTCCGCGACCGCTCGCGCGAGAACTTCGAGGAGTTGATCGAGAGCACCCTTCGGGACCATGGCCGTAAGTGACCCGATCCGTTGGATGCGCCAAGCGATTCGCCTTTCGAAGCGGGGATTCCCTGCGCCGAACCCTCGCGTCGGGTGCGTGATTGTTCGGGAAGGGGCGATCGTGGGCAAGGGATACCACCCCTATGCGGGCGCGCCGCACGCTGAGGTGATGGCCCTCACACAAGCCGGAGAGTCCGCCCGGGACGCCGATGTGTTCGTCACTTTGGAGCCGTGCAATCACGTTGGACGGACCCCACCGTGCGCGGATGCGCTGATTCGAGCGGGGGTTCGAAGCGTGGCCATCGCCCTTCGCGATCCCAACCCGAGGGTCGAGGGCGGAGGAGCGGAGCGCCTGAAGGAAGCGGGGATCGAAGTGTCCGTCGGGCTCTGCGAGGACGAGGCCAAGGCGGCGAACTGGGTCTTCCACGAAGCGATGTTCCGCAATCGCCCCGTAGTCGTACTCAAGGCCGCGATGGGTTTGGATGGCAGGGTGGCGCTCCCTTCGGGCCAGAGTCAGTGGATCACCAGCGCGGAGTCCCGGCTCGCAGGGCAAAGGCTTCGGGCGGAGTTGGGCGCGGTGCTTGTGGGAAGGGGGACGGTCGCAACTGACGACCCTTCGCTCACGGCACGGATCCGCGGGGTGGTGAATTCTCCCGTCCGGATCGTTCTCGATCCAGAGGCCAGGCTCCAAGGTTCCGAAAGGGTTTTCGGCCCGGGAGCGGAGACGCTGTGGTGCGTTGCGGCCGAGCGGGCGACGGAGGCTCAGTTCCCCGTTCGAATGGGGGCGGACGGAGTCGATTTGGAGGCGCTGCTCACCCAACTCGGGAGTCGAGGGGTATTGGGAGTTCTCGTGGAAGGCGGGCCTCGGACAATTACCGGCTTTTTGCGTTCGGGCGTCGTGGACTGGATCGTCCTCTTTATCGCCCCGAAGCTGCTCGGAGCGGGTAAGACGTGGGTCGAGGACCTTGGTTTTCAGACTCTCGATGCCGTGCTTGCGGTCTCTGATGTGAGCGTTCAGAAGCTGGGCTCGGATTTGATGGTGATGGCGCGGGTCCCACGCCCGTTGTAACGGCTGCTTGGGTTCAAACGTTAGTGCTTTTGCGCGACGCGCAAGGAGAAAGAACGATGCAACGGATGGGATTCTTGAGAACGATGGCGCTCGCCGGCGTAGGCTTGGTTTTCGCCGGTTTGGCGGTTGCGGATCGGTCGATCGAAGTGAAATCGGGTTGGGTGGTGCCGGTTCGATTCGACTCCGATCTTTCGATCAAGAGCCGCCAAGGGCAGCGCGTTTATGCAATCGTCGAAGACTCGCGAGACCTCCCGAAAGGCTCTCAACTCGAAGGCGAGGTCGTCCGGGTTCAACCCGAGCGGGACGGCCGCCCTGGGTTCGTCGACGTGCGATTCCAAACGATTTGGTTTCCCGATGGCTCCCGGCACAAGATCGACGCCGTGCCCGTTTCGCTCCGCTCCGACAGGATCACCAAGGACCGCGACGGGAGGATGGTGTTCAAGCAATCCAAGCCTAAGTCCGAAAGGACGGTTTTTGGCGCGATTCTCGGAGGAGCGCTGCTGGGATCGCTCTTAGACAAGCCGTTCGAGGGCGCATTCCTTGGGACCCTCGCTGGGATTCTGATCGCTGAAGGCGAACGAAGCGCGTCCGAGGTCCTCGTTCGGAAGGGCGACGCTTACGGAATGCTGTTTCAACGCGACTTCAAGGCGAAGTTCGACGACCGATACGACCCTCGGGACAACCGGTACGACCCTCGCGGCAATCGCAATGATCCACGGGGCGATCGGTACGACCCTCGCGACGATCGGTATGATCCACGGGGCGACCGCTACGACCCTCGCGGCGATCAGTATGATCCCCGCGGGGACCGCTATGACCCCCGGAACGGCGGAGAGAGAACGCCAATTCAGCTCCTCATCGACAACCGAGCGGTGAGCTTCCCACAGGGCCAACAGGCCTACGACGACAGGGGAGCGATCATGGTGCCCATTCAGCCTCTGCAGAAGCAACTGGGATTCTCCGTGCAGTGGGTTCGCGACAGCCGCCGCGCCTATATCGAGACCGACGACGCCATTCTAGTGGTTGAACAAGATCAGGCGGATTGTCGTCTCAATGGTAAGCGCGAACGAATGGCACGGCCCGCAGTCTTCCGCGACGACGTGATCTACGTGCCACTGGAGACGCTGAAAGGACTTACGGACCGGAACCTACGAATCGAGGGCACGTTTACGAAACAATAGACGTTGAAAGAATTAGACAGCTTCTTCCTCCCTCCCCCAAGCCCCGTCTCTCGCCCTCAGAGCGGGGCTCTTTTTTGCCCGTTTATAGCTTCAGAAACCACTCGTGAAGGACCGTCGAGTCGGTCAGCTCGGGGTGGAAACTGGTCCCGATCCGGTTTCCTTCTCGCACGGCGACCACCTGCCCTTCGACTTCGGCGAGAATCTCGACGCCCGGTCCTGGCTCAGTGGCGACCGGCGCCCGGATGAAAACGCCCGTAACGGGCTCGTCGAACCCTTTGAACTGCACCGGAGCCTCGAAGCTGTGGACCTGCGCCCCGAACGCGTTTCGAACGACGGCGATATCGAGAACGCCGAGGGTGTACTGCTCGCGCTCGCACACCTCTCGCGCCATCAGGATCATGCCCATGCAGGTTCCCCAGAGCGGCATTCCTCCCCGGGCGCGCTCCTTGAGGGCGTCTCCCAGTCCGAACCGTTGCATCAGGAGCCCGGTCGTGGTGCTCTCGCCGCCGGGGATGATCGCGCGGCCGACCCCTTCGAGGTCATCGGCGGTCCGAAGAAGGGAGATTTGCGAGGGGGCGATTCCGGCTCGTTGCAGCGACTCGACGTGCTTCTGGAAGTCGCCTTGGATGGCGACAACGCCCACTCTCGACGGCATGTCGCGAGTCTACCTGGGCGCTTGGGGGCCGGCCTGAGTACACTCTGCCCGTGATCGACTTGATTGGTGCGCCGTTCGACCTCGGAGGGCAGCGACTCGGAAGCAGGATGGGTCCGGCTGCCGCGCGCCTTGCAGGGCTGGCCGAAACGTTGAGATCTCTCGGTTGTGCCGTGAAGGACCGGGGCGACCTGACTCAACCCCAAGCCGAACCCGGCGCGATGGGGCGAAAAGTGTATCCAAGCGCCTACGTCGCCCTCAAAGAGGTTCGGTCCTCGGTCGAAGACAGCCTCGCGGTCGACTCCGTGCCGTTGGTGATCGGCGGAGACCACACTGTGAGCATCGGCAGCGTGGGAGCAGCCCTTTCGAAGTACGGAACCGACCTCGCCGTCTTGTGGGTGGACGCTCATTCGGACCTGAACACCCCCGGCACTTCGGATTCGGGCAACATTCACGGAATGCCCGTCGCCGCGCTGATGGGGTTGGAATCGGGAGTCGACGGCGAGCAAGAGATTCTCTGGCGGAGGATCATGGCGGAAGTGGTGGGGGCCGAGAAGCTGGGCCCTGGGCGGGCGGCGTGGCTGGGGTTGAGGGAGGTCGATGGGCCGGAGCAAGAACAGCTCGCGCAGATGCCGGGATGCTTCACCAGCACGATGTACGACCTCGACCGGAACGGCCTTGTGTCCGAGATCGACCGGCTCGACGCGTGGATTCGGGAATCAGGGGCGAGCCAGTTATGGATTAGCTTCGACGTGGACGTTCTCGACCCGATCCTCGCTCCGGGAACGGGAACCGCGGTTCGGGGTGGGCTCACCTATCGCGAAATGCACCTCATGGGCGAGATGCTGAGCGAAACCATGCGCGCGCCGGGGTGCCCGTACCGGCTTGCGGGCCTCGACCTCGTCGAAATCAACCCACTCTTCGACAGGGGCAACGAGACCGCTAAGACCGCCGTCGAATGGATCGCTTCCATCTTCGGGAAGACCATTCTGGGCAAGCGGTAGACTCGACCTTATGATTCTCCGGCTGCTGAGCGACGCGCTTCGGCATGAGTCCGCAGCCATCGAGTGGCTGGCGGCTCACTTGGACGAGTCCCATGAGGAGGCCGTTCGGTGGATTCTCGGCTGTCGGGGGCGAATCGTCACGTGCGGCGTAGGGAAGTCGGGGCACATCGCCCGAAAGGCCGCCGGAACGTTGGCGAGTACAGGCACCCCTAGCCTGTTTCTCCACGCCGCCGAAGCGCTTCATGGGGATTTGGGGATGATCACCGCCGACGATATCGTGTTGATGGTCTCTCACAGCGGGGAAACCGACGAGCTCGTTCGGCTGTTCCCTTCCATCGCCGCAATCGGGGCGAGGACGGTCTTGATCACAGGCCGCAAAGAGAGCAGCGCCGGACGCCTCGCAGATCTGGTTTTGGAGACGGGCGTTCGAGAAGAAGCCTGCCCCAATAACCTCGCGCCGACGACCAGTACGACGGTGATGCTCGCCCTATGCGACGCGTTGGCGCTTGCCGCGATGAGCGAGCGGAAGTTCACCGCCGACGATTTCGCGAAGTTCCATCCCAGCGGGGCGTTGGGCAAACGGCTGCTGCTGCGGGTGCGAGATGTCATGCGTTCGGGGGCCGACGTACCCTTGCTGGCCGAGGAAACCGCCCTCAAGGACGTTCTGAGGGCGATCACGAAGGCGGGGGCAGGGGCGGCATGTGTGACCGACCCCGAAGGGCGGCTGCTTGGACTCATCACCGATGGCGACTTGCGGCGGCGTCTGCTGGACTCGCCGTCGCCGTTCACCGATCCTGCGAGCGCGATCATGACCCGAAACCCGTTTCATCTCGGGCCGGACCTCTTGGCGATCGAGGCGCTGGAGTTCTTCCAAAACCTCCCGAAAAAGGTGGGCGAAATCCCGGTGGTCAAAAACGAAAAGGTCCTCGGACTGATCGTCCTCAAGGACCTTCTGCGTTCGGGAATCGTTTGACTTCGGTTTAGCTCGATTCGGGCGTGGCCTCTTCCGCTACGGCCGGCGTCGGCGCTTCAGCGGGCGCCTCGGCTGGAGCCTGGACTGGAACCTGGACTGGGGCCTCGACAGGAGCTTCCGCGGCCTGAACGGGCGGCTCAGGCCTTCGACCTCCCGATCGCTGCCGAGGGCCTCCCCTCGCCATCTCTCGCCGATCGGCGGAGAACTCGGTGACCACGTACGGCAGGAGCGCAAGCTCGCGCGCTCTTCGAACCGCCCTTGCGACCATGCGCTGCTCCTTTGCGGTCGTCCCCGTCTGACGGCTCGGCAGCATCTTGCCACGGTCATTGACGTAGCGTCGAAGGATGTTGAGGTCCTTGTAGTCGACGGAGTAAATCTTGTTGATGGTCAGGTAGCTGACCTTTCTTCTGCGTCTGCCGCGAGGCTTGGACTCGCGATCTGCGCCGAAGTCCTTATCCTTCATGGAGGACTCAGGGGCCGAGGGGGTCGGTGTGGTTTCGCTCATTCGAAGTCGTTTCCCAAAGAGTGCGGTGAACGGTAATTATGGCACATCAATGCGGAGTCCGTGCGCCGAATCCTGAGTTCAACGCAGGATCGATCCAAGCAAGATCACGCGCGTAATAGGACAAGGTTTGCGCGGGCGCAGGGCATCCCTGGTAGGAAAGCGGAATCGAAGGGTGGGGCCGGTAGGGAATGAGTCCTTTGTCGGACGCAGACCGAGAGGTCGCACCGACGCCGTGAGGAAGACCGTAGCCACCAATCCTCCACACCCTCCAGCCCCTGGGGCCGGCCCCGCCAGCCGGCCCTCTGCCTTTTATTCTCGGTAGAAATCGACCTCGAAACGAGTCGTGGGCAAGCTCCGAACTTGTTCGCCGATTGTGCCCGCGAGCGCCGCCGCTTCTGGATGTTTGGGAAAACAAGTTAGCAACTCATTTTCTGCAATTCCGATGCAAAATGTGATACAATGAAACTCACTTCGGCTGTGCGCCCTGTGGCGTGAAGTCGCATCGGAAAAAGGAGGACCTTCCCATGCCCTTTCGTAGCCTAGGCTCGGCCTTGCCCACCCTGCACCATTTCACCGAGCACTGGACGCAAGTGGAGGCTGAATCCCCTGGGATGACGGTGCGCGGGGTGGACCTTGCAACTTGGGAGCAGGCGTTCGGGACGTTGCGCGCCCTTTATGAGGACGCGATCCACAAGGACAGCCACTGGCAGATTGCCATTGGGGACCGCGATGTTCGGCGCGAGGCCATGCGCGAGCACTTGAGGCTCTTCCGAAGTGAGTTTCCTACCAAGGCGAAGAAGACGCCGCTTTGGCAACTCGTGCCCAAGCTCCCCAGAGCCTACGCCCAGCAACCCGAGATTCTCACCGCGCTGAGGGATTGCGCGAGGGTCTGGAACGTCTACAACCAGCATTCGACCGGGCCCAACACGTCGGCTAAGCCCCTCGTGCTGTCGGACGGAACGACGCTGGAGAGGTTTTGTCAGGGTTTCTCAAACCTCCGCAACGCGTATCAGAATGTGCTCGAAGCCGAGCGGAGGGCCATGGGCGCGCGGGAGTCGCGGGATAGGATGCTGCTTCGCGCGGCGGAGTACATGCGCTATTACGACAAAGCGGTCGTCGTTCACTTGGGACCGGACCATCCGCTCAACGCATCGATCCCTGAACTGTGCCCGCCCGATTGTGAGCTTCCGTGCCCCGAACTCGAATGCGCGTGGGATGAGGAGGCCGACAAGGCAAAGCTGACTTGGACGTACGATGGCGAAGAGATCGACCACTTCGAATTGCGCTATCACGCCGGGCCGCGCTATGCGGCCGCCGGTGAACATTCGTGTCAGAAGATCGACCCCGGCCTTCGCGAGTTTCACACTCGGTTCTGTTTGCTGGCGACCGGAAGCATCGCCCTTTACAAACTCTATGCAGTCGCCAAGGACGGAAGGGAGAGCGCAAGCCATTCGGTCCGCGTCATTCGGCCCTAACCGGCCCTGCCGGCGAACTATACTGCGGGAATGGGAAGCTGGCTCGTGTTCATTGTCGTTGGCGCTTTGGGGTTTCAGGTTTCGCAAGGCAAGCCCGAGGGCATGAAGGCGCTGGAGTTCTTGTTGGGCCACTGGACGTCGCAGGAAAGGGTGACGCCGCCCTCCGGCGAGCCGTTTGAGTTCACCCTTCAGGGCGAGAACAAGTGGATTCTGGGCGGGGCGGCGCTTCAGATCGACGAGTCTTTCGAGCCGGCGGGGCAGCCTCGGCAGTACAACCACATCGTAGTCCTTTTTGACGCGCGTGGCAAGAACTACCGGATGTATTGGTTCACGCAGAACCGCTCGCAGCCGATCGACTTCGAAGGGCAATGGCAGGGTGAAAAGCTGGTGTTTCAGACCCTCGAAGGGAGCCCCGGAACGCCGCTGCGGATCACCTATGAGCCCAAGTCCGCAGGCGCTTACGACGCCACGCTCGAGGTGAAGGTCGGCGAGGAGTTCCGGGTCCGAACCCTCGCCCATTACACCAAGAAGTCATGACTCTCGAAGAAACGCCTCGCGGGTGAGACAGGTAAGGATTTCGTCGCGGTAGGCGCCGCGCTTCCAAAACCGCTGGGGAATGCGCCCGATCTCGACATAGCCGACGGCAAGCTGCATCCGAAGCGAGCGTTCGTTGCCGTCGAGGACGGAGGACATGAGGAGCCTCAATCCGAGCACATCGAACGCGTACTGCGCGCGCGTCCTGGTGGCGTCGGTTCCCAGCCCCTTGCCCCAATGATCCTTCGAGCCGATGATCGTTCCCGTCATCGCCGTGCCGTGCCGAAAGTCGATCCTGTGAATGCCGGAGAACCCGATGTGCTCACCTTCAAGGCTCTCGATGGCGAAAGCGACTTCTCTTTCGTCGCCGCCCATCACGCGGTCGAAGAACTTCTCTTCCGCTAGGCGCGTGAGCGGGAAGTCTCCGATCAGAACCCACTCGGTGACCTCCGGGTCGTTGAGCCAAACGAGGGCGTTGTCGAGGTGGCGCTCCTTGTCGAGCGGCACGAGCCGAGTCTTCGATCCTTCCCATCCGTATGCCATGTGGTCTTCCCGTTCGTTGGGAGTGTGGAAGTATGAAACGGTCGAAGTAATAAGGAGGTTGCAGCTTGCCCAGCTTTCTTGGGTTGCACCGCCCGGGCAAGCTCCTGCTCTTGCCGCTCCAAGATCGAGCCCTTAAGTTCTCATCTACGAATGGAACATACCTTTGCACCCAGTAAAATTACCAGATTCGCCCCCCCGCCGGGAAAAATCACGGAACTGGCGGATTCGTCCTGTACAATGCTTCTGACGGTAGCGTGAGGGAATCTAAGTGAACGATTCTGTTCGCGAACGGGAACTCCAGGCATCACTTCGGAAGAAGGGACCATTAGTTCAGTGGATTGAGCGTTTGGTATTGGTCGCCGCCTTCTCCGCCGGAATGTTGGGAGTAATCTGGGCAATCGCGGTTAGTGCAGAGTCGCTCCAGGCGCGTGCGAACCGCAGCCTGATACCCCAATGGGATGAGTCAAGGGACCCTGCGTTGGGTTTCAGCATCGCACATTCCATAGGTCCCATCGAGAACTTCGCGGCAGAGGAAAGCACGGACGACACGATTCTACTATCCTACCTTGGGGGGTGTGGTGGCTGCTCGCTCCAGCATCCGGCGTTCGAAGAAGATCGAATGCAGCGTTTTCGTGGTGTCGTTTGCGTTATTCAATACGAAGGGCAACACATCCCAAGCATGATCTCGGCACTCGATACCAAAGTGCGCGTCGTTGTCGATAAGGACGGCGCGATTGGTCGGATGCTAAACTCCACCGACCATACGCGGTTATTTGCCGTCGATACCGCTTGGAAGTTGGTCGAGAAACAACGCATGTCGGAGGCTGGATTCGAGTTTGTCCGGAGGATCATTCGATGAACCGGCACGCATTCTCTCTGGTCGAAGTGCTCGTGTGCCTTGCGATCGCTGTCGTACTGGTGGCCATCTTGGTTCCCGTACTGAGCTCCGCGAAGAAGGCCTCGCACGAATCGGTGTGTGCTTCGAACCTCAAGCAATTGCATCTGACGATCGCCCTGTACCAAGAGCAGTATGGCGGTTCAAGCGGAGTGGGCAACCTTTACGAAATGGGATTGCCGACGCTACCGCTTCAAAAGAGCCTGAAGTACACCGCCGGGCTGGGGCGCTGCGACGGGCAGGGCAGTCCTGTTCGATCGCCTACAGGTTTTGCCTACTTCTACGTCCCGTCCCCGCCGAACGCAATGTCAGGCTTGGTGAAGTGGGCCGACTATGTTGCGGCCGAAGGCGAGAACGCCGTGCTGATCATGGACCTGAACCACAACGAGATACGGGCAACATCGTTGATCTTGGCGGAGGGACTGACGAAGAAGGGCATGGCTGTCTTACTCAGCGGCCAATTAGTGAGGAAGAACAAGAAGGGAAATCCTTGGAAGTTTGACTGGTGGAAGTGAATCTAAGGACCCTAGGTAGGAGGAAATCATGAACCAGAGCGTCAAGTGGATCGCGTGCTTGGTCATCGGACTATGCACAACTGCTGCAAACGTTTACTCGTACAACTGCATGGGAATACCCCCTGATTGTACGCCAGGCGGGTACTTCAATCCGTACTTCTTTTGCGAAGGTATATCCAATCCTCAGAAGTGCTGCCAGAAAGTGGCCTACCTCGTGGATTGTGAAGACAGCGAGGAGTGGAGCGTAGAAGTTGATGCCATGGAATATGAAGGACGCATTTGCGCTGGAGACGGATTCTGTCACGTTGAGTAGGATTCTGGCTGGTGGATGAGGACGATGACAAGCAAGTCCTTGAGAAAGGCCTGGATCATAGTTCTTGGCGCGGGTGCGGTTCTTGGAGTCGTATACATCTCCTACAACCTCCTCAAGCCGCGAACCCTGGCCGACGACGCCGCCGATTTCTATTATGCCGCGCTGCGGGGCGATGCTGGGGCACTGCTCCCGCTGGTTTCCAGCCGGGAACGAGAGGTCGTCGGATGGAGCGAGCCGAGGCTGCGGGTGGTGCTGCAAAAGCTGGTGCAACCCCGTCTTCGGCGCCTTGATTTGGTTGGTGGCTCCGCCCGCAGACGGGTTAATCACCCGGTACACCCCATCCAAGGCGCCTGCGACGTTCAGGTACGGACGCCTGACGGTCGGGAGACCACGTGGACCACTCTCGCTGAGTTAGAAGACGACGGAAAAGGACATTGCAGGGTAACGAGCCTCCTAATGAACGTGTGGCAACTCGATTATTTCGCCCGACACCCTGATGCCGGAGTAGACACCAGCGCCTTCAAGCGCGCGATCGTCGAAGGGTACAGCCAGGACCAGGAGGTCTTGCGGTCCGTCGGATTCCATACCCACGTTCCTCAACTGGAGTCGGAGGAGTGCGAGGCATGGGAGACAATGGTCACTAGGTACAAGGCGAAGCTCGCCGGTCGATAGCGCGACAAGCTCCGCAGGCGACGGTCGGGGCACAATATGACGGCTGAAAACGATGTCGGCCCCCTCAGGCACGCCCATCAGGGTGCTTACCTAATTCGGCCCTCGAACCCGGGGACTCCCTTCGTTCGACCACCGGCTATGGTTATGCGTCCTTTCCGGGGACATTCTCAGCAAGCACCTATTTGAGGTACCCCCTACTCCCTCAACGCCCGTTCGGCGGCGCGGCGGATCAGGCCCCGACGGTCCTCGATGTTCAGCGCCCTCTGGAAGACCTCCTTGTTGCCTTCCTTATCCCATGCCGCAAGCGCGCTCAGGGCGTTCGTCACCACTCGGATCGGCGCCTCGGAAGTAACGAGCGACCGGAGTTCGAGGGTCGTTGCGGCGGTGGCGGGCAATCTGCCCAGCGCCCGAACGGCTTCGGCCCGGCGGTCGAAATTGGGGTGCTTGAGTTGTTCCGTCCAGAAGCCCCTCAGTTCCTCGCGGTTCAGGTTGACCAGCGGCCCCACGTTCCTGAGCGCAGGATGGAGCCCGAAGTCTTCCCGAAGAGACTCCGTCACCACGCTGAGCCCGTCCTGAGTCGGCGAACGCACGAGGTGGTTCATCGCCGCCTCTCGGTCGGTCGCATTGGGGGCGAGCCGCAGCGCCAGCATGGCTTGCTCCGGAGTCCAGTGGTGGTTCGGGATTTCCCTGAGGAAATCGTGGAACGGATCGAGGAGCACGAACAACGGCCGAGACGGCAGGTCGAATTCAAACGACTCCTCGGCTTGGGTGATGGGGATGGGGAAGAGCTCGAAAGGCGAACGGCTGAGACCGTCTCGGACCACCATGAGCTTCATGGGGAGATCATAAAGGGGAGTTCCGTCGGAGGTGTCTTGGGTTTGTTTGACGGCGACCTTCAGCTTGCCGCCTTCATAGCTCCATGTGTAGTCGAGGACGGGGTGACCCGGCTTGTCGATCCATTGCTCCCAGAAGCGCTCCAGGTTGATGCCTGAGGACTCCGTGAGAGCGCGCCGGAGTTGGAAGCTCTCGACGGGGGTATGGCGGTGCTGGGTGAGATAGAGGTTCAGGCCCGCAAAAAACGGCTCGTCTCCCAGAAGCCGTCTGAGAGTGTGGAGGACGCTGCCTCCCTTGGGGTAAGCGTGCGAGTCGAACACGACCTCCGGGTTGGCGTAGAGCTTCGTGGAGAGAGGCCTCTTATATCTCCGGGACTCGGCGAAGTAGCCCCGCATCATCCCCTCGACCTCGTGATCGTAGTCGTCCTTACCCCGCGCGTGCTCGAAGTACAGGGCTTGCATAAAGGTCGCGAAGCTCTCGTTGAGCCAGATGTCGCCCCAATGCTTGCAGCTCACAAGGTCTCCGAACCACTGGTGCGCGAGTTCGTGGGCGTTCAGGCCCGACATGTTGAGAAAGCCGTCTCGTTCTTCGGTGAGCGCGCCTTCGCCGAGGGTGGTCGAGGAGACGTTCTCCATTCCGCCGCCGAAGTCGAACATCGCGTTCTGCGCGTACTTCGGCCAGGGGTACTTGACTCCCAATCTGCTTGAGAAGAAGGTGAGCATATCCTTCGTGTCGCCAAACGAACTCGAAATGTACTTGCCCTGGCCCTTGGGAACTACGTACCAAAGGTCGATATCTTGCCAGCGGTCCTTTTGAATGTCAAAGGGACCGCCGACGAGGCTGATGAGGTAGGTGGCGTGAGGCTGCGTCATCTCCCACACGAAGGTCTTCCGCTTGCCGCCCGCGTTCGGGGTGGCCGATTTCAGGACCCCGTTCCCCACCACGTCCCAGGTGGCATCGACGGTGGTTCGGGTCTCGCTCGTGGCGAAGTCGTTGGGGTAGTCCCAAGTGGGCGCCCATTCGCTGTTGTAGGCGGTTTCGCCCTGAGTCCAGAAACCGACTCGGACCGGGTCTTCGACGCCCTGTCTGGGCTGAATCCAATGCCAACCGCCTCCAGCGCCAAAGCTCTGCCCTCGGCTGTTTTGCGACTTGTAGCCGACGTCGATGGAAACAGGCTTGCCACGGGTGAGCTTTCCGGTCTTGATACGGAGTTCGCGCTCGACTCTGGCGAAGTCCGCGGGCGAGCCGTTGACTTTGACTCCAGTGATTTCGAGCGATTCGCCCGCGTGGAGGGTCACCGTGTCGGCCCCAGTTCGCAGCGCGATGAACGTGTTGGTCGTCTTCCCGACGATCGTGCGATTCGGGTAGTCGACGTCGATGTCGATGCGGACGTGCTGGAGGTCGGCGACTCGATCGGGCGCGTAATGCAGCTTTGCGGCCGGGGGCTGAAACGGGTTTTGCCGCTGGGCTGGGAGGATCGCTACGAGCGACACTACGACGAGAAGGCTGGCAAAAGGCTTCTTCACAACTTCGACGCTACCCCAACCAGGCCCCGATTCGAGGCGTCCTATCGGCAGCGAGGGACCAATTTCCCCAGTTCGGGTTCAAGATCGCCCACTCGGGCGCCCGTTTCAGGTATGAATGGAAGCACCGAGCGGGCGTAGCTTAATGGTAAAGCTCCAGCCTTCCAAGCTGGCCACGTGAGTTCGATTCTCATCGCCCGCTCCAAACTTTCCCCAAGGCTCCCCTAGCTTTCGATCAGGTCGTTTACGACGAAGCCATGGACGTCGGTCAATCGGAAGTCCCGCCCCTGATAAAGGTAGGTGAGCCGCTGGTGGTCGACGCCCAGCAGGCGTAGGATCGTTGCGTTCAGGTCGTGGATATGGACCGCGCCGGGCGTTAGGTGGTCGGGCGTTGGATCGATCGGGTTGCCGTCGGCGTCGACAATGTTGTAGCTGAAATCGTCGGTGTGCCCATACACCGTTCCGGGTCTTGCGCCGCCACCTGCCATCCACATCGTGAAGCATCTCGGGTGGTGGTCCCTGCCGTAGTTCTCCTTGGAGAGCGGTCCTTGGCAGTAGATCGTGCGCCCAAACTCCCCGCCCCAGACGACCAGCGTTTCTTCGAGCAGGCCCCGTGCTTTGAGGTCCAAAATGAGCGCCGCACAGGCTTGGTCGATGTCCTTGCACTGAAGCGGAAGGTCGCCTCCGATGTCGCCGTGCTGATCCCACCCGCGATGGAAGATCTGGATGCACCGAACCCCGCGCTCCACAAGCCGCCTTGCCAAGAGGCAGTTCGCGGCGAAGGTCCCCGGTTTTTGGGAGTCTGAGCCGTAGAGTTCATAGACGGACTCAGGCTCGTTGGACGTGTCCATCAGATCTGGCACGCTCGTTTGCAGCCGAAACGCCATCTCGTATTGCGCGATTCGCGCCGCGATTTCGGGGTCGCCGAAGTGCTGAAGTTGAAGTTGGTTGAGCGCCGCAAGGCCATCGAGCATTTTCCTTCTGCTAACCGATTCGATCCCCTCGGGGTCCTTGAGGAACAGCACCGGGTCGCCTTGACTCCGCAACGAAACCCCCTGGTGCTGACTCGGCAAGAACCCGCTTCCCCAGAGCCTACTGTAGAGGGCTTGCGCGTCTCGCTTGGCGCTCCAGCTCGAGTGCAAGACAAGGTACGCAGGAAGGTCCTCGCTGAGGCTACCGAGCCCGTAGCTAAGCCACGCCCCCAAGCTGGGCCTGCCGGGAAGCTGGCTGCCGGTTTGGATGTACGTGATGGCCGGGTCGTGATTGATCGCCTCGGTGTACATCGACCGAATCACGCACAGTTCCTTTACGACCTTGGCGGTATGCGGCAGAAGCTCGCTCACCCAGATGCCGTCCCCGCCGTTGTCGTACTTTGTGAACTGATACTTGGAGGGCGCGATCGGGAACCGCTGTTGGCCGCTCGTCATGGTCGTGAGCCGCTGTCCCCGGCGTACGTCCTCGGGGAAGTCGGCGTCGAACCTCTCCGACATGGCGGGCTTGTAGTCCCACATATCGATCTGGCTCGGGCCTCCGTTCATGGTGAGGACGATCACGTGCTTGGCCTTAGGGGCGAAGTGGGGCAGTCCCGGCCTGCCGGTTCCTTGCGGGCTCTTTGGGTCTTGCAGGGGTAGGAAGGCCGGGCTTTCCGCTTTGAGGAGCGATGCCAGCGCCACGGTGCCGACTCCGAGGGTCGCGCGCCCGAAGAGCTGGCGTCGGGTTAGGAGAAGTTCGTGTTCGCGAATGGGGTCCAAGGTTTCCTCTTCAGTGTTGGGTCAGGGTCTCGTCGAGGTTCAGGATCAGGCTGCACACCATCGTCCATGCGAGGTGCTCGGCTGGGTCGAGAGCCGCATCCCGGGGGGACTCGCCGACGAGCAGCGCTTGGGCGGCCTGATCGGGCCGCGGACGGTAGATGTCTCTTTGTTGCCGCAGGGCTTCGAGGATCAGGCGTTCTTCTGCCGAAGTAGGCGTGCGCGAGGTTGCCGCTCGGAACGCGAGCCTGGCCCGCTGGTCGTCGGGCAGCCCGGTCTTAAGTACGCGCTCCGCCATTACCCTGGCAGCCTCGAAGAATTGCGGATCGTTCATCACGGCAAGGGCTTGGAGCGGCGTATTGGTGCGGGAACGTTGCACCGCGCAAGCCTCGCGCATCGGCGCATCAAAGAGGAGCAGCGTTGCTGGAGGGGAGGTTCGCTTCCAAAAGAGGTACAGGCTTCTGCGGTAAAGCGCTTCGCCCCGGTCTTGGACGTACTTGGCGGTGTCGCTAATCGGGTAGGAAATCGCCTCCCAGATACCCGAAGGCTGGTAGGTCTTATCCCCTCGCCCACCTTGCCGCTCGACCAGCAAGCCCGACAGGTAAAGGGCCTGGTCGCGGATCACCTCAGCATCGAGCCGGAATCGCGGTCCACGAGCGAGCCACCGGTTCTCTGGGTCCGCGCGGCGTTGGGCCGAATCGACGGCTGACGACTGCCGAAAGGTCGCGCTGGTGACGATCAGCCGGTGCAGTTCCTTGAGACTCCATCCGCGATCCATGAACTGAACCGCCAAGAAGTCGAGAAGCTCAGGGTGAGTGGGGAACTCTCCTCGGCTTCCGAAGTCCTCGGGGGAGCGCACGATTCCTGCGCCGAAGTGTTGCTGCCAAACTCGATTGACCGTTACTCGTGCGGCAAGTGGGTTGGATCGCGACACGAGCCAACGAGCCAGCCCCAACCTGTCCTTCGGAAACGCCTCCGGCAGCTCGCCCAGTACGGTGGGAATCCCCCGTTCGACCTGCTCGGCCTTGAGGTTATATTCCCCCCGCTTGAGAACATAGGCCGGCCGAGGGGTCGGGAGTTCCTTGGCGATGTAGGTCAGGGGTATGGCTTGGAAGAGCGCGGTTCGTTCGTTCAGGGTGGCGCGGTACCCGGACGCGAGGGAGGATTCGGGTCCGAGTTCGAGGTACAGGGCTTGGGCCCGGCGGTAATCCTCCGGCGTGGGTGAGGGGGCGTTGAGCCGTTCGCGGACGGAGGCGATTCGCTTGAGTTCAGGGCTGCCAAAGGTCACTGAAAACGCGTCAGGGCCGCCCGCGTTGACGATCTTGACGAGAATCGCGTTCGCGCCCTTCCGCAGTTGGAGCGCCACTTTGTCCTGGTCGGGAGTGAGCGAGCGCAGGACCTTGTTGTCGTGGATCAGCTTCCCGTTCACCCATACCTTCAGGGCGTCGTCGCTGCCCAATTGGAGGGTGAACTCGGTGTCCTCGGCGACTTCGAGCGTCGAGCGCAGGTATGCAGCCGCGTTTTCCCTTCCGACGACCGCGGTCGCGGTGGATTCCTTGACTTCGAGCTTACGCCACGTCTGGCCCGGAGGCGCGGTCGCGTTTTCTGGGCCGAATTCGGTAGCGAACGCCTCATCGAAGGAAGGGGACGCAAACGGGCCGAGGACTTCCCACGCGCCGACGGTTGGGAGGGCGCGATACTCGCTCGCCAGCCACCCAACGGCTTCGGGAAGCGGGACCGCGCGCTCCGCTTGGCGCAACTTCGTGTCAAGGGCGCTCAGCGCCTTTTCCTGCTCCGGCGTGGGTGCCTTCATGGTGGGTTCGTGGAGCTTCAAATTGCCATCGAGCGGCGCCTCGGCGGTCGAATTGAAGAACGCGAACATCCGGTAGTAGTCCCGAATCGAAATCGGGTCGTACTTGTGGTCGTGGCACTTCGAGCAGGCCATCGTCATACCGAGCCACACCGTTGCCGTCGTGTCGACTCGGTCGAAGGTGTTCTTCACCAAGAACTCCTCCTCGATCACTCCGCCTTCGGTGGTGGTGGGGTGCATGCGGATGTAACCTGAGGCGATCCGTTGCTCCGTGGTCGGGGAGGGCAGCAGGTCCCCGGCCAGTTGCCACAGCGTCATCTGGTCGAACCGAAGGTCCTGATTGAACGCGCGCACTACCCAATCGCGATAAGGAAAAACCTCGCGCTCGTTGTCGATATGG
This sequence comes from Chthonomonadaceae bacterium, assembly GCA_015709495.1. Lineage (GTDB taxonomy): Bacteria > Armatimonadota > Fimbriimonadia > Fimbriimonadales > Fimbriimonadaceae > Nitrosymbiomonas > Nitrosymbiomonas proteolyticus. Next base: position 1,419,049 of record CP054189.1, read on the forward strand.
AGGCCGTGAGTGTCCGCATAGCGAACGGCGTCGAGCCAATACCGGGCCTGATGGACTCCGTATCTAGGGCTAGCGAGCAAACGGTCGACGGCTCGGTCGTAAGCGTCGGGCCGGGTGTCGGCGAGGAATGCGTCGAGTTCCTCAAGGGTCGGAGGGAGGCCGGTCAGCGTCAACGAGGCTCTTCGGAGCAAGGTCGCCTTGTCGGCTTCGGGTTCCGGCCGGAATCCCTGCTTCTCGATCTGGGATAGGACGAACCGGTCGATGCCGTTTCGGACCCACGAGACGTCGATGACCTTGGGGAGCGGCGGTTGCTTCGGAGGAATGTACGCCCAGTGTTGTTCGAATCGGCCGCCGGATTCGATCCAACGCCGAATCAACTCCTTTTCCCGGTCGCTGAGGGGTTCGACAGGGAAACTGGGGGGCGGCATCCTTAGCTGCGGCAGTTCTGGGTTGATACGGAGCCAGATGGCCGATTCCTCCGGCTTGCCCGGGCTCAGGGCCTGGTACCCGCCGCGGTCGCCCGTCGCCCCTTCGAAGGTGTCGAGCCGTAGGTTCCCCGTCGCTTCGAGTTGAGGCTGCCCCTCCTTATGGCAGGGCCAGCACGACCTCGCCAGGATGGGGCGGATGTCTCTATCAAAGTCGAGCCGTCCGTCGGGCGTAAGCCGAGGGTCCGCGACTTCCCACCCTGGGGAGACGCTCCAATACGCCCCCAGCATCGCCGGCAGGCAACTCGCGAGCCACAACCAACCTCGAATCGAGCGATCCACTGCGTCGTTCCTCGTTCCCCCGCACCTGCGGAAGCTCATCCATAGTATACGAAACTGTAGCGTCAGCAGAAGAAAAAAACGAGCGCAGTTTCGCGCGAACGGGGCTTTCAGTCGAGGAGGAATGGGTTTTCAGCTCCGCCCAGAGTTGGTAGAATGAAGACGGCTCCCCTCCGGGGTCCTTAGAGAACGAGCGGGCGTAGCTCAGTGGTAGAGCATCTGCTTCCCAAGCAGAGGGTCGCGGGTTCGAGTCCCGTTGCCCGCTCCAGCTTCTTTTTGTGCCCCTACCGGACACATGGGTTACGGAACGTTGCGGAGGCCAAGGTGTCTATCGGTTTCCTAACCCTCCCTATGGCGACTGCACAAACGGCACGACTTTTCGCCCGTCTCGGGCATCCTGTCGAGCCACCCGTCGCCTCGCATGATGGTTTGCTGTGGAGCAGTTTCGGGTCCGCAAAGCCCCAGCGGGGCGGTATGTCTCTAGCTCTTGCACAGGTCGCCACCTCCTCGAGCTCCGTAGGAGCGACATGTTGAGAGCGTGCGGCTTGTCCTTACGCTGCCGGGTGGCATGGTTGAGCGCTCCGGCGCTTCACCCTGGAGACATCTTACTCAATCCTCTCGAACGGGGCTTGGGGGAATTCGTTGTGGGTTTTGGCTTTAGACATGGCGCTCCTACGGAGCTAGGGAGGAATCGGTCATGGGCTGTTCGCTATAGACTTGACGCTCCTACGGAGCTAGGGAAGCCGCGGCGAGGGCGCAGATTCCACTGACGGCTGACAAGGTCTGGAATGGCTGCGCGTTCTTGAATGCAGATGTGGCCTTCGAGTCGGAGGCGGGCACTCGGAGTCCCTCACCCCCTGGCCCCCTCTCCCCCGGAGGGGCGAGGGGGAGATTCCTTCGTTTTCTCGGTCTGCTCTGCGAGGCAGACCGGGGCACCCGGCACCCGGAAAGAACCCTGAAATGCGGCGAAATTGTTGGACACCTTCATCGCGCCTCCTTTGTTGGGCGAGATTCGAATTGGTCGGGGCTCATGTACTCAAGGCTTGAGTGCATGCGCTGTTGGTTGTAGATTGCATCGATGAAATGCTCCAGCGATGCTTGGGCTTCGAGGAAGGACGCATAGCGGTTGCGGTCGACTTCTTCGAGCTTCACGGTCCGAAAGAAGCTTTCCATGTGGGCATTGTCGCGCGGTTTTCCGGGAGCGGAGAAGCTGGTTTTGCCGCCTGCGTCGCGGATGAGCCTCATGTATCCGGAGGCGGTGTAGGTCGAGCCTTGGTCGGAGTGGTGAATCCAGCCGAGGTTCGGTTTGCGGGTTTGCAGAGCCTTCAAGAGGCAATCGCGCACCAGGGCTTCGTCGTTTCGGCGCGAGAGGTGCCAGGCCACCGCTTTGCGCGAATACAGGTCCATGAGGGCGGCCAGGTAGAGCGGCCCCGAGTCGGTGCGCACCCGCGTGGTGTCGGCGACCCAGATCTGGTTGGGGCCGAGGCGCTGGGCCCTTGAGCAGGTTGCCTGCCCGGCGATCCCGAGCGCCCGGCCGGGTCACCCCGCGGCTGCGCGGCCTTCGCGCCATCAGCCCGTGCTCGCGCATGAGCTTGCGAACTGCATACTCGCTGACCGCAACGCCCTCGAGCTGAAGCGCGCGCCGAACCCGGCGGTAGCCGTAACCCAGGAACAAGACCACCAGCCTCTCGATCGCCAACAGCAACTCGGGACGCGATTTCTGCCTCTGCGGAGCGTACACCAGAGAGCGAGATATGCCCACCAATTGGGACATGCGGTGAACCGAAAGGGACGGAAACTCCGGGCGAAGAGCGCGAATCATGGCTGCCTTTTCTCCCGGAGTTCCTCCCCTTTTTAGTGCGGCCTTCAAAACTCGATCTCTAAAGCCTGACGACCCACGAGCGCTTCCAGCTCCTTCGTACGGTCCAGCACCATCCCCGAACCCGAACGCCCGGAATTCGGAAACGCATCCGAACCCAAGACCTTGAACTGGTCCACCCAACGATCCAGCATCCCCGGAGACAAACCATGCTCCCGGCACACCTGAGCCTTTGACCGCAAGCCAGAAACGATCTCCTGGCATATGCCTAACTTGAACTCACGACTGAAACTACGGCGAGACACCATCCTATTTTCTCCTGACAGAACAAGTAGGTGTCCACAAATTTCGCCGCAGGGCACCCCTCACCCCCTGGCCCCCTCTCCCCCGGAGGGGCGAGGGGGAGGTTCCTTCATTGTCCCGGTCGGCTCTGCGAGTCAGACCGGGCCACCCGGCGCGCGGAAAGAACCCCTCACCCCCTGGCCCCCTCTCCCCCGGAGGGGCGAGGGGGGATTTCCTTCATTCTCCCGGTCTGCTCTGCGAGGCAGACCGGGCCACCCGGCGCGCGGAAAGAACCCCTCACCCCCTGGCCCCCTCTCCCCCGGAGGGGCGAGGGGGGATTTCCTTCATTGTCCCGGTCGGCTCTGCGAGTCAGACCGGGGCACCCGGCACTCGGAAAGAGCCCCTCACCCCTGGCCCCTCTCCCCGGAGGGGCGAGGGGATTTCCTTCATTGTCCCGGTCGGCTCTGCGAGTCAGACCGGGGCACCCGGCACCCGGAATCCCTCACCCCCTGGCCCCCTCTCCCCCGGAGGGGCGAGGGGGAGGTTCCTTCATTGTCCCGGTCGGCACTTCGAGTCAGACCGGGGCACCCGCGGTTCGTCTTCCCGGAGCGTTCTGTGCACGATCGAAGCGAGATGCCTCCAGCGCGCTTCTTGGCGGAGACCCACACGCATACTTTTGGTATGATTCTGGGGACTCGGCAGTAATGCCTTATGGAGAACAACGTAGAGTTCGATGCACGTAAAGATCGAAGACTGGGAGAATGGTTGGTCCGGAATCAGCGTCGGTCTCGACCCCGACGAGATCGATCACTTCATCGAGCTTCTGAAAATGATCAAAGACGACCCCGATCAACATTTCCATATCTCCAGCGACTACGAAGGAACCGGAGGCGTTGGAGATATCGAAATTTCAATTAGAAGCGAGAGCGAGGAACACAATATGGATTTCTCGGGTCCCGCCTTGGCGCCTGGGGAGAGCATCGACATTTGAGGCATAACACGTCACTCATGCCGACGCCCGGGGCAGCGCTTCGAGGCATTGGGTAAAGGCATCTTTCGTTCCTTGCGCCGAAGGACCCGGAACGCGCCCTTCGACCGCAAAACTCAGCCAACCCGACTATAATGCCAACGTGCTGAGGACGAAAGTCGAAACCGACCCTCGATGGGCGGATCGAACCGAGCAGCCTTGGAAGGAGCTTCAATCGACGGCCCTTTCGGCTACGCCGTTCCAAACCTGGGAGTGGCAATCCACGTGGTTCCTGCACTTCCACGGAAGGCAACGCCCCCATGTCTGGACGGCTTACGAGGGAGGCGACCTCGTGGCCCTGATGCCTTTCGTGCTCACTCGCGCGCCTTGGCGAGTCCTCAAGCCGATGGGCGCCGGATGCTCCGACTATCTCGAACCGCTGGTCCGGCCCGGATATGAGAATCAGGCGAGCCAGGCGCTCGTCGAGTACCTCAGCGACCCTGCCACCGCCGACCTGATCGACCTGCATCAACTGAGAGAGAGCTGCCCGCTGGTCCCCGACCTTCCGTCCGGCGGTGATCGCCCCAGCTTATTGGCTCCGCAGGCGACCTGCCTCAAACTCAATCTCCCCCCTACTTTCGAGGCGTACGCGCGCGGCCTCAGCAAGAGTCTGCGGTATGACGTCAAGCGACTGGAGCGGATGGCCGAAGGGCGAGTCGAGGTCGTTTTGGCGGACCCACAGAGCGCGGAAGCGATGTTCCTTGAGTTCCTTTCGCACCATCAGGCGAGATGGAAGCGGCGGGGACTTCCGGGCGCGTTCGTCGGCAAGCGCAGGAAGAGTTTTCATCGGGAATGGGTCGTCCGCGCGGCCGAGGCAGGGATGCTGCGATTGGCGGGATTGCGGGTGGACGGAAACCCCGCGGGCGCCCTTTATGCGATGGTATGGGGGAAATCCTGTTATTTTTACCAGTCCGGTTTCAGTCCTGAGTTCAAATCGCTGTCGCCGGGGACCCTGCTCGTCGCGGACGCGATTCGGCGCTCGATCGACGAGGGGCTCGAGGTTTTCGACTTCCTGAGGGGCGACGAGCCCTATAAGAGAAGGTGGAAACCTCAGAACGTCGAAAAGAACTTGCGCTACCTTTCGGCAGCCCCGACCCTACCGGGCCGCCTGGCGCTTGCAGCGAGCGGGACCGGGTTCAAACTCGAAGGCCGACTTCGAGCGCGGTTCGAGGGTCGCGGGCTCGTCTGAGTGGGTCTTTCGGGGCACTTGCGGCAACGCGGTGCTGTCTTGTAAGGTTAGAACGTTCGATGGTCGCAGTCATCATTCCGGCTTTCAATGAAGGGGCTCGCATTCGAGCCGTGTTGGAAGCCGTCCACGGCTCGTCGCTTCCCGATGAGATCATCGTCGTGAACGACGCGAGCACGGACAACACGTCTGCGGTTGCGAAGTCGGTCGAAGGGGTTCGAGTGATCGAACTGCCCCGCAACGCGGGAAAGGGCGGGGCGATGGCGGCCGGCGTCGAGGCCACTCAGGCTGACGTGCTGCTGTTTATCGACGCCGACTTGCAGGGCGTCCGGCCGGAGCATATCGACGCGATTCTCAAACCCGTGCTCAACCGCCGATGCGAAATGTGCATCGGCGTGTTTCGAGGAGGCAAATTCTGGAGCACCAGCGCCCATCGCGTCGCGCCCTACATCAGCGGCCAGCGGGCGATGAGACGCTCGCTGTTTCTCTCGATTCCCCACATCGGCGAGCTTCGCATGGGGATCGAGGTCGCGCTCAACGCGGCCGCCAAACGCTCCAACTCCCGTGTGGCACGAGTTGTGCTAAGGGGAGTCAGTAACACGCACAAAGAGCGGAAGATGGGAATCGTGCGAGGCGCTGCCGCCAGGGCCAAGATGTGGGCTGAAATCGGCAGAGCCGTCGTGCGGGTCCGCCGAAAAAAAAAACGCGCGGTGGCGTCGGACGTAACATGCTCACAGCGATCTTGGTCGGTCTTTCGATCGGGTGCGCTTCGAACCCGAAGTCGCCCGCGGCGATAGCGGAACTCGGCGTTAGCCTGCAAGAGGCACCCGCGGAGTCGAAGCGCGTCCTCGTCGTCATCAACAAGAAGAGCGACGAGAGCCGGCTCATCGGCGAGTACTACATTTACCGCCGCAAGATCCCCCAGAGCAATGTCCTCCTTCTCGACCTGCCGGTTACCGACAACATCGAATGGAACCCGTACCTGGATCTCCTTGAATCGAGGGTGGAGAAGAAGATCGGGGGGCTCTCGCACCGCATCGACTTCATCGTCCTGTGCAAGGGCGTACCGATCCGCCTCCGGAGCGATGGGGGCTATTCGGTCGACGGGCACTTGGCGGCGATGAACCTCGACTTTGAGCCGATCGCCAAGCCCGAACCCGAGCAGATCAAGCGGTGCCTCAACCCATACTTCAACAAAGCGGAGCCGTTTTCCAGCGCGAAGTACGGTTTCTATCTCGTCACGCGGCTCGACGGGTACACGGTCGATCACGTCAAGCGCCTCATCGATCAATCGGTCAACGGGCGCCCGAATCAGGGACCTTTCCTGCTCGACCAGGACCCTACGAAGACCGAGGGCGGCTACAAAATGATGCACGACTCCCTCGTTCGGGCGGCGAAGGTTCTGCAGCAGAAGGGCTTTGAAGTCAATTCCGACGAGACCCCGGTTTTCGTGGGGAGTAGCTGGCCCGTTGCGGGCTATGCGAGTTGGGGGAGCAACGACAAGAAGTTCAACGCGGACGTCTATCGCGGCTTGAGGTTCTTGCCCGGAGCGATCGCCGAGACGTTCGTTTCGACCAGCGCTCGGACGTTTCAAGTCGTTTCGAGCGGCCAAAGCGTGATCTCAGACTTGGTCGCGGGCGGCGTGACAGGGGTCAAGGGGTACGTCAGCGAACCCTACACGTTCGCGCTGGCCTACCCGGACATCCTTTTTGACCGCTACACGGGTGGGTTCAACCTTGCCGAGAGTTTTTACATGGCTTCGATGGTGCTGAAGTGGAAAGACATCGTGGTCGGCGACCCGCTCTGCAGCCCGTATTCGAAGAAGTCCTCGGGCGCTAGCTCTCTCGGCGAAGGAGAACCAAGAGAAAGGGAGCCCCTAGGAGCGCGGTGACGACTCCAACCGGTACTTCGCCTCCCGGCAGGCCCCATTGAGCCACCACATCGGCGCAGAGCAATAGGGACATCCCGATCAGAGCTGATCCGGCCAGCGAGCGCCGCCAGTCCACGCCCACCACGCGCCGGGCGATGTGCGGAGCGACCAGCCCCAAGAAACCGATGATCCCAACGGAGCCCACGCAAACCGCCGTCATCGCCGTGCCCGTGACCAACACGGTCGGTTTGAGCTTGCGGGTATCGACGCCGAGGCGCTGGGCCGTGTGTTCGCCGAGAGAAAGCGCGTTCAGCCTCTTCGATTGAAGGAGCAAGAGCGCGCCTCCAACCAGAAGCGCGACGGCCATGGCGTAGATCTTCGGCCAATACATCGGAGTCGCCGATCCGAGCAGCCACCGGAGCACCTGATTGGCGTCGAGCCCACCCGCCATCAACAGCAGCGCGAGCACCGCCGATAGCATCGCGCCGACCACCACCCCTGAGAGGAGGAGCGTCTGCACGTCCACCGCTCCTTTGCGGGTCGCGAGGGAAAACACCAGGCCGAGCGAGAGCATCCCGCAGACGAATGAGGCCGCCAACAGCCCCAAGCCCGCCGCCATGCCCGCAAAGCCCAAAAGGATCGCAAGCGCGCCGCCCACCGCCGACCCCGATGACACCCCCACGATGAACGGGTCAGCAAGAGGGTTGCGGAAGAGCGATTGAAACGCCGAGCCCACCACCCCCAACAAGCCTCCTGCCAACAAACACCCGAGCGCGCGCGGCAGTCGGATGAGCCAGATGATGTCGTTGCCGATCGTGGTGTCGGGTGCGCGGCCCCGAAATAACTCCGAAACCACCTCCCACGGCGTCAGGCGAAGTCCGAGTCCTCCCGAGGAACTGCCGAGGCCCAGGTGCAATACGAAAGCGACGCCTACGAGCGCAAGAAGCAACGCGAGCGTGCCGAAAAGGCTGGGGGATCGGTCCGTAGCTCGAAGCGCCACCACAGGGGGGATTATAGCCCTCGGTATACTCAGCGGGTGAAGTCGGTGAACCTATCGAGCCGAGCTTCCCAGATTGCGCCTTCACCGACTCTGGCGGTGGCTGCGCGGGCCCGCGAACTCAAAGCCCAAGGGATCGACGTGATCAGTCTGGCCGCTGGGGAACCGGATTTTGCCACGCCTGCCCCTGTCTGTGAGGCGGCGATCGCGGCGCTCAAGTCCGGGTACACGAAGTACACCCCAACCGCGGGCATCGGCGAACTCCGGGCGGCGATCGCGGAGAAGCTCCAACGCGACAACGGCGTGCCCTCGTCGCCGGGCCAAGTCGTGGTTTCGTGCGGGGCGAAACAAGCGGTCTTCGGCGCCCTGTTCTCGCTCCTCGACCCCGGGGACGAGGTGATCCTCTTTGCTCCCTACTGGCCGACGTACACCGAGCAGATTCGGCTTGCGGGCGGGATTCCGAGGGTGGTTCGGTGCTCCAGCGAAGCGGGGTTTCTGCCCGACCTCGACGTGGTATCCGAAGCGGTCAATGCCCGAACGAAAGCGATCCTGCTCAATTCGCCCTGCAACCCGACCGGCGCCGTCTTTCCTCGGCAGACCCTCGAACGAATCGCGCTCCTTTCAGAGCAGCACGGCCTTTGGATCATCTCGGACGAGATCTATGAAAAGCTTTACTTCGGCGAGCGGCCGCTAAGCCCGGCGTCGTTGGGTGAGCAGGTCGCTGGGCGGACCGTCACCATCGGCGGGTGCAGCAAGTCGTATTCGATGACTGGATGGAGGATCGGATACTCTTCGAGCCCGCCCGCGGTCGCCCAAGCGATATGCGCTTTGCAGGATCAGGTGAACGGCAACGCGACGAGCTTCGCGCAGTACGGCGCGTTGGCGGCCCTCAACCTCCCGGAGGACGATGTCGCCCTGATGCGCGAGGAGTTCCGCGTGAGGAGAGACTTCGCCCTCCTCGAAGTGGCCACGATCGACGGGATGTCGTGTCATCCTCCGAGCGGTGCTTTCTACCTCTTGATCGATGTGCGGAGCCTTCTCACGCCTCGATTCGATTCTGACGTAGCGTTCTGCGAGTGGTTGATCGAGGAGGCTCGGGTGGCCACCGTACCGGGCTCGGCCTTCGACGCCCCCGGGTTCTTGCGACTGAGCTTCGCCACGAGCCGCGAAGAACTCACTGAGGCCTTCGCCAGAATCCGCGACGCCGTAGCATCGCTCAAGGTCCCTCAATGATTCCTAGGTCGATTCCCCTGAAGGACCCCGAACTCTTCCGCCTTGCGATGAGGCACCGTTCCGCGGCGCAAAACACCGTCGCCGAGAGTTACGAGCGCTTGGAGTTCTTTGGCGACTCGGTGCTGGGCCTGGTCATCGCCGAGTACCTCTACGAAAACCATCCCGCCTGGGATCAGGGGATGCTGAGCAAGGCGAAGTCGAGCGTGGTCCAAGAAGGCCCGCTTGCAGAAACCGCGCTCCGGCTCGGCCTCGACCAGTTCATCGAACTCAGCGCCAGCGAGGACTCCCCCGACGGGCGACAGCGCCCTTCGATCCTCTCCGACGTGTTTGAGGCGTTGATCGGAGCCATTTACTTGGAGTCCGGCCTTCAGGTGGCGCGGTGGTTCATTCTCGAGCAGCTTCACGACCACCTGATGCAAGTCCGCACCGGGGACGTGAGCCCTCACGATTACAAGTCCAAGCTCCAAGAGGCCGCCCAAGCGATTTGGCACAAGACCCCGACGTATCGGGTCGTGCAAGAGTACGGCGCGTCGCACGAGCGGAAGTTCCGAGTTCAAGTTCTGTTCGATTCGGAGATCATGGGCGAGGGCGTGGGACGCTCGAAGAAGGAAGGCGAGCAGGCCGCGGCTCAAGACGCGCTCAACCTGATTCTGCGCGCACAGCAAGCCCGGCAGATCGCTCTCGAAGATCGGGGGCTGTAGGTCGCAGGTATTCTTGTTAGGATTCCACTTTGGTTCCGGCCTTGGCATTGGAACTGCTTTGATTGAATTGAAGTCTGAATACTTGATTGAAACGTAAATCGTGCGCGTTTCACTAGTGGTGTTCAGAAGGAGCAAGGATTTGCTGGTTCGCATGAGTAGGTTGTTTGTTTGGGTTGGCCTCTTGGGGGCGGTGGCTATAGCGGCCGCTCAAGTGCCGCCGAATGCGTTTCTCAACAAGCCCGTAAAGACGCATCGCTCGCTTATGAATCAAGTGAGGTCGGATGCGGCCGTGCTCGATCGCTATGTGCGCCACTTCGCAATGACGCCTGCGGAGCTGTTTGCCTACTTTGAGGAACTCAAGATCACCCAGCTTAGAGAGACCGGGACGTACGACGTGTATGGGGTCCCCAGTTCGGGCGTCATCCGGGCGAAGAAGCGAGTTCTCAAGCGCGGAGAGTGGGTCGTGTCCGACCCCTCCGGGCAACCCGTTTTGCTGCTCGAATGCGGCAATCCCCTGACTCGCGGGCCCAAAGAGCCGTTCGTCATGACCAACGTGTCCGACATGCTGGTGGCTGCCAGGCCGGACCTCTTGCCTTTGGCTGTGGTGCCGAAGACCGAGACGGAGACGACGCTTCTGACGACGATGGTCATGCCTGACCTCTCTCCGATCCCGGTCGCGCCGGCTCCGCTCGAACCCACGCCGATGCCGCGCGAAGTCGCGACGCCTTCTTCTGAGGCCGAGGGCCAGTTCGGGCCGGTGAACGGGTTGGTCTCCCTCTTGCCGGCGGTCTACGTGATCGGCGCGGTCAACTTTGGCGACGGCGGGCAGCCGATCCCTGAGCCCGCCTCCTTGCTCGCGCTGGGATTGGGTTTCGGGACCTTGCTCAAATTGCAGAGAAGGCGTTCGACAAAGAGTTAGGGACCGGTTTCGAGAATCGTGGGCGCAGGTTCCTCATTGAGGCTCCTGTGCCCTTCTTGGGTTACGGTGACGATGTTTTCGATCCTGACGCCGAACCTTCCCGGCAGGTAGATGCCCGGCTCAACGCTAAAACAGTTGCCCACCTCCAACGACCGATCGTTGCCCTCGACGATATTGGGTTCTTCGTGGACCCTTAGCCCGATTCCGTGGCCTGTTCGGTGGGTGAAATACGATCCGTACCCTGCCTCTTCGATCACGGCTCGGGCGGCCCGATCTACGTCCTGTGCCGGGACTCCGGCCCGAATCGCCTCCCGCGCCTTAGCTTGAGAGCGGTACACGGTCTCGTACACTTCTCGGACCTCGTCGCCCGCACTTCCGCAGCAGACCGTCCTCGTGATGTCGCTTTGGTACCCGCCGACTTCGCAGCCAAAGTCCATCACCACGACGTCTCCCGTAGCAATGATCGTGTCGTCGCTCAAGTGGTGCGGTTCGGCTGCGTTGGCCCCTGCTGCGACGATACAGAACGTCGGATTGCCTCCGAGGTTCGCCATCGCCTCCGCAATCGTTCGGGCAACCTCCCGTTCGGAGGCTCCAGGCTGAACCGCCCCGATTCCAGCCTGAATTGCGCTGTCGGCGATGTGCGCCGCGCGGGTCATGGATTCGAGTTCACCCTCGTCCTTGCGCCTCGTCAGCTCTGCGAGGGCGAAGCTTCCCGCTTTGAAGAGAGCGGCAGGCAACACGGACTGCATTTGGAGGAGCATCCTCGAAGGCATGTCGTCGTCGACGGCAAACACCGCAGAGCGAAGGCCCCAATCCGCAGCCAGCCTGCGAAACAGCTCCAGCGCGTCCTCGCCGTCCCCCCAGGAGTCGATGTCCGCGATCCCTGCCCGCCTTGCTTGGCTGACCGACAGGCGCGGACAGATGAGCCGCGATTCGCCGGTAGAACGGACCGCCAGCGCCATAAATCGCTCGCCCGCGCCCTCGAAGAACCCGTTGAGATAGCCCAAGGTTGGAGGGGCCCAGCCCAAGAACACGTCGAACCCTTCCTCACGCAGAACTTCTGCGAGCCTTTCCGAACGCGTAGTTGCCGTGGTCGCCATGGGTCGATTATGCCCAACCCTCTATTGGGGCGAGTTCGTCGAAGGGTAAAATCAGACCTTCGTTGGCGGATCGTCTAATGGCAGGACAGCGGTTTTTGGTGCCGTCAGTCTAGGTTCGAATCCTAGTCCGCCAGCCACATTTCACTAGAAGAAAATGGTCGGGATGGGGAGATTTGAACTCCCGACCTCTGCGTCCCGAACGCAGCGCTCTACCAAGCTGAGCCACATCCCGACCCGGGAGCGCATTTTACCCGTTGCAGCAGGCGGCCGAGATCAGACCTTATGCAGCAGGTAGACCCGCAACGCGGCGTTCTCGGGCGGAGGGTTCAAGAGGAGGCCTTGCTGCCGCCGGGTTTCGGCGATTCGCTCGCGTACGTATTTCACCTCGGGAGCATCTTCGAGGTATCGCTCCAGGAGCTTTCGCTCTTCCTTCAGTAGCTCATAGAGTCCGTCGCGGAAGGGGCGCTCGATCCGATCTCGCCGCTCGCCCGGAGGTCCGGTCCACCGCTCGGTCACGGAGGATGTCCCCGCCTTCAGGACCTTGGCGAGCGTCGCTTCGAGCGCGGATTCGGGCAGCGCGAGCAACACCCCTTCTCTGCCGGGAATCTCACCGACGGGCGCCTCACTGAAGGCCATCGCCTTGCCTTGGGAGTCCTTGGCTAGCGTCAGGAACTGGGATTTCACGGCTTCGAGTTCGGCCTGGGGGACAAACACGACCGCTTCGATCAGTTGGCACTTGACGCTGTTTTCGATGCCTTCACCGGGCCCGATGACGATCGGGTTTACTGGCCCAACGGGAACGGTTCCGCCGATCTGCGAGGTCGGGCTCGTGGAGCCAGGGATCGGGTCGGCGTTCGTTGGCGAAGGTTGCTCCTCGGGCGCCTCGTCGGGGGTTGTCGGCTCTCCCGAAGTGGGGCTGAGGGTTTCCGACGCAGGGCCCTCGTTCGCGTCCGGCGCTCCCGCCTGCGAAACCGCTTCTTGCTTGAGAGGCGGCGGCGAGTCTTGAGTGGGGGCGTTGAAGGGATACACCCCCGTGAGCCGAAGGATTCCGAAGGTGAGAACGATCCCACCGATCACCCCCACGATTCCCCATGCCACAGGGTGAATCCGCTCGGAGGGTTCGGCGGGCGTCTCGGCTGGGCTGCTCTTTTCTGGGTGATGATCGGTCACGGTCTTGCTCGGATCGAATCGCTAACCTGGAGCCTTCGACGAGATTCGAACTCGTGACCTTCCCCTTACCAAGGGGATGCTCTACCCCTGAGCTACGAAGGCTTGATCCTGGTGGCGGGTGTAGGATTCGAACCTACGAAGGCATTCGCCGGCAGATTTACAGTCTGCTCCCATTGGCCACTCGGGCAACCCGCCAGTGAAGGGAAGTTGTACCTCAAATCGGGGCCGATTCGGCAAAAAGCGGGGCCCTCCGCGCGCGAAGAGCCCCGCTGTGTCCTTGGAGGTAACCAACCTAACGAGGAGGATCGAACTTGAACGCCTTGCCGAGAAGCGCGTTCCACTTGGCCTTCTGGCCATCGTTGAGGAGAGCGAGGACCTGCTTGTCGATGCTGTCGCGCACCTTTCGCATGTTCTCTTGCATCGCGGTTCGGTCACCGCCCGCACCGCCTCCCCCTTGGAATTGGCCGCGGATCTTCTCCATTTCGGCTCGCTGGATGTCGCGAATCTTGGTCTGCTGATCGGGGGTGATGCCGACCTGCTTGCCAACGTCCTCACGGGCCAGCGCCGAAGGTCCCGCCCACTGAAGCTCGAGCTCGGTGTAGCGCTTGTATTGCGTGTCGTTGAGGACCGACTTGATGGCCTCGTTCATCTGCTGAGCCATTTGGCCCGCGCCTTGGCCGCCGCCCTGGCCACGACCTCCGCCCGCTCCAGCGCCGCCACCTGCGCCACCGCCGCCGCCTCTAGCGCCGCCTGCCATTGCGCCCATCTTCTCTCGAAGCGCGGTCTTCTGCTGGTCGGTGAGCTTCAGTTCGGTTTGAACATCCGCCCGCATGAGCAGCGCCGCGCCGCCGCCCCGCATTCCAAACTGGCGGCCACCGATACCTTGGCGGCCCTGGCCTTGCGCGCCCTGTCCGCCTTGGCGAACGCCCGCGCCTTGGGCAACAACCATCGGGGCCACCAGGACCGCGACGGCAATGATCATAGCGAATCGTTTCATGTTTTTCCTCTCTAAGTGGAATCCTGCTGATGGGATTACGTAGGGCAAAAACGCGTCTGTTCCCGAAATGTTCACCAGGTCCTACAACAAGCCTAAGAGCGAGCAACCCGCGGGCTCGACCAGGGAAAAGCAAAGCGCCCTCGCGCCCCGAATCGAGTGGGCGCAAGGGCGCGTTGCCTGAGGTTTCCGCGTCGGCGATTAGCTCTTGGCGTTCTTGGACATCATCGCAAGGAGGGGGTCCGAGCCGCCAAAGCCCACGAGTTGATCGACCACATCGCCCTTAGCATCCAGAACTCGGATGTCGGGAATCCCTTCGATCTTGTATCGACTCGCGACCTCGGGCTGGTTATCCACGTTGATCATCACGAGGATATAGTCCTCGGCCGCCTTCTTGAACTCAGCGGTGGGAAACACATCGCTCTTATACTGCTTGCAGGGGCCGCACCAATCGGCGTAAAAGTCGACGAGCATCGGCTTGCCGTCGCGCTTGGCGGCGATCATGCCTTGTTCCAGCGAGGTGAGCCACTTGGACTCGCCACCCGCCGCGCTCGTCCCGCCTGAATCGCCCGACGCTGAATCATCGATGATGACGGGCTTGTCGAGGGATGCGTTCGAGGCGCCCTCACCCTTCGTGGCCCCTACCGGGGCGGAATCCGCCTTTGCCGTGGGCTCCGAGGCGCATCCCAAAAGGAGCAGCGCGAGGCCGGCGAGGGATAAGACGATCGTCGTTGTCTTCATTGGTTTTCTCCGTGGTACTCGTGTCTCGAATTCGAATCTTCCTGTTCGTAGTTACGCTGCCTCTTGCAGGTGCGTCGGCAACATTTTCGGCAAGAACTCGCGGGCGTCGCGCGGCGAGAGCACGACCCCACGTTCGATGACGTTCTCCAATTCTCGGACGTTTCCGGGCCAGTGATACGCGAGGAGCAACCGCTTCACCTCCGGCGTCAGTTCCATGAGGTCGCGTTCGTTTTCCGTGCAATACCGTTGCAGGAACAGTTTCGCGAGTGGCTCGATGTCGGCCTTGCGCTCCCGAAGAGGGGGGATTCGCAACTCGACGACTTGGAGCCGATAAAGCAGATCGAGGCGAAACTCTCCTTCCTGGACGGCTTCATTGAGGTCGCGGTTGGTCGCGGCAAGGAGCCGAACGTCCACTCGGGTCGGCTTCGAACTGCCGAGCCTCTCGAACTCGCGCTCTTGAAGCACCCGCAGGAGTTTGACTTGGATCGCGGGCGGAACGTCGCCGATCTCGTCGAGGAACAGCGTGCCTTTGTCGGCAAGCTCGAATCGACCTTGCTTGGAGTCTTGCGCGCCGGTAAACGCGCCCTTCTCGTAGCCGAACAGCTCGCTTTCGAGAAGCGTTTCAGGGAGGGCGGCGCAGCTTACGGCGACGAACGGCTGGTCGCGGCGCGTCGAGAGCCGGTGAATCGTCTTGGCGACGACCTCTTTTCCGGTGCCGCTCTCGCCCGTAATGAGGACCGTGGCCTTTGAGTCCGCGGCGAGCTTCATCGTTTCCAGAAGCTCCCTCATCTCGGGAGATTCTGCGATGAATTCGACCTCGGGGCGGGACCCCTTTTTCGATCGCCTCTTTTTGGGCGCAGCCTCGTCCGTCATGGCGTTGCGAAGAATGCGCTTGAGGGCGTCGAGGTCGAACGGCTTGGTCACGTATTCAAACGCGCCTTCCCGAATGGCCTGCACAGCCGAGGGAATCGCCCCATACGCTGTCATCAGCACGACCGGGAGCTCCGGGCGGAGGGAGAGCGCGCTCCGAAGGAGTTCGTGGCCGTTCATTCCCGGCATGGTGATGTCGGAGAGCATACAATCGAACGGGGCCTCCTTCAGAAGCACCAAGGCATCCTCGCCGCATTCTGCAAGGCTCACGCTGTAGCCGTCCTTTTCGAAAGCGGCCTGGAGAACCCTCCGGATGTGGGGTTCGTCGTCGACGATCAAGAGTCGCTTGTTTTCCGACATGTCAGTCCTTCTTCAACCTCACCCGAAACGTGCTGCCCTTGCCTAGTTCGGACTCGACTTCGACCGTCCCGCCGTGAGCGTCGACGATCTTCCGCACGTTGCTCAGCCCCAACCCCGTTCCCTTTGCCTTGGTCGTGAAGAACGGCATGAAGAGCTTGCCCACGGTCTCTGGGCTCATCCCTGCGCCGGTGTCTCTCACTTCGAAGCCCCACTCGGCCAACTCCACTTCGACGCTGTCTCCGGGCTGGCAGGCGTCGATCGCGTTCAGGACGAGGTTGCGTAGAACCTGCTCGACGCGCAAGGGGTCCGCGAGAATCTTGGGGGACTTTCCTTCTGAAATCAGCGCCAGCTTCACCCCCGCCTCGACCGAACGGGGAAGTTCGGACTGGATCACCTGATGAGCGAGCTTCAAGAGATCGACGCGAGAGACTTCGAGGCGAAGCGACTTGGAGAACTCGAGAAAGTCGCCGCACAGCCGATCGAGCTTCCGAACTTCGGTTTCGATGACAGAAGCGAACTCGGCTGAAGCCTCTGAGACGTCGCGAATGACCTGCGCCGAGGCGAGAATGCTCGTCAGGGGGTTTCGAATCTCGTGCGCGATCGCCGCCGCCATTTGGCCGATCTCGGCCATGCGCTTTGTGCGCTCGGAATCTTGGCGCCCGAGTTCGATTTCGGTCGTGTCGTGGACGACGATCACCGCTCCCCGGTTGGGCACTGCCGAGGCGGTTAGCGACCAATACCGCGACTCTTGCCCGTCGTGGACGGTGGTGCGCGCCGAGGTCCCTTGGAGCGCGGCCCGCCGAGCCAAGGTAAGCGCGTGCTTCCAGTAGAGAGGGAGCTTTCGCAAGAGCCCGCGCCAAGTCGCGGGGGCTGGTCCCGTCCAACGAAGCATCGAAAGCACTGCGGGGTTCAACTCCACCTTCTCCGTTCCTTCGAGGGCGATCAGCCCAGCCTCAAGGCTTTCGAAAAGGATGTCTCGCGAGGCCCGAAGCGACTCGGCGTCGGCAAGGGCCGAGGAGATCCGGTCGACGAGCGCGGCGTTGTTGACCGCAAGCGCCAGGTGCTGGGCGACGGCCCGAGCCTTTCTCAAGGCATTTCGGTCGAAGCTGGGTTTTTGGGGGGCACGAGCGATATTCAGGACGCCGATGCAGACTCCACTCAGGAGCAGGGGAACGACCATCGAACTCCCGACGTTGCCCCGCCCTTTGGCTCGACGCGTGGAAAGGGTTGGATGCAGCTCCGGATCGTCGACGATCATCGGCTCGCCCTCTTCGGCGGCCGCTCCCGCGATGCCCTCGCCCAGGTCGAAGGACGCTTGCGCGGGGACGACGGCTTGGGGCCCCTGAACCGCAGCCAGTTCAAAGTGGCTCGAATTGGGCTCGCGAATGAATACGGTCGCATGATGGGCTTCGAACAGATCGACGACTCCGCGTAAGGCGTTCGCCAAGTAACCCCCCAGTCCGTCAGGACTCGGAGAGAGTTCGAGGATGTCTGCAAGCGGGTCGCGCGCGTTCGTCCTTCGCGGGACCGTCATCTCAGTTGAAGTGCATTCGTACATCGCCAGCCAGAGGGGTGCTTTCGCCGCCAATCCCTATGGAGATCATCGGCTACGGACACTTCCCGCCTTAGCCGCGCGTCCCGAAAGGCTTCAGGCCGCTTGGAGTTAACGTCTTAGCTCCGATGGGGCGAGCGGACAAAGTTATCCGTTTTCGACTGCGCCCCGGTGAATGGTCTCGATCCTTCGGATCGTGCCGTTGGAAGACTCCATTACGATCGACTGCGTGATGATGTCGTCACGTCGGAACCGGACGCCGCGCATGAAGTCGCCGGTGGTGATTCCGGTTGCGACGAACGTCACATTCCCTCGTGCGAGTTCGTCGGGCATGAACACGCGATCCAAATCGCCGCCGACCATCCTTTCGGCCCTTTCCCGCTGGCCGTCTTTGGGGAAGTGCAGTTTGGCTTGCATGTCGCCGCCCCAACAACGCACTGCCGCCGCGGTGATCACGCCCTCCGGCGCGCCTCCGATTCCCATCAAGCCATCGAGCCCGGATTCGGGGTCGAGCGCCGCGAGCGCGATCGTGATGTCGCCGTCGGATACGAGGTGTACCCTGCACCCCACGTCGCGGAGTTCGGCGATGAGAGGTTCGTGCCGGGGCCGATCCAGCACCCCGATGATCATCTCATCCACTTCCTTCCCGAGAGCCTTGGCCATTTGCCGAACGTTGATCCGAGGGGGGACGGTGATGTCGATAATGCCCTTGCACTCCTTGCCGACTACGATCTTGTCCATATAGCAGTCGGGCGCGTGCATGAGAAACCCCTCGCCTTCGACGCAGGCAGCGAGGACCGCGATCGCGTTGGGGAGTCCGTTGGCGCAGAGGTTCGTGCCTTCGAGGGGATCGACGGCGATTTGGACGGAGGGCCCCGTTCCTTCGCCTACCTCTTCGCCGATATAGAGCATAGGCGCTTCATCTCGCTCGCCCTCACCGATGACGATCATTCCTCTCATCGGAATCTCGTTCATCGTCGACCTCATCCCTTCGCAGGCGGCTTGATCGGCGCAGTTCCGGTCGCCTCTTCCCACCCACTTGGAGGCTGCGATCGCCGCCGCTTCGGTCACGCGCAGGAAGTCGATGTGCTGTCGGCTGTTCATGAGAGGTCCCCTTCCTCCCTATTATGGGTCCCCCACGGAAGGACGCGCAGGTGGCGCAGGCTTAGGATTTGTTGCGGATGACGAGCAGTTCGCCGTCTTGGACGAGGTATTCCTTGCCTTCGAGGCGCATTCTGCCCGCCTTGTGCGCCGCCGAAAGCGAGCCGTGCTCGGCCCAATCCTCATAAGAAACGACTTCGGCGCGAATGAACCCCTTGGCGATTTCGTTGTGGATCGTGGCGGCTGCCTTCAGGGCGTTCGATCCGCGCCGGAGGGGCCAAGCTTTCGTCTCGTTCTCGCCCGCGGTGTAGAAGGTGATCAACCCCATCGCGTCGTAGGCCGTGCGAATGACCTTAGAACTCGCTGGCTCTTGGAGTCCGAGCGACTCAAGGAACTCGGATTGGTCGGACTCCTCAAGCTCGGCGATCTCCTGTTCGAGCGTCGCGCAAACCGCAAACGCGGGTACTCCCGACTCGCGGAGCCGTCCCATCTGTTCTTGCAGGGCGCCATCGACAGACGCTGCATTGGCTTCGTCCACGTTGTAGGCCACGATCAGCGGCTTCTGGCTGAGAAACTGGAAGTTTCGCAGGATCGCTTCTTCCTCTTCGCTCAGTTGGAGCAACCGCAGGGGCGTGCCTTCGCCCAAGGGCCCCACGATTCGCCGCAGCACCTCGCGCTCGGTGTATTCGGCCGAACCTGGGCTCTGGGCTTGGACGGACTTGGTGAGCCTCTCGATCCTCGACTCTACGATCTGGAGGTCCGTGAGAACGAGCTCATCCTCGATGGCGGCCTGATCCCGCATGGGGTTGACTTCGCGGGCGAACGGCGCCATCGGCGAATCGAAGGAGCGAACGACGTGCAAAAGCAGGTCCATGCGCCGAGCCGCATCGAGGAACCGCTGGGAGAACGCCTTCTTTTCCGTACCGATATCGTCGAGGTCGTCGTGGAGCAGGACCGTAGCGGGGCTCGCCTTCTTGGGCTTTACGGCTTCAACGATCCTCTCGAAACGTTCGTCGGGCACAGGCACAGCGGTGATGTCGCCCTTGGCCTGACCTCGGGCCGCTGCGTGGTACAGCGTGGTCTTGCCGACGCCCGCATAGCCGATCAGGCCGACCTTCATCGGGCCTCGTTTGCCCCCTGCGGCCGGGATTCCTCCGAGCGGTCGAACGTGACGGAGACGTCGCTCGGCGGGCTTTGCTGAGGCAGAATCCAGAACACATACACGCTAGCAAGCAAGAGAGCGAGCCCCAGCCACGGAAATGCAACGCGAGGTGGGGAGGTCTTCTTCGGGGGTTCTGGGGACGCCATCGCCTGCGATTATACGCGGTCAGGAGAGCCCGTCTTTGTGCGGGGAAGCGGCATGGTCGCCGCGCCGAGCAGGAAGATCGCGAGCGCGATTGGAACGACTTCGATTCCAGGGAACCTTTCCGCTTGCCTTGGTAGGATAAGGTTGGCCCTCAAAGGATAGGTGACTCCGAACGGCGCCCGTGCGACGATGTTTCCGCGAGCGTCGACGGCGATCGAGTGGCCGAGCGAGGCCGATCTTGCTACGGGCAAGCCGGTTTCCACTGCCCGCCACACCGAAGCGCTCATGAGTTGCTCGGGCGCGCCGGTTCCCACATACCAATCGTCGATCGACATAACAGCCAGAAGCTGAGCCCCGTTTTTTGCTTGGTCGGCCGCCACGTCGTAGAACAGTCCCTCAAAGCACAGCATGGGGCCGACGATCATCCCTGCGACCTGAATCGCGCTCGTTCGGTCAGCGGGGCGAAGATCGCCAGTGGGGAGTTCGAACGCGTCCAAGAACGGAAGAGTCCCTCGGAGAGGAACGTACTCGCCGAACACGACGAGACGCCTTTTGTCGGCGTACTTCCATTCCCCATCGAACGCGAAGGCGGATTGGTAGCTCGGTTGGGGGCCGCGCGAGCCTCCGAAAAGGATCGGCAGCCCAGGGGTGAGGTCGAACGGCACATCAGGCGGAACCTCGGTGCCTCCCATCGCCATGCCTTCGGGCAGGATCAAGAGTCGGGCCCTTTGGGCAAGGGCGGATTCGGAGAGTTCGGCCACCGCGACGCCCACCTTGCGGGCCTCTTCTTCGGGATCGCTGAACGCCGCATCGACCCCTGGCTGGCCGATGGTCACCGTTACGGGCTCGCCCACCTCGGGGGCGGTGTAGCGTGCGATCGAGAGCCCAAGCAGCCCCAAAAAGACTAGCGCGTGGTAGCGCAGTTGGTTCCAGCCGGCCCCGGAGAACAGCAGCACGATCCCGACGCTCGCCGCGACCACCCAGGCGGAAACAAGGTATTGCGTTCCGTAGTTAGCGAGTTGTATGAGGGGCGGATAGCGATAGAGCGGGGTCGAAATCAGTCCCCAAGGGAAGGCGAGGATCGGCACGAAGGAACGAACGACCTCGAGGCCCGACCAAGCGACGGGGATCAGCCACTCCCGCTTCGACTTCAAGCACCGGTGCAGCACGAATCCGAGAAACGCGAAGTACATTGCCCCCAGCAAGCACGCGCTGAACCAGGGAATCAGGCTGAGGAGGACGTTGCCCGTCCACTTGGCAACGAGTGGCTGGACGAATTGCATCTGGTGCAGCCAGAATAGAAGCCCAAACACATAGCCGGACTTGATGGCTTGCTTGGAGTCAAGTTCGCGGAGACTCAGAAGCCAAGGTACGAGAGCGACGAACACGAGCAGCCCCAGGTTCAAGGGCGGAAACGCGAGCGCGATGAGAACGACGCTCGCGGCTGCCGGACCGTACGGGCGCAGCCTATCGCGCAGCGCCATCGAGCCCTCCCGCCTTGACCTGAAGCCCGTTCAAGTGCTCGATGCAGGCATACCGAACGAGGGTCCAGAGGCCATCGGGCCTGCGTTCCAACTCGGAAACGCCGGCGTTCGGGAACCGAAAGCTCCTCGCCGACTCGATGTTTCCTCGGAGCAACCGTGCGAGGATCATCCCCCCTGCGCCGCCGTGGGTGACGACCGCAGTAGGCTCGTTCCAGTCGGAGGCCTCCCGTTCGATCCATTCGAGACGGTTCCAAAGGTCGCGAGGCGACTCGCCCTGCGGCGGGCGGATATCCAGGTAAAACGGGTCACTTGGGTCCGCACGAAGCCGCCGAAGCCGCTGAATCTCCTCGAAGGGAAAGCCCTCCCACTCTCCCAGGTGGGTCTCGCGCAGCAAGGGATCGACGCAAACCCTCGCGCCGCATACGGCCGCGATGGGCTCGGCGGTTGAGACGCTGCGGGTGAGGTCGGACGTGTGTACCGTAGCGAGCGCGACTCCCCGGAACCTCTCCGCGAGCCGTTCAGCCTGAAGCCGCCCCATTTCGTCGAGCGGAATGTCGGTGTGCCCTTGGGCCCTTTCGCTCAAGTTCCAAGCCGTTTGAGCGTGCCGGACCAAATACAGGCGCATTCTGCGTTTATACCCATCCACCCCTACAGCGACCAACTGGGGGCTTCCCCAAGTTCCTGAGCCTCGTCGCCGATGCGTAAGCCGCCGATGCGCAGGAGGTCGACGATCGCCGGAGAGACCGCAGGGCTCAGAATCCGAAACGCTCCCGTGTGGAAATTCGCTTCGCGGATGACCCCTAACGCAAAGTCCTCGCCGTCGAACCTGGCGAACGAGCAGACGACATCGTGATAGGCCGAAGGCAAGACCGACTGCGCGCGGTCGCAGCCGGCATAATCGAGCGCCCGGGCGATGGTCTCCGCGTCAAAGGTCTCATCCCCTACGATCCAGAGCTTGCCCCCTTGAATCTCGGCGCGCAACGCGCGGGAGAGTCCGGCCTGTTCGAGTTCGACCGCATTGAGCCCCCGCCCCGAACCCAGCCGAACCCCTTCCAGGGTCACCTGAAGCATCGAAATCGAATGAACTTCGCACTCTGAGAACCACTGCCGCCACCGAGCCCGCCGCTTGGACGCCGCCACTGCTCCGGGGAGCGCAGGCTCGCATTCGACTTCTTCGACAGGAGCGGGCCAAGGGCTGAGCGGAAGCGGAGTTCCTGAGGCCATCAGGATGCGCGTGGGGCGCGCCAATTCGATGACGCAACGCGCCAACTGTTGAATCAGCGGCGAGGCGGAAACGGGAAACAACTGAACGACCCCCTCCTCTCGGATTTCGGGCAGGAGGGTTGCGGCTGCCCGAACGAGGATGTGAGGGGACCGGCGGGGCGATAAACCGCCATAGAACCGCCAAGCGACGACGGTATCTCCGCGAATGAGGGCCAGCCTGCCGGGCGGCCCGTGCGACGTGTCTGCGGGATCGAGGCACAGCCGATCTCGGCCGTCCAACTCCTCCTGCAGCCAGAGGTTCCAATTGGAGTTTGTGCCGCCGACGAGCAGCGTCAGTCCCATGATGCGAGTATGTACCGCCGGGGGTCTTGAAGCAAGCGAAGAGAGGAGAAAGTAAGGGAGGGAGCTTCCGTGCTCCAGACCTCCGTTTCCACCTTGTCCGTGGTGTCTCCGCGGGTAATGATACCTCTCTGACGCGCCACGGTCAACCCGGTATCGACCGGTCCTAGGGGAATCGCTCCTCGATCCTGGCGTTCTTGCGGAGTTCGTCGAGAGTTTGGGTCCGCGCCGTTTGCATGTACTGGTTGCGGAGGTCTTCGAGCACCTGACCCTCTGCGGAATCCCCCCTTCGGTCGAGCCGGAAGATCTGAAAGCCGTTGGACGTTCGAGCGGGGCGAGTGATTCCTCCCGGAGCGATCTTGGCGAGCTCTGCGGAGGCGGATGCGGGAAAAGCGGAGATCTGCCGCCAACCGATGTGCCCGTGCGACTGCAAAATGCGCTCGTCGGACTGAAAACGCTTGAGCACAAGGTCCCACGAGTTGCCGGCTACGAGGTCCTGATAGGCCCCTTCAGCGAGTTTCCGAGCCTCCTCCACGTCCTCCGGCCGCGAGCCCGCTAGCGGAACGATGATCGACGAAACGTCAACGAAGGCCTTTCGGTCGAATTTGGAGAGCGCGATCTGGTCGAGCAAGAGCTGACTCTTGATTCTCAAGTAGAGCCTTGACTTGGGGAAACCTTGCTCCAGCAAGGCTCGGTCGGTCGAGGTCGCTTGAGGGTTCTGGGCCTTCATTCGTGCGATCTGCGCTTCGATCTCTTGCTCGACCTGCTCTTCGGAGACGCTCATGCCCATCGACTTCGCCCGTTGCGTGACGAGCCGAAAGGTAATCAGGTCTTGCAGGGCCTCGAACGCCCTCCAGTCCCACGTCAAAGACTCGACGTCCCCCGCCCGGATCGGAACGCCGTCGATCAAGGCAAGGATCTCCGACGATCCGGGCCTCTTGGCGAGGTATCGGGCCGGGACGTCGCCGGCAGTCTGCGGGATCGCCGCCGCCATCAGAAGGATCGCCAGGAGCATCGCTTTCAATCTTCCAGTACGCTACGGTAAGTGTCCACGATCCGGTCCGCGCATTGGTCGATGTGGTAGCGGTCGAGAACTCGGATTCGTGCCGCCGCCCCCACCGTTTCCAGGGTGATGGGCAGGCCTAGGAGTTCGACGATTCGGGAGCCCAGGAGTTCGTCGGAGGCGAACAGGAAACCCGAAATCTCGGGGTCGACCATTTCAGGGAGGCCCCCGCCGTGTCGAAGCAGAACGGCCCGCGAAAGCGCCATGGCCTCGCACGCGACCCTGCTGAAGCCGGACCGGGACTCGGGAACAATGACGAGGTCGGAGGCCGACAGCAGCGTAAGGGGGTCAGCGACGCAACCGAGGATTCGAACGCGCTCGGTATCGACGGACTTGGCCCTGGACGCGAGTTCGCCGGCCAACGGTCCTTCTCCGGCGATCGCGAGGAGCACGTCGGGGTGTTCGGCCGCAACCTGAGGAAGGGCGTCGATCAGCGCGGATAGCCCGCTTTCAGAGACCCAGCGGCTCATCCCCACAAGGAGCTTGGCGCCTTCGGGAATGTCGAACTGGGCGCGAGCCTCGGCCTTCGTTGGGGGCGGCGAGGGAGGATCAGGGACCCCCGGCGGGATCATCACGAGATCGAGCGCCATCGCTTCGTCGAGTACCTTTCGCACGGCGTACGAACTGCAGATTCCGAATTGGGCGCAGTTGAGCTTGTCGATCAAAAGGCGGTGCGTCGTCTTCGGCATGTCGATGGCCGAATACACCCATGCCTCTCCGTACCCGATCGCTACGCCGCAAGCCCACGCGCACCGGTAGCCGAAGGCATGAACCAAGTCGTAAGGCTCGCACAGCTTCTTGAGCCTTTCTGATACTGCCTTGTCGGTCTTGCGGCCGGTCGGCAACGGCATCCATTCGGTGGCATCCACGATGTCGGCGTCGTACCCGCGTTGTTTTAGGGCCTCTTGGAGGTCGCGAACATGCGCGGCGATCGCTCCGAACGACTGTCGATGCAGCAAGAGGACCTTCATCTCGGAACGACTTGGGCTTCGATCAGGCTTTGGAGGACTCGGTTGGCGGTCAGCCCTTCGACTTCAGCCTCCGGCCGCAGGATCACCCTATGCCGCAAAATGGGTAGCGCGACGTCCTTGATGTCGTCGGGGATCACGAATTCGCGACCCCGAATGGCTGCAAGAGCTTTACCGCAATTGAGCATCGCGATCCCCGCGCGAGGAGAGGCGCCCACGAGGATGTCTGTGGCCCTTCGAGTCGAAGCCACAGTCTGCTGAATGTAACCCAGAATCTTTTCTTCGACGCCGATCTCGCGGACCCGCGATTGCATGGCGAGGAGCTCTTCTCGCGCGACGACCTGCTGAAGGTTGGCCGAGTCGAGGTTTTCAGGTCGGAAACCCGAGTGGTGTCGCCGCAAGATGTCGACTTCGACTTCGTTCGGCGGGTACTCGATGACGACCTTGAGCAGGAATCGGTCGAGCTGGGCTTCGGGCAGAGGGTAGGTTCCCTCGAACTCGATGGGGTTCTGAGTGGCGAAAACGATAAACGGAGGCCCCAGGGTGTGGCGCTCGCCGTCAATGGTGACCCCTCTCTCTTCCATGGCCTCCAAGAGAGCGGCTTGGGTTTTGGGCGGAGTGCGGTTGATCTCATCGGCCAGCAGAATTTGGGTAAACACCGGGCCGAACCTGAGCTTGAAGTCCCCGGACTTCGCGTCGAAGATGTTAGTGCCGAGCACGTCGCTCGGCATGAGATCGGGAGTGAACTGAATGCGGCCGTATTCAAGCCCCAAGGTTCGAGCGATCGCGCGGACGAGCAGGGATTTGCCGATCCCCGGAACGCCCTCGAGGAGCACGTGCCCGTTGGCGAGCAGGGCGACGATGCAGTGCTCGACCGCGGCCTCTTGCCCCACGATCGCCTTTCCGATCTCCTTCTTGAGTTCGACTACGACAGCTTCGACGTTCATTGCGGTCTCCGAATGCGCGGGAGCTTGGATCGTACCCCGCCCGTTCGTTTATCCATACAAGGGTCCGAAGTGGGCGCAAGCGCGGAAGTCCGCGCCGCAAGGATCGAGAGTCGCGCCCAACCGCGACCAGACCGCTGGCTGAAACACGCGATCTTGGGGAACGTTGTGCATATCGACGGGAATGCGGAGCATCGATGCCAGCGTGAGGAGGTCTCCGCCCACGTGTCCGACGCAGATCGCTCCGTGATTCGCGCCCCAGTGGTTCATCACGTTGTAGGGATCATCGAACGGGTAGCTCCCGGTCAGGTTGGGCACGAACCAAGTGGTCGGCCAAGTGGGGTTCGTTCGCCGATCGAGCGCGTCGTGAACGAGCGGGGGCAATTCGACCGTCCAGCCTTCCGCGATTTGGAGGACCGGCCCAAAGCCTCCGACGAGGTTGATTCGGCACATCGTACAGGGAATATCGCCGCGAGTCGTGAAGTCCGTCGACCACCCCCCGCCAGGAAAGTAGCCGGTGTCGCTGGCCCTCCAGAGGGTCGCCCCCAAGTACTTGGCGACGTCGTCTTCAGCCACGTTCCACCACGGCAGGATCGTGTGGCTTCCGTTCTCGGCCGATTCGCCCGTCCAATCGAGCGCCGAAGGGCCTGAGTTGATCAGGTGCAAGATTCCGAGTTCCGCGCGCCCCTGCAACCTATGGTTCGCGACGCGCTGAACCGCCTCCGGACTCCAGAACGTACGGACGTCGGAAAAAAGCTGGGCTGTTCCGGTCAAGAGGTGTCCAAGAAGCATCGAGGCGGCGTTTAGGGCGTCGTTCTCGGTGGCGAAGACATAAGGTTGACGGACGCCGTTCCAATCGAAACTCGAACACAGGATTGCTTCCATGAAGTCGCCGTTGGAGAAGTGGTCGGTCCATTGCCTTTGGCCCTGAAACCCTCCGGCTAGGGCGTTGTGTCCGCGTGATTCTTCGACGAATCCCATTTCGGCGAGCTTGGGGTTGCCGCACATGAGGTCGCGAGCGATGAGAGTCATCTTGACGCTGGTGTCCCAATCCGAGTCTTTCTGCGCGCGGGTGCGCTGTTTGCGCGGCGGGTTGGGGTCGTCGCCCTCGAAGCAGTTCGAGGCGGTCCAAGCCCTTGCGGCCGCGTACTCTTCAGGATCGAAAATGCCTCGTTCCATCCGCCGGACGAACTCGGTCATATCGACGGATTCGACCCTCATGCAGAGATAGCGCTCGAAAAACGAAGGTTCGACGATCGAGCCACCGATTCCCATCGAAACTCCTCCGAGAGCGAGGTATGAGGAGCCTCGCATCGTCGCAACCGCAAGCCCCGCTTTCACGAAGGCGAGGATTTTGTCTTCGACGTCTTGAGGGATCGCGGTGTCGCCCAGGTCTTGGACGTGGCGTCCGTAGATTCCAAACGCTGGCAGGCCCTTCTGGGCGTGAGAAGCGAGGGTCGCCGCGAGGTAAACCGCTCCGGGCCGCTCCGTTCCATTGAACCCCCAAATCGCCTTCGGGCGGAGCGGGTCCATGTCCATCGTTTCGGAACCGTAACACCAGCAAGGGGTGACGGTAAGCGAAGCCCCGACGCCTTCGCGCTCGAACTTCGCCGCGCACTGAGCCGCTTCTGCCACGCCGCCGATGCAGGAGTCCGCGATTACGACTTCAATCGGTAGGCCGTTGGCATGACGGAGCCTAGAGGTCACGAGGTCGGCCACGGCTCTTGCCATGGCGAGGGTCGGACCTTCGAGCGACTCGCGCACTCCGCCGTACCTGCCATCGATCGTGGGGCGGATGCCGAGTTTCGGAGGAGGAGCGGCGAGTCGATTGAGCGCTTTGGGGTGCATGGTTGTTTCCTTCGACGGGGAGATGGGGATTGCCTTCAGGATTCGAGCAGTAGGGCCAGGACCTCGCGCGGGCCGTGGACGCCGTGGATGAGGATGCCCTCGATATCCGCCGTCCGGCTTGGTCCGGAAATCAGGACGGAAGTGCGTCCCCGCGATCTCTCGAGGGCCTCCGCAAGGCTCCCGCAGAGCGCGAGAGGAGGAATCAACACAAGGTGCGAATTCGGGGTTAGAGAGGCGAGGCGCCTGCGGCCGGGTCCGGCCTTGAGCAAAAGGCTCCCCGTCGAGGCCACCGCCGCGTCGCAGAGAGTCACCCCTAGTTTCGCCTGCCAGGGGTCGTCCGTTCGATGCGGCAACACTCCCGCAGGGAGCAACGGTAGAACGTCGCCGTCGACGAGGACGGGTCCGTCCACCCAGTCGGCGAGGTCCTCCCAATTCACCACCCTACCACCAAGCTCCTCGAATCTCGCCCGAAACTCCGCCCACGAGGCGGGCGATTGGGGAAGCCGCTCCCCATTCCTGCGGGCAGGTCGGGGGCTCTCGCTGGGAAGTGCCCCAAGGATGCGGTCACGAGCGCTCATTCCACCACCTTCTGAACTCCCGTCCTTCGGCTTCGGGCGCGCGGTGGGATTTCGTCCAGCCGGAACGCCCGAAGGCCAGTCCAGGCGCCCATCGCAGCAGCGCGAGCGCCGATTTCCAAATCCACAGGCGCTTGCAGGCAACGACGAAGGGCCTCCAATCCAGATTCTTCGTCAGCTTCCGATCGGTACCCTGCCTTCGGAGTTCGAGCAGCATCGAGGGAATGGGAATGGCAACGGGGCAAACCGACTCGCATCTACCGCAAAGGGTCGAAGCCCTCGCGAGTTGGCCGTAGGTCTCGACTCCCCCGAGCATCGGGGCCATGATTGCGCCCAAGGGACCGCTGTAAACGTGCCCGTACGCGTGTCCCGATCCCTCCCGGTAAACGGGGCAGGCGTTGAGGCAGGCTCCGCACCGGATGCAGCGCAGAATCGACCTCAGGGGGGAGTTCAAGGTGGCAGTGCGACCGTTATCGAGCAATACGACGTGGACTTCTTGCGGGCCGTCGGTCTCGTCGTTCCGTCTAGGGCCCTGAATGAAGTGAACATAAGTTGTGAGAGTTTGGCCGACTCCCGACCCCGCGAGGAGGTGAAGAAACTCCGGCAGCGACTCTTCGTCGGGAAGCAGCTTCTCGATCCCCATCAGGGCGATATGAACGTCGGGCGCGGTCGTCGAAAGTCGGTTGTTGCCCTCGTTCTCGACGATCACGAGCCGCCCCGTGTCGGCGATCGCAAAGTTCACCCCGCTGATTCCGACCTTCGCCGAACGGAACTTCTCCCGTAAATGATTTCGCGCTTGGAGGGTCAATTCTTCGGGGGATTCGGTGTAGTTCCCCAAGCCCTCGCGTTCAAACGCGGCCGCCACCTCAAAGCGGGTCTTGTGAATGATCGGAGTCACGATATGGCTGGGAGTGTCGTCTGTGATTTGCACGACGAACTCGCCCAAGTCGGTCTCGACGACCTGATAGCCAAGGCCCGCAAGGTGTTCGTTGAGGCCGATTTCTTCGGTCGCCATCGACTTGCCCTTGACGATCACGTCGCCAAAGCCGCAACGCCGGGCGACGATTTCCGAGACGATCTGCCTCGCCTCCGCCGCGTCGAATGCCCAATGAACCCTCGTCCCAGAGGCTTCGCAGGCGCCCTCGAACCGCAAGAGCAACGTCTTCAGGTTCGCAAGAACGTCCTCCTTGAGCGAGGCAGCCGCTTGGCGCGTTTCTTCAAGGCGATCACCGAACACCTCGCCCAGCGCCCTCGCCCGGCCTTGGGTGCGGAGGATCGACGCCAGGCGTACCGAGTCCTTGGTCGCCTGTGGAAGTCGCTCGACAAACCTGTCGAAGTCCCTCCTCACCGGTCGATCACCTCGGCAAGGAGCTGCGCATAGTGCAGGAACCGCAACGAGGGGCCGTCTTGCGCTTGAAGGGTCATTAGGTGGAGGGCGCAGCCCATGTCGGTGGTGACGACGAGGTCGGGCTTTGCGGCATTCAGCGACTCCAGCTTATGGAGTCCCATGCCTCGGGACGTGGCGGGATGTTCTGCGGAGAAGACGCCCCCGAACCCGCAGCAGGTTTCCGATTCCGAAAACTGCGCCCACTCGACGCCGGGGATCATGCTGACAAGGCGTTGGGGTCCGTCGCCGAGCCCCAACTCGCGGCCGTGGCAGGCGACGTGAAACGCAACTCGTCGCCTCGGGGCCACCCGCGAGCCTTCTTGCGGCCAGCGCTTCACGCCGAGGTGGTGCAGCAGGTATTCGGACAACTCCAAACAGCGGGGGGCGTCGACCCCGAGCGCTGCCCACCCCTTTCGCGCCATCGCCGCGCAGGAGGCGCTCGGAGTCACGACCGGCAGGTCGGGCCGGAAGACCTGGGCCGCCCGCCGAGCGACTTCTTTCGCAGCATCCCAGTCGCCCGAATTATAAGGGGGCTGTCCGCAACACGTCTGACCCTCAGGAAACACTACCCGGCAACCGGCGTGTTCGAGGACCTTCACCGTGGCGATCCCGACCTCTCCGAAGAAAGCGTCGCATAGGCACGTGAGCATCAGTTGCGCTTGCATGACCTCACGAAGGACGGAACGTCTTGAACGGGATGCTCCGGTCGAGGAGCCTGGCGAGTTCTGCGAAGTCGGCGACGTGCCCTTGAGCGAGGAACTGAACGCCGAGGTTCCCCAGAACGGTCGCTTCCTGGGGGCCTGCGATCACGGGCCTTCGAGTCGCGTCCGCAAGGGCTTGGCACAATTGCGTACTGGCCGATCCACCTCCGGCGATCCGGACCTCATCGATCTCCCGTCCAGTCACCGACGTCAGCTTGTCCAAATGACCGGCGAGCGTACGGACGAGGCTATGAAGCGCGAGACTCGCCCACTCCTCCGAGTTCGCCATCTGGAAGCCCTGCATCCGCGCGGCTTCGATCATGGATTGCGGGCTGAAAAGCGTGGGGTCGAAGAGGTCGAGCGACTCCCCTGAGTCGGGCGCCGCAGTCGCGAGCCAAGACGGGACGTCCTCGCGAATTCCGAGTTCTTGGTGCAGCCGGTTGATCACGTAGAAACCGGGGATGTTGGCGAGAAACCGAACTCGGCCATCGGCCGCCCGTTCGTTGGTGAAGTTCGCGTCTTCTGACTTCGTGTCGGCCAGCGGAGCGTCGAGCAGGAGTCCCAGAATCGACCACGTGCCGACGTTGAGAAACGCTTGGCGCTGCCCCAACGACCCCAATCCCATCACCGCCGAAGCCGTATCGTGGCCCGCGACGCGAACGATCTCCGTGCCACGTGCGGACTTCCCGACGACGTTTCCGGGGGGTTGAGGCCCGTTCGCGGGAGGCTCGGCGTCGATCCATCGAAAGCAGTCGGCGCACCAACTTCCGTCCAAGCCGAGGAGTTGGGTCGTGGACGCTTGGGTCAGTTCGTGCCCTGCCGGAGCGCCCAAGAGGTGCGCCATCAGCTCGGGGAGGATCAGCCACCGGACGGAAGGGCTGTTCAACTCGAACTGTTCGGAGTATCGGGCCGCCAACTGGTAAACCGTGTTGAACGGTTGATGCTGGATGCCCGTTCGGAGGTACATCTCGTGCCTCAGGTGGGCCAGCCGATCAAACGCTTCGACGTGCGATGGGTCGCGGTAGCAAACGGGCGGTTGGAGAAGGTCGCCTCCCGGGCCCACGAACCCGTGATCGACTCCCCAAGCGTCGATTCCAAGCGTCGCGCCCTTCGCAATCGCAAGCTCTTCGGCCCTTCGGCAAGCCCCAAGAAGTGCGTCGACGTTCCATACGGTGTGGGAGCCTTGCTGCAGAGGCTCGTGAGGAGTCTGCTCGACGATTTCAAAGCGAATCGAATCGCCCACAAGCTCTCCGAGGGCGAACCGCACCGAGGTCGCCCCCATGTCGATCGCGATGGCGCAGGGATTAGCGGAGGAACCCCTCACGCACGCCTCCATCCACCGGGATCACACAGCCCGTCGTCTTGCCGCTCCGCCGCTCGCTCGCTAGCCAAGCGATGGCTTCGGCGACGTCGCGAGTGCTGACTTCGACGCCCAGCATCGAGCGCTTTCGATAGTATTCGGGCAACTCGCTTGGGTCAATGTTGAGCAGCTTCGCGGTTTCTTCGCGCCAACGGTCGTTCCAGATCGAGGAGCCTTGAAGCACAGCGTCCGGGTTGACCGCGTTGCATCGGATTCCGTACTTGGCGAGATCGGCGGCAGCGGTCCGCATGAGGTGAAGTTCGAAGGACTTGGCCGCAGAATAAATCGCCGCGTTCGAACCGACCGCCACTCCGTTTTTCGATCCCACCGTGACCATCCACCCGCCCAGGCCCTGCCGAATGAGAAGGCGGGCGGCCTCCCGGGTCGCCAGGAAGTAGCCCTTCATGAGCAGGTCGCTAAGGAACTGAAAGTCGGCGTCGGAGGTCTCGGCAACTGAGCCTCGGCGGGCGTTGCCTGCGGAGATCACCACCCCATCGATCCCACCAAACTTGAGAACGACCTCTTCAAACCCGCGCTGTACGGAAGCTGGGTCCGTTACATCGCAGCGCACGGCGAGCGTCGAACCTGGGGACGCCGAAGTAGACTCCACGAGCGTCTGCGCCCGTTCCAGCGCCGACTCGTCGATGTCGAACAGCGCGACACACGCACCGGCGCTTGCGAGCAGTTCGGCTGTGGCGAGTCCGATTCCGTTCGCACCTCCTGTGATCACGGCGACCTGCCCGGCAAACTCTTTCGGGGGAGGCATTCGGCGCAGTTTGGCCTCCTCGAGCTGCCAATACTCGATGTCGAAGGCCTCCTGTTCGGGCAGAGCCGTGTACTCGCTGACGGCCTCCGCGCCCTTCATGACCTCGATCGCGTTGCGGTAGAAGCTGGCTGTGATTCGAGCCTCCGAGGGCGATTTTGCCCAGGCGATCATCCCCAGGCCGCGAACCAGCATCACGCTCGGATTGGGGTTTCGCATCGGGGGCGAGTCGCTCCGCTTGCACCGCCCGTAATAGGCTGCGTACTCCTCGCGGAACCCTGAAAGCGCTTTGTCGAGCCAGTCGCCGACCTCGGCCGTGGGCGGCGCATCGAGCACGAGCGGGCGGATCTTCGTTCGGAGAAAATGGTCCGGGCAACTCGTTCCCAACTTTGCGAGCCGTTCGAACTTCTCAGAGCCGAGGAACTCCTGGACCTCCGGCCCCGCGTCCACATGGGCGACCCAGAGCTGGCCCACATGCGCGACCTTCCCTCTGATTTCGGGGAGCACGCGAAGGGCTGCGCCTCGAACGGCTTCCTCGGTTGGGGGGGCAGATAGCATGGCTCCGAAGGGCTGACCGTGGCCCCCTGCAAGAAACGCTTCGGCCTCGCGAATCAATTCAAGAGAAAGGTCGTAGCACTCGTGCCAGTCGCCCGCCCAACAGATGTAGCCGTGCGATCCCATCAACGCGCCTCGCAGGCCGGGGTTGGCGCGAATCAAATCCCTCAACATCAACCCCAACTCGAATCCGGGACGCTTCCAAGGCAAGAAGCCGAGTTTGCCTCCCCAAACCTCTTGAGTGAGTCTTTCGGCGTCTCGGCTGGCCGCGATCGCGATCACGGCGTCGGCGTGGAGGTGCGAAACGCAGGGGTCCGGCACAAACGCATGAAGCGGGGTGTCGATGCTGCACGGGGTGGGATTGAGGTTGAACGTGCAATGGGAATACAAAGGTACGAGATCGTCCTCGGGGGTTCCCGATGCAAACTTCTGCTCGAGCGCGAGTACCTTGTTCGAGTAAAGAGATGCGAAGTTTGAGGCCTTGGCCGAACCCAAGTCCCCTCCGGAGCCTTTGACCCACAGCACATCGACCTCTTCTCCCGTCAGGGGGTCGATCTCCGTTCGCTTCAGGCTGGTGTTCCCCCCTCCAAAGTTGGTGACTCGAAGGTCGGAACCCAGCAAATTGGAGGCATAAACGAGCTGGTCGAAGCTGTCTTTGGGTGCGCGCTTGGGGTCCCATAGGTTTGGCACGCTTGGCTCGCGAAGGGTCGCCATGCTTCGAGTATGAAGTCAAAGGCCCTGCCCGCGCGAGGCTTTGTGCGCGATACTCGAAGGATGACGCAGATCGAATGGGCGGACTTCGAAAAGGTAGAGCTTCGCGTCGGCACGGTCGTATCCGCCGAGTCCTTGGAAGGCGCGCGGAAGCCCGCTTATCGGCTCAAAGTGGACTTCGGGGAGCTTGGGGTGAAGTCGTCGAGCGCGCAAATCACCGCGCATTACCGTCCTGAGCAACTCGTGGGCAGGCAAGTAGTGGCCGTCCTGAACTTCCCTCCCAAGAGGATCGCGGGGTTTCTGTCGGAAGTGCTCGTTACCGGGTTCGCCGACGAGAACGGAGAGGTCGTACTGGCCGTGCCCGAAAGAAAGGTTCCCAACGGCTCCAAGCTATTCTGAGAGGGGTTGCTTGAGCGAGAAACTGGTCCCGCAACCGCAACTACGTTCGGCGTTGGGGTTGTCGAAGACGAAGCCGTTGCCGATCAGGTTGCCGGAGAACCGCAGAACCGAACCTTGAAGCACCTTGGCAGAGCGGGGATCGCAGACGATCTCGAGGTCGCCCTCCTTCTGCACGAGGTCGTCGGCCCGGCGTCGGTCGTCGGGAAAAATCACGTATTCGAGGCCCGAGCAGCCTCCGCCCTTGACGCCGACCCGCAAGAACGCGTCAGGGTTTCCCGCTCGTGCCAACAAGCGATGCGCTTGCGCGATCGCTTCGGGGGTCAGCGTTACGGGAAACCCTACTTCGTTCATGTTCCGGCCATGCGTTTCTGAAACTTTTCCATCCGCTGAACGCGCTCCACCATCTTGAGCTTCGATCGGTTGCTGACGTCGAGCACGTTCGCGAGGGTCTTATTTTGTAATACGCGATCGACGGCTTCTTGGACTTCAGCGAACACGAATTGAACGGCGCAATCGCCTTCGTGGATGCACCTATGAGACAGTCCGCTGTGGCGAGCGCAGAAGTTGGGCTCGATGAGCCTGCCGCCCAAAGCCTCAAAGACGTCTCCCAGAATGATGGCCTTCGGCTCCATGGCGAGATAGTAACCCCCGGCATGGCCTCGAACGCTCTTGATGAACCCAGACTTCCTGAGCAGCATCAGCAACTTCGCCACATGGGGATGGCTCAACTGTTCTTCTTTGGCAATCTGAGGGATGGTCTTGCTTTGTCCGGGCTCGCATTGGGCGATGGACAAGAGACACCGCAGACCGTATTCTTCCTGTGTGCTGAACTTCATTTTCGAGAGGTCTCCTAGTTCGGCGACCGAACTTTTAGTCAAAGAATACGCACGCAGTCAGATTGACTCTATGACGGCGGTCAGGTTTGCGAAAATTACAGCAAACCCAGCAGGAGCTTGACCTCGTCGGACATTCGATCGATGGAGAACGGCGGGTCCCAGGTGAGCTCGACCGTAACGTTCTTGAGTGAGGGGATCAACCTCACCTTCTCTTCGACCTCCAGCGGCAACTCTTCTGCGACCGGGCACATGGGCGAGGTCAGTGTCATGACGATGCGCGCGTCGGCGCTTTCATCGACGGCCACCTCGTAAATGAGGCCGAGGTCGTAGATGTTGACGGGAATCTCGGGGTCGTAGATGCACCGGAGAACGTCAACGACCTCGCCTTCGAGGACGGTGCGTTCGATGGAGTTGAGCCCCGATCTTCGAACGGGCTCTACGTCGGTCTCTTGCTTGCGAATCGGTTCGGGCATGGACCTATTCCGTCGTGGCGAGTTCCTCTCCCTCGAGCGCCGCAATGACCGTGTGCCAAGGGAGCGTCGCGCATTTGACCCTTGCTGGGTAGTCCTTCACGCCTTCGAGGGCTTGGATTTCTGGGTAGATCTCGGCCACTTCGTTTAGGCTACCGTCTGCTGAGAGCGCGGCGTGGACTTTCTCGAACAAAGCCCGTACGTCGGCCAGTGACTTTCCCCGGATGCACTCGGTCATCATGCTGGCGGAAGCGGTCGAAATGGCGCACCCGATCCCATCGAACCGGACGTTGGACACCACGCCGTCCGAGATCGTCAGGTCAAGGCTGATCTGATCCCCGCAAAGCGGGTTGTGCCCTTCGGCGTGGCTCGAAGGCGCGTCGATTCGCCCCCGGTTTCGGGGCCTGCGGTTGTGGTCGAGGATCACCTCTTGATACAGGTCGCTGACTTCAGACATGCGCGCCTCCACGAAAGAGCCTCTGGGCGAGTTCGAGAGCCCTGCAAAGCCGCTCAATCTCGCTGGCAGTATTGTAAAAGGCGAACGACGCTCGCACGGTCGCAGGAACCTGAAGGCGCTGCATCAAGGGCATGGCGCAGTGGTGGCCCGCGCGCACCGCAACCCCCTCTGAATCGAGCAACGTTCCGACGTCATGGGGGTGGATTCCCTCGACGACGATAGAGAGCGGCCCGCAGGATGGGTTCGTAGGACATAACACCCGGATCCCTTCGAGTTGGGTCAGCGCATTGGCCGCTTCCTGCGCGAGCGCAACTTCGTACGCCTCGATTCGTTCCAGCGAGGTTTCGAGGTCGCCGTCCCCGAGGCTCTTCAAGTAATTGAGAGTCGCCGCCCAACCCACCGCGCCCGCGATGTTGGGAGTCCCGGCTTCGAACTTAGCCGGTGGGGGAGCGTAGGTCGATCCGGATTCGGTGACCTTGAGGATCATGTCTCCCCCGCCTTGGTAGGGCTCCATCTCATCGAGGAGGGCCCTGCGCCCGTAAAGCGCGCCGATTCCGGTGGGGCCGTAAGCCTTGTGCGCGGAAATCGCATAGAAGTCGACGCCTAAGCGTTGTACGTCGATCGACCTGTGGGGCGCGGCCTGCGCGCCGTCAACGACTACGAACGCCCCGGCTTCGCGCGCGGCCTGCGCCATCCGCTCCACAGGGTTGGCGATTCCCAAAACGTTGCTCGCGTGAGTGAAGGCGCAAAGGAACGGCTTTTCCTCCAACGCGCGTTCGAAGGCAACGAGGTCGAGTTCGCCCGAATCGAGGATAGGAACGAACCGGATCGTTGCGCCCGTTTGCTTCGCCACCAACTGCCAAGGAACGATGTTGGAGTGGTGTTCGAGTTGGGTGAGAACGATGAGATCGCCGGGGCGAAGTCTCGGCCGAGCGAAGGCCTGGGCCACCAGGTTGAGGGACTCGGTGCAGCCCCTCGTGAACACGATCTCGCTCGCATCCTCGGCGCGGACGAGTTCCCGGACGGCCTCGCGGGCGTTTTCGTAGAGTTCGGTCGCCCGAACGCTGAGCGAGTGAACCCCGCGGTGGACGTTCGCGTTCGATTCCTCGTAGTACGACCGGACCGCTTCGATCATGGCCCGCGGCTTTTGGGTGGTCGCGGCGTTGTCCAGGTAAGTCAAGGGCTTGCCGTTGGCCGTCGTTTGCAGGATCGGGAAGTCCGCCCGAACTGCCTCGACGTCCCATCGCGTCGAGTTGGGTTCGAATCGGGGCTGCGGCGCGGACATGTTTCTTATTTCCCCTCCTTGCCCTGAACTTGGGCGGCCGCACCGACTCTGCCAGGCTCCCGGGGCACTTGGGGGAGGTGGAACGTCGAGTGGGCGAGAGTGGGCTTCATTGGGGACCCTCAGTGGCCGGACTCGGCGAGCTTTTGGTACAGCCTTGCCTCCAGCGCTTCTCGGGTCGCCTGATCCTCAATTCGCTCGAGCACTTCCGCTGCGAACGCATAAATCAGCAGGTTGCGAGCCTCGACGAAGGGGATTCCCCGCGAGCGAAGGTAGAACATCGCGTTGGCGGGAAGCTGGCCGACCGTGGCCCCGTGCGTACACTTGACGTCGTCGGCGAAAATCTCGAGTTGAGGCTTCGTGTTGATCGTGGCCGTGGGCGAGAGCAAGAGCGCCTGGTTGGTCTGCTTGGCGTCCGTCTTCTGCGCGTCCTCATAGACGAAAATCTTCCCGTTGAAGACCCCCGTCGCAGACCCGTCGAGAATCCCCTTGTACGCCTCAAAGGAGTGACAATGCGGCTCGGCGTGGTCGATTCGAGTGTGATGGGCCAGGTGCTGGCGCTCAACGCCTACATACACCCCGTCGAGACGGGTTTCCGTGAGCGATCCCGCAAGCCAGACGTTGACGTCGAGTCGCGAGATTTGGCAGCCGAACGTGGCCGCGATCGAGGTGAAGTTCGACTCTGCTTCCTGGCGCGCAAAAACGGACGAAACGTTTCGCGAGGTAAGAGACTCGTCTTGAAATCGAACGTGGGTGAATTCGGCCCTTTGCGCCAGTTCGACCTCGGCCACTCCCAGCGCCAGCGAGTTCTCCGCGTCACCGACGTGCGCCTCGATCAGGGTGCCTTTCGAGTCTTCCTCAGCGAGAACCAATACCCTCGGGAAAGAAACCGTCGGGGCCGCGCCGGAGGTAACGAACACCACGCTCAGCGGGGCGTCGAGTCGGACACCTCGCGAAAGGCGAACTAGGGCTCCATCTGCCAGGTTGGCCGAGTTGTACTTGACGACTCGCTCATCGTTCGTCGATCCCAACTTCCCCGAGAACGTGGCGTGGCGCCCCAGCGCCGAGAGGTCCTCGGAAGAACATTCTGAAAACGGGCTCACGATGACGCCTGCCGGCAACTCAGAAAGGCGGGAAAGGGCCGGTGAGAAGACGCCGTTGACGAACACAAGAGACGGGCCGCTCCCGCTCAAGGCAGGCCAGCGGTCCAGCGATACCGCCTCCGGGCGCCCGTCTCGAACGGGTACGAACTCAATGTCCCGGATCGACTGGAGCGAAGTGTATTTCCACTCTTCGTGTTTGTCTGAAGACGGGGCGGGCTCAGCCTCGATCGATCGGGCCGCTGCCACGCGAATCGAGTCCCAATGCGCTCCGGCCGAAAACTTCGGTTCGAGCCCGAAGTTGCGCCACCACAAAGGACCTCGCGCGGTCTGCGAGATCGTGGAAGAACCGGCCATCGTCAGTTGGCCCCTGCCGTTGCGCCTGTAAGCGAAGCGTAACCGTGCTCTTCGAGTTCGAGGGCGAGTTCTCGTCCCCCCGATCGCGCGATTTTGCCATCGACCAAGACATGAACGAAGTCGGGCACGATGTAGTTCAAGAGACGCTGGTAGTGGGTGATGACCAGGAAAGCGCGTTCGGGCCCTCGGAGGCGATTGACGCCGTCGGCGACAACCTTCAAAGCGTCGATGTCGAGGCCGGAGTCGGTTTCGTCCAAGACGCAAAGCTTTGGCTCTAACATCGCCATTTGAAATATCTCGTTGCGCTTCTTCTCGCCGCCCGAGAACCCGTCGTTCACCGACCGGTTCAGCATCGAAGAGTCCAGGCCAAGCTGCTCCGCCTTCTCGCGGAGGGTCTTGAGGAAGGTCATGGCGTCGATTTCGGGCTTGCCGTTGGCCTTGCGAACCGCGTTCGCCGCCGCCCGAAGGAAATAAGCGTTGCTGACGCCGGGGATTTCGACCGGATATTGGAAGGCGAGGAACAGGCCCTTCGCGGCTCGCTCTTCTGGAGCCGATTCGAGGATATCCTCGCCGTCGAAGAGAATCTGCCCCTGTGTAACCTCATAGGCGTCCCGACCTGCGATCACGTTCGCGAGCGTGCTCTTTCCGGAACCGTTCGGGCCCATCACGGCGTGAACTTCGCCGGCTTGGATCGAAAGGCTCAGGCCCTTGAGGATCGCTCTCTCTTCTACGGTCGCGTGGAGATTGGTGATGTGAAGCATAGTCGCAATGTCCTGATTCTAGCCGTTTTGCGGCTTCTCATGGGCGGCGAGCCAGCCCCTCAAGGCCGACTGTCCCGTGTCTTTCTACGCGGCTTCGCGCTTAGAGTTGACAGCCGGGTCCAGATTGCTTACTTCGAGGCGCGAGCGGGAACGGTGAATCAGGAATGCGGGAAGAAACGCGGCGCACCACAGGACCGGCAGGGCCAGGACGCTGGCGACGATGGCATCGGTGCCTGAGAAGCCGCTATGGGACTCCTCATGAATCGTGGCGCTGATGTCCTTGAGCTCGCGGTCTGCGGCCTCGCGCTCTGCGGGCGTAGCGGCGGGGTTCTTGAAGGCCGCCTCAAGCTTCTCGGCAGCCTCATGGAACCTGTGGTCCAGGGCCACCTGCTTGGCCTTGTATTGCGCCCCGACCTCTGCGGTCCAAAACGAGGTCCCGACGAGGTACAGAGCGGTTCCGAGCAGGGCCCACTTGACGAACCGAATCCCAAACCGGTTTCCTGACTGCGTGCGAGGTGCCATCGTGCTTGATTCTCGGTCGAAGACGCTGGATTCGATAGGCGTGGGGAAGCCGCGCGGGACGTTGGGGTGGGTCTTCCTCGGCTCGCGGATGAGCGCTCGGCTTGGCGGGACTTGAGACCCCGGCCCTATTCTCCAGGCCCGTCCCAGCCGATTAC
This sequence comes from Chthonomonadaceae bacterium, assembly GCA_015709495.1. Taxonomy (GTDB): domain Bacteria; phylum Armatimonadota; class Fimbriimonadia; order Fimbriimonadales; family Fimbriimonadaceae; genus Nitrosymbiomonas; species Nitrosymbiomonas proteolyticus. The sequence continues at coordinate 1,459,302 of CP054189.1, forward strand.
GTAGGGTAGAATCGGGTCCGCGTTGCCGCATAGCTCAGTCGGTAGAGCAGCTGACTGTTAATCAGCGGGTCGTAGGTTCGAGTCCTACTGCGGCAGCCACTCACTCCTTTGTCCCTACCGGTCAATCAACTCAGCATTGCCCAAGTTGGGCTGGCTGCACTTGCCGATGACGTGCCAGAACGCGCTCGCGAGTTGCCGGAAATCCGTTTTCACTGGGCGCGGGAGAAACCAACCCTCAGGTACAACCTTTCTGTTGTGCTGATGCCTTTGCTCCTATGCCTAGCCCTTCAGGGCGAGATTGCGACGGCTGGGTCGCTCCGGGAGACCCTGCGAGAAGGGAAGGTCGAAGTTCGCTTGGCGCTCGCTCCTTTGAACTCCCAACCCCACCTTTACGCCCTCGGTCCAGTAACCGGCTTGCGAGGCGAGATTACGGTCGTCGACGGGGTCATTCACGTGGGGACTGTGGTTGGCGGCCGGCCGTTGGCCACGGTGGAACGCGAGGCGCAGGCCGTGTTTCTGGCTTACACCTATGTCGCGTCGTGGTCGGAGGTGGCGTCAGGCGATGCCGGGGGGCTTGCCGAGATCGCCTCGGCCCTCTCCCGGACGAAGCGGGAGCGGACTCCCTTTCATGTGACTGGCCGGGTGAAGCGGGCCGACTACCATATCATGGATTATCGGCCCGACGGGGGGCCTTGGTCGATGGACAAGCACGACCAGGCAAAGGCTAAGTTCGCGCTCCAGGAGCAAGACGTCACATTGTTTGGGTTCTACACCGAGCGGGAAGAAGATGCGGGGTTGTTCGTCCATCACGGCGAGCGGATTCACGCCCATGTGGTCGCTCAAGGCGCGACCGGCCACCTCGACGCGATCACCCTCGAGCCCGGGTGGAAGTTGCTCCTTCCCTCAGGCACGGCCAGTCCGAGGGAGGGGCTGGCGACGCGCACCCCCATTTCGGTCTTGTCGCTGTAACCCTCGACCAGTTCGCGGACGGTGATGTTCTTGAGGTCGATCTTCATTGGCAGAGAGGTCTTACCCCGAAGCCTTGCTTCGACGTCGCGAATCTTCTCCCAAGGTTCTGAGTTTCTTGACTCAATGTCGTCGATTATCCGCTCCTTCTCGTCGATCCACCCCTGAACCTGATCTGCGAAGTCGTCTGACGTTGCGTCGGTTTTCAGATCTTCGCAGTGATCGATCTGGCCCTTGAGCCTCTCAATCATGTCCTCACCCTTGTCAATCTGGGCGTGCCACCTATCCAGGTGTTCGCGGTTGCGCTCGACCCATTCCTCATGCTTCTGTTCTTGCATCTCGCGGACCCACTCGCAGACGCGCTGGAAGTCTTCCCAAAGCTCTTCCCGGTCGGATCGCCGCATTGGCTTCGTCTCCCGAAACGTCTCGCTGACCTCCTTCGCGTCGGCCCAGAACTCCTTTAGGTCTGCACCCCTAAGGAAGTTTCCGACGTAGTCGAGATCGTGGGCGTGCTTCAGATGATTCACTGCGTTCCACACTCGATCTCGATTCTCGTTTAGCAATTGCTCTCTGCGTTCGCGCTGGCTGTGCTGCCGCTCCTTGACGGAAGCCCTTCCAGGGTTGGCGACGGGGTGGCGAGGGTGAGCGCCCTGGCGCTACGCCCTTGGGATACCTTGGATCCGACCTCCTCCAAGCACCCTTGACACGCGAGACGCGTGCGCTCCCAGTGGACGCTCCTAGTGGACGCTCTTACGCGAAGGAAATTGACACGCGAGACTCGTGCGCTCCCGGGGGGCGCTCTCACGCGAAGGGTCTTGACACGCGAGAAGCGTGCGCTCCCGGGGGCGCTCCTAGTGGACGCTCTCACGCGAAGGAAATTGACACGCGAGACGCGTGCGCTCCCGGGGGCGCTCCTAGTGGACGCTCTCACGCGGAGGGACTTGACACGCGAGACGCGTGCGCTCCCAGTGGGCGCTCTTACGCGGAGGGTCTTGACACGCGAGACGCATGCGCTCCCAGGGGCCGCTCTCACGCGAAGGGTCTTGACACGCGAGACGCGTGCGCTCCCGGGGGCGCTCCCGGGGGCAGAGAGTATTCTCGCATTGTGATCGAGGATCGTCTTTGGCAAGCAGTGTTGGGCAGGATCGCGGGGTTGACCGAGCGGGGGTTCGAGCTGCGCGCGCGGGCGATGGCCGAACTCGCGCAGATCGAGGGATACGATTGGTGCGGGGTGTATCGGCTCGAAGGGGAGGACTTAGCTCTCGATGCCTTCGTGGGTGAACCTACCGAGCACACGCGGATTCCGGTCGGCATTGGGGTTTGCGGGACCGCGGTGGCGAAGGACTCGAACCAGGTGGTGCGGGACGTTCGCGAACTTGAAAACTACCTTTCGTGCTCGGTTCAGACGCGCTCGGAGATCGTGGTGTTGATCAAGGACTCCGAAGGGCGAACGCTGGGGCAAATCGACATCGACGGGCATCGCGTCGGCTCGTTCGATTCGAGTGACGAGGCCTTTCTGGCTGAACTGGGACGACTGCTCGCCGAAAGGTGGGAGTGAGTTCGCGTCCTTCGTCCATCAAAAACCCTCAAGGCGTTGGCTCGTTCGGAGGCGCAGAATCGGCGTTTAGCTCGGACACGGTTCCCTCCGAGAGCATTCGGGCTCGAACGACGGCAGCTTCGATGTCGGGCTGGACGTTCTCTTCGCCGATCAGATTCGCGAAGGCGAATCGCTTGATCAGGTTGGCTGGTTGGCCCCTGAGCCCGCACAGAATCAGGACTCGGCCCGTCGATTTCAGGTGCTCGTACAAGCTTTCCATCGCATGAAGCCCGGTCGAATCCAGCGCGGTCATGTTCCTGAGCCGCAAGATCACGATTCGAGGCAACGTCGGCAGTTCGTCTTCGACGATCTCCAGCTTATCGGTCGAGCCAAAGAGAAACGGCCCGTGGATTCGGTAGATGGCGACGTCGTCGGGCAGTCCGGTGAGCTGCAAGCTGTGTCGGAGCCCGTCTTGAATGTACTCAGGGGTCACCCGCGCAACGGTCGTGGTCGTCGTCACTCGTCGAATGTAGAGCAGCGCGGCAAGCACCATGCCGGCCTCGACCGCGACCGTCAGATCGGCGAACACGGTGAGCACGAAGGTGATCGCCCATACCGCGGCGTCCGCCTTAGTTTGTCGCAAGATGTCGGGGATTTCCGACCATTCGCCCATGTTGTAGGCGACCACCAAGAGGATCGCTGCGAGCACGGCGAGCGGGATGCGCTCGGCGAGGCTGGTCCCGATCGCGAGGATTCCCAGCAACGTCAGCGCGTGGATCATGCCCGCCACAGGCGTCTTTGCGCCGGATCGGATGTTCGTGGCGGTCCGGGCGATCGCGCCGGTCGCGGGAAGCCCTCCGAACAGCGGCGAGGTGAGGTTGGCTACCCCCTGGGCGACCAACTCGACGTTGGGGTTGTGCTTGTCCTTCGACATCCGGTCGGCGACGACGGCGGAAAGCAGCGACTCGATCGCGCCGAGCATTGCGACGGTCATCGCTGGAGACAGCAAAGGCAGGAGCAACGCGACTCGAAACGTCGGGATTTCCAGCTTCGGCAATCCGGACGGGATCTCTCCGAACCGGCTTGCGATGGTATCGGTCGGAATCGCGAACGCGGCGACGGCCGCTGTTCCCAGCACCATCACGAGGATCGGGCCAGGGACCTTTTTGAGCCACTTAGCGGCCACGAGCAGAATCACCAGAGAACCGACGGCGACGGAGGTCGTGGCTGCGTCCAGGGTGTGCCAATGGGTAGCGACGGCCCACATCCTATCCGCGAACTCTCCCGGAACGCGCTCGATTTCGAGGCCGAAGAAGTCCTTGATCTGCGTGCTGGCGATCAGAACGGCGATGCCGTTGGTAAAACCGATGACGACGGGTCGTGGAAAGTACTTGACCGCGGTGCCCAAGCCCGTCGCACCCAGCAGCACGAGTATTACGCCCGCCATCAAGGTACACATGAACAGACCGTCCATGCCGTGCTTTTGGACGATCCCCGACACGACAACCACGAACGCGCCGGTGGGGCCCCCGATCTGAGTGGTGGACCCTCCGAGGGCCGAGATCAGGAACCCCGCGACCACCGCGCAATAGATTCCTGATTGGGGAGTGACGCCCGACGCGATCCCAAACGCCATTGCCAGCGGCAGGGCGACCAGGCCAACGGTCACTCCTGCAATGAGGTCCGAAACGAACTTGCTCCAACTGTACTCGCGAAGGGCCGTGACGGACTTCGGCAGCCGACTCGTGAGCGCTTCGGCCAGGTCCAGCGAAGGTTTGCTCAACCTAAGGATTCCTCGCGATCCGCTTCGCTTTGCAGCAAGGTGAGCGCGCCCTGTACATGAGTGGCGAAGTACTTTCGCATCGAGTCGAGGACCTCGCCCAGCGCAGGATCGCTTAGCTGGTACAGGGACTGGCCGCCTTCGCGCCTGCTTTGCACGAGCCCCCTCGCCCGGAGAAGGCTCAGGTGCTGCGAGAGGTTGGCTGGGCCAACTCCGATTTGGCTGATGAGCGAACTGACCGGTTGCTCGCCAACTCGGAGTTGCTCGAGGATATGGATTCTCGTAGGGTGCGCGAGGAGCTTGAAAATCTCAGCCTTGAACGCGCGCAGTTGCTCCGCGGGCGAAGGCTCAGAACCCTGGGGAGAGGTCATCGACTTATTATATTCGCAATTGCGTAATTTCGAAAATAAGTCAGCCATCGACCTAGGACGTGAGGTCGGCGAAGGGCGGTTGACCGGAGACGAGCGAGACTGCGCCGGTACACTGCGGCCTCGTGACGCAGTTCGATGTGGTAGTGGTTGGCGCGGGCCATGCGGGAATCGAAGCGGCCTCGGCCGCAGCCCGCATGGGGCTTCGCGTCGCCTGCGTGACGTTGCGTCTCGACCGGATCGGACACCTTCCCTGTAACTGCTCGGTCGGGGGACCGGCCAAGGGCCACATCGCGCGGGAAGTCGACGCTCTCGATGGGTGGATGGGCGTTGCGACCGACCACACTCTCACCCACATTCGAAAGGTCGGGACTCGAAAGGGACCTGCTGTGCAGACGCTCCGAGCCCACGTATGCAAGGCGGGGTATCCCAAGTGGATGCGGCGCGCGCTCGAATCCCAACCGAGCCTAACCCTGATCGAGGGGCAGGTCGAGACGGTGCTCCATTCGGGGGGCAAAGTCACCGGCGTCCGAGTCTTGAGGGGAAGCTCGCCAGTCGAGGACCTGCGGTGTCGGGCGGTGGTGCTGACCACAGGGACGTTCCTCAACGGGCTGTGCCATGAGGGTTCGAAAAAGACGATCGCGGCCCGGCACGGCGACCCCGCAGTCGAGGGGCTGTCCCGCTTCCTTGTCGAAATCGGCGTTCGGCTTAGAAGGTTCAAGACGGGAACGACGCCGAGGGTGAAACTGAGTTCGTTGCGTCTCGGCGGGCTGGAGGTCTTGCCGTCCGAACCGGAAGCGGGCGCGCTCAGCTTCTTGCACGAGGTTCCGCTGGCCGAACGGCCCCTTTACCCCTGTTGGCAGACCCGAACGAGCGCAGCGACTCACGACCTGCTGCGCGAGAGTCTGCACGAGAGCGCCCTGTTCTCGGGGCAGATCGAGGGGATCGGCCCGAGGTACTGCCCCAGCATCGAAGACAAGATCGTTCGCTTTGGGGAGAAGGACTCGCACCCGATTTTCTTGGAGATTGAGGAGTGGGACGGCGAATCGGTGTACGTTCAGGGCTTCAGCACTTCGCTGCCCTCGGAAACTCAAACTCGGGCCCTGAGGACGATTCCAGGGCTCGAGGCGGCAGAGGTTCTCCGACCTGGATACGCCGTGGAATACGACATGGCGGACCCCTTGCAGCTTCGGCCGAGTTTGATGTCGAAGCAACTCGACGGGCTGTTCTTGGCGGGGCAACTCAACGGAACGAGCGGGTACGAGGAGGCGGCGGGCCAAGGCATCGTCGCGGGGATCAATGCGGGGCTCTACGTTCGGGGTGAAGAGGAGCGTCTCTTCACTCGTGATTCGAGCTTTCTCGGCGTAATGATCGACGACCTCGTCACCAAAGGAGTCGAGGATCCCTACCGGATGCTCACCGCCCGAGCGGAGCACCGGCTGCTGCTTCGGCACGATAACGCCGACCTCCGTTTGACGCCGATCGCGAGGGAACTCGGTGTGTGCGGGGACGCCCGTTGGGAACGGCTCGAGCGAAAGCGCGACGCGATCGACCGCGGAATCTCAGCGCTTCGGGGCGCCCAATTCGGCTCGCGTCATAACGACTTGTTGCTCGCCGAAGGACTTCCCGCCTGCGATCAAGCGGTGTCGGCGTTCGAGATGATTCGCAGGCCGGAAGCGTCGCTGTCCAAGGTGCTCGACGTTTGCGGACGAGCGGGCTTCGAGGTTCCTCTCAACCCCCCTTCAGGACCGCGCTCGCTTGAGAATGAGGTCTTCGAGGGGATCGAACTGGCGGCGAAGTACGACGGGTATTTGCGCCAGCAGGCGAGGGTGGCCGAGCGGATGAAGCAGCTCGAGGAGATGAGGATTCCCCGCGATCTCGATTTCGCCGGCATGAAGGGACTGAGCTACGAGACGGTAGAGAAGTTGAGCCGGGTGCGGCCGGCGACTGTGGGGCAGGCCTCGCGCGTGCCCGGTGTGCGTCCGGCCGACATCGCCCTACTGATCGGCAACCTGCGCGCGGGCAAGGTCCCTCTTCGGGACTCAAATGCGTCAGGCGTCTCCGGCGATTGATTCCAGGCTGTCCACGCGGACAACGAGCGCCGTCGCGTTGTCGCTGCCTCCACCGGCGAGCGCTTGCTGGATAAGGCTTGCGCACGCATCGGAAACGCCCTCCAACCCGAGCCTTTCGGCGATCACGTTCTCGGGCACGTGGTTGGTGAGTCCGTCGGAGCAGAGCAAAAAGACGTCGCCGGGAAGGAGATCAAACTCGAAGACATCAGGCTCGACGTTGCGGTCGGTCCCGATCGCCCGAGTGAGCATGTGACGGTAAGGGTGAGCCTCCGCCTCTCCTTGCGTCATCGCGCCCGAGTCGACGGTCTCTTGCACCCAGGTGTGGTCGATCGTCAGGGCTTCGAGTTCGCCCTCGCGCAACCTGTAGACCCGCGAATCGCCGACTTGCGCCACCCAAGCGGACCGCTGAACGAGTGCGAGCGCGCTCAAGGTGGTCCCCATTCCCCGCCGGGAAGGGATCGCGGTCGCCACGTCGTGGACGATGCGGTTCGCGCTTTTTACGGCGTCCCTCAGTGCCACCGCCGCCGAAGGAGACGCGTTGGACATGTAGCCTTCGATGAACCTCTTGGAGGCGAGTTCGCTCGCGATTTGGCCGGCTTCATGGCCCCCCATGCCGTCGCAAACGACGAAGAGCAGGCCACGGGCCGCCAGCCGAGCGGAGTCCTCAGGCAAGAAATACTCGAACTTGTCTTCGTTGTTTTCCCGGACGAGCCCGAGGTCGGTTTTGCAGGCGATCGTGACCTTGGGGACGACTTGCAGCGCCGGCCATTCAAGGGTAGCCTCAATGCCATAAACGGGCGTTACTTCACTCATCGTAGCCGTCCGTAATTCCTGCGCGTTCGAATCGGATTTCGATGCTCCCGATTTTGAGAATCGAGCCCTCCTGCCAAGCAGTTCGGCTGTGGGGAGCGAGCGGTTCGCCGTCGAGAACCGTGCCGTTCGTACTTCCGAGGTCGGTGACGAACACTCCGCCGCTTTCCACCTCGATCTGTCCATGGGAGCCTGAGACGTAAGGGTCCGCGACCACGATGTCGTTGCCTTCACGACGCCCAAACGTGTACGTTCCCTCAGGTAGCGGACGCGAGTCGTCCCCGACGAACAGAGCGATGGCGGCTTCGAGTTCTGTTGAGGGGCCGGCGGCGGGTTCTGGTTGGGAGGATTGGATTGCTTGAGGGGTCATCGCGGCGGTCGCGCCCATCTTCCCCGGTACGCTGAGGGTCAATTCGAAGCCGCCGAACGCGACGCAGTCGCCCTGCTGCATCGACCTCGATTCTCCGGGTGGAAGCTTCTCGCCATTGACCGTCGTGCCGTTCGTACTTCCCAGGTCTTCGAGGGTGATTTCACCTTCTCCGAGAACGATGCGGGCGTGCTTCCGGCTGACCTTGGAATCTGCGAGCATCACATCGGCCTCGCGCCCAACGATGTTCTCGCCCAGGCGGAGCGTGTGTTCCCGCCCACCGCCTTCGACCAGCACAGGCAGCCTCACGACGGGAGCTCCGAACGCGTCGTCGGGAAGGGCCCTGTCGAAGATCAGGCCGCACTCGACGCAGAACATCACGCCTGCGGGATTGTGCGACTTGCAGATCGGGCATTGAATGGGTTTGATGGTCTGGGTGGCGTTCAGCGTGGGCGCGACGCCCATCATCGTGCGGTTGGGGTCCGCTGCCAGGCTTTGCGTCTTGCCGAGTTCGCTCACTTGCCCTTCTCCCTTTCAGAGGAACCCTGGAGCGCCGAAATCGCCTGTTCGAGGCTCAGGCCCTCGACGGCTAGCGTCTTCGTCTTCCACACATGGCCGCGGACGATCTCAACACGGGAGGGCGCGACGCCCAGGCGATCGGCGACCAAGCGGACCACGGCCCGGTTGGCTTGGCCCTCCACCGGTGGTGCGGTCACCCAGACTTTGATTCCCGCCTCCGTCGCCTCGAGTTTGTTGGCCGACGACTTGGGCACGACTTTGACATCGAATTCGCACTTCATGGGGTCATACGCCTTGTTCGCTCGGGGTCGAAGAGGGTTGGGAAGGTCCTTCGGCTTTCTCGACTTCGACAGCGGCCGAATCTGGCAGGGATTGGGTGTCGCCGAGAGCCTGGAGTTGCTGTTCGAGCAAGGAGCGGAACTGCCTTAAGAACTTCTTCTTATCGATTTCGAGCCGTTCGAGCTCCCATCGCAGGTCGTTGATCCTCGAGCGCATCTCTTGCTGAACTTCCGCCGCCTGTTGCCTGGCCGATTCGAGAATCAGTTCGGCCTCCTTGTGAGCGGCGGCACGGGTTTCGTCGGCGGTCCTCTGCGCGAGCACGAGCGCGTCCTTGAGCGTCGACTCCTGCGTTTCAAAGCCCGCAAGCCGTTGTCTCATGCGCTCGCACTCGTTCTCAAGCTCCTGCTGCCGCCTAAGCAGGGTTTCGATCTCGGTTCCGGCTCGGCGAAGCGTCTGGAGAACCGCCTCCTTTTCGAATCCCCTGAACGAGGTCGGCAAGGCGAGGTTTTCGAGATCGATCGGCTTCAGTCGTTCCATTCGCTTGTTCACCGTTTGGGCGGGTCCAGTTCTCCCTTGATCTTTCGAAGAACCCGTTGCAGGTTCGCTTTCGCGGCCTCGTCTTCCGGGGTGAGTTTGATGAGTTGTTCCCACACCCGCTTCGAGTCCGCAAGGAGCCCCAGACGCTCGTACGCGTGGGCCAAGCGCCGAAACGTGTTGGGGTGGGGCTTGAGGGCCATGTGAATCACCGGCTCCAGCAAGGGCGGTACTAGAGCGTAGGCCCGCTTCATGAAGTAGTAGTTCGCCTCGGGAAACGGCGCCTCGGGGTCGGCGGGGTTCTCCAATCGGAAGCGAACGTAGACCGCCAGAGCCTCGGCGTCTTGGTCCGTGCTTTCGAGCAGCCAGCCCAGACTGCTCGCGACGTCATAATCGGTCGGGTAAATCTCGTGCAGCACCCGGAGGCTCTGAATGCACCTGGGATAGTCGCCGATCTCGAACCACTGATCGTTCTGATGGTTGACCCTATTGAGCACGCCCACCAAGATCGCCTGCATCCGGTCCGGATCCGGTTCGGACTTCTCCTGCGAAATCGCGCTCGCAAGCAGCAACGTCATCGCCCCAAGGGCCGAGAGAAAGCGGAACACCCTCATAGTTTCGCCAGCACCTCTTTCAGTACTTCTTGTACGAGAGCGGGGTTCGCACGTCCTTCGCTCTTTTTCATCACTTGACCCACAAAGAAGCCCGCCACGCTCTCCTGTCCGGACCTGTATTTCGCAAGCACCTGGGGGTTTTCTGCTACGGACTGCTCGCACCATGCCACCACCTGGTCCCGGTCGGAAATCTGAGTGCGTCCGCCTTCGCTCACGATTTCGGAAGGCATTCGCCCCGAATCGAAGGACTCTTCGAACACGTCCTTGGCTATTTTGCCGCTGATCGCCCCGGATTCGATCAGCCGTGACAGGTCCACAAGGTGCGCGGGCGTCACTTTCGATTGACGGACCGGCAGGCCCCGGTTGTTCAGGAGCCGGGCAAAGTCGGCGTTCATCCAGTTGCAGACCGACTTCGGTTGGCCCCCTAACGCAACGGCATTTTCAAAGAACTCCGCCCAGTCCAATTCGGCTACGAGGAGGGTTGCGTCGTAGGCGCTCAGGCCGAAGTCCCTCTCATAGCGCAGGCTCCGAGAGAGCGGCAACTCTGGGATCGTGTCCGCCAGCCCTTCGATGTAGGGCTCGTCGAAGGTCATCGGCGGGATGTCGGGTTCGGGGAAGTAGCGGTAATCGTTCTCAAACTCCTTGATGCGCATGGCGAAACTGGATTCGGTGCCTTCGTTCCACCCCCGCGTCTCCTGCAGCACCGTGCCGCCCGACTCTTGAAGCTCGCGCTGGCGCCGAACTTCGAATTCGATCCCCAGTTGCACGCTGCGGAAGGAGTTGAGGTTCTTGAGTTCGGTCTTGGTGCCGTACTCCGCGCCTCCTCGAGGGCGGATCGAAATGTTGGGCTCGCAACGCAGAGAGCCCTCCTCCATTTTCCCGTCGCACACGTCGAGGTACAGGAGCACTTGCCGCAATTGGACAAGATACTCCTTGGCTTCCTCGGCGGTCTCGATGTCGGGTGGGAAATCCGTGACGATCTCCATGAGGGGAACGCCGGACCGATTGAAGTCGATGCCCGAGTCTCCCCCAGGGAGGTGGAAGAGCTTACCGGTGTCCTCCTCCAGATGGACTCGCCGAATCCGCACGGTCTTGATCCCGTTCGAAGTGCGGATGTCGAGGCTCCCGTGATAGCCGATCGGGTTCGTTTCGCCGTACTGGCTGATCTGATACCCTTTCGGCAGATCGGGATAGAAGTAGTTTTTGCGGTGGAAGACCGAATGTCGGGCGATCGTGCAATGGAGAGCGAGAGCCGTTCGCGCCACTCGTTCGATCGCAGCCCTGTTGGGCACGGGCAACGCCCCCGGCAGACCCAAGCACACGGGGCAAACGCGCGAGTTCGGCGAGCCTCCAAACGCCACGGGGCAGCGGCAAAACATCTTCGACGCCGTATTGAGCTCGGCGTGAACCTCCATCCCGATGCTGGCCACCCACTCCGCCATGACCCGCATTGTACCGACTCAGCCGCCTCGGAACGGCTCCCCAAAAATGCGAGCGGCCCAAACTTAGGGTTCAGGCCGCTCGGGCTTTAGGGAGGGCGATCAGTTGCTGATCGGTTGTCGAATCATCAGCCTCACCCGGTCGGTGCGGAACAAGTACTGGTTCACGAACCCCCTTCTCGGGCTGATGGTTCGAAGCGCGATTCGGATCTGCCCGCCCGACACGTACCTGCTGTAAGGTTGCGGTACCGTGGTGCGGAGCGTGCTGGACATCGAGCTCGAGACCGGGAATGCCCTGAGGAACTCCCAGTCGTTCGTGTTGTAGTTCCAAATGTGAACGAACGAGGTCGCGTTGGCCATCCCTGCTACGTTCATTTCCACCTGGATTCGCTGAATGTCGCTCAACGGCGTCGTCGTGGAGAAGTCCGCTCGAATCGCAGCCACGTCACCGAGGCTGCGGACGTTGATGCTCGTCACGTTGTAGGTATTGCCATCGACGTTGTGAAGCGAGTTCACATCGCCACCGCCGTAGAACCCCTGAATCGTCTGAACGTCGCCCGCGACGTGGGGCACGTCAGTGAACGTGGGGATCGGCACGAGAGACTTGAAGACGTTGACCCTGCCCTTGCGGAGCCACGAGCCCACCGGGTCCGTGTTCTCCTCGATGGCGAGGCGAACCGCCGCAGGAGGGGTCGCGATTCCCATGTGGGAAAAGACCAGGCCCGCTTGGCCCGCAACGATCGGGCACGCGAACGAGGTGCCGCTACCGGAGCTATAGGCGCCACCGATGTTCGTGCTGACGACGCTCGAACCTGGCGCGGCGACATCGACCCAGTTGCCCCAGTTGCTGAAGCTCGACTTCTGGTCGGACTGGGTCGTCGAGCCGACGGCCAAACAGTTGGCGTAAGCGGCAGGATAGAACAGATTGGAAACATTGTCGTTTCCTGCCGCTCCGACAACGAGGGTTCCAAGGCTTGTTGCTTGGTCCACAGCATTCTGTAAGGTCTGCGACTGACCATAGCTGCCCAGGGAAAGGTTGGCGACTTTCGCGCCGTTCTGGGCCGCGAACAGGATGCCGTTGGCAACGGAAGTGTCAGAGCCGCCCCCTCCTCCGCTCAGGACCTTGACGGGCATGAGCCAGCAGTTGAAGCCGACTCCGGCTACTCCCACGTTGTTGTCGGTTTGGGCGGCGGCAAGACCCGCGCAGAACGTCCCGTGGCCGTTGTCGTCCGTGGCGTCGTCGTCGTTGTTGATGAAGTCATAGCCGGCGACGATCTTCCCCGCGAGATCCGGATGCGTCATGTTGATGCCGGTATCGCAGATCGCGACGATGATGCTCGCGTCGCCGCGATTCACGTCCCACCCTTGCAGCGCCTGAATGAGGTTGTGGTGCCACTGCTGGCTGAGAAGCGGATCGTTGGGTGTGTATACGGCGCGATAGAGGTTGTTCCGATGGGCGTACTCGACGTAAGGAAGTTGCGAGTAGTACTTGACCGCCGTCACTTCGCTGAATCCCGGCCGAAGTTGAACCTCTTGGACGTTGAGCACACGCACCATGTCGCTCACGCGGGAGCCAAGGGAAGAGTGAACCCACTGGCTCACCGCTTCATACCCAGGCTTGAACTTCACCATGATCGAGCCTGGAACGTATTCGACGCGGGGCGCCCCAAATCCGAAAACGGCGAGCGCCAGCGTCAACGCCGACAGTAAGAACCTACGAAGCCTCATAATTGCACCTTGCCCGCGGTTTGAGCCGCGCGGCTTCCCTTATTGTACATAAAGTTGACGCAAATTGAGGCAGAGATCGCTCACGGGAGTTCGACGAAATCGAAACCTGGGCCGTCTATTTGGGTTCAGCCGGCGTCGCAACGCGCAGCGGACTGAGCGACGTTCGCGTGCGCCGGGAACGGCTGGGAAGGCTCGCGCGGGCGTAAAGGTCATAAGGTTCGGCGGCGACCACTTGAACCTGGGCGAACTGCCCCAAGGGAAGCTCGCCCTCCACGAAAACGAGGCCATCGATCTCAGGAGCGTCCCGGAAGGAACGTCCCACCGACCATCCATCGGTGTGGGACTCGATCAGAACGTCCAGCGGTTTTCCCATCCAAGAAGCGTTGATCTTGTGGCTGATCGACTGCTGGAGGGTCATCAAGCGATCAAACCGCTGCTGCTTGATCGCGCTGGGGACTTGGTCGGGTAATTCGTGGGCAGGCGTTCCAGGTTCTGGGGAGAACTGGAACGCTCCGACCCGGTCGAGTTCGGCATCATTCAGGAAGTCGAGAAGGGACTGGAAGTGGCGCTCCCCCTCGCCGGGGAACCCCACGATGAACGTTGTGCGGATCGCAACGCTGGGGATCGCCTTCCGGACCTTTTCGAATAGGCGCAAATACCTTTCGCCGTCCCACGGCCGCTTCATCGCCCGAAGGATCTCCTTGTCCACGTGCTGGAGAGGAACGTCGATGTACGGCAGCACCTTGGGCAGGGTGGCCATCGCCTCGATTACGTCGTCGGTCAGACGGTTCGGATAGAAGTAGAGCAGCCGAACCCACTTGAGGCCCTCGACCTCGTTCAACTCCTTGAGGAGACGCGGGAGGGTGAACTCGCCGTAGAGGTCATAGCCGTACTGCGTGACGTCTTGCGCGATGAGGTTCAGTTCGAGTGCGCCGCGGCGAACCAGCAACCGGGCTTCTTCGACGATGCGTTCGAGCGGCTTGCTCTTGTGGGGACCTCGAAACGAAGGGATCGTGCAGAACGTACACCTGTGGCTACAGCCTTCGCTCAGCTTGAGATACGCCGAAGCCGGTGCGCCGGATCGGGCGCGCGTGCCAACGTCGGCCCAAAGGTGTTGGGGCGGCGCTACCTCAAGCCGGGGCTGTCCGCCCTTGAGGGTTCCTTGGACGATGTCGGCGAAGCGTGACATCTGGCCGACGCCCACATAAGCGTCCGCGCCCGGAGCCAGTTGGATCAGTTCGGCGCCGAGTCGCTGGCTCAGGCATCCAGCGACGATCACTCGTTGCAGTCGGCCGGCTTTCTTCCTTCGAACGGCGTCGCGGATCGCGCCCACCGACTCCTCTTTGGCCGCTTCCAAGAACCCGCACGTGTTGATGACCTCGATGTCCGCGGAAGGTTCGCCCACGATCGAATATCCAGCGGCCAGCAAAACGCCCGCGATCTCTTCGGAATCGACGTCGTTCTTGGCGCATCCGAGCGTCACCACTCGAACCGACACGCCGGAGCGCGCGGGATCGGTCATCCCTCGATTATGTCCGCCGAGCGGGTGGGACCGCCGAGCCGAACTACCCGACTCCTACCGACGAGCGGCCGATTCCCGTAAACGTCTCGCCGTACGAGTTGCTGTTGACGGTCACGGTAACGATCAACTCGCCCGAGTTGCGCGGCATGCGCACGGTCCAAGTCGCAAGCGCGGATTCGCCCGCTGGGATCGAGCCGAGGTTGACTGTCTGGGGACCCGAGGCGATCTCTAGGGCATGGAGCGTCGCCTGGACGTTGTGGGCGGGGGCGTCTCCAGTGTTCTTGACGTACACCCGGTAGCTCACGACCGCCCCCGGCACAAAGTCAGCCTCTTCGGTGAACTGCACGAGAAACGCAGGGCCTGCGGCTTCGCTGAAGTTCTCTTCCGTCGCCAGCGCATAGGATTCCGAGGTCACAGCGGGATCGAAGTTCCCCCGTGTCCAGGTCTTGAGGACCACGTTTTCGGTTCCGCTGACGCTGATCTGCTCGACGTTGTCGATCAGCGATGCGCTCTGCATGAGCAACGCGTTGTTCGATTGGCGGAAGCAATCGAGGTTCAGGTCAGAGAGCGCCCGGACGACGGATGGATACTGCGCGCCTGCGTACGTGACGTGCCGATTCCAGACGAGGGTGGCTTTTTCCCCGGCGAACATCGTTCCCTTGAACAGCTTGTATCGCCTTTGGGCGGAGACGGGAGCGGGGAACGACCGCACGAACACGTCGGTCGCGTGCAGAAACGCTCGTGAGAGGTTCAGGTAACCCCACCCATAGGTTTTGTTCCAATGGGAGCCCGAGACCCAAGTGTCGTCTGAGGTCGAGGACGTGTTCGCGTCGTCGATAGCGTCCGTGTTGTTGAGCAGGATCGCCTTGGTTGCAAAGGTGTCCATCGTCCCCCGAGCGTTCAGCAGCAGGATGGATGCGCCGGTGTGGGGGCTTGCAGGGCTCGTCCCCGTGATGCTCGTGTAGCCGCCCGTCCGATTGGGGGCATTGATGTTGGTTCCCGGCGCAGTGATGTCGGGCTTCTTTCGGCCGCCGAGCGTGGGACCTCGGCTACTGGACGAGTTGATGCGGTCGTCCGCGCGGTTGACGGTGTTGAAGTCGTTCATGTTGGCGGACGCGAGGAGGTTGAAAGCGGGCGCGGGGTGCGTGATGGTGGTGGTCCCCCAGCCTCCGTTGCCGGTCGACTTCGAAACCATGTACCGGAACGTGTCGATGACCCCGTCGAAGAACTTGTCGAGGTTCCCGTAATCGGTGTCATTCGCCCGACCATTGCCGAAGCTGTAGTTGACGTTTTCGGGCTTCTCGACGGTGCCGGTGGCGATGTAGTTCATCCCGTTCATCGAGGTGGAATCGGCGCCAGCGATCGCGACGCAGATCGTATCGAGTCCGAAGGCGATTCCGCGCAGCGTGGCGTGGGTGCCCGCCATGATCCCCGCCATCGCCGTGCCGTGGCCGTTCGAGTCCGTCGTGCCTGCGTTCGATTCAAATCTGTGGCTCGAAAGGTCGGGGTGGGCTTGATACACTCCGGTATCGAGGACTCCGCAATCGAAGGGATTCCCTGTTGCCCCGGCTCCCCAAAAGCTGGCCGCGCCGAGGGTGGGGCCGCTGACATCGAGTTCGGGGCTTCCGGGCATGTCGAGGTCGATCGACAGGACTCTCGCATCGTTTGCCAGGGCCCACACGGACCTTGAGGGCAAGGTGCCAAAGACCGCGTTGACCGCTGAGGTCGCGCCCGAAAGCGATCCGCCGAGCCTTGCGAATTGGGCGCGCATGGCGTCGTGGCCGGGGGCGGTTTCGAGGGCAGCGCGGGCGGCCACGTTATGTCGAACGGAGTCGATGATCTCATCCAGTTCTCGGAGGATCGCGATCTCCATGGGATCGAGCACGAACGTCTTGCCCTGGAGCCATCTCATTTCTTCGGCTGGGGGCAGGCTGACGCTCGGCGACTTCATCTTATGGAGAACCGCCATCTGCGCGGAGAGCCGCTTCAGAGAGGGCTCATAGACGGGCCACATTTCGTTCGCGATCTGAGTTGCCGGCTGGCTTTTCAGCAGAACTGTGACCTTCACCACCGAGCTTTTGCCCGCGTTCGAGATCGCGCGGCTCAGCCTTGAAGAAACCACTTCGTCGCCTGAAATCCGCTGTGCGAAAGCCGAACATGAGATTGCCGCTACAGCGGCCGTTCCAAGAACCCACTTATTCATCGGTCGTTTCCTCGTCGGCAAGAGCGCCGATTACAGTGTAGTATCAACCTGATTCTGAATCCCCCAAAACAAGGGTGAACCCCGCAATTTTTCCTGGTCATTCGCCGAGGGTGCGCTCCGCGAGAATGAGGGCGACGAAGTCGTCCACGGGCTCCGGCGGAACCGACATCGTCGAGGGCAGAAATCGCTTCAGGCCTCTGCGAGGGTGGTGCTCCCAATAGCGCTCGCGCGCCTGAAGGGTCGTGTCGCGCTCATCGATCACGAGCACTCCGATGCTGGGCAGAGCCTCGCGAATCCGATGGACGATGGCTTGGGAGCGCGTCCCCGAACCTACGACGATGAGGTTGAAGTCTCGGACCTGTTTCGCTTCGAAGACCCGCTCTTCGAGCTGATCTGTCGGGCACACGCTCCGCCAAAGAAGTTCAAGTTCTCCGGAAGCGTGGCGATGCACGAGCGCCATTCCGCACTTGGAACTGCCTGGGTCGATGGCGAGAACGGTGCGGGCTTCCATGTCGAGTGGGGTCTGAAGTCGTCTATCGGAGTCGAAACTCGAGTTTGAGGGGATCGCCGGCGTAGGTTTCTTGAGTGGCGATCGCTTGCACTCTCACCCTCCGCCCTGCCGACTTTACCAACTCTACGAGGTCGAGAATCTGGGCGTTGCTTACTGCGCCGTACGTTTCGTTCGGACCCAGAAGCGGGATCATTCCCCGGAGTTTGGCCTGACGTCGAACTTCCTCGCTTAAGAGTTGCATGACGCCCTCCAGCACCACTTGGTTGCTGCCGGAGCCGTCGATTCGGGATTCCGCCACCACTTCGCCCGCGTTGAAGACCAGCCGATTGGGGAACCAATGAACGTCGAGCGACACCGGCTCGCCGCGAAAGGCGTTGATGCTGGACGTGGCGACGATCACCATCCCTTGATTGACGCCTGCGAGTCGGGCGATGATGCGGTTCTCCATCTCCTGGCTGCTCACCCGAACCCCTTCGATCTCGCGTTCGAAAATCCCCGCGGACGGAATGCGAACGGTCCCCCTCGCTCCGCGGGCCTCGGCCTCAAACCTCGAGGAGCGCAGCAATCTGGAAAGCTCGCTGCGCGCGGCGGCAACTGTGAGGTCCGGTTCGATGAGGATTCGGGCGACCTCCTCGCCCGCCGCAAAGATCATGGGTTGGCTCCGGCTGGTGCCAAACATCCCGCTGACGACCTCGAGCTGGTTCTCCAACTCGGCAAGTTGGGTCAGTCTGCGGTTGATTTGGATCTCCGCTTCATCCAGTTCCTTCTGCTTCGCGCTCAGTTCTTGGGCATGGCGAGCCTGCGCGCTTTCGAACTCCGACTGCAACTTGGCAAGCTGGTTCCCGCGCTCGGTGATGTCGGCCCGCATGAGGGCGATATCCGATTCGAGCTTCGCCTTCTCTTGCTCCAATTGCCGGAACTCGCGATCGACTTCGATGCTCCTTTCGATCAGGTCCTGATGCTGGAGGTAAAGCTGGCTATGCGAGGTCTCAAGCTCTTCGCGCTTTTGCCGGATGTCCGCGTACAGGGTTTGCAGTTCGCTGTAGTCCTTCTGAAGCCCCTCGTACTTCGCCGAGAGCGAGTTGACTCGTGACGTGAGTTGGCTCGCCTCCAGCGTCAGACCCTCGACCTTTGAGGTCAATCGAAGGGATTCCTCCTGGGAGGTGCGGAGCTGCGCTTGGGTGGCCTTGAGGTCGGTTTCGGTCTGTTTGAGGATCGAGCGCTGCGTTTCGACATCCCTGCTGAGGCCCTCGCGTTGTTGCCGAAGGTCTCGGACTTCTTGGATCGCCCTCCGCCCTTCGACGATCCACTGACGGACGTCGCTGCTCGCCACCATAACGATCGCGACCGTGACGAGCGGGATCAGGACGCCCGCGGTGACGGTGATCAATTCCGCGGTGCGGCGGGGCCTAAGGCCGAAAAGGCTCAGGCGTTTCCGTCCGAGGGTGCGGCCCAGCCGATCGGCGAAGAAGGCGATCACGCCGCCAAGCGCGATGACCAAAAGCAGAAAGGCGAGGCTCAATACGTCCATGTCTCAAGTCCCATCCTGTTCAAACGTTTTTCTTGGCCATTGCAGCGCCCACCGCGACGATTCCGACGAAAAGTGGGAAAAAACTCGCCACGAACGGCGAGATCGCGCCCGACTTCGCGTAAACCGCGAGCCAGTTTACGACGATGAGGTAACCGAAGCTCAGCCCGATGGAGATCGCAAAACCCGTCCCGACTCCCGAGCGTTGGTTTCGAATTCCCAGTGGGGCGCCCAACAGCGCGAAGATCACCGACCCGAGCGGAAGCGCGAACTTGTTGTACATTCCGAATTCGAGGTTGGCGAGTTTTCGCTTATCGGCATAGGGGTCGGCCCGCATGACGCGAATCTCTTCGAGGATTTGGCTCAGGCTGAAGGCGTCGAGATCGTCCGCGAATCCGGCGAGGAGGTTTCGGGGCGTGAATTTTGGGGGCTCGATCACCTTCGGCCACGCGCCTCCGTGAACGGTGGTCACCTGCGATCCGTCGGCGTCGATAAGCCGCGCGGACCCCGAGATTCGCCAGTCCTGCGGCCCTGTATAGGCCAGTTCGTCGGCGATCAAAATGTACGTCGTTCGCCCCTCGGGCCCCAAAACGGAGATGACGACGTCCTTGAGCGTCTGCTCCACGGTGTTGAAGTCGCGGGCCATGATGAGCGCGGTTGCCCCGTTCTCCCCGGGCACGGCATAAAACACCGATCTCTCTCGCTTGCCCCCGTCGAGTTCCTTCTTGATCTCCACCGTGAGCGTTTGAGCGCGATACGAAGCCTCCGGGACGACGAATTCGTTGATGCAAAACGTAAGCAGCGCCACCGCAATGCTGAAGAGAAGGACAGGCCGCAGGATCCGCGTCAGGCTCGCCCCGGCAGCTCGGAGGGCGGTGATTTCGCTGTCGTTACTGAGTCTTCCAAAGGAAAGCAACGCCGCCAGGAGCAGGGCCATAGCAAGCGTCTTGACGGCGATGCCAGGAAGGAGGAGGAGGATCACGTGAAAGATCGTCCCCGGTGAAATCCCCCGCGTCACCCACTCCGTAATCCGGACGAGCAGGACCGAGGTGAAGACGAGCGCCGTGAACATGGCAACCCCGAAGAGCCACGGCCCGACCATTTCGCCGAAGATCAACCGGTCGATCCGTTTCACGGAGACGACTCCGAAGGGCCAGGGTCGAATTGAGTCCCCAAATAGAACTTGCGGACGTGCTCGTTGGAGGAGATTTGGTCTGCGTCGCCTTCGGCGATGATCTTCCCCGAGATGAGGATGTAGTTACGGTCGGTGATGCGAAAGGTCGCCGAGACGTTGTGGTCGGTGATGAGAATCCCGATGCCTTGTTTGCGGAGGCCCGCGATGATGCCCTGAATCTCCTCGATCGTTACGGGGTCGATCCCCGTGAATGGCTCGTCAAGGAGAATGAACCTGGGTTGGGTCGCCAGCGCTCGCGCAATTTCGACCCGGCGGCGCTCGCCGCCCGATAGCACCCCTGTGATCTGGTCGAGGAGGTCCGCGATGTGGAACTCCTCAGCCAGCATCGCGGTCGTTTCTTCAATCTGTTTCTTGCCCGCGCCTGCGAGTTCCATCACGAGCTTGATGTTGTCGCGCACGGTCAACTTGCGAAAGACGCTCGCTTCCTGTGGCAAGTACCCGACTCCTGCGCGCGCTCGCTTGTACATGGGCCAGCGTGTGACCTCCTGATCGTCGAAGAGGACCTTCCCGCCGTTCGGCCGGACGATGCCGGTCACCATGTAGAAGGTCGTGGTTTTTCCCGCGCCGTTGGGGCCCAGCAGGCCTACGATTTCCCCTTGGTCGAGGTGAAACGACACCCCGTCCACGACCCTTCGCCCCCGATACTGCTTGACGAGGTCTTGGGCCACGATCTTCATGAGAATCTGCCCCCGCGAGCCGCCGTGCCAAGCGCCGCTCCGAATCCAAGAAGAAGCGCCGCCATCGCGACGCGAGCTTGCTTTCCAGGGGGAGGCTTGAGCACCGTCTTTCCGGGGCTTCCTTCGAACTCGATCTTCGTCACGTTGCCTTCCGCGTCCAGAGTGAGCGTGGCCACGCTGGCGCTGACCGCCCCCAGCAACGCGGGCGAATCGCCGTCGAGAGACACGTTTCCTCGTAATGTGAGGGTTCCTTTAGCGTTCTCAAACAAGAGGTGATCGGTCGAACCCTTGAGCGTCGAGGTCAGAGCCAGACCCTCTTTGACCTCCTTTCGGGTCCACTGGAACGTGACGCCGCCCTTCAGTTCGAATTGAGTCATTCCGAACCTCGGAGGCTTGGCTGCGTTGGGCGCGGCGAGCGCGGCGCTTCCTGAATTGCCCTTGGCCGAAAACGAAACCCCCGCTGCCGGGTCGGACTGCCTGAGCGCGACCGCGGACTTAAGTGTCCAGGTAAACGACTGGGCGAGGTACGTCGCCGATCCTGCTTCGACCTCCACGGATTGGACCGCCGACGCGCCCTGCGCGCTTGGGAGCTTCTGACGGGCCCACACAGCGCCCTGGAGGTCGGCGGAAATCAAGGTCAGGAGTCCCTCTGCCTGAACGGAGGCGCTCCCCGACAGCGAGTTCGTCCGGAGTTCGATCCGCTGGCCGGCCCATTCGGCCTGCAGCGGCTTGCCTTCGCCCTTAAACTCGACGAGCGAATCGCTCACCCGGTGAATCACGAAGCTCGTCCAGTTCTTGACGGACATGTTGTTGCGCTTATCGACGAAAACGCCGTCTTGGGCGAGCGTGGTGGCAGCCAGCAGCACGATCCCCAACCCTATAGCCAGCCTCAACCCTTCACCTCGCGGGACTTCGCAAAAAGGTCGGGCGTTCCTGCGCGGCGAAGGTCCGGCGAGCACCATAAGGTCTCGATCGGTCCTAACTTGTAGTCGCGAGACTCGAGCCTGACTCCTCCGGAGGCTTGGATGACCTCAGAATCGGCGAGCCATTTCACTTCGCTGCAATACACGGTCCCGTTGGGGTTCAGCGCCTCGACCCAAACGTGCCCCCGCAGGATCAGCGTGTCGGACGCCTTGTCCGCATACGCCGAATCGGCTCGAAACTCCGCCACGGGCTCGTTCTTGGCGTAAAGCGCTCCGCTGACGTGGTCCATTTTCATGCTGAACTCCTCTGCTTCCGAATACTCCAAGTCCGCGGTTTGCCATCGAACCGACCAAAGCTTGGGACGGTCCTCCCCCTTGCCGTAGCGAACCAGTTCGGCGGTTCCCGTCGAGACGGTGCTGACGGTCCGCGCCCCCTCGGGTTCGCTCGATGTGTCTTTGGGGATGCTGGGCGAGCCGCACCCCGCGCCGATTCCTATGGCGGCGATCAGGCTGAGACGGGCAAACCTGATGATTTCGACCTCCTTGCGAACCGACCCTGATGCTCTCCTGCCAGTTGCCCACAAGCCGCGGCGACGTCGTGCCCGCGCTCCACTCGCTGCGTCACCTGGACTTGGCGGGACTCCAAGACCCTTCGAAACTTGCGGATCGCCTCGGGCTTTGGGCGCGCGAAACCCTCATCTGTGGAAACGGCGTTGTAGGGAATCAGATTGACCACGTGCGGCACGCCCCGGAACAAGCTGGCGAGCCGTTCGGCCTGTTCCTCGGTGTCCGTCACCCCCGCGATCAGCAAGTACTCGACCGTGATCTTGCGGCCGGTTCGCGCTTGATAGTCCTTCATCGCCTGCACAACTTCACTTACGGGCCATCGCTTATTGACGGGCATGAGGGTGTCGCGGATACGGTCGATCGGGGAATGCAGCGAGAGCGCCAAGTGAATCGGAAGCTCCAACTCCGCAAGTTCGCGAATCTTGGGCACGATGCCCACGGTCGAAAGGGTCATTCGACGGTAGCTGATCCCTGCGTGTTCGTGAAGGAATCGGAGCGCCTCGACGACATGAGCGAGGTTCAAAAGCGGCTCCCCCATCCCCATCATCACGAGGTGGCTGATCCTTCGATCCGTGAGCCTCTGGAGTAAGACGAACTGGCTGACGATCTCTTGGGGCGTCAGGTCACGGTCGTATCCGCCGAGCCCGGTCGCGCAGAACTTGCATCCCATCGGGCAGCCGACTTGCGAGCTGAGACAACAACTCACCCTGTCTTCGAACGGCAATAGCACGCACTCGAACGACTGCTCATCGCCGCCGTGGGCCAAGAGCTTGTGAACCCCGTCTCGGCTGACGACGTGACGTCCGATCGAGAGGGGGTCGATGCGGAATTGGGTCGAGAGTTCGGCTCGCAAGTCCGCTGGGAGGTCGGTCATCTCCTCGAAGCTGCCGGCTCGTTTTTGGTAGATCCATCGAAAGATTTGCCGGGCGCGCATCGAGGCATCGGATCGAGGCGCAAGCCAAGTCTGAACCTCGCTCAGTCCTTGCCCGACCATCGCCCGACGCTCCGCATCCACGGGCTGGAGTGTACCTTTGAGGGCTTGGCTGCTCGGGAACGCCCGCCCGCTCGTTTCGAGTTCGTGCTTAAGAAGGTGATTCGCAGGGCAACGGACCTGGGTATCGTTGAAAACGTGTCGAAGAGCAGACCTTCTTGGCTCCTCATGGCCGGTCTTGCGCTCGCGGTGTTCGTAGGCGTGCTTGCCGCGCTTCGAACCAGCCATTGGCTCGACCGCAATGGGACAGACGAACTCATGCCCCTGCTGAGGCTGGAAGACGGCATGGAGGTCCAAGAGAACGGCTCGGTCGCCGCGCCCGCGGACTTTCGCGCGGCCGTCGAGAAGGTCCTTCCTGCGGTGGTGAGCGTCGATCGCCTGAGTCGGATGTACGATTTTTTCGACGATGAAGTGCGGATCGCGCCTTCGGGCTCAGGCTCGGGGGTCGTCATCAGTTCCGACGGCTACATCGTCACCAATAACCACGTGGTCAGGGGCGGGGATACCATTGCCGTCCGCTTCAAAGATGGAAGGACTTTGGTGGCGGAGATTGTGGGTGCGGACCCGCGCTCCGACCTCGCGCTTCTCAAGGTCGAGGGGAAAGACCTGACTGCGGCTAGGGTGGGCGATAGTTCCAAGCTGAGGATTGGGGAGTGGGCCATCGCTTTCGGCAACCCGCTCGGATATAGCCACACCGTGAGCGTCGGGGTCATCAGCAGCCTCAATCGGACGATGGAGACTCCGGGCGGGGTGCTCGTCGATGCGATCCAAACCGACGCCGCGATCAATCAGGGCAATTCAGGCGGGCCGCTCACCAACGCGCAAGGCGAGGTAATTGGGATCAACTCAGTCATCGTGAGCAATTCCGGCGGCAGCATCGGACTTGGGTTTTCGATTCCCTCCAACCGAGTCGCACGGGTGGTCAACGACTTGCGGAAGCATGGGCGAGTTCGGTATGGCTATTTCGGCGCGGAGACGTATTCGGATAGCGCCGTTCTGCAAAACGACCGCAACCGCGCCGTCCTCAAAGGCGAGCTTGGAGTCGACCCTCCGCGTGAGGGGCTCTTGGTGCGGTCGGTGTACCGCGACAGTCCCGCCCAATCCGCAGGGATTCAGCGATGGGACGTAATTCAGCAATTGAACGGCAAGCCGGTCCGAAGTACGATGGACTTGTATTTGGTTCTCCTCGACCTCCGCGCCGGAGACGTCTTGAAGGTGAGGCTCTGGTCGAAAGGCGCGGCCAAGACGCTCGACGTGCGACTGGTCGAAGCGCTGTAGGCCCGCGCACGGTGGGTCCGAGGGCTTGTTTTTGGGGCGCCCGATGAGGCTCGCTGGTACGCTTTTGCCTTGCAACAAGCAAGAACACCGGGTGCGGAAGCTCCGGTCTTTTCGTTGTTCTAGTAGGACCTTTTCGCTTTGCGATTGAACTGAAATGTCTTTGGAAACTGACGGGATCAGGGAGTTCTTGGCCATATTGCCGGCCACGATCCGGGAGCGCTTGGAGACGGGTGAGGACCTCGGCGACCTCATCGAGGTGGTCTTGGACTATGGCCGTCCGGCGGAGGCGAGGTACCGTGAGCGCACGCTTCGGTGGCCGGACCTTTTCGTGTCCGAACACGATATCGACTTCGTGACCCGTTCGATTGGCGAGTTCGGAGAGGACAATCGAGCCGGAATCGAGCGAACCCTGCATCGCATCTCCTGCATCCGAAACCGCCACGGGAAGATCGTCGGACTGACCTGCCGTGTGGGGAGGGCGCTCGAAGGCACGATCGACATCATCGACGACATCGTGCGGTCGGGAGCGTCGATCCTGTTGCTCGGAAAGCCGGGGGTGGGCAAGACGACGAAGTTGCGCGAGGTCGCGCGGGTGCTCGCCGACGAGGTCGAAAAGCGGGTCGTCATCGTCGACACCTCGAATGAGATCGCGGGCGACGGCGACGTGCCTCATCCTGGGATCGGGACCGCACGGAGAATGCAGGTGCGAATCCCCTCCGAGCAGCATCAAGTGATGATCGAAGCGGTCGAGAACCACATGCCCGAAGTGATCGTGATCGACGAGATTTCGACGGAGGCCGAGGCCAACGCCGCGAGGACCATCGCCGAGCGCGGGGTGCAACTCGTCGCTACCGCGCACGGGCAAACACTCGAGAACCTGATGCTCAACCCCTCGCTGGCCGACCTGATCGGCGGGATTCAGGCGGTCACGCTCTCCGACGACGAAGCCAGGCGACGAGGAACCCAGAAGACGGTTCTCGAACGGAAGGCGCCGCCTACGTTCGACGTTGTGGTGGAACTCGTGGACTTCGACCGGCTTGCGGTTCATCACAACGTCCAGAAGACGGTCGATCTGATTCTGCGAGGGGTGCCTTCGAGACCCGAAGTTCGAGTGCGGCTCGAAGGCGGCGAGGTCGAGGTCGTGCAAAGGGAAGAAACCGTAGATATCGAAGAACCTGGTTTCAACAAGAGGTTTCCGGCCCTCGTTCGCGCGCCGCAAAGCGAGCCTAAGCGCAAGCGGCAGCCCCCTGTTCCAGCCGCGCCGATCCCGCCCAAACTGGAGCCGATGGGGAACGGGCAGAAGACCGGCCTGATCCGTGTGTTCCCTTATGGCGTCGCGCGGACCCGGCTCGAACGGGCGATACGCGAAAGGCGCGCGCCGGTATATGTGACGACGGACATCCAGCAAGCCGACGCCGTGATCGCTATGCGCTCGACCTACCAGACTCGTCCCAAGAAGCTCCGCGAGATTGCAGGGCGGGACGTGCCGACGATAGTCGTCAAGTCGAACACTTACGCCCAGATCGCCGCGGCTCTGGACGAGGTTCTTGCGGCAAGCGGCGTCAGCAGCGAATCGGAGTCTCGGGCGCTCGATGAGGTGCTGGGAGCCATCGACATGGCCTTCCAAACCGGGAAACCGTTCGATCTTGCCCCCCAGCCTGCGCCGGTGAGAAAGAAGCAACACCTCCTCGCGGAGTCGAAAAAGGTCGCCAGCGAGAGCATCGGAGACGAGCCGCAACGACGCCTTCGCATCCTGCCGATCCGTCTGGCCTGAACCTAGAACTTCTGTTTGCCCGGAGGCTGCTCCTCGTCGCGCCCGCGCCAGCACAATCGGTAGGGTACGGGACTGTCGACCGTTAGCGCGCCGTCCTCGAACCCAACCCGGAGTTCGCCGTCCGGGTGCGCGATTTGAGCCTCGAATCTCCTGAGCGAGCCCGGTCGGGGCATGATTTTGGCTTTCTTCCACCCCGGCGCGATGCTGGTAACGCCTGCGACGATCTGAAGGAACCCGAGGATCGGATGCGCGCTCCAAGCATGGCAGTCGGACCGCGTAGGCTCTGGCGCTTCAGCGAACGTGGTGAGGCCGGATTCGATCATCTCCTTCCAAGGCTGGAGTTCGGCGAGGTAGTCGTAGGGGTTGTCCTCACGAGCGAACATGGCGAGGTGCTTGTAGTAGCTGAAGTAATGGGAGCTGCGGGCGGCATCGGCCTGAGCGAGGGCATCCGCCGGCCAGGGGTGGGGCGTTCGTTCAAACATGAGAAGATGGCAGATTTGCAGCGCCTCGGCGTGTTCAGCGGGGGTGTTGTCGATCCCTTTCTTCCTGCTGGCAGCGAGCGCACCCCTAGGGCCGCTATCGGCCGTCCACTCGCGACTCGTCTGTGCCCAATCCTGCCAGAACTTTACGCCTCGACGCTCGGCCTCGCTCACCTCCAGGAACCCCTTGATCCTCTCGGCCACCGTGGTCGCGATTTCGAGAGTGAGTTGGTGCATCAGGGAGTTGAGCCTGCCCGGTGGGACGCCCCAACGCCAACCTGGAACCCAATCTCCGAACGGCCAGAACTGCTCAGACTCACGTTGAAGCTTGCGGAACCGGCCGAGGATTCGGCTGAGAGTCTGGAACGATACGAAATCGGGCATCGCCGAAGGGTCGTCGTAGAGCAACTGATCCCCCACCATCATCACCCACCACAAACTGAACGGCGGGATGACCTGGCATTGGCGGCTGGGATAGCGCGATTGAGTCAGACCGTTTTCCATCAGCGACCAGCCCAGCGTTTCGACCGCGTTGCGTTGCAGCGCTCGATCCCGGCCCAAGTAATAGCCGAGGAGAGCCTGAATCCTCGTGTCGCCAGCGTACTGGAGTTGCTCGTAATAGGGACAATCGAAGTAGGTCTCTCCGGCGCAGCGCTCTGCCGTTCGGACGCCCACCTGCCAAATCCGGTCCACCCACGGGTCTTCGGCGGTGAAACGGGAATCGACGCTCAGGGGGTATCCAGTCTCGACGGCCTCGATATCGAGCAGTTCGGCCGGCCGGTCCGACTCGAGGGTCAGAAAGCGAAACGTACGCCACCAAAGGGGCTCGAATTCAAAGGGTTCGTCCGTCGCATCGAAGCGGTCTTGATACCCTCTTGCATGCTTGCCGCGAACTTCATTTCGGTTCCCTTTGACGCCATCTGGGCTCCAAAGCGCCTCGTCGTAAGTGATCCTGAGGCTGGCGCCTTCCGCCGAACACACCTTGAGTCTCGGATAGGCGCACACGAGCTCGCCGAAGTCGAGAACCACCTTCGATCCTGAAGGTAGCTTGAGCGGAAGTGTGGGCCGAGCGCCGTCCTCCCCCCCGCACGTGTCCCCCTCGAAACCATGCCGCCGCTTGATTCTGCCTCCAAACGGCCGAAGCAGCATCGCCGGAAGTGATCGGGGGACCAGCATCCACGGGGTTCCGCCGCTGCAAGCGCCCCGAAGCTCGGCGGCGCAGATTTCATGCGGGGGCGCCCAGTTCCATCCATCTAAGGCGCTCTGGCCGGGGGAATGAAGCCCCGCGAGTCTGGGGTCGGCGCGGACGATCTCTCCGGGGCCGACGTCGATGTAGAACTCCCCCACGCCGGAGTGCATCATCTCGAAGCTCCATTCGGAAACCCGCGCGACCTCCCATTGCCCAGGTGTATCGAGGTCGAACTGAGGGTCGCTCGACCAAGCTACGAAGCCGGTTCGCGCGCTGATCTGCGCCATCGGCGCCCACCGGCCAAAGTTCCAAACGAGCGCGACGAGCGAGTTCGAACCGGGCTTAAGGAACGGCGCGAGATCGTAAGTGTCGAAAAACCAGTGCTGCAGGTCGCCCCGCTGGGGCCCGAAGCCGATCAGCTTGCCGTTCAAAAAGAGCTTATAGCGCTGGTCGGCGGAGACGGCGAACTCCAGCGACTTTGGTATTTCGGCCAGTTCGAGCCTTCTTCGGAATGCAAAGACCCCAAGGTCCTCTTGAGGATGGGGGGCGAGGGAAATCCACCTAGTGGTCAGGTTGGGAGTCAGCACACTTGCTTCTTCGACGCTGCCGCGCCCCAGCCCTTGCGAACTTCTCTACGCGGTCTGCTCGGCCCGCTTCTTGATCGCTCCCAAGACGTTGTCCATGTTCTTGACGACGATGGAATGAACGACCTTGCGAACGAGGGGTCCGAGCGTCGGCACGTTATACTCATACTCGACCACGCTGTCGAACCTCGTGCCGCCGTTCTCCTCGCCGAACGACCACGAACCCTCCAACTGGTCATAATCTCCGGAGAGTTGTCGAAACTTGCAGACATGCGCCTCGTCGTCCCAGATGTCCTCTTGACGCCACCTCACCTTGAGGAGGAACTGCGGGACGATTCCCACCCAATCGCTGACGACGCGGCTGCCTTCGGTTTCGACGATTTCAAGCGATTTCACGTCGCTCATGAACTCGGGGAATGACGCGTTGTCTTTGGCGATCTCGTAGACCCGGGCGAGCGGGGCATCGATCCAAACGCTGGTTTCGACGGTGGGCATGGGCGGGTGGAGTGTACCTTTGAGGCGCGCTTGGCCCTGTGGGTCGAACGGCGCCTGGTGGGAACTGGCGCGGGCGGAGCGCGTCGTAAGAGGGGAATGCGGGACCAACCGCGAATGCGGATAGGCTCTTGGTTCGTCAAACTATAGGAAAATGTTAGCTTTAGGACTGGCTCTGGCAATGGCTATGGAAGGCGGCTCGCCCGTGTTGCCGTGCGCCGAGTTGAGTCCGAAGGTCCATGCGATTGTCGAGGCCGCATGGCAAGAAGCCGGCCAGCAGGCTCAATCCCAACTCGATCCCAAACACCAAGCCGATCTCAAGGCCGACCGTGAACTGGGGGCAGAATACGCTGCGATGGTCGAGAAAGAGGAGAAGGTCTCGACGAATCAAGCCTACATCGACCGCCTCCAAAGAATCGGAGGCGAGATCGCGCGGATCGCCAATTCGAATCAGGTGTCGGTTTCGTGGGGCGACCCTCGGCTGAACCCCTTTGCCTATGAATTCAAGGTGCTCGAAGGCAAGGAGGTCAACGCCTTTTCGCTTCCGGGCGGTTACCTGTATTTTTATGAGGGTCTGATGGCGTACGCGGAGTCGGACGACGAGCTTGCGGGCGTCGTCGCGCATGAGATTTCGCACTCGAGCTTCCGGCATCTGGCGACTCTTTCGAAGGAGCAGAGCAAGTTCGATACGATGTCGATCCCGATGATCCTCGCCGCGCTGATCTTGAAGGGCGACGCGGGGATGGGGGTCTTAGTCTTGCGCGACTTGGTGGGCCTTTCCTCGAAGTCTGGGTGGAGCGTCAAGGCGGAGCTTGCAGCCGATTACGGGGCTTTTCAGTACATGAGAATGAGCCCCTACAACCCTGTGGGGATGCTGACCTTCATGGAGCGGCTGGCCAAGGACCAGAGGGCGCTGGAAGCCATCGATTGGGGCATCTACCGCACCCACCCACCGTCGCGCGACCGAGCGGATCGGCTCACGAAGTACCTCAAGGAAGCAAAAATCCCGATTCTGCGTAGCGAGGTTTCGAGTTCGTTCCGGGCGCAGGTCCGTCCGGCGGAGCCGGGCTTCGAAATTGTGTTCGGCGGGCGCCGCATCCACCTGTTCGGCGGAGCGCAGGCCAACGCTCGCGCCGTAGAAGCCCTGAAGCGGCTCAACACGTTCTTCGACGCGGTCCCCGACCTTTATGAGGTGCAAGCCGGGCCGGACGGAGTGGTTTTGGGTCGTCGCAAGGCGCTGTTCGTCGTCACACAAGAGGACGCCGAAGCGCTCGGCTTGATGCAAGAAGACGCAACGGAAGAGGCGGTGCGGTCGATCAAGCGCTCTCTTTACATGCTGGCGTACCGCATTTGGGACATCCGGTAGCGCTCAGGGAAGGCGAGTTTTTCGAGGGCAAGTTTGGCGGCCTCGACGACGCGCGGACCGATCTCCCGCCCGTGGAACGCCAACGTGGCTTCGTAGCCTCCCCGGTCGTAGTCTTCAGGGGCAAGGATGTATCCCATCCACCCGCCGGCGTGGCTGACCACAAGAACGGAGCGGAATCCGATCCTGCGGCCCCAGTTCCTGATCTCGCTGCCCAGTTCGGAGGTCGGCTCTCCCGGAATCCCCACGATCGCGATCTTGCCCAGGCGGAACCCGATCACTTGGGCGTGAGGGGGAGCGAATCGCTTCACGACCATCTGGGACAGCGCATCCGGCACTCCATAGGCCGTTGAGAACTCCGGATGAGGGGTGGGCTCAGGGAGTTCGATGGGCGCCTCCGCCCATCCCAGCTTCGGTTCCGGTCCCTCGTCAAGCGTTTGAGACGGGTACTTCAGCGCTTCCTGAGTCGCCGCTGTGAAGTTCTGAATCCTCTCTTCGGGCGAGCCGCCGCTTGCGCTGGGCGATACGTCCCCGATCGCCCCCACGAGAACAGGAGCCTCGAGCGCTTGGGCCAGGGCCCCCGGCCAGTCCCCGCTTGTGCGGTTGTGTTCGTGCCCGAAGAACACCGGGTGGGCAGTGTAGTGATACACGTAGCCGATGTGTTTTCCGCTGCCGTAGAGTTCAACGAACGTCGCCAGAGTGTCGGGGCTCGCGCCTGGCCTGCGGCCCCGGTTGAGTGGAAGCCGGACCTCGCGGGTGGCTACCACGGACAGCCACGACTTCGGGCCCTCAAGCGCTTGGCGCACGGCCTCGGCGATACGGCCTGAGTACTCGTCGAGCCACCTC
The DNA here is from genome assembly GCA_015709495.1 of Chthonomonadaceae bacterium. Taxonomy (GTDB): domain Bacteria; phylum Armatimonadota; class Fimbriimonadia; order Fimbriimonadales; family Fimbriimonadaceae; genus Nitrosymbiomonas; species Nitrosymbiomonas proteolyticus. Next base: position 1,490,437 of record CP054189.1, read on the forward strand.
TGCTTGAACGAAGCGATGCCGGACACCTTGAAGGTCATGCGGTCGTTCAGCATTTGGCTGTCGGGCGCGCAGTGGGTGTGGGTGGCTGTCAGGAACAAATGAACGTCTTTCGGGATCTTCGCGCGAACTGCCTCTGCAAGGCTTTCGGGAATCGTGAGCATCTCGGCCGAAACCAGTGCGATGCGGATTCCCTCTTGCTGGAGGACACGCACGCGGGCAAAAAGCGGCTGTCCGCCCGCCTCCATCACCTTATCCGACCTTTGCGTGTACCCGCCCAGCGGCAGGGGATCGTTCGGCGATAGGTCGATGATACTGGCGCTGAAATAGGTTCCAAATGCCAGGGAAGTCGCAACGAGCGCGCCGGTCATGGGAGGATTCTAGCCGGTCCCATTGCGTCCTCGCCATTCTGCTAGAATCGTGCCCTATGAGCTTCACCGTCCGCCTGGGAGCGGACCTCATCGCAGTCGAGGCGGGCGCTACGTTGCCCCTGACCGTCGAGATTGCCAATCGGTCGGACGAACTCGATGAGTTCGAGATTTCGGTGGAAGGTGTCGATCCTGAGTGGATCGCGGTACCCGTCCCGACGTTCAAGGCAGACGCCCGCGACGTTCACGAGGAGCGCATTTTCGTCAAGCCTCCCCGAGTGAGCGAGAGCTTGGCAGGGAACTACCCGTTCGTCGTTCGGGTTCGGTCGCTGCTTTCGGGAGAGGACCGTTCGGCGCAGGGCGTGATCTCGATCAAGCCCTACGACCACCTCAGCATGGAGCTTAACCCCAAGAAAGGCGTGTTGTCCCCTTGGCGGAAGGAGAACCTCTTTCAAGCGACGCTCATGAACCTCGGCAACTCGGAACACACGGTCCAGCTTTCTGGCGCCGACACCGAGGACACGCTCGCGTTCGAGTTCTCGGCGGACTCGGTTACGATCGGGCCGGGCCACACGCGCGTGGTGGATTTTTCCGTGAAGCCCACGCAGAACCGCCCGATTTCGAGCGCGAGGCTGCACGGGTTCGCGGTGAGCGCGCGAAGCGTTTCCTCGCCTTCGGTAATGTGTTCGGGGCAGGCTCAGTTGGAGCAGCGGGCGTTGCTTTCGCCGGGAAGCTTGACGCTGCTGTTGCTGTTCGTGCTCCTGTTCGTCGGCTGGTTCGTGCTGTTGCCCAAGCCCCCGATCATGGAGTCGGTCGCGCTCGATAAGTACGAACCGCTGGCGGGGGAAACGGTGACCGTGAGTTGGAGGAGTTCCCATGCCCAAGGCGTGAGAGTGCTGCTGGACGGACGGGTGCTTACGGAGGCCGGCGAAGCCAACGGAAGCTTGACGTTCGTCGCGAAGGAACCCGGAACGGTCGAGGTGATCGCTTTTCGAGAGAACAAGCTCAGCATCCCGCTTCAGCGCAGTTTTAGCGTGAACCAGCCTGAGCCTGTCGCGCCTCCGACGATCGAGGCCTTCGACATCGCGCCCAAGGAGTTGGCTTACGGCCAGTCGTTCATCGCCCAGTACCGGGTGGGCGAGTCGGTGGTGAAGGCGAGCATTTCTCCTCCGGGACTCGATCTCGACTTGAATCTCGATCAGGTAAAGCTCACCGCCGACGTGCTGGGCGAAATTCAGTACACGTTGGTGGCTGAAAACAGCGCGGGCGTAGTCACGCGGCGTTCGGTGAAGGTGAGCGTGCGCGAGGTGAGCGACGCGGCCATCGTGCTGTTCAAAGTCGAGCCCATGACGGTTCCGCAGGGCGGTGGGCAAGTTCTGGTGACGTGGCAAGTCTCCGAGGGTGCGAGGCAGGAGCTTCAGGTCGGCACCATGACCTTAGAGTTGGAGGGCCCGCAAGGGTCGCGGCCCATGTTCCTCGAATCCAGGACCGACATTACGCTGATCGCTTACGATCGCAAGGGTCGGACCGTTTCGAAGACTCTTCAGGTGAACGTCGAGCCACCACCGCCAGCAAGCGAGGGCTCGGGCGGGACTGGCGGAGGGTCAGGGTAAGTGCGTCGCGCACTGATCTCCGTTACCGACAAATCCGGAATCGTCGAGTTCGCTCAGGGGCTTCAAGAACTCGGATTCGAGGTTGTGGCTACGGGAGGGACTTCAGCCCGACTGCAGGAAGCGGGAGTCAGCGTGACGGACGTGAGCGAGGTCACTGGGTTTCCAGAAATTCTGGACGGCCGGGTCAAGACGCTCCACCCTCACGTTCATGCGGGGCTGCTCGCCGATCGCTCGAACCCAGAACACGTCCAGGAATTGGCCCGCAAGGGGATCCCGCCCATCGACGTACTTTGCGTGAACCTCTACGACTTTGAGTCTGCGGCCCAAACGCGGGCGGAGCTTGGGCGCCTGATCGAATCCATCGATATTGGCGGCCCTGCGATGATTCGCGCGGCGGCAAAGAACTACGGCAGCGTCTATGTGGTCGTCGAGCCTAAGGACTATGCGGCCGTGCTGGACTCCTTGCGTTCGGGCAGCGACGAGAGCCTGAGGTTGGAGCTGGCGGCAAAGGCCTTCCGGCACACGGCTTTTTATGATTCGATGGTCTCGCGAACGCTCACGGGCCTCACCGAAGAGGGCCCCTTCCCCGAGAAACTGACGATTGGATTTCGCAAGGCGCCCGAGCCGATGCGATATGGGGAGAACCCGCATCAGGCGGGCGCGAAGTACCTCGACCCGCTCCAGGTCGCCGCGTCCCTTGTGCCCTTGGGTCAGCAGTCGAAGGAGATCAGCTACAACAACTGGCTCGACGCCGATTGTGCCTGGAATCTGGTGCTCGACTTGCAGCCTCGAACCTGCGCCATCCTCAAGCACGGCAACCCTTGCGGAGTGGCGCGGTCGACCAGTCTCGCGGCGAGCTACCGACTCGCCAAGGCCGCCGACCCGGTTTCCTCTTATGGGGGCATCGTTGCGTTCCGCGGAGCCGTCGATCGGGCCTGCGCCGAGGCGATGACCGAGAAGGGCAACTTCATCGAGGTGGTGGTGTCGGAGGGTTGGGAGTCGGAGGACGTGCTCAAGCGGTTTCGCGAGGGCGCGGCATGGGCGCCAAATACGAGGGTGCTCGTCGGAGACCCCGCAGCGGCGCGTCCGCCCACACAGTTGCGTTCGATTCGGGGCGGAGTTCTCGTGCAGGAGTCCGACTTCGACCCTGAAGACCGGGACTGGGTGACGGTGACCGCCCGCAAGCCGACCGACTTCGAGCTAGCGGCAATGAAGTTTCTCTGGAAGATCGTTCCGCACGTGAAGTCGAACGCGATCGTCGTGGGAACGGCCAACGAGTTGCTCGGCGTAGGCGCGGGACAAATGAACCGGGTGCAGTCGGTGCGGCTGGCCCTCGAACAAGCGGCGGAGCGATCGGTGGGCGCGGTTTTGGCGAGCGACGCGTTCTTCCCCTTCAAGGATGGGATCGAGACTGCCGCTGAAGCTGGGATTACGGCGGTCGTTCAGCCAGGGGGCAGCAAGCGGGACGAAGAGGTGATTCTCGCCGCCAACGAAGCGGGAATGGCGATGGTGTTCACGGGAGTGAGGCACTTTCAGCATTGAGAACCTGTTTTCTTGTTCGGTTGTCACGTAAGAAGTCGCGGCAACGTCAAACCTTTCGGGAGTGGGGTATCGTCTCCCATCAAGTGAGGCAACAAAAGTGAAGAGCCAAACCGACATGATTTTGATGATCTCGGCCGTGCTTCTGGCGCTCATCGTGGGCGGAGTGTTCTTGTTCACTCGCCGCGAGCCCCAGGCGCCCGCCGCCCCAGCGCCCGTGACCGTCAGCGCGCCGACGTACCCTGAAGGTTCCGTGACGTACGCGAACTCCTTGCCTGGAGGCGGTAGTGGGATGAGCGCGGGAGGTCCTGGAGGCGCACCCGGCGGCGCGGCTCCCGCTGGAGCCCCTCCTGGCTCGGCGGCTCGCGGACGCGGCAACCCGGCCGAAATGGTGGGCGTCCAGTCCGTAGCTGGCGGCGGGTAGAACCTTTCGATTTCGATCGGGGATGCGGCGACAAGCTCGCTGCGTCCCCCTTCGTTGCGAATCGGGCGCCATTTCGATCAAACTCTAGCGGCTCCTTCGTCGTTCGGAGACCCGAAAATGCCCGCGCCCACAGTGCTCAACGTCGGATTCTATAACTACGTCATGACCGACAAAGTCGTGGCGGTGGTCAGCAGCGAGTCGGCCCCTATGCGCCGGCTCATTCAAAGTCTCCGCAAGACGGGCAACCTTATCGACGCCACACAGGGCCGCCGAACGAAGTCGGTGGTGTTCACGACTTGCGATTCGGTCGTGCTGTCGGCGATATCTCAAGAGACCCTTGCCAAGAGACTGATGACAGGTGAACTGATTGGGGATGAAGAGTAACGGACGATCCTCGATCCTGAGACAGCTTCTCTCGCGCGTAACCCGTGACATCGGCATCGATTTGGGTACGGCCAACACGCTGGTACATGTAGCCGACCGGGGAATCGTTCTCCGCGAGCCGAGCGTGGTCGCCATCAACAAGGACACCGGCGAAGTGCTGGCCGTCGGCGAGGAAGCCAAGAGGATGCTGGGGCGGACGCCCGCAAGCATCGTCGCCATTCGCCCCTTGAAGGACGGGGTCATCGCCGATTACGACCAAACCGAAAAGATGCTGCGCTACTTCATCAGCAAAGTGACGCGGCGGTCGCTGGTTTGGCAAACGGTGGTCGTCGGGATTCCGAGCGGGGTCACCGAAGTCGAGAGGCGGGCGGTCATCGAAGCCACAGAGCGCGCCGGCGCATCGCGCGCCTACGTGATCGAGGAGCCTATGGCGGCGGCGATCGGCGCGGGGCTGCCTATCGAGGAGCCTATCGGCTCGATGATCGTCGATATCGGCGGAGGAACGACGGAGGTCGCCGTAATCTCGCTTGCGGGCATCGTCCATTCGAAGTCCATCCGCATCGCGGGCGACGAAATCGACGAGGCGATCGCCGCCTACATCCGCCGGGCCTACAACCTCTTCATCGGCGATCGAACGGCGGAAATCGTGAAGATCGAAATTGGGAGCGCATTCCCATTGGAGACCGAGTTTGAAATGACGGTCAAGGGCCGCGACCTGGTCTCGGGCCTCCCCAAGAGCGCGGTCATCACCAGCGAGGAGGTTCGGATGGCGATCGCAGAGCCGCTCAACGCGATTGTCGAGGCCGTCAAGCTGACGCTCGAATCGACCCCTCCCGAGCTTGCGTCGGACGCGATGAACCACGGGATCGTGTTGGCCGGGGGCGGAGCGTTGATTCGCGGCATCGACAAGCTGATCTCGCAGGAGACCGGGATGCCTGTGCTGATCGCCGAGGACCCGCTGGGTTGCGTCGCATTCGGAACAGGCAAGGTCGTCGAGGCAATGCACGAGAACCCGGCGATTCGGAAGATGTTGGAGAAGTCATCAAAGCGGTAGAGAGCCACCTGGGCCGTGAGGTCGTACTTCTCATCCTCTTGTGCGTCGTTGGGGGAGTTCTGGGGCGGCTTCAAACGAACGCAAGGACCGACGGCAACTCCGACGGGGTCACGCGATTTGTGCAATCGGCCGTTCACCCGATCTCTCGCCCGGTCAGGAACGCGCTCCTTTCGGCGGGTGGGTTCTTTTCTGGAATCGCCAACTCAAGCACGCTGGCCGAAGAAAACCGCCGACTCAAGTCCCTTGCCGCCGCCGCAGCGATGTATGAAGACCGGGTCGGGGAGGCCCACCGCGAGATTCAGAGGCTTCGGGCCCTGTTGGACCTCCCGCCGATGCCTGGAACCGATCGGCTGGCCGCGGCGGTGGTCGCTTACTTTCCCCATGAGAACCGAATGACGCTCGGAGTCGGGACTCGGCAAGGGGTGAGGCCCGGACAGCCTGTCGTCGTGCCCGAAGGCTTGGCGGGCAAGATTCAAACGGCGGACGCAGACTCGTCCCAAGTGCTGCTGGTCTCCTCCCCCCGGCTCGTGGTCGGCGCGATGACCTTGCGGAACCCTCCGGTCGCGGGGCTGCTGCGCGGGGAGTCGGAGTCCGTGCTGATCCTGGAGTTTGTGAGCGCGGGCGCATCGCTCGATGTCGGCGACCGAGTGATGACCTCGGGGTTTTCGTCTCAAACCCCTCCAGGAATTCCGATTGGGGAGATCGTTCAGGTGTGGGAAGACCCTGAGTTCGGTTCTCGCCGCTGCCAGGTGTTTCCGAACGTGAACTTTGGCTCGCTTCGTGAGGTTTACGTGTTGCGATGAGGGCAGTCCGGCCTTGGATCGTGGTTGGGGCCGGACTCTACCTCGCGGCCGTGCTCGATGCGGGGGCAGCCGAGCCTTTGAGCATCGGCGCAGCCCGGCCTCAATTCCTCTTGGCTTTTCTCACGGCCTTTGCCCTCTGCCTGCCGCCCCGCGGAAGCCTGCTTTGTGGGTTCGGAGCGGGGGTCCTTCAGGGCGCACTGGCAGGAGCGAATCTCACGCACTACGTGATCAGTCGGACTCTGAGCGCCTTCTTGGTGTCGTGGTCGCGAAGCCTGAAGCTGGACCCGAAGTGGTGGGTCGTGGGGCTGTATGGAGCCGCGACCTGCTTCGTCGCCCAGGCGATTCTCATGTTTTTGGCGCCTCCCCCTGAGATCGGCCCCTTCCTGGGAGCTACAATACTGTCGGCCTTCTCTACGGGCGCGATCACTGTGCCCACGTTTGCAGCGGCAAGGCGCGTTCTCGAATTCACGTATGGGTAGGTCACGCATAAGGAACCTGAAATGAGTCACGACACCGATGTCTTAGCAATGGCTCGCAAGCAACTCGCGATCGCCGCCGAACTTCTCGAACTCGACGATGGGCTCCATGAAGTCCTCGCCCATCCCAAGCGACAGCTCATCGTCCGCTTTCCGGTCGTCATGGATAGCGGCGAAGTGCGCGTTTTCGAGGGGTATCGGGTCCAGCATAACGTAAGCCGGGGCCCTTCGAAGGGGGGCTTGCGCTACCACCCCGAAGTCGACGTTCATGAGACTACGGCGCTGGCGATGTGGATGACTTGGAAATGCGCGGTCGCGAACATCCCCTATGGCGGGGCAAAGGGCGCGGTTAAGGTCGATACCAAGCGGCTTTCCAAGAGGGAATTGGAAAAGCTCACCCGGCGGTTCGTCTCGGAAATCAACATCGTGATCGGAGAGCGCGCCGACATCCCTGCCCCCGACATCGGCACCAACCCGCAGGTCATGGCTTGGATCATGGACACGTTTTCAATGCACGCCGGCTATACGACGCCCGGCGTTGTAACCGGGAAGCCCATCGAACTCGGAGGATCGGAAGGACGCGTCGAGGCGACCGGTCGGGGCGTCGTCGTCTGCGCTGCAGAAGCCGCCAAAATGTTGGGGATCAACTTCAACGGAGCGCGGGTGGCGGTGCAAGGCTTCGGGAACGTCGGCTCGGTCGCCGCGCGGCTGGCGGAAGAGCAAGGGGCGACGGTCGTTGCTGTGAGCGACGCTCGAGGAGGAATCTACAACCCGAAGGGACTTCCCGCCGGAGAACTCTACCATCGCTATTCAGGCCGCGATGGAGGCATTTTTGAGTACAAGGACTGCGAGAGGGTCTCGAACGACGAATTGCTCGAGCTCGAGTGCGATATCTTGATGCCCTGCGCGATCGCCGCGCAAATCGACGGCCACAACGCCGACAAGATCAAGGCTTCGCTCGTGGTTGAGGGCGCGAACGGCCCCACAACTCCCGAAGCGGACGCGATCCTTTCGGACAAGGGCGTTTTCGTCGTTCCCGATATCCTTGCCAACTCCGGAGGGGTCATTGTCAGCTACTTCGAGTGGGTCCAAGACCTTCAGAACTTCTTCTGGGAAGAGGACGAGGTCAACAAGAAGCTCGAACGCATCATGGTTCACTCGTTCGCCCACGTCGAGGGCACGAGAAAGCAGCACAAGGTGGATATGCGAACCGCCGCCCTTATCATCGGTGTGAAACGGGTCGCCGAGGCGACGATTACGAGGGGCATCTACCCCTAACGAGTCGCTGCCCCTGGACGGGAGGTGTACACTGGACGGCATGTCAGCGGAGCGTGAGGGCGATCTTGTTTACGATATTCAGCGGATCATGGAGTTTCTTCCGCACCGGTATCCGATGTTGCTCGTCGATCGGGTGACGGACGTCGAAGCCGGAAAACGGTGCAAGGGACTCAAGAACGTCACGATCAATGAGTCGTTCTTCCTGGGCCACTATCCCGGCCGCCCGGTCATGCCGGGGGTCTTGATTCTCGAAGCGATGGCGCAGGCGGGCGCTGTGCTGTTGCTGACGAACCCAGACAACGTGGGGAAGACGCCGCTTATCGGCGCGATCAACGGCGCCCGGTTTCGGCGGCCCGTAGTCCCCGGCGACCAACTCGTCATGCACGTCGAACTCGCCTGGACGAAGGCGTCCTATGGATGTCTTCGAGGAACTGCTACGGTGGACGGAGAGGTCGCCGCCGAGATGGAGATCACATTCAAGTTGGAGTCGAAGGAACGACCGTAGTTGGCCCTCATTCACCCGTCCTCATACGTTGATGCCAAGGCCGAGATCGCCGACGATGTCGAAATCGGCCCCTTCTGCATCGTCGAAGCCGGGGTCAAGGTTGGAGCAGGGAGCAAGCTCGATTCCCATGTGATCCTCAAATCCGGCACGGAGATCGGTCGAGAGAACTACATCGGCCAGTCTGCCGTGTTGGGAGGCGCGCCCCAAGACCGGAAGTACGACGACGCGCCGACGTACCTGAAGATCGGCGACCGCAACAAGATTCGCGAGTACGTTACGATGCATCGGGCGACCGGCGAGGGAATGTCCACGGTCGTCGGCAACGACTGCTACATCATGGCGTACTGCCACCTCGGCCATAACGCCACCCTGCACGATTCGGTCACGATGGCAAACCTCGTTCAACTTTCCGGCCACGTGACCGTCGAAGAGAAGGTGACGATCGGCGGCTTTGTGGGAGTCCACCAATACGTTCGGATCGGGAAGATCTCGATGGTGGGCGGATTCGGCAAGATCGTCCGCGACGTCCCTCCCTTCATGATTTACAACGCGGTGGAAGAGAAGGTCGCCGACATCAACGCAGTGGGATTGCGGCGCGTCGGAGTCAAGCCTGATGCCCGCCTTGCGCTGCACAAAGCCTGCAAACTGATCTTCCGCTCGCAGCTAGGGCTCGACAACGCGCTTGCGGCGGTCCGGCGCGAGCTGCCGCACACAGCGGAAATCGAGTACTTGGTCAAGTTCCTCGAGCGGTTGTATCGAGGCAAGAACGGGCGCGGCGATCAGCCTTGAGGGTGGTGTTCTCGACTGGCGAAGCTTCGGGGGATGCTTATGCGGCCCTCCTCAAGCAGCGTATGGAGCACCTCTTACGGGTCCGGGGCCGAGACATCTCGACGTGGACGTGGGAAGGCAACGTAGGCGCAGCCTCCCGCAACGCCGGAATCCAAATCCTCGCGGACTCGTCCTCGTGGGGCGCGATCGGGCTCGGTGCAGCGCTGAGGTCAGCGCCGAAGGTCTTCGCCGGGCTCATGAGATTGAAACGAGCCCTCCGAAGGGAGCCGAAGGGACTCTTCATTCCGATCGACTTCGGGTTTGCCAACGTCAGGGCCGCTCGAATCGCCAAGAGTCTCGGCTGGAAGGTGCTGTATTTCATGCCACCGGGCAGTTGGCGAAGGGATCGGCAAGCGTTCAACTTGGCGTCGCTGGCGGACGCGATCGTTACGCCTTTTTCGTGGTCGGCCGAGATGTTGAGCGAGGCCGGGGCGAGCGCCTACTGGTTCGGCCATCCGCTCTTGCAGCGATCTCGAATGGCTGGGACTGCCGGTGAGGGCGGCGTCGAACGGCAAGGGGTTGCAGTCTTGCCGGGAAGCCGCCACGCTGAACTCGATCTGCTCCTGCCAGTGATCGCCAGGGCCCTAAGGGACTTTCGTGAACCCGTGACGCTCAGCGTTGCGCCGACGTTTGTGACTGAAGAGGTCGAGCGGGGGTGGCGAGCGCTTTCGGGCAGGGAGGGCGACCACTTCGAGCGCAGGACTCACGAGTTGCTCCGCCAGGCGAAAGCCGGGATCATTTGCAGCGGCACCGCGACGCTCGAAGCTGCGATTTGCGGGTGCCCCCAGGTCGTCGTGTATCGCTTGGGTTGGGTTTCCGTGCTGCAGGTGACCCTCACCCGATTTCGCCCGCAGTTCGTTTCCCTCCCCAACATCCTTCTGGCGGAGCACCTGGTGCCGGAGTTGATTCAGGGCAAAGCCACACCCGAGGCGATTCGAGAACGGCTCGAAGGCTTGTTGGCCGAGGGCGCGGAAAGGGATCGGCAACTTGAGGGCTATCGGAGGATCAGGGAGATGCTAGGACCCGACAACGCTCTTGACCGCACGGCAGAATTGGCGATCGATCTCGCGGAAGGCTCGGCCTCCCGCTAAAACGCCATGCCCGTATAGTCTCGAATCAGGCCGATGACCTTGCCGATGATCCGGGCATCCTCGCGCCGGACGGGGATCGGGTCATACGAAGGGTTGCTCGGCATCAGTTGGTAGCCGGACTTGTCGTGGTGCAGACGTTTGACGGTGGCTTCGTCGCCCAAGAGAACCGCAACGAGTTCGCCGTGGTTGGCCGTAGATTGGGGTTTCACGACTACGAGGTCGCGCGGGAGAATCCCCTCCCCCATCATCGAATCGCCCTTCACACGGAGCAGAAACGCGCGCTCGATGTTGCGGACGAGCTGCGCAGGAACGGGGATCAGGTCTTCGACGTGCTCCTCCGCTGCGATGGGAACTCCGGCCGCGATTGTGCCCACGAGCGGGAGCATCGCGATCTTATCCGACGTTTGAAGGGTGGGATGTACGAGCTTGATCGACCTCGGCGTATTCGAGCGCTGAATGTAGCCCTTTCGAGCCAGCGCATCGAGGTGTACCGTAACGCCGCGAAGCGAACCGATGCGGAATTGACTCCCGATTTCTCGGATCGAGGGCGGGTAACCCTCCGCCTGAATGTACTCGACGATGAAGTTCAGGATGTTGCGCTGCTTTTCGGTCAGGCCCTTTGCCATACAGTTCTCCTTGCGGTCGCCCGCTGCCGTTATTGCTGTAGACGAATTATACACACTGTCTGTCTACTGAATCATTCTCAGAGGGCAAACATTCCGCGATTTTCGGCCAAACGTGCCATACTTTCACGCTGTATTTGAGGTCAAAACCTTGTCGATCACCAAGACTCGCACTTTCATCGAAAAATCCGGCTGTGGGTACGTCACAGGCATCGTTCTCATGATCGTTCTGATTGTGGGGATGGTGTATTACGGGTTTGGCAATCGTAACGACTCTCCGACGGCATCTCGTCCGCAAACCGTGGTCGCCACGGTCGGCAAGCACGAGGTGTATCTGGAGGACATCCAAGAAGCGACGGCTCGCGCTACTGAAAATCTGGTGCAATCGAACCCAGCGTTCCAGGCTTCGCTTGGCCCTGAGTTCCAAGCGATGCTCCTTGCCGACCAGGTGGTCATGTCGGTCAACGAGGCGGTCATCGCGGAAATCGCGGGGAAGGAGAATTACGTCCTGACCGATGAGAAGATTCTGCAACTGGTGATGGAGCAGGTGGATTCGTCGATCCTGCAACTGAGATTTCAGATGATGCAGCAGGGCATGCTCAAACCGGACGCGACCGAGCAGGATTTTCAGGCGGCCCTCAAGCTGAACGTCGGCAAGGACGTCGCCGAACTCAAGGCCGAAGCCGAAGTGACCGCCAAGGAAAACCTCAAGAAGCCGGAGGAGCGCAGAAAGTACGAGTCGCAGTTCCTCGGAATGGGCCTCCTCGAGTCGTATCGAAACAAGACCAAGGTCAGCGACGAGGAACTGAAGAAGAGCTTCGACACGTGGATCACTAAGCGCGTCTTCATCGACCCCACCAAGCACACGGACGAGGACCCTCACGAGATCGCCGAGCGAGTTCGCGCGGAGATCGAGGGGGGGCTTGCGTTTGAGTCGGCGATGGAGAAGTACTCGGACGATACCGCGCCCGAGGGCAAGACCAAGTCGGAATCGAACGTGAACTACACGCTCGCCAACCTGACTTACGACGACTCGATTCGGCCGATCATGGACCTCAAAAAGGGCGAGGTGTCGGAGGTGCTCTGGACGAGTTCCGGACCCGCCGTCTACAAGCTCATCGACCTTCAACCCAAGGTCCCGGAGAACTTCGAGGAATTGAAGGAGAACTTCAGGTCCACTCGCGTCAATGAGATCGCCTCGAAAAAGCTCCAGGACGAAATGAAGCAGATCATCGACGGCGGAGGCGTCCAGTGGCAAAGCGAAGCTCTGAAGATCGCCTTCGAATGGGCGAGGATGCGCAACTCCCTCACGTCACCCAAGGGAAAGAAGGAAATCGCAGCCGCATTGCTCGAGTTGGAGAACCGGGCGCTCGATGTCGTGCAAGAGAATGCGGACATCGTGGGGGGCCAACCGCCCGCGCTGATCCTCTACGCGATCTTCAACCAGCGATTGCAGTCGCTCCCCGAGGCTGAGCGTTCGAGCCTCGACGGACGAAAGCTGGAAGTGCTTTCGATCGTGACGGAGTTCGACGCGAGCGCGGATTTGCTGATCGAATTGGCCGAGCTCCGGCTTGCGAAGGGAGACGGTCCGGGCGCGACCGACGCCCTCAAGCAGGCCGCCCAAGCGAACGCCGACTTCACCACGGTCGGGGAAGGGCGGTACACCCGCATTCAGAACCTGAGGAACCAATTGGTGGCCAAGAAGCTGGCCTCAGAGGAGGACGCCGCAGCGATCGACTCCGAACTCGCAACATGGAGAATCGACCTCGCCGACTACTTGGTGTACCTTGCCGAGAGCAACCAGGACTTCGGCGATATGGGCCAGAGCGCCTATAACGAAATCAACTCCCGGCTCGCTGCCCTGATCAGCAAGGGGTGGATTTCGGACGAGGCCGCGACTGAAGTCCGGCGCCTTCAGTCGGTTTGGCGAGAAGAGAAGCTCAAGTTCGACAAAGAGGAGGAACAGGCTCGCAAAGAAGCCGAAGAAGAGGCCAAGGCCGAAGAAGCCGAGAAGGCGAAAGAGCCCGGCCCCACCGGTAGGACGCCTCCGAGTTCGTTCAACCCTCTTCCTGGCCCCGCGCCTGGTTCGGGCAACTGAGGAGGCCCGGTGCCAAATCCTGGGCGGCTGGTCTTGGTTTGCACGCCGATCGGGAACCTTGGCGACCTCTCGCCCCGCGCTGCCGAGGCATTGAGTCTGGCCGACTTCTGGCTCGTCGAAGACACGCGGGTGAGCGGCAAACTCCAAGCGCATTTGGGGCTGAAGAAGCCGATGCGGGTGTTGAACGAACACACGACTCCAGCCGCGCGCGGCAAGTTTTTGGATGAAGTCGAGGCGGGGGCTTGCGCTGCCTTGCTTACCGATGCCGGCGCACCCACGATCAGCGATCCCGGCGCGCTGCTCGTCGACGAGTCGTGGAGTCGCTCGATCGAGGTCGATGCGATCCCGGGTCCCAGCGCGGTGATCGACGCCTTGATGCTGAGTGGCTTCTTTGCCCAGCAGTTCAGCTTTCTGGGGTTCCTTCCTCGGAAGCCGGGTCCCGCGTTCAAGGAACTTTCAGCTTTTGCGGATTCGACGCACACTCTGGTCCTCTTTGAATCGCCGTTTCGAACCGAGAAGATACTGAGCGCCGCCTACGAGGCGCTTGGCGAGCGAAGGTACGCTGTCTGCAGGGAGTTGACGAAACTGCATCAACAGGTGTACCGTAATACTCTGCCGGCGTTGCCCAAGACAGGGGAAGTCCCCGCGAAGGGGGAATTCGTGATCGTGGTCGAAGGAAAGCGGCGCAAACGAAATGAGGACAAATGAGTTTAGGTACAATACCGCCGCTACGACCGTCTGATATGAGGTACAGGGAACAGGAATGCGCGGATTAGCAAGGATTGCCAAGCGACTGGGTCTCGTAGGTGTGTTGGTTTTGAGCGCGCTCGCGGGCGCCCAGGACGAAACGTACCGGCTCCAGCCTGAGGACATTATTCGAATTCAGGTTTACAACGAGACGCAAATCAACGCCGAGCTGCCCGTGGGTATCGACGGGAAGGTCAGCGCGCCGTTCGTGGGAATCATCCAGGCGGCGGGCCGAACGACGGCCGAGATCGAAGCCGAACTTGCCCGTTTGTACGTCGACAAGCTCCGACTTCGCGAGCCCCGGGTGGCGGTCACGATCATTCGTTTTCGTCAACTGAAGGCGACCGTGGGTGGAAGCGTATCGCGTCCCGGAACCTACGAGGTTCGGCCCGGCGACACGGTGATCACGTTGCTGAACTACGGCGGCGGCGCCATTCCGGATCGAGCCGACCTTAGACGAGCGACCTTGCGACGCGCAGGCTCCAACGAGAAGATCCCGCTGGACCTCTATTCGGTCTTGATGCGGGGGGACACGTCTCAGAACTACGAGGTTCAGGACGGAGACGAGCTCCTCATCCCGGAAGAGAACTCGAGTCGCGTTCTCGTGATCGGGACCGTGTCGCAGCCCGGATCGTATCTCTATCGAGAGCCAATGACGCTCGCCGATGCGCTTTCCATGGCGCGCGGTGAGGTTCCCACCCGGTCGAAGCTCAGCGAAATCACGATCATCCGCAAGGCGCCCGGAATGCCGGGCCAGTACGTGCGGCTCAAAGCCAACTTCGTGAACTTCGTTCGCAAAGGCGACTTCACGCAGAACGTGATGCTCGAACCTGGAGATCTCGTGTTCGTTCCTTCGACCAAGACTCCGGACATCGGCCAGGTCACGAACAGCTTGATCGCCGCGAACATCCTTGAGCGGTTCCTTCGGGAGGGCCTCCTCGGATTCCGGTTGCTCGGGCGATAGGGTCTATTCGACCTGCCACGAAGTCTCGATCTCGACACCTTGGCGGAGGGTCGAGGCCACTCGGCAATACTTCTCGTCGCTGAGTTGAACGGCTCGCGCCACAGCTTCCGGGTCGATCTCCTTGCCAGAAACGTAGTGCCGAACGATGATCTTCGACATCGGCCGAGGCCACGCTTCCGGGTCGAAGTACTCGTTCTCGACCTCGACGCGATACGATTCGACGATTTGCCTCTTCTTTTCGAGAATGGAGATTACGTCCATCGCCGTGCAGGCTCCTACGGCGGCCAGCAGCATCTCGGTGGGACTGGGGCCTTGAGGCTCCGTTCCCCGGGAGGCCGAGTCCAAAACAACGGGCTTGCCGCTCTGAGGCATCGCCTCAAATGCGAGGTCGCCCTTCCAATCGATCCGAACCATTTGCGCAAGGTACCGCAGGCGAGAGTCTCGCCGCATACCTTGAGCCTGCGCCTTGCTTAGGGTCTTGGGGCTTGTCGCAGGAGGTCCCGCACGTACAACTCGCAAACCGGGCGCTTCCAATACTCCTTGCCTAGCAGCGCCACAAGCCTTCGGAGGGCTTCGTCACGAGTTACTCCTGTGTCGAGTTCGTACCGGGCCCAAAACATCTCCCACCAATCGCGCGGCATCACCTTCACGCCGTCGTATTCGGTGATCCGGCCCGTCGAACCCCCCGTGACCAAGCTGCCGACGCTGTCGCTGGTTCGGTAGACCCGGTCGATGTCCGATTTGATCTGCCGGATGTCGGACTCGGAAACGACCCCGTTGGAGGTCGCCTTGTAGAACTGCACGGTGACTCGGATCGGGAATCGTGGGTCGCGTTCGACAGGGAGGTCGTCCATCTCGATGAAGGGCCCTTCCCATTCGCCGTGGCCGATCACGGCGCGCTCGACGTCGCTCGACCTTGACTTGAATTCCATCGCTCCGGCGGACGCTGCCTCCATCAAAGGCATCGGCGCACGGCCGGGGCTCTTCTGCTTGAGAGGAATTTGGATCAGAAGCACCATGTCGGGCGCCCAAGGGCCGGCCGCCCCTCGCTCTGCGCTTGGGCCCACATCGCTCAAGCGTTGCCCCGTCAGGCTCGCGCGCATTCCCTTATCGTTGAAGAAGAGCCGCTGGCCCCAGTTCCAACCCGTATCGAAGGCGTCGCGGTGGTTGTCGATCACCGTCGTGCTCGTTCCTTCACGTGTCGCCAATATCGTCAGCACCGCGGGGTCGCCCTTCACGGACTGGTAGTTGAACACCACGGGGTTGAAGGTCGCGATCCCGCTCCTGGGCACGGGCAAAAAGCACGCCTGCGCGCTGACCAGCACTCGGTAGTCCCTCGGCGCAACCAGCGTGTGCTTGGCCGGCCATGAGTTGGGCCGAGTGAGATAGCGATCGGGTTGGACCAGGAAGTCGTACAGCGAAATCCGTCGGAGCGGGCGTCCGTGTTCGTTCCCGACGAGCAGCGTAAACGCCCTGGGATCGAGATCGCACGTGAGGTCGCTGAAGTTGGGATACCGGATCACGGGCATAAGCGAGATGCGGGTTTGCCCCGATCGGGGTTCCTTCACGGCGACCTGAATCGTCATGTCGCTGATGTTGGGGCCGACAGAGCTATTTTTGTATCTGCCCGTGTCTTCCCAGGTGAGGTTGAGAACGTTGAGGCCCTGCCGCTGGGCATAGGCTTGGGCGTTGCGGTCGCTGACCATCCTCGCCGTTAGCTCGATGGCCCGCAAATACTCGCTGTATTGCTGAGGGCTCAAGCGCGTGGCCTGGGGCGGCGTGTCGCCCTTCGAGGGAGGATATTCGACCCCGGCGATCTGGGCGTTGCCCGTCATCGCCAAGGCGAGCCCAAGCGGGCCCAGTTGCCAAGAAAACTTTCCGACTTTCATGGTTGCACCCCGTTGAGCGATTCCCACGCAGGACCGTTCACAAATGTGAGTGTCGCCCACTGGCTCGGACGTTCAAGGCATCCTTCGGATTACGATCATAAGCGCACGTACGGCCGAACGTCTTCGAGTTTCTTCGGGCCGATGCCCTTGACCGCGAGAAGCTCGTCAACGGAACTGAACCCTCCGTGAGCGCGGCGATAATCGAGGATTTTCTGCGCCGTAACAGGGCCGATTCCGGGAAGTCGTTCGAGTTCGGACTGGGAGGCCGTGTTGAGCGAGATCGAGTGGGGGGCGGGCAGTGACTTCGCAGATCGGGACGATCCCGAGGTCGAGCTTCCGCTCGAAACTTCTGCGGAGACTTCGGGTTCTTCGGGCGTCGTCGCGGAAGCATATCGAGGAGTCGGAACGGTCTTCGCTTGGTAGCTGCTCGCTCCTCGGCTCGAGGGCCGCTGGGATTGGGGTTCTTGAGGCGCGCCGGGTTTGGGTTTTTCGGGCACGTAAAGCTGCGTGCCATCCTCGATCTTGGCGGCGAGGTTGAGGGCTTCGAGATCAGCTTCGGGCTTGGTTCCCCCTGCCGCAGCGATCGCATCGGCTACCCGGGCGCCGTTCGGCAGCCGCACTACCTTCCCCTCTCGAACCGCGCCGGCGACGTGAACCACCACCTCGGCTGGCGGTGAGGAGGCCGCCGCTTGAGGTTGTGTTTTGGAGGCAAGCGCCTCTACCTGGATGGGCGACGAACGGCCCGAGCCAAGCTGTCTTGAGCCAACGAAGCCCAATACTCCCAGCACGACGACAGCGATGCCCAGATAGGCGAATCGTTCATGCGGAGTCAAACTGTTGAGCATTTTTCTGCACCCCGCCGGTCAATTCGCCGGGGCGCCACCAGGATTCCTGCTCGATCATTGCATGTCTCCACCCACGAACACTGACGGAGCAGTTTTCGGCTCGGAGGTAGTGCAAGCACCGTTCGAGGATGAGCGCACCTCCGGGCAGAGTCTCTTCTCGGCCCGGCTCGATCCCACGGAGTCCGCGGCGTTGTTCGAGGCTCAGGGCGCTCAACTTCTGCACGTACCCGCTGATCGTCGCGAGCCCGAGTTCGAACCCGTGAATCGCCTCTGGATCCCATTCGGTGAGTCCGAGTTCGATCCGTGCGAGGTTGACAGGAGTCGCCCCAAGGCTTACGATGCGTCCGGCGGGCAATTTGGGGAGGCGGGCGTTTAGGCACTCGTCAATCTCCGTCGAGGCGCGAACGAGGGCAGCCGCGTCGGGACTCTCTGCCGCGAGCGGCCCCTCCAGCAGCCCCAATGCGCCTACCGCGAACGAACTCTCAAACTTCTTGCTCCAACCCGCGCCTTTCCTCTCGCTCGTGACGATCTCCGTGCTGTGGCCCCCAGGGTCGAGGATGGTGATTCGGCGATCGTCCGTCCACACTGGATCGGCGGCAACCGATTCGAATCCGAGCCTTGCCTCTTCTTCGCCGGAGATCACCGTAATGGGAGTGCCCTGGGATCGAGCGGCACCGAGGAACTCGTCGGCGTTCGCGGCGATGCGCAGGGCCATCGTGGCGGCCGCGAGGGTTGCTCCGGCCCCGTAGTGCGCGGCCTTCTCGAACGCGCCCCCAAGCGCTTCGAGGGTTCGATTCATGGGATCGGCTTGGAGAAGCCCGGACTGCCGCGCCCCTATTCCTAGCCCGGTGACCTGCGCCGACTCGAACACCGGCTTCCAGCGACCTTCCCGAAGCTCGGCTACCGCAAGCAGAACCGAATTCGAGCCGACGTCCACGACCGCCCTTCGCACCGACCCAGTGTACTTCGCCAATAGGGCGTGGCAGAATGGGCCGTGGCGAAGCTGTTGGGAATCGATCTTGGAACGAGCGGGTGCAAGGCGGTTTTGATCGACCCGAGCGGCCGGGTGTTGGCGCAAGCGTCCGCGCCGTATCCGTTGCGAACTCCGCAGCCGGGCTGGACCGAACAGGACCCTGAGGACTGGTGGTCGGCGGTGCAACAGGTCTTGAGTCGCATCGGAGTCCGGAGCCCTGACGCGATCGGGCTTACGGGGCAGATGCACGGGGCGGTATGCCTCGACGGAGGAGGGGACGTTATTCGCCCCGCGATCCTTTGGAACGACCAGCGCACCGCCGCGGAGTCGGCCGAGATCGACCGCGCGATCGGCGAATCGCGATTCCGTTCGATCACCTGCAATCCGCCGCTCACGGGGTTCCAAGCGCCGAAACTCCTCTGGATTCGAAATCACGAACCCGAGAATTTCGCGCGAATTCGAAAGGTGTTGCTGCCCAAAGACTACGTCCGCTTCCGACTTTCGAGCGAGTTTTTTTCGGAGGTCTCGGATGCGAGCGGAACTGCGCTGTTCGACGTGCCGAATCGAAGGTGGTCGAGGGAGGTAATTCGGGAACTCGGATTCCGGGAAGACTGGTTCCCTGAGGTCACCGAGTCTGATGCAGCTTCCGCAGAAGCGAAGGGAAGCGCATATCTTTCGGAGGGGATTCCCATCGTCGGCGGGGGCGGAGACCAAGCCGCAGGCGCCGTCGGCGCGGGGTGCGTGGCTGAGGGCCTGGTGAGCGCGAGCCTAGGCACGAGCGGCGTGGTGTTCGCTCCGACCTCTGCGCCTGTCTACGACGAAGCTGGAGCGACGCACACGTTTTGCCACGCGAACCGTGCTTGGCACCTGATGGGTGTGATGCTCAGTTGCGGGGGCGCGCTCCAGTGGTTTCGCGATGAGTTCCTCGCGGGCGGAACTTTCGATGAACTGGCGGAGATGGCCTCGGGGGTCTCGGCGGGGGCGAACGGCCTGACCTTCTTGCCCTACCTCGCCGGAGAGCGGACTCCCCACAACGACCCTCACGCTCGCGCGGCGTTCGTGGGTGCGACCCTCTCTCATGGAAAGGCCGAGTTCGCCAGGGCCGTGTATGAGGGGATCAGCTTTGGTCTTGCCGATGGGCTCGATCTCCTTCGCGGGCTTGGCGTCGCCCCCGATGAGATCCGAATCGTGGGAGGGGGGGCCAAGAGCGAGTTCTGGGTTCAGATGCTTTCTGATGTGCTCGGAGTCGCTTGCGTCAGGTTGGAAGCCGACGAAGGCCCAGCTTTTGGCGCGGCTCTGTTGGCGGGCGTGGGGTGTGGAGTCTGGAGCGACGTCGAAACCGCGTGCCGCGACACCGTGCGACTCAAGGACCGGTTCGTACCTTCCCACGAAGGCGTGTATGACTCCGCGCTCGAACTCTTCCGATCGCGCTACTCGTGCGTCGTCCGGAAGCCCCGCCAGTAAGGCTCAAACCCCCTTTCCCTATCCCTCAGCGAGTTTTCAGATATAATAGGCGCACCTTAAGGGATTCTGTCTCGCGAGTGACCATTTAGTATGCCAATTGACCAAGACCTGACGCCGCACGGGGAACCAGAGATGACCCCGTCTCCCGAGGCAACGGGAGAGGCGCCCGATACGTCCGCCGACATCGATGTCGATGTCCCCTCTACCTTGCCAGAAGCCGAGGAAACCACGGCTTCGACTGAACCCGACGCTGCCCCAGAAGCGGAAACGCCTCCTGTGCCGGAAGCTGACGAGCAGGGCGAGCCTGCCCCTCAGCCGGAGCCGGTAGAAGAGCCGATCGTCGCCTCGGAATCCGAACCGGAACCGACGCCCGAACCGAAGCCGTCGCCCGAGCCGGCGCAGCAACCCGTGGCGGCTGCTGCCCCAGCCAACGACGAGGACCTTTTTGAGCAGGCGATGATCGCCATGGAATCGGAAGATTCGGTCGGCGACATCGACGCGGCTTACAAGCGACTTTCGCGCGGCGACCGGATCGAGGCAACGGTCATCCAAGTGGACCGCGACCGTGTGTTCGTCGATCTCGGCACCAAAGCCGAGGGCATCGTCCCGCTAGGCGAGCTTTCGGAAGATCCGGTGGAAGACGCGACCCACCACTTCAAGATCGGGGACAAGATCAACGTCGTCGTGATTCGCCCGGAGGGGAACGAGGGCAACCCGATCGTCTCCAAAAAGCGAGCGGACTTCGAAAAGACTTGGGTTCGCATCGAAGAAGCGCATCGTAACGGCACGATTCTCCACGCCCCTGTGTTGGAGCGCGTGAAGGGCGGATTGGTCGTAGACATCGGGGTGCGCGGGTTCATCCCGGCAACGCACGTCGGGACGGGCAAGCTTCGCAATATCGATCGGTTCGTGGGCGAAGTGATCGACTGCCGAGTCATCGAGATCGATCGAGATCGGAAGAAGGTCGTGCTCTCCAACCGTGAGGCCGCGGAAGAGGTGCGGAAAGAGGCGAAGGAGAGGCTGTTCCGCGAGGCAAAACCCGGGGACGTTCTCGATGGGACGGTTAGGCGCCTTACGGATTACGGCGCGTTCGTCGACCTGGGCGGCGTGGACGGTTTGCTGCACATCAGCGAGATGAGCTGGATGCGAATTCAGCATCCGCGAGAGATGTTCAAAGAAGGCCAGGACATCCAGGTGATGATCCTCCGGCTCGACCCCGATCATGGGAAGATCAGCCTTGGGCATCGGCAGGTCTTGCCTGACCCTTGGAACCTGATTCGGGAGACGTATCGCCAGGGTCAAAAGCTGACCGTCGTCGTCAGTCGATTGGTACAAAACGGCGCGTTCGTCAAGCTGCCCGAGGGCGCGGAGGCGTTCCTGCCTCTCAGCGAGATGTCGGTTCGCAGGCTACGAAAACCGTCCGAAGCCGTCGAGGAAGGCCAGGAGGTCGAGGTTCAGATCATCGACCTGAAGCCCGACGAGCGGCGCATGGTCCTCAGCATGAGGGCTTTGGGCTCGAGCACGATGCCGCAGGTGACGTTCGACGAACCGGACCGCGAGATGCGCCGAGTTCCGAGCGGCGGGAAGAAGCGCAAGAAAGGGCGCAAAGGCCGCGACGAAGAGGATGTGGAGGAGTTCATCGCTGGGCCGACCCGACGGGGCTTCTCAGGGTCGAGCGGCGTCACGATCGGCGAGCGTCTGGGGATGTTGAAGGGTTTCGCCTCGCGGGACGAAGACATTGAAGACGAGGTCGCCGAGATCGACATTGAAGAGCCTGAGGAGCCGGTCGAAGCTCCCGCAAGCGACAACGAGTAAAGGCCGTCTGAAGGCTGGAATCGTCGCCGGGAAGGCCGAAGTCGATGGCAGCGCGCGAGAATTGCGCTTGGCTACAGGTGGGTCTTGATGGCGAGCGGAGAACTCCCCAGAATCGCAATCACCGGGGGCATCGCCGAAGGCAAGACCACCGTCCTGGGTTACCTCAGCGAAATGGGAATCCCGACGGCTTCAGCCGACGACGTCGCGGCAGAAGTTTTCGCCGACAAAGCGACGCAAGCCAGAATCGCAGAAGTTGCGGGACTTTCCATGCCCCTCGACCGGGCACGGCTCAGGGCGCGGATCGCTGCGGACCCTTTCGCGCGGCGAAACCTGAACCGCCTGCTGCATCCCCTGATTCTCGATCGTTTGAGGAAAGAATCCGCTCATTTTTTTGAAGTGCCGCTCCTCGTCGAAACTTGTTTGCAGCGTGAGTTCGACGAGATTTGGGTTGTGACGTGCGGGCGAGCCGAACAGCGGCGGAGGCTGGCCGAGCGGCTGGGAAGCGAACTCGAAGTGGACGCGGCGTTGTCGACACAGTTGCCCACCGAGGTAAAACTGTGCTTCGCAGACGTTGTTTTGCGAACCAATCAAGCGGAGCCCACCGTCAAGGCAAATATAGCCGAGCACATCCATCGGATTTTTAGGTAGCGTTGCAGGTAGCTGAGCAACGTGCTATACTGCTCCCGGCTCAATGGATGGATGCGGCCAAGGGGTACATGTTGCTTGAACGCAAGCGAATAGTGAGGGAACACGGAGGCCGTATCGGTTTTGCGCTCCAAAGCGGGGTAGCTATCGTCTGTTACATCGGGCGGAGCTTCCCACGCGGACAGAGCGGGGGCCAGACGGCCGCGCAGGTTTGTCGCCGGTGGGGCCAAACAAACATGTACAGGACTGACAAGGAGGACTCGTCATAGTGAGGCGGTTCATCAATTCGTTCTTTGGAAGAACGGTTGGCCAGGTGATGATTTTGAGCTTGGTCATGCCGTTCGTTACACTCGGCCTGGTCAATCGCGCGGAAGCGCAGATTCAGGGCGCGCCGACGTGGGCGGTTATCGAGTTCGTCGATAAGAGCCCTGAAGGTCGCGCCGGTATCGGCGCTTTGGCTGCGGAGGCGGTTCAAAGCGAGCTCGCGAAGCTCCAGCGGTACGACATGTTGCCGCAGGAGACCGTGAGTCGCACGATCTCGTCTTTGGGTCTGCAGAATCCGCCGACCGACCAGGTTAGCTTGCTTCGTCTTGCGGGCGAACTGCGAGCTACGACCCTGGTCACCGGTGAGGTGGTCAACTGGCGCGTCGAGAGCGTGGGCGGCGGAAAGCGCGCCGACGTGATCCTTCGCGTGGTCGTCATGGACGTGGCGTCTGGCTTGCCGGTCAATGGCGCAGCGCTATCGGCCTCTTCGAGCGTACGCACGGGCGACATCGAAGATGCGACCGTCGTTCAGGAAGCGCTCGTCACCGGGGCCGCCAAAGCGGTTTCGATCATCAACTCGCAGACACTTCCCGTCGCCACAGTGCTCAACACCCGTGAGAACACGGCCCTGATCAATCAGGGTTCGCGAACCGGGTTCCGAGACGGCATGGAGGTGATCGTGATTCGTGGCCGCGATCAGGTTGCGACCGCTAAGGTGAGCGATCTCGAGCCCGACAGCGCCATCGTCACCATCACTCGCCCGATTCGAGGCATTCAGCCGGGCGACCGGGTGCGCGCGGTATTCGCCGTGCCGGTAGCGTCGCCTAAGTTCGGCGCCGAAGGTGGCATCGAAGTCATGCGGCCGCGAGAGCGGGGGCGCCCGCCCGGAAGCGGTTTCGGAACCC
The DNA here is from genome assembly GCA_015709495.1 of Chthonomonadaceae bacterium. Classification (GTDB taxonomy): domain Bacteria; phylum Armatimonadota; class Fimbriimonadia; order Fimbriimonadales; family Fimbriimonadaceae; genus Nitrosymbiomonas; species Nitrosymbiomonas proteolyticus. Next base: position 1,514,029 of record CP054189.1, read on the forward strand.
TTCTGATCGTCCTCGGCTTGGCGGCTCTGCTACTTACGGGAGGGAACTCAACCGGCTTCTCGCCCGCTGAGAGCGTGAGCGCGGAAGCGCTGATGTACCCGGACAGTTCGGGCCGCTCAGCCGTGAAGATTTCCTGGAAGCGGGACATCTTCGCGCGGGGCAACTCGCAGACGATGCAGTGGCAGGTGTTCCGGGATGACGTGCTGGGCACTCCAGTTCAGGTTGCCGACGGGATCGCAGGTAGCACCATCGACGACGACGCAGTGACTCGGGACATCAGTTGGGGCAACTTCGAGGGCGTGATCGGTGGGAACACCTGTAACGTCACGGAGATGCCGCTCGAAGACGCAACCGTAGCGGGCGTCATTGCCGGCCGGGCGTATTCCTACGCCGTAGCCCTGGTCTATAAGCTGTCCTCGATCGATCTGCCGGATGGCGGTGGCACGGGCGGAGGGACCGGCGGTGGCAGTGGTGGCGGTGGAACCGCCTCCGACTGCTATTTCGTGTCGAAGCAGGTCGCCGCGAAAGGCGTCGCAACGCCCCTTCCCAGGCCGAGCCTCGTGAACCCGGGTTCCAACGCAGTCATCGCTGGAGACACGATCTTCACGTTCGGCTCGGTGGTGAACGCGTCGTTCCCGATGAACATCGAGTACGCGCTGCAAGTGAGCTCCGACCCCAACTTCCCGAAGGCAAAGTCGAAGGTGTATGCCCGCGTAACCCGGGGGGACCTCGGAACGCTGAGCAGCGGGACGGTGACCAACCTGTTGAGCCGGCTGGCTTCCGACTTCGGCGTCGGAGTGACCGAGTTCTATTGGAGAATCGGCGCTCGCAACGTAGCCGACAAGCCGGGGCCCGTGCCGGATCAGAGCGGCGAAAGGTACGTGTTCAGCCCGTCCAGGCGGTTCACGATCCCTGCGCCGCCTCCTCCTCCTCCCAGTCTGTAGAAACAACTCATGCCTTCAGACAGTCAGTCCTATGAAAAGCGGCCCCTGCAATCCCAAATGCAGGGGCCCCCAAACCGAAAACAGAGACTCAAGGTAGCAACGATGAGAGCAGCAATCGCAAGAGTACTCGGAGTCGCAGCGGTAGGCGCCGTGGCTTCTGCCCTTTCCTTCGCGCAGGGCGACTGGGGCTTCCAGTGCGTGGACCCCGAAAACGAAACGCCCCGCACCGATGACCACTTGGCCACAGGAGTGGGCAACGATCTTATGATCAGCGCGATGGGCGTCAGCGGATCCGTCACGTACGGCGGCCAGAACGGGCCCTGCTATGCGCCGACCGCGGTGACCAACAACCTCGCGGGACGCTTCGGGTTCCAGGTCGGCTTCCTGGGTTCGGTGCAAGACCAAAACCCTGCCGACCCGCAGAACTCCGGTTTCCGTGACGACCTCATGGCGCTGACCGTAGGTATGCCCACCGACCCTTCGGGCTCCTATTGCTACGCCACGACGACCAAGAACGAAACGCGTACGCTTTGGGGCAGCGCCGGTTTTTCCCTTCTCTTTACGGGCGCCTCGAACCGCTACTACTACGCGGAGTCCACGCTCGACAACGTTTTCGTCCAACTCAAGATCGACGTCGTTGCGGATGCCACGCGAATGCAGTGGACGCTCACGAACCTCGATACAGAGACCGCCAGCCTTGGGCTCTGGTTTGGGGCGAGCATGGGAATGCTCACGGTCGCGGACTTCATTACCGACCTCAACGGCGCAAACCAGTCCCACAGCAACCTAGGGACGCTGACGCGGAGCTTTACCCGAAAACCCGGCTACGTGTATCTCCCAGTTGGAAGGCCGCCGCGGACTGACCAGCGATACACTAGGGCCCTGGACCCGGCCAACTTCCCGACGATGATCGACTTCGTGTTCGGGCAGACCGCCAACTACGGAATGAGGATCGAAACCGGCGCTTCCCCTTCGACGACCGATCCGATTTCTGGGCAGAGCGACGCCACCGAAGCGTCCGAGTTCGTTCTCGGGAAGCAGACCTTCCTTATGGGCGGTCCGGGTGGCGATCCCACGTTTAGCGACGTGACGTTGCCCGATACGAACTTCCTCCAGAGCGTCGGCTTTATTCAAAAGTACGGCGAGTTGCCAGTGCCGGCCAATGGCTCGCGCACGATCGTTCAGTACGTGCGATCCACCTGGGGTGAGGCGAATTACGCGCTTCCGTACGCTGCCGTGGTCGACGCTCCAAGGCTCGTGGCCAACGACCCCAACGATCCCGCTGAGTTGAGGCCGAACCCGATGACGATTCGGGTCTATGTGGACAACGTAGGCGGCTATGCCTTGGTCAACCAAGAAATCCCGCTCAACGACGTGAAGATTACGCTGACGCTTCCGCCAGGACTTTCGATGGCCCCTGGCGACACAGCTCAGAAGACGATCACGGTCGTTCAGCCTTATGCGATCGAGTTCGTTGACTTTTCCGTGGTGTCCGACGGCATCATCAACGGCAGTTTGCCGTACTCGGTGAAGATCGAACCGATCCCAGGCCCTACGAAGGTCATCAGCGGCAATATCCAGGTGGCGACGGCGCCCCGACTCGACGTCCTTTCCGATGCGAACCTAGTGACGTTCCCCTGGCAGTTCCAGGACACCTCGCTGGAGAACATCCTGGGCCTGAACAACCCGACCGACTTCCAGGCGTATCGTTGGGACCCGCAACTGAGCGGCTACATCCCGGCGACCAATGCCGAGCGCGGAAAGAGCCTTTGGCTCGTGAGCAACAGCAATTACGGTTCGGTGGTCCTCAGCGGCTCGCCGCAGATTCCTGGCGACATCGCCACGGGAGCTCCTCTGATCCAATTGCGCTCGGGTTGGAACCTGATCGGTAACCCGTATCCCTATGCGGTTCCGCTCGGCCAACTCGTCGGCGTCTCGGCCGCCAATCCGCAGTTCTCCTACACCTTCGCTGAACTTGTTGCGCAGGGCGTTCTGAGCGGCGCGGTCGTGTTCTGGGACAACAACACGCAGGATTACACGTTCGTGCAAGGCTCTGACGCGGTCCTCCAGGCCAATCGAGGTTACTGGATGTTCGTCAACACCTTGCAGGACGTGACGATCTCGTATCCCAGCGTCTATGCGCTGGGACTTCCCGGTTCATTCCGAGGCGGAGAGTCTTGGAGCCAGTCGGACAAGCAGTGGCGATTGCAGCTTTCGGTTCGGTCAGAGAACTCGCTCGACGCTCAGAACTTCGTGGGCGTTGCGCGAACCGAGGCTGAAGCCCGTTTGAACCGGATCTACGAGCCGCCGACGTCGCCCGTTCATGACGTGAACCTCGCAGTCGAAGAGATCATCGACGGTTCACCGGCGCGATTGGCGCAGACTCTCACGACCGGCCAAGCTCGAAAGACGTGGAAGCTCATGGCGACGGCGCAAACCGCGGGCCAGTTCACTCTCACGTGGCCTAACCTCACGACCGTGCCGAAGAACGTTCGGTTCCGAATCACGGACGTCGCCACGGGCGAGACCCGCGACCTTCGCCAGACTTCGGGCTACACGTTTGTGATGAACGACGCCGGCACCCGCGAGTTCCGACTCGAAATGAGCCCCGGCGCAGCATCGCGAGCCGTGATTGGCAACGTCGTCGTGAATCGGGATGGCCGCGATGCGATCTCGCCCTTCGTCATCAACTACTCGCTTTCGAGCGAAGCTACAACGACGGTTCGCATCCTTTCGGGTAGCGGACGCGAGGTGTTCACCGTCTCGCGAGGCCGTGCAGACTCTGCTGGCGAGAACTCCGTGACGTGGATGCTGCGAGACAACGCGAATCGGTTGGTCGCTCCGGGGTCTTATCGCGTGGAGATCCTTGCCGAGACCGATGGCGGCGACCGCGTGAGAAAGGTCATTCCTATCAACGTGGTGCGCTAGGCCGAGAGGCCATAAGACAAGAAATGGGGTCAGCCTAGCGCTGGCCCTTTTTCGTCCTTACCAAGAGAACGATGGTACTTGGTAGACTCGTCGAAACAATGATGGGCTGGAAGCGAGGATTCCTAACGGTCGCTTGCGTTGGGGCGTTGAGTCTGATCGCCTTCGCGCAGAACGCTTCCATTCGGCTCACTAGCTATCCGGCCATGAGCGTTGCCGACGGACGCAGCAGCCTTACGATTACCGCAGAGGTCAGGGAGCGTGGGGGCAAGCTGGTGCCGGACGGCACGAAAATCGTGTTTTCCACGACGATAGGGAGCTTCCGGGAGCCGGTCGTGGAGACCAGCGGCGGAATGGCCCGGGGCATCCTCGTTGCAGGATCGATCGCCGGAACGGCCCGAATCACGGCTTCAGCGCTCACCTTCAGCGCGGTTTCCACACTCGACATCGAATTCGTCAGCGATCGGTCGCTGCTGAATTCCGCCAAAGAGTACATCGAGGTCACCGCAAGCCCCTACCTCATGTACAGCACCGACCTTCGGATTCTGGGCGCCGCGGGTTCGGACCGAGGGGTCTCCCTTCGCTACCGCGAGGTCGAAGTCGACGCGGACGACGTTCAACTCAACGTACCCACCTACGAACTTCGGGCCCGGAAGGCACTGCTGAGGATCGGCAAGCATAAATACTTCTTCGACGACCTCTACCTGAAGCTCAACGAGAGAAGGGGGTATGGCACGACGACGGCGACCCTTCCGGTGCCCCGATTGGTGCAAGTGGGAACGAAGTTCGTTCCCGTAGTCGAGGAGCGCGAGAGGTACGGGATCGTTCAGATTTCGGCCTCGTCGCTGCGACTGCCTTCGGAGTTCGTCCCGCCTTCGCTGTTCGAGTTTGAAGACTTGAGCGAGGCGGCCACCGCGATCTCTGCGAAGAAGGCCGTGGTGTTTCCTCGTAAGGAGGTCCACTTCCATAGCGCTGAGATCTATGTCGGACCTACGCGGGTCCTCAAGCTGCCGCTCTTCCAGGTCAGCATCTACGGCCAGACGCCCATTTTGACCGAGCAGATATTCAACGTCTACGACAACCAGGTCTCGGTCAATTACCCTCATTATCTTTCCCTTCGACCCGGAACCACGAGCTTGCTCCGGTTCCGCGCGGGTGACCAGTACGGCAGGAACTATTCCACCAGCGGCGGGATGTTCATGGATTACGAGTTGAACTGGAACCAGGGCGACGACATGGACGGGGGCATGATCTTTAGTGGAATCGGGAGGAGCGATTGGGGAGCGGGCATCCGGCAGTATTGGAAATTCAACGATCGGGCGAGCATGAGCGCGCAGGTCGATTTTCCCGCACACAAGAGCCTCTTTGGCTCCGGAATGGTTCAGCACGCGTTCGATGGGTTTCAGGCCACGCTCAGCGCGAATAGCTCCCGGTCGATCCGAGGCCCCAAATACCAAAGCGAAAACTACGCATTCGTCGTAGAAAAGGACCCGACGCGCCTGGGCTCTTACGGCAAGCTCTATCTCGGACTGACGGCGACGCAGAGCCGAACTCAATCGACCTACTTCAATCGAGAACAGGAAGCCTACGGAGCCCGCGCGAGATTCCAGATGATCCCGAAAGCGGTTGATCGGGATACGACGCTCAACGCTTCGGCCATGGTGAGCCGCCTTTATGGTTCGAACACGAACGAGGGCTTGACCTTCCTGGCGGATTTCTCGCTCAGCCGACGATTGGGGAGGAGCGCTTCGATGCTGGTCTCCTACAACTTCGCCGAGGACGCCTACACCAGTTCGCTCACAGGCAGGCACTCGTTGAGTTTGCAGACCTACTATTCGGCAGGCAATACGTCGATCTCGCTTTTCGGCAGCAAGAGTCTCGACCTCGACCGGCACAACTACTTCGTGGATGCGAGCTACCGGCTCAGCAGCCTTTGGAGGCTTTCGAGCTCCCACACGATCTCGCGCTATGTGGGCCAGGCCTACGTCGACGGCTACTACATGATTTCCTATCGACTCGGGTATCGAGAAGTCGGTTTGCTGTATTCCACCGACACGAAACGCCTCGGAATCCAGATCCTCGGTGCTTACATTGATTAGCGCGATCGCGGCGTCCCTGCTGGGGATGTCGGTCGCCTTCGGGCAATCGTTCGGCAGATTCGGCTATACGGGCGCCCTGCCGGTTCCGGGATTCGAGGTCGACAAGGCTGGCTTCCGGGTTCGTCACGACGCGGCGGACTGGTTTCGATTTCAGAAGCCCTCCGACGTCTGGCGTCCGCTCTTGGTGAACGAACTCGGACAAACGGTTATGCTCTCCGGCGTGGCGCTTTCTCCGGGGAAGCTGAAAGTGGACCTTCTTGCGCCTGGGTTCCTCCTGCACTTTCATTACGGTTTCTCTTTCAGCGTGTCCTCGCTTTCGAGCCCCTATCTGACGTGGTTTGAAGGAAGCGTCGGCCCCGGGTTGCCAACGCCGGAGACAAGTTGGGTGCTTGTGACGTTTCGCGACAACCAACCTCCGGTGTTGCTCGCGTTTCCATCCTCGCCCCAAGCGGTGAAGATCACAGGAAAGACGGGAGACTGGAAGATTCAGTCCGCCAAGCCTTTCGAGGGGTGGGTCCGAATTTGCGCTCCGATCGGGGCGGTTCCGTTTGCGGCGAATTCGGTTTCGCGGTTGGGCGAGTTGGTGCAGAGGATCACTTCGTCGACCCCCTACTTCGTTCAGGAGTCGCCGAGGCTCCTGGAGTCGAGCTTGGTGGACGATCCTGGCGGCGTCACCCTCACCTGGAAGTTCGATCGGGCAGGGGCGCTCTTGCCGACGCCGGCCACCCTAGCCCAACTCGGAGGCTACGACCTCAAGCTGCGAGGGGACACGGTGCGGCTATCGAGTTTCGATGAGAGCGGCCCGCACGTGGTGGCTAGGGGAACTGAGGTTTCGTTGCGGTTCCCCGTGATTCGGATTCCGACGGGCAGAAGTCTTGCGACGGGCGGTATCGATCTCGCCCCTCCGGCGACGGTCTCCTGGGCCGACATTCCGAGCGTGGTCGAATTGGGCCTGGCGAACCTCATTTCCGCCCGGCCCCCAGAATCCCGCGCGTTGGCAGAGCAACTGTACGGGGAGTTCATGGCGCAGACGATCTACGTCGAAGAGCCTCTGACTCAAGCCCGGTTGCCTTTCGACTCGGATGGGCGGGGCGCAGACCTTGCGGCAGCCCACGCGCTCCTTTCCCAATGCATGATGACCGCCGAAAAGGCGACCTCGGAGCCGAATTCGCTGCTGACCTCGCTCACCTGGCGGAGGGACTGGAGAACCTGGCGCTTCTGGGGCAAGGACCCCACGGCTTCAAGGAGGGCGACGGCGATCGCGGCGGTTGCGGGCGCGCTTTGCCCCGAGCCGATTCGCAGGCTTGACGCAGCGATGTTTCAGGCTGGATTGGCAGCCGAAGAGGGGCTGCGAACTTGGCAGGGCAGGCAGGGGCTTCCGATTTCGGGCCCGCCCACCGTCGAACCTCTCGATTCTCTTCGGAGGGCCTTGTTCGCGATGAAGCCCACAGACGCGGGGGTAGCTCTCTTGGAGGGGTTTTTGAGCGAAATCCGGGTGTATGGACCTCAGGCTTTTAGCGCTTCCTCAGTCGAGGGCGCGGTCATGTTGGAGTGGCGCGAGGCCGCAGGCGCGGAGTTCTCGGTCATCCTCGCTTCGGGTTATCCGGTCGATATCGCTTCGGGAGAGAACGTGGACCTCAAAGAAGTCGGTGAAGCGCTTGGGTTCACGGTTGTCAAAGGAATATCGAAGGGCGAAGGCGTTTGCAGCCTGAGAGTGACCCTTCCCACTTGGGCCAAGCCCCTTCCCAAGATGCCCGCTGCGCCGCGGTACTCGGAATCCGTCATTGCGCCCGATCCGCGTTGAAGTGGAGCCCTACGTTTTCCTCGCGCCGGATCGCCCCCTCCACCACGTAGCTGGCCGCAGTAAGAAGGTTGAGCGTTTCAAGCGGGTACGGCGAGTACGGCGCTTCGTGAGCCGCGGAGTACTCCTCAAACAGCTTTGATATCTGTCCGCGCGCCCGGAGCAACCCCTCATCCGTCCTCACGACGCCCGCAAAGTCCGACATCGTGTGCTGAAGCGTCCGCCTGATCACGATCGCTTCCGTCTCGGGGATGCACTTCGGGCATTGGAATTCAGCGACTTCGCCCGGCAAAGGAGGTTCGGCGGTGCAGGCGCTTGCCGCTTCCGATCCGAACACCAGGGCCTCCAAGAGGCTGTTGCTCGCGAGCCGGTTCGCCCCATGAACGCCCGTACACGAAACCTCTCCCGCCGCATAGAGCCCAGGGATCGAGGTGCGTCCCGAGAGATCGGTCTTGACTCCTCCGCAGGAGTAGTGCTGGGCGGGCGTCACGGGAATCCAGTCCTTATCGGCTTCGAGCCCGATCGAAAGCAGCCTTTCGTAGATTGTGGGGAACTTCGTGCGGATCTCGCGCGACGACAGGTGCGTCATGTCGAGGTACACGCACCACGTCTTGTGCTTCTTCATCTCGGAGTCGATCGCCCTTGCGACGATGTCTCTTGGCGCGAGTTCGAGGCGTTCGTCGTAATCGTACATGAACCTCCGCCCAAGGTGGTTGCGCAAGGTCCCACCGGCCCCTCGACACGCCTCGGAGATCAGGAATCCCCGGAGTTGAGGATGATAGAGCGCCGTCGGGTGGAACTGCATGAACTCCATGTTTTCGAGGGTAGCGCCGAGCGCGTGAGCCAGCCCGACGCCGTCTGCCGTGGCAACGCGCGGGTTGGTCGTGTGAAGGTACATCACGCCGCAACCCCCAGTGGCAAGGAGGGTCGCCCGGGCCTCCATCACCCGCGGCCCCAGTCCTTCGACCTGGACCGAAGCGCCGACGCAGCGCCCTTCAAACGCGTGCAGGGCCGTCGCGTACGCGTTTTCAATGACCGTGATGTTGGGATGGGCGCGAATGGAGTCGATCATGGTCCGCTCGATCTCCCATCCAGTGCGGTCCTTCGAGTGAACGATTCGCCTCTGGCTGTGGCCGCCTTCGAGGCCGAGGTCCAGACCCCCAGGCCCGCGATCGAACGGAACGCCGAGCGACAGCAACCACTCGATTGCGGCGGGCGCGTTTTGCACAAGGAATCGAACGGCGAGGGGATCGCAAAGCCCCGCGCCCGCGATCAGCGTGTCCTGCTCGTGGAGTTCCCAAGAGTCGGCCTCACCCACCGCCGCAGCGATTCCGCCCTGAGCGTAGCTGGTGTTGGCTTCGCTGGCCGCGGACTTTGTAACGACGCCGACGGTCCCCTGCTCAGCCGCGCGAAGGGCGAAGGTCAGCCCTGCCAGACCGCTCCCGATGGCCAAGTAGTCGAACCTCAAACCCACCCTCGCACGAAGCACCTCATCGTATGGCGATTATGGCGGAGGCGGTCCGATTTCGGACGGAGAGGCTCGACTTCGCCGGATCGCGAAGGAATCGCAAGCGCAAGAAGCGAATCCAAAGTGACCTGACATGAGCAAGATTCCAATCGCTTTGCAACTGTATTCTGTGCGCGACGAGTGCCAAGAGGATTTCCTCGACGTGATTCGCAAAGTCGGGGAAATGGGCTATCAGGGCGTCGAGTTCGCAGGGTTTCATGGCCGGACTGCAGGTGAGGTGAGGTCGGCCCTCGACGCCGCTGGCCTCGCTTGCGCGGGGAGCCACACCGGCATCGGCGCGCTGGCCGACGAATCCTTCGACGCCACTCTCGACTACCTTGCTGAAGTCGGATGTCCCTACGTGATCGTGCCGGGGATTCCGGAGGAGATGCGAAGCACGCCCCATGCTTGCGCCGACACCGCCCGCCGGTTCTCCGATCTTTGCGCCCGAATCGAAGAGAGGGGGATCCGGGCGGGGTACCACTGCCATTACGGCGACATGGTGCAGCTCGCCGACGGTCGGACCGCTTGGTACATCCTCGGCTCGATGACCCCGAGATCGTTCGTCCTGCAATACGACACGGCGAACGGGATGTCCGCGGGCAGCGACCCCGTTCAGCCGATCCGAGACTGGCCCGGCCGCGGCGAGACGATCCATCTGAAGGAGTGGGCCGGCAGACACGGAGCAGCGCCGATCGGTGAAGGGGATGTCCCTTGGACGGAGGTCTTCGCAGCTTGCGAGCAACTGGGCGGGACGGTTTGGTACATCGTCGAGCACGAGGGCGAATCGAACCTGCCTTCGCTGGAAGCTGCGCGGCGTTGCCTTTCCAACTTGAGGGCGATGGGGAAGTGAGGGGCTCGTCGTTCTCGAGGTTCCGCACCCCCTCGTGGATCGAGTTTGCTCCGGTCGGCCTCTGGTTGGGGCAAAGTCCCTCGCTCGGGGTCCGCTTTGCGAGGGGCCTTTGAGGGCCTCCAGGGTCGCGCTCCAGAAGAGGTATATTTGAGTTCCTTGAGAGGGCCGGTCTAAAGGTCGGCTCTCACGCCCGGGCGGTTGGCACAGTGGTAGCGCGCCTCGTTCACACCGAGGAGGTCACTGGTTCAAATCCAGTACCGCCCACCACCTTCTTCTTGTCCCTACCGGACACATGGGTTACACCCCGACCGCCTCGATGGGGTCTGCCACGCTCACCCTTGCCACCTGACCGGGTCAGAACCGGGTATCCGGCTCGCCAGTTCAATCGATCTGCGCCGTCGACGAGCGAAGTAGCTGCACGCTGCGCCTGCTCCCAGGACCAGCATACTACTCGGCTCAGGAACGACCGTAAGCTCGATCACGCCGTGGTAGTCGTTGCCGCCCCCCGGAATGTTGTTGTAGCCCTGCACAAGATCCTGAACCGGAGGCATCGTGGGGCTCATATAGATGGACTTGGTCAATGTGGCGGTGAGCCCGCCGCTCGAATATGATAGGCTGTTCGGCGTTGGACGCAGGACGGAGTTCAGATCGTAGACGCTGCCCGACGAAGTCACGGAGAACCCGGTGTCACTTCCCGCCGAGGGATTGTGGGCGGCGATCCTAGGCGCATTGTCCGTGCCATCAAACATCAAAGAAATGCCGAAGTGGCTGCCGGAACCTGGCTGGCCGTAGATATCGAAAAAATGGACACCCGGCGTGAGAGGAACATCGATTCGCGCTTCCGCACCGTTACCGGAATTGACCCATGCGGCTCCTTGTCGCAAATACAAGTTGTAGGTTACGTCGCCTCCGAGGGTGTTCCATCGCTGGCCCCCGCTGGGGTTGCCACTCGTGTCAGCCGAGAACAAGGCGATTCCGGTTAGGTTGAGCGCGAACGCACACGTGCTGGCGCCAATGGCAAGAAAGACGGTCGAAAGTACGCGCTTCATTGAGGCTTCCCTCCCTAATCTAATGCATTGTACGGCACACTCGGCGCAGCCGGGGTGAGCGGGGCACCCTCCGGCAATTTTGCTGGTGGGAGACCTTCGCATCGATAGGGTGTGAATGCGGACCTGCCGTGTGGTCTAGACCCGGCCGTCTTGGGGCATGAAGGTTGCGCCCCTGGATATGGTTCATTCCGCACCGACGAGCGAACCCCCGCCCCTCCCGGACAAACGGCACGGCCAGCCGCCTGTCCGGGTCACCCGGAGAGTTCCCTCACCCCCTGGCCCCCTCTCCCGCGGACGGGCGAGGGGGGATCTCCTTGATTCTGCCCGGTCTGCGCTGCGAGTCAGACCGGGTCACCCGGAGAGTTTCCCTCACCCCCTGGCCCCCTCTCCCGCGGACGGGCGAGGGGGAATGTCCTTCGTTATCCCGGTCTGCTCTACGAGTCAGACCGGGTCACCCGGTACTGAGTGGAGCATGTTCCCTTGCCCGCATGCTCTACGAGGGTCGTGTCCCAGGACGTGGTGTAGTGGGCGCCATCCGCCTGTTCCATGATATCACCATCCGCTTGCTCTTGCGAGCAGCGCGTCGTTTTTCGTGCTCGGCAGCCCGAGGCTCTCCTTGGGAGCCTGCCGCCGGGAGACTTGCCATTCGTCGTGCTGCTCCATGAGGATCGCTCCCACCAGCCGCACCACCCCGGATTCGTTCGGGAATATCTGCACCACGTCCGCGCGGCGCTTCACCTCCCGGTTGAGCCGCTCCAGCCCGTTGGTCGAGGCCAGTTGCGGCCACAAACCCGGCGGATGCGCCCGGTGCGCCAGCACGTCCTCCATCGCCTCCCGCATGAGCCGAACCGCCTCCGGAAAGGTCTCCTCCAGATGCGCGGCGACCTCCAGCCACTTGGCCTTGGTGGTCTCTATATCGGCCTGAGCCAGAGCCGTGCGGATCAGGCAGGCCACCATCTCCTTGCGCCCTTTGGGAACCCGCGCCAGCACATTGCGCATGAAGTGCACCCGGCAGCGCTGCCACTGGCAGCCCATGCAGCGCTCGATCGCTTTCTTGAGCCCCGAGTGGGAGTCTGAGACCACCAGCCTCGTCCCCCGAAGGCCCCGGTCGAGGACCGAGCGCAGGAACTCCGTCCAGAACTCCTCCGTCTCGGCGTGCCCGACGCGCATCCCCAAAACCTCGCGGCGCCCCTCTTCGTTCAGTCCGATCGCCACCACCGCCGCCTTCGACACGATCCGAGAGCCGTCGCGAACCTTCACGTAGGTAGCGTCCAGCCAGAGGTAAGGGAAGCTCCCCTCGAGCGGACGCTCCAGGAACTCCCGAACCCGCCCCTCGACCTCCAGGCAAAGGCGAGAGACCTCGCTCTTGGAGATCCCGGAGCCTCCCAGAGCCTGCACCAGATCGTCCACCGCCCGGGTGGAAACCCCTTGCAGGTACGCTTCCTGAATTACGCTCACGAGAGCCTTCTCCACGCCCCGGCGAGGCTCAAGAAAGCTCGGGAAGTAGCTGCCCGTGCGGAGCTTGGGAATCCGGAGTTCTACGTCTCCCACGCGCGTCTTCCAACTGCGGTCGCGGTACCCGTTTCTCCAGGTCTTCCGGTCTGAAGCCTCCCTTTGAGCCTCCACCTCGAGTTCCATCAGCTCCGAAAGTGCGTCTTTGACCAACTCTCGAAGCATGTCCCTAACTTCCGCGCCCTCCAAGAGCGCTATGCTATTGTTTGCCATTCTCGTCCTCCGTTGACTTCTCACAAAGCAACCGGACGGAATGGCGCCTCTTTCTACACCACGAGCCGGGACACAAACTCTACGAGTCAGACACGGGGCGCTCTGCCTTCTTCGCTCCTCGATATGGTTCATACCGCACCGACGAGCGCAATCTCGGCCGTAGCACGCCCCTTCAAGGTTTGGGAGGTCGGGGGTCGAACCTGCCGCCCGGAGCGCCTGATTCTCCCATTCTCGGAAAACTACAGCTTTTGGAGAAGCTCACGGACGTGGGAAGCGATGAGGTCGCGAACCTTGTTGAACTCATCAACGGACAAATCCTTGGGATCAGGGATGGACCAGTCGCATCGAACTCTTGCTTGGACGTGGGGGCAAGCGTCGCCGCATCCCATCGTCACGACGGCATCGAAATCGCCCTCCGGGACTTGGCCGAGAGACTTCGAGTTGTGCGAGGTGAGGTCGTAGCCGACTTCGCTCATGGCCGAAATCGCCTTCTTGTTCACCTTTCCCGAAGGGCGTGAGCCCGCGCTAAATGCCTCTACGCAATCGCCGCCATACATCTTCGCGAACGCCTCCGCCATCTGGCTGCGATTGGAGTTCTCGACGCACACGAACAGCACCCGTTTCTTGGAGTTCACCGTTCGACCTTACCTGGGACGCCCTCGTTTGCGAGCTTGGCGCTTCACCTCAGTGAGATCTCGCCCATACACTCCAGGCCCCCGCTCCGGGTGATCTTGAAGAGCAACACCTTATTGCCCTTCCGGAAGTAGAACCACGTCTCCGAGGTGTTTTGTTTGGGTTGGATCACACCGCAGGGTTTGGGAGGGCGCTGTTCGAGAAGCTCGAGGGCGATGAGTTGTTTGGTGCGCTCGTCGATCTTCTTCGAGAGTCTGGCGCAAGCCGCCTTGAGCTCGGCCTCGGCCCACCAATAGAAGATCGTAGCGCCAAGGGCGGTGAGTCCGTTGGCGAGCCCCGTCCCGGAAGCGCCGGTTGAGACGCCTTCGAGGACCTTTCCGATCACGCCCACGAGATCGGGGATCTTGCCTGCATGTTCGTTGAGCCAATTCTCGAATTTCTCAAGCGCGTCTTCCGGGAGGATTCCGCGGTCGATGTTGTCTTGAATCCACTTCTTGAACTCTTCGATGCACTTGCGATGCTGCTCGGCTTCGGCTCGGGCCCGTTCTTCGTCGCGCTTCTTCGCCTCCTCCGCTGCCCTGGCCTCCTGCCGCCGCTTTTCGGCTTCGAGGTCGCTCGCGGCATTTTCTTCCCTGCGGGCTTCGTCCTCAAGCCCGTCCGCTTCTCCGCGAAGGTCATTTGCCTTGCCCCAATCGCCGTTGCCCTTGGCGTCCTCGGCCTCAGCTTCTTTCCTTAGGTTCTCCTCCACCTGTTGCTTTCGCTTGAGGAAGTCGTCGATCTCCTTCTTCAGAGCCTCCCATTCGTCGGAGTCGATCGGGAACTTTCCGCGGAGCCTGTCGAGTTTGTCCTTGAGGTCGGAGGGAAGGTCGGGGTTGCGGTCGAGGTAGGATTCGAGCTCAGCCAGAGCCTTGTCGAGTTCAGCGACCGCCTCGTCGATTTTCGCTTCGTTTGCGGCGGCTTCGTCCTTCTGCTCTTGCGCTTTCTTGGCGTCTTCGAGAGCCTTCTTCTTTGCCTCGCACTCCTTTTCACAATCCGCCAAGGCGTCCTTGGCGTCTTCCAAGTCCTGCTTCGCCTTCTTGAGGTCCTTGGCGAGTTGGTTCTTCTTTCGCCTGAGATCGTTCACGCGCTGCGATTTCGGGCCCCAGTTGGCGATCTCCGAACCTGAACTGCCGTCTCGAACGAATCCCCACCGGACGATCCCCGTCCCCCGGTCGAAGCGCGCGTTGCCGGTCCACCCATCGCCGTGGAAGAGGTCGTTGACCTCGTTGGCGAGGTTCTCAAGCTCCTGCTCCAGGTCGGCGATTCGCTTCTCGGCGTCGGCGACGGCCTGTTTTCTCTTTTCGCACTCCTTTTCACAGTCGTCGACCGCTTGCTGGAGGTCCGCCACAGCCTTGTCGATGGCGGCAGGGTCGCCTTGTCCGGCCAAAGCCCCTTTGAGTTCCTCGATGCGCTTCACGAGGGCGTCGATTTGGGCGGCGGCGTTGCGCAAGACGTCCTCGATGTTCCGGTCGAGCCGTTCGAGCGCGGCGGCCTGAGACCGCTTGCGGGCCGCCCTTTCCCACGCCTCTCGTGCCGCGTCTTCGAGTTCGCGCGCGCGACGCCGTCGCTCCTCTGCGGCGTTGCGGAGACTCGTGGCCCGATTTCGTTTGCTGCGGATGGTCGAGTCAGATACCGTGACGATCGAGGCCGAAATCTGGGTGAAGTCTCGTTGGAAGTTTCGGTTTTCGAACTGCATGGAACCGGAGGGCAGGCCGTTCGGGTCTTCCATCGTTACGACGCGCTGGTCCGAGGCCTGCTGGCCATCGCCGCCGCTCGCATCGACTCGAATGGAGTACGTTCCGCCCGCATAATCGCTCCTGTCCCACTCCACGGAGAACCCGCCTTCGGGGTTGGAGTCCGTTCCGAGGGTCTCCCAGCTACCGTTAGGTTCGAGACGAACTGAAAAGAGAGCCGCTTCGATCTGTACATCAGGGCGGACCGACTCCGCCACGATTCGTAGCGGGCGGTTGCCTCGAATGGGATTCGGAAGTCCCGATAACCGGACCTCAAACGGGACCGGCGGCGGGTCGGAATCCGGCTCCACTGCGGTCGGGACGGGCGGCGAACTGCCCAGCGGAACCTGAGAACGAGTCTCACCCCGGAGCGTCAGCGAATAGAGGCCCACCGAGCGCGCTGTGATTCGAAGCTGCTTGCGAAACGACCCGTCCGGCCCGACTTGGCTGGGTTCGATTTGGATGGGCACCAGGTCGCCGCCTTCGAGCTCGACGATGCTCGGATTGTGGTTGATCACCACGCACTTCACCGGATCGGAACCCATCTCGTCGAGGCCACCGATGCGGATCTGCGCGTTGGTCGATTGCCCGACTCGGATGACGGGGTCGGTGACCTGAATGTTGAACGTTACGAGCCTGACATCCCCTGCGGTCGAGTGAGGGCCGTCCGAGCATCCGAATCGAGTCTTCCCAAGAAGGGTCGGCGGAGCGCAGATCATTTGTCCGGGGCTCTCCGCCAAGGGCTGAACGGGCAATCCGCCGAAGGTCGTTTTGGTGTTGCCGAGGTCGCCATCGAACGGTCCGGGGACGGGGAACGGCCGACCGAGTACGCCAAGGTCTGGAGGGACCATGTTCGAAGGAGAGGCAACGCGGGCAGGCTGCACTCTGGCGACTAACTCTCCCACGCCCTTTCCCTCCGGAGAGACCATCTGGAACCTCAGCCCGGTCACTTGGGTGAATTTGGGCAACTGCCACTTGCGATACCCTCCGGCGTCCGTGGAGGAGGTCTGCGGCGTCGTTATGCTGTATTTCGCAAGGGCGGCGGCGTTTTTCTCTCGCTCTTGGTCCGTGGCGCCTTTGGGCTCGGCGATCACGGTTCCCGAAATCGTGTCGCCTGCGCTAAGGTCGTCGGGTAGATAGACGCGGATCGTCCCTTCGGGCGCAGGGAACGAGAGGGTGAGCAAGCCCCCTTGTCGTTCGACGGTGGGGATGTCAGTCGGAGTCTGCAAAGGCGATAGGGCCGCCCCAACTGCCCACATCGCGAGCGCGCAATTCAACATAGCTTCTCCTCGATCCTTTCCAACCGGCCAGGTCAGTACATAGATTACGACGGATCGTGAACGAAGGCAAGCCGCAGGCAAATCGCCAGGCCGCTGAATCTAGGTCGTCGCTGCGGGCTCTTTGAACTGCTCGACGTATCTAAGGCAACAGGCCCGGACCCTGGCTCGGATGCGCGTGATGTAGTCGGCTCGCGCCGTCGGCGAAATTGCGCCCCTCGCATCGAGAAGGTTGAAGGCGTGAGAGCACTTCAGCGCGAGGTCGTAGGCGGGGTACACCAAGGCGAGCCCCGCTTTGCGTTTGGCGAGCGGGTCTTCGTCATCCGCAGCCGCCGTCGTCAACACCCTCTTTTCCGATTCCCAATAAACGGGAGTCTCGATGACCCTCTTCGATTCGGACTCGTACATCTCGAAGAGCCGAAACAGCATTTCGACGTCGGCCACCTCGAAGTTGTATACGTTGTGTTGCATTTCGAGTTGGTAGTCGGTTTGGAAGTAGGAGAGCGAGTCGTTCCACATCAGCCCCTCCCAAAAGGAGTGCCCCTTCGAGAGCATGAGGCAGAGCCGTTCGGGCCCATAGGTGATCTCCGCGCACACCGGGTTGCATTCGATGCCACCCATCTGCTGGAAAAACGTGAACTGGGTGATCTCGGTCCCATCGAGCCAGACCTCCCAGCCGACTCCGCTTGCTCCGACCGAAGGTGACTCCCAGTCGTCCTCGACGAGCCTAACGTCGTTCTTGGTGACGTCGAACCCCAGCGCGTTGAGGGAGCCGAGATAGACGTCCACCACGTCCTCAGGGCTGGGTTTGAGCATGACCTGGTACTGGTAGTACCGCTGGCTTCTCATGGGATTGCGCGTGTATCGCCCGTCCGCAGGTCGCCTCGAGGGCTGCACGTAGGCGACGTTCCAAGGTTCCGGCCCCAAAGCGCGAAGGGAAGTCGCGGGGTGCATGGTTCCTGCGCCCATTTCCACGTCGTAGGGCTGAAGGATCGCGCAGCCCTGCTCGGCCCAGTACTTGTTGAGTCGAAACACCAACTCTTGGAACGTCATGCGGGAGAGTTTACTTCGGGCAGCAGCGCCCCTCCCTGTGGTGTCGGGTCCGCCGACAGATGGTTCGATAGTCCCAAACCGCCTCGTATTCGCAAGTGTGATATCATAATGATTGCAAGGAGTTATCATCATGTCGCACGAAAAGACAATTCATGTGCCCTCAGGCTGGCCGATGCTGTTCTTCGTCATCGCCCTCTTGGGGCTCGGCATTTACGGCGTTTTCTTCTTGGTCGGGCTGGGCGAGAGCCACCCGATGCTCGGCTGGGCGATCGGGGGAGAGGTTCTGCTGTGGTTGTTTTGGGCGTTTCTAACGATCGGGTTCTTCATCGTAGAGCCCAACGGCAGCAAAGTAATGCTGCTGTTCGGAAGGTACGTCGGGACCGTCAAGGACTCGGGTTTCCATTGGGCCAACCCGCTCTACTTGAAGCGCCCGCTTTCGCTCCGAGTTCGCACTCTGAACGGCGAGAAGCTGAAGGTCAACGACCTTGCGGGCAACCCCGTCGAGATTGCGGCCATCATCGTTTGGCGCGTCACGGACACCTTCGACGCAAGCTTTGAGGTCGACGACTACGAAGAGTACGTCGCGCTGCAAAGCGAGACCGCCGTCCGGCACACGACTTCGAGCTACCCGTACGACGCCGAAGACGAGCAGCTTTCGCTTAGGCGAAATACGGACGAGGTGAGTCAGGACCTCCGGACGGAACTGCAGGAGCGGCTCGGGCGAGCGGGCGTCGAGGTCATCGAGGCTCGGCTTTCGCACCTTGCTTACGCGCCGGAGATCGCCGGAGCCATGCTCAGGCGGCAGCAAGCCTCCGCAGTGATCGCGGCCCGGCAGAGGATCGTCGAAGGCGCGGTGGGAATGGTCGAAATGGCCCTCAAGGAGCTTGAAAAGGGGCAGATTCTCACTCTCGACGACGAGCGGAGGGCCGCCATGGTCTCGAACCTCCTTGTGGTTCTTTGCGGCGAGCAGGCTGCATCCCCGGTCGTCAACGCAGGGACCCTCTATTCGTAGGTTATGGCAGAACGAAAATCCGTTCTATTACGGATCAGCCCGCAGCTTTGGGAGGAGTTGCAAAGGCTGGCCTCGCAAGAGTTGCGGAGCGTCAACGCGCAGATCGAGTATCTGTTGGTGGAGGCGCTCCGCAGGCGCGGCCGCTTGACTCAGGCCGAGAGTTCGGACGATTCGCAACGCCGCGCAGAGTAGGTCGTCGGTCACGGTTGTGGGCGTTGGGCGCAACCCGGTATCCGGCACTACGTAGCGACTTTGGCGCACACGCGCGAGGAGTTGGGCAAGGTGAAAGTTTTCGTTCTCGTTCTATCAGCATGGGCCCTGGGGGGCTGCATGATCATCCAAAAGGGTTTGACGGGGCGTGACACGGTCTTAGGCTCCGGCAAGGCTTCTTCAGTCTCCCGCGAGGGTCTCGGCGAGTTTCGTTCGATCGAACTGAGTCTTCCGGCAGAGGTTTCGGTCAAGGTCGGCGACGCCTATTCCGTGACCCTACATGGCGACGACAACCTGTTGGCGCGGGTTCGAACCGAGGTCGAAGGCAGGGAGCTTGAGATTGGATCCGATGCCAACCTGAGATCCAAGACCGGTCTTCGCATCGAGATCACCGTTCCTCGACTGGAAGGGGCCTCGATCGCGGGTTCGGGCAGCATCGACGCCGAGATCGGCACGGTCGATGCCTTCCGAGCCTCCGTAGCAGGTTCGGGCGAGCTCCGCGCGGAGGGTATCGCGAGGTCGGTTGCGGTTTCGATTGCCGGGTCGGGCGATGTGAATCTCGATAACGTCGCCTCGGAAGACGCCGAGGTCGAGATCGCGGGATCGGGTGACGTGACGGTCAAAGCGTCCAAGAACCTGAAGATCGAGATCGCCGGCAGCGGCTCGGTGAAATATGTGGGCGATCCGAAGGTTCAATCGAGCGTAGCGGGCTCGGGCGACGTGGCCAAGATCGGGTAAGGCAGGACCCTGCTCGGGTTCGCGCTCGGCTCACCGGGGAGTACACTCCGCCCGTGCAAGCCTTGCGCGACTGGGACTATGAAGGCTTTCGGCTGGTGCATCAGGGTCTGCACCATCCCTTTCTCGACCCGGTGTTTTGGGTGATCAGCAGCACGGGGCTCGGCTACGTGCAAGCGGCCTGCATCCTCGTTGCGGGGGTCTTCGCTCTCCGCAAGTCCGGGACTCCCGTCGGGTTGGGCTCGCTCTTTGGATTCCAGCGCGCAGTGTGGTGGGTGAGTCCTCTCCTCGTGTCGTTGGCGCTGTCAGGCATTGCTTCCAGCCTCGTCCTCAAGCGGTTGATCGTTCGCGATCGCCCCAGCCAACTTGAGTTCGCCGTCCCTCAGGAGGGCTTCTTTCACAACAGTTTCCCTTCGGGGCATGCGACGACCTCGTTCGCGATCGCATGGACCCTCCTGTTTCTGACTTGGAAGACTTCGAATGCCAAGTGGGGCTGGGTCTTGATGGCGTGGGCCTCGCTGGTGGCCTTCAGCCGAGTGTATCGGGGCGTTCATTGGCCGACCGACGTGCTCGGCGGTGCGGCGTTGGGGGCGGTCGTCGCCTCGCTGGTGTACGTGATCTTCGCGTCCCGAATCCCCGCGGGCGATCGAGGTTAGACGTTCGCTACGGCGTTCGGACCCAAGGTTCGACCCATAGCGCGGAACTTCTCATACCTTTGGGCGCGGAGCTGTTCGGGCGCGAGGGGCAGGAGGTTGGCCAGCGACTCGGAAAGCGCCCCGCGCACGACCTGAGCCGCTTCGGCCGGATCGCGGTGGGCCCCTCCTCGGGGTTCGGGGAGCACCTTATCGACGAGCCCAAGTTCGAGCGCGTTGTCCGCGGTGAGTTTGAGGGCAGCGGCAGCTTGGGGCGCCTTTTCAGGATCGCGCCAAAGGATCGCTGCGCAACCTTCCGGTGGGATCACGCTGTAAATGGAGTGTTCGAGCATCAGGACCGTATTCGCGCACGCGATGCCGATCGCTCCGCCCGACCCGCCTTCGCCGATGACGACGCTCACTACCGGAGTTTGGAGTTCGAACATCTTGAGCATGGACGCTGCGATGGCCTCCGAGATGCCGCGCGACTCGCTTTCGACTCCGGGGTCGGCGGCAGGTGTGTCCACGAAGGTGACGACGGGCATTCGGAATCGGTCCGCCATGTCCATCAGGCGGATCGCTTTGCGGTATCCCTCCGGCTTTGCCATCCCAAAGTTCCTTAGGGCCCTTTCTTGGATGTTTCGGCCCTTTTGGTGTCCCAAGACCATCACCGGGCGGCCTTCGAATCGAGCGGGGCCGCCCACGATCGCTTTGTCGGCGCCGAACCTCCGGTCGCCTTCGAGTTCGACGAAATCGGTGAATAGGGCGTTGATGTAGTCGAGCGTATAAGGCCGCTTTTCAGCCCTGGCGACGAGGACCTTCTCCCACGGCCCGAGCCGACTGTACATCACGTTGATGTAGTTGTCTCGCCTGCGCTCGAGGTCTTCGATCTTCTCTTCGAGGGCAACTCTTTGCGGACCCGCGAGAGCCTCGACCTGCTGCTTGAGCTTCGCCAAGCCCGCCTCAAGCTCGATCAGCGGCTTTTCCCATTCCTTCCAGGTCTTAGCGGCCATGCGCGCCCCCCAAGAGTTGAAGGAGTAGCGAGAGCGTGTTGCGGAGGTTCTTTCGCGGAACGATCTTGTCGATCATCCCCGAGCGAAGGCAGAACTCGGCGGTTTGAAAGTCGTCCGGCACCTTGGAGACGCCGGCCTGCTTGCTCACTCTCGCCCCAGCAAACCCAACGAGCGCCCCCGGCTCGGCAAGGATCACGTCGGCCAAACTGGCGTAGCTAGCCAAGACCCCTGCCATCGTGGGGTCGGTAAAGACCGTTAGGAAGGGGTTGCGCGACCTTCGGAGCCTCTCGACGGCGGCCGTCGTCTTTGCCATTTGCATCAGCGAGAGCAAGCCTTCTTGCATTCGCGCTCCGCCCGAGGCGCAGAACACGAGCGCAGGTTCGTTGCGTTCGGCGGCCCGCTCGAGGGTGAGGGTGATTTTCTCGCCGGCAGCCGCCCCCATCGATCCCCCCATGAACGAAAAGTCGGAAAGCGAAACGCAAAGGGCGACGCCGTCGATTTTCGCCCTGCCGTTTAGGACGCTCTCCGTTTGCCCCGTTTTGCTCCGCGCGGATTCGATCTTCGCCTGGTAATCCGGGAACTCGAGCGCGTTGTCGGACCTCACTCCCTTATCCAGCTCCTCGAACGAGTTCGGATCGAACGTGGCGAGGATGCGCTGAGAAGCGGACAGCCTGTGGTGGAACCCGCAGTGGGGACAAACCCGAAGAGCCTGCTCGAATTCCTGCGTGAACAGAATTTTCTTGCAGGAGCCACAAGGCACAAACGCATCCATAGACACTATCAGAACCCGCCGACCCCCCAAGCTCGGCGTGGAACGAGGATACCCGCGCGAGGGACGCCCTGCCACGTTGGGCGCACCGGCAGGCGGGTCGTCTCCGTAGAATGGTCTTATGAGCGGACGCCGCGGGGAGAGGATCATGGGAGTCGAAACCGAATTCGGCTGCCTAGTCGCTGACAAGGCGATGGGAACCCCCGAGTCTGCCGTGGAGCTTCTCAAGGACTACGTCTTTTACGATCTGAAGCTGGGGGCGATCGACCTCCACTCTCGCGACGACGTGTTTGAACCTGTGGGGTGCGGGGGCTTTCTCCTCAATGGCGGACGCCTCTACATCGACGCCGTGGGCTCGCACCTCGAGTACGCGACCGCCGAATCGCGATCTCTTCGCGACCTCGTTGCCAACGACCGGGCGGGGCAGAGAATCCTCGTCCGGGCGATCCGGGAGATGGGCTTATCGGCCGACGTGGACATTTACAACAACAGCGTCGATCATTTCGGCGGGCACACGTTCGGCTGTCACGAGAACTACTCGATCTCCGCAGAAGGCGACGTTCTGGGCGAGAGCGTAGATCGGTTGCTGCCCTTTCTCGTCACTCGGCAGATCTATGCGGGCGTCGGCAGGGTCGGCGGCCACGTGCTGACCGGGGGAGTTCGACCCGACTACCAGGACGTGATGGAGCATCCGATCGACTACATTTGGGTCAGCCAAATCTACGGCGTCGTGCCGGACGATTCGGTTCGGTTCCAACTCAGTCAGCGCGCGGACCATATCCTCAAGGCGATCGCCAGCAGAGTCAGGTTCAACCGCGCCCTCATCAACCCCAAATGGGAGCACTTCTACTCGCATGAAGGAACCACGCGCCTCCACTTGCTCTTTGGCGAGTCGAATCAGATGGAGTACGCCTACGCGCTGAAGGTGGGAACGACGCGGCTCGTCCTTCAGCTTATCGAAGAAGGACGGATTCCGGAGCGGTGGGTCTTGAAGAACCCGCTTCGCGACCTTCGCGACGTCAGCCGAGACCCGGACTTTCGTTGGATCGTCACTCTCGCCGACGGAACGAGCCTGCCTGCTGTCGACCTCCACCGGGAGTACCTCGCGCTGGCGCAAAGATATGCGGGCGAATCCGAGGACGCCGACTGGACTCTCCGCGAGTGGGAAGCGACCCTCGACCAACTCGAATCGGACCCGCTGCAGCTATCCCGAAAGCTCGACTGGGTCGCCAAGCGGAAGGTGATCGAAAGCTATCTTCAGGAAACGGGCCTCGATTGGGGCGACGAGTCGCTCCACTCTGTGGACCTCGAATACCACAACATCGACCCCTCCAAGGGCCTGTATCACGCGCTCGCCGAAATGGGTGAGGCCGAGAGATTCGTGTCCGAAGCGGATATCGTGGCGGCGATGACGGAGCCTCCTCCCGACACGCGGGCCAAAGGGAGGGGGGCGTTGGTCCGAAAGGTGCTGAGCCGACGAACTCCCAAGTACTATCTGTTCGACTGGAACGGAGCGGCGATCGATCAGGGACGGTACGTGGAAATGCCGGACCCCTTCGAGACGTACGAGGATGCCGCCCAGTAATCGCTTGTAGGTTCGTTTGGCCGGTCGGACCCGTCCCGAAAGATGGACATGTGGAATCTGCGTTTGTTTGGGGTCCTCGTCTGCGTTTTGCTGCTTGCGTGGGTGGCTTCGGGTCAGCAGGATGTCGGCCCTCGCCTGAAGCCGGGCGACACGATCGCCGTCGTCGTCCACGGTTACGATGGGTACAGCGGAGACTTCACGCTCTTTGCGGACGGCTCGATCAACGGCCGCGGCATCGGCAGACTTATCGTCGCCGGCATGACGGTCGAAGAAGTGCGGAAGGCCGTGCTCAAGAAACTGGAAGAAACGCTTCGCGAACCTATCGTAACGGCGTTCTTGCGGCGTCAACGAGCCGACGTTGTGTATCTCATCGGCCCTGGCCAGGGTTCGGGGGTGATCGACCTCACGCCGCAGATGGACGTTCGCCAGTTGGTCGCGCGCATCTCCGTGCCTTCCGAACCGGATATGGTGGACGTGATTATCTACCGCCAGGGAGAGACTCCGATCAAGGTGGACCTGTGGGCGGTGTTGCAGGATAAGCCCGGCGCATGGAACGGGTTGCTTCAACCCGAAGACATCATCGCCTTCCTCCCCAAACCCTTCATCAGGGTCTGGTTCATCGGTCCCTTTGGTTCGACCGGCGAAGTCAAGGTGCGGCAAGGCTGGGATGTTTATGAGACTTTGGCTTCGATCGGGGGCGTGGACCCTGCGCCAATGACCCTCGATGAAGCTCAACTCCTGGTGAGGCGGGGGCCGGAGATGCTGCGGGTTCCCGCCAAAAAGCACCCTGAGCAACGCGGCCTCGTATTGGAGCCGGGAGACGTGGTCATGCTCGACCAACCGAAGATGATACGGGTGATCGTTACGGGGTTCGCGGGCGCTTCTGGTGAGTTCATCGTGCGCGAGGACCTGCCGCTCTCCCAACTCATGCTCAAGGCGCAGGGCGCGGGACCTCAGGGCACCTTGCAGGGGGTCTTGCTCTTTCGGGGAGGGGAAATCCTGCGCGTGGACGCGACTGGGCCCCTGACAGGCCAACCTCCCAGTCAGTTTCGTTTGCAGGATGGGGACTTCTTCTATGTTCCAAAGAACGAACGGTTCCTCTATGCCTTCGGCGAAGTGAACACACCCGGGAAGTACGTGTTCCAAGACGGCGAGCGAATCTTCGCCGCGGACCTTCTGGCTCAGGCAGGCGGAACGTCCGACCGTGGGAGTCTGCGGCGGGTCCTTCTTCTCAGGCCGGACGAAACGGGCCGATACCAGCCGACGCGCTTCAATTTGGACGAGTTCATCAAGGACGGCAACGTGAAGGCGAACCCCGAACTCAGGCCGGGCGACTTGGTCTTCTTCGGCGAGCCGAGGGGCCTCACGCTTCAGACGATCGCGCAGTTGATCGGAGGAATGTTCCTGTTCGACTCGATCGTTCGCAGGTAGGCCGTCACTCGCCCGAAGGCGCCCACACGTTCTTGACCTGAACCGAACGGCGAACGATCTCGCGGCAAAGCGCGCCGTTGGGGTCGGTCCAGTCGTAATCGCAATCCGGAACGGCCCAGGTTTGCTTCAGGTTGCCAGCGGAGAGTTCCAGACACCGCACAACCGACTCGGACGAACCGAAGTGCCATAGGGCGTCGATATCGTCGTGCGCGGCCAGGACCTCGGCCAATTCGCCTTCGAGCCCCGTGACCACGTTCCAGACTCCCGGCATCACGTCGGAAGCCTCGAGGACCTGAACGAACTCGGCGGCAGGGATCGGACCCCGCTCCGAGGGAACGAGGATGACGGCGTTGCCCAGAGCTACCGCCACAGCCCCCAGCGAAACGAAAGGCAAAAAGCTGGGAGAGGGCGGGCAGACCACAGCGATGACCCCCACCGGTTCGTTGAGCGTATACGTGAGGCCCCGGAAGGGGGTGCTGTGGACCGCCCCGTCGTTCTTATCGGCCCACGCCGCAGCATCGAAAAGCCTCTTGAGTGTTTCGTCCACCTGCTCCCCAGCGGCCCGAATCCCGTACCCCTCGGTCGCGGCGATGAGCTTCTCGATCGAATCGCGGCGCGAGGAGAGGTTCTCAGCGAGGTAGTAGAGAACCTGGGCGCGCAAGTGGGACGACTGGTTCTTCCCTCCTTCGTGCGCCTTGCGGGCCGATTCGACGGCGTTGCGAACATCCTTGCGGTTGCCTCGCGCCACCTCGCCGAGCCGCTCGCCCTGACTGGCCTTGACTTCGAGGGAGTACCCCTGGTCGGGCCGCGCCTGTTTGCCGCCGATGTAGTGCTTGTAGGTTCGGTCGAGCTGGGCCGTGAAGCCCATCGGGCTGACCGGGTGGGGTTTGGGGGGCTTAGCCTTCGCAAGGGGCGGGATCACGTATTCGAGCAGCCCTTCGAATCCTCCCTCACGCCCGAAGCCGCTCTCCTTATACCCGCCGAAGCCCGAGGCGGCGTCGAAGAGGTTGGTCGAGTTGATCCATACGGTCCCCGCCTTCACCTGGGCCGCAACGTCGAGCGCGAGGCTGAGGTTCTCGGTCCAAACGCTCGCCGCTAACCCGTACACGGTGTTGTTGGCGAGTTCGACCGCCTCCTTGGGCGTTCGGAAGGGCATCGCCACCAGAACGGGGCCGAAAATCTCGATCTGCGCGACCGTCGAAGCGGGCGCAACGTTCGTCATGAGCGTCGGCGGGTAGAACCAGCCCTCTTTCGGGCACGCTCCAGGGGGTTGGTACATCACCGCGCCCTCTTCGACTCCCGCCTTGACGAGGCTCTCGATCCGCTCCAACTGCACGGGCGCGACGATTGCGCCGATGTCGATCGATTTGTCGAGGGGGTTGCCGACGCGCAAAGCGTCCATCCTTCGCCGGAGCTTCTCGCAAAACCGTCCTTCGATGCTTTCTTGAACCAGCAAACGCGAGCCCGCGCAGCAAACCTGCCCCTGATTGAACCAGATCGCGTCCACGATGCCTTCGATGGCGCTGTCCCAGTCCGCGTCCTCGAAGACGATGAACGGCGACTTGCCCCCCAATTCCAAGCTCAACCGCTTTCTCGTGCCGGCGGTGGCTTTGCGGAGGATTCGTCCCACTTCGGTCGATCCAGTGAAAGCGATCTTGTCGACGTCCGGGTGTTCGACGAGCAGTCTGCCGGTGTCGCCGTCTCCGGTGACCACGTTGACGACACCCTGCGGAACCTCGGCTACTTGGCAGATTTCAGCGAATAGGAGCGCGGTGAGCGGGGTGAACTCTGCGGGCTTGAGGACCACGGTATTTCCCATCGCGATCGCTGGCGCGATCTTCCACGCGAGCATCAGCAACGGGAAGTTCCAAGGGATGATCTGCCCGCAAACGCCGACCGGCCAGCAACCGGGCAGCCTCGCAGGCATGAGCTGAGCCCAGCCAGCATGGTGGTAGAAGTGGCGCGCTACGAGCGGTACATCGAGGTCGCGCGTCTCGCGGATGGGCTTGCCGTTGTCGAGCGTTTCGAGCACGGCAAAGAGCCTCGCGTGCTTCTGAACTTGGCGGGCCAGCGCGTAAAGAACTTTCGCTCGTTCATGCGGAGACGACTCTTGCCAATCGGGCTGCGCCTTTCTTGCCGCAGCCACCGCCCGCGCCACATCCTCCTCCGTGCCTTGCGACACCTGGGCGAGAACTTGCTTGTCCGCAGGGTTGATGCAGTCGAAGACCGGGCTGCCTCCCGGTTGGGTGAACTTGCCGTCGATAAAGTGCCCAAACGTCCCACCGTGCGATTCGATCCATTGCCGAGCCAACTGCGCGTCCTCAGGCGCGGGTCCGTAGGGCAATGGGTCATAAAGCGTGGCAAGGTCCATGAGCAGAATCCCGTTCAGCGGTATTTTACGCTCATGTCTCCCGAACTGCGCCTAGAACCGATCGTTCTTGCCGGAACGTACGTGCGCCTGGAGCCCCTCCGAGCCGATCATGCGCCCGCCCTCTTGGAGAGTTGCCGCGACCAGGAGATTTGGCGATGGATGCTCATCGAGCAGCCCACCACGCTCGAAGCGATGCAGGATTGGCTGAGTCGTGCCCTGCGCGATCAAGACCAGGGACACGGTTTACCCTTTATACAAATCGATCCCCCGACAGGAGGGGTCATCGGCACGACCCGGTACATGGACGTCCGGCCGTACGATCGATCTCTGGAGATCGGCTGGACTTGGCTCGCGCCTACCTTTCGAAGGACCGCCGCCAACACCGAAAGCAAGTACCTCTTGCTCGAACACGCGTTCGAGAGGCTGGGAGCGAAGAGAGTGCAACTCAAAACGGATGTCCGAAACGAGATGTCTCGAACGGCGATTGAGCGAATCGGCGCGAAGTTTGAAGGCGTCTTGAGGAACTACCAGCGACGCTTTGATGGAACGGTTCGGGATACGGCGATGTACAGCATCATCGACGCTGACTGGCCCCAAGCGCGTGAGGCCCTTCGATCGAGGCTCAGTTCCTAGGGCATCGGGTGCCGGTGGTAAGCTGAGTAGCGCCCGGTCCAGGCCATTTCGAGTTGTCGTTCGATGTCGCTCAGGAGGCTGCTGGCGCCGATTCGGAAAAGATCGGGCCGCAGCCATGCGTCGCCCAACTCCTCTTTCATCAGGATCATCCATTCGAGCGCGGACTTCGCGGCACGGATTCCCCCTGCAGGCTTGAAACCGACCTGATACCCGGTGCGCTCCTGGTAGTCTCGGAGCGCTCGAACCATCGTCAGTCCCACGGGCAACGTGGCATTGACAGTTTCTTTGCCGGTTGACGTTTTGATGAAGTCCGCGCCAGCCATCATGCATACAAGGCTTGCCTTGCCGACGTTTCGCAGCGTCCCCAAGTCGCCCGTTCCCAGAATCGTTTTGAGGTGGGCTTGCCCGCAAGCCTCTCGAAACGCCGCTACCTCGTCGAAGAGCCTCTCCCACTCGCCGCGAAGCACCAGGCTGCGATCGATTACGATGTCGATTTCCTCCGCTCCGAAGTCGATGGCCGCGCGAATCTCGTCGACGCGAGCCGAAAATGAACTCAAGCCATGGGGAAAACCCGCGGCGACCGCAGCCACCGGAATCTTTGAGCCCTCAAGCGCATCGACGGCGTCTCGAACCCTTGCGGGGTAGACACAAACGGCGGCCACCTTGAGCTCGAGGTCGAATCCGAGACCCCGCAGGATGTCCCCCCGAACGGGGCTTCGCGCCTTCCAGCAGAGTCGGCGCACGTTCGAAGCGGAGTCGTCACCGCTCAGCGTCGTCAGGTCGATCAGCCCGATCGCTCGGAGCAACCACGCCGTTTGCCAAGACTTTTTGACCGTGCGCCTGCCCGGAAGCGTCGCCACCCTGCGTTCGATCGCGCTGGTGTTCGCGCGGACCTGCGCCACCCAGTCGAGATCGAGGCTGCACCCCAGGTTGCGCCCCAGATTGGGCGTTTGCGTGAAAGGACTCGACATTCTCCAGCATTGTAGCGGATCGGTGGGCGGTCCGCAGCGCTTCGACCGAAGCATAATCGTCTCGTGATCTATTACCTGGCGACCGAGAAGGGCCGAGGCGCGATTCACCGGCATTACGAGAGATACGCGCACTCCTTTTCGCGGGTCGTTCAGGAACTCACCTACGATGAGATTCTGAGAAGAGGGAAGGCGCCTGCGGGAACTTACATCTTTGCCGATTACGGCGCGATGAATCCCGTTCAGTGGAAGCTGGCGGGGCAGCTCTGGGAGGTTATCCGGCAGGGTTCGCCGGAGTCGCTGTTGATCAACCACCCGGCGCGGGTCCTGACACGCAAGCATCTCCTAAAGGGCCTTTTCGAGCAAGGGCTCAACAGGTTCAACGCGTACGCCCTCGACGAGCCCCTCGCCGGGGTTCGGTTTCCAGTCTTCTTGCGGACGGGCGCAGGGCACTCTGGAGCGCTTTCGGGACTTCTGAACAGCCTCGAAGAGGTTCGAACTCACGCGGACCGGCTGATCTTGGCGGGGATGGATCCCAAGAATCTGCTCATTGTCGAGTTCGAAGACACGTCGGACGGACAGGGGCGGTTTCGCAAGTACGGAGCGTTTCGAATCGGAGGATCGATCTTGCCGAGGCACCTTTTCGTTTCGCGCCATTGGGAGGTGCGCTTGGGCGTTGCTGAGGACTCCGAGTCCGTTCAAGATGAGGAGCGCCGGTACCTCGATTCGGAGGAGCACCTTGGGAAGATCATGTCGCTTTTCGAGTTCGCGGGGATCGAATACGGGAGGCTCGACTACTCGCTCGTTGGAGATTCGATTCAGACTTGGGAGATCAACGACAACCCCAACCTGTTGCCAGAACGTAACTCGGTCTCGCCAGAAGCTTGGCGGAACTGCATCGAGTTCGGCGAACGTTATGAGCGGGCTATGCGCGGATTGGATCGGCCTGCGAGCGGCCCTGCAACGGCGCTCGCGGCCGAGGGGTTCGGCGAGGTCGCGTGGGCGGCGCTGCACGAGTACTTTTCGATCCCTCCGAGAGGGGAGGCGAGAGGGTGATTCTGTATATTGCCACGCCGAACAACCTGAACACTATCGGTCATTTGATCGAAGAGTGGGTTCCCGACTTGGCGGGGCTGATTCGAACGTTGCGATACGATCAATTAGTTGAGGTGGAGAGCCTTCCGGATGCAACATATCTGTTCGCCGATCTTGCCCGCCTGATAGACCCCGCGCGAGAGGTCGTCAAGCGCTTTGCGGATCGGGTCGCCCTTGCGGGACACAGGATCGTCAACGATCCGAGGGTCGCAAAGGGCCGCTACGAACTTCTCAGGGGCCTTTTTGAGTCGGGGCGAAACCCGTTCAACGCGTATCGGCTGAGCGAGTTTCCAAGGGAAGTGCGCTTCCCAGTGTTCGTTCGTCTCGAACGGGATCACAGCACGTCGGAGAGCCCGCTCCTCGAGAACCGAGCGGACTTGGACGAGTATTTGGTCCTTGCGCTCCTTCATGGCCTCGACCCCAATGATCTCCTCGTGATCGAGTTCGAGGACGTTGCGGATGAGCGCCGCGAGGTTTCGAAGTTCGGCGCGTTTCGCGTGGGGGGCCAAGTGCTTCCGCGCCACTTGCTTCGAGGCTCGCACTGGGCGCAACGGGTGGCTCTTCGGAGCCCAACTTTTCGGCTGATCGAGGATGAACGCGCATATTGCGAATCCAACCCTCATCAACAGGTGATTCTCGACATATTCAACTTTGCAGGGTTGGAATATGGACGAATCGACTACTCGATGAAGGGTGGGAAGGTCGTCACATGGGAGATCAACGACAACCCGATGCCCATGTCGGCGCGGTCGGTTTACACCGCCGAGCACCTCCCCCACCAAGAGCGGTTTGCAGAGGCATTGGCCGCCGCGCTCCGCGCGTTGGATGAGAAATCGGGATAGCTTTAGGGCAACAAACTACATTCATAATCAACGAATCGTCAGCGGATTGCCCCCTCAGGCGTCAGGAGCGATTCCGCCTTGCGGGCGATGGACTCGGGTTCGATACCGAGTTCCCTCATGACGACGTCGCCTGGCGCGGACGCCCCAAACCGATCGATCCCCACGTGCGCCTGCGCATACTTCGACCAGCCCCAGGTGGCTCCGGCTTCGACAGAAAGAGTCGGAATCTCAGGCGGCAGCACGCTCTCCCTGTACTCCCGGTCTTGCTCCTCGAAAAGCTCGCAGCAAGGCATGCTGACGACCCTTGCTCCACGTCCGCGATCCGCGAGGATGCGGGCGGCCTCAAGGCAAGGGGCCACTTCGCTTCCGGTCGCGAGCAGCGTGACCATAGCAGGCAGTTCCGGCTCGTGCAGGACGTACGCGCCGCTTCGAGCGGGGTGGCGCTCGATGTCTTCGCTCGAAATCGCAGGAACGCCTTGCCGAGTTAGGACCAAGCAGGAAGGCCCCGCGCTTCGCCGCAACGCTTCCAGCCAGCACGCTGCGGTCTCGTTGCCATCGGCGGGCCTAAAGACAAACAGGTTGGGCATTGCACGCAGACTCGAAAGTTGCTCGATGGGCTGGTGGGTCGGCCCGTCCTCGCCAAGACCGACAGAATCGTGCGTGAAGACGAACAGGCTGGGGCAATGCATAAGTGCCGCAAGCCGGATCGCCGGGCGGCAGTAGTCGCTGAAGATGAGGAAGGTGGCCCCGTACGCGCGCAGGCCTCCGTGCAAGTTCATGCCGTTGACCGCGCATGCCATCGCGTGTTCACGAACGCCGAAGCAAAGGTTGCGGCCTTCGGGCGACGTCGGCTGAAACGCCGGGCTCTGCGCAATCCAAGTGTTGTTGCTCTCGGCGAGGTCCGCGCTTCCGCCGAGGAGTGCGGGAATCGGGCCAGCAAGAGCCTGAATGACCTTGCCGCTGGCAGCGCGAGTGGCAATTTTGGAGTCAAACTTGAGCAAATCGACTGCAAGTCCGACAGGAAGCTCCCTTCGGAGGGTTCGAGTTAGCTCCTGGGCTTCCCTCGGGAACGCTTGCCTGTAGGCGTCGAGAGCTTCGGTCCATTCGCGCTCCCACGTTTCTCCCCGGCCGAGGCTCGCGCGGAAGTGCTCGAGGACGGGTTGTGGGACCCAAAAGGCGGTGTCTTCCGGGAGGCCGAGCGCGCGCTTAGTGAGTCGAACTTCTTCTTCCCCAAGCGGGGCGCCGTGCGACGCTGACTTGCCCGCCTTGTTGGGGCTCCCGAACCCGATCTGGGTCGGGCAGACGATTAAGGAGGGCCGGGCGGTCTCGGCGATGGCCTCATCGAGGGCCCGGCTCACCCGGTCGACGTTCATGCCGTCTTCGAGGCGGATCACCTGCCAATTCAGCGCCTCGAACCTCCCTCCGACCTCTTCGGTAAAGGTGATATCGGTCGAGCCGTCGATCGAGATTTCGTTGTCGTCATAAAGACAAATCAGCTTGCCGAGCCGCAAGTGCCCAGCAAGCGAAGCGGCTTCGTTGGTGACGCCCTCCATGAGATCGCCATCTGAGCAGATCACATAGGTTCGGTGGTCGACGATCTCATGGCCCGGACGGTTCCACACCGCGGCGAGATGCTTCTCCGCGATGGCCATCCCTACCGCCGTCGAAAAGCCCTGGCCGAGCGGCCCTGTAGCCATCTCCACTCCCGGCGTGAGCGTGTTTTCTGGGTGCCCGGGCGTCCTGCTCCCCCATTGCCGAAAGGCCCGCAGGTCGTCGAGGCTAAGGTCGTAGCCGGTCAGGTGCAATAGAGCGTAGAGGAGCATCGAGCCGTGCCCTGCGGACAGGACGAACCGGTCCCGATTGAACCAAGACGGGTTGCGGGGGTTGTGCCGCAGGTGCTGGGTCCAGAGAGCGTAGGCCATCGGCGCGGCTCCGAGAGGCATTCCCGGATGGCCGCTGGCGGCTTCCTGCACGGCGTCGATCGCGAGCCCTCGGATCGTATTGACGGCGAGCGCGGCGAGTTCGGTCGAGGGGTCATGCACGTCGTTGAATCTACCTGAGCGGCGGGTTGTTCGTTACGCGGGCGGAGGTGAGGTAGTCTGAAGTTCGTGCTTGGCCTCCCGTTGTTGCTGGCTTCGGTTCTTTGCCTCCCGGACCCTTCGCAAGGGAGAAGCGGCGTTTACGTCGCCCCCGGAGCGGAGGCTCAGTCTTGGGCGATCAATTCTAATCGAACTGTGATCTGGCAGGGCCAGCAGTACGTGCCTTTAGGTGCGGTCCTACCGGGTTCACCGGTCGAAATCGCTCAGGCCGCTGCGTCGGGGATCAAGGACGTCGCGGTCGAGCTTCCGGCGGGCGGGATGGGTTGGGAAGCGGCGTTTCAGTCTTTGGAAGCTGGAGGGCTGCGCTATATGCTGACCCTCTCCTCGCTCGCGCCCGGCCCTTATGGCGTCGCTGTCGAACCTCAGGGCTACCGATTCACCGGAATCACGAACGACCGCCACATCGAATTCACGGTCCCCGGCGCTGATCGCGCGCTGGCCTTCTTGGTGACGCAACGGGATGGCGCGGTGCAGGAGCGATACAGTGTCGCGACCCCCGAAGGGAGGTTCTCGCTCGACGTAAAGCCCCGAACGGAATTGGAACACGTCCTCATCGTTTACCCAGTGCTTCAGAGCCACAAACTGATCGATTGTTGGGATCGCTTCGACGAACATCGCGACGAACTGCTCCAATCGCTTCGCAGCCACCCTCCCGGCCCTGGGCTGAGGGGAATTGTGAACCCATTGGGCCGTGTGATTCGGATGCGGGCGCAGCGGACGTTCGTCCCGACGAGCGGCTTCTTCCGAATGGAGCTTCGGGCTTATTTGGAGTTGCGATACCGGACGGTTGAGACCGTTCAACGGGCATGGTCGATGAGCGCCTCGGGCCTTTCTTCGTTCGAGGACCTCGCGAAGCTGGTTCCTCTTTGGTCCGGCTCGCGGGGCCTGTCGCTGCTTCTCGATCCGGATTCGGGGAAGACCTACCCCTGCGAGTCCCGGCGCAGCGCGATCTGGGACGATCTCGAAACGGTGATCAACGACGCGATGGTCAAGCGGTTTTCTCGGTTGACGCAAGCGATCAAGAAGGTGTGCAACGTCCCGGTGATTCAGGATTGGGAAGGATGGGCTTCGCCCTATGAGTCGGGCAGGGTCGCCATGGACGGGCTGGGCGCGCGGGTCGATGGCCTCTCGCCTTCCCTGATTGCGGCGAGCGCGGGACCTGTGGCGAGTTCGACTTCGAGGTGGTCGGAATCGGGTCTGATGATCGCGACTGAAGTGGGCGGATTGGGAAGCGCTCCCGATACGAACTCGCTGCTTGGCGCGGTGGAAGACCTGCTTTCACTGGGGTTCAGGGGTTTCTACTTCCGGGCTAGCGGGCGGAGCGTCCTCGAAGCGATCGTTCAGATCGCCGAGCGCGTTCAAAGCGACAAGAGCCTATCGCTCCGGACGTTTCAGGCGCTGTATTATCCCGAAAGCGCCGCTTATCCGGCAGTAACGATGAAGCTTCCTGGAGGTTACTGGTGGCTCCCCTCGCCCGCACCTGGAGACCGCATCGACCTGGGGCGCAGCTTCTTCGCCTACAGGTTCGCTGAACCGGGCAATGAGTTTGTGGCGCTATGGACGCGGGGACCCGCCGGAAGGATCAAGTTGCGGTTCCTCGATTCGAAGAACCTCACGTTTCAGGCCGTCGACGGCACGGACCCCAACCCGAAAAACGTTCGCGGCGGGGTCGAAGTCAACGTCGGGCCGCTGCCGCTCGTGATCCGGGGGACGCAAGAGTTCCCGATCCCTGAGCCGGCGTACCAAGAGGCCGTTGCGCGGTTCGATGCGCTGCTGCTCGCCGCCGAAGAACGAAGGATCGACGACACGGAATTCCGCTTCCTCTTTCGCGACGCCTTGAATGGGTTTGAGCGCAATCCGGGCGGGAGCTTTGGGATCATGCGGCAACAGGTGATCGCTCTCGGTTCGAGGCTGGGCGGGTGGAATTGGATCGAGGCTGAAAACGTGCGAGATACCTCGTTCAGCGAGATCGTCGAAGCTCCCGGAACCAGCGGCCGAGGCGCCCTCTCGCTCTCAACTCCGTTCGACAACCGAGGCGAGCGCTACTTCGCCGAGTACTCGTTCTTGCCGAGGAGCAACGCCGACCTCGAAGTCTGGATCGCTGCAAGGATCGAGCCCATCTATCGCAAGGCGGTGACCTTGGAGATCGGAGGACAGATTCTTCGAATCCAAGGCGATCCGATTAGCTACTACGGGCGGCAGTTTGGGTGGTACCGATTGGGGCTCACGCGCCTCGAACCCGGACAGACCAAGCTCACGCTTTGGGTCGATGGCCTCGAAGGGATCGACGTGCAGATCGACGCGATCGTGCTGTATCCGGGGCAGTTCTCGCCCATCGGACCGATGCCCCCTGATTTCGCGGTGGGCCCGAGCCTACTTTCGGTTCGGTGAAATCTCTACCTTCGAGACGGCGCAGGGCACGCCCTCGCTGGCCGTGATCAGCCACTTGCCGCCGAGCGAGTAGGCGATGGCCTCGCCCTGAGCTTCGATGGCGATCGCGATGCGCTGGGGGCTGCCCGCGGTCCAATCACGCGATTCAGGGACGGGAAACTCATGAGCCGAGAAGTAGCCTCGAAGGGAGACCCATTCGCCGTCAGGGGAGAAGTCGCCGCCGGTCAGGAGCAGAGGCTGGCCCAACGCGGTGAGGCTCTTGAGTTCGGCGACGAACTCCATCTTGATCGTCGTCCCCGGCGTTTGGTTGGCGCTCCGAACTCGATAAGCGCGGGACGGACTCTTTGAGGACTTGCTGACGATCCACCAGTCTCCAGACTTCGGGTCGACGAGAAAAGCCTCTGCGTCTCTCGCGCCGTCGGGATACTCGAGAACGAAACTCTCGAAACTCGTAATCTTGTCGGGGAGGTCTTTCGATTCCTCGACGCGATGGACCGTGACGGACTTCCTCACTGCGAGGTTGTCGCCGATGTCCGCAAAGAAGAGGTATGGCTTGCCCCCGACTTCGGCGCTCGAGCAGTCCTCCCAATCGAAGGCTTGGGCGCCCTCAAGCTCGAAAGGACCTGCTACGTTACCTCCGAGGTCGATCCGCCAGAATCTGGGAGGGTCGCCGGAGTCATTGTGGACGTAGTAGCTCCCTTCTCGGAGGAGGCTGCGCGCAAGGCCCGAGCACTCGTCGACCTCCTTGACGGCGGTGAGCTTAACTGCCAAGGCCGGTTGTCCGAACGACCGCTGAGACTGAGAATCGGTGTCTCCGTGGGAGAACTCGGAGCACGCAGCGCCCAGCAGCAGACTCAAAGCTGGGACGAGAAAGCCAATGGAGCGCATCAGGTTCATTATGGTGCGTGCTCGATTCCAAGTAGGTGCGCGTAATAGAGATACTGGTGCGCCCACCCGGCCCGTTTTCCAAACCGATCGCGGAACCATCCGCCCAGTTTGAGATACCGCGAGTCGGTCAGCGATCTGCCCCGCCATTCGGGGAAGTACAGGTTCACGCTCGCTTGCCACAAGTGGGTGTCGATGGGGACGGCCTCCGAGTGGTGCAAGGCGAAGAGCGCGATACAGTCGGCGAGCTTGCGGCCGACGCCTTTCAGGGTCAGCAATTCGTTGACGGCTTGCTCGTAGGGACGCCGCTTCAGGTCATCGAGCCAGCCGTCTCCCCGCTCTCCTACTTGGGCGGCGATCGAGGGAATCGTGCGCGCGCGGTATCCGAACCCCAACTGCCTGAGTTCCTCCTCAGGAATCTGCGCGATGCGTTCGAGGAGCGGAAATCGGCGCGCCCAGCGTTCCGCTGCACCGGCGATCGGATCCCCGTACTCCGCAAGGCAGTTCGCCATTTTCGTGATGCGAGCTAGGTTGTTGTTGACCGTGCAAAGGAAGCACGCGAGCGCCTCTTGGGGGTCAGAGGGCCTCATCAACCGCAGTCCATGAAGGCCCCTCACGCTGGGCGCGAGTTCGGGGGCTTCGGCGAGAATCTCGCTTTCGACCTCTTCGAGGTCCGTATCCAGCCGGAAGAGGGAACTGAACTGCTCCTCGGTCGCGTTCGTTTCCACGGCTACAGTGGCCCCGGCGGGCGAACTTCGGACGCTCAGGTTGTAATGATGCTCTCCGTCGACCCCTCGCCAAACGCCCTGCGTTTCCGGCTTCCAACGAAACACCTGCCCGCTGGAGAGGCAGAGCTTGAGGTCGAAGCGGCCGTCGGGAACCCCCCTTTCGAACCGGTTCAACCGGCGACCTCATGGCGGACGTCGTCCGGCAGCATCGCAAGAAACTCCGCCTCGTCGAGGACGCGGACGCCCAGTTTTTGGGCTTGATCGAGCTTACTGCCCGCGCCCGGACCCGCTACGACAGCAAAAGTGTTCTTGCTGACGCTCGATGCCGTCTTGCCCCCCAAGCGCTCGACGCACTTTTCGGCTTTGTCCCGCGGGAAGCTCTCGAGCTTTCCTGTAAAGACCCAAGTCTGCCCCGCGAAGAGGTCGCCGACCGGCGCATCAGGTTCGACGGGCGCGACTCCAAGGTTCAGCAGGTCCTCGATCATCGTTCGAGTTTCGGGGTCTTCGAAGAAGAGTTGGATTTCAGAGGCCGTGCGCGGGCCGACGTCCGGGACCGCAATGAGCTGCTCATAGTCCGCCGTCAGAATCGCGCCAAGACTCCGAAAGTGCCGGGCGAGGTCGCGAGCGGCTTTCTCGCCTACAAATGGGATTCCGAGCGCATGGAGGAACCGATCTAGGGGTCTCGTCTTGGCGGTCTCGATGGCCTGAAGGAGGTTGCCAACGCTTTGCTCGCCCATCCGGTCCAGTTCTACCAACTCCACCTTCCGTTCGTTCAGACGAAACACGCTGGGCAGGTCGGAGAGCCAGCCGAGTTCGAGCAACCGGTCGATAATCTTTTCGCCCAGCCCCTCGATATCGAGAGCGGACCGCGAGGCGAGGTGGCGGAGCTTGGCGGCCGTTTGGGCGGGGCATTTACGGTTTTGGCATCGCAAGATCGCTTCGCCGGCGGGCTTGGCCACAGGGCCGCCGCACTCGGGGCACTCGGTGGGTTCTTGGGGCGGGGAGGCGTCGGGTGGACGCTCGGAGAGCACCGGTCCAACGACCTCGGGGATGACATCGCCGGCACGCTGAACGATCACGCGGTCGCCTTCGCGCACGTCCTTGCGGCGGATTTCGTCGATGTTGTGCAGGGTGGCTCTCCCCACGGTCACCCCACCTACGAAAACCGGCTCCAATTCGGCTACTGGGGTGATCGCGCCGGTCCTGCCCACTTGCCATACGATCCGCTCCAACCGGGTCATGGCCTGCTCAGCTGCGAACTTGTAGGCGATGGCCCAACGCGGTCCGCGCGCCGTACTTCCGAGTTCTTCTTGAAGTGCGAGGTCGTTCACCTTCACGACGATGCCGTCAATTGCGAAGGGGAGGTCCGCTCGAGTTCCCGCTGCCCGCTCAACGAATTTGCAAACCTCATCGATCCCCGTGCAGACCTTCGCTTGGTCGACGCGGACGGCAAAGCCGAGATCCCTCAGGGCGTTGAGCGTGTCGAATTGAGTCTCCGCAAGTCGGGGCCCAGCCCCCAGCGAATACGCGAAGAAGCTCAGCTTCCGTTGTGCGGTGAGGCGGCTGTCGAGTTGGCGAAGCCCCCCTGCGGCGGCGTTGCGAGGATTGACAAACACTTGCTCGCCCGATGCGGCGCGCTCCTCGTTGACCCTTGCAAAGTCGGCCTTCATCATCAAAACCTCGCCGCGGACCTCGATCAACCCGGCGAGCGGTTCTCGGAGGCGCAAGGGAACGCCCCGCACCGTTCGCGCGTTGGGGGTCACGACCTCCCCGGCGAACCCGTCTCCCCGCGTCGTGGCGACTTGGAGCGGGCCGTTTTCATAGGACAGCGAGATCGAAACGCCGTCGAACTTCAACTCACAGAGGTACTCGATCGCCGAACCGTCGCCAAGGCCCTTGCGGACCCTCTGATCGAACGCGCGGAGTTCGTCAGGGGTGAAGGCGTTGTCGAGCGAAAGCATCGGCACGGCGTGCTGGTGCGACTCGAACCGTTCGAGGGGCGGCGCGCCGACAATGAGGGTCGGACTGTCCGGCGTTTGAATCTCTGGGTGAGCCTGTTCGAGGTCGAGAAGTTCGCGGAACATCAGGTCGTACTCGGTGTCGCTGATCTCAGGTTCACCGAGAACATAGTAGAGGTAATTGTGGCGTCGGAGGGCCTCCCGCAGTTCCGCTGCCCGCGTGGCCAAGTCCATGGACGCGATCATACCAAAGCCCTTGCGCGTTCCGGGTAAAAGCAAGTTATGAAATACAGGACCGACCTGGAAGGAGTGCGCCCTGAGTTGCTGCAGGACTTCTGTGCCGACTGGCCCCAACGGCCTTCGCCGTCGAGGCTGTTTCGCGCTCTGCAGAACGCCGACTTCGTAGCGGTCGCCTGGTCGGAGGACGAACGCCAGTTGCGCGGTTTTGCCTACGTGGTCACCGACAAAGAACTGTTCGCGTTTCTGCCCCTGATCGAAGTCCGGGCCGAAGACCAAGGCAAGGGTGTGGGGTCAAGGCTCATGGACATGCTCATCGACCAGACCGAGGGCTTCTACGCTCTCGACCTTCTTTGCGACGAGCCTCTGAGGCGCTTCTACGGCAAGTTCGGGATGCAGCCGCTCCTAGGCATGGCCATCCGCCGCCCCGAGGCGCTGCAAGACTGATTCTGGAGCGCTCCGAGGCGACGGATGAGTTCTCTTCAAGGACCTACCCTTTGCCGTTCCAGTAGCGGTTGACTTCGTCTTCCGTCGTTCCAGAGGCGCGAAGCTGGGAGACGTGGGGGAAGGACACGTGCCCATCGACCCACATCGCGGCCACCCGCTTCGGATCGAATTGTCCCCATAGCTGGCCCTGCGAGCCGCTCAATCGCGCAGGGTGATGAGGGTCGGAAGGCCATCTTGCATGTCGCAGGAGATGGTGGCAATGACTTCGGAACCCACTTTGAACACAGCTCCGAAGTACCCTGCAGCGTTTTGTTCTTTGCTGTGGCCCTCCCCCGTAAATGTGAAGGAAGAGAGCGTGGCGTTCGCCGGTACGCCGAGCGTCCGAGCCAAGTTCAGCAAGTGCTGGCGCGCGTCGGCCTCTTTCGTGAAGCGCACCGCGCCCGTTCTTCCGCGACCCTTGAACTGGTCCTCGACCCGCTTGGAGTACTCGAACAGAGTGACCTTTCCCGTTACTGAATTGACGTTGGCAGAGTACAGAGGTCCGGAAAGATGCCACTTGCGGCTGGCGGTTGTCTTCACGTTCTTGATGAGATGGGCTCGAACAAGCTTGGCATCTTGTTGTGCAAAACCGAGTTGTCGTACGAACACTTCAAGCCTACGGACAGCCTCAACGTGATCGATGTCCCCTGGCTGTTTGGCAGTTTTGCCCGGGACAAGCACCTGCCCGGGCGCAAGTGCCGAAACCAAGAAGGCGGTTGTCAGTAGGAAACAACTTTTCATCATTCAAACCTCCACCAAGTCGTTTGCGGAGACGGATAGGCAGAACCCGTGTAAACGCCAGACAGGCGCGTGTAGAAATCTCCCCAAACGTGCATTAAATCTACCGGGTTGGCTGGCTTATTTGAGCCATCGTAAGCTTCGTAAACTTCGAGTCGTGCTTCGTGGACCGTATATCCGTCGGCAAGAGTGCCCCAAAAGGCTTCATTGCAATCAGCGGTTTGGCCCGCCTGAAACGATATTGCATAACCCACTTCCGCCTGGTTCTCGGGAAACCAGAGATATCCGGTGTAGAAGTTGCCCCCTGGATAAAGCAACGCCTCTGCGAAGGAATTGTCCG
Source organism: Chthonomonadaceae bacterium (assembly GCA_015709495.1). Lineage (GTDB taxonomy): Bacteria > Armatimonadota > Fimbriimonadia > Fimbriimonadales > Fimbriimonadaceae > Nitrosymbiomonas > Nitrosymbiomonas proteolyticus. The sequence continues at coordinate 1,554,825 of CP054189.1, forward strand.
TCCCTGCGTCGCAGGCGTCCAAGAACGCGACGTTGATCGGAGGAAGCCCCGTACTGTTGAAGGGCGGAAGGCCCGTCCCGTTAGCTGCAATGCGCGTCGGCTTCAGGGTAAATCCGGTTTGTTGGTAGTTCAGCGGAACCGTGACGGCGAAAGCGTTCTCAGGAGAGATGGCAGGCGGATTGGGATACGAGAAGTGGTAGTCGTTCTTATCAGTCCAGAAGTGAGTCTGGCTGCCATGGGTATGGACGTAGAAAACGTTCACATCTGAAAGAGCTTGCAGAAGGTCGACCTTGTCCCAACCGAGCATCGTATTTCTGTGGTGATTGCGGTAATTGAGGTTTCCGTAGGGCGCGAAATAGTCTTCGGCGACTGGGACGCCGAAGCACTCGTCGCCGCCTGTGGACCACTGCCCCGTGGCCTCTTTCCAGAAGAGAGGTTGACAGTCCAAATCGAAGCGTCCGAAAAGGGAGGCCTTGTTGTAAACGGGGATCGATATCGATTCCTGGTGAACCACGTTATCCGTGTCCGTGAGTTCGAAAGTCACTTCTACAACGTCGCCGTCGTCGAAGTGAGCACTGTCGAACATAATGCGAATCTGCACCTCGTTCACGTAAAGGAACGGGTGCCAAGGCACTTCGTAATCCACAAGGGGTGGGCCTTCGCCGATCCAAAGGCGAACGTGCGTCAACCCGAGCGTTCCGTTCCAGACGCAACCATAAGCCCGGACTCGAGAGTTTGCCCCGCTAAAATAGTTTGGTGGGCTCGTGTCCTCAGGCAACCAGATGAGCGTTTCGCAGGGCGCCGGAGCGCCGAAATAACACATCAGAACGAACAGCCCTGAGCATCGGAGCAAGGGCGCCCAACGTGACGATTTGAGGTGCTTTCTTTGCCCTATCTGCATGTATCGCCCGAAATCAGTATACAACGACTTTCCTTTCCCCGCAAGAACCTGTTCGCTCTCAAGAAATGTCGGCTCAGTCCTCCTCGAAACGTACGAGTTCACAGGTCATTGGTTGCAAAGTCCCCGTGTGGACGAAACTCGCGTCGGGGACGAGAATGTGACCTCGACCGCAAGTTCGGGATGCAGCCGCTCCTAGGCATGGCCATCCGCCGCCCCGAGGCGCTGCAAGACTGATTCTGGAGCGCTCCGAGGCGACGGATGAGTTCTCTTCAGGGACCTACCCTTTGCCGTTCCAGTAGCGGTTGACTTCGTCTTCCGTCGTTCCAGAGGCGCGAAGCTGGGAGACGTGGGGGAAGGACACGTGCCCGTCGACCCACATCGCCGCCACTCGCTTCGGATCGAATCGTCCCCAAAGCTGGCCCTGCGAACGGGCATCGGGAAAGGCCCCCGACCAACCGTTGTAAGGGGGCAGTCCCGGAGGCACAGGAACTGCGAACGGGGGCTGGATTCGCGAATACCCGACGGCGTTTCGCACGGTAACGGGAGGTCCGCCATAAGCGGGCGGAACCTGGAGGTCCTTCATCGTCGCCTCTGCGAACATGATCGTGTTTGCGACGTTATCCAAGGAAGTCGTCGAGATCCCCGAATACCAAGGGAATGGAGTTCCATACAGCGAACCAACGGTGACGGTATTGAGATACCTGAAGTTGAATCCGTAGCTCGGATTGGCGCCCACAAGGTAGTGATGGTAGCTGTTATTCGGGTCGAAACGCCCGCGGCATTGAGAATCACTTTGCACGGGGTCTTGCTCGATGTCTTGAGGACAAAGGAACATCTGCTCGTTCTTCGTGTAGGGAAGCAGAAGGATAGGGTAGTAATGGAACCCATACGAGGTCGGATACGAGTTGTCGCTCGGGTTGTAAGTGAAGAGCGGCATCGCCTTGTCGTCGTTGTCTCCCATATAAAGGAGCGACGCCACGGAGACTTGCCGCAGATTCGAGAACGTGACGGATTTCTTCGCTGCGATTTTCGCCTGAGCGAAGACGGGAAAGAGGATGGCTGCCAAGATCGCGATGATCGCGATCACAACCAGCAATTCGATGAGGGTAAAGGCGCGACGTAGCATGAAGCCATTGTTTCGCCCTTACCCCTTGACGCGCCGCCCCAAATGACGGAGACTTGATCGTCCTAACGAACGATCCGACAGTCCGTTATGTGGGTCAAGGAATCGTTATCCGGCGCAAATGACCCTATACGCGCGTATAGGTCGCCTTCATGAACTCCATCCACTCGCCGTTCTCCTGCTCGCCATACGAAGTGAGCGTGCGATGGTTATCGTCGACGATCTCGATGACGTCCTTATAGTTGGCCGTCTCGCCATCGACCATCATGTTCGGGCCGACGCATCGCAGCGTCATGACTCGCCCGTCGTCGCTGAGCTCGCCTTCGTACTTCCAGAGGTGCGACGAGACGTCGGCCATCCAGAACCCCCTGTAGCCTCGAAAAGTGACGTCGAAGCCTAGACCGGTCTTGTAGCTCATGGTGTCGCCGCCGGGCATGGTTCCCGATCCTTCCCCGTGAACCCACAGGGGGCCAAACTCGACGACCGATTCGGAGCCCGTCCCGGTGGCGGTGCTGCCGTCGGGCATCATCATGGTGCTTTCTACCTTCCAGTTGCCCACGAGCTTCTTTAGCCAGCCGTGCTCCGGCAGTGGCTGCGTCCCGCTGGGCATTTCTTGTGTGTCCGTGCTCATGGGTCAATTATGACGCGGCAGTAAAGAATGATGCTGAGAGGGTGTCCGAGACCAAGCGGCATCGCCGGCAAGCGTTGCGCCTGCGTCCCGCAGGCATCCGGTAGTCCTGCTGTGTCGCGCCGACGCGGACTACGCTGAGAACAGCGTCTCACCATAGCCCCGCCGAGCCGTAAACTGCCAGCTCACCAGCATCACCCAAGGCGGGAATACGGTGAAGAGCTTCACCAACGATGACGCCGGGCGAAGAACGAGCATGGACGTGGACGGGGTGGGAGTGACCACCTATGCCTACGACGACGCGGGACGGCTGTGTTTGCGGCTCGACCCTTCTACCTGTGCGCATGGCGGAACGCCCGGATCGCCCCAGCAACAACCAGAAGGGCAGCCGCAGAACTTAGCACGACGGTCATTGGATTCCCGCGCGTGCCTTTCCCTGTCGCTGAGCCGGCGTTAGCTGCGCTCTCTTTATCTGAGGCAACACGCCCCGTGGGAGGCTGCGTGGTAGCCGCATTTGCTGCCGAGTCTGGCTCTTCGCCTCCTGTTGCGTTGGCATAGTGATTCAGGATTTCGCCGGTGTCGGAAGCTACAACAGCGTCTTCCATCAGCCCATGTATCCAGTATCCCAGGGGCATCGTCTTGGACCGATACAGAGCCCTACCGCGCTCGGACAACGGCCCCCACTCAATCAGGCATTGGTAGGCCGGACCCAATACGGTCGGAGAAGGCCCCACGTCGATAACTTCTCTAGCTGCTTGCACCGCCTGTTCCGTCGTGATGTTCACCGTAGGCGGGGCATAGGTGTAACCGATGAAGCGTTGAAGCTCCACGATCTCACCTGTCAGAGAGTCCAGGCTGATAATCGCCCTGTTTCCTGCCTGCAGCGTCGAGTAGCCGTTGGGACGATCATCAAACTTAAGACAAATGATGACCTTTCCTATATTTCCGTGGGCATCCGGTACGGGGATCGGGCGGTGGCCATAGGAAACGTCTGGACCGAAAGCCCAACCGATGGCCTCGAGCTTGCGCTTTGCCCTTGTGATCAAATCCGCCTCGTCCCTGTAGAAGGGAGGGCCGGATCTCGGCAAACGCAGCCCATCGGGTCCGTTCACTGCAGAATAGAGCTTCGAATTGGAGTAACTCCTAATGGCTCCCGTTTCTTCGTCGAGACTGACGATCCTGTCGCCGCCGCTCACACTCCACCGGGCGACCGTCAAGTCAAGACGATGCCCGACAACGCGGCTAGCGCTCAATAGCGAAAGATCGCCGGGCGAGATTTCCGGTTCTACACGCTGAAGGAATGTCCGAGCGACTTGGAGGGCTGCGCTCTCGCTCGTAACCTGGCCATTGACCTCGGCGCCCCAGCAACTGACGATGATGAAACAAAGGAACCTGCATTTGCTCATGGTTGCCTCCTTAGCGCGGGTAGTAGGGTAGATACCAGCCTACAGGATCGCTATCGGTGGCGGTATATACGCTCTTGAAACGGGTGTTGTGGTCGCCGTACCGGGCAAGATCCTCATAATCCATTTCGCGGGCAGGCGAGTCACAGCGATAGGGTGGGTCGTGATCTACTAGGTCCTTTCGCGCCTTGGTCACCACGTTCCCCGCAACCAACGAGGTGTACAGCGTTTGCGCCTTGGACTCATATTCGTTCAACCAGACAACGGTGTTGTAAGCTAAAACGCATTGATCCTCCAGCCAGAAACCGTATCCATTCATGTAGGGGTAGCAAAACCGGATGAAGTTGTTGGTTACTCCGGAGCGACAAGACTCGAGGTAAGCGAGATTGATGCCGGGCTGCTGCGTCGAGTTGAAGGGCGGAACGCCCGAACCGATCTGGGCAATGCGATCGTATTCGACGGAACCGAACACAGGTGTAGGATCGCCATAAGGGAGCACGCGGGTAGGGAGGCCGTCAATGACCAAGCCAGCCTTAATAGAATTCGGAGTTCCGTGTCCATTATAGTAGATCGCGTTCGTGCTGGCCATGCCGGAGCAGAACGCGGCGGGAGACCAATCCCCAAACAAGGTTGGTCTCTCGTAGGTTGGCCCAATGGTATCGGAAGCAACCAGCGCAGGTTCTCCGAATATACCCGGATCGGGATGCTGGGCGAGCAGTATGCGGTTCTTGACGATTACGTCATAATGGTCGGTCCACCATTGCCCGTCCGCATAGATTCGCATTTCCACCCTGACGATGTCTCCAGGAAAGTAATGCGTAGAGTCAAACATGCAGTAAAGGGATATCTCAGATAGATAAATCCACTTGGGCGGCTGTCCTGATATCGGAATCGTCTGGTCGATGACGATGGTCTCTTCGCTACCCTTGATAAGCACCAGTTGTGCCCGGGCGATGTGCAGTGTCGGATAGACGACATGGGCATAGAAAGAGGCTCGCGAGTTGGTCCCGCTGAAGTAGTAGGGGGCGGAAACGGTGTCCGGATGAGGAGTGAACTGAATCGACGCCTGCGCGAGTGCCGTTGCGGCCCACAACCCAACAACCGCACTCCGAGTGAAGAATTCTCGGGCGACATTCCATGCGCCCGGCGCTGTTCCTACGCTCATGTACTTTTCCTCCCGCAGCACCCGTGTGGCAAGGCATGGAAAATCCAGAGGTGCCACCGGAGGCGCTTGTGGACAGTATAAGACATAATTGGTGACGAGAGACTATCCATAACGGTATGGGATTCATTCCGGTCATAGGGAGACGGCCACTGAGCTCCATGGCAAGCTTCGCCAGCAGCCTCCTCTACGAAGGAAACCGTGAAAACGGAGGAGTTCGCCAATAGCCTCCTAGTGGCCTTGGTCTGCCCCCCAAAATTGAAGACGTCAAAAAAGTAGTTCTCTGGTTCAAACTGGAGGCAATCATGAAGAAATCGAAGTTCACCGAGGAGCAGATCGTGAGGATTCTGCAGGAGGCAGCATCGGGCCAGAAGACGCAGGCCTAACTCTGTCGCGACCACGGAGCCAGCGGGCGGTGGCCGTCCGATGAGATAGCTCTATATCCCACGGGTGGCACCCGGATGGGGTCTACGGGAGCCCTGCCGGGGAGAGTGCCTGCCTCCTTCTGGTACTCCCTCCAGGGTGCTCGTGTTACCCTGCCCGCGAGCCGCGGGCGCTCCCAGAGCCGAGGGCAGCGGTCTGGAAGATCGCGACAGAGACATAGAAGGGCATCCATTCAGACCTGATCATGGGCTCAGATAGCCAGATCAGCGGTGAAGCAGATGCTCGGCGGGTGTCGCCGGGCGGCAAGGGCGATGCTGCAAAAGGCGACTTTCGACTTGTTCTCCGCGTGTTCGTGTAGGGCGCGAGGGGTGCTCCCGAAAAGGGCTCCAAAAAAGCACTCCCAACTTTGGTCTTGACGTTTTGGAGAATGTGTTGTATAAGTAAGGGCATGTGGGGGCGTGCGCGGAAGGGGGTTTTCGGCAGGCTCGTCTCGATCACGCTCGTCTTCAGCCTTGCCTACAGTTCGGGTTCGGCGGGGATCAACGGCGCTCTGCTGGCTGCGGCGGACTTTGCCCAAAGGGCGCTGCAATCACGGGTGGGGCCTTTCACCGACCGGCCACTCCCCGCCTACCGGGGGGTCAATCCCAGCCGCGATCCGGCCACTCGCGGGGGGCTCTGGAACGCCCGCACCAAGGCCGCCGCCGCTCAAAGCCGCATGGCAAGGCTCCTGGCCTCCACCAGCGGCGCGCTTCCGCCTCCCACCCACACGCTCGCCTGCGAAGAGGCCCCCGGAGCGGGGCTGCCCTGGGAGGGACAGGTCAACTCCCCCGGCGGCCAGGTCAACAGCGGCAACGGCAACAAGCTCACCCGGGTTCCCCTGGTGTCCTGGGAGGATCGGGGCGGCATGGCCGTGGATTTCACGCTGTTTCACAACAGCCAGTCGGACTACAACGACGAACTTGGCCACGGCTGGACCTGGACCTATGACATCTACATCTACGAGTCCATGGGCACCGCCATCGTTCACTGGGGCGACGGCACGGCGATCCCGTTTTCGCAGTCGATGGGTGGGGGAGGCGGAGAGGTTGGGGACCTCTCGAAGCTCTTTGCCTCGATCGCTTTCCCTTCGACCGCTTTCGACACCGACTACGACCCGCCCGCGGGCCTCTACGATAAGCTCGTCAAGCACACCGACGGCACCTGGACCCTGACCCAGAAGGACCAGACCGAGTACCGCTTCAACGACGATGGCTTCTGCCACGAGATCGAGGACCGAAGCGGCAACCAGATCACCCTCACGCTGAACCAGTACAACTACGTCACCGAGGTTACCGGCCCCAGCGGGCGCAGCCTCACGATCTCGCTCGACCAGAACAACAACTTCACCTCCGTCGAGGACCCTTTGGGCAGGGTGTGGACCTTCGACCTCAACTCCCAGACGGATGAGCTCGACGCCGTGGAGTGGCCGGACCTCGACCAGACGACCTATGCCGACGCGTTCGAATACGACGCCTCCCACCGGATCACCACCCACACCGACCGGCGGGGCAAGGAGTGGGACTACAGCTACAACTCCGACGGGAGCCTGGCAAGCGCCACCAACCCGCTCAGCCACACCACCGGCTATACCTACACCGCCAGCGCCACCACGATCACCCTGCCGGGCAGCCAGACGATCGTTCACAACTACTCCTCGGGCAAGCTCGTCAGCATCACCGACCAGGCGTCCTTCAGCGAAAGCTACTCCTACAACGGCAGCAACCAGGTCACGGGCAAGACCGACCGCCGGGGCAAATCCTGGAGCTATACCTATGACTCCAGGGGCAACGTGCTGACGGTCACCAACCCGCTCTCCAAGACCTGGACCTTCACCTACAGCTCAGAAAACGACCTTCTGAGCGCCGAGGACCCGCTGGAGAACCTCACCGCCTATGACTACGACGCCTACGGGAACCTGGAGACCGTCACGGACCCCTTGGAGCGCGTCGTCCAAACCAACACCTACGACTCGTACGGGCAGGTTCTGAGCACCACCAACGGCGAGGAAGAGACCACCACGCTGGGGTACGACACCAGCGGCAACCTCACAGACATCACCGACCCAGAGGACGGGCTGACCGAGATCGCCTACAACTCCCTGGGGTGGGTCACGAGCGTCACGGACCCGAACGGCATCACCGAGTCGTTCGCCTACGACGAGTGGGGGCGGCTGTCGGTGATCACCCACGACGACGAGGAGGAGGTTCTTCGCTCCTACAACGAGGTGGGGAGGATCACCAGCGTCACCAACGAGCGCGGCAAGGTCACCTCGTATGCCTACGACGACGCGGGCAGGCTCACCCAGGTCACGAACGCCGAGGAGGAGTCGGGGACCTACGCCTACAACTCGAACGGGTGGCTCACCAGCGTCACCAACGGGCGCGGCAAGACCCGCAACTACGCCTACACCGCAAGGGGCGAGGTCTACACCCTCACGCTGGCAGATAGCTCGGTCGAGACCTGGAGCTACAACGGCAACGGCCAGGTGTCGGCCTACACCAACCCCCTCTCGCAGACCGTCTCTTACGCCTACGACGACGCGGGGCGGATGATTGGGGTGGACTATCCCACCGGAACCGACACGGCCTTCAGCTACGACTTCGCCGGGCGGCGCGCCCAGATGACCGACGCCACCGGCACGACGAACTGGACCTACGACGCCGCTTCGCAGCTCACGCTGCTGGAGACCCCCGAGGGCGAGATCGCCTACGCCTACGATGACGCCGGGCGCAGAACGAGCATGGACGTGGACGGGGTGGGGGTGACCACCTATGCCTACGACGACGCGGGACGTCTACTGAGCCTGGAGAACCCGTTCGAAGAGGTCACGGCGTTTGCCTACGACGCCGGGGGGCGGGTCACCGAAAGGACGCTGGACAGCGGCATGTACGAGACGGTTTCGTACGACGTCCGCAGCCGCGTGACGCAGGTTCTTTTGAAGAACTCCTCGAACCAGACGGTCCGCACGCAGACCTGGACCTACGACCCCGCCTCAAACGTGCTGACCCACACCACGGGCGGGGTGCAGACCAGCTACGGCTACGACGACATCGACCAACTCGTTTCGGAGTCCAGGAACGGGTATTCGGCTTCGTACACCTACGATGCCAACGGCAACCGCCTGACTCGGACGGTGAATTCCGTCACCGAGGACTACGTTTACGACGATGCGGACAAGCTGCTGGAGGTCAAGGTCGGGCAGCAGACGGTGAAGGAGTTCACCTACGACTCGGCGGGCAGAACCACCGCGGTGGAGACCTCGGCCGGGACGACCTCGCTGACCTACGATTATGAGTCGAGGGTGACGGGGATCACCTACCCCAACCAGTCGACCAACTCGTTTTCCTACAATGGGCTGGATACCAGGGTGGGGCTGACCGACTCCGGCGGGTCGAAGACCTTCCTTCGCGATGGGGTGTCGGTGACCTCGCCGGTGCTCTCCGACGGCGCAGCCACCTACACGCCGGGGATCTCGGAGCGGCGCTCCTCTACGACGACCTTCTACCACGCCGGGATCAAGAACGGGGACTCGCAGTCCAACACCTCTGAAAGCGTCACCGCCAGCGTTCAATACGACGCGTTCGGCAACGTCACCTCGTCCTCAGGAGCCTGGTCCGGCCCCTTCGCCTACGGAGGACCCTACGGCTACCAATCCGACCCCGACTCCGGCCTCAAGCTCCTGGGGCATCGGTATTACGACTCAAGCACAGGAAGGTTCCTGACCAGAGATCCCATCAAGGACGGGAGGAATTGGTATGGGTATTGTGACAGCAATCCAAGTGCATTCGCAGACGCGGACGGCGCTCAGAAGCTCGTAGTCGTCCAAAAGAAAGGTGGCTTTGGTATGGGGTCCCATGCGCTAATCGGCCTGGAGGACGCTCGGGGTTGGCGAGCCTACTATGGCTTCTTCCCGTCCGAGGAGTCCGCGTATGGGGGCGGTGGGAGCGGATCGTCCTCCTCTGGGGAACGCTCCGGGCCCGGATATGTCCGGCTTTTCGACGAGCCCGGATCCGGATCAACCCCTTCTGCCGAGATCAACCTCACGCAGGAACAGTACAAGGCGCTCAAGGTGCTCATTACTGCCGATGCTTATGCCTACAGCTCAGGTAACGGACGACATTACGACTTCGAGCACTACAATTGTGCCACATGGATCGCGCATGTGTTGTACGACGTTTTCAACGGGAAGACGGTGAATTTTGTTCCCAATCCAAACCGCAGTAAAATGTATACACCTAAGGAAATGAGAGAGCTTCTTGACGCTTGGCTGGACTAACATCACAGGTAAATTGTGGAAATGATCAATTCTCAGCTAGGTCAGGTGATTCGCTATGCCGTCGCCGTAGCGCTTGGCGCACTGCTTGTTGTCGCAGTGCAGAGGACTGCTATGTACGTTGCGGTCCGGACTGCAGCCCCACCTACGAGAGATGAGGCTGCTGACGACTTGCTTCGACGTGCGACAAAAGAACAGGACATCAGCAGGAAAGGCTTAGCGCTAGCTGCCTTGAACTCGACGCACGGTTTCACAAGATTCGCCGCTTGGGAGTATTGCAGGGCGCTCGTTGTTGTCGAAGCGATTCCGGTGGCCCAGCGCATAGTGCTAAGTGAGACCAATTCGGATATAGTATCCGACGCAGTCACCTTTCTTGGCCAAATGCGCGACGATGAACTGGCTGATATCTATCTTCGCGATTCAGATCGCATTTCGGAGACCAGAAGGGCCCAAGTCGCTGAGATTCTTGGAGGAGTGGTGTCGGATCTGTCGGAGCGTGCGCTGCATAAGCTATCAGGAGAGCCCTCTGTTTCGGTTAGGGAACAGGCTAATCTATCTCTGTGGAAGATTGCTCGGCATCGGTTTAACGTGGATATGTATTTTACGTTTCGTGAACGAACGCCAGTTTCTCGCTTGAATGCAGTAATAATGGGATTAACTGCCATAGGCGATGAACGTTGCAGGACGGAGCTTCGGAGGCTGACGCTGCACGAATTGCAGGACATTCGAGCGTTGGCAGATCATGGACTGAAGTTGATTGCGAGGCGAGACCCGACGGGTGTGCTGCACCCGAGCGATCGGGAGTAACCTTAATGGGACCGTCGAATAAGCGCCTTACGGTGGCGGCCATGCTATGGGATAGGCCTACTGACTGGTCCCCCAAAAACTGACCAACCTCGAGTTTGACCCTTTCCGTCTTCAACCTAGGAGTTTGCTGAAGAACTTGTTTTTCCCTCTTCGGATCGGGGTCGTGGGGAGATTGGAGGGTCGGTTTGGCAGATCCCGGACGAGTTTCGGGTTGGAATGCGGGTGTTTTGCGGCCCGTTTTGCGGACCGCGAGGGTTAGTGTCCCAGCTCGTGGTGTAGAAAGAGGCGCCATTCCGTCCGGTTGCTTTGTGAGAAGTCAACGGAGGACGAGAATGGCAAACAATAGCATAGCGCTCTTGGAGGGCGCGGAAGTTAGGGACATGCTTCGAGAGTTGGTCAAAGACGCACTTTCGGAGCTGATGGAACTCGAGGTGGAGGCTCAAAGGGAGGCTTCAGACCGGAAGACCTGGAGAAACGGGTACCGCGACCGCAGTTGGAAGACGCGCGTGGGAGACGTAGAACTCCGGATTCCCAAGCTCCGCACGGGCAGCTACTTCCCGAGCTTTCTTGAGCCTCGCCGGGGCGTGGAGAAGGCTCTCGTGAGCGTAATTCAGGAAGCGTACCTGCAAGGGGTTTCCACCCGGGCGGTGGACGATCTGGTGCAGGCTCTGGGAGGCTCCGGGATCTCCAAGAGCGAGGTCTCTCGCCTTTGCCTGGAGGTCGAGGGGCGGGTTCGGGAGTTCCTGGAGCGTCCGCTCGAGGGGAGCTTCCCTTACCTCTGGCTGGACGCTACCTACGTGAAGGTTCGCGACGGCTCTCGGATCGTGTCGAAGGCGGCGGTGGTGGCGATCGGACTGAACGAAGAGGGGCGCCGCGAGGTTTTGGGGATGCGCGTCGGGCACGCCGAGACGGAGGAGTTCTGGACGGAGTTCCTGCGCTCGGTCCTCGACCGGGGCCTTCGGGGGACGAGGCTGGTGGTCTCAGACTCCCACTCGGGGCTCAAGAAAGCGATCGAGCGCTGCATGGGCTGCCAGTGGCAGCGCTGCCGGGTGCACTTCATGCGCAATGTGCTGGCGCGGGTTCCCAAAGGGCGCAAGGAGATGGTGGCCTGCCTGATCCGCACGGCTCTGGCTCAGGCCGATATAGAGACCACCAAGGCCAAGTGGCTGGAGGTCGCCGCGCATCTGGAGGAGACCTTTCCGGAGGCGGTTCGGCTCATGCGGGAGGCGATGGAGGACGTGCTGGCGCACCGGGCGCATCCGCCGGGTTTGTGGCCGCAACTGGCCTCGACCAACGGGCTGGAGCGGCTCAACCGGGAGGTGAAGCGCCGCGCGGACGTGGTGCAGATATTCCCGAACGAATCCGGGGTGGTGCGGCTGGTGGGAGCGATCCTCATGGAGCAGCACGACGAATGGCAAGTCTCCCGGCGGCAGGCTCCCAAGGAGAGCCTCGGGCTGCCGAGCACGAAAAACGACGCGCTGCTCGCAAGAGCAAGCGGATGGTGATATCATGGAACAGGCGGATGGCGCCCTCTACACCACGTCCTGGGACACGACCCAGGGAAGCGTCTCACCAGGCTCGGTCTCCATAAAGGCGGAAAGGAGATCGGTGAGGAGGCAGGTGAGCGCGCTGGGCGGGCGGGCGTGTATCATCTGATCGACTCAGAAGGTGTCGTCAGATATGTGGGTAGTACGAATGATTTCGTACGGAGAAAACGGGACCATAAGAAGCTTAGAAACAAGTTGGGCCTTCACTTCGAGCCCATTTACTCGAGCGATGATGCGTTCGAGCGCGTGTTTCGCGAGCAGGAGTACATAGACATGTTCGGAGGAATCACTGGAGGCCAGTTGTTCAACAAGCGAAACGCCCTGAAGTGGCGACAGCTACGATAGCCAAGACCAAGAACTCTGCGGCTACAAAAGCGATGAGTATGCAACGAGCAAAGAAAGGCTCAATTTGGTCGATCCCCCTGTCCAACGACACGTACGCTCTTGGGCATTTCGTCTTGACTGCAAAGAGACGACACATTGGTCTCTTGCGAGTGCTTCCAGAAAGACTGCTTGCCTTGCCTACCATGGAACATTACTGTAGCATGAAGGACAGGGACGTTGAACGCGTGTTTCTGTTTCGCGTTGATTGCGATGGAATGGAAGACAGAGGTTGGACGCTAGTTGGAATTGACATGCAATTTGAAGACTCCAAGTGGCTTGAGATCAAGGTTGTTGGTGGGCGAACGGGTGGAGTATATCAGCTTGATTCGAAGTCTCTGGAATGTCGCTGGATTCGAATGGCACGTTGGGGAGAAACGGGCCTGACCGATGGCTTTTCCTCAATAGGTTACGTACAAGGATGGGTCGATCGGAACATCGATCTAAAAAGGAACAACCTCGTCACCTTCCCGGAACTGGACCAGTTTGGCAACCTTCCCCTTGCTGCTGAATCAGTCGAGCAAAAGGCGGCCTTCCAGGAGAGGTTCCAAGCATGGAAAGGAGAATTCATCAAGACAAGGCTGGGAAAGGCAATGCTTCGTGCAGAGGAAGTCGGCGCTAAGGAATTTGCGGATGCCGACGATTGGACTCATGCAGTCAGAGTGCATTTGCCGATGGCCAGTCCCGCAGAGTTACAGCAGTGTCAAGATATTGAAGCAAAGCTGCTTGATTTGTGCCTTAATCGTGGCAATGCTGAAGTAGACGGTCACTCGATCGGCAATGGTGAGTATGTGATTTACATCTACTGTCGTGACGGTAAGAGTGTCGCGAGTGCTGTGCGCGCACTCTTGCGTACAACACTTCCCAATGTGACCGTGTCGGTTAACTGGGCTGAACTATGAAACTTGATAGGCTAAGGATCCAAATGTCGGGGTGCCTGTCAATACGAGGCGCAGGTACGCTCAATGGGGTGAGTGGGTTGACCACTTTCTACCACGGCGAGATCAAGAACGGGGACTCTCAGACCTCGACCGGCCAATCCGTCACAGGCTCAATCCAGCACGACGCCTTCGGCAACGTGACCTCGTCTTCGGGAACCTGGTCCGGCCCCTTCGCCTACGGCGGCCCCTACGGCTACCAATCCGACTCCGACTCCGGTCTCAAGCTCCTGGGGCATAGGTATTACGATCCCTCTACGGGGAGGTTCCTGACTAGGGATCCGGTGAAAGATGGGAGGAATTGGTACTCGTACTGCGGCGCTAGCCCCCTAACCCGGTCCGACCCATCCGGCACTATTAGCTGGAGAAAACTCCGAATCCTGCTTGCAAAACTATTGGATGATCTCGATAATCCGACTAAGGACTCCCTTCCCCACTTCAGGGACCCTGATTCTCTGAAAGAACCATATGCCATTTCCGCACCCGCTGCGAAGCCACCTTCGACCGACCCCAACACAGTTATAGAGCTTCCTGATGGCAGGCAGATCTCAATCGATCCGGACAAGCCTGGTGGCAGAGGCGGCTCAGGCGGGGCCTTCACAAACCTCGGTGCGTTGTTGTTGATTCCAGAACTCGTAGAGATTCTCGATCCAACACCGGTTAGTACAATTCGTGACATTGCGCATTGGGTAGGAGACCAGATTACTCCGTACGTTGAGGAAGCCAACAGGGGCAACTGGAGGTATGGTGGAACGAGCATCAACGACATCTATCGTGAGTTTGAGAACCCTGATTAGCCGTTAGGTGCAGCGGTAGGCGATACCGATACATGAAAGACCTGTATCACTTATTCCAATCCGAAGGTCCACAGGCGGTGCTGATACGCTTTCGCTCTAAGCCCACCGAACTGCTTGATGACGACCAATTGTCGGTGGTAACCAATGCGATCCGAATAGTCGAGGGGCCTCAAGCTAGCCTTGACTTCGCAAGGCACTTATTCGATGACGCTCCCTCTGAGGGGCGCGCCTTGGCCCTTGCATGGTCCCAGCTATCTGCCCGAGATTGGAGCGGCGCAATGGCAACAATAGAGAATGTACGTGAACCTATTCGGAATTGGGATTATGCGTGTATGATTCGATCCATTGCGTTAGCTTGCTTAGGGCTCTGTCAAGATGCTCACAGTATTGTGGCCGAATTCCCGGTTACGCGTCGATCGACGGATATAGAATTCGCAAGAATTGCTGTAGATCAGGCATGCAACGAAAGGAAGACAGTCCAAGAATTGCTAACTCGATACGATCTAACGAGCGAGGATTACGCCTTCCGTAAGGTATTCGTTGAGCAAGCGTTAGCAGAACCGGACATGGAGTCACTCAGGCAACTATTAAAGTTTCCACCCGTGCCCGATTGTCCCATAGACTTAGTGGCGCGATTGGTTCTTGCTCGGTCGGATGCCGACTGGCACAGATACCGAGAGTTGAAGCTCCGTGCTCAAGATATGCGCCACCTGGTGTTTGACATTTACGCAACTTCCTGGCTTGGCTACTGCCTAGAAGTCGATGGCGAGTTGGTTGATGCCCAAAGACTGTATGTCTATGCGAAGAAATGGTACGCGCAATATGGTCCCACCAAGGGGCTGGCTGGCACGATTGCACTTCTTTCGAGAATCGCATGGAGGAGGAGGGAGTTCCGCGAGGCACTACAGCTTGCCAATGAATCCCTTGGGTTGGATCCTGAGAACAGCGTTGCAAGACGAGTTCGGTTTCGATCGTATATAGGTACGTGGCAGATCGGGAAAGCGCTGGCGTCGTTGGGCCGATGAGCGGGCCATTACCTCTGGGGATTGGCTGTCTGGCACTTAGGAGATCGCTCCTAAGCAGAGCGTTTCAGATCCGGAGACGCTGAACGGGACGACGCAGAGCTACGTGGTGGACGATGCCGATAAGCTCACCAGCATCACGCAGAACGGCGGGTGGCCATCCCATGAGTTGGGTCTGGCCAGCCCCCATTGTTGAAGACATCTTAAGAGTAGACCTCCGCTGATGATATCCCAGCAGGGTTGGGGGGCAGGCAGGGCGTAGCCCGACTGAACTCCAGACTCTGCGCGGCCACCGCCGGGGGGCGATAGCCAAGCGACGAATGCGGCCGAACCTCGTTGTAGTAGCGACGGTAGATCGCCGTCTTCATCTGAGCGTCGGCCAGATTGACAAAGACCTCGACGTCGAGGTGATCCCGGCGCAGGGTCGAGTGGAACGACTCCACGAACCCGTTCTGCCAGGGTTTGCCCGGATCGATGAAGCGGCTGTTCGAACCGGATTCAGAGAGAAACACCGCGAGCAGCCGGGCAACGAACTCGCCGCCGTTATCGCTCCGAACGAACCGGGGAGCCCCGCGATCGGCAAAGAGCGGAGCCAATACGTCGCGCACCTTGCGAGCATTGATCCGCGTCGCCACCTCCAGAGCCAGGCACTCCCGAGTGAACTCATCCTCCACCGAAAGCACCTTGAGCTTCGTTCCGCTCAGGCAGGAATCATGGATAAAGTCCACCGTCCACACGTGGTTGGGATGCTCCGCCGACAGGGGAACCGGGTTCCCGGTCCGCTTCTTGCGATATCGCGTCTTGCGGCCGAGCCGCTCCTGTTTCCAGATTCGATGCACCCGCTTGAGGTTCAAGGGAGCGAACTCCTCCTTCACCAGGGCTTGCGCCATCCGGTAGCCCATGTTGGGCCGCCAGACCCTCCTGAGTGCTTCCCTGAGCGCAGCGTCCCGGTCCGGCCCTGGCTCCTCATAAACAGCGCGAGTCGAGATCCCGGTCATCCAGCAAGCCCTGCGGACCGTCATGTTCCGCTCCATCAGGAATCGCGCCCCCGCGACGGGTTCGGGAGCGCGAGTCCGTTTTTTCGGAACAGCGCCCGTACCGCGTCGATCTCAAGGTCTCTTTCGGCAAGAAGACGCTTGAGCTGAGCGTTCTCCCGCTCGAGCTCGCGCAGATGCCGCACATCGTCGGTCTGCATCCCCGCATACTTGCGCTTCCACACGTAGAACGTGTTGGCGCTGACTCCGTGGTCGCGGCAAAGCTGGGCCTGCGTCTTCTGGCCCGATGCTGCCTCCTGCAGAATCCTCACGATCTGCTCCTCGCTGAACTTCGATCTCTTCATGATTGCCTCCAGTTTGAACCAGAGGACTACTTTTCCGACGTCTTCAATTCTGGGGGGCAGACCCGGCTCACTCCCGCAAGCTTCAAGAGCCGGGTTTCAGACACAATGCAGGAGGCGGAAAAGCTAAAACTCTGACCTGGTCGAAAAATGGGGACCAGGCACCAGGCTGGCGCGCCGACGGCGCTCGCTGCTCGTCGTTGAATGGCTCGATGGGCCTGCCCTTGCGTATTGCAGGCTCACGAGCCATAATCTAACCTGTTTGCCGACGTAGCTCAGTGGTAGAGCAGCGGTTTCGTAAACCGCAGGTCGTCGGTTCGAATCCGACCGTCGGCTCCACTGGTTCGAACCCACTCCGCCCTTACTCGATCCCCAGGCCCTTCGCGGCCCGGGCCACCGCTTCGATGATCTCAGGGTCTTCGCGCAGTCTCCTTTGTTCCGCGATGAGCTTGCGCACCAGCTCAGAGCGAACCTGAGAGGCCCTCGGCTCCGCCCATAGGTTCTTCTGCTCGAGCGGGTCGGACAATACGTCGAAGAGTTCCCATTCGCCGAGGTCGTAGTAGTAGATCAACTTATGGCGTTCGGTCGCGATCGCCACGTACCGGGGCGCCTTGTGGTCAGGATCGTCGTTCTCGTAGAAGTGCCCATAGACGGCGTTCTGGATTGGCGAGCGGTCGTTCCCCAACAGGAACCGAGCGAACGAACGGCCATGGAGATCAGCGGGAACGGGCAGGCGCGCGAGTTCGAGAAAGGTGGGCGCCAGGTCGACGTTCGAGGTGAGGATGTCTGCCGTGCGGGCGCGTCGGCCAAGCGACTCGGGCATTCGGACGATGAGCGGAGTTCCCGCAGAAGGCTCGTAGAACCACCTCTTGTCGTACCACGCGTTCTCGCCGAGAAAGAAACCCTGGTCCGAACTGTAGACCACGAGGGTGTTTTTCGAGAGCCCTGAGCGGTCGAGATGGTCTAGGACGCGGCGGACGCTTTCATCGACCGATGCCACGCACCGCAGGTAGTTTTGCAGGTAGCGCTGGAAGTTCACGCCGAGGAGATCGTTGGAGGAGGCGAGTCGGCGCTTGTACTCCTCAGACTGTGGAATCATGAACGACCGCCATCGTTCGGCCGCTGCGCCTTCGATTCGAGGAGGCACGAAGTCGATGAGTAGATCGACGTCGGTTCTCATGTGCTGGTCGATCCGCATTCGAACGTTCTTCGCGGCAGATACCAGGCCGTCGTACTCGGTGCGGAGCGTCGGAGGTTCGGGGAAGTCCCACCTCCTGAAGTTCGGCAGTTGCCGGAAATCCGGCACCCAATTGCGATGGGGGGCCTTGTGGCCGATCATCAGAAAGAACGGCTTGTCATGAGCTCCGTTCAACCACTTGAGGGCCTTGTCGGTGACCAAGTCCGTTACGTAGCCTTCTTCTCTGTGGCGGCCTTTCGGGGTCAGGAAGTCCGGGTTGTGGTAGAGGCCCTGGCCGGGCAATACCTCCCAGTGATCGAATCCCGTGGGGTCGGAGACGAGGTGCCACTTACCGATGGCCGCGGTCTCATAGCCGCCTTGCTGCAGGAGCTTCGGAAAGGTCTGTTGCGTCCCGTCGAAGGTGGAGACGTTGTCTTTGTGCCCATTCGCATGGCTGTGCTTGCCGGTAAGGAGCGAGGCTCGGCTTGGCGCGCAAATGGGGTTGGCCGTGTAGTGCCTATCGAAACGGAACCCCTCGCTGGCCAATCGGTCGATCCCCGGCGTATCAATGATCCGCGATCCATAGGCCGAGATCGCTTGCCGGGCATGATCGTCCGAAAGGATCAGAATGATGTTCGGACGTTCTACGACGGGCGCGATGGCCGCCGCCGCCAACAACCAGAGCATGGCGCAACGTTACCCCAAGTCTTGCGTGGCGTCGGCCTTCTCAAGAAGCGCGCGTAGCTGTTCCGGCGTGTTCGCGCCTCGCGCCCAGTCCGGATCGATTCCGAGTTCTCGTAGCCGCGCCTCGTCGATCCATCGAGCCTTCAGCAGACCCAACCACTCCTCCATTCGCTGGAGCCCAGGGTTCGCACGAAGGACTTCGAAGCATGTTGATCGGTAAGCGGAGCAGAGGTACTGGGGCCGGCCGCCGATCACGGGAACGGCAGCGTCAGCTTCGAGCAGCGATTGGGAGAGCGCCTCGGCCACCGAACTCTGGAAGAGGGGGATATCGCACGAGACGACGAATACGATCTTGCCCTCGGGCGCGAACTCCCGTAAGGCCGCGAGCGGCCCTTGGTGCTGCTCGGCGTCGGCCTGGAACGGGAGCCCTTCGAGCGGCTGATTGCCCAGGACGAGGACGGGCCAATCCGCTACGGCCAATTCTCGAGCGATGCGAAGTCCCATCGGCACTCCGCGCACTTCGATGTTTGCCTTATCGGCGGCCATGCGGCGACTTGCGCCCCCGGTGAGAACGACGGCTTGACGTTCGTTCAATGCCGGCCTTCCCCCAGGCGCTTTCGGACGTGACTGTTGAAGTTGTTTCTACTCCTCGAGTTCTTCAGAACCCTCGTCGGCCCCTTCAGGTTCCTCGATGTCGTCGAACTCCCCTTCGTCTGCCGACCGGATGAGCCGAGCGATCGACCTTACGGAGTCGCCTTGTGCGAGGTTGATCAGCTTGACCCCCTGGGCGACGCGGCCCACGAGCCGGATGTCCTTCACCGGAGTTCGGATCGCCTTGCCCTGCGTGGTCATAATCAGCAGCCGGTCGTCGGGCGCGACCACCTCGGCGCTAACGATCTCGCCCGTCTTGCTGGTCACGTTCATCGTAAGGATGCCGGAGCCGCCCCGACCCTGGACTCTATATTCGGACAGCGCTGTGCGCTTGCCGTAGCCGTTCTCGCCGACGACTAGGAGGGTGTTGTCGTCCGAGATGATGTCGGCGGAGACGATGTAGTCTTTGGGCTTGAGCCGCATGGCGCGAACTCCTCCGGCCGCCCGTGATCGGCTGGTGATGCCCTTTTCGCTGAAGCGGATGGATTGGCCTCGACGGGTCACGATGATCACGTCGTCGTCTCCACGTGAGCGGAGCACCCAACAGAGATCGTCGCCTTCTTCGATGTCAAAGGCGATCAGACCGTTCGATCGGATGTTGGCGAACTTCGAGATCGCGGTCCTCTTTACCTCGCCTTGCCTCGTGATCATGATGAGGAACCCGGGGTCTTTAAGGTTCTTGATGCTGATCGTCGCCGTGACGCGCTCGTCGCTTTCGATGGCCACGTAGTTGATCACGGGCATGCCCTTTGCGTACCGCCCGGTCTCGGGGATTTCGAACGCGCGGAGCTTGTACACCCGGCCGCGATCTGTGAAGAAGAGGATGTAGTGGTGCGTGTTCACCTGGAAGAGGTGGGCGGGCTCGTCGTCCGTCTTGTGGACGTTGCTGACGCCCTTGCCGCCCCTCTTTTGAACTCGATAGGCGTCCTTGCTCACGCGCTTGATGTACCCGTCGCGCGAGATCGAGATGATCGCGTCTTCTTCGGGCACGAGGTCTTCGTCGCTAAAATCTCGGGCCTCGCGGGCGACGATCTTGGTTCGCCTTTCATCGCCGAACTTGTCCCGAAGCGCCACGATCTCGTCCTTCATGACCTTCGTCAGCCGGATCGGGTCGCTCAGGATGTCCATGAGGTCGTGTACGCGCAGGAGCGCAGCCTTATAGTCCTCTTCGAGCTTGGTCTGTTCCAGCTTGGTGAGTCGCCTGAGGGCCATGTTGAGGATCGCGTTGGCTTGGAATGGGCTCAGTTCGAATTGCCGGACCATCGCCGCGCGGGCCTTCGCCGGGTCATCCGAGTTTCGGATCAGCGCGATGATCTCGTCGAGGAACCTGCGGGCGATCTGGAACCCTTCGTTGAGGTGGACCTCTTCGAGAGCGCGGTACAGCTCATACCGTGTCCGGCGCTCGATGACTTCGCGGCGGTGATCGATGTATTCGTCGAGCAAAACGAGCAGCGGAGAAACTCGCGGGGCCCCGTCGACCAGGGAGAGCATGATGGCTCCGAAAGTGGTCCGGAGTTGGGAGTGCTTGAGAAGGAAGTTGAGCGCCTTATTGGGGTTGATGTCCCTGCGGAGTTCGATCTCCATCCTCATTCCGCGCTTGTCGGAGTAGTCCTGGACGCTTAGGATGCCGTCGAACTTCTTGTCCTTCACGAGCTGGCCGATCGTACGCTTGAGGTTCTCCTTGTTGACCTGGTACGGGATCTCGGTGACGATGATCTTGGACTTGCCCATTTCCGAGGGCTCGATCATCGTCTTCGCTTGCATGATGATGGAGCCTCGGCCCGTCTCGTAGGCGCTTCGGATGCCGCTGGCGCCCATGATGATCCCGTAGGTCGGGAAGTCAGGGCCGGGCATCACCTCCATGACGTCGTCCAGGGTGCAATCTGGGCTGTCGATCCGCATCAGAATCGCGTTGCAGACTTCGGTCAGGTTGTGCGGGGGCATATTTGTCGCCATGCCGACGGCGATTCCCGACACGCCATTGCAGAGCAGATTCGGAAACTTCGCGGGCAAGACGGTGGGCTCGTTCAGGGTCTGGAGGTAGTTGGGGATCCAATCGACGGTTTCTCGGTCGAGGTCCTCGAGCATCTCCATCGCAATGGCGGTAAGGCGGCATTCCGTATATCGCTTTGCGGCGGGCGGGTCGCCGTCGACGTTGCCAAAGTTGCCTTGGCCGTCGATGAGCGGATACCTCATATTGAAGGGCTGCGCCATCCTGACGAGCGTCGGGTAGATGATGTCGTCGCCGTGCGGGTGATAGTTTCCCGAGGTGTCGCCCGTGACCTTGGCGCTCTTGGTGTAGGCGTTGTCCGGCGTGAGATTGAGCTCGCGCATCGTATAGAGCACTCGCCGTTGCACCGGCTTCAGGCCGTCCCTCACGTCGGGGAGCGCCCGAGCGATGATGACGGACATCGCGTAGTTCACATACGAACGGCCAAGCTCTTCTTGAACGTCGATGACTTCGATCGGGGTGGGTTCTTCCAAGGGCTTTCTCTTCGGACGCCGAGGCGATGCGACGCACTGGGCGGAGGGTCAGGAACGAAGGGAATTGTACCTGAAACGCCGCCCTTATTGAGTCTGTGAAAGCCTCGACGGGCGAAGAGGTCGGCGCGCGGCTATCGAAACCGCTCTTGCAGCCGGGCTAGCTCCTCGCTTCCTGGGCAGAGGTCGCTGTAGGGCACGCTTATGAGCGGCTCGGGGACTGCCCCCAGTTGCTCCATCATGTCGCGAGATTCGGTCGAGAGATACAGCATCCCTGTGACCAGTTCCCCTGCCCGTTGCTTCGAACGCACGTAATTGTAGGCCCGGTCGCGGTCGGAGGGGTCGTAATCTTCGGCCACCTTGTGGAGCCTGACCGTGCTTCCATCGTGCATCGTCACTCGGTTCTCGGAGCCCGGCTCATAATCCGCGGTGATCTCTTCTTTGGGAAGGATCAGGTCCGCATGGACGACCTCGACGGCGTGCTCGCGGGTGTAAGCATAGCTCTTCGTCGAACCAACGTGGTCGTTGAAGGTCACGCAGGGCGAAACCACATCGACGAAGGCAAAGCCCTGGTGGAGGAGGCCGGCTTTCAGAATGGGAACGAGCTGGTCCTTGTCGCCGGAGAAGCTCCTGGCGACGAAAGTCGCGCCCAAGCTGAGGGCCAGCAACACGCCGTCGATGGCCTCCATCGTATTCGGTGTGCCTTGCTTGTTGGTTGAGCCGGGGTCGGCTGAGGCGGAGAACTGGCCCTTGGTGAGTCCGTAGACCCCGTTGTTCTCCACGATATAGAGGGCGTTGATGTTCCTTCGGATCGCGTGGCAAAGCTGCCCAAGGCCGATCGAGAGCGAGTCCCCGTCGCCGGAGACCCCGATCAGCTTCAGTTCCCGATTGGCCGCCGAGACCCCGGTCGCGACCGCAGGCATACGACCGTGGACGCCGTTAAACCCATGCGCTTGTTTGAGGAAGTAAGCCGGAGTCTTGGACGAGCATCCGATCCCTGAAAGCTTGGCCACTTTGTGGGGCTCGATTTCGAGTTCCCAAAACGCCTGGATGATCGCTGCCGTGATGGAGTCGTGTCCACAACCCGCGCAAAGCGTCGAGAACGCGCCTTCGTAATCGCGGCGCGTCAAGCCCACGGAATTGGCCCGGAGGGCCGGCGTGCGGACTTGGGGTTTAGGGATGTAGCTCATGCCGGTACCCCCGAAAAGGCCTGAACGCCTTCGACGACGCACTCCGCGCAGAGCGGCATCCCGGCATAGTACAGGACCGAACGCAGCCGGTCCGCCGGAACTTCAGTCTCGATCATGAGCAGCCGCCTGAGTTGCCCGTCGCGATTCTGTTCCACGATGTAATTCACCTCGTGAGCTAGGAGGAACTCCTTGACCTCAGGACCGAACGGAAAGCCACGGATTCTCATGTAGTCCGTTTCGTCCCCGCGCTCTCTCATGAGGTCCGCGGCCTCCGAGCAAGCCGCGTGGCCGCTTCCGAGCGTTACAAGGCCCGTTCGGGCGCCGCTTCCTTGGATGAGCGCTTCAGGAACGGCCTTCGAGGCCGTCTCGAACTTGCGCGTGATCCGGTCCATGACCTCGCGGTATTCGTCGGAGTCCTCCGTATAGAACCCGAATCGGTTGTGGCCCGAGCCGCGGGTGAAGTAGGAGCCTTTGGGATGGACGCCAGGAAGGGTCCGGTAGGGCACTCCGTCTTCGTCGATATCCATGTAGCGATAGAAACGCTCGATCCGCTCCAACTCCTCGGCCGAGAGCACTTTGCCCCGATTGGGCCGGTAGTTGTCGTCCCATTGTAGCTTGGGCGTCATCCAGTCGTTCATCCCAATGTCGAGGTCGGAGAGGACGATAACGGGTGTTTGAAACTGTTCGGCGAGATCGAACGCTTTCACGGCCATATCGAACGCCTCCTTGGGGTCTGCTGGGTAGAGGCAGATGTGCTTGGTGTCGCCGTGAGAGGCGTAAGCACAGGTCAGGAGGTCGGCCTGTTGCGTGCGGGTGGGCATTCCTGTCGAGGGTCCCGTTCGCTGCACGTCGAAGAGTACTGCCGGGATTTCCGCGTAATAGGCGAGCCCCAGAAACTCATTCATGAGTGAAACGCCTGGACCTGAGGTCGAAGTGAACGCCCGCGCCCCCGCCCAGGAAGCGCCGATAACCATGCCGATTGCGGAGAGTTCGTCTTCCGCTTGGACGATCGCAAACCGGTTCTTGCCTGATTTCGGGTTCTTCCGATATCGCTGGCAAAACGCCGAAAAAGCCTCCATGAGCGAAGTCGCAGGAGTGATCGGATACCACGCCCCGACGGTGGCCCCCGCGTAGAGACACCCCAGGGCGGCGGACGTGTTGCCGTCAATCAAAATGTGCTCCCGCGTGGAGTCCATCTTCGTGAGGCGGATCGGCAAGGGGCACTCGAAGTGTTTCTTCGTGTAGGAGTAGCCGAGTTCGATCGCCTTTTGGTTCGACTTGAGGAGAGCCGGTTTCTTTTTGAACTTCTCCGCCGTGAGCGCCGCGAGGGTGTCCTTGTCGATATCGAGCAGCGCGCCAACGGCCCCGACGTACGCGATGTTTTTCATCAGAATCCGCTCGCGTACCCCTTCGAAGTTCGAATTGCAGAGTCTGGCGAAAGGGACTCCGATGAAGTGAAGATCGTCGCGTTCGAGCTTCTTATCGAGCGGCCTCGATGAGTCGTAAAGGACCCAGCCGCCGCTCTTCATACCGGCGATGTCCTGGGCCATCGTGGCGGCGTTGAGTGCGGCGAGCAAATCGAAGTCCTTCGGACGGGCCGTGTAGCCTTTGTTGCTGACTCGAATCTCGTACCAAGTGGGCAACCCTTGAATGTTCGAAGGGAACAGGTTCTTTCCGCTGACAGGGATGCCCATGCGGAAGATCGCCTGCATCAAGAGGTTGTTGGCGCTCGCTGAACCCGTTCCGTTGGCTGTGGCGATGCGCAGGGCAAAGTCGTTGACAGGGTCGTTCATGGCGTGGCTGTCGCCTCGATCATCTTTATTGTCGGCTTCATGGCTGGCCTTCCAGCGTAGGGAAGCTTCAAGACAAATCGCTTCATGTCCCATGCGGCGGTGGGGCACCGTTCGGCACAGAGCCCGCAGTGCAAGCACAGGTTTTCGTCCTTGATCATCAACCGGCCCGTCTGTTTGAGAGGGCCTGAGGCGAACAGCGGCTGACTTGGTTCGATCCGAGGGGCGGTGAGGTCGGCCAGGACTTCAGATTCCTCGCCCGCGCGCGTGATCGTAAGGCAGTCGGTCGGACAGACGTCGATGCAGGCGTCGCACTCAATGCAAAGAGGGTCGGTGAAGTGCGTTTGAACGTCGCAGTTGAGGCACCGTTCGACCTCGGCCAGGGTCTGTGCTTCGGTGAAGCCTTCTTCCACCTCGATCTTCATCGCCGAGAACCTGAGTCCCATCTCGACGTGCCGCATCTTTTGCCTCGCTGCGGGATCGTAGTTGTTGCTGTAGGACCACTCGTGCAAGCCCATTTTGGTGCTCGTCAAGGTTTGTCCCGAAGCTGGCCGCTCGTCGACTGGGAGCCCTTCGCAGAATTGGTGGATCGAGATTGCCGCCTGGTGTCCGTGTTCGACCGCCCAGATGATGTTTTGGGGGCCCCAAGCCGCATCGCCGCCGAAGAAAACGCCTTCGCGAGTAGACATGAACGTCTTGCGGTCGACGACCGGCATATCCCATTGCCCAAACTCGAGGCCGACGTCCCGCTCGATCCACGGAAACGCGTTCTCCTGGCCGATCGCAAGGATCACGGTGTCGCAAGGGACGATTTGCCGGCCCTCCAACTCCTGGACGAGTTTGCCGTCGATCTCCTGCGAGTGGTACTTCTCAAACTCCATCCCGACGAGCTTGCCGTTCTCGACGAGGAACTGAACCGGCGACAGGCTTTCGAGGATTTCGACCTGTTCTTCCTCGGCGTCCTCCAACTCCCAGGGTGACGCCTTGAAGTACTTGCGGGTCTTCCGGGCGATGACCTTGACTTCCTTCGCCTCCAGACGCTTGGCCGACCGGCAGCAGTCCATCGCTGTGTTGCCTACGCCGATGACGAGCACCCGGTCGCCGACGGATTCGATATGTCCGAAGTGAATCGAGGCCAACCACTCGATCCCGATGAAGACCTGGTCGGAGTCGAACCGTCCGGGGAGGTCCAGTTCTTTGCCCTTCGGCGCGCCGCTTCCCACAAACACCGCGTCGAACTCCTTGGAATCGAGAAGAGCCTTGAGGCTCGTGATCGGGGTGTTGTAGCGGATATCGACGCCCATGTCGAGGATGTATCCGGTTTCTTCGTCGAGAACCTCGGCGGGCAGTCGAAAGGCGGGGATGTTGATTCTCATGAGCCCGCCCGCGCTGGGACCGGCCTCAAAAACGATGCACTCATAACCCAGCGGCATGAGGTCGTTGGCGACGGTCAGGGAAGCCGGTCCCGCGCCGATCAGGGCGATCCGCTTCCCGTTCTTCTTTTTGGGGACCTTCGGAAGCCTCGGGCGGATGTTGCTTTTGTGGTCCGCTGCCACGCGTTTCAGCCGGCAAATGGCGACCGGCTTGCCGTCGATGCGAGTCCTTCGACAGGCAGGCTCACAGGGTCGGTCGCAAGTCCTACCCAAGATTCCGGGAAAGACGTTCGACTCCCTGTTAACCATGTAGGCGTCGTCGAACCTTCCTTGAGCGATAAGTCGAATGTACTCAGGGACATTAGTATGGGCCGGGCAAGCCCACTGGCAATCGACGACCCGATGGTAATAACTAGGGTCGTCAACGTCCGTGCGTTGCATATAGGAGAATTATGGCTGAATCCAGCCAGAAATCCGCACCCGATTTCCGGGATTCGCCCGCGAACTCGATACTC
Organism: Chthonomonadaceae bacterium; assembly: GCA_015709495.1. Taxonomy (GTDB): domain Bacteria; phylum Armatimonadota; class Fimbriimonadia; order Fimbriimonadales; family Fimbriimonadaceae; genus Nitrosymbiomonas; species Nitrosymbiomonas proteolyticus. The sequence goes on from CP054189.1 coordinate 1,581,427, forward strand.
TACGTAATTTCCTACTTTGGAGCAGGCTCCGGCCCACATCGGCACGGGTGGCGCGCGAGATCTCACAGGAGATCGGAATCGTAGCCGCGAACTCACAACCGATGATCACACGAAGAGAATTGCTCGCGGGGGTTGCGGGACTCGCGGCCCTTCGCAACGACGCGCTCGATGCGCTAGATCGCTGGATCGGCAACGAGCGTTTGGGGAGCGGGGCGCAGGCAGCCGCAGACGAGGGGTTCTGGGCTCAGATTCAGCAAGCGTTCACGCTCGACCGCACGATGATCAACCTGAACAACGGCGGCGTCTGCCCCTCCCCTCGGGTGGTACAGGACGCGCTCAGGCGATATCTCGAGTACTCGAACCAGGCGCCCAGCTACTACATGTGGAGGCACTTGGAGACCGAGGTGGAGTCCGTCAGGAGGCGGCTGGCCGAGGCGTTTGGCTGCGGGGCGGAGGAGATCGCCATCACGCGCAACGCAAGCGAGGCCCTGGAGAACTGCCTGTTCGGCTTCGACCTCCAACGAGGGGACGAGGTTTTGACGACGACGCTCGATTACCCAAGAATGATCACCACGATCCGCCAGCGCGAGCGGCGCGAGGGCATTCGGATGGTCCAGGTCAAAGTCCCGCCGGTCGTCGATTCGATGGAGGAGATCGTTCGCCGCATCGAAGAAGGGATTACGCCGCGAACCAAGCTCATCCTCTTCTGCCACGTTGTCTTCCTCAACGGCCAGATATTCCCTGCTCAGGCCATTTGCGCCTTGGGCGAGCGTCGGGGCATTCCCGTGGTCGTCGATGGAGCGCACGCCTTCGCGCATTTGCCCTTCAAGCAGTCCGACCTTGGGTGCGAGTTCTATGGAACCTCGCTTCACAAGTGGCTGACCGCGCCCATTGGGACGGGTTTTCTTTACGTCCGCAAGCGAAGCATCGGAAAGGTGTGGCCCTTGATGGCCGCCACCGCCGAGCAGAACGAGGACATTCGGAAGTTCGAGGAGATCGGCACCCACCCCGCCGCAAACCACAACGCCATTGCCGAAGCCATTACCTTCTACGAAATGATCGGCCCCGAGCGAAAGGCCGCGAGGCTGCGGTACCTGAGGTCGCTTTGGGTCGATCGTCTGCGGGACGTTGGCAACGTGACGTTCCACACGAACCTCGACCCCGCTCACTCTTGCGGTCTCACGACCGTCGAAATCGTCGGAACCGAGCCCGCCAAGCTCGCCGGTTGGCTGTGGGACCGCCACCGCATCTTCGTGACCTCGATTGGGCACGACGACTTTCAGGGGATTCGCGTGACCCCCAACGTCTATACGACCGTCGAGGAGATGCGGAGGTTTGGCGACGCCATGCTGACGGCCGCGAGGTCCGGGATCGAGTGACCTGGGAGCGTGTATGATCGGGTCTATGGTTCGCCGCGCCGTGTACCCCGGATCGTTCGATCCACCCACTCTTGGGCACCTCGACATCATGGAGCGAGCTTCGAGGCTGTTCGACGAGGTGATCGTGTCGGTGGGCGTGAACTTGGCCAAGACTCCTCTGCTGACCGCCGAGCAGCGACTCGAATGTTTGGGGGAGATCGCAAAGCCCCTCTCCAACGTGAGGATCGCCCGATTCGAAGGGCTGCTCGTCGAGCACGCCCGGTCGCTGGGGGCATATGCGGTTGTCAGGGGATTGCGGGCGACTTCCGACTTCGAGTACGAATTTCAGATGGCGATGGTGAATCGCCGCCTGGCGCCGGACGTCGAGACGGTGTTCTTTATGACCAAGTGGGAACACAGCTACCTGAGCAGCAGCATGGTGCGTGAGGTGGCCCTCTTGGGGGGCGACTATTCCGAGATGGTTCCGGGGCCGGTCGGGCAGGTGCTAGCGCGGGCGATCTCGAATCGAACCTAGGTATTTCTCCGAGTGTGAAAAAATCGGGGCGCAACCTGGGGCCGGAACGGTCACAATAGTTGGGGACTTGCGCCATGGAGCTAGGGATGACGACGGTAGATATCCTCCGAATGCTAGACGAGTTGCACGCGTTGGTCGTCGAGCGGCCCACGACTTTGGTGGGGAAGCTGACTTGGGGACTCAACGCCGACGAAGCCTCGATGCAGATCCACAAGATTCGCGCCTCGCTCCCCAACGAGCTCAAGCAGGCCTCGGCGCGGGTCAGGGAATCGGAGAAGATCGCGGTATCGGCGAAGGAAGACGCTCATCAAGTCCTCGAATCCGCGCGAAAGGACGCCGAGAGGATCATCCTCGACGGACGCAAGGAAGCTGAGAAGATCATCGAACAGGCGAAGCTCCAGCAAGAGCGCATGGTTAGCGACCACGAAATCCTCAAGATTGCCAAAGCTCAGGCGGAAGAGCTTCGTAAGGCGGGCGAGCGTGAAGCGACTCAGATTCGCCGGGGGGCGGACTCGTATGCCCTCGATGTGCTGGATCAGCTTGAAACGATCACTGGCAAACTCGTCGCCGCTATTGACAAAGGCAAGCAGGAGATTTCCCGCACAAGCGAAGCTTCCGGAACGGCTCTTCCGCGCGAGAAGGCGACCCTGAAGTAATCAGGGAGCGTCGGTAGCTGGGCCAGCGGGGGTTGGCCGAAACAGCCGCAGAGTTTGTTCGAACGCCTCGTCGGTCGCCAGCGCGTGCTCATAGATCAGGTCGAGAGTTCGAAACACGTCCAAGAGGTCGTTGAGCCGTTCTTTGAGGATTTGCGCGCCTTCGGACTGCGCGTGGGCCGGGAGTTTTCCCAAGCATTCGCGGATGGCCTCGGCCGTGGGGTCGAGTTCTCGTCGTTTCTTGGCGCGAGCCACTCGGAGGAACATCCTCCAGGCGTCACTGTCGCTGACATAGGTGTCTTTGCGGTCGCCCGGCTTACGAAACCTCCGAACGATCCCCCAATCCATGAGTTCGCGCAGGTTCATCGAGGCGTTTCCGCGACTGATTTGGAGCGCGGACATGATTTCGTCGACGCCCAACGCGCGCCCGGTCACAAAGAGCAGAGCGTGAATCTGCGCCATCGTACGATTGATGCCCCAACTCGAACTCATCCTCCCCCACTCGAGGATGAAGAGGCTCTGCGCGGCGCCTATGCTCTCGGTTTCATTCGAGTTTTCAAAATTCTTGGACATCTGACCAGTTCGAAGGTACCCGAAGCCGTGTTCCGAAATCGGTCCTGGAACCGGCCGAGAATCGCGCAAGAATACGGGTCGCCAGGAGGTGAGTCGCAAGGACGAAGCGCCCGATACTTCTCAAGGGGAAACTGTTCCTCGGTTGAGGGCAGGGATGGCCATGGTGGGTCAAACACAAGCGGCGAAATCGAAGGAAGACTTGGCGATGCAGCGATTTGTTCGAATGCGGGCGCGGATGCAGCGGCTCTCAGATTCGAAGTTCTTTGCCGGCTGGGTGTGCGAGATGTCGCACCAACGGGCGGTGATCGACTGTACCGATGAGTCGCCTTGCGTATCGTCCGACGACCTTTTCGTCACGGTTATGGGGCCTCAGCAGGGCCTGGCGTTTCGAGGACGGGTCGCGCTGGTCCACAACTCGCGCATCTACATCGATCTCCACGGACCATTGCGCACGGTCCCAGGCACGGAGGAGTCGCGGATCCGAGTCACCGACCTCAACGCTCTCGTCCTTGTGGGAGACACCGAGATCGAAGCCACTGCGATGGACGTCTCGCCGAAGGGCATAGGGCTGCGCTCTCCGATTTCGGTCGAGAACGGCGCCAGCGTGCGCGTCTCCATTTTGAGCCCCGGCCATACGATCCAAGCGACCGGCGAAGTGCGGTACTGCAAGCCCGACGCCGAGGCGCCTGGGAGCTTCCGGTTGGGCGTTCAGCTCAACGACATGGATCGGGTGAGCCGGGCGCGTTGGACTCAGATGCTGAGTCTTCAAGCCGCCTGACGCGAGCGCCTACTTTCCAGCTTGCGAGAGCCTTGTGCCTTCCTTGCGGTTCAATTCGATGTACTCGACCCAGTTGGAGGGCACGTCGGTATCCACGAAGATCGCCGTCACGGGGCACTCCGGCTCGCAGAGCCCACAATCGATGCACTCATCGGGGTGGATGTACACCATGTCGTCTCCCTCGTAGATGCAATCGACGGGGCAAACTTCCATGCAAGACTTGTCTTTGACACCAATGCAAGGTTCGGTAATTACGTAGGGCAAGGCGGTCTCCTGAACACTCGGAGTTTACTCCGGCAAGGTTCGAGTTCGCGGGGGGGTCACCTCGCTGCAAACGCGCGAACGAAAGTCTCAGCCCACCAATCGGAGGGCGCTCTGCCCGCCAGGTCCGACCTACCCGAGCAGAGTTGAAGCGCGCCGGACTGAAACAGAACTACCAAGCGGCCTGCTGGCTCCCTCTTCATCTCGCCCCGGTCCATCGCGCTTTGCAGGAGCGAGGCGATCGGTTCGAAGACATTGCGAACATAAGACTCCTGGATCCTCTCTTGATGGGAAGGTTTGCGCATCTTCCGGCCCGATTCGAGAGCGCCCTCGAGGTCGACCGCGGTGAACTCGGCCAGAGCCGAAGCGAGGTCGGCGAGGGCGGCTTGAAGGGAGTTATGGGTTTGAGCGAGCAGCCGCAAATGGGCTCCGAGACTGCCGAGTTCTTGCTCGACGTGCGCCACGAAGAGACCTTCCTTATCGCCAAAGTGATAGTAGAGGGTCGGCGCCTTCACTCCCGCCTCTTCGAGGAGTTGGGCGACGCCCACCTCGGCGTAGCTCGACCGCGGGAACAGGTTCCTCGCCGCAGCGAGCAGCTTTTCACGGCCGCCGGCGTCGCTCAAGGCAACCGTCTCCGTTGCGGCGGCTCAATTCTGGGGCGAAGGTCCATCGACTCGTAAGTTTAGCGGAACGCGGGTGACGCAATTCAGGATCGAGCCGCCGTACGTCATAATAAGAAGTAGATATTCTGGAGGCATATCAAGATTGGCCATCACTCTGACTGAACGCGCTATTACCGAACTGAAGGACCTCATGGCGTCCCAAGACAAATCGACCGCTGCCCTTCGCGTATGGGTGGCTGGAGGCGGATGCTCCGGGTTCCAATACGGAATGGCCCTCGACGACGGCGAGCCAGAGGACGGCGATCAGACGTTTGTTCAGGACGGAATCAACATCCGGATCGACGACATGAGCCTCAACTACATGGACGGTAGCTCGGTGGATTATGTGGATGACCCTATGGGGGGCGGCTTCAAGATCGACAATCCGATGGCGGTCCGAAGTTGTGGCTGCGGCAACTCGTTCCAGACGGAAGGCTCCGAGGCGCCGAGCGGCTGCGGCGGTTGCGGCGGCGGGTAGTTCGGTAGCGTCTCCAATCTCGGATTTGAGGATTCCTCAACCATTCGTCCCGGCTTCCTCAGAGAGTGAGGAAGCCGGGACGAATCGTTTTTTGCGCTTCTCGCGGGCTTACCGGCTGAGCGCACGGGCCAAGCGAGCGTTGACCGCATCCCAGTCGATGACCTGCAAGTAGGCGTCGATGTACTTTGCGCGCGCGGTCTGAAAGTCCAGATAGTACGCGTGCTCATACACGTCCATGGCGAGAAGCAACGAGTTGTTCCACGTGGGGAAGGTGTCCTGCGCGTCGCCGATGTAGTTGTGAACGCGTCCCTCCATATGATCGTAGGCGAGGAAGGCCCATCCGCGCCCCGCGATTCCGGTCGCTTTCCAATCCGCCACCCACCTTTCGAAGCTTCCGTAGGCCTCGTCGATGAGCGACGCCACGTTGCCGGCCGCGGGTCCGCCCGAACCCCCCAGCGTGTCGAAGTACACGGCGTGGTTGATGTATCCGCCATAGGCGAAGGCGTAATTCGCCTTGAGCGCGCGCATCTGGCTGTAGACCTGATTGGCCTTCGCGGGGTCGATCTCCATCTCAGCCAAGGCTTTCCGGATTTCGTTGGTCTTGTTGGCGTAACCCTGCCAGAGCTTGAGATGCTCGTCGTGCGTAGCGCGAGAGATGCCGACGCGCGAGGTCGAAAACACCTTCTCGGGCAGAGCTTGGGGAACTTCGACGAGCTTGGGTGCGATTGCAGTACTTTCCATATTCGCTTCCTCCATTGGAGACGTGGGTCCTGGGTCCTGTTTGTCCGCTCGGGCTGATGTCCCTGCGGTCAGAACTGCGCCGACGACGAGCTTGAGGGCGCCCCGCCGGCTGAGCAAGACATTTGTCGGCCCGGCGTCCTCCTGTTGGGTTGAGTCCATAGTCTAAACCTACGCAGCGTTCTACGCGGCCCGCGGAGGATCGTCCGCAGCCGATGGGAAAGGCCGCAGTTAGGACGCAGAACGCTCCCAAGGTATCGTAGAAGAAAGCCAATGAACCCTTACTTGATCACCGCGCTTCCCGTGGGGCCCGGCGTTTTGGCAAAACTGATTCGGATGATCCCGATCCAATCCCTCGATCGACCCACGCATCCGGGGCGGTTCAGCCCCCGCGAGGTTCTCGCGCACCTTTCCGACTGGGAGCCGATTCTCCTCGAGCGCATGAAGCGAACGGTGGCCGATCCCGGTTGCTTGATTCTCGGGGTCGACGAAGAGGAGCGGGCCCGGGAGCAAAGGTACGAGGAGAAAGACCCTCTTTTCGAGGCCGATCGCTTTGCGGCGTTGCGTTTCGAGACGATGGAGTGGCTCAGCGAGCTGAGCGACGACGACTGGCAAAAGTCGTCGGTTCACAGCGAGCGCGGCGAGATGTCGGTTTCCGACCAGGCGAACCTACTTCTCGGACACGACTTGTATCACATTCAGCAACTTTGCGACGCGCTCACGCCCTCTTCCGTGGGCACCTGGTAGCGGCTTCTAAGGGTGGGGTCCGGGATTCTGGTGTTTCTTGGGATAGGTCGAGCGAACCCGCGAGCCGATAGAAACGTCAACCGTAAACCCCAACTGGATTCAGCCACCCGTGGGGTTCGGGCCGGAATCGTCCGAAGGAAGTCCAATCAGAATGCCCCTTACCGCAGCCCTCGGAGCTCTGGCGATCAGTTCTACCGCAGCCAACGGCGCGTTGGGCTATGACGTGCTCAAAACGAACTCGGTGACGTACCACGTCGTGACCGCCGACCTGGCCAGCCGTAAGCTTTCGCCGCGTACGGTGGCTTCGGAACGCCTGACTTCCGTTTGGAACTTGATCTCAAAGTCAGAGGCGTCTGCCGCAATCACCGGGACCTTCTTTGCCCCCAAGGCGCAGCGTCCGGTGGCCGACGTTCTCATCGACGGTTTGCTCGTGTCGAAGGGCTCGTTAGGCACGGCTGTCGGAGTGACTTGGAACGGCGACGTGGAGATTTTCGACCGCCCCACCGGGCAGCCCGTCGATTGGGGCAACTACCGCTATGGGTTGCGAGGGACGGTTCGTCTCATCCGAGGTGGCGTGGTGTGTCCGGACCCGAAATCGCAGAGCTTCAAGGACAGTCGCCTCTGGAGTCGCGCGGCGAGAACGGGGCTAGGTGTGACGAGTCGCGGCAAGCTGGTGATGATCGCCACGAAGTCCAACGTGACGCTCAGTGAGATGGGCGCGGCGATGCTGCAACGCGGAGTTCGTGAAGCAGTAAGCCTCGACGGGGGGAGTTCGACTTGCCTCTACTTCAACGGCTCGCTGGTGGTCGCGCCCGGCCGCCAACTCTGCAACCTGTTCGTCGTAGCTCTGGGCAACCCGTTAGAATGGAACGGGCCCGGAAACCGACTCTGACCTCGGAGCGGCGGTAGAATCTGCGAAGTTTGGATTCGCCCTACCTTGCCGTTATCATCCCCGCATTCAATGAAGAGGGTCGGATCGTGCCCACCCTCGAACGGCTCCGCGAGTACTTCACGGCGACGACTCACACATGGTCGGTCACCGTCGTCAGCGATGGGAGCACCGACCAAACGGTGCCGAAGGCTACTGACTTTGCCGCTCAGGACGCTCGATTCAAGCTGATTTCTTACCCCCAAAACCGGGGCAAGGGCTGCGCGGTTCGAACGGGGATGCTGCACGTCGAGGGTCAACTCTTGCTCCTTTGCGACGCGGACTTAGCCGCTCCCATTGAAGAGGTCGAAAAGCTGTTCCCTCCTATCGAGTCCGGCGCGGACATCGCGATCGGGAGCCGCCCGTTGAAAGAGAGCCGCTTGGAGATTCGGCAGCCGTGGTATCGGGAGATGCTGGGGCGGGCGTTCAATATGGCGGTGCAGCTTCTGGCCATCCGAGGCATCAAGGATACGCAATGCGGATTCAAGCTTTTTCGCCGCGAGGTCGCGAGGGACGTGTTTTCGCGTTGCAAGCTCGACGGTTTTGGATACGACTTCGAGGCGCTGATGATCGCGCGGGACCTCGGGTACCGGATCGACGAAATTCCGATCCGGTGGTCGCACCAAGAGGGCTCGAAGGTCGTTTTGATGCGGGATGGACCGCGGATGATTCGCGACCTCGTGAAGTTGAGGCTCATGGGGAAGTCTGCGAGGCTGAAGCCGCGTGAACCCTAGCGAGTACTCCCGCATGCGATCGCTCGAAGACCACTACTGGTGGTTCGTGGGTCGTCGCCAGCTTGCGATGAGGCTCTTAAGGGCGACCGTTCCAGAGGGCCGCGGCGCGAGGGTACTGGACCTTGGGTGCGGCACGGGCGCGGTGTTGGAGGAGGTGTCCGCGGAGTATTGGGGCGCGGGCGTGGACCTCAGTCCTTTGGCGCTGCAGTTCTGCTCGCAGCGGGGCTGCCGCCGGCTGGCGCGAGCGTCAGGGGTGAACTTACCTGTTCGCACAGGATCGCTCGACTCGATTCTGGCCCTCGACGTGTTCGAGCACATCGAACTCCATAGGGAAGCGATGCGGGAGGCATGGCGCGCGCTCAAACCGGGAGGGGCATTGATCTTGAGCGTTCCGGCATTTCGGAGCCTCTGGGGTCCCCACGACGTTGCTCTGATGCACTTCCGCAGATACCGACGCAGAGAACTCGAAAGCCTCCTTCGAGAAGCTGGATTTCGGCAGGTTCGAGTGAGCTACTCCGTGTTCTTTCTCTTCCCTCTGGTTTGGGCGATCCGGCAGGTCGAGCGCGCGCGCCCCGGGCCGGCGAAAGCGTCGCTCCCCGGCGTTCCGGGATGGATGAATTCGCTTCTCATTCGGCTCCAGGCGATCGAAGGCGCGGTGCTCCAGCGACTCAGATTGCCTTGGGGATCGAGCCTGGTGGCGATTGCTCTCAAGGACGAGTAGCCAACAAATAGGGCCTCTCCGAAGAGCCGGAGAGACCCGAATGCCGTTTCGGACCCGCCGTTAGAAGCGGTATCCGAGATAGAACCCTGCCGAGGTCGCCCTCACTCCGCCTGGGACTACGTCGCTGTAGAAGAAGTTGCCCTCGACGAAGATGTGCTCGCCCAACTCGCGGCCGACGCCGATTCGTCCTCCGAACACCGTTTCGGTGCCGGTAATGTCGAACACAAAGGCTCCCAAACCGAGCGTGAAGTAGGTTCGGTCCATGCCGTCAATCCCTCCCTCGTTGGTGAAGAACCTCTGGTTGATCATCACGGGCCAGAACGAACCCTTCTTGGTGCTGGCATTGGACGCGTTGTAATCGACGGAAAAGAACGTCTCCGAGTTCTTGAGGAACTGGGTCTTGAACGTGTAGTCCGCTCCGACGGCCCACCAGACCTTCTCGACATCCCTCAAACCATCGTTCGCCGCAAACAACCCGCCCAGCTTGAAGCTGAAGCTGTAGGGCGTCACATCGACGCCGGAAGTTTGGGCGATCGCGGCCCCGCTGGAGACCAGCAGCGCGCCTGCGGACAACAGAACATTCAATCGCTTCATTAGTGATGACACCTCCCTATTCGGAACCGAACTCGATTCGCTCGAATCCCTTGAGCGAGTCCATTTTACTGATTCGGCGTCCTTTCGTCAATTGGACGCTTGAAGAGGGCGGAAATGTGCGAACGATCATAATGCTTGTCATGAACGCATCGGTCTTGGACCTCAACAAGAGCGTCGTGCTCGCCGTCGATCTCCAGCCGAGGTTTCTATCTGCGATTCATCAGGCCGAGCGGGTGGTCCGCCGAAGCGGCGCGCTGCTGGGCATCGCCCGGATTCTGGGGGCGCCCGTGATCGCCACGGTTCAATACTCCGAGAAGATGGGCGGATTTGCGCCCGAACTCGCCGATCTGCTCGAAACGGAGCCCATCGACAAGCTCCGATTCTCGTGTTCGGGGTGCGCGCAAGTGGATGCGGGCCTCGCCCATATCGGTCGCCGGCAGGTAGTTCTGGTCGGCATCGAGACGCACATTTGCGTGACTCAAACTGCCCTCGATCTTCTGGGGAAGGGATTTGAGGTGTTCGTGTGCGCTGATGCAGTTGGGGCAAGAACCGAAGACAGACACCAAATCGGCCTCGGCCGCTTGAGGGATGCCGGAGTTGCGATCCTTCATAGCGAATCAGCGGCCTACGAATGGATGCGATCGGCCGATCATCCAGAGTTTCGAAATGTGCTGCCGCTCATCAAGAGCAGTGCGTAGAAACTATAACTATGTCTCTCAAACAGATAGTTTTCGGGTCTTCGTGTGAGGCTTCGAAGGCATCGAGCGCGGCCTCATTGGTCCTCCGATTGGGGTTTGGGCTTGCCATGGCCTTCGCTCACGGAATGGGGAAGCTGCCCCCTCCGGATGGGTTCGTAGGAGGCGTACGCGGTATGGGATTCCCGCTGCCGGAGTTCTTCGCTTGGCTCGTCGCCGTTTTGGAGACGGGCGGAGGAATCTTGGTCGCGGTTGGGCTGTTCGCCCGCCCCCTTGCGTTCTTCCTGTTCATCCACATGTCGATCGCGTTCTTCCTCGCCCACTCCGGCCAAGCGTTCGCCCAGCGAGAACTCGCCTTCCTGTTTGGCGCGGCGATGCTGGCAATCGCTTGGATGGGCACAGGCAAGTACGGGCTCGACGCCTTCTTCGCCAAGAAGGACTAAGGCGGTTCTGGTTGCGGGGCGCGCGGCCGCCCCGCACGGCTCCTTTCGTTCCGTTCGGCAAAATGGGGCCATGCTCATTGGCGCATTAACCGTGTCGTATCGCCTCGAAGGGGTCGAGACTCTGAAGGCGAAGCGGCAGGTCGTCCGCGGGTTGCTCGATTCAGCGCGCAATAAATTCCGAATCGCCGCCGCTGAGGTCGAAGACTTGAACCTCATCGGCAATGCGACGCTCGGATTTGCAGCCGTTTCCAACGACCGCCGGCACCTTGCCAGCCTGCTCCAACATCTCAAGGAGCACCTCGACTCGCGGATGTCGTATCGAATCACGGATTTGCGCGAAGAAGTGTTCGAGGTTTGAGCCAGAATCGGAAGGCCGATGTTTACCGGGATCGTTCAGGCAATAGGTGCCGTCGAAAGGGCCGAAGTTCAGAAGCTCTGGCTTCGGGTGGATCCCAGGTCATGGCCCGATCCGATCCAACTCGGCGAGAGCATAGCGGTGCAGGGGTGCTGCCTGACGGTGACGGGGCTCGGCGAGGCGCTTTCTTTCGATTTGAGCGAAGAGACGTTGCATCGAACGACGCTCGGCGTATTGAGCAAGGATATGCTTGTTAACTTGGAGCGATCGATTCGAGCGCAGGACCGACTCGGAGGTCACTTCGTGTTGGGGCACGTCGACGGGGTGGGGCGATTGCTGGCCCGCCAGAGTCGAAACGAAGGCGAGGTGTTTCGTTTCCGTGGGCCGATCGAAGGCGCGAAGTACCTTGTTTCTAAGGGCTGTGTCGCGATCGACGGCGTATCGCTGACCGTCGTCGAACCTGACGGACCCGATTTCGACGTGTGGCTCGTGCCGCATACCCTCGCTCATACGACCCTTGGCGGCCTCCGCGTGGGCGACCGCGTCAACGTCGAGTTCGACGTGTTGGCCAAATACGTCGAGAACCTGGGGAAGGGCCGATTTTGAATGGGCCCGTCCCCAGCGACTACTTCTTTAAGAGTAAGTAATCCAGCCCAAACATGTATCGAGCCACTGCGCTCGCGTGTTTTCCCTCCACCTCAATCGTGAGCCGGGCTGTGCCCTTCTTGAGCTTGAATCGCCCCAGCGAGCGCACCTGCCAACTTAGGCCTGAAGAGTAGAACTCCATTGGCTGCGCGATCCTCTGGCCTTCGATCGTGATCCAAAGCCGGCCATAGTCGGAGGCGATGCAGAAGTTGCCTACAACCTCGTATTCACCGTCCTCGGCTACCGGGAATTCGAGGACGAGCTTGTCCCCGACCTTGCCGTCCCGCCACCAGAGCTGCTTGCCGTTCGAAAGATCGCCGAAGTCTTGCGTCTCTGTGACTCCGCCCGTGCGCTCGATGACCTTCATGGATTCGCCCTCCAACGCGCCCTTGACAGGCTCCGGCTTGGCGATGTGAACGAGCGAAAGCTGCTTGGGGTCAGTCGGTCGGGCCTGGTTTCCTCCTGGGCGAGCATACCAATAAGCCATGCGATCGTACTCGACCTCGACCTCGGCCCAATGCCAGAGTTCTATATCAAATTGGATCGATTTCTTGTAGGGAATGTCGTCGAACACGTGAAAACGCATCACCGTCGAGTGGCCTTGCGTGCCGGGTCCATCGCAACGAGGTTGGGCGTGAAAAGCCTCCTGGAACAACTGCGGGCTGCCCCACGCGTAACCGAAGTAGTCTTCGGTGCCGGTTCCAAACGTGCTTGGGAACGCCTCGCCATCCACAAAGACCTTCTCGTCTCCCTCACCCCACCAAGTCGGCACCGGATTTGCAATATGTAGGCTCGCGCCCACAAACCTGCCTTCTCCTTGAACTTTCAGGAACTCCATATCACGCATCGGCCTGGTGAAAGTGGTATCCGAGGTCCATTGCGCGCGGAAGTGCATCGACTCCGAGCCCCAGCGATAGTGGGCGACCTTGTAATCAAACTCCGCGGCCACGATCGCCGTACCGAGGTTTTCCAGCCGAATCGAGGCCGACTTGCCCCAAGGCATCATGAACCTGCAAACCATCCAACCGTCTGCGGTCGTTTCCAAGGGGAGGGTCGCGAACGGCGCTAACCCTGCGACCTGGCCGAAGAAGTCCGCGACCGGCGCGTCGATGCAGCGTTCCCCATCGAATTCGGCAACAATTCGAACGTGGCGAGTCACTTGCTGGAGCGCTCGCGGGTCGTCCCAAGCGACATCTTCGGGGGCGGGTTGCGACGACTTCAACCGGATTCTCAATTCAGCGACGGCGGCGTTGCCCGAGCCTCGCAGGATTTCGACCGGCTGCTTGGGCAATAGCGTGGTGCGGCCCGCTTGTTCGCGCGCGATCATGGCCGGGGGCTCTGGGTCCCGAAGTCGCTTCGCGGTCTGCTGGATCAAGGCCATGAGGTCGCCGAGTTGCTCGCGTGAAAAGGTCTTGACTTGAGTGCCGCCCGGGTAGGTCCGGTAGTTCACATGGTAGTAGAGCCTCTTGACATTCTCGCCCGCGGAGTCGTCCACGGTGATCTTGAGGCTCTTTGCATAAGGGAACGGAAAATATAGGTTTGTGCCGCGAGCTGCCATATAAGAATAAGGAGAGCCGTACGGGGCCACCTTGCCATTGAGCAGGTCGCTGAGGTTGGCGACGAAGGCCGGCGCAGACTGCCCATCGAAGTAAAACCGCACAACCCCCACAGGGTTAGCCGACCAAATCCGAACGACCGCGCCCGGGCCCTTCAGATCGGCCATCACATACTCCTTCCGACCCCCGACCTCTTCGACCCGCAAGAACTGGCCCCAGTCGTTGTTGGCGAACCACTCCGTTTGAGGGTTCTTACTCGCGCGGTCGTAGCTGCTCGCTTGGCTCGTCGTGTAGCTCGGGCTCGCTCTTCGCGTCAAGCGAAACAGGTCGGGCATTTCTTGGAGAAGGCTGCGAACGTCGACGGGGAAGGCTTGCGCGGCGGCCAAGAGCCCCATGACGATCCCCAACGTTTTTATTTGCGTCGATTTCATCGAATCCACCTCGGTTTCAGCAGGAACCAGCCGGCCGCTTGCGAACCCTTGGGGACGGATGTCCGATCTCCGCCGTATTCGCTCCGCGTGGCTGCCCTTTCTCCAAAAGTACCAGGGACTAGCCGGGTTGTTCCTGCTTGTCATTGTTGCCGCATTTGTAGAGCCTCGTTTCTTGACCGGCCCCAACCTCGCCAACGTGATGAATCAACTGGCGATTCCGGGGACGTTGGCCTTGGGAATGACGTTCGTGATTTTGACCGGGGGCATCGATCTCAGCGTGGGATCCCTGTTCGCGCTCCTGAACTGCGTGACGGCAAGCTGGCTTCGCGACGGGACGGCGCTTCATTGGACCGTGCTCTACGTGCTGTTCTTGGGAACGGCGATCGGCGCGCTCCTGGGGGCGACGGTGACGTACACGCGGATGCAGGCGTTCGTCGTGACGCTCGGCGCGATGGTCTCGCTTCGGGGGATCGCGTACGTTTACAACGACGGCAGCTTCATTTCAGGGCTGGGCCAGTCGATGGCGCCGCTGCAGGCGAAGTGGGGCGAGGTTCCCCTTTCGGCGGTCGTCATCGTGGCGGCGACCCTCCTGGCGGCGTTGCTGCTCGCCAAGACGAGGTTCGGGAGGGAGGTTTACGCGATTGGAGGCAACGAGGAGGCCGCGCGCCTTTCGGGGATCGGGGTCGCCAAGACAAGAATCGCCGCCTATGCGATCAACGGACTTTGTGTGGCGTTGGCGGCTCTGATGTTTACGGCGAAGACGAACAACGGCCAGCACAGCGCGGGTATCGGCTATGAACTCGACGCGATCGCGGGCGCGGTGGTCGGGGGCACCTCGCTGCTCGGAGGCTACGGACAGGCGACGGGCACGTTCGTGGGGTCTCTTTTCATAGTTTCCATCGGCGTATTGATGCAACTCAAGGGGATCAACACGCAAGTTGGCATGGGTTTCAAGGGAATAATCATTCTCATAGCGGTCTATTTGCAGAATCTTGGTAGGAGGTAGATGATGAAGATTCGATGGATGGGATGGGTTCTCGTTGCCGGTGCGGCGCTCGCGGGATGTTCGGGCGGGCAGTCTGAGGTTTCGGGAGACGGCGGTTCTGCGGCAGGATCGGGCGCCGAGCTTCCGCTGGTCGCCTTTGCGCAGGCCAACAGTCAGGACCCCTGGCGGCAGGTCTTTGACGCTGAAATGAAGGCGACGGCTGCGACTCACGACAAAGAGTTTCGCTTTGAATTGCAGGACGCCCAGGACGACGCCAATAAGCAGATCGGCTTGATCGAAACGTACCTGGTGAAATCGCCTAAGGTGCTTCTGGTGAGCCCCTGCGAGGTCGCAGTGACGATGGCGGTGGAGACCGCCTATGACCGAGGGATTCCGGTGATCCTGCTCGACCGGGCGATCGAGAGCGAGAAGTACACGTGCTGGATCGGGGGCGACAACGAGCAGATCGGGCGCGCGGCAGGCAAGTTCATGGGCGAAAAGCTCGGAGGCAAGGGGACCGTCCTGATGGTTCAAGGGCTTGCGGGGGCGACTCCCACCGAACAGCGCCGCAACGGCTTCTTGGAGGCGATCAAGGAGTTTCCGGGCGTCACCGTAATCGAAGGCGACTTTTGCGACTATCAGCGGCAGAAGGCGCGAAGTTACATGGAGACGTTCTTGCAGTCGGGTAAGGCGTTTGACGCGGTTTATGCCCACAACGACGAGATGGCGATCGGCGCTTACCTTGCGCTGGAGGCTTCTGGAGTCAAGGGAAAGGCGATCGTCGGCATTGACGCCTGCCAACAGGAGATCGTCGATTACATCAAGGCCGGCAAGGTAACTGCGACCTTGAAGTACCCGACGCCCGGAGCGAAGGGGATCGAGGTTGCGGCCGCCCTCTTGAAAGGCGAAACGCCCAAAGAAAAGAAGATCGTTCTCGAAACGGAGATCGTGACAGCTGAGAACGCGGACGAGTTCTTGGCGAAGAACACGAACCTGGCCAAGTAGCTTCTACGATTCCGACCCGCGGATTCGGGCGAACCTGTAATGCTCATCGGGCCAGGTCGCGATCGCGTCGACCTCCGACTCGGTGAGCCAGCGCACGGGCTCGCCGGTTTGGAGCGCGCCCAAACGGACTCGGGCCGCTTTTTCCGACATCAAGGTTGCCGCTAGGGCTTCTTTGGCTGTGGCTCCGAGCGTAATCAGCCCGTGATTCTGAAGCCAGATCGTTTTCGGAGCAGCCCCGCGCGCATTGCGGTATTCCTCCACGCGCGGCCTGATCTCCCGCGCGAGCGCGATCCCGGGGTCGGCGTAGGGGACGAAAACGGATTCCCGCCCGCAAAAGACGATCTCGTCAGGATACAGCCTGCGCTTGGCGAACTCCTCGGCGCTGGGCAGGCACGCCAAGCTCAAGAGGCTCTCAGGGTGCGTGTGAGCCACAAACCTCACTCCTGGGAGTTGCAGGAGGTAGGCATGCATGAACGATTCGGTCGATGGACGCTCCCTCGCGCGCGGATTCGCACGGCAGTTGTCGAGCATGCGTCGCACTTCGGCTGGCGATTCGGGGCCGCCTTCGAGCAGCGAAAGGACACCCGCTAGGTTCAGCGCGACGAACCCAGATGCGCCGATCTCCGCCATCTCGTGGCCGCTCGCCTTGACCCACAGGGTGGCTTCCTCGATCCGCGCCGACACGTTGCCTTCGGCGAGAACGCAGCAACCCAGATTCGGGTCGCCCAGAGTCCGCGCCAGTCGGATGAGATCGACCGGGGGCTGCATGACGAGAGTATACGCTGGGCCGCGCGCAACGGCGGTTCTGAGCGGTTTTCGAGGCTCATATGGGCCGCTGGCACTCAAATTGCTGCACAATACGCTGCAAGATGGATACTCTGCGAGATGCCTTGGCTGTTGCGGTCCCGCTGTTCGCCGGTTTTTTCGGGGGGCAGTTTGCGCGTCAAATCAAGACGAAGGGCGCAATGGCTATCGGAATGGTTGTGGTCACGCTGATCCTCGGATTCGTGCCCCCTTGGTTTATCGACCCCTCGATCGGCACCAGCGAATACGTTTTCTGGCCGGTGGCCTACCTCGTGGGCTTCATCGTAGAGTTCCGGCGGAAGTGACCTTTACCTCGATGGAGTGGGCTGAAAGATCGAGAGTCCCGCTTTGTTCCAGTCGTCGAGAAACCTTTTGAGGCCCGAGTCGGTGAGCGGGTGCCGGAAGAGTTGCTCCAGGACTTTGAACGGGCACGTGCTGATGTGCGCGCCCACACGGAGCGCCTGAACGACATGCTGAGGGTGTCGTACGGAGGCCACAAGCACTTCGCTCGCAAACCCATAGGTTCGGACCATCTCAACCGTCTCGGCGACCGCATCCATCCCTTCGCCGCTGATATCGTCGACCCGGCCCACGAAGTTGGAGATGAACGTCGCCCCGGCCTTAGCCGCGAGGAGGGCTTGGGTCACGGTAAACACCAGCGTGACGTTGGTTCGGACTCCCCTTTCGCTGAGGGTCGAAACCAGTCGCACTCCGTCTTCGATCAAAGGGACCTTGACGACGATTTGGGGATGCCAACTCGCGATCTCCAGGGCTTCTTTGAGCATCGTGTCGTAGTCGGTCGCGACCACTTCCGCGCTGATCGCGCCTCCCGGCAGAAGCCCGCAGATTTCAAGGACGGTTTCGCGGAATCCTCTGCCCGACTTGGCGATCAGGGTCGGGTTCGTGGTGACGCCGTCCAGGACTCCCCATTCGGCCGCCTTACGGACCTCGTCGGTGTCGCCGGTGTCGACAAACAGCTTCATGCCGGGAGTCTACTCCACCTACTCGGGCCATCGGAACGCTGAGAATCGCGAACGTCCCGATTTCTCAATCGGGCGTTGAGTCCGCGAAAGAAGTGGTAATATGGCCGCATCCCCCACTTTGTTGCGGGGCCCCAATACGCATCATGTCAAAGCCTGGATCGACAAGCGGACCTCAAGTGCCCCTTCCCCGGAGTCGGCGCGGGTTTCGCTCCTATTGGACCGAGCTTGGAAGAGAGCTCAAGAAAGTGACGTGGCCTCCCCACAAAGAGACCACGCGGCTGACCGGCGTCGTCATCGCCATCTCGGGCCTGATGGTTCTGATGTTGACCGTGTTTGCCCTCGTCAGCGCCGAGGTCATCCGAGTGATCACGAGGGGATTTTAGGATGCCCAAGACTTGGTACGCCGTCCATACGATCGCGGGGCATGAAAACCGGGTGCGAGACGTCTTGACCCGTCGCGCCCAGGTTGAAGGGCTCTGGGGTTACGACATTTTTCAGATTCTGATTCCTACCGAACGCGAGTTCACGACTCGGGCAGGCAAAAGGGTCGAAGTCGATCGGAAGGTGTTTCCTGGATACATTCTGATCGAGATGAACATGACCGACGACGCTTACAAGCTGGTGAAGTCGACAAGTGGGGTGACGGGATTCGTGCAGAGCGGCAACAAGCCGGTTCCCCTTGAGGACTATGAAGTCACGAGGATCATGAAGAACCTCGAAAAGAGCAAGGAAGCGCCGAAGATCGCCTGGCAGAAGGGGGACGCGATTCGAGTGGTCGACGGACCGTTCGCCGACTTCTCGGGCAGGATCGAAGAAGTCAACTCCGACCGCGAACGGCTCAAGGTACTGATCAACATCTTTGGGCGCGACACTCCGGTCGAATTGGAATTTACGCAAGTCGAGAAACTGTAAGCACGGCAGACTCCGGAACGCGACGATGAACCGAACCGTCGACCCCATCTGGAGCGTTCAAGAACGGGACACCGCCGCTGAGCAAGCGCTTGCTTCCGAGTTGGGCGCGCCCATGCTCCTTGCGATGGCGCTGGTTCAAAGGAGCATCACCGACGCCGAGTCTGCGGATCACTTCCTCAATCCGAAGATCGACGACTTCCATGACCCCGCTTTGCTGCCCGATTACGAGTTGGCCGCCAAGGAGATTCTGGGGGCCCGGGAGCGCGGCGAGCGGATCTTCGTCCATGGCGATTACGACGTGGACGGCGTCACGGCCGCGGCGCTCTTGGGGCGGTTTCTCGAAAAGATCGGATGCAGAGTGGACGTCCACGTACCCCACCGGATGAAGGAGGGATATGGGATTCATCATCGCGCCATCGACGACGCCAAGCAACGAGGGGCAAAGCTGTTTCTAACCTGCGACTGCGGCATTTCGGCGTTCGACCAAATTGACGCCGCGCGCGAGGCCGGGATGAGGGTCGTCGTGACCGACCACCACGCGGTGGGCCCCAAACTCCCTCAGGCTCACGCCGTCGTCAACCCTCATCGATCGGACTCGAAGTATCCGTTTCCTGCGCTCAGCGGGGCGGGCGTCGTTCTCAAGCTCTGCGCTGGCCTAGCCCGAGATGTGGGGCTGAACCTCGACTCGTTCTACGGCGCGTTTCTCGACCTCGCGGTGTTGGGAA
Source organism: Chthonomonadaceae bacterium (assembly GCA_015709495.1). Lineage (GTDB taxonomy): Bacteria > Armatimonadota > Fimbriimonadia > Fimbriimonadales > Fimbriimonadaceae > Nitrosymbiomonas > Nitrosymbiomonas proteolyticus. The sequence goes on from CP054189.1 coordinate 1,600,726, forward strand.
CGGTCGCCGACGTGATGCCACTTGTCGGGGAAAACCGGGTGATCGCTTCGTTGGGGCTGAAGCGGCTCGCAGACTCCAAGAAGCCCGGCATTCGCGCGCTCTTGCGACAGTCGGGAATCCAAGAGAAGGCCGCCACGGGGTTCAAGGCGCATCACATCTCCTTTGGGCTCGGCCCTCGGCTGAACGCCGCCGGAAGGCTCGACGACGCTGCCCTATCGCTCGACCTGTTGCTCGAACGCGACGAAACGAAAGCCGCCACTCTCGCCGGCCAAATCGAAAGCCTCAATTCGCAGCGGAGGTCCGAGCAAGACCAGATTGCGGAAGAGGCCGTCACCCTCATCGAGAACGAGGAGCTCTATCGGAATCCGGCCATCGTCGTCGCCCGCGAGGGCTGGCACCACGGCCTCATCGGGATCGTCGCCAGCAGAATCGTCGATCAGTACCACCGCCCGGCGTTCGTGATCACCTTGGATCGCGAGTCGAACGAGGCTCGGGGATCCGCGAGGTCGATCCCAGGGTTCCACATCGCCGACGCTCTGCGGGAGCTGTCGGACTTGGCGAGCGGCGGAGGTCACGAGATGGCTGGGGGTTTTTCGCTCGAAGCTAAGAGCGTCGAGGCCTTCGCGGAGTCGTTGGTCGAGTTGGCTCGCCGACGAATTCCTGCCGAGGCATTTGCCAAGAGAATCCCCGTGGATGCGGAGGTTGCGCCTTCAGAGGCCGGGTTCGAGGCGGCCCTACAGCTCAGGCGATTGGAGCCCTTTGGAGAAGGCAACCCTGAGCCGCTCCTGCTCGTGCGCAACGTCGAGTTCACTCAGATTGTCCCGACTCGAAATCCGGACCATCCGCAAGTCATGCTCCGCGCGGAAGGGGTCGCGCCGTTGCGGTGCCCCGCGTTCTCCCTGGGAGCCCGGCTGAGCCAGGAGAGCTCGGGCATGCGCGCTGATGTGCTGGTGAGGGTCGTCGTCGACGAATGGCGGGGCACGACCCAGCACAAGTGGCACATCCGGGACTACCGCCCGGCTGAGACCCCGTAAGGCTCAGTCGGTGAGTTCGCCGATCGTGAGGGATAGGATCACGGGCTGCTCCTCCCGCTTGACGGTAAGGCGAACCGTCTCCCCAACCTTTCTCTCTGAAAGCGCCTTGAAGAACTCGATCTGATTGAGGATGGGTTTTCCGGCGAATTCGACGATCAGGTCGTTGGCTTGAAGCCCAGCCTTTTCGGCGGGTGAGCCCTTGACCACCGATTGCACTAGGGCTCCGGGTTCCTCTGCGTCGCGGCAGAACACTCCAATTCCGGGGTGTCGGACAATGTGGTCGGGGGAGAGAAAGCCCTCGATGACTCGTGCCAGCGTCCGGCTTGAAACGGAGTAGCCGACTGCCAACGCCGAAGGGCCGTACTGGGAGATCACTGTGGGTGGCGAACTCGACCCCCGAAAGGCGCCCGTCGCGCCGAGCGACTTGGCGGCGTCCTGGACCTGAGCCTGAAGCGTCGCGCCTATGATCCCAGCAAGTTGACCTTGGAGCGTAAACACCAAGCCGCCCCCGACCGCCTGTTGCGGGAGTTCGAATCGGAGTTCGGTGAGCGTCACGACCCGCCTCTGCCGCGAGAGAATGCCGGTCTTGTTGTCGCTCGAGACTTCGGCGCGGCCCGGACCGCCTGCAAAGATGGCGAGCAGCTTGGTCCCTTCGTCCGGCGTATCGCCAAGGACGGGAACGGCCCTAGCGATCCTGCCGATGGGCAGGGTCGCGGTGAGGAGGACGAGCTCGGTCAATTCGTCGCTCGCCTGAATTCGGATCGGAACGATTGCGCCGTCGAACGTGCGGGCGGTCGGCATCAGCCCTTCGAGCGCGGAGCGGTGGGTTACGAAGTACCCTCGCGGGTCGATGCAAGCGGCGGTCCCGGTTACCTTTACGCCGGACGAAAGGAGGATAACGGAGGGCCGCAATTGGTCAAACAGCGACTGCTCGCGTTCGGTGACGCCCTGACCCGACACAAGGACCGCGGCCGCGATCCCCCAGTTAACCGCCAACGACCACATTGCTTACGGAAGTTACCTCTTTGGCTCGGCTCGCGCCGGTGGTTTCGTCGCGCGCTTCGTCGATGATGACGAGCGGTTCAGAGTCGTCCGGGCTTGCGGCGAAGGCAGCCGAGGAGACGATTGCGTTCTCGATGACGTCGATCGAAAGCTGATCCGCGGCGTATACGAGGTCGGCGGGCGCCGAGGGCTCGCGCTTAGTGACCCGGACGCTCTTTTCGGTCGAGATAGGGGGCGGAGGAGCGGCTTTGGCCACTTTCATAGGCTCGACGTGAGCCGATTCGATCGCACCTTGGGCGGGCGCGGACAACTCGGCCTGCGCCAACGCGCTCCCGAGGTTTGAATTCATGCCGGAACTACCCGATGGGTCTTTGGATAGGTTCGTGCGAGCCGCCAAGGGCTTCGCGGTCAGGCCGGACTCGACAGGGCCTGCAGAATAGACCGACCACGACCCCCAGATCGCAAGGACTGCCGCGGCAGCCCAGGTTGGGGCCGAGAGCCAGCGCCATAGGGAAGGCTCCGCAGGACTTCGAAGTCCTTGCCGCAGGATCGCTTCGTTGAGTCGCTCGGTCGAGAGTTGGTGCGGCGTCACCGGAAGCTGCTTGAGCCCGTGACGGATCGACTGGAATTGCTCCAGCGTTTTGCCTGCCTCTGGATCGCTCTCGCACAGCCGACGCAACTCCGCCTCTTCGCTTGTGCTGAGTTCGCCGAAGGCGAGTTTCGCTAACTGGTCTTCGATTCGCTTGTTCATTTCAACTCTCTTCGATCAGGGGCGCAACCCTTTCACGGAGCGCTCGCCTTGCTCGGAGCACCCTAAGCTTTGCGCCGCCTACGGTGCAGCCCAGAATCTGGGCGATGTCGGTGTATTCTCTCTCTTCCAAATCTCGCAAAATGATCACGGTCCTGTGATGGGCCGGGAGCGCGTTGAGCGCCTTCCGAAGCGCCTCCACGCGGAAGTCCTGCTCTAAGTTCCTTATCGGGTCTTCTTGGTCGCCCACTGTCATCCAATCGAGCGCGCCGTCGGCCTCTTGCTGTTCGAGGGCGAGTCTCCGCGAACTCATCCGGGCCTGGTCGGTGCATAGGTTGGTGACGATCCTGAGGAGCCAAGTCGTGAATTTCGCTTCGTCACGATAGCGCGCGAGGTTGCGGTAAGCGCGTACGAAAGCCTCTTGAACGATGTCCTCCGCGTCGTCCCTCCGGGGAACCATCTGAAAAGCGAAGCGGTAGGCCATGGCCCTGTGGCGTTCATAAAGCAGTTCAAACGCTCGAAAGTCGCCTTCTCTCGCTCGGCGAACGAGTACGGCGTCGTTGTCAAGGTCGACGCTCCCGAGGAGTCGACCCGGAATGAGTTCGGCTGTCTGAACTGCTTGCACCTTTTTCTCCAGGCTTTCGCCTTCCGCATTGTCAGACGCCACTATCGAACTCCTGTTTCGTTCGTTCAACGAATCCCAGCATCGCCTGAGCCATCCTACCTATTGCCGGGGCGCAGAAACTCAAGCGCATTCGCCTCACTTACTCTACGCTCGGAGGCACGTCGAGGATTACCGTCACCGGCCCATCGTTGACGGCGCAGACCTCCATTTGGGCTCCGAAGACGCCGGTCTCGACCCTGGTGCCGAGGTCCCTCAGCGTTTCGACGAAGCGATCGAAGAGCACCTTTCCTGCCTCGAAAGGCGCGGCCTCGATGAAGCTTGGGCGGCGGTTCTTCGCCGTTTCTCCGTAGACGGTGAAGTTGGAGATCGCCAGAACGGAAGAACCCGGGACCTCGGCGAGCGACAGGTTCATCTTGCCTTGCTCGTCGTTGAAGATGCGAAGCCCGGCGATTCGCTGGGCCAGCTTCTCGGCTTGGGCGGGCGTGTCGCTCCGATGCGCGGCGACCCACACGACGAACCCGGCGCCGCACTTTCCGACCTCTAGCCCCTCGACCGAGACGGAAGCCTTCGAGACCCTTTGGACCACTGCTCTCACCGCTTGGCCGGCCTCCCAAACATCCGCAGAATGCTGATCACGTCGCTGTAGTTGCTGATTCGGTTCATCACAAGCGACAGGTGGCCGGTATCCGAAACTTCGATGGAGACGTCGATCTCGGCGGTGTTGTTGGGCAAGGTGCGGATGCGGGCCCAAGTCACGTTGGCCTTCGCCTCGCCGAACACCGTGCTGATGTCCATGAGGAGGCCTTGGCGGTTGACGGTGGTGATCTTGAGCATGATCGAGTGAAACTTGCCGTCGGGAGGCCAATCCAAATCGACCAGCCGCTCAGGTTCGCTGGCGGAGAGAGCTTGGGCGTTGGGACAGATTCGTCTGTGGATGATCATGCCCCGACCCCGAGTCGTATATCCCACCACATCGTCTCCGGGAACAGGGTCGCAGCACCGCGCCCGCCGCACCAAGATGTTGTCCACTCCGTCGTGGGTGACGGTGAGCCGACCTTCCTTGGCCTCCGAGGGGTGAACGCGCTCTTTCTCGGGGCGAGGCTGCCCGCCTCGAAGCCTGTTGAGGACGTTTTGGGCGCTCACCAGCCCCGAACCGACCTTCGCGTAAAGGTCTTCGGGGATTTCACAGGAATCGAAGTGGGGAAGAACCGATTTGATCTTCTCGTCGGTGATCCATTGCTTGGCTTCGAGTCCCAAAGACTTCGCCTCGCGTTCGAGGGCGTCCTTGCCCCTTGAGGCGTCCTGAAACCGGCTTTGCTTTCGAAAGTGGCTGCGGAGTTTGCTTCGCGCGTGCGCCGAACGAACGAACTCCAACCAGTCCATGCTGGGTTGCGCGTTCGAGCGAGTGATCAGTTCGACCACGTCGCCGTTCTGCAATTGGCGGTTGAGGGGAACCATCGTGCCGTTGACCTTCGCTCCAACGACCGTCAGGCCCAGTTGGGTGTGGACTCGGAACGCGAAGTCCACAGGGGTCGAGCCCGCGGGAAGATCGATTACGTCGCCTCGCGGGGTGAACACGAACACCTGTTCGCTGAAGAGGTCCGTCGAGATCGACCGCAAGAAGTCGCTACTGAGCTTCGCGTCGCTCGACCAGTCGAAGAGTTGCTCGCGGAGCCGGGCAAGCTGCTTGACCTCGGCGTCTTTGGTCGAACCTTCCTTGTATCCCCAATGAGCCGCGACGCCGTACTCGGCGACTTCGTGCATTTCCCGCGTTCGAATCTGCACTTCGAGCGGTTCCCCGTGCGGCCCCATCACCTTGGTGTGGAGCGATTGATACCCGTTGCTCTTCGGCTTGGCGATGTAGTCATAAAAGAGCCCTGCAATGGGCAAGAACGACTCGTGGACGATTCCGAGCGCCAAATAGCAGTCGCTCACCTTCTCGACGATGACGCGCAGGGCGAGGAGGTCGTGGATTTCCTCGAAGCTTCGACCCTGCTTGACCATTTTTTGAAAGATGCTGTAGAGATGCTTGGGCCGGCCCTTGATTTCCGCGCCGGCGATTCCCTTCTCGGCGAGTTTTCGTTGGAGCGTCTCGATGGCCAGTTCGAGTTCCGACTCACGCTCCCCACGGGACTTGGCCACGAGGTCCGCCACTCGCCGGTATTCGTTGGGGTGGAGGTTCTGAAACGCGAGGTCTTCGAGTTGCCACTTCAACTCCCAAATGCCGAGCCGAGCTGCCAAAGGGGCGAACACATCGAGCGTCTCATTGGCGATGCGGGTGCGCTTTTCCGGTTCAAGGCCCTGGAGCGTTCGCATGTTGTGGAGTCGGTCGGCGAGCTTGATGATGACGACTCGAACGTCCGACGCCATCGCCAGCAGCATTTTGCGGAGGTTTTCGGCTGCGCGAACCGACTCTGCCCTGGCGCGCATCGTCGCGGTTTCGCCCTTCGGCTGGAATCGAAGCTTAGTGACTCCCTCGACCATGGCGAGCACTTCGGTCCCAAACCACGCTTCGATCTCGGTGGCGGAGACGGGGGTGTCTTCGAGAGTGTCGTGGAGCAGGGCGGCGACCAGGGTGTCGTCGTCCATGTTGATCTGCTCGACGATTTTGGCGACGGCGAGCGGGTGGGTGATGTACGGCTCCCCCGATTGGCGAGTTTGCCCCTTGTGGGCTCGGTCGGCGACGAAGTAGGCTTTGCGGATTCGTTCGAGGCTCGCTTCTTCTCGACGCGGCCCTAGGTGTTCGAGGAACTCCTCGAGTTCTGGTGGTTCCGTCCACTCGGGGTGGATAGGGTCGGCTGGAAGGGCCATGTGCTGATCCGCAAGGGGTTCCCTCGGCGTTGAAGTGCCCGCAACGGTTCTATTGTACTTGGCCCCAGCGAGTTCACAACTCAAACCCTCGAACTCGAACGAAGTTCAAGGATTCGGCGAACCTGTTCCGCTTGCTCAGGGGTATCGACGGCCAGTTCGGTGCCTTGAGCCGGGCTCATCTGGATCCCGATCCCGTTTTCGAGGAAGCGGAGCTGTTCGAGGGACTCGGCGATCTCGAGTGGGGAAGGGGGCAGGGATGCGAACTCAAGCAGGGCCTGCCGTCGGAAGGCATAAAGCCCGACGTGCTTCTTGACCGGGATCGTCCTGGGGTTGCGGGGGTAGGGAATGGCATGGCGGCTGAAGTAAAGCGCCCGGCCCGAGTTGTCCGTGACGACTTTCACCACCATCGGGTTGTCGATCTCGGCGGGTTCACAGTCGCAGTGCACGCTTGCCATTTGGGCGTCCGCGCGTTCGAGCAGGGGAGCGACGCAGGCATCGATCGAGGCCGTGGGGATGAGCGGCTCGTCGCCCTGCACGTTGACGTAAACCTCGCTTTCCACTTGGCTTGCGACCTCGGCAATGCGATCGGTTCCGGTTAGGTGGTCGCTGCGGGTCAGAAGGGCCTTGCAGCCGAACTCCTGGCAGCGGTCGACGATCACAGGATCGGGCGTGGCGACCACGACCTCTTCGGCGTATGCCGACTTTCGGGCCGCCTCGAAGACCCACTGCACCATTGGCTTGCCCATCAGATCGACCAGGGGCTTGCCGGGAAATCTCGTACTGTCCATCCTCGCCGGGATCACGATCATCACGCGCATGAGACGATGTTATCTCGCCGGAGGGCCGTAAGGACAGGAGAGTGGGGAAACGACCTATAAGCCGGATTCTGTTTTTGTGCGGCGATCTGTCTATGCGGCCTACCCGGACGGTCAGCGGGCCGCTTCGTCCCGTCCCTATTTGGCCTTGCTTCCGGCGGGGTTTGCCCCCTTGAACGGTTGCCCGCCCAAGGCGTGAGCTCTTACCTCGCGATTTCACCCTTATCCCGACAAGTCGAGACGGTTTGTTTCTGTTGCACTTTCCGTCCCCGGTTCTTAGGCCGAGTCCCTCGGTTTCCCGAGGCGCCGTGCCCTATGAAGTCCGGACTTTCCTCTCCCCATCGCTGAGGAGCCGCCACCCGGTCGCTTCCACCACTCCTAATAAGTCTACTATATGGGACAATGGTTCCCGAATCAGGACCTTGGGAAACCTGGGCCTTGGGGAGTGCGTACAATCGAAGCGGCCAATCGGCATTACCGTGGCGGTGCGGCCGTACGTAGAAGAGGGCAGGTCCATTGCACACGGAATCCGGTACTCAGGCGCGGGAAACGGGCGAATCCGCTCAGGCGCTTGTGCGCTATCTGAGGGAGCATCCGGAAGCGGTTCGAGTCCCGGCCAAGGAGCTCGCCGAGCAGTTCGGCCTTTCTGTAGAGTTCGTCGAACGATTCATCGCGGGATTGGTTCAGCGCAAGGGAGCAGCGATCGACGCTCGCCCGGTGATTTCGCCGGTCCGACGGTTTCTGGGTCGAACCAGGCGGCTTGTGTTTCGGCTGATGGACCACCCGGTGCCGTTTATCAGCGTGACGGCCGCCGCGGCGATCTCGCTGTTCCTGTACTTTCACTTTCTCAACCACCCGCTTTCGCAAGTCCGGCCTGGCGATCCCGTGATCGACCTGCGAGCCGATCCGGTGCTGTTCTTCGGCATCACCCTCGCCACGCTCTTGCTCCATTGGACTTGTTACTATCGCCTAGGACGGGTTCGGTATGCGCTTCTGGGCGCGGTCGCTTGTTGGGTGCTGTCGGCGACGGCGCTTATGGTGGTCGCCTGGCTTAGGATGCAAGACCAGAACGTGTCGAACATGCCGGTCCAGTTGCTGCTCCTGGCCTTTGGAATGCTCGCGCTCAACGTCGCTTATGCGGGCGCGGGCGCTTTCGCGGCGGTGCTTGGCGGGTTCGCTCAGCTCAAGAGGTCCGACCGGGAACTCGAACAGATGACTCGGCAGCAGCTCTTGGGGCGGCTGTTTGAACTTCAGGAGCTTCTCGAAAAGCCGCACGAAACCCTGACTTCGATTGAAGAGCGCCCCTGGTATCGGGCGCTGGAGACCGTTCGGGCCCAGCCTCTTCATTACGCCATCGGTTTGGGAGCGGGCGCCGCAGCAGTTTACATGCTCCTTCGGGGGGTTGTTTTCGGCCACCTCGACGACGCAAGCCTCAGCCGAATGCCGCTGCTCGTTCTGGTCACCCTCGCCTTTCAGGTTTCGGACATCGCATTGATGGCGATCGTCTCGTTCGTTCATCGCAACGTTGGCGGGGCGATTCTAAGCGCGGTCGTCTACCAACTCTCGGGACTCTTGATGTATTTGCTTCCGATTCCGCACTTCGGACCCGAGTTCTTTCGAAGGCCAGCGATGCCTTTCATTCTCGCAATCGGGTTTATTCTGGCCGTGACGGTGGGAATCGTGGCCCATGTTGGTTCGTTGGTCGAAGAGCGCGCCCTTCGAGAACGTCGCCGCCTGGTCAACGATCCCGCGATCTTGCTGGCCGAACTGGTCCGGATTCAATGGATGCTCTCCGTGAAGCCGCTCGACGTGTGCGTGATGGTCGTCGATGTAGTAAAGAGTTCGCTGATGAAGGCCGGATCGGACCCGTTAAAGGCCGAGTTCAGCTTCCGCGACTATCAAGAGATGGTCGCTGGGATCGCCCAGAAACACGGGGGCCGGGTGCATTCGACGGCAGGCGATGGCGTCGTGGTTGCGTTCGACGACTGCAGGGCTGCCTTGGATGCGGCCAAGAGCGTTCAGTCCGAGATGCCCTTGTTCAATCAGTCGCGGAACCGGCTCTCGATGCCATTCCGACTTCGGATCGGCATTCATTCGGGCCTAGTAACGGGGGACATCGACAAAGTCGTGTTTACTGAGGTGATCGATATCGCGGCTCATTCGGAAAAGCGCGCGCCCGTCGGCGGGATCGTCGTCACGGAGAAGGCTTTGGAGCGGCTCACCGGCGAGCCGATGGCGCCCTTGAACGAAGAGATCGGGGGCAACCGCCTCTTCCTGGTGCTGAGCTCGGGGTCTTCATGAGAGAAGGTCGCTGGGTCGATCTGGGGCGCATGCGATATGCGCCTTGCTTTGAATTGCAGCGAAAACTGCTCGAAGGGGTCGTCGGAGGTTCGGAAGCCCCTACGCTGCTCTTCGTCGAGCATGAGCCCGTGCTGAGCCTCGGCGCGGGGTTCCATGAAGAGAACCTGCTTTTGAGCCGTGAAGAGTATGCGAGGCGCGGGATCGAAGTACTCCCCACCGACCGAGGTGGCGACGTAACGTTCCACGGGCCGAACCAACTGGTCGCCTATCCCATTTTTCCACTTGCGTGGGTCGATCAGGACCTCCACCGCTGGATGCGAACTCTCGAAGAGTCCGTGATCGTGGCGCTGCGCGATTTCGGGTTGAAAGGCGAGCGGTTCCCTCCGCTGACGGGCGTCTGGGTGGGGGGACGAAAGGTCTGCGCGATCGGCATCAAGGTTCGGAGGTGGGTGTCGATGCACGGCCTGGCCCTCAACTGCAACAACGACCTCTCGCCCTTCGATCTGATCGTGCCGTGTGGGATCCAAGGCTACTCAGTCACGAGTGTGAGCCGCGAATCGGGCCGTGAGCTCACGACGCAGCAGGCGAGGGAGAGTCTCTTGCTGGCCTTCGAAGGATTGCTGAATGTTTCGCTCGAAGAGGAGGGACGTGAGGCGCTCTTGATCCGTCTGTTGGGTGAGACGCAGGCCTCTGAGACCCTCCATGAACCTCCTCGACTTCAACACCTCCCCTGAGTCGCCCGAGGCGGGCTTGTTGTTTGAAGAGGGTGTTGCGGGGATCGATGAAGCTGGCAGGGGCCCCCTTGCGGGTCCCGTCGTCGCTGCGGCGGTGATCCTCCCGAGCGGATTCGACACCCTTGGCCTCGACGACTCCAAGAAGCTCACTTCCCAGCAGCGGGAGGAGTGGGCCGAGAAGATTCGCTTCAAGGCGCATTGGGGACTCGCGATCGTCGGACCCAGTCAAATCGACCGTACGAACATCCTCCAAGCGACGTTTCAAGCGATGCTCGACGCCTATTTGTCGCTCCCCATGCGCCCCACCGCGGTTCGAGTCGATGGGAATCAGGTCCCTCCGGGGATCGACGTGCCGTGCAGCGCATGGGTCAAGGGCGACTCAAGGCATACGGCCATCGCCGCGGCTTCGATCCTCGCCAAGACCGAGCGCGACTCGCTGATGCGGGGGTTTGCCACTTTGTACCCAGGCTACGGGTTCGAGAGGCACTTCGGATATGCGTCCCCCGAGCATCTCGAAGCGATCGCAAGACTTGGGCCGTGTCCCCTTCACCGGATGTCGTTTCGACCCTTGCGGAAGGATGAGCAGGCGTGCCTAATCTTCGACGCGTAGGCCGCGAGGCCGAAGATCGGGCCGCCGCCTACCTCGAATCCCTCGGGTACACCGTAATCGCGCGGAGGTTCCAAGCCAGGCACGGGGAGATCGACCTCGTCGCCTTGGACGGAGCGACGATGGTGTTTGTCGAAGTGAAGATGCGGCGGAGCGCCGAGTCCCATCCCGAAGATGCGGTTGATCGGACGAAGAAAAAGCGAATCGTGGAGTCCGCGCGGGAATTCCTCGAAGCCTACGATGGGCCGGACGTCGAGGTGCGATTCGACGTTGTGACTGTGGCGTCGGGGCGGCTGACCCACCTTCCCGACGCCTTCTGGCCGGAGGACTGATCGGGCTGGGCCCATAATGGGCTATGTCGGGTTGGGAAAGAGCCCTCTATGTCGGCCTCGGCGGAATGTTCGGCGCGCTGGCCAGGTATTGGGTCGGCGGCTGGGTCCAGAGCCGCGCAGGCGCGGTGTTTCCTTGGGGGACGCTCTGCGTCAACCTGCTGGGCTCTTTTCTGTTGGGGCTCTTGATGGGAGTTGCGCTGAGGGAGAACGTCCCACTCGGCGCCCGGCTCTTTCTCGGAGTGGGGGTGCTTGGAGGCTTCACCACGTTCTCCACGCTGTCTTACGAGACGCTTCAGTTGATTACCGGCCGAAGCTGGGGGCTTGCGCTTTTGAACGCAGGGGGTAGCGTCGTCGCGGGCCTGATTTCCGCTGGACTCGGCATTGTCGTCGCGAGGGCGATAGGAGGCGCATGAGATGATTATCGAAGGACCCGGAAAGGCGGTGCGGGTGTTTGTGGGCGAGGCCGACCACCATCACGGGGAGCCGCTCTATGCCGCCATTGTCAAGCGCGCCCGTGAGGCTGGGCTCGCGGGAGCGACGGTTGTTCGAGGATCGATGGGTTTCGGGGCGAACAGCCGGATTCATACGGCGAGCATCCTTCGACTCTCTGAAGACCTCCCGGTCATCATCGAGATCGTCGACGTCCCGGAGCGCATCGAGGAGTTCCTGCCTGTCCTTCACGAGATGGTCGATGAGGGGCTCGTGATGACGTGGGACGTTCAGATCGAACGGTATGTGCATTCGAATCAGGAGTAGGCCCGAAAGGCTTGGGGATCAACCGCGACCGGATTGATCGGGGATCGAAGGCATATCCGAGAAGTCGTCGAGCGCCCGCCCGGCGGAGTAGTTCCCCATGAGTCCCATCAGCGCCTGGATTCTTCTTTCGACGGGAGGGTGGGTGCTGAACAGGCTATTGAGGCTCTCGCTGAACTTATGGAGCGGGTTGACGATATAGAGATGCTCGGTCGCGGCGTTGGCGTTCTCGAGCGGCGTGGGGTCGCTGGCAATCTTCTTGAGCGCCCGCGCAAGTCCTTCGGGGTAGCGGGTGAGTTGAGCGGCGGTCGCATCGGCCAAGTATTCGCGCTGGCGGCTGACGGCCATGTGGAGCAGCATCGAAAACAGCGGCGCGAGGATGGAAAGGAGGATCGCGAGGACGAGGAAAATCGCCGATCCTGAGTCGTTGTCGCGGCTCCTCCGCCCTCCTCCGTGCCAGAGGATCCTCCGGAGCGAATACGCGAGCAGCGGGATCAGCCCTGCCACCATCGCGATTGTGGTCATGAATCGAATGTCGTAATTGCGGACATGGGCGATCTCGTGGGCCATCACCCCCTGCAGTTCGTCTCGATCGAGGCGGGAAAGGATCCCGGACGTGAACACGACGACCGCATTCTTTGGGTCGGGGCCGGTCGCAAACGCGTTCGGTGAAGGCGAGTCGATCACCATGACCTTGGGCTTGGGGATTCCGGCGGCGATCGCCATTTCTTCAGCGACGTTATCGAGTACGCGGAACTCATCGCGCGTTGCCTCCCTCGCGCCCGACAGCGCCAAAATCACCTTGCTACCCGCATACCGCGCAAACAAAGCTACGGCCACGCCCAAGGCAGCCGCGAGCGCGGCCCCCAGGGGCCATGCGTTCGGATCGAGCACCGCTCCCGTGACCGCTCCCAACGCAGCCAGAAGCAGTACCATCAAGAAGGAGTAGAACCAACTCGCCCGGACGTTTGCCGCGATCTGCTCGTGGAGGGTTCGTTTTGCTGCCATGTTCGACCTTCAAAGTCTACGTTGTTTCGCGCCGCTTCGATGCGCCATTTGACCCGATCGAGTCGGAGATTCGTAAGCTAGGGGTTCGATCCTCTCGAACAGCGATCATGCGGGATCGGTTATTCTGAGTGCAGGAACCTCTCGATGAAGTACCTTGCGATCGTTGCCGCAGCCCTCACCATGAGCTCTCCTGGCCTTCAGCAAACCGAGCCCGAACCGCTCGAACCGACGCCTTCGCCCCGCCAACTAGCTTGGCAGAGACTCGAATACTACGCGTTCGTTCATTTCGGGCCCAATACCTTCACCGACAGGGAATGGGGGGAGGGCACCGAAAGTCCGGAGACGTTCCTGCCGACCGCCCTCGATTGCCAGCAATGGGCAAGGGTCGCCAAGGAAGCGGGGATGAAGGGCATCATCCTCACAGCGAAGCACCATGACGGCTTCTGCCTGTGGCCTTCGAAGCAGAGCCGGCATACGGTCGCTCAAAGCCGTTGGAAACAGGGCAAGGGCGACGTCGTACGGGAACTGAGCGATGCTTGCAAGGAGTTCGGACTCGAGTTTGGCGTGTACGTCTCGCCCTGGGATCGAAATCACCCAAAGTACGGAACCCCTGAGTACAACGATGTGTTCGTGGCGACCCTCACCGAACTGTTGACCGGGTATGGCCCGATCTTCGAAGTGTGGTTCGATGGCGCGAATGGGGAGGGCCCGAACGGAAAACGTCAAGAGTACGACTGGCCGAGGTTCATCGCCACGGTGCGAAGTTTGCAGCCTGAAGCGGTGATTTTCAGCGATGCGGGTCCCGATGTGAGATGGGTCGGCAACGAACAGGGCTTTGCGGGCGAAACGAACTGGAGTCTGCTGAACCGCGACGAGTTCGTTCCGGGGACTCCTCGCTACCGCGAACTGACGCAGGGTCACGAAAACGGTTCCCACTGGGTTCCTGCGGAGTGCGACGTTTCGATTCGACCCGGCTGGTTCTATCACCCTTCCGAAGATGGCCAGGTCAAGTCCGTCCAACACCTACTCGGAATCTACTTGCTTTCGGTCGGACGTAACGCCAACCTTCTCTTGAACTTGCCGGTCGACCGGCGCGGGCTGGTCCATGAGAACGATGTCGGCAGGCTTCGCGAACTCCGGAAGGTCCTCGACACGATCTTCGCCCACGACCTTGCTCGCGGCGCGGATGTCTCGGCCTCGAACGCTCGGTCCGACGGTTTTTCACCCGCGAGGGCGGTGGACGGTGACCCTGAAAGCTATTGGGCGACGACGAACGCGACGCGATCGGCATGGCTCGAGTTGCGGTTTCCCAGCCCGACTCCTCTCAACACCGTGGTCCTCCGCGAGCCGATCCGATTGGGGCAGCGAGTGAAATCGTTCCGAGTTCAAGCCCAGGTCGAAGGCCAATGGGTTTTGATTGGTCTCGGTACCACGATCGGCAACAAGCGCATCGTAACGACAGAAACCGTGTACGCCACGGCGCTTCGCCTGGGCATCGAAGACTCGAAGGCTTGCCCGTTGCTTTCGTCGGTCGAAGTGTACGCGGCGCCTCCTACGGCGTTCATCGACACCCCCGACCGCGACTTCCTCGATTCCCTGCGAGTGAAGCTCAGCAGCGACGACTCCCGAGCGGAGATTCGGTTCACGCTCGACGGCGCGGAGCCCACCCAGGCGTCCCCGCTATACCGCGGTCCGTTCGAGCTTCGAGAATCGGCGACCTTGAAGGCTCGGGCGTTTCGCGGGGGGAAAGGGAGCCTTTGGCCCACCGAAGCGCCGTTCAAGAAGCATGACGCTGCGAGCCTGAAGAAGCCCATTCACTTCGTACGCAAGCCGGACGACGGGCTTCTGTGTGAAGTGTTCGAAGTGTCCTTGCAGAGCTTGGCCGACTTCAAAGGCGGGCAGTCCACACGAAAAGAAGTCGTCTCTACCCCAGCACTGGGTGCGCAAACTCGGGACGAGGGGTTCGCGTTGCGGTTTTCGGGCGTGTTCCTCGCGCCGGAGGACGGGCTGTATGCGTTTTCATTGACCAGCGACGACGGCAGCCGGCTCTGGATTCACGATGAGCTTACGGTGGACAATGACGGGCTGCATGGCCCAGCCACTCGCAAGGCCGTGGTGGGGCTGAAGGCGGGGTACCACCCCCTCCGGATCGAGTACTTCAACAACACGGGCGGGCGAGAACTCAAGGTCGAAGTCGTGGGGCCTGGCGGCAAGAGACTTGGCGGCCGGGAGAATTGGGCGCACTAAGGGTCAGAACTTCGCGATCCGCCGGGCGGCGTCGCAAATCTTCTCGACGGACGGCAGCACTTTGAGTTCGAGCGGCTTGGCCCACGGCACGGGAGTGTCGGCCCGAGTCACTCGAAGCGGCGGCGCGTCGAGGTGCTCGAAGCTCAGTTCGCAAATGCGGGCCACAACTTCGCCTGCGAAACCGCACGTCTTGGGAGCTTCGTTCACGACCAATGCCCGGTTGGTTTTCTTCACCGACTCGATGATCGTGGCTTCGTCGAGCGGCACGAGCGTTCTCAGGTCGATGACCTCCATTTCGATGCCTTCCTCGGCGAGTTTGTCGGCGGCGTGAAGGCAATGGTATACGTTCTGGCCGTAGGTGATCGCAGTGAGGTCTCGCCCCTCGCGCCGAATTGAGGCCTGGCCAAACGGTATCGTGAAGTCCTTTCCGGGGAGTTCTTCCGCGATCTCGCGCAGGCGGTAGAGCTCCTTGACCTCGTAGAAGAGCACGGGGTTGGGGTCACGCAGCGCGGCCTTGAGGAGCCCCTTCGCGTCGCGGGGCGTGGAGGGGCAAACGACCTTGAGCCCAGGCGAGTGGCAGAACCACGCTTCGTTCATCTGGCTGTGGTAGAGCGCGCCTCCGCCGTAGGCCCCTGCAGGTCCGCGAATCACCACGTTGAGCGCCGCGTCGCCGGCCGTGCGGTAATGATAGGTCGCCAGCATGTTGACGATCTGATCGAACGCGCAGGAGATGAAGTCGATGAACTGCATCTCAGCCATGACGGTTTTCCCGTTGAGCGCTGCGCCGACCGCAACGCCCACGATCGCGGCTTCGCTGATCGGCATATCGATCACTCGCTGTTCGCCGTACTTCGCTTGGAGGCCATCCGTCACTCCGAACGCCCCACCCAGGAGGCCGATGTCCTCGCCGAGGCACAG
The DNA here is from genome assembly GCA_015709495.1 of Chthonomonadaceae bacterium. Lineage (GTDB taxonomy): Bacteria > Armatimonadota > Fimbriimonadia > Fimbriimonadales > Fimbriimonadaceae > Nitrosymbiomonas > Nitrosymbiomonas proteolyticus. The sequence continues at coordinate 1,616,661 of CP054189.1, forward strand.
CATATCCGGATTGGAACCTAACTCCTCGTCCAGGGCTTCCCGGATCGCCATGAGGTAGTTCGACTTGGTAGTTTCGGTAGCGGGTGCGGCTGCGATCATGTCTACTCTTTGAAAACCCACATCTCGGCTTCGGCTTCGTCGGGAACCGGCGACGCCAGGGCAGCCTCAACGCCCTCGCGGAGGTATTCGACGACTTCGGGCGGGAAGTCCTCATCGCGCACTTCGGTGGCGCTGCGGCCCTCGGGCTGGTATCGGTCGGCTTCCTCTTGAGTGAGAATCCCTTCCTTCACGAGCCTGGCCTTGAACACTGCGATCGGATCTCGGCTCCGGCCCCGTTCGACCTCTTCCGCGGGCCGGTACCTCGCCGCGCGGTCGTCGTCATGGTCGCCATGGCCGTAAGCCCGGAAGGTCTTGCACTCGACGATGCTCGGACCCTTTCCTGCCCGCGCCCACTCGACCGCATCCATCACTTTGTCGTAGACGTCCCAAGCGTCTTGCCCGTCGGCGACGAGACCGGGAATCCCATATCCCTTCGCGCGATCCGCGACGTCTTCGGTCGGCACTTCAAGGTGTACGGGAGTTCCATAAGCCCACTGGTTGTTCTCGATGACCGTGATCACCGGCAGCTTATGAACCGCCGCGAAGTTGATCGCCTCGTGAAAGATCCCTTGCGCCGTGGAACCTTCGCCGTTGTAGGTCACGGCCACAGTGTTCTCGCCGTTCAACCTGTCGGCCAGTACGACACCGGCGGCAACGGGAATCGTCCCCGCCAGCATCGAAGTTGAGTGAATGATGCGCTTTTCCTTGCTGCCGATATGCGACCAGTTGTCGCGGGCTCGCCCTGGAGAGCCGACCTTTCCCCACACCTGGCAGCAAACCTCTTGGATGCTCATGCCCATCCTTCCGGCCCTTCGCAGCCCCCCGCGGGCGTCCTTGAGGAAGAATGCCGGCATGTCGCGGTGGATCGGGCTGATCCAGTCTCTCGGTTCGAGAGCGTACAGCGAGCCCACGAGAACGGCCTCTTGGTTGTGAGACGAGTAGAGGGTGCCTCGCAACCGCCCGCGCCGCTTTTCCTTGACTAGACGGACGTCGAAGTACCTCGCCAAGTAGAGGTGCATCAAAATCTCGAGATGCTCGTCCTTGGTGAGCCGTTGATGGGGCAGGGTAGTCGCTTCTCCCTTTCTCTTACCTTGCTTCTCCGGCGACGTCACTGAAGTGGGTGTGGCGCTCAATTGACTCAATCCTGAAATCGGCGGTCGGGTCCTGCAACCTCCGAGAACGAGGTTCATTTTACCCAAGCGAAGGTTGCGCGGGCAGGACGCCTGGCCCTTGGGCTTGAGGGATTCTGGGGCGGCTCCGAAAGGTCCAAGCGGCCCCCCAAAAAGCCGAAAGCGACGCCTGGGAGCGCCGCTTCCGAACCTGGGACGATCGAAGTGGGTTACTCGACGCCTTCGATGAAGCTATAGAAGGCTTCGGGCCCGCCATATCCGACGGTCTTCTTGAGGACGCCGCCATCGGCGTTCAAGATCATCTGGGTCGGCATCGCGGTGACGCCATAAGCCTTCATCACGTCGGGTTGCAGATCGACGTCGATTTTGAGGAACACGAACTTCTTGGACAGCGCCTTGAAGCGGTCGGTGGTGAACACCTCGGCCTCGAGCGCCTTGCAGGGTCCGCACCACGTCGCAAAGAAGTCGGTGAAGATCAGCCGGTTGGATGCCTTCGCAGCCTTCTTCGCCTCCTCGAGGTTCGTGAACCACTTGTCGGACATTCGCTCTTCGGCGCTCAGTTCGCGGGCGTCCTGCGGCGCTCGGAAAGCGAATAAGGCCTCGTTCGCGGCCCCGATCTGGATCGACTTGGAGTCGAACAAGTAGCGCTCGACATTCGCGCCGTTCCTGAACGCGAACTCGGCTTGGCGGGCAAGCCCATCCTCGCTGAAGTAGAACGTCACGGTCTTCGCGCCGCCGGGCATCTGGGCTTCTACGCCCGTCAGCGTCACTCCACGCGACTTGCGCGCGCCCAGCACCTTGGTCGCGCCGGTTTCGATGTTCTTCCCAAAGAACGGCGCCCAAATGCCGACTCTGTCGTCCGACAGAAGCTGCGCGATCGACGCGTTCGATTGCTCGTCCGAATAGTAGGTCTTCGCCTTCTTATCGTAATACGTTACCTTCGTACCGTCGGCGACGATCAACTGAAAGTCCGAGTCGATCCTTAGCTTGTTGGGCTTAGCGAAGGCAACCGAATAGTTCGTTCGCGCGCCGTTCAGCGGCTGATAGGTGTATTCGGCCACAATCGAGTCCGCCGAAGAAAGCGCCTTGACAAAGCTCTGAATGTATTGCGTTCCGGAACCCTGCGCCACGGCAAATGCGACAATCGCGGCGGCAGGAACCCCAAGTAACCACTTCTTCACAGGATTCACCTCCAATCAAAACTAGCGGGAGCATGGACCGCTCCGCTCGTCCAATAGATAATACTGTACTTCTATGCCAAAGCGCGGCAAAGTTGCTCCTTCCATTCCGGTTTTTTCCCCACGCGCGGCCTGGGCGCTGGCGGGCGGACTTGCGCTTGCCCACTTCGCGCTCGCGCTTGCGTTCGCCTGGGTGACGCCGTACCGGACAGCGGGGATATTGATCCATCAGAACGGCGCTTTCGCTGCGGACATCGGCGCGCCGGACGAAAGGCAGCACGCGAACTACGTTAGCCAATTGGCGCAAGGGAAGGGCTTCCCTGTGTTTAGGCCAGGAGGCGAAGACCTGTACGAAACCTATCAGAGTCATCAACCTCCCGCCTATTACGTTGTGGCGGCAGGATGGGTTAAAGCCTCCGGCGCGCAGGACGTCGAAGATCAGGGGTTTGGGTTCCGGCTCCGAGCCTTGAGCGGGATGCTCGGAGCGGCCGCCGTGCTCGGCGTATTCGCGTTTGTGATCTGGGGGTTTGGGCGTCCGATCGCGGCCCTCTGCGCCGCAGCTTTCGCGGCGTTGCTGCCCATGAACGTCGCATTGTCGGGCGCGATTTCCAACGATCCGATGTTGTTTGCGGTCTGTTCTTGGACTTTAGCGCTCCTCGCAAGGTCTCTTCGGCAGGGCTATTCCGTCCGCTCATGGATCGGAATCGGCGCACTGTTGGGGCTGGGGCTTCTGACGAAGACATCGGCGATTGCGCTGTTCGTCCCAGCGCTTGTCGCGGCCTGGTGGGTTTCCGGGCGCAAGGTCCAGGTGTTCGCCCTGAGGGCCGCGCTCGTCGTGGGGCTAGCTCTCGCGATCGTGGCTCCTTGGTGGCTTCGAAACACACAACTTTATGGCGATCCTCTTGCACTCCAGGCGTTCAGCGAGGCGTTTGTGGGAACGGCGCAGGCTTCCGTTTTCGTCGACGCCTTCGGGGCTTATGGCTATTGGACGCAATGGGTCGGCTGGTGGACGCTTCGCAGTTCGATCGGCGCATTTGGATATATGGACATATTTCTGCCGAATATGTTGTATGGAGGATTTGCCATCGCCACACTGCTCCTGTTGGGCAAGGGGATCGCTGGAAACGGCGAGCCGCTCGACCCGGCCGCTCGGGCCTCGGTCTGGATGGCCGTCGGTTTTTCGGCGGTCGTATTATTGATGTTCGTGCGGTTCAACTTGCAGTATTTTCAGGGTCAGGCGCGGTATTTGTTTCCGGCGATGGCGCCCTTTGCGGCATGGGTTGGTCTCGGTGCAGAGTCGCTCTTGGGAAGCAAGCGGTGGGCCCCGTTTGTGTTGGCTGCGGCGCTCGCCTCGCTCTGCGCGTATGTGCTGGTACTCTTGCCCGGAGAGTTTCGGCGTAGAGAAAGCCTGTCGCCGAACGTCCTACAGTACGTGAAACCGAAATCGGCGCTCGTTCTTCGAATGACCCTTCCTGTTCGAGCGACTGGAGACACTTGGATATGTTGAGCAAATCGCACTATCGGGCGCTTGCATGCGCCGCAGTTTTGGCAACGTTCGCAATCGGATGGAGCCAAGAAAACGACCGAAAAATTACACTCAATGCGGGTGTGACGACGATTCGCAACCTCATGCCTCTTCTTCAGCAGGCGAGCGGAGTGACTTTTGGCGTCGGTGCCTCGACGGCCGACGAGGTCGTGTACGTGGACGTGCGGGATGTGTCACTCTCCGAGGTGATGAACCGCCTTGCTGAGGCGGTAGGAGCCGCATGGGAAAGAGACAGCGCTGGCTATCGTCTCGTGTATCCAAGTGAATTGGTCAAGAAGCAGGACCGGGAGTACCTTGCGTTCCGGACGGAGCGGATATTGGAGGAGCTTCAGGCCCAATCCATTCGTTTGAGTCTGGAGCCCAAGCTCGACAGCGACCTGGTGCGGGCAGAGATGTTGCGCAGGCAAGAGTCGGAGCGAGCGATTCGCGAGGCGATCCGCAATCAGCAGCCCCCGCCCTTCAATGCTGCCCAGGCATCGGGAAGGTCGGTCCTGGAACCGGCCCATCGGGCGCTGATCCGAGCCCTCCGGGCCATGGGCGGAGACATGCTTGCCGCGCTCGCCGAAGGGCGTCGGGAGGTCTACGCGCTGACTCCCACACGAGTTCAGAAGAAGCTGCCGACTTCGATCCAAAACATCATTGAACAGTTCATCGCCGAGAACAACGAGTTCGCGGAGTTGTATGGAGAATCGCGTGAATCGGAAGCCGAATCAGACTCGGTGATCGTTATTGGAGGCCAGAGCCCCAGGAGGAAGATCACGGGTCCGCTCTCCGAAGTCCACTTGATCCTTGAGCGCGGAATCAGAGAATCCGATATCCGAGCCCGAATCCGCTTCTTCGATGGCGAGGGAAACGCAATCGCCCAAGCGTTTCAACAGCTTGAGATCGCGGAAGTCTTGAGGGTTCGAACGGAACCTGAGGGACTCAGTACGACGCCCATTGCCGTCTCTGATCTGGCCAAGGAGCACGCCGCTCTGCTTTCGACTTCGACCGGTGCCAGCCAGAGGATGGCCTTTGTCACGACGTCTCAAGGGCAGATGGCGACCCTTACCGTCTCAGGCGACTCCGACAGCGGTGAGCGGCTGAAGTTGAGCGACGAACTCAAGGCGCTCTTGCGGCAGCCCGCGACCCGAGACCCGCTTTCCTTTGCGGTTGCAGAACTGCTGGCGGCAATGAATCCCGATCGCAAGCTCCAGTTCGTTGCCTGCCTGCCCGACCGAGTCCTTTTTGACCTCAATCAACGCGCAATTCAGGGCACGAATCCGTTGTACGTCTACCGGCAGCTCATGCGATTCCACACGGTGGAAGTAGCGATTTCCGATGGATGGCTCACCATTCGACCGAAGTACCCTTCGAAGGATCGATTCTGGCGGGTCGATCGCAAAGCGCTTCAGTCCTTGATCGCTTCGACGGTTTCGAACGGGCATGCCTCCCTCGACGCGCTAGGAATCTATGCGACCGGCGCGCCCCAGCCCGCAAGTTCTCGCAGCATCGAATCCGCGTACTTGCGTGGGATCAACCGTCAGGCTGGACAGGCGTTTAGCCAGGTCATACCGAACTGGAATATGTTGAAGCTCTATCACTCCTTGGGCACGGCGCGGATTCGGGCGCTGGCGCAGGGAGCCCCGCTTCAGCTTTCTTCGCTGACGGCCTCTCAAATGGCCCTCGTCACCCAAATGACGTACCACGAAGCTCGTGGCCCGGCTTTCGAGCGACCCCAGCAACAGCCACCCGGGGGGCCAGGAGCCACTGAATACGTCGTTAGGTCTGTGACGGCGGTCGCCCTGGGTCCTGGCATGGCATTCGAGACCGTTGGGGGCGGCCTCTTGGACGAACGAACGGAGTTCCTCCCCAATGGGGTACCTCGTGACGGCATATTGACGCTGAATTGGACCGAAGAGCCGGCGGTGCTGGCGGCATCGTCGCAAGATCCTGAGGGCGGGAGGTTTTACTCGGCTGGGGAGTTCGGCATGTTGTCGGGAATGCTCGGGTCGGGCAACTCTCCGATCTCCAGCATGACCCCCAATTACGACCGGTTCAAGCCTTCTCGGGTCACGCAACTGGCGTTTACGTTCCGCTATTCGCCGAACGCTTCCCTTACACGCCAGCTTTCTGACGCAACGACGGTTCCTGGCGCGCAGTTTGGAACGCTCGGTCAGATGCCTGCCGAGTTCCGCCGGCGAGTCGAGCAATTCCAGAGAATGGGCGGGGCCGAGTTCGGCGTGCAAAGACGGGGACCCCCTCCGCCCCCCTCAAGTTAGGAAGGACTTCGCCGACTCCCAGCGCGAACTTAGCGACGTGACGACACTCTTCGCCGCGGTGGGGATGGCTGCCTCGGGCGGCCAGGGCTTTGCCGACACTCTCGACGCTGCGCTTTCGAAGGCGCTCTCGCCCGATCAGCCTGGGGTCGCGGTGTTGATCGCGCGCCTCGACGGGCTCGTGCTCTTCCGCAAGGGATATGGGCGGGCGGACTTGAACTCGCGCGAGCCGATCACTCCCAAAACCGTCTTCAACACGGGCTCGATCTCGAAGACGTTCGTCGCCTACGGGATTCTCAAGCTTGCCGAACGAAAGAAGCTCTCGTTGGAGGATACGCTCGACAAGTACTTCCCCGACTTCGAGCATCCCGAAATCGCGCGCCGGGTGACCCTCGCCCACCTGCTGAGCCACACGTCGGGCCTACCTGACCTTCGAGACACGGGCGCACAGCGGGACTATTACTTGACGGCGAAAGACGAGGAGAATTTTGCTCCCCTCAAAGCGGCGAAGGAACTTCGATTTTCTCCCGGCGAGCGGTTTGAATACTCCAACCCCGCGTTCAATGGGCTCGCGCTCATCATCGAGCGGCTGACCGGCGACAAGTGGCAGAGGTTCATCCAGCGCGAAGTGTTTGGCCCGGCGGGGATGGCGTCGGCTAAGATTACGGATGGCCCTTACCCGGAGCGCGGGGTGGCTCATGGCTATGCGAGAACCGCGAACGGCTGGCAAGAAGATGATTATGGGGAGTTTCCTACCTTCGCCGCAGCCGGAAACGGAGGAATTTGGGCCTCGGTCGACGATCTCTTCTTGTATGAGCGCGCGATTCAATCAGGACGTTTCCTCCCGACCGAGCAGATCGCCCTTTCTCGAACTCCTTTCCGGCCCGCGAACTGGAGTTCGGAGTCAGCGCCCCAAGTGGGGATGTCGTGGTTCCATCGGACGACTCCGACGGGCGCGAACTCGCACTACCATAGCGGTTCGCAAGGCGGGTTTCGAGGCTGGCACGAGGCAATCCCCCAGCGCAACTTGACGTTCATCTTGCTGGGCAACGCCCCTGAGCCGTTCGCACAGGCGCTCAAGATCGTCAACGATCAACTGGACGCCTTCAAGCTTCGTTAGAGGGCGCCGTCAGAGAAGCTGACGGACCTTCTCGATGACGTCGTCTTCGTTGGGAATGCACTTGAGTTCGAGGTTTCGCGCGTAGGGCATGGGAACGTTCAGACCTCCCACCCGGAGTACCGGCGCATCGAGGTCGTCAAAGCAGCTCTCGCCGATGCGACTCGCGATCTCCGATCCGAAGCCTCCGCTCTTCCAGTCTTCATAGACCACCACGGCGCGGTGAGTTCGAGAAATCGATCCGAAGATCGTCTCGGTATCGAGCGGCAGGAGGCTCCGAACATCGACGACCTCGGCTTGTATTCCTTCTGACTCCAACTTCTCAGCAGCCTTGAGGCAGACGTGGACCATCCGGCTGTATGCGACAAGGCTCACGTCCGTGCCTTCTCGCACGATGTTCGCCTTTCCGAACGGGATCGTTTCCTCCGGATCGTCGCTGACCTCGCCCTTGATTCCGTACAGCCCAGGGTTCTCCGTGAAGATGACGGGGTTGTCGTCCCGAATCGCCGACTTGAGGAGTCCTTTCGCATCCGCAGGAAAAGCGGGCGCGACCACCTTTAGGCCTGGCACATGGGCGTACCATCCTTCCAGCGAGTGGCTGTGCTGGGCACTCAGTTGGTGGGCGGCTCCACCTGGGCCCCGGATCACCAACGGCACGGTGAACTGCCCGCCGGTCATATAATGGACTTTGGCTGCGTGGTTGATGATCTGGTCGATGGCGAGAATCGAGAACGACATCGTCATCATCTCGACGACGGGCCGCAAACCGGTCATCGCCGCGCCCGTCGCGAAGCCCACAATCGCCGGCTCGGTGATGGGCGTATCGATCACCCTTCTTCCTATGCCGTCGTCGGGCACACGTCCGAAAGGCTCGACCAGCCAATCGCCAGGTTCCGCTGCGTACTTTTCGAACAGGCCGTCGGTGACCCTAAACGTTCCTTTGTACTTCCCGATGTCCTCTCCGATCAGAAAAACGTCGGGGTTTCGGTCCATCTCCTCGACCAGAGCAGCGCGGAGCGCGTCGCGATAAGTGAGTTCAGCGACGGCCATCAGTGTCCCACCTCGGGGGTCATGTCGGTATACACGTGGTCGTAGACTTCCTCATCGTCGGGGTACGGCAGTTCGTCGGCGGCGTGAAACACTCGGTCGGCCTCCGTCAGCATCTCCTCGTCGATCGCCTCCATTTTCTCGCGCGTCATCAGCTTTTGCGCTTCAAGGTGTGCTTCGAACAACCGAATCGGGTCGGTCGTTTCCTCAGAAATCTCCTCCTCGCGCGAACGATACAGCGAGCGGTCGTGGTCGGCGGCCCCGTGTCCGGCAAAGCGGTACGTCATGGCCTCGACGAGGTAAGGCTTAGAGTCCGCTCGAACCGTCTCGACGATCCGCTCGGCGTCTTGCATCACCTGGATCAAGTCCTGGCTGTCAAGCCTTTCGTGCCGTATGCCGAACGGGATCGCCCGCTTCAGAAGCTCGGTGTCCGCCGCGTGCCGCTCGATGGAGGTCCCCATCGCGTACTGGTTGTTTTCGATAATGAAGACCACCGGCAGGTTCCAAAGCCCCGCCATATTGAGGGTTTCGTAGAAAACGCCCGCGTTGGCGGCCCCATCGCCGAGGTAGCAGAGGGTCACGCGGTCCTCCTTACGATACTTGGCGGCGAGCGCCAGTCCGCCCCCCAGGGCCGTATGCCCGCCGACGATGCCCCAGCCCCCGTAAAACTGCTTGTCCTTGCTGTAGAGGTGCATCGAGCCGCCCTTGCCGCGACTGAGTCCCCCCGCCTTGCCCATGATCTCAGCCATGACCTCGACCGGATCGCATCCGAGCACGAGCGCGTGGGCATGGTCGCGGTACGCGGTGATTACGTAGTCGTATCCCTTGCGAATGCGGTGGAGCCACCCCATCGCGAGCGACTCCGAACCGATGTAGACGTGAAGATAGCCTCCGGCCTTACCCATGCGAAAGGCCTGGTTGGTCTTCTCTTCGAAGTGCCGCAAGAAGACCATTTCGCGATACAGGTCTTCGAGGTCGGCAGGCGAAAGAGCGGAATTCAATCCTGCTTGTTTGGCCACGTGACTCCTTAGTACTGGACGCAACTGCGTGCGTGTCGGCCAAACATCACTGCGTCGTTGAAGCGCGCGACCGTTACCTACATTTATACCATTTTCGTGCGACTCCCTCGTTCCCGAGAGACCCAAAGAAGTAGACGCCTCAGTACTACCCCGAAGTTCAGGTTGGGGACTTCTGCGGCGAAACTCGCAATTCCCCGCGCCCGAATCTCCCGAGCATGTAGGGGCCCGGAGCTTGACATCCCCGGTGCTGCGGACTTAGAATGACCTTGCGGTTGGGACCTTGGCCCCGGTACTTTCGCGGTGGCCACCGACGGGAGCCTGCGCCCTGCGCGCCTCTTTTCGAGCGCTCCAATCGTACATAGTAACAACTCGCAATGGAGGATCGGATCATGGATGAGATGGAACTCCAGGAAAAACCTGGCCTGTTTTCACGCATTTCGACGGTGTTTTCGCGCAATGGCGAGCGCGACGAGGAAGAGATCGAGCCGGACCGCGCGCCCGCATTCGCCGTTCGCACCGCCTACCGGTATCACGTGACGGTACGCAAGCAGATCGACGTGTTCGACGAAGCGTATGCGGCCGCGAACGGGTTGAAGAGAGGCGATCAGCAAATCCTCAATCTGACGGGAACGGAGCCTTCGCTGAGGCAGAAGATCGTGGATTTCATGTACGGCGTGTGCTTTGCGCAGGACGCCCACTGGGAAGAAATCGGCCAGCACATTTATCTGATCGCCCCGGCCTCGGCGTACGTGGAGACCGAACCGCTCGACGCCCGCAGTCTGCTGAACAACTAAGGGCCTACGCCTTTCACGTCCGCCAGAAAAACAAGACCTCCCCTTCACCCCGTCGGGGGAAAAGGGGAGATCGTAACCTTCAACCTGTTGCCTACTTTGCCCGTCGGCGACGAAGAAGAGCCGCAAACCCGATTCCAAGACCCGCGAGGGTCATGGGTTCAGGGACCGCGCTGTAATACACCACGCCCGAGAAAGTGCGGGGCGTGAACTGAGATCCGCCGAAAGGTACGCCACCGGTCCGAGCCACATCGCTAAACAGCGTCAGGTCGGCGTTCGACCAAGTGGTCTGGGGCGGTGCGGACGAAGTCCCCGTGTACCGAATGCCCTGGCCCGATGTCGTGGTTGTGCAATGCAGCAACACGCCCGTCGTTCCAGGCCCCAACACGATCGGAGTGGTGAGCACCATGGGAACCCACACCAACGAGCCGCCCCGAACCGCGCTCACGGTTTGCGTCAGCGTCCAGCCCGCGTTCGAGCCGGTAAACCCGACGTAAGAGCCCGACCGGGTCCAAACTTCGACCGGAGCCGTAGTTCCGACCGTGCCACTGAACGCAACGTCGAACTGAGTCACGAAAAGCGTCGTCGAAGTGGGTGTCAGATCAAGGAAAACGCCACCGCTCCCATTGTTGGGCGCAGCGGTCGCTAGCGTCTGCCCCATCGCCGAAGCCGCGACGACGCACATACAAAGACCAACTAAATACTTCATAGCCTCCTCCAGAACTTGCAGCGACCAAGAAGTCACCGCTAACGGAATCAGTATATATGCCGTGGGAAGGGCTTGACAGTCCAAAAGTACTCATCGCCCGCAAACCTGTCATTTCTGCTGGGCGATGCCCCGGCCCTCGCTCTCGGGCACACGCGCCCGGTTCTGACCCCAAAAAGCGGCTCCGCCCTGCGCCAGTGCGCTTACCTTTGCCGCCGTCGAAACTTGCCGCTCAGCCGCCCGTCAGACCCCTGGCGGCGCATCGGAAATGCCCGCGCAACGGAGGGCAAGATGTCAGTTCGACTTGAGAAGAGGTTCGCCACAGCGCCCAGCTTGGTGGCCGTGATCGGGGCGCTCTGCGCGATCTCCGGGGCCCAGGACGGGGTCTCGACGGCTGGAGCGGCGAGGACGAAGTATCTGAGCGGCTTGGGCGTGATCCCAGCCTCGCGCGAGGTCCACGTCGAGGATTTCGTCAATTACCATAGGCACGAAATCGGTCGGCCCAAGGCGGGAGAGGCCGTTGCGCTCGACGTTCGATTTGGGAATGCGTCGGTCGCTCCGGGCGGAGAGGCGATTCTTCAGGTCGGCATGGCCACCGCGCTCGCCCACGACCGGCAGCAGATTCGGCCGGTAAACCTGAGCCTCGTCATCGACAAGAGCGGCTCGATGGCCGACGCCGACAAGCTCGTTCGGGTGAAGGCCGCGATGCAAACCCTGGTGTCTCAGCTTCGCCCGACCGACACGCTCTCGATCGTCCTCTTCGATTCTGAGGCGCGGGTGCTGCTCCCGGCTCAGAAGCTCGCCGACAAGGATAGGGTCAAGCGGATGATCGGCGAGGTGGAGCCGGGCAGTTCGACGAACCTGAACGCCGGGCTGATGCTGGGATTTGAGCAGGCGATGAGGGTCAGGGACCCCGAGGCCACGAACCGGGTGGTTCTGTTGACGGACGGAATCGCGAATCAGGGCGTGACCGACCCTGAGTCGATCTCGCGCGCCGCCAAAGAGTTTCTCCGCAAAGGAATCGACCTTTCGACCGTCGGCGTCGGCAGGGACCTGAATCAGGACCTGCTCCAGGAACTCGCCCGAAGCGGCCGGGGGCCATATCATTTTGTGGCCGATCCGAAGGACATCGAGAAGGTCTTCGTCAAGGAGCTCCAGAGCCTGCTTTCGCCAGTGGCGAAGGCCCCGACGCTGGAGATTCGGTTCGGCGAGGGGTTCGTGCTCGAGCACGTCTACGGCTACGAACCGCGAACCGGCAAGGACTCGGTGACGATCCCGCTGGCTACGATGAACTCCGGCATGACGGAAGTCGTGCTGCTTCGGCTGAGGGCTCGGTCGGTCCGGGCATCGGCCGAGAGCCTGCGAGTCTCCGCCCGGTTGAGCTTCGAGGACGTCGAAAACGGCCGGAAGACGGTGGTGAGCGGGGACGCTTTGGTTTCGGTGGGCGGAATCGGGGCCTGGGGATCGCTCGAGGACCGATCGGTCGCCAAGAACCTGGCGATCGCCCAGCTCGCGCAGTCGATCCGGGACATGGCTCAGCGCTGCGAGGAGCAGGATTATGTGCGGGCTGAGCAAACGCTCCGCTCTGCGATGGGGCGAACCGCCGAGATGTATCCGAACCTGGAGGATGAGGACCTCAAGCGGAACCTCTCGATCGCGCAGAAGTATCAAGAGGCGCTGCTCAAGGAGATCGAGTCGAGGGGTCTTTCGCGGGCGGTTGGCGTCGACCGAAGGGAGCCAAGACCCTGTCCGGCCAACTTGATCCCCAACGGCGACTTTGCGTTTGGGAACACGGGCTTCACCTCGGAACGGAGCTACATCGATCCAAGCCCGAACTGCCTATGGGGAGGCAACTACACGATCGCCCCGGCCTTCAATGCGCCGCAATTGCACACGAATGTTCCGAACCGGGCCTATTCGGCTCCGCGAGGGGGCCAGGCGTTCTTCATGAACTCGGGCACCAAGGAAGCGTACACCCTTTGGTCCAGCACGGTGAGCTGTCAACCTCGCACGAAGTACCGGATTAGGTTCTACGAGATTGGGCTGAGCGGAAGCCCGGAGTACGTCAATACGTATGAGATCCGGGTCAACGGCCAGCGGAGCGAGCCTCAGCTTGGCGGTGACGGCAAGTACGTCGAGATCGCGTTCGAGTGGAACTCCGGGTCATCGACGTCGGCGACGGTTTCGATCCGACGCCTTCCTCAAGCCCACATCGGAGGGATCATCGGAATCTGCAACATCGAAATGGTCCCGTCCGGGGAGAAGTAGGGGAGGCTGAGGGGTAGTAAGGCTCGGGGCGAGCTTGTTAGAACTCGGCGAAAGCTTGTTACAATAAAAGCGTTGAGCGCCAATTTCACCCTCACTTACGAAAAGGGCGGCTGGCGATGGGGACTCCGAAAGAAGTCGCGGCGATGGAAGGCAGCTAAGCAGGGTACTACCTGAAAGGAATGCTCTTTCGGAAGAATGTCGCACGATAGGCCGAAGACATGGAGAGTGCCAAACGCTCGTCAACTCATCGACGACTATGGCCAGTGGATCATAATCCGAACATGACATTCGAGTTGGTCGAAGCCCAGCGGTTGCCAATCGAACAACTCTGCCGGCGCTACGGGGTCACGCGGCTCTGGCTGTTCGGCTCCGCCGCAACCGGGCAACCTTCCACCAGCGCTCAGTTCCCATGCCGGACTCGCCGATTCCCCTGCCGCACGGGCTGATTCCCAGGAATCCCTCGCCCATTCCGAGGAATCCCTCGCCCATTCCAGCCCTAAATGAACCTGCGAGGGCAGGGGAAGGAATCTCGGGCGGGTGGCCCTGACAGGCGGAGGGATTGTGCCGTTTGTCAGGGAAGGGCTGATGGCGAGAATACTATTGGGTCGACCAAGTGGTCAGGGTGAGGGCACCCGGGCTTCTTCTTACCGGTACGTCCTTTACTGTTCTCCGGGCAGGGGGTTTCCCAATCCTCCCGGACAAACGGCACGGTCAGCCGCCTGTCCGGGGCACCCGGGGCCTCCGGCAACAACCTCAAATCCCTCGACGCGGCGATCCCCGTCGGCCTGTTCACCTGCGTGACGGGCGTCAGCGGGAGCGGAAAGTCCACGCTGGTGCAAGACACCCTGTATCCCCGGCTGCTCAATGAGCTTTATGGGACGAGGACGACCTGGGCTTACCCCTCCGACTCTTTGCCCTCCGTTTTGACGCCATGAAGCAAGAGGAAGATCGAGAGCGCCCACAAGACAATGCAGTCTCCGCCGTCGAAGGCGCTTGCTGCTTTCAATCCGTGGGCTGTCGCATTTCGGAGGTTGTTTCCGGCCCGTTCGGTTAGCAGGCCCCGAAGTTCAAACGTCAGGTCGCTACCGAAGACGTCTGCAAACTCCTGTGAAGGAAGAAGTCGCTCCAATGGGTGCTCGTCTTGGCTCCCATCCGGCTTCAGAAACGTGGTTATGATGCCGTGCTGATTCAGAACGAATCTAAAGGAGTTTTCGAGCTGCGGCAGCAAGAGATGCGTCGAGACAGTAAAGTCGCCATGCAGCCCAGCGCGGAGTGCCCGTTCAAATAGGGCGATACGATCAGCCGGAACGAAGGAGTTGTCGACCAAGAGCCAGTCAGTGCTCCAGCTCTCCTCGGGGTGCTCCTCTGTGAGGATCTTGCGGACGTATTCAATCATCCATGCGATCATCGGGCGGGTCATTGCGAGCCTCCGCCACATGTGAGGCTTGAGCACCTCTTCGCTTGGCTCTTCGCCGATAGGCAATGGAGGAATTACGCAATCCACCTTTCCGTCATCTCGCAGGATCATCCCTTGAAACAAAGTTGCGACCGGAGTCTCGCGCTGTTGATCGAGTACCCCCTGCCGAACTTCCGCCACCTTAAGTGGCCGAGCTAGCGAGCCGATGAAAGCAACGGCGCCCTCGAATTTCATTCCCTTCGCGGTGTCAAGGTGCTCGATAAGCTTGGGATCAATGGGCAAAGAGGTCTGAATGGAGCCCATGTTTTCCATCTGTAGTCGGCGTAGTTCGTGCAGCCGCTTAATCAGCTGGTTGCATCGTGCCTGCATTCCCCCTGCCTGACGCAGAATCTGAACGGCGACTTCTACCCAATGGTCCGCAGCGAGGCCTTTCTGACCGGAAGCAGCCATTGCTTCGCCAAGTGAAGCGTAAGCTTCCGCCTCATCGATCAGGGCTTGGCGTGCCCCCTGGCTGTCGCCAGCTCGTTGAAGGCACTGCACTTGGCACGCAAAGTAGTCGCCAGCTCGCATCGGGTCTGGTTGTGCAAGCGCATTGAGTGCGCATTGCTTAGCTATTTCGGCAAGCTCCTTCGGCTCACCAGCTCGGTGATCGATCAGCATCTGGATCAGTGAGCGACTGAGGTACAGAGGGTCTGCTGATGCGAGTTCGGATAGCAACTCGTTGGCGTACTCTGAGGCAGCTGCAAACTTGTCCGAGGTTCGGCCAATGGCCGCACCCAATTGCATCGCCCTATTCAGCCTGTAGAACCCGTTCACCCATTCCTTGGGGTCCATCAAGCGCTTGGCTGAGGCCAGATACGCCGCTGATGCAATGCGGGCGGCGCTGTGCTCTCGTCGGCGTAGCCACAGGACATCCCCAATTCGGGCACGCATTTCATCGTCTTCGATTTCTGGCAGAATACTTGCGAGAGGGTCGAGTTGCGGGCCCTCAAAGTCGGTGACCGCTGCCGATCTGCCCGACGGCCCCTGGAACACTGGCTTTAGCGGTTCCGCCAGGTCATCGTGATCATAGAACACTGAGGAGATGCAGCCGAGCAAGACGTAAACATGCTCCGCTTGCAGCTCATTCGCTTCGTGTGCTGCGGTGGCGGCCTTGAAGAACGCCCAGGAGTAGTCGTCAATCTTACGATCCTCAACCCCTTCGATCACGCTGCGCCATGGGACGGCTCTGAGGTCAACTTCTGACACTCGCACATCCCGGAGCTGCAAGCGCTCTGCTTTGTTCTCGGCCATTGAATTGTTTTACCAGTTCGAATGGGAAAACGGCTATACTCCTGTCCACATTTCGGGTTCGGAATCGAACGGCTGGATCGTCCTCCGCGGCGCCTCGGGCAACGCGGTGGCGAGATTCGACTGCCTGTCCTTCGGGCCGGATAAACGAGGGTTCTGAGGTGGCGCTCCTCGCGGCGGAAGCCTTGCTCCCCAAGCGCGTCATGTCTGCTGCGGCGGTCACTGACCCCGTCTTCCCAAAGCTCCGTGGGCCTCATCGCCGTGGGATGATGGCGCTTCAATGGAGCATGAGGGTCGACGCATCCGGCTGACTCCGCCCGCTCCGTCCAGAGGGGACTTACGCCTCGCAAATTCGGGTACCCGGACGGTTTGGGACTCTCAGTACATTCCTCCGAAAGGGAACCTAACCACGAAAAGTGTGGCAAGCACGACGCCGGGAAGGGCCGCGATCGAGAGTAGAACACGATCTGCCTTTCGATCTCTTGAGCGACTGCCCCGCGAATCGAGTCCGAACAGGGCCACGCCTCCGAGCGTCACAAACTGAACCGCGTAAGCGGGCATGGCGATTTCGAGTACATCCTCGGGATTGAGAGCGAACGCATCAGGCTGCCATCCTATCAAGAGCATGAGCGAAACCAGGAGGATCGGACCGCACGAGAGCGTTATCATTAGCTGCGAGAACCAAGCGATTCGCCGAGCATCCAGCCAAAACAAGCCGGTCAGAATCAGAGACGCAGCCGCGAAAAGCAAAATCGAGAGGAGTAAGTGCAGGCCCACTCAGGTTCTCCCTGCAGCCATCGATTCTGACTCACGATGCCCGTGGTTTTCTACTTACATATAGATCCTCAATGCACCCCGCTGAGCAGGCCGACGACGCTCAGGAACCACAAGGCCCCCGTGTACGCCCACAGGAAACTGAACGCCCTTGCCTGCTTGGGAATCTCCAAGATCGACCGGCGGACGTCCACGGCGATCCACCACGAAAGGGGTCCAAGTGCAAGGGAGCCGAAGATCGACCCCCACCAGACTAAGTGAGTGGCGTCCGCGAACGCTTCTGGGTTCGTGGAAAACGTCATGAGCACTGCGCCTGGACACGTGTAGAGAAGCGCCGCAACGGAAAGAAACAACCGCATCAGGAACGGATCCGTCAATCGCAATATCGCCAGGCCGATACACACTCCAAATGACGTTACGAACATTGCGAGCACAATCTGTAAGAGCCACAGATCGGGAATCGACGGCGGAGGCACATAGAATTGTGTAGCAATACTGATCATCGTCTTGTTGGCCCTTGCAATCGCAGTACTCGTTGAAACCGACCTGCCGCCGTTTCCGGTCCGCCAACCGCTTCTATTTATACAATAATTCGGCTGAGAGGTTAGGTGGAGGTGTGCGGCCGGTGGCCCAAAGAGATGAAGTACAGGAGTGGCCCCGCAATGCCCGAAGCTCCCCAACGTAGGACACTACCTGGGAATGGCCTCCTGATCCGCCGGTAACAGCCCACCGGGGACTTGCCGCCGGGATACAATCCCGCTTGCGTGACTCAGCTCACTCGCTCGCGCTCGATCAAACTCGCTGCCGCTGTCGGCGCGTTCGCACTGGCGTGGTTCGCCGGAACCGGACTCCCCGAAGGGCAGCAACCCGTCGGCGCTGTGTTCGCTCTCACGGTCGTCTTGTGGGTCACCGAGGCCCTACCTCTCACCATCACAGCGCTTCTGAGCACCGCCCTCCTCGTGCTGATCGCGGGCATCGACGAAAAGCAGGCGTTTGCAGGCTATGGCGACCCGATCGTTCCGCTGTTCATCGGGAGCTTCCTCCTTGCCAAAGCGATGGAGGTTACGGGCCTCAGCGAACGCATCGCCTGGTGGATACTGAACCAACGCTGGGCGTCCGGCAGCCCCTCGCGGCTTCTCTTGGCGCTTGGGATCATCGGCTGCCTGATCTCGCTCGTCGTATCCAACACCGCGACCACCGCAATGATGCTCCCGATTGGTCTGGGGTTGCTCAAGGCGATGGGAGTCGAGCAGCGGTCCACCGGGTTCGCGATCGCGGTGATGCTCATGCTGACCTGGGGGTCGAGTGTAGCGGTGGGCTTCCCGGTCGGCACTCCCCCCAACCTGATCGGCATCGCCATGATCGAGCGCTCGACCGGCACGCGAATCGGGTTCGTCGAATGGATGCAGTTCTCCATGCCCCTGACCGCCGTCATGACCCTTGCCTCATGGGCAGTGTTACGAGGGATGTACCGCCGAGGCGACCCACCCAACCTCTTGAGCCCAGACCACGCGCGGGTTCGGCTCTCCGAATTGGGGAAGATGTCACCCGCCGAGCGCAACACGCTTCTGGCGTTCGTCGCCGCGATCGTGCTATGGATGACGCCGGACCTCGCCGTGTTCGCTTTAGGGAAGGGCGCGGTACTCGCAGCCTGGTTGCAGGGTCACCTTACGGCGGCGGTGACCGCGCTTCTCGTGGGCGCGATGCTCTTCCTGCTGCCGACCCGAGGCGCAGAGTCGGGAACCACGCTCACCTGGAAGCAGGGCGCGAGCATCGATTGGGGCACGATCATGCTGTTCGGGGGCGGGATCGTTCTGGGGCAGGCGATGTTCAGCTCGGGGCTCGCCGAGACTCTGGGGAAAGCGGCGGCGCAGGCGACCGGCGTCGACACGATGTGGGGAATCACAGCGTTGGGCATATTCGCGGCGGTGATCCTCAGCGAGATGGCCAGCAATACGGCGTCGGCGAGCACCTTGCTGCCCGTGGTGATCGGAATCGCGCAGGGCGCGGGGGTGGACCCGATCCCGCCGGCCCTTGGAGTGGCCCTGGGGGCGAGCTTTGGGTTCATGTTGCCAGTGAGCACGGCGCCGAACGCGATCGTTTACAGTTCGGGACTCGTGCCGATGCGGGAGATGATGCGAAGCGGGATCGTGCTGGACCTGCTGGGCGCGGCGGCGACGTTTGCTTGCCTGAGGCTGATTCTGCCCCTGATTGGGTTGGCGTAATGCGTCCGTGGCGCAAGGTTTCTGCGCCATGGATTGGGGCACAGGCACGACGGGTGGAATGGTGAACGGGGGAACTCGGGCCACCCGCCCGCTGAATGCGAGAGGGTTGTACTTGACAGCCCCTTTCCCACTACCTTATCCTAAAGTGGGATGATGCTCGAGGTATTCGTAAGGTCCACGCTTGCTGTGGCGTCCCGCAAAGGGATCGAGGACTTTGCTCCCACTTTGTGCGTTCCTGGCAGAGAGCACGTAGCGGTCATTGCTGGCATTCCAGAGGGGGTCGATCACCGCGAAGCGATCCAAAACGTCATTCGGCGAAACAGCTTGGAGAGTGAGGAGTTGCTGTTCTCGCTACTCACGGGCGCACAGGAGGTGACTGTAGGGCACTGGAAGCCCGGTGGCGCGACCCGGTTTGCTCAAATCGACTTATCGTCCGAAAAACCGGTCGTTGAATTCGACGTTCCCTGCGGCTGGTGGACCTTGGCGCCCCCAGAGTGACCAGACATGTGCCCCCTTCCTCGGGAAACTGGGAAACCGCATCGACTCGTCGAAAGCGGAGCCCGCGAGCCTAAACCCTCCGCGAAAGAAGCGGAAGTCCTTCGACATCGAAGGCCATGCCCACATCCACCAAAACCCGTTCGACGAAAGCTCGTCGCGGAGGCGGCCGAATGGCCATGGTCTTCGGTCCGGCTATACCGGAATCTGGAACCCGTCGTCTTTCAGGCGGATCGATGGGAGGTAGGGGAGTGCTGAACCCAAGGGAAGTCGGGGTCTGTGGCTCACCGGCTTTCGGAAGTGCTCGTAGTTCTGGTACTCATGGAGACTGATGGGCACGGATAGCACAATCCTCAATCCGTTGCGCCCGACTTCCCACCCGGGCCACCCGTAGAGCCGGTCCGAAAATGTGCAAGAACTTTGGCCTGATCCATGAGTGACTGGCCGCCCCCCGCCATTCCTCCGCTCATAACATATGGCCGGGGGTGTCAAAATCGGCTCTATTGAAGTTCGAAGAGATCAAGCTCATTCGGTACGAGCACAGCTTGCGCGGGCGTCGCGTGCCCATATTCGCGCCAAGACAGCCTATTCGAAACGCTTTTGCAACGGCAAGAGCGAATGGGGAATGGTACATCGTCGGCCAGCGTTCCGCGTTTCGGGCCCTGTCCCGCTTGGCCATGTTCTCCGCCGTTCACCGTCCCGCCATCGTTTATGTGCGGCTTCAGGGCAAGCCGCGCCCGCCCTTAGACCAAGAAGAATCGCACGACCTCGTGCTCCTGCAAAGCAGCACGCAGTTCCGTCCGGCCGCTTGGAAGCAGATTAGAAACAATCTGGCGCGCGGAAGGCCGTGCAGCTTCTCAGTGCCCGAACCGGACATAGAAATGGACAGGCCGGACGCAAGGCGCGTACTCGATCGATTCGATCTCGCTCAGCACTCGGCGACCGTGTTCGTGACCGGAAGCGAGCTAGTGCTGCGCTACTTTGCCCATCAATTGCGGCGAATGGCGCGATGCAAGACGCCCGGCGACCACGATCACTTCTTTGAACTTGCGCGGAATGAGCACCGGAGCGGCCAGGTGGACGATATGACGATGATGTACTGGCGCTTTGTGAAGGAATCTCCGTAATTCGGAGCGTAAGTCCGGGTCTTCGGGAGCGGTTGCTGCGGTCGTTGGGTGGCAGGCAAAATCGCCCCACCCGGGCGCGGCCCGACACCTGCGCTCGTCGCCATCGTACTAATGTGTGATCGCACACGCGATTAACCTCGCAGGGGAAAGGTCAATGGAAAACCGATTTTTGACAGGATTCGCATCAGGTTGTTTGGCGGTCGGATTCTTGCTCGGAAGCAAAATCACCGACTCAGGGCTGGCTCGATCTCTGACAGGAACCGAGATTGAGGCGAGTGAACAGGGTCCACGGCCCACACTTATCTGGCGATTCGAAACCTCAGAGGACGAGTTGCAGAGCCGTATTACAGTGGACCGGGCGGGAGACATCTACTTTGGCTCCGATGACCACCACGTGTACAAGCTATCGCCGCGTGGCGTAGTCCGGTGGTCGTTTGATGCTGGAGCCCCCGTACGTTCCACGCCGGCTATTGGCCCGGATGGATTCATCTACTTCGGCGCAAGCAACGGCATGGTCTACGCATTGAATCCTGCAGACGCCTCTCCAAAGTCCGGATGGCCCTTTCAGGCTGGGGTAGTCGAGTCCGACGTGGAAGTGGGTCCGGACGGGGTCGTGTACGTTGGCAGCTCGGACAGCAATCTCTACGCAATCAACCCGGACGGAACGCTCAAGTGGGTTACTCTTCACGAGGGCGACCACGAGTCTTCGCCGACGCTGTGGAACAACCGCATTCTGTTCGTACCGGAATACAATGCTGTTCGCGCATACCTGCTGCCTTGATGCTACGTTGATGGCTTGCATAAGAGGTCCTTCCGAGCGGGGCGGCGGCTGGCAGGCGATGCGTGAGCTTCGATCTCCCTTGGGCACGGGTGGCTGACCCTCTCGGTGGGCTGAGGATTCGGAAGACGGGCATGTTCCGCACGCGCACGGCGGGGCTAACTTCATCCTCGCACAAAGGGTTTGGAGTCTACGGAGAGAAGGACGCCGTTGGCGGCTTCGGCTTCACGGCGGGGGATACTGCAAGCTGGCCCGTTTTCTCTCGCTTCGGCCCTTCTATTGGTCAATCGCGAACCCGATAGATGCTGAGGAGCGTCACTGTGTCCCGGTCAACATACCATTCGACCAAGCAGCGCCACCACACGTCGTCATCGCCCAGAATCCGTGCATAACGAGGAATGTCAGGGGTGTGCTGCGAGGCGAAAAGCGTCGGGTTGATGCGGAGCTCATGGCAAAGACCTTCGAAATACTCATCAAAGCGGTCGAGCGAGTCGCAACGCTCCTTTACCTGGCGCTTGAAAGCCTCAGGTATTTCGACCGCTCGTTCTTTCATCGCGCTTCGAGCGCCAACTGCTTTCTCAAGAAGTCAAGTTCTTCTTCGGTGGGGCGCTCTTTGCTGATCAGCGCGGCTTCATACGGAATCCTCTCTCCCGGGTTGGCCAACATCCAGCCGGGCTCCCGGTGGGAGATCTCGCTGAGCTCGGTAGCCGTCAGTCCCGCATACTCGTTGATCACCCATTCGACGGTCGAGATTTCCTCCGGAGCGAAGTCCTTCAGGTTAGCGGGCCGAACAGCGGTTGGCCTCAGCTCGCTGTAGTCCCCGATCTCCCTCTTGATCTCGACCAAATCGCCGCCCTTGGTGAGCTCCTTGAGGCGATCGTGGAACCCATCTGGGATTGGTCCTTGAGGTGCGCAGACATAGATCGCGCAAGTGATCGGCCGCCCATGCTTTCGGTAGTGGCGAAAGTCTGAGAAATAGAGAAGCTTGGCGAGCTTTGTGCGGCCCCACGACGGCATCAAGTCGCAACGGTTGCAGATGTAGAGGATCAGCTCCCGGAGCTTGGCGGAGTCGGGTCTGAAGGCTTTCATGTAAATACTCGTCTATCTATCATAGCAGGGTTTCTTCGGGTTTTCAAGTGTCTCTCGGCGAGCTTACACCTACTGAAGGGACGACAGAATTGCTTCGCCGGCTTCGCTTGGCCGAACGTCTCAGACGCCGGATTGGACTTGCATGGCGCCGATGGAGGTTTGGGCGGTGTTGGAAGATCGGGGGATGGGTTTGGGGCCGAGGAGCACATTCGCCCTCGCAGTAGGATGAACCGTCGGCGTAGCGTCCGGCGCTTTGGGGAATGAACCGACGCCGCTGGGTCAATAGCTAGCGCTGGGTTTGGAGTCTAAGGAGAGGAAGAGGGCGTAGGCGGCTTTGGCTTCTCGGCGGCTGCTTCCTGAAACCCACTGTTCGTATCCGGCCTCCGAGTACACTTGGCTTGTCATGGCGAAGTCACTCATAACCAGCGACCCGAAGGTAGTGATGGGCAAGCAGGTCACTGCCGGTACGCGAATTACTGTCGAGTCCATCTTTGGGAAGCTTGCCTTCGCGGAGACGATCGAGCAGATTCTGAGGGCTCATCCGAGACTGTCCGTCGAGGCGATTCGAGCGGCGATCGGGTTTGCGGCCTCTGCCCTTCGCGCGGACGTCGTGTATCCGACGGTTGAGTCTGGCCGGTGAAGCTCCTTGCCGATGAAGGTGGATGCTTCGATCGTCGAGCGGTTTCGCTCCGATGAACATGAGGTGCTCTCTGTCGCAGAGATGGAGCCGGGAATATCCGATGAGATCGTGCTCGAGAAGGCCATGAAGACCCGCTCGATTTGGGTCACGCAGGACAAGGACTTCGGCGAGATCGTGTTTCGGCAGGGTCTTGCTACGCACGGGGTCATTTTGATCCGGCTCTCCGGCTTGGCCGCTGAGGAAAAAGCCAAGGTCGTTTCAGTTGTTCTGGCGACGCGCAGGGCTCAGATGGCAGGGGCTTCACCGTTATCTCGCCCGCGAGCGTCCGCATCCGCCCGCCTCTGAGGCAGCATCGCGACGGAATCACCTCGTCGCCAAGTACTGCTGAATCATTTTGATCGCGGCGAGAGCGAGCACGACGCCGAGCGCCCGACGGAGCAGGTGCCCAGGCGCCTTGATCGCCCCGAGGTAGGAGCCCAGGATCGCGCCGAGAAACCCGGCAGCGAGCAGAGGAAAAAGGCCCGAAACCTCCAGCCGCCCATCCAAATACCGCCCCCCAAGGCCGACCGCGGAGTTGAGCAAAATGAACGCCGCCGAGACCGCAGCGGTCGTCTTGGGCCCCGACCATCCGAAGAGCAAAAGCAGCGGCGAGAGGAAAATCCCGCCGCCGACGCCGACGATCCCTGAGAGAAGGCCGACAGCCGCGCCCCACGAGAGAGAGGTCCGGAGGGGAGGAAGGCGGACCGATTCGTCGTCCGGTTTCTCCCTTTGGCGCAAGAACATCCGTGCGGCGGCGAGTAGGAGCACCAGCGCAACGACAAGGAAGTAGGTTCGCTCAGCGAGTTGGATTTGCGAGCCGATGAAGGCGAACGGAACCGATGTCGCGGCGAAGGGCCAAAGGAGGCTGAAGTTGAAGTGCTTGGCATATCGATAGGCGACGAACGAGACCCCAGCCACCAGCAGGTTCATCGTCAGCGCCGTCGAAGCCACGACCGCCGAGGAGTATCCGGCGATCGACAGCACCCCAATGTAGCCTGAGGCGCCGCCATGTCCCACCAGAGAGTACAGCGTAGCAACGATCAGGACGAGCAGCCACTGGACGACGGGATCGAGTTCAAGCATGGGACCCGCTCGTCATTTTGGCTTGGGAGGAAGCGCAGAGGTCCCGGAATCCGACCGAAAGGGCAAAGACGTTGCCGAAACCCTTGGACTGAAGGTCGCGGGCCAGCACCTTCGCCCGCGTTCCGCTGTCGCAGACCAACAAGTAGGGATCGCCCTGAGCAAACCGCGCCAGGTGCTGGTTGATTTCGCTATAGGGGATGTGCAAGGTTCGGTCGCCGGGGCTTTGGAGGACTTGAGGGCGCTCATAGGGCTCCCGCACGTCGACGATCCGGAAGGCTTTGAGGTCGTCGCTCTCCCAGCCGCTCCAATGCCTGAGTATCTCCGAAAGCAGCACCCGTTTGGAGTCGCTGGGTTCGGATTCGCTGTTGACCCACGCGGCGTCGCCCTCGACGAAGTGCTCCTTTTTCCAGATGGGAACTCGCGCCTTGACCTCGTCGACGATGTAGCGGCAAGCAGCGAACGCCTCGCCCCGATGGCCCGACGTCACCTCGACTACGATGCTGGCCTCGCCGATTTCGAGCCTGCCGAGCCGGTGGACGCACCTGGTTTGGGTCAGAGGGAACACCTCTTCAGCCTCCCGGAGGATCGCCGCGCCTTCGGAAAGGGCAAGGTCTCCGTAGGCTTCGTACTCGAGGAAGCTCACGGCTCGGCCCTGGTGGTTGTTGCGAACGACGCCCACGAACACGGCGAGCGCCCCGTCGGCAGGGGTCGCGGTGAGTTCGGCTGCGATAGGTTCGTGGGTCAGTTGGAAGATCACTTTCTAACCTCCTGCCACCGGGGGGATGAATGCGAGCTCGTCGCCCTCTTGGAGCGGCGTGTTCATCGGGGCGTAGGCTCCATTGACCGCAGCCCGAACGACGCCCGCCGGCAGCTTCCAGCCGTAGCGCTCGCGAAGTTTTTCATAGACTTCCCTTGGGGTCGGGGAAGCCGTTCGGACCGTCTCGGACTCGGTTCCGGTGGATTCACGAAGCATCGCGAAGTAGACGACCCTTACTGCGATTTCGACGTTCGAATTCATAGTGTTCCCCAATCGAGAGCGATGACCTCGACTTCGTCCGGTTGCGAATTCGGATCGATTCTCGCGAGCCCCCCCGCTTGCGCCAAGCCCAAAAGCATGTGGGACCCCTGGCCCTTCAGCGGGACGGCCTGCCATCCGCGCTCCGTCTCTGTGCATTGAACCCGAACGAACTCGGTTCTGTCTGAGGGGCGAGTCGGCTCCCGCCAAGATGCGCGGAGGGTTATTCGCTCGCAGGGCCGGTTCAAGAGGCGGCGCAAGATCGCCTTTCCGAAGAGCAAGAATCCCACGGCTGCGGAAACAGGGTTGCCGGGAAGTCCCAGTGCGTACTTGGGGCCTTCTGCCGACTGCGATCTGCCGAAGTACACTGGTTTACCGGGCTTAATCGCTACGCGCCAAAAGACCTCCCCGAAGCCCAGCGACGCAAACGCCGCCCTGACGACGTCGTGATCCCCGACCGAGACTCCCCCGGTCGAGAGCACAAGGTCTGCGTTCGCGAGCGCTTCGGCGAGGGCGCTGCGGGTCAGGTCGGGCTGGTCGATTACGGCACGCTGCAAGGTGACGGGGACGCCCAACAAGTGGAGCGCCGCCGCCAGCATCGCCGAGTTCGATTCGTAGATCTCTCCGGGCAGGAGAGTCTCACCCAGCGGGCGGACCTCATCGCCCGTCGTCACGATAGCGACCCTCGGCCAGGGGCGGACCGGAACGGACTCAAACCCGAGCGAGGCGAGGAGTCCGATGGTAGCGGGGGAGATGAGGGTGCCCGATTCGAGGAGAAGATCGCCTTGCCGGAACTCTTCGCTCGCTTTTCTGATGTTCGCTCCCACCGGTGGGGCATCGCCGACCTCGATCGAGTCGCCGGAACGGGCGACGTCCTCTTGCATTACCACCGCATCTGCGCCCGGCGGGACTTCCGCGCCGGTGAAGATGCGGGAGGCTTCCCCAGGGCCGAGAGATCGGGCGTTGTCGGACGGTCCGGCTTTGGATTCCCGAACGACCCTCAGACTCCCCGGACAATCGCTCGCCCGAACCGCATAGCCGTCGACAGCGGAGTTGTCGAACCTTGGCCAACCCACCGGGGCGCGGATCGGCTCGGCCAAAGGAAGCCGGAGGGCCTGGAGCGTCGGGACCCCTGTGGGCGGGAGGGGGGAGACGTGGGTTCGAATGAGTTCCAGAGCCTGTTCAAAGCTAACCATGAAGGGCGGACGCTCCTTCGGGGCTGGCTTCTTGGAGGAGGTCGAGAACGTGCAGCGCGGCGGGGAACACGGCGAGGAGGCTTTCCCGAACGGCATGGGGAGAGCCGGGCAGGCAAACGATCAGCGATTTGCCTCGAATCCCCGCGAGGGACCGGCTGAGGATCGCGTAGGGGTTGCGCTCGGCGCCGTACGATCGGATAGCTTCGGCGATTCCGGGCAGTTCGACTTGCAGCAGCGGGGAGACCGCCTCGGGGGTGACATCTCTGGGCGCGACGCCGGTCCCGCCGATGACAAGGATAACATCAAGTTTCTCGGCGTCAGACATACTCACAACCGTTTGACGGATGGTCTCGACCTCATCTTGGACGACTGTATAAGATTGGGTTTTGATATTGAACTCCCAAAGTCGCTCCTCGGCGGCGGGTCCGGACAGGTCTTCGTACTGCCCTGTTGCCGCACGATCCGAAGCGACGACAATGCCAGCTCGGTACGACTCCGTTTTCGGTCGCAAAAAGCTAGACTTCCCGCCTGTTTTCTCTATCAATTCGACGCTTTCTATGCGCAAGGCTTCGTCGATCGGCTTGAGCATGTCGTAGGCGTTGAGCGCGGCGACGGAAGCTGCCGTCAGCGCCTCCATCTCCACGCCGGTTTTGTATACTGACTTGACCTCGACGGTTACTCGAATCGAGTCCTCACCCAATTCGAAGTCCGCCCGAACGTGCTCGACCGGGATCGGGTGGCAATAGGGCAGAATGCCTGCCGTGTTTTTTGCAGCCCATATAGCAGCTACCTTAGACGATTCGAGAACGTCGCCTTTGTCGATTCGACCCTCGCGAATGAGCGGGATCGTCGACGGGCTTACGCGAAGCGTAGCTTGGGCCCGGGCAGTCCGGAGGGTGTGTTTCTTGGAACTAACATCCCTCATTTGCTATCCCCCGATCTCGATCATGGTCCGATTGTCCATCTCCATAAGCTCCTCCATCGGCGGGTGGCCCTTCGGCTTGAGCCAGAGCGCAGCCCGAATTCGCGCCTCGACCTCTTCGTCGGTCAACCCCGCCCGCATCGGGTCCCGAAGGTTCAGCTCGGCTGGCGAGAACAGGCACGACTTGATGCTGCCGTCCGCCGTAAGCCGGATTCGGTTGCAGCCCGCGCAAAAGTCCTCGGTCATCGAGGTGATGAAGCTCACCGTGCCCTGGTGGCCTCGAATGCGGAAGTCCTTGGCGACCGCCGAAGGATGCGTTACGATCGGATCGAGCGCGTATCGCTCCTCAACCGTGCCCCTCATAGCGGCGTACGGCACCAAGCCTGCCTGGCTCCATCCGTTGCCCTTGAACGGCATATACTCGATAAATCTCACGTTAAGCCGTCGATCCTTTACAAAGTCGACAAAGTCCAACACCTCGTCCGCGTTCACCGACGACATCAGGACAACGTTGAGCTTGATCGGCTCGAACCCGACTCGCTCGGCCTCGTCGATAGCGCGAAGGACGGATTCCAGATGGTCGCGCCTTGCGATGGCCGCGAACCTCTCCTTTCGGAGGGAATCGATGCTGATGGTAACCGAATCGAGCCCGGCATCTTTATACTCCTGGGCGCGGTCGGCCAGCAATACACCGTTGGTGGTCATGCACAGGTGCTTGAGACCGGGGATCGACCGCACCTCCCGAATCAGAGAGGGCAAACCCTTACGGACCGTGGGCTCGCCTCCCGTCAGCCTAATCTTGTCGATCCCAAGATTGACGAAAAGCCGCGAGAGGCGGATGATCTCCTCAAAGGTGAGAATCTCCTCGCGTTCTCGCCAGGCTATCCCCTCCGGAGGCATACAATAAACGCAACGAAAGTTGCATCGATCGGTGAGCGAGATTCGAAGATACGAATGAACTCGCCCGAAGCGGTCGACGAGCGGGCCGCCGGAATCCGGGCTTCCTCGTCGTTCAAACCGGCCATCGAGGAGGTCTAGCGGTTGGATCATCTGCACACTTTCATAATACGCGCTCGGGCCCCCGAGTTCGATATGATTTGGCGCAGAACCGCTTGGCCGGTTCGGCGATGGGTTACCGGTTTTCCCGCGTGACCGCCGGCCAGTCGTCCGTACGAAAGGGGGAAGCTGGAAGCCCGTTGCGATTGACGAGGTTCGGAACCGCGTCGTCTCGCCAAGCGAACCGAACCGAAAGCGGTTGGCGAACCACATCTGAGCTTACGCGAATCTTGGAGCCCACCATCGCGGCTTTGGCCTCATGGAATACGCGATCCTGTCCGGCAATCACGAAATGGGTCAGCGGTTTTCCGTCGCTCGACGCAAGGCCGTCTTCGGCGAAATCGAACTCGATCCAGACCGCCGAACCTTCGATCTTGGAGCTACGGTAGAGGGGACCGCTGCAGACCACTTCGCGGCCGTAGTCGTTGGCGAGCGCCCATAGGGCCAGCCGCCGGCCCACCTCTCTCTTGTTGCGAGGATGGATGTCGCTGACGTTTCCGATGTCCATCGTCACCGCCATGCCGGTTCGGGGCGTCGTCCGGTACGTATGAAGTTGCGCTTCCCATAGCTCCGCGCAGTTTTCTGGGTTCTGACTTCCGTAGCGAAACGGCGCGATCTGAGCAAAATAGAAAGGAAAAGCTCCCTGTTTCCATGCGGCCCGCCATTCTTCGATCATCAGCGGGAACAGCGTACGGTACTGCCAAGCTCGCGAGACGTTGCTCTCACCCTGGTACCAAATCGCTCCCCGAACTCGAAACGGCGCAAGCCCTCTCACCATGCCGTCGTAAAGGTAGCCTGGGCGATGCTGCGCCCCGACTTGGGGGTTGTTGCGGCGTTCGAAAACCGACGCGAGGTCGGGCCGAGCTTCAAAGGCCGACGCGGGGGTCCAAGCCTCGACGGGAGTCCCTCCCCATGTGGTGTCGATCATCCCGACCGGAGAGTCCAGGTTCACGCGGAGGTTCTTTGCGAAGAAGTAGCCGATCGCCGTTAGCGGCCCGGCGGAAGCCGGTGTCACCACCGTCCATTGCCCCGTAACGTCTTGAAGCGCGGTCTCTGAAGCGGTGTTCTTCACGGTAAAGATTCGCAGAAGGTTGTCGTTGGCGGAGGCGATGTCCTCCTGTGCGTGGTCGGTCGCCGAGAGAGGCCATTCCATGTTGGATTGTCCCGAGCAAATCCACACCTCACCCACGACCACATCTCGCACCTCCACCTTTGCGTCGCCCGAACTCGCTTCAAGCGGGATCGGCTCCGAGCTTGCCCGCAAAGGCGAAAACGTCACCCTCCAGGTACCGTCGGGAGCGCTCAGGGTCGTTCGAGTCTGATCGGCCAAGCGCACCGTGACCGGGAGGAACGGCTCGCTGAATCCCCACACAGGGAGCGTTCTCCCCGCTTGAACGACCATGTGATCGCCGAAAATCGCGGCGAAGCCCACCTTCGCGGCGGGTTCAACTGAAGCCGAGATCAGCGATGAAATCAGGAGCAGCGCAATCGACATGACGCAAGATTCGGCGCAATTCCAAGCGTTCCTGCTCCTGGCTCCCTCCTTGCCGAAGCGTCCAAGTGTCAGAATGCGGCAGAGGGCTCATGCGAACCGTCCGCATCATCGACAGCCACACTGAAGGCGAACCTACCCGCGTGGTCGTCGAGGGCGGCCCGGAGTTGCGCGGCGACACCTTGCAGGAAATGCGCGCCGACTTCTCGGATAGGTTCGATGAATTTCGCACCGGAGTCGTCTTGGAGCCCAGGGGAGGCGAGGCCATGGTGGGAGCGCTGCTCACGCGGGCAACCTCGCCAGAGGCTCAGTGCGGGGTCGTCTTTTTCAACAACGTCGGCTACCTTGGAATGTGCGGGCACGGCTCGATCGGGGTCGTTCGAACGCTTCAATACCTGAACCGGATGGGGACGGGAACGGTCGTTCTCGACACTCCCGAGGGGCCAGTCGCCGCGGAAGCTCTCCCCGAGGGGCGGGTGGCCCTTGAGAACGTGGAAAGCTACGTTCTCCGTTCGGAAGTCTGCGTTCGCGCTTGCGGCCGGGAGTGGCGAGGGTCGGTTGCTTACGGAGGGAATTGGTTCTTCCAGTGCGCTGTCGAACGGTTTCCGACCTTCGCGGAGAGGGAACTGTGGCGGGAGGCAGCCCTGGCGGTTCGGCAGGCGCTCGAAGCTGAGGGCATCACCGGGGACTCGGGCGCGGAAATCGATCATATTGAGTTCGTGGGTCCCCCCGAACGGAGCGATGCGAACGCAAAGAGCTTCGTTTTATGTCCTGGCGGAGCATACGACAGGTCGCCGTGTGGGACGGGGCTCAGCGCGAAGCTGGCGATTCTGGCAGCCGAAGGCAGGCTCTCTCCCGGCGAGACGTTTCGCATGGAAGGCCTTTGCGGGGGCGTCTTCGAGGGGTCGTATCGCGTGTCGTCCGGCGGCCGCGTGATTCCAAGAATCGTCGGCCGAGCCTACTTGACCGGGGAGGTCAGGCTCCTGTTTGAGGACGACGACCCGTTCGCGGGCGGGATTCGGGGATGAGCCCGGCCCAAGACGTGCTCGTCGTGGGGGCTGGAATCGTCGGCGCAGCGGTCGCGCGCGAGTTGGCTCTGCGCGGGCTTTCGGTGGCCGTCGTCGATAGCCACCCCCCCGGACTCGGAGCGACCTCGGCAGGAATGGGCCATCTCGTCGTGCTGGACGGGTCGGAGGCCGAGTTTCAGCTTTGCCGGAGGTCGATGGAACTCTGGGACCGCCTACTTCCCGACCTGCCTTCCGATTGCCAAGCCCGAAGACCGGGGACGTTTTGGGTGGCGGTGGGTGAAGACGAGCTTGCGTTGGTGGCGCGCAAAGCGAGCTACTACTTGCAGCATGGCGTCGAAGCTGAGGCCCTCGACGCGAAATCCGCGCTCGAAGCCGAACCCGCGCTTCGAAGGGACGTATCCGGGGCGCTGTTCGTCCCGGGCGACGCGGTGATCTACCCGCCGGCAGCCGCAAGGTGGCTTCTGGAGAACGGTCCCGAAGGCAAAGTCAGCGTACTGAAGGGCCGGGTCATCGAAATCGGCGAGGGGAGGGCTCGGATGGCGGGCGGGGAGGAATTGAGCTTTCGCTGGGGCGTACTGGCAGGAGGATGCGCAAACGATCTCATGCCTTCACTCCCCCTCGAACCCAAGAAGGGACACCTGGTAATTACGGACAGCTATCCCGGCCTGATCGGACGCCAACTCGTCGAAATCGGCTACGGCGCGGGGACTCGGGAAGGCAAGGCGACGACGGTCGCGTTCAACGCCCAACCCCGATCCACGGGGCAGATTCTGATCGGGTCGAGCCGCCAATTCGTAGGTGACGACAGGTCGCTCGACCGAAAAGCGCTCGGGCTCATGCTCCAAAGGGCCTGCGAGTACCTGCCCATACTCGCCGAGCTTGAGGTGATCCGCACGTGGGTGGGATTCCGGGCGGCGACACCGGACCACCTGCCGATCGTCTCGGAAGCGCCGAACCTATCGGGCTGGTGGGTTGCAGCCGGACACGAAGGGCTCGGAATCACGACCTCTCTCGCTTCAGGGGAGTTGATCGCCGACCTGATGCTCGGGACTGGACCCACGCTGGACCCTGCGCCCTATTCTGTCAGGAGGTTCGCCGGTGGCTGACGACGTTCAGATTCGGGTCGACGGCAGGGAGTTCGTGTTCCCCTCGGGAACGAACCTCTGCTCTGCGCTCTTGGAATGCGGCTTCTTCGAGTCGGGAGCCACGGATTCCCATTCGGCCCGGTTCCCGCTTTGCGGCATGGGGGTTTGCTATCAATGCCGAGCGGCTGTGAACGGCCTGCCCCACGTAAGGACCTGCGTGCTGGCCGTGGAAGAGGGCATGGAGGTGCGCCGCGATGAATGAGGCGATACGTTACGATGTCGTGGTCGTTGGCGCAGGCCCTGCCGGTCTCGCTGCATCGCTTGCGGCCGCGAATCGGGGCGCGAAGGTCGCGCTGATCGACGAAGGGCAGGTCCCCGGCGGCCAGATTTGGCGGGCGCACCGAGGTAGGCCCTCTTCGGGAGCCATATCGAGAGTTCGGGCGCTCAGCGAAGCCGGAGTCAACCTCTGGTCGGGCTGCACGGTGTTCGATGCGCCAGGATCGGGAACGCTTGGGGTCGCGCGTGAGGGTCAAGGGTTCGCCCTCACTTACAGCCGCCTGGTGCTCGCTTGCGGCGCGCGCGAGGTGTTCCTGCCGTTTCTGGGGTGGAGAACCCCCGGGGTCGTCGGAGTTGGAGGGCTTCAGGCACTGGTGAAGGGTGGTCTTTCCGTTGAGAACAAGACGGTCATCGTCTGCGGTTCGGGCCCCCTGCTCGTTGCCGTGGCGAGCTACCTGCGCCGGGCGGGCGCGAGCGTGCCGATGCTGGTCGAATGCGTTCCGGCGGCGAACCTGCGAAGCCTTGCGATTCCCCTGCTGACCCGGCCCACTCTCCTGCGTCAGGCCATGAGTCTCCGATGGAGCTTGCGAGGCGTCCGAATCGCTTTGGGGGCCCAGGTCCTGGGGGTCGAAGGGAGTCAGGAGGGCAAGAGTCTGCGCTGGTCGGACGCGAGGGGCCGCGGGTTCCAAACCCGCTTCGACTGGCTGGCGTGCGGGTTCGGGTTGGTTCCGAACCTCGAGCTGGCCGGACTCCTCGGCTGCGAAATGGCGGGGCAGGCGGTTGGGGTCGACGAATCGTTGGAAACGAGCGTACGAGGAGTGTTTGCGGCGGGCGAGCAGCTTGGGATTGGGGGCGTCGAATGCGCGCTGATCGAAGGGGAGATCGCCGGCGCTTCGGCAGCGGGCGATTCCGGTCCAGCTACCCAACTGCGGTCGAGGCGAAGGCGCGCCCGTGCTTGGGCGGAATCGCTTGGATCGGCCTACGCCTGGCGGCCCTCCTACCTCTCCCCGCCCGGCGACGAAGAGACTCTGTGCGTCTGTGAGGGCGTTCGCTTGGGGGCAGTGAAGGCGTGTTCTGGATTTCGAGAAGCGAGGGTGTGCCACAGACCGGGGATGGGACCCTGCCAGGGCAAGATTTGCGGACCTGCCGCAACTCGGTTGTTCGGGTGGGAGGCTGAACCCCCGAAGGCCCCGATCCGGCCGGTCCAGGTAGGCTCTTGGTTGGGCGTGTTGGACCCAGACTCCGCGCCCGAAAGGAACGAACCATGAACTGGCAAGGCGTGCTTCCGGCAATAACGACCCCCTTCGACGACCGGCTCGAAGTCGATGTCGAGTTCCTTGCGCGGCATGTCGATTGGCTGATCGGCAACGGCTGTGTGGGCATCGTGCCGCTGGGTTCGCTGGGCGAGGGGGCGACGCTCGACTTCGAAGAGAAGCGTGAGATATTGCGAACCTGCGTCGCAGCCAGCGAGGGAAGGGTCCCTGTGGTCGCCGGGATCGCCGCCCTTTCTACCCGCGACGCCGTCCACCTCGCGCGCGAAGCCGAGAAGACCGGCTGTGAAGGGCTGATGGTGCTTCCCGCTTACGTGTACAAGGGCGACAGCCGGGAGACGCTGCTTCACTTCTCGGCAGTTTTGGGTGCGACCGATCTGCCCTGCATGATCTACAACAACCCGATTGCCTACTCCGTCGACCTGATGCCCAGCCAAATCGCCTTTCTCGCTGAACGGCACTCGAACGTTCAGGCGGTCAAAGAATCGAGCGCGGATGTGCGCAGGATCACCGAGTTGCGAGCCGTTTGCGGCGACGCCTTGGAGGTCCTCGTTGGCGTGGACGACCTGATCGTCGAGGGAATCGCCACCGGAGCGACGGGCTGGATCGCGGGATTAGTGAACGCCCTCCCCGCGGAGTCGGTCCGGCTTTTCGCCAAGTGCCGCGAATCGGGACCGGAGAGCGTGGAGACGTTGTACCGGTGGTTTCTGCCGCTGCTCAGGCTCGACACGGTACCCAAGTTCGTTCAACTCATCAAGCTCGTTCAGCAAGAAGTAGGGATGGGTTCAGAGCGGGTCCGTCCGCCCCGCCTTGAACTGGTGGGCGAGGAGCGGGATCGAGCGCTGGCGATCATCCGCGAGGCGCTTTCGACCCGGCCCGAACTCGCGGGCCTTGGCTAACCCCGCGCCTCACCCGCTGATTTGGACGGTCTTGACTTCGGAGTAGAAGTCGACGGCAACTGGACCCTGCTCTCGCGAGTGGGTGCTGCTGGCTTTCACTCCCCCGAAAGGAGCGTGAGGGTCGACGCCTGTTGTGTCCGCATTGACTCGGACCATGCCCGCCTCGATGCGCGAAACGTATTGCAGGGCAGCGGGGAGGTCTCGGGTGAAGAGCGAAGCGGAAAGGCCGTACTCGCTTTGATTCGCAAGTTCGATCGCTTCGTCGAAGCCGTTGGCGGTGAGTTCAACGAGGATGGGCCCGAACAGTTCGGTTTGACAGATTTCTGCCTTCGGGTCGGCGACGGCGTGAACTTGGGGCGCGACGAAGTGCCCGCGCTCATTCAGAGCCTGGGGGACTTCTCCCTTGTAGAGCACTTCGGACTCGGCGCGAGAGACGGCTTCGTCGATCCTCTGCCTCGATTCGGCGGAGATCACAGGGCCCACGGCCGTTGATTCTTCGGTCGGATCGCCGACAGGGAGCGCCACCACCGCTGCGGCGAGCTTTTCGCGGAATTCAGTCCGGATGGCGGAATCGACGACCACGCGGCTGGTAGCCGTACACTTTTGCCCGGCAAACCTCATTGCGCCGGAGGCGACCCACTTTGCGGCGACGTCGAGATCGGCGTCGGGCAAGATGATGGCAACGTTCTTCCCGCCCATCTCGCCCTGAAACTTGATCCCGCGGTCGGCGCACCGAGCCGCGAGGTGGCGTCCGACCTTCGCAGAACCCGTAAAGCTGAGAGCCCGTACCCTGTTGTCGTCGAGCAGGGCGTCTCCCAGAATCGGCCCCGAGCCCAGCAAGAGGTTGACTACGCCCTCGGGAAGCTCGGCTTCAAGTGTCGTTTCCGCCAACAACTTGCCCATCCACGACGATGCTTCAGCGCACTTGAGCACCGCGGTGTTGCCCATCGCCAACGCGGGGCCGAGTTTCCAAAGCGGAATGGCGAGCGGGAAGTTCCAAGGGGTGATCATCGCCACGACCCCGAGAGGCCAACGGATCGAATACTGTAGGGCGCCCCGCATTTGGCACGGGATCACTTGTCCTTGCGGCCGAACCGCTTCGCCCGCATAGTAACGGAGAATCACGGCGCACCGAGCGACCTCCCCCCGAGACTCGACGATCGGCTTGCCGACCTCTCTCGTCATCGCGACCGCGAGTTCCTCGGTTCGAGCCTCGATCACCTCGGCCCAACGGTTCAAGAACTCCGCTCGAGCCATTCCCGTGAGGCCGGACCAACTCGGGTAGGCCGATTGAGCGGCGTCGACCGCCCGACACGCGTCCTCTCGCGATCCTGTAGCGAACTCGGCAACAAAGTCTGATGAGTTCGCGGGATTTGTGGAGGTCAAAGTCGAGGACGACGTGGAGTCCACATACGTGCCCCCGATGAAGCTTCGGGCGAAGGGTGCGGATGCGATCATCTTCTTCATTCTGTCACGTCAGGCCGGTTTTCGGGCCCAGATTCTGGCGGTATGGCGGCCGTCGACCCACGTTTCTTCAAACTCCACAACGTCCATGCCTTCCAGCAACTGGGGCAACTCGCCGAGTTCAAGAACGTACCGATCGGAAGAGGGCTTGCCGTGACGTTCGCGATGGAGCGTCGTGAAGGTCTCCCCCACGACGCTCGCGCCCGCTCTGAGCGATTGGGGCAGGCTCCTCAGCAGGTTGCGGTCGAGGAACCGCGCAAAGCAAACGAGATCGACGGGTTCTTCGAAGGCAGGGAGCCCGCCGGACAGATCACACTGCACCCACCGCACGGAATCGCTCCTTCGGTGGGCCGGGTCCAGTCCCGAGTCGAGTTGGCGATACCGCGCATCCAGGTCTGCGGCCCGTTCGAGGGCCTCGGGGAGCACGTCGAGTCCCCAAACCTGCCATCCGCTCGCGGCCAGTAGCACTGCGTCCCTCCCGCTTCCACAACCGAGATCGACCGCCCTACCTGGCGCCATCCGCGCCGCACAGCTTTCGAGGAATTGCGAAGGCGACCACAGCCTTCCCGCCGTTCTTCGCCAAGGGCGACCTTCGACGAGCGGCGCCTGCCGTCCCATGCCCGCGAGAACCGTTTGGGCCTCCTCGCTCCACGGCGGACACTCGATCACCTCGATCGAATGATTCGAGGACGGCAGTTCGTGCGTTCGGCTCAGAATCTCTGAGATGGGGATGCATGCGGAGTCGGCGAAGGGTTGGAGGTTCGCCAGTTCGGACGGTCGGGGGTCGAGAGCCCGAACCCGCGGGCACAAATGCGATCGCACATCCCCAGTTTGGCGGAAACAGCGACGCATCGTTTTGGGGTTAGCTATTCGCATGGTTTCGTTGCTTCTCGCGGTAGCCGCGTCGCTCCAGACTCAACCACCGGCGCTCGTAATGATCTCGTGGGACGGCGCGCCCGACTGGGTGATCGACCGGCTTGTAGAAGAAGGCCGGCTTCCGACTTTGGGGCGAATTCGGATGGAGGGAGCCTCCGCGGAGTACGTGGTCCCCAGCTTCCCCTCGAAAACCGCTGTCGGGCATTCGGCCGTGTTTACGGCGGCCTGGCCCGAGGTGAGCGGGATCGTGGGAAACTCGGTACCGGCGGGCCCCGCGAGTCAGACTGCTCTGACCGAGTCCCTCAGGGGGTTCGATTCGCGGGCGCTTACGGCTGAGCCGGTTTTTGTCGCGGCAGCCAAGGCCGGGTTCCCGGTTGCCGTGCTTTCGGCGACTCAGTCCTACCCGGCGGAACCTCACCTCGCAGCGATTCGCGCCTCCGGCGCTGACCCCCGAATGTTTTGGTCGCTGAGCGGGTTCGAAACCACCGTGGCCGGAAGAGCCATGTTGACCGAAAAGGACTTTGGGACCCCTGCGGGCGAATGGCCCGGAATCCCTGACTCACCTTCCTTCAAAGAAGCCGAGTTCGAGGTTGCCGGAACGAAGTTCTTTGCGCTCGCCTACGACGACCCTTCCGACCCCACAAAGGGCCTCGATACGGTCGCCATCCGACAAGGCTCGCGCAGCGGCTCGGGGACCAGCGAAGCCAAGCTCAGGCCCTCAAGTGCGCGGGATGACTCAGGGTTCTGGAGCCGGCCGTTTCGGGTCGGGACCGGCGAGCGCTCCGGGGGCCTGGCGTTTCGCCTTTTTACGCTCAGCCCCGACGGAAGTCAGATCGAGCTGTACCGGTCCTCCGCCAACGCCCTCTTAGGAGCGGCCTCCGGAGCATCGAAAGCCTCGTACGAAGGGAGTTACCCCTGTTTTCACGACGACGCGTTTGGGAACTACAAGTCGGGGCTGTTCGGTCCGACGCTCATCGAGGGAGGATCGGGCGAGGCCGAGCGCCGCATCGTTGAAATCGTAAGGCGAGATTGCGAGCTCCTGTTTGCGGGGACGCGTTGGGCATGGGAGAACCTGCGCCCTCGGCTGCTGACCCACTACACGCCGATGTCCGACAGCGCGGGGCACACCTGGATCGGCCTTCTCGATCCCGACCTACCTGGGCATGACCCCGATCTGGCAGCCAAGATTTGGCCGCATTACATCAAGCTGTTTCAACTCCAGGACGAATGGCTCGGGAAGGTCATCGACCTAGTGGGGAACGACGCAGTCGTGGCCCTATTCAGCGACCACGGGATGGAGGGGATTTCGAAGTACCTAAACGTTCAAGGAGTCCTCGAACAGGCAGGGCTCGCGGCTCAAAGCGGCCGGAACATCGACCTCACGAAGACCAAGATCGCCTGCGCTGCATGGGAGGACTTTTCGCTCACGGTCAACCGGGCGGATCGCAAAGGCGGGATCGTTGCGCCCGGCGAGGTCGAGTCTGTCCTTACCCAGGCAACCGCGGCGCTTCTGAGCGTACGCGACCCGGAAACGAACCTTCCCGTGGTGACTTCCGTTTGGAGGGCCAGGGACGTTCCGGGGCTGGGAGTCTCGGGCGGAGCTTGCGGCGATCTTTACTTCGACCTCGCTCCGGGCTATTACCCTCGCAGGAGCTTCGGCGCGCCGGTCACGAAGGTGACGTCCGAATGGAGGGAGGGAGTCCACGGCTTTTATCCAGAACGAAGGAAGATGCACTCGATCCTGTATGTGACGGGACCAGGGATCCGGCCAGGATTGATAGGGCCCTCGCTCCGGCAGATCGACATCGTTCCGACCCTGTGCAGCGGCGTGGGTTTGCCGATCCCTCCTCAAGCGCAGGGCCATGCCGTTGGGCAGTTCTGGACTTCGAAAAGCCAGAGGTAAATGCCCTGTGAGCCCAGTCCCTTCGAAGGATCGAGTTCTCAGGCTGTTCGTCGGGGCGTGGCCACCCAGCGAGGTCGTTGCCAAGTTGAGTGAAGTCAGATTCTTCGTTCCCGACCCAAGCCGGGCGCTGAGGTGGACCGAGCCGGAGAAGCTCCACCTGACCCTTTGCTTTATGGGCGCCCAAGAAGAGGGGCGGGCAAGCCTTGTCGAGAGCGCGCTTCGCGAGTCCGCGCGTGAGTTCCCTCCGATCCGGGCGCGAGTCGCCCAAATCGGGGGCTTCCCCAGTGCCCTTCGGGCGCGCGTGGTGTGGGCCGGAGTCGAAGCGGAGGGCGACGCGATTCGCCTCTTGGCGCAATCCCTCCGCATCCGGCTTCAGGAGCGGGGAATCACGTTCGACCCGAAGCCGATCTCTCCCCACGTCACGCTGGCCCGCGTCTCGCAAAACGGAAGAAGCCTTGGGCTCCGGTTGCCAGAAGGAAGCAAGACCGATTTCGGCTCCTGGACCCTCGGCGTAATTCGACTCACTCAGAGCCTTCAAGGACGCGAGGGCTCCGAATACAAGTCCCTATCCGAGTTTCCGCTCACGGGGGCTGAGTCTTGAAGCGTCTCGTCGCCGTCATCGGCCCCGGCTCGTGCTCCGAGCAGGAGTGGCAGAGGGCGTTCGACGTAGGAGCAGAGATCGCCCGCCGTGGACTCGGCGTTGTCTGCGGAGGCCTTGGAGGGGCGATGGAGGCGGCCTGCAAGGGGTGCGCCGAATTCGGCGGAGAGTGCGTAGGGGTCCTGCCGGGAACAGATCCGAGCGAAGGCAACGCTTACTTGAGCTTTGCGATCCCGACCGGAATGGGAGAGGGCCGAAACGTGCTGGTCGTTCGGGCCGGTGCGGGCGCAATCGCCGTCGGCGGGGAGTTCGGAACGCTCTCGGAGATCGCTCTCGCGCTGAAGCTCGGCAAGCCAGTCGTGACTCTGGGCGGGTGGTCGCTCCAGCACCCATCCGGGCTCGGCGAGAGGCTGTTGCGAGCGGATTCGGCGGCTGAAGCGGTGGAGCTTCTGCTAGGCGCTCTCGAAGGCTCCTGATACTCCTACCGTCGGAAGCTTTGCCAGCCGAAGGAATTGCCTGTTTGAACCCAAGCACCGAAGAATACGGGTCCTCCGCCTGCCCGAAGGCGGAAATTCCAAGGCAGGAGGTATCGCCCCAGCCAACGGGCGAAGGGGCGGACTAAGGCGATGTACTTACTTTCACTGCATGAGGATCGGAGTCTGATCGAGGCCAGTCTGGGCGGGCGCGTCACCGCTGACGAGGTTTCCGTTCTGCTGGATGAGATCGATGAGATCGTCGACCAATTCGAGAGCCAGGGGTTTTCCTTGCTCATCGACCACTCTCTCGCCAAAACGATGGACCAACATGCTCGCGCCCAATTGGCCGACTTGAAGGACGCGTGCCTCAGCCGAGGGGCGGTGAAGATTGTGACGGTTGTTGCCTCAGATGAAGAGGTTGCGCGAAACGTAAACGAGCGGTTCCACTGGGCGATGGAAGGGAGGGAACAGTACGTTCTCGATTCTTCCCGCATCGAGTGGCCCGCGACGAAAGTCGCCAGGACTTCGCTCGCAGCTTAAGAGCGAAGCGCCTTTGCGAGTCCATTGGGGCTACAGTCGGGCAACAGACTGCTTGGACTGCGCCCGTTCCTCCCTGATCGAGGGCTGGCAGCACGACACCTGTGCGTGACTGCCGGCTTGTTTTTTGGGTCCCGCCCCCAAACCTTCAGTTCGCCTCTTCGATGTCGGTTTCGAGCCAGAAGGAGGGAAGCTCGTCCTCCTCGATTTCAGGCTTCTTGCGGACGTCGGGGTTCACAAACACCGTGTCGTCCTCAGAACCGCCCCCGTGGAGGAGGGTCAGGATGCACTCCGGGCTTGCGGGGGAGTATTCATGGATGACTCCGGGTTCGAGCGTCATCCGTTCCCCAGCTTCGAGCGCGATCGGGTCGCCCGCCGTGGCCTCATAGATGTCCCCGTCGATCTTGACCGGGACCTTCGCGCCACTCGTCTGAACCGGGTCGCCGGGCCAGAGTTGGATCGCGAGCACCCCGTAACGACACAAAAGCTCCTTTTTGAGGTGGGGTTCGAAGTGCGCCGGCACCACCATCCCCTCGCGGAGGTAAGCGAGGTCTTCGGCGTATTCCGGCTCTTGCACCTGCCGAAGCAGTACCAGTCCCCAGAGCTTGAGCCTCCCCAGGCCGAAGTCCGTGATGCGCCAGCGAGGCTCGGGCGGAAGCGCCCAGCCATGTTCTTCAAAGCACTGTGCCGCGCTCCGAACCAGCGCATTCACCTCGCTGCGCCTCATGTGAAGAGTCTAACGCGAACTCGCCCCTTTGGCGAACCAAGAATGCGCAATCGCGAGGCCCATCCTTCTTCGAGGCGGCGCGCGCCATCGGGTATCTTGACCTCGACGCGGCTGTAGCTCAGTGGATAGAGCGCTTCCCTCCGGAGGAAGAAGTCGGGGGTTCGAATCCCTTCAGCCGCGCCATTTTGTTTGTGAGCATTCCGCCAGATAGGGAACAGATTGTTCCGGAGACATAGGTGTCCCTACCGGCGTCAGGGGCTGCTGCCCGAGGCTGCGTAACCCGACTGGGCCTGAGGGCAGATTCAGGGCCGGTTTGAAATGCGGCGAAATTGTTGGACACCTTCATCGCGCCTCCTTTGTTGGGCGAGATTCGAATTGGTCGGGGCTCATGTACTCGAGGCTTGAGTGCATGCGCTGTTGGTTGTAGATTGCATCGATGAAATGCTCCAGCGATGCTTGGGCTTCGAGGAAGGACGCATAGCGGTTGCGGTCGACTTCTTCGAGCTTCACGGTCCGAAAGAAGCTTTCCATGTGGGCATTGTCGCGCGGTTTTCCGGGAGCGGAGAAGCTGGTTTTGCCGCCTGCGTCGCGGATGAGCCTCATGTATCCGGAGGCGGTGTAGGTCGAGCCTTGGTCGGAGTGGTGAATCCAGCCGAGGTTCGGTTTGCGGGTTTGCAGAGCCTTCAAGAGGCAATCGCGCACCAGGGCTTCGTCGTTTCGGCGCGAGAGGTGCCAGGCCACCGCTTTGCGCGAATACAGGTCCATGAGGGCGGCCAGGTAGAGCGGCCCCGAGTCGGTGCGCACCCGCGTGGTGTCGGCGACCCAGATCTGGTTGGGGCCGAGGCGCTGAGGCCCTTGAGCAGGTTGCCTGCCCGGCGATCCCGAGCGCCCGGCCGGGTCACCCGCGGCTGCGCGGCCTTCGCGCCATCAGCCCGTGCTCGCGCATGAGCTTGCGAACTGCATACTCGCTGACCGCAACGCCCTCGAGCTGAAGCGCGCGCCGAACCCGGCGGTAGCCGTAACCCAGGAACAAGACCACCAGCCTCTCGATCGCCAACAGCAACTCGGGACGCGATTTCTGCCTCTGCGGAGCGTACACCAGAGAGCGAGATATGCCCACCAATTGGGACATGCGGTGAACCGAAGGGACGGAAACTCCGGGCGAAGAGCGCGAATCATGGCTGCCTTTTCTCCCGGAGTTCCTCCCTTTTTTAGTGCGGCCTTCAAAACTCGATCTCTAAAGCCTGACGACCCACGAGCGCTTCCAGCTCCTTCGTACGGTCCAGCACCATCCCCGAACCCGAACGCCCGGAATTCGGAAACGCATCCGAACCCAAGACCTTGAACTGGTCCACCCAACGATCCAGCATCCCCGGAGACAAACCATGCTCCCGGCACACCTGAGCCTTTGACCGCAAGCCAGAAACGATCTCCTGGCATATGCCTAACTTGAACTCACGACTGAAACTACGGCGAGACACCATCCTATTTTCTCCTGACAGAACAAGTAGGTGTCCACAAATTTCGCCGCAGTGCAGTTCGACCGCAACAAGGATGGCGTAGAATTCACTTGATGGTCAAAGCACTCGAGGATGCAATCAAGAAGGCTCAGGCGCTGCCGGAGGTCGAGCAGGAAGCGCTTGCCGCCATTATTCAGGCGGAAATCACCGACGAGAAAGCTTGGCAGAAGCGGTTCGCCGAGACTAAGCCAACGCTCGAC
Organism: Chthonomonadaceae bacterium; assembly: GCA_015709495.1. Taxonomy (GTDB): domain Bacteria; phylum Armatimonadota; class Fimbriimonadia; order Fimbriimonadales; family Fimbriimonadaceae; genus Nitrosymbiomonas; species Nitrosymbiomonas proteolyticus. The sequence continues at coordinate 1,659,318 of CP054189.1, forward strand.
AAGCTGGTCGACCGCGCTAAGGAGCAGTATCGCAAGGGCGAATTCGGCGAGTTCCCGGCGAGATGAGGTCGCACATCTCGCGAGAGTTCCGTGCCGCGCTGAGGGCGCTTCCAAAAGAAGTACAAAGCCAAGCTCGCAAGACATACGAGCTTTGGAAGCAGAATCCGCACCATCCGGGCCTCCACTTCGCCAGGCTCAAAGCGCACGATGCCTATTCGGTCCGGATTGGTCTCCACTACCGCGCGATCTGCGTCGAAGTGGAAAAGGACGTTTTCCTTTGGGATTGGATCGGCTCTCACAGCGACTACGATAAGCTCGTCGACTCTTTATAGCCGGCGCTCTGCTCCGGGGCAACACGATGATCGTGATCGAGCACAACCTGGACGTGATCAAAACTGCGGACTGGGTGATCGACTTGGGACCGGAGGGTGGGAATGGGGGAGGAAAGGTGGTGGTGAAATGCGGCGAAATTGTTGGACACCTTCATCGCGCCTCCTTTGTTGGGCGAGATTCGAATTGGTCGGGGCTCATGTACTCAAGGCTTGAGTGCATGCGCTGTTGGTTGTAGATTGCATCGATGAAATGCTCCAGCGATGCTTGGGCTTCGAGGAAGGACGCATAGCGGTTGCGGTCGACTTCTTCGAGCTTCACGGTCCGAAAGAAGCTTTCCATGTGGGCATTGTCGCGCGGTTTTCCGGGAGCGGAGAAGCTGGTTTTGCCGCCTGCGTCGCGGATGAGCCTCATGTATCCGGAGGCGGTGTAGGTCGAGCCTTGGTCGGAGTGGTGAATCCAGCCGAGGTTCGGTTTGCGGGTTTGCAGAGCCTTCAAGAGGCAATCGCGCACCAGGGCTTCGTCGTTTCGGCGCGAGAGGTGCCAGGCCACCGCTTTGCGCGAATACAGGTCCATGAGGGCGGCCAGGTAGAGCGGCCCCGAGTCGGTGCGCACCCGCGTGGTGTCGGCGACCCAGATCTGGTTGGGCCGAGGCGCTGAGGCCCTTGAGCAGGTTGCCCGCCCGGCGATCCCGAGCGCCCGGCCGGGTCACCCCGCGGCTGCGCGGCCTTCGCGCCATCAGCCCGTGCTCGCGCATGAGCTTGCGAACTGCATATTCGCTGACCGCAACGCCCTCGAGCTGAAGCGCGCGCCGAACCCGGCGGTAGCCGTAACCCAGGAACAAGACCACCAGCCTCTCGATCGCCAACAGCAACTCGGGACGCGATTTCTGCCTCTGCGGAGCGTACACCAGAGAGCGAGATATGCCCACCAATTGGGACATGCGGTGAACCGAAAGGGACGGAAACTCCGGGCGAAGAGCGCGAATCATGGCTGCCTTTTCTCCCGGAGTTCCTCCCTTTTTAGTGCGGCCTTCAAAAACTCGATCTCTAAAGCCTGACGACCCACGAGCGCTTCCAGCTCCTTCGTACGGTCCAGCACCATCCCCGAACCCGAACGCCCGGAATTCGGAAACGCATCCGAACCCAAGACCTTGAACTGGTCCACCCAACGATCCAGCATCCCCGGAGACAAACCATGCTCCCGGCACACCTGAGCCTTTGACCGCAAGCCAGAAACGATCTCCTGGCATATGCCTAACTTGAACTCACGACTGAAACTACGGCGAGACACCATCCTATTTTCTCCTGACAGAACAAGTAGGTGTCCACAAATTTCGCCGCAGGGCATGGCGATGGGCACGCCGGAGGAGGTGGCGAAGGTGGAGGGCAGCTGGACGGGGAGATATTTGAGGGGGGTGTTGAGCGCGAAACCGCTCATAATGGAGGCATGAAGTTCCAGGTCGTGTTCTCCTACGACGCGGAGTATAAGGGCTATGTCGCCGACGTGCCGGAGCTTCCCGGCTGCATGAGCCAGGGCAAGACCTTAGACGAAGCGGTCGAGAACGTGCGCGACGCGATCAGGGGCTATCTACACGTGCTGCAGAAGCACGGAAAGCCGTACATGCCCAAGGATGGCGGCACGTTCGTCGGCGAGGTCGCCGTCTGAGGTGGGCAAACTCTCGGGCATTTCCGGGAAGCAAGCCGTGAAGGCGTTCGAGCACTTCGGCTATAAGCTCGACCATCAGACCGGGAGCCACATGATCCTTTACCATCCCGAGAAGCCGCCGCTGTCCGTGCCAAACCACCGCGAGCTCGCGCCTGGGCTGTTGCGCGGACTGCTGCGGAAATCCGAAATCGATGTGGATGCGTTCTTGCGCGTTGCCAAAAAGAGCTGAACCCTCGACCGAGCCACACTTCGAGGACGTCAAGAACCTGCTCGGGGTCCCCGACGAATCGGGATCTTCGACCTGCACCGCCTGGTGGACCAGGGGAACACGATGATCGTGATCGCGCACAACCTGGACGTGATTCCCGAAGGTCGGGATCTCCGCTTCGCTCCGACAAAACGGCGGCCTGGGTGATTGACCTCGGCCCGGATCTCCCTCCCCAACCCCTCCCTCATTTTCCGCCGGAGAGAAAAAACAAGGGAGGGGCTCGACGGCGTTAACGTCGTGGCGATGGGGACTCCGGAAGAGGTGGCCGAGGTGGAAGGCAGCTGGACGGGGAAGTATTGGAAGGAAGCTGGACAGGGAGGCACTTAAGGGGGTGTTGACCCGGGCATAAGGCCGCGTCACTTCCACCCTATTCCTCGCTGCAGGTCCAGCTACTGTCCATTCTTGCCTTGGACAATCGCGCAGACCGCCCCGGCGGGGTCTTTGACGATCGCATACCCGCCCTCTTCCGGCGCCCTGGGCCCGTGGATGACTTCGCCGCCAAGCTCGACGCAACGCGCGAGGCTGGCGGCCAAGTCGGCGACTTGGACGTACATCATCCATTGCGGCGGTATGCCAGCGTTCAGCCCGCGAGCGTGGCAGACTCCGGCCACTGTAGCGCCCGACTCGGGGTCCTTCATGTCGAAGTCGCAGTAAGACTCCATGTCATGTGGCTCGGCAATCCACCCCATCACTGACGCATAGAAGTCCCGGAGCTGCTCTGCATCGGAAACCGTGAGGTCGTGCCAAATGATCGCGCCCGCCTTGTCCATATTTGAGATTATGCCTCCTGTCTGGTCCCCATTTCTCGACCAGGTCAGAGTTTTAGCTTTTCCGCCTCCTGCATTGTGTCTGAAACCCGGCTCTTGAAGCTTGCGGGGGTGAGCCCGTCGAGGCTTCGGTGAGGCCAGCGGAATTCGGTGTCCTGCTGGGTTCAGGTGGGCATGGAGAGCACGAGCGTCTATTCATGGCACCCGAGTTCTGCTTCCCACCTCGGCCACCGGCCGTTCCGTCGCTGCACCCTTGGAATATCTTCCCAGTCCTCTCCAGCGGGGCTCGGGGGAACCTGTTGTGGCTATCGGCCCTAGACATGGCGCTCCTACGGAGCTAGGGAAACCGTTGCGAGGAGCGCCTGCGACCAATCCCTCTGACGACTGACAAGGTCTGGACAGGCGCGCGGTCTCGCGTCCCGGTGCCGTCTACGAGTCGGACGCGAGCACCCCGGAGAGAATCCCTCTCGCCTGGCCCCCTCTCGCTCGGACGGGCGAGGGGGAAATTCCCTCGTTTTTCCCGGCCTGCTCTGCGAGTCAGACCGGGGCACCCGGCCGGCCCCTGGAGCGGCCACGAAATCGACGCCGTTCCCTCCGGACGGCCGCACCCCAAAGCAAGTTTGGGGTGGCACCCGGATTGGGTTGCGTGAAGCCCCGCTTCACTCTGCTTTAGAGTTCCCGGCGCCAAACTGTTTGTGTCCATACGCTATCGCTGCGAGGAACCTGACGGTAGGACGCCCACGGCGAGGTGGCTGGGATTCGCGGCATCGAAATGCACCTTATGGGTCGCTTTCTGGAAGTCGCTGTCTTTGGCCTGATAGATGTTGAGGAACCGGTGCGGGTTGCGGTCGATCAGCGGGAACCATGAGCTATGCACCTGCACCATGATCTTGTGGCCTTTTCGGAACGTGTGAAGGACGTCGGGCAGCACAAAGGAGACCTTTTCGACTCGGTTCGGAGTGAGCGGGGTCGGGTTCGACCAACTCGTGCGGTACTTCGCGCGCATCGGCTCGCCGCGGATCAGCATCTGGTATCCGCCCATGCGCACGCTCGTTCGAGGCGAATTGTTGGGCGCGTCGTTGGGGTAAACGTCGATCAGCTTGACGATGAAGTCGGCGTCGGTGCCCGTCGTCGAAATGAACAAAGTCGCGGTGAGGGGGCCTGCCAGCGTCGTGTCCTCCTCCAAGACCGGCGTCTCGAACGATAGCACGTCGGGCCGGTTCCCCACGAACCGCTGATCCTCGATCATGTAGCTTCTTGGCATCCCCACGCTGATCTCCGCCGAACAAGGCACGGGCCGATTGGGGTCGCTCATGTATTCGGCAAAGAGGTTTCTCGTGCTTGCGGCAGGAGGCGTGAGCGAAAGCAGTTCGCCCGCCCGCAGGTAAAGATTCTTCGACAGCGCCGCTTTCGGGGGCCAAGAATCGAACTCGAACCACTTGTCCGCGCCCACGTCGAACATCATCGCGTCGCTCAGTTCAAAGGTACCGGCGTCCTTGAGGAAGTGCCGGAAGAAAGGCATTTGCATCTTCTCCCGGAAGTCCTCGCCGGTGTTGGTTGTCCAGACGATATCGTGAAGGTTGTTGCCTGGACCGAAGTTCCACGAGCCGTGGTACCACGGTCCCATCACCAGGTGGTTGGTTGCGCCCGGGTTGTTGGATTCGATGGACCTGTAAATCGCGAGCGGGCCGAAGAGGTCCTCGGCGTCCCACCACCCGCCGACCGTCAGCACCGCCACCTTGCCGACCTGCTTGAGGTGTTGGGGGACGTTCTGCGCCTGCCAGTACGCGTCGTAATCGCCGTGCTCCATCCACTCGTTCCAGATTCGAATCTGGTCCTTGAGGTAGAGGCGGTTGGCGTTGGGCAGCGCGCCCATTTCGAGGAAGAACCTGTAGCCGTCGGGCGTCCCGTGCTGGAACACGCCTCGTCCATAGTCGGTGGTGGGTCCCTCGCGCTTCTTCCCAAACCCGGCAATGAAGTTCATGGCATGAGGAAGGAAGAACGCCCCGTTGTGGTGCATGTCGTCGCCGAGCCAGTTGTCGGCCATGGGCGCTTGCGGTGAGACGGCGCGCAGAGCGGGGTGTGGATGGGTCAGAGTCTGCGCGGCGTAGTGGCCCGGGTAGGAAGTCCCGTAGACTCCGACCCTGCCGTTGTGGTTGGGCACGGTCTTGAGGAGGAATTCGATCGTGTCCCAAGTGTCGGTGGATTCGTCCGTATCGAGGCCGCTCTTGGTGGGTTTGTAAGGCCGCATCCACTCGAAGTCCCCTTCCGACATGTACCTGCCCCTGACATCCTGATAAACGAAAATGAACTTCTCTTCCGCATATCCCGAGGCGGGTCCTAACGACCCCCTCACCTGATCCTTTTCGTAGGGCCTCACGCTGTAAGGGGTGCGCATCATCAGGAACGGATAGCGCGCCGACTGCTCTTTGGGGGCATAGACGACCGTATAGAGCCTGACCCCGTCTCTCATGGGGATTTGGTAGTCGAAACGGTCGTAGTTCAAGCGCACATAAACCGCGCCTTGCGGGTGCGCCAACGCAGAGGCCAAGCTGAGAGCGACGATCGGGAGCGGAAGCGTCCAAGAGCGGATTCGGCCAGCGAGTCTCATGTTCGCTGCATTCGAGAAGTTCGGCCGCTACTCCTGCAAGGGAGGGACCAAAGACTTCGACATCACAACGCTCCGGTAGTTGACGTTGCCACCCCACTGATGAAACGCGACGAATCGGAAGCCCCAGCGCTCGTACAATCGAATCAGGTCCGTGGCCTTCTCGCTCGTGTCGAGGGCGAGCGTGGCCGCTCCCAGTCGGATCGCCTCGGACTCGACTTTCGCCAGCAGCGCCTTCCCGATCCCTGTTCCCTGCATCCGGGGTTCGACGGCGAATTGGCTGAGGACGCAGACGCTGGTATCGCGGTACAAAGGCGGGTCGTCGGGATCGTCGTCACCGGGACCTTCGAGCATCGCCGTGCCTACGATGTCTTGCTCCCGTTCGGCGATCCAGCATGTGCCCCTTGCGATTCTTCGGGAGGTGTGTTCGGGGGGCTGCGTCGCGGCCACGAAGTTGAGATTGGCTTCGAGGTGCTTTCTGTAAGCGCGATGCAGCAGTTCGGTCAGGGCGCCCACGTCGTCCGAGTCGCTCCAGCACCGAATGAGCAACCTGGCGCATTTCGTGCCTTCCATGAACCCTCTATTCTAGCGGGTCGCTGGGTGTGGAAGCGGGTAACTTGACCCAATGAGCGACTTTGCAGCTTCGTGGACCCTCTCTCGATCTCGATTCGACGCCGCGATCGAGGGGCTCAACCATGAGCAACTCAATTGGAGGCTCCAGGACGGAGTATTGACGCTCGCGCAAATGGCGGTTCATGTGGCGGGGGTCGAGGTGTGGTTCGCTTCGCAAATGCTGGGTGAGTCGCTCGGCTCCGAGGATTCTCGGCTGACTCTCGCCGCGACTGACGGCGTTGTGAACGAAAAGCCGTTCCCCTATGTCGACGCCGAACTCACCCCCGAATTCGTCGCCAAGGCGCTTCAGAAGGGGCGCGATTGGGTCGAGCGGGTTGTCTGGAACCCGCCAGAGGAAGTTCGGCGACGTACTGTTCAAAGTGCGCTTGGGCCCGTGATCGACGGCGAAGGCGCGCTGGCGCGGCTGGGGTTCCATGCAGGCTATCACCAGGGGCAGGCTCATATCCTCGTGACGGCCCCAGGCTTTCCTCGGTGATGCATGACTGAGACTCAGCTGCGAACGACCGACCGCGCGAGCCTAGGGAGTTCTCTCAAGAACCTGTCCCACCAGTAGGCCGCGAAGTCATCGTCGTGGTCGCATTCCGGCCCGTGCTCTTCGAGCGGATCGAAAATGCGCCAGCCTCCGAACTCAGGAACGCTGGGAAGGGGGCGATCGGCCACCGGCGTCGCCGGACGTGGCAAGAGTGAGGCCGCGTTCGCAAAGTAAAGCGACATCGCCGCGTGATCGACCGAGGATTGAACAAGGTACTCCGGGATCGAGTACTCCGGTCGGTCGTTTTGGGTGTGCCACACGTGGCCGTAATCCGCTCGCCCGGCTTCGATCGTATAAAACCCAGGTACCCCGACCATGTTGAACGATGCGTGGTCGCTGCTTCCTCCTCGGGGCATTTGCGCGACGATCTCGATGCGTTGCGGCAGGTCGGGAAAGGCCTCGGAAACCGGCGCAATCGCTTGCCGGAACATTTCGGCCATCGACTCGATCACGTGATAACCGCCGTGGTAGTTCGTGCCTCCGTCGTCGTTGAGCACCAGAGAAATCTTTTCCCAGTCGTCCTTGTGCTTCTGGACGTACCCACGGGAACCCAGTAGGCCTTGCTCTTCGCCGGTCCAGAGAGCGAATCGGATCGTTCGTTTGGGCTTGACGCCGGACTTCATGAGAATCCGCGCGGCCTCCATCGCCGAGACGACGCCCGTGCCGTTGTCGTTGGCGCCGACCGAACCTGGGCCATCCCAACTGTCGAGATGAGCGCAGACGATCACCATTTCGTCGGGCCGCTCGGTTCCCACGATGTCGGCGATGACGTTGTAGAGCTTGATGGGTCCGGGCACGAACGTGTTCTCCATGTCGAACTCGAGCTCGACCTTCTCAGCCCGTTCGAGCCGCTCGCGAATCGCGTCCATGTCCGACTTTCGGACCGTGATGCGGCGCTCCGTCGGGAGGTTGTCGAAACTCAGTCCTGTGAATCTGCCCCCGGTGGTGACCCGCTCGCTCCCCGAAGATGTGATGCGGCCGAGGATGCCGAGTTCGTAAAGCTTGCGCTGCAATTGCGCCGGCGCTGCTCGACGCCCTTCCGACGCCGGTGGGGCTACGACCCAAGCGCCACTCAACTTCGCGGAAACGGCCGCTAACTCTTCTTCGGTCGTCGGCTCCAAAACAGCGGGCCCGCGCAAGGGGCCCTCGGTTCCGGGTGACCAGGACGGGGTCGTAAACTCCAGTTCGCGCACCACAGGAGCGACCATTCTTGCGGACTGCCGCGGGCCGCGCTGGAACCCGACCGGCATCTCGCCCCACTCCTCGATTCGGGCGTTTTCGATTCCGAAGGACTTGAACTTCTCGACCGCCCAAAGGCAGGCGCGCTGAGCGTTCGGCGAACCTGTCAGGCGCGGGCCGATCTTGGCAAGCTCTTGGAGCAGAGCAAACGCCTGGTTCTCTCGTTTGCCGACTTCGATGACCTTACCGACCGCTACGTCGCTGGCCGGCAATGCAAACGTCGTGGCCGAAAAGGCGAAGAGAATCGCTGTCGAAAGAAACGGTCGCATTACGATAGTGTACGAGCGAAGGCCCCATTTTCGCGCCCCGAAACGCCCTTCTGTCCCGTATAATGGTTCGGGCGTTCCCACTTGGAGCCGATGGCAGTGCAGCTGGCGGCATCCCTTAGCACGTCCAGGGCAGGTTCGATGGGGCAGACAAAGTACATTTTCGTGACAGGTGGGGTCGTTAGCTCGATCGGAAAAGGGATCGCGACCGCGAGCCTCGGTCGCTTGCTCCGAAACCGCGGTTTCACCGTCGCCCCGATGAAACTCGATCCCTACATCAACGTCGATGCGGGCACCATGAACCCCTACCAGCACGGGGAGGTCTTCGTCACCGACGACGGCGCGGAGACCGACCTCGACCTCGGCCATTACGAGCGCTTCATCGATGTCAACTGCACGGAAGGCTCTTCGGTCACGACGGGAAAGGTGTACCTGAACGTCATCCAAGCCGAGCGAAAAGGGGACTACTTGGGGGCTACGGTCCAGGTGATCCCGCACGTCACAAACGCGATCAAGAACAGCATTTATCAGTTGGGCGCCGAGCACGAAGCGGACATCGTGATCGCTGAGATCGGCGGAACGGTCGGCGACATCGAAAGCCTGCCTTTCCTCGAAGCGATTCGACAGGTCCGCAAGGATGTGGGCGCTGAAAACACCATGTACGTTCACGTCACGCTCATCCCGACTGTGGGACCCTGGGACGAGATCAAGACCAAACCGACCCAGCACAGCGTGATCAAGTTACGAGAAATCGGCATCACGCCCGACGTGCTCATCTGCCGAACGGAGATCCCGCTTAGCCAAGACGTCAAGGACAAGATCAGCCTCTTTACGGACGTTCCTGCTGAGGCCGTGATCGAATCCTTGGACGTGCGGACGATTTATGAGGTCCCGCTGAAGTACGAGGAGTCCGGCTTGGGCGACTTCGTCAGCCGTCGACTCGGCCTGGAGGTTAGGGAACCGAAAATCGGGGACTGGCAGCGGATTGTCAAGACGCTGAAAGATCCCCAGAAAAGCTGCCATGTCGCGGTCGTGGGGAAGTACACCGGGAACGGCGACGCTTACCTGTCGATCGGCGAGGCGCTCATCCACGCCGGCATCCCGAACGATGCGTCCGTCGAAGTTTCTTGGATCGAAAGCGACCTCTTTGAGAACGGCAAGCCGGCGGCCGAGTTGCTCTCCGGCATGGACGCTTTGGTCGTCGCTCCCGGCTTTGGCGATCGGGGGATCGAAGGCAAAATCGAGGCCGTTCGCTATGCGAGGGAAAATCAGGTTCCCTTCCTTGGCATTTGCTTGGGGCTCCAAGTGGCGGTGATCGAGTTCTGCCGGAATGTCTGTAAGCTCGAAGGCGCCAACAGCGAAGAGATCGAGAATGACCCGGCCTATCCGGTCATTCACCTCTTGCCCGAACAAAGGGACGTGAAGGACAAAGGCGCGACGATGCGCCTGGGGACGTATCCGTGCAACGTCGTTCACGGGACTCTCGCACACCGGCTTTACAAGAGCAGCCGCATCTCCGAACGGCACCGCCATCGCTACGAAGTGAACAACGACTTTCGGGAGTTGCTCGCAGAAAAGGGAGTGACGATCTCCGGAGTGTCGCCCGATTACAGGCTCGTCGAGATGATCGAGATCAAGGACCACCCGTTCTTCATCGCAACTCAGGCTCATCCGGAGTTTCGGTCGCGTCCCAACCGTCCCCATCCGCTGTTTCAGGGCCTAGTGAAGGCCGCGATCGACCGAAAGAGCCGGGTAGCGCTGTAGTAAGTGCAGGTTTACTTCGTCGCAGTCGGCCCCGCCAAAGTGGGTCTGTGGGACTCGATGACTTCACGGACCACGTCATGCAGCATGAGGAGCAGGGCAAGGAGCATGGGCCCAGCCATCAGCCCGATCGGACCCATCGACAGGACGCCGCCCAGCAGAGCGAAGAACACCGCCATCGGGTGCATGAGAAGCCGAGCTCCGATCACCCACGGCTTGAGCAAGTTGTCGATCTGACTGACCACCAAGAAGCCAGCGGCAAGCAGCGCCACGCCCTCCCAGGTCTTGCCGTTGGCGAGAAGGATGAGGGCCATGGGGACGTAGACGATCGGCGCTCCAAGGAGCGGGATCATGCAGAGCATGATGGTCAACGCCCCCCAAAGTAGCGCGTTCGGAACACCGGTGAATACGTAGGCAAGGGTCGCAAGGAGTCCCTGCGCAATGGCAACGAGAATGACTCCGACAAACACGCCGTGGATCGTGTTCGACATCCTCGTAAGGACTTGGGTCGTTCGGTCAGGCGGAAGCGGGCTGAGCGCAACCACATAGGGGCTAAGCCTCGCCCCGTCGCGGAGAAGGAAGAACAGGGTCAGAAAAGCGAAGACCAGCGTGAGCAGTGACTGAACGCCCTGTACGGCCAGCGAGGACAAGGGCTTCGTGAGCGATTGGGCGATTTGATCCTTGTTGGACTCGACCCAAGGGCCGATTTGGAAGTTCGGCGCGAGGCGATCGGTGACAGGCTCGATCATGCGGTCGATTTCGTGTCCGATGCTTTCGAGGGTGACGACGCCCGTGCCGTCGGTCGCGCCCTCGGCGAACTCCCTTAGGAGGCCCCCAGCCTGGACCGTCACCGCCAAGCCTAAGAACACGAGAGGCAGGCCCACTATCGCTAGGGCGAGAAGGGTCGAGGCCAAAGCTCCGACGTTGCCTCCCAGCCTCTTACTAAACTTCTTATGAATGGGCCACATCAGGACGGCCATCACGCTCGCCCAAAGGATCGCGGGGACGAACGGCCACAATACGACGATCCCTCCGACAACCGCGGCGATCACCAACAACCAGAAGCCGTAGTGCTTGTACTTCGATTCAAAAGTGGGCTGGGGAGACGAGTCCATTCGATCGATCCTGCGAATGCGTATTTCTCGAACAGCTACGGACGAAGGACGGTTGGCGTTGCGGCGCGTCGCTCGAAGTGAGCCGGCTGGGACTCGAACCCAGGACCCACGCCTTAAAAGGGCGTTGCTCTACCGACTGAGCTACCGGCTCGCTGAGGGATGATGGTACCTGAGGTTCGGCTGGCCGGTCGGCTGGTTTGGGTACGCTTGCCCCATGCCGGACGAATCCCTCACGTACCTGTCAGCGGGCGTCAATATCGACGAAGCTCAAAGAGCGTTGAGGGGCGTTCTGCCAGACGTGCAAGCGACCTACACCGAGAACGTGGTCGCGGGAGTCGGGGGCTTTGGCGGGCTATTCCACGCGAGCTTCCCCGGAATCGATCAGCCTGTGCTGGTTGCGAGCATCGACGGGGTCGGAACCAAGACGCGGGTTGCCTCGATGGTGGGCGATTACACCGGCTTGGGCAAGGACATCGTGAACCACTGCATCAACGATATCCTGTGCCAAGGTGCGCGGCCGCTCTTCTTCTTGGATTACTTCGCGGCCTCAAGGCTCTCTGGCCAGATTCTGGAGGAGGTCTTGCGAGGGGCATCGGAGGCTTGCAGGGCGGTGGGTTGCGCTCTGCTAGGGGGTGAGACCGCCGAAATGCCGGGCGTCTATGCCGAGGACGAGATCGACGTTGTGGGCTCGATCGTCGGGGTCGTCGAATACGCGCGTCGGCTTCCCCGTCCGACGATCAGGCCCGGCGACACCCTCATCGGCATCGCAAGCGACGGGCTCCACACGAACGGTTTCTCGCTCGCGAGAAAGTCGCTCTTCGAGATCGGGGGGCTATCCGTTCGCCAGCCCGTTCCGGGGCTGAACACCACCATCGGCGAGGAGCTTTTGCGCCCCCATCGCTGCTATTTCAACGCGCTGTATCCGCTGCTCCAAGAAGAAGTTGGCATCAAGTCGCTCGCCCACATCACCGGGGGCGGACTCCACGACAACGTACCGAGGGCGTTGCCCCCCGATACTCAGGCGATCGTCGAGCGGAGAACGTGGACGCCGCAACCGCTCTTCATGCTGATCCAGGAACTCGGAGGCGTGCCCGACTACGAAATGTACCGCACGTTCAACATGGGGATTGGAATGGTGGTCGTGGTCGACAGCGACGCAGCGCCGGCGGTTGTGCAGCGCCTCTCCGAGTCCGGGGAGTCAGCGGCGGTCATCGGCTCCGTGCAGCACGGTGCGCACGACGTGCAGTTCGTGTAGGCTGACGCGCCTGCTGTGCGGATATACTGGGCCGGAATCCGGCGGCCTGCCGGACTCCATTCCGAGGTAACGATATGAGAGTTGCGCTGTTCCTTCTTCCATTGCTCCTGCTGTTGGTGGGCTGTGAAGAACCTGCCAAACCCCGAGAGACCGCCACGAAACCTGCGGCGAACACGCCCGACCCTGCCCCCGTTCTGAAAGAGATGGATATCGATCAAGTGCCCGATGAGGCCCACAAGCCCCTCACGAACCCGAAAGACGGCGAGGAAGTGGCTGTTATCGAAACCAACCTCGGCAAGATCGTGGTGCGATTCTTCCCCGACGTCGCGCCCAAGCATGTCGAGAACTTTCTGAAACTCGCGAAGGAAGGCTATTACGACGGTACGAAGTTCCACAGGGTGATCCCCGGGTTTATGATTCAGGGAGGGGACCCGAACAGCAAAGACGATGACCGGATGAACGACGGCGCAGGCGGCCCAGGGTATACGGTCAAGGGCGAGTTCAACAGGGTTCCTCACGTTCGCGGGATTCTTTCAACGGCGCGCACGATGGACCCCGACAGCGCGGGAAGTCAGTTTTTCGTCGTCGTTGCGGATTCCCACTTCCTCAACCCGAAGTTTTATGAGGACGGCAAGGTCGTTCCGGGCAAGGAGGGTTACACCGTCTTCGGAGCGGTGGTCTCGGGAATCGAGGTGGCCGATAAGATTGTAAACCTGCCCCGCGACGCGAACGACAACCCGCTTCCCGATAACCCCGCGGTCCTCAAGAAGGTCAAGATCGCGAAGTGGCCTGTGAAATAGGCGCTATCCACGTCCGCCGGCCAAGGCCGAACGCGACTTCGAGATCGAAGCGGAGCCCGAGATCGCGTGGATCGCGACGGTGAGTCCGAAGATCCGCTTCCTCGAGTTTCGAACGCATCCGAGTCGACTCGTTCCCACGGCGACGGTGGCGGTGTCGCTGCCGTTTGAGGCCTCACGCTGTGCTCTTCTCACCTTTTCCGGAACTCCATTCCGACACCTTTCGGCGATCTCCACGTAATCATGGTTGCGACGTTTCGTCGTCGATGGGAGGGCTGGGCATTGGCTGTGGCCGACGAATTGAGCCAGTCGGACCGCTGGCGAGCAATAGCATGGGAAGGTGGCAGGCAAGGTTAGCTTGATGGACTAGGAACGGTGATTGAAATGCAGGCTCCAGCGGGTGAGGGGTGGAGTAAAGCCGACGTGCATCGCGCGCGGCTGATGAGGCTGGCGTTGCGTCTTTGCACCGGGGACAGGGACGCCGCCAGCGACCTCGCCCAACAAGCGATCGCGAATGCCTGCTGTCAGCAAGGCTTGAATGGAGACCTCGATCTTTGGCCTTATCTGCGGACCTCGCTGCTTCATCTCTACATCGACCGCGCGAGGTTGCTCAAAAGGGAATTGCCGTTGGATGCTCTCGGTGAGAACCGAAGCAAAAACGTGTTCCTGTACGGGTCCGGACACGAATCCGACTCCGATAGGGAGTTACGGCTGAGCTTTCTCCGGAGGAGCGTCAAGAGCGTGCTCGATGAAATGCCCGACTCGCAGGTTGCGCTCCTGCTGCTGATCTATGCCGAGGGCCATTCGTTGGAAGAAGCCGGGACCCGCCTGGGGCTGTCTGCCGAGGCCGTCAAACAAAGACTGAAGCGGGCCCGAGAACGGTTCCGAAAGACATGCCTGCGGCTTCAGGTGGAGTTCGAAATATGACGTGCGAACAGTTGCGAAGGGTCCTGCAAGAGAGCGACCCCGAAGAGTTGACTCAGGATCAGTGGGCGGAGATCGACCTCCATTCGTCGGGATGCGAGCCATGCCGGGCGTTCGTCGACGAGTGGCGATCTTGTGAGCAGTCGATGACCTTGCTGCTCGGTCTTGCTTCGCGGGCGGAGCCTACTCCCGCACAACCGGCAGCGAGTCTCCGGCGGACCCCCGTCGTGACCGACTTGCGATGGAACTGGCGCAGCGCCCTGGGGACTGGCGGCTTGTTCCTTGGTTTTGGGGCAGTCCTTGGGGGATTGGCAGCGGTAACGCTTCTCAGTCCCCGGGTCCGAGCGGGGCCGTTCAATGAGTTGCTCGACGTCCCGTTCTTCAACGAGGCCTTTGTGAGCGGAGCGGGGTTCAGCGAGAGCTTCGAAGAGGGGATCGAGGGGTGGGACCATCTAGGGAGCGGTCCCAACTACGCGTACCTGGACCCCTCGGTTTCTCACACCGGGCGGTATTCGCTGAGGCTCCTGCACCGCAGTTATGGAGGGGGAATCCAAAAGGAGTTTCGGACGCCCGTCCCTGCGAACTCGATCGTACGGTTTGGGGCTTGGATCCGTTCGCCAAGAGGTGGATCGCCCTCGAACAAGTGGTTGAGCCTTGGCCTGAGTGTCGGCGCGACGAGCGCGGGCCACGATGTGATGCTCGTGGACGGGAGGTGGCAGCCGATCACGTTCACTTTGCAGGTCGATGAACCCACGGACCGCCTGCGTGTGGACCTAACGACCCAGGCGGGCCACGGCCAATACACAGGCATGGACTGGGCGTCGTGGATCGACGACGTTCGGCTCTACCTCACCTCGAACTCGTCGCATTGGGAGTGGCGCGTCGAGGGTGACCGGATCACGGTGAGGATGGAACTGCCCGAACCCTACAAGCCGACGTCGGTGAATCTGTCGGAAATCTATCTTCGTGCCGTCCCTCAAAGCGAGCGTTACCTGAGGAGCCGCCGATCGTACGTCGAGGGCCGGCAAGTCGTTGCAGAGTTCGTCTCGGAGCGTCATGTGGGTTTCCTTCGCTCGGACAGTTCTGGGCCGAGCGACTCTCCCTCGCTGGATGTGGTTATGGCGGCACGCGAAGGCGACCTTCCGTGCATCTTCAGCGCGGGCATCCGGGGACCCTCAGGGACGCGGAAAGGCTAACGCAATCGCAACTTGCTGATTCCGGATGCCTTCGCGCACTCCGCAGAGGACGCTTGCTCTCTGAAACCCCTTTACGCCAAAGGTGGACTGGCGCTTGGCTAGGCTCTAGAACTTCACCTTCACGGGCTCGCGGGCCGCGGGCTCCTCCAATTCAAAGAGTTCCTTCGGCTCGAACTTACCCATGTTGGCAAAGATGTTCGTAGGAAAAGCCTCGATTTTGGTGTTGTAAGCCGTGACGATGTCGTTGTAGTATTGGCGCGCGAAAGCGATCTTGTTCTCGGTGCCCCTCAGCTCTTCTTGGAGTTGGATCATGTTCTCGTTGGACTTGAGGTCGGGGTAGGCCTCCGCCAAGCCGAAAATCCCCGTAAGAGCTGCGCCGACCGCCTTCTCGGCTGTCGCTTTTTCTCCGACGGTCGTTGCGGCCAGGGCCATGTTGCGGGCCTTGATGACCTTTTCGAGCGTGTCCTGCTCGTGCTTCATGTACCCCTTCACCGTCTCGACAAGGTTCGGGATAAGGTCATATCGACGCTTGAGCTGAACGTCGATCTGCGCCCAAGCGTTGCCCGTCTGCTGCCGTAGCGACACTAAGCTGTTGTAGGCGCTGATGGCGACGATCAGCAGGACGACGAGAATTCCGATCAGAGTCAGGAAGACCCACATAGGTTGTTCACATACTCCTCTTTGGTCTGGCTTGAATCCAGAATACGAAGGATTCAGCCTGAGGGTTGCGTCTTCCGACGCAAAACCACGGGCTCAGGATAGAAACCCGCCGGGTCTCTCAATTCGATGGAATTCAGGTCGACGGGCCGCAGTTCGAGGGCGCGATTGTGTCTCACGACGGGTTCGCCCATCTCCTTCACGGCTTCGCCAAGAATTGACTTGATCTCCAAGAACGCCCGATCCGATTCGTAGCGCACCGTCCCCGTTTTCGGCAGGCCCTCGTGGAGCATTTCGAACCTACCGTTCGCCAAGATGGTCAGTTCGATCTTTCCAAGGGTCCGAGCAACGGCTGGATTGCCTCCTTCCGGAACCGGCAGGTCCCGATCGCCCGTCCAAGTACCCACGTAGTCGAATCGCGGGCCGCAACTCGCCGAACCGGCGAGCGCAAGCCCTACGGATAGGGTCACTCCGAACGCTATAATGAGCCTCATGGCGGCGATCTCTTCCGAAGTCTACACGTCGCTGGGCCTCAACGAGTCGGAATATGCCCGAATCGTCCAACTGATGGGCCGCGATCCGAATGCCGTGGAACTCGCGATGTTCTCGGTGATGTGGAGCGAGCACTGCGGCTATAAGTACTCGCGGCAAGTCTTGTCCCGGTTCGGCAAATACAAAGAGGCTCTGGAAGGCAAGGGCCTTGAGAACGCGGGCATCGTCGATATCGGGGACGGCTTGGGCGTGACGATGAAGGTCGAATCGCACAACCACCCCTCCGCGGTCGAGCCGTATCAGGGCGCAGCCACCGGGGTCGGAGGGATCATCCGCGATATCTTGACCATGGGCGCCCGCCCGGTGGCGTTGCTCAATTCGCTGAGGTTCGGCCCCGTGATCTCAGGACAGGATTCGCCCGATAACGTTCAACGCAACCGCTACCTCTTTTCCCACGTGGTCGAGGGCATCGGCGGGTATGGCAATTGCGTGGGAGTCCCGACGGTGGCCGGCGAAGTGGGCTTTCACAAGAGGTACAGCGGAAACCCGCTCGTGAATGCGATGTGCGTGGGAGTCCTCGATCTTCGAGCCATCGCGACCGCGGCGGCGAGGGGTGTCGGAAACCCGGTCCTCTACTTGGGATCGGCCACGGGCAAAGACGGCATCCACGGCGCGACGTTTGCGAGCGACGCGCTGGACGAGGGGAGCGAAGCCAAACGCCCGAACGTGCAGATCGGCGATCCGTTTGCGGGCAAGCTCTTGATCGAAGCCACGCTCGAAGCGCTCAAGACCGGCGCGATCGTGGCGATCCAAGACATGGGCGCAGCGGGGTTGACGTGCAGCACGATCGAGATGTCGGCCAAGGGCCAAGTCGGGATGGAGATCGAACTGGACCTTGTCCCCACGCGGGAGGCCGGGATGACCTCCGTCGAACTGATGCTGAGCGAAAGTCAAGAACGGATGCTGGCTGTCGCCCATGCCGGCCGAGAGCAAGAGGTGATCAACGTCTTCAGGAAATGGGGGCTCCACGCCGTCGTAATTGGCAACGTGACTCTTGAGAGGAGCGTGGTGGTTCGCCAGAATGGGGAGGTCGTCGCAACCCTCGACCCAGTTTGGCTGGCGAACGAGTGCCCGACCTATTCGACGGCCGCCGAAGCCCCTGAGTATCACGCGCAAGCTCGGTCGTGGGCGCCCCAAGACCTCAACTCCGTGAACCTGCCCGGTGCTCTGCTCCAGCTACTCTCCAGCCCCAACCTCTCCAGCAAGAAGTGGGTGTTCCAGCAATACGATCAGCAGGTGCAAACTCAGACCATGAGTCCGGCCGGGAAGGGGGATGCGGCCGTCATCGACCTGCGCGGTACCAAGAAAGCGCTGGCTCTCAAGATCGACGGAAACGCGCGCCAGGTGTACTTCGACCCTCGCGTGGGCGGACAACTCGCCGTGTGCGAGGCGGCCAGGAACGTTGCTTGTGTGGGAGCGCGGCCCGTCGCCGTAACCGATGGGCTCAACTTCGGCAACCCCCAACGGCCCCATGTGTTTTGGCAGTTCCGAGAGGCCGTCGAGGGAATCGCGGAAGCCTGCGAGGTCTTCGGCACCCCGGTAATCAGCGGAAACGTCAGCTTCTACAACGAGAGCGATTTGGGAGAGGTGCTTCCAACGCCTTTGATCGGAATGCTCGGCGTAATCGACGATGCGGCAGCCTCAATCAGCATGGTCCCGCGGAACTCCACCGGTTTTGTGGTGATGCTGCAGGTTCCTCATGGCGACCTCCCGCAACAGGGCCTCGGCGCGAGCGAGTTCCTTGCTTCCGTCTTGGAGATCGAAAACGGATGCCCCGAACCCCCCAACTTAGCTGCCGAAAAGACCCTCTGCGAAGTGCTGGCGGGCGTTGTCGGACAAGGATGGCTTGAATGGGCGCACGACCTCAGCGAAGGGGGGCTGCTGGTCGCGGCGGCCGAGGTCTGTGCGGTCGGCGGGTGCGGGATGGAATTGGATTTCGGCAACGTCGCGTTTTCGGGTTCGGGATATACGCCCCTTGGAAGGTTTACGTCCCCGGCTTCTGCGCTGTTTGGAGAGGTGTCGGGGAGGGTGCTTGCCGGGATCGACCTCTCCAAGCGGCATATCGTCGAGCAACTCGACAAGCAGGCGCGCGAAAACGGGCTCGAACTCGTCGTGCTGGGCATGTACGCTCGGGCCGCCAAGAGGCTTCAGGTGAAGCAAATGGGGCAGATGCTCGTCGATGTCAGTACCGACGAAATCTCAAGGGCTTACGAAGCCACGTTGGCGTTCGATTGATCTTCGAGGGCCGCACAAAAGCCGCCCTGCGCAAAGGCCGAGTTCGATTTGAGGTTTTTGCCGGTCATCGGTAGAATAGTTGTTCGGGGGTGAAGCCACACCATGAAGTATGCGATCGCTGCAATTATTGGACTGTTGCTCGTTTTGGGGCCGGTTGCGTCCCCAGCGCAGACACAGGCTGACCGCCAATTCCAAGAGCAAGTCCATAAGGCGGTCGAACTTTACAATGGGGGGAAGACCGGGCAGGCGATCGAACTCCTCGAAAAGCTGGTCGCGGAGCGCCCGGACCACGCCGACGCGCTCCAATGGCTTGGTTTCCTCTACCTTCGCACGGACCGCGCCAAGGAGGCCATCCCTCTGCTCGAGCGCGCTGAAGCCAAGGCGCCCGACAGCGCGACGATCCTGAACAACCTGGGCACGGCGTATATGGAGGCTCAGGAGTACGGCAAGGCGCTGGTTCGATACAACAAGCTCGTTGCGATGAACCCGAATGACGGCGTTGCTTGGTACAACGTCGGCACGATCCACCTCAAGCAGCGCTCGTATAGCCCTGCGATCGACGCGCTCTCGAAAGCGACCCGGCTACGCCCCGACGACGCATTCGCCTTCAACAACCTCGCGGCAGCGGAGGAGGCCGCAGGCCAGGGCGCCAACGCCACCACGCATTACGCCAAGGCGTCGAACCTCAGGCCCGACGTGGTGGCTTTTGCGTTGAACGCGGGAATGTCGCTGCTTCGGGCCCGGAAGAACAACGAGGCCGTCCCGTACTTGGAGCGCGCCTATGGCCTCGATCCCCAGAACGGGCAGTTGGTGGTTGCCTTGGCGAGCGAATACACGCGGCTGGACAAGCGTAGGGAAGCCCTCGAAATGTGCGAGAAGGCGATCCCGTTCGCCGGGGATTCGCCCGAGCTGTGGCACAACCTCGGCGTGCTGAGGGAGTGGGCCGGCAACAAGCCCGGCGCAGAGGAAGCCTATCGAAAGGCGCTCGAACTGAAGCCCAACGACCTCGACGTCCTGAACAACCTCGGCGTGTTGCTTTTTGAGCGGGGCGAGTTCGGGGAGGCTCGGACGGTTTTCGAGAAGTTGATCGGGCTCAACCCTCAGGGCATCGAGGCGCGAATCAGCCTGGGTTCGGTCTATGCGAAGTTGGGTGAGCTTCCTAAGGCGATCGACGTTTGGCGGCCCGCGGTTCACGCGCAGACCGAGAACCTCAAGTTGCGGCTGAACTTTGCGACCGTGCTCTGGCAGCTCAACGACTACGACGGCGCTCGATTCCACTACAATCAGATTCTGCTTCGGCAAAAGAACCACGCCGAGGCCCATCTAGGCATGGGGCTTTGGCATTTGGTCAACAACCGCCTCCCTGAAGCGGAAGCGTCGTTCAAGGCTGCGCTTGCCTCGAACCCCCGGCTCGTCCATGCCCTCAACAACCTCGCGATCGTTTACGAGCGGTCCAATCGAAAGGCGGAGGCGATCCGGGCCTTGGAGCGGGCGCTCGATATCGATCCGACCTTCGAAGAAGCCCGAAAGAACCTGGAGCGACTGAAGGGCCAAGGCTGACCTCGTGCGGATTCACTTGTTCGTCAACAAAAACCGAGGCGATGCGTTGGCTTGCGCCCAGGAGGCGGCGACTTGGCTTGAGAACCACGGCGTGGACTTCGCCGCGGATAAGGAGTCTGCGGCCCGTCTGGGCATGAACGAGGTAGCCGATTGCGAAATGCAGAACGCCGACTTCGTCGTTTGCTTCGGCGGCGACGGCACCGTGATTCGCGCGTCTCATCTTTGCTCGGAGCGCGGGACCCCGATCTTGGGCGTCCATTTTGGGAGGTTCGGGTTCGTGACGCAGTGCGCGGGCTCCGAAGTTCAGATGTGCCTCTCGGCCATGGCCGATGGCAAGGTCGAGATTGAACCCCGGATGATGCTCCAAGCGGAGCTCCTGCGGGGCGATGCGACCATCGCGACCATGCACGCCCTGAACGAAATCTCGCTGCAACGGGCGGTCACGGCGAGGATGCTGGTGTTTCAGGTGGTGATCGACGACCAGGAAATCACCCGGTATCCAGCCGACGGCATCGTCGTGGCGACGCCCACGGGCTCGACGGCTTATAACCTTTCCGCTGGGGGCCCGATCGTCGATCCGAGCCTGAACGCGGTGATCCTAACTGCGGTCGCTCCCCACACGCTGAGCGCGAGGCCCCTCGTTTTGCCTCCCGCCAGCACGGTGCTCCTGCGCGTCGAGACCGAAGGCGACGCCGTCCTCTCAGCCGATTCTCAGACCCGGCTTCACTTGCTCAGTGGCGACCAAGTGAAGGTTCGGAGATCGCCGCGAGTCACCAATCTTGTGAGGGTGGACCCCAAGGACTTTCTCATCAAGCTCAACGAGCGACTGCTTTGGGGGCAGTGGAAGGTCCCAGGAGACGCCCAGTGAGCGACGCCCCGCTACTCAGGGTTTCGGACGTTGCCGTGGAGTTTCCCGTGCCCGGTGGGGTCGTTCGGGCCGTCGATGGCGTTTCGGTCGAGGTGCTGCCGGGGGAAACGGTCGCCATAGTGGGTGAATCGGGATGTGGTAAGACCACCCTCGCGCGGGCTGTGTTGGGGTTGCAACCTGTGGTGCAGGGAACCATCGATCTGCTGGGCCAGCCGATCGAACAGCAGCGGAGCCGAATCGCCGAACGCGTTGGGATGATCTGGCAGGACCCGTTCGCCAGCCTCGATCCACGGTGGCCCGTGGGGAAGTCGGTTCGGGAACCCGCGGCGATTTGCAAGCAAACGGTGGACGTGCCCAGTCTCCTTCTGGAAGCCGGCCTCGATCCGTCCCACGAAGGTCGGTATCCCCACGAACTGAGCGGCGGGCAGCGGCAGCGGGTCGCCGTCGCCCGGGCCCTTGCCCTCAAGCCCCCCTTGGTGATCTGCGACGAGCCGACGGCCGCCCTCGATCTGAGCATCCGCGCGCAGATTCTCAACCTGCTGAAGTCGATCCAGGCGAAGTCCAAGTGCGCGTTTCTTTACATCTCGCACGACCTCTCCACCGTCCGTTTTCTCGCCGACCGGGTGTGTGTGATGTACTTGGGGCGGTTCGTCGAGACAGGACCGATCCAGCGGGTCTTCGAACAGCCGATGCACCCCTACACCAAGGCCCTCCTCGACTCGGCCCCGACGCTCGAGAAACTCCGGCGCCTACCGCAACCTCTGCCCGGCGAACTGCCCGATCCGCGCGAGCGGTTCGTGGGCTGCCGGTTCGCCGCCCGGTGCGCGAACGTCCTCGACGTTTGCAGGAAGAGCGACCCCTCGCCACGGGAGGAGGGAGGCGTAACGTATTACTGTCACAACCCCGTCGCCGCAGTCGAATCAAACGCGAGCGCGGGCGTGTCCTAAGAGTTGAAACCCTCATGCACAGCGACGATCTTGCGTCAGAACCCTACGGCCACTTGCGCCACGCCTTCAGCCTCGAGCTTCAAGCGCTCGAACGCGACGTTTTGGAGATGGCCAGCATGGCCGAATCGATGGTCGAGGAGGCCGTCGAGTCGCTGGCCGACCTCGACGCCGAACGAGCCCTCAGGACCCTTCCCAAGGACGATGAGATCGACGAGCGAGATATTCGAATCGAAGACAAGTGTTTGCGTTTGATCGCGCTCCAGCATCCCACGGCGACCGACCTGAGGATCATCGGCACGGTGATGAAGATGATCACCGACATCGAGCGGATCGGCGACCTAGCGGTGGACATCGCGAAGTGCGGCATGAAGATCGAACAACTCTTCGGCAACGTGAGCTACGTCGATGTGCATCGGATCGCCAACTTGGCTCGTGAGATGCTTCGAGACGCGCTGCAGGCGTTTGTGCGCAGGGATCTCGACCTTGTGGTGAAGGTGTGTGAGACCGACGACGAAGTCGACGCACTCTATCGGGAGCTCCGAGAACAGATTCATAGCCGGATGACCGAGAAGCCGGAAGAGGTCGTCAGCGCCTCCTGGCTCCTTCTTGCGATTCATCACGTCGAACGCATCGCCGACCACGCAGTGAACATCGCCGAGCGCGTCCATTTCATGGTGAAGGGCCAGTTGATTCAGATCGCCAAGTCGCACAAGACGTAGGCCCGCCGAGCGTGGTTCGCTCCGTTTCCCAGCCGGGTAACGTCTGATAGTCGGTGATGTCAGACCTCTCGGCAGCGGTTCAGATCGGCGCAGCGATGCTCCTCTCGTCGACGCCTGGGGCGTCCGCGCCAGACGGTATCGGCGGCGTTCGCGATGCGAAGCCCGCAGTCCCGGCGCGGCAGGGCGACCTGGTGACCTTCCATTTCGTCGTGGTAGACCCCTCAGGCAAAGAGATCGCCAACACCGAGCGCAGGGGGTTGCCCTATTCGATTGTGCTGGGTGACCGACCCGCGTCGGCCGTCTGGGCGGAAGCCCTCTTGGGGCTCAAGCCGGGTGAAGAGCGCGTGGTGATGCTGGACTCCTCACGATTCGGCCCTGCGGGAGTCCCTCCGATCGTTGCCCCTTCGGTGACGCTCACCGCAAGGGTCAAGGTGCTTTCGATCAGTGCGGTCGCGGGGAGCGGTCCGGGCTCGAAGTAGGTACACTCGATCCATGCTTGCTGAGCTTCGCGAACTGTGGCGGTTTCGCGAGCTACTCTTCAGCCTTGTCGAGCGCGAACTTCGAATCCGATATAAGAATAGCTTCTTCGGATTTCTTTGGTCATTGCTCAACCCGCTTATCACAGTAGTCGTGATTACTCTGGTATTCAAGAACTTCCTGCGGAACGACACCCCCAACCTAAGCGCGTACATCCTCGCCGCCTATCTGCCGTTCCTGTTCTTTCAGATGGCGGTGATGGACTCGTCTCAGTCGGTCCTGCTCTCGTTGCAGCTTGTCAAAAAGATATATTTTCCTCGTGAAATCCTGCCGTTAGCGTCGATCCTAAGCAACCTGATCCACCTCTTGCTCGCGTTACTGGTATTCGTCGCATACCTCATCGTCATCTACATCGGTGACCCCAGAATCCCCTCGATCCAACCTACGATTCTGCTGCTTCCGATCGTGATCTTGATCAACTTGACCTTGGTCGTGGGCATCGGCTTCATCGTCAGCGCGCTTAATACGTTTTATGAGGACGTGAAGTACATCGTGGGCGTGCTGATGTATCTCCTCTTCTTTGGCTGCCCTATCTTCTATTTCAGCGAGAACGTGTGGGCGCACTCCTTAAGCCGTGGCGATGGAGGATGGAGTTATTACCTGTATCACCTCAATCCGGTCGCGATGCTTTGCACGGCGTACCGCAAGGTGCTGGTCGCGCCGCAGCCCGTCAAAATCGGCGACTCGGTTTATGACCCTCTTCCGTTGGATTGGGGCCTGCTTGGGATTGCGGCGGCCCTGTCGCTGGCGCTGATGGTCTTCGGGTACTGGCTTTTCATTCGGCTCAAGTGGAGGTTCGTCGAACGTCCATGAGCCAGCAGCCCCTCATCGAGATGCGGGACGTTCACAAGGAGTTCTTGCTGAGCCACTCGGGCGTCGGCTCGATCAAGACCCTCCTGCTCTGGTGGCGAAGGCGAAGGCTCGAGCACTTCAAGGTGCTGAAAGGGGTGTCGTTGTCGGTGGGCAGGGGCGAGGCTGTGGCCGTCATCGGCCGCAACGGAAGCGGAAAGAGCACGCTGCTCTCGCTGATCGCCCGCGTCTACCGGCCGACCTCAGGCGAGATTCGCGTCAACGGACGGGTGGCGCCCTTGCTTGAGCTCGGCGCGGGCTTCCACCCCGACCTCACGGGGATTGAGAACGTGTTCTTCAACGGCGTGATCTTGGGCCTGACGAGAAAACAGGTCGCCGAGAGGCTCGACCGGATCATCGAGTTCTCGGAGCTTGGGGGGCACATCGACGCGCCCGTTCGCACCTACTCCAGCGGGATGCTCGCCCGATTGGGCTTTGCGGTCGCGGTCCACGTGGACGCCGACGCTCTGTTGGTCGATGAGGTCCTTGCGGTCGGCGACTATGCGTTCGAAGAAAAATGCTACGACCGAATCGAGCGATTCAAGAAGGAGCAGGGTGGAATCCTATTCGTATCGCACGACATGGACGCGGTCCGTAGGGTCGCCGACCGGTGTATATGGCTCCACGAAGGGGTCATACGGGCCGAGGGCGCACCCGACGGGGTCATTGCTCAGTATCTCGAGGCGTTCGGGGACCGCGAACGGGCGCGCTGAGCACCCTCACCCAAAGCGCGGCCCTCTTTCGCAGGCCCGAATGAGCGAATAGGGTCAGGAGACTCGCCAAGCCAAACGCAACGAACCGCGCGAGCGCGCCCAGCCGATCGATCAGCCAGCACAGCACAGCCGCAAAGGGTCCGTGATGAAGTGAAAAGTAGAGCTCCTTGCCCCTGTTATAGAGCGAAACCGCCCACGCGCGGTTGTCTGCGCTGCTCGCTCCCAGCGAATGGCGAAATCTCGCATTTGGGACGTAGAGAATCTTGCCCTGCTGCCGAAGGCGGTGGCAAAGTTCGGTGTCTTCGCAATATAGGAAGAATCGCTCGTCGAATCGGGCGGCGCCGGTTCGGAGCATCAGGCACGCCCCCATCACCTGCTCGACCTCAGACATTTCGGTGAGCCGCCTTGTCGTCCAGTAGGGGGACAAGACTCGCGAGTTAGGGAAGAGTTTTTCCAGCCCGAGTTGCTCGCAAAAAACGGCCCAGAGTGTGAGGCGGTTTGCGGTCGAGTTCTGTACGTTCCCGTTTGGATCGAGCAGCCTCCCTCCGGCTGCAGTAACGTCCGGGTCTTGGAAGACCGAAGCGAGTTCTTCGATCGCGCCGGGTTCGGGGGCCGCGTCCGCGTTGAGGATGAGGGTCAGCGAGGTTGCGGAGGCGTCGAGTCCTTGATTGCAGGCTGTTCCAAACCCCACGTTCTGCGAGTTCGCAATGAGTTGGACCTCGGGATGAGTTTCCGCGACCCAACTCGCCGATCCATCTTGCGAGTCGTTGTCCACGACGACCACCCTCTGGTCCTTCCCGACCGCCGTCAAACATCGCTCCAACTCGGCCCGCGTGTTGTAGTTAACGATCACAACCGTAACGTCGGGTCGGTCGGAAGCGGAACGCATGATACAATATTGGCTCAATGGGGAATTCGGTATTGCTAACGCAGGAGGGTTTTGAGCGCCTTAAGCAGGAACTCGAGGAGCTCAAGACGGCCGGGCGCCGAAAGGTGGCAGAAGCGATCAAGGAGGCGAAGTCTCACGGCGACCTCAAGGAGAACGCCGCCTACCACGAGGCCAAGCTCAATCAGGAGCGGCTCGAAGGGAGGATCGCCGACCTGGAGAAGATCCTCCAAATCGGCCGAATCATCGAGCGACCCGACGACGCCCACGACTGCGCGCACCTGGGTTCGAAGGTCACGCTTCGAGATGAGGAGTTTGGCGACACTCTGACCGTCGAACTCGTCGGATCGTTCGAGGCCGACCCCGACCACGACAAGATTTCCCTGACATCGCCCCTGGGGGAAGCGCTGGTGGGTCGCATCGCCGGCGACACGGTCGAAGTGGAAACTCCCGAGGGGCTCAGCCGATACACGATTCAAAGGTTGGACTGATGCGGCCCCTTTCGTTTGCGCTGATTTCGGTCGCACTCAGCTTCTTGTGCGGGTGCGAGGGGGGCAACGGCGCGACGCCCGTGCCTGAGTTGGCCGTCGACGTGGGCGCCCCCGCGCAGCGGCCCGATCTTTCATTCAAGTCGCGTCTTGCCCTCCTCGACAACGGCAGGCGGCTCGGAGTCGGCGATCCCGTGCAGGAAGCGTTGGAGTTCCTTCCCGCTCCTCGCAAGGCGTACGCGTTTCGGGAGCTTCCGCCTGGCTTCGAGGAGCCCTATCGCGCGGAAGGCTGGGAGACCGATGCCGAAGGGTTCGGCGTGATTTCGCTCGATGGAAAGGTGGTTCTCACTCTCCGAACGCAGGAAGACGCGAGCCAAACGCTGATCGAGGAAACGGTCCGAACCTACACCCGCGACAACCGCTCGCTACCCCCCGAGCGCGTGACGGGCCAGGCGGCGGAGTATTGGTTCTTTGAGCGCGAAAGCCACCGATTGATGATTGCGGCGGTGAAAGATCCCAATGGAAAACGGTCGCTCACCCTCGCTCTGGGGGACGTTTCGGTCATGGATGCGCTAAGAATGTCACCTGCGAAGGCTTTGCAGGATCGCGACGGATCGCCCCCAGAGGCCGAAAGCTAAACGAGTGTTGGGCTCTACCGCGACGGCAAACCGTTCTCTTCGACGAATCTCTTAGCTCGATCTAAAGGAACGCGCACCTTTCGGTTCTCGCGATCTTCCCAAGCGTAGGCTTGCTCAAGCCGCGCGTCGCGGTCGCGGATCTCTTGGAGAGCGACCTGAGGCGGGACCTTCTGTGCGTCGGTCGGGGGCGCGCCGATCTGAGCTGCGAGCTTCTGCTGCGGGACGTCCGGGGCGGTCGAAACTACCAGCCCAAAGAGGTACGGAGCGATGGCGCTGATTCCGAGGAAGAGCAGGCCGAGGAAGATGGCCAATCCGATCTTGCGCGGGGTGTTGTTTCCGTTTTCAGGCATGTTCTTGCTCCATTTGCCGAAGGGCATAGACCGGAGGACTGGGTTCCTTCGCATATTGCCAGAGCAGCACGAACAGCCAGATCCCGCCGACACCGAGAATGGCGGCGAAGTCGACCCAGTTGAGCATCGGTCCCTCTCGATGCAGCGACGGCGTCACGAACCAAAACATCTCGACGACGCGCATAACGAGGATGAACACCGCGATCCCGCCGACGAACGCCGCCGTGCGCTTGACCTTGGCCGAAAGCAGAATGAGGAACGGCGCGAGGAAGTGAAGGAACACGATCGCGCCCCCGATCGCGCTCCAAGGCCCTTCGTTGCGGTCAGCGAAGTACGTGATCTCTTCGGGAAGGTCGGCGGACCAAATGATCAGGAACTGCGAGAAGGCGAGATAGGCCCAGAAAACGACCAGAGTGAAAAGAAGGGTGCCCAAGTCGTGGAAGTGCTTAGGCTTGACGAGGACGGCTACCTTGCTGTTTTTCGCGAACGCGAGATAAGCGACGGCGATGGCGAGCGCGGTGAGCATTTGGGCCGCCACGAGGAGCAGCCCGAAGATCGTCGAGTACCAATGCGGTTCGAGGGACATCACCCAGTCGGTGGCGGCAAGTGTAACCGTGAGCACGAAGGCCACCGCCGCGCCTGCCGCAAAGGAGGAGCGCTTGCCTTCCCACTGGGACTCACCCGATTGGTCTTGTCGCTTCGACCAACTGCTGAGCAGGAAGGCGATCCCAACCCAGACCGCAAAATAGATCACGGCGCGGATTCCAAACCCCATCGGGTTAAGGAAATGCGCGCGTATCTGCAAGACCGGGTTCTGAGCGACTTCGTCGGGCCGAGCCCAAGGATAAACTTCGGGCAAGAAGAACAGAATCGGGAGGAACAGGATCGCCATTGCGGGGAGCAGTCTCGCTCCGGCCTGGGAGATCCCAAGGATCGGGTAGCCGAACCTGCCGCGAACGAGGTTCACCAAGATCACGATCCCGAGGAAGCCCAGAGTCGGCATGAGCCACATCAGGTAACCCAACAGGTAGGACTGAAACACGTTGGGCATCCCTTGGGCCTTGCCGACAAACACGCCTATCAACCCAAGCACGCCGATCACGGCGGCTGCGGCTCCTAAACCGGAGTTGGACTTCTTTGGACTATCGTTCACTCACATCGCTCCTTTTTGTTGTTTGCGATCCCAGCTTGAGTTGTTCGTCAGGCGTGAGCGAGTCGTAATCGAAGCTGCCGCTGAACTGAAGAACCCGAATCCACGCCAAGACTTCCCAGCGCTCTTCGGGTTTGAGCTTTCGGCTCAGGACTGGGTGGACCACGTCGTCCAGCGAATACCCCGTACCTGCGAGGATGTCCGGTTGAGCTTGGGAGGTCTTTTGGACGCCGCTCACGAACTCTCGATAGAGCTCACCCACGGGCTTCGCGAGAACCTCGGGGTGATAGAGAGGGCGGGGCCGGGCGTAGCCTCGTTGCACGATGATGCCGTCGCCGTTGCCTAACTTGCCGTGACAGGGCATGCAGTGGATATCGAAGTTGACACGTCCCGCTTCGAGGATATTCTTATCGACCGGGAAGGGGAACCTCTCTGCGGGCTTTCCGTCCTCCAAGCCTTCGTGAAGCAGCGTGTCCTCACTGAACGACCCACGTGGGACGGTGCCTTCCACGGGCATCCTGGCGGCTTGCCCGTCTTGGAAAAACGCGGTCTCGCCGAGCCTCGGCGCCTTCGCTTGAATCCACATGTCGTCCTTGCTGCATCCGATCGCAAGAACGAGGAACACCGCGGACCCCAGAACCTTCGTATGAATCTTCATTCGATCGGCACCTCGACGACGGCTTCCGCCCCCAGCCCTTCGAGAAACTTGCGGGTCGATTCCGACTCGAATTTCGGATCGGAAGCCTCCACGCACAGGAAGAACCGATCATCCGTGGCGCGGTCGAACCCTTCGGCCGAGAAAACGGGATGATGGAACCTAGGAAGACCGTTCATAGCGAGCATTCCAAAAACCGCTCCGAGCGCTGCGCAAAGGACGCCCGTCTCAAACGTGATCGGGATGAACGAAGGCCAAGAGAAGTCGGGACGTCCCCCAATGTTGAGCGGATAGTCGATCACGGCCGCGTAGGTTTGCAGCCCGAAGCCCAAAAGCGCGCCCAACATTCCAAACGCGAACACGAGCTTAGGAACCCGGTCGTCCCTGGTTCCGAGGTCGTCGACGAGGCCCTCGACGACGAACGGAGTGTAGGCTTCAACTTTCCTGTAGCCTTCGGCCTTGGCCTTGCGAGCCGCTTCCCGAATCTCTTCGGGCTCGGCAAACTGCGCCATCAGGCCGTAGAGCAACAATGGGCTTTGAGCGTTATCCTTCATGCTTACCCTCGCTCGACGCATGCTTCTCGTGGTGGAGCAAGTGCCGGATTTCGGACATCGGGATCATGGGCAGGAACCTTACGAACAGCACCATGCCGCCGATGAAGATCGCGAACGTGCCCACGAAGATTCCGATGTCCCAAACGGTCGGGTTGTACATGCCCCACGACGACGGCAAGAAGTCGCGGTGCAGGCTGATGGGAACGATGACGAACCGTTCGAGCCACATTCCGACGCTGACGGCCAGACTGACAAGGAAGAGAGGAACGACCTTGTGTCGCACCTTCGGGAACCACAGTGCCTGAGTGATGACTCCGTTGCAAAGGATCAGCGCCCAGTAATACGGGGCGTACGGGCCGACCCAGCGGTTCTTCATCATCATGTATTCGTAGAAGTTGCCGCTGTACCAGGCGAAGAACGCTTCCACGAGGTACCCGTAAAACACGATCAAACCAGTGGTGAGCATGATCTTCGCGCACCAGTCGATATGCTTGTCGGTGATGAGGTCTTTCAGGTTGTACCAAGACCTAAGCGGCAGGACGAGGGTGAGCACCATCGCAAACCCCGCAAAGACCGCGCCCGCGACGAAGTATGGCGGGAAGATCGTAGTGTGCCAGCCGGGAATGATCGAAACGGCGAAGTCGAGGCTCACGATCGAGTGGACTGAGAGAACCAGCGGGGTCGAGATTCCCGCGAGGACGAGATACGCCGCTTCGTAGCGGTGCCAGTGCGACGAGGTTCCGTTCCATCCCCAGGAAGTGAGGGCAAAGACATACTTCGAAAGCCCGCGCTTCCTTTTGTCGCGGAGGGTAGCGAGGTCGGGGATCAGCCCTACATACCAGAAGAGCGCGGAAACCGTCAGGTAGGTGGAGACAGCGAACACGTCCCAAACGAGCGGGCTGCGGAAGTTAGGCCACATCCCAAGCGCATTCGGGTAGGGAAGAATCCAGTAGAACGCCCAAGGCCGCCCGAGGTGGGCCAATGGAAACAGCCCGGCGCACATGACCGCGAACAGGGTCATCGTCTCCGCGAGGCGGTTGATCGAGGTTCGCCATCGCTGGCGCATCAAAAGAAGGATCGCCGAGATGAGCGTGCCCGCGTGGCCGATACCGATCCACCAAACGAAGTTGATGATGTCCAGTCCCCAGCCGACCGGTTGGTTGACTCCCCAGATCCCCACGCCGACCATCAGCAGGTACGTCAGCGAGATCAGGAACGCCAGAAGGCAGACGAATGCGAACCCGAACGCGATGTACCACTGGTAAGGAATCCTCGGCACGAGCGGGATCCCCGCGACCTTTTCGGTAATCGTGCCGTAAACGTGTCCACCCTGAACGAGGGGCTCTTCGACGGGATCGGGATGCTTAGGTGCGGTAGTAGGCATGGGCGATCTCACTGAGTCGTTGAATGGAATTCCTCGAGGGCCGACACGAGGGTCGTGTTCCGGTTCTTGTAGCGAGCGAGGTATGTCGTTCTTGGCCGTGTGTTGAGTTCTTCAAGGAGCGTATAGTGATGCGGCTCCGTCCTCAATTGCGCGACGGCGCTCGCGGGGTCGTTCAGGTTGCCGAAGACGATGCCGCCTGCGGGGCAAGCGGCTTGGCACGCGGTCATGATCTCCCCATCGCGGATGGGCCGATTCTCCTTCTTGGCGGTCTTGCGCGCCGAGTTGATGCGCTGCACGCAATAGGTGCACTTCTCCATCACGCCGCGTCCCCGAACCGTCACGTCCGGATTCCGCATCAGTTTCAGCACGGGCGTGTGCTTGTCGGTAAACTGCCGGAAGTTGAACCTCCTCGCCTTATACGGGCAGTTGTTCGAGCAGTACCGTGTGCCGACGCAGCGGTTGTAGACCATCTCATTGAGGCCTTCGGAACTATGGACGGTCGCCGCCACCGGGCAAACCACTTCGCAAGGCGCCTTCTCGCAATGCATGCAGTTGACCGGCATGTGGTGGACCTCGCTCGAATCCGCGCCCAGGTAGTAACGGTCGATGCGAATCCAGTGCATATCCCTTCCCCGAAGGACGTCGGTCTTGCCCACTGTCGGGATGTTGTTCTCCGCTTGGCAGGCCACGATGCAAGCGTTGCATCCGGTACAGACGTTGGTGTCGAACACCATCGCCCAGGCGTAGCCTTCATACGGCCGATCGGGATAGAGCGAGATCGGCCCGTGCGCTTCACCGTGGGCCTCCTCATGTCCGAATTCCTCCGCATCGAAGATCGTGAGCTCCTTGCGCCCTTCGGTGTACGAGTGAACTTGGTTTGTCGCGAGCGAGTATCTCTCCGATCTCGCCGTGACCTTCGCCCCGTCCTCGAACCCCGGAGCGGCCGCGACTCGAAGCGCGTACGCGTTGAACCCAACGCTGCTGCCGACCTTACCGGCTCTTAACCTTCCATACCCAAGGTGGATCGTGATCGAATCGTCTGGCTGGCCAGCCTGAATCCAAACCGGGACTCGGGTCAGGGTTCGGCCTCTGTACGTCACGTCACAGAGCGAGACCAACAGCTCCTTGCCCGTCGGCCCGACTCGGTTCCAGAGTCCGAACTTCTCGGCAGTCGCTTGGCTCATGACGGCCACGTTGTCCCAGCAGACCTTGGTGATCGGCTTGAAAAGCTCCTGGAGCCAGGCGTTGTTGGCGAATCGCCCGTCGTAGATGCACGGGTCGGGGCGGAAGTTGATCTCGACCCCAGTCACGACAGCGGGCTTGAGTCCGGGGGCGCCCGCAAACCATCCCACTTTCACTTGAGGGACGGTCGAGGGGGGCGCGCTTCCTGAAACGAATCCATCGTTGAGGGACTTCGTCCAAAACGTATCAAAGTTCTGCCGGTCGCGGTTCCAGAACGACCTCACGATCTCCCTGCCGTCGGTGGGTCGGCCTCGGAACGCACTCAGCACTTCGAGGCAACTCCGGCCACCATAAAGCGGCTCGATCAAGGGCTGCTGAATCGCCGCCGTCCCGTCGAACGCCTTGGCGTCGCCCCACGCCTCAAGTTCATGGGCCATCGGGATATGCCACTGGCTGGCGTCGTAGGTCTCGTCCGCATAGAGGCCAACGTGAACGGTGAAGCGGGCCTTGGCGACGGCCTCCGTAAACGGCACATCGGCTGGGGCCGAGAACGCCGGATTGCCACCGAGGATCAGAAGCGATTCCACCGCGCCGGAATCCAATGCGGCGACAAGGGACTTGAGGGAGGCCGTTTGATACAGGTCGCCGTAGGGCACCGGGTCGATAAACTCGACGGTCTTGCCGAACGCGCCCAGAGCCTCATTGATCGCATGGGCGAGCGCGTGAACTTGAGCTGGCTGCGTCTCACCGGGAACGACCACGCATCGGCCGCGATGGGCTTGCAGGTCCTCCGCCATGGCCTTTACCCAGGCCGCGATTTCGGCTCCGACGCCGCCTGACGCAGGGCCGGGAACGCCCAGCGCTTCCGCGAGGGCCGCCGCGATCCGTCCGATCTCCCCTGCCTTCACGCTCAGGCGGTGGTCTGCGAAAGCGCCACTGACGGTCGGAGTGCTCTCGACGGCGTAGAGGCGATTGAGGTCCTGCTTCGCCTTGCGAATCTTCCTGCGCGCGGCGAACTGCTTGGTGTACGGCGTTCGCCCTGGCGAAATGTAAAGGAAGTCTGAATCGAGAAGAACGATGACGTCGGCGTTGTCCAGGCGGTACAGGGGCTCCTTCTCGACTCCAAAAGCCAGTTTCGCGCCTGCGAATACGACTTCGCGGTTGAAGGGTTCGTAGCAGTACCACTTCGCCTCAGGCAACTCCGCCAGGAGGCTTTGGATTTCCGCGTCAAAGGTGGGTGAGGTGACCGTTTCGGTAAGGATCGCAAGCCCCTTGCCTTGCTGGCTCTTCAGCCTCGCGAACTCCTTCTGCGCCGCCGCGACGAACACGGACCAGTTGGACTTCTGGCCATTCAGTCGCACCTCTTGAGATCGGTCGGGGTCGTAGAGGCCCAGAATCGCCGCTTGAGCGAACACGTCGGTCGCGCCGAGACTCCCTGGGTGGTCGGGGTTGCCCTCCACCTTGATCGGCCTGCCCGTTTCCGACTTCACGAGAACGCCCGTCGCGTACCCGCTCAAGGTGAGAGCGGTGGCGTAAAACACGGGGTCGCCAGGCAGGATTTCTTCGGGCGCCTTGACGTAGGGAACGATCCTCTCGGCGAGTTTGGGTCGACACCCCGCGAGTCCCGCCATCGCCATCGAGGCTCCCACGATCTGAAGAAAGCGTCTTCGGTCGAACGGAGCGCTCCAGGGCGCCTCGAACGGGCTGAACTCGGGACCCGAGGCCAGACTCATAGACGAACCTTGAGCGTCGAGGCCCTGATTCGCGCCTTCCAGATCGATGCTGCTTTTGTTCGTTCCCATGGTTGTAGTAAGTGTCTACCTATGACAAATCGAGCAGTTGGCAAGCTGGCCCTTCTGAATCCCGTAACTTTCGACTAGTTTTGTGCCAGTCTCTTTGCCTTGAGGCTTAAACTCAGGGTTATAAATCTCGCTTGCGTCGCGCACGAACTCTTCGGGGTTCCTGTGACAGTTCAAACAGAACTTCATTTCGAACGCGTTGGGCTTGGAGGTAAGCGTCATCTTGTCTACACGGCCGTGACAGGTGTAACACGATACTCCCTTGCTTATGTGTATGCTGTGGTCGAAATATACGAAATCCGGGAGCTTGTTGACTCGGTTCCAGCGGATCGGCTCGCCGGTCGCGTAGCTGTCTCTCACAGGCGCGACGAGCGGGCTGTTGGGCCAAATCTGCGAGTGGCACATGAAGCACGTGTCCGTCGCCGGGATGCCCGCGAAGGAGGTCTTTTCGACCCCGCTGTGGCAGAGTCGGCAGTCAAGCCCCATGTCGTCCACGTGGCGCTTGTGGCTGAATGCCGCAGGCTGCTCGGGAGCGACGTCCACGGCGTGGGTCCAGGGCGTCGTGTGCATGATCGCCCACGCGCCGAGAAACGGCAGCGCGCCGATGTAGAGCGGCAACGTCTTCGAGAGGATATTGGCTCGCGGCGAAAACAGTTGTGGCATCGACTTCCCTTATCGTGAAACTGCAATGGTGTCGGCGGATAGTTTACGTTTCCGTAATGGATAATCTGGGGCGGTGCGCTGCGTTGGATGCGCGCGAAGGTCGCTCTCGCCACATCCGGTCGGCAACTCCATCGAGAACACAAAGCGCTGTCGGCGTTTTCGCAAGATGCTCGGACTTTAACAACGTAGAAATCCGACCGAGTATGACCGGCATCATAGTCTCCGTTTTTTTTGTGTTCAATAAAGCTGAAGTACTGTCGGGTCCAGGCCTCTGGGCTCGCAGGATTCGAAGGAGGCAACGGGTTGAACAAGGTCAGCCGACGAGAGTTTCTTATCGTTACAGGCGCTGCAGCAGGAGCCGGAATATGGGCCGGCCGGTCATTCTCGTTACTCAAGGCTGTGGAGGGTGTCAAGAACCCCCTCGATTACTATCCGAACCGCGGCTGGGAGCACATTTATCGCGATCAGTACGCGTACGACGATTCTTTCACCTACGTGTGCTCGCCCAACGACACCCACGCCTGCCGGATGAGGGCGTTCACCCGGAACGGAGTCGTCGTCCGGACCGAGCAGAACTACGACGTCGATCGCTACGCCGACCTGCAAGGGAACACGTCCACCGCCCACTGGCATCCACGAGGCTGTTCCAAGGGGTTCACGCTGCATCGCCGAGTCTATGGCCCGTATCGGCTCAAGTACCCGATGGTGCGCCAGGGCTGGAAGCGGTGGGCCGACGACGGGTTCCCCTACCTGACCAAGGAGCTTCGCAAGAAGTACAACTTCACCACTCGCGGGCTCGACACCTTCGTCCGGCTGAGTTGGGACGAGACATTTGATTACGCCGCGCGCGGCATGGTCGCCATCGCGAAAACCTACAGCGGCGACGTCGGCCACCAGAGGCTCGCTGCGGAGGGCTATCCGCCGGAGATGCTCGAGGCGATGCACCATGCCGGGACGAAGTGCTTCAAGCACCGAGGCGGCATGGGTTTGCTTGGCGTCATCGGAAAGTACGGCATGTATCGTTTTAGCCAGATGCTCGCTCTTCTGGACAGCCACGTTCGAGGAGTCGGACCCGACGAAGCCCAAGGCGGCCGCAAGTGGTCGAATTACACTTGGCATGGCGACCAAGCCCCTGGACATCCCTATGTCCACGGTCTTCAGGCAGCGGACGGCGACTTTAACGATCTTCGACTGTCTCGGCTCCACATTCAGTGCGGCAAGAATCTCGTCGAGAACAAGATGCCGGAGTCGCACTTCTTCAATGAGCTCATGGAGAGGGGCGGCAAGATCGTCGTCATCACGCCCGAATACGGCCCGCCGGCGACTCGCGCGGACTACTGGCTCCCCGTCCGTCCCGGTTGCACCGACACCGCGCTGTTCCTCGGCATCACCAAGGTCTTGATGGACGAAGGCAAGTACGACGCCGAGTTCGTCAAGCAGTTCACGGACTTCCCGCTGCTCATCCGCACCGACACCCTCAAGCGCCTCCATGCCAAAGAGGTCTTTCCTGGCTACAAGCCCAGCCTCAACAAGGACGGCTACAGCTTCAAGACGCAAGGACTGAAGGATGACCAGTACGCCAAGCTCGGCGACTATGTGGTGTTCGACAAGAAGTCGAGTTCGCTCAAGGCGATCAACCGCGACCAGGTTGGCAAGGTCATGGCCGAAGCGGGGCTCGACCCGAACCTCGAGTTCAAGGGCAAGATCAAGCTCGTTTCAGGGGAAGAGGTCGAGGTCCAGACGCTCTGGGAGCTGTACAAGGTCAATCTCCGAGACTACGACTTGCAGACCGTCTCGGAAATCACTTCGACGCCGAAGGAACTGATCAAGAGGTTGGCCGACGACATCGGCAACCCCGAGAACTGGCCGGTCGCGATTCACATCGGCGAGGGCATCAACCACTGGTTCCATGCGACGCTCGGTAACCGGGCCATGTATCTGCCGCTGATGCTGACCGGCAACATCGGCAAGCCGGGAGGTGGCCAGTACACCTGGGCCGGGAACTATAAGGCGGCGCTCTTCCAAGGATCGCAGTGGACCGGACCCGGGTTCTTGGGTTGGATATCGGAGGACCCGTTTAATCCGAACCTCGATCCGAACGCGCGAGCGAAGGACATCAAATTGGCCAAGTATGCCAAGGACGAAGAGCCTGCGTATTGGAATCGCGGAGACCGGCCGCTGATTGTGAACACCCCTGGAGGGGGACGCAAGGTGTTTACAGGTGACACTCACATGCCCACGCCCACGAAGGTACTGTGGTTCACCAACGTCAACCTCTTCAACAACGCCAAACATGCCTACGACATGCTGTTCAACGTGAACCCCGGCATCGACCTGATCATGTCGCAGGACATTGAGATGACATCGACCTGCGAATACTCGGACTTTATCCTGCCGGCAAACTCATGGATGGAGTTTGAAACGTATGAGATCACGGCATCGTGCTCCAATCCCTTCCTTCAGATTTGGAAGGGCGGGATCAAGCCCGTCTACGATACAAAAGACGACGTGGCGATCATGGCCGGCGTGGCGAAAAGGATGGGCGAGATTCTGGAGGACGAGAGGTTTGCCAGTTTCTGGAAGTTCGCTCTGGAGGGCCGGACGGAAGTGTACATCGATCGCCTCATGGATGGCTCGACACCCATGCATGGCTATACGACCAAGGACATCATGGACGGCAAGTACGGCGAGCCTGGCGCAGCGCTGCTCATGTTCCGAACCTACCCTCGCATTCCGCTGTATGAGATGGTTCACGACCACGTGCCATGCTGGACCGACACTGGTCGACTCAACGCGTATTGCGACATCCCCGAAGCGATCGAACACGGAGAGAACTTCATCGTTCACCGCGAGGGGCCAGAGGCAACGCCCTATCTGCCGAACGTAATCGTCAGTTCGAATCCGTTCATCCGTCCGAACAACTTTGGCATCACCCCCTCGATGCTCCAAGCGAACGTTCTCGATGCCGACCTGCGTACCGTCGCGAACAACAAACTCTCTTGGGCGGAAGTCAAGGGCACGCAGAACCCGCTCTGGAAGCAGGGGTTCCGGTTCTTCTGTCTCACGCCGAAGACCCGCCACCGCGTCCACTCCCAATGGTCGTCGGTCGACTGGCATATGCTCTGGGACTCGAACTTCACGGACGCCTATCGAAAAGACAAGCGCAACCCCCACTTCGGCGAGCACCAGATGCATATGAACCCCGAAGCCGCAAAGGCAATGGGGATTCAGGACGGGGACTACGTGTACGTCGACGCCAACCCAGCAGACCGGCCTTATCGCCCCCGCCCCACCTACGGCGCGGAGCAAGCTCTTCCTCCTGAGGGCCAGTCGTATCGCACGGAGCCGGAAGCGCACTACCGCAAGGTGACGCGGCTGCTCCTGCGCGTGAAGTACAACGCGGCCTATCCCTATGGGGTCGTGATGATGAAGCACGCGCCGAACTTGGCGACTGAGAAGACAGTTCACGCGCACGAGACCCGGTCGGACGGAAGGGCCATTTCCCACGATACCGGCTACCAGTCGAACCTTAGGTACGGGTGCCAGCAGAGCCTGACCCGCGACTGGTCGATGCCGATGCACCAGACCGATACGCTGTTCCATAAGGCGAAGGTCGCGATGGCGTTCATGTTCGGAGGCGAGGCCGACAACCATGCGGTCAACACGGTTCCGAAGGAGACGCTGGTGAGGGTCGTTCGGGCCGAAGCCGGAGGAATGGGCGGAGTCGGTATTTGGCAGCCCGCGACGACCGGATACACGCCTGCCAACGAAAACGAGTTCATGAAATCCTATCTGTCCGGAGACATCGTCGAGGTGAAGAAGTGAGCAAGGAGGTTGCCGAGGACCTGATGGACCCCACAGAACGGCCGCCTGGCCCGGCTCCCGCGAAAACGGAAGTGGAAGAGGACGACCCGTACGACGCCACGGCAGTCATGCTTCCCTCGCCCCCCGGATTCGATTCGCTCGGTTCGATGGCAAGATGCATGGCCGAGGAGTACGCGATGATGGGCTTTTCCGGCCCGCTCCTCCTCAAGATGTTCCGAAACCCCTTCTATCAGGCGCTGCACGGAGTCTGGCAAGCGCGGGGCGACGCCTACGTCGTCGAGTTGCTACGGGGGGTCTTTGGAGACGAAGCGCTTTCTGACGAAGTCGTGAGTTCGATTCCGCAACCTCCGCGGGCTCCGCTCGAAACCACGATCCCCGTCGCTTCCGCGAACACCGACAGGAGCAACCCCCATGCCTAAGGTCAAGAACTGGCAGCTCGGCCGCGAAATGGATTACCGCTACGACGAAGCCCACCCCGAGTGGCAGTTCGCAGCGGTGTTCAACATCAACCGATGCATCGCCTGCCAAACCTGTACGATGGCCTGCAAGTCCACCTGGACCTTCTCGCGGGGCCAAGAATACATGTGGTGGAACAACGTCGAGACCAAGCCGTATGGCGGCTATCCGAAGTTCTGGGACGTAAAGACCCTCGAACTCATGGAGCAGGCGAATCCGAACGGACAAAGGTGGAACACGGCTACGTCGGACAAGGAGGCCCCGTACGGGGTGTACGAAGGCAAAACGGTCTTCGAGCTTTCGCCTAAGGATAGGTTCGCCCTTGGCTATCTGCCGACCGACGACGAATGGCAGGTGCCGAACCTCTATGAGGACAACGCGGTGGGGCCGCGGGGCGAGGAGAACAAGTATCCCAAGGGCGGCGGGCTCGACGAACACGGGACGTGGTTCTTCTACCTGGCGCGAATCTGCAATCACTGCACCTATCCGGCCTGCCTCGCGGCCTGCCCGCGTCAAGCGCCTTACAAGAGGCCTGAGGACGGCATCGTTCTGATCGACCAACAGCGGTGTTGGGGCTACCGAAGGTGCGTCGAGGCCTGTCCCTACAAGAAGGCGATGTATCGCCCAGAAACCAAGACCAGCGAAAAGTGCATCGCTTGCTACCCCCGTATCGAGGGAAAGGATCCGCTGGGCGGCGGAGTGCCGATCGAGACTCGCTGCATGAGCGTTTGCGTTGGCAAGATCCGGCTTCAGGGGCTCGTGAAGGTCGATGGCAACGGCGAGTGGGCGCACGACCCCGAAAACCCGCTCTACTACCTCGTTCGAGAGGAGAAGGTCGGATTGCCGCTTTACCCGCAGTTCGGGACGGAGCCCAACATCTATTACATCCCGCCGCGATGGGTTCCGAGGTCCTACCTTCACCAGATGTTCGGACCCGGCGCCGACCACGCCATCGAGCGCTATGTCATGCCTTCTCGCAAGCTCCTTGCCGTGCTGCAACTCTTCCGCGCCACTCGCACGATCATCTTCAGGTTCGAGGTGATCGAAGGCAAGAAGATCGGCGAAGCCAATGTGAACGGCAAGACCCTCGAGCTATTCGACGACACGGTGGTCGGATATGACAAGAACGGCAAGGAGGCGATTCGCATGAACGTCCTGGAACCGTTCCACCTTCGAGACGAGAAGTACCCGAACTCGATTTAGGGAGTCGACGATGCAGTCCACAGAATCGAACGTGCGACAAGAGCCTTCCTCGGGGAGGATTCTAGGAATCAACCCGGACGCCAAGGGCGGCCGCAAGAGCAGGCCACGCCGAAAGGGGCGGAACCTCTCACCCGAACGGCAGGCCTCACTCGCATTGGCTCGATCGAGAATGTACTTGCTGCTGTCGCTGGGCTTTCGGTATCCGTCCGAAGAGACCTTCGAGTGCCTCAAGATTGAGTGCGAAGCGGTCCGAGAGGCGATTCGGAAAGGCTTCCTTCCGGCGGCGACGGCCGACGGCAGCCTCCAGGAAGAGGTGGAGCGCCTTGCAGCCTTCCTCGAAGACCTCGATTTTCCGAAATTCGAGGCTGAGTACCTGCGGGTCTTCACTCATGTGATCACCTCGGATTGTCACCCTTGCGAGACCGCTTACACCGCCACGCACCTCTTCCAGCAGGCGAACAAGCTCTCAGACCTCAACGGCTTCTACCGAGCGTTTGGAGTTACACCCGGAACCGAGCGCCCCGACCATATCAGCGTCGAGGCCGAGTTCATGGCCTATCTCGCGCAAAAGGAAGCTCGGGCCGCCTCGACGGGACGCCCGCGACGAGCTTCGGCGATGTACCGGACCCAAGTCGCCTTCCTGGAAACCCATTTGGGGCCCTGGGTACGGGTATTTGCGAAGTTCGTAGCCATCAAGGCGCCGAGCGGTCCGCACCATTGCCTAGCCAACCTAGTGAGTAGGTTTTTCCCCTGGGAGTTTGCGGAGCAAGGGGCCCGAGTCCATGAGATTTCCGGCCCGCCGAAACCGCTCCCCTTGATGCAGCAAAAAGAGATGGAAACGGAGGACGACGAGTGTCCCGTGTTCGAGTTGGCCTGTTCGCGCCAAGGAGTGCTGGGCACTCATGCAGAGACCTTTGGGTTGGGAGGAGATGACTAAACCATGTTGTTCGATCGAAACACGACGGCGATCCTAGTTCTCTGTTTGATCGCTACGGTGGTTCTGACCGCAACGCGAACTCGAATCAGTTCCTCGGCCGTTCCTGCGCTCGTGGCCCGAACGGTCGATTCCGCGTCGGCCTCAGACCCGGATTCGCCGGCATGGGACGAGGCGAAAGGGATGAGGATCGCGCTCAGTTCGGGTGGCGCGGGTTTGGTGCGAACCGCCACGGTCCGGACCTTGAGCGATGGGGAACTGCTCTACATCCTTCTCGAATGGTCCGACGAATCTCCGGACCTCAGCTTCAAGGGACCCTATGAGTTCATCGAACGAGGCGAGACCTTGCGCGACGCCGCGCAGATCGCGTTTTCTGCGGGGAAGGTTGAGCCTATGCCGCTCTTCGCGTTGGCCGGATCGACGGGAGCCGTGACGCTCTGGCAATGGAACTCCCACTGGCAAAGGGCCTTCGAAACCGCCCAGGCTGGGGTCATCGGAGACCGTACGCCCGACAACATTGCCGATATGTACCCCTATGAGGGCGAAATCCTCTACTACCCTGCTCGGGCGGCTGGCAACGAAAACGCTCGCGAGAGTCGGTCTGAGCCCGCCGAGGCCATGATTGCAGCCCGCAACTCAGGGCTCAAGCTGCACCCGGACGCCCGGCTTGTGGGCCGAGGCTCCTGGTCGGGGGGCAAGTGGCGTGTTCACTTCGTCCGGCCTTTGGTAACGCCCGGCGACCCGGGCCCCATCTTCAGCAATTCACGAACTACGTTCGCAGTCTCGCTGTGGGATGGCGGCCAAGGGGACCGAGGAGCGTCGCGAGCGGTTTCGACTCCGATTCTCTTATATGCGGACGTGCCTATGGCGGCAAACACCCTTCGCGTAGCGGCCAACTGGCCCCAGGATGCAACGGCGGCGTCTGAGACGCGTGCGACGAGAGGAAACTAATGGCGGTCCAACAACCCTTGTCACCGACTTCCGGAGTTCACCCGCTCAGGTCGATCTTGGCGCTGGCGGCCCTTTTCGGATTGGGAGAACTCGCGCTCCTTCGCTTCGTTGGGGCTCTGAGCTTTGACAGGACGATCGCCACGGGCGCGGTTGCTGGGGGCTGGGCTTCGACCGTCGGCAGCTTTTTTCTCGACTTCGCCACGATCCTGGTGTTCGTGAGCCTTGTGGTCTTTGCCTTGACCCCTTTGCGCTGGCGAAGCGGCTGGAGCTTTACCCTTGTGGGGTACGTGCTCCTCGCCGCGATCCTGCCTTGGGCTTCGGCGATGGGACCATGGGTTCCGGCTACTTTTGGGTTCATCAGCGCGGCGCTGACGCTCGTGGTGGGATTGGTGGCTCTCGTCCGGCCCAATGCGGAAGGCAAGTTCGCCATTGGGCTCTTGCTGCTGGCCTTCGTCTGCGCTTACGTCTACGCCCTCTCGCCCGCCTTCCTCAGTCCGTCGAGCATCGTTGCTCCGGGAGGACCGGGAACTCTGGGATTCGGCGAGGTCTTGTACGTCGTAGCCGGAGGGTTCGCGTTCTACGCTTGGGGATGGCGGCGCATTCAGGAAAACCGCGCCGGGCTGTATGCCGGCCTCGCCGCGGCGTTGGCGTTGGCGCTCTATTTTGGAGTGGGCGGGCCTTCCGCTGTGGCCGCACTCACACAAGCCACAGGGCTGACCGTCTTTCTCCCGGTTTGGGTCTATGTCGTCAGCACGTTCTTCTTCGCGACGACGGCGTTCTCTTGTGTCCTTGACAAGAACTCGTTTGCGACGGGGGCTGCGTTCCTCCTCTTCCTCATTGCGGGGCTTCTGCCGGTCACCAGCTACCAGCAGGCGCTAGTCGTCATGGGGATGGTGTTGCTGGCTCATGGGCAAGACGCGTTTCGAATGGGCGCCGAGTAGGGGTCCTTCGGGCGCGGCAAGAGGACTCGGCGGCTTCGTATCTCGTAGACTTACGCCATGTCGACTGGTACCCTCATTGTGGGCGTCACAGGCGCGAGTGGAGCCATCTACGCGCAACGGTTCCTGCGGGAGGCTTCCCGCCTCTACGATCGGATCTACCTCATCCTCTCTGAGCAGGCTTGCCAGGTGGCCGAACATGAGTTGGGAGTGAGGCTCGACAAGGGGGCGTTCGACCCCGAATCGTGGTTGGGAAAACCCATAGATAACCTAGTTTTATTGGGGGATCGCGACTATTTCACACCGCCCGCGAGCGGCTCATTTCGGCATGAGGGCATGGTCATCGTTCCGTGTTCGATGGGCACGGCCGGCCGCATCGCAAACGGGGTGAGCGACGACCTCTTGACGCGCTGCGCGGACGTTTGCCTGAAGGAGAGACGCAAGCTCGTTGTCGTTCCCCGCGAGATGCCCTGGAACTTGATCATGCTGCGGAATCTGACTTCGATTACCGAAGCCGGCGGGATCGTCGTGCCCGCTTCCCCCGCGTGGTACGGCCGTCCCAAAGCGCTAGAGGACCTAGCGGATACGGTCGTGGCGCGCGTCCTGCAAGCATTGGGACACGATTCCGACCTTATACGCCCTTGGATGGCCGATGAGTAGGGTCGTGGTTGCAGGAGGAAGCGGCTTTCTGGGAAGCGCGCTTTTGGCCGCCCTGAAGCTGCGCGAGGTTCAAACGGTCGTCCTCTCGCGCTCCGGCTCTCCCATCTCCAACGCCGACGAAGTGGTCGTGTGGGACGCCAAGTCGCTGGGGGCTTGGACGGACGCGCTGGTGGGCGCCGATTGCGTGGTCAATCTCTGCGGTTCACCGATCGACCGGAAGTGGACGGACGAAGAGAAACGCCGGATCGTTTCCAGCCGCGTCGAGCCCACGCGAGCCCTTGGGCATGCGCTTTCCACCCTGAATCCGCGGCCCGCGCAGTGGGTCAACATCAGCGCCATCGGATATTATGGGAACCTAGCGACTGGACTTGCCGCAGAGGATAGCCCTCCGGGCGCCGACTTCCTCGGCCAGGCCTGCGCTTCATGGGAAGCGGCCCAGAGGGAAACGGTCCCGGAGCGCGTCCGAGCTTGCCGGATTCGTCTTGGCGTCGTTATGGGGAAGCAGGCCGGGTTCTTACCGGTCGTCGCATCC
Source organism: Chthonomonadaceae bacterium (assembly GCA_015709495.1). Lineage (GTDB taxonomy): Bacteria > Armatimonadota > Fimbriimonadia > Fimbriimonadales > Fimbriimonadaceae > Nitrosymbiomonas > Nitrosymbiomonas proteolyticus. The sequence goes on from CP054189.1 coordinate 1,703,562, forward strand.
CTCGCGCGCTGGTTTCTCGGAGGCGCGGCGGGTTCGGGGAAGCAATGGGTGAGCTGGATTCATCTCGAAGATGCCGTGGCGTTGATGCTTTGGGCCATCGAAAATCGGCTGGAGGGAGCGTGGAATGCCGTCGCTCCCCATCCGCTTCCCAACGCCGAACTCATGGCGAAGGTGCGCAAGGCCCTCGGCCGTCCGTGGTGTCCGCCCGCTCCTGCGTTCCTCATTCAATCGATAGCTGGATGGATCGGCAAGGAGGGCTCGGTGATTCTGGGCGGGCAACGAATCTCAGCCGAGAAGTGCCTTTCCGAGGGATTCGAGTTCCGATACCCTGACGCCGAGTCCGCCTTGGACAACCTGCTTCGGGAAAACAAGTGAATCCCAGGCGGATTCTGTCTGCCTACCTAGCGATCTTGGTGACCGAGTACGTAAGCGGCCCGTCCGGGGCGTCCACGCTGATCGTGTCCCCGGTCTTGCTGCCGAGCAGCGCCGAACCCATCGGGGACTCGTTGCTGATGTAGTCTCGGTTCGGATCCGCTTCTATGCTCGATACCACGCGGACCGTAAAGCTTTCTCCAAGCGAGGAATCGCTTAGGGTGACTAGCGATCCGATCCCGACGAACGAGGTGGGAATGTCCTCCTCGTTCAGGACCTGCGCCGTACCAAAAATCGACTTGAGTTCGGCGATCCGGTTTTCGACGATCGCCTGTTCGAACTTCACTTCGTCGAGTTCGCTGTTGTCTTCGCTGAACTCGCCGTGCTCTTGGCTCTCTCTAATCCGTTCAGCGATCTCAGGCCGCTTTTCCAGCGTGAGGTATTCGAGCTCCTTCTTGAGCTCCTCGTGACCTTCCGGCGTCAACCAAACGATCGTTCCGCTTACTTCGGTCTGACCGTTCCCCGCGATGCTGTTGATTTCTTCCATATCTGATCGATCCGCAATTATACTAAGGTTCCTATCCCATACGTCTCCACAAGACCTGATGTTTCGGTGTGTTGGACATATCGGCAAGACGTTGCCCGCTCCTTATGGGTTCGCATCGAGTTATCGCATACCTCCAGAAGGTAGGCTCGGCCTGATGCGAATCGTCGCCTTGCCCCTCGTGGGCGCACTCGTCGGAATCTCGGCCGCGCAAGGGGGAAGCCCTTCCGGGCCGTTTGCGACGACAGGCCCCGACGTTTCGGTCGTCATCACGGAGCATGCGACTGGCGCGGACATCGTCGAGATTACGGCCACCCGCGCCGAGTACCCCGCCGCACTCCTCTCAGAGCAGATTTCGGCGCTTGGCAAGTACTTGAATTCCGAGCCGCGAGTTCTGAGGGTCTTCGAACAGAGCCTCGATCCTGAAAACCAGCGCCTGAGCTTTCTGAAGGCGACTTTCGCGGTTGACGGATTGATCGACCGCAGATTGGGCGTCTTGCGGCTCGAACCGCTTGCGAGGGCTTTCGCCGGCGCGGCGTCGCCCAACACGGTCCAAGGCCTTAGCGTGATCTTCGACGGGGAACTTCCTACCGCCTCGACTATTCAAAGCTTCGAAAGTACGGCGGTGTCGATCGCCGGCCGGGTGACACGCGACCCGACCGGAATCGAGTATCGCATCCGATTGAAGACGCAGAAGGCCGATGAAATCAGGATTCCCGAGTCTGCAAACGAACAAACGGAACCTCAAGCTCCGTCCAGTTCCACGGGAGGGCCACCTGCTTACGCCTGGGTGTTTCTTGGGTTGGCAGGGATCGCTGCGGGTGCTTTGGTATACTTCGCCCTGCTCCGATCGCAAAGGGCAAAGCGGCCCTGAGATTCGAAACATAGAACGAGCGTAACCGCCATGCGAGATCCTGCGAGCATCAACATCCACGAACTGATCGACATTGGCTATCACGAGAGAGCTTCTGACGTTTTCGTCAAGGGAGGGTCTCCTCCCATGATGAGGCTCCACGCCAAGGTCCAGCCCCTTCCCGGCGAATGGCCCGTCATCGACCCCTACAACGCGCAGCGGATGATCGGCGGGATCATGACCGAGAAGCAGCGCAGGAAGTTCGAGGACCACATGGAGATGGACCTCGCCTTTAGCGTGGGGGAGACGTGCCGCGTTCGCGCGAACATCCACATGCAACGAGGGACTTGGGGCATCGTCTGCCGTATCATCCCCACCGACATCCTGAACATCGAGCAGTTGGGTCTACCGCCCGTGTTGCAGGAGTTCGCCAAGATTCGGCAAGGACTGGTCCTTTTCACCGGCCCTACGGGATCGGGCAAGACCACTTCGCTCGCCGCGATCATCGACGTGATCAACTGCACGAGACCGGTGCATATCGTCACGATCGAAGACCCGCTGGAGTTCGTTCACAGGGACAAAGCTTCTTATATCACGCAGCGGGAGATTGGGATCGACACCGAGGACTTCCAACCCGCGCTTCGCGCTGTGGTTCGAGAGGCGCCTGACGTGATCTTGATCGGTGAAATGCGGGACGTCGCTACTTTTAACGTCGCTATGCAGGCCGGTGAAACGGGCCACTTGGTGTTCTCGACCGTCCACACATCGAGCGCTTACGAGACCATGGACCGTATCGTCAACATGTTTCCGCCTCACGAAAAGAATCACTTGTGCATTCGACTTGCCTCAGCCTTGCGGGCGATCGTCGCGCAGAAGCTGGTTCCGCGAGCGGACGGACTGGGCCGTGTCGCAGCTTGTGAGATCCTCGTCGTCACGCCCACGGTGCAGAAGATCATCGAAGACGGACACTTCAGCGACCTTTACCACGCGATCAACGAAGGCGAGTTCTGGGGAATGCAGACGATGAACCAGAGCCTGCTGCGGTACGTCAAGGCCGGGGTGATCAGCGAGGAGATTGCGCTGAACTACGCGGGAATTGCTTCTGAACTGAAGCAGATGTTGCGCCGATAATTGAGGAGTCCGTTGAACCTCAACATCGACGATCTGCTGCGAGACCTGGTGAGCAAGGAGGCCAGCGACCTGCATATCAAGGCAGGCGAGCCGCCCTTCATGCGGATTCATGGCGACTTGCAGAGGGTGAACTACCCGGCGCTGTCCGAGGAGGATTCGCGTCAACTCCTCCTTAGCATCTTGAACGAAGAGCGCCGAGAGCGTCTTTACAGCTTCAAGGAACTGGACATGTCCTATCACGTGTCAGGACTTGCGAGGTTCCGCGTAAATATGTTTTGGCATCGGCATAGCCTTGGAGCGGTGTTTCGGGTCATTCCGTTTCAGATTCGAACCATTGACGAGCTCATGATGCCGCCGGTCAGCAAGCAACTCGCTCTCTTGCCGCGCGGGCTCATCCTCGTCACAGGTCCCACCGGTTCGGGGAAGTCCACTTCGCTGGCGGCGATGATCCACCACATCAACACGCACAAGCGATGCCATATCATGACCGTCGAAGACCCGATCGAATACGTGCATGAGGACTTGGAGAGCATCATCAACCAAAGGGAACTCGGGACCGATACGCACACCTTTGCCGATGCCCTTCGCCACGTCATGCGGCAGAACCCGGACGTGATCCTCGTAGGCGAGATGCGCGACCTCGAAACGATTCAATTGGCCATCACCGCCGCAGAAACCGGCCACCTCGTGCTCTCGACGCTGCACACCGTCGACGCCGCCCAGACGATCGACCGGATCGTGGACGTTTTTACTCCAGAGCAGCAGGCGCAGATCCGAACCCAGTTGAGCGTCACGCTGCAAGCCGTAATCTCGCAGACCCTCGTCCCCACGAAAGACGGCAAGGGACGCGTCGCGGCCTTTGAGGTCATGGTGGCGACCCCTTCGGTTCGGACTCTGATCCGCGAGGGAAAGACGCACCAGGTGTATCTCGACATCCAGACCGGTGGCAGCTTGGGAATGCAGACGCTCGACGGCTCGCTGATCGAGTTGCTAAAGAAGGGGTTGATCGACTACGAGCACGCGCTCGCCAAGACTTCCAACCCCGCCGACTTTCAACGACGCTGCATGAATCTCGGGCTTGTGGAGGTGTCCAGTGCTACGGCTTGAAGACTTCCTCCGAATGTGCGTCGAGAAGCAGGGCTCCGACGTTCACTTCAAGACCGACGCCGGGAAGATCTACTTGCGGATCCACGGCGATCTTGAACTCGTGGAAGGGGTCGAAACGTACAGCAACGAGCAGTTCACGAAGGCGCTCTACGTGCTGCTGAACGACCACCAGATCGAGCGGTTCCAAAAGGAGCTTGAACTCGACTTCGCGCTCGAGATCGAAGGCGTCGCGCGGTTCCGAGGCAATGCCTACCAACAGCGAGGTTATGTGCAGGCCGCGTTCCGGGTGATCCCGTACGAAATTCAATCGATGGAAGAGCTCCACCTGCCGGAAGCCTGCTACGACTTCATCGACCGGCCGAGGGGGCTGGTGCTGGTCACCGGGCCTGCCGGCTCAGGGAAATCGACGACCCTCGCCGCAATGATCGACCGGATCAATCGACAGCAGCCGCTGCATATCGTAACCGTCGAAGACCCGATCGAGTTCGTCCATGCCGACGCGAAGGCCCTGATCAACCAGCGGGAACTCGACGTGGACACCAACAGCTTCGCAAACGCCCTTAAGTACGTTTTGCGGCAAGACCCCGATGTCATCCTTGTCGGCGAGATGCGCGACCTCGAAACGATCCACCTGGCAATCACGGCTGCCGAAACCGGCCACCTCGTATTTGGCACTCTCCACACCGTCGACGCGATCCAGACCGTTGACCGGATCGTCGACGTGTTTCCGACCTTCCAGCAGCAACAGATCCGAATGCAGCTTTCTGTCAACCTCGTGGGTGTCCTCTCGCAAACCCTCGTGAAGCGCTCCGACAATCGGGGCCGCATCGCCGCGTTCGAAACGCTCGTGGCTACGTCCGCGGTTCGCAATCTGGTCAGGGAGAACAAGACCTACCAGATCGGTTCGATGATTCAAACCGGCGCTAGGCAGAAAATGCACACGCTCGATCAATCGCTCGCCAGATTGGTCGAACAGGGCTTGGTCCGACATGACGAAGCGCGGTCGCGAGCGAAGGACCCCGGCGAGTTCGACCGATTGGTCGCTCTGGCGCAGGGAAAGTCCGCACACTCGAAGGACAAGGCGCATCATTCAGGCGACTCCTCCGACGACGACGGCGATACTCAAGACAAGTCGAAGGCCAAAGGGGTGCGGGGCCAGCCTTTCCGTCCCGCCTTTAAGAAAGAGTCCTACTGAAGGGACCTCGGGTAGATTCGCCGAACGATGTCCATCGAAGAGGGGCTGTTTCAAGAAAACGAGCGTACCAAGCCGCACGCCGACGCGCGGTCCTACCTCGATGTCGGCAGCCTCACCTGTGAATTGGGCGGCTCGCTGCCCCAAGTGACCGTCGCCTATGAGACGTGGGGCGAATTGAACGCCGACCGGAGCAACGCGGTCCTGGTCTTTCATGCCGTATCGAGCGATTCGCACGCCGTGGGGTGGTGGGACCGAATCGTCGGGCCCGGCAAGCCCATCGACACGGAGCGGTACTTTGTGATCTGCTCGAATTGTCTGGGGGCCTGCCAAGGGACGACCGGCCCCCCCACAGCCGCTGGCGATGGACGGCCCTACGGAATGAGGTTCCCCCAGATCACCTTGGGCGACACGGTCGAGGTCGCTCGAAGGCTGGTCGAGTCGCTCGGAATCGGCCGACTCCATGCCGCTTGTGGGGGGAGCATGGGCGGTATGCAGGCGGTGGAAATGTCGCTGAGGTTTCCCGGCTCGGTGCAAAAGGTGTGGGCGACGGCGGCGTGCGCGGCGCATAGCGCGATGCAAATCGGGTTCAACGAGGCCGCACGGCAGGCTGTCATGCGCGACCCGAAGTGGCGAGGGGGAGAGTATCCCGCCGACGATCCTCCGGTAGAGGGGCTGGCGGTGGCCCGGATGATCGGCCATCTTTCCTTTCTCAGTCGGGAGAGCTTCGAGCGGAAGTTCGGACGGCAGGTTCAAGAGGAGGTGGGGGACGTTTCCTTTCTCCCCCAGTTCCAAGTCGAGAGCTACCTTAACTATCAGGGGAGCCAGTTCACCAAGAGGTTCGACGCCAACAGCTTCCTCTATCTCACGCGGGCGATGAATCTCTTCGAGCGCAGGAGCTTTGCTGGCACGCAGTCGGAGTATCTCTTCACGTGCTTCGCGAGCGACTGGCTCTATCCTCCGTCGCAAAGCCGGGAACTCCATGAGCTTGCGCGAGCGGCGGGCGCGCCTTCGCAGGTCGTCGAACTGGACAGCCCTTGGGGACACGACTCCTTTCTCCTCGACGCCGAACATCAAGGCGGGGCGGCCCAGGAGTTCTTAAGAAGCTGATCGCCCGGCTGCCGGAGGGTAGACTCGCTGCTTGCGGCAACGCCGACCACTTGGCAGCGAAGGCGTAGTTCGAAGTAGGAATGGACAACCTTCCGAACCTTTCCCCTGACGAAATCTTGCGCTACTCGCGCCATCTGATTCTGCCGGAAGTCGGGCTTTCGGGGCAGCGCAAGCTCAAGGGCGCAAGCGTGCTGCTCGTTGGGGCTGGGGGGCTGGGCTCGCCGGCCGCGCTGTATCTCGCCGCGGCGGGGATCGGCCGCCTCGGCATCGTGGATTTCGACGCCGTTGATTTCACGAACCTGCAGCGGCAGGTGATTCATACCGAACCCGATGTGGGGCGATCCAAACTCGAATCTGCCCAAGCCAAGATCGCCGCGATCAACCCAGGCGTCGAGGTCGAATTGCATGAGACCCTTCTGACCAGCGAAAACGCGCTGGAGATATTCAGAACCTACGACGTGATCGCCGACGGGACCGACAACTTCCCGACGCGGTACCTGGTGAACGACGCCTGCGTGCTGCTCGACAAGCCCAACGCCTACGGGTCGATCTTCAGGTTCGAGGGACAGGCAACCGTGTTTCACCACCAAGGCGGGCCCTGCTACCGGTGCCTCTACCCCGAGCCACCCCCGCCCGGAACCGTGCCCTCGTGCGCCGAAGGGGGCGTTCTGGGCGTCTTGCCGGGCGTGATCGGGCTGATCCAAGCCACCGAGGCGGTGAAGATCATTCTTGGAATCGGCGAGACGCTTTCGGGGAGGCTCCTGCTGTACGACGCCCTCAGCCTTAGGTTTCGGGAGCTGAAGATCGCCCGCGATCCGGACTGCCCGGTGTGCGGCGACTCGCCGACGATCCGCCAGCTCATCGACTACCCCTCGTTCTGCGGCTTGCCCGGCTACGGCTCCGTCCCCTCTCACTTCGACCACGAGATCGAACCTGCCGAACTGAGGTCCCTGCTCGATTCGGGGGGCGGATTCGTCCTGCTCGACGTTCGAGAGCCCCATGAGTTCGAGATCAACCAGATCGAAGGCTCTCGGTTGCTGCCTCTGGGCGATCTGCCCGCGAGGGTTCATGAACTGGATTCGGCCGACGAAATCGTGGTTTACTGCCTGATGGGCTCGCGGAGCGCCGACGCGTGCAGGTTCCTCCGCGCGGCGGGTTTTCAGAAGGTCCGCAACCTCCGCGGCGGCATCCGCTCGTGGATCGACTCCATCGAACCGGGGATGGTGAAGTATTGACCCGTCGGTCAGACGCTCAAACGGGGCGTTAGAATGACTTCAATCCACACGCTGGGGGGCTGGTTCGGTTTCGAGTAGCTGAGGCGGACTTATTGGCCGAGCGTGGCCTTGATTTGCTTGGTGAGGATATACAAATGGAAGGGCAGGCCATCTGTTGAAACGAATCCCCACTTCTCATAGAAGGACTTTGCGGAAGCGTCTTTTGCATGGGCGAGGAGTGCCCGGGCTCCAATAGCCTCCTGGGCCTTCATGAATCTCAGGAAGGCGTCTTGAAGCAGACTCGCTCCAAGGCCCTGCCCCATGCAACTCACGTCGACGGCAAGGCGGGCGAGCAAGACGAGGGGCACCTCGTGGCGGGCAAGCCCTTTCTTGATCCTGTCCGGGGTCTGCTCAAAGTCTACGGACGCCGCGCAGAGGCTGTAAAACCCTACGACCTCCCGGGTCCCCTTCCGCGTCGCAACGAACGTTCTTGCAGAGTTGTTCCGTTGGTTCTGGAGCGCATGATGCCGCAAAAACGCATTAAGGGCCTCCACCCCGCAGTCAAAGGAGCCCACATCATGCTCTTCGTCAAGCAAGACCGGACTCTGAAAGGTGGCGCTCATTCAAAGACGCTCTTGCGGGCGAAGAGTTTGCGAAGGGCCGGAATCGGCAGCGGTGGCTCTTCAAGGCTCGCCAGGAACTTCGCCATCTGGTCCTCGGAAAGCGAAAATCGGTTCTGGTCAGCCAGCGCCATGTGGGCGGCTTCGGTCGAAGCGCTGATGACAAAGTCGGACAGCTTCTTTCCGCGGGAAGCCGCAGCTTGCTCCAGAAGCGCCTTCTGGGCCAAGCTCACCCGCAGGTCGATGCGAGCGTCCTTGGAGTCGTTTGCGATGGTCTTCATTCCTTGTGGTCCTTGTAGAGTCTATTCCGTACATTGTACACACATTACGACGGAATCTGCGGCCCTCTCGTTCCTGAGTCCCCAATGCCTTGGAGAGCCCTTCGCCTAGCTCTAAGGCCGGGCGGGGTTCTTGGACATGCCCCCTAAACCCCCGCAGAGAGGGGCTGATTTCTTTGCATGGTGGGGTAAACAGCAAAGGAACGGTCGACGCTTGAGATTAGGAGGCGACGATGAGGCGAGAGAGAACGGTTCTGTACTTGTTGGCGGGCGGATTTCTTCTGACCGCGATCGAGGTGCGATATCTGCACCGGGAGGTCTTAGGGGAGCACTGGCAAGCTTGGGTTCCTGTGGCTTATGGGGCGCTGGGGACGGCCGTTGCCGTCGTCGCTGCCGCTTCTGCCAAAGCGCGAAGACTGGCTGCGGGCGTGTTCGCGCTCGGCGTGGTGGCGGGCCTGCTCGGTTTCTACCTGCACACCGAGGGCAACCCCGCGGAGGTCACGAAGATGTTTGGGCCGGCTCTGGTGGCGCAGGCCGACGAAGAAGACGAGCACCGGTCTTCCGGCGAGAGCCATGAGAGTTCGGAGGAACCGCCCTCATTCGCGCCGCTCGGCCTTTCGGGTCTTGCCGCCATCGGGTTCGTGTGTACCTCGAAGCTGTTTGCTGCCGAAAAACGCTGAACCGGGTGGCCCCTCAGCCTCCCGCAATCGCCCCAACGACAAGGAAGGGCTCTTCGCCGTTCGCCACCGACCCGGGGAGTTCGAGCGAAGGATCGTCCATCGAAAGGTCCTCTCCGCAGGCGAAAAACCGCAGGAACGGCCTTCGTTGCCGCGTGACGTGGTCCCGAATCGTGCCCTTGAGCATGGGGTAGCGCGACTCGACAGCGTCGAGGATCGTCGTCACCGAAACCGGCGACCCGACCTCGACTCGGACCTCTTGCCCGACCTGGGCGAGGTTCCTGAGGTGATAGGGCAGCACCACTCGTACCATCGGCGACCCCATTGTACTCGCTCAAGTTCGACTTCCAAGTCAAGTTTGAGGCGTGTTTCGCCCGGATAGAATGGACTCATGCGGAGACTTTCCCTAAGCCTGTCTGCGTCCCTCTTTCTTGGGCTGGGCGCAGTTCTGATGCTCGCCAGCCAGCCGAGATCGCAAACCAAGCCCCCGGTTCAGACACCGGACCTGCCTGGCATTACGGCCCCAGATAAGTTCGCAAAAGGGTGTGTCAGTTGCCACGTCAAGTTGGCGGCCGACAAGGACTTCCGATTGGTCCAGGCGATCAAGCTGATCAAGGGGCACCCGAGTATCGCTGCCGTCAAGACGGTTCCCAACGATTGCAGGGCCTGCCACAGCGGAAAACCCGGCGCGGCCAAGCCTCTATCCGAAGCCGTTCACAAGGCGCACTTTGGCAAGAAAGGCAAGAGCGAGTTCGTAAGCCAGTTTCACGGGCAATGCCTCTCGTGCCATTCGATCGACCCCGCCACGGGTAAGCAGCGGGTCAAGTCGGGCCCCAAGAACTGGTAGGGCTTGCGCTGGGCGGATGAAGGGGGGCGGAAAGGGCTTAGCCTGCCGCAGTCTCCACTTCTTGAACTCGATCCGGTGGGACTGCGTCTCGTCGCGCAGCCCAAAGAACCCAAGCCATCGCCGCCGCCGGTAGAACCAGGAGGATCGGGATGACCCAGTTGGGCCAGCCCCAGGCCTCACAAATCTCCGGCGCGACCCCCAGGTAGTACGCGGAAAAGGCTGCGAGCGCGACAGCGCGGTAGGTCATGGTTGCTCCCCAAAGCGGCCGCAGAGCGGCAAAAAGCGCCCAGGAGATCGCGAACCCGGCATACATCACGCCGTAGACGATTCCCGTCTGGACGTACCAGTTGGCGACGCTAGAAGCAGATCCGGCAAAGAATTCGTGCTCGACGTTGCACCAATTCAGGAGATCGAGCGCAAAGTAGGCGGCGACGAACCCCGGGAACCCCATCGCCAAGTGGGCGGTCAGCGGGCTTCGGTGCAGTTCGTCGTGGCTCTTCTGCGGCTGAAGCCGAAGGCAGCTCTTGATGCATGCGGTGCAGTTCGTACACTTTTCGGGTCGATTCTTGTCGAGAGCGAACTGGCCATAAAGGACTTCGATCGGACGGATCGGACAAGCGCCGACGCACCATCCGCTGAGCGACCGAACCGAGAGCCCCACGACGACCACGACGCCAAGGATCGCGAGCGCGGTGAAGAACGTCGCCCATCCGATCGAGTTGAAAACTAAATGGCGCGTGGGAATGCCTGCCAGCATCAGCACCCACCCCGCGACTTGGAGACGCTCCGTCGCCTTGGCCGAAAGCCTTCGGGCCGGGTTCTTGCCGAACCGATGCAGCGCGGTCTGGAACGTCGAAATCGGGCAGACGCTGACCCACGCGTTCGGCGCGACGAGGAGCACCATCGGCGCGACCGGGATCGCGGCGAACCAGAGGATGCGCAAGCCCCACTCGGGCTGCGTCAGGATCAGGGCCATCACCACTGCAAACACGGCGAGGGCGATCAACATCACCACCTGGAGAAGCCGCTGTACCCCCGGTGGGTACATGCGATCGATCAAGCGAATCGAACCGACAGCCATAAACAACCTCCTTTCAGGTTTACCGGTAGCTGACGAATCAGGTTGCGCCGAGTTCATGGAAACAGAGGTCAAGAATGACGGGGAAGCTGAATTCGTCTAGGGAGTGAGGGACAATGACCCAGGACCGCGCTGCATTTGCTTGCCGATGGCTGATGACGCTATCCGCCATTGCGCTTGCGATCATCTTCATCGGCGGTCTGACGCGGCTCACCGGGTCGGGACTCTCCATCACCGAGTGGCGGCCCGTTTCAGGCGCGTTTCCTCCCATCTCGCACTTGGAGTGGGAGCAGGAGTTTGCGAAGTACCGCGAGATCCCCCAGTTCCGCTTCGCCAACGCCGACATGGACCTTGCGGGGTTCAAGGTTATTTACTGGTGGGAGTGGGCTCATCGCCAACTGGGCCGTTTGTTTGGCGTCGTGTGGCTTGTAGGCTTCCTCGTTTTGTGGAGGAGGTTTCGAGTTTCGAGGCGCTACCTGGCGAGGTACTTCGCGATCGGAGTCCTGACCGGCATCCAAGCCGGAGTGGGGTGGTGGATGGTCGCATCGGGCCTGAGCGGCATCGACGTTCGCGTGTCGGCGACCCGATTGGCGGTGCATTTGGGCTTAGGGGCGATCCTCCTGGGTTTCCTGCTCTGGCTTTATTGGGACCTGCGGCCGCACGGAGAAAGGCCGTCCGCCAAGGAACCCGCAGAGGTTGGCGCGCTCAGGAAAGGGGCAAACGGGCTGCTTATCGTGTGTTTCCTTCAGATTCTTCTGGGCGCGCTGGTGGCGGGAACCGGGGCCGGCGCAGTTCACACCGACTGGCCCTTCATGTCGGGCAGCCTTCTTCCGCCATCCGCGTTCGAGATTGAGCCTTGGTGGGAGAACTTCTTCTGGAACAACGCGCTGGTCCAATTCAACCACCGATGGGTTGGGACGGCGCTGCTTGTCTTCGCTTGGCTGGCATGGCGGCGAGCCAGGGAGGTAGCGGACGCAGCGACCACCCGGCTGCTCGCGGCCTCGGCGCTCCTGATCCTCGCGCAAGCGGTCTTGGGCGTGGTGACCCTCTGGAATCGCAGTCCCTGGTTTCTCGGATCTGCCCACCAGATGCTCGCGATGGGGGTTTTTGGGGGGCTCGTGCTGAGCCGCGCAAGCCTCGCGAAGCGGACTCCGCAGACCGCCCCAAGCCCCCTTGCACAGGAATAATCGTCGCCCCTCAGGGGTTGGCTACCCTGCTTTCGAAGTGCGGCCGAATCAAGTTCAGCGTTGCTCGCTAACCATCCAAGTCGGCTTTGGCCTTCAGGTCTTCGTAGTGGAGCGGGATGAAGAACAGAGTGATCATGCCAGGGATCGTGCAGGCCATGACCACCCAGAAGAACCCCAGGTAGCCGTTTCCGGGCATAGCGCCCGACATGCCCTGGACGATGTAGCCGGAGACAGAACCCGCAATCAACGCGCCCAGAGCCATCAGCCCGGTGGCGATCGCGTAGCTCGACGTTTTGTACCGACTCGCTTGGGAGACGTACATCAAATACACAAGGTACGCCGAAAACCCAAATCCATACCCGAACTGGTCCACAGCGATGGCGATTCCCACGGGGTCCGTGATGGCCGTAGTCAGCACGCTTCCAGCGTAGCTGAGGTAGTCGAGGCTGAAGATGGGCAGGTTCTCCGGCGCGCTCTGGAGAAGGGCGTCCATCTTCGATTCGGGGCGAGTCGTTCCGAGCCAGATGTAGAAGAGGTTGGGAAGGTTGAGCGAGAACACCATGGGCCAGATGGTCTTCCGGATTCCCTTTTTGGAGATCAGCCACCCTCCCAAGATGCCTCCGATGGTAAGGGAGAGAACCCCGACCGCTCCTCCCAGCGCCCCGGTCGCCTTGGTCGAAATACCAAGCCCACCCGCTTCGGGTTCGGCGACCAGAAACGGGCCCGACATTGTCGAGATCATAGACTCACCGAACCGGAAGAACAGGATGAAGCCGAGGATCCAGAAAATGCGATCTTGGCGGAAGAACGCCGCGAACGCCTCGACGAAAGGAACCGCTTCCCCCTCCTCTTTGGGCAGGGTCTTACCCGGTACGTCGAGTCCGGGCCTCGGAAGTGCGAAGGCGTTGACGAATGCGAACAGACCGTAGATCGTCGCCCCCACCATGAGGGCAACGAACCAACTGTGCGGGATGTTGCCCGTACGCTCTTCGATGTCCCCTGCGATGTAAACGAGGGCGAAGGTGGCTGTAAGGGATGCCAATCGAAAACAGGCCGACCGGATGCCCACGAAAAACGCCTGCCGCTCCTTCGAAAGTGCGAGGAGGTAAAAGCCGTCGGCCGCGATGTCGTGGGTCGAGCTCAAGAACGCCACGACGAGAAAAACGCCGAGCGAAAGGGAGAAGAAGGCCGATTGCGTGATCGCGTATGCCGACGCGAACAGGCCGACGGCGATCAGCGCCTGCATGGCGATGATCCACTTGCGCTTGGTCGAGTTCAGTTCGACCAGGGGGCCCCACAAGGGTTTCAGCATCCAGGGAAGCTTGAGGATGTTGGTCCAGAGAGCCATCGGGCCGGGATCGACGCCGAGCTTGGTGTACATAACCCCCGCCATGCCCTGAATGATCATCACGGGCAGTCCTTGAAGGTAGTAGAGAACGGGGACGAAGGACCAGGGGCTGCGAAGCTGCGAGCCGTCCGCTGGCTTTTCGTGGGCGTCGTCCGTGGGCATGGCGGGAGTATACAGGAGAGATCGGGGCGTCCCCAATTCGATTTCGGCGCGACCGTTTGGACGCCAGAAGGATTCTGGGGGCTCAGCGACTCTGCCCCCAGGGGAACTAACTCAGAACAGTCTCTCCACCGGCGACGGGTGGCCCGGGTTCGTCCGTTGACGGACGAAGGCGCAGCGGGAACTGCCCGCTGGTGAACCCTCGAAGAGGCGGTTTTTTGCAGATTTTCCCCCTGATTGCGTCACATAATCCCGCGGCCGTGACAATCACTCAATGGCGGCGCCAGCTTTTCCGATTCTGATCCGCCGCCGGGGTGATGCGATGAAATTGGAGAACTTTCGGTACGGGAGCATTGCGCTCCTTGCTCTAGGGGCGGCGTGTCTCGGCCAAGCTCAGTCGGTCAGCTTTGAGCAGGTGAACTGGGCCGATGGTGTGGGCGGATATCTGGTCGGCGGAGAAAACGGCGACTGGGCGCACGCACGGATCGACTTCGCGACGAGCGCGGGGTTTACGGCCACCTTTGGGGGGCAGTATCAGGCCTGGGTCAACATGGTCACTTCCGTACCCGGGGTCCACACGAACAAGTGGTCGGTCATGAACATGCCCGTCGTCGTTCGAAGCTTGGGCGACTTCGGGACCGATTCGTTCTTTGACGTGTTTTTTGACCTGGACGCAAGCAGTTCGTCCAATCTGATCGCGGGAGCGGATGTCCCTGAGTTGTTCTACACGCTCTCCCTGAGCGCCAATCCCCTGTCGTCTGCGCCGGGCGCGGCGGCGACCCAGGCATTCGTCACCGATAGGGACTTCGTGGTCGGCGGGCTTTACGAACCGAGCATCGGTCTTTTCGGTGGCACGGGTGACAAGGCCGAGGCCCCGGGAAGCGCGTTCGACCCTGTCGGTGGAACCGTCGGGGACCAGATTGGCGCGAGCGGAAACGCCTCCAACTCCGTCACGAAGCCCATCGAAGCCGTGAACGAAGCCAAGAACTTCTGCGCCCCTGGCGCGTTTGGACGATCGCTGAAGTACCTGGGCGACGTGCATAGCATCGCGGGGCTGTCGTCGCGTACGGCGCAACAGCACTCCAACGGGCTGGCGTCCAATATGGGAACAACGACTACGAACGGTACGCTGCTGAGCAATACGATCCCGGGCAAAACCGCTTACCTTCAATCGATAGGGATGGCGGGACGCGTGAGAACAACCACGACCACCAGCTTTGCCCATGCGTTGGAACAACTCAACGACCGGCAGGACGTGGAGATTCTGTTCAACTATGGGACGGACTCAGCGGGTCGTCGAGCGGGCCATGCGGCCATGGTCAAGCAGATCGTGCCGATCACCAATGCGCAGCAGCAGGTCACGGGCTACAAGGTCACTACTGTCCAGGACGGGAAACAAGGGGACGGCCAAGCGGAGAACTTTACGCAGGAGCTAACGTTCAATCCCAACGGCTCTCTTCGAGGCCGATATGGGAACTTGAACGGAGACGGCGGCCTTTACAACTTCGTCATCGAGTGTCCGGTCCCCGAGCCGAGCAGCATGGTAGCTTTGGCAGTGGGTCTGATCGCCATCTCCCGTCGGCGAAACAAGCGAAGCCGGTCGAGGTAGGCGGCATCGAAGCCTGAGGGATAGGAGAGAGCCAACCCTTCATCCCTCAGGCATCGCGAGGCTTAGGGCATCTCGGAGCCTCCATTCGTAACGAAAGCTGAGTGCTCCTTACGAGGCAAGTTCACGTTCTGCGAGAGACGAGCAGGGAATCGGGATGGGGCCGACCTACGGTGAGGCATTTGGGCCCACGAGGGAAGCGTCAGGACGCTCACATGGGCCATCAACGGACTCCTCGAGGTCCTCGCAGTTGAGGAATGACACGGGACCATAGCGTGCAAATCGGCGCTTCATTACGGCGATTGCCTCCGCGCTGCTGTCCACGAGCACCGCATCACGGTTGTTCCTCATCGCCGATTCGCCAAGCGTCCCACTGCCCGCAAAGAAGTCGAGCAACCTGTCGCCCGGATTCGAGTGTACGCGCACGATCCGATCCATGATCGCCAGTGGCTTCTGAGTCGGATATCCCGTTTTCTCCTTGCCGCTGGGGCTGACAATGGTGTTCCACCAGGTGTCCGTCGGGGTCTTTCCCTTGGCTGCCTTTTCGGCCCCAACCAATCCGGGCGCCATATACGGGATGCGATCGATGTCGTCGTATCGAAACGTATAGGCCGACGGGTCCTTCGCGAACCACAAGATGTTGTCGTGCTTTGCGGACCACCTCCGGGTCGCCCGGGCGCCGTAATCGTACGCCCAAATGATCTCATTCATGAACGAGTCGCGGCCGAAGATCGAGTCCAAAAGGACCTTCGCATAGTGAACTTCCCGATAGTCGAGGTGGAGGAAGAACGAACCCGTCGGCTTCAACAGCCGATAGGCCTGTTCCAACCTCGGTTCGAGGAACCCCAGATAGTCCGAGAAAGAGTCGTCGAACGATTTCGTGCCCATCCTCGTCGTTCGGTACCTGCGGCCAGCAAACCCCGTTCGATCTCCGTTCGCATCGGGCCGCGTTTGGATCTGAGTTCGGGCCTGCGTTTTTCCCGTGTTGAACGGAGGGTCGATGTAAATGAGATCGAACGACGCGGAAGCAAACGTCGAGATGACCTCCAAACACTCGCCCAAGTGGATCTCAACCATAGGTTCCCCGCAATGCGCCCCGGACCCACGGAAGTCTACTCCAGGAGGCCGTTCCGTTGGGCCGTCTGAAGCCGCCGCGCGAGAGCCTCGGTTGAGTCTCAGTTCGTATTCGAGCCGGGTGGGCGCTCGATCAGTTCTTCGACAGTGATCGTTACGCTCGCCCCAAGTTGTGCCCCTTCCGAAAGGACTTCCCCAACCGTTTCCTTGATGCCTTCCGCTCCCGAGGAACCGGTCGCTGAACCTGGCGCGCTCACACGCACCGAATCACCCACCTTCAACTTCCGAGTGGCCCTTTCGTGCCTTCCGCGATGATCCATGCCAACGAACAGATTCACCGTGCCGTCGTCGTTGAACCTTGGCAAAATACTTGCCTCGAAGCCCACTGCGGGCTCGCTGAAGAGGTGCTGCTGGTTGTTGCCTTGCGTGACCGTCGAAGTTGAGTCGAACCCAAAACGGGGAACCTCGATGCGGACCTTCAGCCGCAGCCTCATTGGAGCGACGTCGAACATAGCGACGAGCCGCTTCAAGTCTTCGAGCGACTTCGCCGGCCCCAGAGCTACAATGACGTTCTTGGAGTCGTCGGCTGACAGGTCGAACGCGGGCGCAAGCCGTTTCCAGTGGTCCTCGATCCCCCCTTGGGCATCGCGAGAGTGGTTCTGACTCACCAGGTACGACGCGCAAACGTTCTTGACTGGGATCTCGAAGCGCTCGGCGAATTGCGTGTGCGCCAAGGCGGTTGCCGCGAGCAGAGTTGGAAACACCATGGTTCACCTCCCCGAGGGCGTGGCCCTCTTGGAGCTAGGGACGTTACGGAGGTCTGGCTTGGTTCGGCCAGAGAGCGCCCCGTGGGCAGAGAGCGGAGGTTCTGACTGGGGGCCGCCAGCCTCGCTGAGGCGGGTGAAGAGATCGGAAGTAAGGACGACACCCAAGGCGCCCGATCCTGCGGTTTAGTGTGGCGTCGTTGCCCCGGTACAATCATCGCACCACGCCACTCCCATGAGATCCCGCTTCATCCGAAATTTCTGCATCATCGCGCATATCGATCACGGAAAGTCCACGCTCGCGGACCGTTTGATCGAGCGTTGCGGCGCGATTCGGGGCGCGGCTAAAGAGCAGATGCTCGACACGATGGACATCGAACGTGAGCGAGGGATCACGATCAAGATGACCGCCGTCAGGCTCGAATACAAAGCGAAGGACGGGCAGACGTACCAACTCAACCTCATCGACACCCCGGGGCACGTGGATTTCACCTACGAGGTGTCTCGTTCGCTCGCGGCCTGCGAGGGCGCTGTGCTCGTCGTGGATGCGAGCCAGGGGGTCGAGGCCCAGACGATCGCGAACGCCTCCATGGCAATGGCGCAGAACCTCGCCGTCATTCCCATCATCAACAAGATCGACCTGCCCCACGCCGATGTGGAGCGAGCCAAAGAGGAGATCGAAAACGCCTTGGCGATCGATGCGAGCGAGGCGATTCCGTGTTCGGCCAAAACCGGCGCGGGGGTCGAAGAGATCCTCGAGGCCATCGTCCGCCATGTTCCTCCGCCGACCGGATCGCCCGATGGTCCCTTGCGAGCGCTGATTTTCGACTCGCACTTCGACACCTATCAGGGCGTGGTCGCTTATATCCGAGTTGTGGACGGTAGCGTGCGCCGCGACGACAGGATCAAGATGATGTCCACAGGGTCTGCGTTCGATGTCGACCAGGTGGGCGTGTTTCGTCCGTCGCTCGAAGTGACCCAATCGCTGGAGACCGGCGAAGTGGGTTTTCTGACGGCTGCGATGAAGACGATCGGCGACGCGGCCGTGGGCGATACGATCACGCATTCCCGCCACCCTGCCACGCACCCCCTTCCGGGATACCGCACCGCCAAGCCGATGGTGTTTTGCGGCATGTACCCGTCCGATTCGGACCAGTATCAGGAATTAAGGGAAGCGATCGCCAAACTCCAGCTCAACGACGCATCGCTTCAGTTCGAACCGGAGACATCGGCCGCGCTCGGGTTTGGGTTCCGGTGCGGGTTCTTGGGGCTCTTGCACATGGACATCGCGCGAGAGCGGCTCGAACGCGAGTTCAAGCTCGACCTCATCCTCACCGCGCCGACCGTCGATTACATCGTCTCCAAAACCAACGGGGAGGTCGTCCACGTCAGCAACCCCGCAGAGATGCCGCCCACGACGAGCATCGCCAAGATCGAAGAACCCGCCGTCAGCGCGACCGTCATGGTGCCCACGGAGTACGTGGGAACGGTCATGAACCTCTGCCAAGATCGCCGCGGCGTCTTTGTGCGGACCGAATACCCTTCGAAGAATCGGGTGGCGGTGTACTACACTTTGCCGCTGTCGGAGATTCTCCTGGACTTCTACGACAAGCTGAAGTCCTCGACGAAGGGGTACGCGTCGTTTGACTACGACCTTTCGGGCTACTTGGAAGCCGACCTCGTCAAAGTCGATATTCTGCTCAATGGCGACCCTGTCGATGCGCTTTCGTTCATCGTTCACCGGCAATCGGCGTTTTATCGCGGCAAAGCGATGGTCGAGCAGCTTCGAAAGGTGGTGCCGCGCCAGCAATTCGAGGTGCGGATTCAGGCCGCGATCGGCGCGAAGGTCATTGCGGCGGACAGCGTGAAGCCGTTCCGCAAGAACGTCATCGCCAAGTGCTACGGCGGAGACATCACGCGCAAACGCAAGCTCCTCGAAAAGCAAAAGGAAGGCAAGAAACGGATGAAGCAGGTCGGGTCGATCGAGCTTCCCCAGGAAGCGTTCCTGAGCGTCTTGAAAGTGGCGGAATAGGGCGCATTTGGTATTTGCAGATACCCAATGAACTCGCAAGCCAAGCGCGCGCACAGCTCGTGTTGGAGCGGATGAGGCTGCTCAGGCATTAGCGACCGGTCCGAAGACTATTCAGATTCGGCCGGAGGGTTGGCGCCCACGCCGGCGAGCGCTTCGGATCCCATAATCACCTGAACGATCTTGTTCTGGTTGATGCGGTACTTCCGGGCGCGCGGCGCGATGTAGGAGCAGTCGATTCGCTCCGAGAGGTCGAACTCGGGCCCCGACGGAGCGTAGCGGGCCTTCGTCGTCAGCAACCATCCCTCGTCGTCGCGCTGCGGGCAGTCCATTTTGAAGTGGGCGCCCCGAGATTCGTTGCGGACCAAGGCGCCGCCCACGATCGCCTTCGCCATCTCGATCATGTGCCCCAGCGCCCGAGTGAACGGGGCCGATTGGTTGACCCAGTCCGAGTCGTCGAGCTGGGAGCACTGCTTGGCGCGAGCGGCCAGGTCGTCGAGTTCGACCGCTGCCGTTTCGAGGTCGCGCTGCATCCTCCAGATGCCGCACTTGTTCCAAAGCACGTCGGCGAGTTCGGCATGGAGAGCATAGGGGTTCTCCGAGCCGTTCGAACGAAGCGCGAAGTCAAACTCCTCCTGCCTTCGCATCCGTGCGTCGTCGAGCGCCTTCGAATCCAAGGACTCCCACCCGTTTTCCAGGGACGACAGGTAAGCCTGGACGCCTTGCGAAGCGATCTCGCCCCCATAAAGGCACGAAAGAAGCGCGTTCGCGCCCAAACGGTTGGCGCCGTGATACTGATACTCGCACTCTCCGGCGGCAAAGAGCCCAGGGATGCTCGTCATCTGGTTGCGCGGAGATTGCAAGTCGATAGCTCCGTCGTGCCCGCGCTCATAGTCCACCCAGAGTCCTCCCATGGTGTAGTGTACGGCGGGGTAGATGCGCATCGGAGTATCGATCGGGTCCTCACGCATGAACTTCTCATAGATCTCCAAAACGCCTTCGAGCTTATCGTTGATGAGTTCGCGGGACATCCCGAGCTTCTTGTGGAGGTGCGTGATGTCGAGGTAGACCTGCTCCTTGGCCGCCACGCCCTTTCCCATCCTGCACACGCAGTAGATCGCAAAGCTCACGATGTCGCGGCTCAGTAGGTTGCCATAAACCGGGTCGAGTTCTTCGCAAAAGTACCACCTGTCCGACTCCGGTAGGGAAGCCGGGGGGCGCAAGTCGTTGGGGTCCTTCGGAGTCCAGAGGCGGCCCCCCTCGCCCCGAACCGACTCGCTGATCAGCCGGCATTTGTCCTCGCCAGGGATCGCGGTCGGGTGAATCTGCACCATCTCCGGGTTCCCGTAGACTGCGCCTTCTTGATAGCAGATGCTCACTGGCGAGCCCGTGTTGATGATCGAGTTGGTCGATCTCCCAAAGAGCAGCCCGTTGCCTCCGGTGCAAATCACGACTGCGTCCGCAGGGAAGCTCTCGATCCGCATCGTGCGCAGGTCCTGAGCCACGATGCCGCTGCAAGAACCGTCCGCGCGCTTCACCAGCCCCAAAAAATCCCATCCCTCGAACTTATGAACCCGCCCATCGACCTCATGCCGGCGCACCTGCTCGTCGAGCGCGTAGAGCAGTTGTTGCCCCGTGGTCGCGCCCGCATAGGCGGTGCGGTGCTTGAGGGTCCCGCCAAACCTGCGAAAGCTCAGGAGTCCCTCGGACGTGCGGTTGAACGGAACCCCCATCCTGTCGAGCAGGTAGATGATCGCGGGAGCCCGCTCGCACATTCTCATCACCGGAGGTTGGTGGTTGAGAAAGTCGCCCCCTGTAATGGTGTCTTCAAAGTGCAGTTGGGGCGAATCGCCCTCGCCGCGAAGGTTCACGGCCCCGTTGATCCCCCCTTGAGCGCAAACGCTGTGACTCCGCTTGACGGGGACCAGCGAGAAGAGTTGAACCTGAACCCCGGCCTCAGCGAGCTTCATGGTGGCCATGAGGCCCGCCAAGCCTCCTCCGACGACGATCACTTTGCGTTCTGATGGCATACGAAAACTCGTGGGGACGAATCAACCGAGCACGACGGTTCGATTCGGTCCAAGAGCATCATACCGAAAGGCTGGCGAGCGGCGGTGTGGCCTACGGGTGACTGCCAGAGTGAGGCGTTTGGGCCTGACGGCCGTAGAATAGGAACGTGGACAGCGAACTTACCATCGTGTTTGAACCTGCGGAGGAAGGCGGATTCACCGCTTTTATTCCGGAGGTGCCGCTCGAACTCACTCCGTTTCATCGTCCTCCGCCGCAATGGCCCTCATCCATGAGTCCCGGAGGCCGAGCCCATCCCGTTTGATTCTCGCCATTCGAGCAATTCTAACCCCGACGATGAGGATTCCTGCCCTGACGGGAGCTTCCGCAAGGGTGACGGGAACAATTGGGACAGCGGCCGAAGCGCCTTTCGGGGAGGGTGGTAGGGTCTTCTGGCTCGCGGCAGGCCCAACGGGCCGAGAGGTTAGAGCGAAGGGCGCAGCCCTGGAATGGGAAGGCGCCCAACCTCCCTAGCCCTGAAGGGGCGGAACGACTCAGCCCCCTTTCTGGACGACTCAGCCCCCTTTCTGGACGACTCAGCCCCCTTTCTGGACGACTCAGCCCCCTTTCTGAACGACTCAGCCCCCTTTCTGGACGACTCAGCCCCCTTTCTGGACGACTCAGAAGCCGCTGCAGGGCCGGAGCGAAGTGGGGCGAATCTCCTTGCCCATTGGTAGCGTCCTCTACAGCAAGGAGGGAAACACCCTTATGGCTGACTGGTATCCGAAGAGCATCCCTGCTCTCATCCCCTGGCACGCGAATTTCTCGACGCAAGCCTCCGCTACGGGCACGAGCCATGGTCTAACGACGTCTCAGGTCCAACAGATCGGCAGTGACAACGCGGTGGTCGCCTCGTGTATCCCGTACGTCGAGGGCGTCGAGGCGTTTGCGCAGGCGGTTACGGAGTGGCGCAATCTGCTCCTTTCCGGGCCGAACGGGACCGCATTGCCGCCTGTTCCCACGGTGCCCACGACCTTTGTGTACCCTCCTGGGCCTCCCCCTGCTTTGCCGAGCATCGAGTTTCGGACTCGGCGGTATGCTGCGCTGATCAGGTCTTCGGTGGGCTACACGGCCGAGATCGGTGAGCAATATGGGATCATCGCTCCGGCGGAGGGCTTGCCGAGCACGCCTTCTCTTCAGGCTTTTGCGCTTTCCGGCTCGCAGGTGCGGCTGGCGATCGCGAAAGGCGGCTACGAAGTGCTTGCGGTCGACAGCCGGCGGGGCGGGGGTAGCTGGGAGCCGATTGGGGTTTCGATGACAGCGGAGTACATCGACGCTCGCGCTCCGCTGGTTGCGGGGCAGCCCGAGGTCCGGGAATATCGCTGCCAGGGGATGTCGAACAACGCTCGCGTCGGGGATTTGAGCCCGGTAGTGAGCGCCGTGACGACGCCGTAGGTTTCGGTTGGGAAGGGGAAGGTTTTTGCTTCCCTTCCCGATCCCTATCGGTCGCGCTTGAGGTAGGCGTAGGCGTTGTGCGCGTGGATGGACTCGTGGTTTTCGACTTCGACCTCGTAGCTGACGATCCTGGGGTCGGAGTCCATCCGAATCGCGATCTCTCTGACCATGTCCTCGACGAACCTGGGGTTGTCGTAGGCGCGTTCGGTGACCCACTTCTCATCGGGGCGCTTGAGGATGGGATACAGGTCGCAGGAGGCGGCGTCCTCGATCAACTCGATCTGCTCTTCGAGCCACATATGGTCCTTCGAGCGGCACCTGAGGGTCACGTACCCGCGTTGGTTGTGGGCGCCCCGCGCGCTGATTTCTTTGCTGCAAGGGCAGAGGGTGGTCACGGGGACGATCACGAGCATTTCGAGGTCGAAGTCCCCGTTTGATTCCGCTGAGAAGCCACAGGTGTACACCATCGATCCGACCTTGCCCGTCACCGGCGCCGCCTTGGCCATGAAGAACGGAAAGGTGACGTCGAGGTGGGCTCGTTCGGCGTGGAGGCGAGAGCGAAGTCCTTCGAGAATCTTGGGGATGCTCTGTACGCTGACTTCCTTTCGGTTGTCGTTGAGGACTTCAAGGAAGCGGCTCATGTGGGTGCCCCTGAACTCATGGGGCAGATCGACGGTGAGGGTGAAGTTGCCGATGGTGTGCTGCACTTCGTTGGCGCGGTCGAGGACTTGGATCGGGTACTGAATGCCCCTGACGCCGACCTTGTCGATGTCGATTTTGCGCTCGTCTTTCGAGCTCTGGATGTCGGCGAGGGTTTCGCGGTTGGGGGGCGTTGGGTCCTTCATCGGTTCACCGCAGTATCCTACGCTTCCAGTCTGGAAAAGTTGACACTTGGTTCGGGGGTCACGCGCCGAGCCCCGAAAGTCCTGAGAACGAGGCTTCGAGAGCCTCGGCGAGGTGCAGCACGCGGACGTGGCCCCCCTGCTCGCGGGTCACCTGGTCGATCCAAGCGTGGCACCCTGGGTTGGCGAGCACCACCCACCGAGCCCCCGTCCGTTCGACGTTCTGCCACTTTCGTTCGAGCAGTTCACGGGCAGTCGAAGGCTCGGTTAGATTGTAAATCCCCGCGCTTCCGCAACACATATCCGCTTCGGCAAGTTCGACGTACTTCACCTTGGGGATCGCCGACAGAAGGTCGCGCGGCTGGCTCCGAATCCGCTGTCCGTGAGCGAGGTGGCAGGCGTCGTGGTAGGTGATCCCTTCTTCGAACCCCGGCGATCCGGCCAACGCCGCAGCCAAACCCTCTCTCGCAAGGAACTCAGAGAGATCGACGACCCTCTTCGCATCGGAAAACGCGGCTTCATGGTCCTTGAGGAAGTTGCCGCAGCCTGCGGAGTTGACGACGATCGGCAGGTCGTCGGGCATCGCAGAGAAGGTCTGGGCCAGGCACGACTGGGCTTCGTCGAGGAATCCCTGGTGGCCATAAAGCGATCCGCAGCATCCCGCTTCGGATTCCCGAACCCGGTACCCCAGCCTGCGAAGGAGGCGGCGAGTGGCCTCATGAACCCGCGAAAACATCACCCTCATCGCGCAGCCTTCCAGCAGGTAGACTTCCGCTCTAACAGGCGGGAGCATCTCCTCCGAAAGAGCCGGCCACGTCGCCGGAACTTGGGCCCGAGGCTTTTCGGCTTCGGGCTTTTCCTTAGAAATCCCCCGCATGGCGAACCCGGGCACCTTCTTCCCCGGCCAGAGCTTCGCGAGCGCTACCTGCCTTCGGAGCCGCGGAGGGGACGTGAGCCCATCGAGGAACCTCCTAACGGGTTCTTGCGGACTCACCATTGCGCGGGCTTGTTCGATGATGCTGCGGTACTCGACGCCGCTTGGGCACGCCGTCTCGCAGGCCAAGCATCCCAGGCAGTGGTCGATAGGTTCTCGGATCGACTCGGGATCTCTAAGCACGCCCTCGTTGAGGCTGCGAACCAGATAGATCCTGCCTCGCGGCGATTCCGTTTCTTCGCCGGTCAGGATGAACGTGGGGCAGCTTTCGAGGCAAAAGCCGCATCGGATGCAACGGGCGGTCAGGTCGGAGAGGTCCTTCACTTCGCCTCCACAGGTTCTGGATTGAACTTACCCAATGGGTCGAGCGCGAGACGCGTTCGGCGGGCGAGTTCGGAGGCGTTTCCGGAATGCGCTTCGTTGAACCCCTCGCCCGAGGGCCCGATCCGCCACCCCCGGCCGGGCTCGATTCGGACCTCTTTCTGAGGGTCTGTCCAGAGGGTGCAACTCGCCGGGTCATAAGCGTAGAGCGCATCTCCGACTTCACTCTTGAGCCGTTCGAAGGCGTCGGGCAGGCACCTTACGATCCGGACCGCCGAACCGGAAGGGTCGCGTAGCTGCTCGAACTCCGTGGGCGGGAGCGCTCGCAAGGGGTACAGCCTGAGGATCACCGACGCTACGATCCCCAACGTGCCCCTTGCGCCGATGACGAGTTTCTGGACGTCGTACCCGGCCACGTTCTTGACCGCCTTGCTCCCGCACCGAGCGACTGCGCCGTCCGACCGAACCAAACTGAGACCCAACACCCAATCCCTGGCCGATCCGCACTGCGCTTCGAGACCATGAGGCAGCGGCAGGCTGGCGAGCCCGCCTACAGTTCCAGGAAACCCCGCTCCCAACGGGCCGACCGACTCGGCGCTAGGCAAGGGAAGGCATGTGCCGACCTCGGCCAACTCGTCCTGCAACTCGCTGAGAAGCGTCCCTGCCCCAACTTCGACGACCTGGTCCTCCGGTTCGAGGCTGAGGATGCCGCGCAGGCCGGTCAGGTAGACCGCCGTTCCGGACCGCTCCTCGCAGAACTGCCGCTTGCTGCTCGAACCCCGAATCACAACGCGCTCGTTCTCACGGACCACCTCCATGAGTTCTGCAAGGCTGCTCGGCGTCACCACGCCGCGCCCCGCCATCGCTTGCGGTGCTCGGTGCATCCCCGCTGGTTGGGAAGAATCTTGCACGGGTTACAACTCGTCCCGCCGTTGAAAACGGCCTTGGCGTCGGCCTGAAGACGGAGGCTCGGTTCATCGAACATTTCAGCGAATAGATCAACTTTCTCGACGCCGACGCCGTGCTCTCCGCTTATGCTTCCGCCGAGTTCGATGCAGCGTCGAATGATCTTCTCCCCCGCTCGGATCGCCCGGTCGACTTGGCCCGGGTCGCGATCGTCGAAGTAGAAGCAGGGATGCAAATTGCCATCGCCCGCATGAAAGAGGTTGGCGACGCCGATTTCGTGCTCCTTCGCGACCTCGTACACGAAGTCGAGCATGTCTGGGAGCTTCGATCTCGGAATCACGCCGTCGTGGGTCACGATGCTTGGGGCGAGTCGGCCCATCGCGCCGATTCCCTTTTTGCGAGCGGTCCAGAGGCTTTGACGCTCGGCTTCATCTCGGGCGATGCGGAGTTCGAGCGCGGAGTTTTGTTCGCAAATCGTTCGCACCACCCTAAACTCCTGCTCCACGCGCTGCCGTGGCCCATCGCATTCGATCAGAAGCAGGGCGCGTGAGCCTTCGGGGTAGGTAAGCCCGAACGCCGCGTTGAGAGCGTGGAGTATCCCGTGATCCATCATCTCCAATGCAGCCGGGATCACGCCCGCCGCAATGAGGTCGGCGACGGTCTTCGTGGCGGCTCGAAGGTCGTCGAAGGCGGCGAGGGCGGTTTGCACGAAAGGAGGGAGCGGCGTCAGCTTCACCCAAGCCTCAGTGACGATCCCGAGTGTCCCCTCCGAACCGACGATCAACCCCACCCAGTCGTACCCCGGCGCGCCTGGCGCGAGGTTGCCGAGTTCGAGCCTCTCGCCCGCAGGGTCGATGAGCGTCAGAGCGAGGACGTGCTGCGAGGTCACGCCGTACTTGAGCGTATGCGGCCCCCCCGAGTTCTCAGCGATGTTTCCTCCCAGCGTCGCGACGGTTTGACTCGACGGGTCGGGCGCGAAGTGCAGGCCGTGCTTGGCGACCGCATCGGAGATTCGCTTGTTCACCGCGCCCGCTTGCGCATGAAGTCTGCGATTGCCGACATCGACCTCCAGAATCGCCGTCATTTTCTTCGTGGAAATTACGACGCCGCCCTGGGCCGGCAGCGCTCCGCCACTGAGGCCGGTGCCTGCTCCTCTGGGCGTAAACGGAACCTCGCTGCGAAGGCAATACTGAACCACCTTTTGCACATCGTCCGTCGTGCGGGGAAGCACCACGCAGGCGGGCGGCGAGCGGTCGATCGTGTAGGCGTCGCAGTCATATGCCCTTCGAGCGGCCTGACCCGAAAGCACCTGGCTTGAGGGCAGAATCTTGCCTAAATCCCGCGCAAGCGCGTCCGAGCCAGTGCGATCAGAGCCCACTTCAGCTTCATTCTATTCCAGGTGAGTTGCCGGCGGCTCGCCCTGGGCCGCGAACTCGTGGACTTGAGAGGGTTCATTGGGACACGGGCCGGCGATCCGCCCGAAGCTTCCCCAGCAGCAAAATCGCGCCGGGTTTGTCGATCATATTGTTGCGAGAGATGCAATTCGAGATGAGAAGGCAAGCGGGGCAGCCGGTTTCGCAGTCGCACGACGTCACCAACTCGCTCGCCATTTCGCGCCAGGGCTCGAGGGAATCGATCAGTCGTTCGCTCAGGCCGATGCCGCCGGGAACGTTATCGTACACGAAGAGAGCCGCTTTCATGGAGTGAGGGAACAGCCCGTACCACGCGCTCCCGAGATCGCCCCGATCGCACTCGGCGATGTAAGGGGCGGTGACGACCAGCGCGTGTTCGAGACCATGAAGCGAGCCGAGGTATTCTGGCGCGTCTTCGCCTTCGACCGGAGGAAGGTGGACCCAGATTCCCAACGTGTCGAAGCTCACCGGCGGAAGGTCGAGAGCCTCGTACCCCAGCACCGTATCCCCGTCGAGCGCCAGGCGCTTATAGCCGGTCACCCGCTCCGTAACTCGCAGGCTACTGAGTTCGGCAGAGAGACTGCCCCAGACCCGCTCCTGGACTTTCACCAATGGCTGAATCTGAACCTCGACTTGAGGTTCTGTATAGAATTCGGCCCGCAAGTGGGTGAGAATCGCTTCGCGCCGGTCGAGGTTCAACTCGTCTACGAGGTAAGGTACGCCTCTATGAATGTGGACCGCGCCCTTGTGGAGGGTTTTGAGCGCACGCCAATACTCGCTCTCGCCCACCTCGTCGTTATCGAGAAGAATCCGCACGGAATCTGAACCCACCGCGCGGATATCGACCTTCGGCGCAGGGGGATCGAACGATTTGTAGTAGTACCTCCCGGCGCTCATCTCGATATCACCGCTTTCGGCAAGAGAACCTATCGCCCAGGAAGCCGAAGAGGAAAACGCCTCAACCTCGTCGAGGGTCATCGGGCGCTCGTACACCGCGCATCGAAGCTGCTGTTCGAGAATCACCGGGTTATCGACGCTGACCGACACGGGCTCAGGAGGCGATTCCATCAGGATTCGCGGGTGCCGGGCGAAGTAGAGGTCCAGGGGGTCGTTCCGGGCCAGCAGCACCGACGCGCCTTCTTCGGTCCCGCGTCCCGCGCGGCCGGTTTGCTGCCAAAAGGCGGAGCGGGAGCCGGGGTACCCATTCATCAGCACGACGTCCAACCCGCCGATGTCCACGCCGAGTTCAAGGGCGTTCGTACTCGCGAGACCCAGAAGGCGGCCCTCGAAAATGGCGCGCTCGATCTCCCTTCGGTCCTCCGGCCGATACCCCGCGCGATAGCTGTCGATCAGGTCCGGGTCGACCCCTCGCCTTCGGGCGGCAACGCGGGCGTAGCGCAAAACAAGCTCCACCGAATTCCTCGACCGGCAAAACGCAAGCGCCCGAAGCCCTGCCTGTACCATCTGAACCAGAGCCGCCGAAGTCGAGCGGTTCGGGCTGGGAAAGGACTCCTCGTCGCCGAGTTGAGGGGCCCAGAAGAAGTAGCTTCGCTCGCCGCTCGGCGACCCGTCGCCCGCGACCACGTGTCCCTCCTTCCCCGTGAGTTGGGCGAAGAGCTGGGCCGGATTCCCGATCGTGGCCGAAGCGCCGATCACCTGAGGTTGAGACCCTGCCGCTTTGCAAAGGCGCAAGAGTCGTCGCAGGACGCTAGCGACATGAGACCCGAACACTCCGCGGTACACGTGCATCTCATCGAGAACGATCGTTCGCAAGTTGCGAAGGAATCTGGCCCAGTTCTCGTGATTGGGAAGGATTCCTATGTGCAGCATGTCCGGGTTGGTGATCAGCACCGAAGCGGCTTTTCGGATGGCTGCCCGCTCGGACTTGGGTGTGTCGCCGTCGTAAACGCCCACACGAAGCCCCGATCCCTCCCCCAACGACTCCAGCCTTTGAAGCTGATCGCGCGCAAGGGCCTTCGTGGGATAGAGCAGCAGCGCGCGAGCCGTGGGTTCGGCGAGGCAACGCTCCAGGAGGGGCACTGCAAAGCAAATCGTCTTCCCGCTATTGGTGCCCGTGACGACGACGACGTCTTTCCCCGACCTCACGGCGTCGATCGCTTGAGCCTGGTGGGTGAAGAGCCTCTCGATGCCGCGTTTGCGGAGGTTTTCCGCCACGATTCCAGGGAGCGCTTCCTGCGTCTCCGCAAACTCCGCTTGCCTTGCGCGGATTCGAATCACCTGGGCCTTGCGCTCGAACATCGGAATGCCGGCAACACGTTCGGCCAGCGTTCGACGCTCCATGGCTAATCCAACTCATCGAGTTCTGGCGCCCAGTCCGAACGTTTCACGGTCAGCTTGACCGCCGCCACGCTGATCGCCAGGAGGAGGGTCATCGGGATCGCCATCATGAGGAGCGTGAACGCATCGCCCGTCGGGGTGAGGATTGCGCTCGTGATCACGACGAACGCGATCGCGTGCCTCCAGTAATGAATCAACGTGTCGGGCCCAATCAACCCGATTCGTCCGGCGATATAGACGACAAGCGGAAGTTGAAAGCCCACGCCGAACGCAAGCATCAGCTTGAACATGAAGAAGACCATCGTCCCCGGCTCTTGGTACAGCGCGGTGCCGGGGAAATCCTCGAAAAAGCTGAGAAACCACCTGAGCGTCGTGGGAAGCACCAGCCAGCAGAGCGTTACGCCCAAGGCAAACAGCAGAACGCTCAGGGGCGCGAGCCGGCGAATCGGACGCCGTTCCTCGGCCTTGAGTCCGGGCGAAACGAACCCCCATATCTGCAGAACGATGTAGGGCAGGGCGATCCCCAGGCCGATCATGAACGAGAGCCGAAACTTCAGAAAGAACGCCTCTGTCGCGCTCTTGAACGGCTCGGAGTATTGGAAATCGGCGTGAGTCTTGCGGTAATCGGCGACCGCGACGTTGACAAGGTGGTTGAGGGAGTCGTAAAGGTAGGGCTGAATGAACCAGCCGACCGTCCACCCGACCGCGATGACGACGAATGTGCGGACGATTCGATCTCGCAGTTCGGAGATGTGTTCGCTCAGAGTCATGCGGTACTCCTCTGGATCAGCAGAGGAGCCCCGCTTGTTCTTTCGCTTGGAGGCGATCTTGAGGGGCATAAACTCCCCTCATTATGAATTAGCTTTCGAGAGTGAGCACGATCCGATAGCGGAATCGCAAGAGTTCCGTTCCGCCCCTTGCGCCGCCACCCTGCGCGCCGCCTCTACCAGTCGCTGCGGGAGGGCCCATGATGCCCTGGCCGCCGCGTCCGCCGCGCCCTGCTCCCGGAGGTCCCATTGTGCCAGCTTGGCCGATCCCCTGGGTTCCTGACATGCGTCCGCCTTCATCGTCGCTGCGCTGCCCGCCGCCGCCACTCATTGGGGCGCCGCGGGTCCCTCCTCCAGGTTGCGCCGAGGTGCCCTGAGATTGCTGGCGAGTGTCGGCGGTCAGGTCCCAAACGAACTTGACTGGTACGCCGAGGTCGAGGGCGAACCACGTGGTCTGCTCGACGGAGACTCTCTCTCCTCCGAGCGCTGCCTGCCCGTCCTTACCCTGCCCAGGCGAGGGTACGGACGCCTGAGCAACGCTCGTTCGAATCTTTGCGCACGGATGGCCCATTTCCCATTCCATGCCCAAGAGTTCGCCTCGGGCTGGGAGTTTGGCGACCAGCGACTTGAGTTCGTACCATCGATCCAAGTCGAGAGTCGGAAGCTGGAAGCTCGACGCCCAGAAACCGCCCG
Organism: Chthonomonadaceae bacterium; assembly: GCA_015709495.1. Lineage (GTDB taxonomy): Bacteria > Armatimonadota > Fimbriimonadia > Fimbriimonadales > Fimbriimonadaceae > Nitrosymbiomonas > Nitrosymbiomonas proteolyticus. Next base: position 1,734,387 of record CP054189.1, read on the forward strand.
GTTTGACTGACTTGGTCGGCAGTGTGGGCAAGGGAATCAGCACGTAGAGGTCAGTTCGCGCAGGATCACCCAGCGAGCCTTCGATCGGCACGTAGAGCGGAACAAACCCGAACTCTTCGGAGCCGGTGGGGTTGATCGCCATGTACAGCGGGTGCATCTGCCAGTCGTAGTAGCGAGCCCCTTCGAGGACCTCGCCGGCGGCGTTCTCAAGGAGCGTGAAGTGGGCGTAATTCTTGCCGGGGTCGGGGAGCGCTTGCACCCGCACGAGCCCTTTACCGTCCGGAAGGACGTTATCGATTGCATAAAGCAGTCGGAACTTGTCGGATTCGACCGGCAGCTCGGCCGCACGTCCGCCCATCCTTGCCTGGGCCTCGCTGATCGAACTCAGCGTTCCCGCGACTTCGACGTTGTAGATCAGCTCTTTGCCTTGCTTGAACTTGTACCGAAGCGAGAATCCGTCATCAGGGACGTCGATCGACGTCGAATTGGCGACGGTGACCTCGACGGACGATCTCTCCAAGACCACCGAACGCTCGCCCTGATCTTGGAACAGGACGAGAGCGAGTTGGGTCTTGCCATCGGCGATCTTGCGTTCCTTGGTGTCGAGGATGTACTCGAAGTAGCCGTCCTTCTTATCGAAAACGGTCGCTTCGACGAACTTCCCGTTCACATAAACGCCCACATAACCCCGATCGGGAATGCTGTTCTCGGGCACGAGAACCCGAATCTTCTCCCGAACCTTGGAGCCGTCGACCGGTCTCACGATCGTAAATGGCGCTTGCGCAAGCACCGCTCCTGCGAGCGCTACGGCAAGAATCGTTCCCCAAAAACGCTTCATTCGTTGTCCTCCGACAATCACCGAGGCAAGGCCATGCCTTGACCTGCGACTGTCCAACCATTATGACGCGATCCAATCGCGACACGTCACAGATACGACGGCCAGGAGCGACTTTCTGGTTCAACCGACGCGCGGGATTCGGCTGCGGAAAGTTTCCGCGACGCTTTCTCGCGAATCTAAGGGCATGGGCGACTCCATCCCGCATAATAGGAGGGTCGATGCCCACGACCCAATCCATTCCTCTGAACGAAGAACAGCGGCGAGCTGTCGAACATGAAGGCGGCCCGCTGCTCGTGTTTGCGGGCGCGGGCTCGGGCAAGACCCGTGTGATCGCGGCGCGGATCGCTCGATTGGTCGCGGGCGGAGTGTATGCGGATAGGATTCTTGCGGTAACTTTTACAAACAAAGCTGCCCGCGAGATGTCGGAGCGAGTGGAGAGCCTAACCGGCGCGTCGGTACGCCCGATGTGGATCGGCACCTTTCATTCGATCTGCAGCCGGATGCTTCGAAGAGACGCCGATAAACTTGGACTTTCTCGCGACTTCGTGATTTACGACGACTCCGACCAACTGAGCCTCATTCGTGAGATATTTAAGTCCAAGAATCTCGACGAAAAATCAATCAATCCTCGCGTCATCCTCCGAGAGATTAGCAACGCCAAGGAGCGGCTCGAAAGTCCGGACGCGATGGCCGGGCGGGTCGCAGGTTTCATCGAGCGCATTGCGGTAGATGTGTATAGGTCATATTCGGAAAGACTTCAGAAAGCTAACGCCATGGATTTCGACGACCTGATCTACTGGGCCGTACGGCTCCTCGAACAACGCGCCGACGTACGGGAGCAGTATCAAAGCAGGTTTCAGCACGTTCTCGTGGACGAGTACCAGGACGTCAACCTTTCTCAATATCGATTTGTGCAACTCATGGCCGAAAAGAGTCGCAATTTAGTCGTCGTTGGGGACGACGACCAAAGCATTTATCGGTGGCGCGGCGCCGACGTCAAGCTCATCCTCAGCTTCAAAGCCGACTGGCCCGACGCGACGATCATCAAGCTCCAGCAGAACTACCGATCGACCAAGACCATTTTGCGGGCCGCAAACGAGGTCATCCGAAACAACCGGTCGAGGGCGCACAAGGAACTCTGGACCGAGAACATCGAGGGCGCGCACATCCACCTCATCGAAGCCGGAACCGAACTCGACGAGGCGATGGCCGTCGCCGAAACCATCTTGCAAGACTCCTCGACGGGTCGAAGAAAATACGGCGAGTTCGCCGTGCTTTACCGAACGAACGCGCAGAGCCGGGTGCTGGAAGAAGCCCTCCTGACGCTGCGGATTCCGCATGTGCTGATCGGCGGGCAGAGGTTTTATGAGCGGAAAGAGATCAAGGACGCGGTGGCGTACTTACGGCTCGTGCTCAACTCTCAGGACGACGTTTCGTTTCGGCGGGTGATCAACGTTCCCACGAGGGGGATCGGGGCTACCAGCCTCCAAGCGATCGAGCAGTTCGCCGCTGCCAATTCGATTTCGCTCCTCGACGCCTGCGCCACCGAGGAGTTCCTCCAACAGCTTTCGTCCCGCGCCCGAAACCCCATCGGCGCGTTTTCAAAAGCGATTCTCGAAGCCCGGCACCTCTCGGAATCCGGCGGCGTCACGCAGGTGTTGAAATCCCTTCTTCAGGCAAGCGGGTACCTCTCCTCGCTTCGCGAAGACCGCTCGCCCGACGCCCAATCGCGATTGGAGAACCTCCAGGAGTTGCTCAACGTCACCACGCAGTACGACGCCTCAGCGGACGAGCCGACGCTCTCCGGGTTCCTCGAAAGCGTTGCGTTGGTGTCGGACGCTGATTCTATCGGCGAAGGCGGGGAGGCTGTCACGCTGATGACCCTCCACACGGCGAAAGGCCTGGAGTTTCCGGTCGTGTTCATCACGGGGTTGGAAGAGGGTGTGTTCCCGCATTCGAGGTCGATGCAAGATGACGCGGAGCTCGAAGAGGAGCGAAGGCTCTGCTATGTGGGCATGACCCGCGCGCAACAAGAACTCTATCTCCTGAGGGCGCACCGGCGAAGCGTGTATGGACAGCCTCAGTTCAACCGTCCCTCGCGATTTCTTGAGGAAATTCCGCGAGAACTTATACGCGTCATGGGTGGATCGCGTCCCGCGCCCGAGGGGCTCTCCACGGTTTATCAGGAGCGCTCGGGCCGATATGGCGTGATCGAGCCTCGGGCCGCAGCCTCGCCGCCCCCGCGCACGGCCCTGCGCTCGCCGGACTGGAAACCGCCTTTCGACGTCGGGCAGACGGTGCGCCATGCGAAGTTTGGCGTCGGGGTCGTGGTGGCTTGCGTGCCGATCAAGGGAGACACCGAAGTGACCGTCGCGTTTCCGGGTGTCATTGGAGTCAAGAAATTGGTGCAAGGCCTTGCGAAGCTCGAACCTACTTAGCTGCGGTTTGGGGGCCGCGATGTCGCTCTTGGCGGCAGGCTGCGGCCCGAAGAACGAGTACTTCCCGCTCGATGTGGGAGACTCGTGGACGTTCGGAGTTCGAACGGGGTATGGGTCATTTTCCGAGTCCATTCGTGCGACGCGGGAAATCTCGGTCGGGGGCCACAAGGGCCTGGAACTGGTGAGTCGGGGAGGCACGTCGCGCCTGTATCAGGACGGCGGCGATCTTTACTTGTCGGAGGGCGCGGTCGGGAGGTTCGAACCTCCGATCCCCCTGCTCTCCGCGGACGAGGCTGAGTCGAGGCGGGCCTGGGAAGGCGTGGTCATCCTGCGTGGGGCCCAGAGGCGAGCGAAGGGCGTGTGGAGTCAGAGGTTCGAGAAGTCCCCTCTGCCTTCGTTTCCGTCGTCTCGTGTCTTGCGATCCACCTTCGTTTTCGACTTGGGGACGCGCCATTTCGAACTCAACAGTTGGTTCGTGGCAGGCGAGGGCTTGATCCTACAGGAGCAACGGGCGAACGGAGAACTGGTGACTCGGCTCGAGCGCGTGGGCACCTCGCCCGCCAACTGACTTAGGTTCAAAGAGAAAAAACCCGGCCGAAGGGCCGGGTTCTTCTTCCCTCATCGGTCGAGGAGCTTATTTCTTGCGTCGTCGAACCACAGCGGCAAGGCCAAGCCCGAGGGCGGCCAGGGTCGCGGGCTCAGGAACCGCGCAGTAGGATGCTCCGGTGAGCGAGATCCGATATGCGCCAGTGAGCGTCGAAGCGGCAGTGCCGTTCCAATCGAAGATTGGGCTGCCCGCGCCAGGGCCGTCGGGTGCGCGCTCGACGTCGTACGGAGTGTCCAACCACAGTTCGGCGCCGGTCGCGTCTACGGGGTCGCGGTCATATCGGCTGATCGCGAGGTAGTAGTGGCCAGGTCCGGGCAAGAATGTGCCAGTGATCGTCGACTGCAATACACTGCCACCGGGGTGATCGTCATTGAACGTCACGCCGAAGCCTCCCGTATTGAAGAGGAACAACTGCGTGTCGAGACTTGAGCCACCTACCGTCGTCGCCGAAAAGAGGGACGGGTCCGCGATATAAATGCAGTACATGTCCTTGTCGTTGCCGTCCGCGGCCGGGTTGTTGCCAATGAACCCACTGATGAAATCCAGAGCGCCAGAGCCGACCGTGATTTGGGCAGTACCCGGCAGATCGCCAGCATCGCCCACTTCCGTCCAAAGTTGAGCCTGCGCAACGCCGAGCGACGCCGCCAAGCCCATCAATACGAGTTTCTTCATCTTCGCTTCCTCCAAATGATTTGGGCCTTGAACTACAATGCAAACGATGGCTAGGTTTTGGGGCCCAAGTGCAAAATCCAATATACAAAGGTTTGTGCGGATTGCCAAGGCATCCGGAAATAACCTGGTACGTTTACCTGGTCACGATTTGCCGAGTATAAGATTGCGAACGGACGTCTTGAAGAATGGTTAGTACAAAAGGACTGAGATCATGAGCGAGATAGCGGCCGCTTCGACGAGGAGACCCGTTACGCTCGGTGACGTGAAGAAGAGCCCGAGGGTGCGGGCGCTGATCGACGGCGCGAACGAAGTGATGAAGGCGATGGGATACACCGAGCACGGCCATCGCCACGCGGGGATTGTCAGCAGCATCACCCGTTACTTGCTCGAGCAGCTTGGCGCGCCGCCGCGTGAGGTCGAACTTGGACAGATCGCGGCGTATCTCCACGACATCGGAAACGTCATCAACCGGGAGAGCCATCCGATCAGCGGCGCCAACCTCGCGTATCCCATTCTCAGCGACTTGGGGATGCCCGAAGAGGAACTTGCTCCTATCCTCGGAGCTATCGGCAACCATGAGGAGCTTCACGGAACCCCCATCAACACGATTTCAGCCGCGTTGATCGTCGCCGACAAGAGCGACGTTCACTACAGCCGAGTCCAAAACCCCATTTTGGAGTCGTTCGATATTCACGACCGGGTGAACTATGCGGTGCAGAAGAGCCGAACGGTCATGGACCTAGCCGCGCAGAAGATCGAACTGACCTTGGAGATCGACACGAGTTACGCCAGCGTCATGGAGTACTTCGAAATCTTCCTTTCGAGGATGGTGATGTGCCGCAAGGCCTGTGATACGTTCGGCTATCAGTTCGTCCTCAGCGTGAACGGCACGATTCTGGGGTAGACGTTAGCGAACGGCGAGCGCGTCGGCGATTTCGGATTGGATTCGGTGGGCCGCGCCTTGAGGGTCCGAACTGAGCGTGATGGGCCTGCCCACCACGAGGAAGTCCGCTCCCCAGCCAAGTGCGGTGCGAGGGTCGGTCGATCTCCTGTGCTCGTCGGAAGATTCTCCCGCCGGTCGAATCCCTGGGCTCACGATCAACGGTTCGTCGCCCAACTTCTCTCGCAGCGTGCGAATCGCTTCACCGGAAGCGATCCAGCCGTCCGCACCGGCCTCACGCGTGGCCTGGGCTCGGTGGGTGAGGTAGTTCATGAGAAAGTCATCTGGCGCGCGGATTCCGTCGAGGCCGAGATTGTCCCTTAGTTCGTCTGGCCCCACGCTCGAAAGGAGAGGCACGGAGAGTAGGAGCGGGAGGGAGCGGGAGCCCCGCCCTCGGACCGCTGCGCGGATCGTCGCGGGGCCGCCATGAAGCGTCAGGAACCTCGCCCGGCCACCCAGGACCTCGACCGCGGTCGCAATCGTTGCGTCGATGTCGTCGAGTTTGAGGTCGAGGAACACCTCCTTCCCGAGCGAGCGGAGCCTCTCGACCGCCGGCAAGCCTTCGGCAAAGAAGAGCCGGTACCCGACCTTATAGAACTGCACATCGTCGCCGAGGGCTTCGACGAGCTTGAGCGCGTCTTCGAGGCACGGAAGGTCCAGTGCGACGATGAGCCGAGATCGAGGGTCGGAGGGGCGATAAGGTGGGGGCGGCGCAGCTTCGGGCATTCCGCCGTGCAGTATGGCACCGAATGGACGCCGCGGCCGCACGTGGCTAGGCCGCTGATTCGAACCCAGCTATCGCGTCGAGAACCTCGGGGTCAAAGCGTCCCGGGTCGCGCGCTAGGGCCTGTTCGCCGTGAAGAACCCACTGCTCGAACACATCGTAGAGCCGCGCCAAGAACGGGATACGCGAGCCCGCGGTTCCCGTAGCGCCTTTGCCGTCGAATCTCTCGCCCAAGGCGTTGAGACTCGGCAACAAGATTCGCAGGTCGGGGCTCGCTTCCATCCTCTTGAGCTTGCTGGGAGATTGCGCGCTCCGGGCCCTCCGATACTCGCCCGCGACGACACCCAGGCACCTCAGCAGGTGGACTTGCGCCGAAGTGAGCCTCAGGTTCTGAGCCGTCTTCTCGATTGCGAGGTCCAACTCCGCGCAGAGCGCCTCCGTCTTGCTCTTGCGTCCCGCTGGAACCCACTCCCACAAGTCTTCGAGGGCGATCGCGAACCTCGTGCCGTCCCCAACCGGGCCGCCGGAATACAGCACCACGCGGTTACGTCCGGACCTCTTGGCTTCGAAGAGGGCGGTGTCGGCGGCTCGCAAGAGAGAAGAAGCTCCCTGCGCATGGCTTGGATACACCGCCACTCCGATGCTCACTGTTAGCGGGCGTTCCCGGCCCGAAGGCGTCTTGAGCCTGAGCGATTCGATTTTCGAACGAACCCGCTCGGCCGTCCCCAGGCTTTCTTCCTGATCGCTTCCCGGAAGAACGGCGGTGAACTCCTCGCCGCCGTATCTCGCGGCTAAGTCGTATTGGCGAACGCACTGCTTGAGCGCGAGCGCAACCTCTTGGAGGACGCCGTCTCCCACGTCATGCCCTTCCTCTTCGTTGAAGCTGCGGAAATGATCGACGTCGATCATGAGCGCCCCGATCGGCTGTTCGGTTCGCTCAGCCTCGGCGATTCTCAAGTGGAGGAACTCCTGAAGCGTGCGATGGTTGGCGATGCCGGTCAGGGGATCGTTGCTCGCCAGCGATTTGAACCGCTCGAACAAGTACGCCTTGTTAAGCGCGAGGGCGAGGTGCTCGCTCAGCACTGAATGGAACTCTTGAAAGTCGCGGAAGTTCGCTTGATCGTGCTTGGCGACGATTTCGAGGACCCCCATCAGCGAGTCGCCCGCCATCAACGGCATCAGGCTCACCCCACCTGGCTTCAAGTAGCAAATCTCGGCTTCGAGCGACGCGCTCAGCGGGTTGTCGCCCACGCTGTCGAGGAAGAGCGGCTTGCGGCAGTCAGCGACGAGTTCAGCAAGGCAGGCGGCCCCTTTACTCGACTGAATCTGCTTCAGGGAATGGGCGCCCTTGCGATTGATTCCCGTGTGAGCGGCCAATCGGAGCGGGTTGGCGCCCTCTTCGGGAATCCAAAGCATGGCGGCGGCCGGATCGAGACGCGAGGCCAACGCGTGGATCGCCGCAGCGCACAACCCGTGGATCTCGGTATGCGCCGAAGTCACCGCCCCCAGTTCTTTGAGGAGGTCGGCTTCGAGCGAGCTTCGAGAGGCTCTTCCTCGGAAAACGCGCTCCTCTCGGGCGCAGGTTGCGAGCAAGAGGGCCTCTTGGGTGTTTCCGTAGGCGATCGGGGAGGCTAGAAAGCGGACGCCTTCGGTGTAGAGCGATCCTGATTGACCCCCCAGCGCGGACTCGACCAAGGGCCCGAACTCGCTGATCAGCAGGCTCTGCTTCCCCAACCGGTCGAAAAACGTTTCTGCGAGTCCCCAGGCCTTTCGCACGAATCCTAGGCCGTCGACCACGGCCACGCCGACCTTCGCGGGATCGAGGTCAGCGATCAGAGCCGGCTCAGGAAGGTCGAGCACGAGCCTTCCGCCTTCTTTGAGCCGAAGTGCGAGCGGGAACCCAACTGCTGTAGAATCGCCCTGGGGGTCGAGAGTGTCGACGCCCAGCCTTTCGAGCAACTTAACCAACTGACAAAGGGAATCAGCCCAGCACACGCTACGTTCGATTCTCGGTTGATTTCCCCGTCGAAACCAGCCTCGTTTGGAAACTTTTGCCCGGAAAGCCGTCAAAGAGGTAAGGCAAACGATGATGCAATCGCGTTCGAGGTTCTGGAGTTGGTTGAATGGGCCCGCGATCTTGGCTCTCCTCCTGGCAGGCTGGCTGTGCGTAGGCTGCGGCGGAGGGGGCGGCGCGACTGAACTCCTTTATCAAACCGACTGGACCAACCGGGGGAGGGCGGTAACGGGACTCTCTCAGAGGGTTCGCCTCTACACGGCCTCGAATCAGCTCGTGCAAACCCTCGTCATGAACCAGGACGCCAACGGTTTGCAGGGCCTGACGATCCCCGTGTCCGGCAGCGGTGTGTACAGGCTTTACGTCGAACTGTATTCGCAGCGCGACTTGTTGGGCGTCCGGACCGGAGTCCTCGAAACGCTCGTTACGCTTTCCGGCCGGACGACGTTTTTGAGCGCCGTGGGCGAAGACCCCACGATGGTCAAGGTCACTCCCGAATCGGCCAGCGTCAAGGTTCAGCACAGCCGCCAATATTACGCTGCAGGGTACAGCGGTGCGAATCGGGCGGTTTTCGTCGAAGACGAGGCCTTCGAGTGGTCGGCGCTCGGCGGCGTCGCAAGCGTCAATGAAACCGGAATCGCCCTTGGGCTGACGCCGGGAAGCGGGACCCTCCGAGCCACCCACAGTGACACCGGCCACCAAGGCAGTGGGCTGATCACGGTCGATCCGTTTCAGGCCACGCAGACGAAATGGACGGTCATGGTGTTCCTGAACGCAGCTAACGATCTGTATACGTTCAGTACCCTCAACGTGAATCAGATGGAGTCTGTGGCGCAAAATCCCGACGTTCGATTCGTCGTACAGTGGAAGCAGTCCCAATCGGTTTGGCCCTCGTCGAGCTTCGACGGCACGCGCCGCTATCTGGTCAAGCCCGACACGACTTCGAGCATCGCGAGCGAGTTGATCCAAGACATGGGCCCTGGGGTCGATATGGGCCAAGCCTCAACACTTCTAGACTTCGTGAACTGGACGAAAACGTACTACCCCGCCGATCGCTACGTGCTCGTGGTGTGGAACCACGGCAACGGCTGGCGCAGGAAGCCGGAAGATACGTTGCCGACGCGGGCGGTCAGCTACGATGACGAAACGGGCAACGCAATCCAGACATGGCAGCTTTCGCAGGCCATCGGCAACAACGTTCTCGACATCATCGCATGGGACGCGAGCCTGATGCAGATGCTGGAAGTGGCGTACGAGTTGCAGGACCGCGCGCAGTTGATCGTCGGCAGTGAGGAGAGCCCTCCGGGCGAAGGCTATCCCTACGACCTCATCTTCGGCGAGTTTCGCGACAGCCCCGATGCCTCGACGGTGACGCTCTCCAAGGCGTTCGTCGATGGGATGCTCGCAGTGCCGGCGTACCAGACCCGGAAGATCACACAGAGCGTTCTCGACACCAGCAAATTGCCGGCTCTTGGGGCCTCCGTGAGCGAATTGGCTTCGCAACTCATCGCGAACGTCGGGTCGATTGGAACCGAGATTCAGTCGGTCCGCACGCAGGCCAAGAGCTACAGCCCGTCGGCGTTCCGAGTCTATCGCGACCTGTACCACGTGTGCGAACTGATCGAATCGCTCATCGGGATACCCGGCATTCAGACCGCCGCCGCCGATGTTCGCGCAAAGATCGCCGACGCGGTGGTTTGGGAAGGGCACAACGTGAACTCGCTCAACAGCCACGGCGTCTCGATCGACTTTTCGTCTTCAGGCACGTATGCCGGGGTGGCGACGGATTACGCTCAGCTTCGATTCGCGCAAGAGACAATGTGGAACGAGTGGCTGTCCGTTGCCCCCTAGGGGATTAGCGGAGAAGCCTTTCTTTGAGAAAGCGGGCTCGCTGCTGCCCGGCCGCGACCTCGTCGGAAGGGCCGCGAAAATCGAGCGTTGCGAGCCACGTATCGACGTCGCGGTGGGTCACTCCGGACGTTTGCGCCGCCGCCGCCCCCCATCGAACCCACGCCAGGACCCTCAGGGCCTCGGAAAGTTGGACAGAACCGGAGGTCGCGACGTATTCGAGCCCGGACTGCACCCGGTGTTCGAGTTCGGTCGTCGAAATGGACTCGCGGGCTCGGCGCTCTTCGTCGATGAGGTACTGGACCGCCCCCACGAACGCCTCGATGGCGCCGCTGACGATGCTGACTTGCAGGAACGCTCCTACGGCTCGGCTAGATTCTCCAAAGAGGCCCCGCGCCACCACTCCGCGGTCGGCCAAGGCGCGCAACACGTTGGGCAGGCGCTTGGCGTGAGCGAGGCCGATCAGATGCACCATCGAGGAAAGCCGGATACCTGAGCCGCAGTTGTAGGGGCTCGCGGAGAGATATCCGAACCGAGGCGATTCGGCAAACTCGAGGTCGCGGGCGAGAGCGTCCAGCGTCTCCGAAGCGGCTTTCCGCGACTTGCGCAGCGACCACCCCGGCGAGAGCGATTGAATGCGCAGGTGGTCCTCTTCGTTAACCATGACGCTGCAGAGCCGCTTGGCCTCCAAAACGACCGCGCGTCCGGGTTGGTTGACCGGGAATCGGGGCGAGATCAGTCGGCAACCGATGAGATAGTCCCTTTCGGAAGGGGAAAGCTGAGAGAGGATGGTCCAATTCGGGAGGTTTTGGGAGGCTGAAGAGGAAACGCTCGCGAGGATTTGTTCGAGTTCGTCGGGAGGTGCGTTGTGGGGGAACCGAAAGCCGCGCAGGTTCCGCATCACCCGCGCGCGGGTACTGAGCACGACGTCGTCGTGGGGCGCGCCAGGCTTGAGCCAAGCAGGCGCAGACATCGATCGCATGACAAGCTCACGCCAGGAGTCGGCTTCTGGGGCGCCTGGGGGCATGAGTGGATTCTACTCAGGGGTCGCGGATCGCAGCATTCCGACAAAGCTACGGGCATGGCGGCCCGCCGGAAGTGGAATGAGTGTATCGGACCGTCCTCCGGAGGACGCGTTAGGGCTGGCGATGCTTTCAGGCGAGGTTTTTGTTCAAGAGGGTTACATCAGCGAGGAGCAACTCCGCCTCGCGGAAGAAAAGCAGCGCGAGTTAGGGGGCGCGGACCCGATCGCGCGGGTCCTCGTCAACATGGGGCTGATTCAGGAGCGCGACCGCGTAAAGTGCCTCGGCAAGGTCTGGGGTCTCATGTTCGCCGAGGTCGCCGACGTTCGTCCGCCTGCGGATGTCCTCGCGCAGATTCCTCCTCAGACTGCGAAGCGGTTCAGGTGTTTGCCGATCGGGCGCAACGAAAGCAAGCTCGTTGTGGCGATGGCGAACCCGCTCGATGTGTTCGTGATCGACGAACTGAGGCTTGCGACAGGACTCGAAATCGAGCCCGTCATCGCCATCGAAGAGGACCTCAACACGGCCATCGGAGCGCTTTATAAGGTCGATGTCAACGTCAACGACGCGCTCGCGGGGGTCATGCGGGACTTCGATGGCGATATTGAACTCACGCAGGGCGCGGACGACGAACTGAGCGAGGCCGAACTCAGGGAGATGGGGGAGGACGCCCCGATCATCCGCCTGGCCAACCTCATCATTAACCAAGCCATCCATGACCGTGCGAGCGACATCCACATTGAGCCGAATCGCGAAGGACTCCTGGTTCGGTACCGCATCGACGGCGTGATGATCGAGGGCATGAAGCTCCCCCGGAAAGTGGTGGCCCCGTTGTGCTCGCGGTTCAAGATCATGTCGAACATGGACATCGCCGAAAAGCGGGTCCCGCAGGACAACCGAATCGGCGTCACGGTTGGAGGGAAGGAGTACGACCTTCGCGTTTCCACCTTGCCGGTCGTCTATGGCGAGAAGATCGTGTTGAGGGTTCTCGACAAAGGGGGCGTGATGGTGGGCCTGAGCCGCCTCGGGTTCCTGCCCCAAAACATGAAGAACCTCGAAGACGTTTGTTCGAGAAGTTACGGGATCATCCTCGTAACGGGTCCGACCGGGTCCGGGAAGTCGACGACGCTGTATTCGATCCTGAACAAGCTCAACGATGGCCAGGCGAACATTATCACCATCGAAGACCCCGTCGAATACGAGATTCAAGGGATCAACCAATGCAACGTGAACGTGCGCGCCGGTATGACCTTTGCGGCCGGACTCCGCGCGATGCTCCGGCAGGACCCCGATATCATCATGGTCGGCGAGATGCGGGATACCGAAACGGCGACCATCGCCATGGAAGCCGCGCTGACAGGCCACCTCGTGCTTTCGACGCTTCACACCAACGATGCGCCGTCGGCGACCACACGGCTCATCGAAATGGGCGTCGAGCCGTTCCTCATCTCCTCCTCGATCGTATGCGTGCTGGCTCAGCGTCTTGTGAGGCAAATCTGCCCGCGCTGCAAAGAGGCGTATGCGGGGACGCGAGAGGGCCTGATTCGGTATGGCTTCCCGGTGCCCGAAGAGATCGGCGCGGAGACGGGGGGTGAGGTGACTCTCTTCCGAGGAAAGGGATGCGACGCCTGTAAAGGCACCGGCTATAAGGGGCGCACGGGAATCCATGAACTGATGATGATGTCGGACGAAATCCGCGACCTGACGCTCCAGAAATCGCCTTCCCACTCGATTCGAGGCGTGGCCATCGAGCAAGGCATGAGATCGCTCCAGATGGACGCCGTGCAGAAGATCCTCATGGGGATCACTTCGGTCGACGAGACGCTGAGGGTGATCTATGCCTAGCGGCGGGTCTGTTGGAGCGGCGGGAAACTGCCGACAACTATGGAGGAACGCCCTTTGAGGGGAGGGGCCGAGAAACTATGTCTGCCGTACCCGCTCCACAACCGATTGACCCGGTGAAGCCTTTGCTCGCGAAGGTTCGGGAAGTCGCCGTTTTGCCCCATGTCGTCTACAAAGTCGTAGAGCTGTCAGGTTCCGCCGAGTCATCGACCGGCCAAATCGAAAACGCGATTTCGGTCGATCCTGGGTTCAGCAGCCGTCTGCTGACCGTAGCGAACTCAGCCTATTACGCACTGCCGAAGAAGATCACGTCGATCAAGGACGCGATCATGTTCCTTGGGTTCAAGACGATTCGCCAGATCGCGATGACGGTCGGCCTCTACGATATGTTCGTCGGAAAGACCGATAAGGAGTCGCTTCGCCGAAGGCAGTGGTGGCGGCGCTCGGTCGATACGGCGATTTGCTGCAAGTGGATCGCCAGGGAGACGCGCAAGCTCTCTCCCGAAGACGCCTATACTTGCGGGCTGCTGCACCTCATCGGCTGCACTCTGCTCGACCGCTTCGGTGAGGGCGACTATGAGAGAGTGGAGGCGCTCGCGGAGCACGGAATGCCGGTCTTCGAGGCCGAGCAGAAGGTGTTTGGCGCGCATCACGCCGACGTAGCCGTTGCCGCCGCGACGCAATGGGGATTTCCCGATGCGCTGGTGCAAGGATTGATGTACCACCAGCCTCCGGCCGATTCTGAAGACCCATACCTGATGCACCGCGCTTGCGTTGCCGTGGGGAGTTTGATCGCCAAGTGGGCGCTCGAAGGACTTCCGGAATCCGGCGACTACGATATTCCCCAGTGGGCTATGGAAGCGTTGGGAGTGACTGAGGAGTCGGTTCCGACTCTGGTCGAGCGGGCGATGAGCGTGATCGCTGAGGCAGCGGCCATGCAGATTTGATGGGTTCTGAGGAGTATCTGAATGGCAGAGAGCTTTAGCTGGGATCGAGTCGTCAAGCAGTCCGAGGAAGGCGTCGCGCCGACCGAGCCAGTCAGCCCTCCGCCGGTCGAGGCGCCTAGTCAAGAAACCACTTCATCCGCTTCCGGCTGGCATGAAGGAGAAATCAGGTTGGAGGTGCAGTCCAACGAGGGCCCGCCGTCGACCGCCGAGCCGCATTATCGCCCCGCCCCGATTCCCGCCGAAGTCCACACGATGAAGCTCAATACGAGCAAGTTCGACATCAGTGAAGAGACTTCGAAGAATTCGACCTACCAAGCGACCGTCGATGCGAAGCCGATTGTCAGCACCCACCTAGACGAGATCGTGCGGGAGGCTGTCGAGCGGCGGGCGAGCGATATTCATTTCACGGTCGGCCTCCCCCCAATGGCGAGGGTGGATGGCGAGATCATGTCCTTGCCCTATGAGGTGCTCAGCCAAGAGGACACTCGTAGGCTTGTGTACGACATCCTCACAGATGAGCACATCCAGACGTTTGAAAACTCGCACGAGCTGGATTTCAGCTATGGGATCGCGGGCCTTTCCCGATTCCGCGTCAACGTCTTCATGCAGCGAGACAGCGTAGCTGCGGCGCTTCGGGCGATCCCGACGAAAATCCCGACCTTCGAGCAACTTGGGCTCCCTCCTGTGATTCGTGACCTCACGAACCGCCACTCCGGGCTCATTCTTGTTACGGGTCCGACGGGCTCGGGAAAGTCGACGACCATCGCCACGATGATCGACGACATCAACTCCAACCGGGGCGGGCATATCGTCACCATCGAAGACCCTATCGAATACCTGCACGGACACAAGAAGTGCATCGTCAGCCAACGGGAGTTGCACTCGGATACGTTCTCGTTCCACAACGCCTTGCGAGCGGTCTTGCGCGAGGACCCCGACATCATCCTCGTGGGTGAGCTTCGGGACCTGGAGACCATCGAGGCGGCTTTGACCCTCGCCGAAACGGGCCACCTCGTCTTTGGAACCTTGCATACGCGAAACGCTCCAGCCACGATCGATCGAATCGTCGACGTCTTTCCTTCGGATCAGCAAGAGCAAATCCGCGTTCTCTTAGGGAACACCCTCGAAGCGGTCGTCTCGCAGCAGCTCCTACCCCGATTGGGGGGCGGCCGCGTGGCCTCGCTGGAGATCATGATCGGGGTCTCCGCCGTAAAGAACCTCATCCGCGAGGGCAAAACTCACCAGATGTACTCGGTAATCGAGACGAATTCCAACATCGGGATGCAGACGATGGATCGCTCGCTTGCCGACCTCTTCCGGCGCGGCGCTTGCAGCTATGAGGAGTGCCTGATGCGCTGCGTCGACAAGGAAACCTTCACACGCCTCGCCAAGGGCGGCTAAGGTCTCCCTCAGCTTCAGAAGTCGTCGACTGACCTGTAGGCGTCGATCAGCGCCCGCTCGCCTTCTTTGCCCGGCCTTGCGTTGCCATGCTCCATCCCCATAATTCCCTCGAAACGCTTGCCGTGGATGTGGCGGAACACGTTTCGGAAGTTGATTTCACCTGTGGTCGGCTCTCGTCTGCCCGGGTTGTCGCCGATCTGGAAGTAGGCGATCTCGGACCACGCCTGGTCGAGATTCGGGATGAGGTTGCCTTCGTGGACTTGCTGGTGATAGAGGTCGTCCAATATCTTGCATGCGGGGCTGTTGACGGCGCGGCAAATCGCAAAAGCTTGCGCGATCTTGTTGAGGAACAGGTTGGGGTGATCGCGGAAGTTGAGAGGTTCGAGCACCATTACAAGGCCATGCGGCTCGAATACCTCAGCCCCTCGCCGAAGGGCATCGATCACGTTTGCGGTTTGGATCCCGTTCTCGAGGCGCGGCTCGACGGTCCCAGGAACCACCGTCATCCACTTCGCGTTGACCCGCTTCGCGACTTCGACCGAGTCCCGAATGTCCTTGACGAACCGCTCCAAGTGGTCTTGGCGTCCGGTGGTGAGAGTGGGGTTCGTCCAGTCGATCGTATTTGCGACGAATACTCCCATCGTGATCCCTAGGTCGCTCATGGTCTTGGCGATCTTCTCTTGTTCTTGCGGCGAACGGCCCTTCATGCCGTTGTCCTCCCACGCCCTAAACCCCTCGTCCGCAGCAAACTTGAGTTGGTCGACGGGGTCAGAGCCCGCGTGGTTCTGGAACATGCCGAAGTGGGGGGCGTAGTTCAGGTGGAAGACTTTTCTCTGAGGTGAGGGCGTGGTTTCGTTGAGCGACATGGCTGAGCCTGATGCGAGGGTGAGGCCGGACGCTAATCCAGCCTTGAGAACATCCCGACGACTTTGATTCTGCACGGTCAGACTCCTAAACGAACTTCGTCTTGCCCGGCATCGCGACCGGCGGGACTTCCAGCGGTCCAAATGCCAAGGTTTCTGGAATCAGTTTCTCTTGCGACTCCAGAGCCTGGTCCCAAGAGATCTCCGCTCCCGTATAGGCCGCCATCCGGCCCATAATCGCGGTCAGCGTGCTCTCGGCGACTTGGCGGCCCTCGTTAATGTAACCCTTGCCTCGAATCGCCTCGACGAGGTTTCGGTGTTCGAGCATATAGGGGTTGGGCCGGTCGCCTTCCCACCTCCATGCCTTCTCGCCGCGAATGTAGGTGTTGCCGTTCGAGGTTCCCTTGGTTCCCACGAGGTGTTCGGAAACGCGTCCCGCGGTGTTGTCGATTTGGCGGCACATACTGACGAGCTTGACCCCGTTGTCGTACTCGTACTCGGTGGCGAAGTGGTCGAAAATGTGCCCAAAGACGGGCTCCGTGCGGACCTGCCTGCCCGCCAGCGAAACCGCCTTGGCTGGATGTTTGCCCATCGCCCAGTTGCAGACGTCGAGGTTGTGTACGTGCTGCTCGACGATGTGATCTCCCGAGAGCCAAGCGAAGTACAGCCAGTTGCGGAGCTGCCATTCCATATCGGTCATCGACGCGCTCTTGGGAACGCTCCAGAGCGCGCCCTGATTCCAGTAGGCGTAGCATGCGACCACATCGCCCATCTGGCCTTCATGGATGCGTTTCATGGCTTCGCGGTACGCAAAATCGTGCCTGCGCTGAGTCCCTGCGACGATGTTGAGGCCTCGCTCTTTCGCCCGGTCGGAGGCCGCAAAGACCTCTCGAATGCCAGGCGCATCGGTTGCCACGGGCTTTTCCATAAACACGTGCTTGCGGGCTTCGATGGCCGCCTTGAGATGCATAGGACGGAACCCAGGCGGGGTTGCGAGGATCACGTAGTCGACCCCGGAACCAAGAACGCCCTCATAAGCTCGCCAACCGGTGAACGCTCGGCCGTCGGGGACCTGGTAGCGGTCGTTGAGGTTCTTGCGAAGAGCCTCGCGGGAGCTTGCAAGGCGATCGGGGAAGAGGTCACCCATCGCCCATATGACGACGCCAGGGTCCGCGTTCGCGGCGTCCACGGCTGCGCCGGAGCCTCGTCCTCCGCAGCCGATCACGCCGACCTTGATCGTGTTCGATCCTTGCGCGAAAACCCCTGCGGGACTCAGGAGCGCTGCCGCGGTTGCGGCGGAACCGGCGAGGAAATGCCTGCGAGAGAGATCATTGGGGCCTGACATGCCATAAGCATAGCGCGAATTTTCGGGCGATGGCGCGCAACTCCGCCAAGAAATATCAGCCGATGAAACGAGAAGCTCAGCTACGCCGGCACGGCCGTTTCCAATCCCGCCTCGACTAAGTACTGGGCCAGGTCGGCGATGCGGCAAGAGTAGCCCCACTCATTGTCATACCAAGCGACGACTTTGGCGAGGTCACCGATCACGACGGTATCGACCGCCGAGAAGATCGAGGAATGCGAATCGCCGATCAGGTCGCTCGAAACCAACTCCTCATCGGAATAGCGAAGGATGCCCTTCATCGGGCCCTCGGCGTACTCGCGCATGGCGGCGTTGATCTCGTCGACGGGGGCTTCGCGATTCAAGAGGGCGGTGAAGTCCACCACGCTCACCGTTCGAGTAGGGACGCGGAACGCCATGCCCGTAAACTTGCCCTTGAGTTCAGGAATCACGAGGCCCACAGCCTTCGCCGCGCCCGTACTCGAAGGAACGATGTTTTCGGCTGCCGCTCGTGCGTCGCGGAGGTTTTTGGCCGCCGTATCGACCGTTCGCTGGCTGTTGGTATAGGCATGGACGGTCGTCAGCAGACCTCGCGCAACGCCGAACCTTTCATGAAGCACCTTGGCCACAGGCGCAAGGCCGTTGGTCGTGCAGCTCGCATTCGAGATGACATGGTGCTCCTTGGGGTTGTACATCTGCTCGTTGACCCCAAGAACGACGGTCAGGTCCTCGTTCTTCGCCGGCGCGGAGATGATCACCTTCTTAACGCCTCGCTCGCGGTGGGCGACGGCTTTCGTGGCATCTGTAAAAAGGCCCGTGCATTCGAGCACGATCTCAGCTCCCACTTGATCCCAAGGAATCTGAGCGGGGTCCTTTTGGGCGAACACCTGGAGACGGTCGCCGTCCACGGTGATCGAGCCTTCGTCGAACTCTACGGAGCCCTTATAGGGGCCATAGGTCGTGTCGTACTTGAACAGGTGGGCGTTCGTTCGGGTGTCTGTGAGGTCGTTGATGGCTACGACATCGAACTTGCCTCGGTACCGTTCGATGAGTGCGCGAAGCGTGAGTCTTCCGATCCGACCAAAACCGTTGATGCCTATGCGCGTTGCCATGATGTTGTGCGTCCTCTGGAGATGATTGGATTGTACCTTTTGAGCCGTTAGGTCGGGAGTAGAGGTTGGAGCCCAAGGCAATAATGGAAGGAATCGTACAGAATGGTACAGAAGTCAGAGAGAGGCAAGCGCTCCAGCGTCTTGCCCAAGGAGTTCGTATGAGAAACTCGATTTTGAGTGTGTTGCTCGTGTTTTCCGCCGCGCTTTCCGTGGCGCAGGAAGACCCCTCCCTGATGATGCCCCCGCCCCCGGAATTGAACCAGTTATGGTTCCTTTTGGGGGATTTCGAGGGGCCGATCAAGATGTCCATGAATCCAGGGGCTCCTCCGCTGGAGACTCAGGCCAAGGTGAAGGCCGTGAAGACTCTGGGCGGGATGTGGCTGGAGTTGTTCCACAGCTTCGACATGGAGGGCACCGAGATGACCGGTAGGATGCTGCTCACCTACGAGCCGTCCAAGAAGAAGTACGTCAGCTATTGGTTCGACTCGGCCGCGCCCGGAGCGATGACGATGACCGGGTCGGTCAAGGGTCAAACGCTCATCATGATCAGCGACCCTGTCGAAATGCCGGGAATGCCCGGCAAGGTCACCTTCCGCGCGACCTGGTCGATGAAATCCGCGACCGATGTGAAGTTCGTCCTGGAGATGAAGACCGCCGGAAAGTGGGGGGTGTTCATCGAGAGCGTTTATTCTCGCAAGTAGCCCGGACTCCGTTCCGCGTGGGTTCAAGCCGAGGGAGAGTCGCCTCTTCCTCGGCTTTTGCGTCAATAGCTGGGGTAGATGTCCTTCCGGACCGAAAACCAGGGCCTTTTCAACTGGCCGTAGGTGATTCGCTTGGTGTGCCCGTCGGCCCAAATCGCGACCGCGCCTTCTCGGTGAAGGAAGTTCAGATGATCCCGGTAGAGGTTCGTGTCTGTGGGCGGGCTCGAAAACCAGTTCGGCCTCTGGAGAAAGTTGCAGAGTGGGGCGCGGAAGTGGTGTTCCCAAGCCACCAGCGTGGTCGATGGTTCTTCGAGGTCGGAGTCGTAGGTGGCGAGCCCCACCATGATCCCGGTGTCGTCGATGAAGGCGTTTCTCGACCCCGGCCCATACTCGAGTCCGCGGGCATTCGGGTTCACGTCGTAATATTCCGAATCAAAGTTGCCGTTGAACCAGTTGTAGGCGATGGCCAGTTGCCATTCAGGGGGTTTCGCCGGGCAGGCCTTGACGCCCTCATTGCGAAGGTAGGCGTCAATGCATCCGGGGTTGACGGGGTTTACCGCGGGTTGGCTCACGTCGCCCCAGAAGCCCCCCAAGTTCGGCGCGTTGTTGTTGTCGAAGCCGATCCAAGGTCGTTGGGGCGCAAAACCGTTGCCTTCGTCATTGTGCGAACTACTCGGCGCCCAGGTGTCGTCGGCATCCATGCGGTACATGAGCAGGGCCATCCCGATCTGCCTCATTTGAGCGATGCAGACCGTCTGCTTGGCCGAATGCCTGGCTTGAGCGAACACGGGGAACAGGATCGCCGCGAGGATTGCGATGATCGCCATCACCACGAGAAGCTCGATCAGCGTGAATCCTCGGGCACGGACGAAGGGTTGCGGCGTCATGGTACTTCTCATGATATACGACGATTTGAGAGGTACGACGCTTTGGCCGTCTGAAACCAGCCCCACTTTCGGACGGTCTGTCCGCTTCAGGACGACTCAAGCGTTCAGTTCTTGCGCCTTGTCGACGTCCAATCGGATCGGGAGAGCTACCCAGAACGTCGAGCCCTTGCCGACTTCCGATTCGACCCAGATTCGGCCGAGGTGGACTCGTTCGACCAAGTGCTTCACCAAATACAACCCGAGACCGGTTCCGTAGATCTTCCGGTTGTCTTCGTTGTGAACCCGGTGGAACTTATCGAAGACCTTGCTGAGGTGGTCCTTCGGAATGCCTATGCCTTCATCCTCGACTCCCACGAAGATCTCCTCGCCTTCGGTGCGGACGCGAACGGTAATGGTTCCCCCGCTGGGCGAGTACTTGATCGCGTTGTTGAGCAGGTTCGTCAGAATCTGATCCAGCTTGTCTTCGTCCCCGATGATGTTCGGAACTTCAGACTGAAAGTCCAGCGCAAGCGCGTGTCTTTGCGTGGACTGCTTTTGGATCATGACGACCTTCTCGATCAGGTCCTTGAATTCGACCTCTTGGTAGGAGGGCTTGAGGCTTTGATTCGATTCGATTCGCGCGGTGTTGAGCAAGTCGTTGATGAGCCTTGTCAGCCGATCGCACTCTTGATCGA
Organism: Chthonomonadaceae bacterium; assembly: GCA_015709495.1. Taxonomy (GTDB): domain Bacteria; phylum Armatimonadota; class Fimbriimonadia; order Fimbriimonadales; family Fimbriimonadaceae; genus Nitrosymbiomonas; species Nitrosymbiomonas proteolyticus. The sequence goes on from CP054189.1 coordinate 1,755,259, forward strand.
TGATCATGTAGAACTCGCGGCGGTCGTCCGCGCTGAAGCCCTCATCGACGAGCAGCGTGCTTACGAAGCCCTTGATCGCCGTCAGGGGAGTTCGGAGTTCATGCGAGGCCATCGCAACGAAAGAGCTCTTCATCCGGTCGATGTTCTTAATCTCAGTCACGTCGCCAAGGATGAACACGGTGCCTAGGCTCTTGCCTTCCTCATTTCTCACCTCGGCGGCTTGGACTTGATACTCGCGCTCCACTCCGGCGATGCTGACGATGATCTCAGCTCGCGGCAGGTCGGCGCCGTGGGAGAGCGTGTCATAAATCTCCTTGAAGGCGTCGTGCTGAATCACTTGGTCGTACTGCTTGCCGATACAGTCCGGCCCCACGCTGAAGATCGCGCGAGCCGCAGCGTTCATCTGGCTGATCTTGTGTTCGGCTGAAACCAGCACCAAACCCGCGGTGAGGGACTCGAAAGTTTGGAGAAGTTCTTCTCGCTCTTCGACGACCTCCCGATAGAGTTGGAGGTTCGCGATGATCGAGCCCACGTTCCTCGCCATTCGCTCGAGCAGCCGCACGTCCTCTTCGTTGAAGTCGCCTCCATGCCGCTTGTTGAGGGCGTGGAGCACGCCGATGGTGGTGCGGTCGATCACGCGGTTCTGATCGTCGCGCCGCTCGATCACGAGAGGCACGGTAATCCCGTTCGTCACATGAAGCAAGGCAAAGGGGTCCCGATCCGTTCTCGAATCCGTGGTCGCGTCCAGAATGATGGCGGGTTCGCTGGTCCGGAAGACCTGGCCCGAGACGCCGTGTGTCGCTCGAACCTTGAACAGGTTGAGGTGCTCGTCGTCCACTCCGTAGGCAGGGGGGATCGCTCGAAGCTCGCCGGTTTCCCGGTCGTAGAACATGATCACGATCTTGTCGGCCTGCAAGATCATCGCGATCCTTTGGACGAGTCGTCTTAGGGTCGAATCGGCCTCGTTGATCGGGGTGAACTCTGCCTGGCTCTCGACAGATTGGCCCGCGCCCAAAGCGGCCTCGTCGGAGACTTGCTTTCGCTGCTCGAGTTCCAACTCGTGGATGCGTCGTAGGGCGTTGGCAAGCTGCTTCTGCAACTCGTCAACGTCGGTTGGGAGCTGCATTTCGCTCCAAGATGGGGTCGCTTCAATAGACATCGCAGATAAGAACTCGCAACAGATTACCTTGCTGGTGCGACGTTCGGCCCGCCGCTCCGAGAATTGGGCTCATTCCCCAGAACCCAGCTATAATGGGTGTGGATGGCCGACCAACTCGAGGAACTGCCTCTCCTACCCTTATCGACAGTGCTGTTCCCTTACGGACAGGTTCGCCTTCACATCTTTGAAGAGCGGCACCAATCGATGGTTCGCGACTGCTTCGATTACGATCGCCCCTTCGGAATCGTGATGATTCGCAACGGGGACGAGTCGGACGAAAACCCGGAGCCTTACCTGGTCGGCACGGCCGTCCGCATCGACAACGTACACACATTCGCAGACGGTCGTTTGGACCTGAGGGTTCAGGGCGAGCGTAGATTTCGCATCCGGAAGCTTGAACGGACGACGCCCTACTGGGTCGGGAAGGTCGAGCCGGTCGTGGAGGAGGACCCGGAGAACGTCCCGAGGGTCTTTGCTCTTGCCAGCCGGGCGCGCGAGGATTTCGTCGATTTCATGAAGGGGGTGATCGGGGGAGCCGACTTGAACATTCAGGTGAGCTTCCCGAGCGATGCGACCGCCCTTTCGTTCATGATCGCGAGCTACTTGCCGATGGAGGAGATGACCAAGCAGAGGATGCTCGAAACGACCGACACAGGCGAGCGACTCGCTGAGTTGTTGCCGATCTTGCAGGACCGGGTGCGGAGTCTCGACACCGCCTACCTGGAGATCATCGAGTCCAAGCCAATGGTGTGGCGGCACCATCCTTCCGAACTCAAGGACTGGATCCTTCCGAATTAGGTCCTGAGGCTACGAGCGCTTCGCCGTGAGCGACCAGAGTTGAACGGTGCGGTCTTGCCCCGCAGTCACGAACTTCTTTCCGTCGGTGCTGAATGCGACTGCTGAGATCGGCTTGTGGCTCGCCCTAAGGTGAACCTCGCCCAGGCCGTCGGCCGCCGTCCAAAGCCCGGCCATCCCGTCCCTTCCGCCCGAGGCGAACAGCCATCCGTTGCCATGAAAAGCGAGAGTCTCGATCGGTTTCTGGTGTCCGAACAGCGTACGTTTAAGCGAGCCGTCGGCGAGACTGAAGACGCGAAGCGCGAGGTCGGCTGACGCTACGGCGAGGTACTGCCCGTCGCCGGAAAAGGCGAGCGCGGTCACGGTACCGCGAATCGAGCTCAAGGTGTGGAGCGGCCGTCCGGTCTTTGCTTCGCGGAGCCGAACCGTCGCGTCGCTCGATCCCGAGGCCAGGTACTTCCCGTCGGGGGACCAAGCCAGCGCCGTGACCGAGCCATGATGATCGTGGACCGTATAGCGCGATTGGCCGGTCTTCGCGTCGAGGACCGTAAGCTCGTGGTCCACCTTGCCCAAGGCGACGCTTCGGCCTTCAGGGCTGAAGTCGAGGCATACGGTCCATTGGGCGGGCGTGGTCTTGATGTGGCTGGCTGAGTATTCGCGGACTTCGAACAGGCTCACGTAATTGTCCGAAGATCCCCCGCAGAGGATGCGCCCGTCGCCGAGGACCCTCATGCTCGAAACGACGCCCGATTCAATTCGCAGAGACTTCAGGCTCTCGCCGGAATCGGCGTCCCACCAATGCACCTCGTTATCGAACGAAACGGAGACCACTTGGCGCGAGTCGGGCGTAAAGCCAATCGCGTACACAGGGGTTCGATGGCCAGTCAGACGATGGCCGATCCTGACTTGGATTGGGGCTCGGTTGCGGTAGCGTTTCGCTTCCGCGATCCGCCCGAAGCCCGCGCGCAGCATAGCGTCGTATTCGGTGCGGCGGTCCGGGTCGATCAGGGTGCGGAAAGCTTCATTGATCTGAGCCATCGACTCGTGGCTCGACCCTTCGGGGTTCACGTCGGGGTGGTGCCTTCTCGCGAGCTCGCGGTAAGCCTTCCTAAGCGCGTATGCGTCGGCATGGGGGTCCACGCCGAGGGTCTCGTAGTAGGTAGCCAAATCGGGGTGCCTTCGTAGGATTCAACGCATATTTTGGCACCTTTGTCCCCAAGGAAAGGACGATTCGCCTAGGGATCGATCTCCTAGTGTTGATCCCGGTAAAACGCCTTGTCTTTCAGGGTCTTGGGTGTGACGATGCGCGATCCGCCGTCGACGAACGCCACGATCGCCATGCCCCTCGGCGTGACCGTCCGGGCCTCTTCGTCGATCAGGGGAGGGTCGCCGTGCCGAAAATGGACGTTCGGGTTGCCTTTCCAGAACTTAGGCGGGTCGATGAACCCGAAGTCATAGTATTGCCCATCGCCCTTGAGCCACCGCGCGAAGTAGTACACGCTCGTGGCGAAGGCGATCGTCTCGCTGGGATGGGTGATTTGCGCTCCTGTGGCCGGCCGCAGACAATTCGGAAACGCCGAGTAGTCGAGCGAGAGGTTGATGTCGCTTCCGAGGTAGCCCCAGTTGTAGCCGAAGCCCGACAGATTGCCCAAGTAAGGATGCGCCAGGTGAGTGGGGTCCTTCGGAGGGCTCTTGCCCCAATAAGGCGTGAGGATTCCGGAGCGGAGGTCCAGCACGTTGTCGTCCCGAAGAACGCCGAACCAGGCCCGCAATCCCCCTGTTTCCCGATACATCGCTGGCGGGAAGGAATCGTCGGAATCGCTCTGGTACATCGCGAGGGCTTGGGGCATCTGCCGGATGGCCGACTTCGCGCTGTACCGCTTCGCCGCCCCCATCGCAGCCTGAACGACCGGCATGAACAACGCGTAGAGGATCGCGATGATGGCGATTACGTTCAGAAGCTCGACGAGCGTGAAGCCTCGTACTCTTGGTTGATGCATCGGATCCCCAATCTCCTATACGGAATTGTCGGGGCAATCGGAGGGATCATGAAGTGCGAATCAGGGCGAGAAGTTCGTCGGTCTTGGCTGCGAGCAGATCGCGATCGCCTCGGGTCTCTACGTTGAGCCGGATGACGGGTTCGGTGTTGGAGCCTCTCAGGTTGAACCTCCACTCGGGAAAGTCGATCGAAAGCCCGTCGATCTTGCTGACCTCGCCCCCGGAGTACTCCTTTTCGACCCGGGCGAGCACCTCCCCGACGTTTTCAACGGTGGAGTTGACCTCGCCGCTGCACGGGTAGCGCTCGATCATCTCGCCTACCAAACCAGCCAAGCTCGACCCGCTCGCCGACACGAGTTTCGCCACCCAAAGCAGTGGGATCATGCCGCTATCGCAGTACCAGTGCTGCTTGAAGTAATGGTGTGCGCTCATTTCACCGCCGTAGGTTGCGTCAACCTCGCGCATCTTCTCCTTGATGAAGGCGTGGCCGCTCTTGCAGACGACCGCGCGGCCGCCGTAGCGCTTCACGATGTCGAGCGTGTTCCAATAGAGCCTCGGGTCGTAGACGATCGTGTGGTTGGGGCTCGCCGAAAGTAGCGCCTGCGCCAGGAGCCCCACGATGTAATAGCCCTCGATGAACCGCCCCGCGCCATCCAAAAAGAAGCAGCGGTCGTAGTCGCCGTCCCAAGCGACCCCAAAATCGAAATCGCCGGCTCGCAGCCGTTCTTCCGTGGATGCCCGAGATTCTTCGAGGATCGGGTTGGGAACGCCGTTGGGAAAGTGGCCGTCGGGTTCGAATTGCATCCGTTCGACCTGAAAGGGAAGGTGAGGCAGCAAAGCTTCGAGAGCGACCCCCGCTGCGCCGTTCCCTGGGTTGAGGAGCAATTTGAGCGGACTCAGATCGAACCCTTCGAGGAGCCCCAAGAGATGAGCGACGAAGTCGGCATAGACGTCTTTGGGGGAAGTCGCGCCCGCCCCGGAGCGGGTGAACGCGCCTTCGGCGGCGATCCTCTCGATCTCGTCGAGTCCGGAGTCCGTGCTGATCGGCCGGCTCTCCTGGCGGACCATCTTCATGCCGTTGTATTCGGGCGGGTTGTGGCTGGCCGTGACCATCACGCCCCCATCAAAGCCATAACTCGCGGTCGCAAAGTACACCATCTCGGTCCCGACCATCCCGAGATCGGCAACATCGACCCCGGCATCGTTGAAACCTCTGGCGAGCGCGGTCGCCAGGCTCGGCCCGGACAGGCGGATGTCGTAACCCACGCAAACGCTGCGGGCGCCCGTGGTGTCGGCGTAGGCCCGCCCGATTCGATACGCGAGGTCTTCGTCGAGTTCCGAGGGGACCTTCCCCCGCACGTCGTACGCCTTGAAGCAGGCGAGCAGCTTGCCCATGGGACGCAGGTTTACCCGAAACAGGCGTCCTCGAACCCGTGAGTCGTGACCAGGCGCGGGTGGCCCTGACAAGCGGAGGGATTGTGCCGTTTGTCAGGGAAGGGCTGATGGCGAGAATTCGATTGGGTCGACCAAGTGGCTAGGGTGAGGGCACCCAGGCTTATTCTCGCCGGTACGTCCTTTCGTGTACTCCGAGCAGGGGGTCTCTCATTCCTCCCGGACAAACGGCTCGATCAGCCGCCTGTCCGGGGCACCCGGGGCTCCAAACACATTGCAGGAGACGGAAGAACTAGAACTCCAACCCGGTAAGTATTTGGGGGACCAAGAAGTGGGTCTCCGTTGCACTCCGAGATCTATTTCGAGCCTCCCGACAAGCCGGGACATCCGCCCCGAGGGTCGGAGCAAGTCGACAATATGGCGGACTGAGTGATCGACCTCGGTCCTGAGGGAGGAAACGGAAACGTCACGGCAATGGGGACTCCGGTCGAATACTCCGACGATCGGAGAGGAGGTAGCTTTGAATCCCGACAGCTATTCCAGTCGGTACCAACAGGAACGCCTCGCGCGAGCGTAGGGTTCAAACTAGTACCATGAACAATGCGGCAGAGAAGTTGCTCCGGGCCTTAGAAACCCTAATCGGGATATCTGAGAAGCAAGGCCTGGGTTTGGCGGAAGCGCGCTCGGAAGCTGCGCAAGTCGAGGACGAGTTTGAGACTCAACTGCGGTCGCGAATCGAAGGTTTGCCGACTTCGGCTCCCTTTCAATTGCCAGACGTGACACAAGGGCTGCCGAGGATCCAGAACCAGCACGCACAGCATCTCAAACGAGAAACGGCGTTCTTGGATGCCTTCGGTGCCCTTATGCCCCTTTGGGCCGAACCCGCGACGCGGGAGTGTGCCGAGCAGGTTCACCAACTGTTGCGCTCCGTTCGACTTATCGACTTAGGAGCCGACCCGGCGCGGTTCGCCCAAGAAATGCCTCCGTTTCCTGAGCGAGATCCTTTGCCGGGGTCCGGGCTTCGGCGCCAGGATATCTTTGGCGCAATGCTCGGCTACCAGCAGCGAATGCGCGAGTTCATGCAAAAGCACCAAGAGGACATGGACAGGAAGCTTCAGGAGTCGGATAGGCTATTGAAGGAGGCTTTGGAGATTGCTCGTTCGATGGTTGCTTAGATCAGACAAGTCTCTTTGGGTCCTCCACCGCCTGGTGGACCAGGGGAACACGATCTCGATGTCATCAAGACCACCGACTGGGCGATCGACCTCGACCCCGAAGGCGGCACCGGCAGCGGCAAACTCGTGGCAATGGGAACGCCGGAGGAAGTCGCGGCGGTGGGTGGAAGTTGGACGGGAAGGTTTCGTGCAAACATGGTTGGCAAGAGAACGACGGGGCGAAAACGAAGCGCCGGCAGCCGCTTCAAAGAACCGACTTGCACGACACCCGGATCGAGGGGCACCGAAGTCAGATCGAGGGGCTCCGAAAGTTGCCGCCCGAGGAGAAATTCCGTCGCTACAAGGGGATGAGGGACTCCAGCCGCCTACTCAAGCGCGCTGCACATGCGCATGAACGACCTTCAGACCATCGCGGCGGTGGACGGGCAGTCGGACTGGGAGGTATTTGAGGGGAATGCTGGCGTGAACAGTTGGAGATAGAGAGAATTGGCTGACAACGCAACAAAGGGCATCGTCGAGATTCGATGCGAAACGTGGCTCGACTTCCTCACCGAAGTGGAGAAGCGCAGGTCGACCCGAGGGGCGTTCTACCGGGGCCACCGGGAGGCATGCTGGCGAACGGAATCGACGCTTCTGAGGGAAACGAGAAGGCATCTACTGCACAGCCACCCAGATTGGAACGACCAACAGCTGGGAAACGTGCTGCAACGCAAAGAGACTTCGAACGGCGGCAAGGTGATGCAGTCCTATGCCTCCCATTTTGAGGAGCGAGAGGGCACGGAACTGACCGATCGGAGGCTCTTCATGATGGGCCGGCATCAAGGTCTGTTGACCCCTTTCGTGGACTGGACCCGAAGCCCGTTCATTGCCGCGTTCTTTGGTGCGGTCGAAGTTGTCGAGCTATTGGAGCAGAACAGCGGCCGTGACTTTGCGATTCTGCAAGTCAGTTCTTGGCTGTTTCCTTTTGAACTCGATAATCGTACTTGTGACAACGAGCAACTCAAGCGCCACGCGCTCCAAGTGAACGCCGCTTATTTCGGGAATCAACGTGGCATAGCCCAGCGAGGAGTGGCAACCTATCTCCATCCCCAAACCGACATTGAGTCCTTCGTCTTGGAAGTTGCCGCCGAGAGTGATACGTATGACCAGGCTCTGCTTAAGTTCATCATTCCCCATTCCCGGTCGGAAGACGCGCTAAACAACCTGCACCGGATGAACATAAATTACGTGACGCTCTTTCCCGACCCCTATGGTCTCGCGAAGCAAGCCAACCTCAATCTGTACATGCACTTGGAGGGAATGGGCAACTGGATGAAGCCGCCTGGCTTCGAAACGCTGATGCCCGCCAACGACAATGGGTGAGCCCGGCGGGTGGACTCCATTCCCTGCAACCCCTCTTCCCTCTGACTCCCGGGGGACGCAATGCGGGTGCCATGCAAAACTTGCTTTTGCGTGCCTCCCCGGCATCGTGTGAATCCACAGGTTCTCAATGTCCGACGATCCGGTTTTCTGCACAATCTTCGAATGAGCGGCGGCGAGCGTGTTCGCAGGGCCGATCCCTGGCTGGCAGGAGTACGCCGGGCTCTCGGAGAACTCTGCTATCGCATCCGCAGCGAACCTTATGGACACCCCGAGCCCCCCGCCAAAGAAGAAGGGCGCCCCCTTTTGGGGACCCCTCGCGCTCGCGGCGGGCTTTTTCTTGGGGGCGATGGCGCACGGCTCGGGTTATGCCGCCCTGACACCCTTCACGGACGCCCTTGGCACGATCTGGGTGCAGGCCCTTCAACTCGTCGTGATCCCGCTTTCGGTCAGCCTGATCGTCACCGGATTGCAGGTCATCCCTTCGGGCAAGGAGATGGGCAAGTGGGGATTCGCTTCGCTCGCTGTCTTTGCGGGTTTGCTGCTCGGCGCGGCCGCCCTCGCCTTGGGGATCGGACTGCCGTACATCCACGCCTTTGGACCGGAGCCGACTCTCGCTGCCCGAATCGAACCGTCTGCGGCTGTGCCTCCCGCGGACTTCTCAATTTGGCTCGAATCCCTCGTTCCGCGCAACTTCTTCGCCTCGCTCGCGAGCGGAGACCTCCTCCCGATCATCGTCGTTTCGATGCTGTTCGGCGGGACGATTCGCGGCCTTTCGGACGAATCGCGGACCTTGCTCGTGAAGTTCTTTTCCGCGATCCGCGAAGCCTGCACGGCGTACGTGAGGTACGTGGTCGTGCTGCTGCCGCTTGGGGCGTTTTGCCCGGCGTACTCCTTCGCTTCGGAATCCGGCATCGCGGTCGCCTATTCCGCGCTTAACTTCGTGCTGTTCGTGTTCGGAATCCTCGTCCTCTACCTGCTGCTCTTGCTGATCGTTGCCTCGTGGGCTGGTCGCCTTCGCTTGCGAGCGGTGCTGCGTGAACTTTGGCCCGCCTTGGAGATCGCCATAGGTTCGCGGTCGTCGTTGGCGACCCTTCCTACCCTCGTCGAAGGGGCCAGAAACCTCGATCTTCCTGAACCCGCACGGGCCGCCGTGCTGCCTCTGGCCGGCGCGGTGCTGAAGGCCAACCGGCCGTTATCGGCGGTCGCCAAGCTGCTCTTCGTCGCAACGCTGTACGGTATCACCCTCGATACGGCGAGGATCGTGACGTTTCTGGCGACCATTTTCGTCTTGAGCGTCGCGACGCCTGGAATCCCCAGCAATTCGAGTTCAATCTCGCTCGGCGCTTACCTCGCCGCGGGCTTGCCGCTCGAAGGCGTCGTGCTTTTTGACGCCACCGACCCGCTTACGGACATCCCCAAGACGGCGGTCAATACCACCGGTTACTTCGCCTCCTCGGTCCTCGCCTCGCGCGTGGCCGGATCGAGCGATGAGCCCTCGTGCGCCCTTCAGGAGGCCTGATCCGGACGCCCCGCATGCCCCAGGGCGTATGCTTGTAAGCGGATGGTCGTTTTCGTTACGCTGCCCGTCGGCGCAGGCCACGTGGGTTACTTCCTGAACCGGTATGGTAGGAGCCACTCGCGCCACCTTACCGAGACTACCTACTTCGACCTTGCAAGGAAGGGTAGGGCCCTCGCGGCGGCGTACGTGTTTTGCGACGTTCAGCGAATGAACTGGGCGCAGCGAGCGCTCGCAGTCGGGCTCTGGAGGCGTCTCTCTGCGATCGGAGATTCGGTGCGGCTGTATAACGACCCCCGGCACCAACTGGGACGTTACGAGTTCCTCCGGGCGGCCTTCGCTGAAGGGTGGAACCGCTTCAACGTTTACCAGGTCGATGAAATCCCCGAGTCGGTTCGCTGGCCCGTGTTCCTTCGGATCGAAAGCGACCACTCCGGGCCGAAGTCCGACCTGATCGACACCTCGGAACGCCTCTGGAAGTCGGTCGCCGAACTGGTGCTCGCGGGCGCGCGGCTCAAGGACCTCCTCGTCGTCGAGTTTCTCGATACCAGGTCCCCCGACGGGTGCTATCGCAAGTACGGAGCGTTTCGAATCGGGCGCAGGGTGTTCGGCCAGCACCTCTTTCTCTGCACCGAATGGACCGCCAAGGCATCGAACCGCCTGAGGTCGGAGTCGGCCCTTGCAGAGGGCAAGAACTACTTCCTCACGAATCCCCACGCCGAGCTGCTCTTGCCGTTTTTCGAACTCGCTCAGATCGAATATGGCCGAATCGACTACGCGCTGGTGGACGGCAAGGTGCAAGCGTGGGAAATCAACGACAACCCCCAGTTCGTCCGCGCCAAGCCGCTCCGAATGGGCACTGAGGGCAAGGAGAAGATCTACTTGGAGTGCCTGGACGAGCTTTCGCAAGGCCTCGATCCCCGAACGCAGTTCGAGTTCGACGCGCTGGACGGTTGGGAGGACGCCCCCTGGCTGGAGGGCGTCGCCCCGGCAGGCTCCGAGGTGGCGCGGTGATTTTCGTCGTCGTCCCCCTCAGCGCGCTCGCGACTTCCGCCAAGTCGCTTTCGGATGGATTTCCCGAGCTTGTCCCGACGGTCCGGCTAGTCTCCTACCCGGAACTCTTGCGCCTTGAGAAGGTCCCTTGCGGCGCGTGGGTTCTCACCTCGCTCTCTACGCTCTCGAACGAACAGCTCTCCCTGCTCCGAGAGTTCGAATCCGCCGTGATTGCACACGGCTCCGGCATTCGGCTCCTCGGAAGCCCCTCGCGAACGCTCTCGCGGGATGCTTTTTTTGAGGAAGCGGAGAAGATCGGAGTGCAGAGCGCCCGGACATGCTCCCTCGCGTCCCTCGAAAGCTCGCTTCCCGACTGGGCGGTCCTACGGTGGGAGCACCAAGGGGACTGGGCCGAGTCTGAGGCGATCTCCGAAAGGCACGACCTACGCGAGGTCCTCTCCCGGATGGTCTTCGAGGGGCTCGACCCTGAGCACATTCGGGGGGTAACGGTCCCGGGAGCGAGCCCCTACCTCGAACCCATGGGACACTACTTTCAGATCGGGGGCGAATCCCTCGTGAGCGACTCGCTCGCGGAGTTTTGGAAGGGCACGGATCGCGAATCTGTCTCGCGGGGACTCTCCGAACTCCTCGACCGATTTGGCTGGGGGTGGGCGCGGTTCGACTTCGCCCGAACGCCCCGAGGACCTGCGTTGTGGAGGATCGAAGACGGCCCTGGGTTCATTCCCCATTTCGACAGCAAGAGTCTCGGAATCCCCGGCGCGGCCGAGCTTCGGTCTTGGTTTTTGCGGACCCTTCGCGCCCTCAACTCTTCTGAGGCGGGCGATATCTCCCTCGAAATCGCCCCCACGCGCCTCCAAAGCCTGCTGCTCGAACGCCCGCCGCCCTGAATCCATTAAGGCGCGCACGACGTTCCCGTGCGGCGTTGGCGTGCAAGAGCGACACGGGGTGCCGCCGACTTCCCTGCGGGGAGAACCAGCCACGAAATGCGTCAACGCGAGACTGCCCTGTAAGGCGCGGAGTCAACGGGGCAGGCGAGGAGGCACTTGACGAGGGATTCTATGGCGGCGCGGTCGGTGGCTAGCTCGCCAACACTGACGGAGGGGATTAGGCCTTGGCTTCCGGAGCAGCAATCCTCCATACTGAGTATGTGGACGAGCCAACCAAGAGTAAGAGTCCGTTCTTCCCTGGTCAGCCAGTTCCAGTTGAGTTCTTCGTGGGGCGTGCGGACCAAGTCAATCGTATCCTGCAGCGTGGGGCGGGCCAGGTTGCGAGCGGAAAGCCCGTTTCGATCTTCGTGGAAGGCGAGTACGGGATCGGGAAGAGTTCTCTAGTCACCTTCACCCAACGGCTCGCCGAAAAAAAGTACAAGCTGCTCCCGATTTACGTCACCTTGGGAGGCTGCAAGTCGATGGACGATGTCGCAGCCCGCACGGTCGAATGTACTTTGATAGCTGGGGGTCACGAATCCACCAGGGGCGAAAAACTGCGCAATTGGCTCGCCAAATATGTTGGCGAACAGGGCTTGTTTGGATTCAAGATTAACTTGCAGGCCCTGAAGACGGACGCTCCCGACTTTTCCTCACCTCAAGGGATGCTGGCATTCTTCGAAGAGGCCGTAAAGAGGTTGTCTGACGAAGGCGTCGCCGGGATATTCCTTGTCTTTGACGAGATCAATGGTATCGTTGGCGATCCCGGTTTCTCTATGTTCCTGAAGAGCTTCGTCGACGAGAACGGTGTGAGACGAGAGCCCGTTCCCCTACTCCTCGCGCTCTGCGGCACTGATGACAAGCGTCGCGAGATGATCCAGCGGCACAAGCCAGTTGATAGGATTTTCGATGTTATTCACGTCGATGCAATGAGCGATTCCGAAATGGACGAGTTCTTCACAAGTGCATTCAAGAGCGTCGGGATCAGCGTCGAGCCTGGGGCCCTAGTGCTGTTCAGAGTGTTCTCCGCCGGGTTGCCGAAGATCATGCAGATGCTCGGCGATTCCGCGTACTGGATCGACCGTGACGCGAACATTGATCGCGAAGACGTGGGGCAAGCGGCATTTGCAACTGCTGAGGACGTGGGACGCAAGTTCGTGGACCAGCAAGTTTTCAACGCGCTACGTAGCGAGAAGTACCAGGCGATTCTCGATATTATTGGCCAACAGGCTCCGCTTGAAATGTCGTTCGTTCGCGGGGACATTATGGCTTCCCTTTCGGATGTCCAGCAAAAGGTGTTCGACAACTTTCTGCAGCGTATGCGGCAACTAAACGTAATTCGCCAAGGCGAGCGAAAGGGCGAGTATGTGTTCAACGTGCTGATGGTGCGGTACTACATTTACATCACAGCTCAGCGGCGCAAGGCACAGTAGGTCCGCCCTGCCTCAGCGTTTGCTGCCCAGGTTCCTACTTGGCAAGTCATTCGTCGATGTTCGGGACTTCGTTTTAGCGACGAGGGACCGGAATCGATGAAGTGCAGGGTTGGTTCTGACAGGCGGATGGGTCGTGCTGACTGTCAGGGTTCCAGGGGAAGCCCTTGCAAGTCCCCGCGGACCCCGCACTAACTCCGCGCGAGCCCTCGGAGCCTGCAGGGCCATTCGTCACTCGATCGATCGCTTCACCGCCAAAGCCCAACGGTTCCGCCCATGTGCGGGTTCCTTGCAGGGCCGCGGGATCTATAGTAGGCCCTCAGCGACTCTGCATGGCTTTGGAGCAGGGATCGGCTGAACCAAAACACATGCCCGGATTCAGTTTGGGCCAAGAGATCGAGGTTGGCGCGCACATCCTCCCAAGGTACGGTTCCTTGGGACCCGTCCACCATGACCCCCGCGGCCAGCCTCGAACCCGGATTCACAAATAACTCGAATTGCGACTTCCAGTCCCGTGCGAAATCGGCCGCCGTTTGGCGGTAGACCTGAGGCACGAATTCGGTCATCCATCCGTTCCGGAGCCACTTGGGCCAGTCGCAAGCGTAATTCTCAAGGGACCACGGGTAGACGGCAGGGCTGATGCTCACGATGAGGTTCGGGCGAATGGCCTTGAGCTCCCTGCTCAGCCGCTCGGCGAACTCGGTGACTCGCTCAGCCCGCCACCGAACCCATGCGGGGTCCTTCGCGTTCTGGGGAGGCGAAGCGCCTTCGTGAGCCCTTGCGTAAGCTGCCACGGTAAAAGGGTCATATCCCATCGAGGTGGGCCAGGCGATTCGGTCATCGAGTTGAATGCCGTCGATCGGGTAGTTTCGAACCGCCTCCTTGATGAGTTTGAGCAAGAACTCTTGGCACTCCGGCCTTGACGGGTTCATCCAGACGAAGGGGTTTTGTTCGGAGATGAGGCTGCCGTCCGAGGTGGCCGTCATCCAGTGGCGTCGCTTTTCAAGGAGTTCGTTCTGCGTGCCCTCGTGAGCGGCCATGAACCCGTACTCGAACCAGGCGATGTAGGTGAGGCCGTTGCGATGGGCTTCGCGAAGCGTCTCGTCCAGGAGATCCCGGCTCTTACCGAGATTCGGGTGCCGATCGACTCCCGTTACCGCCGAAAGGGCTCGCGAGGGAAACTGGGTGTAGCCGTTCTTCCAGACCTCCACGTACACCGTATTGAGTCCGATGTCTTTGAGCCTTCGCAGGGTGCTCTCGGTCTTTGCCGGCGTTTGCAGGGCATCGTTGGCGGTGGTCGTAAGCCACACGCCGCGCAATTCGGCCTTCGGTGGGGAGAGCGGCATCGTGAGAAGGGTGGCAAGAGCCCCGAGCATCAAGGTTAGATTGTACGTGTCGGTCGGGGGAATTTCAAGCCGAAGCTTGCTAGGCAAGGCTCCAGTTCGTTCTTGAATTCCATGTAGAATCGCCCGTATGTCGCTACTGACCTCCGCCTTTGTTGCCGTTTGCGCGCTGCAAGCGGCGCCGAAAGCTACCGACCTGCAAGCTCTCAAGCCGAAGCTCGATGCGATCTCGAAGTCGTTTCATGGCCGGTTAGGCTACTACGTCAAGCGGCTGGACAACGGCGAGGAGATCGGGATTCGGGACACGGAACGATTCCCGAGCGCGAGCACGATCAAGACCGCGATCATGGTGGAGTGTTTCCGGCAGATCGAGCGCGGGGAATTGGCATGGGACGAGCGCTTGCAGACGCCGCCTGTCGACAAACGAAGCGAAAGCCTGTGGGTGGCCTTCCTCGCCGAAGGCGTCAAGATCAACATCGATGGCCTGATCCACCTCATGATGAACGTGAGCGACAACACGGCGACTGTGATGCTGGCCGACCGAGTGGGGATCAACAGTATCGAGCAACTGATGCTGTCGTGGGGATTGCGAGACACCGCCTGTACGATACATGTCGACGAGAAAGACAACCTCAGACTCTACCGCTTGCGCCAGATCTTCGCGAACATGGGTGTGACATCGCCGCGCGACATGGGTTTTCTCTTGGAGCAGATCTACCGGAGTAAGGCCGCTTCGCCCGCCGCCTGCCAGAAGATGATCCGGATTCTCTCGCATCAGTACTGGGACGACTTTCTGAGCTACGCCATCCCTCCGACCGTTGGGGTCGCATCGAAGGTCGGCGCTCTGAACCGCAGCCGCTCCGATTCGGCGATCGTCTTCGGTCCCCGACCCTACATCGTTACGGTCTATACCGACCACCAGAAGGACCAGCGCTGGGAGGATGACAACGAGGGGAACGTCGCGATTCGCCGTATTTCGGGGCTGATATGGAACCACCTCCACCCGGAGCGCCCGTACAACCCGCCACCCGACGCGCGCAAGTGGTATCCAACTGGTGGAGGGGTCGAGGGGGGATAGGTCGGCAAACCTGGGGCCGAGTTCCGCACTTAGGGGGACCTTCGGACTTTTGGCGCTATCATAGATTTGTGGCAGGGTTGAACCAACCAGAAGGAAAGGACGAGGGTTTAAGATCGCGGTTTCGGTGCTTTTTCTTTCCGGAGACCCATGCGAACCAGAAGCCCGAATACTGGAAACGCCCTAGGCTTTATGTGCCGCTCTCCATCCTTTTGTTCGCAATTCTCAGCGCTGACTACCTCTTCGCCGTAGCGGGAGTCGGCTTCTTCGACTTCCGCCCCCTGGTGTGGATTCGCGTCGATCCCGTGGATGCATCGGCGGCAGGACTAGTAATCGGCGCTGCGGCGGCGTCGATGGGAGGAGCGGTCGCCCTCATCACGCTCTACGTGAACCTCTGCGAAAAGAGGTTTGCCCAGGAGCAAACGCTGGAAAAGGACCGAAGGATCGCTCGGGACCAACGAGAGAACGAGCGGAACATTGCGGAACTCCAGCGCTTAGAAGAGCAGTTCAACCAGCTTTCCGCCGACTTTGCGGGCGCGGAATTGCTGGCGCGAGTCAACGCGGGGATCGGGCTCGCGCACATCGCGACAACCCACAGGCCCGGCATCAGCGACACAGAGGCCGACGCTCGAACGGAGCAGAACTACCCGTTCTACCGGCGGGCGGCCAACCAGCTTGCCGCGGCCTTGCACCTCTACAAGGAGCAGCCGGCTCGCGACGAGGTGCGCAAGGCGATTCGGCATATGGGGCAGTTCGACACGAGCGAAGATCTGCCGCTTCTGCACCTGCTTCTCAATTCCCTGGGGGAGGCGAACCGCACGGCCTTCCGCGCGTTCCTCGATACCCTCGCAGAAGGGGCAGCATGCAAGACCCCTTCCTTCTGCAAAACGTGTTGCCTTGCCGTGCGAATCTGCTCGGACGACGGCAAGAACCAACAGTTGCTGAAGGCGGTGGTCGAGTCTGAGGGCTGCCAAGCGCTCCTCCCCTTGAAGAAGCATTTGGCGACGCTGCCAGGCAATACGGGAAAGAAACAAGCCGCCGGTGCGATCGACGGAGCTTATCTCGGCAGGCTGGAGACCGCTTGGCAGAGCCTCGCCGACACCAGGGACGCGATCGCAGAACTCTTGAGAGTGCGTTGGCCCCCGCCTGGCATGCGGGAAGCGTTAGCGAAGACGGAGAACACGGTTGGTCCAAGTGAATGGAAGGAACTGGTTAGGGAGATCAATCAGGCCGCCACCAGGAACCCGGACCTCTCGGATTGCTTTCTGCAGGGGGCGGAACTCTGGGGGGCGCAGATGCAGGGGGCGGACCTCTCTAGGGCGCAGATGCAGGGGGCGAACCTCTCTAGGGCGCAGATGCAGGGGGCGGACCTCTCTACGGCGCAGATGCAGAGGGCGGACCTCTATAGGGCGCAGATGCAGGGGGCGGACCTCTCTAGGGCGCAGATGCAGGGGGCGAGATTGCGCGCCACAAACTTCGGACAAGCCCTGGGCAAAGAGGAGTGGGCTCGCCTGACGTCCTGTGAACTCGGCCTTCCCGACTTTCGCCGATGGGACTGGGACCCTTCGAGCGAAAAGGTGCGTCCCACCGACATAGAGGACACCGCACTCATTGACTGGCTGAAGGCCAACTTCCCGGGAGAGTCCGCATCCATCCCAGACGACGCAGGAGAGAGGTTTAACGAATACCGTAAGTGGGACGAGGCTGCCGGCGTCACGATGTGGGTACTTGGGGATCAAGCCATGGAGACATCGGCCGCAGAGTCAACAGCGTCGGAAATCGTCGATGCAGAACCTGATGAGTCAGACGCCGACCAATGAACTCCTGCGGCTCCCCGCAGTCCTTGACTGCGTCGAGGACGCAGCGCCGACTCCCTCTGGGGGCCTATCGAATTCAGCGAGCCTGAATCGAAGGCTGTCCATACCGTGTCGATTACTTCCGGTCCGAACGCTGGTAGAAATGCTGGGAATCTCGAAACAGGTCCATTCTGAGTATTGCTTTGCGCCGAAGGTTGATACAATTCGAGAGACGGAGCCCTCGTTTTGGGGTGCGTTCGAGGAGGGTCATTATGGTGTTCGCTTATTTGGGGCATGGTCCCCGCTCGCCTGAAAACTACCGGCAACGCCCTTTGCGATCAATGCGGTTCGCTGGGGTACTTCACGGGGCAGGATTGGCTGGACTTCTTGTCGTTTCTGCGGTTGCCCAAGCCGACATCGCAAACGGCTTTGCCGAATTTCTGCACGATGTCAACGCCAAGTTTCAGGTTGATTCATTTCCTCCGGGCTTCACAGTAGCTGAAAACGGCAGTGTCGGGGAGGGCGTACTCTGGTCCAACGCATACCACGGTGCGCACGACTTCAAGCTGTTTCCGACCACACCGGCTTACGACAAGTCGACGGCTTCAAACGGCGACTTCGAGAACTCCCACAACAGAGTGAAATACGAGTTCTTACCGAACTTTCCCACGTACGTCTCGGTGTCCGCAGGGACGCAGTCGGACAGTCAGGCCGCCTCGGGGGAGTTCAAGCTTCATTATTCCGAATCCTACGCGCGGACGTCGGTGCTTCAAAAACTCGGAGTGACCCGTTCGGGCGCGGGAATCGCAGACCCGCCCATCTTCGGAGTTCTCATTCGGGCGGATGCTGACGCGGTCCACCTCAAGGCCAGGAAAGAAGGAAACGCACATGCCATTTCCTCCGTCTCCATTAACCTCATCGGAACGATCAAGAACAACAAGGTGGCTGGCGCGCCGGCCGAGAACCTGTTGGGGAAGCAGGTCCTGAGCAAACGCATTACGGCGAACGACGAGTGGTTCTCTCCGCTCATCAACCAGTCCATGTGGCTGGACTTGCCCGATTGGACTCGCTTGTCCGGGGCGGATTTCGACCTGAATCTTGGGCTGGAATTGAGGATGGTCACTTATGCCGAAGTCGTGCCAGAACCAGGGACGCTTGGAGCCCTATGCCTAGGCCTGCTCGCCCTGCGCGCAAGCCGAAAACGCTGCCGGAAGGGCTGATCGCCTGATCTTGGGCGGCAAGGGGAGGAGGCGGGGCGCGCTCCGTTACCTCCCGGCGCTCTCGATCGCGAGCCGGTCGAGTTCAGTAAGTTTGAACCGAACGCTGACAATATAGGGAGGTTTACCGGCTTCCCAATGGCCATACGTAGTGCAAACGAAGGTTCCGTCAGGCAGAACCTCGACGCCAGGGTAGGCGCAATCGGCGCCTTGGAGGTTGTCCATGAGACGAACCCGGTACTGCCCCGGCTTGCCGGATTCAATATCTTCGAACCTCCCCACCCAGGCCACCCAGTCGCCGTGGGTCGGGCTTCCCGAAGCCATGTCGCGGAAGCTGATGACCAGGCGGCCGTCCGGCCCGTACTTCGCAGTATGACGGTCCCCCGTAAGTTCCCTTGCAACCTCTCGCGGCTCAGACCAGGAGGCTCCTTCGTCCTCGGAGACGATCACGAACGAGTTCTTCAGGCGGCGGTTTTCGCGAAGCAAGACGGCCATGCGTTTCCCATCGGGCGAGCGCACCAGGCCTGGTTCGCAAAGGTGGACGTCGGATCGGCTCAGGACCTCCTCGGGGAAGGACCACGATAAACCACCGTCGCTTGAGAAGGTCTTATAGAGCGTGAACGTCCCGGCCGCCTTGCCGCCTGCTCGAAAGAACCTGCCATCGTCGTGGAACATTGCCAAATAGCGTCCGTCCGAGAGCCTTTCGACGAAACCCATGACGACGATTCCGCCCCAATCGCCTGCGGGCTTGAGCGGAGTCCAATTCGCGCCGTCGTCTTCGCTGAACGAAAGCCTCGCCGGGTACAAACCAGACCACAGGATGAGGCGCTTCTTGCCGGAAGGGTCGATCGTTCGAAAGACCGTGGGGGTCTCCAGGCTCGTCGCCCAGTTCTCAGGGACCGGGAGCCTACCGCTCCAAGTGAGCCCGCCGTTCGTGCTCTTCTTGAGGACGATCGGGCCTTTGCCGTGGCCTCGGGGGTAGGTGGCAAGAATCGTGCGCTGGTCTTCGAGCAGCAGAGTCGACACGTGGCCGAGGTACTGGCCCTCCTCTCGATCGACGACGACCTGCCTTCCTCGATCCTGCGAGAGGTCGAGCCACTTCGCCTGGGCCCCCTGATCGAGAGCCTGAATCGGGAAGTCCCGCGAGGGAAGATGCTCGCGCTCGGCAAGGGCCAGGAGTTCCCGGACGGCTTGGGGACGTTGCTTGGCGAGGTCGTTCGATTCCGTTGGGTCAGCGGAAAGGTCATAGAGTTCAACCGCTTCAGGAGCGTTCTTTAGGTTCGGCCGAACGATCTTTAGGTCGCCTCGAATCACGGCCTGCTGCTGCGTGCCTTCCGGGTACTCGAAATAGAGAAAGTCGTGTTTCCTCACTTGGGATAGGCCGAGCAACGTTGGCGCGAAGCTGATCCCGTCGAGACCGGTTGGGACGCTCGCGCCGCAGATCTCTGCGATCGTGGGGAACAGGTCATACGTTGCCCACATCGAGTTCTCAACCCTAGCGGGCCGGATTCTTGACTTCCAACGAGCCAGGAAGGGAACCCGAATCCCGCCCTCATACAGGTTCGTTTTCATGCCGCGCAACTCGCCCAGCGAAGCGAAGAACTGCCGGTCGACGCCTCCGTTTGGCGCGGTTCCATTGTCGGACTTGAATATGAAAAGGGTGTCGTCCGCAAGGCCCAAACCCTCGACGAGGTCGACGAGCCTCCCGACCGAGTGGTCGAGGTACGAGATCATCGCTGCGTAGGTGGCGCGGGGCCTCTCGCTGGGAAGGTAGCCGTTTTGACCGAGGTAAGGCGCAGGGTCCCACTCCCTCGGAAAACGCTCCACCCAGTCTTTGGGTGCTTGCAGTGCTGCGTGGGGAATCGTGGACGCAAAGTACAAGAAGAACGGCTTGTCCTTGCTCCTTGTGACGAACTCTTCTGCTTGTTCGAGCATGAGTTCGGGCGCATACTGCTCTCCCATAAACGAATCATAGGTTTCTGGCGGGGAACTGAGCCGCTGGTGGGCGCCGAAGTACCGATTGTTCTCGAGCAGAAACACGTCGTGGTTGCGCCAGAGGTGGGTGGGAGTGTAGTTGTGGGCTTGCCGCTGGCACAGGTACCCGAAGAAGAAGTCGAAGCCCTGCCGAAGGGGATGGCCCTCCGAACCGGGACCTCCCAGCCCCCACTTGCCTACGCAGGCCGTCGCGTAGCCCTTCTGTCGAAGCACCTCTGCGAGAGTGACCTCTTCGTCGGGCAGGGGGTGTTGCCCTTCACCTTGGTTGAGCCCCCAACCACCGACCTCCTTGTTCCCTCGAATCGAGGCGTGGCCGGTGTGCTTTCCCGTAAGCAGCGAACACCGTGTAGGGGCGCAAACGGTGCTGGCCGAGTAGAACCTCGTGAACCGAACCCCCTCTTCGGCAAAGGCATCGAGGCGGGGCGTGGCCATTCGCTGTTGCCCATAGGAGCCCAGCTCACCGATGCCGAGGTCGTCGGCCATGATCAGGATCACGTTGGGCGGCCGGGAGCCTTGGAGCGGGGCGCCGGGTTCGATCGCCGAAAACGCAAGGAGAGTCGTCAGGGCCCCGAGCATGGGCACACTTTACCGCAGACAAAATTGCCGACGGCTCGGGACGGAAGTTCGTAGACGTTCGCAAGGAGACCCGCCGCGCAATGTCCATCCGACCCGTCAAGCGAATCGCCAAGGCTAAGCCGACCCTCGAAGGAGCCGGGGTCCACCTCCACCGCGCGTTTGGCTTCGGGGCGACGAGGGAATTCGATCCTTTCTTGCTGCTCGACGACTTTCGCAACGAGAGCCCCGAGAACTACTTGGCGGGGTTCCCCTGGCACCCTCACCGCGGAATTGAGACGATCACTTATGTTCTAGCGGGGACGGTTCAGCACGGCGACAGCATCGGCAACTCGGGCGTGATCGGCCCTGGTGATGTGCAGTGGATGACCGCAGGAAGCGGGATTATCCACCAGGAAATGCCCAAAGGCGATGCGCTCGGCAAGATGCACGGATTCCAGCTTTGGGGCAACCTGCCGAGTTCGCTCAAGATGACCGCGCCGCATTATCAGGAGGTGCAGTCTGCGGCGATCCCGGTGGTCGTTGAAGACGATGGTGTGGCGGCGAGGGTCGTTTGCGGAGAGTTTTGGGGGGCGAATGGGCCGGTGGACGGTCTCGCCGCGGAGCCGATTTATCTGGACCTATCGGTTCCCGCTGGACGCCGAAGGACATTTCGGGTGGACACCAGCCGCAACGCGTTCGCTTACGTGTTTGAGGGCGCGGCCAAGTTCTGCAACGCCTCCGAGCCGTTTGCCGTCCCGACCGAGAGCATGGGATGGCATGAAACGAACGCTCCCACGCAGGCCGACAACCGAACTCTCGTGCTGTTTGATTCGGGCGACGAGGTGACGGTCGAGGCGGGTGAAGAGGGCGTGCGGTTTCTGTTCGTGTCCGGTAAGCCTCTCAGGGAGCCGGTCGCTTGGTATGGCCCGATCGTGATGAACACAGCGGAGGAACTGAAGGCGGCGTTCGACGAGTTGCAGCAGGGTACGTTTTTGAAGCATCCGGACTAGGGCAGAAGAACGGGTCGGCAAAAGCAGAAGGAGTCGGAGTTCATGAGATCGCAGGTTATTGCATTCGCGGGTTCGCTGCGGAAGGGCTCGTATAACCGATGTCTCATCGAAAATTCGAAGCGGCTCGCTCCCGAGGGGATGGAGATTGACCACGTGGTTCTGGACGACGTTCCGCTTTACAACACTGATGTCGAAACCGAGAAGTTCCCCGAAGCGGTCGTCCGACTCAAGGAGCAGATACGCGCCGCTGACGGAGTATTGATGGCAGTACCTGAGCACAATTTCTCGTTTTCAGCGGTACTGAAGAACGTCACCGAATGGCTATCCCGCCCGCCGCGGGAGAATTCCGTACTCGAAAACAAGCCGGTGATTCTCCAGTCGGCCTCGACTTCTTGGTCGGGTGGCCTTCGGGCTCAACTCCAGCTACACCAAACCTTGAACTACTTCCTGGTGCGCCTCATGCGGTTTCCTGAGGTGTGTGTAGGGAACTGCGCGACGAAATTCGACGACGCAGGAATCCTGATCGATGAACCCACAGTCAAGCGGATCCAGACTCAGTTAGAATCGTTTCAGCAATTCATGCGAGGCGAGGGATGAGGGCCGGACTTATTCCGCGATCCCCATGGACTCCTCAAACCCGGCCATCAGGTTGAGGGCGTGGACGAGTTGGGCTGCGCCGCATTTGCCGTTGCGATCGGCGATCACGCGGACGGCCACCAAGCACGTTGGCTCGTCGCTCGCGCTCACTTCAACCGAATAGAATGCGTAGGGAGACCCCTCGACCTCGTCCCAGGGCAAGGTCGGTCCGGGCCTCTCCCAGACGAAGAACGACCGGCCGAAGGACTCTTCATACAGGGACCGGACCTCCTCTGGAGAATCGGGCGTCCGGACGACCGCCATGCCCGTGCAGGCGAGGACCGTTCCCGCATCGACGGGCTCGTAAACGCAATGTGCTTCGCCCGTCCAAGACTCGGTCGCCAGCCACGCGGCGACGTCTTCCCCCGAGTCTTCGAAGGAGAAGGCGATGCTCGGAGGCTCAAGGGGCGCGCCCGCGCGGAGCAGCGGCCCGACCGCAATCAGGGCAAGGGTGGAGGCGGATCCAGGGACCGACATTTCGTCGGCGCATACGATCGGGTTGTTGTCCATCAACTCGATCAGTCCCTTGACCGGGAGGTCGGGACGATCCACCTCGATGCGGCGTTCCCAAGCGCCTTGCTGGAACCGAATGCCGGAGGTCGCTTCTTCCATCCACTCGATATGCGGATGGCGAGACAGAAGGCGCGACAGCCCCTCGATTGGGGCGGCCCACACCTGCACCGTCGAAGTAGCGACTTCCATGCGCCCCCCTCCGTCACACCCTCTTGACGGTGACGGTCGAGTTCAGTTTCATGGGTTTTCCGCCGTTCTGGCCGGGCATCGTGACGGTCATCTTGATGTTCGACGATTGCAGCGAGCCGTCGGAAAGGCGAAGCATCGACTCGCCTGAGCCGGTGATCGTCATGCCGCTTCCGCCACCCTTGACCGTTGAGGAGACCACGGCGACGTCGAGGTTGCCGACTTTCTTGACGGCGACCAGCTTATAGGTTGCGGTGAGTTTGCCGCCCGCTCCCATCTGCCCTGGACCCGCCATCTCGCCGCTCCACGTGCCTCCGATGCCGACCGGCTTGTCAGGGAACGTAATGTTCGAAACCTGCTGAGAAGCAGACCCTCCCACGATCTTGCCTTTGCTATCGAGCTTGAGCGTCTGGATGGTCGGTTTGCCTTGCGCCTGGCCGTTCACAACCGGCGGGCCGACGGTGAACTCGACGGTGGCGACTCCATTTGCGACCGAAAGGACTTTCTGGCTGAACGGGGTACTGAAGGGCATTGAACCGCCGGTGGGCAGGGACGTCGTTGCCGTCATCTGGTACTTGGAGATCACGCCCTTGGTGAACTTCATGCGGAAGAGATAACCGTTGCCGCTCTTGCTGATTTGGGGTAGCGCCGCCGTAGCTGAGAAACCGAGCAGCAGCGCCGCGGGGATGACCTTTCGCAATGTTTTCATCTTGTCTCCTTATACGTTGACGGTTCGGGGCAGGTTGAGGTACTCGATTGCCGGGACGAACGGGTACCCAAACTGCTCGGCGATAGGCTGCAGCGTGACCGCGCCCTCGGCGACGTTGAGTCCCTTTCGGAGCGCCTCGTCTTGCCGGAGGGCGTCGAGTCCGTGGTCGGCGATTCTGAGCACGTAGGGAAGGGTGGCGTTTGTGAGGGCATAGGTGCTGGTGTGGGCCACCGCGCCGGGCATATTGGCCACCGCATAATGAACGACCCCGTCCACGGTATACACCGGGTTCCCGTGCGTGGTGGCTTTCGTCGTTTCAAAACAGCCGCCTTGGTCGACGCTGACGTCCACCATCACGGAACCCTGCTTCATGGAACTCAGCATGTCTCGGCGGATCAGTACGGGCGCGCGCGCCCCCACAAGGTAAACGGCGCCCACCACGAGGTCGGCTTCTTGAATGACGTCCGCGATCGTTCCGGGGTTGCTGTGGAGGGTGATGACGTTGTTCGGGAAGATGTCGTCGAAGTAGCGAAGCCGGTCTAAGTTCACGTCGAGAACGTACACCGTCGCCCCAAGGCCAGCGGCGAGCTTCACTGCGTTGATCCCGACGATCCCTCCGCCGATCACGGCAACGATGCCCGGCCGGACTCCCGGCACGCCGGAGAGAAGCACGCCGCGTCCGCCCATGGGCCTTTCGAGGTATTTCGCGCCCTGCTGGATGCTCAGCCGGCCGGCAACTTCGCTCATCGGCGTCAGCAGCGGCAGGGTCCCATGCAACTCGACTGTCTCGTAGGCGATGCAGACCGCCTGGCTCTCGACCATCCCCCGCATGAGCGTTTCCGAGGCCGCGAAGTGGAAGTAGGTGAAGATGACCTGCTTGGGGCGGGTTCGCGGGAACTCGACGGACTGGGGCTCCTTCACCTTCACGATCAGGTCGGCTTGGCTCCACACCTCGTCGACCGGCGCGATTTCTGCGCCCGCCGCTCGGTAGTCGGAATCGGGAATGTGCGTGCCTTCGCCAGCGCCTTGCTCGACCACGACACGGTGCCCGTGTTGGGTCAAGAGGAGGACTCCGGCAGGGGTCATGGCGACGCGGTATTCGTCAGGTTTGATCTCTTTGGGGACGCCGACAACCATAGGTTCGTGAACTCCGAATCGAGAAGTCAGAAAGCCCCACGAGTGTACCTTCGCGGGGTAGCCGCAGGGGCGGTCCAGCGCGCCCGCGAGCTACTCGATGGACTTGAGCTCGATTTCGAAGAACAGCAGGCTTTCGCCGGGGATGAAACCGGTCCCGCTCCTTCCGAAGGCGGTTTCTGGCGGAAGTCGCAGGCGACGCTTGCCGCCAACCTTCATGCCGATCATTCCCGCGTCCACTCCCTTGAGCGCTTGCCCGACGCCCAATGTGAAGCTGACCGGCTGCTTCTTCTTGTAAGTCGAATCGACCAGCTTCCCGTTGGCTAAGGTGCAAATGTATTCGACCGTGACGTGGTCGCCTTTTTGGGCCTCGCGACCCGATCCCGCGACGAGGTCTTGCTGGTCGAAAACTCGCTCCTCGCCCTTTTTCACGATCTCGTCGAGCCGCACCTCGAACTCGAGGTCGCTGTTTGCGGGGATGGGCCCGAGTTCCATGTCGCCGTAGGCAAGGCGGGACGGGATCCTCAGCTTGCGAACTCCCCCCACCTTCATCCCCATGATGCCGAGCCTCCAGCCTTCGATGACCTGATCCCGCAAGCCAAGGTCAAACGTGAACGGCATCGCTTCGGGCTTGTCGTTCGATTCAAACACGGTGCCGTCCATCAGCCTGCCCGTGTAGGTGATATAGACGCGGTCGCCCTCTTCGGCGAGTTGCCCGGTGCCTACCTTGAGGTCGGACGTTTCCAACTCCTTGAGACCCTTCGTATCGGGTTGGGAGGCGTCGCCCGAGGCGCTCGGCGAAGCTGAACTCCCGCATCCCACGACGAACGCGAGGGCAGGCACGACAAAAAAGGCGCAAAGGGTGGCGCGCATAGCAGCAATTTACCTCTAACAACAGGCGATTCGCCCCAGTTCCCAAGGCGCTTGAACCGGTACAATTCCGCCCCATGTCGGGCAAAGCCAAAGCCAAGAGCGAGCCTGCCGGGCCCAAGGCGATCGAGAATCGCCGGAGCCGCCACGACTACGAGTTCGTCGAGACCTTCGAAGCTGGGATCGCGCTGGTCGGTTCGGAGGTCAAGAGCCTCTATCTGGGCAGGGCCAACCTCACCGACGCTTATTGCAAGGTGGAGAACGGCGAACTATGGCTCCATGAGTTCGACATCGAGCCTTACAAGTTCTCGACGGCGTATTCGACCGCGCGCAGACGGGAAAGGAAGCTCCTCATGCACCGCAAGGAGATCGATACGTTGGAGCGCAAAGTGCAAGAAAAGGGCCTGACGCTCATTCCTTTCAAAGTTTATTTCAAGAACGGGCGCGCCAAGGTGGCTCTTGCGCTTGCACGAGGGAAAAGGCAATACGATAAGCGCAAGCAGATCGCGGACCGCGAACAGCGCCGCGAGGTCGAGCGGCTTCAAGGTCGAAGAAAGTAGCCGCTGAACGTCTGAGTTTCTCGCCTAAGCCTGCCGATACTGTACGTGGGAGAACCCGATGCAGACAGGCCCGCTTGAACCTGACGTTACCACCGCTTCGCTCGTTTGCTACATTGACGGCGAACCTCGCTGCGTGGATTCGGAGATCGTGCAGTTCGACCCGATCGTGGTGCGTTGCCCGAGAGCTTCGCTTCACGACGTTCCACAATCTGGCCGAATTATGGCGATTATTGGTGAAGGTTATGACCCTAAGAGGGTGGACTTTCATGTGAACCGGGTGTGGACGGAGCACGGCGCGACCTTGATCGAAGGGCGCAACGCCTCATGGTCCACGGTGGACCGCCGCCGATTCCCCCGTTACGAGCTTCGGATTCCGCTCTCCTTGAGAGTCGTTTCGAGCGAGGCCGACGGCATTAAGATGAAGGAATGGCACGGCGAAACCATCGATATCAGCATGGGCGGTGCGTGGCTTTCGGGGGATGTGGACGTCAACAAGGGCACTTTGGTGCAGACGCAAATCCAACTTGGCGGCTCAGAACCTCTACGCGTGCTCTCGATGGTGGCGTGGAAAGAGGACGATCGTTCCAGCTTCGGAATTACGTTCCTCGACTTCATCGGAGCGGGCAGCTACGTTTTGCACCAATACTTGAATACAGCCGCTTGAGCCTTAGCGCTCATCGGGCTCGAGCCATCCGCCCTCGAACACGAACTCGGCGGGTCCGGCCATGAACACGTGTCCCGAAGGGGCATATTCGATCTTCAGGTTTCCGCCCGGAAGTTCCACGGTTACTGCAGAATCCGCGCGCCCAGTGACGTGCGCCGCAACTGTCGCCGCGCAAGCTCCCGTTCCGCATGCGAGCGTCGCTCCAGCGGCCCTTTCCCAGGTTCTTTGACGTAGCGTTGTGGGTGAGAGAACCTGCACGAAATGGACGTTGACCCGGTTCGGGAAGAGTGAGTGCGCCTCCAATTCGGGCCCCCAGACCTCGAGCGGGACCGCCTGGACATCGTCCACGATCACGACCAGGTGGGGGTTGCCCATCGAAACCGCGGTTCCGTTGAGGCCGGACGAGTGCGCGAGAGGCTCGTCGACGAACTTAGCCTGGGGGTCGCCCGACATCCCGATTTCACCGCGCAAGAGCCTCGCGGGCCCCATGTCCACCCGAACCCAGCCGTTGGAGGAAATTTCAAGTTGCAGGACTCCCGCGCCGGTCTCCAATGAAACGACAGGCTCTTGGGTCCATCCTTCGCGGTGCAGCCAGCGCAGGACGCACCGGACCCCATTGCCGCACATTTCGCTTTCGGATCCGTCGGGGTTCAGCATCCGCATCTGAAAATCCGCGTTCGTGGCGCGGCCTATCAGAAGCAAGCCATCCGAGCCAACGCCGAACCTGCGGTCGCACATCGCACGGGCAAGATTGGGCCACCCAGACTCGGGGCCGCAACGTTCGGCGTCAGCAACCACGAAGTCGTTGCCGATGCCGTGCATCTTAGTGAATCGAATCACTCCCCTTCAGAACTCGACGCGCCCTCAGACTCGCCATGAGGCCGATAGGTGGCGATTTGCTTGTTGGGAACGATGCTTGCGACCGCGTGCTTGTAAACGAGCTGAGTCGGCTTGCCCGGTGAGTCGAGGAGCACCGTGAATGCGTCGAATCCACGAACGTGGCCGCGAAGCTGAACGCTGTTGGTGAGGTAGATGGTGACTCCGATGCCATCTTTTCTCACCTGGTTCAGAAACATATCCTGCAGGTTGATCGATTTTGCCATTGCCCTAAATCACACAGTAGTAAGGTACGGCATGCTTTGCTCCAGCCAACCCTCCACCTCCTCGGATGCGGAAACGGGGATCAGGCCCGACTCGGCTTTCAGCCAAGTTAACTGCCGCTTTGCGTACCTTAGCGTATCTGCTTCAATTTCTGCCACGGTTTCGGGCCACGAAGTTCGTCCTTGAAGGTGTCGCAGGATCGGAAAATATCCTATCGCCCGCAGAGCAGGGTAGGACTCATCGACGCCGGCGCGCACAAGAGACTCCACTTCCTCTCGCCAGCCTCTTGCGATCATTTCCGCAATCCTTTGCCGTATGCGCTCCTTTCGATCTTCGGGGCTCCGCCGGACTTCGAACTTGATTTTCCGGAACGGCGGGACCTCGAACTGGATCGGCTCGGAGGTTTCTTCGAGCCTTTCGAGCGCGCGGCAGACTCGGACCGGGTTCTTCAGGTCGATCCGCGAAGCTACCTCCGGTGCTCTCCTGAGAAGATCGGTTGCAAGAGCTTCGATGCCTTCCTCCCGAAGTCTCGCCTGAAGGCGCTTCCGAAGTTCGGGGTCGGGGGCGGTGTGAAGCTCGCGAAACTCCTCGAAAAGCGCCCGAACGTACTGGCCGGTACCGCCGACGACGATGACATGCCGCCGCTCGCTCCAGAGGGCGCGCAGTTCTTCGGTTGCACGAAGCACCCAATCGCCTACGCCGAACGGCTCGCTGGGGTTGAGGATGTCGATCAGCCGGTATCGCTCGCGATGCTCGGGCTTGGCCGTGCCGATGTCGAGGCCCCTATAAACCTGAAACGCATCGGCGTTGACGAGAACTGCGCCGAGGCGGTCGGCGAGCCTCTCAGCGGCCTCGGTTTTCCCCGACGCGGTCACGCCCATCACGGCGATCAACCAGGGCGTTTCGGGCTCTACTTCGCTTCCTTGATCCCGAACGGCTTGTCTTTCTTGACCGTGCAATCGATTTCGTTCTTGTACGTGAAGTCGCCGATGACCTTTTCCTTGCGATACGTTCCGGTCACCGTCACCTTCAATCCGTCCTTCAACTCGAACGTGGGTTCGTTTTGGCCGTAGATATTGGCCGACGCCGACTCCGACGATCCCTTGACGGACCTTAGGATGAACTTGAAGTACTTGTTGCCCCGCTGGGAGGTCTTCTGTTGGAAACTGGCCACAAAGCCCGTGACTTCCACGACCTTCTCGTTGTATTTGTCCTGGTCCTTCTTGAGCGCGTCGAGCGTGATCTTCTCGACTTCAGCGAGCGAAGCGGCCAAGCTGAGCGCGGCCATCAAAACGAGTGAAAAGCTGAGGAGTTTCTTCATGTCAATACTCGAGCAAAGTGTACACCGGATATTCGAGGAGGTTCTGCCGTCCTGAAAGAAAAGTGAGCTCGACCATGAATCCGAACCCCGCGACCTTGCCTTGGAGTCTCTCGACCAGGCGCGCCGCCGCCGCCGCCGTGCCGCCCGTTGCGAGGAGGTCGTCTACGATGTACACGCGTTGGCCCGGGTTGACGGCGTCGATGTGCATCTCCACGGTGTTGGTGGCGTATTCGAGAGCGTACTCTTCGGAAATTCGGTCGAAGGGAAGTTTGCCGAGCTTCCGAGCCATCGAAAACGGCAGGCCCAATTCCAGGGCGATCGGCGCGCCGAACACGAACCCACGGCTTTCGATCCCCACGATCACATCGGCTTCCTGCTGCCGGGCGTCGTCAGCGAGCATTCCCACGACTTCAGCGAAGGCCGCAGGACTCTGAAGGACGGGGTGGATGTCCTTGAACTGAATCCCTTGGTGAGGGAAGTCCGGTACGTTGCGAATCAGCGAAGCTGCAAGAAGCTCGGGCATACCGGGCGTCACTATACCCGCGCCCAAGCAATCCCGCCAGAAAGCTCGTTCAGCTTGAATGGACCTGCGTGACGTCCGGCGCGTCTCGCTGACTGGGGAGATCGACTTCGAAGAACTCCGCGGACTCGAAGTTGCCTAGGGACGCGACGAGGTTGCTTGGAAACGACTCGATCTTGGTGTTGTAGTCCCGGACGCACGCGTTGAAGTACTGCCGAGCTGAGGCGATGAGGCGCTCAGATTCGGCAAGCTCCGTTTGCAGCGAGGCGAAGTTCTTGTTGGCCTTTAGTTCGGGATAGGCCTCCGCGAGCGCGACGACTCTCACGAGGCTTTCGCCCAGTTGAGTCTCCGCTTGTGCGTGCTGTGCGGTGGGCCCTACCAGAGCCGTGGCGCGCGCGCGAGCTTCGGCAACGGCTTTCAGCACGGTCTTTTCGTGCTGCGCGTACGCTCGAACGGTCTCGACGACGTTCGGGACTAGTTCGGCCCGCCTTTTCAGGTACACGTCCACGTCGGCCCAAGCGCTCTTGACCAACTGCCGCAAGCGCACCAACCCGTTGTAGGAAACGATGAGCGCGACGAGCAGCGCACCGCCCACAACTGCGATTCCCCAAACCACGAGCGAACCCGATCCGCCGATCATTCGACATTACGACGGAACATCCCGCCGGGGGGATTCAAGGGAGTCGATTCCTGTGGGGTCGGCCTGGTTAGCTACAATGGAGCCATGATCAACGAAGAACGATTGATCGACCTGTTTTTGAGCCTCTGCAATATCAACTCGCCTGCGCTTCAAGAGAGGGAAATCGTCGACTGGGTGACGGGTTATCTTGAGAGTCAGGGGATCGAGGCGGCTGAAGACGACGCCGGAAGACGTATCGGCGGAAACGCGAACAACGTGATCGCTTGGCTTCGGGGCGACCCTTCGCTGCCTAAGGTGTTTCTCTCGGCCCATTTCGACACGGTTGAGCCTACAGCCGGGCTGGTGATCGAAGAGGTGGAGGGGGTGTTTCGCAGCGCCAGCGACACCATTCTTGGGGCCGACGACAAGGGCGGAATGGCGCCCGCGATTGAAGCTCTGCTTTCACTGAAGGAATCCGGGAAGCCGCATGGCGACGTGGCCTTGCTGCTTTCGTGCGCGGAGGAGATTGGGCTCAAGGGGGCCGAAGCCCTCGACATTCAGTCGCTCGGGTTGGACTTCGGCTACGTTCTGGACACTGGCCCCCCCGTGGGCTCTTTCGTCACGCGGACCGCAACTCACGACAAGCTGGACGTCAAGATCGTTGGGAAACCCGCCCACGCAGGCAAGGACCCAGAGCATGGAATCAACGCCATTCAGGTGCTGTCCGAAGCCGTTCACGGAATGAGACTGGGGAGGATCGGACCGGAAACTACGGCCAACATCGGGCTGATTCAAGGAGGAACGGCCGTCAATGTGGTGTGTCCGTTCGTCACCGTCCGCGCCGAAGCCCGTTCGACCGACGTGAAGGCGCTGGAGGCGCAGATCGACCACATGATCCGTCAGTTCGAAGAGGCCGCCGCAGCTTGGGGAGCGAATGTAGAGATCGAGCACGAGCGCCACTACGAGGCCTATCAGATTCCCGAGGACTCCGAGGTGGTTGCGGTGGCCGTCGAAGCGAGTAAGTCGTTGGGATTCGATCCGACCCTCCGGGTGACTCTGGGAGGGAGCGACGCCAACGTGTACAACTCCAAACAAACGCCGTGCATCGTGATGGCGACGGCAATGGACAAGATTCACACTCACGACGAGCAGATTTCGCGGCAAGGTCTCATCGACACGGCCCGGCTTGCTTTGAAGGTCCTCGAAGTGGCTGCGGAGAGGGCGACGAGGAAGAAGCTTGAGTTCGTTTGATGCGAGAGGGCGCTCCGACGCGGTAGCATCTGCCAGCATCGGAACGGACCTGAAACACGTCCGTTCTAAGGACAAGGAGGCAAGGAAGCAGTGAAACGAAGTATTTGGATGGGGCTCGCGCTGCTCGCGCTATCAGGCTCGGCCTTAGCCCAAGGCGACCGTTCCTACGCTGGCACGTTTCGGATTGGGCAGTTCCAGCCCAACTCGGAACCGGCTCGATCGGAAGGGAAGACTTGGACTCTGGTTGGCGTGGATTTCAAAGTGGCCCGACTGGGCGGGAACGGAGCGAACCTAACGCTGTCGATCGACAACTACACGAAGGGCGACTACTCCGTCAGTCCGGCGCTCTTGAACGTTCTGTGGCAGCGTGACGACGTGTATTTCTCGATGGGCGTTGGCGCATCGTTCAACCGGGAGTATCGAATCGTGGGCGGCCAGCGGGATCGGTTCAACAAGATGCGCTTCGCGTACCAGATCGGTGGCGGCTGGGCTTTTCAGGGCGACAAGTCCCCCCTCGTCGTCGAGGCGCACTTTTTCGGAAACGAACAGGAGCACTTAGGCGGCTTCGCGGTGGTTGCAGGTCTCCGGTTCTAGCGCCCTGAACGAATCCCCGAAGATTACTGGCCCTTCCCGGTGAACACTGGGAGGGCTGGGTCGTATATGCCTATACCGCTATGGAGCTTTGCCTTGACATGGCCATGAGACGCAGTCCGCAGCTCGACCCTTCTGCGGAGCTTGCGCTTGTGGAGCGCTGCCGGTCCAATGACGCTGAAGCGTTCGCTCAGATCATTGACCGTTATCAAGGACGGCTGTTCGGGTTCGTCAAGCGGATGGTGGCCGACCCGGAAGACGCCGCCGACCTCACGCAAGAGGCCTTTATCCGAGCGTACCAAGCGATCGGCCGATTCGACGGCAGGTCGTCGGTGAGGACCTGGCTTTTCCGAATCGCGCACAACCTCTGCATCGACCGAGCGCGGAGAAACGAAAGGCGACTGGCAGAGACTCGGCTCGACGCGGCCTTCGACGATGCTGAGGAACTGCAAGTCAGCGACGAGCGGTGGGACCCTGAGCGCTTGGTGATTGAAGAAGAACTCCGTCAGGTCATTGAATCCGCGATCTCCACCATGAGCGCAAAACTCAAATCGGTTCTGTTGCTCCACGATAAGGAGGATATGTCGTATGAGGAGATCTCGGCCGCCCTGGAAATACCGGTCGGAACCGTAAAGAGCCGCCTGTTCTTGGCTCGTTTGCACGTTCAAAAGGCCGTCAGCCCTTACATCGATGGGGGGGCAACTTAAAATGAAGAGATTTCGAATTGCGCAACGACAAGAGGCCAAGCTGGACGCTTCGCTCGAAACCCAAGCTCAGAAGACGGTCGCCCGCCTTGTCTCCCAACTGGAAGACGAGACTCCGACTCTTGCTTGGCGAAGCGAGCTCAACGAAAGGCTGTTGACGGTCGGCCGCTCGCGCCCAAGGCAGCAGACTTTGATCTGGAAGACCGCGTTTGGGTTGGGATTGGCAGCTTCTCTGGCATGGGTCGCGCTGACGGTTCGGCCCCTGCCGATGGGCCCGGCCGCCATCGCCTCGCCTTCGCCCCAGTCGCTCGAAGCTCAGTTGCTGGAGGTTCACGAGCAGCACGTCAACGTCAGGTTGGTCGCGGGTTCGGGGCTGCTGAATCACATCGAGTCCGAGCCTGCTCCAGACCCGTCGGCTGCGATTCAATGGAGCGAGTCGGACCTGGGAGTGTATTGAGGATGAAGCCCGTTTTCCGACACTCTCTTGCCTTCGTGGCGCTCGTGGCGATCTCGGCCTCGGTTCCTGCGCAGGGTCCCGCGCGCCAAGGCCAGACGGCTCCGGGCAACCACCCTCTGATGAGGAAGATGTTTGAGGCTGCCGGAACGGCCACTTACTCCGGCAGGCGCGTCATCGAGTTCAAGCGCGGGGTTGAGCGCATGAGGCACGAAGAGCTCGTCCTGAAGTCAGGCCCCCGAATGAGGATCGAGTTTCCGCGCGGCTCCGCGTTCGAGGGGCAGGTGATCGTGGAAACGGGCGCTGAGAGGCGGCATTACTACCCAGGCCGCAACGAGATTCACGTGCTTCCGGCCCGCAAAGATGAGGCGCTCGAACGGCTTCGCGGGTTGATCGCGCGCTTGGGCCCCCAGGGCCTTTCCGTCGCATTGGAAGGCCAGGCGAAAGTCGCCAAGCAAGACACTTCGATCCTTTCGCTCCGCGACGGCCGGGGAAACCCCTTGATGCGGCTCTGGATTCAACCGAGCACTGGCGTCGTCCTGAAGCGGGAGCTGTACGACGAAGTGGGGGCCATCGTTGGACTGTTCGAGTTCACTGAGTACAACCCAAGCCCCCTGATCCGCCGAACCGATTTCGTATTGCAGCGGGAGGGAGCGACAATCGTGACTCCCATGGATATCGCCCAGCGCCTGATCCGGGAGCACAAGTTCGAGCCGGTGTTTCTACCTGCCGAGGGCGGGTTCCGCCTCGATACCGCTCAACTGGTCGAGAACCTGCCTGTCCCTGTGCTGTTGCTCCTGTACCAGAGCCCGCACGGTCCGATCTCGTTCTATCAGGTAGCGGGAAAGGTCAATCCTGAACGGCTTGCACGTCTCTCGGGCGCAGGCTTCAAGAGCTTCGCATGGACCAAGGGGTCTAGGTCGTTTGTCCTAGTTGGCTCCCTTGAAGCAAGGCAGCTTCAGCAACTGGCTGCTCGCGTTCAGAACCCCTAAGAAACCTCGAAGGGCTTCAGGGCGTTATACTTGCGTTGTGGCTGTCAAAGCAGCTCGCAGAGCCGCTTCGAAGGAACGGGTTAGCGCGACGGCTAAGCGCTCGCCGTGGAAACGCCGCGTTAAGCTCGCGGTTTCGTTCCTCTTTATCGCCCTAACCGTATCTTTCCTCTACTTCGGATTCCGGTTCTACCGTGAGTTGGAGTGGGCGGCGGGCATCGTTCCCAACCTCGACGAAGAGATTAGCAAGATTTCGACGAACCCGAGCGTGATCGTGAGCGCGGACGGAAAGACGCTGTACCGGGTTCAGACGGAGTACCGAAAACCCGCCGACTTCGGCGACATCCCTCAGATCGTCCGAGACGCCACCCTTGCGGCCGA
Source organism: Chthonomonadaceae bacterium (assembly GCA_015709495.1). Classification (GTDB taxonomy): domain Bacteria; phylum Armatimonadota; class Fimbriimonadia; order Fimbriimonadales; family Fimbriimonadaceae; genus Nitrosymbiomonas; species Nitrosymbiomonas proteolyticus. Next base: position 1,790,220 of record CP054189.1, read on the forward strand.
GGACCACAGGTTCTATGACCACTCCGGGGTCGATTGGCTCGGGCTTGCGAGGGCCGCGTTCGTGAACGCGAAGGAGGGCCGAAGCGCCCAAGGCGCGAGCACGATCACGATGCAATTGGCCAAGCGGCTGTACACCGGAACTCAGCGGACGTTCGATCGCAAGCTCAAGGATATGGCGCTTGCGGTTCAGATCGAAAGATACAGCACGAAGGACCAGATACTCACCACGTACCTGAACCAGGTCTATTACGGTTCTGGCGCGTATGGCGTCCGGGCGGCTGCGGATGTTTACTTCGGCAAGTCGCTTGACGAGTTGAGTTTGGGCGAAGCCGCGATGCTGGCTCGGATGGTCCGGAGGCCCAGTCACGACAACCCGTTCGACGACCTCGATCGGGCGATCCGGAACCGCAACCTCGTGTTGCAGAGGATGCTGGAGTACGGGATGATCGCGCAGGATCAGTATGAGGCCGCCTCCCAGGAGGAGGTCAAGCTGGCGCCGCGTAGGTTTGGCAGCGGGGCTCGAACCCTTGCTGCGTCGTACTTCACGGACTGGGTGCTGGAGACTCTCAAGAAGGAGTTCCCGGACCTCGATATCACGAAGGGCGGATACCGCATCGAGACCACGCTCGACCTCGAACTCCAAGAATATGCCGAGAAGCAGGTGGCTGAGGTCATCGAGAAGTTCCGCAAGCAGAAGCTCACGACCGGAGCGTTCGTCCTGCTCAACGATTCGGGCCAAGTCCTCGCTATGGTCGGGGGGGCGGACTACGACCGGAACCAGTTCAACGTCATCACGCACGGAGTTCGGCAACCCGGTTCTTCGTTCAAGCCGTTCGTCTACGCCACTGCCTTGTCGTCCGGAGTCATCGACACCCACTCCCGAATCTCCAATGAGCCGCTGTCAATCGAAGACCCTGTCAAGGGGAGGGTGACCTGGCCCAAAAATGCCAACGGCAAGTACGGCGGTGAGGTGAGCGTCCGAACGGCGCTGGCTTCTTCGATCAACGTTCCGGCCGCGCGGGTTTGCATCGACGTGGGACCGCAGACGGTGTCCAACTTCGCAAGGGATGTTTTCGGCATCCGATCCCCGATGGCGCCCGTACCCTCATTGGCGTTGGGTTCGAGTGGCCTCTCACTGATGGAGATGGCAGAGGGGTACAGCGTCTTCATGCTCAAGGGCGACCGGCTCCGTCCCTATGGGATCGTGCGAATCGTGGGCCCGGAGGGCGAGGTCGTCAGGTCGTATTCGCCGAAGTTCCAAAGGGGCGTGCTCGACCGCCGCGTCGCCGAAGCGATGGATGGGTTCTTGAGGGCGGTCATCACCGGCGGCACTGGCACCCGCGCGAGAACGGTGGAGAACGCTCGCGGAAAGACGGGCACGACGTCCGACCACAGGGACGCCTGGTTCTGCGGGTACACGAACAGCCTCCTTGGGATCGGCTGGGTTGCGAGTGAGAAGCGGGTCAACGGCCGTTGGGAATACGATCCGATGTCACGAGTTTTCGGCGGACAGGTTACGATCCAGATTTGGGAAGGCGTGATGAAGGAAGCCGTCAAGAAGTACAAGGCACGCGAAGATGTGCTCCCAGGACCTTCCAGCATCCCGGCATCGGCGGACCCCGATCCGGACCCTGACGAGCCTCCCGTCGACGATGCCGCCGGTCACGGAGAAGACCCACTTGCCGCTCTGCCCGAAAACCCTGCCGCTGGCGATACGGCTGCCCCGCTTCCAGGTACCTCCGAGCGAGCCACCGACGCGGTGCCCTCGCCGATCGTTCCGGGCCAATCTGAATCCGGGCCGACCGGCGAACGAAACGCGATTCGCTTGGAAATCTGCGTCGATAGCGGCCTAATCGCCAATCGGTATTGCCCCGAAACGGTGCGCCGTCGGTTCGACCGAGGCGCCGAACCCCGCAACGTCTGCCCGCTTCACGGCCCCCACCCCTAGTCCATGTCCGTCATCCATGCCCCTCGCGAACAGGAAGTCGAATGGAGGCACTGGGCGTTGCTTGCGGTCGTGCTCGTGGTGCTCGTGACCCTATTCTTGAAGCTGTGGTACCTGCAGGTCGTCCGGTCCGACGAACTAGCCTCCAAAGCTGAGTCGTATCGAACCGTCAGCGTCAGCAAGTTGGCGCCGAGGGGACTGGTATTCGACCGCAACCGGAAGTTGCTTGCGGGAGTCGAACCGAGGATCATCCTGACCGCTGTGCCGGCGCGAGTAAGGAGCGAGCCCTGGGTACTCGATAAAGTCGCGGCGATGCTCGGCGTGCCCGTAGAGGGTCTCAAGGCGAAGGTGGACGAGGCGCTTTGGCGGCCGTTTCTCCCCGCGCCCCTTTACATCGGGGTTCCCATCGACGTCGCGACAAGGATCGCAGAGTCCGGAGAGCACCTTCCCGGAATCGGCGTCGAGACGCTGCCTTTGCGAAGCGTGTCCGATCCGGTCGCGTACTCCCACGTGATTGGATATGTGTGGACCCCGAGCGGTGAGGATGTCGAGAGGCTGGAAGCGTTGGGCGTGGGAGCCCCCGAATACGTGGGCAAGACCGGGATCGAACGAATCTATGAGCTTGAATTGATGGGGAAGGCTGGCGTCGAGAGGTTGGAAGTCGATGTCCACCGAAGGCCGTTGCGGGTTGCAGGGCGTGACGCGCCTTCGCCGGGTTCGAAGCTCGTCCTTGGGATCGACGACGGCTTGCAGGCGCTTGCCGCGCAACTCCTCGAAGGCAAACGGGGCGCTGCGGTCGCCGTCGATCCCGCAACGGGCGAGGTTCTGTGCTTGGTCAGCAGCCCCGCCTACGATTCGTCGCTGTTCGCAAGCGGAATCTCGAAGGCCGATTGGAGCCGGCTGCAATCCGATCCGAACGTTCCTCTGATGAACCGGGCTATCGCCGCCCGATACGCGCCAGGATCGACCTTCAAAATCGTCACTACGCTCGCTGCCTATAGGCAGGGCGTTTTCAGCGAGAGCCGAACCACGTTTTGCCCTGGGTTCTTCAAGCTCGGAAATCAGCAATATCGGTGTCTGGGCAAGCACGGCGCGGTGTCGTATCGGACGGCGATCTCCAAGTCCTGCAATACCTACTTTTGCGACCTGGCGCATCGGGCTGGGTACGAAGCCATGATCCAAGCCGCCCTCGACCTGGGGCTGGGCCAACCTACCGGAATCGACCTACCTAGTGAATCCAGGGGGCTGGTACCTACGCGCGATTGGCTGCAAAGCTTCGATCCGCCTCGGCCTTGGTATCCCGGCAACACGGTTCTGCTCGGCATCGGCCAGGGAGAGATCGCGGCGACCCCCATTCAAATGGCGACCCTCCTTTCGCTCGTGGCCAACCGTGGGACGTCGTATAAGCCGCACCTCGTGAAGGCTATTGAGTCGTCGACCGGGGATCGGAAACTCGTCGCCGTCGAGCCGGAGGTATACCACCGCGTCGAAGCCGACGACAGGCTTTGGGATGCGCTGATCGGGGGCCTGAACGAGGTGATGTTGAGCGGAACGGCCTCGTACGCAGGGAGAATCGAGGGCCTCAACTGGGCAGGCAAGACCGGCAGCGCAGAGCACCGAAGAGACGAACTGACTCACAGTTGGTTTGTGGGCTTTGCACCTGTCGAGTCCCCTCGAATCGCGGTCGCCGTCGTCGTCGAAGCCGCGGGACACGGAAGCGAAGTTGCCGCGCCGATCGCGCGTCAGCTTGTGAGCCACTACTTGGGGTTCGACAGGAAGCCTGCCCTGGACGACGCGAATTCGCCAGCCGCCTCGAGGGCTTCCCCTGCTAGCTCCGGGTCGCCGAACTCTCGATAAGCCGCCGCGAGCAACTGAGCGCAGGTTTCGGCGTCAGAAAGCACCTCAGCCACTTCTTCAGGCGTCATACCGCCGATCCGGACAGGAGGATCAGCTTCGTTCGCTCGCTTCGCCTCAGGTACGGTCAGAGCAAGGTAGCTCGTGTAGCCTTCGAGCGCGGGCTTCAGCAAGTCGATCTTTTGCTTCCAGGTCGGAGCTTCTTGGGCGAGGAACATCCGTGCCGCGTAGGTCTCTGTGGGCACCAACTGAGGCAAGGCGCGAACGGTGAAGTAGGGCTTGCTTTCCACCTCGATCATCGACTGAGCGGTAGCGAGCGCCTCCTCTCGGTTTCCTTGCGACTGATAGAGCTCCAAGAGTTGCTTGAGGGCGAGGAGGTTGTTCGGGTCCCATTTGAGCGATCGTTTCAGCGAGGTGATCGCTCCCGACGGGTTCTTCGCAGCGAGTTGTTCTCGTGCGAGAGCGCGGAGGTGCTTTGGGGTCGGGGTCAGTTCAGCGGCCCGTTCGAGAAGCTGCAGACGTTCCTGACTCTGAGGAGTGTAGAGGGCAAGCAGGTAACTCGCCTCGCCGTCTCCAGGAGTCAGTTCTTGGGCGCTCTTGGCCGCCTTACAGGCGCCGACGACCTCGCCTTCGCTCGCGAGGGTATAGGCAGTCCACTTGCTCGCTTCCGATGCCGCCTGCCAGATCAGAACGAGCCAGATAGCGGCCGCGAGCCCAGCGCAGATGCGGCGAAGCCCGGCTCCCATCTGCTCCGGCGTAATCCCATCGGCTGCCATCGCTAGACCGACTCCCATCAGCAAGAAGAACGAGAACCCGGTGCCGAAGACGTGGAGGTCGCTATCGAACAGCGAGTGAGTGGCGAGGGCGAACACGCCGGCCCAAACCCCGATCCTCAGCGACAGATTCTCTCCGGCCAGTCGTCTTGCGCCTCGCCAAACGTCGATGCACCACCTTACGAACAGCGCCAAAAGCGCGAGCAGCCCGAGCGCCCCGATTTCGACCCCGATCTGAAGGAGCGAGTTGTGCGCCATGTGGGTGGGCGGTACGATTCCGGGCGCGGACGACACGGCGCGGAAGGTCCCCATCCCGTAGCCGACAGGTTGGGAAGCGATGAGAGCGACGGAGGACTTCCAAAGGAGAAGCCTGAATCCAAAGGACTGGGCTTGCCGACCGCTGGAGTCGGAAACCCTTTGCATGAGCCCCGATCCACCGGGTTCCGCTGAAGAAGGCGCGCTCCTCGCGGAGAGGGTCACCAGGCTCAGGGCAAGGCCCGCCAGCAGCAACGGCGCCAGGGCAGGCTTCCAGCCCGATCGTGCGCCGATCCATACAAGCGATGCGAGCGCGAAGGCAACGACGCCTACCGCAAGGCTGAGCAGCCCTGCCGTCGACTGCGTGAACATGAGGGCGAGCAGAATCATCAACGAGAGGGCCCATAGAGCCAACGCGACGTGGCGCTTGGCCCGGAGAGCCAAACCGCACCCCACGAACACGGCCGGAAGCAGCATTCCCGCTAGAGCATTGGGGTTCACCCACGTGGAAAAGACCCGCCAGGAAGGATCGACGGGCCTCATTTGGCCGTATTCGATGACGCCCAGAGCCGCCACGATGGCGCAGCCGGAGACAAACGCCGCCAGGACCGCCACCGGTCCTCCCTTGCGGCCCGAGACCGCAACGGCCGTCAAGAAGGCGATAAGGTAGGTCAGCCATTCTGCTGTTGCAGGAAGCGTATAGGATCGAAAGCTGGAAACTGCAATCGATCCTATCGACAGCACGGCAAGGACGAGCAGCGGCAACACGAGCCTTCCGAAGGGGATTTGGACAACTTTACGCGTCAAGAGGTGTATCGCAATGGCCAGAATGAGGGGAAGAGAAATCAACGCGTGAGCCAGTAACGGGGGAAGTCCTTGCGTGAGGACGGAACCCATCATCGATCCGTCCAAGATCATGGCGTCAACGCTGACGTTTCCCCCAAGGATGGGCGCAAGGAACGCGCTCAGGCAAACGAGTGCCAGCGGGAGGTTCATCGGGTTGGAATGCGAATCCGAGGTCATTTTCTGAGTTTGCGCATCATTGCGTCGTAGAGGTTCTTGCCGAGGAAGATCGAGGCCCGAAGCGCAAGCGCTCCGGCGGCACAAAGATACAAGAAAGGACGCCAAAGCAGAAAAACTCGCGGCAGCATCCTGAGTCGATAGAACCGGAGCATCGAACGATGGAATCGAACGATCATCTGATTGGCGATCCGATCGGTGCTGCGGCCGATTGCGTGAGTGACGACCGAGGTCGGCAAATACACGATCTCCCAGCCGTTTTCACGGGCTCTCCAGCACCAAGCGACGTCTTCGCAATACATGAAGTACCCCTCATCCATGACCCCCACCGATTCGATCATCGCCTCGCTGGCGAGCATCGCCGCGCCGGAAACCCAATCGACGGGACGTGGCGCGTCGTGCTCCCAGTCGGTCATGAGGTATTCACGAGTGAACCTGTTGTGCGGAAAGAGCTTCCCAAGCGGGGTGTTGCGAAACATTGCGGCGACGGGGTTGGGAAAGCGGCGGCAACTGTACTGCAGCGATCCGTCTGGGTTCAGTATTTTCGGGCCCACGATTCCGACGCTTGGGTGAGCTTCCACGTATTCGGCCAAAGTTCGCAAGGCGCCGGCGTGGACGTATGCGTCGGAGTTGAGCAGGAAAGCGTGTTTACCTTTACGATTTCGAATCGCAAGATTGTGCCCTCCCGCAAATCCCAAGTTCACCGATTGCCGCATCAGCCGCACCCAAGGGAACTCGCGTTCGACCATTTCAGGCGACCCATCCTCAGAAGCGTTATCGACAACGATCGCTTCGAAGGACGTCTCCGCGCGAACGTCTTCCAGGCTCTGCAGGCATTTGCGCAGGTCCCCCGCTGTGTTCCAGCTACAGATCGTCACGCTAAGCTCGAAATCCCACATCGTATCCTCGGGCTCGGAGTAGTGCGCCGAGCCAAATCAGTGCCGCGACCACCGGAAAGACCATTCGGCTACCCAGGGAACGGCTGTGTTTACGTAGGAACCGAATCAGGCTCCGATGGGATTCCCAGATCATCGTCTTTCGAACTTGCTTCGTGCTCGCACCGCCGTGATGCAGGATTCTGATGTCCGGCACGTAGAGGCACTTCCCGCCATGTTGCGCGAGGCGAAGCAGCAGGTCGACCTCATTAAAGAAGATCGGGAACTGCGGGTCGAACGGACGCTGCGGATCGCCGATCGCGCTGACGGCGCTTTGCCGATAGAGCAGGAACGTCCCCATCGGCTGAGGGGCGCACTGTTCGGTTTCATAGTCGAACGCGGTGAGCCTGTAGCTATCGAGCAAGCTTCCTGGGAACAACTTGCCGAGTCCAGAGAGGTCACCGAGAATCCCCCAAATAGTGGGAAACCCGCGCACCGACTTCTGGGTCAGTCCGTCGGGCCCGATGAGTCTGGGCGCAAGAACGGCGCAATCGAGGCTCGCCTCGAGCTTGGCTACTGCTGCGTCGATCGCTCCTGGCGGGACTTCGGTGTCGGGGTTGAGGGAGAGCCGCCACTCGCCTTGCGCGCGAGACCAGGCTTCGTTGTTTCCTTCGGCGTATCCGAGGTTCCTGGGAGAGGCCACGAGGGTGACTTGGGGGAACTCGGCGCGAACCATATCTGCGGACCCGTCGCTGGACGCGTTGTCGACGACGATGACCTCTTGCGGGGACTTGGGAGGGTTCGAAAGAAGCGATTTCAGGCACGCGCGCAAGAGTTCTCGTGTGTTCCAATTGACTACGAGAACGCTAACCATGCCGGAGGCAATCCTACCTGAGCGCGTGATTTTGCGCGTTTCCTGGAAACTTTGCTAGGGGATTCGTTCGTAAGTTCCCATATAGAAGAAGGCGCTGTCCGAGCGGGTCCGTTGGCCTTGGGGTTGACTCTTTTGAATCTGATTCGGTAGGATAGTGCGGTGCGCCGAACGATCGTGTAGGCATTTTTTTGTGCCTCCCAACGTTCAGGCGAAGGACGATACGGAGGGGGAAGGACCGGAATGCTGATTGCAATCGCCGCAGGGGTTCTGCTGGCTACGAACATTTCCACATCGCCGACAACGTATTCCATCAAGGAGGGTGACACGCTTTCTCTGATCGCGGCGCGACACAACGTCACCGTCAATGCCCTCGTCGAGTTCAATCATCTGGAGAATCCCCACAAGTTGGCCTTGGGGACCCGAATCAATATCCCGACTCCGAAGAAATCTCCATCCGTTTCGTTGCCGACCGGCAAGTACCGCGTGTCGGAGGGCGAGAACGACTGGACCATCGCCCGCAAGTTCGGCGCTTCCGTTTCAGAAATCCATCGACTCAACCCCGGCGTGAAGTGGACGAAGCTGCAACTCGGGCAGATTCTGAGCGTCCCCACGGTGAAATCGGTCGCAGGCATGGCCCTCGCCAGCGCGAACAAGGCGAAAAAACCTACGAGCTACTCGGTCGTGCAAGGCGACAACGATTGGATCATCGCGCGAAAGCTGGGGTCGACGCCCTCGAAATTGCGAGCGGCGAATCCCGGAGTCGAATGGACGCGTCTGCAAATCGGCCAAAAGCTCAACCTTCCGGGCGGTGTGACGGCGGTTTCGCTCAAGAGCCCCGCGATCAACACCCGCCACGCCAAGATCATTCGAGATTCTGTCAACATTCGCCGAGGGCCCGGCACGCAACACGCTACGGTCACGATCGTAGGCAGTGGAACGCAAGTCACAGTGCTCGACCGGGACGGAGATTGGTATAAGCTCAAGTTTCCCAAGGGCACGGTCGGCTGGGTGCGTGGGGATATGCTGAAACCCCTCAGCGCCACGGCGGTCGCGCGAAGCTCCTCGACGCGCAACCCACGATCGATCGTCGCCAAGTCGGCGAGTTCTGCCAAGCCCGTCGCCTACAACGCCAAAACGGGGAACTCCCTCGTAGACAAGGCCCTTTCGCTTCAGGGAATTCGGTATCGGTACGGCGGCATGTCCCGGTCCGGAACGGACTGCTCCGGCTTCACCTCGATGGTCTTCGCCGAGCATGGGATCAAGCTCCCTCGCACGAGCGGCTCACAGGCGGGCGCGGGCTCAAAGGTCGACAAGGGTTCGCTCAAGCCGGGCGATCTGGTGTTTTTCAAGACGAGCCGGTCCTCGCGCATCAACCACGTCGGCATCTACATCGGCAGCGGGAAGTTCGTCCATGCGAGCAGCGCGAAGGGCCGAGTCCGCACCGACAGCTTGAGCGACGGCTATTATTCGAATCGGTACGTGACGGCCCGGCGAGTCGCGGGTGGGAGCGTGGCCGCCAAAGAGGAGGCGAAGCCCGCCGCGAAACCCGAATCTGCGGCGACGGACGAGCCTGAGTCCGCATCCAAGCCGCCAGTCAAGCCTGAAGAGAAGCCCGCTTCGACGGGGATCGGCGCGGACCCGGTGAGCGGCTAGCTTTTCGGTGCGTCTGGGGCGAGGAGGGGCGAGTCGCTCGGACCTACTGACCTCAACCTGTTCGGGTATCCTTCAAGCTCATCGGAAGCTTCCGGCCCGGTCGTCTAGTGGTTAGGATGCCGCCCTTTCAAGGCGGAGGTCGCGGGTTCGAGTCCCGTCCGGGCTACCACAATTTCATTGTGAACTCCGCCAGGTGGCAAAGGTAAGCGCTCCGACACGTTCCCTTTTGGCCGGGTTGCGGGAAGCAAGGCTGGATGGCGGTCAGGCCGGGCGCCCTTTCAGCGCCATGCGCACGAAATCGCAGAGATAACAGTTGGCGTTCCCGCCGCGCACGATCGGAAGGAACGAATACCACGCCAAGAGGCTCACGGATAGCATCTCGCCTCCTCCCTCCAAGAATTCCAGAACGAGACTGGCTGCCCTGCCCATATCGAGGGCCGCATGCACCATATCGACGACAACACCGAAGAACACTAGGAGAAGGGTGAGAAGGGAAAGGTCTTTGGACGTTCTCTTGAAATCGACAGAGCCGCCTCGATAAGCAGAAACGATAGTGATCATGAGGAGGCTTCCAGCGGTAGCTGAAACGGCGAGTTCACCAACGTCTTGAAGTCTCAGTCCCAGAGGGGGAATGAAGTCGAGCTTTTCTGCTACGAGGCCCCCGAGTTGCTCATGCAGTTTCAGGGAGTCGTCCGCAAGGAAGTACCCAAGAACGAGAACCCATGAAATGTAACGCCAGACTCCGTTCTTCCAAGCCGTCAGCACCAACGACACGAGGATCAAGGAGTACTTGGCATACTGGAACGCTTCCGCATATCCTCTGTCGCACTCGATATTGAACAGCGGATTCCTCAACTGCGGCGAAAGGACATTTGCAAAATGCAGCACAACGAACGCGAGGTCGCAGCAAAGAAGGACGATCAAGAGTACGGATGCGCCGGGCCTATTGAGAGCCCGAAAACATTCTCGAAATGTCATGTTTGGCTTCCGCACTACTGACTTGTTCGCAGATTGCTTCAAGGCCCGGTCGCAACCGGCTTGTCTCCAATAGTCGGACGGCTTAGGAACTCGAATTGGACTATGGGCTTGCTAAGAATAACCGCAAAGAAGTCAAAGTAGTTTGCCCGAGTCCGCGCTTCGGCACGGCCCAGGGTTCGTTGCCGGCAGGCCATCGAGCCGAACCTTCACGAGCGAAGGGCGCAGCCCTGGAATGGAGTGCTACTCCACCCGCACCGACGACGGGTCGATGCCCTTTGAACTCAACAGCTTTCGAGCAAGGTTGAGGCATTGTTCCGCGCTGGCGTGAGTCTCAATCCAGAAGCTGCTGACTCTGACCGGCGAAATGAAGTTCTTCCCGTATTTATGGATTGGGGTGGTGGCCAGGAGGTAACGCGTCTTCCCTCCAAGGTCAATGGGCATGTCGCTTGCCTTGAGCTTGCCAACTCGAGCCATCCAATCGGCTACGACGACCAATAGCCGGCTCCAACTTTCTACGGCTCCGGATGTGCCGTCCGAAAACACCAGACGTCGGAAAGACGGCTTTGTACCCGTGGGTGGAACAAGGTCTTGCAGGGTAGTTGCGCCGTCACGCGGTGGTTGCGATGCGAGAGTTGCCGATGCGTCGACTGCGCTCGCAGAAGTTCCGCCGATGGAAGCAGGCCCTACTGACCCGATCTTGGTTCCGCGCAGGAGGGCAAGTGCGTTACGAAAAGTGTCCTCTGCGGAATCCAACCTCAGGTTCCATGAAGCCGTCTTCCGATCCTCGATGGGAGCCTGCCGAAACACTTCGTACAATTCCCATACAGCTCCGTCTGTGACCGCAAACCAGGGGACCCCTTGTGTGTTTGCATAGTGGAGCCCCTGTTTTACGGCGGCATCAAGGCGTGTGCCCAACTTCTTGGCCTCGACAAACACAAGGGCCTCGCCTGAAAAGTCCAACAAATAGTCAGGTCGGCCCGCTTCGGTGCCTTCCTCTGCCCTAACGTGATCCGGGTCACTCGTGTCCCATCCGAGCAGCCGAAGCATTGGTTCAACGAGCACTGCCTTCGTTAGCGCTTCGCTCTGAGACAACCTGGCTTCGTGCTTGCTCGCCATCTGCCGGAGGCGCTCGATGGTCGCAGTGATTTCTTTGATAGGCATGGCGTCGTGAACTTGCGTCGAGCCAAGTATAACAAAGTTTGTGGGGCGTTCGGACATAGCTCCTGCTTTCCATCCTCGTCCTGAGCCGTCTCAAACCAAGGCTTCCTCATTCTGCGCGGCGTGTTGCAGGGGTTGAGGTGTGAACGCGAGGGCGAAGCCTCGGCAGAATCACGCGCCCCGTTACGCGATATCTCCACTCGCGAAGGCGCTGAGGAGCGTCGGCTCGAACTCGAAACGCGGGAGTTCGGCCTTACCGAAGTTGAGTTCGACCAGCGGCCGGATCACCTGCTCCGTCATCACCGTATCCGCAAGCTCGCGGCGCACGGCTTCGAGTTGAAGCAGGAGCACCTGGAGATGGACCTTCCCCAGCGCGAGCGAACCCACGCGTTTGCCTTCGTCGGTCGTCAGGGTTTGGCCGAGAATCGACCGCACCATCTCTCTATTGTGGAACTCGACCGCCTCCATGAAGCCCGTGGACGCCTCCTTTTGGCCGCCTAACGTATCGACGGTGATCTCTTCAGGGTAGATGATCGCCGACCTCTTGGCGAGGTCTTGCAGGGCGCTGAGGATCGCCGCCTGCTCTTCGGCCGAAAGGCCCCGCTCGAACTTCCCGAGCACCGTGGGCGAAGCGAACCTTTCGAGATGGAGTCCCCAAGCCGCAAGGAGCGTGTTCTTGACCTTCCAGTGCTTGTGCGCGGCATCGAGATCGCTTCGTCCCTTCGGGCGGCCGTACCCTGGGCGGTTGAGGTACACGACGAACTTCCCTCGGGGCAGGTCCTCCGGTGATTCGCCGGGAAGCTGCAACCGGAGCGAGCGGATGTTCCCAAACTCGTCCACGTCCAACCCGAACAGAGAAGGGTCCTTGGGGCGCACTCCCTTGAGCCAAATCCGGCCTCCGCTCGCCTCAAACACCAGTTCCTGCACCGACCAGCCCTTCGAGAACGCGTCCATGGCTTGCAGCAGAACCGTGTGGGGCGAGCCTACCATCCGCTCAAAGGCGGTCTTGACGAACTCCGCGATGCGCCGGCCCTCGGCGGATTCTGATGCCGGGATCAACTTGTATGGGGCCGCAAGCACTCCCAGCTTCTTCACGGTGAGGGCCGTTTGGATCATCGAGTCGCCCTCCATCTGGTCGTAGACGTTGTAGGGCAAGCCGCCCGGGGGCACGCCCGGCAGCTCGAGCGCGTACCTCTGCGGCGCGGTCAGTTGCTGGGCGATCTCGCGCAGAATCGCGGTTCGCTTCTTGCGTTGAAAGGGGTTTCTCATTGTGGGTTTTCTCCTAGTGGGGTGTGTCTGTCGGTGCCGCGGTGGAACGTCCTGACCGACCCGACTTGGACTCCGGGGCGGTAGGAGCGGGGAAGCTGATGAGCGGCAAGGGCCAGGGCGATGACGAGGTCGTCGTGGAATCCCGGCTTCGCGCTCAACTTGGTGTTGCCCGCCGACGAGGTGCGAGCCTCGAAGTGCTGAAGCTCTCTCAACAACTCGGGGTCAGGCTCCATTCGGAGCGACCGGTTCTCGATCATCCAGGCGAGGTTGTCGATGAGTTCCGACTTGAACGCGGCGTTGAAGGGCCTGCCTTTCACGGCTTGCCCCGGCGACTGCTCGCGGAGCATTTCGAGCAAGGGATCGCCGACGCCGGTCGAATCGCACAGCACCCGCGCCGAAGGGTATCGCGCCACCAGACGAGCCGCGTGGCGCACCAACTCCTTCCACGGCAGCCCGTGAATGCGGACGATCTCGACCAAGTCGCAGGTCTGACGGGTCCCCGCCAGGACGCAAATCGCTGTGTAGTCTGCGTACCTCGCCCAGTCGATCCCGATCGAGTAGGGCGGTTGGGGAGGGGAAGTAAGGCGGGGCACGATGCAGGCTTCGACCGATTCCGTGCGGAACACTTGACCCGACGAATCCAGGAACTCGGCTTCGTATTCGACCCTGAACGCGCGGCTACTGATGAGCGCTTTCTGAACTTCGAGGAACTCGCGCCGTACGTGCGGGCTCTCCGCCGAGGGCGCCCTTCGGCTCCAGATGCCATGCTCCCCGCGCTGCCCCATCTGGAAGAACCGCCAAAAGTGGTTGAGGCCGTGCGGGGTGCTGATCATCGTGAGGTGCCCGTCCGTTGTCGCCAACATCGGCATTGCGACCTCGGTGATCAGCTCTTCGGGCACGTAGGCGGCTTCGTCGACCACGATGTGGGTCGCCTCGTTCCCCCGCAGCGAGCGTCCCAGGTGTCCTGATCGGGCGACGACCGTGTGCTCGCCCCATCGCAGCTTGGGGTATGGCGAGCGGGTGACTTTCAAGTCGGCCCTCGTGTCGCCGGGCGGGAGGAGCCGCGAGAGGATGCTGGAGGAGTGCGAAAGGAACTCGACGACGCGGTCGAAGATGAGCTTGGCCTGTTCGAGGGTCGGCGCGAGCACGATATGACGGGTGGGGGAGGGCCGCGTCAGGGCATGCACGATTTGAACGGCGCAGACTTCGGTCTTTCCCCAGCGCCGTCCACAGGCCAGGACCTTGAACCGGGCGGGCTGCGCGAGAAACTCCCGCTGGCCTTCATGGGGCAGCCAGACTGCTTCGATCGCTTCGAGAAACTCCTCCACCAAGGGATGGACCCGGAACCTACGCCGGAGTCAACCATGGTTGGACGGAGTGGGGCGAGTGTGTGAGTGGCCTGCGAGAACTGGGGAAGCTAGGGACTGGGCTTTACCTTCGCATTGTCCTTTGATCTCTTTTGTTCCTTGGCGTTGACATCAATCACCCGGTGCCATTTGTTTCTTGGTGTCGTCTGCGAGTCGGACGCGGGGCCACCCCGAGAGTCCCTCACCCCCTGGCCCCCTCTCCCTCGGACGGGCGAGGGGGAATCTCCTTCGTTTCCCCGGTGTCGTCTGCGTGCCAGACACGGGGCAGTTGCATCTATCGCAGGGGAACGAGTATCCTTTTCAGTCCGTGCGCCCATTGAGGGCGCGGGCGTTAGGAATCGAGATGGCGAAGATCTGTCAGGTTAGCGGCAAGAAGGGCAACAACGCCAAGCACATCCGGCATAGGCACTCCGGCGCTTGGAAGTTTCGCGCTCCCAAGAAAAACCGATTGCAGGACCCGAACTTGCAGACGGTCCGGTTGCGGCTGCCTCAAGGGACGGTCAAGCTGACGGTTTCGACGAAGGTTCTGAAGAGTCCCGAATTTGCGGCGGTCGCAAGCGGCGTGAAGCCCATGCCCAAGAGCTGGCTGAAAAAGCCGTCCTACGACTAGAGCCGCCCGCGAGCCTCAGTTATCTTCCGGGTGGAGGAACGGGTTGGGACGATCCTTGAACATCTCTTCGGCGAGCCTTTCCTGCTCTTCATACAGTTCAGGATCGAGTTCGATCTTCCCATAGACGCACGAGGACTGCCCGGTTCGAACGGCCCACGCGGCGTCTCCGTAGCTGTAGTGCCACCACTCTTCGCGGCAGTTCGAAAACCCCGCATTCAGCATCGCCTCGACGAGGGTCATTCGCATCTCCGCCGCGCGAGGCTCAAGGCCCAGTGAATAGGTCCAATGGGCTTGGTAGCGACTGAAAGGGGCCGAGACGTCGATGGGCTCGCCCTGGGCGTCGAACAGCCACACGTCGACCGCGGCTCCCGTGCAATGTCCCGGTGGCGCCTTGCGGTCGTAGGCATGGACCAGCGCGTTGACGGTTCTCTTGAGGGCTGCGTGGCTGCGCTGCGGAAACGCTTCTTGCGCACACCTAAAGATAAAGTCGTAGATGCGCTTCTGTCGGGCGAAAGGACGCCACGCGTCGGTGACCCCGATCTTAAGTCCCTCTGGCAAGCTCCGCGCGGCGTTTTCCAGCCTCTCGGCGACGGTTTTGCGCAGATAAGGGATCACGCTTTCGCGCGCGATCAGGACGGAAGGGGCCGCTTCGGCAAGTCGCGCCAAGGGTTCTCCGGACTCGATCTCAGCCACGCGGTCGAGCGCGGCCATCGGCTCGGGAGAGCCTTTCGAACGGTCCCACTTGACCCTCACCCGCCCCCATCCTTAGGGATGAGGACCGGGACATCGACCACGTCGCCCATTTGAAGTTCGGGATCGGGGACTTCTCTGGAGTCGATCTTTGCGAGGTTGAAGGTGAACCGTTTGAGGTTGCCGTTGATTCGCCTAAGGATTTGCACCCGGCTGAGGTCGGCGTTGGACAAGCTCCCACCCGCTCCCCGGATGGCTTGTGTGAGGGTGAGGCCGCTGCGAAAGCTCACGCGCCCCTCGCGACGCACCAGGCCGATCACGAGCACATAAGGACCCTCCTCTTTCCGGGGGACCTTTACGACATCGCCACGCTCCAGAGGGGCGTCGTCGCCAGCGGTCCAATCGACCCACGACACCAGCTTGCCCTCCCGCTCGACCACGATGGCGGCCATTTGGGCGTCGGGGTGCAATCCCCCCGCATAGGCGATCGCCGAGCGGACCGTCAGGCCAGGAACGAATCGGATCGGCCCCGGCTTGAGGACCCCGCCCAAGACGCTCACGTCGCTCGTTCGGTTGCGGAGCGCAAAGTAGACGCGGTCGCCCGGACGCAACAGCGGATCGCCTGACGTGGGGTCCGAGGGATCGAATGCGACCGTTACCCGCCCGCCGGCCGCCGAGGTGATTTCGACTTCTTGTAGGTCGGCGGCCTCGGTCGGAGAGGCCAGCGCGGCGACCTGGGAGAGCCGGAGCCCCTCGCGGAAAGGCACCGTACCGCTTCGCAGCACAGCCCCTCGGAATCGAACCGGCATATCAGGCAGGGCAACCAGCCTCACTTGAAGCGTGGCGGTCTTGGGGTAGCCGGCGGATACCAACCTGTCTTTCAGGACCTCCTGGACTTGAGGGAGGGTGAGACCGGCAAGGTCCATGGGGCCGATTCCGGGCATCAGAGTCGAGCCGCCCACCTGAATCCGAAAGATGCCGCACAGCGCGGGGTCGGCGTCGGTTTCCAATCGAAGGGCGTCGCCCGGTTCGACCTTGACCTGAGTCCAAGCGGCGGCGGCAAAGAGGAGCAGACCGAGGAAGCTCAAGGCTCGCGCCGTTAGGAGTTGGCGGGACGCGCGTCGCTCGACCATCTTGACCCAACCTTCTGACAGGGCGCCTGGTGCCGCAGGCCGGATTCGAACCGGCGACCCAAGGATTTTCAGTCCTTTGCTCTACCAACTGAGCTACCGCGGCATTGAGGGCGGATGGCGAGGATGACGGGACTTGAACCCGCGACCTCCGGCGTGACAGGCCGGCGCTCTGACCACTGAGCTACACCCCCGCGCAGCTTCGGAGTATGGCACTCAACGAGCCGCCATTTCAAGGTTCTTGGGTCCTATCAGGATGCGACCCCGTGCCCGTGGTTCGAAGGCAACTGGTTCAACAGGAGCCAGTACATCATGCACTGAACGACCACATCATCGAACTCGTCGGCGCTGTTCGGCTTCTTGAGAAAGCTGTTGACTCCGCATTCGTAGGCCTGCTTCAAAAGTTCGGGGTCTTCGGAGGAGGTCAGCGCGACGACGGGGATCGCGAGCGTGTGAGGCGTGGACCGGATTCTCTGGAGGACCTCGAGGCCGCTCACCTTGGGCAGTTGCAGGTCGAGGATGATGAGCGAAAGCGATTCCATTTCTCGGGGGACGCCCGGGTTAGCGTCGTCGCCGAAAAGCAGGCGCATCGCCTCTTGTCCGTCACAGGCGACCACAACCTCGTTCATGATGTTGGTCCGCCGGAGCGCCCGCAGCGTCATGCGCTCGTCGTCGACGTTGTCCTCGATCAAAAGAATCCGCTTCGTCTGCGTCATCGATCCGTTGCACCCTTTACGCAAAGTACGACTGCTCCAGAGGAGCAATTGTTGCTATCGCACCGCCTTTCGGCGAAGTACACTTTAGATCGTACCCGCATTCGCATCCCGGTAAGTACAAGGTTTTTGATCAGTTTATTGACAATGACAGTCGCTGCCGAATCCTCTTACTTGTCGCAAAAAGGCCTATCGGGCGACATCCAGCGTCCACTTAGGATTTGCATGATGGGCGCCGGCAGCTTTTTCACGAACTCAATTCTGCGCGACGTGGTGCTCATTCCCGGCTCCCTCGGGGGCGAACTGAGGCTTGTGGACGTCGACGAAGGCCGTTTGGAACTCGCCCGAGCTCTGATGGAGCGAATCGTCGAGGCGTCAGGTGATGCGGGCAAGTGGGTAGTCCGCGCGTCTCTCGACCGCGCACCTTTACTTGAAGGTGTAGATTACGTCATCAACTCGATCGAAGTTAGCGGACTGCAATGCGTTCGATGGGACAACGACATTTCGCTCAAGTACGGAGTTAGTCAGAACATCGGTGACACCCTAGGCCCCGGAGGGCTATTCAAGGCGCTGCGAACCGTTCCCACGTGGCTCGAAATCCTCGCTGACTGCGAAAGGTATTGCCCCGACGCGGTCGTGCTGAACTACACGAATCCCATGAACGTGATGGTGCTCGCGGCAGCCCGTTCCTCGAAGATGAGAGTCGTCGGCCTTTGCCACTCCGTACAGGGAACTTCGCGAATGCTGGCACGGCATGCAGGCGTTCCTTACGAGGAGATGGTTTGGCAATGCGCGGGGATCAACCACCTTGCGTGGTTCACCGAGTTGCGCGGACCTGATGGCGGCGATCTCTACCCACGATTGCTGGAACTGGCAGCGGATCGCTCGTCGGAGTTCGCCCAGGCCGAGCCGGTCCGCACGGACGTCATGCTACACTTCGGCGGGTTTGTCACGGAGTCAAGCGGGCACCTGAGCGAGTACTTGCCCTACTATCGCAAACGCGGCGACCTCCTGCAGAAGTACACCGATACCGGCTACCGGGGCGAAGAGAGTTTCTACGCCAACAACTGGCCGACTTGGAGACGGCAGCAAGACGAGCGGCGCAAGAGGATGATTTCGGGCGAGGAGCCGCTGGACCTGAGCCGAAGCCTTGAATACGGAGCTTGGATCATCGAGGCCATTGAGAAGGACGATCCGATCGAGATTCATGGAAACGTCGCTCCCAACACCGGGCTTATCGACAATCTCATGCCCGATGGCTGCGTGGAGGTCGCTTGTACGGTCGATCGGAGGGGCGTGACCCCTGGGCGTGTAGGCTGGCTGCCCAAGCACATGGCTGCGATCTGCGAATCCAACATGCGGTGTTTCGACCTGATGGCGGACGCTTGCTTAGAGCGATCGAAATCCCTCGCAATCCAATCCCTGCTGCTGGACCCGCTTACTGCGGCGGTCTGCAGTCCAGCGGAGATAAGGGCGATGGCCGAAGAGATGTTCGAGGCAGAAGACGAATTTTTGCCTGGATTCGGCTAGTCGCCTGTCGACCGGGCGAACTCGAAGCGAACGTAGCCGATCCTCGTTTCGGAGTTCTGCGACACGGTTAGGGCCAGAACGTCGAACTCGACTGCTGCATTCGATTCGGTCTCTGCGCGGAGCCTCAACCGGACCCACCGAGTCCATGAGGAGACCGGATCGTCGGTGTCGATCCCGAATTGTTCCCTTGCGACGAACTGCGAGTCCGGGGGCAGGACGGCTTTCGATTGAGTCCAATCGACCGCCGCTTTGCTCGGCAGAGCTCCCGCCGCCCCTTTGCGGAACCTGGCCTTGAGCCCTTCCGAAGTGAACTTCGCTTGGGCGGACACGGAGAGCCGCGCATGCGCCTCGGCCCAGTTCTGATCCACGAGGCCCTTGAGGAACTCCTCTACGAACAGGGCGGAGGGGTCGGCACGCGCGTCGATGGGGGCAGGCTCGGCCGGTTTCCCTGCGGGCTCGACCGCAGGTCCACAGCCAACCGCCACTCTCCCCACGGCCGCAAGGCAACCGAGGCAGACCGCCAGCGAAACGTTACGGACGACCCTTTTGACGAACAATTCCCAGATTCCTGAGAACCCAAAAACATTACCGTGGCAATCCGCAGCGCCGGAGGCCGATGTTTGTTTGGGGCAACCCATCACGGAGGATGTTGGTAATGGCGGTTTCACAGTTTCAAAGTCCCGATAGGCTCGGGCAGATTCTACTTGACCAGAGGTTGATCTCGAAGGCCCAGCTCGAAGAGGCCCTTGAGGACCAGAAGACGAACCCCTCGCCTTTGGGGACGATCTTGGTCACGCGAGGGATGATCACGAACGACCTCTTGCTTCGGGCTCTTGCCGCGCAAATGGGAGTCACGCCGTGGCATCTCGAAGCGGACCTACCTGACAGCGAAGTCGTGGATTTGATTCCGCTCGAGGTGTGCGAGAAGTATCAGGTCTTGCCGGTGCGAAAGCAGGGCGATCTGCTGACGTTGGCGATGCGAAACCCGCTCGACTTCCAGGCGATCGATTTGGTGCGAAAAGCCACGGGCCTGAGAATCGAGCCCGTGCTCGCCAACGCAGAGCGGCTCTCGAAGGCGGTGGAAGACGGCACGATCACCAAGACCCGAACGCGGTCGATGGACACGCTCATTTCGTTGGCGATCCAGGAGTTTGGCTCGGACAGCCGAGGCCGGGAGTCCAACAAGCTGGGCGAAGAAGATACGCGGCCCGTCGTCGAGATCGTCAACCAAATCGTAGGCGATGCGATTCAGGCTGGGGCCAGCGACGTCCATATCGAGCCTCGGGAATCGTGCATCGAGATTCGGTATCGACAGGACGGGGAACTCCGAACCGCACGGGAGATGCCTCTGGCTCTGATGCCTTTGATCGCCACGCGGCTCAAGATCATCGCTGGACTCGATATCGTCGAGACCCGGTTGCCGCAAGACGGTAGGTTTGACGTTGAGATCGACCGACGCAAGGTGGACCTTCGCGTCGCGGTCATTCCCAACCACTTCGGGCAGCGATTCGTATTAAGAATCCTCGATCGGAGGGCATCAGTGAAGAAGCTCACCGAGTTAGGATTCAACGACGAGAACCTCGGGCTATTTCGGGCGATGGTGGACAAACCCTACGGAATGGTGCTAGTCACCGGGCCTACGGGGAGCGGAAAGACGACGACGCTATACGCGGCGCTTCAGGAACTTCGGAAAAGGACCAGCAACATCATGACCGCCGAAGACCCGGTCGAATATGAGATCGAAGGGATCAGCCAGTCGCAGGTGAACGAGAAGATCGAGCTTTCTTTCCCTGAACTCTTGCAGGCGATTCTTCGGCAGGACCCCGATGTGATTCTGGTCGGCGAGATTCGCGACGCGGAGACGGCGCAAACTGCGGTCAGGGCAGCGCTTACGGGGCACCTGGTGCTTAGCACGCTTCACTGCAACGACGCTACGGGCGCTGTCCCACGGATGCTCGATTTGGGCGTCGATCCGTTCCTGCTCAGCACGAGCTTGATCGGCGTTACCGCCCAACGACTCGTGCGGACGCTGTGCCCCCATTGCTCTGAGTTCGTAGAAGACAGCGAGGAGTCGGACTTCATCGCTTCGGTCACTGGGGAATCGAACCGGAAGGGCAGTTGGCACGAGGTCGGTTGTTCGCGATGCCGCCATACCGGGTTCAAGGGTCGAATGGCCGTCCACGAGTTGCTGGCGGTGACTCCCGACGTATCGAGCGCGATCGCCAGGCAAGACGCGATCGAGACGCTTCGCGAATTGGCGGGGCGACATGGGTTCCGCTCGCTTCAGGAAGACGCCCTTCAGCGCGTTCTCGAAGGCAAGACCACTCTCGAAGAGGTCAAGCGCCAGGTGTTCCTTACCGCAGGATCGAAGCTGGCACCGGCCCTCAAGCTTGCGGCATGAAGTAAGTCCCTCGGTTCTGAGGTCCGGCCCACGAAGGCCCCGCTCCCCCTCGATGGAGGAGCGGGGCCGTTATCTTTCCCGAGCACGCCTTCGCCCTTCAGAAACGAAAGATTCTGCGCGAATCTGTCACGAAACGTCGTTGCCTCGCGGATCAGTTCATAGGCGAAACCTCGCCAATTCACGAGGTCAACGCCTGCAAGGAGGTTCGATATGTTACGACGGCTCTTTGTCGGACGTTCTGGGTTCCTCATCGCGTGTTTGATGGCTGTCACCGCGGCGAGTTGGGCTCAGTCGTTCAACGTCACCAAGTACTTCACTCGCAACCCTCAAGGGGGCGTGGGGATCGAGGCGGAGTACGACCTGGGTCCTGACTGGGACTGCTGCCCGCCTGAGGACATTCGGTGGATGCAGCGCATCGTTCTCCGTGACGCCAATGGGGACGTGAAGAACAACGTTCCCGGATACCCGAACGGGGACTTCATCGACCCGAGACCAGACCAAGCGGGTGGGCCCTGGGACACTCTGCCCTGGTACGACGTGACTTACACGGATGCAGCGCACACGAGTGGTCTACAGCGCGGCAAAGGGAAGTACATGGAAGACTACCCCTCGGGCTGGGGTCCGTTCGGGCCGATGTCGTTCAACGCGCAGACGTTCCTTGTTTGCGTGGACGAGGACCTTGAGGCCTTCTGCTTCATCGCGGGCTTTACGTGGGGCTTCAGCGTCGCCGCGGACGGGACGATCACGCGCCACGGGGCTGCTCTGTTTGGGGACAGTCCGGAGTTTGGCGCCGGTGTGAATGCCGGTCTCGACCGGATTCCAGATTTCGAGCCCTGGGACTATTGGGGCGAGTGCGCCGACTGCCCGGAATTCACCCTCACGGTTGTGCCTGAGCCGACGACGATGACGGCGATGGTGCTGGGAGTCCTTGCCTTGGCGAGAAGGCGGAAACGAGCCTGAACGGGAACACAATGGCGATCATTGGCCTCTTGGCCTCGTTGGGATTGGCGGCCCTCATCGGCTGCCAGTCCCCTTCCGACCTTCGCATCGAAAACGTTCGCATCCTCGGCGGACGCCCCTTCATTTTGGGAAAGGCGTTTCTCGTGTCGTTCCGCCTTACGAACACCGGCGATCAACCGGTCGAATTATGGGCGCCGGGTTCGGTCGAAGGTGACCTCATGTTTCGAGCGATCCTGCAAGGCGAAGGAAAGACGACGACTCTTGTCCCGCAGCCCATCCCGCGAGCAGCGGGAATTCCAAGCTTGGTCAGGATCGAACCTGGGAAGTCATTGGCCGTCCAGTACGACTTAGGAGCGTGGAAGTCTGCTGTCCCGCTTTCGGACGGGGAAGCCACCTTGATGCTGGTGCTCGAAAACCGAGACCGAATGATCGGAAGATTCGGGCCGACGTGGGTCGGCAAGATCGAGTCGAAGCCAATCGCTCTCAGAGTCGAATCGAAAGGGCCCTAAAGCGAGGCTACTCCGAGCTCATGGGAATCCGAATGCCCTTGGCCGCCGCAGTCTCCGCCGCTTCGTCATAGCCGGCGTCAACGTGCCGAGCGACGCCAATGCCGGGATCGCACGTCAAGACCCTTTCGATCCGGGCGTCCATTCCAGCCGAACCGTCCGCGACGATCACCATGCCCGAATGTTGCGAATATCCGATGCCGACTCCACCACCGTTGTGGATCGAAACCCAAGAGGCGCCTGCTGCAGTGTTGAGAAGAGCGTTGAGCAAGGCCCAGTCTGCCACGGCGTCGCTGCCATCCTTCATTTGCTCGGTTTCTCGATAGGGAGACGCGACGGATCCACAATCGAGATGGTCGCGGCCGATGATGATGGGCGCGCTGAGCTGTCCGGTCCGCACCCTTTCATTGAGCGCTAGTCCAAACTGCGCCCTTTCGCCATAGCCCAGCCAGCAGATTCTCGCTGGGAGCCCTTGGAACTGAATCTTGTCGGCGGCAAGCGTGATCCATCTTCTGAGAACCTCGTCGTGAGGGAAGAGGTCCAACACCAGTTGGTCGGTCTTTCGGATGTCCTCGGGGTCACCGGAAAGGGCGGCCCAGCGGAAGGGACCCCTGCCGTCGCAGAACATCGGCCGAATGTACTCCGGCACGAATCCAGGGATGTCGAACGCGTCTTGAACTCCGGCCGAGAAAGCGAACCCGCGAATGTTGTTTCCGTAGTCGAAAGTTACTGCCCCCTTCGCCTTGAGTTCGAGCATCGCCCGCACATGCTCTGCCATCGAAGCCATCGACCGTCGAACGTACTCGTCAGGGTCGTCGGCCCGAAGATCGAGCGCTTCGCTCAGCGACAACCCGGACGGGACATAGCCGTTCAGAGGGTCGTGGG
Source organism: Chthonomonadaceae bacterium (assembly GCA_015709495.1). Lineage (GTDB taxonomy): Bacteria > Armatimonadota > Fimbriimonadia > Fimbriimonadales > Fimbriimonadaceae > Nitrosymbiomonas > Nitrosymbiomonas proteolyticus. The sequence goes on from CP054189.1 coordinate 1,813,666, forward strand.
CGCTGGTTTGGTCGGTCAGGAGGTCGGGCACGACCCCACGGCGGGCGATTTCGGGGAGCACGTCGGCGCAGTTGCCCACTAGCCCCACGCTGAGCGGCTCGTCGTTTTGCCTGGCTTCCTCCAGCCAAGCGAGCGCTTCGTCGAGGCTCGCTGATATCCGGTCGCAATAGCCCGTGTCGATCCTCTTCTGAATGCGAGCGGCGTCTACGTCCACGCCGAGGAACTGAGCTCCGTTGAGCGTAGCCGCGAGGGGCTGCGCGCCTCCCATTCCGCCCATGCCCCCGCTCACCACAAGCTTGCGCGAGAGACCGCCTCCAAAGTGCTTGCGGCCGGCAGCGGCGAACGTCTCGAACGTGCCTTGGATGATCCCTTGACTGCCGATGTAGATCCAAGAGCCGGCGGTCATTTGCCCGTACATCATCAGGCCCTTGCGGTCGAGTTCGCGGAAGTGCTCCCAATTCGACCAGCGCCCCACGAGGTTGGCGTTGGCGATCAGGACTCTGGGAGCGTGTTCGTGAGTTCGAAACACCGCGACGGGCTTGCCCGATTGAATGAGCAGCGTTTCGTCGTTTTCGAGGTTTCTCAGCTCCCTGACGATCGCCTCGAAGCACGCCCAATTGCGGGCCGCCTTACCCGTCCCCCCGTAGACGATCAGATCGTCCGGACTCTCAGCGACCTCCGGGTCGAGGTTGTTCATGAGCATCCGCAGGGCGGCCTCTTGGTGCCAGCCCTTGCAAGAAACCTGGGACCCTCTGGGCGCCCGAATGGCAGTGCGCGTACCCATAGGCTCATTGTAGCCCGACTTCCCCCCGCGCTCCCTGCCTACTGCGATGCGTCGTCGAGGATTCGGCGGATCGAGGGGTCGTTTCGAATAGCGAGGGCGAGACGCTCGAACTCGAATCCGAGGGGACGGTCCGAGGCGAGAGGAGCGAAGTGCGAGCGCACCCACTCGTACACACCCCTCAGCCTCGCCCCCGGCCGAAGAGGTTTGCGATGATCCAAGCCTTCCGCGCTCGCGGCGAGTTCGATCGCGAAGATCCGTTCCGCAAGTTCGGCGGTCCGCCTGAGCTTGAGCGCCCCCGTCATGCCCATCGAAACATGGTCCTCCTTCCCTCCCGAGGTCGGAACGTTATCCACGCTGCTGGGATGAGCCAGCACACGAGCCTCCGCAAGCAACGCTGCGGCCGTGACTTGAGCGATCATGAACCCCGACTCAACCCCAGGTTTTCGGGCCAGAAACGGGGGAAGGCCCTCGTTGAGATCGGGATTGACCAAGCGTTCGATTCTCCGCTCGCTGATGCTCATAAGATCGGCCATCGCGATCGCCGCAAAGTCCCACGCCAAGGCCAGAGGCGCGCCATGGAAATTGCCGCCGGAAATCACGCTCCTGGTCTCGGGGAACACGAGCGGATTGTCGGTGACGGAACCGGTCTCCGTTTCGAGCGATTGGCGGGCGAAGTCGAGCGCGCCGAGCGCCGCTCCATGCACTTGCGGCATACATCTCAGGCTGTACGCGTCCTGCACGCGAGGGTCTTCGAACCTGTGCGACTCTCGAATCTCGCTGTCGGCGAGGAAAGCGCGGAGCCTCGAGGCTGATTCGATTTGGCCGGGATGGGGCCGCAGCGCATGAATCCGTTCGTCGAATGCGGCGGGGGTGCCTTTGAGGGCTTCGAGGGTCATCGCTCCCGCGGCGTCCGCCAGCTTGGAAAGGTGGATGCACCGGGCGAGCGCGAGGCCCCCGACGCTGCTCATCGCCTGGGTTCCGTTGAGTAGCGCAAGCCCTTCCTTGGCTTGAAGGCGCAACGGGGGGAGGCCAGCGCCCTGGAGTGCCTCACCTCCGGGCATGCTCCCCGAAGGCCCGTGAGCTTCACCCTCGCCGATCATTACCAGCGCCAGGTGCGCAAGAGGCGCAAGGTCTCCGCTCGCTCCGACCGACCCCCATTCCGGGACAATCGGATGAACGCCGAGGTTCAGCATCTCGACGAGCCTCTCTGCGACTTCGGGTCGCGCTCCGCTGGCGCCAGCCGCGAGCACGTTCGCCCGTAAGAGCATCAATCCTCGCGTCTCGGGCACAGAAAGCGGGGCGCCCACCCCACAGGCATGACTTCGGACGAGGTTGACTTGAAGCGCTTCGAGGTCCTCAGCGCCGATGGGGACGTCCGAGAGCTTGCCAAAGCCCGTGTTCACGCCATAAACGACTTCATCGGAAGCGAGCACTTGCTCGACCGTTGTGCGCGAACGGGACATGCGTTGGGCGGCGGCCTTGGCAAGCGAAATCGCGGGCGCGCCGGGCACACCTTCCGCAACGGCCCAAAGCGTTTCGAGAGGAATCGACCCTCCTGTCAGTTCGATCATGGGACCCTCGCAGATTACCTTTGGGGAGGGGTGTCGCCGACCATAATGTGGGTACGGCATGGCGAAGAAGCGGATCGCGATCCTATACAACGAGTTCGAGGCGCGGGAACTCGAACTCCGGCTGAAGGACATCGGCCTTCCGGTGTGGATTCAAGTGGGCCACACGGGGATCCCGCTGTTTCAGCCGAGCGGTCCGTTCGAGATTTGGATCAATGACGGATCGCTCTTGCGAGATCCCGCGATTCGGGAGCGGGTCGACTCGGCGCTTGGGACGGTGAAGTTCAGCCCCGAGGACGAGGAGCGAATCGCTTCGATGAAGTTCGTGGACTACCCGATCGAGCGGGGTCTGTGGTTCGCGCTCGCAGGGTTCGTGCTCTTCATCGCGCTGATCGTGTGGCTGGTCCCTAAACTCGCGACTCTGTTCAGCGGGTATTGAAGTACGGCAATGAGTCGCCCCTATCGAACGGGAGTTGAGTTCGGTCTGCCGGTTTTTCCACAAAATCAATGTTTTTTTCTCAAATTTGCGAAAGGTATCGTATAATTACGTGGGCGCTCGCGGACGTCCAAATCTGGCTGTACTGCCAGGATACGCATTCCGCGCATTGTCTAAAGGAGATCTGAATATGATTCTGTTGGGTCGAAAGGCCGCGTTTGTCGCGTTTGCGTCCCTCATGGGCGTAGCTGCGAATGCGATTGTCTTCACTAACGTAACCATCAAGTCGCCGCCGCTGTCGGACGGTTCGTCCTACAGCACAGCGGTCAACGCGATCACGTTCTTCGTTCCCAATGCTCTCGTCGGAGACGGGTTGCCCTTGCGCTTCGGCACGCTGAATATTCAGTACGATGCCGACTCGTCCGGCGAACTCATGGTCGCCGATGAAGTCGTTATCAGCATGGGGACGGGGATATTGGGTCGCGGGACCATCCTGTTCCGAGAGACCGTTCATGAACTCGACGCCTTTGGAGCAGAGATCGGGGAGCCAATCGGTTCGTCGTACCACACGTTCGACGTAAACAGCAACCCGTTCTTCAGCGACACGATCGTGTTCTCAAGGGCTGTGACCCGATTCCGGGCGAAAAAGTCCTTCACGCTGAGCGCCCCCGATTCCGCGGATCCGAATGTAACGGACCTCGCGGCGGTCGCCTACGTGAACCAGAACATCCACCTCGTGCCCGAACCGGCAACGCTGGGGGCGTTGGCGCTGGGCGCCTTGGGTGTGCTCCGGCGACGGAACAAGAGATAAAAGAATACCGGGAGCGATTGTAGCGAAGTTATAAGGATCGGATCCTCTGTCTTGTGCGCGATGGGTGTGGCGCGAAGGCAGAGGGTCCCGGTCCTGAATTCGCTGCCAATTAGGCTCTATGCGGGGGGTGTGCAGCGTTCCTGCTACGCCTATGTAAGGCCGCTAGGCGATCTTTCGCGCCTTTCCACCCAGTAACGCGCGTAGCCGGTCAACCAAAGTCGGAGCAGTTCCCGTGTCTTCCGGACGCCTCTCCGCGCCGATCCCGAGTAAGTTCTCGGCGATTCTGGCCACGTCTCGTGAAGCTCCGCATTGGGGCTCGGCAAGCGCAAACGGTTGGCGGCGACGGGCGCAGCAAACCACAGTCGGGTCGTGCCGGACCCACCCGGCAAACTCCATCGACTTGCCCAGATATTGCTGGGCGACTTGGCAAAGCCGGTCGAAAACCAGCCGAGCGTGTTCCTCGCTTTCTGCGGCGTTCATGACCACTCGAACTCTTGCGGCCGGCTGCCGCGAAAACAGTGTCTTTGCAGTGGCATAGGCGTCCGTTATGCTCGAAGGGTCGGGAGTCACGACCAGCAGGACCTCGTCTGCTGCCTGCAAGAACGTCATTACGGAGTCGTCGATGCCCGCGCCCGTGTCAAAAATGAGGTAGTCGGTCTCGCCGGCAAGGGTGTTGAGCTCCGAAAGGAATCGATCTAGCTGGGGCCCGGAAAGCTGCACGAGAGTCGACACCCCGGACCCGCCGGGAATGATTCGAATGCCTCCGGGCGCATCGAACAGGACCTCCGGAATCGTTCGCTCGCCCGAAACCACTTGCTCCAGCGTGAACCTCGGATTCACGCCCAGGATCACGTCGAGGTTCGCCAACCCCAAGTCGGCATCGAACACCACGACCTTGCGGTTCTTCGCGGCAAGCGTGATGGCGAGATTCGCCGAGAGACTCGACTTGCCGACGCCGCCCTTTCCGCTAGTTACCGCAATCACACGCATAATCGTTCACTTTCCTCCAATCGATCGACCGGCCCTAAGCCGCCTTACGGCCGAACAGCGCTTCAAGCCAGGACCGCTTCTTCGCCGGCAGGGTTTCCACACTCCCCAATAGCGCAGTCTTGTCCGCCTGTTGCGGCGTCCCCAAGTCCGGCGCTTTCGCAAACGACTTCGGCGCCCACGAGAAACTCCTGAGCCTGCGGGCAACTTGGAGCGGACTGGCAAACGGCTCTTCGGTCCGGACTCCGATGCATCGGTCGATGACATCTTGCATAGCGGGCAACGTGTAGCTGCCGGTGGGTTGAGGGGCGTTAACCTGGCCCGCAAGGCAGTCCTTCATAAAGTGTCCCAGTTCGTAAAGGTCCATCGAAACGCCCGCGCGACTAGTTCCAAAGACCGCATAGGATGGCAAGGCCAGAGGGGCCAGCGAAGCCGTTCCGTCGGCTTTGACCACCACGTTCTGCGGGGTAATGATTCCGCTGGATCGGGACCCGAACGTCAAAAACTCGATCGCCTCGGCGACCTGAATCGCGATGCGTGCAGTCTGAGCTACGTCGCGCGGACCGAGCTTGGCGAGGATTCGGTCGAGCGGCTCGCCCTCAAGCTTGTCCAAGACGAAATAGTCGAAGCTCGGAGTTGATACCCAGTCATGTACCGCGGCCACTCCGGGAACGCTGCGCTCCGCGGCCGTCCGAACGAGTTCGAACTGCTCCTCACGAGCTGGGGAATTGGCGGGGACTGCGATCAGGGAAACCCGTCGCCCGAACTTCTCATCCCAGCAATGAAGAACGGAGTTGTGCCCGCAGTGCCACCCAAGCTCCAAATTGCAGAATCTCGGCTCCAGGCCGGGGAATTCGCTTGCGTCGACCGACCGGGAGTCGCTCGCCAGCCCATAGGCCTTTCGAACGGCAGCTTCGATCTTGCTCGCCGTAGAGAGCAGGAGCCTTACACGCTTGCCCGTGCGCTGGGTGATCGCGTCGGTAAGGTTGATATCGACAGGGTCGGAGACCACGCACTCCAGCGCATCCTCGTTGACTCGCAGAGGGAGAACGCCGCTCGCGTAGGCAAAATCGGCGTCGATCAAATCGATCGCCTCAGGCGAAGGCTCGAGTTGGAACTCTTCGGCGACCCGAAGCCCATATTGCTCGGCCAAGAACGACACGATTTGGTCCTCGGTCGTGTAACCGCGCTCGACTACGATCTCTCCGAGACGCCTGTGCGTCGATTCTTGCGCCGCCAAGGCAGCCATAAGCTGTAAGTTCGTGAGAATGCCGCTCTCGACCAACAGCTCGCCGAGCATCTGATAGCGTTGTTGCATGGTCGTGCCTCTTGTGACCCATTCCATTGTCGGAGCTTCGCACCCGGACCTTTAGTAATCGGTCGGCGCTCCCAAAAGCCCGAGGGAAAGTACGAAAGAAGGAAATGGCAGGGGCAGCAGGGCTCGAACCCGCGACCTTCGGTTTTGGAGACCGACGCTCTACCAACTGAGCTATACCCCTGCGCGAGCCACCGTCCGGACTATTGTCGGACGGCCCGAGAGTCAGGCACACCGTATTTTGCCCGTTGTGGCCCGGCTCTGGCAACAGGGTCCCAGGGGCTCCGGCGAAATTGGGGTACAAGGATGCGCTATGGCGGGAATCCAAGCCCCGACGTTTGAGCCCAACGACGATCCTTCCGCGGCAACTTACGAGCGGATGGCGACGATTCACAACGCCTGCTTCCCCGATTGGCCGGTCACGGCAGACGACGTGCGCCACGAACGCGAATCGAGAGACCCTTCCAAGTTCATCGAACGCTACTTGGTGCGCGTTCAAGGCGAGGTCGTTGGGTACGCGGAGACCGGCCATCTGCAAATGTCGCATCGCGAAGGGAAGTACTTCCTCCACACGCAAATCCACCCTGACCATGAGGAAGCGACTCTTGCGACGCTCACGTTTTTGATGGGCAGGTTGCAGCAGCGAGGCTACGACCACCTCATTTCCTACACGCGAACGGACAAGTCCCATCGTATCGAAGCTCTGGAACGCCTAGGTTTCGTTTGCTTGCAGAAAAACCCCGACGTGCGATTGGACCTCGAGCAATTCGACCCCTCGCTTTGGACCGAATCGCTCACGCGAGTGGCCGACCTTGGCTTCCGACTCGTGACTTTGGAGGAGCTAGGCGACTCGGAGGATGTGTGGCGCGCGTACTATGACCTCGACTGGGAGTTGATGCAAGACGTGCCGTACACCGATTCCTTTACGAAGAGGCCGTTCGAGGTTTGGGTCGATCAGATCAAGACCCCGCAGTTCGACCCCAGCCTGTTTCATTTCGCTCTTCGAGGCGACGAATGGGTTGGCATGACCGAGTGTTATTGGAGCGGCGCCGATCACGTCATCGCTGGGACCGGGCTGACAGGGGTCAGGCGGCCCCACCGGCGCGTCGGGGTGGCGACCGCCCTCAAGGTCAAGGCTCTTTGTGACCTGAAGCGCAGGGGCGCTAAGCTGATTCGATCGGATAACGAAGAGAGCAATCCCATGCTCGACCTCAACTACCGGCTCGGCTTTCGGTCCACCGGGGCTTGGCTGCACTACGAACTCAAAGTCGAATAGGGCTTCCGCGCCCGAGGTGGCGCGTCGACCCAGATTGACAGTTTTCAGGCGGCATCGCTAAACTCCGAGACTGGCAGCCGTCATGAAACGGACTCTTCAAGCAGTCGCAACGTCCCCCCAGTTTGGCCTCGTCGTGGTGATTCTACTGCTTTCGACTGCGCTTACCCTCCTCGCGGGTACTCACATCGACCGCGTTTCGGGGCAAGAAGTGAACAGCTTTCTCAACCGAGGGACGCTCCTTCAGGTGTTTACCGATGCGTCGTTCTTTGCGATCATGGCGGTCGGGGCGACCGTCGTCATCATCTCAGGGGGGATCGACCTCTCTGTGGGCGCCGTGTATGCGTTGAGCGGCGTTTTCATGGCGTCTGTACTTCGGTCGGCCGAACTTGCCGGGCCGGAAGCGCTCGCCATGGGTTTTGGGCTTGCGTGCGCCATGGGGATCGCGTGCGGTCTGGCCAACGGCGTGCTGATCTGCGGCTTGAAGGTGCATCCGTTCATCATCACTCTCGGCTCCATGATGGTGTTTCGCGGGGTCGCATTCGTGACGACTCGGGCCGAGAGCATCCTCGTGCCGGGTTCTCTCACGGAGTTCGCCAAAGCGACGCTCGGCCTGGGGAAGGGCCTCTACCCAGTTCCCCTGCTTCTCACGCTCGCCGTGGGCGGATTGGGGTGGCTGTTTCTCACGAGAACGGCCCGGGGGCGGCAGGTGTTTGCGGTCGGTGGCAACGAGGTCGCGAGCCTCTATTCTGGCGTGCCCGTATCGAGGGTTCTGGTCCTCGTATACGCGATCTCCGGACTTTGCGCCGGCATAGCCGCTTACTTGGGCGCCTCGTACTATGGGTCGGCATCGAGCAGCGACGGCCAAGGTTACGAGCTGCTCGTGATCGCCTCCGCTGTGGTGGGTGGCGCGAGCCTCCGAGGTGGGAAGGGCAGCGCAGTGAGCGCGCTTCTCGGAGCGCTGTTGATCGCGCTGTTCCGTCAGGCTGTGCGAACGCTCAAGTTCGACCAGAATTACGAGCAGATCCTAATAGGCTGTGCTATCATCGTTGCGGTCGTCCTCGACCGATGGAGTTCTCGGATCGGCGAATCGAGGTCCACTCGATCGCAGTAGGTTATCTGCGATGAAGTTATCGATAGCATCTATCCTCGCCCTCACTTCCGCGCTGCTTCTCATTGGATGCGGTTCGCCTGCCGTGCCAAGGGACGCGAGCCCGGGTACCCAAACGGAGTCGACCCAACCGAAGAAGAAGCTGCGGATCGTGTTGATAGCGAAAAGTTCTACAAATCCTGTGTTCTTGGCGGCGCGGGTGGGAGCCGAGGCAGCGGCCAAGGACCTGTCTGCCAAGGGGGTAGCCGAAGTCACGATCGACTGGAGGACTCCCGAGGTCGAAGACGGACAGGTTCAAGCCAATCGCATCGCCCAGGCAGTTTCGGAGGGCGCGGATGCCATCTTGATCTCTTGTTCGGACGCAGCCAAAGTCACTGGCGCGATCAACGACGCCGTCGCCGCCGGGGTTCCCGTGATGACGTTCGATTCCGATGCTCCCGACTCCAAGCGGTTCGCCTTCTACGGCGGCGACTCCAAAGACATCGGCAAGCAGGTAATGCTGGAGCTATCGAAGCAGCTCAAGGGAAGGGGGCAGGTGGCCGTCTTGGCCGGCAATCCTAACGCTCCCAACCTGCAACTTCGGGTCGCGGGCGCGCTGGAAGAAGCCAAGAAGCACCCTGGCGTACAGGTGATCGGCACGTTTTACCACCCAGAAACGCCCCAAGACGCCGCCGCGGAGGTCCTCCGGGCGATGCAGGCGAACCCCGAAATCGACGGTTGGGCGATGATCGGAGGCTGGCCGCTTTTCACCCAAGCCCTCCTCACGGACCTCGACCCGAACAAAGTCAAGGTAGTGGCGGTGGATTGTCTGCCCGCGCAAATGGCGTACATCGACAAAGGCATAGCGCCCGTCCTCCTGGCCCAGCCCACCTACGATTGGGGATATGTTTCGGTTCAAAAGATATACGAATACGTTATTGACGAGGCCGAGGTCCCTGAAGTGGTCAAGATGGAGCTCGTTCCGGTTCGGAAGGAAAATCTGAAGGATTGGGCCAAGAAACTTGTCGATTGGGGGTTCTCGGATGTCGACCCGAAGTTCCTCGAGTAGCGTCGCCGTCCCCGTGCAAAGCCTCTCGGTCGAAACTCGGTCGATCAGCAAGTCCTTTCCTGGAGTTCGCGCGCTCCACGACGTTTCGCTGACGATCCAAGCTGGGACAGTTCATGGCTTGGTCGGCGAGAACGGCGCAGGGAAGAGCACGCTCGGCAAGGTTCTCTCAGGACTCCACCAGCCCGATTCGGGGGATATCCTCCTTGGAGGGCGGCGCGTCGTTCTGCCCAACCCTCACGCTGCGATGCGGATCGGTGTAGGAATTGTGCATCAAGAGTTATCCTTTTGCGAAAACCTGACGATCGCGGAGAACCTGTGTCTGGACGACCTGCCGCATCGCGGCCCTTTCGTCGACTGGGGCGCCATGCGCGAACGTGCCCGCAGATGGCTCGAAGCTGTGGGAGTTGACGTCGATCCCGATCAGATTGTAGGGCGTCTCTCCATCGGGCAGCAGCAGCTTGTTCAGATCGCCGGGGCGATCGGCCGAGGCGCGCGGGTGATCGTGTTTGACGAACCCACGAGCAGCCTGACGAAAGCGGAAACGGAGGTGCTCTTCCGCCAGATCGAGAGGCTGAAAGCGTCCGGCGTTACGAGCGTGTATGTCACCCACAGGATGGAGGAGATATTCCAGATTTGCGATGCGGTGAGCGTGTTGCGAGACGGCGTGCACGTCGATACCCAGCCGATCGGCGAGCTCGACCGGGCGGCCATCGTCAGGCTGATGATTGGGAGGGAATTGGAGCCGACACCGGACCCCCCCAAACAACTCGGCGAGGTTGCGCTGAGGGTGCAGAACCTGAAGAGCCCCGGGAAGCTAGAGGGCGTTTCGCTGGAGGTGCGAGAAGGCGAGGTCGTCGGACTCGCTGGGCTAATAGGCTCGGGCCGGACCGAGATCGTCTCGGCTGTGTTCGGCCTCGATCCGCTCGCCGAAGGGAGGATTGAGATCAACGGCCGGAACCTGAAGCGATACTCGCCGCGCAATGCGCTCCGACTCGGTGCCGGGTTCGTCCCCGAAGACCGTAAACGGCAAGGGCTTGTTTTGAGTATGAATTGCAAGGAAAACCTGACGCTTGCCATACTCAAGAGGCTCAGCGCCCTTGGGTTCATCCGCGGCTTGAGGGAGAGATTGCTTGCTAAAGATTATTTTCAGAAGTTGAACATACGCGCCCCGTCGATCCATACGGGAGTATCGAGCCTTTCGGGGGGAAATCAGCAAAAGGTCATCCTGGCGCGGTGGCTCGCGGCGGGGGGGCGGCTCCTGCTTCTGGACGAACCTACGCGCGGCGTCGATGTGGGGGCAAAGGCGGAGATTCACACGCTGATCCGGCAGCTTGCGAGTCAGGGCATTGCGGTCTTGGCCATCTCGAGCGAACTGCCGGAGCTCATGGCGATCAGCGACCGCATCCTCGTCGTGCGGAATGGAAGGATCGTGGGTGAACAGTCCTCGGCCGAATGCACCGAAGAGTCGCTCATGACCCTCATGGCTGGGGCCGGGTAGGGGCTACAGTTTTTCCTCGACGATCGCTGAGATTTCATCAGCTTTCTCTGAAGAATCTTTCAACAAACGCTCGATTTCTTCGCGCGTGGACTCGGCAAACGAGGCGTCCTTGAGGCCCGAAAGGTTCGTTCTGACGTTCAGCGCAGCGCCCTGAACCGCAGCCTTGCAGAGAATCGCCCCAACGCCTGCGTCCGAAGCCGAATTGGGGTTGCCTTCGAGGGCCATCTGCCTGAGTACGTCGAGTGATTCAGCGGCAAGCCGCGCCACGCGCAGCGGGGCTTCGATTGCCCTTCGAGTCGCCGCCTGGATCGCTTCGGAACGCCGCTTCTTCTCGTCGGCGGACTCCTTAGGGAGCGCGAAGGCCGCCATCAGCGAATCAAACGCCGCCGTGTCTTCGTCGACCATGCCGAGCAGTGCCGCCGAAGCCGAGCTCGCACGTTCGGCCCAGCCCGAAAACTCCTCCCAACGGTCATCCCAACCTCGCTTGTGCGAACTGAGGTTGGCGACCATAGCCCCCAGTGAGGCCCCAAGGGCTCCGGCGAGTGCGGAGGCCGATCCTCCGCCCGGCGCAGAAGACTCCGAAGCGACGGTAGTGAGGAAGTCCTTGACGGAAAGAGATACTAATCGCCCGGGTGATCCCATCCCAAGCGCGTACTCCACGATCCTCTCCGAAGGGTCGAACGGACCGAGTTCGTCCAGCCCCATGCTCTTGATGGCCACTCGAATCAGTTCAGAGTCAGGCAAGCCAACCGACCTGCGCTGTTTGCGAAGGAAGTACCGTCCCGCCTCCAGCATCGAACCGAGCGGAACGAGCCCCACGATCTCCGAGCCCGTAACCCTCATCCCCCGTTCGGCGGCCTTTTCGCAGGCGACATCGAATGCCAGGTGAAGCGGAGTCACGGAAAGATCGGTTAAGTTCATGGACACCTGGGCAAAGCCGTACTCTTCGATGAACCAACCGATTGCGCGGACGGACCTTAGGGCGCCTGGGATGTACTCGGGATTCCCTTCGGCGTCGCGAGCGATCTCGCCGGTGATCGGGTTCCCGGTTCGTTTCACGCGGCCTCTTTCGCGCAGGTCGAACGCTACAGAATTGGCGCGCCTGGTGGACGTTGTGTTGAGGTTTACATTGAACGCTATAAGAAAGTCGCGCACTCCGACCGCGGTCGCGCCGTATTTCGGCACGAACTCTGCTGGCCCGAAATCGGGCTTCCAGGCCGGGTCCTGGAGTTTTGCGGGAAGCCCTTCGTATTCTCCGGCTCGAACCACCGACAGATCGCGCCGTTGTGGGGTCGAGGCAGCCTCGCCATAAAAGTAGATCGGGACGCCCAACTCCGAAGCGATGCGCTCCCCGAGCCCGCGGGCATGCGTCACGGTTTCGTCCTTCGTGATGCCGGAAACCGGGACAAGCGGGCACACATCGAGCGCGCCGAACCGGGGATGCTCGCCCTGATGATGCCGCATGTCGATGAGTTCAAACGCCACCTTGGCGCTTTGAAAGGCAGCCTCGCACACCGGCTCGGGCTCGCCTGCGAAGGTAAAGACGGTACGATTCGTGCTTGCGCCGGGGTCGACATCAAGCAATTCGACGCCCTCAACCTTCCGGACCGCAGCCGCAATCGCATCGAGAACCGCCCGGTCCTTTCCTTCACTGAAATTGGGCACACACTCGACGATCCGCGGGTTCATCGTCCCGTCAGTATACGGAAGGCCCGAGCGGGTCTGCCATGATGGGGTCATGCTCGGTCGGTTGGCGGTCGTGAACGCGGGTGAGTTGGTGACTCTGCGAGGGCCTCAAGCCCCCCGCACCCGTGAGGCGATGCGCGAAATTGAAATCGTCCCCTCAGGCGGGTTCCTCGTCGAAGACGGTGTGTTCACCCTGATCGCGACGTCGAACGAAGTCGAAGATCGGATCGAACCCGGAGATACGGTCCTGGACGCAGGGGGGCGAGTGGTGATGCCCGGATTCGTTGACGCTCACACGCACCTCGTGTTCGCCGGCGACAGATTTCGAGATTTTGAAGGGAGGGCGTTGGGGAAGAGCTACGCCGAGATCGCCCTCGCGGGAGGCGGGATCCGCTCGACGATGCAAGCTACTCGCTTGGCCTGCCACGACGAATTGCTCGCGCTTGCCCGCAAGAGATCGCGATGGATGATGCGTTGCGGAACGACGACGGCGGAAGTCAAGTCGGGTTATGGGCTCACCAAGGTCAGTGAACTGAAGATGCTGCGCGTCATCAGGTCCCTCGGCGAAGAGGGAGCGATCCGCACAGTGCCCACGTTCCTCGGTCTGCACGCCCTACCTCCCGAGTTCGAAGGCGACAGGAGCGGGTACGTCGATTCGATGCTGGGCGAAGTCCTGCCGCAGGTCGCGGCGGAGGATCTGGCCGACTGGGCCGATATATTCGTGGAGGAGGGCTACTTTTCTCCCGATGACGCCGAACGACTCGCCGAACGGGCGAAAAAACTCGGTTTGGGGCTGCGAATGCACGTCGACCAGATGCAGGATTCGGGCGGAGCGGCGCTGGCGGCTCGGTTGGGCGCGAAGACGGCGGACCACTTGGAGCACACCTCAGAATCAGGAATCGCTGCCCTGGCCGCCGCGGAGGTCGTGCCGGTTCTTCTTCCCGGTTCCGTCCTGGGGTTGGGGCGGACTCGCTACCCGAACGCGCGGGCGATGATCGAAGCGGGATTGCCCGTCGTTGTGGCGACCGACTTCAACCCTGGTTCATCGCCCTGCCCTTCGCTTCCTACGACTCTTTCGCTCGCCTGCACGATGATGGGAATGACCCCTGAGGAAGCTCTAACTTCGGCGACGGTCAATGCGGCGCACTCGTTGGGTCTGGGGAAGGAAGTCGGGTCGATCGAGGAAGGGAAGCGGGCCGACTTCGTGATCCACGACGCCGAAGACTGGCGCGAAACGCTGGTCTACTCGGGTCGGGAGACCGCTTTCGAGGTCTATGGGGCTGGGAGTAGGGCACTTTAGCGATTCGGATGGAGGGGACCAAGCACCCGACCTCTCAGGAGAATTGGCTTTCTGCCGCCGCTCGCCAGAGGATCTGAGGCATTCGCAGCCCGGTCAGGCTCCGCCCTACGCGGCCAGCACGCGTCTCTTTTGCGCGAGCAGCCTTGGAGTCGGCTTCATCCCGGCGGCTTTGCGAGCGCGTTCGGCTGAGCGCCACAGTAGCGAAGCCCTCCTAAGGTCGCCGTTGCGCGAAAGGGCCTCGGCTGCTGCTTCTTGGGCGTACAGCGACCGAAGAGCGAACCCTTCGGACTTGGCGCTTTCAGCGACGATTTCCAGGGTTTCTGCCGCCTCGGCCGGCCTCCCCAGAGCTAGCAGCCGAATGCCCTCAGAGAGCCCCAAAACCAAGGCGGGCCACCGGTCGAACCCGACCTTGATTAGCGATTCGGCCCGTTCGGTAGCTTCTTGCGAGCCTTCGACATCGCCGGACTCTGCCGCGAGGGCCGCGCAATTGCAGAAGTATCGGAGGCGCTCAGCCCGATTCGAGCCCTCTACGAGCGGCCCCATGGCCCTCAGAGCCGAGCGGGCTTCGATCAGGCGATCCGAGTTCCAGTGCTGTTCGACGATGGCCGCTTGCCGTAGAAGTCGATACGATCTGAATCGCCCGTCAGCGTTGACGAGATCGGCGAGGGCGGCCGAAGCCGCAGACATCTGCCCCGATTCGAGCATCGAGAACACGAGCATCGCCTCTGTGCGAACCGCAGCCTGAGCGTCCGACTTGCGAACCGCCAATCGGTGTGCGGACTGAAAGGTCGATATTGCGGCGTCCATCGCGATCCCCTGATAATACAGGCGTCCTTTCAACTCCAAATGCTCGATCGTGAACGAATCGTGCTTGTCGGCCGGCTCTGTCATTGTGAGCACGGCGAACGCGCGAGGCGGAGGTAGCGCGTCGAACATGGCGGAGCCACCTATGAGCAAGGCGCGCGCGGCGTCCGCGTCCAATCGGCTGGCTTCGATGACGGCAGTCTCGTACGCCGTAACCGCGGATGGGATCGCTTCGCCCTTCGCGTTCCCAAGTTGCGAGAGCGTAGGCTCTTCGGCCCGGCCACCTTCATCGAGCCAAGGGTGGCCGAAACCTGGCGCTATCAGGCTCGAAGGCCCTCCGGAATGCAAAGCGCAACTCGTTTCGACCCGAAACGTCCCTTGCTGAAGCCGAAGCGCATCTGAGTCGCACTCCAAGGCGTCTTCGCCCAGCCAAGCTCGCAAACGGAACACGACCTGCCGAAGGGCGTTTCGAGCGGACGGAATCTCCGCAGAAGGAAAAAGCCGCTCGCAGCACTCCGCCCTGCTGGTCCAACTTTCCCCTCGCAGCAAGAGCTTGAGGAACAAAACCCCAACGGACTTCGAAGGAGGCGGACCCAGCTTCAAGTTGCCGCTTTCGACCTCGAAGCGTCCTCCGAGCCTCACCTTCCAGGTGTCAGGCCCCCGGCTCATAGCCTATTGTATTCCGACTTGGCGCTCTTGGGCGCCCCTTCGACCTTCCGACCGGCAAGTTTGCTAGTTGTTTGCTCGGTTTGCCGGATGCTGCAACCACGTAACGGCGCAGTAACGGGAACCTGGGATAGCTTAGAGTGAAGCGGACTTCCATACAAGGGCGCAAAGGCGACCCGTCTCCTTAGGCAGGAGGGCTCGCCCCACCCACCACGGGGGATCGACCGTTAAGGAAACTCGCGCTTCGAAGGGGCTCGCGCCAAATGGCCTCTAGGTCCGGCCCGGTCCCCGGAGGAATCTGAAGATGAATCGACTTAGAAACTTCGCCGTTCGCGCCACAAGGTTGGCGCTGCCTTTCGTCGTTGGCTCTGTGACCTTGGCCCAAGCTGTCGTGGTCCCTAACTCTTTGGCGGCGGCCGAGGGAAACTCCTCCGAAACCTTGCCGTTCTACTCGACGGGATTCATGCGTTTTCAGCAGGTCTACGATGCCAGCCAGTTCAGCGCAATGAGCGGAGGCGCGTTCATCTCGGCCATGCGCTTTCGGCCCGACAGCGTTCAAGGCGCAGCATTTTCCCATAGCACGACGATCGACGTGTGGCTGTCCACCACGGCGTTCGCTCCTGACAACCTGAGCTCGACCTTCGCCGACAACGTCGGCGCGGACGAAACACAGGTGTTTTCCGGCTCGGTCGCCCTTTCCAGCGCGAATACCGGAGGTGTCCCTCGGGACTTTGACGTTGTGCTGACCTTCTCGACTCCCTTCCTATACAACCCTGCCAATGGGAACTTGCTGTGGGAAGTCAAGCGGTACTCGGCCACGACGACGTTCCATTACCTCGACGCCGAAGACACATTCGGCGACAGCATCTCCATGCTATGGAACGAGCCGAACGCTCAGGCGCCGACAGGAGTGGCCCGAACGTCGGGACTCGTGACGAAATTCGACTTCGTTCCTGTGCCCGAACCCACCACTGCGGTCGCGCTTGCCCTTGGAGCGCTCGCTCTGGCACGGAGGCGAACCCGAACTTGAGGGGATCTGAATATCGATTCACGCGCCGCTGTTCGACTCGATGAATCGTCCGATATCGCCTTTTAGCTGCTCCAGACAGGGCGAGTGAATGTACATCATGTGGCCGGCCTCATACTCTCCGGTGGCAATGTTGGCTCGGAGGCTCGGGTCGAGGCCCATGTGTGATAGCGTGTACTCCGTCGCAAAATAGGGCGTAGCCAAGTCGTAGTATCCTGAAGCCACATAGACCTTCATGTAGGGGTTCTTCGACATCGCGCTGCGAAGTGACTCACTGGTGTCGGGATATCCTTCACCAGCAGAACCCCAATTCCAAGGCTTCTCGATTCCTTTAAATACGTGATAGATCAAGTCGCTTTCGTATTTGAGGTCCTGCCGCATGTACTGGTTAGCCGTGGAGGTGAACGGAGGCATGATGGCGCTCATCGAAGGGTCATGTTCGGGCTTCTCTCGTGCCGCCAGCTCGTCGATACCAATGAACCTGCTGTCGAGCCGCCCCACCGTGCGCTTCTGGTCGCGCAGAAGCTCTTTGCAGAAGGAGTGAATCTCGATTCTCAGTTCGCGGTTCTCGGCGAACTCCCGCTTCAGGCCCGTGAACTGGCACAGCTTGGTGCGAACTCGGCTCCGTTCCCGGTCGGTGAGCCGGTCGCCTTTGGCAAGGGCTTCGGAGTACTCGCCCATCGCGAACGCTTCGACGGCTTTGAGCGTTGACTTCAGGTCTTGCGAGAGCCGTTTGTCGAGCTTGCCATGATAGAACGCGGTTGCGGTATAGGTCGGCAGGAAGAGGACGTAAGGAAGGTCGTTGCCCTTAAAGAACCGAGCTGTCTGAAAGTTGAGGATAGAAGACACCAGAACGATGCCGTTCATGGCAATCCCACGCTCGACCAAGTAACTGGAGAGGCCCGCTGCTCTGGTCGTGCCATAACTCTCCCCCACAATGAAGAGGGGCGAGGTCCATCTCATGTTTCTTGCAAGATACATGCGGATGAACTCGGCGACCGATTCGATGTCGCCTTGGACTCCCCACATGCGCTCGGCTATCTCAGGGGTACGAGCTCGACTATAACCGGTACCCACGGGATCGATGAATACCAAGTCCGTGTGTTCGAGCCAAGTGTGGGGGTTGTCCACCAACCGATAGGGCGGCGCAGGCATCTGCCCATCCTCGAGCAAGTGAACCTTTTTCGGACCCAGCGCCCCAAAGTGCAGCCACAAGGAGGGCGATCCGGGGCCGCCGTTGAAGGAGAACATGAGCGGGCGTTGGGCAGGGTCGCCGTCCCCTGACTTGGTGTACGCCATGTAGAACATCTGCGCCTCGATCTCGCCCTTGGCATCGCGCAATGGCATCCGGCCCGCAGTGACGGTGTATTCGAGCTTGCGACCTGCAATCTGCATCGAGTGGTCGGTGACGACTGGGGACTCTTCGGTAAGTGGGGCAGCGTCCGTGGGGGACTCTTGTTTTTCGTTGGGTTCCGACATGGATGGTTTTCGCCTTTGGGAAGTGAGCCTCGTTTTACCTAAGGCGCGAGCTGAGAAGCAGAGTTAGGAAGGCGAACGCAAGAAACTTGCGCCTGGCTGCGCGGGGATTGCGCAAACTCGGGAGAATGTCCCGCAGCGAATGGCCCCTCTTGGCCGCCGTGTTTCTGGAAATGACCGGCTTTGGAATGGCGTTTCCGGACATCCAGCTACGGGCAGAGGTGTTTGGCGCGCCGGGACAGATCATCGGCGCGGTGTTGGCTTCGTACTTCGTGGTTCAGCTTCTCGTTTCTCCCGCCTGGGGGCGACTGAGCGATCGGGTCGGTAGAAAGCCGGTCCTGCTCGTGTGTACGGCGCTTTCCGCAGGTTCGATGGTGGTCTATGCGCTTGCCCATACCGTCGAGACGATTCTCCTGAGCCGAGTCGTCGCGGGCCTGGCGGCGGCAAACGTCGTAGCCGCGCAAGCCTACATCGCGGATGTCAATCGAGGAGTCCAGCTCGAACGTTCGATGGGCCGAATGAGCGCAGCGATGCTCGCCGGGCTGGTTGCCGGCCCCGCGATTGGGGGTTTCTTGGCGACGGTCGGCGGGAACCAACTCATGGGATTTGCGGCAGCCGGATGCTCCCTGGCTTCGTTGGTTTGGATCCTCTTCGGAGTCCGGAGCGTGCCGGTCGTAGCGAGCGCGACGAGCGAAGCTCCTCGGTTGCGCCGCCGGAGTTGGGCGCTCTTGCAGGACACCCCAGGGCTCATGCGGTTCGTCGCCATCGCCGTCGCTGGCTGGTTCGTGTTGGCGTGCCTCGAAGGAACCTACGGCCGCCTCATCAAGCACAACCTAGGGATGGGCCAGTTCGAATTTGGGCTCATCTTCAGCTATGAGTCACTGCTGGGCGCAGCGGTCGGGTGGACCCTCGGATGGCTCGCCACAAGGCTGGGCTCAAGCTGGATGCTGAAGGGGGGCTACCTCCTACAAGCGATCGGTTTGCTCGCGATGCCGTTCGCACCGGGTTTCGGGGTGCTGCTCCTGGCCTCCACCTTCTATGCGTTTGGGATCGGAGTCACGAACCCGACGATCAACTCCGTTTGCAGCAAAATGACCTCGAACGAACGGCAAGGCGAGTTGTTTGGAGTCTTGCAAGCGGCGAGGTCGGTCGGCTTCGTGGCGGGCCCGATCTTGGGTGGCGCGTTCTTCGACGTACTTCCCGGATTGCCCTACTACGTTGCGGCGGGAGTGGCGGCGATCGCGGCGCTCATGGTCGTCGCGCCGCAAGAGGAAACGGCCCCCGAAAGCGCCCCCAGTTGATGCCGTCTAGGGCGATCCAGTGAGCCTTGAGTCGCTGCGAACGGTCCACAGCGCACCTGTAGCGCCCCGGGCCCGCGCCACGAACCCGTCGAGCGTCCGCTGATGCTCGGCGTCCTTAAAGCGGAAGAGGTGGTTCCCGGCCTCTCCCAGATCCTCCAGCTTGAGCGCATACGTTCCGGACTCGCTGAATCGCGCTTTCTGAGCGTGGTACACGCCCATCAGCGCCTTGCGGACCTCCTCATCCGGGTCGCGGCGAAACACATCGGCGCCAGGACCGTGAGTCGAAAACTGAACGTAGCCCCACATTTCAGGCCGGTGCATGTCGATCGCCCCTTGCGGTGACCAGACCCTGTTGTCCTCTTTCGATCCTTCGACCTTGCGGTACTTGCCTGCCGAAACCTCCAATCGCCACTGAACCCTCGAGAAGTTCACTCGCCACTGGTCGCCGTTGCTTGGGGGGCAGGTCCGACCGGCGCATTCGGCCAGTGCCTTCCAGGGGATCGCCATTTCGAGCGTCCAGCGACGGTCCATATCGGACGGGTCGTTGAGCGTGCCGTCGAGCCAGACCGCGGACTTCAGCCCCGCGATGTCCCACCCGTTTACGGCAGGCCCCCCGTCGCGGTACGGCTTGACGAGCAAAAGGTCCCAAACGGTGTTCAGAGCGTTGATCTCGATCTCGTAGTACTGGTGATTATCGCCGTCGGGGTCGATAAACACCTCGAAGTCGTTGTCGTGGAAGATCACGCTGTCGCGCTTGGTGAGCGTGCCCCAAAGATGCGGCTCTTCGAGTTCTGCGGCTATATAGAAGTGCTCGTCGTCCCAGAGCATCTTGGCTCGAGTTCGGAACCTGGGCTCGGGCTGGGAGTCCCCCCCGATGTCGACGAAGTCGGTAGTCCATTCGGCTGCCCCCCATTCGGCGTCGTCGAGCCTGCCATCGATCGTAAGGGGCGAAGAAGCCCGGTAGCAAACGTAGCCCAAGGGGTATTGCACGGCCGCAAAGTTACCCTCGGACGGTCGTTCGAGTGAGGGGTCGGGTGCGAAGGCCATCGAAACGAGGGCGGCGAGCCCTAGCACGAGCGAAGGCTTGAACCCAAGGGCCGCCCGACGGGTCGTCGACCGCTCACGCAAGGAGCCGGACCTCACCCGAGGCCATGTCATAGAGCATCGTAATCACGCGTGTCTTGCCCTCAGACTCCGCTTGGCGAAGGATGGGCGTGTTGTCGCTGATCTTCAGCGCGGCGTAGGTAGCGTTGAGACAGATCGCCCGTTCGAGTTCGGACTGCCCGGTTTCGTCCTGGACGCCGGTGACCGCTCGCTGGATCTCCGACCGGAGAGCGGGCCCCATCTGCGAAGCGGATCCCTCGATCACCCTAGTCACCGCTAGACACCCGGTATGGGCCATTACGACGACCAAGGGCACTTGAAACTCGCGCACGGCCATATCGGCGACCCACAGGGAGCTTTCCGCAGCGACGTTGCCCGGCACACGGCAAGCAAAGATCGATCCCAGTCCCAAGTCGAAAACTACGTTCGGCGACACGCGGCTATCGCTGCAAGCGACCACCGCTGCGATCGGAGTTTGTCCTTCGGCGAGTCGTTGCAGGTCAGAGGGGCCGTAGGTTCGCCGCTGACTGTCGCCTGAGCGAAATCGCTTGTTCCCTTCGAGCAGAATCGCCAGAGCTTCATCGGGTGTCATCGCTGCCAGGATTATGGCAACGATGGGCGCGCCGGGGCTTGACGGACGGGGTCAGGCTGCGTAAATGGCCGCTCCCTTCTTGGAAGACGAAACGGCCTCGCGGCCTCGCGACCGGCACATTCGCTCGATCTCGCGGTCGTCCGTAGTCGAGAACGCCGAGTGAGCGATCACGGAGTACAGCGCCATCGTGGCGCGTCTCTCAGCAGGAAGGTCTCGCCAGCCCCGAACCCGCTTGCTGGCCCACTGGTCGACTTGCGCGGCC
The DNA here is from genome assembly GCA_015709495.1 of Chthonomonadaceae bacterium. GTDB lineage: Bacteria > Armatimonadota > Fimbriimonadia > Fimbriimonadales > Fimbriimonadaceae > Nitrosymbiomonas > Nitrosymbiomonas proteolyticus. The sequence goes on from CP054189.1 coordinate 1,834,715, forward strand.
AGCGCCCAAACGAGAGCGTCCTTCCGCCGACCTTTCGGCATCGCCGCCAGCCTTGCCAGCGAGTCTCGAAGCCGTTCTGCGTTGGCGTCGAACACCGGCTCAAGGGCAAGAAACGTAATACCGATCGATCCGTCAAGTTTCATGGTCTCAGGTTACACTTCAATTGACGAAACCGCCGTAACTATTGATGCGCTTGTTTGTGCAGTTTTTCCCCTGAGGAAATGCCACAGAGAAACCGATAGCGGCTGAAACGCATTACGGGGAGTAGCCCTTTCCGGGCGAAGAATGAAGAGAGAAGGCGCGTTCGGAACATGGAACTCGACTCTGGCATCGTTTTCGTTTTGGCGCTTTTGGCCCTGACCTTCGGGTCGGTCCTGCTTGCCGGCTACGCGTACTTTCTGTATCTTGCCGGCGTGAGGCTCAGCCATACCAGGTTGCGAAGGCTGAACCGTTTCGTCGCGATGACCCTGATCGGGGGCGCTTGCGTCCTGGTCGTGACTCTCGGCGTCTTGGCGCTGCCGGTCGAGAACTTCTTCCGAATCGTTCTTGCCATTTGCCTGGTGTTCATTCACACCCAACCCACTTGCGTCGGCTACTACGCCGGTATCGAAATGAAGCGGATCGAGGACTCGAAGCGGTTCGCCAAGAACGTGGACGATTGGCTCGCGGATTGGGAATGCGGCTCGATCGGCGCCTCCCCCGACGATTCGAGCCAATGAGGGCGAGGCGCGCGGCCTCAATTGTGGAATAGACCCCTTTGTGGGTTCGTGCGCGAGTTGTTCGCTGATTTCGAGTGCGTCGGCGCTGATGCAGTCCGCTTCGGAGCGGCTGGTGCGCCAGTCCGATCAACTCGTGAACGGCGATGGGGACTTGGTGGAACTCGCGGTCGAGCTCTCGAAGGCCAAACTGGAATCGCAGCTCGGAGTCGAACTCGCTCGCACCGCCAACGATCATCTAGGTACCCTCATCGATATCCTTGCGTGAGCGCGGGGTACGATGAAGGGTGATATGCCTTCGGATTCCACGCCCCTCGTGGGAAACTCGCTAGTCACCCAAACGACTGTCGTCTCCGATCTCATCGCGAGTTTTCTCGGCCAGCGGCTCGGCAAGCACTCGCTTTCGCCCGCGCTCTTCGACCTTCTCAGCACGGTCTACACCCTGAAGGACCGTGGCTCCCAGGTCGAGGTCGCGGAACGGTTGGGCATCAGCGCCGCTTCCACCTCGGAGGCCGTCCGGTTGGCCTCCAACAAGGGACTTCTGGAGCAGGCAGCCGACGGAAGAGACAAGCGCAGAAAGCGGCTCTTGCTGACCCCCAAGGGCAAGCAGAAGCTTCAATCGGCCCTCGAGGAGCTCCAAGCCGCCGATCAGGCGCTCCTCGAAGGGCTAAGGGCCGAGGAGGTCGAAGCCGCGATCTCCGTCCTTCGAAAGGCCGAGCAGAACCTCGTGCGAGCGGTTCGTTCCGCGCCTTCCGAGTGAGCGCGAGACTTTCCTGCGAATTCACACGAACCTTCGACTCCAAGAGGCCGCTTGATCCGTCCCAAAGAGTACAAAGCAGGGAGTCGAGCATGTTACGAATTGTCGGAGTCAATCGTCACGAAGATCCAAGGCAGGAGTTTGTGTTGCTCCAGAACCAGGGCACGCTACGCGCACGGCTCCGAGGGCATATTCTCCTCAGCGAAACCGCCATCGAATCGGGCGACCTCGAACGCTGGGCGTATGTAATCCCCGACGACGAGATGATCCCGGCGGGGCTTTATGTGCTCGTGTCCACAGGAGCTGGGGTTTCGCACTGGGCGCGGACGAAGGACGGCGCGCACGTTTACCACGCTTATATGGATCGTTCGGCGTCGGTTTGGTCGCGCAGCGAGGGGCCGGTGCATCTGTCGAGCCTGCAGCAGTCGTTTTGTGGCCGACGTGAGGCGCTGCTGTTACGGTAGCCTCCCGACCTCCTCAAACATTGCGCGAGCGTCAACAATCTGCTTGCCCGCTACGTAGAACTCATGGGTCCTCCTCGGCCAAGAACGCCCCGTTCGGGCCACAATAGGAGGACAACTCGAGCCATGAGCACCACTGAACCCGTTCCCGCCCCGACCGAAACCGACGACGCGATCCTTGAAAAATTCGCCAACCGCGAATACAAATGGGGCTTCGTCTCCGACGTGGAGAGCGAGACCTTCGCGCCCGGACTCAACGAGGACGTCATTCGAGCGCTCAGCGTCAAGAAGGAGGAGCCGGAGTGGATGACCGAGTGGCGACTCAAGGCCTATCGACACTTTCTCACGATGACGGAACCCACATGGCCGAACGTGAAGTACGAACCCGTCGACCTTCAATCGGTCAGCTACTATTCCGCTCCCAAGAAGAAACCGGTTCTCGAGTCCCTCGAGGACGCCGACCCCGAACTGTTGCGAACGTTTGAAAAGCTCGGGATTCCGCTCAAGGAGCAAGAGGTTTTGCTCAACGTTCGGGGCGCGGGCGAGAATCTGTCTCCTGCCGACGGCGTGGCGAACGTGGCGATCGACGCCGTTTTCGACTCCGTATCGGTCGCCACGACCTACAAAGCTAAGCTAGCCGAACTAGGCATTATCTTCTGCTCGATGTCCGAGGCGATTCGGGAGCACCCCGATTTGGTGCGGCAGTACCTAGGCTCGGTCGTGCCCTACAGCGACAACTACTTCGCGACGCTCAACTCGGCAGTATTCAGCGATGGCTCGTTCGTGTATGTGCCGAAGGGCGTTCGCTGCCCGATGGAGCTCTCAACGTACTTCCGAATCAACGCGATGCAGACCGGGCAGTTCGAGCGAACCTTAATCGTCGCGGACGAGGGAGCGTTCGTGTCGTATTTGGAGGGGTGTACCGCGCCGATGCGCGACGAGAACCAGCTTCATGCGGCCGTGGTCGAACTCGTCGCCCTGAAAGACGCCACCGTCAAGTATTCCACGGTGCAGAACTGGTATCCGGGCGATCCCCAGACCGGTAAGGGCGGGATCTTCAACTTCGTTACCAAGCGCGGAAAGTGCGACGGCGCTAACTCGAAAATCACCTGGACGCAGGTCGAAACCGGTTCGGCGATCACTTGGAAATACCCGAGCGTGATCCTGAAGGGCGACAACTCGGTGGGCGAGTTCTACAGCGTGGCGCTGACGGCCAACAAGCAACAGGCCGATACCGGCACGAAGATGATCCATATCGGCAAGAACACCAAGTCCACGATCGTGAGCAAGGGCATCTCGGCAGGCAATGGGCAAAACACGTACCGCGGGCTCGTCCGCGTCAACCCCGGCGCCGAGGGCGCGCGAAACTACAGCCAGTGCGACTCGATGCTGATGGGTGACCGGTGCGGCGCGCACACGTTTCCGTACATTGAGGTGAAGAACCGCACCGCGACCGTCGAGCACGAGGCCAGCACCACCAAGATCGGCGAGGATCAGATCTTCTACTGCAACCAGCGCGGCATCCCCACCGAGGACGCGGTCAACATGATCGTCTCGGGGTTCTGCAAAGAGGTCTTCCGCGAGCTTCCTATGGAATTCGCCGTCGAGGCGCAGAAGCTGCTGGGTGTATCCTTGGAAGGGAGCGTTGGGTAGGCATGAGTAGTGAGACGAGGAAGGGCTGGACGATCAGAATCTTTTGTAGCGAAGAAGAGGCTGATGCCGACGATCGGGTCTATTACGCTTCGCTTTCGGGCCAGGAGAGATTGAATCTACTTCTGGACCTGCTGCGTCGCTGGGGGAAAACCGATGAACGAGGATTTGAAAGAGTTCTTGAGATGTCTCAACCGCAATCGGGTTGAATTCCTCATCATTGGCGCCCACGCTCTAGCCTTTCATGGATTGCCCCGCTTTACGGAAGACCTCGACCTTTGGCTTTCGAAGAGCAAGGAAAATGCGCGTCGGCTCTCAGAGGCGCTCTCGGAATTCGGCACGCCGTTTCCAGAGGGTGGCGAGCAGGAGTGGTTGGGCGATCGCAAGATGATCCGTTTGGGCCATCCCCCAAACAGGATCGACCTATTGAACTTCGGCCCGGAGATCCCATTTGAGGTCGCCTACGCCCGGGGGCTGGAGGCGGAGATGGAAGGGGTGCCGGTGACGATAATATGTCGAGAGGATTTCATTCGCTCTAAGCGCGACGCTGGGCGTGCCAAGGACCTGCGCGACCTCGAAGAGATTGGGGAGGCGTAGGTCCCAGCGAGAATCTACTTTCTCAATGGCTGTTCGAACAACGGAGCGGTTCAATCGTAGAAATCAGAATGGAAATACCGAAAACTCCCCTTTTCGATGCTGGCATTCTACGACCTTGCGTCCCGATCAACCCAATTGACATCAGATTCCCGAGGAAGTACCGGGCGAACGGCGTTCGGCGCGGACTGATTCACTACTCCGAGGACGAGGTGCCCGACTTCGTTTGGATCATCGAGTTTTCAAATGGTGAAGCGAGGACACACCGGATACCCAAGAAGTGAGCAAGTTTTGAGGAGATTCTGGCCCAAGAAGCCTAAGCAGGTTTCGATTGTAGGTTCGGTCGTGCGTCAGGGTGATGAACTAGTCCTGCTCATCCCATTGGCCGTGGGCGGTGACGTGCTGGCAGAGTACGCAAAGGGAATCAGTGAAGTGCGCGGGGAGCACCTGCGGGTGCCCGTACCGTCTTGGCTGGCCGAGAAACTCGGGATACGAGAAGGTAGTCAGGTTATCGTCGACAACTTCGAGGGGAAGTTTCGGATTACTCGCGATGATTGATGTGCCTTGCGGCGACGAACTCGAGTGCTCATGGACGAACAGTACTAGGACTGACCAATCTGCGATACCTTGAGCTTGAAATGCAGTAATCGCTCGCAAGCGTTCTTGTTCAAACCGTCGTATTAGCTCAGAAGTGATCGCAACCGACCCGATCGGGAAGCCCTCGGATTTCGGTCCAGTACTCCTTCCTCACGTCCTCGTCGATCCAAACTGGCTTGCCGCTAACATAGAGGCGGTCGTCGCCCTTGCGCCTGCAGCCCGAGATCCAATACTTCTGGCCGGTCTCAACGTTGTAGTAGTTGGCTTTGTAGCCTCCCTTTAGGCTCCTAAACTGCTTGCCCCCGTAATATAGCGTGGCGCCGGTCTTGGACATTCGGACACGTCCGATGCGGGCGTCATCGCTGTTGAGCTGATCCTTGCGCTCAATGTACATGATGCGTTCTTTGAGCCTTGGTCGATGGGTCACGGTGCATCCATTATGCACTCAGTCCACGCCTTTCTTGCAAAACGGGCCCGGCGACCAAGCCGGGTGGCAAGTGTGAACGCTCCAGCGTTTCAGCCTTGGGTTCCATGGTCTCCCTGAATCGCCGCTACCTGGGTGCCCAAATCTGTCTTGCAGCGCAACCCGAAGAATATGAGGCCGGGTGCCCCGGTCTGACTTGCAGAGCAGACCGGGAAAAACGAGGGAACTTCCCCCTCGCCCGTCCGAGGGAGAGGGGGCCAGGGGGTGAGGGACTCCGGGTGCCGGGTGCCCGTTAGTGTCCCGGCTCGTGGTGTAGAAAGAGGCGCCATTCCGTCCGGTTGCTTTGTGAGAAGTCAACGGAGGACGAGAATGGCAAACAATAGCATAGCGCTCTTGGAGGGCGCGGAAGTTAGGGACATGCTTCGAGAGTTGGTCAAAGACGCACTTTCGGAGCTGATGGAACTCGAGGTGGAGGCTCAAAGGGAGGCTTCAGACCGGAAGACCTGGAGAAACGGGTACCGCGACCGCAGTTGGAAGACGCGCGTGGGAGACGTAGAACTCCGGATTCCCAAGCTCCGCACGGGCAGCTACTTCCCGAGCTTTCTTGAGCCTCGCCGGGGCGTGGAGAAGGCTCTCGTGAGCGTAATTCAGGAAGCGTACCTGCAAGGGGTTTCCACCCGGGCGGTGGACGATCTGGTGCAGGCTCTGGGAGGCTCCGGGATCTCCAAGAGCGAGGTCTCTCGCCTTTGCCTGGAGGTCGAGGGGCGGGTTCGGGAGTTCCTGGAGCGTCCGCTCGAGGGGAGCTTCCCTTGGTCTGCCCCCCAAAATTGAAGACGTCAGAAAAGTAGTTCTCTGGTTCAAACTGGAGGCAATCATGAAGAGATCGAAGTTCAGCGAGGAGCAGATCGTGAGGATTCTGCAGGAGGCAGCATCGGGCCAGAAGACGCAGGCCCAGCTTTGCCGCGACCACGGAGTCAGCGCCAACACGTTCTACGTGTGGAAGCGCAAGTATGCGGGGATGCAGACCGACGATGTGCGGCATCTGCGCGAGCTCGAGCGGGAGAACGCTCAGCTCAAGCGTCTTCTTGCCGAAAGAGACCTTGAGATCGACGCGGTACGGGCGCTGTTCCGAAAAAACGGACTCGCGCTCCCGAACCCGTCGCGGGGCGCGATTCCTGATGGAGCGGAACATGACGGTCCGCAGGGCTTGCTGGATGACCGGGATCTCGACTCGCGCTGTTTATGAGGAGCCAGGGCCGGACCGGGACGCTGCGCTCAGGGAAGCACTCAGGAGGGTCTGGCGGCCCAACATGGGCTACCGGATGGCGCAAGCCCTGGTGAAGGAGGAGTTCGCTCCCTTGAACCTCAAGCGGGTGCATCGAATCTGGAAACAGGAGCGGCTCGGCCGCAAGACGCGATATCGCAAGAAGCGGACCGGGAACCCGGTTCCCCTGTCGGCGGAGCATCCCAACCACGTGTGGACGGTGGACTTTATCCATGATTCCTGCCTGAGCGGAACGAAGCTCAAGGTGCTTTCGGTGGAGGATGAGTTCACTCGGGAGTGCCTGGCTCTGGAGGTGGCGACGCGGATCAATGCTCGCAAGGTGCGCGACGTATTGGCTCCGCTCTTTGCCGATCGCGGGGCTCCCCGGTTCGTTCGGAGCGATAACGGCGGCGAGTTCGTTGCCCGGCTGCTCGCGGTGTTTCTCTCTGAATCCGGTTCGAACAGCCGCTTCATCGATCCGGGCAAACCCTGGCAGAACGGGTTCGTGGAGTCGTTCCACTCGACCCTGCGCCGGGATCACCTCGACGTCGAGGTCTTTGTCAATCTGGCCGACGCTCAGATGAAGACGGCGATCTACCGTCGCTACTACAACGAGGTTCGGCCGCATTCGTCGCTTGGCTATCGCCCCCCGGCGGTGGCCGCGCAGAGTCTGGAGTTCAGTCGGGCTACGCCCTGCCTGCCCCCCAACCCTGCTGGGATATCATCAGCGGAGGTCTACTCTTAAGATGTCTTCAACAATGGGGGCTGGCCACCCTTACCTCTGGCTGGACGCTACCTACGTGAAGGTTCGCGACGGCTCTCGGATCGTGTCGAAGGCGGCGGTGGTGGCGATCGGACTGAACGAAGAGGGGCGCCGCGAGGTTTTGGGGATGCGCGTCGGGCACGCCGAGACGGAGGAGTTCTGGACGGAGTTCCTGCGCTCGGTCCTCGACCGGGGCCTTCGGGGGACGAGGCTGGTGGTCTCAGACTCCCCTCGGGGCTCAAGAAAGCGATCGAGCGCTGCATGGGCTGCCAGTGGCAGCGCTGCCGGGTGCACTTCATGCGCAATGTGCTGGCGCGGGTTCCCAAAGGGCGCAAGGAGATGGTGGCCTGCCTGATCCGCACGGCTCTGGCTCAGGCCGATATAGAGACCACCAAGGCCAAGTGGCTGGAGGTCGCCGCGCATCTGGAGGACCTTTCCGGAGGCGGTTCGGCTCATGCGGGAGGCGATGGAGGACGTGCTGGCGCACCGGGCGCATCCGCCGGGTTTGTGGCCGCAACTGGCCTCGACCAACGGGCTGGAGCGGCTCAACCGGGAGGTGAAGCGCCGCGCGGACGTGGTGCAGATATTCCCGAACGAATCCGGGGTGGTGCGGCTGGTGGGAGCGATCCTCATGGAGCAGCACGACGAATGGCAAGTCTCCCGGCGGCAGGCTCCCAAGGAGAGCCTCGGGCTGCCGAGCACGAAAAACGACGCGCTGCTCGCAAGAGCAAGCGGATGGTGATATCATGGAACAGGCGGATGGCGCCCACTACACCACGTCCTGGGACACGACCCGGGTGCCCGCGTCCGACTCGTAGACGACACCGGGACAATGAAGAAAATCCCCCCCTCGCCCGTCCGAGGGAGAGGGGGCCAGGGGGTGAGGGAAACTCTCCGGGGTGCCCGCGTCTGACCCGCAGAGCCGACCGGGATGCGCGCGCCAGTCCAGACCTTGTAAGCCATCAGAGGGATTGGTCGCAGGCGCTCCTCGCAGCGGTTTCCCTAGCTCCGTAGAAGCGCCATGTCTATAGACAAAGCCAGTGGTAGATTCTCCCCAAGCCCCGTAGGGGCGGCATGTCTCTATCGCCGATCGTCGGGTAAACCCAAACTCCGTAGGAGCGGCATGTCCCATGGCCAACACGTTTTCCCAAATCTACATCCACCTCGTTTTCGCGGTCAAAGGCCGCCAGAGCCTCATCTTTCCCGACCGCAAAGAAGAGCTGCACAAATACATCACGGGAATCGTCAGGAGCCAAGGTCAGAAGCTCATTTCGATTCACTGCATGAGGGATCATGCCCACATCCTCATCGGCCTTAAGCCCGGCAAATGCCTCTCGGACCTTGTGCGCGAAATCAAAACGGGATCAGCAAACCACATCAACGAGAATCGGTGGGTCCAAGAGCACTTTTCGTGGCAAGAGGGTTTCGGAGCGTTTTCCTGGGCTCATTCTGACTTGGGGAATGTGGTCCGGTACATCGAATCGCAGGAAGAGCACCACAAAAAGTGGAGCTTTCGCGAGGAGTTCCTGGCGTGCCTGAAGGAGTTCGGGATGGCTTATGATGAGAGATACCTTTTCGAGGAGCCTAGCTGAAGAGCGCCACGTGAAAGGGGCTAAGAACGGAGTTGCTATAGGCCGAGCGCTCTCAACATGTCGCTCCTACGGAGCTCGAAATGGGGTTGCGGCAGGGTATCAGCTATAGACATGCCGCCCCTCCGGGGCTTTGCGACGGGTGGCGTTCTTCCGGCTCGCAGGGCAGACCGGGAAGCGAGGGTGCGCCTTTCCCTACCAGCTTTGCAGGATCAGACACCCACGCCTGGGGGAAGTCGAATCCTCAACTCCAGAGGGCAGGCGGATCACGAGCATCGCAAGAGTGAGACGCCCGGGCGTTCACCTTTGCCACCCCGTCGGCGGATTCTCATTTGAGTTGCCGCTTGGCGATGCGGGGAGCTTGTCCTCGGCTAATAAGAAATACCACACGAGGTAAGGAATCGTACAAAACAGAACCAACAATCCCGACCACCCAGAATATCCTTTGGCCATTGCCAGCAGCCAAGCACCACGCACTTGCAAGGAAAGGGCAAGAACTCCGCCAATTAGCAGGAGAATTGGAGATTCTTCTTGCGTAAAAGCAACGGTAGACATAAGATTGATCAGAATCCCAACAATCAAGTACCGCCACGCCCGGCGCACGAATTTTGTCTTGGCTGCATACTCGTGGCCAAACAGAGCCCTAGCTTTCGCTACTGTTGGAGAAATGGCAATCGGGAATATGTCGGGTCCGCGTACCTTCACGACCTGAACAAGCCAAGTTACGAACTCGGATGAAATACCCGCTACAGGCGGGATAGGATCCCCTTGGCCGCTTGCGGGACGAAGAGAAACCTTCTTAGCGACTATGGTCCTTGCTTGCTCAAGGATTTCCGGTGGCAAGTTCAGAAACTCATCAACCAAGGCATCGGGAACCTCAACTGTCCGAGGATGCAGGGTCCTTCCACTCGGAAGACACATTGAAATCGGATTGCCGACCACCTCCATTCGAGTCAGCAACCACTCCGATAGCCCTTCACTCCATCCCGCTTGAACGAGTCGCTTGATAATCTCCCGGTCCGGGATGCCCAGGGAACGCAAACGAAGGACATCCGTCATCATGACTTCCACATCGTCAGGGTCCGAGACAGAGATTTCCCCGCTGAAATCCTCTGGCAACCGCTGTAATTGGACGCCACCAAGTCTCACTCTTTTCACCTCACCCAGGATGACGAAATAGAAGTTCGCTGGGGAAGGGGAGGATTCCTGCTGGGCAGGCTCCTACCAGTGTGTGGAGGGCGACCGGGTGGCTCGGACAGGCGGATGATCATGCCGTTTGTCCTGGAGGGCTGGGAACCCCAAACACCCCCCCTCCACAGGAATCGACGAAGAGAGGAATTGGAGGAGATTGGTGGACGCACTTAGAACCCGTCGAAGAGATTTCTCGGTCGACGATTGCGGGAGTGTTTTGGTGCGCCTTATGCAACTACCTGTTTGCCAGGGTAACGAGTTCGTAGCCAGCGCTCCTGCCACCCGCTCCGTCTGGACGAAGAATGGACTTATCTACGAGGTCCGCAAGGTCGCGAGTGGCGGTGGCGTCCGAGCAGTTGCACAGGGTGGCGTACTTCTTATTGGTCATTCGTCCTTCCCATCCTATGAGCATGGGCGAAATGGCCTTTTTCTGTCGATCGTTGAGTTGAATATCCTTTATGCTCTGCCAGAACCGTGTTCTTTCGATTGCCTGACCCACTGTCTGAACGGCCACGTCCAGCGTGCTCAAGAAGGTTTTCAGATACCATGCGAGCCACTCGGTGTAGTCGAGCGTTCCTTTTTGGGTTGACTCTAGGACATCGTAGTAGGCATCTCGATTTGAGTGGATCTGGCTCGCTAAACTGTACGGTCGATGGGATTTCTGGTCCGCCCTTGCGAGAAGCAAATCCATGATGTTTCGGCCGATTCGGCCATTGCCGTCATCCATAGGATGGATACTCTCAAACCAGATGTGGGCGATTCCGGCTTTCAGGATTGCGCTTTCTTCGTTTGTCTCTTCGACCCATGTAAGGAATTTGGACATCTCACCTGGAACCCGTTGGGCTGGCGGCGCTTCGTAGTGGACGACCTCGCGGCCCTTTTTTTGTGAGGATACGACCATCGGTCCTTTCGCGTCATCTCGCCAGTTCCCCACGATGACCGGTCCATAGGCGTTACGGCCCGTTGGAAATAGGGCAGCGTGCCAGTTAAAGATTCGCTCCGCGGTCAGAGGCAATTCGTATCGTTGGGTGGCGTCGATGGCCATCTCAACCAAGCCTTCGACGTAATGGTCTGAACTTGCCAGCCCTCCTCGGTCCACCCCTAGGCGGCGCGCAACAGAGTTCTTGACGGTTTCAATGTCGAGCTTTTCGCCTTCAATGGCACTGGATTTGACAAGCTCCTCTGAGAGGGCTTCGACATCTTGTTCTCGTAGCCCGTCGAATCCGATGGCTTCCAAGATGCCGAACAGGCACCCGCGCCGCACATTGACCTCCTCTAGCTCCGAGAGCAGAGCAGCGTGGTCGTATGTATAGACGGGCCACGTGCCTAGTTCGTGAATGTACGTTGGCATGAGGCGATTATGACAGGGATTCGCCTCAGATATTGAGGCGAATACGGGGCTATTCTCCTCAGATCGGCGCAACACTTTGAGAAAACTGAAAAACCGAAACGAATTGGGGGTTCGAGTCCACTGGTCTTCTCGCCGAAAAACCAAGATGGTTGAACCTGGATCAGTGGTCCAAATAGTGGTGGAGATTACGGGATTCGAACCCGTGACCTCTTCCATGCCATGGAAGCGCTCTCCCAACTGAGCTAAATCCCCACGCTGAAAGGATGGTCGGCCTGCCGAAGCGACTTCGAGAGTCGGGCCAACGGACCGAGACTGCATTGTACCGCACGCCGCCCCCGGCCCAAGTCGAGGGTCCCTGAACCCAGCGAGAATCTGCTACCTTTGCAAGCGGCGATGAAGCGCAGTCCCGAACCCAGCCCTCTCGAAGCGATCCGGTCGCGGCTGGCGGCATGCTTCGCGAGTACGGACTTCGAGGGCGCCTTGTGGCTGGTCGGGGGGTGCGTTCGCGATCCGCTCCTCGGAAGACCCGAGCCGCTGGATGTGGATGTGGCGGTCTTGGGTTCAGCCCTTGAAGCTGCACAGGCTATGTGGGAAAAAGGCCTTGCCAAGTACCCCCCCGTTCAATACCCGAGGTTTGGGACGGCCCGAATCGAGGTGGAAGGGGTCACGATCGAGTTCGCATCGACGCGAGCGGAGAGTTACAGCGAGGACTCTCGCAAGCCTGAAGTGCGTCCGGCCACCCTCGAAGAAGACGCCAAGCGAAGGGACTTTACCGTCAACGCCCTGTACCGGGACGTGTTTTCTGGCGAACTCGTGGACCCCACAGGAGCCGGTCTTGCGGACCTGAATGCGAGGGTTCTTCGGACGCCCACAGACCCAGAGCTAACGTTCTCGGACGACCCGCTGAGAATGCTGCGGGCGATCCGTTTTCGGTGGTCGCTCGTGTTCGAGCCTGCGTCCGGTCTTTATGAGGCGATCGTCGCGAGCGCCCCGCGCCTCCAGATCATCAGCGGTGAGCGCATTCAAGAGGAACTGCTCAAGATGCTGGCGATTCCGGCAGCGTCCCTATGCCTCGAAGACTTGCGGCAAACGGGGTTGCTGGGGCAGTTTTGGAGCGAATTCTGCGCGCTTTCGGGCGTGGAGCAGGGCGACTATCACCATCTCGACGCTTGGGAGCACACCTTGGCCGTCCTCGATGCGGCCGATCCGGGCGATCCGATCCTGCGGCTGGCGGCGCTCTTCCACGACATCGCCAAGCCCCAGACTCGGGCCGTTGAACCGGACGGCAGAGTGAGGTTTCTCGGACACGAGACCGTGGGCGCTGAAATGGCGCGCGCGATGCTGAGGCGGCTGAAGTTCTCCAACGAAGTCGTCGATGCCGTCTCGCTTCTGGTTCGCCATCACATGCGCCTTGCGCCGGGGCGAACCCTCTCTCAACCTGCGGCAAGGCGACTCATCCGCGACATCGGCGACGAATTGGAGCGGCTTCTCGACCTGATCGAGGCCGACCGCAAGGGACATAAGCCTGGGGTAGCGGGGGTCGATGTCGAGGAGGTTCGCGCAGCGGTCGAGAGGGTCGCCCGCGAAACGCCCCGCGAGAAAATCGTGAGCCCGCTCGATGGCGAGAAGATCATGCAACTCACCGGGCTGACCGAGGGTCCCTCGGTCGGGAGGATCAAGCTCTACTTGGAAGAGGCCGTCATCGAAGGTCGGCTGGCGCCCGGGGACGAATCCGCCGCGGAGCAGATGATCCCTGACGCCTTGAAATGGGCCCAGAAAGAACCGTAGCGATCTCAATCGGGGGAGCCAAGCGCGTACTCGATCATGCGCCTCAAGAGGGCAGCCCCCGCAGGGTTTCTTCCGACTCCGATCGGCTGAGTTCCCAGGCCGCCGAAGGGGCGGAGCGTGGTGAAGATCGAACGATGTGACTCGCCGCGAACTTCCACCATGACCGCCTCCTCCTTGTAGCTTCGTAAGTCGATCCTTCTCAGCAAGACCTCAACGGTTCCCCATCGACGCAAGCTCTCGACGAACTCGTCCTTGAGTACGCTGTCGGCGGAAACAGGCAGAAGCCGCTCCCAAGGGTAGTCGTAGCGGCCCCGCGCGCCCAGAGGCCCCCAAAACCCCGAATCGAACTCGTGGGCGCACTCTCTCCAAAACGGCGCTCCCCGCGTTTCCGGGCCCGTCAATAGGGCGATAAGGGCGCCCGATGCTTCCAGGCTCCGGACCGTATCCTGAGTGAATCGATAGTGAATCTCGACGTTGCGCTCGCCTGAGCCGATGCTCTGGGGACCTTCACAAGGGTCCAGACTCAGAAAGCCCGTTCTCTCTTCATCAGTGAGCGCGGGGTGGACCCAAAAGGGGACCTCGAGCCGAGTTTCGGCGAAGTCGAAGTTCGCCAGATATCGACCTGGAAGCTCTATCCAACACGCGATCGCGCCGACCTCGGTGGCGCGATGGGGATCGGTGGCGACAGGCGGACGGATGGCTTGGTGCAACGTTTCGCCCTGAGGACCCATGATGCGGCAAGCGAGCGAGGCCTCTGTTCTAGTTCCGTGGAACCCGACTCGAAAATGCATGTTTGCAGCGTAATGATTGTACGGATCGATCCAACCGGGGCGGTTGCCTCCATGAATCCAAGGCGGCCGGCGAGAGGGCAAGAGCAAGAGGCGGTTCTCCCGATTCCAGTCCAAGTCCGAAGGCGAGAATTTGTCCTGATCGAAGTCGTCGAACATTCCCGCTGTCGAAATCGGCGTGTCGCGAAGTCCGGTGACCACGTAGCCCGCGACATCGGGGCATCGGCGCATCGCATCGGCCGCTTCGCGGCGGAGGAAACGAGCCCTGTCGTAGGAGGCCAGGAGAAGCTCGGCCGAATCGCTACCCTTCGGATCTACCGCGAACCTCGAAGTCTGCAAGTACGCGGGCAGATCATGAACCCAGCGAACCCCTGGATCGTTGAGCCTGGGGTCCGGGCTGGCCCAATACGGGGCGGCATCGCGGAGCTTGGCAAGGTCGCGGTGCGTGTCGGCGTCGTTGGTCTCTCCGAGAAGGATCGGCTTCTGGAGGCGTCCCCAGTTCGAGAGAGACTGGAGGACGGGTTCAAAGAAGGGGAGGTCGCAGTACGGGTGGAAGTCGGCGAAATCGCCAAACTCCTCGAGTTCGCCTCCGTACATTTCCGACCCTCCGGAGTTGTCCTTGACGAGCGGACATCCGGTGAGTTGCTTCACCCTCTCGTACAACCTCCTGCGGAACTCCGCCGAGGTCGAAGAACTCAGCTCGCAGCCACAGGTCCAAGCGATTACGTTGGAGAAATGCAGGTATTGCCGCACGATGGCTTCGAGTTCGCGAAGAATCTGCTCCTGGTCCGAAGGGGTCGGCGACGGGTCCCATAAAGGCAACTCGATCCACGCGAACATGCCTTCTTCTTCGAGGATTTCGAGCATTCGCCGCCGGGGAACCCACAAGCAGAATTTGTACAAGTTGAACCCGAGTTCCTTGAGGCGGCGGACCTCAGTGCGGAAGAGATCATCGGGTGGGTTGGGATGGCCGATCGAAGAATACCAACCCCACGACAGGGCTCCCCGAACGTAAAACGGCTCTCCATCGACGAAGAGCCTGTTGCCTTCGACGGCCACACGGGGCTCAGGAGGGGGGCCGACAGAAAGGAGATTGGGGTTGGCGTCAGAAAGGAAGGCCCCTCCATACAGCCCCCCAAAGGTGTGGAACACGAACGGGAGAAAACCGCTGGCGACGGACCGAACCGGATAGGTTGGGCCCCCGTTCTTGACGACTTCGACTTCGACCGCGATGCTCGTTCCGATCCATGGGCTGAGGTCGACCGAAAACGAATCCCAGACGCCTTTATGGTGGCAAGCTACGCTCCCCTCGATTCGGACTTCGGCCGCGTAGCTAACCCCATCGAGCACCAACCAGCACGGGCGATCGGGGACCTTCAGAGCGGTTCGGTAGGTTGCCGGTCCTTCCCACCGAACGTCCACTTCTTGCCCCCAGGCGTGGGGGAGGGTCACAGGAGTCGGCCCGCTGCCGTAATCGACCGTCCAGCCATCTGCGATCCAAGTCCGATCCATGTCGTTGCGATTCTCGCACAAAGCGGCTGATGCGCGGAGGTTGCGAACTTCAGGGGCCCTATTGAACGTATCTATGGGCGTGCCCGACGGTCTAATGGGTACTCCAGGAGGAAAGACAGTAAATGGAATTGGCATTCGTAGCCTCGCTTATCGCCTCGACCCTTATTCAAGCGCCGAGCGTGCAGGTCCAGGCAGTGAAGACCGTTCAGGGAGTAAGGCCCGTCGCAGTCTGCGCGGCGCCTAAGGGCTCTCTCTTCGCCGCCTCGCTCGAGGACCGCACCGTGTGCATCTTCGACGCCTCAAACCGCAATCTCATCCGCAAGTTCGAAGGCCACCCGCAGCCCGCTTATGCGGTCGCGTATTCGCCGAATGGCAAGCTGCTCGCCTCGGGCGACGAATCGGGCAGGATCATGATTTGGGATATTTCCGCCAACAAGAAACTCGCGGAAATCCGGCCCCACACTCGCGGGGTGCAAGAGGTGAGCTTCAGCCGGGACAGCAAGAGGATCATGAGCACCGGCAAGGACGACTTCATTTACGTTCATGAGGTCAGCACGAAGAAGAAGCTCAAGGCTCTGCCGGGCAACGGCGCGAACTGGTTCAGCGCCCGGTTCTTGCCTCACGTCGAAGGCTACAGCGTGGGAACTCTCGGCAACGGAGCGACGATTTACGCGGGCGCGAACGCTATCAAACTCTCCGGCGTTCACGACGGGAACTCGGTGTTCGATGTCGATGTTTCGGGCGTATCGTCGAGGGCCGTGACCGCGGGTCGAGACGGCAACGCGGCGATCTGGGACGCCAAGTCGGGCAAGAAGATTCAGCTACTCCGAGGGCACTCCGACTGGGTCGTGCGGTCTCGATTCTCGCCGAGCGGCAAACTTGTAGCGACGAGTTCTTCGGATCGAACGGTCCGAGTGTGGGACCTCAAGACCTTCACGGCGGTAAAGACGATCTCGGACCAGTCCGCCGTGGGCGCGCCGATCTGCTTTACGGCGGACGGGAAGTTCCTGATCACGGCGACCCTCGATGACTTCCTTCAAATCCACTCGGTGACCCCGCCCGCGATCAAGTGAAGGGTTTAGGGCTGCTTCCTGAGTGGCGGCCCTGAATCAGCCTTGGGGAAGTCGCCGTTAGAAGGAGGACTTCAGCAGGTCGAGCCAATCCTTCCAACAAGCGTCGTGCGCGGCTTTGTTGGCTGGGTTTGAATTCGGGTCCGCGCCGGCTCTCAAGAACCCGTGTCCCGCGCCGTCGTAGATCTTCGCCACGAACATCTTGCTCGCCGACTTCATCAGTGACTCGGTTTCCGGGATCGTGGCGTTCACTCGCGCGTCATTTTCGCCATAGAAGCCGTAAACGGGGCAAGCGATCCTCTCCACAACCTTGGCGTCGGTCGGCCCTGTCCCATAGAACACGAAAGCTACCGAAAGGTCGGAGCGGCTCGAGGCAAAGCGGAAACTCTGAGTGCCGCCCCAACAGAAACCGGCGACGGCGATCTTGCCGTTCGCAGCGGGCAGGGCCTTCACGTAGTTCGCCGCTGCATCGAGGTCCGTAGTGACTTGGTCGGCGGGCAGGCCGGTCACGGCCTCGCGGATTGCGGATGAATCGGCGAAATCCTTGGTGCGACCACCTCCTGGCGCCATCCCGGTGAGCAAGTCGGGAGCAATCGCGATGTACCCTTCCGCGGCCAGACGGTCCGCCACGCTCATGATCCAGTCGGAGAGCCCATATATCTCGTGAATGATGATCACCGCGGGGGCCTTGTCGCTGACCTCAGGGTAGACCACAAACGACTTCACTTCGCGGTCCCCGTGCTTGATCGAAACCCATTCCTGGTGGCGCGGCGAGGATTCGACCTGCCGCTTGGCCCAGTCTTGGTTTTCATCGTGGCCGTGGCTCGCGTGAGCGTCGGCAAGGCGGCTGATCTTCCCGCATCCTCCCGCGATCAAGGCGGCGCATAGAATCAAAAAGGCGATCTTCATGTTCCTTCTCCCTCCAAGGTCGTTCAAGTCTGCATACGAAGCGGGGAGCCTGGAGATCGTCATTCTGACCTTTACCCTTGACACCGCCAACCCGAACGGGCCAACAATCTGCAATGCGACTACTGAGCGGAAAACTCTTCCTGATCGCCCTCTGCGCCCTCACGAGCGTCCTTGCCATCGCACAGGCGCCTCAAAACGTGGTCGATGCGCTCAAGGCGGCCGACGTGTCGATCGACGAAATCGCAGCTATTCCGGCCGACCAGCGAACGTTCGACAACACTCTGGGCGCGTTCGACTGGGTTCTCGCCAAGGTCGATATCGACACTTCACTGACGGTATTCATGCAGTTTGTCTCGCCGAACGCCGAGCAACGAGCCTCCGCGCGGGCGGCCGACGAACTTGTAAGTGAGTGGTTCATCGGGGTGACGAAGCGCGAAGACCTCTACCGCGCGATCAAGGAGTTCGCAGACAAAAAGCCTGGCCTGGAACCGGACCAACAGCGGCTGCTCGACCACACCCTTCGGGACTACAAACGTGCCGGAATGATGCTGACGCCAGAGAACCGAGCGCGGCTCCAAGAGATCGAGGTCGAACTCAGCAAGCTCAGCATCGAATTCGAAACCAATATCGCCGAAGACCCGACCAAGCTCTTCTTCACCAAGGACGAACTGAAGGGCGTACCCGAATCCGTCCTGGGACGGCTCTCTCAATCGCGCGGCCTCTACATGATCGGGATGGACGGGCCGACCTATGGCGCCCTTCAGGAGCACTGCGAGGTCGCGCTCACCCGGCAGAAGGCATGGATGGCCCACAAGCGCAGGGCAGCCAAAAACGTGGCGCTCATCGAGAAGATCATCAAGCTGCGGGACGAAGCGTCCGACCTGCTCGGATACGCCAATCGTGTGGACTATGAGATCGAAACCCGCATGGCAGAGAACTCGAAGGCGGTCGCGGAGTTCTATGCCGGCCTGCGCCCACTCGTTCGCAAGAAGGCGATTCAAGACATGGCCGAGTTCACCGCCGCCAAGCGAAGCCATTTGGGCGACTACTCCGCGCGACTCAACATTTGGGATTATTCGTTTTACAAGAACAAGCTCCTGAAGGAGCGGTATGCCGTGGACTCCGAGAAGGTCGCTGAGTTCTTCCCGATGGAAGCCGTCGTGAAGGGGCTGTTCGATATCACCTCCCAACTCTATGGCATCGAATATCGCGACGTCACGGCAAGCGCCAAGGACCTCGGGTTGCCGCTTTGGCACGAGGATGTGCGGCTCTACGAAATCTACGACACCGCAACGAAAGAGCTTCTTGGCAGGATGTACACCGACCTATATCCTAGGGACAACAAGTACAACCATGCGGCGTGTTGGGGGCTCCAGCCTAGGCGGGTTCTGCCGAACGGAACCGTCCAGAAACCGCTAACCGCGCTTGTCTGCAACTTCACCAAACCCACCGCCGACAGGCCCTCCCTGTTGCCTCACGACGAGGTCGAGACGTTCTTTCACGAGTTTGGACACGGGCTTCACAACGTCCTCACCCAAGTCCGCTACGCGTCGTTCTCGGGAGCCTCGGTCGAGCGCGACTTCGTCGAAGCGCCCTCGCAGATGATGGAGAACTGGGTTTGGAACAAAGAGGTTCTCGCCAAGTTCTCGCGCCATTACCAGACCGGCGCGGCGTTGCCTGATACGCTGCTTGACGGGATGCTGAAGGCTCGAAGGTTGGGAAGCGGAATCGAAACGGAGTTCCAGTTCTTTCTCGGCCAGATGGACCAAGCTTTCCACACGAATCCGACGGGAAGCGTCGATACGACGGCCACGATGATGGACGTGTTTTCGACGACGATGCTGTACGAACCCGTCCCTCTCAGCTTCTATCACGCCTCATTTGGACACCTGACCGGCTACCAAGGGGCGTACTACGGCTATATGTGGTCGCTCGTTTACGCCCAGGACATGTTCCAACGGTTCGAGGAGCTTGGAGTCCTGAGCCCCGAGGCAGGGAAGTACTATCGCGACAAGGTGTTGGGCCGCGGAGGGTCGATGGATGCGATCGCCATGCTGGTCGATTATCTCGGTCGGGAGCCCAAGATGGATGCCTTTCTGAAGCACCTCGGCTTGTCCGGAGACAAGTAGCTTCAGTCGTTCGGGACGAACCTCAGGACTTCGCCGTTGATGCAGTATCGAAGCCCTGTCGCGGTTTTTGGCGCGTCGTTGAACACGTGTCCCAAATGGCCGTCGCACCGCGCGCACAGCACTTCGGTCCGGATCATCCCATAAGCGCGGTCGGTTAGAGTCCAAATCGCGTCCTTGGCAGCGGGTTGGAAGAAGCTCGGCCAGCCAGTGCCTGACTGGAACTTCGCATCGGAGCGGAATAGCTCAAGCTCGCATCCCACGCAGAAGTAAGAACCTTCCTTTTTGTGGTCGTAGAGCGGGCTACAGAAAGCCGCTTCCGTCCCCTTCTTTCGCAGAATGCGGTACTGCTCGGGCGTCAGCCTCTTCTGCCATTCCTCGTCCGTCCGAACGACCTTGTCGGGTCGCTTGGGGCTTCCCGACGCTTCTTGTTGCTTGAGCGTGTCCATGTCGATTTCCCGAAGGGCAGCCGCTTCCCGAAGGGCAGCCGCGCTTACGAGCGCGAGCCCGGCCAAAGCGTATGCGATCCAACTGGTGGTCATCCTCAGTCACCCTAACGCGGTCGGAGCCGCCTTAGTTTCCGCCCTTTCGCCTCGCGGACGATTTCAGCACCTTTTCGTACTGAGCGATGTACTCGCTCACGGGGACCTTTCCGATCGCCTCGCCCAGGACGTCGAGAGGCACGTCGTCGAGCTTCTTGAACCGAATGCACGACTTGCCCATATCGAGTTTCTTGCCCGCTCGAGTCCACGCGTCCCTAAACCAGTTCGCCAAGGGCTCGTCGCTGTAGATGCCCATCATGTAGATCGCCATGTGGTTCTTCTGAGAGGCGAGCGAGGCGAACGGGAGCGGTTGCTTGGGGTCGCAATGGTAGCCCGGCGGGTAGACGCTGTGGGGGACGTAATACCCGATCATCCCGTACTGTACGCCCTCTTCAACCCCCTCAGGAAGGTGGGCCACGATCGTCTCGCGCACGGCGGAAATCGCCTCGCGCCGGTCGTCCGGCAACTCAGCCAAGTACTCTTCAACGGTGCGTGCGGCGCTCTTCACGGTTTGTTGACTCTCGCGTAAAGAAAGGATACATCAAAAAGGGCCGCACGATCGTGCAGCCCTTTCCAAATCTGGAGCGGGAAACGAGATTCGAACTCGCGACCCTCTCGTTGGCAACGAGATGCTCTACCACTGAGCTATTCCCGCACGGAGTTATATTGTGCCACATCCCGCGCCGAACGCAACCCCTTCAGGTTCCATAATGGGACGTGGGACACGAGGCATCGCTGGCGCAAGAGACCGAGCGGCTGGTCCGAGAGGCCGCGAAGATCGCCCTGGCGATGCGACCTTCGATCACGGCGAGCCCCAAGCGCGACGGGAGCTTGGTTACGGAAGCCGATCCCAAGGTTGAGGAGTTCCTGCGGCCCCGCTTGCAGGCGCTGGTTCCCGGCTCGTCATGTTGGGGCGAAGAACTGGGTCGCGAAGAACCCGCCCAGGCAGGCTTCTGGGTCCTCGACCCGATTGACGGCACGTCGAACTACATCTTCGGTTTGCCGAGTTGGGGAACCTCGGTGGCGCTGGTGCGAAAGGGCAGAGTCGAGCTGGGAGTGGTCCATCTGCCGGTCTGGGAGGAGACCTTTGCGTGCGCTCGGGGGAGCGGGGTCTTTCGAAACGGCGAGATCATGGCGACGGTCCCTGCTGGGCGCGTCCGTCCCGAAGAACTCGTGAGCGCGAGCGGCGCGGTGTGCAAATGGGTCTCGCCGAGGCTGCTTCCCGGTAAGATGCGATGTTCGGGCGCGTTCGTCGCCGACGCCGCCCACGTCCTAACGCAGCGGATGCGGGGCCTGATTGGCATCCGTGAGAAGCTCTATGACATGGCCGCTTCGTGGCTGATGGCAGAGGAACTCGGCATGGACGTCCGATACGCCGCTGGTGGCCCGCTGCTGATCGAAGAACTGATTCTTGACAAGGCGATCGACCGGCCTTGGGTAATGTTTCCTAGAGAGAACGAGTACTTCCTCACAGAGGACAGAGGTGAACGATGAAAGCGATGCGAATGGGATGGGTTTTGGGCCTCGCGGCTCTCGTGGCGATGGGTGGGGCGCACCTTTTCCAAGCGCCTTCTGCGGCGGACCTCATGAAGACGTCGACGGAAAAGGCCAAGCGCGAAAAGAAGGGGCTCATGGTGGGCTTCCACGCCTCTTGGTGCGGTTGGTGCAAGAAGATGGAGGCCGTCCTGGCCCGTCCTGAGGTGAAGCCCGTTTGGGAGAAGCACTTCGTAACTCTTTGGCTCACGGTCGATGAGCCAGCGGAGAAAAAGGCGCTCGAAAACCCCGGCGCGGCAGACTTGCGCCGAGACAACAAGGGCGAGGGGCAGGGAATCCCGTTCTTCTACTTCGTCGATCCCGCCACCGGAAAGACGATCGTCAACTCGATCCGACCGGCATCGGAGGGCGACAAGGGCGGAAACGTCGGCTGCCCAGTCGAGCCGTTCGAAATTGACTTTTTCCTCTCGATGGTAAAGAAGGCGCGGCCGAACCTAGCGAGCGGCGACCTGCAAGTCTTACGAGCGGGATTCGAGACGATTAAGAAGGGCGGGTAGGTAAGGCCGGTTGCGCGAGGGGAGTCGTCCCAATGCGCCCAGCCCGTCCAGGACCCTCGTCCGCTTGCGGGATTTTCCGCAATTCCAACGGAATTCGTTCGTCCTTAGGCTCGGCTCTCAATCGCTACAGAAAAGTAATTGGGTCTTTCGGGGCAATTACCGTACCCATTCGGGTAAATTGTCCTCAATAAAGTCGGGTGACCGCACGATAATCAAGGGTGGCCCTGCATCGCAAGAAACGTTGAAGACTCCACCGGAGTGCGGTCTGCGACTTGGGCGAAAAGTTTACTGGCAGCCGCCAGTCTAATTCGGAATTGGCGAGCGGCTGACGGTCGTGACCAATAAGGAATTAACAAGTGAAACGTATTGCACTTACCTCTTTGGCCCTTGCTGCGGTATCTCTTTCAGTAGCATTTCCGGCCTACCTCGGGGTGTTTACCAAGAAGTATGCGGTAAAGAAGGACTCCGCTTTGGGCAGAGCTTCCTGCGCCGGGTGTCATGTGGGCAAGACCACGAAGCTGAATCCGTACGGGCTGGACCTTCAGAAGGTGACCAAGGGCTCGAAGACCATCACCAACGAAATGCTCGCGAAGGTCGAAGATTTGGACTCCGACAAAGACGGCGTGAAGAACGGCGTCGAACTCAAGGCCGGAGCCCTTCCGGGCGATCCGAAAGTCAAGCCGGAATAACCAAGGCACGCCTACCTGAAATCCAAGGTATCTTGGGCCCCATGGAGGTGTGGTCCGGTGAAAAACGCTAAGTCCATTCTGGTCGTTGCCATCCTTGGAGGGTTGACAGCGGCCGTGTTTGCCCTCCCCGATTACTTTGACGTTCTTTCTGCTACGTACAACGTAAGCGGGAGCCCGAAACTCTCGGAAACGCCGTGCTCAATTTGCCACGTTTCCGAGGAGGACTTCGGTTACAATCCCTTCGGAAAGGCCCTGCATAGCAAAATGCAGGAGGCTGGCAAGTCGAGCATAGACGCAGAGTTGCTCGCGATGCTGGAATCGGAGGATTCTGACGGCGATGGCATCGCCAACGTCGACGAACTCAAGGGCGACAGCTTCCCCGGTGATCCTGCGTCAAAGCCATCGGGTGAGGCGGCTACGAGCACGGATAGTTCCGCAGCGCCGCCCGCTTCAACGCCTGGCGAAGCGCCCGCAAAGCCACTCGTCCCTAAACACGCTTATCATGGAGCGTTCGTCCATTTCCCTTTGGCGCTGTTCCTTGCAGGACTGCTATTCGACACCTGGGGATTCGTCCGAAAGAATCGTGACTTCCTCATGGCGGGATGGTACAACCTCGTCCTCGCGGCCGTTACGGCGATCGTGGGCCTGGCGTCCGGCTTTGCGGCCATGATCCTCACGCGGCTTCCAGCCAAGGGAATCATCTTAGAGCACATGCTCTTTGCGATTGGAACCACGATCGCCATGTGGATCATGGTTTCACTCCGAGTCCATAAACACGACCAAATGTCGCCGGGTACCCGAGTCCTTTACTACACGCTCGCAGCGGGAGCGACCGTAATGCTCTCGTGGGTCGGACATCTCGGCGGGATCATGGTCTATGGCGAATAGGTAAAGCGTAGAACGCGCTCATAACGCGAGCTTCGCTCGACGAGGCACAGGAGGGAGGTCTGCATGGCTCCACAAGTTTGGCGCGTCATGCTGGTGTTCGCGGCTCTGGGCACGGTGTTTCTCGTGCTGCGGAGCGTGATGGTGCCGGAGTCCTTCGGCCAGCAAGGTTTCTATCGCGCGGAGGCGCTCGCCGAGCTGGCCTCGCAGCAGCCGAAGTTCGCGGGCCGTGAGACCTGCGCGGCGTGTCACATTACGCAGGCGGAGATGACGCCCCATGTCTTGGTCGGAGTGGGGTGCGAATCTTGTCACGGTCCCAGCGCGAAGCACGCCGAGGATTTCGAGGTCGAGAAGCCCCCACTACCCACCACCCGGGCGTTCTGTTCGTCCTGCCACGAGAAGATCGCGGCTCGCCCCAAAGACTTTCCGCAGATCGCCACGCGTGACCATCACCCCCAGGAGAAGTGCATAACATGCCACACGATCCACCCGACGGAGTGAACCCGAATCCCCCGCAAGGCCCCAACGATGTCTCCCGGGCTGAGTTTCTCAAAGGGGTCGGCCGCTCCGCTGTCCTCATCGGGCTCGGCGCAGCGGGTTATGCGACCTGGAACAGGGTCACAAGCAAGCTCGCGAGGGAACGGGAGCTGACCAAGCGGCCTTCTCAAGGTCCCTGGTACGCCATGGCCGTCGACATCGAGAAGTGCATCGGCTGCGGGAGGTGCGTGGTCGCCTGCTCGAAGGAGAACAACGTCCCGGAGGGTCACTTCAGGACTTGGATCGAGAAGTACGTCATCACCAAGGACGGACGAGTCTTGATCTCTTCGCCCAACGGGGGGATGGACGGCTTCAGCGACGACATGCCTGAAAGCGACATCGAGCGAGCCTTCTTCGTCCCGAAGCTCTGCAATCACTGTGAGACTTCGCCTTGCACCCAGGTCTGCCCCGTCGGCGCGACGTTCCTCACAGACGATGGAGTCGTCCTAGTCGACTATGAGTGGTGCGTTGGGTGCCGGTATTGCATTCAAGCCTGTCCCTATGGCTCGCGGTTTTGGAACCGAACCAAGCGAACGGCCGACAAGTGCACGATGTGCTTCCACCGGATTCAGAAGGGCCTGCAACCTGCGTGCGTCGAAGTCTGCCCGACCGGGGCGCGCATTTTCGGCGACACGAACGATCCGGAGAGTCCGATTTCCGTTTTCATGCGGGAAAACGCGACAATGACCCTCAAACCTCACCTGAGGACAGGGGCAAAACTCGCTTACAAGGGGCTCAGCAAGGAGGTGGTGTAGGTGTTGGACCTCGCCCTGTTACCAACTTCGGCGCTTTGGGCCAAGGTAGAAGGCTTCGTGTTCCCGAACGAGGTCGAACTCCAATGGAGCGTCTTGATCGTCCTGTATCCCTACCTCACTGGGCTGGTGGCCGGGGCGTTTATCCTCGCCTCGCTCGTTCGCGTGTTCAACGCGAAAGCTCTTGCGCCCACCTACCGACTGTCGCTCCTGGTTGCGCTTGCCTTCCTCCTGATCGCTCCCCTTCCGTTGGTGGCGCACCTTGGCCACCCCGAGCGGGCGCTGAACATCATGTTTACGCCGCATCTCTCCTCGGCGATGGCGATGTTCGGCTTCGTTTACCTCTGGTACCTCTTGGGAGTGCTGCTTCTCGAAATCTGGTTCGACTATCGCAAGAACATCGTGGAGTGGGCCAAGGAGTCGCGGGGCCTCAAGCGCTGGATCTACTCGATTCTGACGCTTGGCTACTGGGATGTCTCTGAGCGCTCTCTTGCCTTCGATGAGAAAGCGGGACGTTTCATTACGGTCATCGGGATTCCTTCGGCGGTGTTGTTGCACGGCTACGTGGGTTTCATTTTTGGCTCGGTAAAAGGGAACCCTTGGTGGTCGAGCGTGCTGATGCCGATCATCTTCCTCCTCTCGGCCATCGTCTCAGGCATCGCCGCCGTGCTCCTCATCTACATGGTCTCCTCATGGATTCGGAGGATTCCCATTGACATGAAGTGCGTCGATGCGATCGGGCGCTACCTCATGTTTGCGCTGATCTTCGACCTCGCGCTCGAGGGGCTCGACGTCGTCCATCGGATGTATGAGGCGGGTGAGTGGTTCGAAGTGCTGGGCCTTCTCAGTCAAGGCTATCTCTTCGAGACGGTGTTCGGAATGCAGTTCTTCTTGGGCGGGGTCGTGCCCTTGGTTTCGCTGGCCCTGCTGCAGTGGCTCAAGGTGAGCGAACTCACGAGGAGGCGGGTCTTGTTCGCCAGCGGAGCGCTCGTGTTGACCGGAGTGCTGTTCATGCGATGGAACGTCGTGATCGGAGGTCAATTGATCTCGAAGAGTCTAGCGGGCCTCACAACGTACCGACTTGTGATGGCGGGAGAAGAAGGGGGAGGCATCGCGCTCGCGGTCCTCTTGCTCCCGATTGTAGCTCTGCTCTTTCTCGTGTGGCTGTTGCCACCCTGGATCGAGAGGCACGACGGAGCGGTCCGAGGAGCGCCCTCGTAAGAGCGGCCGCCTACTTCAGCTCAGTCTGAATCGGACGTGCTGTAGGGGGCGGTGTAGTTCGGCGGTTCTTTGGTGATCCATACGTCGTGGGGGTGGCTCTCCCGAAGTCCGGCGTTGGTTATTCGGACGAACTCCGGTTCGTGGGCGAGGGCCGATAGGTGCGCCGCCCCTACGTATCCCATCCCCGACCGAAGGCCGCCGACCAGTTGCTCCATCGTTTCGTGGAGGGGCCCCTTGAACGGCACTCGGCCTTCTACGCCTTCCGGAACGATGGTTCCCCCAGCTTCCTTGATCTGCATGTACCGATCCGAGGAGCCGCTCTTCATGGCGCCGACCGAACCCATGCCTCGGTACACCTTGTATGCCCGGTTGCGATAAATCTCGATCTCCCCTGGGCTTTCTTCGCAACCCGCAAACATATTCCCCAACATGACTGTGTTTGCGCCGGCAGCAAGCGCCTTGACGATGTCGCCTGAACTGCGGATGCCGCCATCTGCGATCGTAGGTACTCCAAGTTCGGCGGCTTCTCGGCAACAGTCGTGTACCGCCGTGAATTGAGGCACGCCGATCCCGGCCACCACTCGAGTGGTGCAGATCGACCCCGCGCCGATGCCCACGCGAAGTCCGTCGACGCCCAGCGCGCACAAGTCCCGGACCCCCTCGCGCGTCGCGACGTTGCCGGCGATGACGGGCAAATCCGGCAGCCGTTGCTTGAGAGTCTTGACGCAGTCCATCACTCCCTTCGAATGCCCGTGGGCGGCGTCGATAACGACAAAATCGACTCCGGCCTCGAACAGGGCCTTCGCCCGCTCGAAAGGTTCGCGGAGAGCGCCGATCGCTGCCCCGACCACGAGCCGTCCTTTCGCGTCCTTGGTTGCGTTTGGGTGCTGCTTGAGCTTCAGGATGTCTTTGATCGTGATGAGTCCGCTCAGCTTGCCTTCGTCGTCGACGAGAGGGAGCTTCTCGATTCGGTGCTCGGCGAGGAGCAGTTCCGCTTGTTCCAGGTTCGTTCCGATGGGGGCCGTGACCAGGTTCATGCTGGTCATCCGGGTGTGAATCGGCTTCGAGAAGTCGGTCTCGAATCGAATATCTCGGTGCGTCAGAATGCCCACCAGCGTACCGGCCGGATCGACGATCGGGACGCCGCTGATGTGGAAGTGGTCCATCAGCTCGATAGCTTCGCGGATCGTCTTGTCGGGCCCCAGCTTGATCGGGTTGGTAATGACTCCGTGCTCGCTTCGTTTGACCCGGTCGACCTGGCTGGCTTGGGCCTCGATATCCATGTTGCGATGGATGACGCCGACCCCTCCCTCGCGCGCCATCGCCACAGCGAGCTTTGCGTCGGTGACCGTGTCCATCGGCGCCGACACAATGGGAATCTTCAGGCGAATCGTAGGGAGGAACTGGGTCGAAAGATCGACCTCGCTCGGCAACACTTCGGTCTTTTTGGGGACAAGCAATACGTCGTCGAAGCTGAAGCCTTCGCGGAACATCTGCATATTTGATTATGGCAGGAAGGGCAGCGCCGTCTCACGGCGATGACGAGTGAGGTCGCTGTCCAAGTTCGTAGGATCCGGCCGTCAGGCCCAAACGCTTCACTCTGGCAGTCACCAGTAGGCCACATCGACGCTTCCGCACCCCTGGCAACGGCTCCTGCAAGCCTCACAACTGCTCTTGCGAACCCCCAGGGGCCCTCGTCACCCTTGCAGGAGCTTCCGTCGGGGCAGGAATCTCAGCCGTCGGGGCTAAGACAGCCTCATGCCAGAAATCAGGCGGGTCGGTCCCGGCCTCCGGGACCCATCGACTCAGGCGATCGCCGGCATCTTGTCCGCGGGCCTGCCTGGCCGGCGGGCGCCCTTGTCGCCACGTAGGCCCGAAGGGCCGTTCATCCAAGAGCGAAGGGCGAAGCCCTGGACAAAGGAAATGCCGTAAGAGAGGATGCGGTCTGAAGGGCCGGGATTCAATCCCACAGATACCGTTCATCGAACGACAACAAAGGGCATGGACGTGATCCTCGACGCCGCCCGTCTGGATCGAGGGGCAGCCGATGTTGGCCAGGACGCCGACGATATAGGGATGCAGTTCTTGCCGGATCGCCGGGGCGAGCCAAGGGGTTCGGTCCTTCGTGCTGAAAACGGCGTGGACTAGGACGGTGGCGAGGGACTGCGGCATCCTCCCGATTGTATCGCGGCCTTTCAGGCCGCCGGTCATTCCGGGGCCCGCGCTTTCCAGGGCGTTGCCCTTCGCAGGTGGATGCTCGCCCCGTTGGGGCTGATTCGAGACGATGCGGAATCCGAGCGTCGACCTTTTCGACGCCGAAGGAAGGCCTTTCGGCGATGGGCTCGACCGGATCGGCCTGGCATATGCCTAACTTGAACTCACGACTAAGACTACGGCGAGACATTATCCTATTTTCTCCTGGCAGAACAAGTAGGTGTCCACAAATTTCGCCGCAGTGCAATCCTCCGACGAGGAGGGGGAGTGAAGATTGAAATGCAGGAGCCCTCTCGAGGACGGGGAATGAAGATCGACCCCAAGAACATCACCGTCCGCGAGTTGGTCGAGGGCTTCAGCGGCAAGGCGGAAGAGGGCGCGCGCTTCGCCGACAGCCCCTCCCTCGGACGAATCGAGTCTGAGGGACGGCGCAAGAAGAGGGAGCCTTGAATCGGGGCGCGACGATACCTCAGCCGAGCCCGTAGGGTAAACCCACGGGATGGAATATCGATCGCTCGGACGAACGGGGATGCAGGTTTCTGTGGCCTGCATGGGGACCATGACCTTTGGTTGGGAGCCTGACGATTGGGGCTCGACGAAGGAGGAGTCGCTTCGCGTCGCTCAAAGCGCGTTCGAGATAGGAATCAACTTCTTCGACTGTGCGGACGTGTACGCGAGAGGCGTCAGCGAGGCTATCCTGGGCGAGGCGCTGAGGGGCAAACGAGACAAGATCGTGCTGGCGACCAAGTGCCACGGCAAGATGGCGGACGACGACCCGAACGCCTGGGGCAATTCACGCAAGCACGTCATCGAAGCCTGCGAAGCTTCGTTGCGAAGGCTCGGAACGGATTGGATCGACCTGTACCAAATCCACCGCCCGCAACCCAGTGTGCCGATCGACGAGACGATTCGCGGGTTGGAGGACCTCATCCGCGCGGGGAAGGTGAGGTATGCCGGGACCTCGACGTTTGCGGCTTGGCAGCTTTGTGAGGCCCACTATGTCGCCCGGTCGCTGGGGGCGTCGGGGTTCGTGTGCGAGCAACCCCCCTACAACCTCCTCGACCGCAGAATCGAGCGAGAATTGCTCCCGTTCTGCCGAACCTACGACTGGGGGGTGATCCCGTGGTCGCCCCTAGCCGGGGGGCAGTTGAGCGGGAAGTACCTGGACGGCATAGCGAGCGGGGCGAGATACGCCTCGTCGGACCCGATGAACCGGGTCAACGCGCAGTCTATGACTGCCGTCCGCAAGCTCAAGAAGATTGCGGATCGGGAGGGTTTGACGTTGGCTCAATTGAGCTTGGCGTGGGTCGCCGGCCAACCGGGGGTGACCAGCCCCATCATCGGGGCGAAATCCGAAAAACAGTTGAAAGAGTCGGCCGACGCTTGCCAGATCAAACTCTCGCACCGGGCGCTTCAGGCGATCGACAAGGTCGTCCTGCCCGGCGGTAACGTTCTGAACTACTACTCCGCGGAATTCGGCCCCAACGCTAGGCCCTGGTGCTGAGCCTCAGTCGATCACTTCGACGTCAACCTTAGGCACGAGGCCGATTTCGGCGGCCTCACTCAACATGCGCCGAATCGCTGCAATGCCCTCCGGCCCCATGTCGCGGGTGCGATCGTTGACGTACATCCCGACGAACTCATCGCTTGTAGACTCATCGAGGCCGCGAGCGAACTGGAGGGCATACGCCAGCGCCTCTTTCCGGTTCGAGAGCCCCGCCTCGATCGACTCTCTCATGCAACGGCTCACCTCACGGCAAAGCTCGGGACCGAGGTCCTTGCGGACCACATTCACCCCAAGCGGTAAAGGCAGGCCCGTCCGCTCCTTCCACCACTTGCCCATGTTGATGATCTCGACCAACCCCTCTTGTTCGTAGGTCAACTGGCCTTCGTGGATGATGAGCCCGGCTTCGAACTGGCCGTCCTGGAGCGCGGGAATGATCTGATCGAACGGAACGACCTCGTGTTGGGGCCCCGGTTCGAGCCCGAATTGGTCGAAGAACCACAAATTGAGTTGCAAGAACGCACTGGTGAGCCTGCCGGGTACGGCGATTCGGATTCCGGGCAGCTCCTCAGCGGCGATCGGCCGTTTGGCGACCACCATCGGGCCGTACCCTTCACCGAAGGACCCGCCGTGCCGGAGGAGCGCGTACTTGTCGCAAACATGAGAAAAAGCATGGACCGAGACCGCGCTGGATTCGAGCCTTCCTTCCTTTGCCCATTCGTTCAGCGTCTGGATGTCCCGAAGAATGTGCTCGAAGGAGTGCTCGCTACGGACCTTCCCGCTGGCAAGTCCCCAAAACATGAAGGCGTCGTCCGAGTCGGGAGAGTGCCCAATGCGAATCGTCATCGGGGCAGAAGGTTACCCTTTCCAGCTTCCCGAGGGCAGGCCGCCCGAAGGTGCGATACACTCTATCTGTGGCCCGCAAGCCCTCGTTGAGTCCCTCGAAGATCACGCTGTTCTTGGCGTGCAAGCTGAAGTACCGTTGGACCTACGTCGATCCGCGCGGGCGGGCGTTCTTCCGCGCCAAGAGCTACTACAGCTTCGGGACGACCCTGCACAGGGTCTTGCAGAGGTTTCACGATCCGGCCGACACGGACGTGGTGAGTGTGGAGCAGGCCGTCCAGGCAGTTCATCAGGCGTGGGTCTCTGCAGGCTACTCGGGCCCTGAGCAGGAGCAGGCTAAGCGAGAGCTTGGCGAACAGGCGATCCGGGACTACGTCGAAGCGCATCTCGCCGTGCCTTCGGAAGCCGTAACGGTCGCTCTGGAACGACTCCTGCAAACCGACATGGGAGCGTTCAGATTGCTGGGGCGAGTGGACCGGATCGACGAGTGGCCCGACGGCAGCATCGAGATCATCGACTACAAGTCGGGCCGGTCGAATGTGGAAGAAGCCGAGGTCCGGGGCGATCTGGCGATGAACTGTTACCACCTCTTGGTTCGAGAGACCTTTCCCGGGCGGCCGATCCTTGCGACGATCGTCGCCGTGAGAACCGGAAACAGGGCTACCGTCGGTTTTGCTCCCGATGATGCGGACCGCTTTGGCCAGGACTTGAGGGTACTGGGCGAAGAGATTCTGGGGACCGATTGGGAAGAGGTCGTCCCGGTGCGAATCCCCGCGTGCGAGACTTGCGACTTCGTGCCTCTATGCGCGCGTCATCCCGAGTTCGACATTTCGGGTCTGACGCTTTCACGGCGAATGAGCAACCGCGATGGCTGACTCCAGCCATTGCTTGGCAAGTTCCTTCGCTCGAAGCAATTCGATTCGGTCCATCCTCTCGACGAGAAGCCGCTCGAACTCCGCGTTGCCGGAATTCAGGAGCCAGTAGGCCCTGAGAAACGCCTCTTCTGCAGAAGTTCCTCGCTGGGGTCCCGGAATCCAAGCCCTGAAGAGGTTGGGTCCGATCCCCAAACTCAGCGCCGCCCGCGCTGAAGCCCTGGCGCGGTCGAGATCCGCTTCGGTCCAGCCTTCAACGGCGGCGATCAGCGCCTTTCTTGCCTCGGCCGATGCCTCTTGAGCGCTAGCGCCCCGAGCCCCCGCCCAGAGGATTCGAATCCGCATTGAATCCAATTCCGGCCAGAGCAACGCCTCTTGCCGGTAGCTGATGCCCAGCGCCTGCCTGAGCGTCCGGTGGAGTGACGCCGACTTCCCACCGCCCAGTAGGTAAGCGATTGCGCCGA
Organism: Chthonomonadaceae bacterium; assembly: GCA_015709495.1. Taxonomy (GTDB): domain Bacteria; phylum Armatimonadota; class Fimbriimonadia; order Fimbriimonadales; family Fimbriimonadaceae; genus Nitrosymbiomonas; species Nitrosymbiomonas proteolyticus. The sequence goes on from CP054189.1 coordinate 1,866,839, forward strand.
GCGCGGCCGCATCGGGGCTCTCCAGTCGGACCGGGGGAAGCGCCAGTTCCCCTCCCTGAGCCTCTGGGAACCGAGATTCCGAGGCCTTAGTAACTGGGAATTCGAGGACGCGCTGGATTCGGCCTGAATACCACGGAAACGCCCTTTGCTCCCAAGCCGCCTTGGCTGCTCCAGGCTCAAACTTGCCCGCCACCGCCACCGCCACCGCTCCGGGCCGAACGAACTCGCGGTACAGGTCGGTGACGATTTCCAGGCTCATCCGACTGGGGGCGGGTGGCACGGGGCGCAGGATCGCATCCCAAGGTTCCACGACCGCCCTGCGGGTCTTCGAGATCGCTTGCTGGAGCGACTCCTCCGTGAACCTAGGCTCCATCAGGATCGACGCCGCCATCGACAGGGCGGTCGGGAGTTGGCTCGCCGGAAAGCTCATTCCGATCCGCAAGCAGTCCGGTCCAACCGCCGCAAAAAGGGGTTCGCCGGTTTGGGAAGCATAAGCCCTCAGCGTTGGGGCGGGATAGGTCTGGGTCTGGACGATCATGGATTGCGCAAGCGCGGGGATTGCGGCCTTGCGAAACTCCGAAAGGGAGGGCAACTTGATGCAAATCTGGACGGAGACGGTCTTCGCGTCGTCGAGGGGGACCTCGATCAGGGGAGGCGTCGATGAGAGGAGAAGGAGCGGAACGGCCCAATTCAAGGCTGTCCACCTCGAACCTCGACCCTTTGGTCGGCGCTGAAAGCGGCCCAGCCCTGCCGAAAGTCGGCGAGCGTCAGCCGGTCGAGTTGGCCGAGGATTTTCTCAGGGCTCATCCCAAACGCTCCGCTGGCCAGGTAGCCGCGCAAGAACGCCGAACTGGTAGGATCGGCGAGCTGTCGGCGCACCCATCGCCTCGCGAGGTCGACTCCCGCCTCAAAGCGCCGTGCCGCGGAGTCTGAGCTCGAATCCTCGGCGGCTCTCAGGAGTTCGGGCCACGAATCGGTCCCGCCGACCAAAATCAGCGAGTTCTCTGCCGAGGGCGTATAGATGAAGAAGCTCCCCGGCGAGTGTGCCGCGAGCGCGAGCCCGGCAGCGAGCGTCGCGGCAGCCTCTCGGGAATCGAAGCTGCCGGTTAAGGCCGCCAAGACTCCCCCATCCACTCCGGGCAAGAAGCCCTTCGCGGGCGCGCCGGACTGCCTTCGCTGGGGTGGTTCGGGCTTCCCTGGGGCGATCGGGGCCAGAGCGGATTTCGCCGCCTGTATCATCAATTCAGCGGGCTGAGGGCCAGCGAGCGAGATCGTGACCTTGCTCTGATCGCAAAGCTCCGAATGAAGCCTCTCCATGTCGGCAGGCGTCGCCCCTCGCAAAGCCTCTTCGCTGCCTTGGGTATCGATCCCCTCTTCACCATAGGCGAGGAGCCATGCCTTCGACGAAAGCCGCTCCGGAACGCTCATCAAGGCTCGCTCATGTCGCAGGATTTCCAGTTCCTTTGCGAGGGCGGCGGGGGAAAACGCGCGAGGGCGAAGGATCTCCAGGAGGGCGTCCAGCGCAGCGTCGAGCTGAGCCGGAGCGCATTCGATTTCGAATTGGTTGGCGTCCCGAAACGTTCGCGCCCGCAAGGTCATGCCCGCGGATTCGAGGCGTATATCGAGATCGCCGTTGGGACCAGCCGCCGCCAAGTGCTCCCACAGATGCCTCCACCCATGGTTCGCGGGCGATTCGGGCCAGCTTCGGGCCGAGAGTAGCAGTTGCGCGGAAGTTCGCTTCGCTTCAGGCAGGGAATGGGCAACGAGAATGGCCCCCGTGGGAAGCACGGTTCGTAGCCAAGGGGAATCCTCTTGGGGCGCCGTGAACGTCCCCAAAGCCAACGCGGCCCACGCAACGACCATGGTCAGCGGACTTCGAGCAGCTCGACTTCGAACTCGAGCGGGGTATTCGGAGGGATCACCCCTCCCGCGCCGCGCTCTCCATAAGCCAGCGAACTCGGAATGCTCAGAGTCCTCTTTCCGCCCACGCGCATCCCCGCGACTCCGAGGTCCCAGCCCTTGATCACTTGACCTGCGCCCAGCGTAAACGTGAAGGGCCCACGTCCCACGCTCGAATCAAAAGTCTTTCCATCGAGAAACCGGCCCGTATAGTGAACGCTAATCGTCTTGCCAACGGTGGCTTCAACGCCGGTTCCTACCTCGACGTCGGTCGTCGTCAGTTCATCCATGCCTCATTATGAACGGGCTGGCGAGGGCCTGCCCGACCCTAATGGAAGTAGCTCGCCCCGTTGATATCGATCACGACGCCGCTCAAGTATCGCGCCTCTTCCGAAAGCAAGAACCGGCAAGCGGCTGCGCAATCTTCGGGAGTCGCCATTCGCCCAAGAGGGATTCCGGCAAGGATTTCGCCGAGCCGATCCTCCATGCCTTCGCGCGCCATCGCGGTCTCCGTCCAGCCGGGCGCGATCCCGAAGAACAGTACGTTCTGCGAGGCGAGTTCGGCGGCGAGGCTCCGAGTCAGATTCGTCAGGGCCGCCTTGGAGGCCGCGTACGTCGCTGCGCCCGCCTCTCCCTTAAAGCCGACCCGGCTCGAGACGTTGAGAACCTTGCCCTCACCCTGGACGCGAAAATGGGGGATCGCGGCCCGTATGAGCCGAACCGGCGCTTCGAAGTTGACGGCAAAGGTCTTGCGCAGGTTGGTCTCGAAGACCGCCTCCGAAGCGCCCGCGAAGTCGAGCGGGAGATAAACGCCTGCGTTGTTGACGAGCGCATGGAGCGGCCCGTCCGCAACCACTTGGGCGAGAAGGGAGTCAGCGCGAGAGGGGTCCGAAAGGTCGGCGATGTAGCTGCCCGCAGCCTGATTCCCCACGGCGCGCTCGGACTCTTCGAGGTCCTTTCCCGGATGCGATCCGTGCAGCGCGACCTGCCATCCAGCTTCTGCGAGCGACCTCGCTATCGCCCTGCCGATTCCCCGAGACGAGCCTGTGACCAAGACACGCGAGCTACCCATGCGGCCATTGTACTGGACGGCTCACATCCCGACGCCGGTGTAATACTTGAGCCCCTTGCGCCAAAGGACTTGGGAAACGGCGTAAATCACCACGATCCAAACGGCCTGGATCATCAGCGTTTTGTGCGACTCCGGACCCTCCAGCTTGCCGATGAGGATCTCCGTCGGCGCCCCGGCTGTGTAGTAGAAGGGCATCCATTTCGATGCGCTCTGGGCCCAACCAGGAAGCAAGGAAAGAGGGAACAGGTACCCCGACAAGAACAGGTGAGGCACGTAATAAAGCTCGAAAACGGCCATCGCCTCTTGCGTAAACAGCGCGATCATTCCCATCGCCATGACGAACACGAAGCTCACAAGGTGCCCCAGAACCATCGAGGCCCACAGTTCCCACCCAAGGTAGACGGTAGCGCCTTCGAGGAAGCTCCGGTAGAGCGCAAGAAGCGCGATCAGGAACGGAACCGTAAAGGCCATGCGGATGCACCGCCACGAGAGGTTACGAAAGAAGGTGTACTGATAAAACGAAATCGGTCGGATGAGGTAGGTAGAAAAGATGCCCTCGCGTATCTCGATGGCGACTTCCCACATGATGTGGCTGTTGACGAACGATCCAAGGATCAGCATTCCGAGGTAGTAGAGGACGAAGTCGGAGGTTCTGAGTCCCGCGATGGGGCCGCCCGAGCTTGCCGCCGCCCACACGAGGGGCATGGTGATGGCCGTCGTAAGGTCCGTCAGGATCCAAATGATGCCGCTCGCGCGATACGCGATGCCGTCTTGCACGAAGATGGCAAATAGCGCCCACCACTTTCGAATCGCGACTCTGGCTCCAATAGGCATTGCAGACGAGATTCTACTATACCGTCGCCAAGCACCTCGAGTGGCTCGCCAGGGGCCCCTCCGACGTTCACGCTTGCAGCCGACGCACAAAGGATGGCTGCTCGACACGAATAGGATACATCTATGTCAAGCATGAAAAACTCACCCATATTGGGAAATCTGTGTTACACTTCTTTCACGATGCGAGGAAGAGGACGAGAGCATCGACCGATGAGCAACGCTCCGGAGGAACGCTCGCCATCTGCGCCCCCCCCAGGGAGTGAGCTTGTGGAGGGTCAACAGACCACCGCAGTACGCCGTCGGCCCAATCGTAAGGGAGCTTTGACCCTGTTTCCGCGGGGTCGTTCTTGGACAGTGAATCCGAGAATGTGGGTGGGAGCATGGGCGTGGATTCTGGTCTGTATTGCGCTCTGGGTTGCCGCAAGCCTGAAGATTCTGCGATTCGGGCTGTTTCTTGAGTATCTATCGAGCGTGACTCAGTTGTCGGCGCCTCTGCTGATCGTCGGCGCTTTGGGGCTCGTTGCGGCTGAACTCGGACTCCCCATTGCATCGCTAAGGCCAGGCTGGTTTCGGACCTGCAGTTTTCTGGCAGGGGGACTCTTTCTGGTCTTCGCCACGTTTCACTTCGTCCGCTGGGCAATCGGAGATCCGCTTCCGTGCGCTTGCTTCGGCGCGCTCGTGCCGTTGTCGGCGGCTCAGTTTGCCGCAGTTGATCTTGGACTCGCCGTGGCCGCGTTCGCCGCAGGTTCGTGCCTTACGAAGCCGCAAATCGCAACCGACAAGAACCAGCGGTCGACTTGGTTCGCGCTCACGATGTGGACGGGCGCGGCCGCCCTCCTATGCTTGACGATGTTGAAGGTTGTAACGACCGCAACAGGGACGGCCACAACTGACTTTCGCCGGGTGTCGATCGATGCGCACGCGTTTGAATCTGGCCGGGCGGTCCTGCGTCAGGGGAACGTCCCGGGACGCCTCATTGTTGTTTTCGGAGACTATGAATGTCCCTACACGCGTAGCTTGTTGTTGAGTCCGGTTTGGGCACAGGTGCTGGCCGACGATCGGATTACCGTTCAATGGCGCGAACTGCCCTTGACCAACCTCCATCCCCGCGCGCTTTCTCTCGCTTGTCTGTCCAAGAGGTTGTTGCTGCGCAGTGAGTTGCATACCCAGCAGGCCGAACTTATGGCGCTCGCCGAATCAGCCAATGGCCCATTGATGGCCGGCTTTCCCGCTGATGAGGTAGCAACACTTCAAGACCTGGTGAAGCAGGATGTCGAGATTGCCCATCGATTGGGGCTCCGCGCAACTCCGCTCGTTCTTGCCGTTCGCGATGGAGCGGTCGTTCACGTCAGCGACTTAGAACACGCTCTTCGATTCTGTACAGGAGAAAAAACATGAAAACTAGGAAACATCTCGTCATCGCCAGTTGCGCCGTTGCTTGTGCCGCAACTGCATTTGCCGCTTGCCCCGGACCTACAGCACCCCAATGGAACGGTCTAGTGGGCAAGTGCGTCCAGGGGTTTTGGATTAGATACTGCCAAGATACGGAATTGGACGTGGACGGTGGATGTCTGGGAAATACGCAGAACAACAAGTGCAATACGTCGCAGATGTCCGAGCCCAAGCTAGTCTATCACCCCCAGTACAGCGGACAGTGTACTCTTGACCAAAGTACAAACCCTTGCGTGTTTTGGTATCAGGATGGTTACATTTCCTATCACATTGGAAATCTCGACATGAGGTTTTACTGCTAATTTGGGCCTTCGGTGAATTGGACTTTCGGTAGCGTTCGAGTGATCCTCTACTGGCGAGTATTGGCATTCTTTGTGATCGCCTTTGCGGCGGTAGGTTATGCGCAAACGACACAGGGTGCCAACTGGCAGGTGCGCTTCAAGGTGGATTCTATACAGCCCGAGAGTCTGCATCTCGGTGAACTGACCATCGTTCATAAGGGTGAAAGGTGGCTTATCTTGTACAAGGGTCCAAAGTACGAGTTGAGTTGCTTGTATACTCCTGATTGGACGCTTTCTTGTGGTGCAAGATTGCCAACCGGGATGGCGTTCCTCCTTCCACCTCAGGCGACTGGACGGGTGCCTTTCGTCCCTCCGCTGTCCGAAGGTCTTCTTCCATGGGACTTGTACCCCGCGCCCGACCTCGCAACGAGGGGCGTCCAGGTGCAGGTGACGAACCTAGATGCAATCGCCGAAGCACCTCATCTGGTTGTGGAACCCGCCAGCATCCAGTGGCTGGAGTCCGGGCTGTCACCTCCGGTTCGGGAGGTCATAACCTTTCGAAACGGCGTAATCAAAGACGTATGGTTGTTCAGCGATTATCGTACCCATCAAGGCATGCATGTTCCCGGCCGCATCGAACGGCTGAAGCGCAAAGCCTCGGGAGTCGACATTCCATCGGACCAGCGGATTGTGTGGACGTTTGTGGCCTTCGAATCACCGTCGAAGCTTCAACTCGAAGATGCTGCGATTATCGCCAACGGTGCCGCGATTCAGGACAATCGCGACCCGTATCAACCTACCCACTTCGTTTTCGGGCACGTTGAAGGGCCGTTACTCGAACAGGCGTCGTACGCGGCCGAGGACACGCTTGACAGCCGTCAGAAGGAACAGGCTTCTCCCTGGTTCGCAGGCTTCGCGGCCGTCGTTGGAGCCTCCCTTGGGCTGGTGGCATCGAGAAAGGCAATCCAAACATTGTGGAGCGCAAAGTGAGGATACGACAATGAAAAGAACTCGAGCATTCACACTAATTGAGATCCTAGTTGTAGTCGGGATTGTGGCGATACTCGCCGCACTCATTTTCCCTGCGGTCGCAAGATCGAAGAGAAGGGCCGTCGAAACCACTTGCATTTCGAATCTCAGGCAAATCGGCGTCGCTAATGGGCTTTACATGGTCGATTACAATGACCTCATGCCAGTTGACGTACCTGTGATTTGGGACTACAACAAAGAATTCGTCGATCTGTTGGAGCCGTATGGCACGAAGCTGGAGCTATACGAATGCAAGAGTCGGTCCGATGGGTACCCGCGCCCTCATATCGACGTCAAATCCAGAAACGCAATCGTGTTCACTCGAGGTAACGACTTTCGGATTGTGTGGCCGGTCCTTCTTGGGACCAACTTTGTGTTTGCGTACTGTCATTGGCACGGGCCAGACGGGGTAACTTGGCCCGGCGGCAAGGGGTTCATTCAGGCGGTGCGTGTGTCGGGCGAGGCGCAACGGATTCCCGCTGCCCAGATCGTCGTCCACGAGGACGATTGGGGCGGGTTCGGACCCGACGTCAACCCTAACTACTACCGGTGGTACCAGTTTCCGGGGGAGACGTTTCCGCCAGGGTTAGTCCAGGTCCCGTAAACCCTGTGGAAGGCAGTCGTCCGAACACGTCCTATCAAGATTCGCGCAGGGGCAGGCCCATTTGCTTCAAGAACGCGCGGCCCTCTTCGTCGGTGCGGGCGGAGGTGCAAATGACCACGTCCATTCCTCGAATGCGGTCGAAGGTATCGTACGGGATCTCAGGAAACACAAGCTGTTCCTTGAGACCCAGAGAGTAGTTTCCTCGGCCGTCGAACGAATTCGGCGACAAGCCCTGGAAGTCGCGAATGCGAGGCAACACCACGGTACATAGCTTGTCGAGGAAGTGATAGGCGCGGTCGCCTCGCAAGGTCACCTTGCAGCCGATCTTCATCCCTTCGCGCAGCTTGAAGTTCGCAATCGACTTCTTGGCGGTCGTGATGACCGGCTTTTGCCCTGCGATCAGCGTGAGGTCGCGCAAGGAGTTCTCGAGGTTCTTGTCCGCCTTGTCGGGGTTGCCCGTACCCATGTTGATGACGATCTTTTCGAGCTTGGGGGCCTGCATGACCGTCGAGTAACTGAACTGCTGCATGAGGTTCTGGAGAACCTGCTCGCGATACAGTTTTTTGAGGCGAGGGTAGGGAAGCGCGGCGGCCTCACCTCCCGACGTTTTCTTAGATTCCTTCTTTGCCATTGTGTTGATCCTCTGCGCGGCTGATTACCGACCAGCCGCTACGGACACCGCGATCAATTCGACTCTTCGTCCGGGATGATCTCGCCCGATTTCTTCGCGTACCTTTGAATCTTGCCGTCGATGACCTTTCGCCCGACCCGCGTCGGCTCAGACGACTTCGGGTCCAGCACCATTACGTTGCTGACATGAATCGGCAGCGGAATGCGCAGCCGCGTCGAGCGCTGTTCGGTCGTGCGGGCCTTGCGGTGCTTGATTCCTGCGTTGAGCGGCAGCGGTTGATCGGGGTTCTCGTCGTTCGGCTTGAGAACCAGCACTCGCTGCTTCTTCGGGTCGACTGCGGCGACGAATCCGACCTCGCCTTTGTCCTTACCTGCGATGATCTGGACCCGATCGCCCCTTCGAACTTTGAGCTTCACGGGCTTCTTTCTCTGTTTGGTTTCGGCCTTCGTCACTTAGAGCACCTCCGGAGCGAGCGAGACGATCTTCATGAAGTTTCGATCTCTCAGTTCGCGGGCCACCGGCCCGAAGATTCGGGTACCTCGTGGCTCCATGTTCTGCGGGTTGATCAGCACGCACGCGTTCTCGTCGAAGCGTAGCGTCGAGCCGTCGGCTCGGCGGATCGACTTCTTCGTTCGGACGATGACGGCTTTCACAACGTCACCCTTCTTCACGGGCATATTCGGTGTGGCGACCTTGACGGACCCGACGATCACGTCGCCCACGCGGCCATACCTAGGCTGCGAGCCTTTCAGAACGCGTATGCACATGACCTCTCTCGCGCCTGAATTGTCGGCGACTTTCAGTCTCGTAAACTGTTGAATCATCTCTGTACTTCCCGGGATCACCGAGCGCGGCCGCTCCTTGGGGCGAAGTCGTTACTTCACCTTCTGGACGATGCGCGTGACCCTCCATCTCTTTTCGCGGCTCACGGGACGCGTTTCCATGATTTCGACCACGTCTCCCACGTCGCACCCGATCTCGTCGTGAGCCTTAAACTTCTCCGTTCGTCGAACGACCTTTCCGTAGAGAGGGTGCTGGATGCGCCGCTCGATGCTCACCACGACGGTCTTCTCCATCTTCGTCGAGGTGACGACGCCTTCACGGAACTTCCGGCGTCCGCGTTGGGCCGGGGCGGTCGGTTCGCTCACTGGCTCGCCCCCTTCTTCTTCTGGCTGATGAGGGTCAAGAGGCGCGCGATGTTGTGGCGGCGCACCTTGAGGCTCGCGGTGTCCGTCATCTGCCGAAACACGAGGTCGCGCCGCGCCTTGTAGAGGGCGGCTCTTTCTTCGAGCACCATCTTCTCGAGCTCGGGGACGCTCTTGTCCATCAACTCATTTGCCTTCAAGCTCTTCATGTCTTCTTTTCTCAACCTATTCTCGACTACCTGACCTACCCTTCTGGAAGGAACGTGAAATCCGCCTTCGTCACAAACTTGGTGCGGATCGGGAGCTTATGCATCGCCAACCGCATCGCCTCTTTCGCCACGGCCTCAGGAACGCCGTCCATTTCAAACAGCACGCGGCCCGGTTTCACGACCGCCACCCATCCTTCTACGGGTGCCTTACCCTTGCCCATGCGCGTTTCAAGTGGCTTCTTCGTAAACGACTTGTCGGGGAACACCCGAATCCAGACCTTACCTCCCCTCTTGACGTGCCGCGTCATGGCGATACGGGCGGCCTCGATCTGCCGGCTCGTGATCCAGTGCGCGTCGAGCGACATCAACCCATACGACCCGAACGCGATCGTGTTGCCCCTCGTGGCGTCACCCTTCATGCGGCCACGGTGGTGCTTGCGGTATTTGACTCGCTTAGGCATCAACATCGGTCTTCACTTCCTCTGAAACGGGTACTACGCTAACGGGTTCTTCGACTGCCGCGGCCGAACTCGGCTTGACGTCCGTCATGTCCTCATCGATCCGCTCGGGGGCGATCTCCGCAAGCTTCTTCTCAGGCAGGACCTCCCCGCGGTAGATCCAAACCTTGACTCCGACCGAACCATAGATCGTGTCGGCGGTCGCAAAGCCGTAATCGATGTCCGCCCGGATCGTGTGCAGCGGAACCTTGCCGAACTTGTCCTTTTCGGTGCGGGCGATTTCGGCTCCGCCTAAGCGGCCTGAAATCTGCACTTTGATGCCGCGCCCGTTCATTCGAACCACGCGGGTGATCGACTGCCGCATGGCTCGGCGGTGGGAAACGCGCCGTTCGAGTTGAACCGCGATGTTCTCCGCCACGAGTTGGGCGTCGAGTTCGGGCTGCCGAACTTCCGTAACGTTTACCTGAACTGACATCGTCGGGTCGAGTCTTCGGGCCTTTCGGTTCAGGATGTCGGTGATCTCATCGATGCCCTTGCCGCCCTTACCGATGACCGCTCCGGGGCGCGAGGTGAAGACCGTGACCTTCACCCGGTTGGCGGCGCGCTCGATTTCGACGCGAGAAACCAGCCCCTTGCCAATCCGCTCCTTGATCTCGTTGCGGATGTGATGGTCCTGTAGGAGAGCCGCGCCATAGCCCTTCTTACCGTAAAACCAGTGGCTGTCAAAGCCACGGATTACGCCTACTCGAAAGCCGACAGGATTGATCTTTTGACCCAAGTGTTACTCCGTTTTTGGTTCCTCTTCCGCGGGGGTTTCCCCGTCCGTCTCGGTCGTATTCGTTTCTTCGGTGCTCTCTGTCAATTCGGGTTCCGCTTCTACTCCGGCTTCTGCCGCGTCTTCGGCAGGGGCCTCTTCGGCGGGCGCATCGGCCTCATCCTGAGGCTCCTCGGCGATGGGCTCCGGCTCGGTTCCGGCCTCTTCGGTCGGGACCTCGGCTTCCGCAGCCAGCTCTTCGGCAGGCTTTTCGGCCTTCGCCTTCTTCTTGGGCTTGCCCTTCGTGTCGAAGGTTGGCCGCGGCTTCGGCTTCGGTCCGCCGGCGGGTTTTCTTCCGGTCCCTTCAAACTCCTCGACGACGACGGTGATGTGCGAGGTCTTCTTGACGATTCGGTACGCCCTTCCCATCGCCCTCGGCTGGATTCGCTTGATGCGCGGTCCTTCGTCGACCATGACGGTCGCGATGCGGAGCCGGTCGCCGTCCAGCCCGTGGTTGTTCTCCGCGTTGGCGACTGCGCTGTCGATCACCTTCTTGAGAATCCGCGCCGCCTTGCTGGGGTGGAACTGCAACAGGGTCGCGACCTGGCGCGCTGACTTGCCCCGGATCCGATCCGCAACGATCCTCACCTTGCGAGGTTGAACTCTTACGCCTCTTGCTATTGCCTTGACTTCCATTTCGATTGCGTTCCCTGTCGCTTTGTGGCCGCCCAAGCGACACAAAAAGCGTCAAATTGTACCTGAGCAGGCTACCGAATCTTCGTGCCGCGCTCGGCGAGACCTCCTGCGTGCCCGCGGAAGGTTCGCGTGGGGGCGAACTCTCCGAGTTTGTGGCCGATCATGTTCTCCGTAATGAACACCGGCACGTGCTTTCTGCCGTCATGTACGGCGAGCGTGTGCCCCACCATGTCGGGGATGATCGTGGACCGTCTCGACCACGTCTTGATCATCCTCTTTTCGCCCTTGGCGTTCATGACCTCGATCTTCTTGGCCAAGTGGCCGTCGACGAAAAAGCCCTTCTTTACGCTTCTTGCCATAACTTGTTCCCAGTCGTCAGCCGGATGCTCGGCCGCCTACCGGGTCCTCCTTCGAACGATGTACTTGTCCGACTTCTTGTTCTTTCGGGTCTTCGTTCCCAGGGCCTTGTTGCCCCAGCGATCGACCGGGCCCTTTCGTCGGCCCACCGGCGACTTCGCTTCGCCACCGCCGTGGGGATGGTCGCGCGGGCTCTTCACGACACCGCGAACGTGGGGCTTCCGGCCCTTGGCCCGCATCTTGCCCGCCTTCCCAAATTGCTCGTTCTCGTGCTCCGCGTTGCCGACCTCGCCGATGGTGGCGCGGCAGGTGAAATGAACGCGCCGCATCTCGCCACTGGGGAGTCGAAGGGTCACATAGGAGCCCTCTTTGGCCATGACCTGGGCTGCGGCGCCCGCAGAGCGCACCATCTGGCCACCCCTTCCGGGTTGGAGTTCGACGTTATGGACGAGGGTTCCCAAAGGAATCCCGCCCAACGACAGCGAATTGCCCGGCAGGATGTCCGCTTCCGGCCCGCTCTCCACGCGGTCGCCAGGCTTGAGGCCCTTCGGCGCGAGGATGTATCGCTTCTCACCGTCGGCGTAGTGCAAAAGGGCGATGCGGCACGTCCGGTTGGGGTCGTATTCGATGGAATGAACGAGGGCCGCGACTCCATCCTTCAGCCTCTTGAAGTCGATCTCGCGGTATCGCCGCTTGTTGCCGCCTCCGCGCTGGAATGAAGTCACTCGACCCGTGTGGTTGCGTCCGCCGGTTCGATTCTTCGCCGACGTGAGCTTCTTCTCAGGCTTGGACTTCGTGATCTCGGAGTACGTCGACGCGATCTTGAATCGGCGTCCGGGCGAAGTGGGTTTCAGTTGCTTGACTGGCATGGCTTAGACTCCGTAATCCTCCAGAAGTTGGCCCCTGGCCAGCGTCACGATCGCCTTGCGTTCGCTCGGTTCGTAGCCTTGGGACGGCCAAGCCGTGGCTCGCGTGCGCACCCTGCGCTTCTTGCCCTTGACCGTCGAGGTGTTGACCTTCTCGACCACGATCCAATCCGCTTTCTTCTTGCCGGCGTTATAGATCGCTTCGATCGCCGACTTGATTTCGAGCTTATTGGCGTCTGGAGCAACGATAAAGGTGTACTTTCGAACGATCTGGCGCTCGTCCTTGATGCGGTGGTCGCCGTAGGACAACGCGACGGATCGCTCCGTGATGTGGGGTTTCAGAATGATGGTGTGTGGGTCTTTCACTTCGACCAGACCTCCTCGACCTTCGCAAGCGCCTCTTGGGCCATGACGACCGCGTGGGCGACAAGAACGTCTCGGGCGGAAAACGGAGCGCACTTGGCTTCCTCGCTCGGATTCTTCGTGGGCGCCGTGCGGACGACGACGTTACTCAGGTTGCGGAAACACTTGTACGTCGTCTCGTCGTATTGGGGCAGCACGATCAGGATTCGCCTTGTGTTTTGCACTCCGAGCGCGGAGAGCAGGCCCGTCGCGTTTTTCGTCTTGGATTCCGCGAATGCAATCGTGTCGACGATGTGCAAGGCATCGGCCTGAATCTTCGAAGCGATCGCGCCGAGAATCGCGCTGCGCCGCTCCTTCTTATTGAGCTTGAGCGAGTAGTCTCTCGGCTTCAGCTCGTGAGCCATGCCTCCGTGGGTGTAATGCGGCGCGCGGATCGAGCCTTGGCGGGCTCGCCCGGTCTTCTTCTGCCGATACGGCTTTCGACCGCCCCCGCGAACGTCGTGTCGGTCCTTCGTCGCCGAGGTGCCTTGACGCGAGTTCGCCTCTTCGGTCACAACGGCCCGGTGGAGCGCATGAGGCGCCACTTCAGCGTTGGCGATCGCTGCGGGGACGTCCACGCTTCCCACCTTCTTGCCGTCTTTGCTTCGAACTTCGAGCTTTGCCATCGACTTAGTTACCTCTGCGACCTCTTGATCACCACGAGCGAGCCGTTCGCGCCGGGGACCGAACCGCTCACCACCAGCAGGTTCCGTTCGGCGTCCACCTGGACCACCTCGGTGCCGAGTTGAGTGACGGTTTCCGAACCCATGTGTCCGGGACGTCGGGTTCCTTTGAAAACCCTCTGCGGACCCGTTGCGCCGCTCGCCAAGGGCCTGCGGTGCGTCATATATCCGTGGGTCATGTGCTGGCCCTTGAAGTGGTAGCGCTTGACGCCTCCGGCGAAGCCCTTTCCTTTGCTTGTGGCCGTGACCGAAATGGACTCACCTGGGTTGAAAATGTCCACGCCGATCTCCTGGCCGAGTTCGAAGCTGTCGACGCTCTCGACTCGAAACTCGCGCAAGGTTCGGAGGTTCTTGCCGACTCCGGCCCGCTTCAAATGGCCGAATTTCGGGTAGGTGAGGCTCTTGTTGCTCGCTTCGCCGTAGCCCACCTGAACGGCCGTATAACCGTCCTTTTCCGACGTCTTGACCTGCGTGACGTACACAGGTCCGGCTTGAATAACGGTTACCGGCAGCATTTTGCCGTCTTCGGTGAAGACGTGCGTCATTCCAACTTTCGTGCCTAGTATTCCGGGCAGCATCAACGACTCCTTGTCCGCAGTTCATGCGGAGATGTATTTGCCTCAGCTTCGTCTGCTTCCGATGAGTTTCCGGTACCGTTGCCCCGCCAGAAACCTTGCAGGGGCGGCGACTCACCAGGCTAAGAAGCCGTGCAATTGGGCGCGAAGCCAGGCTCCGCGGCAAGCATTTGTACCCCATATTCCGAAACGAATACAAGGGCGAGCGCGAATTCCTCGCCTCCGAGGGCCGAACGGCTCCTTAGTCGAGCTTGAGGCGCTGGTTTAGGAGTCGGGCCAGGCGGTACCCCGCCAGAGCGATCTGGCGTTCCGACACGTTGCGAACGGAATCCAAATACGTCTTCGAAGGCACGGCCTGAAAGGGAGTGTTGTACACCTCTTTCCGCGCCAGTTCGAAAGATTCCTTGGCCCAAGCTTCCGGGTCCAAGACGTCCGTCGAAGCGCCAAAGGCGGACTCCGGGTAGCGCTTGCGCGTCTGTTCCACTCTCTGTTGGAACGCTTTCCGGTCCACCGCGGAAAGCGGGCGATCGTAATAGGGATAGAGCATCCCTGCCATGTCCCAAAGGAAGTGAAGGCTCCGAGGAGCGGGGTCCCAGCCGGGAGGAGGAAGAATTCGGTAGTCGTTTCCGCCTCGATCTCCCCCTGGGGTCTGTTCGGAAATCCTTGCGGTCGCATGAAGCGGTTGATGGAGGTCTCCCACCAGATGGAGCAGGTACCGCAGCGCGTTGGCGCGTTCCGATTGAGGGCGCTGCGGATCGACCATAACCTCGGACTGGGTAAGGACGGCCCACACAGCGTTCGCGTCAGGCTCAGGCTTCCGGTCGAGTGGGTTCAGGTCGGCGTCCATGAAGTAGTTGATGTAGTGCCATTCGCGGTCCTTGTCGCTCTTGGCGTCGTCTGCCCAACAAGCGGCCGTAACGAAGTCTGCGCTTCTGGGTAGCGCTCCGACACTGAGGAGCGCATCGACGCGCGCCTTGACTTGAGGGGTCAGGCCCTCGTACGCGATCATCGCAACCGCCATGTGCCCGCTGTCGTGCCACGCAAAGGCCCCGCAGGCAGCTCCGGCAACCGCGAAGAGGGTCAGAGGCTTGAAGGGGAGCGAGAAGGCGCGCATATTCGGAAAGGTTACCTTGCCTCAGACTCCAAGAGGGCCTTCGATTGATTCCAAAGCTCGTCCCATTCCTGTTCCGAAAGCTCGTGCAGGGGCCGCTGTGCCCTTGCCTCCATCGATTGAAACCGCAAGATGAACCGTTGGGTCATGGAACGGAGCGCGCCCTCAGGTTCGACTCCCAGCCACCTCGCGATGTTGACGATCGTGAAGAGAACGTCGCCGATCTCGGATTCGATCCTCTCCCCATTGCCCGAGTCGATCGCCTCGGCGAGTTCGGATACCTCTTCTTCGAACTTGTCCAGCACGCTCTCGAAGCTCGGCCATTCAAAGCCGGTTCGCGCCGCCCGTTTGCTTACTTCGAAAGCGCGGAGCAACGACGGCAGGCCCGAAGGAACCCCTTCGAGGATCGACGAGGAAGTTGCGTCGCCTCGTTCCTGCTGTTTGATCCGGTCCCAATTCGCGAGAACTTCGTCGGACGTCTTGGCCTCTGCGCCGCCAAACACGTGGGGATGCCTTCGGATCAGCTTGTTTCTCGCCCCTTCCGCCACTTCGAGGATCGAAAACCCACCCTTCAAAGCCTCCATCTGCGCGTGCATGAGCGGTTGCAACAGCAGGTCGCCCAGTTCCTCGACCAGCTTGTCGGGGTTCTTGCCATCGATGGCGTCGACGACTTCATAAGCCTCTTCGATCAGGTGCCGCCGCAGCGATTCATGGGTCTGTTCCTGATCCCACGGGCAACCGCCAGGCCCCAGCAGCCGGTCGACGACCTGCACGAGCGCTTCGAGCGCGTCCCCCCGCCTGACTCGGAAGGCCCCCTGGTTCAATCCGGCGTCGGGCAGGATCAGAATCGCGCCGTCGGGAACTTGGCCGTTGGCGACCTCCTTCAGGGCCACGCCCGACTCTGCGAGCCATTGAGCCGACGGCTGAGAAAGGTCCGGGTGGTAAACGATCGGAAGCGCGGCGAGTTCATCGAGAACGGCCTTGGAGACGTCCTCGGGCCCGCTTGCGCCAACTCGAATGATGCGAACGGACATACCGGTTTACCGAGGAGGTGGGGCCGATCCTTGCGCTCCGCCGTGAAACTCGTTCCACGGTTTGGTGAAGTACGGGTGGCTGACCTCGATTTTCGATTTGGCTCGGAAGTCGGCGAGTTGCTTGGCGACATCGTTCTTGACCTGGCCGCGGTCGATCATCAGTTTCCTCCGAATCGACTCCTTCAACTTAGCATCCAGCGCGCGCACCGAAGCGGGAAGGATGTCCTCGACGAGGAACTTCGAATGCAGCCCGCCGAACTCGATCCAGTCGGTGTACTGGCCAATCTTGACGGCCTCGATCGCTTTGAGGATCGGGTCGGCCATCGCCGAAACGGGGATCTCGCCGAGCGCCCCTCCTTCGAACCTCGAAACATCCTCGCTATACGTCTTCGCGATCTCGGCAAACGGTCGGCCCGACTGGATATCGCGATCGACCGCAGCCTTCTTCTGGGGGTCCTTCAGCACCACGCCTCGGAGCTTGAACCGCTTTTCCGAGGTGAACATGGTCGGGTTGTCTTTGTAGAACTTCTCAACCTCAAGGTCGGTGAGGGTAATGCCTGCGGTCAGCAGTTTGAACCGGGCGAGTTCAATCCGGGCGTGATACTCGAATTGCTCCTTGGTCCTGCCTGCGGCCTCCCACTCTGTGAGCGCGTTGGGAAGCTCCGCAAGGCGGCTCGCGATGTGGGCCTGCACTTCCGGGTTCGTCGGCGTGACGTTCCGCTCCTTGGCGAGCTGAAGGGTGAGGCGCTCCAAGACGATTTGATCGAGCGCGAGAAACCCGGCCGGAAAACTCAGAACCCTGTTGCCGAATCTCTCGGCTACTTCCGCGAGATCGAGGTATTCAAGCCGTGAATAAAGTTCGCTTGACTTGATGGCCTCGCCGTTGACCGTCGAGATGACCTTGTTGGGATCCACCGTGTACTCGGGCACCTGCGCTGAGGCGGTCAGCGGCAGAAGCAGGGACAGACCAAAAGCTATGTGTTGTTTCATATTCATCCCGGACCGTCCTATTGTGACTCCGGCCCGTACCATTTGACGCGCGGCCCTGCTGTCTGCGACGACGATGAGCCTTACGGCTTCAGCGCGTCGATCAGTTGGGGGATCGCTTCAAAGAGGTCCATGCAGAGCGCGAAGTCGGCGGCGGCCATCATGGGCGCGTCGGGGTCGGTGTTGATCGCCACGATCACCTTGCTGTCCTTCATGCCCGCGAGATGTTGGGTCGAGCCCGAGATCCCGGCCGCGATGTACAGGTCGGGAGCAACGATCTTGCCGGTTTGCCCGACTTGAAGTTCGTTTGGGGCAATCCCGGAATCGACCGCGGCCCGAGTCGCGCCAACCGCCCCGCCCAGCGCGTCAGCAAGGCCCCCTATGAGCTTCTCGAACGTCTCAGCGTCCTTCAGCGGGCGGCCTCCGCTGACGACGACCTTAGCCTGCGTAAGGTCGGGGCGTCCGCCTTTGGAGTCGGCGACGGCCAGTTTTTTCGCCTTGAGGACGCCCGGTAGGGTCGCCGTTGCCTTGGCCACGGGCGCTCCCTCGGTGCTTGAAAACGAGAACCCGGCTGGGCGAATCGTAAGCACGATGGGCTCTCCCGAAACCTCGACGGTTTCCAACAAAGAGCCTGCGACGATCGGGCGCACGAACATCTGTGGCGACTTCACGGCGACCGCATCGGTCACCATCACCCCGCCGACGCGGGCTGCAACCCGAGGAAGCACGTCCTTGGCCGCCATTGACGAAACCGCGGCGAGGAAGGAGCGGCCCTCGGCAAACCCGGCGACAAACGGTGCGAGCGCGTCAGCCGGGGGCAAGCTACCTGTTGCCTCGATCACCCCTTGAGCCCCCACCGACGTATCCGCTAGGCACCCTAGGTACAGCAGTTCAAGTTCGGCTCCGAGCGAATTCGCCAAGGCGGCGAGCGGAGCGGCGTCCGCCGAGGTCCAGCAAATCCCCAGCATCTTGCTCATCCGATCACCCCCTGCGCGCGGAGTTCCTCGACGAGTTCTGCGACGTCCCCCACTCGTTTGCCTTGGGCTCGGGCGGGGGGCGCCTCGACGCGCACCCTTTTCAGCCGAGGTGGAGTTGAGCCGCTTGCGGGGCGCTTTTCGAGGGGCTTACTGCGAGCCTTGATGATCCCCGGCAGCGCGATGTATCTCGGTTCATTGAGTCGCAAATCGGCCGTGATTACGCAAGGGGCGCTCATCTCCAGAGTTTCCGACCCAGAATCCGTTTCGCGGGTGACCGTCACGGAACCGCCCGAAACGACGACCTTCGAGGCGAAGGTGGCCTGGGGCCAGCCGAGCCGCTCGGCGAGCATCTGGCCCACTTGATTGTGATCGTCGTCCGTGGCTTGCTTGCCCATCAGAATCAGATCGGGGCTCGCTTCGTGAACCACCGCAAGGAGTTCGTCTACCACCTGCCTGGGCTCCAAAGGGCCGGGGTGTTCGATCAGAATCGCCCGGTCGGCGCCCATCGCCAGGGCCTTCCGCAACTGCTCTTCGCATTCCAGACCGCCGACGCTCACTGCGACGATTTCACTCGCCACACTTGACTCCTTCAGGCGGACGGCCTCTTCGAGCGCGATCTCGTCGAAGGGATTGACTTCGAATTTCACTCCGCTCGTGTCGATGCCGCTCCCATCGGCGAGCGGTTTCACTTTCGTAAAGGGGTCGAGGACCCGCTTGATAGGTACTAAGATTCTCATTTCCGTCGATCCATCGTATCCGAATTGCCTAGGCTCCCTCAGTTTCGCAAAGGCTTGCCTGTGGCGAGCATGTGTTGAATCCTCGCGAAGGTGAGCGCGTTCCGGCACAATTCGACGAAGGCGTCCCGTTCGCGGTCGAGCGCATCCTCGAAGGAGGTCGCCCTCGCTAGAACCGACTTCACCTTATCGCCGATTCGCTCGTCGTGCTCTGAAATCTCTCCCGCCGCTCTCTTCTGGCTCTTGGCGCTATCGATCATGCCTGCGACGGGTCCTTCGAGGGCTCTCCACTCCGGTGTCGCAATGCGTTCCGCGGATCGGGCCAGGGCGATGGCTTCGAAGAGCAGTCGATCCGGGTGATAGACCGTCACGTCGGTATCTCGCAAGACGTACTCGGCTCGCGCGGCATCGGCGTTATTCTGAACGACTCCCAGCATCATCCTGCCCGCCAACTTGGCGATCTCCTGTGTCCCGTGAACCTGCGCGATACATCGCGCGCGAGCGGTTCCGCCGCCCCCGGGCAGAAGTCCCACCCGCGCCTCGGGAAAGCCCACTTGGCACTCCGCGTCGACCGCAGCAACTGGGCAGCCCAGCGCCAACTCCAATCCCGCGCCAAAGCAGTAGCGAAAAACCGCCGCGCAACCGGGCGTTTGCCCAAGAAGCAAGGAAAGCTGCTGAAGCTCCGTCAATGCTCGGTCGATGCCCTCCCAGTCCTCTTGCTCGATCTTTTCCCTAAAGAAGTTCAAGTCGAAGCCGGCCGAGAAGCACTTCGCTTCGCTGGTGAGCACGTACCGCTCGACTTTGCCCGAGGTCATCAACTCCCCAAGGGCGTTGACGAGGTCAGGGCCGATCGTGCCCATTTTCGTCGCCAAAGAAATCGCCGTAACGCCTTCGCCAAGGTCGCGGAGCCGGTAAAGGCCAGCGTCCTCGAGCACAGAGAACGACTGGAGGCTCTTATACTCGAGCTCTTCGGGAATCGAAACGTACTTCCCGGCGAAGTCGAGTTGGCGCCCCTCTTGGAAGAAAGGCCCCTCGTTGACGCCTGTTGCGCCGGGTTTCAGGCAGTCGAGCATCCCAAAAGGTCCCAGCTCCCACGCGAAGCCCCACTGCATCACACGATCAAAACTGAGGTGGTCGTAGCTGATTTCGGCCTTCAGGTACTGCGCGTATTCGAGGGCGGGGATCAGGTAGAGGCGCAGAAACTCTCCAACCTCATCTCGCAGTTCGATGGCCTCGCGCAGACGTTCGGTGAGAGGAAGTTTGCCTAGGTCACCTAGCGAAGAAAGTTCCGGTTCCTGCCTTTGTCGGTACGCCTTCGTGCCGAGGTCGAACGATAGGAACTCCTTGCCCTCGCGGCGGTAGAATCCCTGCCCGACCTTCCCCCCGATCCATCCCTTGCTGATCAGATACGAGAGAGATTCCGGCGCCTGCAAAACGCCGATGAACGGATCATCAGGGCACCTAGCGATCAGGTTCCCAGCGATGTCCTGCATGATGTCGAGGCCGACGATGTCGTTGAGCCGAAAGCTGCCGCTTCTCGGCCTCCCGAGAAACGGCCCGGTGATGGCGTCGACGGCTTCGACCGAGAGCCCCAACCGCTCTGCGATATGGACCGCTTTGTACATGCACCACATGCCGAACCGGTTCGCGATGAACCCAGGGGTGTCTTTGGCGGGCACCACTCGGCGCGCGACCCTTTCTTCGAGAAACCGGGTCATGGCCGTAATCGCCCTCGGATCGGTCTCCTTCGTCGGGATGAGTTCGAGCAGCTTGAGGTATCGGGGCGGATTGAAGAAGTGCGTCCCCATGAACTTCGAGCGGAACGCTTCGGATCGACCCTCGGCGAGGAGCGAGATCTCGAGTCCGCTCGTGTTCGTCGTAACGTAAGCGTAGGGAGCGATCAAAGGCTCGATGCGTTCAAAAAGATCCCGTTTGATGTCGAGCTTCTCGACCACGGCCTCGCAAACCCAGCCCACCTCTGCAAGCCACGCCAAGTCGGCTTCGATGCTCCCCAGCCGAACGCGGGATTCGTTCTGAGGGAGATAAAGGTGAGGAGGGCTTGCTGACTTCGCCCGCTCGAACCCCTCTCGCACCGACTGGGGTGTCAGGTCGAGAAGGGTGACCTCAAAGCCTAGGTTGGCTAGGTGTAAAGCGATCCCTCCGCCCATCGTGCCCGCGCCGATCACGCAGACTTTCGTTCCAAAATCCCCCTCGCAAATGCGTTCGAAGTCCATTTCTTGACGCCCCTATGGTTGCGCGCCCCATCCCCCGAAATGGGAATGTAAGAGCCAGCCCGAGCGCCCCTGACGATCTCGCTGGGCGGCTGCGAAGGGCCGGGGAGAGATTACCCTTGACTGAACCTCTTGCGCTAAGATGCGTCGAAGGTTTGACAGTCGGAAACCCCCAACGTTATACTAGGGGCTCGTAGGAAAACCATTATGCTGACCATCGAGGTGACCCAACATCAATAGACCACGGTTTCGGCGCGATCGCGGGCCTGCGCCAGGACCCATGATCAACGAGCGCCTGCTTCGCTTCCGCGACGTGAGACTCATCGGCGCGGACGGAGCGCAAGTCGGCATAATCGCAACCCGCGAGGCCCTGCGGATGGCGCAGGATGCAGAACTCGACCTCGTGCTCGTCGCTCCCAACGCTCAGCCTCCCGTTTGTCGGATCGTGGATTACGGCAAGTTCAAATACGAGCAAGAGCGCCGCGAAAAGGAGCACAAGCGCAAAACGCAGGACGTAAAGGGTATAAAGATCAGCCCGCGAATTGCGGAGCACGATCTGGGATTTCAGGTCAAGAAAGCCATCCGGTTCCTCGAAGACGGGGACAAGGTGAGGATCACTTGCCAGTTTCGCGCACGGGAAGTCACCCGGCCCGAACTGGGGAAGGCCAAGCTCGCCAAGATGGCGGAACTTATGGCCGAATACGGGACCGTCGAACGTCAGCCGAGCCTCGAAGGCAGGCTTATGACGATGGTGATGATCCCGAAGGCCAAAACAGGGCAAAAGCCAGATGGCAAAACTGAAAGTAAAGAAGTCGGCAGCAAAGAGGTTCAAGATAACCGGAACGGGGAAGTTGACGCGGCGCAAAGCGTACAACAACCACATGTTCCTGAATAAGAGCGCGTCGCAGAAGCGAAGGCTCGAAGAAGAACCCGAACTCTGCAAAGGCGAGGCCAAGAGGGTCAAGAAACTCCTCGGCCTCTAATTCGTTGTCTGAGCCTCCAGGCTCAAGTCTCTACCGCTACCGCCCCACAGGGCAGGGACCCGGTCAACAAGATAAACGAGGTAACACCACATGGCAAGAGTCAAACGTGGCCTGATGCGCCACAAACGACACAAGAAGGTCATCGCCAGCGCGAGCGGCTATTGGGGACGAAAGAAGAACGTCTTCCGCAGGGCCAACGAGCAGGTCATGAAGTCGGGGCAATACGCCTTCCGCGACCGAAGGGCCCGCAAGCGCCAGTTCCGAAGACTCTGGATCACGAGGATCACAGCGGCCTGCAGGTTGTGCGACATCAAGTACAGCGACCTGATCCACGGTCTCACAACAAAGGGGATCGCCGTCGATCGAAAGCAGCTCAGCGAACTCGCCATCAACGACATGGACGCGTTCAAGAAGCTCGCTCAAACCGCGACGTCCTAGGGATTCCGTCGGATCCCCACTTCAGTACCTAAGGCTTTCGGCCCGCCTTGTCCGATAACGCTAAACGGGAGCGCCTGTTTTGCGTATGGGCTCATCGAAGGTGGAATCAATCGTGAACCCAGGAACCGAAGCTGTTTTGGAATCGAAGGCCGCGACGCCCGTCGTTACGTTGGACCGCGAGTCGGCACACCGCGAGGCCCATCGCACGATCCTGCATCGAACGTATGGCCCCCTGCGAAGGGCGCTCGCCGGAAGGTGGATCAAGTCCGAGGTAGGGAAGAAGTTCGAACTCCTGCTCGACTCCGACGGCGGGTTTCAAATGAATTGCTACGATTCCGGCGTGCACCTGGCGGGGCGGTACCGCATCGACCCAAGCACCGAAGGAGACCGCCTTGTGCTGACTTCCCCCAACGGCGACGCCGAGTTCCTCAGGATCGTCGAGGTGGACATCTGGAGGCTCACGCTCGATCCTGCGGGCGAAGGGGAACTCCTCGAACTGACGCGGGCCAACGCGCCGGGAATCAGTCCCCGACGATAACTTCGAACCCCGGAGACGCTTCCTTCAGTCCTTGTACGGGTCTCGCGTTTCCGGGCCGGCCATCGCAACGCCGACCGGCGTCAGTCGGTGCAGAACCCGAATCGTGGCCTTGTGGTGTTCCAGCACCTCGTCGAGCTTCTTGTAGCAGTGCGGAGATTCGTCCACGTCGGCTCCGCGAAGTTCGACTCCTGCGGAACGGATGCGCTCGTCCATCACCTCGCGGGTGACCTTCCCGGCGGCCAACACCTTCCCGGACCTTCGCTGAACCTTGCCCTTCGCCTGCGTTCGGCTCAGAACTCGCCCTGCGCCGTGGACGGTGGAATAGAGCGCAAGTTTCGACTCCTCGCTGTCGACGCCTTCGAGGATCACCGAGGTGTCTCCCATCGTCGCTCCGACGAACCCGCTCTGGCCAGGAAACGCCGGTGTGGCCCCCTTCCTTACCACCCATAGCTCTTCGCCAAAATGAGTCTCCCGCCAGGCGAAGTTATGGTGATTGTGGACTTCGTCGAGCGGATTCGCGCCGAGGATCGAAAGCACCTGGCCGCAGACCCAATCCCGGCCGGCGTAGGCGTAGCGGCCCGCAAGCCGCATCGCCTCCAAGTACTCCTTTCCCAACTCAGACTCGATGTGCAGCAAAACCGGAGCCACGAACATCGCGTCTTTGCCCCCGCCCGCCTCAATGAAGTGAGTTGCGATCCTGTGCCCCAACCCTCTCGACCCGAAGTGAACTCCAATCCATACGCGGTCCTGCTCATCGGTGAAGAGGTCTACGAAGTGGTTTCCGCCGCCGATGGTTCCCAATTGGTCGCGCGCGAGCTGTTTCAGCGGGCCGACCGCACGAACCTTCCAAGCCGGGTCGTCGAACAACTCATGATCGACCTTCTCCAACTTGTTGACCCGTCCGACGCCAAAGCTGAGCCTGGACCAAACGTCGTCCATGATCGACTTGATGGAGCTTCGGAGTTCCGTCCCGTTCATGTCGGTGACGACGGCCTTGTTGCCGCAGGCGATGTCGAACCCTACGCCGCTCGGCGAGACGTGGTGCGCATAAGCGACGACCCCGCCGATCGGAACGGAGTACCCGACGTGGTGGTCCGCCATCAACGCGACGAACCGTGCGTCGAGCGCGCACGTTCGCATCTGCTTGAGGGCATCCTCTTGGATCGGCTCACCCCAAACGGGGATTCCTTCGACGAGCTGCACTTTGTTTCCCCGAGCTACGTGTGGCGCCTATGTTGCCTAGCGGTCCGGTCGAACGATCGATGGTTGAACGGCGACGATACGCTTCGCAGGTTACCCGTCGGGTCCCGCCCGTGGGCCTCTCGCAGGGAAAGACTCTGCCACAATAGGGTTGAGGCGCCGGAGCCTGGCCGACCCGAAACGACAATGGAAGCGATCCGACCGTTCCAACAAAGGCGCGCGAGCCGACTCATCAAGGTGGGGCCCCTCACGATTGGGGGCGGCGCGCCGATCGTCGTGCAGTCGATGATCACGGAAGAGACGCGGAACATCGCTGCGTGCGTGGATCAAATCGAGGCACTGCATCGGGTGGGATGCGAACTGGTCAGGGTGACGACTCCCAACCTCAACGAAGCGAAGTGCCTCGAGGAGATTCGCGCGAAGCTTCGCGAGCGAGGAGTGCAAGTGCCGTTGGTCGCGGACGTCCACCACCAAGGCTCCGCGATCGCAGTGGAGGTCGCCCAACACGTCGACAAGGTCCGAATCAACCCCGGCCTTTTCGTTTTTCGGAAGCGCGTTCAGCGAACGCTCGACTACAGCCCCGAAGAGCACGCCCTCGAACTCGAAGCGATTGAGGAAGACCTAGCGCCGGTGATCGAAGCGTGCAAACGACACGGAACGGCGATGCGGATCGGCGTCAATCACGGTTCGCTTTCTGAGCGGATGCTCGTCACGTATGGCGATACTCCCGAAGGTATGGTAGAGAGCGCGCTCGAATACATTCGGCTTTGCGACAAGCACGACTTTCGCGAGATCGTCGTGTCCCTCAAAGCCAGCCGGGTACCCATCATGCTCGCCGCGAATCGGTTGTTCGCATCGAGATCGGAGTATCCCCTCCACCTCGGGGTGACCGAAGCTGGAGACGGCCAGTACGCTCGCGTCAAGTCGACCGCGGGGATCGCGACGCTCCTCAATGAAGGGATCGGCGACACGATCCGCGTTTCCCTTTCGGAAGATCCAATTCAAGAAATCTCCGTTTGTTATGACATTCTCCAAGCTACGGGTTTGAGGCGAACGAAGACCGAGTTTATCGCTTGCCCTTCATGTGGGCGAACCAAGTTCGACTTGCCCTCAGTATTTCGAAGGGTGAAGGAGGCGACCGGCCACCTAACGGGGCTTGATATTGCGGTGATGGGCTGCATCGTCAACGGTCCCGGAGAGATGGCGGACGCGAACTATGGTTACGTGGGACAGGCAGGAGGGAAGATCGCTTTGTATAGGGGCCATGAGTGCGTCAAGAACAACATCCTCCAAGAGTGTGGAGTTGACGAGTTGATCGCGTTACTCAAGGCGGATGGTGTTTGGGTCGAACCTTCTTCTGAGCCCGCCCCCAAAGCGCTTCACGAACTTCCGCTACTTGGTTGAGGATTCCGCGCGGCAGGGAGGGCCCGTTGCCTGCACGAGCGCTCCGGTATTGGGAGGGATCTGTCAAGAACCGCCACTTTGACGATTTGGCGGCGCAGATAGCAGTACAATGCAGAATCTGACTGGCTGCGGTTACGGCTGAGACGCGCCAATAGGGAAGGGTAGGAGTCATGAAACGCCGGGGGATATGCGCGGGTTCGAACGCTCGGTTCTGCACGTTGATCGTGCGAACTGGCCTCCTGATCGCGCTTCTTGCCGCCCTCGCGCCGAGTTGGGCGATCGACGCCCGTGCCGCAAACGCCTCGCTGTACGTCAACGAGAAGCAAGTCCTTACGCTCAAATCCCTTGCCAACAACGGCGCGAAGGCCGCTGAACTGGCGAAGGTGATCTCGGGCCTCAAATCCCCTCCGACCGTGGCCGTGAAGGCGGGGGCGAAATCCGCAACGATTCGGTTGGGCGCCCGCGCGTTTCTGAGTGTCACAGAAGCCGAGGCCAGCTCGCACGGCTCGAACTTCAAGGACCTGGCAAGCAGTTGGGCGGCGAACTTGAAAGCGGCGTTTGCCTTGCCCCCCTTGGTGATCGAGGAGACCGAGCTTCTGGTTGCTTCGGACGGAACCAAGTTGGTCAAATTGACGGGGACCGCCGCGCGAAACGCCAAGGTGAAGGTCGAAGATAGCGATCTTGTCACCTCAGAGCGGGTCGTTGGCGGCGCGATCCTGCGAGGGCGGGCCATCGGCAACACGTCGCTGACCGTCGAAGCAGGAAAGGAGTGGCGGGTCGTACCGATTCGGGTGATGCCCGTGGCCGCTAGGTTCCCTCAGAATCTAACCGCGACGGTGACCGGCTTTCCAGCCCGCGAGGAGTCGATTCGAGGTGCCGTCGCCTATGCGATTCAAACCCAGCTCAAGTCCGTCAGCGCTTCGCAATTCGATTTCATCGTTCCGGCGATGAAGAACTTGGAACCCGGCCAGAGCGCCTCGGTTACCGTTTTCGTTACGGCCTCCGCGCTCGAAGCCATTCCGAACCGAGGGCCGGTCCAAATCCAGGTCCGCAACGAGCCGCTGCAACGAATGCAGGAGTCCCAGCTTTGGTACAGCAACGCGCCTGAGAACATCTTGAACGTTGGCGCGCTGTTCATGGCGCGGCTCGAACCCGACAAGCCCAGCCGACTTCTGTACCACCACCTCAACGCCACGGCGTTTCCGATCGTGCTCGCAGCGCAAGTGATCAACACCTCGGAGCGAGACGCCAGGGTGCTCGTGATTCCCGGCGACAGCGAACCTTCCGAGAACCCGGTCCTTGCGGGTTTGCGCGCGGGGGAAGTGTTCTTGCGCAATTGGACGGGGTATTCGGGGGAAGTGCTGACGATCCCACCTGGGAAGTCGTTGCCCCTTTGCCTACGGAGGCTCGCCCCGCGACAAACCGCGAGCGGCCTCGCTTACTTGCGGCTCCTGGGCGAAGGCGCAGATTCGGTCGTGCTTAAAATCGAGGCGCAGCCTTCGATGAACTCGGAAGGTCGGTGGGGTCAGGCGCTGAGGAGCCCGACGCCGTGGCACGTTCTTGGGCTCTGGACCTACAACCCCAACCGCTTGGAGCTTTCCGAACCTTCGTTGCAGGTGTTTCCCGCCCCGTTTCGAACCGTCGATCTCGACTATGAGGTGGGCGGCAAGTTCGGGTTTGCGAGGATCGGCCAAGTTCCGATCCTGCGGGCCGACGGGGAGCAGCAGTTGCAGGGCAATTTCGGCGTTTCCTATACGATCGAATCCCGACTCTCGAACCCGCTTTCTGAACCGGCCGAAGTCGAGTATGTCTTCGAGGCGAGCGCCGGGTATTCGGGAGCGCTTTTCGTCGTGGAAGGCAAGCTCATCCGAACTCCGCTTCTTCAGCCCAAGCAGGAGCACAGGTTGTTCGTCGTGAACCTGCGGTCCGGCGAGCGTCGCAACCTCACGCTTCAGACGGTGCCCCTTTCGGGCTCGAGCTACCCCGCGACGCTCTCGGTTCGCCCCATGCGAGCGGCTGCTTCTCGCTGATCGCCCCCCCTGGGCCAGAGCGTAGAATAAAGCCGTGGCCGAAGACAAGAAGTACCTTGCCGAACTGTTCGGAATCCGCGTCGACGACGTGCGGGAACCTGGCCCCTCGATCGCAAGCGCGAAGCAGGGGGCAGACGCGGCAGCGAGCGCCAGACTGGGGGGACAATGCCTCGAAGAAGGGGATTTCGAAGGCGCGATTCGGCACTTCCAAACCTCGGTCGAACAAGCGGGCGAGAAGGACGCGGCGTTTCGGGCCGATTTGGCCGGCGTCCTGGAGACCGCGGACCGGGAAGCGGACGCGCTGCGCCAATACCGCAGGCTGGAGCGAGGGAGCCCAAGGCCCGAAGCAGCCGCCGGGATCGCCGACCTTTACCGCCGGTCGGGGAGGTTCAAAACTGCGGTCGAAGAGTTGGGAAAGGGAATCGCCGCCAACCCGCAGGACCCGTTCTTACACCATAAGCTCGCGCTAACCTTGTCGGAGGCCGGACACCCCAGCGGAGGGGTCGCCCCGGCGATTCGGGCGATTCAACTCGACACTGAAAACGCTTTCTATTCTTTTTGGCTAGGCGACCTAATGATTCGCCTCAGACGGTTCGACGAAGCCTTGGCGCACTTTCGCGCGGCGCTCGAACTCTCGCCCGGCGATGATTACTACTGCCTCAGGGCCTCGGTCGCTTTTTGGGGCGCTGGGCGCAGGGAAGATGCGGTGCTCGCTTTGCAGGTTGCGAGCGAACTGAACGCCGAGAACGATCTCTACCCGGCGGTGCGAGAGACGCTTCGACGCGAGTTGGGCGGCGGCTCTGAGTCCGAATGGCGGGCCGCAATGGATGAAATGGACGGTTTCGACCTCGACCGATGGGTAAGGCTGTGCAAGGAGTACGAGATCGATCCTCCTGCGAACGAGGGCTTGGATTCAAGCTCCGAGTCGGCCACCGGATGAACCTTGGCGGAGCGCGCGGAGGGCCGCTTCCGCTTTCGCAAGGGTCTCGTCGTATTCACGCTCAGGGACCGAGTCAAATACGATCCCTGCGCCCGCGTAGACGTGACCCGTGCCGTTTTTGAGAAGGATCGTGCGGATGGCGATCGCGGTGTCCATCGCGCCGTCGAAGCCGATGTAGCCGACGCAACCTGCATAAGGGCCCCGGGACGTCGGTTCGAGTTCGTCGATGATCTCCATCGCCCGAACCTTGGGCGCGCCGCTTACCGTACCCGCCGGAAAAGTCGCCCGCAGCAGATCGTAAGCGTCTCGCCCGGCCCCCAACTCGCCCGTGACCTCGCTGACGATATGCATCACGTGGCTGTACCGCTCGACGGCCATCTTCTCGCGCACGGCGACCGTTCCGAATCGGCAGACCCTGCCCAAGTCGTTCCGGCCGAGGTCGACGAGCATGATGTGTTCCGCAAGCTCCTTTTGGTCGGCGAGCAGTTCGGCTTCGAGTTGGGCGTCTTCTTCGGGCGAGGCCCCCCGACGACGGGTTCCCGCGATCGGCCGGACTCGGCACGTTCTGCCGTCGAGGCTCACCAGGAGTTCCGGCGAAGCCCCAACGAGGTCGAAGTCGCCAAACCGAACGAGAAACATGTAGGGCGAGGGGTTGAACGAGCGGAGCGCCCGGTAGATCGTGAGGGGGTGGGCCCGCGTCGAGACCGAGAGCCGTTGCGCCAGCACCGCTTGGATGCAATCGCCTTGTTCGATGTACTCCTTCACCCTGCGGACCGCCGACTCATATTGCTCGCGGGTTTGGTTCGAGATCGGCACCGAGTTCGAGCCGACTGACGCAGGGAGTTCGGGGAGCGGCCGCGAAAGCCGGGCAGCAACGCGCTCGATTTCGGCTACGGATTGCGCGTAGCTTTCGTCCGAACCGTCCGCCAAGGCGAGGATGCGAATGAGGTTCCGGGCATGATCGAAGACCACCACGCAGTCCGTGATGTGAAGAGCTACGTCGTCGATCTCCAGGTCGTCGGGCGGGCGATGAGGAAGGTCTTCGATGAACCGCACGAAGTCGTACCCCACCAACCCAACCGCTCCACCGATGAACTTGGGCATTCCTGGCACCCGAAGAACCTCGGGTCCGGCCAACTCACGGGCGACGTACGCCAAGGGATCCTCGCCCGGAGGCAACGGAATGTGCTGCTCGCCCGACCTCGTGATCCTTCGGATCGTGTTCCCCCTCGACCGGATCGTCAGTCGGGGGCGCGACCCAAGGATGCTGTACCGCGCGAGGTGCTCACCTCCGGTGACGCTTTCGAGCAGAAAGCTGCAGTTCTGATCTTGAGCGAGCTTCCAATAAGCTCCGAGCGGGGTCTCCATGTCGGCGAGCAGATCGCAATAGACCGGAATCCTGCGGCCGGAAGCCGCAAGCTGCCTGTATTCTTCGATGGAGGGGACTATCATGCTCGTCAGGATCGTGCTGCAGCCCTCATGCCAAAACCGGCGCCAAGTCCGCCGTGAAGTGCCTAAGGATCGGCGACTGGCGAGTGATTCTCAGTCCCTGAACTCGAGACCGCTCCTCGAACATCTCGGCGATCACCTCGCAAACGTAGTTCACATGAGCTTGTGTATAGACTCGGCGAGGCATCGCAAGTCTCACAAGCTCGCGCTCGGCCGGGTATTCCCGTCCATCAATCGACCTGCCAAACATGAGGGATCCAACCTCGACGGCCCGGATGCCGCCTTTCAGATACAGTTGGCACACGAGCGCCTGGCCGGGGAAGCTCTCGGGTGGGATGTGCGGGTAGAAGTGTTTGGCGTCGATATAGACTGCATGTCCGCCAGGAGGTTGGACGATCCGCACCCCGGTCGCGCGAAGATGCTCCGCCATATAGCGAATGGTTGCGGCCCGGTATTCGAGGTACTTCTCGTCGAGAACTTCCTCCAACCCCACGGCCAGGGCCTGAAGGTCTCGGCCAGCCATCCCGCCATACGTGGGGAATCCCTCCGTCAAAATGAGCAGGTTTCGCGCTTGCTCCGCCAATTGGGGGTCGTTCATCGCCAAGAAGCCCCCAATGTTTCCGAAGCCGTCCTTCTTGAGGCTCATCGTCGCGCCGTCAGCATACGAAAACATTTCGCGGGCGATTTCGAGGGGTGACTTATCGGCATATCCGGGTTCTCGCTGCTTGATGAGCCAAGCGTTTTCGGCAAACCGGCAAGCGTCGATATAGAAGGGCGCGCCAGCTTGCTTGTATAAAGCCGCGACCTTTCGGATGTTCTCCATCGAAACCGGCTGCCCTCCGCCGGTGTTATTGGTCACGGTGATCATCCCAATCGGCACCCGCCCAGCGTTCTCGTCGAGGAACGCGCTGAGTTTGTCGAGGTCGATATTGCCCTTGAACGGGAACTCGCTGTCGAAGTCGTTGGCCTCTTCGACCACAAGATCGACGGCCTTCGCCCCTGTGAACTCGATGTTGGCCCTTGTGGTGTCGAAGTGGTTGTTGTTGGGGACGGACTTGCCCTCTCCGCCCACGATGCTCATAAGAATCTTCTCGGCGGCGCGACCCTGATGCACCGGGATGATGTGTTCGAACCCAAAGATGCCCTTGACCTGGGTTACGAACGCCTTGTAGCTCTTCGAACCGGCGTAGCTCTCATCACCCACCATGATCGCGGCCCATTGCGCCGCCGACATGGCGGCGGTCCCGCTGTCGGTAAGCAGGTCGATAAGTACCTCTTCGGCGTCGATCTTAAACACGTTCCAGTTGGCCTGCTCCAAAATCGACCTGCGCTCGTCGGGCGAGTTGAAGCGGATCGGTTCGACGCTTCGAATCCGAAAGGGCTCGATGATCTCCCTCATGCCTCGATTATCGCAGAACGAGCGTGGAGAAAAAGAAAGGCCCCGTGGGGAACGAGGCCGATTGTATGGAGATGATAGGGGAACCAGATGGGCTCCCTGGAGGGACACCTCCATCTCCCTGCAAGACCTATGCCAAACTGAGCAGAGTGGAACCCCTGACCCGAGTATCTGGGAAGATTGCCGTATACGCGACGGACGACGTGGACACCGACCGGATCATCCCCGCGCTCTACCTGTCGCGTGTGTCCAGGTTCGGGTATGGCGAACTGCTTTTTAGGAACGTCCGGGGCGGAGACTTCCCGCTGGACGCGCCAGAGGCTCAAGGGGCGGTGATCCTTGTTGCCGGTTCGAACTTTGGGTGTGGCTCCTCCCGAGAGCACGCAGTCTGGGCAATTCAACAGGCAGGATTTCGGGCGGTGATTGGACGCAAGAAGGCCGACAGCCCTGCGTTCAGCGACATCTTTCGGCAAAACGCGGCCAATTGCGGATTGCTTCTGGTCGATTTGCCCGAGGACCAGCACCAGGTTCTCGTCGATGCGGGCTCAGGAGCCTCGATCGAAATCGATCTGGAACGGCAGGAGGTGATCGTGGGAAGCCACCGTTTCAAGTTCGAAATCGCTCCCGCAACGAGGAACGCTCTTCTGAAAGGACTCGACCTCATCGGAACGACCTTGGAACTCGAAGACCGGATTTCCTCGTTTGAAAAGAGTCGCCGCGCCTTTCAGCCCGCCGAAACCGAGCCGGTCCCATGATGCGATTTCTCTTGCTTTCGACCCTAATGATGGCGACATTCCTGCCTGCAGGAGCTGGGACGCAGGGCCCACCCGACAGCAGCTTGCGGCTGTACCCTCTCAAGGACCTTAGAGTCGTCAAAGTCGGGTTGGGGAAGGTGACGATCCCTTGCTGGCTGATGGACACTCGAGCCAAGCAAGCCGAAGGGATGATGTACCTGGCGGCGAGCGAAGTGCCTATGGACAAGGGCATGCTGTTCGCGTTTCCGGACGCCCAGCCCCGCTCTTTCTATAACAGGAACGTCACTTTCGACCTCGACCTTGCCTATATCGACGCGCAAGGAGTCGCTTTCAAGTCGATCGTTCTCAAGGCCAAGTCGGAAAAGAGCGTCCCTTCTGAAAAACCTGCCAAGTTCGTCCTCGAGATGCGCGCCGGCGCCTTCAAAAAGCTCGGAATCAAGTCGGGTTCCAAGTTCTCGATTCCCAAGGACGCAGTAGGGAAGTAACAAACAACGAGGGCCCGCCGAAGCACGCCCTCGTCGAATGTGAACTCCCTGCGGCCTAACCGCTCTTGATCGCGAGCCTCTTCCCTTGGCCCTCGAAGACGATGCTCCAATTGCCTGTCGGGACCTTGCCGAGGATCTCCTTCTGCGCCTGCGTCAGTTCGCTGTACTTGAGGTGGCCGTTCTTCTCCATCGTCGTCTTTTGTTCGGCCGTCAGCGTCGAGAGGAGTTTCTCGACCTTGGAGAGGTTGAGAATCATCGCATCTCCGCCGCCGATCTTGGGCAAAACGAGGTCAGGGATGATGAAATCGCCCTCAAACTTCGGCAGGGTCTTGAGCTCCTTGAGCAACTCTTCCGCGCGGTCGAGCGACTTTTCTGAGCGCAACTTTTCCACTATTTCCTTGTCGAGAACTCGAACGTCGATCCGCTCCTTGATCGCCTTGTGGGCTTCTTCCATCGCCTTTTGCATTTCCTTCAACGACTCTTCGCTCAGGAGGTTCTTGTCCCCCATCTTGAAGACGTCGGGGCCGACGAACGTGAAGTCTCGCCCAGAGGGCCCAAGCTCGAGGAAGTCGAACTTCAGCTTCAAGGAATAGACGGATCCATTTCGTGTCCACTGCCCGTCGAGCGCCGACGCGATGGCGGCGATCACGTCCTTGAGCGGCTGGTTGACGAAGTTTGCGGTGAGCTTCCGATCGCCAAACGCCTCGGAATCGGCGACAAAGCTAACGTTTTCGCTTGCAAGCCAATCGAGAACCTCGCTGATCGGCGCGCCCTCGAACCGATTCGTCACCCTGCGCGCAAGCGCCGGATCGTCGACCTGCTTGATGGGGCCGGTTACAATGACGTCGGGCGCTTTCGTTTTCGCGCTGCCGGGGGCGGTCTTGCCTTGAGGTTCCAGAGTCATCGCGCCCATCGAAAGCGCTAACAACGACGCCGTTATGGCTGAACTCAGTGTCATGTTTTCAGTCCTCCCTGAACCTACTGCTCCTGCGCAGGTCCATCTAATTCCAATGTACAAAACTTACGGGGAAGCCAGTTCCGAGCGGGACTTTTTTCTGCTCGCTCGTGAAATTGCCCTGCAATTCTTCGCTCAAATCCCAGCGAACCGCTATATGCTATAGGTACTCAGACTCGAAAAGCAGGTCGTCCCATGAACGAAACCCAGAGGATCGCCCACTTGCTCAGGCGCTTCGGACTCGGAGCGTCCCAAGCCGAAATGAAGCGGTATTCCGCTTTGGGGCTGCACAAGACAATCGACGCGCTCTTGCAGTACGACCCCAAGAAAGCGCCCGAAGTCAGCCCCTTCGAGTTCGTTTTCGTCAACAACCAGAACATGGTGGACTTCAACCCCGCGCGCCTGAGCGCATGGTGGGGCCTGCAATTCGTTCTCACCGACCAACCTCTGCAAGAGCGGCTCGCGCTCTTTTGGCACGACCACTTTGCGGTCAGCGCAAGCAAGGTCGAGAACAGCTTAATGATGCTGAAGTACCTGAACCTGCTTCGGGAAGGGGGGATTGGGAACTTTCGCCAGCTCATCGGCGATCTCACGGCCGATCCGGCGATGCTCCGCTGGCTCGACGGCGAAACCAGCGTCAAGGGACGCCCCAACGAGAACTTCGCCCGCGAAGTCATGGAACTGTTCACGCTGGGCGTCGGCAACTATACGGAAAGGGACGTGGCCGAGTTGGCCCGAGCGTTCACCGGCTGGGGCCTGCGGGTCGCCTTTCGATATGGAACTCCCGCAGCCAATCGCGCCCAACTCGTCGAGTCGATGGAGTCGGGCCGCCCGTTCGTTGCTGCGGCATACTCCCCGGACTTTCACGACGACGGTCCCAAAACGGTACTGGGGAAGAACGCCCGTTTCGACACCGACTCCGCCCTCGATCACCTGGTCTCTCGACCTCGGACGGCGCAGTATCTCGCCACGAAACTTTGGGAGTACTTCGCGTATCCGAATCCTGAGCCGCGGGTTGTCGAACGCGTGGCCAAGTCGTTCGTGGACGGCAAGTACGAAATGAAGGCGGTGTTGCTTACGATCGCGACGACGCCGGAGTTCTGGAGCGAGAAGTGCGTTCGAAAACAGGTGAAATGCCCCATCGATTTCGTCGTGCCCCCTTTGCGCCAGTTGGGATTTGCGGAACTCGCCCTGAAACAACGCCCAACCAATGCGGGCCCTTCCAAGCCCATCGAGGGTCCCCTACTAGCTCTGGCAGGCGCCGTCGAGTCCATGACGAGGCGCATGGGGTTGAGGCTGCTGTTCCCTCCCGACGTTGCAGGATGGAATTGGGGCGATGGGTGGATCAGCCCGGCGATGATGATGGAGCGGCTCAAGTACGCTGATGTGCTGATGGCAAACCGACAGGGCAGCGCGGTCGAGATCGTCCGCAACTACTTGTCCAGCCCATCGCTGGCGGACTCTGGCCAGTTGGCGGCGGCCTTCGCGGGGTTGTTCGACGTTCCCCTGACGCTCACCGATATGCAGGTGCTCACTTCGGCGATCGACGCAGCCGGCGGAGTCGAAGGGGCTTTCCGTCCCAACGTGTTCCCGAACCTCGCCCGCAGGCTGACGAAGCTGGTTTTTGCGATGCCCAGCTACCAGCTCTGCTGAGGGAGCCAGCAGCTCCCTCAGAAGAATAGTCTAGGTTGTGGGTCGGAATCGTTGCTAAAAGTACGGCAATAACCCAGTACCCGGCAATTCTCCCTTGAGTACTCCCTTTGGCTCTGCCGATTTGAGTACTGGCGGTCCTACCCGTGGACCGACTTGGAGAGGGGGAATCGCGATGAATTCGGACTACGGAAAGCTGCAACTGAGAATGAAGCGCTCGCACAAGCTTCCTGCGCTGCCCGCGAATGTCGTTCGATTAATCAACGCCATCGACCACGGGGAAGCCTCGGCTCTCGATCTGGAGAAGATCATCGCTTCGGATTCGAGCATCGCCGCGAAGGTCTTGTCCGCGACGAATTTCATGGCGCCCCAGCTCGCTCAGTCACCCCATTCGACGCTGCGTTCTGCGATTCTAGTCGTGGGTCAGCGAGCGATCCGGTCGATTGCGACCTCTTTGATGATGACCCACTTTGTGGGAGCGAGGAACGAAGAGCATACGGAGCAACTCGGAAGGGTCTCACGCCACTGCCTGGCGACCGGGCTCCTGAGCCGGTACGTGTTCGCCAGGATGCAAAGAGACGAGCCGTTCGAATCGGAGTTGCAGGCCGATGAACTGTTTGCAGCAGGGGTGCTTCACGATCTGGGTCTTGGGCTGCTGTCGGTGCTCGACCCAGAGTCGTTCGAGCGCACTTACTTCCTCGCGGAGAAAATGAGTTCGACGCTGGACGTCGCGTTTCGCAGGCTTTTTGAGGGCGAACTAACCGGCCTTACCATCGCCGCCTTCGAAGGTTACGGACTCCCGCACCTCTATTCCAGCATCCTCGAATCGCTGTGGCAGCCTTGGAAGAACAAATCGGAGTTCAGGACGGTCTGCGCCGTATCGTACGCGCATTGGCTGGCCGGTGAACTGGGCTTTCGTGCCGAGTTCTGGGAGTGCCACGCCGAACTTGAGCCCGAAGTGCAAGTTACGGTGTCTCTTTCGGAAGAGGAGATCGCCCTGCTCCAACCTGCTCTGGAGCAGCAGGTGGAGTCGTACTTGTCGATCGCGGCGTAGCGGCCCCTAGAAGATGTGGATCGGAAAGCGCTCTGTAAGCGCGCCGACGTCCCGCCTCACCTCGCTTAGCTCGCGTTCGTCCGTTCGGTGGCGCAGAGCCCGCGCGATCAAGGATGCGATGGCGTCCATTTCGGATTCTTGCATCCCCCTCGTCGTGATCGCGGGCGTTCCCAAACGAAGTCCGCTCGTGACAAACGGCTTCTCCGGATCGAACGGGATCGCATTCTTGTTGGTCGTGATCCGCACGTCGTCGAGCACTTGCTGGGCTTCCTTTCCCGTGACCCCGAAGGGCCTCAAATCGACGAGCATCAAATGCGAGTCTGTTCCGCCGCTCACGATCCGGAAGCCTTCGCCCTGCAGAGCTTGAGCAAGCCTTCGGGCGTTCGCTCGCACTTGCGCCTGATAACCCTTGAACCGCGGCTTGAGCGCCTCCCCCAAGCAAACGGCCTTTGCGGCAATGACGTGCATCAAGGGGCCGCCTTGAACGTTCGGAAACACCGCCTTGTCGACGTCCTTCGCCCTTTCTTCGCGGCACAGCACCATGCCCCCTCGCGGCCCGCGCAGTGACTTGTGAGTGGTGGTAGTGACGATGTCGCAATAGGGAACGGGGGAGGGATACTGCTCGCCCGCGATCAGCCCGCTGTAGTGGGCCATGTCGCACATATGAACCGCGCCGATCTCGTCTGCGATGTCGCGGATGCGGGCAAAGTCGAACTCCCGCGAATAGGCGGTCGCGCCGCTTACGATCACCTTCGGGCGATGTTGCAAGGCAAGATCCCGCATGACATCGTAATCGATCGTCTCGGTCTCGGCGTCCACTCCGTAGGGGACCACCGAGTACAGCTTGCCGCTGAAGTTCACCGGGCTTCCGTGGGTGAGGTGCCCGCCATGCGCAAGGTTCATCGCCATCAGCGTGTCGCCGGGCTCGAGGAAGCTAAAATAGGCCGCCATGTTGGCTTGAGCGCCGCTATGGGGCTGAACGTTGACGTGCTCCGCGCCAAAAAGCTCCTTGGCCCGTTCGATCGCCAGGTTCTCGACCTCATCCACGACATCGCAACCGCCGTAATACCTCTTGCCCGGATAGCCCTCCGCGTACTTGTCCGTCAAAACGCTCATCATCGCTTCCCGAACCGCAAGGCTTGCGATGTTCTCGCTGGCGATCAGTTCCAGGTTGCCTTCTTGTCGCCGAATCTCCAACTGAATCAGTTCGAAGACCTCGGGGTCGACTTCAGCAAGGGTCGAGCGATGGACGGAAACCGCGTCCGAAGTTGCAGCCATGCCCCATTATGGAAGCATCGCGATCTCGGGGCCACCCAACCGAGAACTCTATTTGACGGCTTCGAGGGCCGACTCAAGGTCCGAGAGGATGTCGCGCGCGTCCTCGATCCCGAGGCTCATCCGAATACCGCCAGGGGCGATTCCCGCTTCTTGCTGCGCCTCCGGAGGCACCGCGCTGTGCGTCATCGAAGCCGGATGCTCGATCAGAGTTCGAATCTGCCCCAGCGACACGGCCAGCGTGATGCTGAGTGAGTTGACGGCCAGATGGTCGATCAACGCCTTCGCTCGCTGATAGGCTTCCTCGGGCGAACCGCTCAGTTCGAAATAGATCATGCTTCCGGGAGCAAAGTTGTCATCGATGTCCCGCATCTGCTTCCGCGCGAGTTCCCGCTGTGGAAACCCATCGAGTCCAGGGT
The DNA here is from genome assembly GCA_015709495.1 of Chthonomonadaceae bacterium. GTDB lineage: Bacteria > Armatimonadota > Fimbriimonadia > Fimbriimonadales > Fimbriimonadaceae > Nitrosymbiomonas > Nitrosymbiomonas proteolyticus. The sequence continues at coordinate 1,904,831 of CP054189.1, forward strand.
ATCGAACCAGTTTCACTTTGGGATTCAGATCGAGATATTCGGCGACCCGTTGCGCGTTTTGTTGTTGCCGCTCCACCCGCAAAGCGAGCGTTGGAATGCCGAAGGTGAGGATGTCCCACGCCGCCTTGGGCGAGAGCGAACCGCCAAAGTCCTTTCGGAAGAGCAGGAGGTCGGTTTCTCGTTCTCGCGGTCCGATGACCGCCCCCCCCATATCCGCGCCAAAACCGGCAAGGTTCTTGGTCAGGGAGTGAACCACGTAATCGACTCCCAGAGGCAGTGGGCGCTGGCAATAGGGCGTGGCGAACGTGTTGTCGATGATCGTGACGAGCCTGCTCTCTGCGTCGCGGTCCTTGTTCGCATCGCCCGCGGCCCTGACGACCTCTTCGATGTCGATCAGGTCGAGGTTGGGGTTGCAGGGCGATTCAAAGTACACCACCTTGGTTTCGGGGCGAATGGCCTTGGCGATCGCCTGTGGATCGCGAAAGTCGACGAACGTGTGACTTACTCCAAACCGCTCCAGCCATCCCGTGATGAGGCTGTAGGTGCAGCCGTAGAGAGTTTTGTGGGCGACGATGTGGTCCCCGGCCTTCACGTGAATGCCGATCACGGCGCTGATCGCGGCCATTCCCGTAGCGAAGCTCACCGCAGTCTCGCCCTTTTCGGCAAAGGCAAGGGTCTCTTCCAGAAGACCCTGCCCCGGTTCATCGAGCCTCGAATAGATGTAGATCGGATGCAGTTTGCTCCGATCGAGTTCGGGGTTGGCGAACTGGCGAAAGCCCTCAGCTCCTCGCTCGGCGCTTCTGAGTCGAAAGGCTACCGAAGTGGGGATCGGGGGCAGAATGTGGTCGTGGAAGTCCCACTTTTCACTCTTGAACTTGCCGTGAATGAGGACCGACCGGTCGCGATAAGATGATTTTGACATGGCCTACTCTCCATTGAGTCGAGATGGGAAGGCCGGCGCAGGCTAATCGACCTCGCTCTATGGGCCACGTCCATATTATGGCTTCTGGCGGGCTGCTGCCGAGCAGCGCGAGGTTATTTGGAGCTCGAGTCGGTCAAACCGTACTTGCGGCGGAATCTCTCGATCCGTCCTGCGGTGTCGACCAGTTTCTTTTGGCCTGTATAGAAGGGGTGGCTGAACGCGCTGATTTCGACCGGAACGACGTAATACTTGACGCCCTCGACCTCGCGGGTCTCATTCGTTGTGATCGTCGAGACGCCGTACCATTCATGCTCCCCGTCTACGAAGATAACAGGGTGCGAATTGGGATGAATGCCTTCTTTCATCGAAACCTTCTGTTCAGACCCCCTAAGGGGACCGAACATGAATATTGGCATAAGCGCGGCAAGGGTGTCAACGCGCGGGGCGCCAAACGCCCTTTGCCCCAGCAAAGGTACAATGGTGGCTCCCACGGGGTTTCCTGCGCCAGTGCCGTCGCGTGCCCTGCAACCCGATCAAGGAGACACTACATCTCACCATGAACTCAAAATGGGTTTACCTCTTTCGAGAGGGCAACGCCTCCATGCGCGACCTACTCGGAGGCAAAGGCGCGAACCTTGCCGAAATGACCAACATCGGCCTGCCCGTCCCCCCAGGTTTCACGATCACCACCGAAGTCTGCAACGCCTATTACGCCGCCGGACAGCAACTCCCCGACGGTCTGATGGACCAGGTCTATCGAGCGCTGCAAGACGTGGAGACTGATCTGGGCAAGCGGTTCGGGGACCCCAGCAACCCCCTTCTCGTATCCGTCCGGTCGGGAGCGAAGTTCTCCATGCCCGGAATGATGGACACCGTTTTGAACCTCGGGCTCAACGACGAAATCGTCGAAGCGCTGACGAAGATCGTCGATCCTCGCTTTGTCTACGACAGCTATCGCCGCCTCATCATGATGCTGAGCGACGTCGCCTATTCGGACCGGTTTCCGGGCCTTTCCAAGCACGATTTCGAGCACATCTTCGCGGGCCTCAAGCAAGAGCTGGGGGTTTCAGGCGACTTGGAGGTCGATGCGGAAGGGATGAAGGAGCTGTGCCGTCGGTTCGACGCCCATGTGCTCAAGCTGACGGGCAGCCCGTTTCCGCAGGACCCCCGCGTTCAGCTTCAAGCGGCGATCGAGGCCGTCTTCCGCTCGTGGAACAACGCCAGGGCGATCGTGTACCGGCGCAGAGAGAAGATTTCGGACGACATTGGGACTGCGGTCAACGTGCAAGCCATGGTCTTCGGCAACCGCGGCAACGACTGCGGCACCGGCGTGGCATTTACGAGGAACGCTGCGACGGGTGAGAAGAAGGTCTTTGGCGAGTACCTCATGAACGCCCAAGGCGAAGACGTCGTCGCCGGCGTTCGAACTCCGGTTCCGATCAGCCAATTGGCTGCGGAGAACAAGGAGTTGTACGATCAGTTCGAGGAGATTTGTGAGAGGCTCGAACGCCACTACAAGGATATGCAGGACATCGAGTTCACGATCGAGCACGGCAAGCTCTTCATCCTGCAATGCCGAACGGGCAAGCGAACGGGCCCGGCCGCGATCAAGATAGCGGTCGATCAGGTGGAGGAGGGCCTCATCACCCGCGAGCAGGCGCTGCTTCGCGTCGATCCTGAATTGCTCAACCACTGCTTGCTGCCCGTGATTTCCCCAGGCGCGGCGTATAAGGTCATCGCCAAGGGACTTCCGGCTGGGCCTGGAGCGGCGACTGGCATCGCCGTGTTCGACGCTCAAACCGCAGCCGAACTGGGCAAGGGGGGCGAGGGCCGGAATGTCATTTTGGTGCGTGCGGAGACAAGCCCGGACGATCTGAAAGGCATGTTGGCCTCTCAGGGGGTCTTGACCGAAAAGGGAGGGATGACCAGCCATGCCGCCCTGGTCGCCCGTGGGTTCGGGATTCCCACGGTAGCGGGCTGCTCCGATATCTCCGTGGACGCGGCGAACAAGAACTTCTCGGTCGGCGACGTCACGGTTCGCGAAGGCGACGTGATCTCTCTCAACGGGTCCTTAGGCGAGGTTATTTGGGGTGGGGTACCCGTCGAAGAACCGAAGCTGACGGGCGACTTCAACACCTTCATGGGTTGGGCCGATGAGGGACGGACGATGCGAGTTCGGACCAACGCCGACACGCCTGCGGACGTAGAGCTCGCGTTGCGGTTTGGCGCAGAGGGGATTGGACTTTGCCGAACCGAACATATGTTCTTCGAAGGCGACCGCCGCCCAGTCGTGCAGCGGATGATCCTTTCCAAGTCGGATGACGAGCGTCAGGCCGCGCTAGACGAGCTCTTGGAGTTCCAGCGGGACGACTTCGTGGGGATATTCGAAGCCCTCGACGGCTTGCCTGCGACGGTTCGGCTGATCGATCCGCCGCTGCATGAGTTTCTACCGAACCTGGTGGAACTCGCGCAAGAGGTGGCCGTGGCGAAGGCGAACGGAAGCCCCAACGTTGAGAAGGAAGCGATGCTTCGAGCCGTGGAGTCGATGCACGAAGTCAACCCGATGATGGGGCTCCGAGGCTGCCGGCTCTCGATCGTATTTCCGCAGATCGTGCAAATGCAGACTCGCGCGATTTTGGAGGGCGCGGCGCGGGTGATTCGATCGGGGCGGCGAGCCGTGCCTGAGATCATGATCCCGCTAGTCGGCCATGTCAACGAGCTCCGGGCCGTAAAGGCAAAGCTCGAAGAAACGGCGCGCAAGGTGGTCGAAGAGCAGGGGGTTGAGATCCCCTACAGTTTCGGAACGATGATCGAGGTTCCGCGAGGAGCGCTGACGGCCGATGAGATCGCAGAGGAGGCCGACTTCTTCAGCTTCGGAACGAACGACCTCACGCAGATGACCTTCGGGTTTAGCCGTGACGATTCCGACCGGTTCTTGCGCCCCTACGTCGAACAGAAGATCCTCCCACGCGATCCCTTCGAGTCGATCGACGTCTCCGGCGTGGGCCAGTTGATGGAGTTCGCCGTATCAAAGGGGCGGTCGGTCAAACCTTGGCTGAAACTGGGGATTTGCGGGGAACACGGCGGCGAGCCGGATTCGATCGACTTCTGCAACGAACTCGGACTCGATTACGTGAGCTGCTCCCCTTACCGGGTTCCCATCGCGCGATTGGCTGCCGCGCAGGCAGCGCTCAAGAAAGGCGTGGCCGTCATGGTAGATAAGTAGCCAGTACCCATTGCCGGGTGACTGGCAATAATGCTGGATTTGTCGCGGTTCCTTCAGATTGTGGTCACGAATTCGAACCGACTGTGATAGGATTCAAATTGAATTCGACGCCGTTTTGCGGCGTTGGTTGAAATGATAGGAGGAGATTCTGTGAAAACACTTCGAATTGCCGCGCTTGCCGTGGTGGGCGGCGCGATCGCTTCGGCAAATGCCACTTGGTACTTCAGCGAGGCCGCTTTCGTGGCGGCTATTGCCCCAGGTTACTACCTGGAGACGTTTGCTGGATGGACCTACGGTTCGCCGCTGAACGGCTCTCAGTTGACTTGGAGCGCCCCGGGCGCGAACGGCTACGGCTGGGATGCGAGCGCTGCTGGCGGGCTCTGGTCAAACCCAGACGCTCTCTCGACGAACTCCGCGTTCGACCCCGTAACGATCACGATGACCGGTAACGCGGCGACGGCGTTTGGCGCCCGGCTCGCGAACTCCGACATCAACGGCGCCCTGATCAACGGAACGGTTACCCTCGACATCGCCGGTATCGGCCTTCAGAGCATGGCCACCGGTGGGGGTGAGCAGTTCATCGGTTGGGTCGGTGGCGGCGCGATCACGAGCGCGACCATGTCGGCCGACGATCCCGGCGTCAATAGTTGGGTCAACATCGACAACGTCTACACGGGCGTGGTTCCTGAGCCTGCGACGATGCTCGCCCTTGGGCTGGGCAGCGCTGTAGTCGCTCTGCGACGCCGCGTTCGCAAGTAAGCGAACTCGAAAGTCCTTGCCGAGCGTCCCGTGCAAGCCACGGGGCGCTCGCTTCTGTTTCTGGTGCGCTGAACGGATGGGAGACCCCAAGCCGTCTCTCTGAGAAAGAGGCAAACAAAGGACTACGGGAACTGAAACTCGTCGGTTCGTGTTCCGGTAGTTATAGGAAGGAACTCCAAGGAAATCACCTCGTGGCAAGTCGAAACGTCGCAGCGATCGTAGCTGATAGCGGAGCGTTCAGCGAACTGATGGAGAAGACCTACAAGAAGGTCTTCAGCCTCGCCTACCGACTTGCCGGTGATCGGAACGACGCCGAGGATCTCACCCAAGAAGCTTATTACCGGGCCTACCGCAGTTTCGGAGATTATGAGGGCGACAAGCCGTTCGAGAACTGGATCTTCCGGATCGTTACACGGCTTTTCCTCGACCTCTTGCGAGCCCGAAAGCGGCGCATTCAACCGGTGTCCCTCGATTCGCCCCTGATTCGTGAGAGCACCGAGGAATCGCTGTTCTTCGAAGTCGCAGACTCCGCGCCTGACCCCGAAGCGCAGTTTGTCGATCAGACGTTTTCGGAAGACCTGCAACTGGCGTACAACGCGCTGAGTTCCGAGCAGAGGATGCTCGTCATGCTCGCCGACGTCCAGCAGATGCCATACAAGGAGATCGCCCTGCTGATGGACAAGCCTGTGGGCACCATTCGGTCGAGGCTCCACAGAGCCCACAAGCAGATGCGGGCAAAGTTGCTGAGGCTGCGTGAGGGGCGCGCTCCGACAGAGAGCCCCAGCTAACCTCCTCTACCAATTCGGGCGCCGAAAGGGTCAAATCACCTGAAAATCGGGGTAGCCTCCCCGCATGATGGCAGCTTCCCATGCGCGTGGCCGGGGCCGAGTCGTCCCGGTTCTTCTTGTCCTTTTGTCGCTATTCTCGGGCGCGTACGGCCAGAAGAAGGTCCTGACGCACGACTTGTACGATAGTTGGAAGTCGATCCGCTCGCCAATGCTCTCGAAGGACGGCAAGTGGCTCGCCTACCAGGTGGCGCCTCAAGTCGGCGACGGCGTGTTGATCGTACGGGCGACCGCCTCGGGCGCAGAAGTGAAGATCGAGCGGGGAACTGCCGCGAACTTCAGCCACGATTCGAAGTATCTGCTGTGTACGGTCGTCCCACCGAAAGAGGAAGTCGACAAGGCGCGCCGCGAGAAGAAGCCCGCCAAAGACCAGCCGAAGAACTCCCTGGCCGTGCTCGAACTCGGGCAGTCCACGCCTAAGGTCATCGAACGCGTTCGATCATGGCGGCTCGCCGAAAAGGGGGGCTCGTGGTTCGCCTATCAGATCGAAGAGGTTCCCCCGGCAACGCCAGCGCAGCCTGCGAAACCCGCCGAGGGACAAGAGGCCGCTGAGAAGCCCCAAGGTCCCCAAAAGAAGAAGGACCATGCTCCCGGTACGCCTCTGCTTTTGCAGCAGATCGGTTCGGCAAAGGAGATCCGGGTACCGGATGTGGCTTCCTATACGTTCTCCGAAGACGGCTCTTTAGTGCTTTTTGCCGCATCTACCAAGGATGGCAAAGGCGACGGAGTGTTCTATCTCGATCTGGGCAAGGAGGCGACGTACCCGGTCGTCTCGGAGCTGGGGCGATACTCGCAACTCACCTACCATGACAAGACGCGCAGGCTGGCTTTCCTCAGCGATAAGGACGATTACGCGGCGGAGAAGCCCAAGCAGAGCCTTTTCGTGTATCGGCTGGGTGAAGTCAAGGAGCAAGCGATGGTGTCCGCAACGACTGCGGGCGTCCCCCAAGGTTGGGAGATCGTGACTCGGGGCGCGCTGAGGTTCTCAGACTCCGGTGCGCGGGTGCAGTTTGCCACAGCGCCGCTCGCGCCCGAGGCCCCGAAGGACGACACCCCCGAAGAAGAGAAGGTGCAGGTCGACGTATGGAATTGGCGCGACCCGCAGCTCCAGCCTCAACAACTGTTGCAAGCCAACGCCGAGCGAAATCGAAGCTATACCGCGGTGCTTCACCTTGGCTCGAACCGGGTCGTTCAGCTCTCTTCGCCCGACTTGCGAACCGTCAACGTCGGAGGGAAGGGCGACGCCAAGTTCGCCGTTGCCGCAGACGACCGGCCGTATCTTCAGCACATCTCCTGGGACCAAGGGTACTACGATATCTACATCGTCAACGTCGAGGACGGCTCGCGGAAGAAAGCGCTCGAACAGTGGGCCGTCGTGCCCTCAACCTCGCCCAGCGGCCGCTTTGCGATGGTGTATGACGAGGTGAAACGAACGTGGTCGAGCCTCGAACTCGCAACTGGAAAGATCACCGACCTGAGTTCGGCGATTCCCTATGCGATCCACGACGAAGAGGACGATCATCCTGCAAATCCCGGATCGTACGGACTGAGCGGATGGACGGATGGCGACAAGCGCGTGCTCATCAACGACCGCTTCGACATCTGGGCTTGCGATCCGACGGGCGCGGCGAAGCCCACCTGCGTGACCGACGGCGTCGGACGGGCGTTTCGGATCAGCTTCCGGCCCGTCGTCATGGATCGCGAGCGCGACACCCTAGACCCCGCCGCTCCTCTGTTCTTGCTCGGCATGAACGAAGACACCAAGGCGACCGGTTTCTTCCGCGACCGAGTGGAAGGAGTCGGATCGCCCGAGCGGCTGCTTTATGAAGACGCAATCCTCACGTTTACGACGAAGGCGGAGCAATCCGACACGATCGTCTACACGCGCCAAACCTTCACGGAGTACCCCGACCTCTGGCTGGCTACCACCCACTTTCAGGGCGGAAAGAAGGTCTCGGAGGCAAACCCGCAGCAGTCGGAGTACAACTGGGGCGCCTCGGAGCTTGTTCGATGGGTGTCGGGCGAGGGCGTGCCGCTCAGCGGCGTGCTCGTCAAGCCGGAGAACTTCGATCCCGCCAAGAAGTACCCGATGATCGTGTACTTCTACGAGCGCCTCTCCGACCAACTTCATCGGCATCGAGTTCCAGCGCCCAGCGCTTCGACCATCAACCCAACCGTATATGCCAGCAACGGCTACTTGGTCTTCATGCCCGACATCCCTTATGAGATTGGATTCCCCGGAGAGAGTTCGGAGCAGGCGATCATTCCGGGGGTGCTCTCTTTGATCGATCGAGGGTTCGTCGATCGCCAGCGCATCGGCATTCAAGGACAGAGCTGGGGCGGCTATCAGGTAGCGTTTCTGGTGACGCGGACCAACCTCTTCCGAGCCGCTTGCGCCGGCGCCCCGGTTTCCAATATGTTCTCCGCGTACGGGGGCATTCGGTGGGGAAGTGGCCTGGTTCGGGCCATGCAATATGAGAAGGGTCAGAGTCGAATCGGCGCGACCATTTGGGATAAACCCTTGCTCTACATCGAGAACTCGCCCGTGTTCTGGGCAGACCGCGTCAACACGCCGCTTCTGATGATGCACAACGACAAGGATGGCGCCGTTCCCTGGTATCAAGGCATCGAGTACTTCACGGCTTTGCGGCGGCTGCAGAAGCCCGTTTGGCTCGTGGTGTACAACAACGAGGACCACAACCTCACGCGACGGCCCAATCAGAAGGATTGGGCGGTTCGGATGCAGCAGTTCTTCGATCACTACCTCAAGGACGCCCCCGCGCCGAAGTGGATGACCGAGGGCGTTCCCGCCGTCGAAAAGGGTCGGACTTTGGGCCTTGAGATGCCGGGAGCGGGCAAGCCAGGAGGCTAGCGGGCGATTGGGCTCGCCCAGCCGGGTGGGCCCTGAGGTTCCCCGGTAGAAATGCCGATAGTCCAATGAGGGCCGAGTGCGCCCTCGCTGGACACATGAGTTCGATTCAGCGTCTGCTGCGCCATACTGACCTACTCCTGGGAATGGGCCTCATCGCCGTTGTTGGGATTCTCATCATCCCGCTGCCGCACTGGCTCCTCGACCTTGGGCTGGTCATGGCGATCGGCGCGTCGGTCGTGATCCTGCTCGCGGCGGTCAACGTGACCGACCCGCTCCAGTTCAGTGTGTTTCCGAGCCTCCTGCTCATCACGACGCTTTACCGGCTCGCCCTCAGCATCGCGGCCACGAAGCTGATTCTGGGTACGGCCGAGGCGGGCCATGTCATCGATACGTTCGGAAGCCTAGTGATGGGGGGCGACTTCGTCGTCGGCTTCGTGGCGTTCCTCATCCTCGTCGTCGTGCAATTCGTGGTGATCACGAACGGCGCGGGCCGGGTGTCTGAAGTCGTCGCCAGGTTCACGCTCGACGCGATGCCCGGAAAGCAAATGGCGATCGACGCCGACCTCGCAGCGGGGATCATCGACGACGAAGAAGCCAAGCAACGACGCAAACAGATCAAGCAAGAGGCGGACTTTTACGGCGCGATGGACGGCGCGTCCAAGTTCGTCAAAGGCGACGCCATCGCCTCGATCCTCATCATCCTGATCAACATCATCGGCGGGTTGGCCGTGGGGTTCCTGAAGGGCCAGGGCGACGCCATGACGATTTTGAGAACCTACGCTCTGCTCAGCGTGGGCGAAGGCCTCGTTAGCCAACTCCCGGCCCTTCTCATCAGCACGGCGAGCGGCCTGATGGTAACCCGCGCGGGACAGGAACGGAGCATGGGCGCAGAGGTGACCGCGCAGCTTCTCGGACAGCCGAGAGCGATGCTGTTTGCAGCGATTTCTCTGGGCTGCCTGGCCTTTGTTCCAGGGTTTCCGGCCACGATCTTCCTGGGCGTGGCGGTGCTCCTGTATGGGCTCTATAGCTACCTCAAGGGCAACCCCAACGCCCTGCGCAACCTATCCCTTGGTAAGTCTGACAACAAACCTGACGGCGCAAAGCCTGAGGCGAAGAAGGACACCGTCCCGCAAGGGCCCGAAGCCGTACTCCCGTTGCTCGGCGTTGATCCGCTCGAAATCGAAATCGGGTATGGGCTCACCAAACTCGCGGACCCACGAGTGGGGGGCGACCTCGCAGATCGAGTCTCTGCGACTCGGAGGCAAATCGCCATGGAAATCGGATTCGTAATGCCGACCGTTCGAATTCGGGACAGTATCCATCTGCGGTCGAACGAGTACGTCCTAAAGGTTCGCGGCGAAGAGGTCAACCGCTCCGAAGTGATGCCCGATCGGCTCCTCGCTGTGAATTCCGGCGCGGTGATTCAGAACGTGGCTGGGATCGCCGCAAAGGACCCGGTCTTCGGACTGGACGCCTTGTGGGTCGAAGCTGGCGACCGTGAGGCTGCGGAACGCGCGGGATTCACCGTCATCGAGCCTTCCGCGGTGCTGAGTACCCACCTCTCTGAGGTCGTCCGGGCACATGCCGCCGATCTCCTGAGCCGCCAAGACGTCCAGATGTTGCTCGACAATGCGAAGGCTCACGACGAGGCGGTCGTCAACGAGCTCGTCAACAACGTGCTGCAGGTCGGGGACATTCAGAAGGTCCTCCAGCACCTCTTGCGGGAGAAGGTGCCGATCCGGGACATGGTGACGATCCTCGAAACCATGGCGGACTTCGGCTCGCGCGTTAAGGACCCCGAGCAATTGGGCGAGCTCGTCCGCGCGGCAATCTCTCGCACCATCACCCGGCAGTACCTCGATGACAACAATAAGCTGTATTGCATCACGCTCGAACCGGCTGTTGAGCGGGACCTTGCCGAAAAGGTCAACGTGACGAGTTTCGGCTCGATGCTCGTGCTCGATCCCGATGAGCAGCGCCATCTCGTGCAGCGGCTGCAATCTGAAGTCGATCGCGCGTCGGCGCAAGGCTATCAGGCGGTGCTGATCTGCAGCACGCAGCTCAGGCTGCCCCTACGGCGGTTGGCTGAAAAGAGCCTTCCCTCGCTCCCGATCCTGGCGTATAACGAGGTCGCCGAAAAAGCCGAAGTCGAGTTCGTCGGCCAGGTCAAAGCCGCTTGATCAATACCCCATTTCCGGGTCGATGCGATTCTCCATAGCCTCTCCCTGCCCGGCTTGCCGCAGCAGTTTGGCGATGTGTTCGAAGCGGTGGGACTCCACTTCGGTCGAACTTCCGCCCCGATGGGGACTGAGGACCACGTTGTCCAAAGTCTCGAACGGGTAATCGGAGGGGGACACTCGTTCGCCAGGTTTCGGATAGCGGTACCAGACGTCGAGCCCAGCTCCCCCCAAGTGGCCGGAGGAGAGCGCTTCGAAGAGCGGACGCTCGTCGACGATCTTGGCTCTGGCGACGTTGATCAGAATCGTACCCTTGGGCAGCGCGGCGAGTTCCCTTTCCCCGATCATCCCTTCGGTGTGCGGAGTGAGCGGCAGAGCGATGTGGAGCACTTCCGCGCACGCGAGGGCCTCGGCGAGGTTCTGGAAGGAAACCACGGAAACGGGGGCGTCCGCGCCGAGCTCGGGCCGGTTTCGGATCGCCGTGACCTTCATCCCGAGCGCTACGCACGCCTTGGCGATTCTCCTCCCGATCCCGCCATAGCCCAGAACCAGGGCCCGCTTGCCTTCGAGCCTGAGGGACTGGGCATCGTCCCATCGGGGGGACCAGTCGCCCTTCCGAAGCAATCCGTCCATCGGCACGATTCTCTTGCATACCGCGAACATCAGCGCAAGAGCCATCTCGGCGGTCTCTGGGCCGCTATGGTGGATGTTGTGAAGGCTCAGGCGCGGGCGTTGGCGCAAGAGCGCGAGCGTCTCAGGAGGCACGCCCGTAAACGGCACGATCACGGACCTCAGAACGCTCGACGCCTCCAACCTCTCCGCGTTGGGCCAACCGTCGACCAATACCTCGTAATCGGATGGCCCCGGTTCGCCGCCGAATAGTTCGATGCCTTCGCCGACCCACTCTCGGAGCCGCGCGACCTCCTCTGCCGAGGACAATCGGGGGTACCACACTCTCACTCGCCCAGGTGTACCCTATGCCCGGCCGAGAGGAGCGTCAGTTCCCGCCTTTGTTCGTCATGTCCGCGCTTCGGCGGTACCCGTCCCCCAGCAGGTGTTCGGCGAAGTACTCGTACATCATCTGCGTGAAGTACCCCGTCATGCTGCCGAAGCCATGCGCTTGGCCCGGCATCAGCATGAAGTCGAACCTCTTGTTGGCTTTGATCAGCGCATCCACCAGCCGAATCGTGTTGCCGGGATGGACGTTGTTGTCCATATCCCCATGTACGAGGAGCAACTTACCCTTGAGGTTCGCAGCCATTTCGGCGTTCGTAGGAACCTTGATCTCGAATGTGGTCTCTTCGACTTCGTTCCCTTGGGCGTCTTTGACCTTCTTCTTGACCTCCTTCAGGCCGTGGTGCTGCTCGCTCCAGTTCTGGTTGTAGATATTGTTGTCGTGGTTGCCTGCAGAGGAGACTCCGACCTTGAAGAAGTCGTTGTAGGGAGGGACGAGCAGGGCGGCTGCAGTCATGAACCCACCGCCGGAGTGCCCATAAATGCCCACCCTCTCGATGTCGATCCAAGGGTTCTTGGCGGCGAGTTGCTCGATCCCGGCTTTCTTGTCGGCGAGCCCGTAGTCTCGCAGGTTGTAATAGCCGTAGCTGTGGTAGGCGTTGGAGCGTCGCGGGTTGCCTCCGCGGTTGCCGATCTGAATCACGATGAACCCAAGCTGCGCCAGCTCTTGCTGCCCCCCGGTTGGCGAGAACCCGACCGTTACCGATTCGGTTTGCGGACCCGGATAGACGTACGCGATGATCGGGTACTTCTTGTTCGGGTTGAAATCGAACGGCTTCCACATGTTGCCGTAGATTTCTGTGACTCCGTCCGCGGCTTTGACGACGAACGGCTCGGGAAACCTCCACCCCATTTCTGTGAGTTGCGAGAGGTCTGTCTTTTCCAACTCCATGATGACTTCGCCGTTCGCATCGCGAAGCACGCATCCGGGCGCAAGGTCGATCCGCGAGAAGCTATCGACGAGAAACCTCTGCTTCGGGGAGGGCGCGGTCGAATGGTTGGCGTCGCCGGCATCGAGGAGCTTGAGGTTCTTGCCGTCCAGTTGGACGGAGTAAAGGTGCGAGTGGTAGGGGTTCTCCCCCAGTTCTCGACCCACTCCGCGAATCCAGACCTTGCCTCCCTCCGCATCGACTGCGACGATCGTGTCAGCTCGCCACGGACCGGACGTGAGGGCGTGCTTCAGAGTTCCGTCGTTGCTGTAGAGGTAGTAATGACCCCACCCCGTTCGTTCGGAGAACCAAATGAAGTCGCCGCCAGGCTTCACGTATCGAACGCCTTGGGTTTCGAGGAAGGCGTTCTCTGTGGACTCGCTGAGCAAGACCTTCGACGCAGTGGTCAGCAGGTCCCATTCACAAAGGTCCAGGTTGCGCTGGAGGCGATCCTTGCGAACGAACCGAAGCTGCTTCGAGTCAGGCGCCCACTCGATATCGGAAACCCGTTGGTCTTTCCATCGCTCGACCGGCACTTTCTGAAACAGCTTGCCTTCCGTGCGGAAGACGTGAACCTCCTGCTGCGCGACGTCGGCTTCGCCTGGCATCGCGTACTTGTAGCTCATCAGGGTAGGCCGGGGTTGAGAAAGGACGTTGACCAAGAAAAGCTCTTTGACCTTTCTTGAGTCTGAGCGAACCACATAAAACGCCTTCGAATCGGACGACCACCTTACGTTGGCGCGAACTCGGCGAGGCGCCTGCCCGGTCCGTTCCTCTTGCTGCTCTTCGTCTTCTTGGCGTCCGCCAAAACCGCCGTCGCTCCCGAAGCTGTAGTACTGGGCTCCGTCTTTGCTCAGTTGGATGGGTTCGTCCTCCTTGCCCACTTCGACGACGAATAGGTTGTGGTTCTCGGCGTAGGCGTACCATTTCCGATCTGGCGAGAAGTTTCTGTATTCGCGGGACTGCTGGGCTCCTGGCCGCTGTGCTTGGCCCTGAGTGGGCGGCGCCTGCGCCCTTCCGAGCGACTTCAGCGCGCCGGTCGCCAGCTCGAGTTCAAACCGTTGCTCGTCCGTAGTGAACCGAAACTTCGCGCCATCGTCCGTCACGCTCGTGGCGCTCAGGCTCAGCGCGTGAGCCTCCTTGGGCTTCTTGGTGGCTTCGGTTAGGTCGGCGGCGAGCTTCTGATGATCGAACAGAGGCTTCTTTTGCTTGGCTTTCGCGTCCACAAGCACGTACCTTGTGCCTGCTGCGTCTCGCCATGAATACCAGAACTTGTCCGTTTCGCCGATCCAGTTAGCCGAAATCGAGTTGCTATAGACGAATTTCTGGAGTTTGCTGTTTGCAAACTGCTCTTGCAGCTTCCAATTGGCACGGACTTCGGTCTGCGCCAGCCCAGCGGACGGCGCAAGGAGTGCGATTCCCAAGGCGGAAGCGAAGCCGAACCTGTTCAGAAGGTGAGTGGCCCGAAGGGGGGCGAAGTCGCGAGAGAGTGGACGTGCGGTCATCTGTGGTTTCCTCATGCGGGGCAGGGGGCAGCCAGAAAGCAAGCACCCGCTTTCCGGCGGTTTTCCCTCCGGCTATAAGCGAAATACGATCACCCGACGAGCGATTCCTTCAGAAACCCCTAGTTCTGAGTACCAAAGAACTCGCGATCCGCAAAATCCCAGGCCGAATCCCGGGCTGTTCGAATCCGATGCCTATCGGCCGCCTTTAGCCAAGGCAGAATCGAGTTGGATATTCGCCGTTCGGAGCCTTTGGGCGAGCAATCGGGCGATATTCGCCATCAGCGCGGCCTTCGTCGAGGCATCCTGATCCATCAATTCTCGGAGCCTTGCCGAGGGAATCACTGCGACTGAAGTCCCGCCGACGCTTACGACGTTAGCCGAGCGCGGCTGATCGTCGATGAGCGAGACCTCGCCGATGATGCTGCCCTCTCCGATCTCCGCCAGCGTCTCATCCGAAAACGTCTTGATGCAGGCAAGCCCGCGCAGAATCAGCATGAGGTCGGAGTTGCGGTCGAATTGCCGGACGATCGTATCGCCTCCATTGAACTCCTTCACAGCGGCGAGCCCCACGACCGAGTCCAATTGACCCTCGTTCAGGCCTTGAAACAAGTAGTTCTTCTTCAGTACTTCAACGACTTCCAACGATCCTTCCTCCAGATGCTCATTGTATGCCATTCGACGCCCTGAAACAACCTCCTCTAGCTGCGGTAACATCGAATTGCCTCAAGAATGTCTGTTTTGGTGCGCCCCTATCAACCCCAAGACCGAATTGGCTTCGGTCACGTTCGGTCCATGGTCTACCGAAACGGCGCGCCGGTGTCTCCGGACGAGAATCTGATCCCGATCGATTGCATGGGTTTCGTGGCGGAGATCGACGGCCGGATCGTCGGCGCCTTTACTGGGATCGATATGTGGTCCACGCACCACCATCGCCTCGTTCGGACGATGGGGATCGCTTCGGTCGGAGTCCTGCAAGAGGCCCGCTCGCAAGGGGTGGGGAAGGCTCTGATGGCGGAGTCGATGCGCTCTCTCAAGGAGTCCAACTTCGTTCTGGCCTCCCTTTACCCATTCCGAGGTTCCTTCTATCGTAAGTTCGGCTATGAGTACTGCGGCCTTCGCCGAAGAATCACGTGCCCTGCCGCCGATTTCCCTTCCGTCGAGCCCGCATTGCCCATCCGCGCGCTCAAGCCTCACGAACTCGATCTCGTGCGACCCTGCTACGAGGCGTTTGCAGAACGCTACAACGGGATGAACCTCCGCAACGAGCAGCAGTGGGTGCGGCAGATGGGAGGCGAAACCCCGTTCGCTCTGTTCACTTTCGGCGACCCCATCGAGGGCTATGTGGCGGTTCGGCTGCAATCGACTTTCTGGGAAGACCAGCCGATTCGAGAGTTCGTTTGGACGTCGAGCCGCGCTTACGCGACTGGTCTCTCTTTTCTTAAGACACTGCTAGTCAACAAGACTTCCGCAACTTGGGATGAACCGGGCGACGGCCTGTTTGCGGTTCGGCACTTCGAGCGCGGGATCACGGTGGGAATCGAGAATCCCATCATGTACAGGGTCATCGACGTGCCGTCCTCGCTTCGCGGCCTGAGATGCGAGCAGGGGGAAGGCGAGTTTGTCCTTGAGGTCGCGGATACTCAACTGCCTGAGAACGCCGGCCCGTGGCGAGTGAGGTTCAACCCAGATGGGACGACGGTCGAACCCGCGGAGACCTCGCAGACAGGGATTCGACTGGGAATCGGAGCCTACACGCAAGCATGGATGGGCGAGCCAGGGTGGGAAGGTGTTCGTTTCACCGACGACCTCGAGGTCCTTGCTCCCGCACACTTGGAGGCCGCGCGCAAGTTGATGCCCTTCCGGCGCGGACTTTGCCTGGACTACTTCTGAAGCCGAAGGTCCGATACATTACTCGCCGCCGACTCGGGTCGCTCCTTGGGGAGGACGCCAAGAAAACTGGTCTGGGGTCAGCTTAGGGTCGAGCACGAGCGACTTGTATTGGCCTTTGGCAGAAAAATCGAGCAAAACGTAGTTCCAGCCCGCCGGAAGCCAGTTCTTGCGATCGACGAACAACGTGATCTTTGCTTGCGCGTTCCCTTCCGACTTCAATTGAACCGCGTAGCAATCCTTCCCGGCGAAACGTTCCTCCCGCGCCGAAGTGGGAGTCAACTTGGCGTCGTTGGGAAAGACCAGCGCCTCCAAACCCACCATCGCGCCGAGATTGAACGACGCGCCCGGAGGCAACCCGGCAGCGGGGGCGGGAGCCACCGAATATCGCTTGTCCGCGAGCATCATCGTGTACGAAGACTTTCCGTCTTGATACACGCCGAGGTGCTTGGATTGGAACCTTGCGAGGTTCGGTTTCAGAAACTTGAAATCGAACGCTTCGGTTTCACCGTACGAAACGACCTCCGCGCGGCCCTGAAGCGCATTGGCCTTCGAGAGGGTTGCGTTCATCTTGGCCACCACCTCTTCGGCGAAGGCCTTGCTATCGGTTTGCGGACTCAGGGCGATCAGGAGGGTTAGGCTCAGAGCGTTCATGGTGTTCGTTTTCAGGCTGCTTCCCTGAGTTCCAGACGGGCTAAAGAGCCCACAGCTTCGGTCTTCTCCCTTGCGGGTCCGAGCCAAGCGTCCCGAAGACGCCGCATAACAGGATTCGAATACGGGGCTGGCTCGACTCGAAGCCGCTCGGCGACCTTGGAGCCAAGCATCATTCGGACGGGTCGCAGCCCGTCTTCGCCCTTGACGACGATCGAAAGCTCCGTTCCGACCTGTTGCCTCGCCAGAACTTGCGACGCGAGGTCTCGCAGCGATCGGATGGTGGCCGACCGCATGGAGACTCCGGCGATCTCGACCACTTGCTCTCCCGCCTTCAAGACCTCTGCCCGACTGAGGTCCACGCTCGTCAATCGGAGCCCCGCCGACGGGTCGTCAATGGTCCACGAGAACCCAAAATCGGGATCTCTCGCCATCCGAAGACGCATCGAGAGGCCCATCTTTTCGAGCTGCCGCTCGACCGGCAATTCGCCCGGTTGCATCACCCATTTGTCGTAGGCTTCGCCCAGTTTTTCCCCGCCGAACCGCACCAATTCTCTACGTATGGACTCTTCCTCGAACCCAGGCCGTCCGTCCTTGCACTGGTCGTAGAGGGCGCGCATGACGTCGTCCAACGAGCGCTTTCCTGACGTGGCAGTTCGGAGTTCGATGTCGAGGCAGAGTCCCAGAAGCCACCCCGTGTTGTAGTAGTTCACGCCGAATCCGGAGCTATTCCCTCGGCCGTTGTTGGCCTCGCCGACTCGGTAGCTCGCGTCGAACGGGCTGACCTTGAGCCGCTCTTCGTTGGAACGCGTCCGATTGACGTTCGATTCGACTTGACGATAGAACTCGTCTCGGCCGAACCATCCGGTCCTCGTGGGCAACAGGGAAGCGTAATAGTCGGTAACGCCTTCGAGCCACCACAGCGCGCCGGTTTTGGGTAGCTGGGTGTAGTCAAAGGGTCCGAGCAGGTAGGAGCGAATGCGCTTCACGTTCCAAAGGTGAAAGAACTCATGGGCGCACAGGTACATCGTGCTTGGTCCGACGCCCACAGCGAGTCCGATTTGAGTGCTGGAGAGGTGTTCGAGGCCACCGCCTCCGCTCATCGCTGGGCTCACGCTAAAGTGCCACACGTACTTGCTGTAGGGCAACCCCCCAAAGAACTCAGCTTGGCTCTCCGTCACCTGCCTGCACATTCTCATCACGAACTCGCGGTCGATGTGCTGCTTGAGGCGTCCCCGATAGACGATGTAATGGGGCTTTCCTCGCGCCGAATAGGAGTCCATGAGAAAATCGCCCATCGTGACAGGGTTGTCGGCGAGGACATCGTAATCCTCAGCGCGATAGCTCCCGTCGCGTCGCTCGTCGATCCCGAGGACGGCGAGCCACCCGTGGGGCAAGTCGAACGTCAGAAGACAGGGCTCCGTTTTTCGATCGACGACGTACAAGTAGGTGGGCGGGCCACTGTAATGCATCGCTCCGTCAGCGGGGTTGTTGGCGACCCAATACTTCGCGGTCAGCGATTTCACGCTAGCTGTGTCGACGTTCCACGTGAACGCCTCGGGCTTGGTGAACGCGAGTTCCTTACCGGCCTCTGAGGTGAATCGAATGTCCTTGATCCCTGCGGCAAAGTCGCGCAACACGTACGCTCCGGGCGACCAACTCGGGACTTGAAGCGCCGTCGTCGAGGAAGTCACGGGCACGGTCATGGTGACCTCGAGCCTTTGCTGCTCGGGAAGCGCTTTGACCTTGTAGCCGATGTCGGCCAGGCACAAGGCCGCGAAGGCCATCGCGGCCGACCCAATTAGGAGTCGTATCGTTCGCATTGCGATTCAATTGTATCTGGCGGAGCCGCTTACGGGTTGCGTTTGAAGGGCCCATCCTTCATCCCCGACTCGAACGCGGTCAGATAGAAGAGCCGCGCGGCGTTCACGATCTTGTCGAAATTGATCTTGTCGATCGTGTCGGAGGGCTGGTGGTAGTCAGGGTGGAACCCGGTGAACAGGAACGCGATCGGGATGCCCTTGGCGGCGAAGCTGTAGTGATCGCTCCGGGTATAAACGCCCTCTTCGTCGTATTCGAACTCAAACCCCACATGCTTGTTCTGTTCGAGGATCATCTCGTGCAATTCGTTGGAGATTCGTTTGCTTCCGACAAGGTGGATCGTGTTGAGGTTGTCGCTTGCGGCCTCCCCTTGCTTTTCCTCGTTGCGCCCGACCATGTCGAGCTGCAACTCGCAGACCATCTTCTCGTTTGGGATGATCGGATTGTCAGCGTAGTGTTTGGAGCCGATCAGCCCCATCTCTTCCCCGCAAAACCACATGACGAGGATGCTGCGCTTAGGTCGGACCGGATTCGTCGCAAGGGCTTTGGCGACGAGCATCACCGCGGTGCTGCCCGAACCGTCGTCGTCAGCGCCCCAGTAGACGGTCCCATTCTGAACGCCAAGGTGATCGAGGTGGGCTCCGATGCCCACCACTTCGTTCTTCAGCACGGGGTCGCTTCCTTCGAGCAATCCCACCACGTTGGGCACCCCTACTTCCTCGGTTTGAACCTTCACGACGACCTTGGCGGAGGTTTCGGTGGTTTCGAGTCGGGCGGTCGCATCAGGAAGGTCGTCGAGCGAAACCAGCTTGGGATCGACCCTAACGGATTTCGCAAGCTCCTTGGCGACTTCGAGGCTGATCTCCCCTCGGAAGCTCGCGCGGCTTGTGCGCGTCCCGCCCCGGGAAACCGACCATTGCGAGTCGGCGGTGCTCTTTACGACCGTTAGCACGGCTGCGGGGCGGGCGGTGAAGAGTTGCTGCCGGAGTCGCCTTCCGACTTGGGCGGCGGACACGACCACGATCTTCCCTTCGAGAGCGGAGGGATTGTCAAGCGAAGGGTCTGCGCCCGTGGCCCGAACAAAGGCTACGTTGCCCTCGACTTCGCCATCGGCGGACGATGCGAAGCGCAACGATTTGAACTGTTTGTCGCCGACTTGCAGGAGCGTCTCCTCCGGATTCGAGCGGCTTCGTTGGAAGGGCACGTTCTGAAAATAGGTGCCGTTGTCGCCGATCGCCTTGAAGCCCCATTCCTTAAGATGCTTGGCGATGTACTCCGCCGCCTTCTGATAGCCGTCCTGACCCGTTCCGCGGCCCTGACACTCAGGACCAGCGAGATAGCCGAGGTACTCCTTGGCGTCGGCGAGCGAAATCGACTCGAAGCCGGTCTTGACTCGTTCTGCAGGGGGGACTGCTCCAGCGAACTGGGCGGGCGCCCAAGCTGCAAGGCCCGCAAACAACGCGACGGAAAGCAAACGAGAAGGATGACCGCTCATGATTCCCATTACTTCGCCAAGGGCCGCCAGGTTCCCTTCTTTGCGCGAATTCTCGCAGGTACGCTTGGCCCGTGCGGACCGGAATCACGCTGGCGATGATCGCCCGAAACGAGGAGCGTTGCTTGGCGCGATGCCTCAGTTCGGTGAAGGACCATGTCGAGAGCATCGTCGTCGTCGATACGGGTTCGACCGACCGCACGCCTGAAATCGCGCGTTCGTTCGGAGCGCGGGTCGAGGCTATCGAATGGCCCGGCGCATTCGACGAGGCTCGGAACGCATCCCTTGCCTTGGTCGAAACTGAGTGGGTCCTGTGGCTCGATGCTGACGAGTGGTTTGTCGAAGGGCACGCCTCTCAGCTTGCCGTGGCGAAAAGGCGCGAGGACGCGTTCGGCTACCTCCTTGTCCGGCGCGATCTATTCCCGTCAGGAGGATTCGGCGAACAGGTCCTGCTTCGGCTTTGGCGTCATGATCCCTCGCTGAGGTTTGTGGGGGTGATTCATGAGCACTTGGACCCTGATGCACTCGAACGGGCGACAAGCCGACGGAAGGTCTTCGAATCAAGAATCGCGTTTTTTCACGACGGGTTCCGACCCGAGCCTTCCGAGGAGAAGCTGGCGCGAAACGTTCCTCTCTTGCGGAAGGAACTCGAATTGCGTCCGGGTCAAATCTATTACGAGATCGAGCTTGCGAACAGCCTCGAACGGATGGGCGATCCTGAAGGGTTGGTTTGGCGAGAGAGACTCTTGAACAAGCTCTTGGCCATGGCCGACCTCGATGATCCGCCCGATAACACGGTGAGCCTTTTCTTCTGCAACTACCTTGCCGGCCTTGCCGACTCCGATCTCCGAAGCGCCGAGGCCGACGCCGTGATCCGGCTTGCGCGCGGGTGGTTCGCGCTTCACCCCACCGTGCTTTCGCTCGTGGCACAGACGGAAATCCGTCGGGGGAATCTGGTCGGCGCGTACGCCGCGCTCCGCGATGTCGAGCAATCGGCCGAGTCCGGCGCCTACGACCGGACCACCTCGACGAACCCGATCCTGCTGGGAGAAGGGCTCTATCTCAACCTTGGGATCGTGGCGCATCAGCTTGGGAAGCTGGACGTCGCCAAGCGGTCGTATCGTAAGCTGCTGCAAATCCACCCAGATCATCCGGTCGCCGAACAAAACCTTAGGCTACTGGGGAGCTAATGAGTGGGGCCGATGTCGAAGTTGGAAGGGGGCTCGCCGACATGGCTGTCAACCTCTACGGAATCGATTCTGCCCGGCCCCTGCTGAAGTCTCACCACGAATGAATCAAGCGTCGAGGGCCCTTCGGCATACGCCACGATCTCTACTCCGCCGTCAGACCTGTTCCAGACCCTTCCCCGCAGACCCACATAGGTCGCTTCGCGATAGACAAAGGCGCGAAAGCCGACCCCTTGAACCTGGCCCCGGACCACGATTCGATACCCGGTCACTCAACTCCTCGCCTACCCATCGGCATCGCCTCCCCTTCCGAAGCCTTGCCCCGGCTCGGGCGCAGCGAGCTTCAGGGTCGTCGTCGATTTGACCCCGGACAACTCAAATTCCATGGAGTAACTGCCGATCTTGAGGTACTCCGGCCGGGTCTGCGAAAAGGCGTCGGATAGGGCTTCTTCCAAGGTCTTCGGTTTTCGCTTCCTAGGGTCCTCGGTGGGGGCGCTCGATGACCTTAGCTTGAGGTCGATTTCGTATTGCTGGAGACCCTTCCGGAGATCGAGCTGTGTTTCGATGACGACCTTCTTATCGCCATCGACCACTCGTACGGTCGCCTTGCCGGCAGTCTGAGTCCAGACCCACCCGGTCGCCGTGAGTCGAGGGTCCTCGGGCTCGGCATAGGGGGTTCGCCTGCGCATTTCCAAGTTCGGATCGCGCCGCACGTCTGAGGCTGCAAAGAGGTGCAGGGGCTCCTCGCGCACCTCGTCGGTAAGTTCGTGGAGCGGTTTGATCTTGACGACGTACACGCTGCGGCCGTGGGTTCCTGCGACAAGGTCGAGGTCGCGGGGGTGAATGACGATGTCATGCACCGCGCATCGAGGAAGCCCGGTGAAGAGGGGTTCCCAGTGGTTTCCGCCATCGAAGCTCACGAAGACGCCCATCCCGGTGCCGACGTAGAGTAGTCTCTTATCTACCGGGTCCTCTCGAATGACGTTGACGAACTCATGGGGAAGATCGCCTGCGATCGAGGTCCACGTCTTTCCGCGGTCGGTGGATTTCCAAACGTAGGGCCGGTAGTCGTCGTCCCGGTATCCGCTCTGCGTGACGTAGACGGTATTGGCGTCCCATTTTGACGCGATCACCCGCGAGACCCATTTTTCGGGCTCCGGGGTGGACACATCGACCCATGTCTCGCCCATGTCGGGCGTCATCATGACTCTGCCGTCGTCGCAGCCCGCATAGAGAAGTCCGAACTTGAACGGACTCTCGTCGAGGACTTTGAGGGTGGAAAAAGGTACGTCCCCGTTGGGCTTGTTGCGAGTGATGTCGCCGCTGATGGCGGTCCATTTCTTGCCCATGTCGAGCGAGCGCCACACCCTTTGCGAACCCACGTAAACGACGTCGGGATGATGCGGCGAGACGATGAACGGTGAAACCCAGTTGAAGCGGTTGGGGTCCTCCCCGCGAGGGTTCGGCGGCCTCGTCGACCAGCGCTGGCCCGATGCCTGATCGATGGCGGAATGGGCCCCGAATTGGGAAGCGATGTAGACCACGTCGCCACCGTTGCGCGGATCGAGGGCCACCCAACTTCCGTCTCCGCCGCCGATCGCTTGCCACTGGTGGAGGGGGCTTCGCCCTGGGTTGTAGTTGCTCGGCCCCTTCATCGTGCCGTTGTCTTGAAGCCCGCCATAGATGTTGTAGGGCGTCTTCATGTCGACGGCTATCGTCGTGAACTGCCCCACCGATACGTTATTGAGGTGCCGCCAATGCTCGCCATCGTCGCCCGTCTCATAGAGCCCGCCGTCGTTGCCGACCAGTATCCGCTTCGGGTTGCGCGGGTCGTACCACACGTCATGAAAATCGACGTGCGCTTGGGGAGCTTCTCTCGCCCACGTTTTTCCGCCGTTTCTCGACCGAAGCAGCGGCACCCCGGTGGTCATTACGTCGTTCGGGTTGTGGGGCGAAACGCGGATTTTGCCCCAGTAGTACCCTCCGTGATTGCCGAACCGATACTCATGCGAGCGCTTCCAGGTCCTGCCGAAGTCGTCGCTCCGGTAAATCTCGTGCTCCACATATCCAAGGCGAAGGGGGTTGGGATTGCGCTGAGCGATCTTTTCGTAGAGATCGGCCATTTTGAGGCTGCCCGACTTCACGCCCTCGATCGCGTTGGCGACGGTGAAGTCTTGGGGCATGTACTGCCGGAAGAACCGATCCAGCAGATTCGTATCGAGTTTGAGGAACAACTCTTCGTCCAGCTTGAGGAACCTGCGGACCGTCAGCGTGCCCGGTCGAATGTACTCATCCTCAAACAGCTCGTCCGGGTTGGGATTGAAGTTGTCGACGAAGGCGTAGACGACTCCGCTCTTCGAAGGAGTGGTAGCGAGCCCGATTCTCCCGAGCGCGCCTTGGGGAAGCCCGTCCGAGACTTTCTGCCACGTCTTTCCTGCGTCGGTGCTTCGGAAGACCCCTGAGCCGCGGCCCATGTCCCGAAAGTCCCACGCGCGCCGCTCGCGCTCCCATGCCGCCGCATACACGGTGTCGGGCCGGCCGGGGTCGATCTCCACATCGATCGCACCCGTCGTGGGGCCCAACTTGAGGATCTGCTGCCACGTCTTTCCGCCGTCCGCGGTCTTGAATATCCCGCGCATGTCGTTATGGGTGTAGAGGTGGCCGATCGCGGCGACATAGGCCACGCTTTCGTTTCGGGGGTCGAGTTTGATCCGGCCGATGTGGTTCGTATCGACGAGCCCAACGTTTTGCCAGGTCTTGCCCTCGTCGGCCGACTTGAAAACTCCGGTGCCCTGGTAGCTGGTGCGTTGGCTGTTGGCCTCGCCTGACCCGACCCACAGGGTCTTTCCATCGCTCGAAACCGCGACCGCGCCGATTCCAAAGCTACTTTGGTCTTCAAACAGCGGGGTCCAACTGATCCCGCGGTCTTCGCTCCGCCAGAGTCCCCCCGTCGCATAGGCAACGTACAGCTTCTCCGGATCGCGTGCGGGGGCTGTGATCGCCACGACCCGGCCGCCTTGGATTTCGGGTCCTACGCTTCTCCACGCGAGCCCGCCGAGAAAGCCCTCCCGTTCCATTTGCAGGCGTCGCTCGTATCCGCGAACCCGTTCGGCGGAGTTCATGCCCGTTCGCGGCGCGTGATACTTCGAAATTTCGTCCTCGGGCGAGGACGGCGGTCTTAGGTAGGAGGGTAAATCTTGCGCCGGAATTGACGAGGACGATAGCCAAAACGCGACAAGAAAGAGGGGGCAGAATCGGTTCACGGAAACGGAATTTCGACGATAAGTGCCCGGTGTCCTTTCGAATCTCCAGAGGGGACGGCTCACCCAAAGAAAAGGGAGCGGGCCTCGGCTCGCTCCCTGACAAGCTAACGTTCGAAGGGGTTCAGTCGACCTTTTCGACTTTGATCTTGCCGGTGATGGGTTCAGGCGCTCCAGGCGTAGGGAAGTTCTCCCAAGCGCTCTCCAACTTGATCATGTCAGACGCCTTCGTATCCAGCCAGATCAGCCCCTTGGCGGTCGCGGGGATGGAGCCGCCCGTCTCCTTCACGGTGTAGGAGATCTTCGCGGTTTCGTACTTGCCGACCGTTTCGACGGCCTCAAACTTGTAAGTCGCCGTGAACGGTTTGATTCCAAGCTTGTCATCTCCCTTGCCCTCGAACGTCCAGGAGTCCCCGACGTTGATCGCCTTGCTGGGGTAGTAGAACGAGGTCAGCGCCGCGGCGCGATAGCTATCTTCTCCGGAATCGTCGCCGGTGATCGAGATCACCTCGCCGTTCGCCTTCATTTTGGAACGAGTCGGCGGGGACGGCGGCATCGGCATTTCCTGGCCGCCGAACGTGATGACCATGCTGGACTGCTCTTCCTCGACCGTGTAATCGCCGTTCGCATCGACCGAGACGATCTTGGACTTCAGCAGCGCCGAAAGTCCGACGGTCATCCCTTGCGCTTCGAATTCGCCGGTCAGTCGGTAGGTGGAAACGTCGCCAGCCTTTCCGCTGAACTTCAGCGTATGGCCCTGAAACGACGCGGTGGCTAAGATTGCAGAGGTCGCAAGCGACAACAAGAGCGCGGTGCGGATTGATTTCATGTGCGGTTCATCTCCCTTTGAGGCGTCCCGTGCTGTCGGGACGGTTTGGTCTCCCCGCCATTTTAACGCCTGGGGGCCCGCATCGAGAGAAAACGGGCCCGATGGTCCCTATCGGCTACGCGTCGGCGTACAAGAAGAACTCGTACGGGTGCGGCCGAATCGCGATCTGGTCGCATTCGTGCTTGAGCTTATGGCTGACGTACGTCTCGATGAGGTCGCTCGTGAAGACGTCGCCCTTGAGCAGGAACTCGTGATCGTCCACGAGCGCTTCCAACGTCGCCCGAAGCGATCCCGGCGTTTGCGCGATCTGGGCCTTTTCCTCCGGAGGGAGTTCGTAGAGGTCCTTGTCCATCGGTTCCGGCGGCTCGATGCGGTTCTGGATGCCGTCGATCCCCGCCATCAGACAAGCGGAAAACGCGAGGTACGGGTTGGCGGTGGGGTCCGGCGCGCGAAACTCGACGCGCTTGGCTTTCGGCGAGAGGCTGTACATCGGAATCCGGACGCAGGCGGACCGGTTTCGCTGAGAGTACATGAGGTTGATCGGCGCCTCGTAGCCGGGCACCAAGCGGCGGTAACTGTTTGTCGTCGGGGCGCAGAAAGCAAGCAAGGCCGGGGCATGTCGCAACAGCCCTCCCACAAAGAAGCGCGCCGACTCAGACAGTCCTGCATATCCGGTTTCGTCGTACATCTGAGTTTCGCCGTTCTTCCAGATCGACATGTGGATGTGCATCCCGCTGCCGTTGTCGCCAAGGAGGGGTTTGGGCATAAAACAAGCGATGAGCCCATGCTCATACGCCGTTTGCCGAACGACGTACTTGTACTTCATCATGTTGTCGGCGGTCTTGATGAGCGGGGCGAAACGGACGTCGATCTCGCACTGGCCCGCGGACGCGACCTCGTGATGGTGGACCTCGACGTCGATCCCCACTTCCATGAGCTTCATCACGATCTCCGATCGCACGTCTTGGAGCTTGTCGACCGGCGGGCAAGGGAAGTAGCCGCCCTTGGGTCGAATCGTCCAGCCCGGGTTGCCCTCTTTGCAGCTATTCCAATGCGCTTCGACGCTGTCGATCTCGTAGTACGACCTTCGAGGGTCGTTGTCATAGGCAAGAGAATCGAACAAGAAGAACTCGGCCTCGGGGCCGAAATACGCCGTGTCGCCGATCCCGCTCGCCTTCAGATAGGCCTCGCACTTCTCGGCGACGTATCTCGGATCGCGCGAGTAGGGCTGCCGAGTGATGGGATCTTCGATCTTGCAGATGATCGCCGCCGTCGGGTGGGCATAGAACGGGTCCATGAAGACCGTGCCCGGATCAGGGACGAGCAGCATGTCGGACTCATTGATGGCTTGGAATCCGCGAATGCTCGAGCCGTCGAATCCAATTCCGGCTTCGAAAAGCTCTTCCGAGAAATCTTCCGCGGACATGGAGAAGTGTTGCCACATCCCAAACAGGTCGGTGAAGCGAATGTCGACAAACCTCGCTTCGTTTGCATGAACAAGTGAGACGGCGTCTTTCGGTGTCATAGAGTCGTTCGATCCTCCCAGGGTAGGTGCAAAAGGCCTGGCCTTCGAGCACGGCCGAACCCAACTTCGAGGTTCGCTAGCGACCCCTCAGGGGCGACTTCGGGAAGTTCAGACTTCGGGCTGCCCACAGGCCCAAACTTGGCAACGGCGCCAAATCAACGGACGGATTCGCCACTCCAAACGTTGCAGGCAATCTATTCGCCCGCGTCAAGGAACGGCGGAGAGAAGCGTACCCCGTTCGAGGGCGGCTTGGGCGATCTCGTCGTGTTGCGGGAGATCGACCTTCGGGCACTCCAACGAGTCCGGACGGGCACAGCGATAAGCTTCGACTGCCTTCGCCTGCAGCCATCCCAATGCGCTTGAATAAAGCATCTGGGCGCAGCCGCCCACCCGGTGCGCCCTGAGCCGGGCCGACTGCTCGGCGAAATGAAGGATCGCAAGGTCCGCCAGGGCGCCCAAGTAGATCTGGTCCTCTTGGGGGCTCGCGAGCAATTTCAGGGCGAGATCGTGCGCGAAGCTCTGGGGGGAGCGGCCCTTACAACTCGACGCCGACTTCAGCAGCCTGGACGCGATGCTCACTCGGTTGATTTCGTTCGTTCCTTCGTAAATCCGGCTGATCCTGGCGTCGCGGTAATGCCGGGCCACGGGGAACTCTTCGGTGAAGCCGTACCCGCCGAACACCTGCAGCGCTTCGTCGACGATGAAGCCCTGAGCCTCAGAGGCGAATACCTTGCAGGCGCTGCATTCCAACGCGAACTCCGCGGCCGCCCGCTGGTTTCCCTCGACCGTTCCGCCCCACTTCTCAAACGCGAGGTCGATCAAGTGGCCCGTCCGGTAGATCATCGACTCCGCCAAGAAGTACCGGATCGCAGACTCGGCGATCTTCTTGCGGATCAGCCCGAAGTTGCAGATTGGCTGTCCGAACTGCCTTCGCTCTTGGGAATACCGCAACGAGTTCTCGAAGGCATCCCGCGCGGGACCCAACGACATCGAAGACAGCTTGAACCGGCCAAGGTTGAGCGCATTGAGGGCGACGTAGTGACCCTTTCCGGGTTCATGGAGCAGGTTGCTGAGAGGTACTTCGACGTTTTCGAGGGTCACTCGCGCTGTCGAAGAACCCTTCAAACCCATCTTGTGCTCTTCGCGTTCGATGCGCACGCCGGCATAGTCTCGGTCGACCAAGAATGCGGCGAGCCCTTCGCCCTCGATCCGCGCGACAACAAGGAAGAGGTTGGCCCATTTCGCGTTCGAAACCCACATTTTCGACCCGTTGAGAAGCCAATGACCTCCCTCCCGTTTGGCTTGCGAACTGGCCGCGAGCGCGTCCGTGCCGCTGTTGGGTTCGCTGAGGCAGTACGCGGCCACCCACTCGCCAGATAGGACCTTCGGGAGGTACTTGTGTTTTTGCGGCTCCGTTCCATAGAGAGAAAGGCCGAGTTGACCGATTCCGCTGGTCACCCCCGCAGTAACGCTGAAGGAGGCGTTCAGACTGAGCATCTCGATGATTCGAGCTGCGAGGTTCTTGCCCAGACCCAATCCTCCATATTCCTCGGCGGCGTCGATGCCCAAGAGCCCGAGTTGGCCCGCCTTTCGAATGAGGTCCGGCATCAAACCGTCTTCCTGCTTTTCGATCCTTTCGACCAGCGGGAGAACCTCTTTGCGGGAGAATTGCTCGGCCGTCGCGACCATCATCGATTCATCGGAACTGAAGTCCTCGACAGAAAAGACCTGACTCGGCTCCTCATAAAAAAAGGACCCTCCCGACTCCAATTGTTGAGATCGCTCTCCCAGCATGATTTCGAATACTCCGTAGAGGAAGACAGGCGCGGACGGCTTCCGTCTCGCCGATTGTAGCCTACCGGAGCCGGTACGGAGAAGTCCGGAAGGTATTATCCGCCGCAGGGGCCTGTAGCTCAGAGGTTAGAGCGTGCGGCTCATAACCGCTTGGTCTCGGGTTCGAATCCCGACGGGCCCACCACCCCGCCCCGATGTCTTAACGGTCTCTTCGCCTAGCGAAGCGTTGCCACTTAGGTATACAGTTCCCTTTAATGAAGGGTCTTCACCTGATTGGGGTTTTCGTTTCCTTCGTCCTTGGACTCGCGCTTGGGTTCGCTCAGGAGTTCACCCTGACCGTGCTGCACACGAACGACATGCATGCTCGATTCGAGCCGTCGAAGGTGGGCGGCCAGATGCTGGGTGGCTATTCGAGGCTGGCCACGCTGATCGATCGGCATCGAAAGTTCGACCCTAATGCCATCGTGCTGAACGCAGGGGACACCTTTCAAGGGACGCTGTACTTCAACGTTTACGAGGGACTCGCCGACGCCGCGTTCATGAATTACGTTCGTTTCGATTCGATGGCGGCGGGCAACCATGAGTTCGACCGCGGCCCCGAGGTCTTCGCTCGATTCCTCGATCGCGTGTCGTTTCCGGTTCTTGCCGCGAACTTGGACGTATCGAACGAGCCAGCCCTTTTTGGGAAACTGATGCCGAGCACGATTCTCGAAGTGGGAGGCGAGAAGGTCGGCGTCGTGGGGGCTGTCACTCCCGATTTGCCTTCGATTAGTTCGCCCGGTCCCAACGTGAAGCTCAAACCACTCGTGCCCAGCGTCCAGACGGAAATCGACCAGCTCGCCGCCAAAGGCATCGACAAGGTGATCGTGCTGTCCCACGTTGGGTATTCGGACGAGCAGCAACTCGCGCGCGATCTGCGGGGCGCGGACATGATCGTGGGCGGGCACAGCCACTCCTTATTGGGTTCGTTTGAAGGGTTCGATCTGCCTAAGCCTTTGGGGCCTTATCCGACCGTCGTCACCCACTCGAACGGCGAGCGCGTTCTAGTCGTTCAGGCTTGGGAATGGGGCAAGGTATTGGGGCGGATTCAAGTGGTTTTCGACGCTTCCGGAAAGGTTGCGCGGTGGAGCGGCGGCGATCCGATCCCGGTCGTGGAGTCGGTTGCGGAGGACCCCTTCATCGCGAGCTTCATCGCCGCCCTGAAGAAGCCGATCGAGGCGATGCAATCGGAGGTCGTCGGCGAGCTTTCTTCCGACGCGGGCTTCCCCCAAGGCACCGCCCGGACCGGCGAAAACAGCATGGGCAACCTCATCGCTGACGCTTATCTGAGGGCAGTGAAGAACTCCGGCGCAAAGGCTGGATTTGCCAACGGAGGTGGGGTGAGAGCGCCGCTCGAGAAGGGGCCAGTGACCTATGGCCAGGCGATCACCGTCGTGCCGTTCAACAACACGCTCGTCCTCTTGGACCTTACGGGAGCGGAGATCCGAGCGATGCTGGAACACGGCGTGTCGAAGCACCCCGAAGGATCGGGAGCCTTGATTCACCCTTCGTCGGGAACGCGGTATGCCGCCGATGTTCGCAAACCTGCGGGCCAGAGGGTTACCGAAGTCTGGATCGACGGCGAGCGGCTCGAGCTCCAAGCGACGTACCGGGTTGTGGTCAACAGCTTCATGGCCTCAGGCGGGGATGCCCATGAGGTCCTGAAACTCGCTCAAGGTCGCCGACTTGATACTGGGATCGTCGATATCGACGCGCTCGTCGAGTACCTGAAAGCCCACCGTCCGCTGGAAGCGAAGCTGGAGGGGCGAATCCGGGTCCTGGGTTTGTAGCTCGCCTACCGCGTCTTTCCGATCCGCTTGATCGGCAGCCAGATGAACTCGCTTCGTCCGATGATGTCCTGTTCTCGCACGAGACCCCAAAAACGACCGTCGAACGACTCCTGGCGGTTGTCGCCGATCATCAAGTAGTGCCCCGGCGGGATTCGAGCCGGTGGCGCGCTCTCGAGTTCGTCGATAAGCCGCCTTTCCTGTTCCGAGAGTTCGTCCGGACTCTTCCAATCGGATCCGATCGGTTCGTTCGGGTTGGCTCCGGCACCGAGGCCGACCGCGAACGGTTTGGCGATGGGGCTCCGGTAGTTGGGCATCCCATGAAAGTCGTTGATGACCGGGATGAACTTGCCCTTCCAAGCCTCATAAGTGCCGTCGTACTGCACGAGTTTGAAGTCGAACGTGTTCTCGCCTCGACGGTAGCTCTCTTGCGCGGGCTCGCCGTTGCGATACAGCGTCCCTGCCCGGATCTCGATCAGGTCACCACCGACTCCGATGCACCTCTTGATGAAGTCCACCTTAGGCTCGCCGTCTTCGTCGATCTGGTTGGGTTGGCAAGCGAAGGCGGGCGGCCGAAACACGACGATGTCGCCCGATTTCGGACTCGTATATCGATAGACCGCTTTGTTGGCGATGATGAAGTCGTTTTCGAGAAGCGTGTCCTTCATCGATCCGGAGGGGATGCGAAACGCCTGAATCCCAAAAGGCCGGATGAGGAGAAAGACGACGACCGCGGCGTAGATGAGCGCGTCCAGCCCCTCGTTGAAGAACCGCGCGGCCCGATAAGCTCCACCCCGGCGATGAGGCTCGGTCTTCGTGAGATAGGGGAACACTGCCAGCCGCAGGACCGTACAAACGCCGACAAACAAGACAACCTTGCTCAGGGGAGTGCGCGCCAGGTTGTCGATGAAGACTTCGAACCCGCCAGGTTCGCCCAACTGGGCCAGCAACGCGTTCACGGCTTACCTTTTCTCGCGGATTCGAGCTTCCTTGCCCACCTTATCGCGCAAGTAGAACAGCTTAGCCCTTCGAACTCGGCCTCGCCGAACGATCTCGAACTTCGCGAAATTGGGCGAGTGGACCGGAAAGCTCCGCTCGACGCCCACCCCGTTGCTCATCTTCCGCAGCAAGATGGTCTTGGCCACTCCACCGTTCTTGACGGCGATGCAGGTTCCCTCGAAAATCTGAATGCGTTCCTTGCCGCCTTCCCGTACCTTTACGTGAGCGCGGACGGTGTCGCCGGGTCGGAAGTCGGGTAGCTCGGGCTTGAGGCAGGGCTCAGCAATACTCGTTACAATCGCTTGTTTGGACATCTTAGAACACTCCGCTCACCCTAACCGGGGACGGCAAGACTCTCGAACTCAGGAGGATAGCATATCGAGGTCGCCCTTCGCTATGGGCGCTCGGCAGAATAGGTCGGGCCGTTGCGACCGCGTCAGGATCAAGGATTGCCGACGCCGCCAGAGTCGCACGGCCTCATGATTCCCTGAGTAGAGAACCTCGGGCACGTTTCTACCTTCGAACTCCCGAGGTCCGGAATACTGCGGGGCCGACAGCAAGCCGTCGCTATGAGTGTCCTGGAGGAGGCTTTCAGGCGAGCCGAGAACTCCCTCTACGAGGCGCGAAACAGCGTCGATTACGATCAGCGCAGGCAGTTCGCCTCCCGTCAAGACGTAATCGCCCACCGAGAGGACGTGCGTCGCCCACTTGTCGATGACGCGTTGGTCGATGCCCTCGTAGCGGCCACAGACGAGAACGATATGGTCCTTCGAGGCAAGCTCGCTCGCGACGCTCTGGGTGAAGGGTCGTCCGCGCGGGTCGAGAAATACGACTGCCGCTTCCGGGCTGGGGCCGCAGGAGCGAATCGCTCGGTCGATCGGTTCCGGAAGCATGACCATTCCGGCCCCTCCTCCGATCGGCTTGTCGTCGACGGTCTTGCGGGCGTCGTCGGCGAAGTCTCGCGGGTTTGCGGTCCCCACCTGAATGAGCTCGGCCGCCTGCGCGCGCTGCAAGATGGACTCGCCGAGGACCGAGTGAATCATCTGGGGGAAAAGGGTAACAATATCGAATCGGATCATCGGAACCGCCTGGTTGCGCAGCCGCTGGCGAAGGGTAGAATCGACTCGTGATCCCCGCTTTGAGGAGCGAATGTGAACGTCCCAGACCATCTCAAGTACGCTAAGACCCACGAATGGGTGTTGTTCGAAGGCGACATCGCCACCGTCGGCATTACTGATTATGCTCAGTCCGAACTCGGAGACGTCGTTTATGTCGACCTGCCGTCCCCTGGCAAGATCGTGGCGAAGGGCGATACGCTCGGTTCGGTGGAAAGCGTCAAGACGGTTTCCGACATTTATGCGCCGCTCGGAGGCGAGGTTGTCGAGGTGAACGAATCCTTGGGTGCGCAGAGCGAGCTCGTCAACACCGATCCTTATGGAAACGGTTGGATGGTCAAGGTTCGCCTCGGGGACGGGGGCGACGCCGCCGAACTCCTCGACGCGGAATCGTACAAGGCGATTGTAGAGGGCTGATCGAGTGCACCCTTACATCCCGCATACGGACGCCGACCGCGACGAGATGCTCGAAGTGATCGGCGCGAAGTCCATCGAAGAACTGTTTGCCGCCATTCCCCCCGAGCTTCGCATCCAGGGAGATTTGAACGTTCCCGAAGGGCTCGACGAGCACCGGCTCCTCGCCCATGTGTTCGGGCTTTCTCGGAAGAATAAGAGCCTCTTGACCGACCTCGTTTGCTTCCTTGGCGCGGGCATTTACGACCGGTACATTCCTGCGACAATCGGGGCGATTCTGAGTCGAGGCGAGTTCCTCACAGCCTACACGCCCTACCAACCTGAACTGTCGCAAGGGTACTTGCAGACCATTTACGAGTTTCAAACCATGGTCGCGGAACTCTATGGGATGGAGGTCGCGAACGCCTCGATGTACGATGGTTCGACCGCGATGGCCGAGGCCGCGATCCTCGCCCACGGGGTCACTGGCCGCGATCGAGTGTTGATTGCCGAGTCGGTCCATCCGCACTACCGCGAGGTGATGCGTACCTACGGTTGGTCCGCGGGTCTCGAAATCGTAGAGGCGCCGATCGACATGCGGCGGGGTCGAATCGACAGTGGGGCGCTCTCGTCCGCCGACTCCAACCCGGCTTGCATCGTCGTGCAGTCTCCCAACTTCTTTGGAGGGATCGAAGACCTCGCGGCGTTGGGCGCTATCGCCAAGGAGTCGGGAGCGCTGTTCATCGTAGTCGCAGACCCGATTTCGTGCGCGCTGCTTCCCCCGCCGGCCGAATTCGGGGCCGACATCGTTGTGGGCGAGGGCCAGCCGTTGGGAATCGCAATGGGATTTGGCGGCCCCGCTTTGGGTCTCTTCGCCTGCAAAGCCGAGCACGTTCGCCGGATTCCAGGGCGAATCGTTGGCCGCACCGAGGATCACGACGGCAATCCTGGCTTCGTGATGACGCTACGGACCCGCGAACAGGACATTCGACGAGAAAGGGCGACCTCCAACATCTGCACCAACGAGGCGCTGATGGCTCTTGCGGCCACGGTGTACATGAGCGCTCTCGGCAAGAACGGGATGAGGAAGGTGGCCGAATCGACGGTTCGGAACACCCAGTATGCCATCGAGCGGCTTTGTCGAGCGGGCGGAAAGCTCCGCTTCGAAACCAAGGTGTTCGGCGAGTTTGTTCTCGAACTGCCCAAGGACGCCACTGAAGTGCAGGAAGCGTTGCTCGACAAGGGCATTCTCGCGGGCCTGCCTCTTGGGCCCATCAAGCCAGAACTCTCCAACTGCCTTCTCGTTGCCGTAACGGAAACACGCACGCGACGGGAAATCGATCAATACGCCGATCGGCTGGCTGAGGCGCTCGCTTGACCGGGCGATGAGATGCCATGAAGGTCTGGGTGATCGGCCGAGGTCTGCTGGGCTCCGATCTCGTTGCTGAGCTTGCCGCGCGCGGGCATGTCGTCACCGCTCCATCCAGACGCGACTTCGACATCGCGAACCCGGTCTCCGTCGCACAAATCACCGCGCTCGGAGATTCGGACCGACCTGACTGGCTCGTGAACTGCGCCGCGTATACGAAGGTCGACCAAGCGGAGTCCGATCGCGACGCCGCCTTCGAGCTGAACGCCTATGCCCCCGGACTCTTGGCGCAGGCTTGCGCGATGGGGGGGATTCGACTGCTCCACCTCAGCACCGACTTCGTTTTCGACGGGGCGAAGAACGAGCCTTACCTCGAAACGGACTCAACCGGTCCCCTATGCGCGTACGGTGATTCGAAGCTGCAAGGGGAGCACGCGGTGCTTTCTGCTTCGCCTCATGCCCTCGTCGTACGAACGGCATGGCTCTTCGGTGCCAACGGCCCCTGCTTTCCCAAGAGCATCCTCAGTGCCTGGACCGCTCGAAAAGCTCTCCGAGTTGTGGCCGACCAGGTCGGCTCGCCGACGTACACGCGGCATCTTTCCGCATTGCTTGAAGAGTTGATGAAGATCGGCCCACCGGGAGGGATTCTGCACTGCGCCGGTCCGGAAGCGGCCAGTTGGCATGAGCTTGCCGTTCGGACGTTGCGGGCCTATGCCCGCTTCTTGGGCGAAGAGAGCGAAGAAGTCAATGTGGAGGCGATCTCTTCGTCGGATTGGCCCACCGCTGCCCGGCGGCCAGCGTATAGCGTCCTTTCGAATGAAAAGTGCTGCGCTTTGGGCGTCCCGCCCATGCCTCCCCTCGAACAGGCCCTCGATGAATTCATCGAGGACCTTTCGAAGCGGAATTCGGGCGATTAGCCCTTCGGAGCGGTCATGGGCTTGGGCGTCTGAATCTTGTCCTTGACGCCTGCCGCGTACTTCGCAGGGTCTGCGCTCAACGGGCCGAGACACCCGGCGCAGCAAACGTAGTAGCGAACGCCTTCAAAGTCGACGTAGCCTCCGGCCGAAGCGTAGTCCTTGACGACCTCTTTTTGCACCGGGCAGAAGAGGACTTCCTTCTTGGGCTGAGTTGCGTACGTCTTCGGGCTCGCCTTGAACTTCGTCAGGTTCTCCCCGCTGAGGAACAGGTACCGGACGCCGCCGAAATCCATCGACGCCTTG
Organism: Chthonomonadaceae bacterium; assembly: GCA_015709495.1. Classification (GTDB taxonomy): domain Bacteria; phylum Armatimonadota; class Fimbriimonadia; order Fimbriimonadales; family Fimbriimonadaceae; genus Nitrosymbiomonas; species Nitrosymbiomonas proteolyticus. The sequence continues at coordinate 1,940,448 of CP054189.1, forward strand.
GAATTCTTCTCAACGATCGGCTTTCGGGCGACCGGGTCGAAAAGCGAGACGCCTAAGACCTTGCCCTTGTTCGATTCCTTGGCCAAAGCCTTTGCGGGATCGCCTTCGAACGTGCCCTTGCACCCTGGGCAGCAGTACCGATATCGGACTCCGTTGTAATCCGTCGCTGCGCTATCGGCAGAGATGGGCGAACCCATGATGGGGCAAATGACCGGTTCTTCGGCGATGGCCGGCATCAGAACCGCGACGAACGCGGCGACAGTGCTTGTAAGTATCATGTTGAATTCTCCTAACGGTTTCGGCGAAGAAAAGCTCCTTGCCGTTCTATCCTGACAATGCTACCGAATCAACGCTAGTTCCCGGAACTACCGGCTCCGCGCATCGCAACGGCGGCTCAGGCTCGGAATTGCCCGAGGAACCGGAGGTCGTTTTCTAAGAAGAACCGAAGGTCTTCGACGCCGTAATCCATCATGGGGATTCGTTCCACCCCGAGACCAAACGCCCACCCTGAGTACCGCTCGGTGTCGATCCCGAACGACTCCAGAATCTTGGGGTGAATGAGCCCTGCGCCGCCGAGTTCGAGCCATGCGCCTCCGAACAGCTTGGGAGTCGAGATCGCGTAATCGACTCCTGGTTCGACGAACGGGAAAAAGTCAGGTCGAAAGCGAATCTCGACCTCATCGCCGAACATGGCCCTCGTGAAGACGCCAAGGGTTCCTTTGAGGTGAGCCATCGAAACTCCCTCATCGACCATGAACGCGTCCACCTGGTGAAAGGTGTGGCTGTGTGTGCGGTCCACGGCCTCGTTGCGGAAGGTACGACCGACCGTGAAGAATCGCAGCGGAGGCTGAAACCGCTCGAACACCCTGCCTTGAATGGCCGTGCATTGAGTTCGAAGGACCTTGTCGTCCGCAAGATAGAACGTGTCTTGTTCGTCGATGGCCGGGTGGTCGGGAGGATAGTTGAGAACGTCGAAGTTGTAGCGGAAATCCTCTAACTCCGGGCCTTCGAAGTACTGGAACCCCATCCCTCCGAGCACCTCTCGAATCCGGTTCTCGGTCTGCTGGAGCACATGCTCGTAGCCTCTCGGAAGGGGGCGGGAGGGAAGGGTGACATCGATGCGCTCGCTCTCAAACCTCTTTTCGTGCTCCGCAGCTTTGATTTGGGGCTCGCGCTCGGCGAGGAGCGATTCGATGCGGCTGCGAGCCTCGTTGACGCGCTGCCCAAACTTGGGCCGCTCCTCTGGTGACAGCCCTCCAATCCCCCGCATCAGGCCCGTAATCAGGCCCGACTTGCCCAAGTAGCGGATTTCAGCGTCCCTCAGGTCTGAGGTGGAAGTCGCCGACTGAATCGTCCGCTCGGCCTCCGAAACGAGGTTCTGGATGTCGTCCATGAAGGGAATAGGTATGGCGCAATTGCCGTTCGGATTGCAAGTGCGGGTTTTTGGACAATTCCGACAGCGAGGTAAACAATCCTGGCTCCTCGAACCCGGTATCCTTGAGCCACGCGCACCGAGCAGAGGGAAGATAAGGATTGAACATAGGAGTTCCAAGAGAAACCGCGCCTGGCGAGGGACGGGTCGCGCTGGTGCCTGATGGCGTCAAGTCGCTCACGGCCCAAGGGCTCACGGTCTTCGTTGAAAAGGGCGCTGGTTTGGCGTCGCTCGTCTCGGACCCCGAGTACGAAGCAGCGGGAGCAAAGGTCGTTTCCGCGCAAGAGGTGTATTCCCAATCGGAAATGCTCCTCAAGGTTCTCGGACCCACAGACGGCCGCGCTGGGAGCGAGATCGACCAGATCCGCGAAGGCGCTGCCGTAATCGCGAGCCTGTCGCCGCTGTCGAACCCAGAAACCGTTCAGCGCTTTATGGGCAAGAAGGTCGTCTCGTTCGCCATGGAGTTGATCCCGCGGATTTCGCGCGCTCAGAGCATGGACGCATTGAGTTCGATGAGTACGATCGCGGGCTATCGGGCCGCGTTGCTGACGGCCACGAATCTTCCCAGGTTCTTCCCGATGCTCATGACCGCCTTCGGGACTTTGCCGGCGGCGCGGGTGCTGGTCATCGGAGCGGGTGTGGCGGGCCTTCAGGCGATCGCCACATGCCGAAGACTCGGCGCGATCGTGGAAGCCTTCGACGTGCGTCCTGCGGTCAAGGAGCAGATCGAAAGCCTTGGCGCGAAGTTCATTGGACTCTCGCTCCTGACGGAGGAAGCGGAAGATCAAGGGGGCTACGCGAAGGAGGTTTCAGTCGATACTCATGTGCGGGAGCTGGAGCTCATCGGATCGAGGCTTTCCAAAGTCGATGCGGTGATCACCACGGCGCTCATCCCCGGCAAGCCCGCGCCGGTCCTCATCACGCGGGATATGCTCAAGCTGATGCGGCCCGGTTCGGTGATCGTCGACCTCGCTGCGATCAACGGAGGCAACTGCGAGGCCACCGTTCCCGGCGAAACGGTGGACCTGGACGGGATTCGGATCATTGGCCGCACGGACTTGCTTTCGACGATGGCCGCAGACGCGAGCAAGATGTACTCCAAGAACATCACTTCGTTCCTCGCCCTGCTCATTCGCGAGGGCAACTTGAACATCGATCTGGAGGATGAGATCGTTCGCTCGACGCTCGTGACTCTGGAAGGAAAGGTTATGCACGAACCGACTCGACTGATGCTGGAGCGAGGGGGCAATCCATGACCCTGATCGCCGTCATTACCATTTTCATCCTGGCAGTTTTCGTGGGGTTGGAGGTCATCTCCAAGGTTCCCCAGACGCTGCACACGCCGCTGATGTCGGCAACGAACGCGATTCATGGAGTCATCCTCGTAGGGGGCATCGTCGTCTTGGGACACGCTCATTCGACAGCCACGCTCGCGGTCGGATTCGTCGCAGTGGTGTTTGGGACATTGAACGTGCTCGGCGGGTTCGTCGTGACCGACAGGATGTTGGAAATGTTCAAAGGCAAGCGCAAGAAGGAGGCCAAGGCCGATGTCGCCCGAGCAGACTAAGCAGCTCATTGAAGTCGGCTACTTGGTGGCCGCCGTGTGCTTCATCCTTTCGCTGAAGCTCCTCAATTCGCCGCTGACGGCTCGGAAGGGCAACGCGTTGGCGGCGGTCGGGATGGCGATTGCTTTGGGCGTGACCTTCGCGCTTCCGGGAATCAGCAATTGGGGGCTGATTCTGGGTGGGTTCGCAATCGGTTCGGTTCTGGGTGTGGTTTCGGCGCGCAGGGTCGCGATGACCGCGATGCCGCAAATGGTCGCCTTGCTCAACGGGCTGGGCGGCGGCGCGGTCGCTCTTGTCGCGCTGGTCGAGTTTCTCGAAAGCAACCAAGGCGCGGGCTTGGATTCCATCGGGCTTGTGACGGCGGTGCTGAGCGCGATCATCGGAAGTGTGAGTTTCTCGGGCAGCGTCATCGCTTTCGGCAAGCTCCAGGAGTTGATCACGAGCCGCGCTGTGACCGGAGTTCTCCTCAAGGTTGCGACGTTCATCGCACTGGCCGGGATCATCGGAATCGCGCTGTCGCTTACCCTCGGTACGCCCCGCATCGAGGCGTTTCTCCTTCTGCTCGGCCTTTCGGTCGCGTTGGGCGTGCTTGGCGTCATCCCGATCGGCGGGGCAGACATGCCCGTCGTCATCTCGCTGTTGAACTCCTTTACGGGTTGCGCAGCCGGGCTTGCGGGCTTTGTTCTCGGCAACACGGCGCTGCTGATCGGAGGCGGCCTTGTCGGTGCGAGCGGCCTGATCCTCACGCTTCAGATGTGCAGCGCCATGAACCGCTCGCTCGAAAACGTGCTTTTTGGAGCTTTTGGAGCGACGACCTCCTCGGCAATGGGGGGCTCTGGGGCGACTGGGACCGTTCGCAACTACTCAGTCGAGGACGCGGCGATCATGTTCTCGAACGCCTCAAGCGTGGTGATCGTGCCTGGATATGGCCTTGCCGTCGCCCAGGCGCAGCACGTCGTCAAGGAGCTTGCCAACAAACTTGCAGGGATGGGAATCGACGTGAAGTTCGCCGTACACTCAGTCGCGGGACGGATGCCAGGGCATATGAACGTTCTCCTCGCGGAGGCCGACGTGCCCTACGATCAGCTCTACGATATCGATCAGATCAACCCGCTGTTTCCTGAGACCGATGTTGCGCTCGTCGTCGGCGCTAACGACGTCGTCAATCCGTCGGCGCGTTACGATAAGGCCAGCCCGGTCTACGGAATGCCGATCCTCGACGTCGACAAGGCGCAGAACTGCATCGTCATCAAGCGAAGCATGAAGCCGGGGTTTGCAGGGATCGACAACGAGCTGTTCGTGATGCCGAATACGTCGATGGTGTTCGGCGACGCCAAGCAGGTGATCACCAAGATGGTCGCGGCGCTCGAACCCTACGCGTAGGCTACTTGTCGGACACCCACTTTGCGTGGCCATCGGCAAACACGACGGCGCGACCTCCAGGGCCGACCACGTATCCCATTTCGGTATCGGCCGGGTTCTGAATCGAGGCCATGTCTCCGCCCCCGAACGTATAGACGAACCCCTTGAGGACCTCTCGATTCTTGACATACGGCGACAGCAAGTCTTCCACGTTGTCGGTCTTCGAAGGAAAGCGCTCGTCGTTGTCGGTGGCATACATGATCAGCGCCACCCCAGCCATCTTCGCTTTCATTAGAACTTCGTTACGCAGTTGCTGTTCGAGCTTCTCGATGAACTCGTCGATGGGCGCGGGGGTGATCGGGCGGATAAGGGCGACGCCCCGCGAAACCACGAGCACTTCTTCTCCAGTGGGCGACAGAGAAGCGGAACTCGCATCGAATTCGATCAGCGCGGCGTTCCCGTATTGGGCAGGGACCTTAGGATTCCTGGGTGGCGCAGGCGCCTGCCCTCGCACTTCCTCACCTGGCGCAACTTGGGGGACGAGCATAGCGGTGTTGGGCAATCCAGCGGCGTTGCCCCCCAGCGCAACCCTCAACGGGCCGTCGAGGCGTTCACGTTCATAAAACACGTTGCCTCTTGGGCCTGGAAGGGGGGAGACCCTTCCCGTGGTGGCGTCAAGTTCGTACCAAGCTTGCGAGGCCTTGCCTTGGGAGAATTCCGTGGTCCAAACCACGAGCTTGTTGGGTGCGACGGACCAAGCCGCGTCCGCCATACCGGAAGGTAGCGGGATCGCGGGGCCGAGGCCCGACCTGGGGTCGTAAACGTGAGCGGAATTCTCCGTGGCGCTCAGACTGGAAAGGTCAGTCGTTGGCTGGCTCAGCCGGCTCAACGCGATGAGAGCTTGCGGGCCCTTGGTCACGACGCGAATTCGAGGACCTGTACCCGCTTTCGATTCCGGTGAGTCCCAAAGGAGGCGAGCCGTTCCCGAAGACTCGCTGACTTCGAAGAGGAGGACCTTGGAAACGCCGCCAACGCCGTCCGCTCGATACAGCATGACCTCGGCCAATGCGAAGCCGGAGTCGCCCAGGTTATGGACTTCGCCCGAGGCTGAATGCCAGGAGCCTAGGTTCAGAGTCGACTGCTTCGAGCGGCTCTTCCGGTCCCAAACCGAGAGTTCGAAGCGGAACGGTTCGGGAAGCTTGCCGGACTTCTGGGCGGCGGCCTCCATTTCGTTGGGAAACGACGCCCCGGGTGCCCTCAACACGATCACCTTCTTGCCGCTTCCTACCCAGCCGCAGTAGCTCACCAACGAATCCGCCACAACGACCGAAGGAGAAACGAGCCCGTAGGCGCGTTCACCGACGACTACCCACTGATTGGGGTCGAAGCGCTGCGCGGGCGCGAGGGCTGAGAGGAAGACGAGCCCGCTCACAAGAGACTTCATACGGATAGCATACGACATCATGCTCGGGCTCACTTGGAACCTTGAGGTGCTTTGGGGGAGAACAGCGAGTTGAAGACGAACTTGAACGAACCGTGGGTCTGCCCTCGGAAGAGAACCTCAGGCCCAAGAAGCAGCAATCGCCCTTTGCCGACGCTTATCGAGAGGGCCGCGATTGCGTCTTTCAGTTGGCCTTGGCCCCACGCCCAACCGCTCCGCAAGGGGGTCTCAGAGTCGAACCACGCCAACTTCCGGATCATAGAGGGATCGGCATCCGCGCGAATTGCAAACGCCGGACTGTTGTCGAACATCACATCGACTGTGGCCGGCAGTCCGTAGCACTCCGGCTCCGAATCCTCGACCCTCACGCGTAGAACCGAACCCGGAACGAAGAACTTGTCGCGGCCCAGCGGACGTGGGGAAGGCCCAGATCGGTCGACCAGAGCACTCTCCACGGGAAGGCCCAGCCTTTGGGCGATTCCGGTAGCCGAGCCTATCGCGACCACCGTCCCACCCGCCTCCAGGAATTGCCGCACTTGAGGGAGCGATTCGCCGAGGGTGAGGTTGCCCATTCGCCCCTTCCATTCTAAGGGAATCGTTGGGTCGTCGGGCGTCCGCGCCTGAGGGCCGCCCCCACCCGAAGACCCGAAGGTCGCTCCGTCGGGCAGAATGAGGACGTCGTACTTGGCGAGCGCCCCCGCGTCGATCTCCGGCGGAAACGCCACATCGAAATCGAACTCGAACTGCTCCAGTATCCACCGAGTCCATCCCGAAGTCATCGAACCTCCATATCGATCCCAGAGCGCTATCCTGTTTCGAGACACGGGCACGTGCGTCCCACGTGGGCGCCCCGCAACCCCTCGGAACCTTACACCCACTTCGTTGGCGATCTTTGCGATCTTCGGCCTTAGGCCCTCGGCTTCAGGTACGTAGAAGGAGCCTCCGAGAACAGGAACCTCGCCCTGTGCTTCGGAGCCGGAGACACGAAACACCGAAACCCCGTCTCTCAGCAACCGGTTCACGGCGACGAAGCTGTCGTTGACTCGCGGGTCGAGAACGTACCCAGCCGGTAGGCCCCGAGGGGAGCTCACCATTCCGGTCGGTTTGGCCGCACGGCCCGAAATGGCCGTCGCGTCGAATCTCGGGGGGTCGAGGACTCTCAGAAAGTCGATGCCGAAGGTGAAGGCGGGCGTCCAGCCTGCGCTGTCATAAGGTGGGGTTGGCGGTCCACCTTGGTAAGCGAAGTCGTCCGGGTGAACTTGCGGTTCGAACATGCTGAGGATATGCGGGCGATAGGCCTGGGCAAGGCGGACCAAGTACGAACCGGCCGGGACCAGGCGTCCGTCGATCTGGACGGCCTGCCTCGTGCGCTCGATTTCGATCCCCGTATCGATCAGCATGTTGACGAACTTCACTGCTGTGCCGAAGTCGGGTTGATCGCTGGGGATCAAATAAAGCTTGGCGTCCCGATCTTCCGGGCGCCTGATCTCCTGGAGGGAGTTCGCCGCAGCGATCCGCCGGGGATGGGGCGTCCATGTGTCGGATAGCCCTTTCTCTATGGAGTTTCGGCCCATTCTCCATACGTTCAGGAGGAGCGACTCCCGATACCGCGACGCGTAGTCGAGAATCGCGTAGTTCGCCGTAATCGAATACTCGACGGATTGGCGCAGCCTCCACGTTTGGGGCTCGATGGGAAAAGGCAGGTCCATCGAAGGAAGCTGGCGCTCCCGTCGGAAGGGCACCTGGATCGGATTGGGACTGCCGATGGTTTCGGTGAGGATCCCGACCATATTGTGGTAGTAGGTCGTGGTGCGCAAGCCCCCATTCCACCAAGCGGAGTAGGAAGCTCCGGAGCGCATGGTGACGCCGGGCTTGTTCTCCGCGATGAAGCGTTGGTGCATCGCCGCGCTGACGGCATCGAGTGTGACGCGGCACAGCGGGTCGCATTCATAAGGGAACGGGTCGCGGAAGGGCGGAGCGAACATGACCGTCCCTGCCGGTCCGGTCTGGTGGTGGTTGTAGACGATTTGGGGATACCACTCGTGATACAAGACCCGATTCATGTTTCTGGTTTCGGGTTGGGTCGAGGCGTAGAAATCGCGGTTGTTGTCGTGCCCGATGTACTTCTGGTAAAGCCTGGGGACGCCTCCAGCCGACCGCGTTTCGGGCGGAGACTTCCTCATGTACCAGTTGGCCACGAGGTCATGACCGTCGGGGTTGGCGTGTACGAGGAGGATGATGCAGTCATCAAGAATGCGCCGGGTCTCAGGGTCGTCACGCTGGACGAGCACGTAGGCCATTTCGGCGAGGGCTTGCGCGCAAAGGACCTCGGTGGCATGGAGCCCGCCGTCGATCCAGACGACCGATTTGCCCTCTCTTGCCAGTTCGCGAGCCGCCTTTTCATCGGCGTCCTTCGCCCGTGAAAGTCGGCCGGAGATCTCTCGGAACCTATCGAGCCGACGCGCATTTTCGGGGGAGGTCACGACCGCCATGAACTGATCCCGACCCTCTGCGGTCTTGCCGACGATGACCAGTTGCAGCCGGCTCGACTCGGCGTCGAGCTTCTTCAAATAGGCCACATATTGCTCGTAATTGATGAGGTGGTAGTCAGCGCCGAGTGGGTGTCCGAAAAACGACTCAGGCGGGGTCACGCGCAACTGGCAGAGGACCGCAGCCGGGAGGAAAGCTAACCAAAAGAACGACAGTCGTGAGTTCATGGGATGTATCCGCTTTCGATGGCCGAGCTTGGGAGTCCTGCTCGATCCTACCAACTCCCTCCACCTCCTCCACCAAATCCACCGCCCGAGAATCCTCCTCCGCTGCTGAACCCCGAGCCTCCGCCGCTCGCTCCGCTGGATCGGGGAGGGGTCGACGCAGAGGCCGCGAGCGATTCGCCCATATCGGAAAGGTCGCTCGCGAACATCGTTGCGTTGAACTGGCCTGCGTACGCTCCCCGGTACCAACTCGGAGCTTGCTTCACGATATCCTGGAACGTCTGCCCCCAGTGGTAAACGAGTCCAAAAGAGATCGCATAGGGAAGCATCCGCTCGAAGAGCGCTTGATCGGGATGCTTTTCGGCCATCCAATTCATCTCGTTGCGGTGCGCGCGCGCGATGAACTCCGACAGCCCCAAGACTTGGTCCCGGGTGCGGTTGCCAAGAGGAAGCCGCCGCGGCATCTGGCGGCTGAAAGAATAGAGAATCGGAAGCGCCACGACTCCACCGATTGCGCCAGGCCAAAGGTTCCAAACTGGGGCGATCCAAGCCGCCAATAGAGCCAACGCAACGATCCCGAGCACGCCCACGGTCATCCAGCCCACGCGGACGTTTTCGGGGCTACGAACGTAAAAGCCCCGGTCGACAAGGGTTTCGTAAATCTCCTGTCTCAGTTCACCGATTTGGGGCGCGACCTTGGTTTGGAGGTCCAGCTTGGTGACGACGTCCCCACAGGTCTTGAGCTTGGCGAGCAAGAGCGACTCGAACGGCGTTAGATCGAGTTCGGGTTTCTTGTCCGTAAACTTGAGCTCCGCTTCTTGCCGCTTGAAGAACATCCCGGTTTCGGTACTTTCGACGATGAGGTATCCCTTCGTGGCGAGGCTGATGATGCCCGCAGAAAGGTCCCTACGGTCCACGCGCTCGTCGATCAGCGCCCCACATTCGGCCGGTCCGAGCCCTGAGGGAGGATCGAACGAGGTGGCAATGGGGCCGCTCTTTTCGTCGCGGCCGTGCTTGAGCCAAAGGAAGAACATACCGAGGAACACCCAGATCGGAATGGTCAGGCCGAGGTTGGGAAGCAGCAGCCAGCGAAGACGCTGCGCGAGAGTCGGCTCGGCGATCACGCCCTTGGGGAGCGCAAGGACGAGCGTCAAGCCGCTGTAAGAGGAAAGGGGCCACCTTCTTTCTCCCGAGAATTCGTCATCGGACAAGGACACTTCCACCAGGGTTACGTCCCCGAGGCGGCGGGTCGTTCGTCCCGCAACGATATCGTTGGTCGTAGACCCATACGGACCCGCAAACACCCTCCCTCGAATCGGCTTGTTTGAGGGTACTTCGGGATAGTGGACGGTAAAGCCTGACCTTAGGATTGTGGTGTCCCATTCGTCGCCGGTGACGTTCCAATAGAACTCAGCCGTATCCCCCCAGTCTCCGGCGTTAGGGCCGAAAAAATTGAGGACGTTTTCAGTCCGGTAGCTGATCAAATAGGACTTCTGCGTGCCTGGACTGAGCCAGACATCCTCGTCCCCGATGCGAATCTTGAGGTTGGCTCCCTCGCGTGTGACGAGCGTCGTGAGCTTGTTGCCCGCATCGTCGGTCACACGCACGTCCGTCAGGAGGATGTCCCTCCGCGTAGGGCCGCCAGTCTCGTAGGAAGTTGGAATGACGCGAAAGATGCCTCGGCGAGATTCGTAGAACGAAACCCGAATTTCCTCCAGGACCCGTACATTCCCGTTCTTCGCAATGTCGATCGTCGCGTGGAACGAGTCGATAACGTAAGGCTCGCCCGTGGGGGATTGCCGCGACTGGGGGGAGGCGAGGGCGACAAGAAACGACAAAGAACAAGCGGCAAGAACCGCACGTAACCGTCCGCGCATGGTTAAACTGACCTCGAAGCTACTTTCGTATGGGGACTGCTTCGCCCGTTCTGGCGAGCGCATAGCCCATCACATTTAGGGACGCGGACGTAGGCTCGAAATCGCTATCGATTCGAAAGAGTTCTGAGGCCTTCGACATCTCGACGATATTCTTCGTGGACTTCGTTCCGGCAGACAGAGTGACTTCGATTCGAAGACGGAAGGGCGTTGGAACTCCAGTTTGCCGAACCTGCACCCAAGTCCCCCAAGACCCATCTCGGAAGACCTTCTGAGCTTCGACGATTTGGAGCATGGGGAACGTGGCGTTTTCGATCCATTGACGCCAGAACCAAGCCAGGTCCTTGCCGCTCGCTTCCTCGAAGAACGGGCGAAGGTCGGCCCAAGTCGTATCCAAGCCCCGTCGCTTTGCAGCGAGCGCCTTTAGCCCGGCAAGCACAGCTTCAAGGCCGATCTCCGCTTCGAGGGCCTTCATCACGAACGCGCCTCGGAAGTAGGTGGCGGATCCGTCGAGGTGCGGAAGGGCCATTTGGCTGAGCGGCTTGGCTAGGTCAAGCGTCCGGAGTCCTCCCTGGAGGGTTCCGTCCCGATTGCCGTCGAAAAGCACGCTGTCCACGTACTGCGTGACGCCTTCGTTCCAGGTGTCCTTGGTATAAGAACAGGGCGCCATCCCGCCAAACCACGTATGCACCAGTTCGTGGACGGGAAACCGCGTGGAGATCGAGCGGTTGAGCAGCGTGTAGCTGTAGCTTTCGATCCCGTAATAGGTGTCCGCTTCGAGCAGCGAATAGCTCGAATAGGGAAACGCTCCGAACCTGGCCTCCATGAACTCCATCCCTCGCCGGAGCAAGTCGACCTGTTGCTTGCCGCGGGCCGCATCGGGCGGGCCGAGGTGGTACGCCCGGATCGGCTTGCCGTTGGCTTCGGTTTCTGCAGCGAGTTGGTAAGGGCCGGCGACGACCTTCGGGAAACTGATGGGCAGATCGTTCTTGAAGGCGACTATCCGCATACCGGCCGGAGGATTGCGCGGGGGGAAACCGAGCTTTGCGGGGTCGGCGGGTTCGCCTTCGGAAAACGCGAGCCACTCCTCGGGGTGGGTGATGCGCGTTGTGGTCGTCATCGGCTGCCGGCCGAGGGTGGGAACCCAATTCGAAGTCACGTAAGCTGCGGCCGAGGTGACCTTTTCGGAGGCCGTTCCTGAAAGCTTCGCCACATACTCCAATTCGACGCTTCGGACCGGCGCAGAACTCCAGACGACTACGATTCCACCAGCCTGCACGACGTCGCCTTGCTTCAGTTCCGGAGCGGATTCGGATGATGCCACAACCAGGCGGGCGGGCTCGCCGTTGACGCTGGCTTTCGAGAGTACGTACGCGTCGTTGAGTCGAAACACTGGCGCTTTCTCACCGTTGAGCCGTTCAAGGTCGAGGCGAGCGCTGACTCGCACTTGATTCGTGCTGGGGAGCAACGTGACATCGAGCGAGGCATGGCGAACGCGAGACGACTGGGGAGCGGCTTCAGCGATCTCTCTCCCCACACGGGGTCCTTCGGCGGCACGAATCAGCGTGTGGAGCGGGTCGTGATCGCTTTGAATTCCGTGAAACGCATGAAACACCGCCCATCCGAGATCGTCATCCGGCCAACCTGGCGGCGTCGGGATCACCTTGACCCCTACGCGAGTCAATCCGCCTCGCCGACCCGCCATTTCGATCAAGTAGGCGGAATCTTGTGCGCGGGCGAACTCGGTTTGGAGGTTGCGTTCGATTCCGGAACCGAGCGCGAGTCGAAGTTTGTGAAGAGCCTCAGCTCGGAGGTCCTGCGAGGTCGGCTGCCAGAACGAAACACCCAGCAGCAGAACGGGAGCTACAGCAATGCGGTGGTTCATCGTCACTACTCATAGACGCTTGAGGAGGCCAGAACGGAACCCGCGCAGGCGAGGGGCTGGCGCTCAGGGGTCGAGTCTGCCAAAATAGTGTTGGTTCTCGAACGCCGAATTACGAATGAAAGAGCCCACTCCCAGCCACAAACCGGAAGCTACGGAAGAGTTGGAGCCTCGGAAACGTACCTTACTCCGTGCCGTGGTGCTCGAATACGTCGACACCGCCGAGCCGATTGCCAGCGAGTACCTCGTCGAGAAGTACGATCTAGGCATCAAATCGGCGACCGTTCGGAACGAGTTGTCCGAGATGGCTGAACTCGGGTTCTTGGAGCAACCCCATACCAGCGCGGGCAGGATTCCCAGCGACAAGGGGTACCGGTACTTCGTCGATCATCTCTTGGTGCCAGCGGACCTCCGAGGGGCGCATCGGCAGACGATCAGCGAGACGCAGCGCGGAGGCGAGGCCCTGTTTGAACTGCTCAACGAAGCCACGTTGGCTCTGAGCCGCTGGACTCAACTGCTGAGCGTTGCCGCAATCCTTCGCGATGCGGACGTGCGCCTCAAAAACGTCATCGTAAGCGCGGTCGGACCGCACCAGGCGCTCTTGGTCGTGGTCTTGGGCAACGGGCATGTGGAGAGCCGGATGGTGGAGTGCCCCCCTGGGTTGACTCTGACCGATTTGGGCCAAGTGAACGAGGCGCTCCAGCAGAGCTTCGTTGGGGAGTCGCTCAAATCGCTGGCAAGATCGAAGGTCGGCGGTGGAACCGGCAAATCCAGCGTGGAAAAGCTTGAACTGGCGATCCGTTCGACCTTGAGGTCGATCGCGAAGGACTTGACGCGCGGGCGGCTGGTCTCGAAAGGGGAAGAGCTCTTGCTCGCCCAGCCGGAGTTCAAGCGGGATTCCGAGATGATTTCCGAACTGATCGAGACGCTGCAAACGACCGATCTTGTGTACGACGCATTGAGCGCGGGAAGCGAGGCGATCGAGAACGTTACGATAGGGAAGGAGAACCGGCGCTCTGAGCTATCCCGGCTCTCGATCGTTCGCCAAGTGTTCTTTGTAGGCGGCAAGGAGGCGGGAGTGATCGGTATCGTCGGCCCTACGCGAATGGCGTATGAGTCGGGGCTTCCGCTCGTCAACTACACAGCCCGCGCCCTCTCCGACGCGCTCACCAAGTTCTTCGCCTGAGGGGACCTAAGCCCCCCAGATTTCGTTCGCCAAGGCGTAAAGGTGCGAAACGAACTCGGAAACGAAGTATCGCCCTTTTCTTTTTGCCTCGGTCAGAAACGGGTTCATTAGCGTCGAGCGCAGTAAGAACACCCCGTTCTGATCGTAATCCTCTTGCGTGACTTCGAGCCTCTTCAGGAATTGAGCGACTGACGCCGGTCCGTAGCGGTTCGAGGAGAGGTGCGTTCGACTCACGAAATACTGTTGTTCATAGACCTTGGTTGAGGGTCCGGAGGGCAAGCTAAGCCGCGCAAAGATCGCGCGGTTGCGCTGATTCAGTTCATGCAGTCCGACCGGGGTGTGGGCGCCGCGAAACGCGAAGCACGCGATGTTGCTCCCTGGGGGGCAAAGGCAAACGGCTTGAGTCGGCTGGGGCCCTGCGATTTCGGAATACCTCTCAAGGAGCGTGTGCAATTCGCAGGCGTTTCGGACGGTCTCTTGCATGAGGAGCCCGTGCCCTTGGTTGTCGAGTGGGATGCACTTGTGGCTCAACCACGTGCACGCGGCTGCGGCCCCTGGTTTGCTTCCTTCGAGGATGTACACCCCGATACTGGAGGACTTTCGCTCGCTGGAGGGGCTCAAAGGGGCCTCTTCCAAGTACGGCGCGTGTTGGCGAGCGATGGGTTTCACGCGGTCGGACTTGTAACAAATCGCGCCCACGGGATAGGGCACGTAACCCAGCTTGTGGGGGTCGATTGCGATCGAGTCGCACTCGCCGAGCCGTTCCAAGGCGTCGCATGTGCTGACTTGCGGGAACTCAAGGCGCAATGACCGAACCTCTTCGCCGACCTTGACTTGGACCTCGGGGTCCCCCAGGCCCAGACGCTGGGGAAAGACCATCGTTCGCAGATACCCGCCCCAGGCCGCATCCGCATGAATCCAGAACGAGGGCTGATCTGCCTGTTCGCGGCGAGCGCGGAGGTCGAGTATCTGATCGACGGGATCGACCGCGCCTTCTTCGGTTGAGCCTACGACGCAAACGACCGCGAGCACGTGGTCGCCCCGAGACTCCACTTCGTCAAGCTTGCGATCTAGGTCGATCACGTCCATCCGGAAGTTCGAATCGACGGCGACCGGAACCATGTTGTTTCTGCCGAGGCCCAGAAGGTCGAGCGCTTTCAGGAGGCAGTAGTGCTGGCTCTCGGGCGCGAGGAGGACAGGTCTGCTGCCCAAGGCTTGCGTGATCGATCCGATTCCTGCTTGGGCAACGGTGAAGGGTGAGCCAAGGTACGCTTCGATCGCGCTTACGGTGGCCTCCCGAGGGTTTTTCGACTGCGCGACGTAGCTTTCGAACGACCGCTCGTACTCCCTTAGCGCTTCTGCAGGACTCAAGCGGAGAAGCTCCTTGTCGCTCCTCTTCTCCCACTCGCATTCGACCCCCAGCTTCTTGCACATATCGCGAGTCGCGTGCGGCAAGTACTTCACCGACCGGGCGACCCAAAGGGCCTCGAAGTTGGCGACCGTGCCGCCGCTCGTCAGGTGCGCCCAGGATTCGTGCCCATGCCCCAGCATCCGAGCAATCATCCCGGCGACCTCGAGTTCGAGCCGGGTCGTGACCGGCGCAGCCTCGGACGTCACGTTATTTGGGTTGAAGAGCATCCCAGCGAAGTAGCCCGCGATGCTGGGAAGGGTTTGCTCGGAGAGCATGTGGGCGAAGTATCTGGGGCTGTAGAACGGAAAGTCGCCCTTGAGTAGCGCGAGGAGCTCCATGAGTCGGTCTTCGAAGGCGTCTTGAAACTCCTCGTGTCCCCGCTTGGCCGCTGAGTCGATGACGACTCCGTCCTCAGGGAAATAGTTTCTCCGCCAGTAATGGTAGTCCTCGAGGATGCGGCGAATCGTCGATTGGAACGCCTCGCCGTTCTCGGACTTTGGCCCAGCAAACCACGCGCAAAAAGGGTTGGACTCGCTCATTTCGCCTCCCCGCGAGTTTGGCCGATTGGCAGGGCGAATTGTCGAGAGCGGGTCTACCCAGTCGCAGCTTCGTTTGAATCTGAATCCGACCCCGGTTTGTCATGATTGTTCGAAGGGGCTCGCAGGTACACTGACTCTCACCTCAGATGCCCACCAAACGCGTTCATCGACCTCAATTGATCTTCGAAAAGTCCCGCGCCGGAAGAATCGGGTGCAATGTTCCTCAGTGCGACACGCCAGCGGTCGAACTCAGCCAAGCGGTGGGGCGGACGCGGGAGCACCTCGACCTGCCGGAAGTCTCGGAACTCGAGGTGATCCGGCACTTCACGAACCTGAGCCAGATCAACTACGGGATCGACACGGGGTTTTATCCGCTTGGTTCTTGTACGATGAAGTACAACCCCAGGATCAACGAGCGCACTGCTGGACTCGCGGGTTTTACGCACCTTCATCCGCTCCAGCCTCTCCGCACGGTACCGGGGATGTTGCGCGTGATCGCTGAGGTCCAGGACATTTTAGGCGAACTCACCGGCTTCCCGGCTCTTTCGATGCAGCCCGTAGCGGGCGCCCACGGCGAACAGACCTGCCTCATGGTTATCCGCGCGTACCACGAATCCCGAGGCGAGGGACAACAAAGGAGGGTCGTACTCATCCCGGACAGCGCACACGGAACGAACCCCGCGTCCGCGGCAAGGTGCGGCTACGAGGTGCGCACGGTCCCCACCGATTCTGAGGGCATGGCCGACTTGGTGGCTCTCGAAGCTGCGCTGGACGAATCGGTCGCCGCGTTCATGGTCACCAACCCTTCGACCTTGGGGCTGTTCGAGAAGAACATTGCGAGGGTTTGTGAACTGGTCCATGCGGTGGGCGGGCAGGTGTTCTGCGACGGCGCGAACTTCAACGCGATGGTCGGAAAGAGTCGGCCCGGAGACCAAGGTTTCGACTGCATGCACCTCAACCTCCACAAGACGTTTACCACTCCGCACGGAGGGGGAGGGCCCGGTTGCGGTGCGATCGGTGTGAAGGCGCACCTCGAACCGTTCTTGCCCGCGCCTTTCCTCCGCAGGGCCGCCCCTGGCGAATCTTCGAACGCCGGTAAGGAAGTCGTCGATGGAGTCGTCATCGATTCCCAAAGGCCTCATTCGATCGGCCGCGTATCCAGCTTCTGGGGGCAGTCGCTGATGGCGGTCCGGGCCTACACCTACCTCCTCGCGATGGGGAAGCGGTCGTTGCCTGCGGTCGCCGATTATGCGGTTCTCAACGCGAACTACGTCCAAGCCCGATTGAAAGAGGTCCTTCCTCCGGCGCACGACGTGTATTGCATGCACGAGTGCGTACTGACGGCAGAAAAGTACAAGCGAGCGCACGGCGTTCGAGCCCTCGACATCAGCAAGAGACTGATCGATTACGGCTTCCATCCCCCCACAAACTACTTCCCGCTCATCGTGCCGGAGTGCCTCATGATCGAGCCGACCGAGACCGAATCGAAGCAGACTCTGGACGCTTTTTGCGACGCCCTGATCCAAATCTGTCGAGAAGCGGAGACCGAGCCCGACCTTCTGCACGACGCTCCGACGAGCCAGATCGTGGGTCGCTTGGATGAAACCAGGGCCGTAAAGGACTTGGACGTGAGATGGAAGAGGGTGGCCAGCCCTTCGGCAGAACGTGAGCCGGCCCAAGTCTGACGGCGGCGCGGCCCGAGCCGATGGAAGCGCAGAAGTTCGGGTGATTCGGGACGGCGTCCATGATGGGCCGGAGAACATGGAGCGCGACCGAGCGTTACTTCTGGAGCTTTCCCGTTGGGGTGTCGCAGCAAGGGTGTATGGCTGGGCTGCGCCTTGGGTGAGTCTTGGCCGCTTTCAGAATCCCCACCGAGACCTACAGGCGGACTGTTGCGTTCCTTGGGTCTTGAGGCCAACGGGTGGGAAGGCCGTTTTGCACGGACACGATGTGACGGTGGGCCTCGCCGCGCGATTGGACTGGGTCGAGTCCATTTCAGGCTCACGGGGACTGCGGGCGAGCTATCGCACTCTCGCCAGACGCCTTGCGGGGGCGCTGACGAACTGCGGATTGCCCGCCATCTTGGCAGAAGACCGGGCATTGGGGGCATCGATAGGAGGCGGCGCGCCAAACATTGCTGACTGCTTCGCAGCTACTTCACCGAACGACATTACCGACCCTTCCACGGGATTGAAGGTATGCGGTTGCGCGCTCCGGCTGACGCAGGATGCGGTGCTCTTGCAGGCGAGCATTCCGTCCGGGCCGCCGCGCGTCGACCCGGCGCTCGTTTTCGAAGGCCCTACGACCTCCTACTACTCGGAGTGGGACAGCGTCCGGTTTGCAGATGCGCTCACAGAAACCCTCGCAGGGATTCTGTGACTACATTTCGGCCCACCGATCGAGCGGAAACGGTGGCGCGGAGAGGGGCCGGACTGCGAGCGACAGAAGGACAAGGCCTGAGTCGTCAGCGGCAATGCGGTTCGACGAAAGGGAACCGCACTCCGTGCAGCGGTGAATGATTGCCCACTCGCCCCCGGACCGGACCCAGACGGCGATGGGTTCCATGAGCGCGCCGCAATCGGAAGATCGGTCCCCCGGAGTCGCGTCGAGGTGCATTGAATACAGGCATGCCGGGCAGTGGTTGCGGTGCCGTGTGCCTGCTCCCATCGGCTCTACGGCCTTCCCGCAATTCCCACATCGGAATCCTTCGGGCGCGGAGGAGCGGCCGAGTCGGCCTGGACGACGAGTTTTCTTGGCGATTGGCTGAGTGTGCGTATGCCTTGGTTTCAAGCGAATCTCTCTTGGACGATGCGCAGCAAACTGCGCGGCGAGGGCCCAAAAGGCGGGCCGAGCAGGAAGAGAGGGCGCCAACGAGCGCTACGAACTCGCTCGTATCCAACGCGTCGTCAGCCGACAGCGAGTTCGGAGGCTCGGGCGATCGGGAACGCAGCTTTCGTAGTCATCAAGCACCTCCGATGAGAATTCGCTGCAACGATACCCCATGAAACCGAAAGCGCCGCGATCCGTGAGACCGTGGCGCTTTCCAGCCCCTGTTTCGGAGCGGAATTAGGTGTTGGGACTCGGGGTCAGGGTGAACCCCTGAGCCGCGAGTTCTTGCCCGATGTGACGGAGCTTCTTCATCGCCCTCAATTCGATTTGCCGAACTCGCTCCCGAGTGACGTTGAGTTCCGAACCGACCTCTTCAAGGGTGCGCGCTCGGCCGTCGTCGAGCCCAAACCGGAGCCTAACAACGTCCCGCTCCCGGGAGGTGAGCCGCCCGAGGATGCCGTCGATCTCTTCCCGTCGAATCAGGTTCCACGTCACGTCGGTTGGCGTGGGCATGTTTTGCGACTGCACAAAGTCGCCGATCGAGGAATTATCCTTCTCACCAACGGGAGTTTCGAGCGAGATCGGCTCGATGGCCACGCGCATCATCTCACGAACTCGATCGACCGAAAGCCCCACCTCGCGCGCGATCTCGTCCTCGGTTGCCTCGCGCTGATGCTCCTGCTGAAGTCGGCTCGCGGTCTTGACGACCTTGTTAATCAGCTCAGCGACGTACACCGGAATTCGAATCGTGCGCCCTTGGTTGATGATCGCCCTGGCGATGGCGCGGCGGATCCACCACGTCGCGTAAGTGCTGAAGCGGAATCCCTTGCGCCAATCGAACTTCTCGACGGCGCGAATGAGGCCGAGGTTGCCTTCTTGAATCAGGTCCGCCAATGGAATACCTCGGGCGTTGTACTTCTTCGCAATGCTGACGACGAGCCTCAGGTTGGACTCAATCAGAATACGCTTGGCAGTCATGTCGCCTTGCTGGACGCGGCGGGCGAGATCGACCTCCTGTTCTGGCGTCAGCAACTGGGCGCGGCGAGTTTGCCGCATCCACATCTCAAGCTCTTCGCTATCGTCGTGTTCCGGCTGCTCTTCGGCCTCCTCGGCTTCCTCGTCGCCGGCCTCGATATCGATCAGATCGTCATCGGCCGGTTCCGTCGAAAAGTCTTCGACAGCACGGCGCAGCCCGGGATCGGCATAGGTCGATCGACCGGGAGTCCTGACCGTGATTGCTCGCCCCCTCCGGGGCTGCGTTACTGCGCCATGTTCGGCAGGCATCCTGCTGGTTTTTTCCTCCAAGTTCAATTTGCTCTAATAGACTCGATTTGTTTCTGCGGACTACTGATTTTGAAACCGGGCGCCTTGGGCCGAAACGAGCGATGTTTTCAGTCGGATCGGGGTAATCTCGCCAGGATTCCGCATTACGGTAACATAGGCCGCCATTGTTGTCAAGAGCGGGCGCGCGCTTTTTCGTTGCCGCTCGCAAGCTCTGGTGCGGAATTCGTTGTTGCCCGCACCCTATTACGGACGCGAAAAAAGACGGCTTCCGTTGCAAGTTTCTACAACGCAAGCTCGCGCAAAGTTCCTACAGACTCCTTTACTGCCAACCCGAGCGCCGCGGAAGCGTCGTCGGTATTCCGGCGACCAAAGCTGATCCGAATTGTACCTCGTGACCAAGCGGGATCCGAATGGAGCGCGGTAACGACCGACGGCTCCTCATGGGAACTCGACTTGCACGCTGAGGCCGCGCTGACGGCAAATCCCCTCCGATCTAAGTCCAAAACGAGCGTTTCACCCTCGACCCCCCAGAAGCTGAGGCTTAGAATGAATGGGGAGCAATCCTCGCCTCCATTGACCGTCAAATCCGGTACTTCGCTCAGTTGCTCTAGGACTATGTGCCTGAGGCGAAGGGCATGGTCTCGGTCCCTCGACATGCGCGCGCGGCACACTTCGGCGGCTCGTCCAAGGCCCACGATTCCCGGCACGTTGAGGGTACCGGAGCGGAACCCGCTTTCTTGTCCTCCCCCTTCGATGAGGGGCTCGAATTCCGATCCCGATCGCACGTAGAGCGCGCCGACGCCTTTAGGGCCATACATCTTATGCGAGCTGAACGCCGCATATTCAAAGGCGGAATTCTGGAAGTCAGCGTCGAGCTTGCCGACAAGCTGCGTCGCGTCGCAATGAAGCGCCCCGCAGGACCTTCGCAACGGAGGCAAATCAAACACCGCGCCCATTTCGTTGTTCACGGCCATGCAAGCGATGGCGCGAACCCTGGACTCGGGAGGAACCAGCTTCGTCCCCTGGTTCGACAACATACGCGCTCCTCGGTTGCAGGCGGGGACGCGAACGGAGCTATGCTCGAAGGGGCTGATGAACTCGGGGCGGAGGAAGCGGATGACCGTGTTGTTCGCTTCGGATGCGCCCGAGGTGAACACGATCTCGGAAGGGAACTCGGCGCCGACCAAGAGCGCGACTTGCTCACGCGCCGCTTCGACGGCCTTCCGCGCCTTCAGGCCAAGGGCATGAATCGAGTGCGCGTTGCCCGCCTCCTCTTGGAGAAACGGCAACATCGCCTCAAGCACAGCTGGGTCGACCGGCGTCGACGCGGCATGATCGAAGTAGCGCTCTAACGGGTGCATGTCAATCTGTACGAAACTGTGGTTTCAGTTTAGCCAAACCCGCGCAGCTTTGCAAAGGCTCTTTAGGCCCTACCGAACCGCCGCAGCGCCGCGAAGCGCCTCTTGCACCAATCCAGGCACTTCCGATGTGCGGTCCGCAACGGGGACTCCGGCTGATTGAAGCGCAGCCACTTTCGACTCTGGCGTTCCGCGGCCTTGCGATATGATCGCTCCGGCATGGCCCATTCGCTTTCCGGGCGGCGCCGTTCGGCCGCTGATGAACGCCACAACTGGCTTCGACATGGTCCTGATGAACTCGGCGGCAGCTTCCTCGTCCGAGCCGCCGATTTCGCCCACGAGTACGACGGCTTCCGTTTCAGGGTCGTTTTCGAACGCCCCAAGGACATCGACGAAGCGAAGTCCGGGGACAGGGTCGCCGCCGATTCCGACGCACGTGGTTTGTCCCAGCCCTGCTCGGGTCAGTTCCCAGACGATTTCGTAGGTGAGGGTGCCGCTCCGGCTGACGAGTCCTACCGGCCCCGGCTGAAAGATATTGCCGGGCATGATTCCGATCTTGCACTTGCCCGGAGAGATAATGCCGGCGCAGTTGCCGCCAAGCAGGAGCGATCTCGACTCACGCTTCAGTTTCGCGTTGACGCGCACCATGTCGTGGGCGGGCACCCCTTCCGTGATGAGGGTGATGAAGGGGATCCCGGCGTCCGCGCATTCGATCACGGAATCCGCCGCGAAAGGGGCGGGAACGAAAATCACTGCGGAGTTTGCGTCAGTCGCAGAAACTGCGTCTCGCACCGTATCGAAGACGGGCAAGCCCAAGTGCTCAGAGCCCGCCTTGCCGGGTGTAACGCCCGCAACGACCTTGGTGCCGTATTCGAGCATTTGCTGAGTGTGAAAGGAGCCTTCGCGGCCCGTCATTCCGGCCACTACAACCCGTGTGGAATCGTCGACATAGATGGACATGGCTGTTGGAGGACCCTTGGAGGAAGGAAACGCCCTGCTCTCGGACCCGTTCCATGATACTCGGGATTCGCGAGACGAGGTTGGCTCGGGCAAAGCGAGGAAACACGGCGAAAAAAGGCTTCGAGCGGGAACTCTTTGAGGGGCAAGTTCATCTATAATGGTAAGGCTGCAAAGCTAATCGTCGAGTCCGTCCAGCAGGGCGGAGCGGGGGACCCGGTCCATGGGGGTGAAAGGACGAGCTTAATTCGTCCAAGGGTAGCTCTTGGCCCGAACCCGACAGCTAACCCCGTAGACGCAGCGAGAGTCGCGTAGATTCCGCAGGAGCGTCGACGGCGTGCGAATGCGCGCGCGTCGATGTAGGGGACGGAGCGGGGCTCGCATTTGTGGCCACAGGGAAGAGCGCGCCAAGGCGGTTGGATCGGGCAACGATGGTGTTGCAGATCGGGCCGGTCAGGCAAGCTCGACCCAGCACCTCCTGTAACAGGGGTCCCTCGTTTCTCCCGGGGGACCCTTCTCTGCTTCCTAAGCTTGGGAGGCTCCTCATCGGGTCTTTCGTCCAGAATCGAAGAGCGTTTGAATCCTGCGGCGCGACTTATCGTATCCTTATCGTTGCTGGAGGGCATTAGGACTTTTGGCGCCGACGCCCCCCTCAGGAATCAACCATGGCCAACCTACACCTTGCCGCGTTCGGACCGGAGACACTCGCGCTTTTGATCCCGATCACCGCCCTGCTCATTCCGATCGTGGCGATCCTCGTTCGGCATCAGCAAAAGATGGCGGAGATCATTCATTCAAGCCCCAAGTTCGACCCCGGTCTGAACGCGCAAATCGACTCGCTCCGAAGAGAAATCCTCGAACTCAGGCAACTTGTGCATCAGCAGACCATCGACATGGACTCGCTCAAATCGTTAACCGGCGGGCGAAATGACGTTGTCCGGAGCGAAGAGACACGCGCGCCCAATGGGTAGGCGAGCGGGGGAGGGCGGAAGGGGCGAAATCGTCCCAAAATCCTTCGGTTTAGGTTGACAAAGGGAGGCAGTCAAAGGGTAGTATCTCCGTTCGCGCAAACTTCCGGAGGCGTGGATGACGATTATTCAGCCCACCTCGAAGCGAATCGGCAGATTCCTCGAGGTCCCCAATCTGATCGAACTTCAACTCAACAGTTACAGATGGTTTCTCGAAGAAGGTCTACCCGAGCTTTTCCAGACGTTCTCACCGATTTGGGATTTCACTCAATCCAACTTCATCGAACTCGTTAGCTTCTCGCTCGGCGAGCCGAAATACTCGGTTGACGAGTGCCGCGACCGCGATATGACGTTCGAGGCGCCGATCAAGGCGATCGTTCGCTTTGGCGGCCGCGAGCGGGAAATGATCGAGTCCGAGGTCTACCTGGGCGACCTGCCCCTGATGACCGACCGCGGAACGTTCATCATCAACGGCCGCGAGCGAGTCATTGTATCTCAGCTTTCCCGTTCGCCCGGACTCTACTTCGAAGAAGGCGTTGACACGGCCATGCAGATGGTCATCAGCGCTCGCGTGATTCCCAACGAGGGCCCATGGCTCGAAATCGAGTCGGACTCCAACCATATCGTCCGGACTCAAATCAGCCAAACGAAGAAGCTGCCGCTGACGCAGTTGATCAAAGCCTTAGGGGCGTTCGATAAGGGAACTTCAACGGTTCACCTGCCCCTAAAGGAGGCCATTCACCGGAAACTTGTCGAGCCGCTTGCCGACCCGGAAACCGGTGAGGTCCTTATTAGCGCGGACGAGTGGATCACCCAGGAGGCCGTAGACGCGCTGCCTGCGGCGATTCAGGAGCAGTCTGTCAATGTCCACACGCCCGTCGATACCACTGACGACCTGATCCGAGTGTTTGGAAGGTACGAGACGCTCGCGTCTCCGACGGCTGACGACCTTACGGGAAGGCGGGTCTCGGAGGACGTGCTCGATGCCGACGGCAAGGTCGTCATCAAAGCGATGCAGCGAATTGAGCCTGAAACGGCCAAGAAGATTGAGTCGCTGGGACTGGAATCGTTGCGCACGTACACCCTGCCGAGCGTCGTCGAGGCCACGCTCAAAGAGGACCCGACTTCGAACTGGCGCGAGGCCATCCTCGACATCTACAAGCGGCTCCGACCCGGTGAAGCTGCCAACGAAGACGCAGCGAAGCAACTCATCTACGGGCTGTTCTTCGACGTGAAGCGCTATGACCTGGGCAAAGTGGGGCGAAGATTCCTCAACAACAGGCTCGGGTTCGACGTGCCGATCGACCGACGCTGCCTCACGGCCGTCGACTTGGTCGGGATCATGTTCAAGCTCCAGGACTACATCGACCGCAAGGCCGAAAGAGACGACATCGACGACCTCAAGAACAAGAGGGTCCGTTCGGTGGGCGAGTTGTTGCAGAGCCAGCTTCGGCTGGGGTTTGTGAGGATGGAAAAGGTCGCTCGCGAGCGCATGACCAGCACCGACCAAGAGAACCTGCTGCCCGGCATTATCCTCTCGGTCAAACCTGTGAGCGCGGCGATCAAGAGCTTCTTTAGCTCCAACCAGCTCAGCACGTTCATGGATCAAACGAATCCGTTGAGCGAGTTGACCAACAAGCGGCGCCTTTCGAGTCTGGGGCCGGGGGGTCTGCAACGGACGAGCGCAAAGCTTGAAGTTCGCGACGTCCACCGTTCGCACTACGGCCGGATCTGCCCCATCGAGACCCCCGAAGGTCCGAATATCGGGCTGATCTCCCAGCTCACCACGCACGCAAGGGTCGATGAGTACGGGTTCATCATGACTCCGTACCGGCGCGTCGTCGATGGCCGCGTCACCGACGAGATCGTGTACCTGACCGCTCAGGAGGACTTCTCGAAGCTCATTGCGCCCGCAGACACTCTCACCGATGGTGAGGATCGGATCGTCGCAGATCGGCTGCAGGTGCGCTGCGCGGGAACGGAGTTCGGAGGCGCGAGCTATCCGCTCGTCCCGAGGGACCGGGTGACCCTGATGGACGTCTCACCGGTTCAAATCGTGTCCGTCGCGACGGCCCTGATTCCTTTCCTCGAAAACGACGACGCGAACCGGGCGCTTATGGGCGCGAACATGCAGCGCCAAGCTGTGCCGTGCCTAAGATCTGAGCGTCCTGTCGTTTGTACGGGCTACGAGCGAACGGCAGCCGTCGACTCTGGCGCGGCAGTCGTCGCCAGGCGAGGCGGCGTCGTGGTATTGGCGACCGCGACCGAAGTGCGCGTCCAGACCGATAGCGGCGAGATCGACACTTACAGGCTGCAGCACATGCTGCAAAGCAACAAATCGACCTGCTTTACGCAGCGACCCATCATCGAACTGGGCCAGCGGGTGCTGGAAGGCGATCCCCTCGCGGACGGTCCTTGCGTCGATCATGGCGAACTCGCTTTGGGCAAGAACGTGCTGGTCTCGTTCATGCCTTGGGGCGGATACAACTACGAAGACGCGATCATCATCAGCGAGCGGCTGGTCAAGGATGACGTGTTCAGTTCGATCCATATCGAGCGGCACGAGACGGAAGCCGTCGACACCAAGTTGGGTCCTGAAGAGATCACGCGCGATATTCCGAACGTCGGAGAGGACGCCCTTAAGGACCTCGATGAGAACGGCATCGTCCGCATCGGCGCGGAAGTCAGGCCCGAAGACATCCTGGTCGGAAAGGTCGCGCCTAAGGGGCAGGTCGAAATGACCGCCGAAGAGCGGCTGATCATCGCGATCTTCGGTAAGAAGGCCGAAGAGACGAGGGACGTTTCATTGCGGCTGCCGCACGGTGAGAAAGGCACGGTCGTCGACGTCAAGGTTTTCAGCAGGTTCAAGTACAAGTGTACGGCTTGCGGGCATGAATACAACGAGTCGAAAAAGCGGGAACGTCTTTTCTGCGACCGCTGCGAAGAAGCCATCAATTCGCTGGGCGCGGACGAACTCCCCGCCGGAACGAATATGTCGGTCCAGGTCTACATCGCCCAGAAGCGGAAGCTGATGGTCGGCGACAAGATGGCCGGACGGCACGGGAACAAGGGCGTCATCTCGCGGGTCGTGCCCGTCGAAGACATGCCGTGTCTAATGGATGGCACGCCGGTGGACATCATCTTGAACCCGCTCGGCGTTCCGAGCCGAATGAACATCGGCCAGATTCTGGAGACCCACCTCGGTTACGCGGGCCGAAAGCTCGGAGTGCGGTACCGCTGCCCGGCCTTCGAAGGCGCGACCGAAGAAGAAGTCTTGGAAGAGATCGAGCGTTTGGCCGAAGCGATGCGGTGCGAGGCCCTATCGAAGTACGTCAACCGAGAACTGATGCTGGCCGTGGAGTTTGAAAAGGACGACTCGGTCGAAACGATGAAGGAGCGTGTCAACGGCGCCTTGAGGAAGTTGGATAGGCCTCGCCTCGAGAGAGCGAGCCGCATTCTGGGAGCAACCCCGGTTGCCGATGAGGCTGAACTGAGCGCGATCGACCCCGACGACTGGGAGCCGGACGAGCTGCAGAGCGCCGGTGAGCCGTATTCCGCTCCGGCCTCCGTGTACGACGACATCACCGAGCGCGTGCTCGTCAATGCCTTCCGGCGGGGAGGCATCGACCCCGAATCCTGCAAGTCGTTGGTTCGGGACGGGCTGACCGGAGACGTGCTGCCGAACCCGCTGACCGTAGGGACGATCTACATGCTCAAGCTCGAGCACCTTGCGGAAGAGAAGATTCACGCCCGATCGATCGGGCCGTACTCGCTCGTCACCCAGCAGCCGTTGGGCGGTAAGGCGCAGTTCGGCGGTCAGAGATTTGGCGAGATGGAAGTGTGGGCGCTAGAAGCTTACGGTGCGGCCTACACGCTCCAAGAGTTGCT
The DNA here is from genome assembly GCA_015709495.1 of Chthonomonadaceae bacterium. Lineage (GTDB taxonomy): Bacteria > Armatimonadota > Fimbriimonadia > Fimbriimonadales > Fimbriimonadaceae > Nitrosymbiomonas > Nitrosymbiomonas proteolyticus. The sequence continues at coordinate 1,967,138 of CP054189.1, forward strand.
CACGATCAAGTCGGACGATGTCGCCGGACGCGTCAAGGCCTACGAGGCGATTGTCAAGGGCGAAGCCATCGCCGAACCCGGAATTCCGGAATCCTTCAAGATTCTGGTGAACGAGTTGCGCTCGCTGTGCCTCAAGGTCACGGTCGAAGACGCCGCGAACCGTGAGCTGGCCCTTCGCGACTTGGACGAACTCGGTCCGAGCGACGACGCTAGGCTCGCTCGGTCGGTGGGTTTGTTTAGCTAGAAAACGATGAGGGCCGTATGCGCAACGTCGCTGACGACAGCTTTCAGTACGACGGGTTTGGTCGTATGTGGCGGTCGAACAAGTAGCCGCCCTGCGAAGCGGGAGTCGTCTGGGGGCATCTCCTTTGCGAAATGGACAAGCAACCGCGCTTTTTGTGGCAAACCGCGACCCTCAGAGGTGGAGCCAGAATTGTTTATGAGAGCGAGCAATCTTCGTTCAAGTGAGAAGCGAGATTTGCACCTTGGGCAAGGAACATCGTGGTCACGGGAATTGCTTCTTTCATGTGTCGTGTATCAGCTTTGTTAGCCAACACTGTTCCCCGATAACGCAAGCATAAGTGAACCTATGGCAGACGTAAGTCAATTCAACAAAATCCGAATCGGCATCGCTAGCCCCACCGACATCCGAAGTTGGGCATTTCGTCACGGCGTACACCACGAGGTCAAAAAACCCGAAACGATCAATTATCGCACGTTCAAGCCGGAGCGTGACGGGCTGTTCTGCGAGAAGATTTTCGGGCCCGTCAAGGACTACGAATGTTCCTGCGGGCGCTACAAAAAGATCAAATACGCCGGCATCATCTGCGAACGGTGCGGCGTCGAAGTCACCAAGAGCCGCGTCCGGCGCGAGCGCATGGGGATCATCGAACTCGCCGCTCCCGTGTGCCACATTTGGTACTTGAAGGGAGTTCCCAGCCCCCTGGCGTTGATCCTCGACATCTCGCCCCGGCTGCTCGAAAAGGTCATCTACTTCGCCAGCTTCATCATCATCGACATCGAAGCCGAGAAGATCGCCGAGCTGCTTCCGAAGGTGAAGGAGGCGGCGGAGCAGGAGAAGGCCACGATCATGCGGCACATGAGGGAACTCGAGGAAGACAGCTTCACGAGGTTCTTCGAAGAGCTTGACAGCAACAGCGATGAGTACGACGAAGGTTCGGTGAGGGAGCGCGCGAAGGCGATCAACGACCGCATTCGGGCCGAATACCGCGATGCCGACGACCGTCTCAAGGACCTCGACCTTGCGGTGGACATCCTCGGCAAGCTCGAGCGCAACCAACTCATCGACGAAGAGAAGTACCGCGCGGTCAGCAAGATGCTCGACGCCGTGGGCGCCAAGCTCGATTTGGAATTGCGCAACCTTGTCCGGGCCATCATCGGGGCCGAGGCGATCAAAGAGCTGTTGACCCGCGTCGACCTCGAAAAGCTCGCCCGTGAACTCCGGCAAGAGATCGTGTCGACGACCTCGCAGCGCCGAGCCCGCGCCATCAAGCGGCTCGAAATCGCGGAAGCGCTCATTTCCAGCAAGAGCCGCCCTGAGTGGATGATCCTCGATGTCATCCCTGTCATCAGCCCCGAACTGCGCCCGATGGTCCAACTCGACGGCGGACGTTTCGCAACGTCGGACCTGAACGACCTGTATCGGCGAATCATCAACCGCAACAACCGGCTCAAGAAGATCATGGAGATTCACGCGCCGGAGTCGATCATCAACCACGAGAAGCGGCTGCTTCAAGAGGCGGTCGATGCGCTGGTCGATAACGGCCGTCGGTCGCGTCCCGTGGTGGGCTCCAACTCCCGCCCGCTCAAGTCGCTGAGCGATATGCTCAAAGGCAAGGAAGGGCGGTTCCGAAAGAACCTTCTTGGAAAGCGCGTGGACTACTCGGGCCGATCGGTAATCGTGGTTGGACCCCACTTGAAACTCCACCAGTGCGGACTTCCCAAGGAGATGGCGCTCGAGCTCTTCAAGCCGTTCGTGATGAAGACGCTGGTCGAAAAGAAGATCACCCAAAACATCAAGACGGCCAAGCGCATGATCGATCGGATGCACCCGGCCGTGTGGGATGGGTTGGAGGAGGTCATCAAGGAGCATCCGGTTCTTCTGAACCGCGCGCCGACACTGCACCGATTGGGAATCCAAGCGTTCGAGCCGATCCTAGTCGATGGCAAGGCGATTCAAATCCACCCGCTTGTTTGCCATGCCTACAACGCGGACTTCGACGGCGACCAGATGGCTGTCCACGTCCCGCTTTCATTGCAGGCGCAGGCGGAAGCTCGGGTCTTGATGCTCAGCGCTCAGAACCTGTTCTCACCGGCGGATGGCCGCCCGATCATGTCGCCGATCCAGGACATCGTCTTGGGGGCGTATGCGCTTACGTTCACGGACAAGGCGTCGCTGCAAAGCCTCGAGGAGGCCCTGGCAAAGCATGAGGCTGACCCTGAGAACAACCCGGCGCCCAAGGTCTACCGCGACCCTGCCGAAGTTACCTTCCATCTCGAATCGCCCAATGTCGAGAACCCGGTTCAACTCAACCAAGCCGTTCGCGTTCGAATCCGCCGCCCGGTCTTCCGACCCGACAGCGAGATCGATCACCGGGACCCTGCGACCGGCCAGGAATACCGGTACGAGACCACGAAGGGCGAAGACGACGAGGAGAAGCGAGAACTCAAGCCGCTCGAAACCGAGTTCGAGACTGTGGTCAGAGTCTCGACGGCCGGAAGGCTCCTGTTCAACGAGGCCTTGCCTTACCCGCTCAAGCATAGCGACGGGATGCTTCAAATCGAGCTAACCAAGAAGATGCTCGCCGAGTTGATTGTGCTGTGTCAGAGACAATGTGGCCTTGGTGGGACAATTCGCCTCCTAGACGATCTCAAGGACCTTGGGTTCCGGTGGGCGACGAAGTACGGCCTCTCCATCGCCATCACGGACATGGACCCGCCTGCGGGAAGGGAGGCCATTCTTCAGGAGGCGGACGACTCTTCGAACACGATCCTCACGCGATACCGCAGGGGGATGCTCAACTTCAACGAGATGCAGCGTAGGCTGGTCGACCTATGGTCGAAGACCTACGACAAGATCGGCCATGAGATTCAGGCGGGGATGCACCAATTCAACCCGCTTACGATTATCACCGACTCGGGCGCTCGCGGCTCGGTCAAGCAGCTCGCTCAGCTTGCGGGAATGCGCGGCCTGATGTTCAACCAGTTCAACGAGGTTATTTACGAACTCCCCGTCAAGAGCTCGTTCCAAAAGGGCCTTTCGATGCTGGAGTACTTCGTGACCACGCACGGCGCCCGCAAGGGTCTCGCCGACACGGCCCTGCGAACCGCCGACGCGGGATACCTCACAAGGCGGCTCGTCGATGTCTCGCAAGACGTTATCATTCGGCGGGAAGACTGTGGCACGACCGAAGGAGTGCTTTGCCACCGCATCCTCAACGATGAGGACGAGGTCATCGAGAAGGTCGGTGATCGCCTGATCGGCAGAGTCGCCCTGCGCGATTTGGTCGACCCGGAAACGAACCAACAACTCATGACTGCCGGCGAAGTCATCACCGTCGATCAGGCGAAGCGGATCAACGAGGTCGAGGTTCAGTTCACCGCTGTAGCTGAGGCGACGGATTCCGACCAGGCAAGGCAGACCTTGGGCGATAAGATGATCGGCGCCGGGTTCGAAATCAACGAACACGGCCTGCTGTGCATTCCGATCCGGAGCCCTTTGACCTGCGACCTCGATCAAGGGATTTGCAGCCATTGCTACGGAGTGGACCTTTCGACCAACAAGATAGTCGAAGTCGGGGTCGCGGTGGGGATCATCGCTGCCCAATCGATCGGTGAGCCGGGTACTCAGCTCACGATGAGGACGTTCCACACCGGAGGCGTTGCAGGTTCGGCGACGATTGCACGTACCAGCCAGTACAAGACCGGTAAGTTCATTCGTCAGTTCATGGCGGACCTTGAGGCCGCGATGGACACCGACATGAAGCAACTCGATCCGACGAAGTTGCTGGAGTCCCAAGAGGAAGCCGTCAAGGACCTCTTTACGGACTCGGATCGTTTGACGATCAACGAGGCCGAAACCGGCAAGAGGAAGACCGAGCGGCAAACCAAGGCCGCGATCAAGGCCGCGGAAAAGATGGACACCGAATCCCGCAAGATGTGGGAGAAGTCGCGGAAGACCTTCTTCTATGCTTGGACGGGCGAGTCCAGCGGCATCGTCCGCGTCGAAGAGATCTTCGAAGCGCGAAAGCAACCTCGTGGAAAGGCGATCATCTGCCCGGTCACGGGGGGCGTGCGGTCCATTCGTGATTCGAATTTCGGCCGCTGGGTGATCGTAGATTCGGTGGTCCCGGTCAAGGAAACCCTCAAGGACGCCTACATTGCCGACGTTCAGGAGTTCCTTGGCGGCAAGAAGACCGAGGCCGCTCTCGAGAAAATCGTCGGCCAGAAGTTCACGACCGCCACGCTCACCGTACTCAGGAAGCACGAAGTCGAGCACGTTCGCGTGTACTATCCGATCCTCGTTCCGCCGATCGGGAACTTGCCCGTGAAGGCCGGCTCCAAGGTGATTCAAGGCGACCCGTTGACTTACGGTCCTCGGGACCCTCATGAGATTCTGGAACTCGCCGGCGCGGGCGCGGTCTACGACTACTTCGTGGAAAACTTGCAGTCGGTCTATAAGGCTCAAGGCGTCGACATCAACGACAAGCACATCGAAGTCATCATTCGGCAGATGCTTCGCAAGAGGCAGATCAAGGAGCCAGGGGATACCCCGTTCCTGCCGGGCCAGATCGTGGACCGATTCCAACTCCGACGCGAGAACGAGAAGGTCCGTCAAGCCATTCAGGCGGGCAAGATGATCAAGTACGTCGATCCGATGACGAGCGAAAACGTCGAGAGGGAGCCGCGCGAGGCCACGGCCAACTGGATTCTGTTGGGCATCACCGAGGCGTCGCTCGCAACGGAGTCGTTCCTTTCGGCGGCTTCGTTCCAGAAGACCACCCGCGTCCTGACAGAGGCCGCGGTTCGAGGCAAGAAGGACACCCTTGTCGGCCTGAAGGAAAACGTCATCATCGGGCGGCTGATTCCGGCCGGGACGGGCGTTTCCCAGTACCGGTCGCTTGCGGTCGACGTCGAGCGAGGACCTGCATGGGCCCACCAGTCCCTCACCGCACTGGTGGAAGCGGAAGCTCCCGAGGAACTCCAACCCGACGCGGGGCTTGCGTTCCCGAGCCTTGTCGAAATGGCTGCCGAAGAGGCGACTTCAGTTCCGGAAGAGCCGGAAGACGAGTCGTAAGAACAAGGCCTAAGGGCGAATCGCAGTCGAGGGGGACGTCGGAACAAGCGTCTCCCTCGATCTGCATTTGGGGGAGGTTCTGCGCGCGAAGATCAGCTCCTCGAGGAAACCGTTCGAACTTGCGCTGCGCCCACACTCGACGCCAGCTTCTTCTTGAGCCAGTTCAGCGCCTCGGTGAGGGCCGAAGTCACTGCAGGGTTTGTCATGTCAACCTCATGCTTCATCCCGTCGATCAGCCGCATTTGGTGCTCCACGCCTTTGGCCTTTAACGCTGCGTCGAGCCGTTCGGCTTGCTTCACGGGGACCAGGGGGTCAGCCTTTCCATGCAGAGTGAATACGGGCGCGGACTTCTCGCCGATGTGGGTGACCGGGCTTGCGTTCTTCACAATCTCGGTAGCTTCGTTCTTGGGCTTTCCGAGCACGACGGCAAACATGAGGTCGAGGCTTTGGGGAAAGTCGTTCCCCAGATCGGTGGGGCCAAACAGGTTGAAGACGGCTTGCACCTGGCTTGAGAACCCCTTGTACTCGGCCAGGTCGCGAGTTGGCGAATCGGAGGCTCCCAAGAGGAGCGCCAAATGCCCTCCCGCGCTTGCGCCGGCCGCGCCCAAGCGGTTGGGATCGATCTTCAACTCCGCCGCGCGGCTTCGCAAATAACGAACGGCGGTCCGAACGTCCTCGACCATCGTGGGCCACTTGTGCTTGGGAGCAAGGCGGTAGCTCACGGTCGCCGCGAGGAACCCTTCCTGGGCGAGCGCTTCGCACATCGTCGCCATATCTTGCCTCTTGCCCGAGACCCATGCGCCTCCATGAATCACGAGGACGGCAGGCTTGGGCTCGCTGGAAAGCGTCTGGGGATGGTAGATGTCCATCTGCAACCTTTCGCCCCCAGGCTGCGAATACACTACGTCCCGATCGATGCCGCCCATCAAGAAGGTCAGTACAAGCGAACAGCTCCACATGTCATTATTCTAACGCTCTAACCACTCGAGAGGTTGTGATCGATTCCATTCAAAGGCAGAAGGAACGACCGTGTTCGAGCTTCCATTAGCAAACCCGACTGAGCCCGCGCACCCCCAACCGAAGAGCACGGTCGAGCCGACGACGGCGGGCAGGTCTTTCGTGCTCGACGGGATTCGCGGAGTCGCCATCTTAGGGATCCTCCTCGCCAATCTTCCATCTCTTGGAGCGCCTTCGCTGTATGAGTCGTTAGGTTCAGCGAGCGAGATGAGCGGCGTCGATCTTTGGGTCGATACGCTGACCGGCGTCTTTGTCACAGGGAAGTTCCGGTCACTGCTGGCGATCCTGTTTGGAATCGGGCTCTTCCTCCAGTACCGCAAGCGCTCGCTAGTTCCGGGCAACTGGCCTGGCGGCTACTTGAAACGCACGTTCTACCTCGCTCTCATCGGCCTCATTCACGGCTTTTTGATTTGGTTTGGCGATATCTTGTTCATCTACTCCGTTGCGGCGTTTTGCACGTGCTTCATCGTTACAGCTTCAGAGCGAGTTCGCAAGACCCTGTTCGGCGTTTTCATCGCCCTTGCCGTCGTCACTGGGTTGGGGTTTCTCACATTCATCTGGGTCGCCGAAGGACTTGGCGAAGGCTTAGGAACCAACTGGGGCGGCGAGTACTTCACCCTCGAATTCGAGCAACGCGTCTTTGGCGAAGGATCGTGGTGGGAGCAACTGGGAGCGCGGTCCCTGTATTTCGCCGCGATGGCGAGTTCGGCCTTCCTGTTCCTTGCTTGGCTGCTGCCGCTCTTCATGGTGGGAACCGACCTCGCTCGAAGGGGCTTTCCGTACGATCGGGAACGCTATGCGCCGTTCCTCAGGAAGCTCGCTTGGTTTGGCTTCGGTGTAGGGATTCCCCTCAACCTCTTGTGCCTGTTTTCGCTCAGTGCCATGCCGCCCTTGTTCGGTCAGATGCTTGCGGAGTTCTTTGGGGGGCCAGTTCTTTCGATGGGCTATCTGGCGCTCCTGGTGGCGCTCCTAACTTGCCCATCCCTCCAACCGCTGTTTCGCCCGATTGCGAGCGTAGGACGATGCGCGCTGACGTGCTATCTCATGCAATCGGTCTTGAGTTCGATCGTGTTCTACTCGTGGGGCCTGGGGTGGTTTGGGAGGCTCGACCGGCTCGAATTGCTTACGGTCGCGCCGCTGATTTGGCTCGCCAACGTCCTCTTTGCGACCCTGTGGCTGCGCAGATACAAGATGGGTCCGGTCGAGTGGGCTTGGCGGAGCCTAACGGAGGGCCGAGTTCTTTCGAACCTCAAGTCGAACGCCCCGGCGCTCGACGCCCTCTAGGATCACAGCTTTGGCTTGGGCTTGAGCTTGATATGAGGAACGGGGAGCAAGCTGCCATCCTTGCGAATCGGAACGTTCGAGCGGCTCATGAGGTCCTGGATTCGGCGCTCCGTTTTTTGGACGTAGTCGTAGACCTGCCGCTCGAAATCCTGGTGGAGGTCATCGATGTCGTTGAGGAGGCTGAGAATGATCTCGACCCCCGCCAAATTCACGCCCATTTGCTGCGTGAGACGCTGGATCTGGCGCACCTTCTCGATGTCCTGCTCGCTGTACAAACGGTTCTTTGCGCCCACTCGGGACGGGACGACGAGTCCCAGCCGCTCGTATTGTCTCAGAGTTTGCGGGTGAACCCCACAAAGCCTTGCCGCGACTCCGATCATGTAGACGGGCCGGTTCTCGTTCGTCATGCCTTCACGTTCTCCAACTCGGCGAGCTTTTCGATCAACTCGCGCTCTTCCGAGGTTAGCTTTTTCGGGACGACGATCTTGGCGCGCGCAAAGAGGTCGCTCCGCCCTCCATTCATACGCGTGATGCCTTGCCCTCCAAGTCGAAACGTCTGGCCGCATTGCGTCCCCGCAGGAACGCGCATTTTGAGCTTGGACCGCAGGGTCGGCACCGACACTTCTCCGCCCAGGGCCGCGACCGTGAACGGCACATCGACATCGACTTCGAGACCGGTTTCAACCAGGCGAAAACTCGGATGATGAGCCCAGTGAACTGTTACGTAGAGGTCGCCGCTGCGTCCGTTGAGCCCGGCTGTGCCCATTTTCGGCACTCGGAGCTTCTTTCCGTGCTCGATACCTGCCGGGACAGTGAGCGTGACCTCCTTGTTCTTGGGAATCGTCCCTATCGCTCCGTTCGCAGTTCGCACTGCATCCATCGTCTGATACCTGAGGGTTCGCTTGCAGCCCATGTCGATCTCTTCCAACGGCACTTCGATCACCTTTTCGACGTCGCTGGGTTGTGCCTTGCGGAACTCCTCGAGGTCGAACTCCACTCGCCTACGGCCTTGGGGCCTACCTCCGCCGAAGCCGCCGAAGATGTGCGAAAACACCGACTCGAAGTCGCCGACACCTTCGCTGAAGTCGATATCGACTCCCTCTGCGCCGGGTCCTGCGCCGAACTTCTGGGCCGACTCCCAGTTGGCGCCGTACTGGTCATAGAGGCTGCGGCGCTGCTCATCGCCGATCACCTCATACGCTTCTTGGACCTCCTTGAATCGAGCCTCGGCCGAGGCGTCGTTCGGGTTTACGTCGGGGTGGTACTTGCGCGCGAGCTTGCGGTAGGACTCTTTGATCTCCTTGTTGGAGGCCCTCCGGGAAACGCCCAGCACTGCGTAGTAGTCTTTTGCCATCGAAGTCCCTAACACTCAACTGTCTGAGTATATAACACTCAAACGACCTATAGGCGTTTCACTCTAGGCGGTTGTTCCCACAGGCTTGAGTGGGCGGGACTTCGCAACCTCCACGGTCGTGGCTTGAGTTCGGCGAAGTTGCTGCCGATACTTAGGTCGTATGGCTCTCGACGATGTCGCCGTGAAGATCGCGCGAAGCGAGAATCTCTCCATCTTGCCGGAGGTGGGCAGGCAGGTGATTCGCCTGATCGACGACCCTGATGCGAGCGTCGCGAAGCTCGAATCCCTGATCGAACGGGACCCTGCGATGTCGGCCAAGATCGTTCGCGTCGCGAACTCGGCGTATTACGGCCACTCGAACATCGGTTCCATCGGGCGCGCCGTCACGGTCCTTGGAATGAACATCGTGCGCTCGCTGGTGACGACCATTGTTTACCAGCAGGTCGTCAAGGATTACGATGGGTTCAGCAAGGGGTTTGCCTACGGTCTTTGGCGGCACAGCCTCGCCACAGGCATCGTCGCTCGCATCCTCGCCAAGATCAAAATGCCGCTCAAGGCGGAGAACCTCTATGCGGCGTCGCTCATCCACAACGTCGGACTCCTTTCGATGGGCAGGTTTTGCTCCGACCAGCTTGTGACGGTCATCGCTGAGGCCAGAAAGGGCGAGCGAAGCATCCTGGAAGTCGAGCACGAACAACTCGGGTTCGATCATACGGAGGTCGGCGAATTGATCGGGCAAAAGTGGGGCCTACCGGAGTTCATGATCACAGCTCTTCGGTATCACCATAGCCCTCTCGAGGCCCCGGCGAATCAGGAAACGGCGACGATTGTGGCGGTTTCTCAACTCGCGGCGCAACGAGCGGGCTACACGTTCGAGTTCGTCGCCACCCCGGAGCCGATCCCGACCGAGTGGCTCGAAGCGATCGAACTCTCCGAGGATCAGATCCCCGCCGTCGAGTCCGTGCTGCACTCCGAGATGGAGAAGGTGCAACAGCTCTTCAACGTCCCCGCGGCAGCCTAGTGATCGGTGGCTTCCGCAGCCTTGCGCTGCTCGAACTCCTTGATAAGAGCCTGCTGCTCAGGGAACGGCAATTCGTCGTAGTGGGAGAACCGTTGGACAAACCGTCCTCGGCCCTTGGTGATCGACCTCAGATCGAGAGCATACCGGGTCATCGTCGCGACCGGCACTTGGGCGCGGACGCGAGTTTTACCAGGGGCGACTGGGTCCATCCCCGCAAGCCTCCCCCGCCTGCCATTTAGGTCGCCAACGACGTCTCCGACGCAATCATCCGGCACATCGACTTCGACGTTTACGATGGGTTCAAGGATGGTCGGGTCTGCTTTTTCGGCGGCCGCCCGAAACGCCAGCGCGCCTGCGATCTTAAAGGCCATCTCGCTGGAGTCGACCTCGTGGTACGAGCCGTCGTAAACCGTCGCTCGGACGTCGACGACCTGGAATCCGGCCCGCAGTCCCCCTTCCAATGCCTCGCGGACGCCTTTCTCGACGGCGGGAATGTAGTTCTTAGGAATGGAGCCACCCACGACTTTGTTATCAAATTGGAACCCGGACCCTCGTTCGAGCGGCTCGAGCTCCAGCCAGCAGTCTCCGAACTGGCCTCGTCCTCCGGTCTGCCTCTTGTGGCGTCCTTGAGCCTTCGCCGAGCCTTTGACCGTTTCCTTGAACGGGACCTTCGCTTCGGCGGTTTCGACCGTGACGCCGAACCTCGATTTGAGCTTCTCGATGGCGGCGTCGAGGTGGATATCGCCCATCCCTTCGAGGATCTCCTGGTGAATGGTCGCGTCTCGTACGTACCGTAGAGTCGGGTCCTCTTCGAGCAGCTTGGTGAGGGCGGGCCCGAGCTTGTCTTCATCCGACTTGGTCGCGGGTCGAATGGCGATTCGATAGATCGGCTCAGGGAATTCGATCGCCGGAATCATTACCTTGTCTTTGGCGGTGGTCAGGGTATCTCCCGTATGGGTGTCCTGCAACTTCGCGAGCGCGCAAATGTCCCCCGCGCCGACTTCGGTGGCCGCCTCTTGGCCCTTGCCGTGAGGGAAGTAAATGTTGTGGAGTCGTTCCTCTTGCTCGCGGTTGATGTTGAGCACGTGCGCGTCCGCTTTCAACGTGCCGCTGTAGACTCTGACGTAGTTGATTTTGCCGACGTAAGGGTCGGCCGTTGACTTGAACACGAATGCGGCCAACGGTCCCGCAGGTTCTGCCTTGAGCGTGAGTTCACCGAGGGTTTTCGGCTGTTCGCAGGGAGAAGGCAGTTCGCCGACGATGCGGTCCAATAGGGTAGCGACGCCGATGCCGCTATGCGCCGAACCCAGCAGGATCGGAACGACTCGGCCCGACTCCGTGCCGACCATCAGTCCGTGCTCAATCTCTTCGTCGGTGAGCGCGCCCCCATCGAGATACTTCATCATCAGATCGTCGTCGCCTTCGGCGGCCGACTCCATCATCTGGACGCGCAGATCCTCCGCTTCTGAGACATGACCGGAAGGAACGTCCTCGATTTGCTCGCCCCTATCCTTGCCCTTGTACACCTTCATGCTAAGAAGGTCCAGCACGCCGCTGAATGCCGCTTGGTGACCGATCGGGAGTTGGACCTGCACGACCTTGGTGCCATACAGCGCCTTGAGCGTGCGCATCAAGCCGTCAAAATCAGAGTTGTCGCGTTCGAGCTTGTTGACAAACACGCATTTCGAGAGCCCGTGCTGTTCGGCGACTTCCCAAGCGAGTTCGAATCCGACGTCGAGGTCGGCTTTCGCCTCACAAACGATGATCATCGCCTCGACCACTCTCGCTATCGCGTGGAGATCGCCGATGAAATCGGGATAACCGGGTACGTCGATGAGGTTGATCTTGTGTCCGTTCCATTCCAGCGGATTGACGCTCGCGCTGATACTGATCTTGCGCCTGATTTCGAGCGGGTCGAAGTCGCTTTGGGTGTTGCCCGCATCGACCGAGCCTACGCGATCGACCGCGCCGGCGGTGAACAGCATGTGCTCGACCAGCATCGTCTTGCCGGACCCACCATGACCCACGATAGCGACGTTGCGAATCTTGTCAGGGGAATAGGACTTCACTGAGGGTATCTCCAGATATCAGATTTGCGCCAAGCGCCGCTGTGCGGCGGCTTGATAAAGCGGTCGCCGACCGATTTCGGCCAGCGCAGTTTCAAGAATAGCACGTCCGAAGCGGAGTTCGCACAGGTTCAACGAACGGCGACCCAATACGCTTGGTCGATGCGAACGGACCAAGTTCCTGCGGTTTCGAACGCGTCCGGCGCCCAAGAGAGCCGCGCGATCATTCTTCGTGTCGCAGGGTCGATGAATCGGTTGGGGTTGTTCGTGACGACGACCTCCACAACGGAATCTGCGGTCGTCGCCGCTTGAACATGAACCCGCTCAAAGCGCCACTCGGAATAGTTCCAGAACTGAATCTCCTGGCCCAAACCGAGGCCCGTAGCTGACGCTTCGAGGCGGAATCTCAGCTCGGATACGCTTGGGTACGGGCAGCGTGCGAGGAGTCCGAGATCGACGGGGAATCGCACGTCGGCGCTATTTAGGTCCGCCTGGACGACGACTCGCTTGTCATCGCTGAGATATAGCCACGGCAGGCCGCCCTGTTTGAGGATTCCAAAGTAGACGCTCAAGATGTCCGGCGAGATCGGGTCGACCGCCGGAGCGATCGTGGCCACGTAGATGCCTCTGCCGTGGGTCACTGCCAAGAGCCTCGAAGAGTCCACGAAGTGCAGTTCGTCGATCGGCACGGTCGCCGGCCCCTGCTGCAACGTGCTCCAGTTCTCGCCGTAGTCGACCGAGGTGAACAGTCCAATGTCAGTTCCCGCGTAGAGCCAACCGGGTTCCGTAGGGTGGACGGCGAGCGCGCTCACTGGCGCTTCGGGCAGTCGTACCAAACCGGAGCCAGAAGCGGACTGCCAAGTTGCGCCGTCGTCGAGGCTCTGCCAAACGTTGTCCGACTCCCACCCCATGAACGCGACAAACACCCGATTGGGATTGTTGGGGTCGAAGCAAATCCTAGAGACCCACCGCTCCGGCATCGGCCCGCCAGCGTCGTCGACCCGTTGCCACGAAGGGCTCGTCGCCGTGGCGTTGGCCGACTTCCAGACTTGGCCGTTGTTATAGCCGACATAAACCCGGTCCGAGTTTGAGGGGTCGATCGCGACGGTCGAGATGTTGTAAGGGTTGCTGCCCAGAAAGTGCGCGTTTGGCGGCTCGGGTCGAAGAGGTTCGATGGTCGGTTTGATGATCTCCCAACTCACTGCGGATGTCGTCGAAGCCTTTGCGTTGTTGGTTCTCCAGAGTCTTCGGCACCCAACGAGAATCCGGTTCGGGTTGTTGGGGTCCACAACGAAATGCGTAATGAAGTTCGTGGTGCTGGTTCCTGCGTCGGTGATGGGATTGGACGAGTTGTAGATGTAGCTCGCCGATGAACCCCCGTTCGTACTTCGGAAGATGGCTCCCCACTGAATCTCGCCGTAAAAGTAGTTGGAGTTGGTCCGGTCGTAGGCGGTGTGGCCCCCATCGCCTCCAAAGGTGTTGGTCCAACCTTGCGGATTGCCGTTGAACCTCTTGGTGCCGTTGTCTTGAGTTCCGCCAACGATCACGCCCGTCGTCGGGTTCATGACCGCGCCATAGAACTGCGTGATTCCTAGATTGTTGTTAAGCGCCGTCGCCGAAGAGCCGTTCGAGTCCGTCGTTCGATAAACGCCGCCATCCGTCGCAAAGTACACGGTTCGGTTGGTCGAGCCGTTGAACCCGGGGTGGTGGACGATCCCGTGCATATCCGCATGGACGCCGGTGAACGTCCGATTGAGGGTCACCCCCGCATCCGTGCTGCGATACAGGTACACCCCTCCGACAATGAGCGTATTGGGATTCGTAGGATCGACCCAGAGCGTATTGTTGTAGGCCGAGTACGTGGAAATCCCGCTTCCAGAGGTTCGTCGCGTGAACGATTGTCCCCCGTTCGTCGAGCGGTAAATGAGGATCCGATCGTTCTCGCTCACTGCGGCGAAGACCGTGCTCGGGTTCGAAATCGAATAGCAGAGCTCCGTTCTGTGGCCGCTGATGCCCGACGCGAGAGTCCACGTTTGCCCTCCGTTCGTCGAATAGGCCGCTCCGTCGTCATGAAGCCCGACCATAGCCTTGGTGCCGTCGGTCGGGTGAAACTTCACGTCGTAGGCGAATCCCGTGTACACCTTCGTCCAATTGGCCCCGCGGTTCGTTGAGCGAAACACCCCAGTTCCCGTGGCTATCAGTAGGACCTCAGGATTCTCTGGCGAGATGGCGATTCTATTGATAAACTCGAAGTCGGTTCCACTCGTGCTTGGCAAATGCTCCCAGTTTTGCCCGCCGTCGGTCGAGCGGTACATGCCAAGCCCGGTCAAGAACGCGGTGTTCGTTGTTCCCGCGGGCCATTCGGCAAAGCCTTCGCCAGTTCCGATGTACAGCGTGTCCGGTTCGGAAGGGTGCATGGCCATGCAGCCGATGTTGATCGCAGGTAGGAAATCCTCCAACGGGAGCCACGAGGCTCCGCCGTCGAGGGTCTTCCAGACGCCCCCAGTTACCGCGCCGGTCCACATGATGCTCGGGTTGGTCGGATGGATCACGATCGGGCGCACCCTTCCTCCCACGTTGCCTGGGCCCAGCCAGGTCCAACTCGCCGGAAACACGCCCGCATGAAGGGGGCGACGGCGAAGCAACTCTTCCCGCTGTAACAACGCTCGGGAAAGCGCGCCCTTCGGAACTGTCCCGTCCGAACTGAGCCGCTGGGAGAACCTGTACGCCAGCGCCCGGATCGGCTGGTCGGGCATCAGCTCGCTCTTTGAAGCGGGCTGAGCCGGTTGGCAGCCTTGGGCAAGAAGGCAGCCGACGAGGGCCAAAGGGAACATTGCGTTGACGAAAAAGCGGCGGTGCAAGGGGATCATCATTGCATTGACCTAACTCAAGAGGTTTCTTTCAGACTACACCAGAATCCTGGAATTCGAACGAGGAAATCGCTCTGCGCCCGAGATCTCGCAGGAAGTTGCTCCCTTCAGAATCTTTGCTGCCCCGTTCCATCGTATAGGCTTTGCGGGGAGCCGCGCCTTCCCGGAGAATCGTTATGAACAATGCACCGAACTCGTCGTTGGAAGCCCGTTTGAATCAGCTTGAGACCTCGCATCGGGCGCTCGAAGGGCGCTATCGAAGAATGAAGCTGGCCCTCGGCCTTGCCGTCTCGCCTGTACTTCTAGGTGGACTTCTCGCCGCCTCAGGATGGATGAACCCAGGGCAAGCTGCGGCCGAGGTCGCCGCAAAGAGATTCAGCCTGGTGGGTGACGACGGAAAGGAGCTGGCTGCGATGGAGTTGACGTCTGATGGGCTTCCTTCCGTGACGCTGCGCGACAAGTCGGGGGGCATCAAGGCACGGTTTGCGGTGGCTTCGAACGGGCTGGCGAACGTTTGGATGTTCGGTGAAGAAGGCAAGGTTCGCGCACAATTCGGCTTCGACACAAAGGGTCCCGCTATGTGGCTATTCGACAAGGAAGGTACGGGACGGTTGGTCGCAGGGTTCTCCGAAGGAGAGTTGCCCGGAATGTGGCTCGACGATAAGGAAGGGCAACCGGTCAGCAGATGGGTCCAGAATGCCTCCGGCTTTGCGTCGCTCGAAATGCTCGGAACCGGGGGGCTTCGGCAGTCGGCGCTGGGCTTGGACGACGAGAACCGGCCGATGCTTTGGCTTTACGACGAGCGGGGCGTAGGTAGGGCGATTTTGGGGTTCACGCTCTACGGTAACCCTGGGCTGTGGCTCGACGACCCGCAGAAGAAGACGCGGGCTTCCTTGGCGATGGGCGTAACGGGCGACTGCTCATTCGACCTGCTCGATGCGAGCGGAACCTCCCGCGCAACGTTGTCGGGCGAAGAGGGCAAGGAGCAGCTCACGCTTCGCAACAAGAGCGGAGAGACGCTGTTTACGACCGTGAAGTGAAGGTAAGGCGTCAGTCCTCGCCGCTGTTCCTCGACTCCGGTTTCATCATCGGGAAGAGCACGGCTTCACGGATGGAGTCCGCGCCGGTGAGGGTCATGACCAGCCGGTCGATCCCAATGCCGCAACCCCCGGTCGGAGGCATACCGCACTCCAGCGCGTAGATGTACTCCTCGTCCATCGGGTGCGATTCCTCGTCCCCACGCTCGGCTTGGCGTTGCTGCATCTCGAACCGCTCGCGCTGGTCGATCGGGTCGTTGATCTCTGAGAACGCGTTCGCGACCTCTCGTCCGCCGATGTACGCTTCGAACCTCCGTGTCATTCGGGGATTGCGCGGGTCCTTCTTTGCGAGCGGGGAGGTTTCGATCGGATAGCCGACCACGAACGTGGGCTCGATGAGGGTCGGCTCGACGAAAACTTCGAGGAGCTTCTCGATGAGTCCTCCCAGATGGTGCTCCTCGTCCGCGATGATCCTCTTTCCGTTTTGAGGGTTGACGACCTTTCTATCCCCCAGCGCGGCCTTCGCCTTGTCCAGCGACGATAGGTCGGCTGCAGTAAGTCCCGTGTGCCGCTCGATTTCGGTGAGCAGGTCCACCCTCGACCAGGGTTTAGAGAAGTCCAGCAACTGGCCCTCCTCAGGATCGGCGCCAGTGGCGGGATGAGAACCACTAAACCGTGAGTTGCCAAACACCTCCTCCGCTACGAACCGAAACAGCCCCTCCACCTGCTTCATCACATCTTCGAGGTTGGCGTACGCCTCGTACCATTCCAGGAGCGTGAACTCGGGATTGTGGCGATTCGAGACGCCCTCGTTCCTGAAGACCTTGCCAATCTCGAACACCTTCGGCAGATCGCCGCAGATCAACCGCTTCAAATAGAGTTCGAGCGAGATGCGGAGCTTGACGTCGATATCGTACGCGTTGTAATGCGTCAGAAACGGGCGCGCCGCCGCTCCACCCGCCACGATCTGGAGCATTGGAGTCTCGACCTCGACGTACCCTTGTTTCTCAAAGTATTTGCGGACGGCCGAAACGATCTTGCTGCGAGCTACCAGCGTGTCGCGCACCGGTTTGTTGGCGATGAGGTCCAGGTGCCTATGCCGGTAGCGCGCCTCGACGTCTTCGAGCGCATACCATTGCTGGCCGTCCTTCTCCTTGCCGATCGGCAGGGCGTGGAGGCACTTACTGAGTGGCTTGAGTTCACGGACATGAATCGACCGCTCGCCGGTGCGGGTTCGAAACAGAAAACCAAGCACGCCCACATGGTCGCCGATGTCGAGCAGGGTGTACGCCTCCCACGCCTCCTCGCTGAGGTCATCCTTGCGGAAGTATGCCTGGATCTTTCCGTCTCCATCCGAAAGATGGGCGAATCCCGCCTTGCCCATCAGCCGATAGCTTACGATCCTGCCGGCAAACGCGACGTCCGGTGCCTCGGATTCGGCAAAATCCCCCTCGGAAGGAAACAGTTGCAGAAGATCGTCGGCAGAGCCTGTTGAGTCAAACCGCTCGACCGCATACGGGTCGAGCCCCAACTCGCGAAGCCGCTCCAGCTTCTGAAGGCGAACGTCTCTCAAGGACAACTCTTCGGTCATTCGAAGTAAGCATTCTACTTGACTTCCTCGGGGGGCGGGCCTGAGTGACGGACTGCCGAGAGGGTCCAACGGCCCGCCTGGAGTCCGCGAAGTCAAAGGAACGCTTGACAGCTTGATACCGGGCGCGTCATACTACGCCCAGGCACAACGAGGCGAGGCCTTTGCGTGTCGAATATCGGTCGAGGAGGCTGGGAGCCGGAGGATTCTGAGAACGATTAAGGAGTCGGAATCGAGAAATGGGAGGCCCCCTGCCGGCAGGTAGCGGGTTTTTTTGTTGTCTTCCCGCCAGCGCCGACCGCGTTCGACGCAGGGTCCGCGTGCCGCAAAGGACAAGAGAATCGTATGCCAACAGTCAATCAACTGGTGCGGAAAGGGCGCAGGACGCCCAAGGTGAAGTCGAAGTCGCCGGCGCTCAAGGGCAACCCCCAGCGCAGGGGCGTCTGCACGATCGTACGAACGATGACGCCCAAGAAGCCCAATTCGGCTCTCCGCAAGGTGGCGCGCGTCCGATTGACGAATGGCGTCGAAGTCACGGCGTATATCCCCGGAATCGGCCACAACCTTCAGGAGCACTCGGTGGTGCTCGTTCGAGGCGGCCGTGTGAAGGACCTTCCCGGCGTGCGATACCACATCGTCCGCGGTACACAGCAGACTGCCGGCACGAACAACCGAATGCAAGGTCGCAGCAAATACGGTGCCAAGCGGCCGAAGGCGGCGAAGTAAGGAGCGAGCGATGCCGAGAAAAGGTCCAGTTTCCAAGCGAAGAATTCTTCCCGATCCGGTGTACGGCAGCGAACTTGCGCAGCGGTTCATCAACCGGATGATGCTCGACGGCAAGAAGTCCGTGTCTGAAAGGATTTTCTACTCTGCGATGGCCAACCTCGAACAGAAGACCGGAGAATCCGCGATCGAGGTGTTCGAGCGCGCCATGCAGAACGTGATGCCGAATGTTGAAGTGCGCCCGCGACGCGTGGGCGGCCAGACGTACCAAGTCCCGATGGACGTACGGCCTGAGCGCCGACGCGCCCTCGCATTGCGTTGGCTCATCGAGTCCGCTCGGAAGAGGTCGGGCAACACGATGGTCGACAGGCTGACGTCTGAACTGCTCGACGCCGCCAACGGCACGGGCGTTGCGGTCAAGAAGCGCGAGGACACCCATCGCATGGCCGATGCGAACAAGGCGTTCTCGCACTATAGGTTCTAAGGAAGGAACTTATGGCACGGACGCATCCCCTCGAACGCATACGCAACATCGGTATTGCCGCTCATATCGACGCGGGCAAGACCACGACGACCGAGCGGATCCTCTATTACACGGGTCGCCAACACAAGATGGGCGAAGTTCACGAGGGCTCGGCGACGATGGATTGGATGGAGCAAGAGCAAGAGCGGGGAATCACCATCACTTCCGCCGCGACGACTTGCTACTGGAAGGGAACCAACGGTGACCGAGAGGATCACCGCATCAACATCATCGATACGCCTGGACACGTCGACTTTACCGTCGAAGTCGAACGCTCGCTACGCGTTCTCGATGGCGTCGTAGCCGTATTCTGCGCCGTCGGTGGAGTCCAGCCCCAATCAGAAACCGTCTGGCGGCAGGCGAACAAGTACAGCGTCCCCCGGATCATCTACGTGAACAAGATGGACCGCCTCGGGGCCAACTTCTTCGACGTGGTCGATAAGATTCGCCAGCGATTGGGTTCGAACGCCGCTCCGATCCAAGTGCCTTGGGGCGCGGAGAGCGATTACAAAGGGTACGTTGACCTCATCACCATGAAGGCGACGAAGTACACCTCCGACGACGGCAAGCAATTCGAGGAAATCGACTGCCCGCCGGAGTTAGTGGAACTCGCAGCAGAATGGCGCGAGAAGATGATCGAGTCGATCGCCGACTTCGATGATTCCATCATGGAGACCTTCCTCGAAGGGGGAGAGATCAACGAAGCCGACCTCCGATCCGCGCTACGCAAGGGCACCATCGCCGGAAAGGTCGTGCCCGTCCTTAGCGGATCGAGCTTCAAGAACAAGGGCGTTCAGGCGATGCTCGATGCCATCGTCGATTTTCTGCCTTCGCCGCTCGACGTCGGTGCTGTTCATGGCGTCGATCCCAAGACCGAGCAAGAGGTCTTGCGACAGCCCGACGATAGCGAGCCTTTCTGCGCCCTAGCGTTCAAGATTATGAGCGACAAGTACGTCGGCAGGCTGACGTACCTGCGCGTGTACTCCGGGTTGCTCAAGAAGGGAAGTACGGTGCTCGTTTGCTACCGCGACCCGCAGACCAACGAACTTCGGAGCCGTTCGGAGCGGGTGGGCCGCATCCTTCAAATGCACGCCAACCACCGAGAGGACCTCGATGAGGCGGACGCAGGCTCGATCGTAGGCGTCATCGGCCTCAACGACGTGCATACGGGTCAAACGGTTTGCCAAGAGGGCAAAGCCGTGGTTTTGGAGGCTATCCGCTTCCCGGAGCCCGTCATTCAGATTGCGATCGAACCGAAAAGCCGCGCCGACCAGGAGAAACTGGCAACCTCGCTCCTCCGCCTGGCCCAAGAAGACCCGACGTTTCGGATGCACACCGACCAAGAGAGCGGCCAGACCATCATTTCCGGCATGGGCGAACTCCACCTGGAGATCATCGTCGATCGTCTGAGCCGCGAGTTTGGAGTCCAAGCGAATCAAGGCAAGCCGCAGGTCGCCTATCGAGAGACCGTCCGGGTCAAGAGCAAGGCCGAAGGGCGCTTCGTTCGGCAAACGGGCGGTTCGGGCCAATATGGCCACTGCTGGCTCGAGTTGGAGCCGCTCCCACCTGGATCGGGGATTCAATTCGAGAACAAGGTCGTCGGCGGAGCGGTCCCGAAGGAGTTCATTCCTGCGATCGAGAAGGGCGTGCGCGAAGCGGCGCAATCCGGCATTATGGCGGGCTATCCCGTCGTCGACGTAAAGATCTCGGTCGTGGATGGAAGCTATCACGAGGTCGACTCCAACGAAAACGCCTTTAGGCAGGCGGGCGTTCTTGGTTTTCGAGAAGGCATGAGGAAAGCGAACCCCGTACTGAAGGAGCCGATCATGCACGTCGAGGTGACGACGCCGGAAGCGAACGTAGGAGACGTAGTCGGCGACATTAACAGCCGCCGAGGACGAATTGAGGGCATGGAACCAGGCATGGGCGGGGTCACCGTCATCAATGCCCACGTGCCGCTCGCAGAGATGTTCGGGTATGTTACTACGTTGCGGTCTTTGACGCAAGGACGAGCGACGCCGAACGTAACACCCTCGCATTACGAGGAGGTTCCGCAGGGAATCGCGGCGGAAATCGTTGCGAAAGCCCAGGGCGGAAGATAGGTTCCCCCACAACCGATACGGCGCCCTCTGTACCGGACACCTCGCAATCTTTTTTTTTTTGTATATTCGGAATGGCCCTCCGGCGCGTTATAGTGGTATCGGATCGTTGGTCTGGAGTCGAACGTGCGCCAACTGCCGAGACGCCAAAAGGGGACCCTAGGGATGACTCTCATTGAAGTCATCTGCGTCGTGGGGATTGTCGCTTCCCTCGCAGCCCTCATGTTTCCGACGTTTGCAAGCAGCAGGCGCGCTGCTCAGGTCGGGGTGTGCCTGTCGAACCTACAGCAGTGCGATCGTGCCCTTAAGCTCTATAGCGTCGACTACGACGACATGGTGCCCCGAGGGAAGGACTGCGTGGACCTGCAGATTCCAGAGGTCCATCCCGCTTCCATTCGCCCAGAGATTCGAGCCATCCCTCTGCTGACCGATTTGACAGGGCCCTATCTTCAGAAGCGGGAGGTCTGGCGATGCCCGCTGGATTCCGGGACGTTGGCCCTCGATACCGCGCCGCACATGGCGTTTCCCAACCATCCTTCGCTGTTCGAATCGTGCGGAATGTCGTACTCGTTCATCACTAGCTTGGGCCTAGGCGCTAGTTGGACCTCGATCGAGCGGCTCAGCGAGCAGATGATCCTAGCCGACCAAGCGGGGCATTGGCATCCGGGTTCGCAAGCGCTCGATCCGCGAATGATGATCGGGGACCACATGACGCTCTGGCAAACCTACCGCTACAACATTGCCTACTTCGACGGGCATGTGGCCCAGAATCGTACGTACACGCAGCACCGCGATGCCTGGGGGCGCTCCCGATGAGGTCGTTTGGCATGGCGCGCTGGGCGATTGTCGCCCTTCTTGTCGCCGCGGCCACCGCGAAGTTCGTCGATTTCGACGAAGCGATCGCTTCGATTGACCAGACCGATCTCCTGCCGGTCAAAGGTCAGAGGGCATTTCTTGCGGCCTTGATCAGCGTTGAGTTTCTGGCGGCCTTGCTGCTTACCCTATCAAGGTCCAGGTGGTTGTACCTTGGCCTTGGCGCGTTGTTCGCGGCTTTTGCTGGGTATTCAGCGCTCAGGTTTCGATTGGGCCTACATGTCCCATGCTCCTGCTTCGGAGCTTTCGTCAAGATGCCTGCTTGGGCTTCGTTCTTGCTGAGCACCGCGATTTGTCAAGTTTCTTTCAGCATGTTCTGGAAACAAAAACCCTATACGGAGAACCTATCATGATCAAGTCCCTCACACTCGTCCTATTGGCGGTTGTCTTCGGCTCCGCCACGGTCGCCACTCGGAAACCTGACCTTGAACCAGGCACGATCGATGCCAGAGTCGCCATCGGCTCGGGCTCGACATGCCGAATCGGTTGTAACGACTGGCCAACGAGTCAGTGCGTCAACCACTGGCATATGATTAACGGAGTTCCTCACTTCGACTATTCTGAGTTGACAACTCGAAACCCTCACTTGGAGTGCGGATGGGCCTGGGGACAAGACACGTGCGTGCCCTTGCCAGATACCTTGTGCATAATGATACAACGCTTCATGGAGTATGATTGCGCTGGCGAGTATTACGATCAGGACATAACCACCACAAGTACTTGTGAACTCCCCGGCAGCGGAGGATAGCAGAATGCGGCTCGCTGCAGTATTGCTCGGTTGGATCGTTTTCGTCTGCATTGCCAGCGCAGACCTTCGCCAGGAAATCGCATCGAACCTCAGGCTGGGTAGAACGCAAGTCGAAGGTTGGGAGCTCAAGTGCCTGATTGGGAAACCAGAGGAGCCCAATTATGGCTACTGGACTGCCGGTTTCCACGAAGGGGCGAACTTCCTGAAGATCACACGGAACCACACGAACAAGGCCGGGGTCACAAATCCCCTTACGATGGGCTACTTGAGGTGGAACGACATTCTCTATCAGTTTAACTATGGTGGAGACGAAACGAAACGAACTGTTGGAGGTGGCTCCATTTCCTCGAATGGATACATTGAGCAATCCGTGCTCATGGCCTATGAGCAGTGTGGACTGCGGTACGAGGACCTCGTTCAGTCCGCGGACTCCATTACTGGAGCGGGCAAGCAAAGGACAGTCACCGGACAACACGAGGGTCACCCCTACACGATCGTCGTCGAAAGGTTCCCGTTCGGATGGCGGGTTGTCGAGTTCAATATCGAATACCTCTCGGGGTCGTTCGCTTCCCGCACACGGGGTCGACTCGAAGGCTGGACCGATAAAGCCGGAGTAACGCTCCCCCAAAGGGGCGCTCGCCACCTCGAAGCTGTGAATCCAGAATTCGCTGGGCGGGGGAAGAGGCACCCTCGAGTGTTCGAGTGTGACTTCTCAACCCTGAAGCCTTCGACGAAGCTAACCCCGTTGGAAGTCTTCCGACCTGGCGCATTCGTGGTGGCTGGACCCTATAAGCTCCTGCAAATGACCGAGTCGGGGGAATTGGTGGATGGTTCCGGTCTCCTCAAAAAGCCGTTCCTCCCGTGGAACATCGCCTACGTGCTCTCCGTTGCGGGACTGGTGTTCTTTTCCTCGCTCTGGTTCTGGCAGTACAAGAGGAGGACCGCCGGATCGCGAAGGTAGCGCGATGGGGCCTGTGCGCGTTCGCCTTGCTGGCGGTCGCTCTCGTTTGGATGCGAGTACTTCAAGCTCAGCCAAGTTCCGGCTTTTGCGGCCACAGGGCCTTGGAGCGGTGGATGGAGGAGATAAAGTCCCCGGTCAAGACGAGGAACGAAGCCCTTGCGAAGCTCGCCTCCAGACCGCTGGTGAGTGTGGACGCGCTCTCGCGCTCCCTTTCCGAGGTCGGCGTGGCGCACCGCGTCGTATCGCCCGAGTTGCTGAACTCGGAAACGGTCCCGGCGATTCTGTGGCTGGACCGGGGCCATTTCGTCGTCGTCTTATCGCGCAGTGCACGGGGCTGGATCGTGTTCGACCCGGATGACTCCGAGCACAGCCGCTCATGGAGTGAAGATCGTCTCACCGCAGAGCGTGGAAGGCTTGCCATCGTACGATGAACGAGGCGAATTCAACGGAGAAACGAGCTCGAAAGCCCGAAATTCGCGAGCATCGCCATCGCACAGGTATAATCGTCCGTCGCATTCCCCACCGTGTGGTTGGGGTGAGACCGAAGTTGGGGCGACGGGTCGCCCCCCCGACCACGAGCAAGTCAAATCAAGAGTACCCATGGCAAGAGCTAAGTTTGAGAGAACCAAACCGCACGTAAACATTGGAACAATCGGTCACGTCGACCACGGGAAAACGTCGTTGTCGGCGGCGATCACGTTCGTGCTGCAAGAAAAGGGCCTGGCGAAGGCCCAGAAGTACGATGAGATCGACGCCGCGCCGGAAGAGAAGGCTCGAGGCATCACGATCAACATCGCGCACCTCGAGTACGAAACCGACAAGCGGCACTACGCGCACGTCGACTGTCCGGGTCACGCCGACTACATCAAGAACATGATTACGGGCGCGGCCCAGATGGACGGCGCGATTCTGGTCGTGTCGGCCGCTGATGGCCCCATGCCCCAGACAAGAGAGCACATTCTGCTCGCCCGTCAGGTCGGCGTCCCTTACATCATCGTCTATATCAACAAGACCGACCAAGTCGACGACCCCGAGCTCATCGATCTCGTCGAGCTTGAGGTTCGCGAACTCCTCAGCAAGTACGGATTCCCCGGCGATGCGACTCCCATTCTCAAGGGTTCCGCGCTGAAGGTTCTCGACCAAGTCGAAGCGGGCAAGGTCGATTTCGACGACGCGAACACGAAGTCGATCCTTGAGTTGATGGACGCAGCGGACTCTTACATTCCAGAGCCCCAGCGCGACACGGACAAGCCGTTCCTGATGGCGGTCGAAGACGTGTTCACGATCACGGGCCGCGGTACGGTTGCGACCGGCCGTGTCGAGCGGGGCCAGCTTCGCTCGATGGAGGAAGTCGAACTCGTGGGACTTCACCCCGAAATCAAGAAGACCGTCGTCACAGGCGTCGAGATGTTCCGAAAGACACTGGACTACTGTCAGGCGGGTGACAACGTCGGGCTGCTGCTTCGCGGCGTCGATCGCGAAACCGTTGAGCGCGGAATGGTCCTCTGCAAGCCGGGTTCGATCAAGCCGCACACCAAGTTCGACTCCGAGGTGTACGTGCTCTCGAAGGAAGAAGGCGGCCGCCACACGCCATTCGTCTCCGGCTATCGTCCCCAGTTCTATTTCCGAACGACGGACGTTACCGGCACTCTCAACCTTCCTACGGGAGTCGAGATGTGTATGCCGGGAGACAACGTGACGATGACCATCGAGCTGATTCAGCCGATCGCGATGGAGGTGGGCTCCAAATTCGCCATCCGTGAGGGTGGCCGAACCGTCGGAGCCGGTTCGATCACCAAGATATACGAGTAGAAAACTAGGAGGCGGCCCTCGACAATCGACGAGGGCCGTTTCTCTTCAAGGACACTATGACCAACAAAGTTCGAATCCGACTCCGAGCGTTTGACCATCGCGTTCTCGACCTATCGGCTGAGAAGATCACAGAAACGGCCAAGCGTACGGGAGCTCGCGTGAAGGGGCCCATCCCCTTGCCGACTAATATCCAAAGGTTCTGCGTGATTCGTGGGCCGCACATCGACAAGGAGTCGATGGAGCACTTCGAGTTGCGGACTCACAATCGTCTCATCGACATCGTCGAGCCCTCGAACAAGACAATCGACGCCCTGATGAGGCTGGACCTTCCGAGCGGAGTCGATATCGAAATCAAGAGCTGAGTCCTCTCCTCCTCGTAGACTCTTGCGACGCCCTGCGGAAAACGTTTTCGCGGGGCGTAACTCTGTCTGAACGGGCTATTCCGCGCCGGCGAACTCCGAAAGCGAGGCCAGGTCGAATCCCGGGCGGGACAGCAGGTCCTCCACGCGTCGCAAGTCGGCGCGAGAGAGGATCAGGGACCTCATGACTTCAAGTAGCGGCTCTTGCGCTTTCCAGTCTTGACGTAAGTCGATCAGGCCGGCAGCCCTACCGTCCTCGAACGCATACACCTCGGTCACAATGCTCGGGTCGTCGCTCTTTAGGGCCCACTTCCTCGCCGCCCTCTCCGGATAGCCGATGAGGTTCATCGACAGGTCGCCCACATCGGAAAAGAACACCGGAGGTTCGCGAAACTCGGCGATTTCGCCCGCCATCCCTCGCCCTGCGTGCTCTGCCGTCGCCTTCGCGTGCAGGTGGTGTTCCGCCCGGTACTGTTCGCCCAAGTTCGAGTCTGGGAACTCCACAGCGTCTCCTGCGACGAACACGTCGAGGTCTTCGGTGTAGAGCTGTGCGCCGGCCAACACTCCCTTGCGGACCGAAAGCCCGCTGGCCTTCGCCAACTCGGTACGCGGGAATGCCCCGATTCCGGCGACGATGAAATCGCCTTCGAACCGTTGTCCGTCTTCCGTGAACACGGTCCGTCCGTTCTCGATCCGGGTCACGTTGGCTCCCGCAACCAGCCTGACGCCTTTCGCTTGAAGTTCGCCGGTGATACTCTTCGAAACGGTTTCGGAAGGAAAGAGCGGCCATGCTCTCTGGCCGGCTTCAATCAACGTCACGCTGCAGCCGCGCCCAACCAAGGCGCAAGCGAGCTCCGCGCCAAGGTAGCCTGCGCCGATCAGAATCGCCGAAGCCCCCGAGCTCGCATGTCGACGAATCCTCGCGCTGTCCTCGGCCGTTCGAAGCACCCATGCTCCGTCCCCGCCGGGAATCGCAAGGCGGCGCGGCTCGCTCCCGAGGGCATAAAGGAGCTTGCCGTACTGAAATGATTCACCGCTTTCCGTGCCGACCGTCTTTGCGGATCGATCGATCGAGACGGCCCGCTTCCCCAGCAGAAGCTCGATTTGGTTTTGCGGATAGAAGCTCTCGTCTTTGCTGTGAAAGTCGTCGATGTTCTTCTCGTCGTTCCAAAGGAAGTACTTGGTGAAAGGCGGGCGGTCGTAGGGCGGTTCGGACTCCTCGCCCAACAGGGCGATCGTTCCGTTCGGATCGAGACTCCGGATCTGTACGGCTGCATAAGCGCAGGAAGTCCCGCCGCCCAGGAGCAAGTAGTCAAACACCTTCGGCATGCCCTCATTGTGGCGCATTCTGTACGGCGAGGTAAGGAATAGCCTCTTGGTGAGTCCGCTGACGAGTTCCCAGGTCCGGGTCAGCCTCCGGATCCGTACTCCCGGCAATCCGCCAGCCCTGCCCGCGTCGTCGCTTGCGCGTCGAATGCCAAGTGCGAGACCTTATCTCAGGAAGGATTGGCGTACCGAGATCGTACTTCGAAGATTTCTTGAACGTCTCTTACTGTCAGTACCGTGTCATACAGTCCGATGGCCTCGCCCTCATGCTTGTTGATCCCCGTGTACGCGAGGCTGGAGTCCTCATACCGCTTAAACTTGTAAACGGCGTCGTTCATAAGGGCGCTGTTGAAAAGTCCAAGGCTTACAAGAAGCTCGAAGTCCTTGACATCGAGCCCAGTCACCTTCTTGAAGAGTCCCGGCTCCAGCTTCGTGATCACGTCCCGAAGCGTCCTTTCTCGATAGTCAGTTAGGTACATGAAGATGGGAATCCGCGTCGCGAACTTGATCAGCTTCTCCTGAATCTCCTTTCGCTTGGATCTGTATTCCTTTTCGTCGTCGGAGAGTTGCTTCTTTTCCTTATCCGAAAGCTCGCGGTCGTTCGCTTCCTTCCGCGCCTTCTTCACCGAATCGGACTTGTTGATGATCGTTTCGATGTCCTGGTTGAGGCTTCGGAAACCCTCGATGCTCATGATCGCTCGCAACGCCTCTTCATTGTCGAGGAGCTTCCTCAGCGTCCCGTTATCCACGTTTACAAGCAAAGCGCTCTCCCATCGCCGGGCGAGAAGCGGGGCAGTCGTGCCACTCATCGCCATGTCCAGGATTCCAGCGGCGTCGATCTGTTTCATGGAGCTGCCATCGTAGGCGAGCACAGGCAGGAAATCTATGAACTCAGCCACCTTCTGTTCCGGACTCGTGGCTTCGTCTACGTTGAGTCGGCAGCCGTAGTCCGCGATCTGCCGTAGTGCGCGATCGGGCGCGAAGTCGAAGACATAGCACTCCTGCTTCAGAATCTCTTCGTGGTTAGGGTTCATCCCGTCGGGATTGAAGATCGTCCAGGGCGACTGAACGCGGAACGCGGATTGGAAGTAAGTCTCGGGGCTTTGCGAATTCCGCAGCATCAAAATCCCGGTCCAGGGCCGCACGGTGACCCCTGTGGTCAGCTTGCCGCACGTCAAAGTGATCGTCCTGGTGGCAAGGGGATCGTCCATCGCGTCCAAGACCGGCTTCAGGGCGGCCATGCCGATTCCAGCTTCGGTCCCGGCAGCGACGATCACTCGATAGCCGTGAAAGAACCGATTCTGCCGCTTCTTCAGTAGGTTCGCCATCGCATGGCACGACGCAACGTTCGGGAGGAACCAGATCGTGTGGGAAAGCACTTCCAGAAGTCGCGCGTCGGAGAAGGGCAGCGGCGGCTTCCTGGCGCCGAGCTTTAGGTTGTCAACAGTAGCGGGCGCATAGGAGCCGCGGATGAGGTCGAGCCACTTCTGCACCTCGTCCTCATACTTGAACGTCGCCTGCGCACCGGCTCCTGTCGCCGAGAAGAACGCGTTCAAGTCGAAGCCGTCGAACTCTCCGCGCATTGCGATGTCCCGAATGTCGTCTGGGAGTTGGTAGGTCATCAAGACCATGCGCGGGAGCGGCAGATAGGGGTTGTCGGCCCCCTTCCAGTCGCGCTTGGCCCTTTGCTCGTCGGAATACGTCCAGTTGAAAATCTGCTCCTCGATGAACTCCCCCGAGGCGATGGCCCGGAACGGCGTACCAGATAGGTAGAGGTAGGCGTTCGTCGTGATCGGCATGGAGTCTTCGTCGAAGTATTTAATGCCTTCACCCTCTTCGAACTCGAGCTGCCGCTGGTCTTCCCCTTCGAAGAGGTCCTTGGCCGCCTCACGCCACGCGCCGTAGTGATACTCGTCGAGAATCACAAGGTCCCAATTGTCGTTGTGCACCCATTCGTTCTTCGTCTTGATGCCGCCCGTGCTCGTGTTCTTGCCCAGGTAATCCTGGAAAGACCCGAAGCAAACGATCGGGCGGCTCTTGTCGTAAGCCGGCTCACCCGTCTTCGGCACGTCCTTGCTGGCCACGAAGTGCCAGCCCTCGAAGTCGGTGTGCGTCTTAACGTCCTCTTCCCAAGCGCTTTGGACGGCGGGTTTGAAGGTGAGCACGAGGATGCGCTTCCAGCCCATCTTCTTCGCCAGTTGGTAGGCGGCGAACGTCTTCCCAAAGCGCATCTTGGCGTTCCAGAGGAAGTGCGGCGGCTTGGTGGCGTCGTCGGCGAGGGCGTCTGAAAAGTACTGCGCCGTCTTTTCGACCGCGCGCTGCTGCTCGGGCCGCATGGCGAAGCTGCGCGTGCGGTTCTCCTCACTCTCCTTGCCTTCCACCAGCGCGATGATCGCTGCGCGCACGTCGTCCACCGTGCACTTGAACCACTCGCCCGCTTCGTTGCGCAGGCCTTTCTTGCGGAGGACGCGATGCACGTCGCGGTCGGTAAACGCGGTGCCGTCAGCGCGCATCGCCGATTCCTCAAGGTGGATGATGTAGGGCGGATCGCCGGGCCGCACGGTTGGATATTGCTGCGCGATTCGGGCACGCGCGTTGCCGGTCGTGTAGCCGACCTTGAGGAGCCCCGCGTATTGGGGATTGGTGTCCTCATAGGCGTAAACAACGGGGTTGGCCGCTGGTCGGGAGTGGAAGAACGTGTTGCTCATTTGCCGTCCCTCCGCTGCCGGCGCGTGCGGTAAAGCCGCTCAGTGAACCCGCCGTCCTGCTCGAAGGCAGCCGCCTGCGCCTGGACTTGGCGGCTCAGGAGCGCCGACGCCACAGCGATCAAAGCCAGGGCGCCGTTGGCCAGGGCTTCGGACTCCGTGGTTTCCGTGGACGGAGTGGACTGGGTGGACTCAACGGACGGAGATAACTTCGTAACAACGCGCCGCACCCAGGCTTCGACGGCTTCAACGCTTGCAGGCCGAAGATCGATGAATCGCTGCCGTCGTGGATCGTTGCGTCCCCAAACCGGCAAACTCCGATGCCTTAGAAAGTCTTCGTAGTCCAGGCGCAGCTCTTCCAGGCTGGCCCGCGCCACGTTGGTTAGCTTGAGTTCCATCTTCTTGGACGTTCCGCTTGCGACGCTCCCCTCGGCGATGTTCTGGGTCCCCGATCGCGCGGCCTGAACCATCTGATCGCGCATCCGGCTTCTCGGGTCGATGTACCGTTCAACAAAATGCACAGTTACGTCATACACCAGTTGCGCCACCTGGAAACTCTTGAGGTTGCGATACCCGCCGTGCCTGGGGATCAAAGGCTCAGACATAGCTCAACTCTCCCATTGGGTCCACCACTTCCACCCTGTCCACCCCGTCCACTATTCACCGTTCGGCTCCATTGGGCGGACTGTGGATTCGATGAAGGCGATCTCGTCTTTCACGAAGCCATAGCGTTTGTACAAGGCTTCGTCGTTCCACTCGCGGTCGAGGGGAACGTCTGGAACAAAAGCGTATACATCCTTCGCCGCGTCTTGGGTCGGTTTACGGAGCGAAACGAGAAAACGTACAAATCGCGTCCGTAGATACGCTGCGTAGTTTTCGGCGCCCTCTCTCGACTCGAACGTCCCCGCGACGACATAAGATTCGGTGCATGCTTCACCGGGCCCCGCAACGACTGGTTTGCCAAGGAACATCGTCTCGACTGCGGCACTGGTGCCCTGCACACGAGTCATCAAGACCTTCCACAGGTCGATCCACTCGACGTTCTTCTCAAATTCCGCGCGCTCAATCCAAGTGATTCGTTGCGAGCCGTAGAGCTTGACTGGGCTAGCCAGGCCCTCCGGGGAGTCCGCGCCGTGGACGTACGTTCTAAGACCGAATGGCTTCTGAGAAGAGACTCTAAGGTCAAGCGTGGCTTCCGGCTTGCTATTGGCGCGAAAGCTCCTGACTTTGTCAAGGATTGAAACCGCCTCATTCCGCCGGACCAAGACATCGTAGGCGTTCAGCGGCCTCGCGACGGGAGGGCCAAGGGGCTCGCCATCCCACATGGTCTGCACGGTGCAGGGGCCGCGGTAATCCCGGTCCCAGAGGAAGTAGCAGACTCCACCGCGGATCTTAACTCCGGGAAACCCATCGTAAAGCTTGGGGTAGTCCACGAGGTTCCTTAGGCGCTGTTCTTTCAGCATGCGATCTCTAAAGTCATCAAGGCCCTTTCCTCCCGAGAACCACCGCGCAGGAATGATCATCGTCAGGAACCGGGGTTGGAGCTTCATGGCCTGTTCGACGAACCGGTGGTAGATCGGACTGGCGCTGTTTCCAAATCCCTCGTCCTCCAGCTGATAGGGCGGATTGCCAACGATCACGTCGAACTGCATATCGAATAACTCCTCCGGCTTTTCCGTGTGGATAAAGGTGTACGCATGTGTCTCAAGCTCTGGGCCACGATCGAGACTGGAACTGCCGCTCCGCCTAGTGCCGCAATACGCGCACCGTCCGTCCCTCCAAGAGTGCTCGACGCGGTCGAACAGGATGTTGCCCTGCTCGTTTTTCCCAAACGAATCGCAAACCGAATACTTGCCGTTCGCGGTCTTGGAGCAGTAGAGCGAGCGGCGCGAGAGCAGAGCGGTCAGCTCCGTGATGGCCATGCCATAGAGCTGATTTCTCAGAATGTGGTTGATCCGTTCCTGCCTGTCCGTGATCTGCCCTTCCAATCCCTCGTCCAGCCGCTTGGCGATCTCGCGGAGGAACACCCCCGACTTGCACGCCGGGTCGAGGAACCGCGCGTTCGGGTCGCTCCAAAGTTGTTCGGGCAGCAAGTCCAGCATCTGGTTCGCCAGGGTAGGCGGCGTGAACACCTCATCGCTGCTGAGGTTGGCCAGGCACGTCAGCACGTCCGGATTGTAGCTCTCAGTCGCTTGCGTCACGAACCTTCGCGCTCCTCGAGCTGTGCCAGCAGTGCTTCGATGTTCGGCTTCAGAGCGATGGCGTCGCGGCTTGCCGCCTCCCAGACGATATCCACGTCCACATCGAAATAGCCGTGGACGAGAACATTGCGCATTCCCACGATCTTCGTCCATTGCACGTCCGGTGCAAGTTCGCGTACCTCCTGCGGAACGGCCCGCGCTGCTTCGCCGATGATCTGCAGGTGCCGAACGAACCAGCCTTGAACAAGCTCGTTTCGCTCGAACTCTTCCTTGGATCGTGGAAGCTGCCGCTCGATCGCCGCGACCGCATCAAGGATGTCACGGAGGCGTTCCTTGGGGTCTCTCAAAGCGCAACCGCCTCCCTGAGAACGCGATCGCGGATGCGCGGCTTCAAGCCCTTCTCGGTCACGACGTCCACCCTGCGACCTATGAGCTGCTCCAATTCGTACTGGAGCCCTCCAAGGTCGAATAGGCTGCGTCCTGGCTCGAGTTCAACGAGAAAGTCGACGTCGCTCGCATCATCCTCCTCGCCTCGTGCGCAGGAGCCGAAAAGGCGAACGCTCCTTGCGCCGTACGTTGCGGCGAGATTCAGAATCGCATCGCGCTTGCCGCGCAATTCGTCATTCATGGTTCGCTCCGATTTCCAGGAAGTGCACCGGCGGGTATTCCCGAACAGGCTCTGGGATGAACACATTCTGGCCGGTGTCGGACTTCAGCTTCGGCTTGCCCTCGCCGAACAAGTCCGCCGGAGCTTCGGTCGCGGCGGTTGGAAACAACTCGTGGAACGCATAGTCACGCCGCTTGAACTGGCTGCCGTTCACGGGCGACCACTCGGAAAAGATGATGGGACCGGGGTTGGGGCCGACGGTCTTCAGATCGAGCGCATCGCCCCAGATGATGTTGCGGGCAAGAAGATAGCGAACGGTTTCTCGACATTCCTGCCGCACGCGCTGACGAAAGCGCCGTTCATAGAATTCTGCAAAGAGGACGAAAAGGCGGTCCCGACATTCCCCGACGTTTTCCTCATCGATGTCAATCCCATAGATCGAGGAGACTGCGACGACCGCGCTCCGCTCCCAATCGTGCCGGCTGCGCTTGTACCGCGCGTCCACGACGGCCAGCTTCCGCCTGAGGATTTCAACCAGGAAATTGCCAGTGCCGCAGGCAGGCTCGAGGAAGCGAGACTCGATCCGCTCGGTCTCCTGCTTGACGAGGTCGAGTATGGCATTGACCTCTCGCTCGCCGGTCAGCACCTCGCCTCTCTTGGCAACCCGTTCCTTCGACTTGATCTGCGCCGTCAACATCCCTCCCTATTATCTTGACCTATTGAGGAGCCGACGGCAAGAACTGGCTGCTTGTTGGCCTTGTTCATCGACGATTCCATTGTACAAGCAGGTTGACCAAGTCAGTCCGGATAGGTTCGTTACGCTCCCAGCGCCGCTGCGGCCTTGGTCCGGGCGTTCCAGAGCCCTCCCCGAGTGGCCGGGTCACGGTAGGCGGGCAGAGGCCGGTCGGTGAAAGGCCCCACCCTTGATTGCAGCGCCCTCTGCGCGAAATCCGCCGCAGCCAGCAGAGCGCCGCTGAACCCGGCCGAGCCCGAGATCTAGGCAGGACCCCTCAAACTTTCAAGAAAAGTGTTCTTGCAAGTTCTGCGCACCGGCGTTACAATGCTGGAATGAGAACCGTAGTGTTGATGGCCCTATGCGCAGGACTTGTCGTTTCGCTGCAAGGCTGCTTCGGCAAAAAAGCCCCGAATACGAACCTCTGCTGGATGCCGCGCCGGAGTTTGGGACGGGAAATCTCACCACGATCCCCGCCTTTTTGGAAGGAACGTGGTGCATATGCAGCATCACCGATATGGAACTCGCCAAGCGGATGGGGCTTGAAGCGATCGCGGAAGAGGACGTCTCGCCGAACATCGTGTACACCTTCAAGCCGGACGGCACCTTTCGGACCCAGAAACTCCCGAAGGGCTGGGTGGTCGATGGGTCATGGAAAGTGGAAAACGACGGCGTCAAGCTCTCGTACGAGATGGTCGATGGCGTAACTTGGGACCAAGCGCGCGCGAACGTCCAGAAGAAGGCCGAAACGGGAACCCAAGCGGGCATTTTGACCGACATCGTCTACGAGACGGTCTTCAAAAGCCTGCCCGAACTTTGGAAGCTCAACCTCGCCTATGACAAGAAGCGCCTTCTCTTCGCCGGGACGTCGCCTCTTGCCGCGATGGGGATGGGCGCGGACCCTGCGGCTTCTGCGAGCCGAGAAGGGAAGGGCTTGATGCGGATGAAGGAAGTGAAGAATTAGGAAGAGTCTTTCAGGTACTTGTCCAACCACGCGACCCATCGCGCCCATAGGTCGAGGATCGTTTCTTTTGCGGCGGGGCCGTGGTCTTCATAGGGGTACATATAGAGCGAGGCCGTTTTGCCGAGGGTCTCCAGCGCGTGAAACATCCGAACCGAGTTGATCGGCGCGGTTCCCACGTTCTGGTCGTCCATTCCGTGGTACATAAGCAACGCGCCGTTCATTTGTTCGGCGTACAGCAACGGCGACATCGTGAGGTACGTCTCCCTTGCGTCCCAAAGCTGGCGCTGCTCCGATTGAAACGAAGCGGGCGTGAGGAGCCGGTTGTAGTTCCCGTCGCCCGCGATCCCCGCCTTGAAGAAGGGCGTGTGGATCATTGCGTTCGCCGTGCTGAAGGCCCCGTAGCTATGCCCGCCGATCGCAAGCCGCGTCCGGTCGATCAAGCCCTGAGCTTCGAGAGCGTCGATGGTGGCCGCAAGGTTGTTTCGTAGGTCCGAAACGTAGCGGTCGTTCATTCGCCCTTGCGCCCCGAAAATCGGGCAATCCGGCTCCACCAAGGCGTATCCCTGCAACACCAAGTACTCTTTGGACGTCGAGCCCGTGTTGGGAAATAGGTTCTTGTTGAAGCGCTGCCGAGTGCGGTCGTAGCTCGCTTGGTCGGTGTACTCGCGCGGATAAAACCAGAAGAACGCCGGGAGTCGGGGTTGGCCGATCACGAGTTCCGGAAGCGTGATCTTCACCCAGAACTCGTACCCATCGACCCGTTTGACCCGAATGAAGCGGCGTTCGAGTCGCGTTACTGCGGGAGTGGGGTCTTGGTTGTCGGTGAGCTTTCGTTCCGTTCCCTTGAAGTTGGTCCAAAACGCGTTAGGAGGTTCGGTCGGCGACTGGCGTACGATCAAGCCTTCGTTTTGATCTTCGTTCAGGAAGAGGGAAAACGTCTCGTACTTCTCGGCTGAGCTTTGCCAAAGCCTCGATTTCTCGCCGGTCGCGATCGTAATGGCGTCGACGAACGGCCGCGGCGCTTCTTTCTCAGGGTCTTTGCCGAACTGGGTTCCTGAGAAGTACACCCTCTCTCCCGACCCGATTACGACCACGGAACGCCCATCGGCGTTGCGGCGCGTGACGAGGCTGCCTGCGGGCTCCGCGTTGGGCCCGGTCGCCGCTTTTTGTAGTTCGTAACGCTTGCCCGGGTCGCTCAATCGGACCGCATAGGTTACCGACTGACCCGACACCGTTTCCGTGAGGAAGAGCGTCTGGCAGTCCTCCGAGTAGTTCACCGAATTGATCCCGCGCTCGCTCTCGTAGATCACCTTCTGGTTCGACTCCCCGAACGGCGCCTCCCAGAGCATGACCCGATCTTTCCTTGGTCCTGAGGGCGCGGCTTGCCCACCTTCGGCTCGCTGCGCGGGTTCGAGTTGCAGAAACGAAAGCCCTGCTCCGTCCGGCCGCCAACTCAGGCTTCTCTTCCCGGATGAGGGAGCCTGTCCGGTTGCCGCTCCTCCCTGGGGCCTTTGCTCTTCTTCCGTCCATGCGCCGGCGGCAGGGTCCTCCCCATAGGGAACGTCAGCGGAATCCGTGGGGTCGTCGTCGCTTAGGGGGCCAATGGTGCGTTTGCGAATCTCAGCGAGCGGTTTCCCTTCCGAGTCCCAAACCTCTTCGACCTCTCCAAAACTGCTCGCGGGAACGATGTAGCTGAAAGGTTCGAGGATCGTTACGACCCGAAAGTGCTTGCCATCCGGAGCGGGGTCCACCGACCGGATCATCGCCGGCTTGCCGATCTCCCGTACCCGTCCCGTCGCGACGTCGACGACCCCAAGCTGCCCGGTGGAATAGAAGCGAAACATCGCTTGATCGACCTGCGTTTCGAGGAGCGCCGCATACGTCCGGAGGCTCTCTTTTTGAGGCGTGGTAAGGCGCAGAGTGGGCTGCGAGGGCACGGCCTCGGGCCGTGGAGCTTGGCCCTGATTGGCGGGACGAAAGACGCCGACGATTCTTGCGCCATCCGAAGTCCAGATGATCGAAGTGACTTGCGTGGGCAAGAGCGGACGTCCTGCGACTCTTCGGGACCGTCCCGTCGCAGCGTCCGCAACATAGATGTGCGCGGAATCGTTGCTGAGCCCGACAAACGCGATTTGCGAGCCGTCGGGAGACCATTCGCCGCCCGCGACGCGCGTCCCTTGGGGGGCGGGGATTTCAATCCACTTGCCCGATTCGACCTCATAAACGGCGAATCCAGCCGCATTTCGTACCGTGAGGTTGCGGTTCCGCTGAGCAAGCGTATCTACTCGGAAGCCGCCGAGATTAACGTAAGGCTTGGCCAAGGATTCGAGCGAAGGCATCCCGGAGCTTCTCGTGACGAGGAACCGCTTGCGGTCCGGGCTGAGGTCGCTCAGAGAGACGTTCGTATGCCGGGGCGCCAGAACCATTCTCTCGATCAGCGACGGAGGGGAAAGATACGCCTCAGCGCTCGCCGGGTTAGGCGATGCGGGCGCTTGTGCCCCGGCGTACGCCCCACTGGCAACGAGAGCGACCGCCCAAGTAAACCTTCGCATGGAGTGGGTTTCGACGCGGCGCCCGTGGGTTCCTCCCCCTGATGGATGAGATTGCGGACATCCGGGCGAGCCAAGCTTCGTTCAGCGCCGAGAGCAAGGGATCGCTCTAAGCCCAACTTGATTCTTACGGGGTCTTGGGAGGGAGCCCATAGAACCGGATCGCGCTCGGACGACTGCGGTCGTGGTACAGCGTTTGATGCGCGGCGACCATCCGAGTCCCCGTTGCAGCAGGTTCGCCCGTGTTGAGGTTACGCGCGAAGGAAGGGAAGGACTGGCTTGAGATCAGCACCTCGAGCGAGTGTCCAGCCTTGACTTCGTGCGCGGTGTCCCAAATGGGAAACGTGACTTTGTAGGTTTGCCCTGGGGTGAGGAGTTCCGGTCGATCGAAACCGCCGTGATACCTCGCGCGAATCTTCCCCGGCACAGCGATCACGCGCCGAATCCCGTCGGAGTCCTTGTCGATCAAAGTCGCGAAGAAATCGGTGTCGCGAGCGGACGTAGCGAAGTACAATTCGACTTCGATCGGTCCCGCGACGATCATCGGCTCCTTCAGGGGGCCGGTTGAGTACAACAGGAAGTCGTCGTCCGTCCTCTTGATGTTGAGGACCGTAGTCGCGTCGGCAGGGTTGATCTCCAAGTCCTTGGGTTCAAAAGCGATCTTCGCGGGATCATAGGTGAACCTGTCGGGCTCCTCCGACCCGGGTTTGATGGTCGAGAGCCCTCCGACCGAACGAAAGTACAGCGTGGTGAGCTCCGAGCTTGGGTCAGGCCAACCTGCCAGTTCGCGCCACTCGTTCGCGCCAGTGACGAATACACGGGCCGTAGGCTGTCCCTTCCAAACGTCGCGCTCCTTCAGCCAATGATCGAACCAGCGCAAGTACACCGACTGCAACTCCAGGATGGCCTCGGGGCCGTAGTCCACATCGCCGATCGAAGTCGTGGTGTTGAACGCATGAGTCCAGGGACCGTAAATCAGATGTTGGTTCCGCTTCTTGAGCCGGTTCATCGCCATCCAATTCAGCCGCGTCCCAATCCCGTCGCCATCCCACCAACCGCTGATGTGCAGCGCGGGTATATCGACTTTGGGGAGGTCGGGATGAAAGTTGACTCGCCCAAACGCTTGGGACGATTCCTTCGACAGCCAATCGTCGAAAAACGGGATGTTCTTGCCCAGAAGTTCGTCGTCGATGCTGGCCAGAGGGAGGGACAACAGCGCTTCCGGCTTGGAAAACGGAGTGAAGATCGAAGAATCAGGAGAGGGCTTTTCGACGACTCGTAGCCACCAAATCGCGCCGAGAAGTATAGGGACGCCGTGGTCGATGGGGAAGTTGAAGAAAGGGTCCGGGGGGGACACTTGGGGCACGATGCACTTCAACGCGGCAGGGCGTTCGACCGCGGCCCACCATTGCACCCAGCCGACGTAGCTTCCGCCGATCATGCCCACTCTCCCACTGCACCAAGGCTGCTTCTCGATCCATCCGATCGTGTCGAATCCGTCGTCGCGCTCATGGACAAAGGGGGTCCACTCGCCGGCGCTTTCCCCGCGTCCGCGAACGTCTTGGCTCACGAAGGCATAGCCCCGCCTGGCCCACCATTCGCCTTCGATGGCCGAGGGCTTTCTTCCGTAAGGCGTTCGGACCAAGATGACCGGGTAGTCGCCTTCTTGCGCGGGGCGTATCACTTCTGCCGCGAGTTCGACTCCATCACGCATCGGAACGCGAACGTTCGACTCGATCTTCACTGCGAACTCGGGCTTGCTCAGTTCAGGATACTTGAGCGTCGGATCTTCGACCAGCTTTTCGAAGCCAAGGCGGACGATGGTAGTACGCTGGGTGGGGATGTCCCACGCGACTACGCCTTCTCCCTCCACCGTGAAAACGTCGAAAGCGACCGTCGGAAACTTGAGATTGTGAACTTTTGCGACGAGGGGCTTGCCGCCGACTTCGATGCGCTGGCTGAGCTTCGCGACGACTTCAATCGGTATCGCCGTGAGCGCATCGATCACAAAGGTATCGACCTTCTGGCTTGAAGCGACGCTCGGGTTGAAGGCGTCTGCGACGGTGCCTGTGGTGAAGGGGTGATAATTGGAGAAAAACACGCGGGTCGGGGCGTAGCTCACTTCTCGTTCTTGCCCGCCAGCGACGATCTTCGCCTTCCCATCCTTGGCACTGATCATGGCACGAGTACCCTGGACGGTCTGGTCGAGGGTGAACTCGGTAAGGGTTCCCTCCACGAGGCGGCCTTGCAGCTCGCTCCGGACCTCGACGTTGGCCACTTTGATTTCTGTGACCGAACGGAACGTCCCCTCGGCCTGCCGTTCGAGGGTGCTCGTGCCGATCTTCGCGCCGAGGGCGGTATAGGTGAACTCGATCTTCTCGGCTTGGGCGAGAAGCGCGGCCAGAACAGAGACGATGAGGATCATCGCGCGGAGCGTTCTCATAAGGGCGTTCTACCCAGGTTCGCCCCCTGCGCGCCCCCTCGAGGGACCGTTTGCCTACGGGTGGCTGAGCTCAGGGATTGGCAGACTCCGCGAGTCCTGCTATTCTTTGAGCATGGCGAGCGGATTTCCCCCTGATCCCCTTGAGCGGCGACCTGACGATCGGACTGACTATTCAGGTTACTATTATCGGAATACTGGGCAATCGACCTACGGCACGCCCGATAAACTGCGAGCCCTGTCGGAGGGCTACTTCGGATTGAACTGGGTCTTCATTGGGAACGTGATGATTATGATCACGGCCAACATTTGTTACGGCGTTTTCAATTCGGGCTACCGGGCGTTTCTCTTCATTGCGCTCGGCCTCATCGCCGGTCAATTCGTGTATGTGACGTTCGCGTCGCTGCCCTTGAACAAGAAGATCGCGCATGGGAAGGGATGGCCTCCTTCGAATGCGGTCTTGGCTTCCGTTCTTATGGCGCTCAATTCGGTCATTTGTTGCGGGGCCATCGGCTACGTCGTCATGCAAATGATCGCTGGCGCGGAGATCAAGAAGTACGGAGTGAAGCAGGGCGCGTTCGGTTATCGAAAGAAGCAGATTCAGCAACGGATCGAGCAAATGCGCGCAGAGCAACGCGCGGCGCACACCTCCGTGCGTTTTGACACGTAGGTCGCCCTCCGTCAGCCCTTTCTTGCCCGCTCGACGCCCCGCGAGCGAGATTTCCCCAGTTCAGGTCTGGTGGGCGATGACGGGTTCGAACCGCCGACATCCTCGGTGTAAACGACAATTGTCGAGCCTCAAGCGATCGTTTCAGATTCGACGTGCGTTCCAGATCGTCTCAGATCGGCCAGCCGAATTGAGAGACAATTGAGAGACAAAGACGATTGATGCAAGCCTCGCCGATTGGTATTGACATGTAGGCACGTGTCTGCTATTATTCGAGAACGTGGTCATTTCGGCTAGCTACAAAACGGACATTCCGGCGTTCTATGGCAGATGGCTCCTGAATCGTCTCGATGCGGGCTACTGCTGGGTCAAGAATCCTGTAAGTGGCCGACCCTTCTTTGTCTCGCTCGCACGCCAAGATGTTGAGGGGATCGTCTTCTGGACAAAGAACCCATGGCCGTTCATGGCATTTGCCCAACACGTCCGCGACCGTGGCCACCCCTTTTATTTCCAGCACACGATCACGGGATATGGCGAGTCGATCGAGCGTGCTGTCCTTCCTGCCTGGCGGTCCAGCGAAGCGGCCAAGCGGCTTGTCGATACATTTGGTGCCGGTTCTGTCGTCTGGCGCTACGACCCGATTGTGGTGACTGGTGCCATGCCAAGCGACTGGCATGTCGAGAATTTCGGCCAGCTTGCTGCCGCGCTCGCCGGATATGTCGATGAGGTCGCAACGAAGTTCCTCGTCTTGCACTCGAAAACGCGTCGAAACTTGACCGCAGCAATTGGACGCACGTGGAAAGATCCCGATCCCACATCGAAAGCGAGCATTCTGCGGACATTCAACAATATCGCCAAAAGCCATAACATGAAGCTAACGCTGTGTTCGCAGCCCGACATTCCGGTCGAGCTTCCCCACGCAATTTGCATCGATGCCTTGCGGCTGAATGCATTGGGTGCCCATATCGTGGCGCCAAAGACTCTTGGCAATCGTCCCGGTTGCCTCTGCATTGAAGCTCGGGACATCGGCGATTACGACACCTGCCCTCAAGGCTGTGCATATTGCTACGCCACTCAGAATCAACGTATTGCCGTTCAAAGGCACAAGCTGCACGACCCGCATGCCGAATCGCTCATTCCCATGCAATGCCCCAAACGAATCTCGCCGTTGCGCCAAACGGCTCTCTTTGACGCCTAGGGTCTCCGAAAGATCGTCAGTCGACCGTAAAACCCGAAATACGGATCATCGAATTCTGGGTCTCTAAAGACTTGGCCGACGCCAGCCGATTCACCCATCTGGTCGAGCTCCCGTCGAAGCTGGCAGAGCTCGACTGGCCTTCGATGGTCGCTCGTCGTAACATTTCTTGGCGGTTCCGCATTCTCTTCTTCCAAAATGAGCTCGAAGCCCTCATTGAATAGGCTCTGCACGGCCCTTTGGGTAAGCGCCAGCTTCTCGTCCACGTTTGGGGTCAAGATAATGCCGACGCCGCCGCTTCGAATTTGAGCCGCATAAGTGCCGAAGAGCTTCATCTGTCGTCTCGCATCCGATGGGTTCAAAGGCATGGAAAAGAGATGGTTCGCCACGAGGATGTCGCATGT
Organism: Chthonomonadaceae bacterium; assembly: GCA_015709495.1. Classification (GTDB taxonomy): domain Bacteria; phylum Armatimonadota; class Fimbriimonadia; order Fimbriimonadales; family Fimbriimonadaceae; genus Nitrosymbiomonas; species Nitrosymbiomonas proteolyticus. The sequence goes on from CP054189.1 coordinate 2,008,581, forward strand.
GGGCATCGCTGAAGCTAAGGAGATCGATGCACCCGAAAGCCGGTTCTGTCTCTGAAGGCTCCTCCACAACATATGGCTTGTCTTCGTCATCTCTTGGCTTTCCTCAATCGAGGCGATGTCATAAGAGCCGCCCTTCGTGGCGGTCCAGGCTGCAAGTGCCCATGCCGAGCTTCCCGTACCGGAACCCAGATCGAGGACTTGCGCACGTTCGGGCAGCGCTTTCGCACTCTTGCATGCCCCAAGGGAGATGAGAAGATTGTCCGCGCGCATTAGGTGGAACTTGAGTGCATAGGCATCTCCAATCGCTGGCAAGTCGTAATCCACAGGTTGACTTCCGGAAAGCTTGTGCAACTCCTCATTGGCGTCCCGGAGCTGGCTCAGATGCCGACGCTGCTCAGGACCCGGCAGGCTGCCGATTTGGGTACGGTAACAATTGACAAGCGCTTCTTCGAGAGCCTCGATCGCGGAGAGTTCTTTGCAAAGGGCAAGAGCCATGCCCTCCTGGTCAGCCAAATGCCAGTTTGTCAACCAGTGAGCCGAAACTTACGTTCTCCGCGAGCGCAGTTGCCAACTGTAGTCTTCAGCCGGACCTATATTTGAACTTTGGCAGGGCTCGTAGAGCGCCTCGTCGATCAAGAGCAACAGTCTATATAAGTCTGGTGGGCGATGACGGGTTCGAACCGCCGACATCCTCGGTGTAAACGAGGCGCTCTACCGCTGAGCTAATCGCCCGCCCGACGCTCGGGCTCCATCATATCCCGTACGCGGAGGTTTCCGCACGAGTCCCGTATCCTGGGGCCGTCGCAAGCCTTTCCCGAACGAAAGCGGGAGCGTTCGGCGGCATCGACATCGTATGTTCAGTAATCCGCTTTCGACAAGATTCCGATTCTAAGTGTGTCGATGGGCTTGCGCTTTTTCAACATTCGCGTTAGAATGGTCCTTACGCTAAGGACCATGCGACGACTGCTCTGCCTGATTCCATGGATGGGACTTCTGGTGAGCGCGGTTCAAGGGCAATCTCCGCCCAGCGAAGCGCGAATTCACTATACGCACCGTGGCGAGCTCACGACTCCGGCGTTTCGCATCGGCGAGGAGTGCTATGTCGCTCTGGCCCGAATCAACGAATTGAACTGGAGCGCGGTAGTCGCCGGTAGCCGAGTGACCGTCACGGCAGGTCCCCACAAGGTGACCGTCGCTCCCAAGTTTCACCAAGGTCAAACGCTCATTCCCCTCGGCGCGGTGCTGAAGGAACTGGGCGGCGGAACTGGCTGGGCGCAAGACGCTCGTACGTTTGAAGTCTGGTCTGAGGTGATCGAGATCGGCGTTGTGGACGGTTCCATCCGGATCAAGACGAGTTTGGACGTTCGGCCGAGTTGGTTGCGCCTAGAGGGTCCGGCTGGCTTGGCTCTCGATTTGTCGGGAGCGAGGCTCACTTCGCGTTCGAAGATCGGTACGTCGGGCAGCGCGCTCGTGCGCCAAGCGACGCCCCAGACCGTCAGAATCCTTTTCGACAAGTCTTCTCCTACGCAACCTCTGAAGGCGCTTCCCGATCTCCTCAGGGAATGGGAGGTGCCGATCGTCCCAGCCAAGGGACCTGAGCCCGCGCGGACGCCACCAGAGACTCGAAGCACCGGCGCCAAAGAGCCCATCCAAGCCCCGCCGTCCGCGAGTTTGGCAACTGCGCCCGAACCTTCCCTCGGGGGCTCGCCCGCGGGCGTCGAATGGGAACCATGGGACAAGCAGCCGCCGAAGTGGAGTGGGCCGCTGTCGCCTCAGGCAGGGCCCGTGCGAATGACCTCCGATGGCCCGCAATCGGGGTCCATGCTGCTGAAGCTGAGTGGCCCGCTTCCTGACGCTGCAAGGTTCACGCGGCCTGAGCCTTCGGTGCTCGAGATCGTTCTTCCCCGAACTCGCTGGTCGGCCGACGCGCTTGCGGGATTTCGTTCGGCGAGCATCAAGGAGGCGGTGATCGAGAATCGGGGCAAAGAAGCCGTTTTGCGGCTGACCCTCGTTCGCCCGATGGGCTTGCAGCTTGCCCACGAGCCGGACGGGATCCATTTGACGCTCATCAAGCCGAACGTCGGAAACGGGAAACTGGCCGGCAAGGTGGTGGTGGTCGATGCTGGGCACGGCGGCCACGACACCGGCGCGCGAAGCCCCGACAAGAAGCTGAACGAGAAGGACCTAGCTCTCGCCATCGCAAACCTGACCGCAAAGAGGCTCAGCGAACAAGGGGCGACGGTCGTGCTCACCCGAAAGGGCGACCAGTTCATCGCGCTCAAGGAACGGAGCGAGATTGCCAATCGTAACGGCGCTCACTTCTTCTTGAGCGTTCACATCAACTCCAATCAGGCGGCGAACTCGTCGACGGGCGGAATCACGTTCTATCATCAGCAGGACCCGGTCGGGATGCTCCTGGCCGATTGTATTCAGGGCGAGATCGCAAAGGTTAGCGGGCTTCCGAATCTGGGCACTTGGAGCGACCGGCGCATCTACGAAACCGGATTCGCCGTACTCCGATATGCGAAAATGCCGGCAGTTCTGATCGAGATGGGATTCATCAACAACTCGAAGGACCGCGCTCGTATGTCCACCGCTGATTTCAAGGAGAAAGTCGCGGGAGCGATCGTGCAAGGTCTGAGGGCCTATTTGGGAGATGGCAAGCAAGAAGACTAAGAAAGGCAAGAAGCGGAGACCGGGCCTCGGAATGCCGGTTGCTGTCGGATTGTTGGGGCTCCTGGTTGTGGGCGGCCTCGCCGCTTACGTTGCTTGGGCGCCGGCCGACCGGATTCCAGGTTGGCTCAAGCGTCCCGACAAGCGAACGACGTCTCGACCCGTCGAGCCGACTGTTACGCCAGAGCCGACGCCCGAAGTCGAACAGGAAGTGATTCTCCTGAGCCCGAGCTATCTGGGCGGAGAACTGGGGTTTACCGAAAAGGTCGCCAAGGTCCCCCAAGGCGAAGATCCCAAGGCGTTCGTGCTCAACCGATTCCTCGATGCGGCGGCGATCACCGCGGCGGACGTTCGAGTCCTATCGGTCCATATCAACTCAGAGGGCCTTGCGACGCTTTCGTTCAACAAGCTGCTCGGCCAAGGGCTGGGATCGATGGACGAATCGACGCTTGTAAACGGGCTGCGATGCGTGATCGGCCAATTCCCGGAAGTCAACAGCATGGAGATGTTCGCCGACGGCGAGAAGATCGACACGCTGGGGCACTTCGATTTCAGCGAGCCGATTCCCGTCAAGAGGCCGAGCGAATGGCATCGGGACGCCACGCCTTCCGAAGCGCCAGAACCATCGCCAACAGGCTGATTCCGCACCAAGCCACGGCCCATATGATGCCCGGAATCCCCGAAGCTCCCGCTGCGATTTGGGCGTCATTCTCAAAGTCGCCCAGAGCGCTAATGCCCAGAAGGACCCAGAGCGCCTGAACCGACGCAAAGCACTGCTGCATCCCGAGGAACTGCACTCCCAGCATCGCGGCGGGACCGCCTGCTTGTTTGCCAAACAGGAACAGCAGCGCGATCCAACCCCCGATCGAGAGAAGGCCAATCAAGTCGCCCCGGACCCAGAGAATCAGGCCGACCGATAGGAGAATCGCCAATCCGGATAAGGCTCGCCGGGCTCTTTTTGCGTCGGGGCCCATCACGATGAGGCCCGCGCCCACAGCCGACGCTCCAACGTAGCCGGCCGAGGCGATCAAAAGCGTGCTGCCGCCCACAGATTGAGTTACGCCTGACCCATCCCCAAAGACGAGGATCGTCTTCGCCGAACCGCCGGTTGCCAAGGTCATGAGCGCGTGCATCAACTCGTGAATGTGGGTGTTGAGGTAGACGATGGGAAGCGTGAGCAGCGAGAGCGCTGGCACCACCCACGTGACGGCGCTGAGACCGGCAGCGACAAGTACGAGTTTACGCCTGTTCTGGAGCGTCACTTTCCGTCGTTTCCCCGCCCGTTGGACCTCTTCGCTTCCTAATCCTCATCCAAACATCATACGATTCGGTCACGACCCAGGCTGCAAAGACGCCTGTGGCCCAGCCGAAGACGACCTGATAGGGGTAGTGAACTCCGACATAGACCCTCGAAAGACCGGTGAGAAACGCAACCCCGATCCAGAGGTAGCCCCACCTGCCCAAGTACCGCGTCATCACAAACGCTACGGCGGCCATGTTCGCGGAGTGCGCGGATGCGGTCCCGTAGCTTGTGAGCAGCCCGACGCGGAGCGTCACGTCGGGAAGCTCGACACAGGGACGTACCGCTTGGAGCCAGGCCTTGAGGACGTCAGTCGTTTCGTTGGCGAGCGCAACGGCAAGAAGCGAAAGAGAGACCGCAAGCCGAGATCGCTGGCCTCGAACGAGCATAGCGACGATGAGCGCCAACAGACCGATCCGAACCCAGGTCCACTTCGTGGCTTGACTGAATGTGTAGAAGAGGGGCGTCCAGCCATCCGGCCACCCGTTGATCCAACGGAAGACGGCTTCGTCCCATGCCTTCATCGCCCTTACGCCTCTCCCTTCGGATGAATCGGAAAGTAGTGCATCCAGTCGCCAAGGTAAAGCACCTCTTCCTCCATCAGAACCCCAAACTCGAGTTCGACGCGCCGTTTCGCGATCGAGGCGAGGTCACGGATTTCGGTTGCCGTCGCGTTGTTCACGTTGACGATGAAGTTCGCATGGCGGGAACTGAACATCGCTCCGCCCTGCCGATAGCCTTTCAGGCCTACGGCTTCGATCAAATAGCCCGCTGGAACGATCCCCTTCTCCTGCAACTCCGTCGGCAACGTCGTCAGCTTCGCCGCCAACTTGCCGTCATAGACGTTCTTGAAGAAGCTTCCTGCGCTCGCTTGGGGAGGCTGCTTTCGAATGCGTTGCCTCTGGAAGTCCTTTGCTGAATCGTAGATCGCCTTTGGGTCGCCCGCTTCGAGCTTGAGCGCAACCCGCAGGAGCGCGATCGCCGGAGGGTCGGGCGCGCGCAGGATCGAGTTCCGATAGGCGAACTTCATGAACGCCGGATCAAGCCACTTGCGAACGCCGTCTTGAACCACCTCGATCTCCCGTATCCACGGCGCGATCGAGTTGCGGTAGGCGCCCGCATTGCTCACCAGCGCCCCTCCCAAGGTGCCCGGAATTCCCACGGCGAACTCAAGTCCAGAAAGGCCGGCCTGAGCCGTCTTCAGAAACAACATCTGAAAACTGCACCCGGTCTCCGCTACGACCGTGCCATCCGAAGCGACCTCGATTCCGGCGCACCGATTGTGCAGCACCAGCCCCGGAACCCCTCGATCGGAAGGAAGCACGTTGCTCCCCCAGCCGAGAATCGTGATCCAAGCGCCGGAGTCCTGCGAGATGCGAGCAAGCCGCTCGAACTCGTTGAGCGTATCGACTTCGGCAAACCACTCGGCCGGGCCCCCAGCTTTGAGCGTGGTGAACGGCTTCAGGCTGACGTTGCTTCGTACGCCCGGAAGACTGTCGATCATGGGGCGCTTCCCGCCGTTCCATACGGTTTCTTCGGTCGAGAGATGCTGGGTTCCATCCCGTAGGCTGGGGCGAGAGCCTCAGGCTTGAGAAATCGAAGTTTTTCGCTGAGTCGAGCGGCGCGCTCCGCCGAAGGAAAGGAGTCTGGTTGTCCTTCGGTACCGTAGGTCGCCCAGTCGGCTCTCCATTCGCGCGATTCGAGAACCGATCCTTCCTTGCTCCGAACCAACCATCGCGACTTGCCCGTGGGGACGGCCACGATCTCGCCTTCGATGAGGTCGAAACTCGAAACGCCGGCAGCTTCGCCCCCGTTGGCATGGGCCCAGACCTTGGCAAGCATCACGGCCACGCGAGTGCCGGTAAAGCTGCCGGGTCCCACGTCGGCGACGAACCTGCGGACCTCCTTCAGCGGAACGCCCGCTTGCCGCAGGACCTCATCGACCAGTTCCAGCGTCGTTCCGCTCGCGCCTTGCTGGGCAAGCGACTCCCTCGAACCCAACACGCGGCCACCGGACTCAAAGAGGCAAACGCTGACTATGGGGCTGGAGGTCGAGAGCGCAAGGGTCAAGGGGCAGGCTCCACGCTCATCGCCTTCACAAGCGCCTCCAGCGAGGCTTGAACCGCGCTCGTGAGGGCTTGCCCCTTCAGACGGAACCGAACGACCCAGTACACTTCCTCGCCGGCTCCGACCGCGTCGAGAGTGGCCAGAGGTCCACTGGCGTCTCGGCCCATCCGCCAAACTCTTCCCATCACGAACCCGGCCTTGTTCGGGGACGGCCGGTTTTCCTCCCTCTTCTGAACCGACTCAAAGAGATTCAATGATTCCGCGGAACGCGATTGAAAGGCCCGCGCCGGGGGTTCGGAGTCGCGGGGCGATGCCACACGCACCTCCACCCCGCCAGGAACGGCGTCGCTTTTCAACAGGCCCTCTGAGGCGGACTTCGGCTCGAACCTCCATCCGTCCGGCACGCGGAGCTCGTACTTTCGGCCGGCGGTCTCCACCAGAAAGCCCATTGGAGCGACTTCGCGGGAGCCACCGCTTGGCTTGGAACCGAGCACGATGACCGAACTGGGTTTTGAAGGAGAACTTGTGCCCGTGGGAAGGGAAGCGGCTGGGTTCTCGGGGTCCTCAGGTTTGGGCAAGTCCCCCGAAACGGTGCGAAGGGACTGGAGGGACCGCCTCCAAGCGAACTCGGCTTCTTCGAAACCAGCAGCGGGGCTCGATAGGCGAAACAGAAACTTCTTCGGGGTGGCGGAGTACATGAGCGCCACGAGAATGACCTCGGGCGCGCCGTCCGTCAAGACGTTAACTTTCGTCATTAAGAGGGGTACGCCCAACACCTCTTCCGTCCACTGGCGCTCGACTTCTCGCTTCATCTGCTCGTTGACGTGCTTTTGGGAGATTTGCCAGATGTCGGGTTCGGAGCTGAACGCGACCGCGAGGATTTCCAGTTTCGCTTGCATCCCTGCGTTCAACGGGATTTCGATCGCCGCATCGTCCTTGACGGCGTTTATCTGCCACGCAGCCGGAAACTCGAGCGTCATCCCGACGGCTCCGTTGACATACGGCTTGACCTCCCCTTGGAGCAGAACCGGCGCCGCGACTAAGAGTGCTAACCAATGCATCACTTTCCCTCGTTTGGACGATCTGGGCTCGGCAAGAGCACGACGAACTTCGCCCCCTCTCCTTCCGCGCCGATCTCGATGACCGTTCCTCGGTGAGCCTCCGCGATCCCTTTCACGATCGAGAGTCCGAGGCCCATTCCTTTGACTCTACCGCTGAAGAACGGCTGAAAGATCTTGTTCTTGATGTTCGATTCTACGCCGGGACCGGAGTCTTGAACTTCAATGGCGACGTACCGGAGATTCGGTCGAAGCCTGAGTTGACGGACCAGCGATGGCTCCGCCATTCGGGTGCTGATCCTGAGTTCACCCTCGTTCATCCAAACGATCGAGTTCTCGATCAGTTCGGACAGCGCTCGCCGAATCCGCTTCGCATCCGACTGGATCAGCGGAATCTCATCCGAAAGATTCAGTTGCAGCTTGATCCCTGCGCGGCGCGGGATCACTTCCGAAACGGTCTCGCTCACAAGCGCGTTGATGTCGGTGGGTTCGAGCCTGATCTGTGTCGCCGTCACAAAGTCTCGGAAGTCTTGAAGAATCTCCTCGACCCTCACGACGTTGGCGTCGAGGCTTTCGATGATCGGACCCAGTTCCTGGGCGTCGGATTGCCCGGTCGAAACTATGTGCCGCAACTCGTTCACGTCTCCCTTGAGAGCGAATACCCTGTTGCCGATCATGTGGGAGCTCTTCGCGCTCAACTCTCCCCATGCCGCCATTCGCTCGCCCGCGCGGAGCTTCTCGATGCTTCGGATCGTCTCGAGGCCGGTGGCGAGTTGTTCGCCGATCGCTTGGAGGATGCGTTGATCCGAGTCGGTGAATCGGTTGTCGAGGAACGCATGCTCCGATCTCTTGCGGATGACGCGAATCACCCCCGTGCAGTGGTTCCGAAAGACGACGGGTACTGCCAAGAACCCTGCGATTTCGCTCGCTGGAAACTCGAGGAACCGACCCCTCCATCGGGGATCGTCTTGGGGCTGATCGAGCCGGATGGGCTGAGCGTTCTCGCAAACCCACCCTGTGCAACCCTCACCGGCGTTGTAGTGAATTTGTCCCCGCATCTCCTTCAGTCTGCCCGTTGAGGCGCGGAGCGTGAAAACCTCTTCAGAAGGGTCGCGAATAAAGATCGAACACGCCTGAAACTGGAGCACTTCGCCCGCTACGCGAATCACAAGATCGAGAAGCTGCTCTTCGCCTTCCGCGTTGTCGAGGGCGCTCCCGACCAGAACGAGCGCCTGTTCCCGAAGGCGCTGCTCCTCTCGCTCCAAGACCAGTTCCAGAAGGTTCGCCAGAACTTCGCAATAGAGCTTGTCGCCCTCGTCGTAGTCGTTCTCGCGGTCGGATTCGACGTTCAGGACGGCCCGAATCCTCCCGTCTTGATCTCGCACGGGGATGGCGATCTCGCTCACCGTGGATTCAAACAGCTTGCGATAACGAGGCTCGGCTTGGACGTTTCCGGTGACGAACGAATTGCCTGTTGCGGCGACGAACCCAACGATCCCTTCGGCCGAGGCCACGTTGACCTCGACAAACTTCTCAAAGCCCGCTTGGTCCCACTCTTCGCCGACGCCGTGCCGGAGCTCCAAGCACCCCTTCTCGTCGTTCATCAGGGCCAGCATCGCGTTGCGAGAAGACGTTCCCTGAAGCGCCGCAGATGCGATGAGGCCCAAAGCCTTGCCGAAGTCCTTTTCCCGGACGACGACCGCAACGACTTCAGCGATCTCGACGAGACCCCGCATGGCGCAGATTATGACGCTTCGATCTGGATTCGAGTGCGCGGGCCCTGAGTCGGGGGACGAGAAGCTATCTCAGGAGCTGGCTCCGGTGGTCCGGCGTGCCGGGGTATTGAAGCCAAAGGCGTAGCCTTGGAACCTCGCGTCCAGCAGCGATTGAATCCGGCTGGGAAAACACTCGGCTCTCGATATGCGTTAGCCAAACTCGGGCTCGTCGGGACGGGCGATTCGGCCCTCATAGGGAAGCAACTTCGGCAAGGGCGAGGAAGGGAGGAGCTGGTACCAGAAAGCCGCCGACGAGTAATCGTTCGAGAGCTTGTTGGCGTGGCCGTGTTCGATCGACACCCGAATGGACTTCCGAAACCGAATCGGGTCTTCGATATGAAACCGGTACATCGAGTTCTTACCCTTCCAGTTCCAGTTGGGGTTGCCCGAATACACGGTAAGGCCGTGGTAAGGCGCGCAATACTCCGTCCTCGGGCAAAAAGCCATGTTGAAGTAGTCTTCCGTGCCCGTTCCATGAAGCGCGGGAGGCCAAGGCTCGCCATCGACAAAGATCATGTCGTCGCCTTCGCCATACCAATCATTCGCCTGTCTCTGGAAGCAATCGACGCTCAACACGCACCCCACGTAGATGCCGTCGCCCGCCGCGTCGAGGATCGTGTAGTTTCCCGATCCATCCAAGTTCGGGTTCTTGCCCCAGACGTCCCAGAGGTTCTCGTTGGTCAGCCTCTCCGTACACCATCCATCCGTCGGGCTTTCGCGCCTCCACTGGCAGCAAAATCGGCCAACTTCGTCGGGCTGGCGGGAAGGGTGTTGTTCGTAATCGAGGTAGAAGTACAGGTTCACCGGCTCGGGATTATCGTTGACGATTTCGATCCGCGCCGCATCGAAGGGCATCGGCCACCAGCTGTTCATTCCCCTGCCGTCCTGGGGGCTCATCTGCAAGGGCAAACTCACAAAGTCCTTGTGCATCCCGAATCCGATCCCAAAAAAATCCCCCAACGGGCACTCGATGCTGGGATGCGCCTGCCCGTCCCACCAAGCTCGGATCGCCAACCCCCGCAGGAAGTGGGGTCCCCCTCCCCCGGCCGTCATCCATAGATGACGCACGCACCCAGGCTCATTGGACTGGAGGACCGTCCGGGCCTCCCCCGGCTCAAGACCCCACCAGTCGTGATTCCCGCCGTCGCGGTCGAAGCTCGATGACCGTAGGGAGCGATAGTCGCGCAACAAGGGCAACCCGCTCAGACTCCCGTTTCCCAGTTTCACGGCGCAAGGGATTCTCTGCCCAGAGCGCGCATTCCTGCGACGGAGCTTTCGATGAGGAGCAACTTCCGAACAAAATGGATGCCTGTAGGCGAGCCCATGACCGATCCCGTAGCGAGCATTCTCATTCCCACGAGGAACCGCGCCCAACTCCTGCCGGCGACCCTTCAGAGCGCCCAGCGACAACGGCTCGACTCCTTGGAGATCGTGGTCATCGACGACGCATCGGACGACGACACCGAGTCGGTGGCGCAAAGGGCGCAGGCTCTCGATCAGAGGGTTCGGTATGTGCGGCTTGAGAACCGCGAAGGAGCCTGCCACGCCCGAAACCTCGGACTCAAACTGACGGGGGCGCCTTATGTCCAGTTCCTCGACTCCGACGACCTCCTTCACCCCGAGAAGCTGAGCTTTCAGGCCTCTTTGCTGGACAACAACCCGGCGGCTGACCTCGCGGTATGCCAGGTTGGGTTGTTCCTCAAGTCCCCCGGCGACACTGACCGGCTCTGGAACACGTTTCAACGACCTGACGTGCTCGGAAGGTGGCTCAGACACGACAACCCTTGGGTAACGGTCGCTCCGCTTTGGCGACGATCTGCGCTGGTTCGGTTCGGCGGGTTCGAGGAAAGCCTTGAGACCTCGCAGGACTTCGAGCACGCTTCGAGGTCAATGGCGCTAGGGGCAGAGGCGCTTCTGCATCCTCACCTGCTGGCGTACTACCGGCTCCCTTCCGGGCCCACCATCGGCACGGAAACGCTAAGTCTCCGCAACGGAGCGCATCTCTACGTGTTTCGTAGGGTGTTCGAGATTCTGAGCGGCCGAGGCGAATTGAACGTCGAGCGTGCGCGCGACCTTGCGGACAGCTTGCTGTGGGTCGCTTCGAATGCCGTCGCGATGGCGGAGGCGACTGTCGCGAGAGAAGCGCTCGATTTCGCCTGTCGGTTGCGCCCGGACCTTCCAGCCGATTTCCACTCGTTGATCGCCGACCTCGACCGGCTTCAACCAAAGGAAGTAATTGCCCGCCTCGAAAGTCATTTCGACCGGTCGGTTCGGGAGGGCTGGTGGGGAAAGGCGCGAATCGGGACCGAACCGCTCGAACCCGTGCCGCGCTCGGCGTTCAGACGAAGGTCGCAGTAAGGACCTGCGTGCCTCAGTACGTCGAGGTCACCTTGTTGATGAATTCCGGCCGGTCCGGGTCGTAGGCCCTGCACCGGGCAGCCAGCAACGCCAACCACTGGCCGAAGACGATGTCGGAAAGCGGCCGCAATTCGCTCGGAACCGTTTGGGGCATCGCAGGGGCTTGAATCACGTCGCAGCCTTGCTGCTCGAGGCCTTCGACGCTCTCGCCAAACAGAATTGCGCAGCTGAGGGGTCCGGCAAGCGCACGCGGGCCGTGTTGAAAGTCCGCCGTGGAATACGCCTTGCACGGAACGAGCGCGCACTCCATCAACTTGAGCGCGCATTCAAGCGCCGTGCTGAAGCCATAACCCCTGCCCAGAGAAAAGCACACGTTCGACCGAACGACTCGGCCCGATGTCCGTTCGGCGGACTCTCTCGCTGCCTCGATCCAGGCGTCCGTAGGTAGACCCTTCTCGGGTGGGGGGAGGGGTGCGCCTAGCGAGCGCGCCAGTTGATAAAGCGCCAGCAGCGTGCAGGTATAGGTCTTGGTCGCGGCGACCGACTTTTCGACCCCCGAATTCAACGCGAGCACGAACTCGGCTGCGCTCCCGACTGGAGATTCCTTGTGGTTCGTCAGGGCGAGCGCCGTGTGGCCGGCCTCCCTCGAAGAACGCAGCACCTCGGCGACGTCCGCTGCGGCCCCGCTTTGCGATATCCCAACCACGAGAGCGTTTGGATAGCGAACTCGCGTTCCGTATCTCGTGAGGACGCTCGGAGCGCAAAGTACGGTGGGGATGCCCAAGTGAACTTCGAACAAATAGCGCGCGTAGAGGGCCGCATTGTCCGACGAACCCCTCGCGACCAACACGATCAAATCGAATTGACGCCCCCGCAGCGCTTTCACGAGTTCAGCTTCATAGACGGCGCTGTTGCCGCTGAGGACCGCCGGCTGCTCCCGAATCTCCGATTCCATCCATTGCCCAAGCATCTCGTGAGGCTACCGCGATGGAGGGCCCGTTTGTGCGTAGACTTGGAATATGGAGAAACGCGCATTCACTTTGTCGATCGGGGAAGAGGCGCCCGACTTCCGACTCCCCGCGACCGACGGCAGGGAGTATGCCTTAGCCGACTTTGAGGACGCCGACGTCTTGGTTGTGATGTTCACTTGCAACCATTGCCCTTACGTGATCGGGAGCGATGAGGACACGAGGCAAATCGCCCTCGACTATGCGCCCAAGGGCGTCCGATTCGTCGCGATCAGCTCCAACTCGCCGCGAACCTATGAGGCCGACAGCTTCGACAACATGGCAAAGCGGATGGAGGAGCACGGGTTCCCATGGCCGTACCTCTTCGATGCCACCCAGCAAGTCGCGCTGGCGTATGGCGCCCTGCGAACCCCGCATTTCTTCGTGTTCGACGGAGATCGAAAGCTCGTCTATACCGGCAGGGCGATCGACTCTCCTCGGGATTATCGCCATGCCACCACCCGCGAGTTGCGCGACGCGTTGGACGACCTCTTTGCGGGACGAGAAGTGAAGGTTTCCGTGACGAACCCGATCGGCTGCAACGTGAAATGGGAAGGCAAAGAGGCGCATTGGATGCCGCCGGAGGCCTGCGATCTGGTACCTGTTCCTCGGTAGTCCCATGAGGGTTTCCGCTCGGCCGTCGATACGGCATCGACACGCCGTCCTAGGTTCGGTTACCCTAAGGCCGGTGCAAAGCGTCAAAACAATTCGGTGGTGTCTGCGATCGTAAACAGCGCAAAGGTGGAGTCCTTTGACGAGGATCGAGTCCTGATCGACCGGTTTCTTTCTGGCGAGGCCGAGGCTTTCGAACGTCTTTACACCCGCTATTACGACAAGGTTTTCTCGGTGGCGCGGGGTGTTCTAATGGACGCCGATGAGGCCGCCGATGCCGTGCAAGAGATATTTACCCTCGTTTACAAAAATCTCGGCAGGTTCGACAACCGGGCGCGCTTCAGCACATGGCTCTTCCGAATCGCAGTCAACCGCAGCATCCAGCAAGCCCGCGCCAACAGGCATCGAAGCCGGCAATCGCCGCTCAACGATGCGATTACGCAAGAAGCCGACCCCGTCGAAGTCGACTCGGACCCGAAGGTCGAAGCGGCGCTGGCTGAGCTTTCGGCTTCCGACCGCGCGATCCTTTCGCTGTTCTATTGGGAAGAACTCTCCCTCAACGAGATCGCCGAGAGCATGGGGTGCAGTCCGAACGCGGCCAAGACCCGGCTTTATCGGGCAAGAGAGAGGTTTCGAGAGAAGTACGACGCCCTGGAGGATCGGCCATGAAAGGCATTCCCCGAGACGTCGATCAACTCATGTGGGCCCTCGCCGAAGCGCGGGACGCGAAAGCCCAACTCGATTTCGAAGAGCGGTTTCCCGACCTCAAGTACGAGCTCGCCAAGCGAATCTCTCTGGTGCGGAACCTAAAGGGTTCAAGACCGGGACCTCAAACCGGCGACCCGCCTCCAGCGTTCGTTCCTCCTCGAATCCACCCTCCTGCGGGCCTGAACTGGCGTTGGTCTTTTGCTGCGGCGCTGATGGTCGCGGCCCTCGCTTTCGGGTCGTATGCGGGCTACCGCGCCTTCCGTTCCGCGCCGAGGGAGTTAGAGCCTGAACCTGGCGCTGTTCGAATTGAGGGATTTCGCGATGCCCCGATTCGACGCGACGACGCGCTTTCGCAACCTCCCATCGCAAACCCCGTCCCACAGCCCCAAGGCAATCTCCCTGAGGGCTCTTCGACCGAGCCGATCGTCGTGAGTTGCAGCGGGGAAGGGGTCAAGTTGGTTGACGCTCTGGACCAGATCGCCAAGAAGGCCGGGATTCTAATCGAGGTCGCTCCTGGGTTTCCCGACAAGACGATATCGTTCAAGTACGCGAGCTGGAGCGTGGATTCGATTCTCAACGACCTCTCCCTTCGCTTTGGCTTCAGCGTGTTCAAGCAATCCGACCGGCATTATCTGCTGATTCCGGCCGTGGAAGGGGAGCCCGGCGACAGCTCCGCTTCCGCAGGCGGCTCGGAGAAGCGCACAGATTCGTCGGGCGCCAGCGAGGGGCAGGACCCCCCGAGAGGGTCGCGGCTCGCGCCTGAACTCGGGCGATGAAGCTATCGCCCCGCGAACTCTCGGTAGACGTTTTCCGTCATGGGAGCATGCGCAAGCGAACCTGCGGCACGCGTAAGTTGGCTTTCACATTGATCGAGATCCTCGTCGTGATCGCCATCATCGCGATCCTTGCGGCGATCTTGTTTCCTGTGTTCAGCCGTGCAAAGGAGTCGGCGCTTGCGACTCGCTCGATGGCCCAGATGAAGCAATTGGGACTCGCGCTCGTAATGTACGCCTCCAATCACGATGACTATTACGTTCCCTGTTCGCTCAGATCGACCGATCCGGCCGCCGTCCCCGTGCTGTGGCCTTCGCTTCTCTTGCCTTATGTCAAGAACGAAGAGGTATTTGTGACGCCCGGGACGGAAGGTGCGTTCGCGGGAAGCTGGAACACGCGATTCAATCAAAGCGTCGGCTACAACGAGTCCACAGCCTACGACCCGTTCGGGTGCGTTCCTGGCGCTTTCGTGCCGCCTTGCGAGGGCTTCACATCCGTCATCAGCTTCGCCACAACCGAGTTCGTCGCCTCAGCCGGTCTCTTTGCGGTGACCCCAAACGGGCCCGGAGGGAAGTACCGAGGCTATACGTTCAACCCGTTCAATGGCCCCGATCATCCAACCCTCCCGCATTTGGGGCTGCCCCTGATTTCCGATCGTGACCTTGTTCAAGAACTGTCTCACCTGAGCGCGGCCCAACTCAAGCCGATTTTCTGCAGGTTCTTTCGCACGGGCAAAGAAGAGGGCCGCACGCCGATCGTTTTCGCGGACGGACACACGAAGTCGTACTCTGCCAAGTCGCTTCAATCGTTCCAATCAGGGGTGATTTTTCGCTTCCGCGATTAGCCCTTGCCGAGATTCCGCTCGCAAGCGGTTATACTTGCTTTGAGTCAGTTCAAGGAACCCGTCCATGCCGTTGCGAAGGTCCGATGTCATCGAAATGATCGGCGAGAAGTCGATTCTGTTTCTTGTCGGAGGTGTTGTGAGCATCCTTGTTGGGTTGCTCTTTGCCAACTACAATTACGGCGGATATGTGACGGGCCTTGTGTGGGTCCTTCTGCTGGCGGGCGTGGGGATGATCATCGCGGCCCTCTATAGCGGCACGAAGGTTCGTGAGGTGGGCGATTGCGAGGCCCAGTGCCCGTACTGCAACGCCGTCAATCGACTCGTCGCCGCGCCCGACGACGACTTCCGGTGCAGTTACTGCCAGCGGCTGATCCCGGTCAAGGACGGCGAGATTCTCGAGGTCCACCAAGTTCGCTGCGGCTACTGCAACGAACTCAACTTCTACAGCGAGAAAAACGACGTGCTGATTTGCGAGAAGTGCGATCATGAGATTCCGATCACAGTCGGCGAAGGGAAGCCGGTCCGGCACGTACCCCGTGCCTACACGGTTACCGACGACGAACGTCTTTATGAACTCGTTTTGACCGGCCACGGCCAGCACAAGCAAGAAGAGCTTATTCAGACCCTGCAACACATGCTCGCCCTCAACCGAAACCAGGTGAAGCAGCTTCTCGAAGAGACGCCGGTCACGCTTCTCACGGGGATCACGCGAAAGAAGGCAGAAATGCTGGCGGCTCAACTGGCCGTGAACGAAGGCACCGCCGAGTTCCATCCGCTCGGCGAATAAACCCGGGCCACGGCGATTGAACGGGTACGCGCTACGCTGGGGTATCCTTTGCCGTCCATTTACCAACCACGGCCAAATGCACAACGCGCATGGAAGCGTGGCGTCATGGGGGTTAATGACACCGTGAAGTTGATGCATTCTGGAATTACCCGCCGCCTGCGCGCCGGGGTCGGCAGGTTACTTCTTCTCTTTTTGGGTTCCCTGCTAATGGCCCTTACGCCTCGGATGGCCCTTGCCGCTGGAGGAGAGAACGTTCACCTTGAGTTCACGTCCTCTCACCTGACCTATCTCTTCGTTTCGCTGGCGATCGGCGCGATCTCGTTGATCACCGCGTTCTTCTTGGCGAAGTCGATCCTTGCGAAGTCGCCCGGCAACGAGAGCATGCAGGAGGTCGGGAGCGCGATCAAAGAGGGTGCGCTCGCCTACCTCAAGAAGCAGGTCGGCACGATGTCGGTCTTCATCTTGGCGCTCGCGGTTCTGCTGGTCGTGATCTTCCAGTCCAGAATCGGGCTGTCGCTCTCGATTTGGACTTCCGTCAGCTTCATCGGCGGCGTCTTGGCCTCCTACATTGCAGGCTTTGCGGGCATGATCATGGCCGTCAACGCCAACACGCGCACGGCACACGCAGCGCTGACCAGCCCTCGGCAATCGCTCGAAGTCGCTTTCAGGAGCGGCGCGGTAGCCGGATTGCTTACGGTGGGCATGGGCCTCGTGGGCGCGACCCTCATTTTCTTGCTGGCCAGGGGCGACGCAATGCAGCTCTTGGTCGGGTTTGGATTGGGCGGTTCGCTCGCCGCGCTCTTCATGCGTGTCGGTGGCGGCATTTACACGAAAGCGGCCGATGTGGGCGCGGACCTCGTCGGTAAGGTCGAAGCCGGCATCCCTGAGGACGATCCTCGGAACCCCGCTACCATCGCGGACAACGTGGGCGACAACGTCGGGGACTGCGCCGGAATGGCTGCCGATGTGTTCGAATCTTATGAAGTCACGCTCGTCGCCGCTATCGTCTTGGGCGCAGCGACGGCCGCGGTCTTCGATCAAGCCACTTGGATGAAACTCGTGCTCTTCGCCCTGATGGCTCGCGGCGTGGGCATCATCGCTTCAATCATCGGGGTGTTCTCAGTAAGGGGTTCCGACGACGTGGACACCGACAGCCTCAAACCGATCCGGAGGGGCTTCGCGGTTTCGGCAGTCGTAGCGATCCTCGGTACAGTCGGACTTGCCTACTTTATGATGGGCGGAATGGGCGATCCGATCCAGACGACTCAGCTCACTTCGCTCGGCAAGCTGAGTTGGGATGAGGCGGCCCAGATTCGCGAAATCCGCGACGGAATCGCGACCGAAGCGAAGAAGTCGCCCTGGGAGGTGACAGCGCAGGAGATCCAAAGCAGTGCGGAAGGCAAGGCGCTGGGACTGGATACCGACGAGGCGATGACCTCGATTCAACTGGCGCTCATGGCAGGGGCTGAGAAGCAGCCACAGCCTGACGAATTGGCAGGTTATGCGCCGATCAACTTCAACGACGCGAACAACAAGGTTCTCAACTACGCCGTGCGGTCGCAATCGGCCGAGCCGGGCCAAGCGCAACCGATCGTCACTCTGAAAGAGGAGTTCGGCGGCAAGAACTTCTTCATGTTCAAGCTGAAGATCACGCGACCCGCTACGACGACGCCGGACGGACAAGAAATCCCTGGATCAACCGAAGAGCGCTGGTTCCCTCCCACGGACGAGGGGTACTTGGATAAGCAGATCGCGGAAGCTGCCAAAGCCCCTGCGAATCTCAAGGTCGAGAAGCTGGAGCGGGTTCCTGTCGAGTTCTATTCCAACTCCGAAGGCAAGGTCGCGATGGCCGTGGACGGGAAAGTGCCGTATCCGCATCGCCAGTTCTTCGGTGGAAACTTCACGTACGGTTCGTACTACACCCAGTCTGTCGACGAGATCCGAGCCATCGACAAGGCGCGCGAGACCGACCCGATGAAGTCCTTGCCGCCGGACAACCCAATCGCTATCGCGGTCGCAGACCACACGACGGTTCCGTGGCACCTGTTCTTTTGGGCGATCTTCTTCGGGATCCTGATGGCCTTCGCCATCGAACAGTTGACCGACTACTACGTCTCGACGCACAAGAAACCGGTCCGAGAAGTCGCCGGACTCTCGACCGCGGGCCCAGCGCCGATGATCATCACCGGCTTCGCCCTTGCCAAAGAGTCGAGCGTGTTCTCGGTCTTCGCCATCGTAATCGCGCTCGTGTTCCCGCTCCTCCTGTTCCCCGAGCCCACGTACGGAACGTTCATCCTGAGCTTCTATGGGATCGCGCTTGTAGGGTTGGGCTTGCTCACAACGACCGGCTACATCCTGGCGATGGACACCTTTGGCCCGATCTCCGACAACGCGCAAGGCGTGTTTGAAATGTCGAAGGCGGGGCACGGCAACGAGCGGGCCAGCAAGGCCGTACAGCGACTCGACGCCGCGGGCAACACCACGAAGGCGTTGACCAAGGGCTTCGCAATCGCTACGGCGGTCGTGGCCGCGGTCGCGCTGTTCCACTCCTATATCGAGGAAGCGCAGCTTGCGAGCGCGGGTCTTCGACTGGAGATGCCGGAGATATTCCTCGGCCTCTTGATCGGTGGCGCAGCGCCATTCCTGTTCTCTGCGTTCTCCATCAACGCCGTGGGGCGGGCCGCCTTCTTCCTCATCAACGAGGTGCGAAGGCAGTTCAAGGCCGATCCAGGAATCATGAAGGGCACGAGCAAGCCGGACTACGGCAAGTGCGTGGCCATCGTTACCGAAGCGGCGCAGAAGGAACTGCTCGGTCCGGGCATCCTCGCGATCGCCCTGCCGATGGCCGTTGCGTTTGGATTCTCGATTGGTAAAGAGCCCGTTCTCATCGGGGGCGTCGAATACAATCTCACCGGGGCGCAGGCTCTCGGTGGATTCCTTGCCGGCGCGATCCTCAGCGGGCAGCTCATGGCGGTCCTCCTGGCGAACGCCGGCGGAATCTGGGACAACGCGAAGAAGCTGATCGAGGACGGCCTGTACGGAGGCAAGGGAACCGAGGCCCACAAGGCGGGCGTGGTCTGCGATACCGTCGGTGATCCTTTCAAGGACACCGCAGGACCTGCGCTCAACCCGCTCATCAAGGTCATGAACCTGGTGGCCCTGCTCCTTGCGCCCGTAGTCATTCAGGTTCGGTCCGAAGCCGCCCAAATCGGCATCACCGTAGCTTGTGTGCTCGCTCTTGCTTTCTCGATCTGGTGGTCGAAGCGGGGTTCGATGCTCGATGCGCTCGTTGGCTCCACTGAGGACGCCGACGCGATCGCTCCGAGCGCCCCCGTTGCGCCGCCAGCAGCCAAGAAGCGAATCACCGTCGAGGACGAACCCTCTTCGGAGGAAGAGTCCAGCAAAGAGTGACGGCCGCTTGACCACACGCCCTGGGGCTCGTTGAGCCCTGGGGCGTTTTTTTATTGTGCCTTGACGCAATTTTCCTGGACAAAGCACGAATTCGCAAAACGTCCTATACAATATCAATGAGGGGGTGGCCATGGCTGATCCTCGAGATATTGAAGCCACGAAATACGCGCGACGCGAGTTCATCAAGCATCGGCTCGACGTGACGATGGCGGAGATCCGTGTGAGTCACGGGGTCGTGTACATTCGGGGTATCGTTCGCCGCGATCCCCAAGCTCACTACGACAACGTGAGCAACGAGACCGAGCGCGTGGGGCGGTTGCTCAAGCAGCGTCCTGAGATTCGGGACGTTGTGGTTGAAGCTAAGTTCCTGTAGAACCGGTACTCAGGCCGAAGCATGGATGGCCCGCGCTTCCCGCTCCCGAAGCGACCTACCTACTTCTCCCACCAGGTAGAAGCTACCTGTGACCAAGAGGACGCCGCCTTCGGGCGTCTCCTGCAGCGATTGATCCAAAGCGCTTACGAGGTCGGAATGAGCGGAGCAAGGAACACCGGCCCTGGTGGCGCACTCAGCGACCAGCAAGGGGGGCATCGCTCGGAAGAAGTCGATCGGAGCCGCGTGGCCCCGCCCGACCCGCCCGACGAGCGGTTCGAAAAACGCGGCGCAATCGTGCCCACTGAGCATCCCCACAAGGAGCACAACGGGGAGGCCGGAGAACTCCTCATCGAGAGTGCCCCGTAGCTCCCTCGCCGAGTCTGCATTGTGGGCGCCGTCGAGGACGATTCGCTTTCCAGCATGCTCACGCACTTCGAATCGACCCGGCAGCCGGGTTCGAGCGAGCGCCTCGCAAGCCGCGCTGGGGTCTTCAATCGCCTGAGAAGCCTCGGCAGCGGCCAGCGCGAGCGCAGCGTTGTCGATCTGGTGAGGGCCCTTCATGCCGGGAACAACCGGCGAGAAACGTCTCGTCGGAGTCTGGACCACGTAAGCGCCCTTCCCATCCCGCTCGGCAACGACTTCACGTCCCACTCGCCACAACGGGCAACCCCGCTCTTGGGCGACCTTCAGGACGACCTCCATCGCCGGGACTGGAAGGTTGCCGACGACTGCAGGAACTCCCGGCTTGAGAATGCCCGCCTTTGCCTTTGCAATGTTCTGAAGCGTGGGCCCAAGGATCTCTCCATGGTCCAATCCGATGCTTGCGATCACGCTGCAATCTGGGGCGATTACGTTGGTGGCGTCGAGTTTGCCGCCAAGACCCACTTCAAGGGCCACCCAATCGCACCCTGCGTCCCCCCAGCACCTAAGACCCATCGCCGTCTTAAACTCGAACTCGGTTACGGGGCCCAGTTCGGACTCGTCCATGCTCGTTGCGACAGGGATCAGGGCCTCCACAAGCCGCGCGAACTCGTCGTCGGAAATCGGCTCCCCTCCCAGTTGAATCCGCTCGGTGACGTGGTACACATACGGACTGAAGTAGCCCCCGACCCGGAATCCCTGACTCATCAATACCGACTGCACGTAAGCCGTTGTGGAGCCTTTGCCGTTCGTACCTGCCACATGGATGAACCGGGGAGCCAAATCCCCTTCGATTGAGTTCAAGAGCCCCGCACGAACGACGAACTCCCGCATCCGGTCGAGCCCAAGACGCCACCCTCGGTGCTGCAGCCCGGAAACGAACTCAAGGGCTTGTTCGAATGTCAGCGGCATCTTGGCTCGCCTATCGCACCAGGTCCGGGATTAGGCCCGACGCGGCGATCCTTTGAACGACCTCAGCGAACCGCTCGCCTTCCCGATCTCCCTTGAGCGTAAGAGACATCCGCAGGTAGCCTTCCCCTTCGCTCCCGTAGCCGCTTCCCGGGATGGCGACGACGTTGGCCCTCCTCAGCAGTTCGGCACAGAATTCCGCGCTCGACATGTCCCCGCGCGGAACCCGAGTCCAGATGTAGAAAGTGGCTTTGGGTTTCGGGACGTTCCAGCCGATCGACCTCAGGCCGTCGCACAGGAGGTCGCGTCTTCGCTGATAAAGCGCCAGCGTCGACGAGTTATCGACCGATTCGAGCGCCACTGCTCCGGCTTCGGCGACGGCGGGGAACTGCTTGCTGTCCAGATTCGACTTCAGCGCCGCGAGGTTCTGAACCGCGTCTGGATTCCCCACGGCGAACCCGAGCCGCCATCCGGTCATATTGAACATCTTGCTGAGCGAATGGAACTCGAGCGAAACCTCCTTGGCCCCAGACACCTGTAGTACCGTGGGATTCCGGAAGCCGTCGTAGGTTACCGTCGCGTACGCCATGTCGTTGACGAGGAGAATGTCGTACGTTCGGCAAAACTCCACGAGGTCTCGGTAGAACTCGGGCGTGGCCACGGCGCCGGTCGGGTTGTGAGGATAGCAGACGAAAAACAGCTTGGCGCGTTTGGCGACGTCTGAAGGAATCTCATCCAGTCGCGGAAGGAACCCATTTCCCTCTTTGAGCGGCGTTTCGTACACCTGGCCGCCCGCAAAAAGCCCGTTCACCTTGTAGACCGTGTATCCAGGGTTCGGAACGATCACGTAGTCGCTGGGATCGACATAGGCCCAGCAGAGGTGGGCGAGCCCCTCCTTGCTTCCGATCAATTGAACGAGTTCGGCCGCCGGGTCGACCGCCACCCCAAACTCACGCTGGTACCAGGACGCGGCGGCGTCGAGGAACCTGCGCCACCCGCGCGGCGTCTCATCGTAGCGGTGGGTCTCAGGGTTCCGTGCGGCTTGGCCCAGCGCGTCGATCACCGGTTGGGGCGTAGGGAGATCGGGGTCGCCGATGCCGAGGTCGATGACGTCTGCGCCAGAAGCGACCGCCTCGGCCTTGATTCGCGCGATTTCGGCGAACAGATAGGGAGGTACCAGGTCGAGGCGATGAGCTCTGGCCGGCATTTCGGACTGAATTGTACCTACGACGCCCGATTCCAGGTACCCTCCGATTCGCCTTTCGTCGGGGCGTGGCGCAGTTTGGTAGCGCGCCTGCTTTGGGAGCAGGAGGCCCCCGGTTCAAGTCCGGGCGCCCCGACCAGTTTTCAGAGGGTGGGTTCGTTTCGGGCCTGGTCACCGTGCCTGAACTGAAGCGCAGAAGGGGTAGTAGCTACTTCGTTTCGCGAGACCCGGTAGGAGTACCGGGTCGCATTCCTCAAAGCTGTGTTACTATGGAAGGGAATCAAGTGCCTCGGTGCTTGAATGTCACGTTCAAAGGAGAAACAAAAGATGCGTATTCGTACAATGGCGCAGGTTGCTGCTTGCGCTCTTCTCACCACCGCCGCGACGACTTCGTTTGCGGTCCTCGTCGACTTTGAGGGTCAAGGCCACGGCGCTGCCCTTACGAATGGCTACGGCGGCCTCGATTGGACCACCAACTCATGGACGCTGGACGGGTCGTTGATGCCCGCGGGCTGCGGCTACGATATTGGCCGGGTGTCCGGCAACAACGTCGGCTATAGCGCCTGGGAGGTCGACTTCGGCTTCGCGACTTCCGACGGTGCCAACTTCCAGAGCCTGTCGTTCTGGATGGTTCCCGCGTGGAATGACGGCGTGTCCGTCCACATTGATGCTTACGAAGGCGGCTTCGGGGGCACGCTGGTGGTGTCGCAAGACTTTACGGCGAGCCTCTCCGACGGCGTGGCCCAATACACGATGAGCGCGCCCTATGCGGGACTGACGGACGCTTGGGTGTTCACCATGAGCGGCGGCACCAACGTCCATACGGGCGGCAGTGGTTCCCATCTCTCGTTCGATGACATCGAGTACAGCACGGTGCCGGAGCCGGCTTCGATGGCTGCTCTCGGTCTGGGCGCTGCTGCGCTCCTTCGCCGACGGCGGAAGTAAGTTAATCTGCCGAAAGGCTACGAAGGGCGCGGGCCATCGGGTCCGTGTCCTTTTTTTGTTCTGGTTGGGCTCCAACCCAATCGCCCAGCCGGGGAAACAGACCTCGCCTTCGCCCCTCCTGTCTGGGTGGCTCCACCGGGCGGATTGCCGTGCCGTTTGTCCCATAGGGTTGGGGTATTTGGTACGGATCGACAGAAAAACGTCCCCGCACCTGACTCGAAGAGCCGACCGAGGAGGAGAACGCCCCTCCTACACGCTCTCAGGGAAGGGCCAGGAGGGAAGCGTTCGCTTCAACGGCCGATCCTCCCGATAGCCCAATTCGTACTCCGCCTGCAAGATCGTGTGAATCTCGTGGGTCCCCTCATAGATCATCGCGCCCCGCGAGTTGCGGAAGTAGCGCTCGACCGGGAACTCGTCGCTATAGCCATACGCGCCATGAATCTCAACAGCTTTGTGGGCCGCATCGAAGGCCGCTGCGCAGTTCGTCCACTTCGCCAGCGAAACCTCGCGCGTGTGGCGTGCGCCCGCATTCTTCATCCACCCGACCTGATAGTAAAGAAGCCTGCCGATATCCCGGCCCTGGACCATGGAAGCGATCATCTGCTGCACGAGTTGCTTCTTTCCGATGGGTTCGCCGCCCACCTTGCGGTCGTTCGCGTAGGGCACGCAAGCGTCGAGGCAGGCCTGAATGATCCCCACCGCGCCCGAAGCGACCGTGTACCGGCCATGATCGAGCGCAGACATGGCCACTCGAAAACCGTCGCCGTCGTCGCCGAGCCTGTTTTCTGCGGGGACTCGGACGTTATCGAAGAAGATCTGCCCCGTGTTGCCCGCGCGAACGCCAAGCTTGCCCTTGAGTGGCCTTGACGAGAACCCCGGCATGTCCCGCTCGACGATGAGCGCGACGTGGCCTCCTCCTTCGAGCCGGGCGATCACAAGGAACTGATGAGCGTAGTCGCTCAGGCTGATCCAAGTCTTCTCGCCAGTCAAAAGGTAGTCGCTTCCCTCTTTCGCAGCGCGGGTCTGAATGTTGATCGCGTCCGACCCCGCGTTCGGCTCGGTGAGTCCAAAGCCGCCGATTCGAGCTCCTTTGGCGAGCAGCGGAAGCCACCGGCGCTTTTGTTCGTCGGTGCCCCACTGCAAAAGAGTCAGGCTGTGGAGGCCGCTATGGACGCTCATCACGACCCTCGCGCTGGTGTCCACCCGCTCGAACTCCTCGCAGACGATGCCCAGCGAGATGTAGTCGGTATCCATGCCTCCGTACTTCGCGGGGAGGCTGACGCCGGCAAACCCACCCTCGCCGAGGCGCTCGAGGAATTCAGGCGAGGGATCTGCGTTGGCGTCCCGCTCGCGGAGTCCGGGCAAGACCGCGTCGAGCGCGAACTTCCTGGCAGACTCGCGGATCAAGGCGTGTTCGGGTGTGGGAGAGAAGTCCATCGGGAGGTCTATTGTACCGTGGGGTGTTGGTCCTCCGTGGTCGCTACGAGAAGGCGACGTGCATGCCCCCTCGCCGGACTGGTACTGGCAAGGAACCGGCTCCAATTAACGTGCCTTTCGAACTCGGGTGCACGCCGGCTGTTCATCACCGACTGATTCCATTGATTGTTGAAACGTTCGAGTCTTGCGCAAAAATGTTGTATAGTCTCCATTGATGGGGATATCTCAGCGATGATACAGGTTCGCGTAAAGTTTGCTTGTTTCGTCACCCTCTTGTCGGTCGTTGGCCAATCGTTGGGTCAGGAGCCTCCACCGTCTCCGGGAGGGGGCCAAGGGTATTTTGAGGTGACGTACTCGGGTGGTGCCTGGTCCTCGACCGGGGAGGCAGGGACTGTTGTGGGCACGTATGGCCCGGAGCAACAGGAAAATTGGGGGGGGGCTTCAACGGGCGGCGGAGCCGGGGATCCTCCGGTTATGGTCTTGGGACCTGGCTTCGCGAGTTGCTCTGGAAGGATCACCGCTACTTTCACTTGGAACAACGAAGGGAATCCGGCTAACGTCCCCCCGCCCGTGGCCATAGTCCGTCAGGTTTCCTCAGCCAGTTGGTTCGGAGACTCTGGGAGTTGTGCGAACGGGTTGGGCCATCCAGCCATTTTCGGTGAGTCCGGGGAGATGTCGACAGGCGTCAAGTGGTCGATTAGGGAAAACCCTGGAACAAGTTTCACGGTCACGTGTGATCCTTCAGCCGAAGCTTTCCTCGAAGAGGGATGGCTTCCAGGCGCAATAGCTGGCGGCGTGAATGTTACTTATAGCGCTAGGGCATTTGCTTTCAGAATTCGACTCGTCGGCGTGCTAAATCCGGTCGTCGACAAGCGTCTCTTAATCGGTCAGAAGTTACGTGCGACTGTAGACCTTGGCGGCCTGCCAGTAACTGGAGCAACGCAGTTCTCGTGGGATGTCAAGGGTGGAGCGCCATTCCTGTCGTACACGGCCTCAATTGATGCGGCATCGTACGTGGCTTGGCTGGCAACGACAGAGCCCACAGGCTCAATCAACTTTCACTTGGCAAGGCCACAATCGACAACGATATCGTGCTCTATTCAACTGGGTTCGCCCGATATGGTCCTCAACCTTGAGGAGTCGGCCCTCGCGGAGGCCCCAGTACGCTTTCATGAGATACAATCAATCGGACAAATGACGCTTTTGCGCAATAATGGAAATCAGTCCTATGCGGTAGACCCGGTCAATCCCGCTTCATTCGCCCTTTGGGGAGCGACTTACCCGCCCAATATCCTATGGGGGATATTCTACGACCTTTGGATTGAGACGCCTGCTCCATTCGCTCCTCCAGACTATGGGAACTTTGCGTTTGTTCAGCTTATGGAGAATCGAAGCTCGTATGTTGACGCCTCCGGTTTGCACGAGCACGCTCCTGGATGGGGCCTCGATAGTGTCTATCCGCATTCGCCTCCAGGTTGGGTGGCAGCAGTTTCTCACCAGGCTTCCGGCGGAAGCCGATGGGCACTCTTTTCTGATAAGCCCGGATTCCACAACATTGAAGGAGCAACTCAACTCAATCAAGATGCGGACTTCAGGCTCTATGATTTCTATGTCCCACCCGACAACGCCGCTGGCACAAGTGCAGTCGTACCCCTACACCTTCTAACCTGGAGGGCCAAGGGGACGGCTTCTTGGAGCGGTGCGCAATGGGAGGCTGTTGACACCGGTTCCGCGCTCGGTACAATGCTTAGCTATCCGCTGCATCCAATATGGACTCAAGTCCACAATTAAGGGGATCAATCCATGAAGTATCTGAGTATTCTCGTTATCTCTTCCGCGACGATGGTGTTGAACTCAACCGTCAACACTGCCCAAAGTACGTGGCCGGAGGCGTTGTGCGCGAAGGCGAAGACGGCGAATCAGACTCGGTCGGAGGCGGTACCAAACCAGGTTAGTGACCAGCAGGGACGAGGCAGCGACATCTACGCTCTGATCCTCCGATCTGCCGACCCTAAAGAACTCACGCAGGCACAGGAAGAGATGCTGCGCCAGTACCACGCTGGATTTGCCCGTGACATCAAACGGGCCGAAGCACTGATCGATCAGGGAAGATCAGCCGAGGGCAGGTTGCTTCTCGAAGGACGGCTCGCGGCATTTCCGTGGGAAGGGCTAACCGCGATCAGATTGGCGGACGCACACTTCCAACTGGAGCAAAACCAAGCGGCATACGACCTTCTTGCTCCAAGGGCTAACAGCAACGCTGCTGAGGGGCTGCTGCTGCGCGCCTCGCTGGCTGCGGCTCGGCGTGGGGAAGTATATCCGGGCCAGCGCCAATACTGCCTCGACCGAATCCTTCCACAGGATTGGGCAGAAATGAAGGGGGCGCTACTTGAAAGCTCGGTCCCTTCCGAAAACACGCCTCGAAGCGTCGAGCTATTGTCGTCCCTTGCGATAGCCCTGTCGGAATCCAGCGTGCGCGAGCCACACGTTCTCTTCCACCTCGCCAACGTACTTCGGATTGATCCGACAAACCCGCTCGCTTGCTGGAAAGTTGGCGACATCCAGTTGCGGAACCGCCGCTATGCCGATGCCGTCAGGAGTTATGAGAGGGCGCAATCCAGGGCGCGAGGGCCGATGGTGACCATCGTCGGGAGGCAGCTCGAAATCGCCAAGTACCTTAGGGATAACTAACCTGGCGGTGTCCTAGGACCTGAGCTTCGTTCCAGCCTGAAAGCTTAAGCAAATCCGGCATTCTGGTACAATCTCCCCGTTACGCTTCACGTCGGAATTTCGAGCTTCAGTACCCGGCCTCGAGCCTGTTCCTGAGTTGATATCGAGCCTTGAATCGGAACAGATCAAGCGGCCCCAGCGCCGCGCAAGGAGGCCAACATGGCTACAAAAACACTCTACGTGGGCAATTTGCCCTACTCCCTCACCGAAACTGACCTGACCAGCGCATTCGCGAACTTCGGCGGCCGAAACGCCCGCATCATCGAGGGACGAGGCTTCGGCTTCGTCGACATCGAGTCCGAGCAAATGGAAGCAGCAGTTTCCGCGATGAACGGAAAGGAGATGTCCGGAAGGACGCTCACCGTCAACGAAGCGCGGCCCAAGGAAGATCGACCTCGCGACAACTACCGCTCCGGCGGCGGTGGCGGAGGCGGATACTCCAGTGGAAACCGCGGCGGGGGTGGCGGAGGCAAACGAAGGAGCTGGTAGCGGCTTCAGAACGCATCTCCAGAGGGGTGGGGGACTTCGGGTCCCCTGCCCCTTCCATTATTTTGATGCGCGCACCGCTAACCTGTTTGCGCCTTCCGCGTATCCTTTCTTGGTCGTCCATTCGTCCCTACTTCGCGCCCTCGGGCCGTAAGGCAAAACCGTGTCTGATCATCCTCATTCCGAATCGCACCAGCCTCATGAAGTCCAGTTTGGACCGTTCCTGTTTTGGACTTCGCTCCAAGTCGTCGCAGCGTTCTTGATCTTCCGCTTTGCTTTTCCCGCAAGCTTCTTTGCAGAGATCAGCCAGCCATGGGCAATCTTGGTTTGGACGGTGGCGCTGGGGATTCCTCTCAGTCTGTTCGAATACCTCTACCACCGTTATCTTCTCCATTCCGCAGTGCTGCCGTTCCTGGGCTCGATGCACCGAGCCCACAGCCATCACCACGGACTTACGAAGGTCAAGGCGCCCGTCACTCCGAAGGCGCCGGACGAGTTGGTTACGGTCGAGAGCGACTATCCAATCGAGTTCGAGCACCAGGCGGAGTCGATGATGTTCCCCACGTACTCGATTTCGATCTTCTTCGCAGTGTTCTTGGTGCTTCTCGCCCTGCCGCTCAAACTCGCCTTTCCGGGCGCGCCCGTCATAACGGCGGTCCTCATCACGGTCACTCTTAGCTACTCCTTGTATGAGGCCTGGCACGCGGTCATGCACCTGCCGATGGACCGGTTCTGGAGCAAGCTGCTGAACCACAGACGGATCGGGCGCGTCGCCAAGCACGTCTACAGCTTCCACCTGATGCACCACTGGAGGCCGACGTGCAACTTGGCCGTCGTGGGCTTCTGGGGGTTTGCGATCTGGGACCACCTATTCCGAACTCACCGCAGGCCGCGGCGGTTGCCCGTGGACGGCGCGGAGGTTAGCTACGCCGACGTCAGCTTGCGGCAACCCCTTTGGCCGATCCGAGTATTGGATAAGGTCGGCGCACGGCTTTACAAGGGGTCGAGGAAGGTCGAGGACTTCTTCCGAAGAACCCTTCTTCGAAGACCGGCGAGAGGATAGGCGGTCTCCTCGCCTTCCTGAAAAGAGCGGCGAGACGCGTCCACCCGCGTAGGATCGATCGTCCTGAACCCTAGAATGGACGAGCCTCGAAGCGAACGCTTCGAGGCTCCTCCGTTTCGGGAACGAGAACTCAGTTCTTACTTGCGTCGGCGTCGAGCCAAGAACGCAAAGCCAGCGCCGAGAATCGCCATGGTGGCGGGCTCGGGTACTGCAGATCCGTTGATCACGAACGGCATGTCGTGCGGGCCGGTGAAGGTGCCGCTGTCGACGGCGTTCGCCCATCCGGAAGCCGTGAACTGCATCGCATTGGACCCTGGCTTGTTGTTCTGGCCGAGGATCGTCACGGGCGGCTGCCAAGGGCCGCTCGAAAGCGTGCCGCCGAACTGCCAGGCAACCCAGTAGGTGCCGGGGCCGAGGACCCAGCCGAGGTTGCTGGAGTGCGCATCCATCACCGGGCGGTTGGATGCCAAGAGGTTCGTATCGATGACTCGGTAGATTCCCGACCAAGCCGTGCTACCCAGCACGTTGGTGGCTGTGTTGCCAAACGTGGGGGCGCCGAAGGCTGGTCCCACGGCCGGCTGGGCGTTGAAGATCACGACCCGCAGGTCATTGATCGTAGACGTCGTGGTGGATCCCGTTTGGTACGCCATGAAATCGATCGAGTCGATGGTCCACTGGTCGCCAGCGCCGATCGTGAAGTCGTCAGCCATCCAGTTGCCCGCGCTGACCTGGGCGCCATATCCGTAGATATTGTTGCCCAAAGCGGTCTGAAGCGAGCTAGCATCCGCGCCGCCGAAACCTCCGGCTGGGTGCGTGACGATCCCACCATTGTCATGAAGAACTGCTGCCGCTGCGAAGCTCGAGGCTACAGCAAGCGAAGTGATAAGCAATGCTTTGTGTTTCAACACCAATTTCCTCCTGAAGCGAATGTGGTCCGCCTACGGTCCCGAAAAGCTCCGAAACCGAGCCGGACGATCACAAGTTCTCCGCAACCCTGCCGGGTACGGATTACTTGCTTCTACAATATCAGGGTTTTCAGGGGTTTGTGACGGTTATTTTCGTTCTGGCTGAGAATCCGGCAAAACTACCTGGTAGCGAGCTTCTCCATCGAGGCGGGAAAGTCGAAATTCCTCGTCGCCCCAAGGCGGCTGGCCGTTTCCTGTCGCAGCCGACCCTCGTTCGGTATACTGCCCGAACTCAACACGGATCGGGGAACTCGACTTGCAGTCTCGCAGTTATATCTTTCTTCTCATCGTACTGGGGCTCGCTGCCCTGTCTGGATGGATTTTCAGTCGCGAACAGGTCAAGTACGGCCTCGACGTTCAGGGAGGGGTCAGGTTCACCTACGAAATGGACCTTTCCAGCCTTACCCAGGACCAGCGACAAAGCCTGGACCTCGTCAGGGCGAACACCATTCGGATCATGAACTCCCGCGTCTCGTCGGCGCTTGGCGTCGTCGAAGGGACCGTTCAACCCAAGGGTCTCGACCAGATCATCGTCGAACTTCCGGGCGAGACCGATATCGCCAAGGCGCGTGGGGTTCTCAGCACGACGGCGTCGATCGAGTTCTATTGGGCCAAGACGGTCGCTACGCGCACGGCGGGATTCCGCAAATACACCGGCGGCGAGATCGGCACCTACAACGGTAGCCCGGGGATCTATTTCTCGCTGCGAGCCAACGCGGAGAAGCTTATCGAACCGGGCGCGCCCGAATACATTGAGATGATTCGGAGTTGGGGCGAGCCGATCCTACAAGGCGGAGACCTCAAGAGGGCCAGCGCCCAGCAGGTTGGGGGTGGCTACCAGCCCTACATGGAGTTTACGGCGGAGGGAGCGCGGAAGCTCAAGTCATGGAGCCAAAGGGTGCTGAATCGAGGCGAGCATCTGGCCGCCGTCCTCGACAACGTCGTCATCAGCATCGCGCCGGTCAAGGATGGAGTGGTCCTTTCGGACAACGCCATCATCGACGGAACCTTCGATACCGGCTACGTGAAGACCTTGGTGGACCTTCTGAATGCGGGCGCCCTTCCAGTGACGCTGAAGGAGATTCAAAGTGAGAAGGTCGATCCGACGATCGGCAAGCAAGCGCTGAGCATGATCTACCAGGCCGGAATGTGGGCTTTCGGATTCACGATCGCTTTCTTGCTGATCTACTACGTCTTTCCTGGCTTCGTCGCGATGTTGGCGCTGGCGCTGTATGCACTGTTCACGATCACCGCTTTGAAGCTGATCGGCGCGACGTTCTCGCTTGCGGCCATCGCAGGCTTCATCCTTTCGGTGGGCATGGCGGTCGACGCGAACATTCTGGTCTTCGAACGTCTGAAAGAGGAGTTGCGAGGGGGGAAAACGCTGGCCGCCGCGATCGAACTCGGGTTCAAACGGGCCTTACCGGCCATTGTGGACTCGAACGCCTGTACGATCCTTACGTCTTTGGTGCTGATGATTCTCGGAACGGGCCCGGTAAAGGGCTTCGCGACGACTCTCATCATCGGCGTCGCGATTTCGCTGTTTACCGCGGTCACGATCACCCGATCCCTGCTCAAGTTCTTCGTGGGATCGGGTCTGGGAGCCAACGAAAAATGGTATGGCCTTTCGAGGCAGTGGTTCGGAGAAAAGCTCGAAGCCGAGGCGGATCGACGGCAGATGCCGATCGTCCAGAAGCGAAACGTGTTCTTTCTCATTTCGGGCTTGGTGATCTTGCCGGGCCTGATCGCGGTGGGCATGGGAGGCATCAAACGCAACGTCGAATTTCTTGGCGGATACGAAGTTTCGGTTCGGATGGGCGACCGGCAAGAGACGACGGCCCAACTCGTGGCGAACCTGGAAAAGGCGGGGATATCGGGCGGCAACGTCAAGCTCGCGGGCGAGGGCTCGAACCGGCTCGCTTATATCACGGTCGGCGAGGTGAAGGGAACTGAAGATGTCGAGGCCGCCAAGATCAAGATCGCCGAAGCGGCAGGCTTCACCGCGGGTGATGTCGCCGGAGGGCAAAATGTCGGCCCGACAATTCAGCAAGAAATGGTTCGAAACGCGATCTTGGGCGTGATCATCAGTTCGATCCTGATCGTGCTGTACCTTGCGATCCGCTTCGGATTCGCGCTCGGCGGGTTTCCGGTCGGGCTTCGGTTCAGTTTCGCCGTCATCATGGCGTTGCTTCACGACGTGCTACTCGTCGTTGGGCTCGCGGCGATCTTCGGATTCGCTTTGGGCTGGGAAATCAGCGGCCTCTTCGTTACTGCGATGCTCACGGTGATCGGCTTCTCGACCCACGACTCGATCGTTATCTTCGACCGTATCCGAGAAAACCTGAGGCGGCACATTCCGGGCGAGGACATCGGCACCCTCATCAATCGATCGGTCACCCAGTCGATCGCGCGGTCGATCAACACGTCCGGCGTCGTGATCGTCTCGCTGATCCTGCTGATCGCCATAGGTTCCGCGACGCCCGATCTCAAGTTTTTCAACACCGTGATGCTGTGCGGCATCGTTGCGGGCACCTATTCGTCCATTTGGAACGCCGCGCCGATCCTGTACGTCTTGGACCGGTGGTTTGCCAAGTCTCGAGGCGAACACGCGACGTTGCTCGGCATCACGGCACAGGAACTCAAGGCCCAGCGCATCCTCTCCCAAACCGCCCGTCCGGCGGGGCAGGCTTCGGAGCCGACAGAAGACACGGGATACGGCCAGGTCCGACGCCGAAAGGCCAAACCCACGGGCGAGCAAGAGATCGAGGATTAGTCCGGCCCGCCGAAGAGGGCAAGCGCCGCGGGGCTTCCGGGGCGAAATCCGGCCGCGGAACACGCCTCTACGGCGAGGCGAGCGCCTTGCCGCAATTCCTCCTCGCCAGTCCGGTCGAGAGGCACGAACTCGTCATCTGTTGCCGTCGCCTGAAGTTCCGACTCGAGCAGACGGGCCGCTCGCAGAGCCTCATTGAGCACTTCGAGCGGGGCCGGACTGGTAGGGAGATTGAAGCCCAGGCCAATGACCCGATGCCGTACGCCTTGGGTGACATTCCCCAGTCGAAAGATCTCATTTGGTTCCCAACTCGCCAGAGCCAAGAGGTCATGGGGCCAGTTGGGCTCGCGCCAAACAAACTCGCCCTCCGGCGAAAGATCGAAGCCCATGCGAGCCGCTTGAACCCAAACCTCCCGTTCGGGGATTCCTCCCTCAGGACCCACCAGGCCAATGGAAACGCCGACGTCGAGCGATTCCCTCCTCTCAAGCAGTTCGGCCACCTTGGGGTCGATCATGTCGGGGGTCGGGAGCGGCATCGGAATGCGCTCCAACTGCTCGGCGATGGGTCGGACTCGCTCCAGAAGTTGGGCTGCCGAACCCGAGGAGAGAGTGCCTCTCGAACTGACGACGTCCCAGCAGAGGGCGATCGAGTCGTAGGAGGGCCTAGAGTCGGAGGGAGTCAGGGGGGCCCAGCTCACGTCGGCAAGCCCAAGAACGAAGACGCTGGGGTTCTCCAACGCCCCGAGCGCGGAAGGCGAAAGCAGCGAGCGGGTGGTCTCCCCTCGGGAGGTTCGCGGTCCGACGAGTTCGATGACGTACTGCGTTGCGTGCAGGGGGCCGCCCCCGATCTCTGGGAGCGTGATCTGGGTTGAGTCGAACGCAACCTGCGGATCGCGCGATAGGACCGCTCCAAAGACGCCTTGAGCGTTGTCTGAGTCCACCGTTACTCCATATATTCAAGCTCGCGGAGGACGCGATGCGACATTCGCCAGTTCTCACGAACTCCTACGTGAAGGTCGAGATATACGTGTCGTCCCAGGAGTGCTTCAATCTCCGCCCGCGCTTCTTGCCCCACGGCCTTGATGAAGGCTCCGTGCTTGCCGATGAGGATTCCCTTCTGGCTCGCCCGCTCGACGAGAAGGCTCGCGCCGATGCGGAGTAGGTTTGGTTCTTCCTCCCATTGCTCGATGAGGACGGCCGTCGCGTAGGGGATTTCCTGGCGAGATTTGAGCAAGACCTTCTCCCGAATCAACTCGCTCACTAGGAACCGGGCCGACTGGTCCGTAAAGTCCTCTTCGCCAAAGAGCGGCGGCTGCTCGGGAAGCTCGCCAACGATGAGGTCGCAGAGCTTGTCGAGATTGTCGCCCGTCGTCGCGCGGGTGAGCATATACTTCTCAGTCCTAAAGAGCTGGCAATAGAGTTCGACGTGCGCTTGGACATGTTCGGGCTTGAGTCGGTCCATCTTGTTTAGGCACAGGATCACCGGCGTCTCCTTCAAGGACTGCGAGCCAAGAAGCTCCGCGAGGCTTTGGTCGAGCGCGTCGGGCTTGCTGGAGGAGTCCACGACGACGACGATGGCATCGACATCCTGAACCGCGGACTTCGCCTGGTCCACCATCGCCTTGCCCAGCTGCGTGTGAGGTTCGTGGATGCCGGGCGTATCGACGAGCCCGAACTGAAAATTGGGGCCGTGGACGATCCCAACGGCGCGCCGCCGCGTCGTCTGGGGACGGGACCCCACGATCGAGACCTTCTGCCCCACGAGGGCGTTCGTGAGCGTGCTCTTGCCCACGTTCGGCTTGCCCATCAGCGCCACGATTCCGGAGCGAAAAGCCATCGCCTAGTCCCGCTTTCGGAACATCACCCCGAGTCCAAGCTCGTCGAACCCCTCAGGGGCATTGGACTTCCCGCGGCCGCCGTTGGAATCCATGGGCCGTCGCCTGCTTCGTCGCCGCCGGCCCACCTTTCCGGGTTCTTCGGTAGCGGGCTCTTCAAAGGGCGCTTCCTCGAAAGGTTCGGTGGCGAGAGGTTTGAGGAACCACTCGTCGGAGATCTCTTCGGGAACTCCGCCTTCGATCCATTCACCCAGTTGGACGATCGACACGTCGAGCGTATCGAGGTCGAACCGCGTCGTGTTTTCGGGGCGCGTCGGAATGTCCTCCATGCGGAGCGCGTCGTCGGGGGATACGGCGAGCAGCGCCTGGAGTTCCTCGCGCAAGCCGACGAGGAACAGATGCGTCGAGCCGTCCAGCGCGTGGAATCGTAGCGTTGCGGACTCAATCGTGCTCCAATCGCCTTTGAGCAGATCGTACGCGGAGAAGTTCGCCGGAAGCGCGAGCGCGCGCTGGCCTTCGCCGGTGCAGTGAATCGTCAAGAACGGGGGCCGAACGTGGACGACGTCGCTGTGGAAATTCCAGACGTGCGCGCCGGCATATTGCCCCAGCGAGCGAATCAGTCCGGAACTCACCGAGGGCTCGCCCAAGAACACGCTCGTCCAGTTGTTTTCCGGGCTGCTAGGGTCGCGAAATTCCTTCACCACGAAGCTGGGCAGTCCGGTTTGCGAGTATTCCCCAAGCACGGTCGCTTCTTCGGGGATGGCAAAGTAGCTCGGCACCATCGTGCCCCCTCCCACGACCCCGCGGTCGGGAAACGCTTCGCACAAGGGATGCCTTCGGTTGAGGATCGTGGTTCCGGTCCGGCTGTGGAAAGGCTGAGGCTTGAGGGCGATTCCCGTGACCTCACGCGCCCGTTCCAGACTCTCTCGCCCTGCGTCGAAAAGCCCGGCCGCATACAGCCAGAACAGCACCTTGCCCGACTTCTGAAGCCTCGCCTTGATCGCCGCCCGATGCTCACTCCTCATGTCCCATGCGTTGAGGAAGATGTACACCTTGCTTTCGGGGAACTGTTCGCGGTGGGCGAGATCGCTCAACAAGTAAAAGCCTGCGCTCAGTCCGGAACGAAGCACGGATTCCCGCACGTTTTGCACGAGTTGCGCGAAGGACTCCTTATCGACCAAGTAGGCGAGCGCGCGTTCGTCGATGAATACGGCGACGTCCGGACCGCCGAGGGGGGCCGACATCCGCTGAATGAACTTGCTCAGGGCTTGCGTCCCTCGGTTCCAGATGGTCGATGTCTTGAGCCAACCGTTGCCCCAAAGGTCCATCCAGCAAACGCCCGAAGCGTGGGCGAGAGCCGCCCCAATGCCTCTCCAATGGACGCATTCGAGGGCCTGGGGAGTCTTGATGACGGGGTTGAAGTCGTCGGACTCGGCGTAGGAACTGATCGCGGTCTTGTAGTCTTCCTCGCTGATGTAGAGCTTCCCATTGAGCGGAAAGCTGTCGACCGGGCAAGGGAAGGGCGCGGCTCCACCCGGCTCTCGATTTCGGTAGCTGGGGGGACCGGCCACGAAGTCGATCTCGGGAGTTCGGAGGATCTTGCCGAGTGAGAGGTGGCCGCTGGCCGGGTGAGCCCACTCGAAGGTGTACCCATAGCTCACTCCTGCAAGGAAGTAGCCCGCGCTCGCTTCCTTGACGGCGTAGGCGAGGTCCGCCACGCGGCTTGCCGTCGCATCGCTCAGGAACAGGTGGTAATCCACCCACGGCCGTTCCTTCCGGCTCAGACGCACAAAACTTACGTCCTCAGCTTTCGGGGTTTGGAACGGCGGAATCTCCAGGTTCGCGAAGCTCGCCTGCCCGTTGAACCATGCCGCCCTCAGCGAAACCTCATCCCCGTTGTAGCGGGTTCGAGCCCAATCGCGAAACTTCCTCGTGGCGGCTCGGGAGGTGTCATATCCGACGCCATCTGCGATGAACCACTCGCCCCGCTCAAGGTGAATCCCGATGAGGTGTTGGCTAACTGCGGACTTGCGGATCTGCTTGATGAAGTCGATGAGGCACTTGCGAGCTTCGTCCCAGTACTCGTCGTCGGCCACGCTCGGCTCGGCGAACCTCCCTGATTGATCGCTGTAGACCGCGTCGGGGTAGGACGACTCCCAGCCGGTCGGAGACACGAACACAAGCCGAAGGATCACTTGAGCCTCGGGGTCTGCTTCCGCCGCCTTCGAGATGAGGTAGGAAGCGATCGCCACAGATTCCGACACCGCGGCGCGGTCGACTTCGAGTTCCGTGAGCAAGAAGTGCAGGTGTACTCCCGCAGCGCCCGCCATGTGAATCTCCTCGAACACGATCGCCGAACGCTCTTCCGTGGTCGGGCTGCCAAAAAAGGCCAGCGGGGGGATGACCTTGCCCTCCCTGACCAGCGTTGGAATCCCATCCCGCACTACGATCTGGGGCGCGTCGGCGGGAATCGGGATCAGCGGTTTCGGCTCCGGCTTCTTCGGCTCCTCGACGACTGTTTGGGGCTCGGGGGCGGTGGCTTCGGGAGTTCGATCTTTCGCGGACGTTCGGGTTTGCCGAGTCCTTGGCTGAACGGCTGCCGCCGCGGTGATTTCGAGGTCCTGGTGCTCTCGTCTCCTTCGATCGCGGCTCTTGCGGGGTACCGATCCACGAGCTTCCGGGCTTTGGCTGCGGGGAGGGCGGGGCTCGATGGCGCGGAACGAAAACGTAGGGAAGCCCACGGAGAACTCCTCAAGGGGATCAACCGTTGCTGGCTCGTCCTTGACCTTCGATCGCGTGCGCCTAGGCTTTCGCTGAGGCTCGACGGGCTCCGGCGCGTCCTTTGCCATGTTCGGCTCGGGGGTGGCTTCGGCAGAAACGTCCGGCTTCTTTCGCCTCCTCGATCCGCGCGGGGCAGCGGGAGGGTCGCTTGTTTCAGGAGCGGCCTCGTTCGCGGGCGGATCGCCCTCTACGTCGAAGGCGAGCTGCTTTGCGTCAGGGTCTTCATCGGCGGCCTTGCGCCTTCGCCCGCGGGTGGAGGCTTTCGGCGCAGGCTTGCTCTGGCTTTCCGAACTTGCCTCGACGGGGGAAGCGGGCTCGGCGGACGAATCAGCAGGAGCCTCGGTAATGTCGTCAGACTGTTTTTTTCTTCGCATGTGCGGTTGTTTTTCGGACGCCGGAGATTCGAATCGGCACGGGGTAGGGTGCGGGCTCCAGCGCGATAGGGCAATTGAAATTGGTCTTTGTCGCTTGGGTCTTCATTTCGATGCGTTGGGCGAATTCGGGTGGGTCTCATGACAGGCATCTCGCTCTCCGAACAAGAACCGTCTAACGCAGCTTACGATGGCCTTTCGCGAATCGCAAGTGAGTATGGCAGATACCTACGCTTCGGGACCCAAAGCGCGCGCGTCCCCTAGGATTTTCGCCGGGTGTTACCGAGGATTCAAACGAGGCCCGCAACGGGCCAAGAACGACAATGAACCCAATATCGCTCAACTTAGGTCCTGTCGCGGCGCACCCGAGCGGCGCAGCAGGGCGAATCCAAGCCGAGCCGAACGGGAAGCGTCGAAACGACAAGGCACACCCGCCGCCTGGCGGACTGGGTCCACCTGGCGCGGCATCGCGGACGGGAGGAGAAGCAAGAGACAGAGGGCCGATCGCCCCGTCGAAACAGCCGGACTCCGAACCCCAAAACCCCGCGAAGCCCGCAAACGCCGACGCCGAATCGGTTCCCTCGAAACTCCAAGCGAGCACGGCAGAAGCTGAAGTTCGTCTGGCAGCGCCTTCTTGGGGTGTCCCTGAGAACTTTCAGTCGCTTGTGGTCTCCGTTATGGGAGGCACACAGCCAATCATCGCCGAGCCCGCTGCGGCTCCGATTCCGGATTCGCTTCGCGCGGAAGCAACGGCCGGAACGGTTCCTTCGGCAGCTCACGCGGAATCCGTTTCGATCCCAGGCTTCGTCCTCGGGGATCGAGCGGGAGATGCCGCTCAACCTGGGGAAGCCCCGGTCTTTGACCTTCCTGTGGACGAGTCTTTTGCCGCGGAACTCGTGCCGGGCCCGCTCATTCAGGGCTCAAGCGGCTCCGAATCGCAAAGCATTGCGGAGGTTCCGGAGCCGATCCTCTCACCGATTTTCGATTCAACTCAAGTTGCAGGCGACTCCTCTGAGAAGGCCGCTCAGACCCCGCAGCAGGTTGCCAAGGCCCCGGCCAAAGCAAGCGAAGTGGCGGAGGTTGCGAGCGCGGCCCCTCTCGTTGAAGGCGAAGGCGCGGCGGCCCAAATCGCCTCTCGAGAAACGGCTCCGGACAGACCCAACGACGAAGCGACAGCAGCACCCTCCGATTCGGTGGGAACACAGCCCGAGTCTTTCACAGGCGGCGAAGGCTCGGTCGGCGCGGAAACTCCCAGTGGCCAAGGCGCCTCTCTCAAGGCAGAACCTGCCTCCGGGGACGCCGCAGGCTCGGAAGGGCCGCCCCTCGACGCTATCAGAGCCGCCAGTGCTCAGACGACGCCGCTAACGCGTGTTCGATCTGAGCCCTCCGAACTGACGAGCCTTTCTGCGGACGTTCGCAACCGCGTCGTGGCCCAAGTTGCCGACCATATCGAGTCGATCCTTGCCGTCCGACCCCGCAACGGTGTCGTGTTGCGGCTCGAACCCCACGATCTTGGGGTGGTCGAAATCGGCCTGAAGGCAACGGAAGGCGGCGTCGAAGCGAAGCTCGCTGCGAGTCACGCGAGCGTTCACGCC
This sequence comes from Chthonomonadaceae bacterium, assembly GCA_015709495.1. Classification (GTDB taxonomy): domain Bacteria; phylum Armatimonadota; class Fimbriimonadia; order Fimbriimonadales; family Fimbriimonadaceae; genus Nitrosymbiomonas; species Nitrosymbiomonas proteolyticus. The sequence continues at coordinate 2,047,839 of CP054189.1, forward strand.
GCTCTCGAACAAAGTAAGGCGCAACTCGGTGCGGCCATGGAAGCGAAAGGGCTGACTGTGGTTGCGCTGACAATTGAGTCCCAGTCCGACCTCGGAAACCAAGCTCACCAGCAGGCGCGGCCCGACTCGGGCCAGCCCCAAAACTCCTCACTTCGAGGCCAGGGTCTGCACCGCACTTCCGAATCGACCAAGCTAACGACCTTCTATGATGCGCGGCGGCAATCAGCCGGCGTCGACATCTGGATCTAACGGAGAACAACGATGAACCCGATCACACCCTTCAATCCGAACGATTACTACGGGGTTACGCTCCCGAAGCCGAAGTCGGAGTTGAACATGGAGACGTTCCTGCGGCTCTTGACCGTTCAACTCTCGCACCAGAACCCTTTGGAGCCGATGAACGACAGGGACTTCTTTGCGCAACTCGCCCAACTCGGGCAGGTCCAAGGAATGTCGCAGATGCAGGAAGCCGTGAACGCAACGCAGGCCAACTCCCTGCTGGGCAAGCGAGTGTCCGCACTCTACACCGAGCCGGGAAGCGGGCTTACGGACCTCGTCACAGGCACGGCGACTCGACTGATCGCCAATAACGGCAAGTATGAGGTCGTTATCCGGACCGACAACGGCTTCGAGTTGACGGTGCCGACTTCCTCGATTCAGACCGTTGAACTTACCAACCCTTAGGAGACGCAAGAGATGAGCAATCGAATCGACAACGCGCAGGTCGCAGAACTCCTGAGTCGTCAAGTCGCCCCGGTTTCGCCGCGGCCGACCGAGAAAACGACGGAGTTTCAAGACCTCCTGGGTTCAAGGCTCAAGCTCAGCGGACACGCCCAGACGAGGATGCAAAGCCGGAACATCCAGCTTGAGGCCTCGCAGTGGGATCGCGTCATGAGCGGAGTCGAACGCGCTGCGGAAAAAGGGGGGCGCGAGTCGCTCCTGATGATCGACGATGTGGCGCTCATTGTGAGCATCAAGAATCGCACGATCATTACGGCAGTCGACATGGCCCATCTTTCCGAGAGCGTTTTCACGAACATCGACAGCGCGGTCATCGTTTGACCCCACGACCCCACGACACCCAATCGAAACCAACAAACAAAGCTCAGCGCGAAACACCGGACAGGATCGAGGTGAAACACCGAGAATGTCCTCGCGGCATCCCGATTGGATGACGCCCCAGCCCTGAGCGAACGGAGGACAACACACAATGCTACAGGCACTACTCGCAGGAGTTGCGAGCATCAAAGCGCAGCAAACGCGCATCAACGTCATCGGCAACAATCTTGCCAACGTGAACACCGTGGCCTTCAAAGGCTCACGCGTGACCTTCAAGGACATGATCGCCCAAACGATGAGAGGGGCGAGCGGACCCACCGGAAATCGAGGCGGCCAGAACGCGCTGCAGTTCGGATTGGGAGTTCTCGTAGCCGGCACGGATGTCAACAACGAGCAAGGATCGCTCAACGCTACGAACCGCCCCACCGACATCGCCGTCCAAGGAAACGGCTATCTCATCGTCGGCAATGGGAGTCGGATGCTCTACACCCGCGATGGAGCTTTCGACCTCGATGCCAACGGCGACCTCGTCCACCGCTCGACGGGGGAAAAGCTGTTGGGCTGGAGCGCAGACGCCGACGGGGTAATCGATACGAGCGCCCCGGTAACGGCAGCGTCCTCCATCCGCATCCCGATCGGGCAGCTTTCCGCAGTTCAAGTCACGACGAAGGTCGAATTCGCGGGCAACCTCAACGCGAACGCCCTTCCGGCCGACGAGTGGCAAACTCAGTTCGCCGTGTACGACACCTTGGGAGGAAAGCACGATCTTCAGATGAGGCTCTTCAACCGCGTGGCTAATCCCACCGGGGCTGGAGTGCCCGCGGGCGCGATCAGCGCGTGGTCTTGGGAGGTGACGGAACCCCCTTCGGCTACGGTGATCGGAACTTCGGACGGCGCGACTCCCACCGGCGAGCCCCTCTACTTCGATGCCAACGGGCGGCTGCTGAACACTTCGGCGGTCCAGGGCGTCACAGTCGCAGCGTCCAACGCACCCGCCTTCACGTTCAACCTGAACTTCTCAGACGTGAACCAATTGGCCAGCGAGACCCAAGTGCAGGCGAGCAGCCAAAACGGGTACCCGCCTGGATCGCTGCAGGGACTCGCAATCGGCGCAGATGGCGAGATTTTGGGCCTGTTCACGAACGGCATCACTCGTTCCCTCGGCAGGATTGCTATGGCGGTCTTTTCCAACCCGGCAGGGCTTCAGATTTCGGGGAGCAACACCTGGAGAATGACCGACAACTCCGGCATTCCGGTCATCGGAACGGCCGCGACGGGCGGGCGAGGAACCCTGAACGCCGGCTTTCTGGAGCAGTCGAACATCGACATCGGATCGGAGTTCACCGACCTGATCGTCACCCAGCGAGGGTTCCAAGCGAACACCCGCGTGGTGACGACCGTCGATGAGATGATGCAGGACCTGCTGAATATGAGGCGGTAGGTAAGTTAGGCTAGCGCAGAGCAGGGCGGCACGGGGAAACCCGCGGCCGCCCTTCTTGCTGCTACCGAGTTGGGATGAGCTACTCTTCTTCGGTGGCGGCGTGTTCGCGAAGTCGCAGAGTGATGCCTCCATGAACCGCGCTTACGTCGAGCGAGCCCGCTCCCGATCCCAACCGACCCGTAATGTGCTGGTCCATTCGAGCCTCGTCTTCGAGGACGATATCGCACAGGACGTCTCCCCGGAGGGTGGACAAGGACACGCGGCAGTCCGAACCGTCGGAGATCGCGAGTACGGCGTCGCCATCGACCGTGCGAACGCTTACTGTGCCGGAGATCGGTTCTTCGAGGTCGAGGTTGACCGCGCCGGAAACAGATTCGATGGAGAGGGTGCGACCGGAACATCCTTGCAGTGTCACGTTACCACGAGCCGTTCGGGCGTTGATGTTGCCCTTCACGTCAGACAAGACGATGTCTCCCGATTTGCTCTCCAGACGGACCGACGGAGATTCGATTCGTTCCAACTTCATGTCGCCCGCCTGCGAGGAGACCTCGACAGGTCCTGATAGACCCGAGATCTTCACGTCCCCGCTTTGCACCGACAGGCGACAACCCGGCCCCGTGTCGCGCACGTCCACGTCGCCCGCCTGCGTCTTGACCTCGACCACCAAGGGCAGGGCGAGGGTGACTTCGATATCGACCGAAAGGTCCGGAATGTCGGGCTGGCGGATGAGAACTTGGTGATCGCTCTCTTCGACGACGATCGTGTAGGCGTCCGCGTTCTCCCGTGCCTCGTACTCGTCCGCGCCCCGTACCTTCGCGATCGCTTTCACGACACTCTCGGCCGAACCGCCGACTACGCTCACGTCGCCGCAAGGGTTTTCGATCCGCAGGACCTTCGTCTCCGCGACCTTGAGAGGAAGGGTGACCTCCCTCACTTCGTAGGCTCCGAACCAGCCCAGGCGCAGCTTGCCTTTCTTGACCTTGTCGATCGCGCCTTGCAAGCCCTCATAGCCCTTCTTCGCCCCGGTGCGAACCTGCCGGGCGACGTCTTGCCAATCGACCGCAGTCGAGACCTCCCGGCCCAAGCCCTCCATGAAGTCGACGAAGGACTTCATCGGGTCGGTGGCCTTTGCCGAACCCTCCTCAGCGGAAGCAGCGTCGGATTCGCCTTCAGATTCCTTGGACTCGGTCTCGCCCGCGTCCTGTTCGGGAGCGTTGAACGCGTCGATCAACTCCGCTGCATCCTCGGGGCTGAGCTTGCCCTCTTGGACGAGCTGCATGATTCTTCGAATCTCTTCCTTCACTTTCTGACTCCTTCGCGAATTCGTTTCTTGGCTTCCTCGGGCGTGATCTCGCCGCGTTCAAGCTGCTCGATGATCTTCTTGGTTCTTTCGGATCGGTCTCGTTTGGGGCTTTCGTCGCGCGCGGGCGGGAGGCCCAGGGCTTCGAGCAATGCGTCGAGCCGGTTTCGAACGGTTGGATAGCTGATCCCGAGTTCTCGCTCGACGCAACTCAAGACCCCGCGGCACCGAAGAAAAGCCTCCAGAAACGCCGCTTGTTCGGGCTCGAGCCGGGAGTATTTGGGAATGGCAAACCTCCCTCGAATCACGACCCCACTGTCATCGCAGGTGAGTTCGCTCACGTAGAGGCTCTGGCCCGACACCGGGTCCTTATGAGGAATGTCGTGCAGAGGTCGCTCGCTCATGACATAGGAGCATACTTGAATTATTGAAGTGAGGTTTCACATTTTGGGATGTGTGATTGCAGAACAATTAGAAAACACAAGTTTTAGGTTTCGGATCGTGATGTTCTGCCGCATCCAATCGTCCGCGAGAAAGGTATAGTTGGCGCATGACAGCTTCCTTGGAATCTCTGGAGTCCCGTTTCGCCGACATCAAGGCCCTGCAGGCCGCCATCGCGATGATGGAGTGGGACCAACAGACCTATATGCCGCGGGGTGGGTCGCCGGCTCGGGCCTCACACTTGGGGTCTCTCAGCCGAATTGCCCACGAGATGTTCGTGTCAGAAGAGATCGGGGCGCTCCTTGGCAGAGCGAAATCGGAGGTGGACCCCGACTCGGAAGAGGGCGCGCTCGTTCGGGTCGCCCAGAGGGAATACGACCTCGCTACGAAGGTCCCGGCGGAGCTCGTTTCAAGGAAAGTCCAGCTTGCGGCGGAGGGCCACGAGGTTTGGATGGCGGCCCGGGCCAACAATGATTTCGAACGATTTCGCCCCTACCTCGAGCAGATGTTCGAGATCGCCCGCCAGGAGGCCACCTATCTTGGGTATCGCGATCACATCTACGACGCCCTATTCGATCAGTACGAGGAAGGGGCGAAAGCGGCGGACGCGACCCGGCTGTTCGAAACCCTCAAGGCGCCCTTGGTCGACCTTGTTCGCCAGATCGCAGAAAGCCAAAACGACCCCGACGACAGCTTCCTCACGGGCGAGTGGCCGGAAGCCAAGCAGCGAGAGTTTACGGAGTTCTTGGTCAAGGAGATCGGCTTCGACATGAACCGAGGTCGGCAAGACGTCGCCCCGCATCCGTTTTGCACCGGCTGGTCGGTGGGCGACATCCGACTGACGACTCGATTCAAGCCGTACCTTGCATCGTCGATCTTCGCCTCGCTCCATGAGGCAGGACATGGGATGTATGAGCAAGGTTCGCCGGCCGCTTGGGATTTGAAGTTCCCAATGCTGGTCGGAGGCGTGTCACTGGGAGTTCATGAGAGCCAATCCCGTCTGTGGGAGAACATCGTCGGCCGTTCGCGCCCGTTCTGGAAGAGGCACCTGCCCGAACTGGCCCGCCGCTTCCCTGAGTTCTCCGAAGTCCCGCTCGACACGTTCTATCGGGCCGTGAACAAGGTCCAGCCTTCGCTCATTCGCGTTGAGGCGGACGAAGTCACCTACAACCTCCATATCCTCGTGCGATTCGAACTCGAATGCGACCTACTTACCGGCGACCTGAAGGCCAAGGACCTTCCCGCCGCGTGGAATGCCAAGTACAAGGAGTATTTGGGAATCGAACCGGAAACGGACTCCGACGGGTGCCTCCAGGACGTCCACTGGTCGAGCGGACTTATCGGCTACTTCCCGACGTACAGCATGGGCAACTTGCTCAGCTACCAGATATGGAACGCCTTGCGGAAGGACCTCGGCGACACCAACACCCTCATCGAGCGAGGCGAGTTCCGTCCGATCCTGAGTTGGCTCCAAGAAAACATCTATCGCCACGGAAAGCGCTACCAGCCGCAGGACCTGATCGAACGCGCGACCGGCAGGCCGATGGAAGCCAACGACTACCTTACGGGCATCCGCGCCAAGTACACGGAACTTTACGGGCTGTGAGATCTCTGCATTCGACGATTGCAGGTTGAGGTGAGAAAGCGGTAAAGAACGGTCGCGAAGGCGGGCCTCGCGTGGTGATCGCCGGGGCGGGTTTTGGGGGGTTGCAGGCTGCCCGCAGCCTTAGGCGGGTGCCAGTCGAAGTCCTCGTCATCGACCGCCAGAACCACCACCTGTTTCAACCGTTGCTCTACCAAGTGGCGACCGCTGGACTCTCGCCCGCCGACATCGCGGTTCCGATTCGGAGGCTTCTGCGAGGCCAAGAAAACGCGGAGGTCCTGATGGCGGAGGTTCGGGAGGTCGATGCCCAACAAAGCATCGTTCGCCATTCGATGGGCGAGGTCCGTTACGATTATCTCGTTCTAGCGACGGGCGTTCGCCACGCCTATTTCGGGAACGACGCATGGGAAGCCGACGCGCCGGGACTCAAGACGCTCGATGACGCGGTGGCGATCCGCCGGAAAGTGCTCGTCGCTTTTGAGAGGGCCGAGGCTTCGACCGACCCCTCCGAGCGGGCGGGATGGCTGACCTTCGTCATCGTAGGCGGAGGCGCAACGGGGGTCGAACTTGCGGGTTCCCTCGCCGAACTCTCGCGCAGGGCGCTGTCATGGGATTTCCGCAGGATCGATCCGGCAGCAGCGCGAATCGTCCTCATCGAGGCCGGGGACCGGGTTATGGCCTCGTTCGACCCGAAGCTATCCCGCTTTACTTTGGAAGCACTTGAGTCGTTGGGGGTGGAGACAAGGCTTGGAGCAAAAGTGACCGACGTTCACCCCGACGGAGTCGAGACCACCGAAGGCCGCATCGAAGCTCGAACGGTCATTTGGGCCGCAGGCGTCCAAGCCACTCGCGCTACGGGGTGGTTGGACGCGCCGCGGGACCGGGTCGGGCGCATCCGAGTGCTTCCCGATTGCCGGATTCCAGGGCTTCCAAACCTCTTCGCCATCGGCGACGCGATGACCCTTAAGGGCTCTGAGGGGGAGCCCCTGCCGGGGATTGCCCAAGTCGCGATGCAGCAAGGGAAGTTTGTGGCAGGGGTGATCGCGCGCGAGGTTCGCGGACAGCGTCCGGCTGAGGCGTTTCGCTATAAGGACAAGGGCAATATGGCGACGATCGGCCGCCGCCTAGCCATCGCAGAACTCGGTTCGTTGCGACTCAAGGGCGCTCTTGCGTGGCTGATTTGGGTCTTCGTCCACATTTGGTACCTGATCGACTTTCAGAACCGCGTTCTGGTCTTCCTGAAGTGGATTTGGGCCTACGCCACCTTTCATCGGGGCGCGCGCCTGATTACGGGGGTGGACGCCGAGAGAGACCCGAACCTCAGTAATCCACAGGACGAAGGTAATAGTCGCCGATCGAACTCGAACTGAGCATGGCGACCGTGGGGGGCCTGCGCTTCCAATGCGTCGCGTCGACCCAACGATCGACTTGAGTGACTTTTCGCTCCTCGAACCCCGCTTCGACGAGCAGCCTGGCGGGAAACCCCTTCATCCGGTAATGGAGGATCCGATCTGCCTCTTCGTAGGTGATCCCGAGGTCGCCTTCGTCGGTTTGGTCAGGCTCCAGGTCGGCGGTCGGCAGCTTCTTGCGGATGGGCTCGGGAACTTGTAGGTGCTCCGCCAATTGCCGGACCTGTGTCTTGAAAAGGTCGCCCAGCGGGTTGATTGGGGGCGAATCGTCGGCGTGCCATGTGAAATACCCGAACATCCTCTCGGTCTTGTTGCCCGTGCCGATGGGGAGCGCTCCCAGCTTGGCGGAGAGGTCGAAAAGCACGATCATCCGGGCTCGCGCGCAGACGTTGCCCAGCCTGCGAGGTGTCAGCGCTTCCCAATCCGCGTACCCGTCGACCATTCCTGTTATGTCCACGGTGAGCGCCTGCAAGCCCAGATGGTCGATCACGAGTTGCGCGTGGGTTAAGCTGTCCGGTGAAGAGGTCTTGTACGGCATTCGAACGGCAACGACATTGTCGGGCCCAAACGCCTGAGCGCAAAGGTAAGCTGTTACGGCGCTGTCGATCCCACCCGAAAGCCCGAGAACCGCTTGGGTGATACCCCGCCTCCTGATACACTCGTCTCGGAGGAACTGCACGAGCCACGTCGAAACGACCTCGGCGTTGAGGCGCAAAGGCTCGCTGGAGTGAGGGTCGATCTTCGAACTCCAAAAAACGGGCACGGCCATGAACGAGATGGTACTTCGACCCGTCCGAGTTTGCAACTTGCGGCCAACTGAGCAAACCGCTGGGAGGGCACAAAGTCCCCCCTCTGCAAGACAATCTGAACGGCGGACCAATATGTGCAGTACATTTAGAAAGACCTCTCGCGGCCCCGTCCCATTCGCCGAAGGCGTCGCGACCAAGGAGAAACCGAATGTCTGGTAGCTTGAAACTCGGTGTAGTCCTCATTCTCGGAGTGATCGGCGTTGCCCTCGCGATCAGCGTCCTCAAGAGCTTGATAAACCTGATCATGCCCATCGCGATCGTCGCGGGCGTGGGCCTGATCCTGTACGGCCTGATCAATCGCAAGGCCCTCGGCGGGTCAGGTCGGCGCTACCTGCCTTAGCGAATCGCCTTCTAACGTCACTTCACGCCTTGGCCCGAGGGTAAAACTCGGACCATGCTTGTCTCCCTGATCTCTGCGGCGCTCTCCCTTTCGTGGATCGCGCAAGACGCCACTCCCATCGAGCGCGACACGTACGGAGTCCCCCACATCTATTCGTCCTCGCTCGAGGAAGCCTTCTTCTATGCAGGTTTTGCTTGCGCGGAAGACCGCCTATGGCAGATGGAAATGAGCCGGAGGCTTGCGAGGGGGAGTCTCGCCGAAGTATTGGGCGCTTCTCGCGCCGCGGCCGACCAGACGGCGGCTGCCTCGCGGTACACCGACGAAGAGCTCAAAGAGCAATTCGACCAACTCTCTCAACGCGCTCAGACGATCTTTGAGAGTTACGCCAAGGGGGTCAACGCCTACATTCAGCTCGCCCGCTCGTCGGACACCTTGCCCCCAGACTACGGCGCCAATGGATTCGAGCCTGCGCCTTGGACCGTAGAGGATTCTGCCGCCATCGCCATTCGACTCTTTCAGATGTTCGGACGCCGAGACCCGGGTGAGTTGAGGGCGCTGGCCCTCCTTACGTACCTCAAGACCCAACCCATTAAGGACCAGCTTCCTGACGTGCTTGATGACTTCCTCTGGCAAAACGAACCTACCTCGCCCACCACGGTGCAGGCCGAGGACGACCCGCTCGCCAAGGACCCTCCGAAGCTGTTCTCCTTCACGCGCAAGGACACCGAAAGGCACCTCGCAGCCTTACCCAACGTGAGCCTCTTGGAGTTGCTTCCCGCAGTACTCGCCCAAGACGAGCGGGAGCTTCTTGCCGTGGCCCAAGAGCTTGCCGTTCCCTACAAGACGGGCAGTTACGCGGTCGCAGTTGCCCCGAAGCGGTCGGCGACGCGCTCGCCCCTTCTCCTTTCTGGGCCCCAGATGGGGTTTCAAACCCCCTCCATCGTTCACGAAATGTCGATTTCCGCGCCCGGCTATATGGCCGCAGGGATGGACGTCCCGGGCGTGCCGGGAATTGCCGTGGGCCATTCTCCTTCGGCTGCGTGGGGTCTAACCACCGGCGTAGCGGACACGGACGACATCTTCTACTTCGAGTCTCCCCAAACCGGGAAGTACCTATTCGAGGGCGAGGAGAGGACGATCGAGGAGGTTCCGATGGCGATCAAGGTGAAGGACCAGCCTGACCTTTCGACCGTCCAGAAGCGCACGATGTGGGGGCCGGTCGTGCTCGAATCCCGCAGCACCAAGACGGTGTTCTGCAGGAGATCGGCGAGTTGGATGAAGGAGTTGCTTTCCGTCGACGCCATGCTCGCCGCGGCGTCGGCAAAGAAGCCCGAGGACCTCGACTCCCTAGCGGAGTCCGCAACCGTCAACTTCAACCTGATCGCCGCGTTTGCGACGGGCGATATCTCGTATCGGTACGTGGGGTACGTGCCGGTAAGAAAGCCCGGCTGGGATTCTCGGTTGCCCCTGCCTGCGAGCCGCGCCACGGATTGGAGCGGCAGGCTTCAAGCGACCCAAATGCCTCGGGTCGACAACCCGGCGTCGGGCTTGATCGTGAACTGGAATAACAAACCCATAGCTTGGTGGCCCAACGGCGATACCCCCGCGTGGGGGAGGCTCTTCCGAGTGAGCGCGCTCCAGCGCAGGCTGAGCGCCCCTTCGTTAAGCGTGTCCGATCTCGAACTTGCGGTCTTCATGATCGCGCGGGAAGACCCCGACTGGACCGAGCTTGCGAAACTCATCCTTCCTGCGCTCCGTGAGGCGGCGTATCTAGGCACGCTATCTGACGCCGCGAATTATTTGCAGAGCTGGAACGGCTTGACGATCTCCGGTTCGCAAGGCGCGAGCCTCTACTCGGCCTTGCTCGATGCGCTTCGGCCCGCGATCGTGTCCCCGAAAGCGGGCAGGTTCATGACGCCGGACTTGATGCGACTGGCGGTTCAACCCTCGGTGCTGTTGAAGGCCCTGGAGCGCTCCACTCGGGTCGACTACCTGGGGGAAAAGTCCGGCAACGAGATTGTGCGGGAGGCTTTTGAGAAGGCGGCGCAGACCCTTTCCACCCGACGGGGTTCCGACCCCGGCCTCTGGGGATTTCGGCCGGGAGGCATCGCTCTAAGGACGGAACCCCCGATCCCTTATAGCAACCGAGGGACGTTCCTCCAGATCGTCGAAGTGCGGAATCGGCCCGTGGGAAGAAGCGTTCTGCCGCCGGGGAACGCCGAGTCGGGCGAACACAGCTCCGATCAAATCCCGCTGGCGAGAGCGTGGACCTATAAGCCCATGAGAATACGGCCCGCTCAGGCCGGTGGAGGTCCCGCAGGAGGGCGCTGAATCGCGCGGTTTGGAGTCGATTTGGGTAGACTGAACCCTCTGAGCGGTCCCGTCGTCTAGCGGTTAGGACATCGCCCTCTCAAGGCGAAGGTCGCGGGTTCGAATCCCGTCGGGACTACCAATGTTTCAACCTACGAAGCCGGCGAGCCCCACAAGGGAGCCGCCGGCTTCTGGCATGTCAGTCTTGCGTTTGTCGTTCTATCTCAGGTCTGCCGCCGTCGCGTCCTTATAAAGGCGCCAAGCGCCTACGGCCGATGCGACAGCCAAGATCAGGGCGATCCAGTGGTACAACATTCCCCCTCCTATCCCACGTCTCGCGTTGTCTTACACTCGCTATTTGCCTTGAAAACGGAGGGAGTTCCCTGGCATTCCGAACGGGAGAAGGGAAGTCTGGCACCCTTGCTGTCGGCGAAGTTGCCAGCCAGCAAAACAGGGGAGCCAATAGGACCCTGAAATCGAAACCGACGCAATCCGGCAGCGCCGGAGCGGGCCGCTACTCGCCGGATGCGGTCTTGTTCACGAGCTTGGCGATGCGGGACTTGCGCCGCGCCGCCTGGTTCTTGTGGATGATGCCGTGCTCAGAGGCCTTGTCGAGCATCCGAGCAGCGGCCTGTAGCGCCTTCTGCATCGCTTCGGGGTCGCCACCCTCGGCGGCCTTTCGGACGTTCTTCACATAGGTCTTCAGGGCGCTTTTCGCCGACAGATTCCGGGCTCGGCGCTTGGCCGACCTCCGAAGGTCCTTTTTCGATGATTTCAGATTAGCCATGGTTGCTGCGAATGCGAGTTATACCCGACGTGGGCCTCACTTCTTGATGAACTTCTTCTTCGTCTTGTCGAACCCGAGATCGACCTTCTTGCCGTCGTAGTGCCAGACCGGCGATCCCGAACGCTGATAGAAGCACTGGTAGCTGCTGAGAAGCGATGCCACCAATCGACGGGTCGAACGGCGAATCACGTTGACCTCGGCGAGAATCGTCAGGAAGTCCGCGCCCTTGTGCCAGTGCGCCATCACTTCAATGAGCACGTCCTTGGTACTCATACCGTCGCTCCTCGATTGGATTTCGCGAAGCTGTTCCATTCGCTGCGGGCTGATGAAGAGCAGCGGGTCGGCTTGGTCTTCCCATGCGAACTCGAACACGTTGGGGCGATCGGTCTTGGTTATGTTGAACACCGCGCCGCTCTCCACAGGCTGCTCGAACCACCAGTCGATCAAGTTGTAAAGAAGTCGAGCTTCGAGGTTGGCCCAAGCCTGAAGTTCGCGGCCTTGGGTGTCGATGAAGATCAGCTCTTGAATCTTCGGCTCAGCTCCGAGAAAACCCGTCGGCATCTGGCACAGGGGGAACGTCCCCAGTTCACGATGAATCGACTTCAGCACGAGCCTAAGCGTGGCGGGCATCGTTTTCGGCGCAGGGAGCGAGTCCTCGTCGAGAACGTCGGTCGCAAGCGGGTGCGTGAGCAGTTTGCGAAGAGAGGTGCTGAGGCCCTCGTCGGTGAGTTCGACGTCGATCGGCTCGCCTTCCTCATCGACTGCGCTGCTCACGACGAATCGGAACGGGTCAGGAACCGAGTAAATGAAGTCGGGCGCGGATTCCGGCTTGCGGAATCGATCGCCCCCGACCCACCAGACCTTTCCGCTCTCGCGCAAGGCGTCGACCACGTTCGCCATATCGTCGGGGAACGTCTTGCTCATCGGTGTGATCTCGTAGGTCTCTTCAAGGAGCTTGGTCACCGTAATGGATTCGGGCGCGCCGAGGATCTTCGCGGTCATCTCCTTGATGTCCGCTGCCTTGACTTCAATCGGCGCAGCGTCTTCGAGCTGAACCGACGGGGCCAACTTCTGGGCCACCTTCGTCGCGGAAGTGATCCAACCCTTGACGTCCGATTCCGCGTGCATGACGCCGTCGCCCCCATAGACGAACCCGGGGGCTGCGATAAGCCGAGAGAAGAACTCTCGCGCATCGTAGAGCCTGTGGGCTTTCGGGTCTTGAGGGTTGAGAGAAAGCCAAGCGACCGCTCCCAGAATCTTCGCGCTCATCGGGGCGGCAGCCTTGAGGGCCTGAACGGCGCAGTCCTTGGCGCGCCAATCGACGCCAGACAGCTTCTTAGCGGCCGCCTCCACGTCCTTGGCGTCAACCTGATTGAGGGCATAGGCCCGTTCGAGCGTCTCACCGCTCGCTTGAAATGCCCACTCCGCCAAAGCGACCTGGTCGTCATCGGTGTACAGGAACAGCGCGCTTCCCTTGATGATGCGAATCAGCCGCTCGGGCGACCAGTCTTGCGATTCGGGCCGAATCCAAGAAAGCTCTTGCGCTAGGCTCTCGATCGGCATCGGGCCGCCAAATCGTTCGAGCGTGACTTGAATTGCGCGAACGAACGGGGCCTCGGCCGACTCGATGCGCGACGTCGGGATCCACTTTCGGTCGTGATAAGCGAAGCGCTCCGAGTTCGTCGCGAGCAACGATTTCAGCGCATCGAGGCCCAGACCATGAGGGCCCAGCTTCTCGGCAAGCTCACCCAGCCGGACAGCGCCCTCCATCGTCGTTAGCTCTTGGAGGATCAGCCGATCGGCATACGATCGCGCGCTCAATTCTTCGGGACGTAAGGAAGTCGGATTCGCCACGGTGTAACCTCGCGTCAATACCATAGACGCAAGGCAAAATTATGGCACATTCGCGGTCCTGAACGTCTACAACAAGTTTTGAGGTAGCATCCGGGCTGCAAGGGCGCACTGAATCATGAGGCCGCGCGGGTTCACACTGGTCGAGATTCTCGTGGTGATTGGCATTATCGCCATTGTGTCCGCCATCGTGTTTCCCGCGGTGATCCGAGCCAAGCGTTCTGCGTCGCAAGCCCACTGCATCTCGAACCTCGGGCAGGCGGGCAAGTCCATGATGATGTACATGTCCGACTTCGATGATCAGTTTCCGAACGGCGTCGATTGCGTGGATAAGTACCGCCCTGAGATATGGGCGCCCTACCCTCAATGGCAAGCCCTCATCACCGTCCTGCCGCTCATGCATCAACTGCTCCAGCCTTACGTGAAGAGCTTCGAGATCTTTCGCTGCCCGAACGACCTCGGCACAAAGGTCGTGGACAACCACTATGACCTGGAGTTTCTGAGTTCGCCCTCTCTGTATGCGACTTATGGGTCCAGCTACTTCTACCGCACCGAACTCACGTTCCGACGTATCCCGCACACCGCCCTCCAAAACCCGGCCGCGATCAACATGCTGTTCGACGCGGCGGGCCATTGGCATTCCGGAGAACGAGAGCTGCGCCTCGGCATGAGCATGGAGGACTACCGGTCTACGGTCAACAAATTCCGCTACAACATCCTTTTCGCCGACATGCACGTCAAGTCATCGACCTTCGGAGACCTTCAGAGAGCTTGGTCGATCGACGTTCAGTAGCGCGGCCGTACGGCGTGGTCATCGGGGGCGAGCTGCACCTTGGTGTTGAGCCTGTATTCGAGAACGGCGTTCTCACCCGCTTGCGCCCCCACACAGGGGTCCCCGAGCCGTTCGTCCTATCTGCGCCCTTCGTCAACGCGCACTCCCACTTCGAATACCGCGGGCTGATGGGGCGGGTCGAGGAGCGAGACTTCTTCGGTTGGATTCGCAGGCTCGTCCAACTCAAGGGCGAGCAAACGGAGGACGAGGTTCGATGCGACACCTGGATCGCCGCCCGCGAGAATCGCTCCTCGGGCATCGCGCTCGTCGGCGAACACTTCGACCGGCCCCATTCACCTGCCGCCGTTCGCGAGTTTGGCCTGATGGGCCGGCTCTTCGCCGAAGTGATCACGTTTTTGGAGCACGAAACGCCCCAAGAGAAGCTCGAAACGGTTTCGAGGAAGGCCGCCGAAGCGACCAGGGCCTCCGGGCTTCCCGCCTACGTGAACCCGCACGCCCTCTACACCGTCGACGAGCCCTCGCTCAGGTGGATCGCGCGGCAAGGAACGCCGCTCAGCTTGCACCTAGCGGAGTCGAGGGAGGAAGCGGACCTCTTTCGCTCAGGTACGGGTCCGTTTGCTGAATTGATGACTTCGGTCGGTTTCCCGCTTCCCCCAATTGGGATTACGCCTGTAGAGTTCGCCGCTGCCCTTGGGTTGCTTCGCGCGAACGCCCAATTGGTGCATTGCTGCGAGGTTTCCGAATCCGATATCGCCCAGATCGCAGCTTCCGGGGCCTCAGTGGCGCATTGCCCGCGCTCGAACGAAGCTCTATCGTGTCCCATCGCCCCGATCCGAAGGATGTTGCGGTCGGGGATCACGGTCGGATTGGGGCTCGATTCAGCCGCCAGTTCGGGGCCGGTGGATATGTTCGCTGAAATGAGCGCTGCCATGCGGTTGGCGCACGAAAAAGGAGAACCGATCTCGCCTGAAGAATGCTGGCAGATGGCGACCGAGGGTGGCGCTCGTTCACTGGGCATGGATTCGTGGGTTTTGGGTGAGGGCTGGAGCGGCCCGCTTCTCGAAATCCATGTTCCTGATGCCCTCGGCGTCGAGGATCTGATCGAGGGAGGTTCGGCGGATAAGGTCGTGTGGAGGAACCCCACCGACTTATGAAGGCTCATTCGGGGTTGGACGAGTTGTGGGACCTCGTTCGGGCGATCCCGGCAGGCAAATGCGCCTCGTACGGCGACCTGGGACGGATGCTCCACAATCCGGCTTCGGGATTCATGGTGGGGCGATGGATGGCGCAGGCGCCGCCCGACCTCCCTTGGTGGCGGGTCGTCGCGAAAGACGGGCGACTGCCGATCCACAAACGAGACCCTCGCCTGGCCGAAGAGCAGCGCCTGAAGCTGGAGCGCGAGGGGGTCGAGATCGGGGAACGGATCGACATGGGACGCTTCGGCTGGCGCTGAACCCGCCCTTGCCCCTCAGATACAATGGGGCTCATGCCCGATCGATACGACCCGACGACGTTTGAGTCCAAATGGCGCGAGCGCTGGAGGAGCGCCGACCTCTTTCGGACTCGCGAAGACCCCGAGCGGCCCAAGTTCTACGGACTCGACTTCTTTCCGTATCCTTCGGGCGCGGGCTTGAGCGTCGGCCACTGCCGCAACTACATCCCGACCGATGTCCTTTGCCGCATGAAGTTCATGCAGGGCTACAACGTGCTGCACCCGATGGGGTTCGACGCGTTCGGGCTTCCAGCGGAGAACGAGGCGATCGCGAAGAAGACGCACCCTGCTCCGATGGTGAAGAGCTACGGCGAGAATTACCGCAGGCAAATGGACCTCATCGGGATCAGTTACGACTGGAGCCGCAGCTTCTATTCGAGCGATCCTGAGTACTACCGTTGGACCCAGTGGATCTTCGAGCTTCTCTATAGGAAAGGCCTTGCCTACCGGCGGCCCGCAACGGTCAATTGGTGCCCGAAAGACCTCACCGTTCTTGCGGACGAAGAGGTCGAAGGAGGGCTGTGCTGGCGGTGCGGCTCGAAGGTCGAAAGGAAGCAAATCCCCCAGTGGTTCTTCAAGATCACCGCGTACGCCGACAGGCTCCTGGAGGACCTCGATTCCCTGGATTGGCCCGAAGGCATCAAGGAGATGCAGCGGAACTGGATCGGGCGATCCGAAGGCGTTGAGTTCGAGATGAAGGTGGTTCTCCCGGATTCGGGCGCAGCCGACGATCCGAACGAGTTCCGGGTGCTCAACCGCGAGCGGCAGCCCACGTTCAGGGTGTTTACCACGCGAATCGACACCGTGTTCGGAATGACGTTTTGCGTCCTGGCGCCCGAGCACGAGCTTGTCCCTTTCTTCTTGGGCTCGACCGAGCACGCAAGCGATCCTGAGATTGCCGAACGAGCGAGGGAAGTCGCCGATTACGTCGAGCGAGCCAGGTCGATGAGCGAAGCCGCGCGCACCGCCGGCGACCGTGAGAAGACGGGGGTGTTTTCGGGGTTTTACGCGCTGAACCCGGCTACGGGACGCCGCGTGCCGATTTGGATCGCGGATTATGTCGTCGCGAGCTACGGTACTGGGGCGATCATGGCCGTACCCGGACACGACGAGCGCGACTTCGAGTTCGCCCAGAAGTACGGGATCGAGATCGTCGAAGTCATCCGCCCTCTGGATGAGGGCTCCCCCCACGAGGGCAAAGTGTTTACGGGCAAGGCGGGAGTGCTCACCAACTCGGGAGAGTACAACGGCCAAACCGTCGAGGAAGCTCAGAAGAACCTCACACAATGGGTTACGGCACTAGGGATGGGCGAGGCGAAAGTTACTTATCGCCTTCGCGATTGGCTCATTTCGCGCCAGAGGTATTGGGGCTGTCCGATCCCCGTCATCCTCGACTCAGAAGGCGGCACGCACTTGGTGTCGGAAGACTGCTTGCCCGTGATGCTGCCCGAAGTCGAGCGCTACGAGCCGTCGCCCGACGGCAAGTCGCCGCTCGCCGGCATTCCCGACTTCGTGAACGTGACGGGCCCCGAAGGCGACCTCGCCCAGCGGGAAACCGACACAATGGGAGGCTTCGCCTGTTCGTCGTGGTACTTCCTGCGGTTTTGCGACCCGTGGAACGACGATCGGGCTTGGGACCTGGAGAAGGTGCGGCAGTGGATGCCGGTGGACTGCTATGTCGGAGGGGCGGAGCACGCCGTCATGCACCTGCTCTACGCCAGGTTCTGGACCAAGGTGCTTTACGACGAGGGCCTCGTTCCCGTCGAAGAGCCGTTCCAGAGGCTGATGAATCAGGGACAGGTACTCGCCCTCACGCCATACCGAAAGCCGCGCGAGGGCGAATCGCTCGACGTGGGCCAGGAGGGGATTCTGGTTTCGTTCGAGGAGGCTCGAAGTCTCCCTGAATCCGAAGCCCTTTGGAGATGGGCTCGGATGAGCAAGTCGAAAGGCAACGTCGTGACGCCCGATGAGGTCGTGGAGAGCCACGGAGCCGACGCGCTGCGTGTGGGCGAGCTCTTCGTAGCGCCTTTCGACGCCGACGTGAACTGGTCCGACGACATCGTGGTTGCCGCGGAGAGGTTCTTGAACCGGGTGTTCCGGCTGGCCGCTCGGCTCTCCCCCACGCACGACCGAACCTGGAGAAGCGGCATCGCCTCGGAATCTGAAGCCAGTGCCGAAGTGAAGGAAATCCGCCGAGCGACCCACCGCTGCATCGCCAAATCGACCGAGGACATCGAGCGCTTCGCGTTCAACACCTACATCGCGGCTCTGATGACGTTCGTCAATGAGATCAACGACGCCCTGAAGTCGAACCCGTCCGAATCGGACAAGGAACTTGCGTACGCCTACAGCGAAGCGCTCGAATCGCTGATCCTCCTGCTGGCCCCTGCCGCGCCGTTTTCAGGCGACGAACTATGGGAATCGCACGGGTATGAGGGGTTTACCTATCAAGCCGGTTGGCCCGTCGCCGACCCTGAACTCCTGAGGGCCGACCTGATGACGATAGCCGTGCAAGTCAATGGGAAGCTTCGTGACACGTTGGAGATGCCTGCGGGCGCCTCTCAAGGCGAACTGGAGCAGGCGGCTCTCGCCTCGGAGCGGGTCCAAGCCCACCTCGCAGGAAGGACCGTTCGCCGGGTCATCGTTGTACCTGGGAGGCTCGTCAACGTGGTCGCGCCATGAACCGGCTCACCCAAACCGCCCTGCTTGGGCTCTGTGCGCTTGGGTGATCTGCTGGGCAACTCCAATCACTGCAGAAGAAATCGGCCTCAGGTTGAGCTGCCCAGCGGTCTTTTGCGGATTTCTGCCCAAGGCCGCGGGTAGCCGGTGGGCGTCGTTACGATCTTCCGGTAGACGGGGCAAACCCTCGCCGCTTCCTCGACCGGCAAGGTTCTGCGCTCGATTCGGACAAGCTCCAACCCCAACACGCGCGGATCGAACGCCTCGATGGCCGAAACGTCGGACGCAGTCCGCAGAGGCAAAACCCAACCTCCCACGGCGCACGGAGACGCGCTGAGTTCGAGTTGGATGGCTAGCGGAGCCAGCGCTCTACCGGTCACAACGTCGAACGACTCAGAGACGCCCAATTCCTCTGCCCTCCCTTGGAGAACTTCGAGGTTGGGAAGAGCTTGCGACCGCAAGAAAGCGAGCGGTTTGCCCGAGGAGTCGAGAGCCGTCACATGCAGGTCATGGCGAGCCCACGCCAAGGGCCAAGCAGGAAACCCAGGTCCCGTGCCCAGATCGAGCACCCGCGAACCCGAAGGGATGAGGTCCTGAAACAGCAGCGAATCGACCACATGCCGGACGAAGAACCGCTCACGGGGGACCCGCGTCAGGTTCACCCGTTGGTTCCACTCGTAGAGTCCAGCTTCGAACCCCGCGAGGAGGTCCCAGTCGACAGAATCCGGATCGATGCCGGTCGAAAGGAGCAGTTGCGGACGGGTGGGTTCCATCGAGAGCGCTTCGCCATCTTACACGCAAGCGGCGGCCCTCAACTCAGCTACGCCTGGCGAGTGAAGTATCCTTGCGCTCATGGCTTTTTCAACAGAACCTGCCCTAGCAAAGGGAGCAATCGACTCGAAGAGGATCGCGAAGTTTCAAGACCAGTTTGAGTCTGACGACCGCTACCTGCAATCCATGAACGCCGTCGCCGGGACCCCGGTCAGCAAGGTGGCCTTGAACCGCAGGAAGGCGAGCAAGGTCAGCCATGCGTTCAGCGTCCATCTTCCCGAGAACAAGGCCACGGCCCAAATGTCCAGCGGGCGGTGCTGGTTGTTCGCGGCTCTGAACGTGTTTCGACCGCGCGCGATCAAAGCGATGAACGTGGGCGACGATTTCGAGTTCAGCCAAAACTACGTGCTGTTTTGGGACAAGTTCGAAAAGGCCAACTACTTTCTGGAAGCGATCCTCAGCACCCTTGACGAGCCCGTAGGCAGTCGGCTTCTCGACCACCTCTTGATGGCCCCTGTGCAGGACGGTGGGCAATGGCACATGTTCGTCAACCTCGTGCGGAAGTATGGAGTGATCCCTAAGTCCGTCATGCCCGAAACGGAGTCCAGTTCGAGTACGGGACAAATGAGCTTCCAAATCACGGGCAAGCTGCGCGAATACGCTTGCCGACTGCGGGAAAGGGCGGCCTCAGGCGATCCCGAATCCGACCTCCGGGAAGAGAAAGAGAGGTTCCTCGGCGAGATATATCGGATGCTGTGCATTCACCTGGGCGAGCCTCCGTCGGAGTTCCTTTGGCAATGGAGGGACAAGGACAAGAAGTTCACTCGCGCCGGGCAGCTTACGCCCCAAGAGTTCTATGAAAAGTTCGTCGGGATCGACCTCTCGGAGTACGTGTGCCTCATTCACGATCCCCGGCCGAAGCACGAGTTTAACCGAACTTACACGGTGAAGTTCCTCGGCAACGTCGTTGAGGGCGAGCCGATCGTCTACCTCAACGTCGAAGCCGGTCTTATGAAGCGGGCGGCCATCCACCAACTTCAGAACGAAGAGCCGGTTTGGTTCGGGTGCGATGTCGGGAAGTACCTCGATCGCGACCTCGGAGTCATGGACCCTGACCTCTTCAACTTCGACCTAGTCTATGGCACCGAGCACCGGCTGAGCAAGGCCGAGCGGCTCATGTATGGCCACTCCGCGATGACCCACGCGATGGTCTTCACGGGGGTCGATCTCGACGACTCGGGCGCGCCCCTCAAGTGGAGGGTGGAGAACTCCTGGTCCGAGAAGCCGGGCGACAAGGGGTTCTTCCAGATGTCGGATCGGTGGTTTGACGAGTTCAATTACGAGGCGGTCGTTCGGAAGGAGTTCGTTCCGGAGGAGACCCTTCGCGCACTGGAAGAGCCACCCGTCGAGCTTGATCCTTGGGACCCTATGGGCAGCTTGGCGTAGAGGTCTCTTTACGGGGAGACCCCAAACCTCCCCTTCGCCCCTCCGGGGGAGAAGGGGATCGAGGGGATGAGGGGCTCATCCCAGGGGGCTTCGCGACCTTGTGGCCGGGGCCGACCCATAGAGCAGCCACGAAACAGACCCCGTTCCCTCTAACGAGCAGCACCCCAAAGCAAGTTTGGGGTGGCACCCAAATTGGGTCGTACCGACCCCCGCTTCACTCGGCCGAGTCGTCCCGGTCTGCTCTGCGAGTCAGACCGAGGCACCCGACAGCGACCGAAAACCACCCCGTCTCCCCTCCAGGAGAGAAGGGGATCGAGGGGATGAGGGGCTCATCCCAGGGGGCCGAGTCAGAGTCGGAACTGAACTTCAGCCGCTGGCGACGCGCTCTGGAGCCTCTTTCTCCGCACGAGCCAATAGAGTCCGGCGAAAGGAGGAAGCCACAACGGGCTGTAGACCGCGATCGCGACTGCGCCCGATCCTACCTCGCGAAGAACCGACGAGAGGCCCACGACGCTCGACGCCCACGACTCGGACAGCCAGTTGGTGTCCTTGGAAGCGAGATACCCCGCTTTCGCGCTTTGCGATAGGTCGATCTGAATCCGCGAGAACGTTACGCTATCCGAAAGAGCCTTGCGCTGGGCGGCTAGCGCTTCGATCTCTCCGCGTACTTGAGCGAGCTTCTCCCGTATGGCAATTGTTTGGTCGAGGTTGCCAGGTCGGCCGAGAAGGGTTCGAATGCTCTCCTCGGTGGCTCTAAGAGTAGCCAGACGAGCCTCCATGTCGAAAAGGCTCCCGGTCACGTCCTCGGTGGTGATTTGGAGTCCAAGCAAAGTGCCGACCTCCCGGATCGCTTCGAGCGCCTTATCGAACTTGGCGGAGGGCACGCGCACCTCCAATCGAGCTTGGGGGTTCTCCGACCCCAAACTTCCGAGCGTCGAGGCGGAAACGTAGCCTCCCATCGAAGCGACCTTCGAGGAGAGCGCCCTTGAGGCAACCTCGACCTCGTCCACGCGAAGCGACACGTTGGCCTGCAGCACGATGGAGCGGCTTGGGATCGAGTAGCTCGCGCCGGTCGATGTTGGCGTCGCCGATGCGCCCGAAGGCTCTGCCGAACCGGAGTACGACGAGGGAGCCGAGTCCATTTCGTCTTTGGCAGAACACCCCGCAACCAACAGACCCAAGCTCACGACGATGACGAACCCAATGTTGCGTTTCAACCACATGGTTCACCTCCTGTTGCAGCAAGCAACCACTGCGTTCCTTCGGGGCGTTCCTGGGTCCTAGGCGCGTGATTTCTGAACCTCTGAGGTTCCTGGCGGCCGGGCAGATCGCTATACTAAACGGGATGGACTCGGGACCTCTCTTGGAGCTTTGCGAACAGGGCGTGCGCGACGGCGTGTTTCCGGGAGCAGCGTTTGCGGTGGGCACGGCGCAGAAGACGGAGGTCGGCTGTGTGGGTCGACAGCGCTACGAGCCATCCGCGCCGGAAATCACTCCGGCGACCCTCTTCGACATGGCGTCAGTGACCAAGGTCTTCGCCACAACGACCGCCGCCATGCTCTTGCACGACGACGGCAAGCTCGACATCGCCGCCCCCGTCGCTCGTTACCTACCCCAGTTCGCGGCCGAGGGCAAGAAGGAGATCACCGTTCGAAACCTGCTCGTCCACGATTCCGGCCTGCCCGCGTACGCGAACTACCAAGGCAAGCTGACGACCTGCGAGGCGGTGCGCCAGGCTCTGCTCGAAGAGAAGCCCATCAATCCTGTAGGGAAGACCACGGTCTACAGTTGCCTGAACGCCATCAGCCTTCAAAGGGTGATCGAGGCCCTCGCTGGTGTCCGCTTGGATCGTTTTCTTTCGCAGCGGGTGTTCGGGCCGCTCGGGCTTACTTCGACTCTTTTCTGTCCGCCCGAAGCCGACTGGAGCCTCGCCGCGCCGACCGAAAAGATGGCCCGTTGGCGGCTCTCCTTCCGAAAGGAACCCCCGACCCAACCCGAAGACATCGAGCGCGCGCTCGGGGCTTGGATTCAAGGCGAGGTGCATGATCCTTTGGCCTATATGCAGGGCGGGGTCTCGGGCAATGCGGGGCTGTTCTCGACGGTCGGCGACACCGCCAAGTTCCTGCGGATGATGCTGGAAAAGGGGAGCGGTTCGGGAAAGCAGATCGTTTGCTCGGGCACGGTGGAGGAGTGGACTCGAAGGCAGGGCAGCGAGAGTTCTCGTTCGCTCGGATGGGACACCAAGTCGGCGAAGGGCTCGTCGGCGGGTTCGAAGTTCTCGATGCGGAGCTTCGGGCACACGGGGTTCACAGGCACCTGCGTGTGGGTCGATCCAGAAAACGAGTTGTTCGCCGTACTCTTGACCAACCGCGTGCATCCGACTTCAGAAAACTCGAAGATCACGCAGTTTCGTCCGAAGTTCCACGATCTCGTGTTTCGCCTAGCCAAGGGGTAGAACCGAGGTCGAAACCGATAGAATGGCTGAGGATGAGTCGAACTCAAGCAGGCCGTAAACGCCGCCAATCCGAAGACTTTCGGGCTCTGCCTCGCGTCGTCGTCGAGGGCTACTTGCCCGGCGAGCCGGCTGAGCTTCCTCAAGCGGAGTTGGATAAGCTCCGAAAGGTGCTCCGCCTTTCCACCGGAGACCCCCTGCTGATCGTGCCCGGCGATGGATCCGTGGTGCGTTGCCGGTTGGAGGGACGCCGAGTCGTGCCGATGGAGACCCTCCATCCCCAAACCGAACCCGCGCTGAAGGTGACGCTCGCTCAAGCCTTGCCGAAAGGGGACCGCATCGAAACGATCGTGCGGACTTGTACCGAAATTGGGGTGGCGAGGTTCTGGTTTTTCCCGGCGGCCCGAAGCGTCGTGCGGTGGGACCCTGGCAAGCGTGAGCACAAGCTGCGGCGGCTTGCGGTCATCGCCCGCGAGGCCGTCGAGCAGTGTTTTCGAACCCAGGTCCCGACGATTGAGTTCCTCGAGGGGCTGTCCGATGTGCTGGAGCGCGAACCGGGTGCGGTCGTCCTTTCGGAGTCGGAGGGCCTGACCACTTGGCTCCGCGAAGCCACCGCCCCCAAGCGGGGAAGCGGCGTTACGTTGGTAGTGGGTCCGGAAGGGGGATGGACGCAGTCCGAACTTGCGATGATCGGGCACAGGGGGGTGACTCTGGGCCCTCGCGTACTGCGAACAGACACCGCCGGCCCCGCTGCGGCAGCGATCCTGCTGCTCGGCGGAGAATGAACTGGAATCAGGCTCGAAAAGGTATTCTCGCAGCGCATGAGAAATGATTCCCGCAAGCCGGGCGACCTTCGTCCGACCTCGCTACAGAGAGGGTTTGCCAAGTTCGCCGAAGGTTCTTGCCTCATCAAACAAGGAGACACCCATGTCCTTGTCACGGCGACCGTCGAGGACCGCGTGCCCCCGTTTCTGAAGAACTCAGGCAAGGGCTGGGTGACAGCGGAGTATTCGATGCTGCCCCGATCGGGACGGCAGCGCAACCAAAGGGACACGGGACGTCCGAACGGCCGCTCTCTTGAAATCCAGCGGCTCATCGGGAGGTCGTTGAGGAGCGTAGTGAACCTGGACGGGCTCGGCGAAAGGACCATCACGCTCGATTGCGATGCGATCCAGGCTGACGGGGGAACGCGTTGCGCTTCGATCACCGCGGCCTACGTTGCGCTCCACGACGCCATCTCCTGGATGAAGAGGGAGCGGATGGTCCGCAGTGAGCTTCTCACCACCCCGCTTGCAGCGGTGAGTGTGGGCATCTATCGCAACCAAGAGCTGCTCGACCTGAATTACGAAGAGGACAAGGACGCCGCGACCGACATGAATGTGGTGATGACTGGCACGGGCAAGTTCGTCGAGATTCAGGGAACGGCAGAACAGGAGCCGTTTTCGGTCGAAACGATGGGCAGGATGCTCAGCCTTGCGAAGTCCGGCATCGACAAGTTGATCGAACTCCAGCAAGCGGCGTTAGAGTCGAGCCAGGGGTTCGTCGAATGGCGTCCGTGATCGCAAAGCTGGTCCTTGCGACCTTCAATCCTGCGAAGGCGCGAGAGATGCGGCAGATTCTGTCCCGCTGCGCTCCCTCGATCGAGTTTCTCATTCTGGGCGAGTTCCCGGGGGCGATCGAAGCCGACGAAACCGGTTCGACGTATGCCGAGAACGCTCTGATCAAGGCCCGAGCCGCCGCTGCTTTCACTGGGGAGTGGGCCGTTTCAGACGACGCCGGGCTCGAAATCGACGCCCTCGAAGGCGCGCCGGGGCTGCACTCCAAGAGATTCGAAGGGGTCGAAACCGATTTCCCGAGCAAAATGCGCAGAATCCTCGAGTTGATGGAGGGCGTGCCCGAAGACGAGCGAGCCGCGCGCTTCCGCTGCTGCGTTGCCCTTTGTCCTCCGCCCGCGGTTTCCCAAGTGTGCGAGGTTTTCGAGGCCGTTTGCGAGGGCCGAATCGCAAGGCAAACGAAGGGGGATTATGGATTCGGGTATGACCCGATCTTCTACTTGCCGGAACTGAACGCTCACATGGCAGAACTTCCTCCCGAAGAGAAACACAAGGTCAGTCATCGAGGCAAAGTGCTCGCGATGCTCTGCGCCCGTCTGAAGCGTCCCAACGAATAGGCGACCTGCAAGCGCGAGGTTTCCGGCGATCCGACAGGAATGACAGAGTCGCTGGCGAACTGGCCAGAGGGAGGAGCCCAAAGGGATGAGATCGGCCGACTACGGGATTGACGCTCCAAACATGCAGCGCGCGCTGTGGATTCTCGGCGCCCTTGGGGTCGCGCTGGCTTTCGGCTATCCGCCGCTGGGTCAGTACACCGTGTACTTCGGCGCGGCGTTCCTCGCCTCCGCTCTCGTCATGTTTTGGGGCAGTAAGGTCGGCAAACTCAAAGCCGTAGAACGAATGTTGAACGAGTTCCCATGGACCGGCAACGAACGCGTGCTGGACGTGGGTTGCGGCAGAGGGCTTCCGCTGATCTCGGTGGCCCGTCGGCTCATCAAAGGGCGAGCGACAGGCGTCGACGTTTGGCGGAATGTGGACCTTGCCAACAACAGGATGGAGCGAACGCTCGAGAACATCTCTATCGAGCGAGTGGGGAACCGAGCGGATGTTCGGGACGGCGATGCCCGCGAGCTTCCCTTCGAAGACGAGACCTTCGATGCGGTCGTGTCGAGTTGGGCCGTCCATAACATCGCGGTGCGGTCGGGGCGAACACAAGCGATCCGCGAAATGGTGCGGGTGCTTCGTCCCGGAGGTTGGATCGGCATTCTCGATATCGAAAACACGAAGGATTACGTAAGCGAATTGCGGGCATTGGGGATGCTTTCGGTGACTCGTAAGGGCCCCAGCTTCTTGTTCTTGATCCCCACCTACCAGGTCACCGCATGGAAACCCGAGCCCGAACGAACTGGGGAGGAAGAAGCGGCGAAGGAAGAGGACGTACCCGTGATGGCTTAGCCCTTAAAGAGGGCCTTGACGATGAACAATAGGTTGGCAGGACGTTCAGCGAGTCGCCGCGTGAAGTAGGGGTACCAACTCTCCCCAAACGGAACGTACACCCGCACGTTGTAGCCTTCGGAGAGCAACTTGGCCTGAAGGTCCCGGCGAATTCCGTAGAGCATTTGAAACTCGAAAACGCGCTTGTCGATCCCCTTCTCGGCAATGAACTTGAGGAGCGATTCGATGACCTTCGCATCGTGGGTGGCGATCGCCGGGTACTTGCCCTCGAGGAGCAGCTTCTTCGATTGTTCTTCGAACGCCCGATCGACTTCAGCCTTGTCGGTGATCGCCACGCTGGCAGGTTCGAGGTAGGCACCCTTGACCAACCGCAGACGTATTCCTTGCCGGACGCATCGATCGAGGTCCTCGCCGGTTCGGTGAAGGTAGGACTGAAGCACCGTGCCTGTGCAGGGGAACTCGGCGAAGACCTTTTCAACGAGTTGGAGCGTTCGTTCGGTATAGGCCGAGTGCTCCATATCGACTCGGACAAAGGTCTTCAGTTCGGCTGCGAGCCTTGTGACGCTGCGATAGTGTTCGAGCGCGACGTCGTCGCCCAGGTCGAGGCCGCATTGAGTGAGCTTGATGGAGATGTTCCCGCGTTCGACGGGCGACTCTCCTTCGGCGCCGAGGTAGCAGGCTCGATCTACGGGCGTGGGCCCGCTCGCGCAACTGGCGCTGAGTCTACGGAGCATCGCTTGAAATGTGATTGCCGCAGCTTCAGCTTCTTCCCGTGAGCGAACGTTCTCCCCCAGATAGTCGAGGGTCACCCAATAGCCCTCGGAAGTGAGTCTCTGGGCGATCTCAATCGCAGATTCGAGGCTTTCGCCCGCAATGAAGCGGCGCACGAGCGGCCGGAGCAGAAAGGTCTTGCGAACGAGCCACTCCGTGAATCTCCAGGAAGCGATTTTGAGGGTGAGGGAGCGGACGAGCATGGGGCGGCGAGAGTTTACACCGCAGCCTCAATTCCGGGCGACGGATCGGGGCACGCCTTCGCGAAAGTCTCAAGCACATCGCGAAACTCTTCGAGCGAGCTGCATGAGGTGAGCCTTGCGCGAGCCTGAGATGCGCCAGGGTAGCCCTTGATGTAGAGTGGAATCTGACCCCTCAGTCTCCGACAAGCCCGGCGCTCCGCGTCTTCGACGATGGGTTGAGGGATGGCTTCGACCTCGTCCCACTCGGCCACTCCCGCCTCAAAGGCGATGAGCCAACGAAGGTGTTGCAGCGCGACTTCGATGCGCTCTCGCAGACTCGGAGGACGCGGGATTTGGCGACCCTCGACCGCGGCGACGATCTCCGCCAATCGCCACGGGTTGGAAATCGCGGCGCGTCCCACCATAACCCCGTCACAACCGGTTTCGGCAAACATCCGTAGCGCATCGCTACCCGACCGGATGTCCCCGTTGCCCACCAAGGGGATATGGATCGCCTCGCGGAGCCGCCGGATCAGGTCCCAGTCGGCCTCGCCCTCGAAACCCTGCTTTGCGAACCTCGCATGGAGCGTCAGCATTCTCGCCCCCGCCGATTCAAAGCGTCGGGCCAATTCCGGCGCGGCGAACTCGGAGTAGTCCCAGCCCGCCCGAACCTTGACGGTCACCGGAATCCGGATGGCCTTGACGACGGCCCCGACGATCCGCTCGGCCGTCGAAGCGTCCTTGAGCAGCGCGGCCCCCGAACCCGTGCGGCAGACTTTGGGCACCCAGCATCCCATGTTGATGTCCACCAGGTCGGCGCCCGCCTCTTCCACGACCCGTGCCGTCTCCGCCATCACCTCCGGATCGCCGCCGAAAATCTGGACTCCAATGGGCCGCTCGTCGGGATGGACCCTCAGTTTCTGAAACGACTTCGCCGCGCCATAGTGGAGGGCCATCGCGCTGACGAACTCGGTCACCACCAGCCCGGGCCGACCGATTCTCTTTGCGATGCGGCGAAACGGCTGGTTCGTGACCTCTTCCATCGGCGCGAGCACCACGGGCGGATCGATCTCGATCGCGCCCACGCGAATCGGCTGGGGTGATTTGAGTCTACTCATGCGTCAAAAGGCCAGTACTTTTGCTAGACCTGTACGATTCGTCGGCCGTACAACGGCCCAGGTTGTCGTATCATAGCCTCAATGATCCCGGAGTTTGCCGGGCAATTCGGGCGTTTGGTACGCCACTTGCTGAGGAGAAGGGTAATGGTGATGAAGAGAAGTTTCGCCGTGATGGCTATGGTCGCGGCGGTTTCGTCGGTGTTCGCTGTCTACGGGCGTCTTACGGGCCCCAGCGATTCTGATTCGACTTTCACTTGGGTCGGCCGTGTCGGAAACGCCTCGGGCACGGTCATTGCCCCCAACTGGGTTCTGACGGCCCGCCACGTTTCGGGCACATTCAACTTGAACGGCACGGACATCGCTCACGACGCGAGGTTCGAGCACCCCACTTCCGACTTGGCTCTGCTGCGGTTCTCGACTCCGTTCGCGGGGTTCCATCCGCTGTTCAACGGTTCGGCATTGGGCCGGGAAGCGTCGATCGTCGGCTTTGGCAACTCGGGAACGCCCCGAACGAACCTGACGGGCTATAACTGGGTAACGGCCGCGGGGACCCGTAGAGCCGTTACGAACAACGTCGGTCTGACCCAAACTCTGGCCGTCAACTACGGCGGCAGCATCGGGGTTCTCAACGTGGCGATGTACCTCGCCGATCTGGATTCGCACGATCCGGGAACTCCCGCGCCGTACGACCGGGATTGGTTTGGTGACGGCGGGGCAACTTCGAACGAAGGCAACGTCAGCGTGGGCGACTCGGGTGGGAGTTGGCTCGTCGACGATGGGGGAGTCTGGAAAGTGGCCGGAGTGACTTCGGTACGTTTTTTTGCCGACCCGCTGCCCGCCGGAGCCACAGGCGATCCGGACCCGTTCATGGCGTTTGGAGTCAGCGGCTCGGGAGCGGTCAACCTCAACGACCCGAACAACTGGAACTGGATTCAGGCAACGATGGTCCCTGAACCCGCCACACTAGTCGCCTTGGGCCTCGGGATCGCCGCGACCCTTCGCCGACGCCGAAAGTAACGCTCGCCTCCCGGCGGGTTCTTGCAGGCTCTCGCCCCAGTGGGCGAGGGCCTTTTGCTTGACAAGCGGAACGGACCGAACCCAAAATCCTCAGCAATCGCCGGGGGATCGAAAATGGCAAAGCGAGTACTTAATGTTGGGTTGATCGGCTACCAGTTCATGGGCAAAGCCCACAGCAACATGTACCGGCAGGTCGGCCGCTACTTCGACCTCGACATCGAAGTGAACATGCACACGCTTTGCGGTCGAACCGCCCACGCGGTAGAGGCAGCAGCCGAGAAGCTCGGCTGGGCGAACGTGGCCACGGATTGGCGAGCCGTCGTCGAGAATCCTGAGATCGACGTCATCGATGTCTCGACTCCAGGGGACAGCCATTGCGAAATCTCCTGCGCCGCCGCCGAAGCGGGCAAGATAGTGTTCTGCGAGAAGCCGATCGGAAACACGCTCAGACAAGCCAAGGACATGCTCGAAGCCGTCCGGCTGAACGGCGTTCCCAATCTCGTGTTTCACAACTACCGCGCTGCGCCGGCGGTCGCGCTCGCAAAGAGCATGATCGATTCGGGCCGTCTGGGGACGATTTACCATATGAGGGCGACCTACCTTCAGGACTGGATCGCGGACCCGCAGTTCCCCCTTGTATGGCGGTTGCAGAAGGAGCGGGCCGGGAGCGGGGCCCTAGGTGACATTCATTCCCACATCATCGACCTGGGGCGGTTTCTGTTGGGCGAGTTTGAATCCGTGGTAGGGAAGCTACATACCTTCATCGAAGAGCGGCCCCTTGTGGCGGCGACGGACGACAAGCTGGGCGCGAAGGCCTCGGAGCAAATGGGGAAGGTGACCGTGGACGACGCCTCGATGTGCCTCGCCAAGTTTCGGTGCGGCGCGCTCGGCACGTTTGAGGCCTCTCGCTTTGCGGTAGGGCGTAAGAACTACAACCGCTTTGAAATCAACGGCTCGAAGGGCTCGGTGGTATTCAACCTCGAACGGATGAACGAACTGGAGTATTACAACGCCGCCGACCCGGACGGAGAGCAGGGATTTCGGCTGATCCAAGCGACCGAAGCGGCGCATCCCTACGCTGGCCATTACTGGCCTCCGGGCCACATCATCGGCTACGAGCACACCTTCATCAACCTGATGGCCGATGCGCTCTCCGCGATTTCCGAGGGGAAACGGTGCTCGCCCGACTTCCAGGATGGCTACGAAAACCAGAGGGTCCTCGACGCCATCGAGCGGAGTTCGCTCTCGGGAAGCTGGGTGAATCTCTGAGGATTTCGCAAAAAGCGCGCTCGTTGCTGTAACTTCTGCGGGGCTGGGGAGTCTTTACAAGCATAGGGGGCGGATTTCCCGTACGGATTCCGGAACGCACGGATGCGACGGCACAGTACGAAATACATCGGAAAGCA
Source organism: Chthonomonadaceae bacterium (assembly GCA_015709495.1). Taxonomy (GTDB): domain Bacteria; phylum Armatimonadota; class Fimbriimonadia; order Fimbriimonadales; family Fimbriimonadaceae; genus Nitrosymbiomonas; species Nitrosymbiomonas proteolyticus. The sequence continues at coordinate 2,078,324 of CP054189.1, forward strand.
CAAAAAAGGGCACGAAATTCGCGCTCGCGGTATAGCTTCTTCCACCAGTTCGACTAAAATACAGAGTGGAGATCGTATGTCTCGACGTTGGATTGTATTGGCGATAGGAGCGGTGACAGCGGCCGCTAGCTGGGCTGAAGCCCAGACGCCATTCAACGCCGGTACGGAAGCCACCTCTACCCCTGCCGAAGCCGCCTCGATCGGTGGCACCCCCACGATCGACATGATCACGCTCGATGGTGCGAGCCTCGGCGTTCCTCTTCGGTTCGCGGGAATCGTCGCAGGTTCGGAGCGTGTCGAACTCGACGGCCGCAAGCTCGTCCGCGGAGTCGATTACCGGATCGACCATGCCGCCGGTGTGCTTTACCTTGGATTTGAAGCTCGTGCAGGAAGTCGGCTGATCGCGGCGTACCGCCACGACAAGGCCCTCGCAACGACCGCCCAGAAGGGGCTCGCCGGCGCGGGCGCGTTCAGTTTCCAGTTGGTGCCCGGTGGGCTGAACATGGTCGTGGGACTTGGCATGACCGAACGCACGGGCGACGGCAACGTGTTGAGTTCCAACATTTTTGGCTGGAACAACTCCTTCTCGTTCGGCGCGGGCAAGCTCAGCGGGCTGTTTCTCGTTGGGGATCGTCAACGCGTGCAAGCGCAGTCCCTGTACGAGTACGAGAAGCCTCAGGACAACGTGGACGTCGGGCGGTCGCAGTTCCTCGTTCAAGAAGCCGCGGCGAACTTGGGCGGCGGCTCGGTTTCGGCCAGCTACCAAGACATCAGCAAGAATTTCACCGGCTTCAGCGCCGTCGAAGGGGCCGGGTATGACGCTAAGCTCGTGCAGCAGTTCCAGAAGGAGCGCGGCCTCAAGAGGTTCGGGATGGGGCTTTCCCAGGTCGGACTGGGCGACCTCAAGCTCTCCTCCAGCTTCAAGACCGTCGGCGAAGGCTCGGAATCGATCGATTGGCGCAGCCTGAACGTTGCGGCGGGCACCTTCAGCGCCGAATACTCGTCGCAACGCGTCGGTTCCGGCTTCACGCGCTTCAAGGACCTGGCCGAGGAAGATCGCGGCCAACTCGCCAAGGAGCGAGGCATGTCCCGCGAGCGGATGGCGTTCCAATACAAGCCGAAGGGCGTCGAATTGTCGTTCTCGGATAGCCGGATCGGCGACGGCAACGAAAAGTCGATCGCGAATCGGGATTTCAGCCTGAAGTCCGGCGCTTTCGCGCTCAGCACTGGGACGCAATCGGTCGATGAAGGATTCTCGCGCATCGGGAGCCTGCTCGGCCCTGAGCAGCAGCGTCTGGCGCGGGAGGTGGGTGCATCGAGGTCGTGGACGAGCCTGGAGTGGGGTGCCATTCCCGGATTGAAGGAGCCCCTGAAGTACACGCGAAAGTCTCTCGTCAAGGGAGAGAACTCCTTCGAGTCGACCGACGTCCGCCTCGCCGGCTCCAACTGGACGTTCGAATCGACGAAGATGGGTTCGGACGACGGCTTTGTGGGGATGGGCGTGATGCAAGATGCCGAACGCGCCGAGTACGTGAAATCCGCCGCTGGACTCTACGCTCCGAACCTTCAGTACAAGCCCGACGACGTGCAGAGGTTCCTGCAAGGCGCAGGGATCGATCGATCTGGGACGCGGTTGAGCCTGACCCCTTCGAAGAGCACGAGCCTCTCGCTTTCTGAGACTCGCGTGGGATCGAGCACGGGTGGGGCGAAGCTTCAACAGGCGAGCCTCTCAGTCGGGGCGCTGGGGCTGTCGTTCCGAAAGCAAACGATGGACGACGGGTTCAGTGATCTGTCCCGTCTGATGCATTTCGAGCGGATGCAGTGGGGAACCCTCCAGGGCCTCGACCGCACCGACTGGGCAGCAGGTGGCAAGTTCGGTGGGTCTCAGTTCTCGTTCACCAGTCTGACGGCGTCCGCGCCTTCGGGCGACGCCTCGCATCAGGCGCTCAAGGTTTCGAGCGGGCCCTTTGAACTCGAAGCGCATCAACGCGATGTCGATGCCTCGTTCTCGGACGTTCGCCAACTCCTCGACCCGGACAAGGACAACCTATTCGCCCTTCGAGGCTATAAGGAGAGGGACGTACGCGCCAGTTGGGCGATCCTTCCTAACCTCAAGCTGAACGCGTTTCTGCAGGACGGCAAGGCGATCGATTCGGACGAAGAGAAGTACCTGAGAGACTTCCGCCTGTCTTGGACCCCTGACGCCAACAGCCAAGTCGGGTTCAACGATTTTTCGCAACGAGACGACGATCCGCTGAGGCTGCTTTTTGGCAATAACACGCAGCTTCTCACGCTTACGCGGAAGTTCGGGAGCCTGGGCACCTTCCGCTATGCGCGGGAGACCAAGGATTACGATGGCGAACTGACCGACCTGCCCGATTCGAAGCGCGAGTATGTGGCCGTCGAGACCAAGCTCGACCCCAAGACGACGCTCCTTTCCGAGCAGACCAACACGACCTTCGAGAACGGCGGGAAGGAGAGCGTCAGCACGAACACCGTCAGCACTGAGATCTCGAAGCGCGTCGGAGTCAGCATCAGCGACGTTCAGGTCGAGCGAAACGGCGAGCAGCCCGACGAGACCAAGCGGAACTACGGCATGTGGCTCGACTTTGGCCGAGGCATCCGCCTGAGTTACGGCTACATTCGCAACCTTGCCGACGAGCAGGCCGGAACCCAACAACAGCAACTCCAGATCACGCCGGGAACCGTTGGCGGCATTACGGTCGGCCAAGGCCAATACGTGGAGCAGCGATGGGACGGTTTGCGAACCAAGTCGCAGGGCGGAGTCCAAGTGTCCGCATCCAAGCCCTTTAGCTTGGGGCCGCTTGCGATCAACACGATGAAATTCGGCTTCGACAGCGCTGCGGATCGAGGAACGTGGCTCAAGGAAGACAAGAGTTTCCAACTCCAAGGGAACCTCTTCAAGAACACGTTTGGCGTCGAGTATCGCGGCCGGATGCACCCGAGCGGCATCCGCGCGATCGACCGCTTGTTCACGTTCGCCACCGATCAGAGCGAAACGCAGAAGGTTCGAGCCACCCTCGCCTACAAGGTCAGGACTCTGCCGGACGATGAGGACATCATGATCCGGAACTTCAACATCGTCGCCAAGCCGTTCAAAGACTTCGAGGTGAGCCACCAACTCCTCACCAATCCCGAAGTCGCCAAGGGCGACGCGCTGCTGGGGACGATCACGCAGGCCTCGCAAGTGAGCGCGTGGAAGCTGGACTACAAGCGCAGCAAGGATTTCACGATCGGAGCCGAGTGGAAGGAGATCATGGACCCCAAGCGGCCCCTCCTCCGGACCGCCGGCATCAATCTCGGGCTGTTCGGTTCGAGCGGTTCACCGCTGTACCTCTACTATGGCCTCGAACAAGCCGACCTGAACGCGGACACCCGCCGAACGACCCACAGGTATCACCTGCGGTTCGATCAGAAGCCTGGACCGAACCAGATGTTCAGCTTCTTCATCGGAAACGTCAGCTACCAGCACAGCATCATCGACGGCCAGCCGCGATCCAACTGGACGCTTCGCCTCGATTACCAACTCCGATTCTAACGGCGCCAAGGCCATAATCCTGAATCGGTTCGGCAACGGTTTCGGCATGGTTTTCCGCGAGTACGGTTCGTTTGGCAAGTGTTGGGTCGTCGATCTTGGCGAGGCAGAGGCGCTCGTCACGCTCGAATTCGGCCCGAGGGTCATTCGATTGGGTCCCAAGGGCGGCCCCAACCTCTTCAAGGAGTTTGCGGGCGGAGATTCGGTGGGCGACCTCGGCTTCCGACTCTACGGCGGGCACCGTCTCTGGTCAGGCCCCGAGGTTCCTACGACTTGCTATTTGCCCGACAACGAGCCTGTAACCGCAGTTCAGGTCCCTGATGGTGTCCGATTCACTTCGCCCGCCAATGCGGCCGGGATAGAGAAGTCGCTCGATTTGAGGGGCATCGGAGATCGCTCCGTGACCCTCACGCATCGGCTCACCAATCGCTCGGATGCTCCGCTCGAGCTTTTCCCTTGGGCGCTTTCAGCGATGGCGCCTGGGGGCGTCTGCTACGTCCCGCTGCCCGAGTTCCGCGCGCACACCGAGGACCTTCTGCCTGCGACTCCCCTCGTGGCGTGGCGGTATACGGACTTTTCGGACCCTCGGTGGCGATTCACCCCAGGGTCGCTCTCGTTGAGCCAGACGGAAAGCCCATCGCCGCAGAAAGCCGGCCTTTGGGTCGAGCAGGGCCTCGCAGCTTACGTCCTTGAAGGCTGGGTATTTCTCAAGCGGTTTGAGCCGCATCGACCCGAAGACTGCCCGGACTTCGGGTGCAATTTCGAGATGTTCACGAACGGGGAGATGCTGGAAATCGAGTCCGTCGGCCCGATTCGGTCGCTCCAGTCTGGCGAATCGCTCGATCACTTCGAGACTTGGTACGTTCGCCAAACGTCAGAGTTTCACGCTCTCCGATCAGGCAGTCGGGAGTGGCTGAACGAAGCGGCTGCAACCTGCCCCCTCAGGGCCGTGGAGCCTCGCGTGAGCGGATAGCGAGGGAAAACGGCGTTACAATGAAGGGAGAACGGAGCCGGGGCAAAGTTTCGTAGGGAGAATAGAACCCATGCTGAATGCACTCCTATTGTCGATATCTCTCGCGCCGCAAGGGCCAAGCTACACGGACCTGAACCGCGTTTTCGCCAAGGGCGAGAAGTCGGAGTATGAGGTTCGCGCGAGTCTCACGACCGAGCGGCGGGTGATTGGACTTGAGACTTGGATGCCGGAGGACCTCGACATTCGCTACAAGTTCAAGTATGAAGTCGTTGAGATGAAGGCGGACGGGATCTGCGACCTGAAGTACCTGCGCCCCTCGATGACGATCACCGAGGGAGAAACCTACGACTCGCCGCCCAAGGAGACCGTCGAAAAGGTCGATCTGAACTTCCTGCTCACGATGTCGCCCGTCAACGACCTCATCGGGATGAAGGACCTCAACCCTCCCAAGCCCGAGAAGCCCCCTGGGGCGAAGTTACGTTCCATGAGTCCCTGGGCTGGGGTCCTACAGGAGACGACCCTCCAGGCCTTCGTCGGGCAGTTTGCGGGTGAAATCTACCGGCTTGCTTTGTTCGCGGGTTCGATGGATGCGAGCTTGGACTTCGCGCCGAAACTGCCTTACGACGAAGTCAAGGTGGGGGACAAATGGAAGCGGACCGTGGGCTATTCCCCCCAGAAGCTCGCCGGGAAGGGCGGAAAGCTCGCCGTTCAGCGACTGGACTACACCTTCGAATACGTCGGCATGGCTAAGACCGCCGGAAAACCGTACCACAGGGTAACCGCGAGCTTAGAGCTCAAGACCGACCTCGCGGAGTTCATCCATCAGTCGTTCAACGTCAAGCCCTCGGAGACGGGCCTCAAAGAGATTCCGCTTCAACTGAAGGCGTCGGTCGAGTTCGACCTCGACCCCGCAACCCGCAAGACGATTGCGGCGAGGGCCCAGTCCGAGGGTGGGTTCAGCATCGTGATCACGAGATTCCCCGATCGCCCCATTCAAGAGGAACGGTTCAAAGGCCGGGCCACCCTAAAGTTGCTCTCCGGATAAACCCCGCGTTCGCATGGCGTAGGTAAGATTGCCGCTGTGCGGGCATTGGCGCGGCACCGACAGACGTTGCTGGCAGCAGTTCTCGTCGCCCTCGGTGCGGCAGCGGCCGCCTACGCCCCAACCGAGCGGCTCCTCAACTACGACAACGCCGACTTTCTGGTGTTCTGGCTTTGCGCGCTGGTATGCAAGGGCCTCGGGGGCAAATCCGGCGGGCATGCTTATGAAGGCGCGTTTGTAGCTGGAATGATCGTAAGCGGTGGGCCGATTACCGCGCTGTGCGGGGACGTATTGGCTGCGCTCCTAGTAGCGGCAACTTCGCCTTCCAACGGGGGCAGACGGTTCCGCGCTTCGGTTGCGGCCGCGTCGGGCGCGACGGGACTTGCGAGCTTGGCTTTGCTCGCGCCGCTGACTTCCGAACTCTGGCACATCCCGCCCATGGCGCTCTTTTACGCCGCTTTCGCGCTGGCGATCCGGGAGGCGTTCCGCAGAATCGGCGCAGGGAAGACCCCCCATTTTCAGCGTCGCGACCTTGGGGTTGAATTCGCTCTCGGCCTATCTGTGGCCCTCGCGCTCTCGCTTTGCTTGGCCCTGATTTGGGGCCCTTCTGAGGTGTTCCTGTCGCCCATACTTCTGCTTCCCGTTGCCCTACTGACGAAAACCACAAGGCTCCACGACGAGTTGATTCAGCACGATCACTCCGTCATTGCCGCCCTCACGCTCATGCTGCAACGGGTCCACCCGTATTCGGCGGGGCACTTGGAGCGGGTGGCGAGTATTGCCGAAGAAGTTGGCTTGGCGTTGGGGCTGCCGCCCCGCCGAGCGCGGATGCTGCACCTTGCCGCGCTCTTGCACGATGTGGGCAAGATCGCGATCGACGAAGAGCTATTGGACCGTCCAGGACCCCTCAGCGACGAGGAGATGGCCGAGGTCCGCAAGCACGCGCAATACGGCGCGGAGATCCTCGGGAGGGTCCGAAGGTTCGAGCAAATCATCCCTTGGGTTCGCTCGCATCACGAAAGGCCAGACTCGAAGGGTTACCCGGAAGGGCTCTCAGGCGGCCAGATTCCTCTTGAGTCGAAGATCATCTCGGTCGTCGACGCCTTCGACGCGATGACTGGCGAAGCGCTCAGCGGCGAGGCGAGAAAGTACCGGAAGCCTATGAGCATCCCGGAGGCTTTCGCCGAACTCAGCGGCCACGCCGGTTCGCAGTTCGATGCGACGGTGGTCGAGGCGTTCTGCAAGATCGCTCAGGAGAGATGGGCTTGATCTCCAGCTACTCCCTCGTGGCGCTCTTGATCGCAGCGGCGGTGAGCGGCGTGGCGTGGCTCGCGCTCAAGGTGATTCTCCCCTCGCAGTTCGAGGCCAGAATCACAGAGGCCTGCCGAGCTTTTGCCACAGCGATCGAATTGAGGTTTCCCAGCCATTCCGGGCTGACCTCGCGGGCGGCCTCTCTTTGCGTCTTGGTCGCTGACCGGCTGGGATTCTCGAAGGAGCAGATTCGGGACATCGAGCGCGCCTGCCTTCTGCGCGACATCGGGCACTGCGCCACGCCCTATGCGCTTGTCAATCGCAAAGCGTTCGACGACTGGAGCGCCGAGGAAAGACGGACGTACTTGAAACACGCGGGGGCGAGCGGCGCGATGCTCGAACTCGTGCCCTCGCTCAGGTCCCTTGCGGGCGCCGTCCGTTTTCACCATCGCCCATGGCAGGGCAAAGATGCTCAAGGCAGCGCGGACATGCCGCAGGCGGCTCGCATTCTCAAGGCGGTCGTCGACTTCGTTTGGAAGGAGCGCTTCGAGGGTTACGAGGTCGCGCTAAAGTCGATTGAGGTGGGAGCCGGCGACGAGTACGAGTTAGAAGCTGCCAAGGCGCTGTTGGCCGTGCTAACATCCATTCGTGACGGAAGCTCCGGAGGACCGCCGAATCCCTAGCGCCTTCGTGGCTCGCGTCTCGTGGATCGTCTTCTCGTTCGCCCTTTTCCTTCGGCTGATCGGCATCGGTTGGGGCCTGCCCGACGACCTCCACCATTTCTCATACCACCCAGACGAGACCGTCAACGTTCTGGTCGCTCAGCAGATCGAGCCCGCCAAGTTGGATTTCGATCCTGATTTCTACAACTACGGCACGGTGTACCTCACAGTGCTCAGCGTGGGCAGTTCGCTGGCCGGGGCGCTCATGGGAAGCGGGACCGAGGACCCTACTGCGGTTTACGGATTCTTGGGGAAGTCGATCTTGATGGGTCGGCTGGCTTCGAGCCTTGCGGGCGCGGGTTCGGTCGTCGTGGTGTTCCTTCTGTTGCGGCGATGGGTCCGGATTCGTTTTGCGTTTGCGGGCGCGCTGTTGCTTGCCGTTGCTCCAGCGCACGTCGTGCATTCCAGGTTCGCCACAGTCGACATCTTGGCCGCGTTGTTCGTCGCCTTGTGCCTTCATTTTTCGCTGAAGCTGCTTCGCGCTCCCTCCGAACCCGAAAGGGACGAAGTTTTCAACCGGAAACAGGTTCTGCTGGCCGCATTGTTCGCGGGGTTGGCTGCAGGGACGAAGTACAACGCGGGTTTGGTTGTGCTGGCGATCCTCGCGGCAATCTGGCTCGCCAAACGTAAACGCCCGGCCATGCTGACGGCCCAGGTGATAGGGGTCGCCGCGGTGGCTTTCGCGCTGAGCACGCCCGGAGTTTTCACGAATTCCGAAGCCTTCTGGCGCGACTTCAGTTACGAACTGTCCCACGCCCGCGAGGGCCATGGACTTGTATTTGTAGGTAGGGGACCGGGCTTCCTTTACCACCTACTCAACCTCGCCGTGGGATTTGGGCTGATCGCCTCGCTTTTCGGCGCGGTGGGGCTTGTCACGCCGCGCCCCGAATACCGCAGGGTGGCCTGGATCGTGCTGGCGTTTGCGGCGCCCTATTACCTTCTCATGGGCGGCACGAACGTGTTGTTCCTTCGATATACGTTTCCGCTGATGGCCGTCTTGTCGGTGGGCGCAGGGCTACTGCTCGACCGCTGGAAGGACGCTCCTCGCGCGAACGCGGCGGCCGTTGCGATTTGGTTCTTGGCGTTTGCGGGGATCGACGGCACTGGATTGATGCAGGCGGCGCGAACGAGCGTTTGGATGAGTGGCCCCGACCCAAGAGACACTACCGCACGGCTTCTGATCGAGCACATGAAAAAGGAGCCCGGCACGACGGTAGGGCTGGCCTCCGACCCGTGGTACTACACCCCACCTCTGGAGCCCTCGGTGGGGATGCCTCGCCCAGCGTTTTTGCGAAGCGGCGTGGAGTACATGGCGGGCTTGGCGCAGCAAGGGATTTTCCGCTACGCGCCAGCGGACTTCTCTCAGCGGATCGACTTCGATGACCGATTGCTTTCCGAAATGAACCCGACCTATGTCGTTTTCTCGAGTTTTGAGGCCTCCGACCTCGACAGGCTGAGCCGTCAACGCGAGTTGCCCGAGAAGTTCCGAGGCCAGGTCGAGCAGTACCGTCGCTTCATGGACCAGTTGAAGGAGGGTTATGAGCCTTTCGTCGCGGTGGGTGGAGGAGTGCCACAGGTGCACGACCTCGAGTACATCCGTCCTACGATATGGGTCTGGAAGCGAAAGTGAACGGGTTTACTGAAGAAATCGAGTCGTTCTTAGACTATCTGAGCGTGCAGCGTGGAGCGAGCCCCCATACCGTGGCGGCGTACCGCAACGATCTGACCCGGGCCCGCGGCCACTTCTTGGAGCTCGGGTTGGACTCGGCGCGGATGCTGGACCGTGTATCGGTGGCGAAGTACTCGACAGCGCTCGCCAAGGAGTTCTCGCCTTCCACATGCCAGCGCAATCTAAGCTCCCTGCGATCGTTCCTGAAGTACCTCAAACGCACCTCCGCAGGACCGGAGATCGAACTCCCCAGCACCGGGGGGTTCCGAAAGCCGAAACTCCTTCCCAAGGCGCTGACTTTCGAGACGGTTTCGAGGCTTCTCGAAGCCCCAGACACTTCGTCTCCCCTCGGACTTCGCGACCGCGCGCTGCTCGAACTGCTTTACGGCGCGGGACTCCGAATCAGCGAAGCCATCGAACTCGAACTCCACGGACTCGATCTGGAGCGCGGCATGTTGTCCGTTACGGGCAAGCGGGGAAAGACCCGTTGGGTGCCTCTGCCGAAGGAAACGGTGGAATGGCTGGCTAAGTACCTCGAGTTCGGACGGCCTCACCTTCTCAGGCGGCCGACCCGGCGCGTGTTCGTCTCCGCCCGGGGCCTTCATTGGAGGCGGACAAGCGCGGCCAAGAGGATTCAGGACTATTGCCGACAGGCTGGGATCGCCGAAATCAGCCCCCACGCCTTGCGGCACTCTTACGCAGTCCACCTGCTGAAAGGCGGAGCGGACTTGCGGGCGGTACAAGAACTCCTGGGCCATGAATCGATCGCGACGACTCAGGTGTACACTCAACTCGACATCGACGAGTTGCGCAGAAGGTTCCTTGCAGCCCATCCAAGGCGGTAAGGCTCAGGACTCAACCGGGCCGGGAAGGGGCGCGGTGGACTCAGGCTCGGCCTCCCAGCCGCTGCGCTGCCCGGCGGCCAATCGCCACGAGCCCGCGAGCGCGATCATGGCCGCGTTATCCGTGCAGTACTCCGCGCTGGGTGTGCGGAACCTCCAGCCTCTGCGCTCGCACTCCTTAGCAAGGGACTGGCGAAGGCGCTCGTTCGCGGCCACGCCACCCGCCAGCGTGAGACAATCGACGCCCTCTCGCTCGGTGGCCTGCATGCCTCTCAGGACCAGAGCGCGCGCGATCGCGTGTTGGATCGAAGCGGCGGCATCTGGCTTGTCCAGCGATGCTCCCTCCGACTCCACCAACCGAAGAACCGCTGTCTTCAGGCCGCTAAAGCTCAAATCGAGCGTCTCCTCCTTCTCCAAGGCGACGGGCAACGGGTAGCGCTCGGGGTTCGCCCCCTGGGCAAGCTCCTGAATCGCCGCACCTCCCGGATAACCCAACCCAAGAAGCCGCGCGGTCTTGTCGAACGCCTCACCCGCCGCGTCGTCGCGGGTCTGCGCCAATAGCCGGTAGGCCCCCAGGCCTTCGAGTCGCACGATCTCTGTATGCCCGCCCGAGACCAGAAGGCAGACGTGCGGAAATCGGAGGTCGGGATCGTCAAGAAGCGGGCTCAAGAGGTGGCCCTCGAGGTGGTGGATCGCAACGAACGGAACCTCCAGCGCATACGCCAGCCCCTTCGCGGCGGTGAGCCCCACGTTGAGCGCGCCGACGAGACCCGGCCGGTTCGTAACCGAGATCGCCGTGATGCCGCTCAGGTTCATGCCCGACTCCGAAAGGGCTTGCTCCATCGCCGGGAGGAACGCCTCTACGTGCGCCCTCGACGCCGCTTCGGGAACGATCCCGCCCCATTGCTCGTGCAACTTGGCCTGACTCGAAACCACGTTGGCGCGAACCGAGAGTCCCTCGAGTACGGCCAGGCTGGTTTCGTCGCAACTCGTCTCGATCCCGAGCACGGGCCCATCCCAAAGCCGCAGAGCTTCCGGGTTCACGCTCGTTTCCTTTTCCCGCTCGTCGGCTCGACCTGCGGGATGTCGAGGTCTTCGAGCCACATGACGGTCGCGTCGTCGTTGTTGGGGTAGTAACGCTTGCGCGTGGCGGTCTGCCGATATCCAAGGCTCTCATAGAGTTCGATAGCGGGTTCGTTTTGGCTGCGGACCTCGAGGGTCGAGCATGTCATCCCGGCTTGCTTTGCCCTAGAAAGCAGCTCGTTCATCAGGAGCCTCCCGACGCCGGATCGCCGGTAGTCGGGGTGAACAGCAAGGGTCGTGACGTGGGCCTCGTCCACCACGAGCCAGATCCCCCCAAAGCCGACCGCTTCCGAACCCGAGAGCGCGACAAGGAACACGCTTTGGGGGTTTGCGAGTTCGGATCGGAAGCTCTCAACCGACCAAGGCGAAGGGTTGCTGAGCCGCTCAATAGCCATAACGGCGTCGATGTGTTCCGGCGCGAACGGGGCAACGCGAACCTTCATGCGCCTACCCTCCGAGATAGGCTTCCTTGACTTTCGGGTTGGCGAGCAGGTTTTTGCCCGTGTCCGCCAACACGATCGAACCCGTTTCGAGAACGTAGGCCCGGTGGGCGATGTCGAGCGCCCGGTGCGCATTTTGTTCGACCAGCAGCACCGTCGTGCCTTCGCCGTTGATCGTGGTGACGATATCGAAAATCTCGCTGACCAAATTGGGGGCAAGCCCAAGGCTGGGCTCGTCCAGAAGGAGCAGCTTCGGACGCGACATCAGCGCCCTGCCGATCGCCAGCATCTGTTGCTCCCCTCCGCTGAGCGTCCCCGCGCTTTGAGAGATTCGTTCCTTGAGGCGAGGGAAGCGCTTCATCACGCCTTCGAGGTCCGCGCCCACCCCAGAATCCTTGCGCGTGAATGCGCCCAGCAACAGGTTCTCCATCACCGTCATATTCGTGAAGATGCGTCGGCCCTCTGGCGCCTGGCTGATCCCGCGCTTGACGATCTCGTGGGCGGGCATCGCCTCGATGTTCTCGCCCTGAAACACGATTGTGCCCTGGCGGGCGCGGTTCAGGCCGCTGATGGCGCGGAGCAACGTGCTCTTTCCCGCGCCGTTCGACCCAATAATGGCGACGATTTCTCGCTCTTCCACGCGGATGCCGACGTTCTTCAGCGCGTGGATCGCGCCGTAGTACACATCGAGTCCGGAGATTTCGAGCATGGCGCTCAGTTCTACCCCAAAAATAGCGCCGATCTCGTCCTGGGAAGCGATAGGAAGGCGCGATGATAGGGGCCGAGGAAGGTTCGGACGAATTTCGGCCCTAAACCAGGGAGATGAGGGAGTTCGCCGATCTCATCTGATAACATGAACTCGCGTCATGTCGCGTTTGCCTGGGTTCGTTCAACCTCGGAATCGATGTTCCGTCTGCAAGTGGAGATCAAGACCGCGCTCCACTGCGGAAAGAGCACGAACTAGGACCCGAGCGGCGACCGTCAAGGAGTTGCTCATTGTTTCGGCCGTCATTGCCCTCCTTGTGGCAACGACCACAGTCGTGTACTTTGGGTTGACTCGCAAGGCCCGCGCCGCGACGTGCGTCGACAATCTCCGCCAAATCGGGAGCGCGCTGCATCTCTACGCAGCGGACCATGACGACTGTATCCCTCCCTATTTCACCTTCGACCCTCTCCCGACGGGCGAGCCGACAGCCTTGCAACTCGGGGAGCTTCATCCTGCCCGTCGCTGGAAAGAGAGCTTGATCCCCTATGCTCGGAACGATGGAGTCTTCTTTTGCCCCGACGACCGGTTCGCAAGGACCACCAGCGGGCCCCCCGTCCCCAACGGGCTGATCCGACTACACACGAGTTACGAGCACGCACTTCAAGTAAAAGGGGCCTTTCGGGACGCTCAAGGGGGAAGACACTGGGCGATCGGGACGGTCGCCGATCCCGCGTCGGCCCCCTACTGTCACGATTCCCCCATCGGAGAAGTTCGGAACCAACAGGGCCTCTACGAGCCGGTGTCCCCTCACGGAGCCGTTGCGAACCTTCTGTACCTCGATGGCCACGTTTCAGCAAGACCCGTGAATTGACCGCTCAAGGTCGCCATTCCTGAAGCAACGAGAATTCTGAGGATGAGCCTTGGGCGCTCGTCCGACAATGCGGAAGGGTCGACTTACGTCAGAAGTGAGCGAACGGACGCTAGCCCTGGGTATTTTCTTGGGGTTGTCCGACAACTATCATGCGGCCATGAAGCATCCCAAGTACTCGCATTCGTTCGAAGTGACGTCGGAACTGCCGGAGGAGCTTCACCCTCTCAAGCGGCTTGCGTTCAACCTTCGCTGGACCTGGCACGAACCCACTCAGGAGCTTTTCCGGCAGGTCGACCGGCAGTTGTGGGAGGAGGTTGAGCACAACCCGGTGCAACTGCTCAACGGCCTGCCCGCCAAGCGAATCCAGGCTCTCTGCAACGATGCCGCCTTTCTCGCGAGCCTCAAGGTGTGCGCCGACGACCTCGATCAGTACCTCGAAGGGAAGACCTGGTTTGGCGAGACCTTCCCCGAACAGGTGGGCCGGACCCTGGTCGCGTATTTCTGCGCTGAGTTCGGGATCTCCGAAACGCTTCCGATCTATAGCGGAGGGCTCGGCGTTCTTGCGGGCGACCACCTTAAGGCCGCGAGCGATCTGGGCGTGCCGCTGGTCGGCGTTGGGCTCCTTTATTCCCGAGGATACTTCCGCCAAATCCTCACCTCTGACGGCTGGCAACAGGAGCACTATCCGAAGTACGACTTCTATCAATATCCGCTCCAACTCATGCGCGGAGAGGACCAGCAGCCGTTGCGGGTGGAAGTCGAACTCCCCGACCGCACCATCATCTGCCAGGTCTGGAAGTGCGACGTCGGACGAATTCAGTTGGTTCTGCTGGACAGCAACGTCCTTGAAAACGCGCCTGTCGATCAGGAGATCACCGACACGCTTTATGGCGGCGACCAGGAGATGCGGATTCGCCAGGAGCTGATCTTGGGCGTGGGGGGCATGCGAGCGCTCGATTCGTTGGGGATTCGCCCCACGGTCTGCCACATGAACGAGGGCCATTCGGCGTTCCTTTCGCTCGAACGCATTCGGCAGTTTGTCAGGCAGCGCGGCTGCGACTTTCGATTGGCGCGGAAGGTGGTCGTGGCCGGGAACGTGTTTACGACGCACACGCCGGTCCCAGCCGGGTTCGACCTTTTTCCTCCAGACGTGCTCGAGCGTTATGCGTCGAGCCTAGCGCAAGAGATCGGGCTCAAGATGGACGACCTGATCCGACTCGGGCGCATCGACCCCGAAAACGACGGAGAGCCGTTCAACATGGCCGTGTTCGCGATGGAAAACTCGAACTACGTGAACGGAGTCTCAGAACTTCACGCCCGCGTGACGAGGCAGATGTTTCACGCTCGATGGCCCGACTACCCCGAAGACGAAGTGCCTGTGTCGGCGATTACGAACGGCGTCCACACGTTGAGTTGGACGAGCCCTCGAATGGCTAAACTGTTCGACACCTATCTGGGTTCGGAGTGGCGCGAACGCCCCGACGACCCCGAAACGTGGGCTCAGGTGCATGCGATCCCCGATCGCGAGCTTTGGGAGGTTCGGGAGAACATGCGCGGCGACTTCGTTCGCTTCGTCCGCAAGCGAGTTCAGCGCGACCTCGTGCGCCGAGGGCACACCCGTTCCGACGCAAGCCAAGCGGAGACGATCTTGGACCCGCGGATATTGACGATCGGCTTCGCCCGGCGGTTCGCCACCTACAAACGCGCCACGCTCCTGCTTTCTGATCCCGAGCGGTTGCGCTCGCTGCTCTTCCATTCCGATCGCCCGATTCAAATCGTCATCGCCGGAAAGAGCCATCCCAAGGACGACGAAGGCAAGCGGCTGATCCAGCAAATCGTCACTTTTGTGGAGTCGGAATCGGCGATGCAGAGGATCGTGTTTCTCGAGGACTACGACATCAGCGTTGCGAAGATGATGGTCCAGGGCATCGATCTCTGGCTCAATAACCCCCGAAGGCCGATGGAGGCGAGCGGAACGAGCGGCATGAAGGTGGTGCCGAACGGGGGCCTGAATTGCTCCGCGCTGGACGGCTGGTGGGATGAAGGCTTCGACCCGGGCGTGGGCTGGGCGATCGGAAGCCGGAACGACTATGCCGATACCGGGTTCCAGGACTGGGTCGACAGCCGGTCGCTGTACGTAGCGCTCGAAGGAGAGGTGTCGAACAAGTTCTACACACGCTCCAACGGCGATCCTCCGACCGGATGGGTCGAGATGATCAAGCAAAGCATGGCGAAGCTTGCGCCCCGGTTTTCGACGGCGCGAATGGTTCGCGATTATGCGGAGAAGTTCTATCTGCCTGCTTCGGTGTCGTTCCAAGCGATGGAATCGAACGGCTTGGGCCGCGCGAAAGAGGCGCTCGCATGGCGCGATAAGGTGCGGGCGGCTTGGCCCAAAGTGCGAGTCGATTCGGTTTCCGATACGCTGCAGAGCCGGAATCTCGTGGGATCGACGTTCTCGATCCGCGTGACAGCCGATCTCGACGGTTTGAACCCAGAAGAGGCCCGCGTTCAGGCCGTCGTCGGACGAGTCGGCTCCAATCGAGAGCTTCAAGACGTTTGGCACGTGGACCTCACGCACGTTGGCTCCGAGAACGGGATGCACTCGTTTGAAGGAGAAGTGCCTTGCCGACAGGCCGGGCACCTCGGCTATACCGTGCGAATTGTGCCATCGAGCCCCGACGTCGTGATCCCCAGCGAACTCAACCTAGTGCGTTGGGAAAAGGACTAAAACTCGCTGCGGTCCGTCCTTCGCCGAATAGCGAATTCGGAGAGAAGGCCGATCAGAATCAGCGAAACGGGCAGCCAGAACCCCGCCCAGTGCGCGATCATGATCTTCTGACCGCGTCCCCGCAGCAGGTCCTTGTAGGCAATCGCCTCGAAGCTGCCGCCCACCACGTTATAGAAAGGGCCAAACCCGGCGTAGGCGCCCAGGATCAGGATGAGGAGGCCAACGTACTTCCAATACGGTTTGCCGCCCTGCAGTTGAGTTCGTAATCCCAAGATGAACGCGAGCGCTCCAAACAAACACGCGAGTCCAGGTAGCAAAAGTACATCGACCCATGAGGCAGGTGGAAGCATGGCGAGCAACATCGATAACCCTCTCTTTTCGGGACGTGGGAGCAACTATTGTGCCACATTGGGGAGTCGAATGAAAAGCACCCGCTCCGCGCGGGGAGAATCCGGTGGAATCCGAGGCGGCCTGCGGCCACGCCCCTTGCCTTCAGCTGGGATGCATCGCGTCAGCATCGGAGACGGTGGGCGACAATGAGCGCTTCTACTCGCAGTGGGACTCCGAAGGTTCCGTCCGGCGGCGCGAGAGAACCCTTTGAAAGGTCGACGGTTTGCTTGCGCCTACTCGAACTCGGGATGTTGGAGCGCCGTAGAATGCGGAAGGCCCCTCAGCTTCCCGATCACCGCGCCGGCCCAAAGTTCGCCCGTATCGGCGCGAAGATCGACATGGTCGAATACCCCCGATCCTAGCAGGGGTTCGTCAGCAAGTTCTTTGGCTCACCTCGACTTGGTTGGACACAATTGAGAACTGCAGATGGTGTTCTCCGTCAAGACCAACAAAGCGCGAACTTTCCGAAGCATGTAAGTTGCCCAGTGGGTCCCCAAGGCTGGCCTGTCTCACCTCTCTCCGAAGATTTTCCGCCTATTCTCGCTTTTCTGTGATACAATGCCAATTAGGCTCATAGAGGGGTACTGGGGACGAAGTACTTTAGTAATTCCTTTGTGAGCGAGGGCAGGTCTTGACGGGACTTTGGCTGGCATTGGGCATTGGGCATTGGGCATTGGGCCCAGTTTGGATGCCTGCGTTTTCGGTGCCCGAGGATGGGAAGCCCGATTTGATCGAGTCTATATAGACGCCTGCACTATTAATCGCGGTCGTGGCGAAGTCACCAAGTTCCGATACCGAGACTGGCCTGGTCGTTACGATTTGCAATCCGAAGCCGGAGACGGTTGGTCTCGGGTTTCAATTGTTGGTGGCAGCGTTTTGACCCTAAGCGGCCGAGGACAACGAAGCACAGGAATTGCCACCGTCTATGGTACGGAGTTGGTGGACGTTGCAGAGACACTTCGTGCGGACGCTAGGATACTCCTCTTCACCCTCGGAGTTCTGGTGTACGGCGATGTTACGCTCTCTCAGGCATTGACCCGTGGCAAGGATCGATCGCTGAATGCCGTCGGCAAGGAACTGGTCGACATTCGATTCACATTGAATGAGGGTTCGACGGTTAATGGGCGGATCCACATCCTGTTCAATTGGGTTAGGGGATTTCCCGTGCAAATAACAATGCTGGGTCCTTCCGAGCCAATTCTTCGTAGGAGTTTCTCGCCGGCATCCTGTGACCCCTCGACTTGGACTCCCATGGTGGTGAAGACTCAGGTGTGGGAGACTGGCAAAGGCTGGACACAAGGGACGTCTGTTCGCTTCAACAGAGTTTTGCCATTAACGTCACCCCCAGTTGCCCTATCCCTTCCAGCAGGCGCAACGATTGACGATCAGGCCACCGGCTTGAAGCGTCTGATCGGTGCCCCGAAACCTCTGACAGAAAGAGACGCGGCAATCACGCTGAGGTACGCCAGCAGAGCGCAAGGGCGAGAGCGAAAAGGTGATCCCTCAGGCCCAACCTGCGGTCCAGAGTCCCTTTACTATCTTTCCCGTCTATCGGGAGTAACCACAACTCCCTCCGCCGTCTTGGGAGCTTTCAGAAAAGTCGAGGATGGTGTCAGCATGCTGGACATCAAGTCAGTTGGTGCACAACTTGGAATGAGGCTGGAAGCAACCAAGTCACCCAACCTCAACTTGCAGAGCATCCGCTTTCCCAGCATCTTGTCGACGCGTGAAAGTCACTTTGTTGTCGTTGTGCGCAAGCGCAGTTCAGACTGGGTAGTGATTGACCCTCCGTACGGCGTCAAGGTTTATACAGATGCAGCGCTTCGAACACGATGGACAGGATATGCGCTTTCTCCTGAAGGAGCAAGCCAATGAAGTGGCGGTTGTCTGCGTTTCTGCTAATCGGCATTGCGCTATTCGTTGTTTTCCAAATGACGCGATCACAGGCCAGCTTTTCAGGCGAAACAACTTGGGACTTTGGAAATGTGCGGCCAAGCGAACAATTGGAAGTGCGTTTTGCAGTGACCAACCGCGAGAACGCTCTGGCTGTTTATGGTGGATTCGAGCAGGCGTGTGGCGTAAGGCCAGCGTTTTCGAATAATGGAGTCCTGCAAGGGAATGAAAGCGGCGTGCTTACGCTGATCTCTCGAGCGACTAGAAGGCGGGGTCCGGGCGGAGCTTCATTCGTCCTTACTGAGACGATTCGAGGAATGGTCAGGGAGAGAACATATCGTCTGACGTGGAACGTTGTTGGCGGACCCTGGCTCGATGTGTCTGAACTCTGGATCGATCCCACAACCGATCTACCATCGGTCCGTGTCAGGAACGCCAGTTCAGGGGTGGCCATTTCTGTTGTTGAAGCACCGCGTGGACTACTTGCGAAGGTCACCAAGGATACAATCACCCTCGAATTTGCGAGTCAGCCCATGTTACTCGAAGGCAAAGAATCGCTGGTCTTGGCGGTGACAGATCGAGGGAAGCGATATAGTTTTCGGATTCCCGTCTATGCTTGTGACAGGGGTGGCCCACGTATTTACCCCTCATTGTCAACCGTGACAAGTGATGGTCTCCGGAACGACATTCCTGTGGGCCGCGTTGTTGGAGGGGTTCCGGAGGGATGGAGCGTAAGCTGCGATAAGGAGATGGGTCGCGTACACTTGAAACCTGATGGCCAAATTGTTTTTCTTCCGGATGGCGCTGGGGTGGCACTCAAGGCGGGCCTGATCCGAGTTCACTTGCTTAACTCGATCGGCAAAGTTCAATCTACCGCTTTGATCAACTTTTCGGTGACGTCTTCATGAGGTGGATCCGAATTGCGTTGACGCTCTGTGCCGGGACGATTTCCTTGTTGCTCGTTTGCCAGCACTTTGAGCTTATAACCATGCCTTGCAACAGATACTGTGGGGCCATCAGAGACTGGCCCCTTAGCAAGCTCGTGGCGGTTCTCGCCCTCGCGGGAGTTGTTGCTCTCGGGAAGGCCGCCTGGCTCAATCAGGACGCTGTTTTTCGGCGCTGGTCCATCTTAGGCGCAGTTGTCGCAATCTGCATGCAGGGCGTTGCTCTGGCGCTAAATGGAGCCTGTCAGAGTTGTATTGCCCTCGCTTTTCTCCTCGTCGGCCTCGGGTTGACGAACATCAAGAAGCTCGGTCTGGGATATTTGGGACTCTTAGTCGGAACAGTCGGAGTTTACGTGCTTCTCGCTGATAAGATTGCCATGGCCCAAGCGCCGGGACCAACTCCGTTGCTGTTGCGTCCGTATGAACGGCCCATAGATCCGAGGGCCCACATCTACGTCGTAGTTGCCGATCTTGAGTGCCCTGCTTGCCGCCAACTGTCTCGGATTGAGGCTCAAAACAAGAGGTTCGACGTTGTAATCGTCTTTCGGTGGTATTTGCAACCAGCTAGCTCTGCACGTACTCGACGTGCAGCTCTCGTCATCGAAGGGATTTCAGAGCAAGACTGGGCTAAGGGCGCAACCCTTAGGCGCTCCTTGTTTGCCTCTCAGGAGCCCCTCACTGACCAAACTATTCTGCGGGTCGCGGATTCCTTGGGAATGCGTGGCGAAGCTGAATCACTCCTCCAAATAGCGCCTGACCGACTCCTGTACTGGATTGCCGAGGACGGCAAGACGTTCACGTCCCTTGGTGTAAGCGAGGTGCCGTACGTGTTTGACACGGCTGGCAAGCGTCGGATTCTCGGACATTCAAGTACGCAAGTGATCGAGTCTTTCGCGCAACCAACAAGTTAGGAAACGATAGGAGAATTCACCATGAAGAAAAGAAAGTGGATGAAATGGCTACTGATTCCGTTTGCGGTAATCTCAGCAGGGGTGGCCTTCCCTCGGCCTGCAACTGCAGTGGCGCCGACCAATGCGGAGCTTGACCTGGTCGTTGGAGGGATCTTTACTGAGTGCGATGGCGACACCCCTTGCAACGTAGGATGCTGGGTCAACGGATCCGGCAGCAAGTTCATCTATAACAACGGTGCAAAGACATGTGGGTCACCTGCCTTAGCAAACTGCTCCAATGGGACGCCGACAACCTGCTACGTTAGGTACCATACGTATTCTGGCTGTAACAGCCCCTACGGGGATGGTTCCTATACGGCCAATGCGTGTTCGGGTGGCACTATTGGGCCGCCACCGCCACTTCCATCGGAGCAGTAATCATGAATCAGGCGCGCCGTAGGTGTCCGGTCGGAGCATTCACGCTCATCGAGACCACCGTTACAATTGCAGCTGTTTGTGCTCTGACTAGTATCGTGTTGCCCGTGCTCGCAAAGGCACGTGCGCGGGCGATCGAGAGTTCGAGCGCAAGCAACCTTCGCCAACTCGGCGGGGCGATTCATCTCTACGCCATAGACAACGATGGCGCGCCACCTCCCTATACGAATGCCGAATCACTCTTGTACTTTTACGAGAATCCAGTGGGCTTGTTGGGAGACCTTCCTACGAACTCAGAAATGCCTCGAATGTTGCGAGACAGCCTTGAACCCTATGTTCGTTCGCAAGATGTGTGGTTTAGTCCCGCAGATCCTGTAAAGGGCCAGGACCGGTACTATCTGGGGATTCGACATAGGTACTTGAGTTACGCTTACGGGGGCGTCTACGAGGGAGGTACTGCGGTTTGGCGATATGTTACGGAGAACCTGACTCCGCCTCCTTCACTACCGCTTGACGTCTTGCCTCAGAAGCAGCCGATCATGTGCGAACCCGCTTCTGGTGGAGATGAGGCGTTCAATGAACCCAGCCTAACGTGGTCAGGAAACAGCACGCGAGGATATCATTCAAGCGGGATGGGCTATTACTTGTTTCCTGACCTACATGTGAAGGCGTATCCTGTGGGGCGCAAGTTTAGAGTCGGAGATCCTCCAGAGTCATACTGGTGAGCCTGAGCCAAGGAAAGTGTGGCGAATGTCTCCATTCTGTGTTGCGTCTCGGAACAGCCCAGTAGTAGCTGAGCCGCGAGACGGTGAGGTCGGTCTTGCCAAGCTGTCGTGTGGACATGGTGCCAAGGGGATTCTATCCTCTCGTGGAGCGGCGGCCTTTCGGAGTGCTTCGGCATGGCCGCCGCCTTAAGTCGCTGCATTCTCCAAAAATCGTCTTGCTGGAGACCATTGTGTGTGCTTGCGCTCGAAAGAACGGCCTCGAAGCTCACTTCTCGACGACGTTACTGCTACTGAGTCATCGAGGAGCGCGTTGAGTGACCACGTTCCCGCAGCGACCGCCAGCGATGCGACGACTGTATAGAGTGGGCGCATAATGCTGATAATAACACTTCTCGGAGCGCGCGGAATGACGCAAGGAAAGTGCCGGTAATGTTACCAGGTGACGATAGGACACAGGAACTCCACAAGACTCCCATTGGCGACGCGCACAGTCCTAGCCGCCCGGTTGGTCCCGCGTGATCGTCGTTCAGCCTACTTGCTCAAAAGCAGACCCGAGGGTCGAGGTTGCCCCTTCCTCAAGCTTCGTTCCGCTCACATAACCTCCCCACACTTGTCCCGTGTCAGCGCGGATGCTGACGTGGTCAAAGAATCCAGGCATGGTGGCTGGTCCAAACCGAACGCGATAGACCAAGCGTGCTTGATACGGCGCGCGCTGAAAACCTGATGGGGAGCCATTCCAGCCATTCGGAACCGCATAACCCAGCCCAACTACATCCGCCTCATCTTTGGTGGCTCTCAAAGGTCGTCCCTTGTCCGAACAGTAGGAGCTGTACGCACGCCAAGCAAGATCTTTCGCCTGAGCCTCAGTAACCCGAATCTCCGTAGGTGTCACTTCGTATTCACGATCCTGTTCGATCTCGACGATGCGGCCCGTCTCCGAATCCAAACCGATGACCAATTGAGGACCCAACGAATAGAATTGGTAGGGACCCAAGTCCGGCTTGAAGTTGGCGAAGTAGTAACCCCAGAGGGACTTCGTCGGGTCGTCCGGATGAAATGCATATCGCATTTTCGCGTTCGGCCATACCCCGAGCTTGTTCGCAATCGAGCGCAGTTCCATTTTGGCGTCTTCGTCCGACGCGAAATGCCGAAGGCCGGTGCGACGGGAGTCCGTGCGGACGCTATGGGAGCCGTCGGTCAAGCTCAATCGCACCAAGTCCCCAGTCCGAGAATCCAACAACAACTCATAGTTGTCGGTTCCGAAGACCCATTGCCGCCTCTCTCCTCGGTACGTCATCATAAACTTGGAACGCCACTCAGAGAATCCGAGGTTCAGGTCCCTTGCAAGCAGGTTGGCTTTCTGCTGGATGCGCTCGAAAGGCAGGTCGCCGGGTTGCGGGGTCGCTTCCTCGCCCTGTGGAGCGTGCATCGAGAAGCCCACCGAAAGGGCAGCGATCATCGTTGAAACGGTTATCATTGGATCACCCTCCGCCATTGTAACCCAATGAGCCAAGCGTTACAAGACGTTGTCGGGTTCTGTCGCCCATTCAGTAAGTTGCGTCTTGGCTGGAGTCAAACCCGGCGCAGAGTCGGTGCCCGGGTGCCCCGGACAGGCGGCTGACCGTGCCGTTTGTCCGGGAGGATTGGGAGACCCCCTGCCCGGAGAACAGGAAAGGACGTACCCGCAAGAATAAGCCTGGGTGCCCTCACCCTGGCCACTTGATCGACCCAGATGAATTCTCGCCTTCAGCCCATCCCTGACAAACGGCACAATCCCTCCCCGCCTGTCAGGGCCACCCGCTGGCGAGAGAGGGCCTACTGTACAGAAGCTGCGCGCTGCACAGGGCCCAGAAGTTACAGGTCGTACCGCTTGGGGCCGTCGTCTTTGGTGCCTTCGGAGATTCTCTTAACGAATGCGATCAGCTCGGCTGGGTTGAATGGCTTGGTCAGATACATGTCCGCGCCGAAGTGGTAGCCTTCGAACACGTCCTTGTCCTGCGCCTTTGCCGTCAGCATGATGACGGGCAGGTTTTCGGTTTCCGGGTCGCGGCGGATGGCTTTGAGGACTTCGAACCCGTCCATATACGGCATCATCACGTCCAGAACGACCATGCTCGGCTTCTCGGATTTGATCTTCTCGAGGCCTTCCTTGCCGTCGAAAGCCGTCACGACCTGGTAGCCGTGTCGCTCCAGATTCACCTGAATCAAACGGACGATGTTTCTCTCGTCGTCACAAACCAAAATCTTGGATGGCATTCGCTTCGAATATCTCCTGGACTGTCTGTTCGATGCTACCTGAAGCGTTCCCGCGATTCAACGCGCATCAGTAGGGCGATGCGTATTGTACCGGACGTTCGAAACTTCGCCGGACGGGTGACGGGGCGCCCCGGTGTTCGGATGGCATTGTACCCAGGCTCAGGCGGGTAATCTCTTGGGGTGAAGCTCGTCCGCTTCCATCTGCTTTCCGACCCCGAGAGTATTCGTGCCGGATTCGTGCATCAAGGCAGGGTCTATGAGACCGACGGCACGAGCCCGATCGCGGTCCACGATTGGGCCGACACCCAACTCCTTGCGCCGATCGGCAAGCCCAATTCGGTGCGGTTCGTCCCGAGTGGCTACGGCGTGGGCGGTGGGCAGGCAGGATTCGACAGCGAGGAATCCGGCCCGCAGTTTGTCTATCTTAACCCCGGATCGGTCGTGGGCTCCCATTCAAACTTGCTGCTCGACGACGACTTTGGAGGGGTCTCACTGAAGTGTTGCCTCGCCCTCGCTGTGGCCGAGGCCGGCATGAACCTCGACCCCGGACAGGCGCTCGGTTGCGCGATCGGGTTCGCAATGGCCTTGGTAGCATATTCGCCGGAACTCGAACGGAGCGAGTTGGCATCGGGTCTTGGCCTCAGCCGAAGCCACGACTTCGCCATTCCTGTAGGGCCCGCCCTCACCTCGCCCGAAGAGATGAGCGACGATCTTGGACCTGAGGGCGACTTCGTCGCTCCGTTCGCCTGTACTTTGAGCCTGAACGGAGCGGACGTCGCGGTGTTCGATAGCACGGATGGACCCGTTTCGTTGCCGTCGATCGTGTCGTTTGCCAGCCAAACCGCCCCCATCCGCGCCGGAGACTTGTTCCTTGTCGAACTGGGACCCACTCGGCAGGGCCTGAGGATCGAACCCGGTGACGAAATCAGGTGGACCAGCGATCGCTTGGGGTCCCTCGCCCTGCGCCGAATCTGATGCTTGCCCCATACTGTCCACTTCCATGAGCGAATTCACAAAGGCGGTTCTTCCTAACGGAGTTCGAGTCCTCATCGAGCCCGTACCCTACGTTCAGTCGGTCGCGATCGGGCTGTGGTGCGCTACGGGGAGTCGGCACGAATTCGACGACGAAGCCGGAATCACGCACCTGATCGAGCACATGCTCTTTAAGGGCACCGAAAAGCGAACCGCCAAAGAGATCGCGCAAGACATCGAGGGGCTTGGGGGGCACCTGAACGCCTTTACCGACAAGGAGTCCACGTGCTACTACTGCCGGATGCTCGCCGCGGACGCCCAGGTGGGGCTCGACGTGCTCACCGACATGCTGCTCCATTCCCGAATCGACCCCGAAGAATTGGCGCGGGAACAAGGCGTCGTGCTCGAAGAGATCAAGCGCAACGAAGACGAGCCTTCGGATCACGTGCATGAGCTTCACTTGCAAGCCCGATGGGGGCAGCATCCCCTGGGGAAGCCAGTCATCGGCACCCGGGAATCCGTCAGCGGCTTCGCGCGCGAGCACCTGCTGAGGTACATGGAGCGGCAATACCGGGGCGCCAACGTCCTTGTGTCCATTGCCGGGAACGTCGAGGGGGCAAAGGCGCAGGAGTTCGTCGAACAGCTTCTCGGTGGCGTGCCCTCGGGCGGCGAGGCTGTGGCGTGCGAGCGGCCGTACGGATCGGCGGTCAACACGTACGTGGGGCGGGACGTTGAGCAGGTCCATTTCTGCATCGGCACGGACGGCGCATCCGTCCACGACGACGACGTGTACGTTCTTAGCGTTCTGGATTCGGCGTTGGGCGGGTCGATGAGCAGCCGGTTGTTTCAAGAGATTCGAGAAAAGCGCGGCCTTGCCTACGCGATCGGCAGCTATTCGCTCGCCTATTCGGCTGGAGGAGCGTACACGGTTTATGGGGGCACGAGCCCTGAGCAGTGGCCGTTGGTGCAGGAGTTGGTCGCCGAGGAGTTCGCGCGCGTATCGCGGTCGGGTCTCGAAGACGAGGAACTGGCCCGCACCAAGAGGAGCTTTGCGGGCCAGTTGGCGATCTCGCTCGAAGGCATGGGCGCGCGGATGATGAGAAACGCGCGAAACGAGATTTACTTCGGGCGGCGAGTGCCTGTCACCGAAACGCTGGCCAAGATCGACGCCGTGACTCACGAAAGAATCGTCGACCTTGCGGAGCGCATGTTCGCCGAAGGGAAGGTGAGCACGACCGCGATCGGTCCTGAGTAGGATGCTGCAGGTCCATTCATCGCAACCGAAGACCTTGTTGGCGCTGCGCGACATGGTGGGCGCGATGTCGGCGGCGACGTCCGAAGACGGCCTTCTGGCCGAGCTTGCTCAGATACTGCTGACGGCTTCCGACGCCGACGGTTGCGACATCTTGCTTTCTGACGACGGCCAGAGCCTCATCTTGAGGGCCAGTACCTATGCGCCCGACTACACGCATCGGTGCCGGCTCGGAAAGGGAATTGGGCTTTCCGGAATCGTTCATCAGACCGGGAATCCGGTTTTTGTTCGCCGCAATGCGATGAAGCACCCCAGGTACGTGAGCTATCCGGGGCTGGATGAAAGGCACTGCGAAGGCGTGGCCGTGATTCCGTTTTGGGGCGCGTCCCGCACTCTCGGCGCTTGCTTCCTCCACCGTGAACGAGTTTGGCCGCTCTCCCAGCGGCAGAAGCAGCGGATTCTCGAACACGTGTGCGATGCGGCGCGAGTGTGGGAAGGCTTTGAAAACGCGCTCCAGCGAGGCGCATCCTCCAACCGGATGGGCGCGTTGACCGAGGTCTCGCGGACCCTCTCAACGAGTCCCTACGTCGAGGAGATTCTTCAGTTGCTCGTCAACATCACCGCGCAACAGTTCAACTACAAGGTCTGTACGGTTCGACTTTTGGATGAAGCGCGTGGCGAGTTGGTGTTGCGCGCTACGCAGGCTCCCGCGAGGGCGTACCGCAAGAAGCGAGCGATCAAGCTGGGCGAGTCGATCGCAGGCAGGGCCATCTCCGAACGCAGGGCGGTAACCGTACGGGATGTCCGCATCGAGCCGGACTACATCGGCCACGAGCTTGCCGTAGAGCAGGGCCTTTGTTCGATGATTTGCGTGCCGCTCTTGCTGCAAGACCGCACCGTAGGGGTCTTGAGTTGCTATACCGATCGCGTGAGGGACTTTCCCTCCGACGAAATCGCCGCTCTGGAGACCATCGCCAAACAAGCTGCGGTCAGCATCGAACACGCGAGGCTTCAAGTTAGGAGCACGCTGCTCCAGGAGGTTCACCACAGGGTCAAGAACAACCTGCAGCAGATCGCTTCGCTTCTTCGACTGCAGATTCGCCACGGCACCCACAAGACCCTCGACGAGGCGCTGGGCGACAGCCTTTCGCGCATCCTTGCGATCGCGTCGGTCCATGAACTCTTGAGCCGGGAGGACCTAGACCACGTTGGACTGAGATCCCTTGCCGAAGACCTCATCCACCATCAAAGGGAGTCGCTGATGCTGCCCGACCGCTCGATTGAGTTCGAAGTGCGGGGCGAAGACGTCCACTTGCACACCACGCAAGCGACTCAAGTCGCGCTCGTCCTCAACGAGTTGATTCAGAACGCCGTCGAACACGGGTTTAGGGACTCTCTCAGCGGCAACGTTCACATCACCATCGAAGAGCGAGACGGCGAGATCGGGCTTTGGGTGTCGAATGACGGCGACCGGCTTCCGACGAACTTCGAACTTGGGGCGAACAGTCGGCTGGGCCTCCAGATCGCCCAGAACTTGGCCCGCAGTCTGGGAGGGAGGTTTGTGCTGGAAGAGAAGCTGGGATGGGCCGTCGCCGAACTTAAATTTAGCCGAACATCGAGCGAGTGAGCGCGGACCCAGAGAAGGCTCCCGCGAGAAGTCGCATCGCTAATCTGCAATGATTCGTCCTCAAAGTAACGGAGGAATGCGACAATGAACGTTCGAGCAGCGTTTGCGGAACTCGTCGGCGTGTTTGGATTCGTCTTCATCGGGGTGTCGAGCGTGGTCGTAGCTGCGATGCCCAATTCCACCTTGGGCCTGTTCGGGGTGGCGGTGGCTCACGGATTGGGCATCGCGGTTATGGCCAGCGCGGTCGCGCCCGTGAGCGGAGGACACTTGAACCCGGCCGTCTCGATCGGGGCATGGATGGCCAATAAGCTCAGCCTGGTAGATACGGTCGGCTACCTCGTCGGCCAGGTTGCTGGAGCCGTTTTGGCGGTAGCCACGGTCGGGTACGCGTATGGCAACGCCGCGCTTTCCGATGTAATGTTCGGCACGCCCGAAATTGCGGCAAGCCTCACGACGACCCAAGCGGTGGTCGTCGAAGGCGTATTGGCCATGTTCCTCGTGCTGAGCGTTTTCGGCACGTGCATCGACTCGAAGGCCCCCAAGACCGGCGCGCTGTTCGTCGGACTCTCTGTGCTCATGGGAGTGCTGGCTGGGGGAACCTTAACAGGCGCAAGCATGAACCCCGCGCGGTATTTGGGTCCCGCGATCTATGGCGGAGCCTTGGGCGATTGGGTGGTCTACGTATCGGGTCCCATTCTCGGGGCCGCGGTGGCGGTAGCGATCTATCTCTACATCCGCAGACCCGACGCCGGAGAGCAACCAGCCGACTGATCGCCGAATGCTGCGGCTAGGCGGCGGTGCCGAGTTTTTTGCACGATGCGTCGACTTGCTGCATAGCCGAGAGGAACGCTTCGACAACGTTAGGATCGAATGCCTTCCCGCTTTCGGAGCGAACGACGGAGATCGCCTCGTCGCGCCCAACGGCTTCTTTGTAGGTTCGCTTGCTCGTCAAGGCATCGAAGACGTCCGCAACGCTTACGATTCGCCCCAACAGCGGAATCTCCTCGCCCTGCAGACCGTTCGGGTAGCCCTTGCCGTCCCACCGCTCGTGATGCGTTCGCGCGATGGTCTCTGCGGCCTGCAAGAACGCTGATTGGCTTCCAGAAAGGACCTTCGAACCGATTGTGGTGTGGGTTCGAATGACCTCGATTTCGTCGGGGGTAAGGATTCCCGGCTTCAGCAGAATCGTGTCGGGGATCCCAACTTTACCGATGTCGTGCAGCAGCGCAGAAGTTCGGACGACTTCAACCTCTTCGGGCGGCATGCCGAGTTGTTCGGCGATCATCCCCGCGACGAGCCCCACGCGCCGAGCGTGATGGCCCGTGTCATCGTCGCGATATTCTGCCACCAGAGCCAGACGCTCGACGAGTTCGGTATGAAGTTCCTGAAGTTCTAAGCTGGCCTTGGAGACGTCTTCGTGGAGTTCTGAGTTCGCGGCTCGAAGAGCCTTGTACAGGAGCCTCATGCGAAGGAAATTGCAAACGCGCAGCTTGATCTCGAAAACGTCTCCTGGCTTCGTGAGAAAGTCGCTTGCGCCCGCGCTGAGGGCTCGACGCCGAGTTTCGGACGCCACGTCGGCGGTGAAGACCAGCACAGGAACGAAGTCGAAGTGGGACGTCACGTCGCGAAGCTGTTCGAGAACCTCAAAGCCGTCCATGCCCGGCATGTGCAGGTCCAAAATCAAGAGGTCAGGGTGGTACTCGGCGAACACGCCCGGAGTTTCCGGCCCTTCCGAGAGTGTCCGCACGTTCCGAAACCCAGAGACATCGAGGACCTGCTCCAGAAAAGCCAGGTTCGCTTGGTTGTCGTCGACCACCAAGATTCGACAGTCCTGCAATTCGGAATCGTTATGCAGCATGGTTTCGCTCCGATTTCAACAGGCTATTCAGCGCATCCTGAAACTGCTCGATGTCCAGCGGTTTCGGAAGATTCGCCACTACTCCGTATTTATGGAAAGTTGCGAGCGAATCTTTATCGTTGGAGGCAGAAATCACGATGACCGGGGTGCGTTGCAGCGCAGAATCGGCACGGATTTCCTTGAGGACTTCTGCTCCGGTGATGTCCGGCAGGTTCGAATCGAGCAGGATCAGGTCGGGATTGTGTTTCTTGGCCATCTCGACTCCCAAGGAACCCTGCATCGAAACGAGCATCGAAATGTCGCCCCGCGCGTTGAGGATCGACTCGATCAGCTTGATGTTGGCCTGGTTGTCTTCGACAAGCAGGACGGTATATCGTGTGCCGCTGGCGACCCTGCTGGACGCCGATTCTTCCAGACTCATCGATCGGCCGGTCGGGAGAGTGAGCAAGAAGCGCGCGCCTCCCTCATACGAGCTATCGAACTCGAGCGTCGCTCCCATCGCCTCCGCCAACCTTCTCGAATGCGCCAACCCCAGCCCTGTTCCTTCGACCTTGGATTGTTCCGCGCCCAGGCGGTCAAACGGAGTGAAGAGCCGAGAGGCCCTATCCGTTGGGACGCCCGGACCCGTGTCCTCGATCATCAGGCGAACGTTCTCGCTGTCTACGTTCTCAATTCGGATTCGAGCGACCCCGTTGGGGGAGTTGTACTTGATCGCGTTCGACATCAAGTTGATGAGGATTTGGATGGTGCTTTGCTTGTCGCCCAAGAACCACTGCGACGCCTGTTCCTTGTCGGGCGCCTCGACGGAAATGCCCGATTGTTCGGCCATCGGCTTGATGAGCCCGAGCACCTCCTCGATCACGGGTTCAAACGCAAGGCTTTCGAGGGAAACCGAGATCGCGCCTGACTCGATCCTTGAGATGTTCAAGACTTCGTTGATGAGGTTGAGAAGGTGCCTGCCGCCCCGCAAAATGTGGCGCACGTTGTTGCGCTGACGCTCCGAAAGCTCCTCCATCTCCAGCAGTTGCGCGAACCCGAGAATGGAGTTCATCGGGGTTCGAAGTTCGTGGCTCATACGAGAGAGGAACTCGTTCTTGGCCTGGTTCCGACGCTCGGCTTCTTCCCGCTCGCGTTCGGCCTCTTCGGCGGCCTTGATCTCCGTAACGTCCCTCATGAAGCAACGGAAGTGCGTGACGCTGCCTCCCGAGCGCATGGCATTCGCGCTGATCTCGACGGTACGGATTTCGCCGGAAGACGAAATCACGAGCGCGTCTTCCGACTCGACGGTCGCGCCGGAAAGGAGCAGTCCGAGAATGCGGTCGGCTTCGCCAGGATCGACAAAGTACATCCGGAACTTGTTGCCCAAGTAGGACTCGCGGTCGAGTTTGACGATGTTCAGCTCGGCCAAATTGGCGTCTTGAATCGTTCCGTCGGGACCGAGCCACTTGATCCCAACCGGAGCGTTGTCGATGAAGTCTTGGAGCCTTGCGGTGCTTTGCCTCAACTCCTCTTGCATCCGCTCGCGCTCGACGATCTCGCGTTCCAACTCGACCGTGCGCTGCCGGACTCGGGATTCGAGCGACTGCTTGTCTCGGTAAAGCTCGGCGTCCCGCCTCTCGACTTCCTGAATGGTACGGTTGAACTGGTGGATGAGCTGGCCCAGCTCGTCGTTGTTCTTGGACTCCAGTCGCACGGAGTAGTCGCCGGACTCACCCACCGATTTCAGGGTGGTGAGCAACTTGACGATGGGTCGGGAGATCAGCCGCTGGACCACGCTTCCGATCAACACGGAGCCCGCTATCGTAAGCAGGACGACCGTCATGATCATGCGCAAGAAGTCGTTCTGTTGTTTGAGGAACGGCTCCATGCTGCCGTAACTGACCACATGGCCCAGCACCTCGCCCTGGACCTTCACCTCGGCGACCGCTTGAATGCGATCGTGTTTGATGAAGGCGCCCACCTGGGGTGTTGCGGCCAGCGACGGCTCCACCGTGGACCTTCGAGTCATCCAAGCGCTCAAGAGCTGCCCGTCGCTATCGTAAACGGCGGCGCTTTCGAAGTCGTTGGTCGTCGACAAGGAGGACAGAATCCGGTAAGCCGCTTCTTTGTCACCGAACGCGACTGCCGCGGAGATGTTTTGGGCGATCACTCCCGATAGCGCGGCGGATTGGTCCAGCAGTTGGCTCTTTTGCTTGTTCGAGATGATCGTGAAGATCGCCGCGCTTGCGCCGACTAGTGCGAGGCAGCTCAACCCAGCAAAGAAGGCCGTCAGCTTCACTCGGATCGAGGTGCTGCGTACCCGCTCGAGAACCTTCCTCACGGCTGGATCACCTTGGCGATCTGCAACAACTGGGAGCTAACCACGAGGTTGGAGCGCTTCGCCACCGCATTATTGATCTCAAAACGGACCCTGCCCTCGGCGACGAAGAAGTTGAACATGCCGTACTTATTGGCAAATCCAGGGCTCTCGCCCACCACTAGAACCGGCTTCTGAGCCAGAGTAGAAAGCTGGGCATACTTCGCCGACTCGGTTGAGGGCACAAACACCATGGGATAGGCTGCAAGGTCCGCGCTCCATGCGACGTAGGTGACCTGGAACACGTACTTTCCGACCTTGCTTCCGTTGACGGCGCTACCGATCGCCTTGGCGACCGAGCTATTTCCCACGACGGCCAAGTGGATCTTCCCGTCGGTGAATTGGCGTCCGGCGGGCCACTCGACGAACCTCGCGAAGTTGAGAAGGAACGCAGCCTTGACTTCGTACTCCGACCGTTGGGCGAAGAGAGCCGCCGGTGAGAGCGCGAGGCAGACGATTAGCGCTGTTCGCAACATTCGGCCAAATCCCCTCCCTGCCGTTTTGTCTCTGCTCAGTATCGCCACCGAAGTCCTCCGTAGAACGAGCGAGGGACATACGTGGGCGAGGCGCCAATCTCGGGGAAGGCCTCGAGGTGCTTGGACTGAAGGAGGTTCTGGACTCCCACGAAAGCCTGCATCCCGTTGTTGCCCGACCACGTCAATTGAGCATCGATTCGGGAATAACCGGGAACGTCCCGCCCCTCCAGCGCTCCGACAAAGTACGCCGAACCGGTGAACCGCAGATTGGGAGCTACCGGCCCGGAGACAATGAAGTTCGCGATCTGCGCGGGGGTGCTTCCGAGTCGGTCAGTTTCGTACGGGCCAAATGGGTCGCCCGAATCCGAATCGAATCGGAAGGAGTCGTGCAAGTACGAGTAGCTCGCTTGCGCGTCCCAGTTCGAAGGCAGCTTCCACGATCCCGCGATCTCGATGCCGTACATCGTGGCCGAGAGCTTGTTCCCGAAGCGGAAGGGCGTTACGAGAACGGGGATCGGACCCGGCTCGACATACGGGTCCTCGGGCTCGAACGTCCGCAGGTTGCGATACCGGTTGTGGAAGATCGCGATGTCGTAGTACGACGAGTCGTTGGGTTGAATCCTGTAGCCCGCCTCGAAGGAATCCACGGTCTCGGGCTGGTAGTCTGGGTTTCCGAACAGCCGCAGCGCCATTGGCATCCCGGGTCCGTCGCTGTACTGAACCAAGATGTTGGCGTGGGCGTCGCCTCGGCTGGGCACGCGAACGGCCCTCGATGCGCCCAACCAAGCGGTTTCCGTGTCCTTGGGGTGCCAAGCGACCCGCGCGTTGGGCTGGAACTCCCACCCCGAATAGTCGTTCTTCTCGAGCCTGGCGCCCACGCTCATCGTCGAAGAACCGTTGAGAGCGAACTCCGAATGGCCATAGACGCCGAAGACTCGGTCGTTCGCGAAACCCGGCTCAACGGCGAACGTCGTCGCTTCGTCAATGTAGTCGGATGTATCTCGGTAATTGATGCCCCAGACGATCTGGCTGAAATTGGGAAGGGTGTGGATCGTCTTGAACTCGAAGTCCGAAGTCCCCCGATGCTCGTGCATCGTAAAGTCGTTCCGATTGGACTTCTCGAACGAAAACAGGACTTCGCTGGTCGTCGTGGACGAGGAGGCCCATTCGTAGCGTCCCGACAAGCTGGTCTTGTTCGTAGGCGTGTTAACGTCGACCACGGACTGATAGGGCGGCGTTGGGATCGGCAGAAAGACCGATTGGCTCCCATGGTTGGAGCTATTGCGGAAGCTGAGTTCGAACTTCTCGGTGGGGGAAGGCGTGATGTCGACGCGGATGCCACCGTTGACGCGGTCGCTCGGATGGGATTTCATCCCCGTCATCACTTCCTCGAAGCCGAGGTTGCGCCGGGCGTTGCCATAAACCCGGACATACGTGCCGTCGTTCGCCTGGGCGCCAAAGTGGGCCGCCAGCGATCTCGATGCGATCGCCGAGGTGTCCGCTTGGACATACCCTCCGACAGTATCGGCGGCGTTCTTGGTGATGATGTTGATGATGCCGTTGACAGCGTTCGAGCCCCAGAGAATGCCGCCAGGACCTCGGATCACCTCGATCCGCTCGATGCCTTCGAGGTTGAATTCCTGAAAGTCCCAGTGGACGCCGTTATGAAGCGGAGAGTAAATCGACCTTCCATCGACGAGCACGAGCAGCTTGTTCGCATACCTTCCGTTGAACCCGCGAATGGACACCATCCAACTGTTGCCCTCGATTCTGGCGACATGTAGCCCCGGAACGATCCTAAGGACCTCGGGAACGGAGGTCGCCCCAAGCCGGGCAAAGTCCTCGCTCGTAATCACGTAGATCGCCGCGGGTAGGCCGCCGGCGGCCTTCGCCTGCTTTGAAAGGGTCGTGACCTTGATGTTCATCAGGTCGTCGATCCCCAGTTGGTTCAGGTCTTGCGCGGAGGTGAAGGCGCAGGTCCCCAACAGACCGCAAACCGATAGCCTCCAAAGATGCCTTTTCATCGAAGTTCCCTCGTTAGCCCTTGCGATGGCTTTGTAGTAATTGGATCGGGACACGCACGGACTTTCGTTATGTCGGAGTCTGGAGCATCGCCTCTGGACTTCCTTTGTTGCGCTTTCTGGCGCAAGATTGATCGTTTATTGTTTGCCTTCGATAGAAAGGCAAGGTGAGCGCGGTCCTGAGCAACGCCAAGTCGCTTCAGCCGGTACAATCCTCCTTCGGTGAAAGTCCCGATCTCGATGCTCCGTGAGTACGTAGATACGACGCTGGAGGCGTCTCCACTGGCCCACCTGTTTACGATGGCGGGGTTTGAAGTGGAGTCGGTTGAGGAGGTCGAAGGCGAGCCGGTGTTGGACGTCAACATCATGGCCAACCGCGGGGACGGCTTGTCGATTCTTGGACTCGCGCGCGAGGTCGCCGCAAAGGACCCTGGGGCCCGCCGAACGCCGCTTTTCGACCGGCTTTCGGGCTTGGCCGCGCGATCCAGTAACGAAGGCTCGGGTTCGACGAAGTTTTCCATCGACATCCTCACGGAACATTGCAGCAGGTATGCGGCGGGGCTCTTCGAGATCAACGCCGTTCCGACTCCCCCGATGATCCAGCGGCGGCTCCTCCAAATGGGGATGCGCCCGATTTCTCTCATCGTCGATCTCACCAACTACGTGATGCTCGAACTGGGGCAACCTCTGCACGCGTTCGATTTCGACAAGGTTCGTGACGGCAAGATCGTGGTTCGGCAAGCTCGAGAGGGCGAGGTCCTGGTGACGCTCGACGGGGCGGAGCGGAAACTGAACCCTGAGATGATGATGATCTGCGACTCTGAGAGGCCGATCGCACTGGCGGGAGTGATGGGGGGCCTCGAAACCGAGTTTTCGGGATCGACGCAGCGGGTTCTCTTGGAGTCTGCCCACTTCAACTACCGTTCGGTCCGTCGAACCCGCCGCTCGCTCGGAATGTCCACCGAAGCGTCGTATCGGTTTGAACGGGGGGTTGATCCCGAAGGCGTGGTGCGGGCGATCCTGCGGTTCTCGGAGCTACTGGAAGAAGCCGGCGGGGGACGACTGTCGGGCGGTGTGGTGGACCTCTACCCAAGCCCTCCGGTCCGCGAGGCAATCCAGCTTCGCATGAGTAGGAGCGACGCGCTGCTGGGAATGTCGGTCAGTCCCGGGTCTGCGAAGGGCTACTTGCAGGCGTTGGGGTTTGAGGTCGAAGGCGCGGAGTCCCCATTTACCGTGGCCGCGCCGACCTGGCGCACCGACATCGAACGCGAGGTGGACCTGATCGAAGAGATCGGACGGGTTCACGGCTACGAGCACATCCCGGAAAAACTGCCCGAGGGATCGACGACTCCAGGCGGCGTCATAGGCGAATCCCGCGAAGTCGATCGGCTGAGGGAAGAGTTGGTTCGGTGCGGGCTCGTTCAGGCTGTAAACTACAGTTTCGAGTCCGAGAGCCCGCTGGACGACCCGAACCTGACGAAAGTCGGACCCCGAAACCCGGTTTCTCAAGACGTTGCGTTGTTGAGGTCGTGCCTTTGGCAGGGGCTGGCAGATTCGTGCCGACGCAACGGCGGCATGGACGTACACCTCTTTGAGATGGGTCGCGTATTCGGCGGCGACGTCAGCGGAGTCCAGGAGCGCCGGGAGTTAGCGATCCTCTCCGTGGGGTCCCTCGTCGAGAAGCACTGGTCGGATTCCCAGTCGGTCGCAGTAGGTTTCTACTCCCTGAAGGAGTGCGTCGAGCGAACGATAGCGGCGGTCGAGCGTCCTGTTCGGTTTGAGCCTGCGCCCGCTGACCCGAGGTTGCATCCGACCCGCCAAGCCGCGATAGTTTCGGCAGAGGGCAACGTGCTCGGCCATTGCGGCCAAATCCACCCAGACGTGGCCGACCAAGTGGGGCTTTCGCCGGAGACATTTCTGGCAAGGCTCACGATCGACGATTTGTTGGCGATTCCCCGATCCGCTCGGAAGCTCGCTCCCGTGAGCCGGAACCCTGCCGTCCGAAGAGACATGGCGGTGCTCGTATCCAAGTCAGTGCCGTTTGAGGCGATGCGGGAGCGCATCGTCGAGGCCTGTGGCGAGGTTTTGGAGCGGCTCTGGGTGTTCGATGTGTTTGAAGGATCGAGCCTCCCAGAAGGAACCCATAGCGTCGGCGTGGCCTTGCAGCTTCGGAAGCTCGGCCAGAACCTTACCGACGAGGAAGCGAACCAGGTGCGGGATCGGGCCGCAAAGGCGCTGGAATCGCTCGGCGCGAGATTGCGGTAGCTGTTGCCTGAGCGGCTGCGGCGATCAGTCCGGCGGCGAGGAGCATCCGCAAAGCCGTCGGAAGATAGTCGTAATGGGCGAACGGCTTCAGCCATGCCATCGGCAAGAACGCGACGAGCGAGGCGACCCAGCCGAAGGCAAGGACGCTCGGGCGGGCAACGGCGGCCCGCAAACCCGCGAGATTGGAGGCAACGTTCAGCGCGAGCGAGTAGGGAAGGGACGTGAACCCTACCGCCCACCCCAGCGCGAGGCTCGAACTGCCCAGCCAAAGCGCCTGGCCCGCCGGAAACGCATATCCGAGGAGCGACATTCCCACGCCAGGACCCGACCGGAACTGCTGGCTCTGGTAGCCAGAGGGCGAGAGGGGAACCAGTTGGGTTCGGAGAACCGCATAAGCGCCGACCAACGCGATCGCGCCTGCGACGATCGGCCAAGCCGGCCTCTTGCCGTCGAGCCAGAAGTGCGCGGCGACGAGCGCGAGGAGGCCCGGCGCGACGACCGCTTGTTCGTAGCATCCGAGCGCGAGCGCCATAAGGCCGAAAGACACGAGGATCCAACGCGCCCGAGACTCACCCGTCTTTCGGAGGCGTTCGAACCTAGCGTACGCGGAAAGGGCGCCCAGGAGGAAGACCGTCATAGAGGATGCGGTCCGGCCCGGCAGCCACGCTTGAACGCCGCCGTAAAAGGGCGAAAGTCCGCTCGCGGTGGCGGCTGCGAAGACCCACAGCAGCGAGGCGTAGGCGGACATTTTCAGGTTTTCGGGACGGAGAACGACAGCGAAGGCTGCGACGATCGCGGCGAGGGTCAGCCCGCTTCCAAACGGAATGGGGCGGGCGAAGTGCAGGTTGGCAAACAGCAGGCTCGCGCCAGCGGCAAGGAACGGGGAGTCTGTGAGTTCCCGGATGAACCAGAACAGCGCGAGCACGGACAGAATGCAAAGGGCCGTGTTCGTCGCGCCGAATCCCGCGCCGTCTCTGCCCCACAACGCGAGGTCCCATTCGAACAGCAGCGTGGAGACGGGCCGGTAGAAGTGGTTCTGGAGGGGCCAGTCACCGAGGAACCAGCTGAGGGGCGAAGATCGTTCTTCCAGAGCGTTCAGGAGCACCGCCGTATCGGAGTCCTGCAACAGCGAAGAACTCGTGGGGCTCTGCAGGGCGATCCAAGCGCAGGCAAGCACGGCGATCGCAAAACTGGCTACCCACCGCTTCACGGCAGAATTATGGCCCTCTCTTCAGGGCAACTCGGAGCAAACCGGGAACCCTTTTCCTTCGTCAAGCATAATGATGGTAGTAAGGCGCTGGGCGCCAGGAGGTATACGAATTGAAATTCACCGCAATCATTGCCGCGACCGGGGTGCTGGCGATCGGAATGGCGACCGGGACTCAGGACACCAAGAGCTTCGTTGGAAAGCCGATGCCGAAATTCGCGCTGACCACCGTTCAAGGCGCATCGCTCACCAATGAAAACCTGAGAGGCAAACCCGTGCTGTTCGACTTTTGGGCCACTTGGTGCGGCCCCTGCAAGGCTGCGGCGCCGCATGTGCAGGCGATCTACGAGAAGTACAAGGCGCGGGGTCTCGTCGTGATCGGCGCGAACGTGTTTGAAGGCCGAGGCGGTCAGCCAACGGGTCCCAAGCCCGCTCTGGACTATGCCACCGAGCATAAGTACACGTACGCGTTCACCTTTGACAGCGACGCGCTTGCCAAGGCGCTCGCGGTGAACGGTATTCCGACGTTTGTGCTGATGGACCCGAAGGGCACGATCGACAGCGTGTGGGTCGGTTTCGGCAAGAACACGGGCGAGCAGATCGAAGCGCGCGTCCAAACGATGCTTCCAAAGTAAGTTGGAGCTTTCAAGGTTCGGGTACGGGTCGCTCGCGCCTCCGATGGCCGGCGGCCCGTTCTCTATTGGAATGCGGAAGTTGTCGCTCCACTGTAAGGGTCCAGTGGATTTTTTCCGAGAATATCTGCGTCCATGTCCGAAACCGTCGAAGAGACACCCAAAAAGAAGGGTGGCCCCAAGTTGCCGATCCTGCTGGCGCTCGTGATTTTGCTTGCGGGCGGCGGCTACTTTGCGTTTAAGCTCAAGTCCTCGGGAAAAGCGGCCGAAAAGCCCAAGGTCGAACTGGGCGAAGTCGTGGCTCTGGACGAGTTCCTCGTGAACCTCAACTCCGGAACCGCCTACTTGCGGGCCGAAATCTCGCTTCAGCTCCGAAAGGGCTACGAGAAGGCGGACTTCGACAAGAACCTCGCCGCCGTCCGAGACTCCATCGTCATGGAACTCTCCAGCAAGCAAATGGGCGAGGTCACCACCATGGAGGGCAAGATCGCGCTGAAGCGGCGGCTCGCCGAAGCGATCAACGCGGTGCTGGCGATTTCTGAACCCGAAAAGGAAGCCAAGCCCGAACCCAAGAACGGGCCGAAAGCGAAGAAGTCCGCGGAGGAGACAGCCCAAGCGTCCTCCCAACCTGGCCCACCGAAAAATCCCGACTGGGATTCAGACGAAGGCCCCGTGCTCCGTGTCTTCTTCACCGGGTTCACCACCCAGTAGCCCGCTCCCAGCATCCCTCGCCCCCGTTGCACGGCCCGGCCCGGCCGGTCGCAATGCTTTGAGGCGGAGCCGCATCGTCAATCGCCCTTTTATCTTCAAGCTGTTTGTGAGCTTTTTCCGTCGGCGCACTGAGGAAATTGCCGGAGGTGCCGATAACCACACTGATGAGCCCTCAAACGCCTCGTTCGAGGGAGCTTCAATGGGAGGAACTGGGTGTCGGAAATCCTTTCGCAAGAAGAGATCGCGTCGCTGCTGAACGCCGCCGAACAAGCGTCGGACGAGATGCCCGCGCCTCAACAAGCCGAGCCCAACGCCTCTCGCGCTTCAGGCTTGCGAAGCCGAACTAGGGCCCCTATTGCCTACGAGCTGTACGACTTCCGAAGGCCCGACAAGTTCAGCAAGGAGCAACTCCGCACCCTTCAGATGCTGCATGAGACGTTCGCGCGACTTGCCGGTTCGTCGCTTTCTGCGTACTTGCGCACCCCCGTGAATATCGACTTGATCAGCATCGAGCAGGTGCCGTTCGAGGAGTATCTCCGAAGCATCAGCCAATCGGTCTTCAATATCCTCTCGCTTCCGCCGCTTTCGGGCCAAGCCGTACTTGAACTCGAGTTCGGGATCGCCTTTACGATGGTGGACCGGATGCTCGGCGGCCCAGGCAGGGCCATCTCCCGCTCGGTCTTGACCGACGTCGAACGGCCTTTGGTCCGGCAGTTGGTCGAAAGGCTCTTTGCCGGGCTGAAGTCGGCCTGGGAGGGTGTGGTCGTCGCCGACCCCACCATCGAGGGAATGGAGACAAGCGCGCAGTTCGTCCAAATCGCCCCGCCCAACGACATCGTCGTCACGATTCTTTTCGAAGTTCGGATCGGAGACCAGCGAGGTGCGATGAGCCTCTGCATCCCCTATCTCCTTCTGAAGCCCATCACCACCAAGCTCAGCGCGCAGAAGTGGTTCGCCACGGGCCCCCGACGAGCCAACCATTCGACCCGCAACCAAATCACATCGCACATCTCCAGCGCGAGGGTCGAATGCGCCATTCGACTTGGGGAAGCCAAAATGCGGACCCGCGAAGTGCTCGGGCTGAAGGTCGGTGACATCATCAGGCTCGACCAAGGCGCGACTGATCCCGTGTGCCTTTACGTGGGGAACGTACCCAAGTTCGAGGGTCGCCCCGCGCTCCAAGGCTCCAAGCTCGTTTTTGCCATCTCCCACCCTGTCAGCAACTAAGGAAACACCATGGAATCGATTCATCCGTCCTTGTTCGATCGCTTTACCGCACTCCAGGCCGACCTGTGGCAACAGGTCTCCTTGAGGGTCAGCGAGACTGCGGGCCAAGCCCTCACGATCGGGGGCGAGGTCGAGATCAAGCAACTGCCGCTCGATGCGCTCTCCACCCTTGAAGACCCGGTGCTGCTCGTCCGGTTCGCGTTCGGCGACACGCCGGAAAACACGCAGCTCCTATGGCTGTCGGGAGAAACCGCCAAGCAACTCTTGAGGGCGACGAAAAGCGTCGAGGCCGAGGCGTTCGACGAGAGCCATGTCGGCGATCTCCGAACCGTGATGGAATCGATGGTCCAGGGGATTTGCGTCGGGATTACCGACCTGCACGGAAACCCCGTAGTGGCGACGGGGCTGAGCGTCCGGTTTCAACCAATTGAAGCCCCCGAAAACTTCCAGTCCGCTGAGACGAACCTTCATGTGGAAGCGCCGATCACGGCATCCGGAGTCGAAGGGAAGCTGTTCTGGATGCTCGATCCCAGCACCTGCGGCTGGATGCTCGGCGAGTCCGAGGGCACAGGTGCGGGCAGGAGCGAGCCGTTTGGCTCTCTCGAAGCGCCCACGTCCTTCGGCGGGTCGTCGATGGTCGCAGACACCGCGGGAATTGAATTGCTCCTCGACATCCCCCTCGAAATCAGCGTCGAACTCGGTCGCCTCAAGATGCTCATCCGCGACGTGCTCGATCTGGGAACGGGCTCCATTGTCGAAATCGACCGAGCCGCCGGCGAACCCGTTGACGTGATGGTGAACGGAAGGCTTGTCGCGAAAGGCGAGGTTGTGGTCATCGAAGACAACTTCGGCGTTCGCATTACCGAGATCCTGACCCCGCAAGAACGCTTGGAGAAGCTGAACGAGGTTGCGTAATATGCGGCTGCAATTCGGTACGGCGCTCGCGCTCGCAGCCACCACTCTGGAGGCGGCGGAGCCCCTCCTGGGGACGAAGCAGGATGCGATCTCCCGGCCGATTTCCGGCGTCTCGGCGACGAGCGGCTTCTACCCCTTGCTCCAGATGCTCATGGCCATCGCGGTCGTGGCGTTTCTGCTGAAGGTGGCCGTTCCGAGACTCGTCGGCAAGTTCAATAAGCGACTCTCGCCGGTCGATGGGAGTGGGATCGCCGTCCGGGAGGCCGCGACGCTCGCCACCGGGACCCTATATGTGGTGGAAGTTCGTGGAAAGGCGCTGCTGCTCAGCGTCAGTGCGCAAGGTGTCTCGTGCCTTGCTGACCTCACCCCGGCGGTAGATTCGCCCGCTTCCGAGCCTGCGTTCTTCGATCTTCTGGATCAAGAGACCGCCCGGACTGCCCCAGAGCCCCGTGAGAAGGCACCGGTTGAAGAGGCCCTCGAGCGGCTCTGCCAACTGACGAGTAGGTAATTCATGCTTTGTGTGCATCACCGCCGCGCCCTCACTCGGCTGAGCCTGGCAATTCTGCTGGGGCTCCTGGGCGCGCTGTGCGTCGCGCAGCAGGTTCCGATCCCCAAGGTCTCGATGGAGTTCGGAACCGGCAACAACCCCGAGGAAGTGAGTACGACGCTGAAGATCCTGGCGATGCTCACCGTCCTGAGCCTCGCGCCGGCCATCTTGATGCTGACCACAGCGTTCACGCGAATCGTGATCGTGCTCAGCTTCCTGCGCCAGGCGATCGGTACGCCTTCGATTCCTCCGAACCAAGTTCTAATCGGCCTGAGTCTGTTCTTGACCTTCTTCGTGATGGGTCCGACCTACCAGAAGATCAACGAAGACGCCATTCAGCCCTATTTGTCCAGTTCGGAAGAGCAGAAGATTTCGTTCGACGAGGCGGTTGAGCGCGCGCAAAAGCCGCTACGCGAGTTCATGCTGAAGAACACCTACGAGAGCGACCTTCGGCTGTTTCTCGACATGAGGGAGGAGCGTCCCGACCGAGAAAGCGTCTCGCTGCTTGCCCTCATCCCCGCGTTCATTCTCAGCGAACTGAAGACCGCGTTCATCATCGGCTTCTACCTATTCATCCCATTCCTGATCGTCGACTTGATCGTCGCCAGCGGGTTGATGAGCATGGGAATGATGATGCTGCCGCCCACCGTCGTCAGCCTCCCGGCCAAGCTGCTCGTGTTCGTGCTTGCTGACGGCTGGGGCGCGCTGGTTTCGGCGATCTTGCAGGGGTACCGCTAATGGATTCAAAATCCGCGCTCGATCTCGCTCAACACGGCGTTCAAGTCGCTCTGATGGTGGCCTTGCCTGGGCTCGCCGTAACCCTCTTCATCGGCCTTGCGGTGAGCATCTTCCAAGCGATCACGCAGGTTCACGAAATGACGCTGACCTTCGTGCCCAAAGTGCTGGGGATCGCAGTCGTGATGGCGTTCTTCGGCCACTGGATGCTGCAACAACTCGTGGCGTATATGTTGCTCTGCTTCGACCACGTAAGCCGGGTCGCGCAATGACGTTCGACGAGGCGTTCATTTGGGGCTTCTTCCTCGTGTTCGCTCGCAGCGGGGCGATGTTCCTCACGACGCCGTTCTTTAACGCTCAAGCTACTCCCGTGTCGGTTCGAGTTATGGCTGCGCTCGCGGTTTCGGCTTCCCTGACGGTCGCTCTCCGGCCCGCGGGAGTTCCGATCCCCGCTGACCTTTACGGCATGGCCGCTGCCGTGCTGGCCGAAGTCGTGGCTGGAGTGATGCTCGGTATGTTCGTGAGCCTAGCCTTGGCCGCCCTTCAA
Organism: Chthonomonadaceae bacterium; assembly: GCA_015709495.1. Taxonomy (GTDB): domain Bacteria; phylum Armatimonadota; class Fimbriimonadia; order Fimbriimonadales; family Fimbriimonadaceae; genus Nitrosymbiomonas; species Nitrosymbiomonas proteolyticus. The sequence continues at coordinate 2,121,088 of CP054189.1, forward strand.
ATGGCGGGCGCGTTTCTCGACTTGCAGATCGGCTTGGGCATGAGCCAAGTCATCAACCCCGCAACGGGTGTTCCCGTCACGCTATTGTCGCAATTCAAGTATCTGCTCGGACTGGTCGTGCTCCTGGCGAGCGACGGACATCACGTACTCCTCCGGGCGTTCGCGGCGAGCCTATCGACGATGCCGGGAGGGTCTGGGCTGAGCCTTGCCGACGCTACAAATAGCTTCGTCGCGATGATCGGTGAAATGAGCCTACTTGCCGTTCAAATCGCCGCGCCGGTCCTCGCGATCATGATCGTGGTCGATGCCGCGTTCGGACTCGTCAACAAGGCGGTCCCCCAGATGCCCGTTATGCTCGTGGGGATGCCGGCGAAGATCTCGCTCGGACTCATCGCGGTCTCAGTGACCCTGCCCGTCGTCGTCAGCGGCGTGGGTTCGGGACTCGACGTCGCCTTTCGGCACTTGAGCGAACTGTTCCGAGTTCAGGGGTGATTCATGGCAGAGACCGCCCAAGAACGCACCGAAGAAGCCACACCTCGCCGCAAGCAGAAGGCCCGGCGCAAGGGCACTGTGGCGAGGTCGAGCGACGCGACGAACGCAATCGTGATCGTTGTGTTGCTCGGCGTTCTGCCGCTGGTTGGCGCAAACCTGGCGTCCTCGCTGCTTTCGGGGATGCGAAGGAGCCTGCTTTCGATCCCTGAGGCCGCAACCCCCTCGGCAATCTTCAGCTTTGCGATGGACTTTCTCAAGCCGGCTGCGCTTTCGATCGCGCCCGTGATCGGGACGGCGCTTCTCGTGGGCCTCGCCGCCAATTTCTTGCAGGTCGGATTTGCTCTCAGCCCAGAGGCTATGGCGCCCAATCTCAACAAGATCAACCCTGCCAGCGGGCTCAAGCGCCTGTTCTCGCGCAAGAGCCTTGTCGAGGGAGCAAAGGCGATGGCCAAGAGCGGGCTGTTCGCGTTCATCGCGTACAGTGTCGTGCGGTCGGAATGGAACAACCTTCTCAACCTCTCCGGCCTACCCGCGCCCGTCGCGATGAGCGTCGTCGGGAGCATTCTGCAGACGATCTTCGTGAGGGTGGCGATTGCTTGGCTCGTCCTTGCCGCGCTCGACTATCTGTTTCAGCGCAAAGAGGTCGATAAGGAACTTCGCATGACCAAGCAAGAACTGCGCGAAGAGATGAAGGAGATGGAGCAATCCCCTGAGCTGAGGGCGGCGATGGCGAGTCGAAGACGGAAGCTCTCGAAGGGAAGGATGATGGAATCCATCAAGACGGCGGATGTGGTCGTGACCAACCCGACTCACTATGCCGTTGCGATCCGATATGACCGGTCGTCGATGCACGCGCCCAAGGTAGTTGCCAAGGGCGTCGATTATCTCGCGCTACGCATCCGGGAGACCGCCGCGGAGCATAAGGTCCCGATCCTGCCGAACCCACCGCTGGCCCGTCAGCTCTATAAGAAATGCGAGGTTGATGACTTTGTCCCCCGCGAACTGTTTCAGGCCGTCGCCGAAGTTCTCGCGCACGTCTATACGACCTTGCGAAAGGTCCGACTGGCGTAGGAAGACCTGGGTTGCCGATCAGTTGTTCGGAGCGCCGGCGTTAATCCAAGCCACCAGTAAGTCGATTTGGGCTTGGGGCAGGGGCGGGCGGCCCTGAGGCATCCGAACGGCGGTTTGTCCCCTCACCGAGCGAACTAAGGCGCTTGCATCAGCGTTCTTGGGAACGACCGCCTTCATCACGCCCTCATAAGTTGAGAGGTCGTAGCCGCCCGAAAGCGAAGTAGCGCTGTGACACGGCATGCACGATCGGTTGATCAGGGCCGTCACTTGCTGAAAGGTCGCCGAGCCGGCCGCCGGGGCTTCGAACTTTTTCGCGCCCTCGGGAGCGACGAATTTGAATCGGTCGGCCTTTGGAGGCTCTGAGCCAACTTCGATTTCGGTCGCGATCACTACGGCGTCGGTCTTCGCATTCTTGATTTGCATCCCGCGGGCGACGCCCAGCTTGTTGTCGAGGTACATCGTAATCGAGCTTGCCTGGTCGGCTCGTTCGATCGTGAATTCAGTGACGACGTTGCCCTTGATGTTGCGCGTGGAGCCTTGCCTGGCCGCCTTGAACAGCTTTCCATCCTCCAGAAAGAAGCTCGCCCAGGCCCAGTAGGGGTCTTGCAGGCATTGAGTCGTTAGCGCGCCCGCATCCTGTGGGGATTCGGAATAGGCGTTGTCGGCCTTCTTGTATTCGAACACGGTCGTCCCGTCTGCAAGAACGTAGCCGGTTGGCCCTTCGATTCGGAGGAGTCCCGGCTTGGCGTATTCGAGGAGGACCGTATACGGCGCCCCGCCCGTCGGCAAGACGCTCAAGGTCAGGCGAAGAGTCTGGGCCTTCTTCATCGCCTGAACGTGGCTGCTCAACTGAGGAGGCAGCGCCGCCTGCCATGCCCAACCTACAACGAAAAGGGACGCGAGCGCGATCCCCCCGAGAACCCTATTCATACGAGAGAGTATACGAAGTTGGGGGTCCAAGTAGTTACAGGAAGGGACGCGAATCCTTCCGATCCACGGATTCGGGGCGACACGTCGCGGCCCAAACGGGTAACTAGGTTTCATGCGAATCGCCGTGGCCTCAGATCATGCCGGTTTCCGGTATAAGACCCGCCTGGTCGCGCTCTTGAGGGAATTGGGGCACTCCGTCGTTGACTTCGGAACGGACTCGGAGGAGGCGTGCGATTATCCCGAGTTTGTCCGCCCCGCCGCAGAGTCATTGGCTCAGGGCGTCGTCGATCGAGCGATCGTCCTAGGAGGTTCGGGCAACGGGGAAGCAATGATGGCCAACCGCGTCAGGGGCGTCCGCTGCGCGTTGTGCTGGAGTCTGGAGAGCGCCGAACTCTCCCGGAAGCATAACGACGCCAACGCCCTTTCATTGGGAGAACGGCTCTTGGAGTGGGACTTGGTGGAAAGGATGGTGCGCGCGTGGCTTGAGACCCCCTTCGAAGGAGGTCGCCATCAGCGCCGGATCGACCTTCTCGATGCCTAGCCGTTCGACCGAGTCGGTGCGTAGGCCTCGACGGAAACGATCGCTTTGGGGAGGTCGGCCGGCCGACGCCCAACGTCGTCAAGGCCTTCGGGGAGCCGCGCGGGAAGGACCACCGAGACTCCAGGTTCGGTCATCGTGACCCCCAACCAGACCGGCGCGCTTTCGATGGTGGTCGCGTTGTGAGTGATTACGATGAACTGGCACGGATCTGCGAACTCGCGCAAAAGATCGGTAAACCGTTCCACATTGCGTCCGTCGAGGGGGGCATCGACCTCGTCGAGAATCACGAGCGGGCTTGGCTTCACCTTCAGCAACGAGAATAGAAAGGTGGTCGCGCAAAGGGACCTCTCCCCGCCGCTGAGCAGGTCCAGCTTCTGCCTCTTCTTTCCGGGCAAGGTGACGTCGATTTCGATTCCCGTTTCGAGGAGGTTTTCGGGGTCGGTGAGCCTGAGTTCGCCGTTACCGCCTGGAAACAGCCTCTCGAAGAGCCCGCTGAAGGCCGATTGGACCTTCTCAAACGTGGTGCGGAATCTCTCGCGAGTCTGAAGGTCCAACTCGCGGATGGTGGATTCGACTTCGGCGATGCCCGTGAGGATGTCTTCGCTTTGCGCGGTGAGTTCCTGAAACCTCTCTTCGAGCCGATCGAACGCCTCAATCGCGCCCAAATTGACTTCGCCCATCGCCTTAAGCTCGCGCCGAAGCCGAGCGACCAAGGCCGCCGCGTTCGGCGGGACCTCTGTCTCGGCGGCGACTCGCCTTGCCTCGACTTCATCGATCCCGTACTCCTCCAAGAGCCTCTGGTGGGCGGCCGCGCGCCTTCCTTCAGCCTTCGCCTTGGAAAGCTCCTCAGCATGGGCTCGTTCGGCGGCCTCTTGAGCGGCCCATCGGGCTTGTTTGGCCTTGGCTTGGAGGTCGAGCGATTGGGCGATGGACGACTGTCTCGACTCCTGCGCATGCTGAAGCTTCGCCGAAACGTCCTCCCGGAGCCGCGAGAGCGAGTCTCGACGGGAGTGGCTTTCCTTGATCTCCTTGCGTGTTTGCTCCCGTTCGGGACCGACTTTGCTGAGCTTGGATTGGCTGTGGGTTTGGGCTTCTTGGGCGCGCTTGAGGCGATGATCGGCCTGCTTCACCCGCTCCTCAAGGCTTACGACCGCTTGCTCTGCATCGCTGATCCTACGTTCGGCCACGTCGGCGTCGGCCGATCTCTCTGAGAACTGGCGCAGCAGCGCGTCGCGCTCGGATTGAAGCGCATCGACTTGGGGAAGTTCGGCAGTCTGGGCCGTCGACTTCTCCAGGCGAAGGATTTCGGCTTCGAGTCGCGCCGCTGATTTCTGAGTCGCTTGGAACTCCTGCTCCAGGTTGTGCCGCCACTCCTCAGCCTCCTTGGCCCGCTCGGCCAGTGCCATCAGCTTGGCCTCGGCCTTGCTTGCGGAGTTCCGAAGGGAAGTAAGTTCGTCGCTTAGCTTGCGCTTTTCCGATGCCACCTGAGCGGCGTCTTCGGCGATTCGTGAAATCTCAAGCTCTGCCTGAGCCAAATCTGCGCGCCGCTGAACGATCCCCGCCCCTTGGCGAGCCTGAATTCCTCCGGTGACGCTGCCCTTGCGGTGGACCACCTCACCATCGAGACTCACGATCCGTCTCCAACCCGTGGTCTTGGCGAGGGTGAGAGCGGTATCGAGGTTGTCGACGACGATGACGTCACCGAGGAGGGTTTCGATTGCGGGCAGGTGCTCGGGCCGACATTGCACGAGTTCACTGGCCAGCCCGAGGACTCCTGGGCGTCTGAGGAGCTGCTCCATCTCCCGCGAGGTGGGGCGCGGCCTCATGAGGGTGATCGGCAAGAAAGTCGCCCTGCCGGCCCGGTTGCGCTTCAAATACTCGATGGCGGCCTTAGCCTCAGCTTCTGAGGGAACGATCAGGTCGTGTACGCTGCTGCTAAGCGCCCGCTCGATAGCGAGAGCGTGCTCGGGTCTTGCGATGAGAGACTCGCCCACCGAATCGAACGAGCCCGGAAGCTTGCCTTTGCTTTGCGCCTCCAGAACCGCCCTGGGGCCTTCGTGGAGCCCCTCATGCGTCGCCAGCGTGGCCTCAATACCTCGTCGAGTGCCCTCCAGCTCCGCCTGGCGCGAGAGAAGCTTGCTTTCTTTCTCGGTAGATTGTTGCCAGGACGCCGCGATGCTCTTGAGGCTCGATTGGAGTTCAGAGAGTCCCTTTCGCTCCGCCGCAAGTTTGTTCTGGGCCGCATCGCGGTCTTTCGTGGCCTTTTCCAGTTCCTTTTCCAGTTCGGGAAGCGACTCTTCGATGCCTCGCAACTCCCTCGATGCTTCGTCGAGTCTCTCGCGCCTGTGTTCCTGCTCGATCTGTTGTTTGAGCGCGCGGGCGTGCTCGTCGCGAGCGAATTGCAGTTTGGCCTCGATCGCCTTCAGTCGTTCGGCCAGTTTCCGGGCCTCTTGTCCTGCGCCCGCGCACTCGACTCGAACTCGCTCTAACTCCGCCTTCGCCGCCGCAAGTTCGGCCTCGGCAACCGAAAGCTCCTGCGCGGACTCTCGGATTCGTTGGTCTACGGCGTCGGTGTCTTGAAAGAGGGTCGTTTCCAGTTGATCGAGAGATTCGAGGCGCTGCTCGCCCAGCTTGATCGCCGACTCCGCCCGCTCATACTCCGTGAGCACCTCGCTCTGCCTTTCGCGCAGACCCTCCATGGCGCTTTCCAACTCGGATATCCGCTCGGAGACCTTGGCGGCCTGAGCTTCGAGCGCCGCGACCTCTTTGGCTTCGGAAGCTGCAAGGTCCTGCGCGGCGCGAAGGTTCGCTTGCCTTCGGTCGATTTCCAGCGATGCGGCGTCGAGTTCGTGGGCGAGTTGGGCCACCTCGACCGCCCTCAAACTCCTCTGGACTTCCCGATACTGAAGAGCGTCCTTGGCCTGCTCGCGCAAGGGTTCGCGCTGCCGCCCCACCTCGGAGAGGATGTCCTCGACACGTTGGAGGTGCGCTTCCGCCGACGAAAGGCGCCGCAAAGCGTCCAGCTTCCTCGCCCGGTACCTCTGAACTCCGGCCGCCTCGTCCAACCAGTTTCGGCGATCGTCCGGCGACGCTGCGAGCGCCTGGTCGATGTCCTTTTGCCCGACGATCGCATACCCAGATCGGCCCAGCCCGCTGTCCGCCATCAGTTCGGCGACGTCCTTCAATCGGCAGGTCCGCCGGTTGATCTGGTACTGGCTGTTTCCGCTTCGGTCGATTCGTCGGGTGACCGAGACCTCGCTCGTAGGCACAGGAAGCGCTCCATCCTCGTTGTCGAAAAGGAGCATGACCTCGGCAAATCCCAGCGGTTTCCGCTTGTTGCTCCCGTTGAAAATCACGTCTTGCCCGATCTCGGCGCGCAGGTGTTTGGGGTTGCCCTCTCCAAGGGCCCACAAGATCGCGTCGACGAGGTTCGACTTGCCGCAACCGTTCGGGCCGACAACCGCGATGACATCCCCTTCGACGTCGATCTCGGTCTTGTCGGCAAACGTCTTGAACCCTATCAGGCGGATGCTCTTGAGACGCATGGCGGATCAGCCGGGCAAGCAGAGGCTATGCTGAACAGTGTAGCGGAAACAAAGACGTTGCGGAGCCGATTCCGGATGCTCGGTGAGGTGGAAGCAGGCAAAGACCCTAGCTTTCGGGCCTCGAGGGCCTTGGCATCGAGAACCGCTCGAGGAGTTCCAAATCGACATACTCCGACGTCCCGAGCCTCCCGACGGCGCGGAGCGTTTCGGGCCTACCCTCGCCGTTCCAAAACTCCGGCAGGCAATGAACCCGCACAACCTCACCGACCACGTATCGCGCCGCGCCCACCTCGGCGCCGTGCTCAATGATCTGGAACAGCCTGCATTCGAAGCTGAGGGGCGACTCTGCTACTCGTGAAGGCCGCACAACGTCGCAGGGCAAAGCCGTGAATCCGCTGAGAAGCCACTCGTCTTCGTCTTCGTGCAGCGGCGCCGAAGAGGCGTTCATCCCGCAGGCCATTTCGCGAGTCACGAGGTTCACCACAAACTCGCCCGTGTCGATCACGTTGCGCAGGGTGTCCTTTCTCGCGCCGCCTCGGGCGATGGCTGGGCTGAAGGCAAGGCTCATCGGGCTCGATCCCCCAGGGACGAAGAAGCTAAACGGCGCTAAGTTCGGAACCCCGTTCACCCCGATCGTGCCCACCAGGGCGATGGGACGAGGGACGACCCCGGCTGCCAGCAGGTCGTACCTTTGGACCAGCGTAAGGTCGCTGGGGTCGAACGCGAGGTGCCGGTCTGCCACGCCTCATTATGGGAGATGGCGGCCGCGGTCTATCGGATGTCCTTTTTCACCCACTTGGCGTGGAAGTCCAAGTAGAGCTGATTGCGGCCGCCTACATGGGCGCTCCAGCCGTCTTGGGGAGGACGGCTGCCCCCGACCGACCATAGGGGCGCGGCAAACGGCCACCAGGACCGCTCAAAGAACGGGGACATGAGCCATTCCTCCTGGCTGACGCTGGTACCGAGCAGATCGGCGACATGTTCGGGGGACCGCGCCCTGAGAAAGCGCGCCGCGTTCGGATTGGTTTCCGCGAGTTTGTCCGAAATGTAGTTGGTCCATGCCTTTGCCGGGTCATCGAAGCCGTTGGACCGCCACGGACTTGCGAAGTGCATTTGCCAATGGTTGTCTCGATAAAGGGGCGCGGGTGGGCATTCCCAGATCCCAACCGAACGCGCATACGGGTCGAGAAGAGGCATGAAGCTGCCCATCGAGTTGTACCGTTTCCCCGAGGCGTTGACCGGCGGAGTGAGTTGCAGGTCAGAGTCGGGAACCCACATCATCCTTCCGTCCGCATCGGAAGCGTACATTAGGGACGCCTTGCCGATCTGCATGAGGTTGCTCAGGCAGACCGATCGCTTGGCGGCGTTCTTCGCTTGACTCAAGACAGGGAACAAGATCGCAGCGAGAAGGGCGATGATCGCGATCACTACCAGCAGTTCGATGAGCGTAAACCCGCGCTTCACCTCGCCCATTCTGGCAGAGTGGCACCGAACGCGCAACGCTTCTCGGTTAGCGTTTCATGAAGAACCTCGCTGGAACCCCCGGCCCGAGTTCGGGTACCTTCGCCTACCTACAGTGGACGAACTTCCGCAGCTCATTACGTTCGCCGAGATCGAAGCCAAGACCCTGACACTGGCAGAGGCGATTCGGCGAGACTACGGCGACGAACCCCTCCTGCTGGTGGGCGTGCTGAAGGGGTCGCTCTTCTTTTTGGCGAGTCTGGCCCTCAAGTTGGGCCGGGAAGTCGCGATCGACTTCGTCTCCGTCAGTAGCTACGGCGACGATACGGTGTCTTCAGGGGTGGTCCAGATTCGGAAGGACTTGGACATCAACATCGAAGGTCGGAACGTCCTCTTGGTCGAGGACATCGTGGACACCGGCGCGACGCTGGTCCACCTCCGGGAGTTGCTCTCGACTCGGCATCCCAAGTCGCTGAAGGTCGTCAGCCTGCTCTCTAAGTTGGAGGCAAAGGGGATCGACGTACCCATCGAATACGTCGGATTCGAAATCGAAGACCGGTTTGTGGTAGGATATGGTTTAGATCACGCAGAGCGCTATCGCAATCTGCCTTACGTTGCCGTTTTGCCCGGAGAGCACACTTCAGACTGAGCATCCCTTCTTGGGTCGCCTCTCTTGATTATCTACCTCGATACGAGAACATTCCATGACTCACACGTTTCGACCTCGCAAGGGCGAAGGTCAGGGGGGAAGCCGTCGCGGCCGTCGCAGCCGCAGCGATGGGCTTCCTAAGACTGACCAGCAGTCCGATCTCGACTTGCTCCCTGAAATCGACTACCAGAAGTTCGATCAGATGACGCCGACCGAACTCGCGAAAGCGGCTAAGGCGGCGAAAGTGTCGATGGATCAACCGCGCTCTGCGGTGATCGAGCAGCTCTTGGCCGAGGCCAACGCCGAGTTCGGCGCGATCTACGCGCGGGGCATTCTCGAGATCATGAACGACGGCTGGGGATTCCTCCGCCGGGAGAACTACGTCCCCTCTCCCAACGACGTGTACGTTTCGCAGTCGCAGATCAAGAGGTTCGGCCTCAAGCCAGGAGACATGATTTTCGGCCAGGTGAGGCCGCCCAAAGAAGGGGAGCGGTATCAGGGGATGCTCCGCGTCGAAAGCGTCAACGGCCTGGGGGCGCTGTCTCCCGAAGTTACCGACCGCCGGACCTTCGACGAACTGACGCCGCTTCACCCCGACGAAAGACTCGAGATGGAGACCGCGTCAGAGAACATCACCGCGCGGATCATCGACCTCATTTCGCCGATCGGGAAAGGCCAGCGCGGCTTGATCGTCTCTCCCCCCAAGGCGGGGAAGACCTCCATCCTCAAGACCATCGCCAACGCCGTATCTGCCAATCACCCCGAGGTCTACCTGATGGTTCTGCTCGTGGACGAACGGCCTGAGGAAGTGACCGATTTTCGCCGGTCGGTGAAGGGGCAAGTCGTCAGCAGCACCTTCGACGAGCCCGCGGAGAACCACATGCGGGTCGCCGAGCTTTGCCTCGAACAGGCCAAGAGGCTGGTGGAGTGCGGCCGCGACGTGGTCATTCTGCTCGACTCGCTGACTCGGTTGTCGCGCGCGAGCAACCTCACGATCAACCCTTCGGGAAGGACGCTGAGCGGAGGTCTCGACCCCTCGGCGCTGTATCGCCCTCGAAGGTTCTTTGGTTCGGCGCGCAACATCGAAGAAGGCGGATCGCTTACGGTCATCGCGACGGCCTTGGTGGATACCGGCAGCCGGATGGATGAAGCCATTTTCGAGGAATTCAAGGGAACGGGCAACATGGAGATCGTGCTCGATCGCGACCTCGCCGAGCGCCGCATCTGGCCCGCCATCGACGTCAAGCGTAGCTCGACCCGCCACGAAGAAAAGCTCTTCCGCGCCGACGAACTCGAGGGGGTCGTGCAGCTCCACCGCCTCCTGGCGAACCAGCAAAACAGTTGGGAAGCCACCGATTCGCTCATCAAGCTCCTGAAGCGAACGCCGAAGAACGCCGTGTTCCTTGAAAGCGTCGTTCAACGAATGAAAGCTACGGTCTGAAGCGCCCCTGTCGTCGGCGGCGATGAAGCAACGCTTTTCCAGGGCCCGTTGAAAGCACGGCGGGCTAGCGTCTGTTCGCTTGGGGCTGTGCCGATCGAATTCGATGACCCCTGCGCCCGTTCGAAACGTCTTGTCAACGGAAGCTACGATAGCGAAACGGTAGGGGGCGAGGTCCCTCGCATCGAACACGGCCATGACGGTTACTTTCAACTTAGCGCTTGCTTTGCTGGCCCTGCAGTCTCCGGCTCTTTCCCTCGAAGATGGCGCGCAAGTCGCGCTTGCTTTCGCCGAGCGGGCGCGCTTGGGGGCTGCGGGAGTCGCCGTCGGAAGTGCCGAGCCGCTTACCCTTCGCTCCAGCCGACTTCTTCCCGGGAGCCAAGAGGCCACCTACCAATTAGGCACGGCAACGGTTCGGGTGGACCTGATCCGTCGGTCTGTTGCCTCGTTCGCAGAGGACTTCAGTGGGGTAAGTCTGGCGTGGAGCGAGAGCGAGCGGTTGGACGAGCACCAGTTGGAATCGCTCGCGTCGGAACTTCTTCGGGATGCCGGGATTAGCGGTCGTGCAGTCGTCCATCATGCCGATCTCTATGGGGCCAACGGGCCCGAGGGGTCGATTTGCATCCATGCTCTGCCTACCTCAGGCGGCATTCCCTTTGCCTACGACTGGGTGGTTCTCCTGACGGTGGAGCACAGGTCGGGCAGGCTGTACCAACTGACCCGGCTGAACTCCCACCTTCCTGAGGTCCCCCCTCAAGCGTCGCCCGACCTTGGGCCCGGTGCGGCCCGCCTCGCGATGGCTTCCGAGATTCTGGTGGCTCGCCCGCAGGTCACCCTCCTCGCGGCCGCGAAGGACGCAAGGCTCGTGTACTGGGCGCCCAGGCATCCGGACTCCTACACGGTGAACCGGTTGACCGAAGCGCAAATCCAAATGGGCCGCGAGAACAAGGCGATTCTTGTGTATTGGGCCTACTTCCTGGCAGAATCGCTTGCGCCGAACGAACCTGGGCCAGCGTTTGAGGCGTTCCTCGACGCACGAACAGGGCGCCTGCTGGCGCTCGAAGCCTTCGAAGGGCCTTGGGCTGGACTGTCCCTTGAGGACCAACTTCGGCCCTTCGGCTGGGACCTGGGGCCGGGGCCTATTGCGGCGACGGTAGGGGGTAAGACCCATGAACTCTCCCATGCGGACGTGCTCAAGGTGCAGCAGGCATCCCCTAACGAAGCGGGGGTGCCGGTCCTGCTCCAGCGCGCCCGCCTGATCCTCAACGCGCTCTACTACCCCAAAGCCAATCTACTCTCGGTCGGAGAAGGTAAGCTCCGGTCGTTCGGTCGGCCGAGTTCCGACCTCGAGGCCGTATTGAAGGGCCGAGAAAGGTGAGGTTGTTACGTTTTTTCGCCAAACCTCTTGATGTCTCTCCTATAACGTGCTAAGGTACTTGCATGAGGTGGAATCGTCTCCTCGCAGGGCTTTGGGCAGTATCCTTGCTGCCCGCGTTGGTTTTGGGCCAGCAACAGCCGCCGTTCAACCAGGCGGGGGTTGGGTATGCGGACTATGGATTCATTATAGATATCGTGGGCTTCAGCGCGAACAACCAGAAGGTGAGCGGCACCAAGGTGGAGTTCACGGCGATCGCGGAAACGAGCAAGAACACGCCCCAATGGCTGATCCAAGAACCCCCTCCTCCCGGCTTTGCCCCTTACAACTACGCCTACATCAGGGAGTACCGGCTCACCCTGGGCGGCGAGGTGCTGGTGGATATTGTGAATCAGAACAAGACGTTCGTCAGCAGGAAAGTCCGGTTCGCGTCCACTCACTTCGCGCACCTTGCAAATGTTCCCATCCAGGTACGGGCTGTGGCCGTGTTCACTTGCACTGATCCCCAAGGGTACCAGAGGCCGGACGATCGCGTGGTGGAACTCTCCCATACCGTAACCGTCCAAGCCTATAACAAGGGGACTTTCCTAGCGACGGTGGAGAGATACGAAAACGACCAGTTCGTGGTGGACCCGAGTTCGGCTGAAGCGGAGATCGCCGCGGAGTGTGTGGGGAATGCGATCCCCGGCACCCAGGCCCTGAGGCACGGCGTCGATCCCGGCACCGTGTCCGCCGCGCAGGCGCTCCGGGCTGCGGACATCGCTCCCAAGTTCAAGGACAGCACGACGTTCTTTACGGTAACGCACGGCCTTCAATCGCAGGGCCTTCGGGCTTCTCATACGGACGATATGTTGTACTCGTGGATCGAGCAGCAGGTTCATCAAAACCGGACGGTACCGCTTTACAATTTGGTGGTCCTGATCGCCTGCAACGGAGTCGGCAACGGCACGTCGGGCAGGACTGGCGATGCGTTCGGTGTTTCGGATGGCAACAACGGCAGGCCACCCGCGGTGAACCAATGCGTCATTGCCTTTTGGCCAGATGTGGGATCCAAGACAAACAAGGAAAACCTGCCCAAATGGGTTGAGGCGTTTTATGATTTGCTCGCAGAAGGATTTACTGTAGGGGCTGCCGTGACAGAAATCTATGAAAGAGGGATTCGCTTAGTCGGTCCCAATAGTTCTAACGCAATCACGCCAATGAAGATCGGTGATGTAAAGACCAGGTTGAAGGGATACTATTCAGCCGAGGAGGGTACAACGACGTGGTACATTATACTGTCTTCGCAATAACTGTTGCTTTAGGCATGCACTCGGTTCCGTCGCAACTGGTATCTGAGACACAGGCAGGTCGAATTGCACAGTCATTTGTCGAATTCGTGAATAGTGAGCAATCTGGAGCATCCATCGTTGCTGTTTTCGATGCGCGCTTGCCAAATGGTCGACTTAGCACGTCTAGTAAATCTTGGGCTTTCGACGGTCAAGGAGTTCGGGTATATGTCGATCGACGAAGCGGTAGGGTCAAGGTATATGACGCCTACGGTTTGCCGCATCTGAACTGGGTCAAACTGAGTAGCATTGGTCAAATGGTCGACAATAGTCTGTGTCTGCGCATTGCACGGGCCGTCTATCAGAGGGCAGGTTATCATGAAACGCTGACGATGTTCCGACGCGAGCAACTCGTTACTGCAGACGGAATCTACGGCCCTGAGGTTCACTTTGTCCGAAACATCGACGGAATCGAGGTGGATTCGACCCTTGGAGTATACTTCCGGTTCCACGCTACATCGGGCCAAGTACTCGAGGTTAGGATCGATCCTGAACCTGTGATGCCGCCCGTCCTGACGCCGAGAATCTCTTTACAGGATGCCAGGAGAACCGTTCATGCGGCAATCGCGCGGCACATTGGGCCGGTAGTACTGTCCGAAGTCGATTGGAAGCCGCTCCGTCTTCGGGCGTGGTATCCAATGGAGCTGAACTTCATCTACCAAGACCTTCCGTTTGACAGGCCGGCTTATGAGCGGGAGTATAGGACCGTGTTGGTGTACGACGTTTACTACGAAGACGCGAACGCGAGACCGCACCCGGGCAGCGGCTTTCGTCCCGGATGGTACATCCGAGTTGACGCAATAACTGGGAAGCTTCTCGTAGTAGAGAAGACAGGTACTGGATTTGGGGCGTCGACTTCCAAACCCGTTCCCTTCGGCTGGGACCTGGGGCCGGGGCCGATTGCGGCGACGATGGGGGGTAAGACCCATGAACTCTCCCATGCGGACGTGCTCAAAGTGCAGGCGGGATCTCCTAGCGAAGCGGGGGTGCCGGTCCTGCTGCAACGCGCCCGCCTGATCCTCAACGCGCTCTACTACCCCAAAGCCAATCTACTCTCGGTCGGTGAAGGTAAGCTCCGGTCGTTCGGTCGACCCGATGAGGAACTGAAGAAAGCCCTGTTGGCCTTGGCCGCAAAGGAATAGGGCGCTGGCCTACCATTTCGCGCTCTCTCAGGCCGTGGTAAACCCGTCAACTCCGGCAACGAAGACGGGGCTGCGGGAAACTTTCGTTTCCCGCAGCCCCACTATCCTATCACCTCAGTAGCGGTAGTAGCTACTGCCAAACGCCGTGATCTCGTAGCCTCGACCTGACTCGCGCAGGCGGTATTCGTGATACACCGAATCTGATCGCCCCCAAGGGTCCACGAAATCGTGCCTTGCGACGATTTCGACCTCACCTCGGTTCCTCCGAACGCTGACGATGTTGTACCGGCGCGTATCGGACTGGTAGATGTTGTCGAGCATGAGCTCGTAGAAGGCGTCGGAATCCATAGAATAGGCGTACCGGCCGTCGATCAAGATGTCCACTCGGCCGCGCAAGGGAACGAGTCGGCTGATCGCCCTACGGTCCTGCCGCTCGAACGCGTCCACAAGGTCCTGAATGGCGTAATCGAGATCGTTGTAAGAGTAGTAAGATGAATAGCTCCTGATAGGCCTCCAAGTGTAATACGAACCTTGGAACGGCCCTAGGTTAATCGTCAGAATCGTCACGTATTGGCGGTTCACATATCCCGGAAGGTAAGGATAGTAGTACCAAGGTGAGATGTGGCAAACTGTCTGATAGGGGTTGAACACATAGTGCGGGAACCAGAAGTAGTCGTCGCACCAACCCCGATCATAGTGGTAGTAGCCAACCCTTATGGGAGAGTTTCGCACTGCCCGGACCTTCTCTTCCCGAAGCACCTGATTGGCGAGCGAGCCTGAGAACACGTCGATCGGCGCGCGGTTCAAGACGTTGGCATCGGGGCGCGAGGCCTGAGTGATCAGGTTGTTGTTCGAGCCGTAGTTGCGTCCGTCGTTGCGGATTCGGCCCGGAGGGTTCACGGTCTGGTTGCCCGTATTGGCTCGATCAGCGTCGTTTCGGACTGGCGGCCGCTCGTTCTGGTTGCCGGTCTTGCCGTCATTTCTCGAAGGGGGCGGCGCGGTGCGGGTCGGCGGGTCCTGCCGACTCGGAGGAGGCGTTTGCCTTGAGGGGGGAGGCGTCTCCCGAGCGGGCGGTGGAGTCTGCCGAGCAGGGGGCGGCTCTTGCTTCGCTGGTGGCGGGGTTTGCCTTGCGGGCGGCGGGGTCTGTTTACTCGGCGGAGGGGTCTCTCGCGCAGGGGGAGGCGCCTGCCGCGAAGGAGGCGGTTCTTGCTTGGCCGGAGGCGACGACCGTTGAGGGGGCGCCTCGCGGGTCGGAGGCTTCCGACTCGGCGGGTCGTCCGCGATCGCGAGCGAAAGTCCAAGAATCCCAGCAAGGGAAATCGTGCCTAATCTACGAATCCACATCATCTTGCCCCTGTGCGCGTCGCCAGTTGGCATTGCGCTTCTTACAGTGTACAACCATTCGACGCGCCTTCCCGCCCAGAGTTACCGCGAGGTAAGGGGGTCCCAGCATCCCCTACAGGAAGAGTCCCGAATTTGCCAACATGGAGAGTGTCTATGAGCAACATGCGGATCGCGATCCTCCCCGGCGACGGAATTGGGCCTGAAATCATGGCGGCCACTCTGCGGGTCATCGAAGCCATCGGTTTTCAGGGCGACTGGGTGTACTTCGACGCTGGACTGGCCGCCCTCGAAAAGGGGCTCCCGCCCATGCCGAAAGAGACGATCGAAGGAGTCAGGGAGATCGGCGTCGCGCTCAAGGGCCCCACAACGACCCCCAGCGGGACCGGACACGTCAGCGCCAACGTCGCGCTTCGTAAGGCGCTGGACCTCTTTGCCAACGTGCGCCCGGCCAAGACGATCCCAGGAGTCGCGGGTCCCTATTCGAACAAGGAAATCGACCTCATTATCGTACGGGAAAACACGGAGGGGCTGTATTCCGGGTTCGAGTATCAGCCTCACCCCGACGTCGCGCAGGCGATCAAGGTCATCACGCGGCCGAACTGCAAGCGCTTGTTTCAGTACACCTTCGACATGGCGCGCCGGCAGGGTCGAAAGCGAGTCACCCTCGTTCACAAGGCGAACATCATGAAACTGACGGACGGGATGATGCTCGAAGAGTTCTACAACGAGGCCGCGAACTGGTCGGAGTTTCAAGTGGACGATGTGATCGTAGACAACTGCTGCATGCAGCTTGTGACTCGGCCTGAGAAGTTCGACGTGTTGGTCACCGAAAACCTCTACGGCGATATCGTGAGCGACTTGGCGGCTGGGCTGGTCGGGGGTTTGGGCCTCGCGCCGGGTGCGAACATCGGCGCGACCTGCGCGGTGTTCGAAGCGGTTCACGGCAGCGCGCCTGACATCGCCGGGCAAGGCATCGCCAACCCCATCGCGCTCATGCTCAGCGCGGCGATGATGCTTCGACACCTTGGCTGCGCCGACCAAGCCGACACGATGCGCGATGCGATTTTGGAGGCGTGCAGGCAGGGAGGATGCCTTACGCGCGATCTCGGCGGAAGCGCTTCGACCGATGAGTTCGCTTCGCACATCGTCGACCTAGCGACGACGCCGAGCGCGGTCTGACGCTCCACCGCTTATGAAGTGCATTACGCTCGTCGGCCTGGACTGGTTGGGCGAGCCGGGCGAAGGTTCGATCCTCGATCCGATGCCGCCGACTCTGGAAGTGGTGGCCAACCGGAGCGCGGCCTTTCGGCTGGCTCCCCTTCGGCCGGAGTGCGACCTGCGGCCACCGCTCTTGGGCCTCGCAGGATTCACTCAACGACTTGCGGAAGGGCCGCTCCGAGTCGCCGCGTTCGAAGCGCACACTCCGCCCAAGTCGGTTCCTCTTTGCCTCGACCTACTTTCGCTCGAGGACGGCGGGATTACCACGCCGCCCCACGTGACCCCGGAACTCGGGTCGAAGGTAATTGAGCTTGCGGAACGACTCCAAACTCCGAAGCTGCGCCTGATCGAAGGCGAACGCGCGCATCACGCCGCGCTGTGGCTGGAGGGGAGCCTCGACCTATCTCTAAGGACGCCGGACGAGGCAATCGAGCGGGGCCTGCGACCTTCGCTTCCGGAGGGGGACGGAGAACCGATGCTACGCAGGTTCATCGACGACTCCATCAACCTGTTGGGCGAGCAGGAGTTCAACCTGCGCCGAATTGATGAGGGGCTTGCGCCAGTGAACCTGATCTGGCCGTGGGGGCAGGGCTTTCCCCCAGTGATCCCCAATCTCGCCCTTCAGAGGGGAACCCCTTGCCATGTCTTGAGCCCCGCCCTCGGTCTCCGGGGACTCAGCAAAATGTGCGGGTATACGCACGGCCCAACCTCTGGAACGAACGCGGGGCTCTCCCCACCGTTTGGCGAATGGCTGAAAGCTCACGATTCGCATCCGAACACCTTGATCGTCGACGACTCGATTTCGAGTTGCAGAAAGGCGGGGCGGATAGAGGAATCCCGTTGGATCATTCGCGAATTCGATGAAGCGTTCCTTGAAGCGTTGATGAAGATGCGGGAGGACGACCCATTCCGCCTGACATTGCTCTGTCCGATCACCCTAGGGAGCGGCGAGTTCGGCGGATTGGGTCTGGTCTACGAATCCCATTGGAGCAGTAGGAACGTCGTACCCTTTAGTGAGGAGGGCATGAGCGAAGATCGCTTGCCCATCCAGTCGCTCGCCGAGTCCATCGAACGGTCCTTGTCATGCACGCCCATTTCCGCAACCTTGTTTTCGCATCCCTCCTAACGGGGGCGGCGGCCTGTCATGCCCAACTCACGGCTTCAGAGAAGGATGGGTTGGTGGATGCCTTGTTCTTGGCCGGATTGAGAATCGAGGACCTCCGCGTGTATCCGTCGCAGCCGCAAACTAAGCATCGATTGGCGCTGCTCGACCAGGCGCCCGCGAACCCGCTCGAAGCGGTTGCGAACGTCCAAGGGATGCATGAAATCGCCATGCGCGCGCCGAGTTCGCTCCTCGAAACTGCCATTTTGCGGACCTTCGGCGAACCGAAGCGCTACGGGCTGGAGAGCCCCGTAGACCGCCCTGTGGTCCCCAACGAGATCCCTGAGTCGTTGCAGCCAATCGTGCGCGATCTGGCGGTGGCGGTCGCCGTAGCTAATGCCCACGTTCGAATCGCTCTCTCGCGCCTTTCGCCCCACGAGCAAAGGGAACTGATCGAGGGCCTTCCGCAGATCGCGTCACCCGGGGAGTCGTTCGAGTTTGCAAGGCAGAAGCCTCCCTCGCTGGAGCGCGCTTGGGAGCTTCTGGGCCGTGCCGATCTCGACCGCATCCTCTTCGCGGCCCATATCCTCGCTCTTGGCGTCGAACGCCGCCTGCCCGACCTCAGAAGGGCCGCGGGAGTGACCGATTGGGTGGGAGAGGTTCGCTTTCTTGCAGGGGGAATGCCCGTGATCGTCGGCGGCAAGGGGCCGAATACCTACACGGATCGGTCGGCAGTCCTGCTCATCGACCTCGGAGGCGACGACTCCTATTCGGGGCGGCATGGGGCCGGTCCCGGGTATGCGTCAGTTTTGATCGACGTTTCGGGCAACGACACCTACCATGTCCCCGATTTGAGTCTGGGAGCGGGACTCTTGGGGATCGGCTTCGCTTATGATCTTGCGGGTGATGACATTTATCGAGGGAAGTCGCTTTGCTTGGGCGCAGGGCTTGCGGGCGTCGGGTTGTTCGTCGACGAATCTGGCGACGACGCGTATCAGGCGGGCTCGATGACTCAGGGGTTCGGGATGTTCGGGGTCGGTATCTGCAAGGATTCCCGAGGGGCTGATTCCTATCGCTCGGCAGCGCTTTCGCAAGGGGCGGCGCGGACCCTCGGATTCGGCTGGCTGATCGACGTCGAAGGCGACGACCAGTACGTTTCCTCGGGAGATCGCCGCCTGAGCGTCCATCCGATGGTGCCTAGGCTCTCCTGCTCGCAAGGGGCGAGCTTGGGTTTTGAGAGCGTTTCCGGAGGGTTCGCCGGTGGGATCGGCCTGCTTTCGGACCTTGCGGGGAACGATTCTTACCGGGCGGAGGCGCTGGCGCAAGGGGCCGCGATGTGGCACGGCATCGCCTCGCTTTATGACGCGAAGGGCGACGACAGTTATCGGGCGGCCCGACAAGCTCAGGCTTCAGCGGACGAGGGCTCGATAGGGATGTTCTTCGATCTCGGAGGGAGCGACCTGTATTTCTCTGAATTCGGATCCTCCCAATCTTGTGCGGTAGGGCGATCGTTCGCTTTGCTGCTCGACCGCGAGGGGAACGACGCCTATTTGGGGCGATGGAACTCTCCTGCCTTCGCATCGCGCGGCGGGCTGGCGATTCTCCTCGATGCGCTGGGTGAGGACATCGTCTCAGGTTCTGCGGGTGTGGTTCCCTATCTCAGCGCCGAAGGGGCGATCGCGGTGTTCCTCGACCTCGCAGGAACCGACCAGATCGGGGCCCCCCCGGCACTCTCCGGCATTCAGGTGAGGCCTGGCCAAAGCGTGAGCTACGACGTTCAAGCGAGCCTTGCCGCGCCGTTTTCGACGTCGGAGACCGCGGCGGGCCCGGTACCCGGTTCACGGCAATTGACGAGCGCGAGCGAACTGTCCGATCTCGTCGCGGCGCTGGGAACCCCACCCGATCCCTCGTTCCCCGCCTCACGCGTCGAAGCCATCAGGAGCCTGGTGGCGATGGGTGTTCCTGCGGTTCGATGGATCGGGGAAAACCGCCTCACTAGACTCACCCGCGCAGAGATGTCGGGGTTCGTTGCGGTGGTGGACGGCGTCGGTGTGCCTGCCCGCGAACTCCTCGCCTCTTGGGTGGGGAACCCCAGTGAGGAGGTCGCGCGGGCGGCGCTCTGGGCGTGTTTGGAGGGTGGCTTCGAGGAAGCGGTCCCTCACCTTGCCGCGGCTTTCGACCGGTCGAGCCTTAGGTTGCTCGCCCTCGAAGCCGCTGGGCGACTCAATGACGCCAAAGCTGCGCCCAGACTGAACCTCCTTTGCGCGGACCCCGACCCAGCGGTTGCTTTTCGGGCGATGGAAGCCTTGGCGCGGATGGGGGAGTCTTCGGCGATCGGAACTGCCGACGCGCTTTTGGCAAGCTCCAATCTTCCGCTTCGGCAGTCCGCTTGGGAGTTGCTCTCTCAGTTCTCCGACCATGTTCGCCGATCGGCGCCAGCGATGATCGCAAGTGGAGATGCGCTTCGAGCTAGGGCGGGGATCCGCCTCCTTGCTAAGGTCGGCGATGCCGAGGCGCTGCTTGTGATCGCTCGGGCGCTGGACGATCCGCGAACTGGCGTGAAGGTCGAAGCGTTGCTCGCCCTCGAAGGCAGGTGCCCGCCCGAATTTCGTCCGGTGATCCTCAGGCTTCGCCAGGACCCCGACGCGAGGGTGAGGGCGGTGGCGCAAGCCACGGACCCCGGACGGTAACGAGGAATGGAGACAAACGCAGCCGACCTAACCTGGCTCGAAGGGCGATGGCTGAGCGAATCGGCAGAGGGCGTTTTCGAAGAGACCTGGAGTTCCGTCCAAGCCGGAACGATTGTGGGTATGGGGAGATTATTCCGAGGTGAAACCACGGTCTTTATGGAGTTCATGTCCATCGAGCCGAATGACGAAGGTGGCTTAACCCTGTGGATGGTGTTGGGCGCGCCTTCGCGGGGAGAAAAGAAGCCCAAACCGTTCAGACTTGTCGAGACGAGTCCAGACTCCGCGACGTTTGAGATGGCCGATAACGACTTTCCAAAGACGATCACCTACACTCGCCTGAACGAGGATCGCGTGGATTGCCATTTGCGCGGCGGGCCCGATGATGAAACGCGTCTTGAGACCTACGTCTTTCATCGCGGGCGCTGACGTCCGAAACGCCACGCGCTTCGGGCCGTACTAACAACAGTGAGACGCTTCGCAGTCGCTGTGCTCGTCGCGGTGTCCGGCCTTTGGGGGTGCGGGAGCACGGGGTCCGACGCCCCGCAACCCGAATCCAAGGTGGTTTCCATCGACCTCCCTGCTGGCGCCGAGGTCGAACTCCTCCTTCTCACGAAGTTGGAAGCCGGGCAAGCCAAGAAGGGTGACGAAGTTCCGTTCCTCGTCGCGAGAGACGTGCTCGACCCTGCGGGCAACGTGGCGATCGAACGGGGCGCCGTCGTGAGAGGCATTGTCGAAGGGTCGCGGAGCGAAGGGACCCTTTCTTCCATGCTCAACCAGCCCGCGAGGCTCTCTGTAGCGATTCGGCCGCTGGCTCTGGAGAACGGGCTCAGCGCGGGGCTTGCGAGCCGAAGCGACGACGAGAGCGACACGATCATCGAGTTCACTCGCGAAAACACGACGCCGAAGAAGCTGAACTCGGAAGATCGGATCGATACGGACGCGGAGGCCAAGCTGCTCGCCGAAGCGCTCGAGCGGGCGTTTAACGGCGAGGAATTGACCGAGGCGATGACCGAGGTGGACAAGGACCAACTCCTCAGGGACATCGCAAGCCGGTACGGGCTTACGGAAACGAAAGCCTATGTCGAGGGACCCCGAGGGTCGGTCAGCCTGCTTTCGGAGACGCTGAGGTCTTTGCAGCGAGGCAACGTCACGAGCCTGTCGGGCGGGGAAGTGGCTCTTGCCGTCGCCGCGATCTCCGAGCTGGCCGACTTTGCGGGCTCGGTGGGGAGCCGCCTTTCCCGTTCGCTCAAGGGAAGGACGATCCGGGCTTATCCGGGAACACGGGTCAAGGTCTATACCACGACGAAGATCACTTTCCAACGAGAGTCCCAGAACCAGACTGGATAAAACTGTAAACGAAGATCGACCTTCCCTGGAATCGGTCGGCTATTCTTTCTTCGTACGTACATAATGAGCGGGGCGCGATGACGCTCGCTCTCGCGAGGTATTGCAATGGCGCAAGCAGAAGTTCGGCACGAGGAGGACCTTTCGAGGTTTCGAGAGGGCCTGACCACGACGTTCGCACCGTTCATCGAGACGGCGCAGAGTCGGGGCGAACTCTACATCGAGCAGCCCTACGACCTCTATTCCGAGGAAAACCATGAGGCCTGGCGCAAGCTCTACGCCCGGATGCTGCCGAGGTGGGAAAAGTATGCCAACGAGCACTTCTTGCGAGGCATTTCCAACCTGTGTCTGGACCCTCAACAGGTGCCCCTCCTCGAGGATGTGAACCGGTTCTTGTGCCCTCTAACCGGGTTTTCGGCTAGAGCCGTGAGCGGATACGTTCCGGCTTGGCTGTTCTTCGACAGCATTCGGCAGCGAGAGTTTCCCACGACCATCACCATCCGCCGGTCCGATCGGCTCGACTACCTTCCCGAACCCGACATCTTCCACGACATCGCCGGGCACGTTCCGATGCACACGGACAAGGCGTTCGCCGACACGCTCGTGAAGTTCGGCGAGGTGGCGAGAACGGCCGCGATACGCATCCGAGAGGACACCGACCCCGAGCGAAGGGTCCACCGCCTCACCAGCATCGTCAAGGCGATGGCGCGGTTCTTCTGGTTCAGCATCGAGTTTGGGCTGATGAAGGAGCGTTCGGGAGGGCTGAAGGTGTACGGTAGCGGCCTGCTGTCCTCGTTCGGCGAGATCGAGCATTGCATCGAGAGCCCCGAGGTGCAGCGCTACCCCTTCCAAATGGAGTGGGTCGTGAACCAGTACTTCGAAATCGACCACTACCAGCCCCTGCTGTTCCACGTCGACTCGTTCGATCATCTGTTCAGCTTGGTGGACGAGTTGGAGAAGTGGGTGCTGGAGGGCCGCGTGGATAACGTCTCTCCTGGCGAACCTGGCGTGAGTGAATCCGACCTTAAGAGCTTCCTGGAAGCGGACTTGGGGTAGGCAGAGTGTATCCGGCTCGTCTCGTGCCAACATTCGGGCATGGAAACGTCGGACGAGAATTGGGTGCCCCGATCTGCCTTGCTGAGCAGACCGGGTGAAGGACGCCTGGTTCAAGGTCTACCCAGAGGCCTCGGGGCTTCTTGACAAACGTCCTTTTCGGCTCCCACCTCGTGGAATGCGACTATATGTCCGGTCTGCTCGTCGAGGCGGGCTTGGCAGGCCGGCAAGAGCCCCTCATCCCCTCGGTCCCCTTCTCCCCCGGAGAGGCGAAGGGGAGGACCGATGCCTCGACGCCAAAAGGAACGGGGTCTGACCCGGACACCCCGGCGATTTCGTCGAAAGGTCGAGAAGGACAGCCCGTGGGCGGCACCAGGAGCGCCGCGTACGTCGCAGCGCCGAACGTCCTCGACGGTCCTTCACTCAATTCCGCATGCCCAAAGCGAGTCGGACCGGCGCTAAAGGAACGGGCTTATCGAGCCACCACTCCAACGCCAGCGCCATTTGTTCCGCGAACAGCTCTCTGCCGTCGATGGCTCGCAACCCCCGGTTCCTCGCCTCCCGAACGAAGTCCGTGGCCACATTCCGAAACATCCGGTCGAAAACTAGCGTCCCGCGGCGAATGTTCACCCAGTCCAGCGGCGGCATTTCGCCGGCCTTCGCACCCAAGGGCGTCGCGTTGATGATCAGCGAACAGCCAGAAGGGTTCGGGTGCGGAATCAACTCGATATCGCCATACCTACTCAGGAGCGGAACGAGCACGCTCGATTTCATCCGGCCCTGGTTCCACACGCGGACCTTCCATCCCGCCGTGAGCAGACTCACTGACACCGACCTCGCGCCTTGTCCCGCCCCGAGGACCAGCGCCACACCCGGTTCGAGCGACTCCAGCCTCTTGGCATAAGCGATGGACTCGGTGTTCTTGGCATAGACGCGCTCGCCTTGAAGCAAGAGCGTGTTCGCCACCCCCATCGAATGCTCGCTCATATAGAAGCGCTCGCCAAGGCGGGCTGCGGCGACCTTCAGAGGGTTCACAACGTGAACGCCCTTGAAGCCACGTTCGACGAGGCCGTTGACGCAAGACTCGAACTTGCCGATCGGCGAGTTGACCCGAACGACCTCGGTGGGTTCGCCCAAGGCCTGCAGAGCGATCCGCGTCAGGGCGCAAACAACGTTGGCGATCGGGTCCTCGCCCGCGACCGCTATCCGGAGGTCTCCCGACTCGTTGGCTGCTAACTCGGACCATTCCGACAGAGGAGTCGGCGGGGAGCCAAATGCGGCTCCCATCGTATGGAGCGAGGTCTCAGCGGTCTCGATCGGGGGTTCCTACCTTAACAGAATCTCAGTATGCACGAACAACGGGCGCGGCACAAAGCATCCTCGCAAGAGGTAATGCCAGGTAAAACATCTCCATGGATGATATCTTGCTCGCTCGACTCACCGAAGCCCACGGCGTTCCCGGCCAAGAGGACCAGGTTCGCCAGATCGTCATCGAGGAACTCGCCGGGGAATGCGAAATTCGATGCGACAGCATGGGGAATGTGATCGCCTTTCGCAAGGGCAAGAGTTCCGCAGGCAAGAAGCTGATGCTCGCCGCGCACATGGACGAGATCGGCTTCATCGTCAAGCACATCGACGACAAGGGGTTCCTTCGGCTTCAGACGCTGGGAGGCTGGGATCCGCGCCAGATGGCGAGCCAGCGGGTTTTCGTACACACCCAAGACGGTCCGCTTCCTGGAACCCTCATGGCCAGCCAAAAGCCCAAGCACATGCTGACTCCCGAAGAGATGAACAAGGCATTGCAGGTTCAAAACTACTTCGTCGACGTGGGGCTTGGGGGTGACGAAGCGAAGGCGCGAGTGAAAATCGGGGACATGGTCACGATGAACCGCGCGTACCAGCGGATGGGGAAGCTGGCAACCTGCAAAGCGATGGACGATCGCGTCGCTCTGTACGTGATGATCCAAGCCATACGGAAGGCCGCCGAGCACGAGGTGGACCTGTACGCGGTCGCGACGGTCCAAGAAGAGATCGGCTTGCGGGGCGCGGCGGCGAGCGGCTGGAGCATCCATCCCGACGTGGTCGTCGCCCTCGACATCACGCTCGCTAACGACATTCCCGGCATCCCGGAAGAGGACCACGTGACGAAATTGGGAAAGGGAACCGCCCTCAAGCTGATGGACAGTTCGCTGATTTGCCATCCGAAGGTGGTCGATCACTTCCGCGGGCTGGCCGATCGGAACGGGATCGCCTACCAGATCGAAGTGCTGCCTATGGGGGGGACCGATGCGGGAGGCGTCCAGCGGCTGCATGGAGGCATCCCGGCGTTTACGCTTTCCATTCCCACGCGCTACGTCCACACGGTGAATGAAACGGTCCACGAGGCCGACGTCGATTCCTCGGTGGAGCTCTTGGCCCGGTACATCGAAGACTGCCACACGGGCAATTACGCCTACTGAGCTTTCGTCGCCGCCTTTTGGAGAAGCTTGGAGATCTTAGACGCCCGCTCAGGCTTGAGCGCGGCGAGTAGCTCGGCCACCTTATCGGCCTTCATCACAGACAGTTGAAGGGCGAGGTCGTCGTCCGACCAATCCGCCACGATCGCGACGAGCGCCGAGGCCTCCATGGTGTTCCAGAGCTTTGCCAGCGCCTTTTGCCCTGAGAGCGGGTCGGACGGGGCCTCGTCGGCCGTTGCCGACTGTGGAGAAGCGGTTGCTGGAGTTGCCGATGAAGCAGCGGTTGCGGCAGGAGGCGGCACGGCGGGATCCTCAGGAGGCGGTTTCTGCGAGTCTGTCTGCGACTTGGCTTCCTCGGGCTTGCCTTCGGGCGGCTCGGCCTTCTGGGCGGCGTCCGATTCGGTTTCCGATTCGGGCTTCTCGTCCGTCGCGTTCGCATAGGCTCCGCTCGCGGCGGCTTTCTTTTTCTCGGGCGACACTCCGGGAATGTGGATCACCCCGGTGAAGATCAACCCGAAGAGGGTCGCGAGCAGAATGGGAAGCGCATAGATCGCGTATTTCATGGTCGTTCCTTCTTGGCGTTATAGAGGCTCATCACTCGGCGAACGTAGGCCTGCGTCTCCGCGTAGGGAGGGATGCCGCCGTGGCGCTCGACCGCGCCTGGACCCGCGTTGTACGCCGCAAGAGCCTTTTCGAGAGAGCCGAATTTCTGGAGCATCTGAGACAGGTACTTCGCGCCGCCTGAGAGGTTTTGTTCGGGATCGAAAGGCTGGGCGACTCCGAGGGCGGTCGCCGTCGAGGGCATGAGCTGGGTGAGTCCGAGCGCGCCCGCCCGTGAACGCGCCGCCGGATCGTAGCCGCTCTCGGCAGCGACGAGCGAATCGAGCAGGTCCGGATCGAGCCCCTCCCGCAGGGCCGCAGATTCAATCAGAGACTTGAGGTGAGTCGGCGAGGAGATCGCCGTCGGACTTGCGCCGAACCCGAACGGATCGAACGGCCGAAGTCCCCCCGACAGGCCGCGCGAGCGAACCTGGCCCGCGGGCGGATCCGAGGTTGCGTCGGGGCCGCCAGCCGTGCCGAGCTTGTCGGCAATTCGACTCTGCAATTCGGCGATTCGGTTCTGTACGCCCTCGGGTCCTCGCAAACCGATTCTCATGCGGAACACCTCAACACCGCCCACTCGTCGAGTTCGCGTTGGGCTCGGCGGTCGTACTCCAGTCTGTAGGCTTCGAGGTCCCTTTCACGGAGTCGTTCGAGCGATTGCAGTTCCTTTCTTGCATGGAGCCATCTCTGGTGAGCAGCTTCTTCTTCTTGCAGGAGAATCGAGAGCGCGCTCTTGGCCTCAACTTCTTGAAGGTCCAAGGCGTGGAGCAATTGGTCGAGTGCGCGGAGGTCGGAAAGGCTCTGCTTCGCTTGGGAGAGGGCCTCTCTCCGGCGAGCTTGGATTCTTTCGACGGCCCTTTCGCCTCCGATCCTAGCCCTGGCGGCCGCCGCGAATTCGTTCTTGGCCTCAGTCTCGGCGTGGGCCCGGACCCGGAGCACCGCGGCCAGGCGGAACCTAAACTTCTTCATGGACGACCCCCTTGAGTCCTTCGATCGCCGCGTCCAGCGGGGTCATTTCGTTGCGACTTTGCCGCAAGAAGCCGTTGATCTTGTCCCAACGCTTGAGCGCCCGGTCGGCCAGAGGCTTGGCGCCCTCCTTATAGGCGCCGATCGCCACGAGGTCCTCCACCTCACCGTAGGCCGCGATGAGTTCTCGCAGCTTGCGGGCGGTTTCGACATGATCGTCGCCTGCGACCATCGGCATGACCCGGCTGAGGCTATGCGGGAGGTCGATGGGGGGGTAGTGGCCCTTGGCGGCAAGACTGCGGCTGAGCATGATGTGTCCATCGAGAATCGACCTCGCCGCATCGGAAATGGGCTCAGAGGCGTCGTCGCCCTCGACAAGGACGGTGTACAGTCCCGTGATCGCGCCCTTGGAGTTGGTGCCCGCCCGCTCCATCAGCTTCGGTAGAGCGGCAAAGACGCTTGGTGTGTAGCCCTTCGTGCTGGGCGGCTCGCCGATGGCCAGCCCGATCTCTCGTTGAGCCATCGCAAATCGCGTCACCGAGTCCATCATCAGCATAACGGAGAGGCCCTGATCTCGGAAGTACTCGGCGATCGCGGTGGCGGTGTAGGCAGCCTTCACCCGCACCATCGCGCATTCATCCGAAGTGGCGCAGACCAAGACGCTCCGTGCGAGACCCTCGGGTCCCAAGTCGTTTTCAATGAACTCGCGCAGTTCTCGGCCCCGCTCGCCAATCAGGGCGATGACGTTCACATCCGCCGACGTGCCTCGCGCGATCATTCCTAAGAGCGTGCTCTTACCAACCCCCGATCCGGCGAAGATGCCCACGCGCTGGCCTTCGCCAATCGTAAGCATCGCGTCGATCGCGCGGACCCCGGTAGCGACGGGCCGCTGGATCATCGCGCGCGACATCGGATTCGGGGCCGAGTTGTGGACGGGAATGCGCCGGTGAGTTTCCAGTGCGGGGCCGCCGTCTGCGGGTTGGCCCAGGCCATCCAAGACCCTGCCCATCAACGAGGGCCCGACGGGGACGGACACGCATTTGCCCGTGGCGTGCGCGATCGAGCCTGCGCGTACGCCCGCGAGGTCTCCCAGTGGCATCATCAGTACGCGGTCGCCTCGGAACCCCACGACCTCCGCTTGGACGACTTCGGAACCCGTCTCGATCCAGCAGGAGTCGCCGATCCGAGCGTTCGGCCCGTTGCTTTCGATCACCAGGCCGACGACTTGCGTGACTCGCCCAGAAACGGAGAGGTTCGGAGCCTGGTGGATTCGTTCGAGGGCGACTTCGAAGCTTGGAGAGGTCATGCGGCCTCCTTGTCTTCTCGGAGCGCGCTGAGGATCAAACGGATCTGATTGTCGATCGTGGAGTCGATGATGCCTCCGTCCGACTCGATTCGGCATCCACCTTGGATGCTCGCATCCTCAACCACGTCGACCCTGTCGAGGGAGGGCGCGCAGGCCAGGAGTTCTTGCGAGCGCTCGCGGACGACCTCAGAATCGAACGGATTGACCCGAATGCGGGCGACCTTGGCGTGTCGAACTTCCGATAAGGCTCGGCGGACGAGGGGCAGAACCGATTCCGGATTTGACTCGATCTCGGATGCGAGCACTTTGGCCGCGACCGAGACGGCCAGTTGAGCCAAGGGCAACTCGCAATTCTTCAAGTACTCGTCCCACGATCGGTCGATGGCGTCCAAGGCTTCTCCGAGCGATGCGCCGAAGCCGCGGATCTGTTCGTCGAACTCGTCTCGCACCTGGCGAATCCCCTCGTCGCAGCCTGCGGCTACCCCTTGCCGAAACCCCTCGTCGTAGCCCTCCTGCCGCGCGCTCTCCTTCGCTTGCGCAAGGGCTCGTGCGGACCTACCCGGACGACCCGATCCGAATTGGGCTTGGATCGCTAGGGCGTCGGCGACGGGCAAGAGAGCTTGAGCGAACGACTTCACCTGAGCGCGCTCAGACAACCATCTCCTCCTCGCCGCTCCGGCCGATCGTGATCTCGCCCGCCTCTTCGAGCCGACGGATCGCTCCCACGATCTTCTGCTGAGCCTCTTCGACCACCCGCACCCGAACGGGACCCATGAACTCCATGTCCTCTTTCAGCATCGCCACGGCCCGTTCGGACATATTCTTGAACACTTTCTCCTCGACTTCAGGCCCCACGCCCTTGAGAGCGGTCGCGAGCTCCTTCATGTCGACTTCTTTGAGAATCTGCTGCACGGCCCTGTCGTCCAGTTGGACGATGTCTTCGAACACGAACATCATGTTCTTGATCCTGTCGGCAAGGTCGGGGTTCGTTTCCGAGAGCATCTCCATGATCAGCCGCTCGGTGGATCGGTCCACGCGGTTGAGGAGGTCGACGAGGGCCTTCGGGCCGCCTGCCTTGCGAAGGTCCGAAGACAGCACGCTCGAAACCTTCTTTTCAAGAACCTGCTCGACCCTTTGAATGACTTCAGGCGGGGTCTGCTCCATGCTCGCGATCCTGCCCGCTACCTCGGCCCGGAGGTCCGGCGGGAGCTTGGTCAAGATCTGCGCCGCCGCGCCGGTTGGCATGAACGAAAGCACCAGCGCGATAGTTTGAGGGTGCTCATCTTGAATGAAGCTCAAGACCTGCGAGGGGTCGGCCTTTTTGAGGAACTCGAACGGCACGACTTGCATGGCGTCGATGATCCGCTGCATCGTGTTCGTGGCCTGTTCCGCGCCAAAAGCGTGCTCGAGCACCTTCTTGGCCTGCTCGATACCGCCCTCCGCAATAAAGTCCTGGGCGATCGCCATCTCATAGAACTCGTTAATGATGTCTTCGCGCTGATCGGGCGTCACTCGGTCGAGCCGCGCGACCTCGAGCGAAAGCTGCTCGATCTGATCTTCTTTGAAGTGCCGGATCACCTGTCCGGCGGCCTCGGGGCCGAACACCATCAGCATGATCGCTGCTTTCTGTTTGCTCGTGAGCTCTTCACGCCGACGCATCACCTATCCTCCAATAGCCACGTCTTGAGAAGCATGGCGACGATGGCGGGCTTCTCCGACGCCATCTTCTTGATCTGTTCGAGGGGAACGTTGAGTTTTTCTTGAATGTCGCCGATGTCGACCGGCTCCTGATGAGCCGCTTGCACATGGCCTGCCGCGCTGACAGCCCGTTCTAAGCTCCGCTGGCTGGCAGTCGCGCCCGAACCCGCGATCATCGGGGCTCCCTCACCGCCTCCCGAGTACGCGAGCGTGCCGTCGGGAAGA
The DNA here is from genome assembly GCA_015709495.1 of Chthonomonadaceae bacterium. Taxonomy (GTDB): domain Bacteria; phylum Armatimonadota; class Fimbriimonadia; order Fimbriimonadales; family Fimbriimonadaceae; genus Nitrosymbiomonas; species Nitrosymbiomonas proteolyticus. The sequence continues at coordinate 2,151,065 of CP054189.1, forward strand.
GCTTGGACGAGGACGTTCTGGCTCTTCGCGGTCTTGCCGAGCGACTTCAGCACGATGAACGACACCAATACGAGCGCGACGACCGGCAGCAACGAGAACACCTGCTGCATCATCTCCTTCGAGGAATTCGAGGCTGCGAGCGTCTGGAGTTCTTTGGCGGCCTTGTCGTCGAATTCGGCTTGCGTGACGGCGACCGAATAGTTCGGGTCGTTCGCCTTGGGACCGAGGAATCCGCGCAGGACGTCCTCCACGGGTTTGATGTCGGTCACTGTCTTGCTGTTGACCAGAACGCTAAGCGAAAGGCTCGTGATCGATCCTGGGGCCTTCTCGGTTTCCGTGTAGGTTCGATCGTACGGGTATTGAACTTCGTTGTGGCTGCCCTTGTATCCCGTCCCGTTGCCGGCTGCCGTTGTCCCGGCTCCCCCTCCGAGACCTGCGACACCGCCCGCGCCGGCAGCGTCGCCCGTCATCGTCTCCTGAATCGTAGTGGCCGAGATCGGGTCCGCGTGCGCGGTCATTTTCTCGGCGCGCTCTTTGGCTTGGTCGTAGTTCATCTCGACACGGACCGTGAGCAGAGAGTTGCCGGGGCCGTACGCCCGGTCGAGGATCGGCTGCAGCTCCCGCTTGATTCTCCGGGCCTCGGCGATCTGCCCCTCGATCTTGGTGGCGACAAGCCCCGAATAGCTGGCGATTTCCGCCCCGTCGTAGAGGGTCGCGCCGCTCTGGTTTACGACCGTTACGTTTTTGGGGTCGAGGCCAGGAACGGCCTTGGCCACGAGCGAGGCGATCGCCTTGGCTTGGTCGGCGCCGACGCTCGCTCCCGCCCTCTCGATGAGAGTCACGCTGGCCGACGGCGGATCGTCTTCGGCGGCGAAAGCGCCTTTCGAGCCCAGGTTGAGCAGAACTCGCGCCGATTCGACGCCGCCGATCACTTCGATCGTCTTGGCGATCTCACCCTCACGGATCGCCGTCAGCCGAGCCTCTTCGACCGCCTTCGGGCTCATCATGTTGATGTTCGCAAGGTCATTGTTGCCCAAGTGCCCAGAACTCGGCGCCATCCCCGAAGCCGCCAACGACGCTTGAACCTGCGCGACCTTATCGGAAGGCACCTTGACGTTGCCTTGCAGGTCGAATTCGACGGGGATACCCATCCGCTGAATCTCTGCGACGACCTTGCCTTGGTCGGCGGTTGTGAGGCCCCCATACGCCATCGCCATCTTCGGCCGCGTAGCGAAATAGAAACTGCCCGCGAGCAGCATGACGAGAAACGCGCTCCCGAAGAGGGTGACGACCTTTTGCGTGCGGTCGGCGGTCTCCCACCAGGTACGAAGTCTTAAGAGCAATCCACCCATGTTTGTCCCGTTGTTGCGGGGACATTCCTGTCGCGCGCCTTAGCGGCAAGTGCGAGTGCGACTCGCCTACACCTGCGTGCGGCTAATCTCTTGGTACGCTTCGAGCAGCTTGTTGCGAACCTGAAGCGTGAGCTCCATGGCGACGCTCGCGCGTTCCATGGCGATCATTACGTCATGAATATCCACCGGCTGACCCGTCATAAGGGCTTCCTGCTGCACCCGAGATTCGTTCTGGGCCGCATTGACCTCCCTCAGGACGTCCATCAGCTTGCTGGCGAAGTCACCGCCTTGGGAATCGCCCACGGGCTTCTCGAACTGGGGAAGTCCGAGCGGCTTGGATGTGGCGATGTCGTGGATTCTCATGTCTGTACCTTTCGTGGGAGAAATTTGGGTTAGCGTTCACTCACCGACTTCGTGCCGTAAACTCGCCGCGGTGGCTTTTGCACCAGGGACTCCTCCGGGGCGGTCTGAGCCCTCGTGAGGTCGGCGTATTCGCCCTCGACGCACTCGGCCAAGTTGCGCAACCGCTGGAGCACGGCCGGCCGCCAGTTTCGATGCCAATTGGAAGGTGAGGAGTACATCGTCTTACACCTTTCCTATCGACAGAGCGCTGCGGATCATCGTCCTGGCGGAGTTGAAGGCAGCGATGTTCGCTTCGTACGACCGCGAGGCCGAGATCATGTTGACCATCTCGTAAATGGGTTCGACATTGCTGTAAATCACGTTGCCCTCGGCGTCGGCAAACGGGTTCCCAGGCTCATGCACGACGCGGAACGGAGCTTGGTCCTCGACGGTTCGAACCACCTTGACCCCGTCGCGGTCGGGAGCGAGAACGACCTCCAACCTGCGAAACGGGTCCTTTCCGTTGACCCGCATCGTGTTGGCGTTGGCGATGTTGCTGGAAATCACGTCCATTCGAAACCGCTCGGCGGCGAGGCCGGAAGCTGTTGTCTTGAGGGCGCCCGAAAGGGTGCTCATTACCTGCCACCCCGGATCACGTTTTTGAGCCCGCTGAAATGCCTCGACGTGAGTTCGGCGAGGGTCTGAAAGCGGAGTTCGGTCTCGGCGATCGCCACGACTTCTTTCTCTAAGTCGACCGAGTTGCCGTTCGACCTCGGGGGCCCTCCCGATTGAGACCGGCCGGAGAGCAGCGGCGAACGCCTGAGGCCCTTTTGCTCCTCGGCTTCGAGCCGAATGTCGAAGTCGATGTCCTTTCGCTGATAACCGGGCGTGTTCCCATTGGCCAGGTTCTGGCTCAGCAGCGACTGCCTTTGCGTCGCCTTGCTCATCGCCCTTTGCAGGTTCAGCGAGTGCGTTCCGAATAGTTTTTCAAGCACGGCCGTTGGTCTCCGTCCGCGCATCCGTTCGCCTTTGCGGGCTCGATCCTTGAGCCCTTCTGGGTTCCAGGCCTACCTGGGCCCATCAGTGTTATCGGCTCAAACGCGCCGGGGCTTTAGGGTGATTTGCGAGGGCGGAGTGCCAACCCAACACAAAGCCACCCACCGAATCCGGCGGGTGGCCAAGTGAAACCAGAAGCAGGGATTACTTGCGTCGTCGCGCAAGGAACGCCAGACCCGTTCCCAGAATCGCAAGCGTCGCAGGCTCGGGCACCGGGTTGTAATACATCAACCCCAACACGTTGCCAGACCCCATCGAACCCACCTCGATGGCTTCACCGGTAGCGACGTTCATGGTGTAGAGTTTGTCGGTCGAGTTGTCGGCCATATAGAGCTTGCCGTTGTCGGAGTTGTACGCGAGGCTGTTCGGGTTGGTCGAGTTGATCAGTGGGCCGATCAACGTCGTCGCTCCGTTGGAGCGGTCCATGGTGTAGAAGCTATCCGCCCCGCTGTTGGTCGCGTACATGATGTCGTTGGCGCTGTCGTAGCCAAGGTTCGTGAAGGAACTGAGGCCCGAAGTGCCGATCAGAGTCGCGGCGCCGTTGGTCTTGTCGAGACGATACAGGCCGTTGTTGTGCGACGACGCGCCGTACAGCGTTCCCGTCGACGAATCGTATTCGAGGCCGTGCATGACCACAGAGCTATCGCCGTACGGTCCGAGCAGCGTTGCGGTGAACGTGTTGAGGTCGAGCGTAAAGAGTGAATCCAAGCTGGTCGAGGTGAGGTAGATCACGTCGTTGGCTCGATCGTAGGCCAATCCACCCGTCGTGCCCGCGTTCGAACCGACAGTTCCCAGGAGCGTCTTCTCGCCAGTGAGCATGTTGACCTCGCTGACGGCCCTGGCCGAGTCGATGCTGATGAGCCTACCCTGCGCCAGCGCGAGACTGGCTACGACAGATAAGGAGAGGACAAGCGTCCCTCTGCAAAGAATTCCCATTGATTTCCTCCAGAAAGCAACCACAAGAGTGGCAAACAGTACTCCCAGTGTATCCAGGGAATCTGGATTAGCAACTCGTATTCTTACCAGGAAGGCCCCATTTAGCCCTTGATCGCGCCCGCCAGCATCGTTTCGTGAATCTTGTCGCGGAAGAGCCAGTAGAGCACCATCACCGGAATCATCACGATCACGAGTCCGGCAAAAAGCGCGCCCCAGTCACTTTGGTAGTGCTGGACCATCACGAGGTTGGCGATTCCGAGCGGGAGCGTTCGGTTTTCTTCGCTGGGAATGAGCACGAGCGCGAGAGAATACTCGTTCCAGAGCCCGATGGCGTTGAATATCCCCACAACCACGAGCCCAGGCCGAGCCAAGGGCAGCATCACCTTCCAAAACACCCTCGCGTCGCCGCAACCGTCGATCATCGCGGCTTCGGCGAGATCGTCCGGGAGGGTTTGAAAGAACCCGGTCAGCACGAACACGGTGAAGGGAAGCGAAAAGGCCACGTAGACCGCCACCAGTCCCGTCAGCGTGTCCATCAGGCCCAAGTCGTTCATCAAGAAGAAGAGCGGGACGATGGTGAGGAAGATCGGGAACATCATGCCGCTCAGGAAGGTCCCGTAGAGAATCTGCGAGCCTCGAAAGGGGTACCGTGCCAACACGTAGGCCGCCATCGCGCCGATGGGGATCAGGATCGCAAGGGTCGCGACCGTCACCAAGAAGCTGTTAAGAAAGTACTGGCCGATACTCGCCTTTTGCCAGGCGTTCGAGAAGTTCTCCCACCGCAGAGTCGCAGGGATCCCCCAGGGCGACGAGGTGATCTCGTGTCCCGACTTGAACGAAGTGTAGATGACCCACAAAAACGGAAGCAAAACCGTAAGAGCGAAGAGAACCACAAATGCCCTGCCCACGAGAGCGGTCACCGCTTCCACGCCGGAAGGAGATTTCCGACGCCGTGCCTTCCGCACGTTCATGCCCTCGCTCCCGTCGGGTCCTTGCGGAAGACGAACATGACGAACGCGCTCAGGGCCATGACGATCGCGAAGTTGGCGACCGCCAGAGCCGTCGAGTATCCGTACTGGCTGTTTTCGAAGGCCTGCTCATAAAGATAGGTCAGCATCACTTCGGTCTTGCGATCGGGTCCGCCGTCGGTCATCAAGAACACGAGCGCGAAGATGTTGAGGGCCGAAATGATGAAGTGAATCACGGCCACCCTTTTGACCGACCACAGGAGGGGCCAGGTGACCCTCCAGAATTTGCGGAGCCCTCTTGCGCCGTCCAGCTCCGCGGCTTCCTCGACGTCTTTGGAGATCGCTTTGAGTCCCGCCGCAAAGAGCATCACATAGAACCCGATCGCGTACCAAACGAACGCCGCGCTCACGGCCGGAAGCGCCGTCTTGGGGTCGGCCAACCAGGTCACGTTGAAATCGGAGAACCCCATCTTTTGGATCGACTGCGTGAGAAGGCCAATCGAAGGGTTGTAGACGAACATCCAGAGGATCGCAACGACCACCATGGAGACAATGTGGGGGAACAGGTAGGTCCCGCGCAGGAACCGGGTGAACCGGGATTGATCTTGCAGCGCGTGCGAGATCGCCAGTGCCAGAGCCATCGTGATTGAGCCTCCCACGCCGACGATCCAGAGGTTATGTTCGAGCGCTTGCCAGAAGAACTTATCTTCGACCAGGCGTTGAAAGTTCTCCAAGCCGACGAAGGTCTTGTTTTCAGAGACCCCCTTCCAGCGAAACATCGAGAACTGGAACGCTTGGAGCACGGGCCAGCACACGAACAGCCCGTACACGGCCACCGCGGGGGCTAAGAACGAGGCGACGAAGAGCGTCCGGCCCCGACGCTTCATCGGTTGATTTTGCGTTTGGGGACCGTAGCGTCGTTCCGCACCCGCTCGGCTTCCGCTTCGCACCGGTTGACGAACTGCTGAGGGGTGATTTCGCCGGAGAGCAAGGAGGCCATGGCGTTTTCCGTCTCTTTGCCTAGGGTCGGATACCAAAGTCGGTATTCGACGCTCCAAATCGCCTCGCTGTTTGCGAACGCCTTGGCCGGCTCGATAAGATGCTCCGGCAAGTTCGCCTGATCGCTGCCTCGAATCGACATCAGGGTGCCCTTCTGCTCCACGAACTTCTTGGCGTTGGTTAGGCTGGTCATGAACCTAAAGAACTCGATCCCATCCTTCGAGTGCTTGCCCTTAATGGGGATCACCCACGGCTCGATTCCGATGTTGATGTTGGTGGGGTCGTGGCCGTCCTTTAGCGGTGGTGGAAGCATGAACCGCATCTTCGCGTTGGGCGGCATCACCTCCCGCATTTCGGAGTGAAGCCAAGTTCCGCAAGGGATCATCGCAGCCCGGCCTTGAAGGAACTCAGTCTGCGATTCGGTATGGCTCATCCCAATCGCTCCGTTTTGAAACAACCCCCGGTCTCGAAGCATCGCGATCATTTCCGCCGCCTTGAGAAAGGCCGGCGAGTTCCAAGCGCCAGGTTCGAGGCTCTGAGCGGCGTCGAGGGCTTCGATCCCGCCCGCGCTGATGGCCCAAGGAAAAAGGAACCCGGAAATCATGTAGTACGGGTACTTGCCCTGAAAGGTGAGAGGCGCGATTCCTTTCGCCTTGATGTTCTCGGCGAGAGTCAGCAGCTCTTCGAACGTCGCGGGGGGCGTCCAGCCGTTCTTCTCAAAAACGTTCGGGTCATACCACCAGCCGTTCATGTTGTAGTGGTAGGGAAGCATGTATTGCTTGCCTTCGTACTGGCCCAACTTGAGGAGTTCAGGCTCGAAGGTGTCGCGCCAGGTGCCCTCGCCCTCAGCGGGGGGCTGTGACAGGGCCTCATCGAGAGCGAGAAGCTGCCCGTCATAGACCATGGCCCAATAGTCCATCCCCCAACCGGGCCAGGTGACGTCGGGTGGGGAACCCGCGACGAAGCGGGGGCGAAGCTGCTCCCAGACGCGAGGGTTGCCCCAGACCTTCACCTTTGCCCCAGGGTGAGCGGCTTCGTAGTCCCGCGCGGCCTGCTCAAAGAAGTCGATCCCGTATCCGCCCTGGAACACTGCGACCTCGACCTCAGCGCTCCCAGAGGAGGACGATCCCCCTTTGTTGCAGCCGGCAGAAATGAACAATAGGGTAGCGGCAAAAGCTACTCCGAGCAAAAGTTGGGTGCGCATGTGATTCCTCTGGGGGGCTTGCCCTTGGCGCATTTCTACCAGATTCTGCCCAGACCGCGTATCGTTTTCGGCGCAGTTCTTCTCCGGTACTGTGGCTTCGGTCTGAAGACGGGTCGGCTGGGCTACAATTCTCGAAGGAGCCTATGTCGAACCTCAATAACGTTCCTGAGAGCCAACGAGGCCTCGTCGACCTTCGGAGTGATACGGTTACGCGCCCAACGCCAGAAATGTACGAAGCGATGCAGCGCGCGCCCCTCGGTGACGACGTGCTGGGCGACGATCCAACGGTCGCAGAGTTGGAAGAACTCTCCGCCCAAACCATGGGCAAGGAAGCCGCCGTCTTTGTTCCCAGCGGAACGATGGGCAATCAAATCGCCATCGCAAGCCACGTTCGCCGAGGAGACGCGATACTGGTCGAAGAGGAGGCGCACGTGCTTTACTATGAGTGCGGCGCGCCCGGCGTTCTGGCGCAGGCGGTCACGTTCACGATTCCTTCGGACAAAGGCTTGATGGACCCTAAGGAAATCGAGCGGCGAATGACGCAACGAAGCCTTCATACGCCGGGGACGACGCTGCTCTGCATCGAGAACACCCACAATCGGGCTGGCGGAACTGTGGTTCCGCTCGCACGAATGAAGGAGTATCGGGAGGTGGCTCAACTCCACGGCCTCAAGGTACATCTCGACGGCGCGAGGGTCTTCAATGCTGCGGTTGCGCTTGGGGTCGAGGCCCGCGAGATCGCCGCAACCGTCGATTCTGTGAGCTTCTGCCTCAGCAAGGGTCTTGGCTCTCCTGTGGGGTCGGTGCTGTGCGGAGGCGCCGCGTTCATCGACGAGGCGAGGATCTGGCGCAAGAGGCTCGGAGGGGCGATGAGGCAAGCTGGAATTCTTGCGGCCTGCGGTTTGGTTAGCTTGAGAACTCGAGTCGAACGCCTTGCCGAAGACCACGCCCGCGCGAAGGCCTGCGCCGAAGCGCTGTCCGAGCTTTCGGGTCTGCGCGTGGATTGGGATCGCGTCCAAACGAACATGGTCCTCGTCGCAACGGATCGCCCCGCGAAGCAGTGGCTCGATTGTCTGCGGTCGGTGGGTGTCCTGGCGCTCACGCCCGCGCCACATCGGATTCGCTTGGTGTTCCATTCCGACGTCGACGATGTCGGTTTGGGCCGCGCGATCGATGCGTTTCGCAAGGCTGCGAAGGCTCTTGGGGCCTCTCCCGTGGCGTAATCGCACCCACGCTTATAGGAACGCACGCGTCCCGCGTGGCTTCTACCGCACAATCCACCCCTTACTATAAGGAAAGGAAATCGCGTCTCCGGGAGCGCACGCGTCCCGCGTGGCACTTACCGTTCGACCCGCCTCTAGGTAAAAAAAGGGAAGTAGCGTCTCCGGGAGCGCACGCGTCCCGCGCGGCCTTCGCTCTCCTTCGATCTCACACGTATAAGAGCTTGCGTCTCCGGGAGCGCACGTGTCCCGCGTGGCCTTCGCTCTCCTTCGCTTTCACACGAATAAGAGCTTGCGTCTCCGGGAGCGCACGCGTCCCGCGCGGCCTTCGCTCTCCTTCGCTTTCACACGTATAAGAGCTTGCGATTCCGGGAGCGCACGCGTCCCGCGTGGCCTTCGCTCTCCTTCGCTTTCACACGAATAAGAGCTTGCGATTCCGGGAGCGCACGCGTCCCGCGTGGCCTACGCGCTCTCTCCCGCGCTACTCCACCGCCACTCCTCCGGCGCAGCACAAAGGCGCGCCTTGACCGGGTTCATGTGGATGTAGTCGACGCATCTCCGAAAGTGATCTTCATTGCGGATGAACCGATCGAAGCTCTCTCTTTGCCAGAACTTCGAGGGCTGGGAGCAATCGCGGAACGCGTCTTCCTTCAACATTCTTAGGGCCTCGTGTGCCGTATAGGACTTCCAGCTATGGAGGATTCGGCTCAGTGCTTGACCCTTCTCGGGCGTGACCAAAACGTGAACATGGTTGGGCATCACAACCCATGCGTGCAAGCGATAGCGCTCTCCATCGAACCTCAGCAGCGCCGATTGCACCAAGTCGGCGATTCGGGGGTCGCGCAAGTACGCCGCACCGTGGCCAGCATCGAGCCACCTCTCAATACGCTTTCGCTCCTCCGCGGAGGCTTTGTCCTTGGGAAGGCTCTTGAGTTCTTCTCTCCAAGCCCAAATGCGCTCCGCGGGGAGGGAGTCGGCGAGCCTAAAGGTGACTGCCTGCGAAATGTCTCCGCCGTCGAAGTGTGGAAGGTAGCCTCGGGAATACCAGCCTCGGGGCTTGAAGTCAGCCATGGGGACTTTATAGCGCATGGAGGCGCGGCATAGGGATTTGCTGGGATGTGTGCGCTCGCTGGTGTTCGCACGATGTGGAAATGAACGGAAAGAGTCGCGAAGGCCACGCGGGACGCGTGCGTTCCTAAATACGTGCGTTCCCGGAAGTGTGCGTTCGTAGGTGTCCGCGCAACGTGGAGGTGCACGGGTGGAGTTTCGAGGGCCACGCGGGACGCGTGCGTTCCTAAATACGTGCGTTCCCGGAAGTGTGCGTTTGTAGGTGTCCGCGCAACGTGGAGGTGCACGGGTGGAGTTTCGAGGGCCACGCGGGACGCGTGCGTTCCTGGACGCGTGCGCTCCTAAACGCGTGCTCCAAAACGCATACGCTCCTAGACGAATGCGCTCATAGAAACACGCGCCCACAAGGCGACCCGTGTTCAAGTACACTTGGCGCAGAGGAGTTCGATGCCGAAACGAGTCGAAGAAATCGTCCTTCATGACAGCGCCACCCCCACCCTTGGAGGGATGGAGCGGGGCGGGAACGTGGTCCTGGCGCAGGGAGCGATGCTGTTCAAGCAGGCCCGCGCCAACGCCCTATGGCCGCTTACGTTCGGCCTCGCCTGTTGCGCGATCGAGATGATGAGCACGGTCGCGGCTCGATTCGACCTGGCGCGATTCGGGTCCGAGGCCTTCCGCGCGACTCCGCGCCAAGCGGACGTGATGATCATCGCCGGGCGCGTCAGCAAGAAGATGGGGCCGGTGCTCCGGCAGATTTACGACCAGATGCCCGAACCCAAGTGGGTGATCAGCATGGGCGCTTGCGCCAGCAGCGGCGGCGTCTACAACAACTACGCGATCATTCAAGGCGCAGACCAGATCGTACCGGTCGACGTGTACGTTCCCGGCTGCCCTCCCTCGCCGGACGCACTGATGTACGGCATCATCAAACTTCAGCAGAAGATCAAGGCGCAAGAAGGGACGCTGAAAGCGCTCAAGCTCTGGGAGTTCGATCCCCGCCAACTCGAAGAGGTGACCGGGTGAAGGTCGAGCTACTTCGGGACGTCGTCAAGCCGGTCGTAGGGGGAATGATGATCACCCTCAAGAGGCTCGCGCACGAAAAGGTGACGGTCCAGTATCCCGAAGAACTTCGGGAGCAGTACCCTCGGACGCGCTGGCGGCACTTCCTCACGAAATATGACAACGGGCTGGAGAAGTGCATCGGATGCTCGCTTTGCGCGGGCGCATGCCCGGCTCGCTGCATCTTCGTCGAGGCCGCAGAGAACACCGAAGAGGAGCGCTACTCTCCGGGGGAGCGGTACTCAAAGCGCTACGAGATCAACATGATCCGCTGCATCTTCTGCGGCTTCTGCCAGGAGGCTTGTCCGACCGGCGCGATTGTGTTGCGGAAGAATTTCGAACTCGCCGATTACAAGCGCGAGGATTTTATCTACACCAAGCAGGACCTGCTCGAAAAGTACCCGGGCGAGTCCAACGAGCCGTATCGAGGAAAGTTCCAGCGCGACTAAGGCGCAGGCTCCTTACCCCGCGAAACGCCACGTCGGGCCCTCGTCGCGCTTGGGCGGAACCCCGATGAGGCGGGCGCGGACCCATTCGATCGGCATGTTGCCGCCCTTCAGAATCGCGTCGTGGAAGTCGCGTTCGCTCATTCGCCCGGAGTCCACGAGTTCCTTTCTGAGAGCGCGCAACTGAATCGCCCCCATCATGTAGGCGAGTTGATAGAGCGGGCCGTAATCGCCCGCAAACGAGCGCCGGACTTCGGCCTCGGCGTTGTCCCTTTCGTGTCCGACTTTCTCTACGAGATAGTCGATGCACCGTTCCGGAGTCCACTCGCCTAAGTGGAACTTGAGCGAGAACACGATGCGGGCGCAGCGGTGCATCCGCCAGAAGAGCATTCCGATCCGGTTCTCTGGGGTCTTCGGGAAGCCGAGATCCCACAGCACCATCTCCCAATAGAGGGCCCAACCCTCTGTCCAAAACGGCGTCGAAAAAAGTTGTCGATGGGTTTGGTGCCGGGCCGTCATGAACTGCTGCAGGTGGTGTCCAGGGATCAACTCGTGATGTACCGTCGCCCTGGCGAAGTGAATGTTGTTGCCCCGCATGGCCATCATCTTCGAGTCGTGGTCCATGGTGTCCGTAGGATAGGAGACGGTGATCTGCTCGCCGCCCAAAAAGAAAGGCGCGACCTTTTGCCTTTCGGGCGACATCATCTCCATCCGCCAGGTCTCTTTGGCAAGCTCAGGGATGGTGAGAATGCCTCGGCTCTCGATGAAGTCGACGGCTTCGTGAGCGAGTTGCTTCACGAGGTTTGTCTGCTCGCCCGGACCGACATGGAGCCCCTTCACGTGCTCGATCGCCGCTTTCCAGTCGTCGCCAAACCCGAGTTCAGCGGCCGCTTTCTTCATCTCGACGAGGCACCATTCGTACTCGCGTTCGCCGATTTCGATGAGTTCGGACGGCCGGTAGGGAATCCTCGCGTATTGAAGCTCCGCCAGCAGCGCCTCCTCGCCGACCGGGCTGCCGACGATCGCGTCTTCGTCTTTGGGCTGGAGTCCCAGAACCTTCTCGCGCAAGAAGGTCGCGTATTCGCCTAGGGCTTGGTCGAGCGCTTTGTTTGGTGTGGAGCACCACCACGAGAACACGGGGTCGTAGCCCGAATAGAACCCGTACCACCTGGCAAGCGTGTCCTTGAACTGCCGGGTCAAGCCGACCGCGCGGTTGACCACGTGCTTTGGAGGTCGTTCCGCCTCGGAAGCCTTTTCGAGGGATGCGCGGGTGGTTTTGAGGTCTTGCGCGAGCTTGTGGAGCGCGGCGGCGGTCTTTTGGGGGTCGGGGGCTTCGAGGCGTTTGCGCGCTTCTTCGAGTTCGCCAATGGGGCGGGCGAAGGGCACGAGATCCAACGCTTCTTCAAACTCCTTTTGGCGGATGGCTAACTCGCGCTTGTGGTAGGTCAGATAGTTCGAAAGCAGCGCGTAATCGACCTTGCCTTCGAGACCGAGAGCCGCGAAGTCGACGCCCGCCAACTGGGTTCGATAGTCGTCATAAAGGGCCTCGAACCGCGCCTTTCGCGTCGGTGAACCTGAGACCACGTAGAACCGCGATAGGCTTCCCATGTCGGCGCGGAACTGTTCGATCAACGAGACCATCGGACGCTCCTGCGGGTCAAAGCCCCAAGCCGGACTGAGGACGAGGCTCGCCGCCCCTGTCAGAAGAATCGTTTTCGAGGTTCTGTAGGTCATAGTTCAAGGCTTCCTGTCCAGATTCCAGGTCCAAGAGAAACCGTTTGCGGTCCAATCCTCCGCCATACCCTCCAAGACCACCCCCCGTTTCGACGACCCTGTGGCAAGGGACGACGATGGCGAGCGGATTTGCGCCGTTCGCCCGACCCACGGCTCGCGTGGCCTTGGGGTCGCCCACTCGGTGGGCAAGGGCGGCGTAGCTGAGGGTCTCGCCAAACGGGATCCGCAGAAGCTCCTCCCACACCGCCCGCTCAAACGGGGTTCCTGCAAGGCGGATCTGAGTCTCGAAGCGTTGGAGTTCCCGTTGGAAGTACCGCTCCAACTCCCCGGCCATTCGGGAGGCCAGGGTGAGGGATCCGGGATTGGGGCTGCGATCTCTCTCAGCATCCAGCCGGGAAAGGTGCGACTCGAAGCGGTTGGCGTCGGAGAATTCGACCGACCAAACGGCGTCCTCGTTTGCGCCGATCGAAATCGGCCCCAGGGGGGAGTCCACGACGAGAACGGCCAAGGGGGTCAAGGTCGCTTCCAAGGTTTCGATTCTACGTTCCCCAGCCCCTTTTCGGCCATCAGCCGTTCGATGTCGGCGATCGTGCGGGGAGCGTCTTTGGAGAGGTTCACCGGGCCGCTTTCGCTCACGAGGATGTCGTCCTCGATGCGAATCCCGATGTTCCACCACTTCTTGTCGCACGGACTCCCGTCCTTGATGTAGATGCCCGGTTCGACGGTCAGGCAAACGCCGGGCACGAACGTCCCTGGAAGCGGGTCGTGGACGTCGAGTCCGATCCCATGTCCAAACCCGTGCATGTAGTATCGATTCAACTCGCGGGCGCTTGCGATGAGTCCGAGCGAGATGAGCCCCTCGGCCAGCTTCTGTGACACGATGTTGCCGACGCTGCCCGGATTGCCCCCGGGTTTGCAGGCGGCGATACCGGCTTCTTGGGCCGCGAGCACGACTTCATAGATCGCGCGTTGTTCAGGGCTGAACTTGCCACCCACCGGAAAGCTCCTCGTGACATCGGCGCTGTAGCCGTGATACTCCCCCGCCGTATCCATGCAGATCATGTCGCCCAGTTCCGTCTTGCGGCGGTTGGACTGGTAGTGGAGGATGGTGCTGTTCGGCCCGGAGCCGACGATGGGGGGATATCCGGGGTACTCGCAGCCCTCCCTTGCGAAGACGTATTGCACAAGCGCGCTGATGTGCCACTCTCTCATGCCGGGCTCGATGGACCGCATGGCCTCGACGTGGGCCAGCGCCGAGATTTCCGCCGCCTTGCGGATCAGTTCGATTTCTTTGGGCGACTTCACCCCCCGCATGGCGCTCAGCTTCTGCCTGAGGTTCACGCCTGACCCGAAAGCCGCGCCCCCGCGCCAGGTCTCGAATTGCGTGATCATCCTGCCCAATCCGCCCCCCGTTGCTTGCGGGGGAACCGAGACGCTGAGCTTGCGTTGGCTGGCCGCTCCGGCGGCAAGTTGGAGCACCTTCTGAAACTCAGAATTGGGGGCCGCAGCCTCGACTCCCAGCAGCGTGCGCGCGTTCTCCGACCCCATCCGATAGCCTTCCCATGTCAACGAAAAGCTGTTGGCCTCGTTGACGAAGAGCACTTCGGTCACAGTCCGGCCACCCAACTCGAATCCGTCGGGCGCTAGGATCAAGGCGGCGTCGGGTTCTCCGAATCCGGTGAGATACAGGAAGTTGGAGTCGCCACGAAACACGAAGTCGACGTCGTTGTTTCGGTTCCGGGTCGGATTGGTGAAGAGTACCGCGAGGCTCCCAGGACCCATCGCCTTCTTCACTTCTTTACGCCGAGCCCGGAATTCGTCGGGAGGGAGCGTGTCGGCCTCGTAGACCGGATAAGGGGTTGACTGCGCAAGGATCGCCGCCGATGCAGAGACCCAGAACGTCAAAGAAATCGCTCGAAGCCGCATGAGGACAGTTTCGCCGTCCTCGCGTAGGAGTCCTGCCCGATTGGGCCGAGCGGCCTACGCGGCGCGCAGAGCGTTGCGAGCGCCTTCTTCTGACCAGGCGTCGAAACTCGGCGAGAACCAGTCGATCCCCCAGAGTTCGAACGGCGTCGGGACGCCCCCTGGCCCGTAGTGGCGGACGAGCTTCCTGGCGAGCGCGTCCACGCTCCGTTGAGTCAGCGCGCGCACCTTTTCAGACGGCTCGGACTTGAAGCTGACTTGGCCCTCGTGGTGGACGAAGACGTCGGTGGCGACGAGTAGCCGGAAACCCGCCTTCCTCAGCCGCCATGAGAGGTCGAGGTCGTCCATTCCGAGGAACAGCTCTTCATCGAGCCACTCCAATGCCTGCAAAACTGGTCTGCGTAGCATCATGCAGAACCCGATGAGGATTCGTGATTCGATCGCATGGCGAGCGTTGGCGCGGGCAATATGCGCTGCGACCGAGTCGTAGGAGTGCTGCCCCGAGGTGCCCATGGGGAGGTGCAACTCCAGCTTCTGCAAGCCTGCGACGTAATCAGAAAGGGGGCCGACCGCGCCTACGTCGGGCTGGTCAAAGTGTTGCCTGAGCCTTGCGAGCCATCCTTCTGTCACGACCGTATCGGGGTTGAGGAGAACGACAAAGTCACCGGTCGAAGCTTTCAAACCCGCATTGGTCCCACCCGAAAATCCCAGGTTCTCAGAGTTCAACAGGACGCGGATGCGGGGGTCGGCCTGGGCGATTCCGCGGAGAACGTCCGCCGTCCCATCGCGCGAAGCATTGTCGACAAGGATGATCTCGTCGTCGAGCCCGAGATATCGCAGCACGCTCTCGACGCAGGGACCGATCGTCCGCATCGAGTTGTACGTGAGAATCACCACGGAGATCGAGTCGGATTGCGAATGCTCCGTTCGTTCGGACTCCGCGTGCGAAGGGTTGCCGGCGATATGTCCGAACCCGTACATCGAAGGATGCGGGCGTACGGTGCCCGCCTCGTCGCGAAGCCCGTCGGGAATGAACTGGCCCTGCCACTTGGCGATCAAGGTTCTCAGGGGCACGACTTCCCTGGCGTCGCGTCGCAAGGAAGGACTGTTTGGGGAGACCGCGAACTCAGATTCCCGCCGTACGCAAAGCCTCCAGTTCTGAGATCGGAGCGCAAGGCAGAGCGCGAAGCCAAGCAGGGGCTCGGGGACTTCGGGGTCCCACCCGCCCACTCCCCAAAAACAAGGCTTCCGAATCAGAAGGCAGTCGATGTGGACAGCAGAGCAGAGGTCAGTGCTTCCGCCGTCGGGAACCGGAGTTCTGAGAATGGGCTGGCGAGTCATTCGATCTTCGATCAGCGCGAACCCGTTGGGGAGCGCTTCGCCCTGAACCGTGCGGAGCGAAGGGGTTGCGCCTGCGATCGCGATGTCCTCTTGCCAATCGCCGGCAAGGGAAGCGAAGTCGGGCGCAGGCCCCCCAACGCCGAACGGCAAGAAGAGCAGGAGTTCGCCCTTGGCTCTCTTCGCGGCGGCATTGAGAGCGGTCGCCAGGTTCTCGGAATCGTTGCGGCCCGCCTCGACACATTCCCAAGCTCCCGGCCAAGCGGCCTCAGCGGCGGCGAGAAACGCCTGCGTGGGCTTGGAGTCGAAGCCCACGATAAGGCTCACCTTTGGGTCGGTTGCGGCTTGGCTCTGGTCGAGAGCCTCTCCAACCTCCAAAGCGCGGATTCTCATTCCCATCGTTTCAACTCCTCTTGGGAAGGCGCTTGGACAAGACGCCGTATTCCCCAGCCCGAAGCTTTTGCTCGCTGAACATCGTGTGGATCGGACGGATGCCAAACCCACCCAGAAAGAAGGCCAGCGGCCAACCCCTTTCCATCGCCTGCTGCTCGACCTTGGTCGAAGGAATCGCATCGAGTAGCTTCATCTGGTCGAGCTTCAGCAAGGACTCGCGGCTCGCGGCGAACATCGGGCCGAATACGCCGAGCGGCGGGACCCGGTCGGTGCGGTACTGCTGACGAATGAACTCGAGCTGCCCCTCCTCATCCCATTGGAGAGGGAAGGTGAGCCAAGGCACGCAGCCGACGCCGTAGGTCAGGCGCGAGGTGAACGCCTCCGTCCAGCCGGGTTCTTTCGGGCGCGCGCTGTCCTGCAAGAAAATGTAAGAGTCCGCGGCGAGCTTCCGAAAGGCGTGCAGGTACGCGCCCGTGTCATATCCCTTGTAGGGGGTCTGATCGACGGACAGTCGAAGCGGGCCGGAGTAGGCGGCGAGGGTCGAAAGGTACTCCTGCGCTTCCGGAGCCGACGACTGCGTATCGACGATCACGACTTCATGGCCGCCATCCCCGCATTCCTCGATCGACCGGATCAGCTCAGGCAGAAACCTGTGTCCGTTGTTCGTGGCGACGACGATCATGTGCCCACCTCTCCGGGTAATCGGTGCAGACGCCCTCGAAGCCGAGGTACCGCGTGTAATCGATGAACAGGTCTTCGAGCTGCCATCCGTGCAGTTCGGGCGAGACCAAGTAGCCATGCCGCACCGAGATCGGAAGGTCGTCGGTGTCTCGAACGTAGTCGAGCCACACCCCATAGAACGGCCCTTCGATTCGTTCGTACCGACTGGTTCTGGCAAGGGTTCGGAGCCCCAGCTTCTCCGCCCGCAGCATGTCGGGCACGATGAGGTCGGCGGCGAGAACTCGGCTGAGCGGCACATGGGCGCATTCGAGACTGCGGACCGCATGATCGACGATGCCGCTCTCTTTGAAGTCGAGGATCAGGGGGCCGCTGAATCCCGCCAGTAGCGACTCGAGTTTGGGACATCTCTCAGGGTCGAAGTGGGCGTCGTGAGCGGCGAACAACGTCCCGTCGAGCGAGCGCGCATCGACTTCGATCCCCCATCCATTCGCCGCGGCTCGCGCCACCTGATCGGGGGTGTTGGCACGATGGACGTAAACCGTGGACGTGCCGTCGGTAATGGGCTCGTAGGCTCCCATTTATGCGGCCACCTGATCGTAATGTCGTTGGAGGTCCTCGGGCGTCCCGATTCCGAACATCTCGGTCACAGGGAACGTTCGCACAAAGAGCTCTTCTGTGAGTTCATTGAACACCGGGCAAACGTAGAACTCGCCCCGTACTCGCTTATCGGCCTGGATCATTCGATTCGCTCCCCGTACCCAGTCCGATCCGCGCCGGAAGGAGTACACGCCGACCGTCGCCCAGTTGCTGATCGGCCGCTTTTCCGCGACCTCGACGACTCGGCCGTTCTCTTCGCGGGCATAGCTCCACTTCGACTCGGTGGAGGGGAAGGTCATGATTCCGGCCTCCGACTCGTTCAGGAACCGCAACCAGGCCTCCTTGTCGTAGCGAACGTACTGGTCGCTGTTGGCGATGAGGAGCGGCTCGTCGGAATCGATAAACGTCTCGGCGTGCAGGACGGTGCAGGCCGCCCCTTCCGTGGGCCGCTGCACAGGGATAAACGCCACATCCGAACGGTACGGCAGGTTGGTGTTTTGCAGGTGCGCGAGGTGTTCGAGTCGGCACAAGAGGTAATACTTCGCGCCGGGGACTTCGAGGTTGTCCAGCACGTGCTCGATCATCGACCGGCCTTTGATGGGGATGAACGGCTTGGGGATCGAATACCCCGCTGCGACGAAACGCGAGCCTGCGCCGGCCATCGGGATCACAACGTTCACGCGGCCCTCCTAAGCTCCTGGGGTTCTTCGAGAATACGATTGAGCAATGTAACGTTTACCTCCTGGGGGCCAGAAACGGCGATGACCGAGCGAGGGCCCGCGGCTTCGGCTGCTTGCAGACCGATGGGGGAGTCTTCGACGATCGTCGATTCGTAGGGCTGCAGGCCGAGTCGCTGGCAGGCCGCCCAATAGATGTCGGGGTAGGGCTTGTTGTTGGAGACGGCCTCATTGCCGAGCACCAAGTGGGGCAGCCGCTCGACCCCGACCGCTTTCAGCATCCGCCCTACGCTCTCGGTGATCGCGTTGGAACAGACACCGATCTTGAGTCCCGACAGCCGGAGAATCTCCAGAAGCTCGACCTTCGTGGAGTCGGGCTCGATGCGATCTTCGATCAGCTCGATCGTGTACTTCTGCTTGGCCTGGTGGACCGGCTCGTGCGCGTCCAAGGGCAGTTTGCCTTCCTCGCTGAGGCGCTTCAGCTTGACCGCCGTAGGCAGCCCGTTGAAGCCAGCGAGGTGTTCTTCATAGGGGATAGGGCAGCCATAAGGCTCAAGCGCCCGGTTGAGCGCCTCGAAGTGCAAATCGCACGCGTTGACGAGGACTCCGTCGAGATCGAAGAGTACGGCTCGAAGCATTCGGTCACCAAAAGTTGATCGGTTGGAAACGCCGCGGCAGGGGACGCGCTCCGCGTTCCGTTCGGCTGTTCCCAGCAGAATTGTCGGCCCCTCGGCGGCGATTTGGAGGGGCGAAATTGGAGCGTCGAGTGCGCTTTCGGCAGAAAAACCCCTCCATGGGCCTACGCAGAGAAAGTTATCGTGTGATAATATATGTAGCCATGACTAAAGATGAGGTCACTGCGCGATCTTGGATCCTGCTGGACGCCCTTCCCTTAGGGAGACGGGCGATCGTACGCGCGATTCATCTGAAGGGCGCGGAGCGCAGGAGGCTGCTCGACCTTGGCTTCACGGTCGGCGCCCAAGTGGAGGCGGTCCAGCGGAGTCCCCTGGGTGATCCGGTGGCCTATCGAGTTCGGGGTTCGCTTTTGGCGCTCAGAGCCGAACAGGCAAGCGATATCGAGGTGGAGCCATGCGCGGCGTAGCCGAGGGAAGCGCCAAGGGTTGTGAGGGCTGCGCGAATTGCGGGCCGACTCTAATCACAGCCGGAATGAACCTCTCGGACTGCGACTATGTGGTAGCGCTCGCAGGGAATCCGAACACGGGGAAGAGCACCGTATTCAACGCCCTGACCGGACTTCGGCAGCACGTGGGGAACTGGCCTGGGAAAACCGTCCAGAGAGCGGAAGGCGCGATGGCGGTCGGCAAGGGGGATGCGAGAAAGAAGTACAAGATCGTCGACTTGCCGGGAACGTATTCGTTGCTCTCGCAAAGTACGGACGAAGAGATCGCCCGCGACTTCTTGCTGTTTGGAAGTCCTGACGTAACGGTGATCGTCGTAGACGCAACCTGTTTGGAACGGAATCTCAACCTGGTGCTGCAGGTGCTGGAGATCACGAGCCGCGCAGTGGTGGCTTTGAACCTAATGGATGAAGCGGAAAGGAACGGCCTGAAGGTCGATCCCCGGGCGCTGGCACGGGACCTGGGGGTACCCGTGATTCCCATGGCTGCCCGGCGCGGCCGTGGGGTTCGTGAGCTTGTGGCGGCGATCGGGGAGATCGCTGCTAAACCCAACGGCGCGCGGCCAAGGCCCTCGACTCCACTCCCGGCCAAACTGGAGTCGGCAATTGAAGACCTCAGCCGTCAGATCCTCGAGGCGTACCCGAACCTCCCCAACGCAAGATGGATCGCACTCCGGCTGATCGAAGGCGATCCCAGCGTGACGCGGGAGGTCGAAGCCGGCACCCTCGGGCAGATTGGGCACGACCTGAGCGTGGAATCGACGCGGTCAAAGGCCGGCGTGGAGGCCGCATTGTGAGCGCGGCCTCCCCAATTCTTTCGACCTCGCAGCGGTACCGCTCTGAATTCGGCGAAGGGATGCACGACGAGATCGTGGGCGCGCTTTACGAGGAAGCATCGCGCATCGCCTCGCGGGCCGTCTGGCAAGAGGGCGCGGAGCGCAAGCTGCGATGGGACCAGTGGCTCGATAAGGTCCTGACCAGCCGAATCTGGGGCTTTCCTGCGATGGCGCTGCTGTTTGGCGCGGTCTTTTGGGTGACGATCACCGGCGCGAACGTCCCTTCGTCGTTGCTGGGCGACCTCTTGATGGGCACCGTTTACGGTTGGCTCCACCAGGGAGCGAACGCCCTCCACGCGCCGGAATGGCTGTCCGGATTCCTGATCGACGGCGTGTACCTGGCGATGGCGTGGGTCGTCAGCGTGATGCTTCCTCCGATGGCGATTTTCTTCCCGGTGTTTACGTTGCTTGAAGACCTTGGATACTTGCCGAGGGTGGCCTTCAATTTGGACCGGGCGTTCAAGGGAGCGGGCGCGCACGGAAAGCAGGCCCTCAGCATGATGATGGGGTTCGGGTGCAACGCTGCCGGGGTGGTGAGCACTCGAATCATCGACAGCCCGAGGGAGCGCCTGATTGCCATCCTCACGAACAACTTCTCGATCTGCAACGGCCGTTGGCCGACGCTGATCCTTATGGCCACGATCTTCGTCGCGGCCACCATGCCACCCGCGTTCGCGAGCGCAGTGGCCGCCGCAACGGTGGTCGGAATCGCCGCCCTGGGGGTGATCTTTACGCTCTTGACCTCGAAACTCCTTAGCAAGACCCTCTTGAAGGGCGAATCGTCGGTCTTCACCCTCGAACTGCCCCCCTACCGCCCGCCAAGGGTTCTCCAGACGCTCTACACTTCTCTGATCGACCGGACTCTGCTCGTCCTTTGGCGAGCGGTCGTGATGGCCGCGCCCGCAGGCGCCGTGATCTGGCTGATCTCCAACGTATCGGTCGCCGGAAACTCGATCGCGCACTGGATGGTTTCGGGGCTCGAACCGCTCGGTGTGTGGGTCGGCCTCAACGGCGTAATTCTCGTCGCCTATATCGTCGCGATTCCCGCCAACGAGATCATCATTCCGACGATTCTCATGCTGACGCTTAACCTCGCCAAGTCCTCGCTCGCATCCCAAGGGGTCATGCTCGAACTGGAGGAGTCCGACATCAAGGGCGTGCTGACTGGGCTGGGAGGATGGACCGCGCTCACGGGGATCAACCTCATGCTTTTCAGTCTTCTACACAACCCCTGCAGCACCACGCTCCTGACGATCTTCAAGGAGACCGGGAGCAAGAAGTGGACCCTAATTTCGGCTTTGCTGCCGCTCGTGATTGGGTTTGCGGTTTGCTTTCTGACCGCGTCGGTCGCGCGGTTGCTGGGCTGGGCGTAGCTTGCGGCGCCTTTTCGGGACCAACGGCGAACCGCCCAACGATTGCGTCTTATAATCAAGCGTTCGATGGACGTTGTTCGTTACAAACCGGGTGAAGCGATCCGGTGGTTGGAAGTCGGGGCCGAGGACCTCCGGAAATCGGCGCGTTCCCGGAGCCGCCGGGTGGTGGCGTCGGCAGGGCGGCGGGACTTCACCACGGACCTGAAGGACGCCGCGGGAGCGTTGTTTGGGTTTGGAAAGAGCGCATGGGCCGATATCCTTCATAAACAGGCCGAGGCCAGCGAGTTCGCCCTTTACGACGACAAGTTCGAGGTCATACGCCCCTCGACCAAGCGCACCGTGCGGTACTCCGACGTGGTGGCGATGAAGCTCAAGAGCGAGAAACTCTCGGTGCAACTCCGGAGCGGGTCGATTTCCATCCGGCCCCACGCCTACGTCGTCAGCGGCCGGATCAAGGTTCCGATCGGGTGGACGCGCAACGAGATCGAAGTTCCGTACGAAACACTATTGAATGAACTCTCCGCGCGATGCGGGGTAAACATAGAAACGCTGTGAGCTCTTGGCTGCAACCCGAACCCACCAACTGGTGGCACGTCGTCGACGATGCGATCGAAGAAGATGTGGGTAGCGGAGACCTCACTTCAGGTTGCATCGACCCTGAGCAGACCTCGCGTTTTTACATCGAAGTGCAAGGCGACGGGGTGATTTGCGGGCTTGGGATCGCCGAATACCTACTCACGCCCTATCCCAGCGACCCGGACGGTTGTGGGCTTGCAACCCTCAGCACGGATGGCGACCTCGTCGAACGCGGGCAGAGGGTTTGTGAGGGCAACCTCCCGACGCGCCGAGTGCTCATGGCGGAGCGAACCCTCCTCAACTTCATGATGCACCTCAGCGGCGTAGCGACTCTGACCCGTCATTTCGTCGACAAGGTCCAAGGTACGAAGGCCAAAATCACCGACACCCGCAAGACGATTCCCACGCTGCGAAGCCTGCAGAAGTACGCGGTCAGGTGTGGGGGCGGGCACAACCACCGAATGGGCCTGTTCGATGGGGTTCTCTTGAAGGACAACCACATCGCCGCAACAGGGAGCATTCGCTCGACGATCGCACGAGTTCGCGACTACGCGCCCCATCTGGTGAAGATCGAGGTCGAATGCACCTCGATCGAACAGGTCGACGAGGCGGTGGAAGCTGGCGCGGACGTGATCCTACTCGACAACATGGACCCGTTCATGATGCGGGACGCCGTCAAGAAGTACGAAGGCAGGGTCGTGTTCGAAGCGAGTGGCGGAATCTCCCACGATACGGTGCGAGGAGTCGCCCAAACGGGAGTCGATCTGATCTCGCTAGGGATGCTGACTCACTCGGCACCTGCGCTCCCTATGCACCTGGAGCTTGCGTGAAATCCCCGCTTCTTGAGGGTCCTTGGGTCGAACTCGAAAGCGTCGATTCGACCCAGAGCTACGTCGCCCGGTGCCTTCGCGGGGAGTCGGGCCTGCCAGTACCTGGGATGGTGCTGGCGAGGGAACAGACCGCCGGACGCGGGAGGTTCGACAGGGCGTGGTGGAGCCCACCTGGAAGCTCGCTTTCGATGAGCCTGGTGTTCGGCGGGTACCCGGACGCCCCTCGGCCTTGGCTCTTGGGGATGGCCGTAGCGGTTGCCGCCGCGAGGGTGGTTCATTGCCGCCTGAAATGGCCCAACGACCTGATCGTCAACGGCAGGAAGATCGGCGGAATCCTGACCGAGATGATGCGCGACGCTCAGGGGAGGGCCATTCCGGTCGTAGGAGTGGGGATCAACCTCACGCAAACGGAGTTTCCCCCCGATCTTGCATCGACCGCCACGAGCTTGCTCATGGAGTACGGCGTCGCTCAGAGGGCCGGTGATCTCGCCCGGCGCATCGTTGACGCGCTTTCTGACCTTCCGGAACCTGACGACTGGCCCTCGCTCGCCCCGGTTTGGAATCAGTTCGATGAAACGAAAGGTCGTCGGTATCGGCTGAGTTCGGGGGAGTCGGGGATCGCCATCGGAATCGGCCCGCAGGGCGAACTGCTTTGCGAGGTGGAGGGCGTACCGCGAATCGTCTACGCCGCGGACGACGCGACGACGAACGTGGCCGTCTAAGTGTTCAACCGTCGCTGGCCTTGAGCGACCAGGCAAGAGGCAGCACCCCGAGCGTGATCGAGAGAACGTAGGCGCCGACGGCGATCCAGTGGAGGTGGGATTTCGTTCCGAAGCCCGCGACGATCGCAAGGATGACTCCGAACTCACCGACTGCGAGGCTCAGGACCATCGCGGAGTTGAATCTTCGGCTGACCTTCCCCTTGGAGGCCAAATACTCCTTCGCGACCCAAGTGCGCGCGAGCACCAGTCCCACGAGCGAGCTTACCACCCCCAAAATCACGAAGGAAACAACCCCCAAGTTGGCGCTCCGGGCACGATTCGCTTCGGGTTGAGATGTCGAACTCGGTACGGACTGGGGCCGCCCGTCCATCGTTGGGTTCGGCGTCAGGGTCGCGAAACTTGCGAGGGACCCCAGGAGCACCACAAAGAAGATGAACGTGATCGGGATGATCTTGATGGGCAACGCAGAGCCTGGAGGCATGTCGTCGCGATTGTACACGGCGGCCAGTCACAGGACGATTTCCGCGTGAGAGAAGTGAGGGCTGAACCGTTCCCCGCGCGAGACCCGTCTGATTACCTGAGTGCGCCCGAGGTGTGCCTGAAGTTATCTGACGCCAAAAGTGGCCGAAAGGTGTTTTTGAGGCGATTGCTTCGGTTAAGATAGTCGTATTACCGCAACGTCGGTTACAATTGGCTTGACTACCTCGCACTTGGGGTAAGGGCTGATCTGGACCTGACGCCGACCGAGGAAGCTCGGATGGCGAAGGGGAAAGTCAAAGCATTGAGGTGTAGGAACCTGTGATCGCTAGCAATAATAAGCGCTTTCGTCGTAGACTGGGGCTCGCCGCCGTATTCATCGGCTCGTGTGCCGTAGTCGCAACCGCTGCGTTGGGCCTCTCGCAAGGCAACCAGCAAGGCGGGGTGAGCTTGGGTCGGCCCGATCAAGGCGGATCGGGAATCCCCGGCGTGAACACGTCGTACACGTACCAGCGACGCTTCATCGAGAACAAGGGCCAGTGGGACGGGCGCGCCCAGATGATGGCTCGCGCTCGAGGGATGAACCTCTGGGTTACCGAAACCGGCGTGTATTACGACCTCATGCGCAAGCGCGCAGAGTTCCCAGCCGGGATGCAGCCCGCTTATCGCAAGCGAGCTTTGCCGAAGATTTACCGGCACGGCCACATCCTGAAGCTTGAGTTCGTCGGGGGAACCCCCGCGATGGTGCAAGGCTGGGGCGAGGAGTTGGGCCAGCTTAACTGGCTTACCGGCGGCCGCACCGAAGCCCTCGTAGCCAAGGTCTTTACCGAATCGAGGCTCCGCGGCGTTTTCCCAGGCGTCGATATGCGTCTCTATTGGGACAATCTCGACCCCCGATACGATTTTCAGGTCCTTCCGGGCGCGGACCCGAACGCGATTTCGCTTCGACTCGCCGGGGCTGACATGATTCGGCTGAAATCGCCGACCAACCTGAGCGTCGGCACGTCGGTCGGAGATTTGGACTTCGACGGGCTCTATGCCTATCAAGAGATCAACGGCAATCAGGTGCCCGTGAGCGTTTCGTATGAGATTCGCGGCGGGAACACCTTCGGCTTCCGCGTGGGCAACTACGACCGAACGAAGCCCCTCATCATCGACCCGGTCGTCTACAGCACGCTCCTCGGCGGAACGGGCTCGTCGGACTTCGCGACCGGAGTCAAGGTGGACAGGTTCAACTCTGCGTACGTTTGTGGCTACGCGACAGCCGACACCTTCCCGACGACGATCGGCGCGTATGACGAAGAGATGATCGGCATCGACGGGTTCGTGTCGAAGGTTCTTCCGGACGGCAGCGACCTCGAATACAGCACCTACATCGGCGGCGACGGCACCGACGCATGCTTTGCGATCGACCTCGACTTCAACTTGAACGCCTACATCACGGGTCAGACCGACTCGGACAATATGGGGATCGGACCGACGGCAGCCCAGCCTGCGCGAACTCCGGCGGACGAGTTGGCCGGCTTTACGGCTGATGACCACACTGACGCGTTCGTCCTGAAGGTTCTTCCGGACGGCACTGGCATCGACTGGGGCACCTATATCGGTGGCGAGCGATTCGACGTCGGTTTCGCGATTGCGGTGGGACCCGCCAACAACGTCCATGTTGTAGGCAACGCGCAATCTGAAAGCTTGTTCCCGCTCGTGAACGCCGTTCAAGGGGCGATCATGGGCGATGGCGATGCGTTCATTACCAAGATTTCGCCAGACGGCACGACTTTCGTTTACAGCACGTACATGGGCGGGACCGACGCGATCATTCCCGATGATCCGAACGTCGGAAATCCGCCTGACGACCCAATGAATCCGTATGACAACACCAATACGCATCTCGACGATGATCAAGGGATCGGAGTCGCCGTAGATGGCGACGGCTCTGCCTACATCCTCGGCCAGACTGCGTACAACGACATCATCAAGGTACCGGGCTCGTTCGACACCGTCGTCAACGGCTGGGATGCCTTCGTCTATAAGTTCACGCCCGACGGTACGGGCTTCGTCTACGGCACCATGATCGGTGGCAACAACACCGAGCAACCGACCGGTATCGCTGTCGATAGCACCAACAACGCCTACGTGACGGGGGGGACAACGTCGTTCAACTTCCCACGTACGACGGGTGTTTTCGACAGCACCTACAACCTCGGCACCGACTGCTTCATCACCAAGATCAACCGGCCGGGAACAGGTCTGAGCTACAGCACGTTCCTTGGCACCCTGGGGGGCACGCTTCCCCAAGCGATCGCCGTCGACGACCTTGGGTTCGCTCATGTGACGGGACAGGTCGCGCAGAACACGACCAGTAACCAGTGGCTGCCCGTGACGGCAAACGCCGACGACGGTACGTACAACGGCCCGACGCAAAACGGCGGCGACGCCTTCTTGCTCGTCATGAACCCAACGGGGACAGGACTCCTGTATTGCGGCTATTGGGGCGGGTCGATCAACGATAGCGGTACCGCTATCGCGGTGGACAGCGCCCGCAACTCCTACATCGTAGGTTTCACGCAGTCGACGATCGACCAGAACATTCCGTTCCCGACCACCCCTGGGGCGTTCAAAGAAGCGTTCCCCTTCGACTGCTTGCCGTCGCCTTGTCCCGACGCCTTCGTTTCGAAGATCAAGACTCGGATTCCCTATGCGATTCAGAGCATCGTGATCGATCCGAACTCGGTGATCGGAGGCGAAAGCACCACGGCGACCGTGATGATCTCCGGGCCGGCGTCGACATCGGACGTTCTTGTTTCGATCTCGAACGACAACGCCTCGGTGGTTTCGCACCCGTCAACCATCGTGATTACGCCGGGAACAAACTCGGCGACGTTCACGATCAATACCGATTCGCAAGTTCAGGCAACGCACGTCGTGAAGATCACCGCAACTGTCGAAGGCGACTCCAAGTTCGCCACGCTGACGGTCGCCCCGTGGCTTCAGTCGCTCACGCTCTCGAACGCGACGGTTGTGGGTGGAAACCCCGTGGGCGCCCGCGTTAACTTGAACAAGGCGGCTCCTGCGGGAGGCATCACGGTAAACCTTAACTCCACGATTCCTGCGGTCGCGCAGGTTCCGGCAACCCTCGTCGTGCCGGAAGGTGATGTTACGGCTGTGTTCGACGTGCTCACCAGCGGCGTGTCGGTGGACGTCAACGTGGACATCAGCGCCTCGTACAACGGTCTGACCAACACGAAGACGCTCAAGGTGATTCCGGCCAAGCTCATTGCGTTGAGCTTCAGCCCAACGCGTGTGACGGGTGGAACACCCACGACCGGAACGGTTCAACTTGATGGCTTCGCCCCAGCCGGTGGAAGAACGGTGTCGCTGACTTCCAGCAACCCAGCCGTTCAGGTACCTGCGACCGTGTTCGTAGTGGAGCAGACCTCTTCGGTGTCGTTCTTGGCCACAACTTCGGTGGTTCCGGCGAACACCTCTTCGACCATCACAGCGACGCTCGGCGTGGACCAGGCGTCGGCGGTCGTAGACGTGCTTTACGCCGACCTAATTCAGCTCGCGATCGTTCCCGCAAGCGTCCTTGGAGGCAATCCGACAACCGGATTCCTACAACTCGACGTGCCTGCGGCTGCCGATGGCGTGACCGTCGCCCTAAGCTCTAGCAACCCGGCCGTGGCGAGCGTCCCTGCAACGGTGACGATTCCCGCCGGTAGCACTAACGAGAGCTTCCCGATTACCACAGTGTTCGTACCGGTGGATACGAACGTGACCATCACAGCGACCCGAGGCTCAACCGTCCTGAACGCGAACCTCGAAGTCAGAAGGATCCGCTTCAACGTGACGCTGAACCCGACCTCGGTATTCGGAGGCCAGTCCTCCACGGGTACGGTGACCCTCGACGAGGCGGCTCCGCAAGGAGGCATCACGTTCAACCTGTCGAGTGATAACCCAGCCGCGACCGTGCCAACCACCCTCACCATCGACGGTGGAAACGACAGCGCCAACTTCGGCGTCACGACGACGGCCGTCGCCGTGACGACGCTTGCGACCATCAGCGCCGAGGTGGCCTCGATCATTGAGTCTGCGGTGCTCACCATCAACCCGGCGGTGCCTTCGAGCTTGACGATCAATCCCAACGTCGTCAACGGTGGAGACTCCACGACCGGAACCGTGACGCTTACTGGTCCTGCGGGACCAGGCGGCGTCGTTGTGAGCCTGAGCAGTAATAATCCCGCGGCAATTCCGCCAGCGACGGTGACCGTTACGGCAGGCCAACTGTCCCGATCGTTCACCATCACGACGACGGCCGTTGCTGTCGATACGGTGGTGACGATTACGGCAAGCGTTGGCGCAACGAACGTCAATGCCCAGATGACTATCATCGCCGCGCGCCTCACCGGAATCGTGTTCGTGCCTTCGAAGGTGAGGGGAGGCCAGACGACGCAAATGACGATCACGCTGAACGCGGCCGCGCCTCCCGGAGGAGCGGTGGTCACGCTGCAAAGCTCCAATCCGTTCGTAGCAGCGATCCCGGCTTCTGTAACCGTGCCGGCGGGAGCGACCTCACGAACGGTCACGGTCGTGACCTTCCGCGTGAGCAGGACGCTGGGAACGCTCGTGACCGCTACCTACGGTTCCTCGTCGGTATTCACCATCCTGACGGCGACACGGTAGCACCAGAAGCAGGGCGGCGCGCTTCCCAACGGGGGGGCGCGCCGCTCTTGCTTTCTCAGCCCTAGGTCCGCAGCAGATGCCATCGCATGGGCTCTCAGGGTAAAACTGGAACATGCGTTCGGCGAGTACGTTTATGCTCGGGGTTATCGTGGGAGTTGCCGGTACGCTGGCTTTTCAGCGGCTGCACCAACTCCGCTGCAACGGCGGCCCAGAGGCCTTGGCGGACCGAATGACCCAGCACATCGAAGAGCTGGAGGCGCGCCTCGATGAATCCCAGGCGGAGACCACCGGCCAGTAGGAGTTACTCGAGTACCCGCTTGGAGACGACTTCGCCGTCTGCCTCCAATTCGTAAACGAGTGGCAACCCCGTCGCCAGTTCGAGCTTGACGACCTCCTCGCCAGAAAGCGAGTCGAGCTTCATGACGATCGAGCGGTTTGAGTTTCCGTGGGCCACCACGAGCACGTTCTTGCCTTGCCGAATGTCGCCGAGAATGCACCGCTCAAAGAAGGGAAGGGTACGAGCCGCAGTGTCCTTCAGAGCTTCCCCGTTCGGCGGCGCGACATCATAGCTTCGACGCCAAATGTGAACCTGCTCGGGGCCGTATTGCCTTCGCAAGTCGTCCTTGTTGAGCCCTTGCAGATCGCCATAATGGCGCTCGTTCAAGGCTTGATCTCGAATCACCGGCAAGGACCAACCGTTAGCCTCCAAGATCACTTCGAGCGTCCGCTGAGCCCGAGTCAACGCGCTGGTGTACGCAACTTGAAACCCGATATCGGCGATTCGGATCGCCGCTTGCCGAGCTTCCTCTTCGCCTTGAGCGGTCAGGGGCACATCGACCCAGCCCGTGAATCGATTCTCGAGGTTCCAAAGCGACTGGCCGTGGCGGATGAGGCAGAGTGTCGGCATCGAGAGTAAGGATACCGGTTGGCTCAGTCGCCAAACTCGCGAAGGAAGAAGATGAAGTCGGTCTCGGGGAAAGCCCTCCCTCCTTCAAGCTCGATCAGCCCTCGGAGTTGGCCTCGGTGATAGGCCCCGTGCAACAGAACGTGCCGAGCGATCTCTTCGAGGGTGTTCCGATGTTCCGAGCCGTTCGAAGTCTCATAGGTCACGCGAGCGGTGAGCTGTTGGTCGGTGATGACCGCCCGCCAGAGGTCGTTCGAAGCTCCAAAGAGGTCGGCGAGCGGAACGTCGAATTGAGCTTGGCTCCAGTCGATCCCGCATCGGCTGAGCCAGGTCTTATGCGCGAACAGAATGTGCTCCAGAATCTCCTGTGCGCGGAGCATGTCGCGGAACTGGCCCAGATTCGCGACCCACTTCGTGTTGGCCCACTGGTCGTAGTCGAACCCCTGCAAAATCGCTGACCGCAAATCCATACCTCACTTCCAATCGAACGAAACCGGCCGGCCACGTGGAACCCCACTCACTTCGCCGTGATGCAGCTGAACCCTTCCCGAAAGCACAACCCATTGGGGCCAGCCGACAAGTTCTTCACCCTCAAAGGGCGTCCAGCCACACTTGGACTTCATTCGGTCCGCCGAAGCGACTTGGGCCTCCCGAAGGCTGACGATCGCAAGGTCGGCCTTCCAGCCGATTTCGATCCTGCCGCGGTCTTTGAGCCCGTAAAGACTCGCTGGCCGGGCGCTGAGCATCGCCGAGGCTACCTCCAAACTGAGCAGCTTCTCCCGAACGGCCAACGTCAGGACGGCCGGAAGTAAGGTCTGCACCCCCGGCATCCCGCTCGGACTTTGCGGATAGGGAAGGGCTTTCTCCTCCAAGGTGTGCGGCGCGTGGTCGCTGCCCAATACGTCGAAAAGCCCCGCTTTGAGCGCCTCTCTCAGGGCGTCGCGATGCTCGCGCGAGCGAATCGGCGGGTTCATTTGAGCGTGGGTTCCCAGCGTTGCATAGCAGTCAGGAGCCGCAAACCACAGGTGTTGGGGCGTGACTTCGGCCGTCACGGGGACCCCTTCGGCCTTAGCGCCGCGAATCAGGGGCAACTCGTCACGGGTGGAGACGTGAAGGATGTGGACGGGTCTCTGGGCGTTCCGCGCGGCTCGAATCAGCCTGTCCGTCGCCAATCGGGCGCACTCGGAGTCGCGCAGAGTCGGATGATCGAAAACGGTCTTCTCCGAAGTCGAGCGGGCCTTGAGTTCTTCCAGCCGGTGGTGATCTTCCGCATGGACCGGGCAGGGCCGGACGCCGCTCCCAAGCACCCTCTGGAGCAGCTCATCCGTGGGGACCAGGAGGCTCCCTGTCGAACTCCCCATGAATATCTTGATTCCCGGGACGCCAGGTAGCTGTTCGAGTTCCCGAAGCTCGCCGACGTTTTCACTGCTCGCGCCGATGAAAAAGCCGTAATCACAGTACATACGCCCGTCCGCCCGGTCGAGCTTGAGTCGGAGGGCTTCGGCGGTCGTTGTCGGGGGAGACGTGTTGGGCATTTCGAGCACGGCGCAAGCCCCGCCGGCGATCGCCGCAGTCGATCCCGTCTGAAGGTCCTCTTTGTGCTCCATGCCGGGTTCGCGAAAGTGAACCTGCGTGTCGATGACCCCTGGGAACACATGGAGTCCCGTAGCGTCGATCTCTTCCGAGGACTCGCGCCCCGACAAGTCCCCGATTTCGGCGATTCTTCCGTCCGCGATGCCGATGTCTGCCGCAAACGCGCCCTCTGGCCGCACGAGAACTCCGCCGGTCAGCTTGAGATCGAGGGGCATGGGTCCATTCTATCCGCTGAAGCTCCGACAATTCCGATGGAAGATGCTGACAACGGTAGCTGTATGCGCGGGACTGTGGGGTGCGGGAGGCTTTCCCGCAGAGCCATTGGCTCACGAGGTCGCTCGGGGCGTCGAGGTCTATCGGAAGGCAAAGGGGATCGACCGCGTGCTGATGGAGGATCGCCAGATCGTCGGTTGGTGGTTCGACGGCCGAGTGAAGAAGGGTGTCGAAGACGTGATTCGGCTCTCCCCAGCTATGCTCTCCCGCTGGCTCGGATACCTCGAGGCCAGGGAGAAGTGGCCCCCAACGGAGATTCAAGCGCGGTGGGAGAACCTCCGACGCCATCTATCAGGCAAGAACGCGTTCGTCGTTCGATTGGCCGCCTATCCGAAGCAGGACCTTTTCGGCGGACTCCCAGAGCCTTCGAGCGCCGCCAGGGACGAATGCCTTAGGGTGAGGTTCCTGCTGACGACGGACGGAAAGTACTTACCAGATCAAGTTCGCAATCCTGCTCCGGTGAGCGTTCGGCTTGCCCCCTTGCCTGTGCCACCGCCGGGCGAGCCGGTGCCCCAGTACGCGCAGCCGCTAGCGCGACTCGCAACTTCGAAGCAAGGGCGAGACCGAGCGGACGTTTCGCTCGACGACTGGTACCTGCATGTGGAAGTCGGGAGGTGGTTGCAGCCTGAGTTCGGAGGCGCCCCACGCGGCCCCAGCTATACCTTGCCGATTGGCGACAACTTCTCTGCCCTCTATTGGCTCGAAGCTCCCGCTACGTTCGAGTTTGGCGCGGCCAAGACCCTCGAAGTGAGAGTCTTCAGCGCTCGAAAGGAGCGCGTGGCGACGTTCCAGCTTCCGTGAACGCTAACCAGCCGTCGGAGTTGGCTGCTTGCTTAGCGTCGCAATGCTGATTTGGGCGGCCATATTTCCCGCGATCACCCGGAACGCATCGGCTTGAGGGCGCTCCGAATGAGCTAAGAATGACGGCTCGCCCTCGTCCGAAGACTCGCTGATGGCGGGGTCGAGCGGAACGGAACCCAGGAACGGCACGCTGAACCTACGTGCGAGTTCTTCGCCCCCAAGGCCCGAAAAGATGCGCGTAGCCGTGCCGCACGAAGGGCACAAGAACTCCGCCATGTTTTCTACGACGCCGAGAATCGGAGCTTCCAGCTTCTCGAACAAGGCGATGGATTTCGCAGCGATGTTGGCCGCCACGTGCTGTGGGGTGGCGACGAGCACGACCCCGGTCAGCGGCGCGAGTTGCGCTACGGACATCGGCGCGTCGCCGGTTCCAGGCGGGAGGTCGATCAGCAGATAGTCAAGCTCGCCCCAATCCACGTCTTGTAGCAATTGGCGAACCGTTGTCGCCACCATCGGGCCGCGCCACATCACGGTTTGCCCTTCTTCTAACAAGAGGCCCAACGACATGACCTTGAGCCCGTGTGTTTCGATCGGAACGATCTTGCCGTCTTGGGTGTAAGGGTACTGCCTGCAGCCGAGCATCATCGGGATCGACGGGCCGTAGACATCGGCATCGAGCACCCCAACGGCCGCCCCGGATTGCGCGAGCGCCGCAGCGAGGTTCACTGTGACCGTGCTCTTCCCGACGCCGCCCTTACCAGAAGCGATCGCAATGCAGTGGCGCACATGAGGGAGCGCGTCCTCCTTCGGGATTTCGCGCGGCCGAACGGCGGCGGTCATCTCTACCTCGACCCCCTCGACTCCTGGGAGCGCGCGAATGGCATCGGCGCACTGATCCCGCAAGAGGTCTTTGACCGGGCAAGCGGGGGTCGTCAGTTCGACCGTCACGCTCACGGCGCCGCCATCGAGGGAGACCTTTTTCACAAACCCCAACGAGACGATGTCGCGGTTCAGGTCCGGATCGATGACGGATTCGAGCGCCTTGAGGACTTCGGGTTCCGTGATGGGCATACCCGTTCAGGGTACCCGGCGGAACCCGCTTTCGGCAGTTGGGAGGAGGCCTAGCTCCAGGCTACGCCGAGGTCCTTCTTCAGCAGAGCCCGCGCGCGGAACAGCCAACTCTTGATCGTGCCTTCAGGACGATTGAGCTCCTGCGCGATCTCGGTGACCTCCATGTGCCGGAAGTGGCGCATGAAGATGATCTTGCGGTACTTCTCGGGCAGTCTGCCGATCGCGTCGAGGACAGCGCGCTCGATGACGCGATCTTCGGCCTGCAAGCCAATGTCCTCGGAGCCGTGGAGCATGTACTCGTGCTGGTCCAGCGGATCGCCGTCTCGCTTACGAGACCGGACGGCGTCCACGCAGCAGTTGGCGCAGATGCGGCCCAGCCACGGTTTGATAGGCCGATCGACGTCGAAGTCCCGAATCGCTCGGAACGCCTTGACGAGCGCCTCTTGCACGGCGTCGTTGGCGTCGTCCGAGTTTCGGAGCATCTTCATCGCCAGACTGTGGAGGGTGGGTCGGTAGATGTCGGCAAGGAGCTCGAATGCGACCGCCTCCCCCAGCTTGGCCCTCTGCACGAGGTGCGCTTCCCAACTCAAGATTCGACCGGCTGTGTTATTCACCTTCTGTCTCCTGAAGGCATTGTAAACCTGCTTCGCTCGACCTGATAGGAAACCGGGACCGGCATAGGTACATCGTCCCTCACAGGTCCTAGTGGCGATGCGGGACGCGGCCCGAATCCCACGCCCGTGCCTCGCAGGACTCGCAAATTGCCCCGTGAGATTTCGAGGTCGGTTTTCCGAGAATACCGTTATGTCTGCCTCCCGCCAGTTGATCGACAAGCTCCTGGTGATCAGCCCGCTCGTTCTCATCGCAGGGATCGCGGTGCACGCACGGACTTCGACCGATCCCTATGAGATCCCGCAGTACTCAGCCGACCTGCAAGCGAGGGTGACGGCGTTCCGGCAGCCCGTGAGGTGGGTCGTCGAACTCGAACGCAGGCGCGACGAGGTCACGCTGGAAGAAGTTGTCGAGGTCGCCGATCGCTGGATCGAATGGCACGAGCAAGGGAGGATTGGCCCGCTGCCGAGCATTCGGCCCGGGGATACGATGCGAGAGGGGGCCAAACTGGAGATCTTTCAGGCCTCTGAGCGGCTGATGTCGGAGCTAACCCGGCGAGCGCACGCAGCCGAAGAGGACGAGACTCCGGCGCTGGCAGCGGAGTTGCTCGGCAAGGCGCTTCGGGTCACCAACGTTACCAAATACAGCGACCTCTATTCCGCTGGCACGATCGCCATGCGCCAGCGAGCCGTGCTCAAGCAGCTCGAAGACCTCGCGCCCAAGCTGAGCGAAGTCGAGAGGGAAGGGATGGCCAATCAACTGGAAAAAGCCCTCTCCGACGAGCAGTCGATCGTGCCGCTGGTCGCTCGCGCGCACAGACAGTTCTACACCGAGAGCCGAAGGCAAGGAATCGACCGCGTGCCCATCGAGGAAGTGGGCGTTCTTGTGGAGCTACCCGGCGATTCCGCCTCCCCGTCGCGGTTGAGGACCATCGGAAGGTCGTTGCAGGCCAGGCTCATGGCGGGCATGGGCGCGCCAGGTTACTTGACGGAAACGCAATACGCGTGTACGGCGATGGGGAACCTCTACGAAGCGTACGAAGCCACGCTCCACGCCCTCGGACGGCCGATTACCGTGGAGTGATCCAGACGATCCCAGTCGATCTCATCTCGGCGTTCCAGGGAGACTCGGCAAGCGCCTTGCTCAGGGACTGGAACGGGTCGGTTCCGCTGAACTCCCAACTGGCCGGCTTGCTGAGGTCGACCTGGGGAGCCTCGATGGCGATCACGACGCGGAAGTAATCAGCCGCGGAAAGCGCGAGTTCACGCAGAGTTCCTGACGTCTTTTCAGGAGCTTGCATTCGCCTTCCGGGTACGAACACGCTCACAGGCGAAGAGGCGCCGTCGGTTTCGATCGTCACGGACTCAGCCGCGTCGGCCCGATTCGAGAGTTCGCTGCGGAGCAGGTCGCCTTTCAGAGTTCTGGAGAGCATGACCTGGCCCTTTGCGTCCTTGATGACAACCGTTCGAGTGCCTGAGGGTTGATAGGTGAGAACGGGCGCATCTCCGGTCATTTGGAGTTGGACCCTGTCGAGGACCGCGGACCCAGAGCCGGCCAGCGACGCCGACGACACTCGACCATCGGGGGAGTTGTTGAGAATCGCAAAAGCGAGCGCGCCCACGGCGAGCCCCGCGGCGAGCAAGCTCTTCCAAGAGGAAAGGACCCCCGACTTCGCTCGACGCTTTTGTTCCCAGTCATATCGATCGAGTCGAGCTTTAATCCGGTCGTGAAGGTCGAA
This sequence comes from Chthonomonadaceae bacterium, assembly GCA_015709495.1. Lineage (GTDB taxonomy): Bacteria > Armatimonadota > Fimbriimonadia > Fimbriimonadales > Fimbriimonadaceae > Nitrosymbiomonas > Nitrosymbiomonas proteolyticus. The sequence goes on from CP054189.1 coordinate 2,186,685, forward strand.
ATCGGGTTCAGGGATCGGAGCTTTGAGGGCGTCCAGCTTCCCCAGGACTTCCTCGAACTCGTGGAACTCCCGCGCGAGCGATTCATCCGACCTGAGTCGGCGCTCGAAAGCTTGCCGAAGGCCCCGGTCGAGCGTGCCTTCTGCATAAGCTGAAAAATGGTCTCGCGCTTTGTCTGGTTTCATGTTCTGCGGTCGGGTCTATGACTGGGTCATATCCTGAAAAGTTCCTCGCTTCGCCCGACGATGTCCCGCAGCGAAAGGCGCGCCCGGTTCAATCGGCTCTTAACGGTTCCGATGGGTAGGTCCAACGCCTCAGCGATCTCTTCGTACGACATATCCTCGCCGTGGTACATCACGATCATCGCTCTTTGGTATTCGGGGAGTTGGGCCACCGCGTCTTCGATAGCTTGCGTCCTTTCCTCGGCTTCAACCCTCTCATCCGCGCTTGGCGACTTGTCCTCGATCTGAATTTCCAGACTTCCGTCGTCCGATTGCAGCGCAGAGTCGATGCTGAGCGCGCTGCGGGACTTTTCCTTCTTCCGAATGTCCAAGAAGCAGTTGGTCAGGATGCGGTAGAGCCAGGTGCTGAAGGCGCTCTGGAACTTGAAGTTGCTGAGGGCCACGTACACGCGAACGAAAGCGTCGGCGACCACGTCGGCCGCTTCATCAGCGTTGTTCGTCAGGCGGAAGGCATATTGATAGGCTCTGCGTTCGTGTTTGCGAATCAAGGCGTCGAACGCCGTGCGATCTCCGTTTCGAGCTCGCTCAATTAGGGTGTTGTCGGGCAGGGAGTCCAGGCTCATGGGCTATGGGGCTCGCGCATCCTGTCGGCCACAGCCGCTTCGATGGCTCGCTGCTCCTCGGGCGTAAGTTCGCGGTCGGCTCGCCCAGACTTGAGTTGCTTGCAATAGACGCGGCAGTCGGTTCGGCCCACCATCGAGGTCATCACAGCGCCGTCGCCCCGATCGTCGAAGACGGCGAGGGCGAAGCTTTGCGAACCTCCGACGTCGTCGAACGCATCGTACCGAACGAGCCCGAGGTGTCTCTTGGAGGCCTCCAGCTTCTTCTCAAGGCTCTGCAAGCGCTTTTCGGCTGAGGCCACTCGCTGCTCGATTTTCAGGCGCTCTCGAAGGTGCTCGTCGAGAAGAGATTCGAGATTCCGCCCGCTGGCGCCCTCGGCGAGTTCATTCCAAATACGCTGGGAACGCGAATGGGATTTCGCCAGTCGAAAGACAAACACCCCAAGGACCAGCACCGCGAGCGAAAGGACCAGCAGAATCTCGCCGATATACTGGGATATGATGGGTAGTAGATTCGACATGTCCGGTTTGAGCGACCGACCTCATGCGCCGGTCGCTCAAGTATAGCGGAGATCGGCCAATTGGAAAGTTCCTTGCAGGGTGAGTCGGAGGTTCCTCCGGTGGCGAAAAAGAAGAGCGCGGCCAAGACGGGCTTCAGCTTGGCGTTGCTGTTCGTACTTGCGATCACCGCTTTCTTTTTTGCGAACTTCAAGACGGTCGTCGTCTCCGGCGAGTCGATGGAACCCACCTTCAAGCCTCACGATCGGGTGCTCGCGAGCAAAGCGTATTGGTTGGTCGGGTCGATTCAAAGGAAGGACGTCGTCGTTCTTCGAAACGCGGAGGGCAACGGATTCTTCATCAAACGGGTCCTCGGCGTCGGGGGGGACGAAATCGACGCACACAACGCCCCCTCGGACTGGAGCCTGCTCGACGGGCCGTACATCGTCCCAGAGGGACATATTTACGTGATCGGGGACAACGCCGACGTTTCGGAAGACAGCCGCAAGTTCGGACCCGTGAGCCTGAACGACGTGATCGGAAAGGTCGTCGTGAGGCAATGAAGCGTTTTCCGGTTGGAAAGTACGGCAGACAGCAGCTTTCTTTTTTCCCTGCGCCGTACCGAGCCCCCTTGAGGTCGTTCGCGGTGCTGGTTTTCGCTTGGAAGGACGATAAGGTCGTGGTCTGCGACATCTCACGCCGAGGATGGAGCGTCCCCAGCGGACGTGTGGAACACGGCGAAACTTCGCTCGAAGCTGCTCGCAGGGAAGCCTTCGAAGAAGCCGGCCTTCAGGTCTCAGAACTCAACTACATGGGCTGCTACCAAGTTCGTGACCGTAAGGAGACCCGATGGGTCGATGCGTTCTCAGGCTTGGTTGAGTCGATGACTCCGATCCAGCCCGGAGGCGAGTCGCGGGCTGTGCGTTTGGTCACGATGGCCGAACTCGCCGAGATCTATCACCTCTGGAACGACCTGACGAAGATCGTTTTCGAGTACTCCCGCGAATCGCTCAACCTCCCCGTGGAGTGACGCTCACTCCCGCGCCCAAAACATCGTCCCGGCAGGATCGGCGATCACGGCTTGACGGAGCACTACGAGCGCCTTCCGTAACCCTTCGAGCGGAGACATAAGCCCGTCTTCGTGCTCAATCGAAAGCACGTCGTCGTAACCCACCATTCGGAGGTTCGAGACAAAGTCCTTCCACCACTCGATTCCGTGGCCATATCCCACCGACCGGAACACCCACGACCTGCGGTCGATGTCGCCGTAACTCTTGGCGTCTAGGTTCCCGTTGAGCGAGGAGTTGTAGGGGTCGATCCGAACGTCCTTGGCGTGGACATGGTACAGCGCCCCTTCCTTGCCCAGTTCTCGGACGGCGGCGATGGGGTCGATCCCTTGCCACCAGAGATGAGACGGGTCGAAGTTCGCCCCAATGGCGTCCCCGTTCTTGCCGATTCCGTTGCGGAGCTTCAGCAGGGTGTCGTTCGAATAGCACACGAACCCCGGGTGCATCTCAATGCAGAATCGAACTCCGTGCTGCTTGAGAAAGGCCGCCTGCTCACGCCAATAGGGGATTACCTTTCTCTTCCATTGCCACTCCAGAATGTCGCGGAAATCGTCGGGCCAAGCGCAGGTAACCCAGTTCGGGTTCTTGGCTCGCGGGCCATCGCCTGGGCAACCGGAGAAGCCGTTCAGGTTCTTGACTCCAAGCAGCGAGGCGAGCTTGACGCACTTCACGAACGCTTCGTGGTGCTCGCGTGCGATCGACGCGACGGGATGAAGCGGGTTGCCGTGGCAGGATATCGCCGATACGGACAGGCCCCTCGACTCGACATCCTTCATGAGTTGGTCGCGCGCCGCCTGGGACTCGATCAATGAGTCCATTTCAAGGTGAGCCGCTCCAGGGTACGCCCCCCCGCCGAACTCGACCGCCTGGATGCCTTCTGCCTGAACGATGTCCAACGCCTCGGCGCGAGACTTGTCTCCGAAAAGCGCCGTAAAGATGCCGATCTTCATGCGGCTATTTTACGCCGAGAGCACCCGCGGGGCGACGAAGGTCAGGCGGCCTTCTTCTCGGGCGGTTGCTGTTTCTTCATGGCGGAAGTCTCGAACGGCAGTGGTCGCTGGGGTGGGAACTGCGTGGTATCTTTCGCGATCCGCTCCTCAACCCTCTTGATTCGGTTCTTGTCGTCCGGGTGAGTGCTGAGGAACTCCGGCGGTTTGCCCCCCGAGGAGGCGTCGCGCAAAATCTTGAACACATCCGCCATGCCTTGGGGGTTGTATCCAGCCGCGACCATCATCTCATAGCCAACGTCGTCGGCCTCCGTTTCGTGTTTTCGGGAAAACGGAAGAGTCAGCACGACGTCATTCGCGATGTCGGCGATGCCGGAGATCGTTCGGTTCGCTCGAGTGAGGATCAGGACCAGCGTCAGAGCGAGCGAGCGCTTCTGGCTGTCGGCGTAGGCTTTGGCCCAATGTTCCTTACGGACGTGGGTGAGTTCGTGCGCCAACACCGCTGCAAGCTGGTCTTCTGTGAGCATGAGGTCGATCAGCCCCAAGTAAAAGAACACGGGCCCTCCAGGAAGCGCAAAGGCATTCACCTGCTTGCTGTCGATCCCGTCGAAGCTGTATTCCCAAGGCGTGTTGGGAGGGTCCGGGTTGGCCTCAAGCAGCTTCTGAGCGACCCGGCGCAACGTCCGAACCCGTTCGTCGGTCGCAGGGAGCACTTTCTCTTCTTTCCGAACCTCGACGGCGACTCGTTTTCCCAGCGTCACCTGTTCGGATTTGCTCGGCCGGAAGATGTCGTCCGCGCTGGGATTCATCGTGGAAAGCGCGAAAAGCGCCAAGAGACTGTTCATCGTTGCCACGGTAATTCTGACGAGTCCCCAGAGGATTTGTTTGCATTTCTGGGCCGCCCGGACCTTGGCGGGGCAACGTCCAACATGGCTAACCCATCCCGTAGAGAACCTCGGAATCGCTGGCCTAGACAAACCCTGAGGGGCGATGAACGGCCTGCCGATAATCCTGGTGAGAACGCTTGGGAAACGTAACCGGACGCGTGGAACCACACCAGTACCGGGGCGCTGCCCGAAACTCTATGGGAGGACCAAATAGCTCGCATGAACCGAATTAACCGTCGAAAGGGTTTTACGCTGGTCGAAATCATGATTGTGGTTTTGATCATCGGAATCCTTCTTGCCATCGCAGTGCCGAACTTCATCAAGGCCCGTGAATCCAGCCGCGCGAAGACCTGTGTCGCAAACCTGCGCCAGATCGAAGCTGCCAAGGAGCAATGGGCCATGGAAGAGAAGAAAGGCGCAGCCGACACGCCTGCCCAGGCCGACCTCGAACCCACTTACATCAAGAAGTGGCCCGAGTGCCCGTCTGGCGGCAACTACACGATCAACGACGTTGCTACGTCACCGACCTGCTCTGTTGGTGCGCCCCACGCACTGTAAGAGCTCGACGGAATCTCTTTTGGGGCGGGGGGTTGGCTCAGATCGGGTCAACCGCCTCGCCCTTTTCAACTTTCTGGGCACATAGCCCAACGAACCAAAACGAAGGAGTGATCATGGGTTGCAAGAAACGTCGGGGTACGACACTGGTCGAAGTCCTGTTCGCGGTGTTTCTTGTCGCGGTCGGCGCCGTGGTGGTCGCAGCCACGATGCCGGTCGCTTCCGCTTCGCGGGCCAAGTCGGACCTTTTTAACAAGGCCACCGGTCTTGCCCAAAAGCAGTTGGAGGCGATTCGCGGCGCGGGATACGGCAACATCACGGCCACTCAACTCTATGCGCTGGGCCTGATCGACAGCACCGAGCCCATCGAAGACGACACCTACTCCTTCTCCAACACCGACCTTGCCAGCCTCGATAGCCCAACGCTGGTCTTGCCGAGCGGCAAAGGCTACGTCTCTGTCGAGCAACTTGACCTCGATCTCCGCAAGGTCGTCGTCAAGGTCGAGTGGGATTGGCGCGGCGAAAAGCGCACGGTGACCGTGGGTACCACGGTCGCAAACCTCTAGGGAGGCACCCAATGAAACGCCACCGAACACAGCGGGGAGCCACATTGGTTGAGGTCTTGACGGCCTCGTCGATCAGCGCGATCGTGATCGTGACCGGGATTCTGACGTTCCTCTTTGGGATGTCAAGTTGGCTCAAGGGCCAAGCGAGAATCGAGGTCGAAACGGAGTCGCAGCGAGCGATCAGGGTGATCGCGCAAGAACTGCGCGAAGCGATGGCGGTGTCGATCGACGGCGACGGGTTGGGCCTGACTTACCGGCTGCCTGAGAAGGACGCCGACGGCGATTTTGTCGTGCCCGCGGAGTGGGATGGAATCGAGCGGCGGATCGAGTTGAGCAGCGACGCGCTGCAAATGACCGTGGATGACGGCCCCCCGCGCGTACTCTGCACCCACGTCATTCTCCAAGACCCCCTTTCCGGAGAGGGCGAGCCGTACGAGATCTTCGTACCCGGCGCAGGAGCCGTGACACGCCAGATTCATATTACGGTGGCTACCCAACGCAACCGCTATCGACAGGAATACGTGACCAGTCGGAGTCGGGAAACGATCTTTCTACGGAACGTTCCGGAACTGACCAAAGGATAGGTGAAGCCGTGAATCCAAGAAAACGCCCCAAGAGTCGACGCGGATATGCTCTCCTGACGATGTTTGGCCTGGTCACTCTCGTGACGATCGCCGGTGTCACCTACATCGACAGCGCCACGCAAACGGTCAGGCTTTCGTACCGCCAGAGGATCGACGTTCAAACGACGCACCTTTGCGAAGCGGGCGTACAAGAAGTGCTCCGGAGCCTCTGGCGGCCCTTCAAGATCGACCAGAACTTCGAGGGCATGTCCGATGTCTGCAACGGCGCGTCATCCGCCACTCCCCAAGCCACGTTGAGCGGAGAGATCGAGGGAGTGGGAGAGTATTCCGCCGGGGTCGTTCGGTACGAGGAACCTGACAACGATCCGTACACCCGCCTTGTCACGGTTCGGGCGGTCGGCTGGCAGGACCTCAATGGCAACAACCAGTTGGACGATAACGAGCCGCGCAAGACCGTGGACGTCACAGGCAGCTTCCAATTGGCGCGAAGTCAAGTTTTCGACTACACGTACTTCGTCAACAACTACGGTTGGATGGATGGCTTCCAGGAAAGCTGGCTCATCGTCAATGGGGATGTGCGGGCCAACGGCAACTTCAACTTCCTGAACGGCTCGCCTACCGTCAACGGCTCGGTTTACGCCTCGCTGAACGAGAAACTCTCTCCGGCCGCCGCAGGGCTGGTCAACACGCCTCCAGTCAAATGGACGAACTCGACATACAAGACCAACCACGACAACGCAGCGACCCTGTATCGAGAGCGTTGGAGGCAGGCTTATGATCCAGCAGTCCACGGCGCGCGTGGTTCGGAAGAGTACGATCGATGGCGCGATTACATCTTCGACTCGGAGGCTCAAATCGTCGACGGGCGGCCGTCAGGAGCGGTCATAGGAGACGTCACCGGACATAGGGGCTGGACGCGGACTTCGACCAACGGCGCGACGACCACAACGATGCTTGACACAAGTCCTACCCATGAAGTCGTCATGCCCGACCTGAGCGACCTGAGCTACTACTCCAATCTGAGCCAGAACTACGTGGACACGAAGGCGACGTTTGGCAATGGCACACCCAACCCGCTGTACGGCCAAGGCGCATATGTGGACGTTTGGAACGCCAGCACGAACTCGTATCAACGCATCACGACGGACGGGGTGCTCAACGGAACGGCCGTGCTCATCGGGACCTCATCGAAGCCGATTCGGATCCACGGGCCGGTCACGTTTACGGAAGACTGCGTGATCAAGGGCTACATTGCGGGGCAAGGAACGATCTATACCGGCCGCAATGTGCACATCGTAGGCAGCATTCGGTACTCGACCAAGGACGCGACCGGCCAGACGGTCGGAACCCCGGACTTCCGTGGCAGCGATCCCGACGCGATCGACAACGCCAACGAGGTGCGGAATATGCTCGGGCTCGCCGCGAGGGGATCGGTGATCATGGGGAACACCACCACGTTCACCAGTTCGTACCCGCTTTACTACATGCGCCCCCCCTTCACCAAGGGCCGCTGGGACGAAAACGGGAACTGGATTCCACCTTATGACGCCACCCAGACCGACTACACGGGGCGAAAGAAGTACCAGAGCACCATCTCCGATTCCACCATGAACAGCATTGCAGAAGGGATCAACCAACTCGACGCGATTCTGTATACGAACTTCGTGGGCGGAGGAAACATCGGCACGGCAGGAGGAGGCATCGCCTTTAACGGGACGATCATCTCCAAAGACGAAGCGATGGTCGTTTTCAGTCTGCCGATGCGGATGAACTACGACCACCGAATCCGCGAGCGGAAGATTTCGAAAGCTCCGCTGATCGACATCCAATTGCCTCGGAGTCCCACGCTGCTTCGAAGCACCTGGCAAGACCAGGGCTTCCAGTTCAAGTACTACTCCGGACTCTACGGGAACTAACCGCCATGAAGATCAAGACCATTCTCCTACTCGTCGTCCTGAGCTTTGCCGCTCTTTCACCCGCACCGCATATCGACAAAGGGAACCAAAAGGGGCCGATTCAAGAGCGGAGCCAAGAACAAGTCGCCCAGGAACAGGCCGCCTACCAAATGACGCAGGGTGAAACGGCGGTTCCGCCCACGCGCACGGACTATACCTACGCGCCTGACTCTCGCTACGACGGAGACGCGCGGTCTGCGTTGAGCGCCGCTTCGAATCAAGAAGGCGATGAGGCGGCGAATGTACTTCGGGCCGCTTCCAAGAACTCCTCGTCTGGCGCCTCCAAGTGGATTTGGATGCTCGGATTTGGGGTCTTGGGCCTTGTGGGCGTGATGGGCCTGCGGGCATGGGTCGTGCAGTCGACTCCGACCCCGCCGGGACTTTCGCGCCGCCGATAGCATCTTTCTGCCCCCTCCAGCCGTATCGACGGCATGGGTTTCGTGGTCGAGGGAGCTCGGATCGTCCTGCGCAACGAGAGGCTGCGGCGCGCGTCGGTGGTTCCTGTCGTAAGCGCTTCGGTGGTCTACGTCGTCCTCTTCCTCGCAGGGTGGATCTACTTTACGCCTGTGTTCGCTTCGCTGGCTGAGGGATGGGGCGTCCCGCAACTGACCTCGCAAACGCTGGGCATGGCATCGTTCGTGATCGCCTGGTGGTTTCTTTCCGGATTACTTTTCGTTTCGCTTGCGGGCGCGTTCAGTTCGCTGGTGTGGGATGCCATCAGCCAAGACACGGAAAGGGCCGTAGGGATCGATCCGCCCAATCCTCGGCTGGGATTCCGCGCGCTTGCTTGGGATTTCTTGCTACGCGTACTCTTCTCGTTAGCGGTCGGCATTGGGGCGGTGATTTTCGGCTGGTGTACGATGGGGATCGCGGGCATCGCTCTGACGGGTTGGGCAGGTCTATACAACTACACCGCGCCGGCCTCCATGCGGCGAGGGATCCTGTTCCCCCGGCAGTTCTCCGAAGCGCACTCGTGGAACGGGTGGTTCGGGTTCGCGCTCCTTTCGGGGATCGTGGCGCTGTTCCCGTTGGTCAACGTCCTGCTTTTCCCGGTCTTCGTGGCGGGCGGGACGCTCTTGGCCGTCCAGAGCGAGCGCCCTCCCTCGCTCGCCCATAATAAGGCATCTTGAGCACCTCGAATCCCGACGCGATGGGGCGGTTTGGCCCGTTTGGCGGACGTTACGTACCTGAGACTCTCGTTCCTGCCCTCGATGAGTTGGAGGCCGAGTTTCGAAGGGCGTGGAGCGAAACCGAGTTTCAGGAGGAGTTTCGTCGGCTCCTCGAGGATTACGTGGGGAGGCCCACGCCCCTCCAGCGGGCGGAGCGCCTCTCACAAGACACTGGCCTCGAAGTCTGGATCAAGAGGGAAGACCTCAACCACACGGGGGCCCACAAGATCAACAACGCATTGGGCCAGGCGTTGCTGGCTCGCAGAATGGGCAAGCGCCGAATCATCGCCGAAACCGGCGCGGGGCAGCACGGAGTCGCCACGGCGACAGTATGCGCGCTCTTTGGACTCGACTGCGAGGTCTATATGGGTGAGGAGGACTGCCACCGCCAAGAGCTCAACGTCTTTCGGATGAAGTTGTTGGGTGCAAAGGTGAGGCCCGTATCGAGCGGAACCCGCACCCTCAAGGACGCTTTGAATGAAGCCCTTCGCGATTGGGTCGCCAGCGTCGCGACCACGCACTACATCATCGGAAGTGTCGCCGGCCCCCACCCGTTCCCTTGGATGGTTCGGGAGTTTCAATCGGTCATCGGCTCGGAGGCGCGGGAACAGTGCCTCGCCTTGACCGGACGATTGCCCTCCGCGGTCGTCGCTTGCGTGGGCGGAGGCTCGAACGCAATGGGCCTGTTTTCGGGGTTCGTAGGGGACCCTTCGGTTCGCCTCGTCGGGATCGAGGCAGCCGGCGAGGGATTGGCCTCCGGAAGGCACGCGGCACCCTTGACCTGTGGGTCGCCGGGGGTCTTGCATGGGTCATTTAGCTACCTGATGCAGGATGAGCACGGGCAGGTCTTGGACACCCATTCGGTGAGCGCGGGGCTCGATTACCCTGGGGTCGGACCGGAGCACAGCTACCTCAAGTCGACAGGTCGCGCTGAATACGGAGCCGCGACGGATCAGGAAGCTCTTGAAGCCTTTCGGTGGCTCGCAGAACGAGAAGGGTTGATCGCAGCGTTCGAGTCGGCTCATGCCTTTGCAGCGCTGAGAATGGCCGGACTTTTCAGCCCCGGCGACCTCGTGATCGTAAACCTCAGCGGACGTGGCGACAAGGACATGGAATCGGCGCGCAAGCTCCTCAGCCTCTGAAAGGCTAACACTCCGTCTCGGCTCGCAACTCCGAAGGCACGAGTCCAAGATACTCCTTGGTGGATTCTCGGAGCCCCTGAGTGGTTCCAAACCCACAGGCGGTGGCAATGTAATCGATCGGAGCGTCCGTCGTCAGGAGCTTCTCCACGGCAAGCTCGGTTCTGCACCGGTCGACGAACTCATGAAAGCCAAACCCGACCGTCGCCTTGAAGACTCTCGAAAAATGAAATGGCGAGTATCCGGCGATTTCTGCCGCATCCTTGAGCGGCCATGAAGCTGCCCGTTCTTGTTTCACGGCTTCGATGAGCCTCGCAATGGGCTCGGCGACATCGCCGGGAATCGGGGTCAAGCCGGGCGAGCCCTCCATAGTGAAGAGATGGCTTAGAATCTCGACGACGCCTGACATGATGAGAAGGGGCAGCCGTTGCTTGGGTCCGATGAGGGCGGTTTCAACCCGTTCGAGAGCGGCAACGAAGTTAGGAACGGCGAGTTGAATTGCGATCGGGTCGCAGCTTGGTTGGTCCGGGTTGAATCGGGTCGCACGCAACCAGTTGGCAAGCAACGGCGTGTGCGTTAGGTCCCAGCAGATGAGTCTGAGCCTATGGTTTCCACGAGCGATCCGTAGAATCAGGTCGCGGGGACCCACCGTTGCCGCGAGGCTGTTAGGTGTGATTGCAGACCACCGAGCGTGAACCGCGTCTCGTGCGAGCAATGCGCCTTCGTAGTTCGTTGCGAGGACGACGATGTTGGAATCGATCTTGACCTCTGCGGTCTGAATATGGTTCAGGGAGCATTCGTGCAGTCCGACGCACAGAGGCTCCACGCCCTCCATGCACACAGGCTCAAGAGACTTACCGCTCTCATGATCGAGAGTTACTTTGATGCGATCCTTCTCCACCGCTCGCGATCTCGCTTACTCCGTTCCTGGCAAACCTTCCCCTATAGACTACATTGCATTCGCTCGGAATGCGACGCATTTTTTTGTAGAGGCACCTTCAAGTAAAGGGTATCACCCAAAGCAATGGGCTTGAAGAACGTGTTGATCCTCGGCGCAACCGGGGCCGTCGGGAGGGAGTTTCTGGATGTTCTTGAGGAACGAGGTTTCCCCGTGGGGAACCTGATTCTCTGCTCCAGCCCCCGTTCTGCAGGAGCAAGGATGACGTTCCGAGGCGGCGATGTCGTCGTCTCGGCCGTCGACGAGTCCCAATTTGAAGGTGTGGATATTGCTCTGTTTTCGGCAGGAAGCGAACCCAGCAAGGTTTGGGGGCCCATTGCCGTTTCGGCCGGGGCGGTTGTGGTCGACAATTCGAGCGCTTTTCGCATGGACCCTGAAGTTCCGCTTGTCGTGCCTGAGATCAACTTCGACTCCGTTCGACCGCAGGACAAACTCATCGCTAATCCCAACTGTACCGCGATCATCCTCATGATGGCGGTCTTCCCGCTGACCCGATTGGGGAAGGTGAGGCGTTTGGTCGTCAGCACTTACCAGAGCGCGAGCGGCGCTGGGATCGCCGCGGTTCGTGAACTAGAGAATCAGACTCGCGCCTTGCTCGAGGGGCGTCCGCCCGCGCCTGAAGTCTTCCCCCATCCGATCGCATTCAACGTCTTCAGTCACAACAGCGCCGTCGACGTGGACGGCTGGAACGGCGAAGAGCGCAAGGTGGTCCAGGAGTGCCGGAAGATTCTCGGGAACCCTGATCTTGCAATCAACGTCACGTGCGTTCGAGTTCCTGTACGCCGAGCCCACACTGAGAGTATCACCGTCGAGTTTGAAGACCGTGCCCCTTCGGAAGATCAAGTTCGTAGTGCGCTGAGCGAGTTTCCCGGAGTGAGAGTGGTCGATGACCGGGCGAACAACCGATTCCCCATGCCCTCGGAGGCCGAAGGCGGCGACGATGTCTTGGTGGGGCGAATCCGCACGGATGTCTCGCACCCCTCGGCGATCAGCCTGCTGGCTTGCGGGGATCAACTGCGGAAAGGCGCAGCCCTCAACGCCGTGCAGATCGCAGAGCGAGTGATGACCCGAGAAGGCTAGACCCTTGTAGCTGTCGAGAAGAGGTCCCTAAGGTCGGCCTCGTGGGATCTGGGAACGAGAGCTACGACGATGTCGCCCTCCATGAGCGTGGTGTCGCCGCTGACCCCGATCCCCTCTTCGCCCCGAAGGATCCACACGAGGTTGGTTTGAGGGGGAAGGATCAACTCCCGAACCGCCTTGCCGACCACCGGCGAGCGAGAACTTAGCTCCGCCTCGACGACTTCGAAATCGCCTCGGCCCAGAGCTCCCACCGGCATCACGAAATCCGGCATGATCTGCTGCTCCAAGAGGCTGTAGATGATGTCGGTCGCCGAAACCGTCTCGTCGATCCCAACCCGCTTGAACACATCGACGTGGGCAGGGTCATTCACACGCGCAAGGACGCGATCGACGCTCCACACCACTTTGGCCATCTGGCAGACGACCATATTGTCTTCGTCTTCTCCCGTCACGGCAATGACCACGTCCGCGCGGTTGAACCCGGCATCCCTTTGCGTGAGCATCTCGCAGCCGTCGCCTTCCATCACGTTTTCCGAGCCCAGCAGCCCCGCGAGGCGTTGCGCGTGCTCGGGATTCTTCTCGAGCATCAGGAGTTCGTGGCCTGCAGCGAGGAGCCTCTTCGCCAAATGGAATCCCACGTTTCCGCCGCCGACAAGAATCATGTACATGGCTAGATGCGAAGCTCCTCGGGAAGAAGGTTGTAGTTGTCGATGGTGCCGTAAGGCTCGGATATCAGCCAGTCGCGCATCATGCCGGAGGTAAGGGCGCTGGGGGTGATGCAAAAGAACCCGAGTTTCCGATACGCCTCCGCCCGGAGCGGATCGGCGACCTTGATGCAGACCTTGGGGCAGTTGAACTTCAGACGGACGATCTGTGCGGACATAAGGTTGGTGTTGTCGCCTCGGGTCAGCGCGAAGAAGCACTCGGCGTCCCGGACGCGGGCTTTTTCGAGGATGTCGTCCTCGAGGCCGCTTCCAAAGACGATCTCGCAGTTGTGGTCCTTTCCGAGTCTGCGCAACGCGCGCCGATTCTGCTCGATGATGGTTACGGAATGGCCCCGTGCGGTCAACATGAGGGCAAGGCTAGCGCCCGTACGGCCGCAGCCGAAAATGACGACTCTCATACAGCGTCTCTGACTATACCTTTGTCGAGGGCCCTTTCGACCTCCTTCGATGCGAGCGGCCGATCGCCCTTGCCTGCCAAATAGAACGCAGCCGCGCCTCGTCCCGCCCATTGAGCGAAGCGAGCGGCGAGAATGTTCCACCCCATCGACGAGATGAGGTTGGCCATCCGAAACGGCATGCCGCGACCTCCCGGCGCCTGCACCTCGAGGATTCCCGGAAGCCCTTCGATGTACGTGTAAGTGAACCTCTCCTGCTTTCGAGTCGGGTCGAGGCCTCTGGCTCGCAGAAGCTCATCGACGTCCAGCTCGCCGCTGATTGCGCCGCGCAAATCCCGATCGAGCTGTTGGCAGGTGGCTTGAGGAAGCGCCTGGTTCCCGAAGCTCGCCGAAAACACGTCGAGAATCACGGGCTTCTCGTCTCGAGTCGTGCCGATGCGCAGACCGTGCACCGTCACATCCCACGCGTAGAGGACTCCCAAAAGTCTGCTCAGAAGGCCCTCGCGGTCAGTCGCGCAGACGGTGATGTCCGTGAGGTGGAGGGCCGGGGAATGGACGAACTCTACCGTGGGTTTGCCTTGAAGGGCCTTTTTGGCATAGGTCAGGTGCAGCTTAACAAGGTCAGGAGGAGTGGAGAGTACGTATTCGGCGGGCAAGCTATCGACGAACCTGGCGATCTCGGATTCGTCGTATTCGGTCGCCCTCAACTCCTTCCTCAGTCGTCTTCGGTGGGTCGTCGTGTCGGTCGCAGGAGGTTCCTCGCTCTCCAGTACGGCGCTCGTCGCTCGGTGAAGTGCCTGAAGAAAGCTCTCTTGCGCGGGCGTCCAAGCCGTCGACGAAACGGCGGAAACGTCGGCAAAAGTTAGGAGGGCTAGCAAATCGAGCCGCTCCCTGTCTCGGACCACCTTGGCGCAATCGATCGCTGTCGACGCCTGCATCACATCGCGCATTCGGATGAACCTCGCAAGGGTCAAGTGCTCCCGTACAAGCCAAGCGATCAGTTCCGTCTGATTCGAGGCCAGTCGCCACCGGTCCGCGACCTCGCGGACGATTTCTTCCCCGGTTTCGCTGTGGGGCCTGCCCTTTCTCAGCTTGCCAGCGTCGTGCAAAAGAGCGGCGAGGTAGAGCGCGCCTTTGTGGCTGATCGAAGTCACTAGGTCGCCTAGGAAAGTTCCGGGTTGCAACGCGTCCAAGTTTCGCACCACGCGGAGCGAATGCTCGTACACCGTGAATTCGTGCGTGGGATCGTCGGGCATGAGGGTTCGGCAGGCGGTTAGCTCCGGGAGCAACTCTCCAAGCAATCCGCACCGGTCCATGTTGCGCAAAGTGGATTCGCCCGTCGCGATCGCGTTGAGGACGGTTGGCCCATCCACCTCCCTCGAACCCGGCGATTCTACGTCCTCCACTGTCAGACCCAATTGCGTGGCGAGAGCGATCCCATACGCCGCGTCGCTCGCAGTGGCGTTCCCGTCGATTCTCGCCTCGCCTCGGAGCACCATGACCCCTCGCGAAACCCGATACCTAGCCTCCCGAAGGTCTCGCAGAGCGAAGGTAAGGGCGTGATAGTTGGCGTCCATCGACTCCAAGAGTCCCGACATCATCGCTTTGGGGTCGATCACCAGCCGATCTGCTATGGCGGCCTGCTGGGGGTAGGTGAGTCGGTCGGCCGGCCTGCCCGCTGAGGCGTGGAGCAGGTTCCTCATGCGAGCGACCTGTTCATAGGCGGGAGTCGGAGCCAGCGGTTGTACGCCGATCGCTTCGCGAATCCAATTCGCGCACTGGAAGCATCGCAGCCCGCCCGCTCCTTCCTTCAGGTTCGGCTGGACGAAATAGGGGGTGTCGTGAAACTTCTGGTAAGCCCGTTGCCGCTCGCTGATCTTGTCGATCAGGAAGTCGCCGACCGCAAAGTCGGCCCTGAGCGCTTGGTCGAAAAGCTTGAAGGGCGTTGGGGAACCCGCAACCAAGCGAGCGTCGAGCATGGAGGTCAGGGTCTTGCCGTCGAGGCTGGGGGCGTCGTTGATCAGGTGGTACGAATAGGAGACGTCCAGCTTGACCCACGTCCCGAAGGCGGTGTGCAGGAGCCGATAAAGCTCCTTGACCGCGGCGTCGAGTTCGGGACTTGCGTCGTCGCCAGGGATGAGGGTGAGATCGACGTCGGAAAATGGGGCAAGCTCTCGCCTGCCGTATCCACCGACCGCGACGATGGAGAGGGGGGGTAGGTTGGGGTTCGCTTCCAGGACGGATTCGACGACATTCCGAACCACTTCGTCGGCCAGGTCGGAGTGTCGCCTGCTCCAACTCAGTCCGACCGGCTCATCGAAGATCGCCGTGAGGAGCGACGCTCGCCTATCGCCGACGCTTCGTACCCGATCCTCCAGTTGCGACTTCATTTGAGTAAGTAGTAGTTTGGCTCGTTGAGGGAGAGATTCGACAGGGTTTCGAGAAGGTAGGAGTCGGCGAACACGCAAAGAAGGACAGTCACTAGGCCGCCTAGGAAACACCCCCAGGAAAGGATCGTAAAGAACTCGCGGATGGCGACTTTGGTCACATGAAGCGTGGGAATGCGGAGGACGAGCGCCCACGAAGGGCCGACGAGAAGCAGTAGGCAAGCGGCCAGCAAGGCAAGCCCAAGCGGAAGCGTGTTGCCGCCAAAAAGCTCGGGCGGGACACCCACCAAAGGAAGCACCTCGATCGCGGGAGTTGAGAGCCCCGCAAGGAAAAGGGCGCAAAGCCCGCCGAAAACGACAGCAAGGACTCCCACCGTGAACCGGAAGAACGGCCCAAAGTAGCTAGGGGGCTGAGTGCGCGCATGGGACGGATCGACCCCCAAAAAGAGCGAGCCGAGGGCCGGGACGACAGCGACTAGTGGAAGGGAAGTGGCCAAGTACAGCACGACCGAAGCCGCGACCCCTAGGAGTTGGGCAAACGGCGCGCGGAGCACGACATCTAGGAGCCCTAGTGAAATGGATTTGGAGACGGCCGCCCCTACAAGAAAGGCCCCCAGCGAGACCACGAGCAGCGCGCTCGGCGCAGTGGCGGCCACAACGCTGAGGACGCTGAGTTGGGTCGCGGCTTCCTGTGCGTCTTCCGAAGTGACCAGGGCGATCCAGGCGTCGTTCGATGCAAAGGCCCTTCGCGCTGCAGACGACCGGTCTGTCCAACCCTCCGCCCGAAGCTCATCCACTAATTGGTTGCGGGCAAGCAACAGGACTCTTGGGCTTGGTTGCTCCAAGTATACGCGGGGATAGCTAGCGAATTCGATGAGATTTGCTCCAGCCCTGCCTTGGGAAACCCTTCTTGCCCCATCGCGCAGGAGAACTCCATTGAGCAGGGTTGCCGATCTGCGGTCCAATTCCTGCCGCTTGTCCGACGCGCCGTTTTGGACAAGTCTTCTTCCAAACGACTCAATCATTTGTGTGGTGGAGTCGGTCACGAGCCAATAGCCCAGCGCCGCCTGCCACGACATTGGGCTGGCGGTCGATCGCTGAAGGTCGGCCCGAACGATCTCGATTCGCGCGACCTGAAAGTCATTCCAGCGCAGGCAGCTCGCCGCTGACGCCCAAAGCCGGCCGGCTTCGTCTTTATGTCCAAGTTGATCCTGAAAAACTGCAGCACATTGACGCCAGAAGGCGTTCTCAGGATCGACCGATGCCTGCTTCTGAGCGACCTCGAGCATGGCTTGAACCTGCGGAGCGTCCAGCGTATGGAGGCTTGCCGTGGTCTCGCCCGCGATCTGCATCCAAAGGCTGGACTCGACGGCCGTCTTCGGGGCTGGCAACACGTCGAAACTGTAGTGGACAAACGGAGAAGACTTGATCGTATCGCTCTGGCCAACGAAACGCGCGCTTAGCCAGACGTAGTCACGGGTGGAGGGGTGGATCAGCAGCATAACGAGCGCCCCGATCAGGGCGCCAACCGCCATCCTCCGAGTGCGCGTCATCTATTTGTAGACGGGGAGCGGTTCTCGAAAAGCGGAATTGCCGGCGCATCCGCCGCGCGTTTTACGCCTGCGCCGCCGACGTTGAAGACTGGCAGATCCGAGCTGCGAGACACCAACTGGATGGCTGCGAGCATCACGATCATCGCGATCCCCGCGCCCAAAATCGCCGGAGACCAGTATCCCACGCTCGACCGAACTCGATCGACGTGAAACCTGCGCAAGACGCGAGAGTCGAAGTTGGATTCCGATTGGCCGTCGAACGAAGCTTCGCGCAACATGTTCAGGGCAAGCGAGAACTGTTCTTCGTGCCTTCGGCAATCGGAGCACTCGGCGCGATGCCGATCCATGAACGCCTGATCGTCCCAACGAATGGCGCCATCATTCGACGACGAGAGCAGCCGGTAGAACTTACGACAGGCAAAGCGGAGCTTCATTCGGCCATCGCCTCGATCCAGAGTTTCCGAAACCGTTCGCGAGCGGTGTGCAACCTCGATCGAACCGTTCCAATGGGTACGCCCATGACTTCGGCGACCTCTTCATAGCTGAACTGCTCAATCTCTCGGAGAACGAGCGTGGCGCGGAGGTCGGGCGGCAATTGGCCTAATATCTTCTCGATCACGACGCGGCTTTCTACAGCTCCACCCTCGTGATCTTGCACAGAATCAAACTCAGCGGGTTCGGGACGCTTGACGCGCAAGCGATCCATGCAAAGGCGAACGCAAATTCTATACAAAAAGCCCGAAAACGCGCGGTCGTCGCGGAGTCGCCGAATCTCCCGAAATGCCTTGAGGAACGCCTCCTGCGAAACGTCTTCCGCCTCATGGCGATCTCGGAGGAGGTTGGACGCCGTCCGAATCAGTCGATTCCGATGCCGTGCGATCAGGTGGGACAACGCGGTCTCGTCCCCCTCGCGGCACCTGGACACCCACTGCAATTCGTCAGCAATGGCATCGGCCTTCGAGGTTGCAGTCAGTCGGACTTCAAGCATGATCTCACACCTTACCCATTATAAACTCATTTCCCTGAGTTCCAAGCAGGTTTTGCGCCGAGAACAGCACACTATACGGGCAAGACGGATCGCAGACTCCAATTGGTTCGAACCTACGGTAGACTGGCGATCCTATGCCGGTTCCTTTGATGCTGGTCCCCACCGGTCTTGCGGCCCTCCTTGGCGCGCAACAGGGCGTGGACCGGTTTGAAGGCGACCTGACCGTTACCTGGCGCACCAAGACGATCGACGTCGAGCGAAAGTCCGTCATTTTTGCTGGGGAAGTCAAAGCCGTTTACGGGGTCAGCACTGTGTATTGCGACCGGCTCGAAATCCGCTCGTCCGAGTCCGAAAGCTACGCGGTCGCCAGCGGCAACGTTCGGCTCGAAGACCCTGATGCTAGGATGTCTAGTGATTCTTTCGAGTTTGACTGGAAGCAGCGAACGGGCGCGGCCCAAAACGTTCAACTTCTACTAGGCAGTCTAGCGGTGTGGGCCGGCCGCATCTCGGTTTCTGGCTCGCGATGGGAGCTTTTTGATTCCAAGGTTGTGGTTTGCGAGCAGCAAGGCAAGATGCTCGGCGCGCAGATTCGCAAAGCCGAGGTGGAAGTGGGGCGGAGGGCGATTCTGCGGGGCGCCAGCTTGATCGTAATGAACGGAAAGTGGCTGACGCTGCCCCGATACGAAGCCCAACTCGACCCGGATCAGGCGGGATTTAGGTGGCCGACGCTCGCGTATGAAAGGGATTCGGGCATGGGCACACGATGGTCGAGCGACCTTCGGCTTTCGCCTTCGAGCATGTTCGTGTTCGATGTGACCTCCTACCCCAAGCGTCTACCGAGCAGCCTCTACGGGCTGTCTCTCGACCTTGATCCCGCTCGTTCGGGCGTCCGGCTCGCCCCCCAGAGCGATCTCAACGAGCGCTTTCAGGGGAGTTTTCTCGACAACGTCGCCGTTTCCAGCCCTCAGGACGAGCAAGATTCGATGTCGGTGCGGCGGCGATTCCTTTCAGTCAGTTCGGTGTGGAACCAGAAAGTGCCAGGGTTTCCCGGCATGAGGGTAAGCGAGCCCTGGCAGCTCGCGTACGCCCACTCCGGGGCAACCCGACTCGGAGCCTTTTCGCTCGACGCACGGTACCAGCAAATAGGGATTGCCGGTGAGAGATATGAGGACCGGGCGAACGTCCGGCTCGCTTTCCGGGGCCGGACGGCAAGTCTCGCGTCGGGTTTCGCACCGTATTGGGGATTCGACGGACAGTGGTTCGGCGGTGGCGACGATTACTCGTGGGTGAGGGCAACCGGTGGGCTTATCTGGCAAGCTCCGGGCGGTCTCCGAGTCACGGTTGGCTATGCGCATACCCTGTTTCGCGGCGACCCTTCGTTCCCGTTCGATGCTCCTGGCCCGGCGGAACTCGCTCTGACCCGGCTCGACTGGAGACTGGGGCCGCGTACCCTGAGCGTACTGGGTCAATGGGACGTGCGAGCGGACCGGTGGCACAAGACGGAGGTGCGGTTTGCGCAGGTTGCGGGCTGCTTCGAGCCGTTCGTCCTCTGGCGCGAACAGACGCGGCAGTTCACGGTAGGAGTCACCTTAAGGCCGCTGGAAGTGCTGACTCAACTGGAACACAGGCTGGCGTCTCGCGACAGAAACAACCGCCCGAAACAGCGGGATTGAAATCCGCGCCCTGCCTAAGCGGCGCTGGCTTCAATCAACTCACACCCTTGGATGCGGTCTAGGCGGATCTCACCCTTCGAGGTCACCAAGCAGGGCCCATAAAGTGGCACGAATCCGACCTCATACACGAACAAGCTCTCCGATATTTCGTCGCCTTTGCGGTTCGTCCACGTCAGCCGAACGTTGGAATTGAGGAACCTTTTTGCTTCATGTATTCCCATATCCTGGTCTCACCTCACTCTGTGATTCACACTTCGCGCCCCTAGAGTTCCTTCCCTATTTCAATTCGGAACGTGCCCGTACATCGCTCAGGTTTGTTGTGCGACAATGATCGCAAGGATGGGCCTCGTCCGCCGGACATCGGGGCCGAGGCATACTGGAATCCCCATGCGCTACGTTTTCAACCGCGATCGCTGCCAAAACGTCGAGTACTCGTCGCGCCGTGAGTGGCTCCTCACCAACGGGATCGGAGGCTACGCGATGGGGACCGTAAGCGGAATCAACACCCGTCGGTACCACGGCCACCTCGTCGCCGCCACAAGGCCTCCGACCGAGAGAACCCTGCTTTTGGCGAATCTGGAAGCGAGTGCGGCGAGCGGGGGCGCGCAAGTGTGGCTTTCGGCCAACCAGTACCCAGGGGCGGTATTCCCGGATGGGTACAGGTATCTGGAGTGGTTCTCTGCCGGGAGGTCGATTCGTTGGCACTATCTCAGCGGTTCGGTCGCCATCGAAAAGTCCCTCTCGATGATGCAAGGCAAGAACGCGGTCTGCGCGAACTACCGGAACGCAGGGGAATCCTCCGTCCTGTTGATCGTTCGGCCGCTGATCGCGCTCAGGTCGTATCACGGAACCTTCAACGAAACCCCTCGCTTTCCCAATTCAGTTGGGTTCCCGCCAGGGTTGACCCGCGTCGAACACAACGGCACCGTCCTTTCGCTGGCCCATCCAGGGGCTCAATGCGTGCCCGTACAGGGCTGGTACTACCGCTTCGAGCACGCCCGCGAAATCGAGCGCGGACTGGAGCCTCGCGACGATCTCTACTGCCCTTGCGAACTGCGTTTCGACCTCGAGCCGGGAGCGGTCGCGTCGATTTCTGCGGCGGAAGGAGACCCGGTCGCGCCGTGGTTTCCCGACTGGAACGATCAGGACGAAAACCTGGAATTCGGTGACCATTTGGAGGAGATGGCGGGGCCGTTCTTGGTGAAATCTGAGTCGCGCCTGACGATCGTTGCGGGGTATCCGTGGTTCACGGACTGGGGCAGAGACGCAATGATTAGCGTGCCGGGAATCTGCCTTTGCAGCGGCAGGGTGCAGGAGGCGCGCGAGATTCTCGAAGGCTTCTCGTCGGAGATGCATCAGGGCCTGATTCCCAACCGCTTCATGGAACAGGGCAGCCCCGAATTCAACACCGCTGACGCGACGCTTTGGTTCTTTCAAGCAGTCTACGAGACCCTGCGATCCGAGTGGGACGCCGAGTTCGCCGTGCGAATGTTCGACGTTTTGAGAGAGTCGCTGGATTGGCATCTGCGAGGCACGCTGTTTGGAATTCGGACCGACCCGGAGGACGGCCTTCTGACTCAGGGTGAGGCTGGTTACCAGTTGACTTGGATGGACGTCAAGATCGGCGACTGGGTGGTGACGCCCCGGCATGGGAAGCCCGTCGAGGTCAATGGGCTCTGGGTCAACGCCTTGCGAATCCTCGAATGGCTCGCCGAGAGGCTGGGACACGGGGGCCGCTCCTATGCCGAGGCAGCGGAGAGAGCGGAACAGGCGTTCGAGCGGAAGTTCTGGGTTGCGGGCCGGGGCCACTATTACGACACCGTCGACCCTTACGATGCCACCTTGCGACCAAATCAACTGATCGCCATGTCGCTTCCGTTCGGACCCGCCAAGGGAGATCGGGCGAAGGCCGCGCTCGATGTCGTCACTGCGGAGTTGTTGACGGCAGTTGGCCTCCGCACCCTCGGTCCCAAAGAACCCGGCTACCGGGGGCGATTCGACGGACCGCTTACCAACATGGACGCCGCGTATCACCAGGGAACCGTCTGGCCCTGGCTCTTGGGTCCTTACGTGACCGCCCTTCTGAAGCTGACTGGGGACACCGAGCAAGCCGAGCGGGTCCTGTTGCGCTCGCAAGGGATGTTGGTCGAATACGGAATCGGAGGCATCGCCGAACTCTATGACGGCGACCCGCCCCATCGCCCGAACGGGTGTCCGTTCCAGGCATGGAGCGTGGGAGAGATTTTGAGGGCTTGGAGGCTCATTCATCCTCGCAGCGAGGAAACGAAGTGAAGGAGGTCCGCTGGGGCATTCTGGGGCCGGGTTCGATCGCGCGGACGTTTGCCGAAGCCGTGAAGCGAGTTCCTGGTTGCTCCCTCTCAGCGGTCGGTTCGCGAAGCTTCGAACGAGCTGCAGACTTCGCCTCGAAGCATGACGTTGAGCGTCCCCACGGCAGCTATTTCGAATTGGTGAACGACCCGGACGTCGACGCGGTGTACGTTGCGACGCCTCACGCGTTTCATTGCGAACACGCGATCCTTGCGCTTCGGGCGGGGAAGGCGGTTCTTTGTGAGAAGCCGCTCGCCCTGAACGCAAGACAAGCGGAGGCGATGGCGCGGGCCTCGCGCGAAGAAGGGCTGTTTCTCATGGAAGCAATGTGGACGCGATTCTTGCCCGCCGTGCGGTGGGTGGGGGAACGGGTCAGGGCCAGCGACTGGGGCGAAGTGAAATTCGTTTACGCGGACTTTGGATTCCGATCCAGCTTCGATCCGGCGAGCCGTCTGTATGACCTCCGATTGGGTGGAGGTGCCCTGCTCGACGTTGGGGTCTATCCGGTTTCTTTCGCAACGATGCTGTTGGGCGAGCCTGAGACCGTTTCGTCGGCCGCCGAACTTGGCCTGTCGGGCGTCGATGAATCTTCGAGCTACCTGCTCGCTTATGCCAATGGCGCGCAGGCGTTGCTTTCGAGCAGCATCATCGTCGCGACTCCCCAAGAGGCTCGGATCGTGTGCGAGCGGGGCTGGCTCCGCCTCAAGGCCCCGTTCTTTCGGTCGACGTCGGTCGAAGTTCACTCCGGAGGCGAGGTGGAGATGCACGACTTCGCGATACCTGGCAACGGGTTCGAGTTTCAGATTGAAGAGGCGGCGGCTCGTATCCGAGCAGGAGCGGTCGAGAGTTCGATGATGCCCCATCAGGAGTCTGTGGCCGTTCTCCGGACGCTCGATCGGATTCGAGAGCCCTGGGGTCTGAAGTATCCGGGCGATGAGGCGAGCGAATGAAATACGGCTCCGTCGCCGGAGTCGGCAAACCCGTTTCGCGCCTGGTTCAAGGCACGGTCATGCTCACGGCAGCTCGTCGGGAGGCTGGCTTCGAACTACTCGACGGCGTGTTCGAGCGCGGATGCACCTGTTTCGACTCTGCGCACGTCTACGGGAACGGCGATTGCGAACGCGTTCTTGGGGAGTGGGTCCGCAGCCGGGGGATCGAAGACCGAGTCGTGATTCTCGACAAGGGCGCGCACCCCTACGAGGGCCGGAACCGGGTCACGCCCCACGACATTCGCTCCGACTGCATGGAATCCCTAGGAAGACTAGGACTATCGTTCATCGACCTATACTTGTTGCATCGGGACGACCCCGCCGTACCCGTCAGCGAGATCGTCGATACCCTAGAGGACCTAGCTAATGAAGGGCTGATCGGCGCTTATGGGGGCTCGAACTGGACGGTTGGCCGACTGCGCGAGGCGGCCGAGTACGCGGCAGAAGCAGGCCGCCGAGGGTTTGCTGCTTCGAGTCCTCAATTCGGACTCGCCTGGCCTCAGAAACCGGTCTGGGAGGGTTGCGTTACTCTGGGCGGGCCCAGAAACGAGCCCGTCCTCGAGGCATACCGGCAGATGGGTATTGCTACGTTTGCGTGGTCGAGTCTCGGGGGAGGTTGGTTTTCAGGGAGATTTCGGCGCGGGGTTACTGGCGACCACGAGGACTACTTTGACAAGCTTTGCTGGGAGTGTTATGCCCACGAAGAGAACTTCAACCGCCTCGAACGCGCCGAGGAACTAGCGAGGCAGTCGGGGTGTTCGCCCGCCCAGATCGCTCTTGCTTGGCTGATGCACCAGGACCTCGATTGTTTCGCGCTTGTGGGTTGCCGAAGCGTCCCGGAGTTCGCAGGGAATGCTGCCGCGCTCGACGCGGTCCTACCGGCAGCGCAGATCCGTTGGCTTACCGAAGGCGGGCCGGAGCCCACGCCCGAATCGTAGCCAGGCGGCAATCTCTTTCATCCCTCCGCGGGCCAGGGGTGGAGGCTCATGGTACGGAACTTCAGGACGAGATTCTCCTCCTCATGGAGGAGGCGGGATAGAGATGAACTCCTGGCCGTTCGCGGAGAGCGCTTGACAGCGCGAGTTGAGCTTGGCAAACAAACTAGCACCGGGCGGGCTTCGGTGGGGGGCGAGTCTCCTCAGAGATCGTTGGGCGGCAGATTTCACCTCCTGATAACCTGCATCTAACTTGCAGATAACGTTGCCCGGCGACACTTCTGGATGGAGGTGAATTCCCATGAAACGAGCGTTTACGCTTATTGAGCTTCTCGTGGTTATCGCAATCATCGCGATCCTCGCGGCGATTCTGTTCCCTGTGTTCGCACAGGCCAAGACGAGCGCAAAGGTGAACACGAGCCTTTCGAACATCAAGCAGCTTGGATTAGCGCTGCACATGTACTCAACTGATTACGACGACGCGATCGTCCACGATTACGGCACGAGCTACACGTCCACAGATACGTGGGTCGGCGACGTGTACCCATACGTGAAGAACCGTGGCGTCTTCTTCGATGCTCTCGTTCCAGAGCCTCGAGGCGACGACTTCGAAGACCCGTTTTATCCGGGCTTCGTCTACAAGTGGCAATGGATCACGAACCTTAGCCTGAACGTCGACGGGTATTCCAGGGCGTTTGGCGGAACGGACTGCAACAACATCGACTGGTCGACTTATCGGCAGCGGACGATGACCTCGATCGAATATCCGTCGGAGAGATTGGCGATCGCTCCTACGCGGTACGCGAATCTGCCGTTCTCGTGGCTTCGATTCTACGGCATCGACGCCGCATGGCCAACCATGGACCGATACGCGACCGGATGGAGTTGGTACCAACTCATCTGGGACGGTCGGCGTGAGTATCCGGGCCCCAGATTTGTGGGAGCCTTCGCGGATGGCCATGCAGCGAAGTTCGGCAAGGAGAAGTTCGTGTCGTATTACGCCGACAATCCTGCAGCGAGCGAGGCTACGACGTACACGCAGTTCTGTACGGTGATGGACCAAAAGAACCTTTGGAAGTTCTGGGGGCAACCTTGGTCAGGAAACTAGGTGCGCTAACGTTCGCACTGACTCTTCTTCAGGGGCTGGTCGGTTGTAAGGGTCAGGCAGGCCCCAATGACCCCCCAATGACGCCTCAACAAGAGGAAGGCATGAGGGCGGGCGCCTACACGGACGAGCAGCGCTTAGGTCGCGCGCAACGCCCGAAGTAACTTGTATCGGCCGGGTGTGGGAACGGGGCAGGAGCAGAGCGCCCCGTTCTTGCCCCCATAACGGCTTGGGAGAGAGATCCGAGTACACTCTCCAAGTGGACGTTCAAAGCGGGGACCGGCCGAAGGAGGAGTGCGGCGTCGTCGGGGTCTACACGCCCGAGCAGCAAGCGGCGAGGGTCACCTTCTTTTCACTCTTCGCTCTCCAACACCGTGGCCAAGAGTCCGCAGGCATCGCTGTGTCCGACGGGCAGACGGTCCGAATGCATCGGGACATGGGGCTTGTCAGCCAAGTCTTTGACGAGCGCGCGCTTGCCAACCTACAGGGAATCCTCGGAATCGGGCACACACGGTACAGCACCACGGGTTCGAGCGTCTTGCGGAACGCCCAGCCCGTGTATTGCCAGAGCCTGGACGGCGACATTGCGGTTGCTCACAACGGCAACCTGATCAACACCGTCGAGCTTCGCGCCGAACTCGAAGCCGAAGGCGAGACCTTCGAAACCACGAGCGACAGCGAGATCCTCGCCCGACTCCTCGTCCGGCACATGGGCGAGGGGCCTGAGGCCGCAGTAGCGAATCTCATGCGAAGGGTCGAGGGCGCTTACAGCGTCGCCGTGCTTACTCCGACTCAGGTGTTGGGATTTCGGGATCCCCACGGGATTCGGCCGATGGTCGCCGGCAAGGTCGGCTCGGGGTTCATGCTCGCAAGCGAGAGCTGTGCGTTTGGGCCCGTGGCAGGCACGGTGGACCACGAGCTCGCTCCGGGCGAATTGGTCATCATCGACGAGCAGGGGATGAGGTTCGTTCAGGCTCACCCAACCGTCCGCAGAGCGATGTGCTTGTTCGAGTTCATCTATTTCGCAAGGCCCGACACGGTGATGTACGGGGAGAGCCTCTACGGGGTGAGAGAGAACATGGGGCGCGAGCTTGCGCGGGAGCACCCGGCCGAGGCCGACATTGTGGTTCCCGTGCCCGACAGCGGGATTCCCGCCGCGTTGGGTTTTGCGGAGGCATCGGGGCTGCCGTTCCGTGAGGGCATGATGAAGAGCCGGTACATCCACCGCACGTTCATCGCCCCCGACCAGAGGCTCCGCGACCTCGGGGTGCGGATGAAACTGACGCCGCTCGTCGAGCACATTCGCGGGCAGCGCATCGTGCTGGTGGACGACTCGATTGTTCGCGCGACGACCACCAAACAGATCGTCAAGCTGCTCTTTGAGGCGGGCGCGAAGGAGGTCCATGTGAGGATCACCGCCCCGCCGATCAAGTGGCCCTGCTACTACGGGATCGACATGGCAAGGCGCGAAGAGCTCGCCGCGGCGAAAATGAGCGTCGAGGAGATTCGGCAACACATCGGCGCCTCGAGCCTCGGCTATCTTTCGGTCGGAGGCGCCTCGCGCGCGGTCGGGACCACACAAAGCGAACTCTGTACCGCCTGCTTTACGGGTGAATACCCGATCCCCGTCCCCCAAGACCTCAGCAAAGACGCGCTCGAGGTGGGAAAGGTGGGTGAAATGACCACCGTCGCCTCGGACCCTGCGTGAGTTGGGGGTGCCGCCCAGACTGGGTCGCACTTTGTCCCACCTGTACTGAAGTCGATTCGGAAGCCGGGTGCCCCGGTCTGACTCGCAGAGCAGACCGGGAAAGGCTTAGGCCGGGTGAAGAGAGCGGGGAGCACAACCTTGCCATCCCCAAAAAAAAAGTGAAGATCCGGGTGCCCCGGTCAGACTCGGAGTGTGGCCATCCCATGGGACAAGTCTACTTGCCACGGGTGCCACCCCAAACTTGTCTTTGGGGTGCTCCGGCGGGAGCCCCTCCCGCTGGCGCCACGACGCCCTCTACCCGCCCCAAGGGTGTTTGGCTCTGATTGCAGGCTCGGGAAGGGCAGACAAGAGGTGCGTCTGCATCTGGGCGCGGTTGCCGGCCGTATTGCCCATGTGCGATTCGTGAAAGAGGACCCCTGGTGGAATTCGAGGGTCGACACCACGACCTCGGAGGATATCGGCTGCTTCCTGATTGGTTGCCTACCTGAGATCGGCCTCCCGCTCCTCGTCATCTTCCTGCCGATCTATGGCATGGTGCGGCTCGCCCGATGGATCGCTGCAACACTACGCCCAAGTTCATGAGGTCTTAGGGAACCGCTCTTTCGAATGACCGGGGCGTCCCCCAGGCCCTCGCCCCAACCTCATCTCACCACAGGCTGGACCCAGGCGACCTCGGTTTCGCCTTCGGAGTACGGGTTGGATTTGGGCTTTGAAGACACCACCCGCGCCCGGACGTAAATCTCGTCCCCTCGGAATCGGTAGCTCGGAGAGGGGCCCTCGACCGTCGCCAGCACTCGCCCGATGTCGGAGCTGTATTGCATCGTCACCCCCAACGGCTCGCCGTTCGGCCCCAGAACGGGCTTTGCGGTTGGGTCATATCCGCGACGGGTTCCGATGAAGAAGGTCGTGTATGTCACACCCTTTTCGGGCCGAACGTCGATCGAGAGCGTGCGGCCGTCGAAGCGCGTTCGGTTCAGGACGACCCCCGAAGAAGCATAGAAGTCGCCGTCTTCCATCGCCCGGACGATGTCTTTCGCCGACAGGCGAGGGGCGTGGACCATAACCCACCCTCGGCCCGGATTGGCCTTCGTGAGGTGCGATTCGTGGTAATTGTGCGCGTCGTCCACCGCCACCCCATACATGACGCCCTTCTTGAGTTCGGCCAGCCGCTTGGTGAGGATGATGTCCCACACGCGCTCCATTCCGGCGTGGGTGGCGTCGCCGTAGTTGTGGACCGCCGGATGGCCGTTGTAGACCTCGAAAAACTTCTCGCCCTCGAGTTGCATCAGTTCCTCGGCGGTGATCGCCCAGATGAAGTTCGGGTGGTTGATGTGCGGGAACATCGGCACGCCGGTTCGCCGGCGCTGCTCGTTGACGGCGTCGACGTTCTTCTGCATCGTGTCCAGAATCGACGTGCCCGATTGCGGCGGGATGTGTTCTTGGATGTTGGTCGCGTTGACGTGGATCGGCTTGCCGCCGTGGCCCGCGCTAATCTCTTCGCTTTGGATCATTAGAAACCGGCCCGGCTCTTCGAAAAGGCGCTTGATCTCGCTGAGCGTGCGCAGTCGGACCTCGACCTTGCCGTTTCGAACGCGAGTCCGCACCCAGTCTTCGCCGAACCTCTGGATGTATCGGGCGAGCACCGCGCCGCGCCCACGGGTTCCGCTCAGGTCGAACCACTTTTCGCCGACGCTCAATACGTTGTGGTCGCTCAGCGCGAGGAAGTGGTAGCCGTTGCGCTTATACCAGTCGGCGACCATTTCGGGGTAGTCGTCCCCGTCACTCCAAAGAGTGTGAGTGTGGAGATTGCCCTTCCACCATGTCGCGGGCGGCGGCGAGTCGGGGCTAAGGAGCAAGAGGGCGAGCGTTAGCGTCGAGAGCATCTTGTAGCGGAGGCTACCAGACTCGTGCGAAGGAATGAGATTGGCGCGCGAAAAGGGCTTCCGTTGCGTCCTGAAAGGAAGAGGCGGGATCGCGAAATCTGATTCGTTGGAGCGGCGAAGAGTCGACGGCTGGATGGTCTATGGCCTCGTCACGACGACGCTGTTCTTGGCGGGGGTTCTCGTGCAGAAGGTACTTATGGAGCCAGGTCGCCAGGAGGGTATAGCCGCTTCCGAGCGGGTCCTCAGATTGGCCTGCCAACGAGACTTTGAGGGCATAGCCGCCTCTTCGGCTCCTGCAGTCGTTGAGTTCATGCAGCAGCGAGACGAGAAGTGGGGAAGGTGGTGAAATACAGCTTCGAGGACTCGCTCGTTCAGGTCGGCGGGTCTCCGGCGCAGGTACAGTGGCGGGTCTGGCGGGAGCGGAAGAACGTGCGCGAAACTTTCTACTGCATCAACGATCGGGTTGTGCAGGCGTTCGTTTCGTGGCCTGAGGCAGAGGAGAAGTAAGGTGAAGCCGTCGACGGCGTGGCGAGGTTGAAGCAGGTCGCCGTCCCATGGGATTAGGCTATTTCCCACGGGTGCCACCCCAAACTCGCTTTGGGGTGCTCCGGGGCTGGCGGGTTGAAAGCGATTGGGTGGCTTTGCACGGGTGCCACCCCAAACTTGTTTCTGCGGTGCTCTGGGGCTGGGTTGAAAGCGATTGGGTGGCTTTGCACGGGTGACACCCCAAACTTGTTTTGGGGTGCTCTGGGGCTAGGGTTGAAAGCGATTGGTTGGCTTCCCACGGGTGCCACCCCAAACTTGTTTTTGGGGTGCTCCGGGGCCGGCGGGTGCAAGGCACGAAGCAGGCTTCCCGCACTCAATAGCGGGAGGCATCGGGAGAGGTGTAGCCTCTTTGAAGCAGGAGAGCGAATCGGGGGCCTTTCCCGTAGGCGTCTCTCCTGCGGCTCCGACGACGGGATTCGGAGTCTCGGCCCAACAGGCCCAGGAAATCTGGCCGGGTGGCACGGGTTCCAGGCCTTCGGCCTTCGCTATGGGCTTGCGGCCCAGCAGGCATAGGGAACCGAACTCCTTCGTAAGGTGGGCGTCGGTGATCCGACAGGCCCAACGGGCCGAAGGGTTAGAGCGAAGGGCAACGCCCTGGTGGAATCCAGCCCCCAAGATGAATGCGGCCTGTAAGGTCGCGACTCTCAACTCTCAACTCTCAACTTCGCGACCCTGTGGCCGGGGCCGACCCCTAGAGCAGCCCCGAAACAAGCCCCGTTCCCACCGGCGGCCAGCACCCCAAAGCAAGTTTGGGGTGGCACCCAGATTGAGTCGCACGGAGCCCCGCTTCACTCTGCTCTTGACTTCCCGGTCTGCTCTGCGAGTCAGACCGGGGCACCCGGCGACGGGACTCCCTAACCTCCCGGATGCAGGGTCACGCGAGGATGCGGGCGAGCATCACCCCAAAGCAAGTTTGGGGTGGCACCCAGATTGGATCGTACCGACCCCCGCTTCACTCGGCCTCAGGTTTACCCGGCGGCCAGCACCCCAAAGCAAGTTTGGGGTGGCACCCAGATTGAGTGCGCGAAGCCCCGCTTCACTCGGCTTTAGACTTCCCGGTCTGCTTTGGGGTCAGACCGGGGCACCCGGCCGACCCCTAGAGCAGCCCCGAAACAAGCCCCGTTCCCACCTGCGGCCAGCACCCCAAACCGAGTTTGGGGTGGCACCCAGCTTGGGTCGCTTCGAGAACTCCACTCACCGTCCACCATTCGTCTTCGACGATAGGATTCCTGACTTTCCCGGACAAACGGCACGAACCACTCGCCCGTCCGGGCGATTTCTGTCCGGGGGGGGGGCGTGATACTCGGCCCGCGAGCGCTCCCTGCGCCCGGCTGGCGGTCCGCGCCCCCTATGGGACGGTCGTCAGAAGCCTCCTACACCTTGAACCAGGACCTCGCGAACGATGCGGTGATCGCCGGCTCATACACCTTGCCGTTATTCGCCGCGATACCGCCTAGGATGCTCACGATCAGTCCCCACGCGAACGGGATCAAGTACAAAACGATGCCGACGCCGCATGTGACAACGGCGAGAATGCCGCAAATCACCCAAAGGGCAAGCAGCACGATATGGAACGTGAGGCACTGCATCGAGTTCTTGTACACGAACGGCTTATCCTTGTCCACCAGCATGAAGATCACCGGGCTGATGATCCCGATGATGATCCCGAGAAGCCAGCAAAGCATGGCGTGAGTTCGGTCGTCTTGCGAGACTCCCGACCCTGAGTCCATCGGTTCTTGAGTTGCTTGAGTTTCGTTATCCATAACGTTTCGCGGGCGTCCGGAGACCGCCGCACGAACCCCCTTTTCCCTATGGGACGGGCGACGAGGCCCAAAATCGGCGGACGAACGAAAGTTTCGACCCCTAAAGGCAACAAGGTGGCGAATTCTCCTGCAGCAGCGTGCCTATCAGGGCCTCACTCAAACACAGTCGCGCTATCCGAAAGCGAGGGAAAGCTGGTGAACAACCACCGCGCCCAGGTAGGCCAGTCCGCTCATGTAGACGAACACGAAGACCGGCCAACCCCACGAATTGGTCTCGCGGCGAATGGTCGCTAGGGTCGACATGCACTGCGCGCAAAGCGCAAAGAACACCATGAGTCCGACCGCGGTCCACGGATTCGCAAGCGGCCGCCCGTCGGGCCACTTCGCGGATCGGAGCACGCTCCTGAGGTCGGTCGAAGTCTCGTCGACATCGCTCGAGACGTTGAAGATGATTCCCAGCGTCGAAACCATGACTTCGCGGGCCGGGAAGGCGCTGATGATGGCTGTCGAGAGCCGCCAATCGAACCCAGCCGGCAGGAATGCGGGCTCGATGGCCTTGCCGAACTGGCCAAGATAGGAGCGCGCGAGGAGTTCTCCGCTGAGTTTGGCTTCGACGCCCGCTGCATCGAGGCTGGGATCGGCCTGCGAAATCTGCGCGCGCAGTTGATCCTCCAATTCAGGGGAACGTGGGAAGTAGGCGAGGCTCCAGATCACGATCGACAGCGCAACGATGATCGTCCCGGCTGTCTTCACAAACACCTTGCCCCGGAAGTACACGCCCAGCCAAACATCGCGGGCCTTCGGCCACTCGTAGGGCGGCAACTCCAGCAAGAACGGCAGGCGGCTTCCGCGCAACACTCCCCGGTTGAGCACCCAAGCGACGGGGACGGCGACGATCAGCCCCAAGACGTGCATCGCGAACAGCGCGAATCCCGCCCAGCCAGCGCCGAACTGAGGCTCGATGAAGGTCCCGATCAGAAGCACGTAAACTGGCAATCGGGCCGAACAGCTCATGAGCGGAGCGACAAGGATGGTCGCGAGCCGACTCTTGCGGTCGGGCATCACCCGGGCGGCCATGATCCCCGGCACGGCGCAGGCGAAGCTCGAAAGCAAGGGTATAAACGCCCGGCCATTGAGCCCGCACCAGCCCAGAAGCCGATCCATCAGAAAGGCAGCGCGCGCAAGGTATCCCGTGCCTTCGAGGATCCCAATGAACAAGAAGAGGATGCAGATTTGAGGTAGGAACATCAACATCGTGCCGACGCCCCCTAGAAGTCCATCCGAGACCAGAGACTGCAGCCAAGGCGCTCCGGAAAGCGGCGCGGTCGTCCATTCTCCCAGCTTGCCAAACGCCCATTCGATCCCCGCCATCAAGGGCTGCGCCAGCGTATAAATCGACTGAAACACGAGATACATGAGCGCGACGAAGAAAAGCAGCCCGAACACCCGATGCGTGAGCCACGAGTCGATCTTGTCGCTTGTGGACTTTGGGCGGCCGTCTCGGTCCCGCTCGATCGCCGCCCGAGTGACCATCTCCGCCCACTGGTAGCGCTCCTCTGGAGTGGCGTCTTGGCGTTGAGCGGCCTGCGACTTCTGAATCTCGCCGACAGCCTCATCGAACGCTTCTTTGATCTCCGGGAAGTCCTCGACCGACCGGGCGAATTCCGGATCCTCACCCAGAAGCCCCCGCCGGACGTTCGCCTTGGGAACGTCGAATCCTGCGCGCGCGAGCCGTTCTTTGAGCAAGGCCACCTTGAATTCGACCAACGGCGAAAACTCGATCTCTAGGTCGGGAATCCGAGGGCGTTCGAGGTTGCGCGAGATCGCGCTCTTCAGTTCTTCGATGCCTCTTCCGCGAAATCCCACGACCGGCACGACATCGACGTCGAGCAGGCTCGAAAGCCGGGCCACGTCGAGACGCTTGTCTTCTGCTTCGAGTTGGTCGGTCTTCGTGACCGCAACTAGCAGCGGAGCGTCGAGGTCTGCCAGTTCCGTAAACAGGTACAAGTTGCGCTCGAGACCCGGCGCGTCCATCACGCAAAGCAGAAGATCGGGCCTGCGCTCGGTTTGGGAGGCTCCTCGGATCACGTCCACCGCGACTCGCTCGTCTTCCGAAAGCGCTTCGAGACTGTAGAGCCCCGGTACGTCGAGCAATTCGACCTTCGCGCCTTCGACAGCGAGCTTGCCCGAAACGCGTTCGACGGTGACTCCGGGGTAGTTCGCGACGCGTTGCGCGGAGCCGGTCAGGGCGTTGAAGACGCTCGACTTGCCCGTATTGGGATTGCCCACCATCGCGACCAGCGGAAGGGCCTGGGCTTGTGGATCCCTTTGGGCCTCCGGAAGCGACACTTACGACTCCAGGAGCCGAACATGAAGCGCCGAGGCCTCCGTTCGCCGCAAGCAGAGTCGATAGCCGCGTAACGAGATTTCGATGGGGTCCCCAAGCGGAGCGATTCGCAAGAGTTCCACCTCAGTTCCCAGAACGAGGCCCATTTGTTCGAGGCGACGCCGGTGCGGGCAGTCGGCCTGAACCGAGGCGATCACGCCCCTTTGTCCTGGTTTCATTTCGGAAAGAAGCAAGCCGGAAACTCGGGTCGCGGGCATTATTCGTAAGCTACCCCAAAAGGGGCCGATTCTGCTTCAATCCATACGCAAACGTACGGTATCTCTTCATCTGACCAGCTTGAAAAGCTTGTCATCAACCTTTGCGTTCACTTGGATGTCCACGTCCCACCGGCTTTCCACGCGCTGCATTTGCCCGCCGACCAGGAGGTTCTCGACGACCACGTAGCGACGAAGGTCATGGCTATCTGTCACCCACATCAGGAACCTGCCTGTGACCGCAGCGTTGCCGTACTCTCGCCAGGACCCCGCGATCACGTGCACCTTTTCGGACTCTGCTTCGGTTGTCCCCGCGTATTCCAGCGTCGCCCAAGTTCCCCTCAGGTACTCGAGGTCGGCCCTGCGGCCCACCACGATGTCGAGGGTGGCGTTGCGGTCCAAAAGCCCTCCCGTGCCTGCGGAGTACGCGTCCATGAGGGTGAGTTGCGAACGGTTCGGCTTCATCGATTCGACCAAGCGCTTCCCGGGGTCGTCCCAAGGGAGTTGGGGCGGGTTGTAGGACATGTAGTTGCCGTCCGCGGTGATGATCCTGACGTCCTTGGGGTTGGTGCTCTTCACCTGCCTGACAAAGAGCTTGTGAGGCCGCTCGATTTGGAGGTCGGTGCGAAGCTGTCCAGATTGTTGGCCCATCGCTTGGGTCAAGACCACGGTTCCCGTCAGGGTCTTCGCTTCGGCGTACCGAGCCAGCATCTTGCTGATGATCTGGGCCGGGCTCGAGGCCTGTTGGCCGCTGGCCGAGACGAGAACTGCGGTCACGAGTGTCTGTACGATCAATTCAAGCTCCTAATGTGTTCCACTTCGAGTCTTCGACTCCCTCTTGCCGGTTGGCCTCGCGGGCGGCGACAAAGAGCCAATCCGACAGCCGATTCAAGAACTGGAGCACAACGGGCCGTAGCGACTCGATCTGGCTCAGTTCTACGATCGACCTTTCGGACCTCCGGCAAACGGCCCTTGCCAGGTGAAGGTGCGAGGCGGCCTTGGACCCGCCCGGTAGGATGAAGTTGCGAAGCTCCTCCAGCCCTTCGGCCATTTCGTCGATCCACTGTTCCAAACGTTGGACGTGCGAATCGTCGAGAGTTTCGAAAAAATGCCTCTTCTTTTGAGGTGAGGCGACCTCGGCTCCCAGTTCAAAAAGCCAGCCTTGCACGCTCGCGAGGTGGTCGGCCAAATCTCCCTGACCCAGATGGGCCCGCGCCACGCCGACCGCCGCATTGAGTTCGTCGACCGTTCCCACGGCCTCCATCAGCGGATCGGACTTGGGGATTCGTTCGCCTCCCGAAAGCCCGGTGGTGCCGCCATCCCCAGTGCGTGTGTAGATTCTCAACTCTCCTCCCTCAATACAGCAAGGGCGAACTTGGGCAACGCCTTGACCTTACTGAACTTCTTTGGGTTGAGCATTAGCCTCCAAAGCCATTCGAGGTTGAACCTTTGGAACAGCCGAGGCGCCCGTTTGACCTTGCCGCTGAAGACATCGAACGATCCGCCGACTCCCATCGACACGGGCGCCTGGATGATCGACTGCGTGCGGGCGATAAACTTCTCCTGCCGCGGGATGCCCATTGCGACGAAAAGGATGTCGGGCTTGTAGGGAGCGATCTCACTGGCAACGACCTCGTCGCTCTCCGCCGGGAAGTACCCGTGGCGTGTGCCGACGATGTTGCAGCCGGGGTGCTTTAGTCTCAGGGCCTCAGCAGCCATCTCGGCGACCCCGGCCGCAGCTCCCAAAAAGAAAATGCGGTATCCGTGGTCGGCGCTTCGCGCGCACAAAGCGTCCACCAAGTCGACCCCGCTCACTCTCTCGACGATCGGCATCCCTTTTCTTCGGGCGGCCCACCGAATGCCTGCGGAGTCGGCAGTCACCAGGTCCGCCCTCAGCAAGACCTCCCTGAACTCCGGGTCAGACTGGGCGGCAATGATCGCGCTGGAGTCGGCCGTCACGGCGATCCGAGGGGCCTTCTCGCGTACGAACCGATCGATGACTTCCAGCGTCTGGTCGAAGGTGAACCGATCTACCGGAATCCCCAGGATATCCACTCGGTCTTGCGCTTGCTCGGTGGCTACCGATGCCATGATGTTGCTTGCTGTCAAGTCTACCTGCTGGCGTTCCGTTCCCCTGCGTCTGAAGCGAAAGTGCCCTCCGCGGGTTCAACCCTATACGGGTTTTTCCAGTATTTCAACATATATTCGGACGATTCCGGGCCGTAGATTTGCTATCCTATGATCCTGCTTAGTTGGTCCAGACTCACAGAGCACATTTCGGCTCCCCACAAGGGGGCGACCTTGGAGAATTGAATGAAAAAGGCATTTACGCTCATCGAACTCTTGGTTGTGATCGCCATCATCGCCATTCTCGCAGCCATCCTCTTCCCGGTCTTCGCCCAAGCGAAGGAATCGGCGAAGAGAGCTAGCTGCTTGGCGAACCAGAAGCAAATCGCCCTGGCCGGCATCATGTACTCGTCCGACTTCGACGACTACTTCGCGCTCAGCGCCTACTTCGTCGCGCCCTATGGCGGGGACCCTCGATACCGGATCTTCTCGGTGTATGACGCCTTGCAGCCGTACATCAAGAACACGGGAATCTTCCAGTGCCCGTCCCTGACCCCAGGCATCGACTGGAAGAACCGGGTGGAGACCGCTCCCCCAGCCGCGGGCGCGCTGACAACAGCGGGCACGTTCCAGTTCACGGGCTTCGTCCCGAACTTGGGCGTGTTTGGGGAGAACTTCTGCTCGGCGCCGATCGCCGCCCTGCGAAAGTACACACCTTCGACTCCGCAATCCGGTCTCCCCGACCCCGTCGGCACCATCCTCTTCTTCGATGGCTACATGAAGAAGAACGCGCCGCTCGAGTATTACAACTTCATGGGCATGGCGCGGCACGCCGAGGGAGTCGTGGTGAACTTCGCCGACGGCCACTCGCACTTCTATCGCTTCAACGGGATCCCGACCGGCGGCAGCACCACCGGCATCGCGACCGCCCAGCGCCCCACCTACTACTCATGGACCGGGCCTTATGTGAGGACCGAGCAAGAAATGGACGCGCTGACCCCGTCGCCCACCAACACCTACAATGACTTCCACGGTGTTCCGGGGACTCCGATCACCGACTCCGAAGACTACGCCTGCAACTAAACGGGCGGCCAACGAAGATCGAGCGCAAGCGGTTCGCCGTCTGCGCTCGTTCCCGTTTCTGGTGGACTCGTCGGCGGCGAATCGAGCCTAACTTCGGATATGATGGGTCCAGTGATTGCGACCGCCAACGATGCGCCCTCGACGATTCTGCTCCGAGTGTTGCGCCAAGATCGCCAGGGCGCGGAGTCCTATTGGGAAGAGTTCGAGATTCCCTATCGGCCCCAACTCAACGTGATCTCGACGCTCATGGAGGTCCGGAAGCGTCCCGTCAACGCCCAAGGCAAGTTCGTGCGCCCGCCCGCATGGGAAGCTGCCTGCCTCGAAGAGGTTTGCGGCTCTTGTACGATGAACATCAACGGGCGCGTCCGTCAAGCGTGTACGGCGCTGATCGACGATGTCGGTGAGAGGAAGGGTTCGCAGATGGTCGTC
This sequence comes from Chthonomonadaceae bacterium, assembly GCA_015709495.1. Taxonomy (GTDB): domain Bacteria; phylum Armatimonadota; class Fimbriimonadia; order Fimbriimonadales; family Fimbriimonadaceae; genus Nitrosymbiomonas; species Nitrosymbiomonas proteolyticus. Next base: position 2,224,048 of record CP054189.1, read on the forward strand.
GAGCTTGAGGCGATGCGGAAGTTTCCCCTCGTGCGCGACCTCATCGTTGACCGCTCGTCAATGTTCGAATCCCTCAAGAAGATCAAGGGATGGGTACCGATCGACGGGTCGTATGACTTGGGCATGGCGCAGCCGCAAGACGACCACATTCGGCAACTTCGGTATTCGCTCAGCCGGTGCATGACGTGCGGGTGCTGCTTGGAAGCCTGCCCGCAGGTGAGCGAGCGATCGAAGTTCGTCGGGCCGGCAGCGATCGGCCAGACGTTGCTCTTCAACCTTCACCCGGTCGGTAGGGCCCTGGAATCCGAGAGGCTCGAGTTCATGGAGAGTGAGGCTGGAATCACGAACTGCGGCAACGCCCAGAACTGCGTCAAGGTTTGTCCCAAAGGGGTGCCCTTGACCCACGCGATCGCCGATCTCAATCGGGAAGCGACTCGCCACTCGTTTGGGAAGTGGTTCAGGTCCGGACCACACGGGTAGAGACCCGATTCGGGAACCCTGATCGTAGAAACTCCTTATGGCAATAGTGATGGACTCGATTCGGACCCGTTGCTTCGCTGCGAAGCCGCTCCTCGTACTGCTTGGGGGGCTGCTGGCGGCGCTTTCATGGGCGCAAGAGCCTCCCCAGGTCGTTCTCACCTTGCCCGGTAAGGCGAAAGAAGGCGAGGTGGTTCGCGGCGTCGTCGCCGTGACCTTCGCGCCGCACATGCACGGCTATCAAAACCCCCCGAGCGAAGACTGGATGATCCCTGTCCGCGTCGCCGTCACAACGCCTAAAGTCGAGCTTTCAAAGGTCAGCTATCCCAGAGGGCAACTCAAGGTGATTGGGGGAATCGACACCCCCGCGTTCGTTTACGATGGCGCGATCCAGATTCCGGTCGAATTCAAGCTCCCTTCGGGCTCGGGCAAACGCGAGATCGCGATCGATTTTCACTATCAGCAGTGCGACGAGAACAACTGCTTTCCTCCGGAAGTGGTGTCGGCAAAGGGCCTGGTACTGGTAGAGGCACCTTCCAAGCCGCCCCTCGACAACGGCAAACCCCCAGTCGACCCCCCCGTACCCGACGCAACGGCCCCGACAGGGACTACCGATCCCCCAGACCCTACGGGAGTTGATGAGCGTTCCGAGCCGACCGTCGTACCGCCGAGCGGGAGCGCCCCGACTGCCACGACGGACGTACCGAGTCCGCCCGATTCCCAGCCCGCGGCGCAACCTGCCGAGTCGGGCCTCGCCGCGCTGGTCGGGCAGAGCATTCGAAGTGGCAACTACGTCGTTCTCGTGCTCGTTCTCTTGCTGATCGGCCTTGCGATCAACCTGACGCCGTGCGTGTATCCGATGATCCCGGTGACCCTCTCGTTCTTTGCCAGCCAAGCGCCGGAAGGGCGGTCCGGACGGGTCTGGCTGGGGGTGATGTACGTTCTGGGAATCGGCTTCACCTACGGTCTGGCGGGGGGAATCGCTGCGGGGGTGGGCGCGGCGTTTGGGCAGTTGTTCACGATGCCTTGGTTCAACTTCGCGTTGGGCCTGCTGCTCATCGGCCTGGCGCTCTCGATGTTCGACCTCTACCAGATTCGACTGCCTGGCTTCATCTCGAACGCGCTCGGAGCGAGAAGCGGCGCAGTCGGCGCGCTGATCATGGGGCTCTTGATTGGAGTTGCCGCCGCGCCTTGCGCCGGTCCGCTCATTTTCGCGGTTTTTGCGGAGGCGGCAAAACTCAAGAGCATTCCTCTGGGGGTGACGATGTTCGGCGCGGTTGGGATCGGGCTTGGGCTGCCCTACCTGGTGCTTGCTTCGCTCTCGGTTGGCGCGAAGGCACTGCCCAAAGCAGGCGGATGGATGAAGACCGCCAAGGCCGTTCTGGGGCTCCTCGTGATCGGGTTCGGGCTCAACTACCTGCTAATGGCGGTCAATCGCTCGCTGCCTGAGTTCGCCGAATACTGGATATGGATCGCGTTCTTCATCGGCAGTTCGCTGTATCTGTTCCTTTTCGAGAACGCGGGCGCGACTCGCGCGATTCTGGCCATCAAGGGCGTGACGATCCTCGTTCTTGGGGGGATGGCGGGAATGTACTACGAGCAGTTGCAGACCGCGCTCAAAGAGAAGGAGCTTGCAGTTCTTGGCGGTGATTCTGGGGCGACGCGAATCCAATGGATCCCCTTTTCGAACCAGGCATTTGAAGACGCGAAAGCCTCCGGCAAGGTCATCGTCGTCGATGGCACGGCCGATTGGTGCGCGGAGTGTAAGGTGATCGAGAAGAACGTGCTCGACAAGCCGGAGACGATCGTGGCGATGCGTGACGTGGTGGCGATCAAAGTCGATTGGAGCACGGGCGTCGATCCGGAGTATCAGCGCAGAACGAAAGAGCTGTTCGGGATCGTCGGACTGCCGCACTTGGTCGTTCACAAGCCTGGCGGGCAGCAAAGCCGCGTGTTCACCCACCTTTCCACTCCCAAGGAACTCATCGATGCGATCAAGGAGGCGCAGGGCAGCGAGTGAAGACCTTTCGCCTCAACGACTTCGAAGTCGGGGGCCAGAGTCTTTGCGTGATCGCGGGGCCCTGCCTTGCTGAATCGGACGATCTGTGTTTGCGGGTCGCCGAGGAAATGGTCCGCCATTGCGCCGACCTAGGCTTTCCCTACATCTTCAAGGCCTCGTTCGACAAAGCCAACCGCTCGTCGGTCGCGACGGGTCGGGGAGATGGCCTTGCTGCGGGTTTGAGGCGTCTGGAGAACGTAAAGAAGGCGTTCGGAGTGCCGGTCACGACCGACATCCATTGGCCCGCACAGGCGCGCGAGGTCGCTGAAGGGGTGGACTTATTGCAGATTCCGGCGTTTCTGTGCAGGCAGTCCGACCTCCTTCAGGCCGCCGCCGAAACAGGGCGGCCGGTCAACGTCAAGAAGGGGCAGTTCCTCGCCCCTTGGGACGCCAAGAACATCGTGGACAAGCTCGACCACTTCGGAGCGTCAGGCGTCCTTCTCACCGAGCGCGGCACGTCGTTTGGGTACAACACGCTGGTCGTGGACATGCCTGGCCTGGAAGTAATGAGGGGGATGGGGGTTCCGGTTTGCTTCGATGCGACCCACTCCGCACAGCGCCCCGGAGCCTCAGGCCAGGAGACGGGCGGGGTGCGGGAGTCGATTCCGGCGATGGCTCGCGCCGCAGTGGCCGTGGGAATCGATGCGATCTTCCTCGAAGTGCATCCCGATCCGTCGACGGCGCTTTCGGATAGGGCAACGCAGTGGCCGCTGGACCAGATTCGACCCTTGCTCGAACAAATCGCGGCCGTGGACCGTGCAGTCAGGGCCTTGTGAGGACTTTTTGAGGGCCTCGTAGACATACTCCGCGGTTCGTGACTCTCATCACCTAGCAATCCTGCTAGTTTTCCAATGGGGGCCGAGTACGCCGCCTTAGAATGCCTCACAATAAGCGCGGAGGGTTCTTCATGAGGTTTCGTCTGCTATCTCTTGCTATTGGCTGCGCTGTTTCTGGGTTTGCGCTCGCCCAATCCATAGACCCCTTTTATTCGGGGGATTACTCGTTCACTGATCTGGGTTCGGTTGCCGGTGTGCCGTCGAATTACGGGGGGCTCACCCTTCTCGCCGGAAATCCCAACAAGCTGCTGCTCGGCGGTAACGCGAATAACGCCGCTGGCATGTTGTACGTGGTCGATGTCGTAAGGGACGTCGATGGCCATATCGTTGGGTTCTCGGGGCCGGCTACGCCTTATGCCGACGCTCCCTACAACGACGGCGGGGTTACCTACGGTCCGAACGGCGTTCTCTATGCCTCGCGCTGGCCCGTCAACGAACTCGGGATGTATCTTCCCGGCAGCACGACACCGGATAAAGTCGTCGATCTGGCGGCTCTCGGAGTTGCCCAATCGCACTCGGCGCTCGTGTGGGGGCCCGGCGCAAGACCGTACACGAACCGTCTCAAGCTCAGCAGTTGGTCAGGAGGCCAGTTCTACGACGCCACCTATACGTTCGACGCTTTCGGAATGATAGACATCCTCTCGGTCACGCAAACGGCGACGCTGACGGGCGGTCCGGAGGGCATCGTGTATGTGCCCTATGGCTCGGCGCTGTTCGGCGACTCCATGCTCGTTTCGGAGTATTCCGCGGGCAATATCGCCTCGTACGACGTCGATGCCAACGGCGACCCGATCGTAGCCACCCGAAAGACCTTCATGAGCGGGCTTTCCGGCGCGGAAGGCGCGTTCGTCGATGAACTCACGGGCGACTTTCTGTTCTCGACCTTTGGAGGCGGCGACCGGATCATCCGAGTTTCCGGGTTCGCTGCGATCCCAGAGCCTGCGACCATGATCGGCCTCGGCCTGGGGTTTGCGGCGCTCGCCTCCCGCAGACGAAAGAACCGCTAGGCTCGGTGGTTCGACGAACGGGGCCGGGAGTGATCTCGGCCCCGTTCTAGTTTGTGGGGCACGCGCCCGTCGCCCTATCGGACCGCGACCCTACTCACTCATGGGTTCATCCATTTGATGCTGTGCTGGATGCCGAATCCGGACAAGAACGCAAGGTCATCATGATCTCCCATCGGCTCGCGATCGATCCCTGACCCACGGTAGCCCACGTGAAGGTTGTTGTCCGTCACTCCTTGGCCCCCATCGACCCAGCGATAGGCGTACAGAATCTCGCCTTCCCACCAGGCCGCAGCAATCGAAGACCTCGACTGCGTCCATTCGTCGTAGTATCGCTTGACGAGCCAGCCGCCGAAGGCCGTCTTGTCCGCGACCTGCATCGCCACATAGCCACAGGCCCAAGGGCTGTCCGCGCCCCGCAAGCCGACCGAGAAGAAGAGCACTCGCCCCGACTCGCCCGCATTCGGAGAAGCGTCGAACAGCAGGGTGCAACGGGCGTTTCCGGCAGCGCGTCCTTCCGCGCCTCCGACCCATTCAAGCTCTCCGACTTGGGCCAGGCCTTCGGGACGGAGGTCGTATCGGCGAATCTGCCACCTGGACTTGCGCTCAGCGTCCTGATCTTGCGCCAAGCCGACGACGAGTTCGTTTCGTAGGGGGTCCTCAACGAGTCCCGGCGCAATTGTCGACTTCAAGCCGAGCGATTTCGTCGGCGGTAATGCGTGATCGCCCCGCAGCGGCCGATCGGGAAGCTCGATGTATTGCACCTCTTGGGAGATCGGGCTCCACAAGAACACGATGGGCCTTCCCCGAAACCTGCCGACCGTAGGAACGAGCCGCTTGTCAAGGTTCAGAACTCTTCGGCGCCGAAGGATGAGCGTGCCGTCCTTGATTGCGGCCGTTCGCAGGGCGACCCCGAGCGGCGTCTGGTAGACGAAGAGCAGTTCCTCGCCCCATTCGGCCCCGACAGGATCGCCAATCACATCCTCCGACTCGATCGTCCATTCTTGGCTCCACTTCGTCGGGCTCTCCAAACGCCGCAAATAGAGGCCGCCGGGACGCACCTCAGAAATGTCCGGCGACTTGGGCGGATCGGCGTTCTTAGCATGACGAGCCGAGAGGAGGTAGGCGCTTCCCTTGGCCACGATCCACCAAGGAGCGGCCATCGTCTTGCCCACGGTGTCCCGCAGTCCGGCACTGGTCGAGTAAGCGTAGTTGATGTCGGCCTGAATGTGTTTCTCACCGAAGACCCCGTTCCAGTTCCAGTCGATGAGCGTCGTCGAACCGTTCTCCTTGAGTCGGTATCGGTATGGCCCCTTTTCGAGAAACTTGACCTTCTCATAGGGGAGCGGGAGCTCCTCGTCCAGATCGCCCTCGCGCAGTTCGAGCCCCCTGAACTCGCCAAAGCTGAAGCCGATCTTGAGGGGGTCGTCTTCGAGCGAATACGAGTACGCGTAGTTCATTAGGCTTCGGTAGATGGGGCAGTGGCTGGGACGCCAGAACCCCTGGTGATCGAGTCCGATCTGGTGGCCCAACTCGTGAACGAAGGTGGCGAACAAGGTGTTCTTTCCGCCCCCGGAACCGCCCCCATCTCCGAGCTGATCCGCCTGACCGCCGCCATACGGGTTGAGTTGCATCCAATGCGCCATTCCGCGCCAGTTCGGCGGCAGGTACTTGTCTCGTAGCGCTTGCCAAGGCAATTTCTGGTCGTCTTTTTCAAGAACGTTGATCCAAATGGGGTGCAGTTGCCAGCCCGTCTTTCCGTTCTTGTTCGTCGCAGGTAGGCTCGCAAAGTACTCCACCGCCCGCTGGATTTCGCTCTTGGCCAGCCCTTCGTCGAGGTTGTCGAAGCGGGAGAGCAGACAAATGATGTCGACTTGCAGCGGGTCGCAACCAAGCGCTTTGAAGTCGAGCCCGCGATGCGATCCGATTTCCCAGCCATCGAGAAGCCCGTCCCGATCGGTGTCGGGGTCGAAAAGATCGGTTCCGAGAGCTATCTCCTGTTCGTTAGGGATCCCGTCGCGATCCGAGTCCGCCTCTCCGGGCGATATCCTTCGATGCACCATGATGGCAAACGCTGTGTGCGGTTCAACTCCATAGCGGTACTCCACCAGGTCGTCGTCGCCGTCGGCATCCATGTCGGCGAAAAAGTAGTGGGAAGGCGACGCAGGCAAGTTCGAAACGAGGGGGATCGGCTGGCCGGCGTCGGGCTTGCTCGAATCGAAGACGCTTCCCCCGATCGCAGCGAGCGTGCCCTGCGCCGTAGGTCTTCCCGTCGCCGGGACCGGATTCAATCTCGCCAGTTCACGACCCTCGTACCGGAGTGTCCCGCCGAGCTCCAGCAACCAACCCGGCCGGAACGCCCCATCGCCCCCTGGCAGAGCTTCGCTGGGGCCCGCGAACCATGCGCCCTTGGGAAGTCGAACCCGACTGACCTTTCGATCTTTGAGCCGGATTGTGAAGCCTTCTTCCGCCCCGCGCGAATGGACCAACAGGACCTCGCCCGCCTGCAGCCAGCTCATCTCCGGGCCGCTTACCTTCTTCGGCAGCGAAGCCCAAGGCTCGTTGCTCCTGAACTTCCGGTCGCCAAAATCGCCTGCCAACACGAGTTCCGATCCGTCGAACAGCCCCAGCACATCGGCCTTCCCGTCGCCGTCGAAGTCCCCCGATACCGCCGCTTGGCAGTTCTTCCCCCAACCGGTCCTGGCTTGGAACCCAAAGCTCGGCTTCTGGCCCTCCACATTGAGAGACACGTCGATGATGCAGTCGCCCTCTGGATAGACGCAGAGGAGGTCCGCAAGCCCGTCGGCGTTCACGTCTCCGACGAGCGGAATCCTGGGCGGGGCGGCAAAGTTCAGCGCCCACGGAACCGCAGGCGCAAACACCGGGGCGGTCGGCGCGGCCCAACCGATCGCGAGGCAGCAGAAGGCCAACATGTGCGCCAGTTTACAAAACCGAAGTCGCCGCCATACCGTACGAAAACGAAAACCTCTGGCGAGTTCGGTCTGAAAATCCCTACGCGAGGTTCTGCAGCATCCATTCCCGGTTGTTGGGAACCATTGCGGGATGCCAATCGTGGCCGATCTCATATCGAATGAGGTTCTTGGGTCCGGGCAAAGCGTCGAAGGTGGCTTGAACGCACTCAGGACGAACGGAGGGGTCCTTCAGGCCCATAGACACCTGAGTCGGCACGCGGCAAAACGTGGCCATATTCACTGTATCGTAATAGGAGAGCGTGTGAAGGACTCGCTCCTTGCCGAGCGGAATCCCTTCGGCGAAGTCGAGAAGCTCCTTCAACGGGTAACGGTGGACAGGTTTGGAGAGCGTATGGCGGATCGCCGAAAGGAACGGCATGTCGGCGCAGACCACCTTCACGATCGGGCACAGCGCCCCGAGCCAGATGCTCATACCGCCGCCTTGGCTCATTCCCGCTGCCGCAATTCGGTCTTCGTCGACTTCAGGCTGCGCCTGCAACACCTTTGCCGCGAGGTAAGCGTTCTGGATCATCCGCCTGAAAACCCAAGTTCTGGGCTCCTCGGCCCCTTCGGCGAAGTAGCCCCGCGACACCTTGTACTCCTCCTGGTGAAAGGCGTCGTGGCCGTGGAAGTTGAAGCTGAGGCTGGCCATTCCTTGCCGGGTTCCGAAGCCGTTGGGAAGGACTGACTCCCGGCCATACGGCGCGAGCCACAGAAACGAAGGGCACCTGCGAACTCCTGGAGGAAACGCGAACCACCCCGACACGCTCTGGCCAAACATGCCTCGAAACGAGATCCGCTCGACGTGGTGAGTGGGGTGCAGAGAGTCCGACTGGAACGAGCGATGGAAGTCCAACGGCTCGGCCATCGCTTCTTGGATCGCTTCGTCCCAGAACGCCTCGAAGTCGTCAGGAACGTAGGGTTCGAAAAGGCTCATGCGCCGAGTGCGCGCTCGTGAGATTCGACGTGCAGACCGGTGGTCATGAGCCAAGCGATCGCCCGTTGAATCTCTTCGATCGGCCCATCGAGTTCGACCAGCGCCCAAGCGCGATCCTCGTCGATGCTGGCCTGCTTGATATTGACGACAACGTTGAAATCTCGGGCCAGCCGCCAAATCCAGGGCTGGCGTGCCGCCGAATTGGCGGCGACAAGGGTGACATCGACTTTGGCAACCATGACTTTCCGCCGGGATTGTACCGAACAGGGGCAGCGCCAGGGCGTCCCGTTCGCTACGAACTTTCGCGGACCGGACGTATAATGAATCTGGAACTCCCCAAAACGAAAGAGGACATCATGAGCCAGCGAGTCTACGTTTTCGACACTACTCTACGGGATGGCGAACAGAGTCCCGGCGTGCGACTCTCCACCGACGAAAAGCTGGAAATTGGCCGCCAACTGGTGCGGCTCGGCGTCGACGTTATCGAGGCCGGGTTCCCCATCAGCTCCCCCGGTGACTTCGAGGCTTGCCAAACTCTCGCCCGCGAACTGAAAGGGGTGACGATTTGCGGCCTGACCCGTGCGCGAGACAAGGATATCGAGGTCGCGGGCGAAGCGCTGAGGGGCGCAGAGAGGCCGCGGATCCACACGGGGCTCGGAGTCTCCGACAACCACCTTCAATTCAAGCTGAAGATGAGCCGAGATGAGGCCCTCGAAACCGGCGTCAAAGCGGTCAGGCTCGCCCGTCAGTTCGCCGACGACGTGGAGTACTTCATGGAAGACTCCGGGCGAGCGGACCGAGACTACGTCTACCGCGTGGTCGAGAACGTCATCGCCGCGGGAGCGACCGTCGTCAACGTGCCCGACACGACCGGCTACACCTACCCCGAGGAGTACCGCTCACTAATCCAGGGCATCATCGAAAACGTCCCCAACAGCGACAAAGCGATCTTCTCGTGCCATTGCCACAACGACCTCGGCATGGCGACAGCGAACACGCTCGGAGGGGTGCTGGGCGGCGCGAGACAGGTCGAGGTGACGGTCAACGGCATCGGCGAGCGGGCTGGAAACACTTCGCTCGAAGAGGTCGTCATGGCGCTCGTGATCCGCAAGGACTACTTCGAATGCGAGACCGGCATCGACTCCCACCTCCTCCTGGAAACGTCCAAGCTGGTTTCACGGCTGACCGGGATGATGGTCCAGCGCAACAAGGCGGTGGTGGGCGCGAACGCCTACGCTCACTCGAGCGGAATTCACCAAGACGGGGTTCTAAAGGAGCGAACCACCTACGAGATCATCGATCCCCACCTCGTCGGCGCGGAAAAGAGCGAGATCATCCTGACGGCGCGGTCGGGTAGGCACGGGCTCAAGCACCGTCTGGCGGAGATGGGGTTCAGCTTCAGCGATAGCCGGTTCGAGGACATCTACGAAGAGTTCCTCAAGGTGGCGGACGAGAAGAAAGAGGTCACGTCCGAGGACTTGCAGGAACTTGTGGGGGCGAGCTAACTTGCCGTTGTTGGGTCGCCCTGGCGAAGGGAACGTAGCGGGTGGGTTCGCCAGGATAGGCTGATGGGTCGTGCCGTTTGTCTCGGATGTATAGGCCCTTTCCCTCCCATAGCGGCGGGTGGTCCTCCTTGCGGCCCAATTTGGGTACCACCCCAAACTTGCTTTGGGGTGATGCTCGCCCGCATCCTCGCGTGACCCTGCATCCGGGAGGTTAGGGAGTCCCATCGCCGGGTGCCCCGGTCTGACCCGCAGGGCAAACCGGGACGACTCGGCCGAGTGAAGCGGGGGTCGGTACGACCCAATTTGGGTGCCACCCCAAACTCGCTTTGGGGTGTGGCTCGTCAGAGGGAACGGGGTCTGCTTCGTGGCCGCCCTGCGAATCAGACCCGGCCACAGGGTTGCGAAGTTGAGAGTCGCGGCCATACAGGCCGCCTTCATTGTGGGGGCCGGTTTCGACCAGGGCGTTGCCCTTCGCTCTAACCCTTCGGCCCGTTGGGCCTGTCGGATCACCGACGCAGACCTTACGAAGGAGTTCGGTTCCCTAGGCCTGAAAGGCCGCAAGCCTATAGCGAAGGCCGAGGGCCTGGAACCCGTGCCATCCGGCCAGATTTCCTGGGCCTGTAGGGCGGAGACTGGTCGTGTCCCAGGACGTGGTGTAGTGGGCGCCATCCGCCTGTTCCATGATATCACCATCCGCTTGCTCTTGCGAGCAGCGCGTCGTTTTTCGTGCTCGGCAGCCCGAGGCTCTCCTTGGGAGCCTGCCGCCGGGAGACTTGCCATTCGTCGTGCTGCTCCATGAGGATCGCTCCCACCAGCCGCACCACCCCGGATTCGTTCGGGAATATCTGCACCACGTCCGCGCGGCGCTTCACCTCCCGGTTGAGCCGCTCCAGCCCGTTGGTCGAGGCCAGTTGCGGCCACAAACCCGGCGGATGCGCCCGGTGGGCCAGCACGTCCTCCATCGCCTCCCGCATGAGCCGAACCGCCTCCGGAAAGGTCTCCTCCAGATGCGCGGCGACCTCCAGCCACTTGGCCTTGGTGGTCTCTATATCGGCCTGAGCCAGAGCCGTGCGGATCAGGCAGGCCACCATCTCCTTGCGCCCTTTGGGAACCCGCGCCAGCACATTGCGCATGAAGTGCACCCGGCAGCGCTGCCACTGGCAGCCCATGCAGCGCTCGATCGCTTTCTTGAGCCCCGAGTGGGAGTCTGAGACCACCAGCCTCGTCCCCCGAAGGCCCCGGTCGAGGACCGAGCGCAGGAACTCCGTCCAGAACTCCTCCGTCTCGGCGTGCCCGACGCGCATCCCCAAAACCTCGCGGCGCCCCTCTTCGTTCAGTCCGATCGCCACCACCGCCGCCTTCGACACGATCCGAGAGCCGTCGCGAACCTTCACGTAGGTAGCGTCCAGCCAGAGGTAAGGGAAGCTCCCCTCGAGCGGACGCTCCAGGAACTCCCGAACCCGCCCCTCGACCTCCAGGCAAAGGCGAGAGACCTCGCTCTTGGAGATCCCGGAGCCTCCCAGAGCCTGCACCAGATCGTCCACCGCCCGGGTGGAAACCCCTTGCAGGTACGCTTCCTGAATTACGCTCACGAGAGCCTTCTCCACGCCCCGGCGAGGCTCAAGAAAGCTCGGGAAGTAGCTGCCCGTGCGGAGCTTGGGAATCCGGAGTTCTACGTCTCCCACGCGCGTCTTCCAACTGCGGTCGCGGTACCCGTTTCTCCAGGTCTTCCGGTCTGAAGCCTCCCTTTGAGCCTCCACCTCGAGTTCCATCAGCTCCGAAAGTGCGTCTTTGACCAACTCTCGAAGCATGTCCCTAACTTCCGCGCCCTCCAAGAGCGCTATGCTATTGTTTGCCATTCTCGTCCTCCGTTGACTTCTCACAAAGCAACCGGACGGAATGGCGCCTCTTTCTACACCACGAGCCGGGACACAAACCGGAGACTCCGAATCCCGTCGTCGGAATCGCAGGAGAGACGCCTACGGGAAAGGCCCCCGATTCGTTCTCCTGCTTCAGAAAAGCAAAACCTCTCCCGATGCCTCCCTCTATTGAGTGCGGGAAGCTTGCTTCGTGCCTTGCAACCGCCCGGCCCCAGAGCTCCCCAAAGCGAGTTTGGGGTGGCACCCGTGCGAAGAAGATCGACTCCATCGGTTGGCCACCCGACCGATCCCAGGGTCTGACCGGCACGGTAATCTACGCCAGGAGCCTTCGAGGGTCACGGGGAGCAGGAGCGATGTGGATCTTTTGTAAGCACGGGTTCTTCAGCGCGGTGTGCGCTCGCCAAGGGGATGGTAACCACGGACAACCTATCGATCGGAACCTCTTTATGGTGCGGGCGCGGGTCCGCGGCCACCTTGAAGCCCTACAAGCGCGCTTTCCTGAACTCCTGGGAACGTGCCCGATTCGGGAGTTCGCCGGAACCGATTATGCCTTTCGCGTCTTTGTGGCGAAGGCCGTTTGGTCACAGGTGCTGGCCGCCCTGGCCGAAGAGGTCGATTACGACAACTTCAAGTCGGAAGTCTCCCGCTCTCAGGGATCGGCAGGAGCAACCTACGTCAAAGCGTTGCATGACGTGTGGTCGGTGATGGTCAAGCTGCAAAGGTAATTTGGGAGCCGGGGCAGGCGATGCAGCGCACAACCTGCATCGTCTGCCCCGGCCCGACCGACCGGGCAAGGGCCCCTGGACCCCACGGAGGGTCCCGGGATTGCCCATGGGAGCCTTATCGGACTCGGCGACGGCGAAGGAGGGTCGCCACTCCAAGCCCGAGACCGTACAGACTCAGCGACACCGGTTCCGGGACCACTTCGATCGTGGCATCCAGAGGGGTCGAGTCGTAGTGGTAACCGTCGTAGGTCCCGACCACGAAGTCGATCGTATCGCCCGCGCTGACGGCGAAGTCGAAATCGAAAGCCTGCGCCGCATAGGTGCCGTACGTCGAGAGCAGGCTGGACCCGTTGTGGACGACGTGCACTTCGACCGCGCCGCTGTCGCCGGCTCCAAAGGCTCCAGAGACGCTCGCCGTGCCGCCGTTCTCGACCGTCAAACGGGCGACGCTCATCTCACCGTAGTAGCCACCATGCAGGCCCGCTTCTCCGTCCAGAACGCCGTTGATGGTCCCACCAGAGTGGTTGAGAAACGCGCTAGGGGTGTTATCTCCCGACATTCCGGTCGTGTACCAAAGGGTATGGCTGCCGTTGTCCAGCGAGTCTGCGTAGGCGGTGAATGCGCTGCCCAGACCGGTCTGCCACCCGTAGGTCCAGGCCCCGTTCGGGTTGCCATTCGTGATCGAGAAATCACTGCGAAAGTTGTAGATTTGCGCAAACGCGCCCATAGTGCTGCCGACGCCTACAAGAACGGCGGCCAATCGAATTCCCTTGTTCAATGTCATGTCTCCCTTGCCTTCCTTTCGGAGGCTTTTTGGGTTTCACGATAACCGACGATGCGCTAGCAATCCGCTAGCGACGCGGGAGATTGTCCGCGCCGCACGAATAGTCCGGCAATTATGCTCGCGCGACGGCCTCGGCGATGAATTCCTGGATCCCTTCGAGCGTGTAAATGGGGTCTTCGGTGCCAGGTATTGGCGCAAATTCAGGTCGCGAGGCAAGCGTATCGAGCGCCTTCTTCGCGAGCGGTATCGCCTCGGCGACCCGTCCCTCCGCCCGCCTGAGATGAGCGAGAATCACGAGGCTCATCATAGCGCCAAGTTCATCGGAGCAAGCCGTCGAGAGCGAATAGGACTCCCTGACCCGACGCTCCGCCAGTTCGAATTCCCCAAGCGACAAGTGGCATCTCGCCAAGCACCGCGTGGATGTCGCGAGGCCGCGCGTGTCCCCGCAAAGCCTCCGCTCGGCCAGGGCAAGGCGGTGCGCAGCAAGGGCTTGAGGCAATTCGCCGCTCCTCATATGCAGGTCGCCGAGATAGGAGAGGACGATGGCCCGTGGGTGCCGCGCTTCGCGGCCTTCGTAGTGCCGCTGGGCTTCTTCGTAGCACCGGAAAGCCGACCGAGAGTCGCCGACCGCTTCGAGCACACGGCCCAAGCTCGAGTAGGCATGGCCTGTGCGGATTCCGATGCCATGATCCCTCCCCACGGCGCATGCCCGCTCGAAACACTTTCGTGCCTGTTCGAACTCGCCCGACTTGAAGTGCAAGCTGCCCTGAAGAGAGACGGCGAGAACCTCCTGAAACGGCAACCCTGCTTGCCTGCACAGCCGGAGCGCACGCTTGACTTCGGACGACGCTTCAGCGAGGCGGTTCTCGAAGTACAACCCAGTTCCCAATAAGACGTGCGCCTCGACGACGAACTCGGGGTCGAGCTGCCGCCGTGCAGAAAGCGCCGCTTCGCAATGGGCTTGAAGCTCGGCGAACGGAGCTTGGAAGAAGGTCGCACGGGCCACAGCGAGGTGAGATAGCGCCACGTGTCGCCGACTTCGAGCCAGACCGACAAGCGAACGCGCGCATTCGAGTGCGTCCGCCAGGTCGCCTCCCTCTGCAGAAAGGCGGCCGAGCCAGAACCAGAGATCGGCTCGATGCGATGGCGAAAGCCGCGGCTGCTTGAGCGCGAGTTCGAGTTTTGCGCGGCCCAGTTGGAGTTGCGACCTCGCCAGCCACCCCGGCGCGTGAGCGATGGCAAGCCGCGCGGCCTGACTGGGGCTCAGCGCGGCGAACTCATTTGTGGGGCTTTCAGATTCCGAAGACCGGGGCCAGCCCATCTGTTCCAACAGTTCTGCCTCGACGTCCATTCCCAGTTCGCCCTTGATGAACTGCGCGTATTGCAAGATGACGGCCCGGGCCTTGACGGGCGAGTTCTGAGAATCCCACGCGGCGGCCTTGAGCAGGGGAATCTTCTCGAGGTAGGGGTCGAGGCGGCCAAGGGCGTCCAGCAAACGAAGGGCGGTATCCGGGCGCTCAGGAATCCAGTTCTCCGCGACTCCAAGGGTCCCGTCGATGATCTTCTGCTCCCAAAGCCGCCGGCGGGAGCTTGCCCAATCGTAGTCCAAGCCGGGAAGAAACCCGCCTTCGACGGCTGAGGGGACTTCGTCCGGTTCGAGGCTCATCCAATCGCCCTCGATCCGCGCGCCGACGACCGACAGTTGGCCGCCCGACTCTCGAAGGGCTTCGCCCAGGGCTCGACGCACGTACGTCAACTCTTGGCGAACGCACTTGCGTTGGTCTTCCGGAGGGAGTTCCGGCCAGAGCTCCTGGCCAATCCGCTCGCGCGAAACGGAACCCTCAAACGCCACGAGCAGCACGATATCGCGCGCCTTCTGAGTGCGAAAGCGGACCTCGTTGCCACCGAGGCGAACGCGGGGACGTCCGATCGCGATGATGTCGAGTGTGGATTCCAACTCCCTTGATTATTGGAGGAACCCGGGAGAACCCGATCCAGTGTCCACGAACAACCCTTCTGCCCTGCGGAGCAACACGGCATTGAGCGCAACGATTACGGAGGACATCGACATGAGCAAGGCGGCTATCGGAGCTTCGTGCGAGCCAATCTGGGTGCCATCCGTGGGAAGTAGATTCGTCCCGTGGCTTGAAATGCCCGCCGACGAACCTCGCCCGTATCCGCATTCCGGTAGACTTTACGTGCATGTGCAGTATGCGGGTTCACAAGCCCCGCTTACGCCCAGCGATTGGGAGGTTCAAAATGGACAAGGCAGAACTGAGGAGTTTTGGAGAGCCGGACGAGGTTCGGGAGTTTCCGATGGGCCGGCTGGAACTGGTGAAGATTGGGGGCGCAACCGTCGGGCGCGCAATCTTCGAGCCCGGCTGGAGATGGGCAACGTCGGTACAGCCCTTGGCTCAGACGAAGAGCTGCGAAGCTCCCCACTTTCAATACCATGTCGCCGGTGTGTTGAAGGTTGTGATGGACGACGGAACCGAGCTTGAGTGCCGACCGGGCGATGTTTCGCTTCTGCCTTCTGGGCACGACGCCTGGACGGTTGGAGACGAGCCCGCGGTGGTCGTCGACTTTCAGGGAATGCTCGATTACGCGATGCAACGGTAGTCGTTCGGCAACAGAAGCGGCGGGTGGGGCTTCGTGCGACCCAATTTGGGCGCCACCCCAAAACGAGTTTGGGGTGGCGCCCCGTGGGAAGTAGCCTTGCCCCATGGGATTGCGACCCGCCGAACACATCGATAAGTCCCGGCGACTCCCTCTGCGAGGGCAAAGGCGACATCAGGTTCGGCCACGCCCACTGGACTATACTCTCGCGTATGCGGAGCTGGCTGATGAAGTCCGAACCGGACTGTTACGGCATCGACGACTTGGAGCGCGAAGGAGTCGGGATGTGGGAGGGCTGTCGCAATTACGCCGTGCGCAATTTCCTCAGGGACTCGATGGCAGTAGGCGACCGGGCGTTTTTCTATCACTCGAACGCCGCGCCTACGGGGATCGTGGGTTGGATGGAAGTCGCGTCGGAGGCCTACCCCGACCCGACCCAGTTTGACCCGAAAAGTGAATACTTCGACCCGAAGGCAACTCCTGAGAGCCCGCGTTGGTACGCTCGGGACATGCGCTTTCGGGAGCGTTTCCGCGGAGTCGTTACCTTGGCTCAACTCAAGGCGACGCCAGGGCTCGAAGACATGGCCGTCACCAAGAAAGGCCAGATGCTCAGCATCACGCCGGTCACCGATGCCGAGTGGGAGATCGTGATGGGACTCGCGAGCGGTTGATTAGCGGTCGAGCAGCACCGCCACACCCGGAAGTTCCTTGCCCTCAAGGAACTCCAGGCTCGCTCCTCCACCCGTGCTAACGTGAGAGACCTTGTCGGCGTACCCAAATGCCTCGATGGCGGCCGCTGAGTCGCCTCCGCCCACGATCGTTACCCCTTTGCAAGACGCCATGCCTTTGGCGACCGACCGTGTTCCTTCGGCAAAGGGTTCGAGTTCGAATACCCCCATGGGGCCGTTCCACAGAACCGTTGCGGCATTGGAAGCCAGGTCGGCGAAGGCCCGCGCGCTTTCAGGGCCGATGTCGAGTCCGAACTGGTCCGGGGGAATCGAGTCGGCGGAAACGACGGTAGCGGGCGCCTCGGCTGTGATGTTGGGTGCGACCACGACGTCCGTTGGAAGGACGAGACGGTCGCCGGCTCGCTGAATCACCCCTTTCGCGAACTCGAGATTCGCCTCGTCGAGCAGCGAGCGTCCGATCTCGTACCCCTTGGCCTTGAGAAACGTGAAAGCCATCCCACCTCCGAGGAGGAGTTGATCGACCTTGCCGAGGAGCGACTCGATGACGAGGATTTTGTCGCTCACTTTCGCGCCCCCCAGAATCGCCACAAACGGCCTGCTGGGGCTTTCGAGCATGGCCCCCAAGAACTCGATTTCTTTCTCCATGAGGAAGCCGGCGACGGCGGGAAGGTAGCGCGCGATCCCCTCGGTCGAGGCGTGTGCCCGGTGAGCCGTGCCGAACGCGTCGTTCACGTAAACCTCCGCCAGTCCTGCCAGCGACTTTGCGAATGTGGGGTCGTTCGCCTCCTCGTCCGGGTGAAACCGAAGGTTCTCGATCAGTACGATCTCGCCAGGCCGGAGGGCGGAGGCCGCACTTTCGACCTGATTTCCCACACAGTCCGGCAACAGCTCGACGGGCCGTTCCAGCAGTTCGGAGAGCCTTTTTGCGATAGGGCCGAGCGAGTACTTCGGGTTCGGAGCGCCCTTAGGTCGCCCGAGGTGGCTCGCCGCAATCACCGAGGCTCCTGACTCAAGCAGGTATCGAATCGTGGGGAGCGCGGAACGGATTCGGCGGTCGTCCGTGATCTCGCCGTCCTCAAGGGGAACGTTGAAATCACAGCGCACAAACACCCTCTTGCCCGTGACTTCGACGTCCCGGACGGTCTTTTTCTGAAACGGCATGTCAGCTTCAATTGTACCGGGATGACCTGCGCGAAGCAGCTTTCCGAAGGGAACGGCCTTGGCGTGGACGAAAGTACGGCCCGCCTTAGCGAAGCCGGGAGCGGGGTCGAGGGGGCAAAGAACCTGTTCATTTTGAGAAAAACAGTGCTATATTGGAATTGGAGAGTAGGCTCTCTGGAGAGGTACCCATTCATGAACCATCGAAAATCCCGAGCATTTACGCTCATCGAACTTCTGGTAGTCATCGCTATCATCGCCATTCTCGCGGCCATCCTGTTCCCTGTGTTTGCGCAGGCGAAGGAGCAGGCCAAGAAGACCACGTCGATCTCGAACATGAAGCAACTGCTGCTGGCGGCGATCATGTACATGACCGACGCCGACGACAAGCATCATCGGATCCGGAACGGTTATCAGACCTATGTTCCCCCCACGGGAGACCCGAACTGGGCCATCGGTGCCGAAGACATGCTGGTCCCCTATATCAAGAACTCCGGGTTGTTCAAGAACCCGAGCGACCCCATCGAGCGCGACGACTGCGACGCGACCTATGGATTCCCGATCAGCTACTCCTGGACGCACTATCAGTCGGGGACCTGGGAGGACAGCGCGACGTTCGGTGTCCACGCTTATTACAACACCCAGGACTCTCGGCCCGAAGCGGCCATCGGCAAGCCCGCGCAGACGATCATCCTTTACGACCTGTGGACGACGGCCTCGTACAGCGAGGGTTATTCCTACTGGCGTTGGGATAACACGGGAATCGCGGTCGGAATCCCGCTCCACCCACAGCAACTTTCGTTCACTTGGTGTTCTGCCAAGCCGGGCGCGGCGAGAATGTCGATCGGTAGCCACAACAGCAACAGCAACTGGGGCTTCGACGATGGGCACGTCGCGACCATGAGGCGAGAGCAGATCATGCATCGCCCGTGGGATGCGACCGCCATCGCCAACCGAGAGCGGAACCTTCTGCACTGGAACGAGGAATTCAAGAAGTAGATGTCTAAGGCAGATTCATCGGACCTTCTGAAGATCGTGGGATTGGTCGTGGTGATTGTTGCCGCGGTCGTATTCCTCGTGTTCTACGTATTCAAGGCATCGGGCGGTCAGACCGAGGTCGTCGGCACGATCGAAATGGGTGGAAAAGACGCGGAAACTCGCGTTGCGCCCAACGAGCGTGGAGCGGCCCCAGAGACCTTCGATCCTCAGATGCAGCAGGAGCAGGGGGGCGGAGGCCGAGGCAACTAGGCCCCTGATCTCCCAAGCCAAGCCAAATCGGCGTCTCCTCACGCAGGGGTCGCCGATTCTTGCTTTTCTGGTCCCCCTTCTCGGGCCTATCCAAACCTACCGGATATGTAATCCTCGGTTTCCTTCTTTTGCGGAAAGAGGAAGAGATCTTGCGTCGAATTGACCTCGACGAGCTTGCCCATCATGAAGAACCCCGTAATGTCGCTGGCGCGCTGCGCCTGCTGCATGTTGTGGGTCACGATGATGATGGTGTACTGCTGCTTCAACTCGAAAATGAGGTCCTCGATGCGGGCGGTGGCGATGGGGTCGAGCGCCGAACACGGCTCGTCCATCAGGATGATCTCCGGGTCTACCGAAAGCGTTCGGGCGATGCAGAGCCGCTGCTGCTGGCCCCCAGAGAGCGCGAGCGCGTTGTCGAACTGCTTGTCTTTGACCTCGTCCCAGAGGGCGGCCTTGCGGAGGCACGTTTCCACGACGCCCTCCAACTCGTCCCGCTTGCGGATGCCGTGGATGCGCGGGCCGTAAGCGATATTGTCAAAGATCGAAGTGGGGAAGGGGTTGGGCTTCTGAAACACCATCCCGACCGACTTGCGGAGCTCCACTGGATCGATGTCGGGGGCGTAAATGTCGTGTCCGTCGATCAGCACCTGCCCCTCGATTCGGGTGTTCTCGATCAGGTCGTTCATCCGGTTGAGGCATCTCAGAAACGTCGACTTCCCGCAACCTGAGGGGCCGATCAACGCCGTGACTTGGTTCGGCGGAATGTCGAGGGTGATCCCTTTGAGGGCCTGAAACGACCCATAGAAAAAGTCGACGCTACGCGCCGAAATCTTAGCCTCTGTGGCGGTCACGGGGGGCGTTTCAATCATCGACAGTGCCATCAACCTCCTGAGCTTACTCGGCCCAATTGTTGCGAAAAGGTTAAGGTGGACGCCTGCCGCAACGCGTGGTCGGCGAGCACGAGGTTGACCATCGCTTCGACCACGGGAACCGCCCTGGGCAATACGCAAGGGTCGTGCCTCCCTTTGCCCTTGAGAGTGGTGTTCTCCTTTTGGATCGTGACGGTGTGCTGTTCCTTTAAGATGGTCGAGGTCGGCTTGAACGCGAGCCTCATGAGAATCGGCATCCCGTTCGAGATTCCGCCTTGGACCCCCCCGCTGAAATTGGTCGAGGTGTAGACCCGCCTCTCGTCGTCGGCATAG
This sequence comes from Chthonomonadaceae bacterium, assembly GCA_015709495.1. Classification (GTDB taxonomy): domain Bacteria; phylum Armatimonadota; class Fimbriimonadia; order Fimbriimonadales; family Fimbriimonadaceae; genus Nitrosymbiomonas; species Nitrosymbiomonas proteolyticus. The sequence goes on from CP054189.1 coordinate 2,244,140, forward strand.
AAGGGATCGTTGTGTTCAGAACCGCGCAGGTGCGTACCGGCGAAGCCCGAACCGATCTCAAAACCTTTGCAGGCGGGGATCGAAAGCGCCGCTTTGGCGAGGTCGGCTTCCAGCTTATCGAAAACCGGCTCTCCCCATCCTGCTGGGACGTGCTGGGCGACGCACCCCACGACTCCTCCCAGCGAGTCGCCTTCCTTCCGAGCGTGCTCGATAGCCTCGATCATCTGAAGGGCCGCGTCGGGGTCGGGGCAGCGAACGGGATTGGCTTCGATTTTGTCCCTCGTCAGGGTTAGGGGATCGACCTCAGACTCGATGCCGTAGACTTGGGATACCCACGCGATCACTTCGACGCCAAAGAGCGCGGAAAGCAGCTTGGCAGCCACCGCGCCTGCCGCGACCCGGCCGAGTGTTTCTCGTGCGGAAGCTCGGCCGCCTCCCGAAAGCGGAGGCACGCCGTATTTCTCGTGGTAGGTGTAGTCGGCGTGGCTCGGACGGTACTTCTGGCGAAACTCATCGTAGTCTCTGGGCCGGGCATCTTCGTTTCGGACGACGATCGTGATCGGAGTGCCCACCGTAACGCCTGAGTCCACGCCGCTCAGGAGGGCTGCGACGTCAGGCTCCTTCCGCTGAGAAACGAGCGAGCTTTGGCCGGGCCTGCGCCGGTCCAGCTCCCTTTGGATGTCCGCCTCCGAAAGGGGCAGCCCGGCGGGGCACCCATCGATGACGACGCCGACTCCCACTCCGTGAGATTCGCCAAACGTCGTCACTCGGAAGAGCGCCCCGAAAGTGCTCGCCACGCAGGTGAGTGTACCTACGTGGCTTCTCGAATCCAGACCCTACCAGCGGGTGGTCACGGTGTAGGTCACCTTGATAACCTCCCCGGCCTTCAGGTTCACGACGTACTGCATCGTGTTCGCATCGAGCTTCTCGAAGGGCAGGGAGGTCTGGCCCACCGACCAGTCGCCATAGTGCCGTTCCAGGACGAAGACGGTCTCAGGAACCTCCTTGCGATTGCGAAGCTCGATCTGAAACGTCTGCTCGAACGCTCGCGTGCCCAGTTGCCGGAAGTTCAGCCGCTTGCGCTCGGCGACGACGTCGAACGACTGCCCGACCACGAGCGACACCTTCTCATCCCGCGGCGTGTGCTGGATGCGGTCTTCTCCCAGCATCTGAACGGAGCCGGATTTGTCGCGCTGATACACCTTGACGTTGCCGGCCGGGAGCGCCATTCCCATTTGGTTGGTTTTCGTGTTTTCGAACTCCACTCGAACCTGGGGCTTCAGCACACCCGTTCCGATTTCGCCCTCGTTCGGATAGTAGATTCCGTAGTTGCGAAGCGAATCGAGGATCAGCTTCTTGGTGTATTTGAGTCCGCTGGCTTCGAGCAACGATAGCTGCTTGATCTCGTTGTTGCGGACGGTCGCAGGGCGCTGAAGCGTGTATAGGTGGTACTCGAACAACGCCTCCTCCTGGAATCCCAGGTCCTGGCGTCTTGCCTCGGCAGCGCCCCCTCTCATGCCTGCGGTCGCGGGGGGACGAGGGCGGTTGACGTCGCCTGCGAGCAATTTGAGCGTCGCGTTTTCAAAGGTCGCGCCCGAGTTGTTGGTCAGCGTCACCCATCCCTTCAGCCCTGCAAGCGACTCGTCCTCCAGAAGGAGAACGTAGTCGGCGTTCCAAGTCATGCCCCGCGTGAGATAGCTGAGTTCGACGGTCGTAGCACCAGCTCGCTCGGCCATGAGGTCCCAAAGCAACGTGGGCTTGCTGATCATCCCAGTTGGGATCGAACTGACCTCAATTTCACCGCTTGGGTTCAGGAGAATGCGCCCGTCGGTGGTCTGAATGACCATTCCGTTCCAGGTCATCGAGCCCCCGCCCTGCTGGTTGCCGACGACCGCGGTCGGGGAACTCACAAGCGTTCCGGTTACGGTCTCCTTGACGCCGTTCGGCAACACGCGATGGAACTTGATCTGCTGTCCGACTGCCTTGTTCAGGATTGCCGTGGGGTTGATCAAGTCGTACTGGTAGTTCTGCTCAAGGACCTCGATGCCACCCGAAAGCGAGCGGATGCCGACGCTGTTGGTTTCGATCTGCTGCGCCACGTCTTCAACAGAAATCGATTGTCTTCCATTCCGAAGCTGGAACGTGCGGACTTCTTTCACAAGTGCGAAGCCCTGATTGTAAACCGTGATCTGAGGCTGTGCCGAACCTTGGCTGAGCGCCAAGCCGACGGCCAGTGAAATGTACATGGGTTGTCCCTCCTAGCGGATTTCCATTGGTTTGGACGCTCCGGAGGGACCGGTGGTTTTACGGGCGAGCAATGGCTAAACGGGACTTGCGCTCCGAAGGGCGTGAAACGCGCGCTCGACGCCTTCTGCTTCTGATTCGGAAAGGGGAACCAGTGGCAAGCGTACGCGCCGGGTCCTGAACCCCAGCAGCGCGAGAGCAAGTTTGACGGGCGTCGGACTGGGCGCGGCAAAGAGCGCATTGATGAGCGGAAGCAGTTCTTGGTGGAGCCGGGCGCTTTCGGCGACGCGCCCCTGGAGAAAGGACTCGATCATCCGAGCGATGCGGTCTCCCACGATGTGGCCAGCGACGCTTACCACGCCGTAACCGCCCACGCTGAGGATTGGAAGCGTGAGGCCATCGTCGCCACTGTACACACGAAAGCCCGAAGGGACCCTCGCGCAAACGTCGCTGATCTGTCCGAGGTTGCCGCTCGCTTCCTTGACGGCGACAATGTTGGGCGTCTCAGCGAGCCGGAGCAGCGTCTCGGTCTCCAAGTTGATCGCGGATCGCGGCTGGATGTTGTAGAGAAGGATCTGCAGGGAAGTCGATTCGGCGATGGCGCGGAAGTGGGCTTCGAGACCGCGCTGTCCGGGCTTGTTGTAATACGGATTGACCAGCATCAGCCCGTGCGCCCCCAAGTCCTCGCCCATCCTTGCGAGACGGATGGACTCCTCGGTGTTGTAGGTTCCCGCGCCGAACAGCACAGCCGCGCGGCCGCCGACCTCGTCGAGTATCTCCGAGAGCAGTCCCCTTTTCTCGTCCGTCGAAAGCGTGGGAGACTCTCCCGTCGTGCCGCTCACGACGAGGCCGCTGTTCTTCTGCTCATCGACCACGTACGCTGCAATCCTGCGAGCCTCGGCGAAATCGACGTTGCCGTCGTCGTCGAACGGCGTTACGAGGGCCGTCAGCAAGCGGCCCCAATCCCTTGATGATTCAAACGTTCCCATGCGTTGCTCCTTCCCGTTTCTACCTGATCATGCAGTCGTCGAACGGGAACCGGCCTCCAGCGCGTGGCGCCTAATCTCTTCTACGACTTGGACGGGAGTCATGTCGGTTGAGTCGATGAGGATGGCGTCCGGAGCTACGGTGAGGGGTGAGGCGTCTCGCTCGGAATCCCGTTGGTCGCGCTCGACGATGGCTCGAAGCACCTCTTCGTAGGCAACCACCTGGTCCCGATTGCGAAGCTCGGCGTGTCTCCTCCTCGCCCGCTCTTCGGCCGTGGCGGTGAGAAACACCTTGAGGCAAGCGTGAGGAGCGATGACAGTCGTCGCGTCGCGACCCTCGAGGACGCAGCCTCCCTTGGCGACAATCTGCTGCTGCAGCTTCACCAGAACCGCCCTCACGCCGGGATGCACGCTCACCGCGCTCGCCATGTCACCCACCTGAGGCTCCCGAATCGCCGTCGTCACCTCTTCGCCGTTCAAAAACACGCGTTGCGGGTCGCCGTCCGCAAACTCGATCTCGCATTCTTGGGCCAGAGCTTCGAGAGGCCCGGCGTACTCGGAACTTAGGCCCCTACGAATCGCCAAGAGCGCCATGCAGCGATACATGGCGCCAGAGTCCAGGTATCGCAGGCCCATTTCCTTAGCGAGCATCTTGGTGACGGTGGACTTTCCTGCGCCGGCAGGTCCGTCGATGGCGATCACGTCGCAGGGCGCTCTCGAACTCATGACTGCAATTTCCTTAGGTCGTCGAGGAACCCGGGGTAACTCGTCTCAATGGTCTCGGCATTGCGGATGACGACTTCAGACTCGGCGAAGCCGGCAGCGATCGCAAAGGCCATCGCGATTCGGTGATCACCTTCGGGGTCGATGACCGCGCCCGAGAGGCTTGCGGGTCCTTCGATGTCCAAGCCGTCGGGGTATTCCTCAACCTTTGCGCCCATCGCCCGCAGCCCCTCGGCCGACTTGCGAATCCGGTCGCTCTCCTTGACCCGCAACTCCCCGGCGTCGCGAATCGAACTGACGCCGTTCAGTTGGGTGGCGAGGACGGCGAGGACGGGGATTTCGTCGATGAGTCGAGGGACCAGGTGGCCGGACAGACGATATGGGCTGAGGGACTCTTTCCCTTCGACCCAGAGGTCGCCGACAGGCTCACCGAGAGTGTCGCGAAGGTCGCGGACCTCATAGAGAGCCCCGATCTGGTCAAGAACATCGAGAAGCCCGGTCCGTGTCGGGTTGAGTCCGACGCCCTGAAGAAGCACTGCCGAACCCTCAAGGACGGCGGCAGCGCAGGCAAAAAAGGCCGTGCTCGAAAAGTCGGCGGGAACCACGAACTCGAAGCCGGGAACTGGGGAGCCCCCCGTCACGCGCACCTTCGTCTCGGACTCACGCCGAACCGGCACCCCCAGCCCTGACAGCATCCGTTCGGTGTGGTCGCGGGTGGGTAGAGGCTCCTCGACCGAAGTAGAGTCTGAGGCCCGGAGCCCGGCCAAGAGCACACACGACTTCACCTGCGCGCTGGCGACGGGAGACCGGAAGTCGATGCCCTTCAGGTTGGCGCTGCCCATGATTCGAAGGGGCGGGGTGTCTCCCTCGACCCCGGCGCCCATCGCCCGAAGCGGGTCGGCGATTCGGCGCATCGGCCGCCTGGAGAGGGATTCATCGCCGACCATCACCGCTTCGAGGGGACGGCTCGCCGCTACACCTGCTAGGAGCCTCATCGTGGTGCCGCTATTGCCGCAGTCGAGAGGAGACTCGGGCTGCGACCAAACCGTCGGCGGATGGACGATCAAGCTGCCGCCCGCATCGGTTTCAAAGCCAACGCCAAGACATCTGAGGCAACCCAGGGTGCTCTTGCAGTCGAGCGAAAGCAAAGGTTTCTGAATGCGCGAGGGGCCCTCTGCGATTCCCCCGAGCAGCAAGGCGCGGTGAGTCAGGGACTTGTCGGAGGGGCAGCGCAGCTCACCTCGAATCGGACCCGAACGGCCAAGTGACAAGTCCATAGTGGGCTACCGGGGCCTGAGCGACTCTTCCAACCTGCTTCGAGCTTCGCGCATCTTAGAGGCGTAGGTGGCCAGATCGCCCTCCCTCAGCGCGGCCTCGGCTTCGTCCATGAGCTTCAGGACGTTTCGAATCTCGGAAAGGCCGGTCGTGTCGACCTGGGGTTCGGCAGGCTTGGACGGTTGTCCCTTGGGCTCCTCAGATGGGCGCTGCGTCTCGGCCGTTCCCAGAGCGGATGTATCGCCGAACAGCCTGGAGAAGGCTTCTTCGTAAGTGTTGCCCACGACGACCCGGCCCCTCACCGCGAGGATCACCTTCCGAAGCTGCGGAATCGGCTGAATCCCTGCGGATTTCGAGCGAAGGAAGAGCGGTTTGACGTAGAGGACGCTTTTGCCGACCGGCATGACGATGAGGTTGCCGGGCACGATCTCGCTTTGCTCGGTATTTAACAGCTTGTTGATGTTGGCGATTTCGGCATCTTGATTGAAGTCCGCCTCCATCTGGGCGGGGCCGTACATATTGCTCCCCTTGGGATACTTGTACAGGATCATCTTGCCGTAGTCATCGGGATCGCAAAGGGCGGTGAGCCACCCGCTCATGTTTTGCTTCAGCCTCGGTGTGAAGGGCAGGATCAGGGCGAATTTCAAGCGTTCGGAATCGCTTTGCTGAAGGAGAACGTAGTACGCCTCCATGTTCACTCGCGCGCCCGATCGTCCGATCTCAGTCGGCATCTCCCAAGCGTCCGAGTTGTTCAAGAACTGGACGGGGTCAGTGACGTGGTATTGAGTGAGCTGGTAAGCCTGAAGCATGAACATATCTTCCGCGTACCGAATGTGGCTGTAAAGGCCCGAGGGCATCTTGTCCACGTCGCTGATGAGCTTGGGATAGATCATGCGGTACGCCTTCAGAATCGCGTTATCCGGCTCCATGGCATACGCGGTGGTGTTTCCGGTGTAGGCGTCGATCGTGACTTTCACGGAGTTTCGGATGTAGTTGATCGGACCGCCGCTGCCCTGAATCCGCGCGCTGTAGGGGACCATCCCCGTCGTGATGTAGGCGTCGAGAATCCAAACGATCCGCCCTTCGTGGATGACGATATAGGGATCGTCGTCGAACTGGAGGAATGGGTAGATGAGTTGGCATCGCTGGATGACGTTTCTGCGGTAAAGGAGCCTGGTTTCGGGGGTGATGTTGGGAGAAACGAGCAAGTTCCCGTCCGCGTTCACCAAGCTGAAGGCCAGACGCGAGAGCATCCCGCTGACGGGGACCCCGCGTCCCGAGGTCGAGCGGGTGTACTTATCCCCCTCTTCGCTGGGGTATTCGAACTCTTCGACCTTCGTATTGACCAATGCGTAATCGTCGCGAAGGCCCCCAAAAGCGTCCCGCTTGTCGCTGAAGTAAAGCTGAGGCCGGTCGAGCTTGAGTTCGGGCGGCGCCTTGGGAGGCATGTCCTTCACGAGGAACGTGGGCTCGCCGCTCGGAGTCGAGGTGTTGACGGGCGAGACGGTCACCCCATATCCGTGGGTGTACTGGAGCGTGGTGTTGAGCCACGCCCGAGCGGAGGTCGCGAGGCCGTCGATGTCGATGTCGCGCGGCGAGAGCATGACTAGAGTCGGCTTACCGTCGATGATATAGCGGTCGACGTCCACATCGTGAAACTTGTAGTAGGGCCGCAAGGTCTGGATGGTCTCGATGCACTGGCGCAGAACCTCCGGGTCCCACAGCCTCATGCCCTGAAGCGTAGCCTGCGATGCTACGAGCTCATCGGGGGTCGGCTCCTCTCGCACATCCGTCTGGCGTACGTCGATCTGGTCGAGCCCGTAGGCCCAGCGAGTCATCTTGATGGCCCGTTCCGCGTAGGGGCTCTCCACCTGGAGCTTGTTGGGCTCGACATAGACCCGCTGGAGGATCGCGGGAGTCATCTGCAGCCCCAGCAGGTACACCGCCGCGATGCCCCCGAGTCCGTACACCGGAATGCGGTAGTGGCGAACGAACTTCGCCGAAACGATCGTTGCGGCTCCCAAAAGGACGGTGAGAGCGGCAAGGGCGTAATGCACCTTCATCTTGAACGCCGCGGCGTACCCTGCGCCGGTGAATTGGGGGCTGTCGATCAGCCCGTACTCGTACACCGAGAGCAAGTTGTACGCGCCGAAGGCCATGAGCGTGAGCCCAATCAGCGCACCGATGTGCAGCCGTACGGCAGGCTTGCTGAGTTCGACCTTGGCAAGGCGAGCGATGCCCGCGATGCCAGCATAAATCCCCAAAGTCGCAAGCGCGCATAGCAACAGGACGCTGCTGAGGAAGCTCAGGACCGCCAGCCACCACGGAAGCTGGAACACGAAGAAACCGATGTCTTTGCCAAACATCGGGTCGTCCATCCCGAAGGTCTGGGCGTTGCGCCAAAGGAGGTACGTCGGCCATTCCCGCGAAAACCCGATTGCGGAAAAGAAGGCGAGCACGACCGCAGCGAGCTTGGTCGCCCCGGCTGCATGAGCCTGAATCCATCCGAGAAGTTGGGCGCTGACGTTCTCGGAAAGACTCGCGGGCATTCGAAGGTACACCATGCCCACGCTGAGGGCCCTGCCGAAGCTCAGGGCGAACAGCAAGACGCAAAACACGAAGGAGAGCGAAAACAGCACGCCCCGCGTTTGGTAGGCGAGGGTGAAGACCTCAGGGTGCCCAGCATCATGGACGTACCAAAGGTAGTCGGTGTAGGGCTTAGCGAAGGAAGAGATCAAGAACACGAGCGCAATGAGCCCGATCCCGGCGATCAGGAACCAGTTCCTCCGGCGGCCCCGTCCCGGGTGCAAAAGGCGTTCTCTGGGTTCGTAGTCTCCGTTCATGCTCCGCTCCTCGTTGGTGGTCAAGGGTACCCGTCTCGAAGCTACCGGGGCCGGGGCAAGCCGGGAAAGACGTCCGAACGTAGGAACTCGATCACCTTTTCAGCTTCTCTGCGGCCGCTCCCCGAAGGCCCCGGCGGAGAAGGGTCAAAGAACGAAGGCATCTGCCATCGCTCGGCGAGAGGGTCGGGAACGGAGTCTTCGAAAGGCACGCCTGCAAGAGTCAGGCAGGCCGAAGCCCACATGCGGGGAACAGTGTCGAGGCTGTAGCCTCCCCCGCCGAGGGCGACGATCGGGAGCCCGGTCTCCTTGACGAGCCGGACCGCTTCCAGCCAATCCTGGGCGGCGACGTTGAGGTGGGCGAGCGGGTCGAGGAAGTGGGCGTCCGTTCCCATTTGCAGCACAAGGGCTTCGGGCGCGAAGGCTTCGAGAGCAGGAAGAATGCCCCGTTCAAACGCCCACAGCCAAGTGTCGCCGGTCGTACCGGGGGCGAGTGGCACGTTGACGGCGGCGTTCGCGGGACCCGTTTCCTCTACTGCGCCAGTGCCAGGGTAGAGGTACCGCCCGTCCTCGTGGATGCTGCACGTCAAGACGGACGGGTCGTCCCAAAAGAGGAACTGCACGCCGTCGCCGTGGTGAACGTCGATATCGACATAGGCGACTCGATCGAATCGCTCCCGCAGGATGTGGAGGGCGATCGCGGGATCGCTGAACACGCAAAACCCGCTGGCGAACGATCGTTGGGCATGGTGCAGCCCCCCGCCCAGCGAAAAGGCCAGGGTCGCCCCGGCGCATACATCCTTCGCCGCCTGTGCTGAGCAAGCGCAATAGGCGCGAGCGGAGGGAAACATCCCCTCGAAGGCCGGGTTATCGCCGGGGCCCAACCCATATCGTGTGGCGCCCGCCGAATCGAGGTCGGGCTGCTCGCTCAGTTCGCGAACGGCTTGGATGTAGTCAGGACTGTGGACCCGTTCGAGATCGGAGAGCGCGAGGTCCCCAGGAGGGAAATATCCCCCGTGGCCAAGCGCTTCGAGAAGCGCCAGCGTTCGTTCGAGCCTTTCCGGCAGCAGAGGATGGCTAAGCCCGAAGGAGTACTTCAGAATCTCCGGATCGAAGTAGAAGTTCGGAAGCACCGCGCTAGGGCGCTACCCCTCCTCCGCTCGTATCGGGCGCCACGCGTTCGATCCCGAGTGCCTGGAGCTGCGTGTTGAGCGCATTTAGGTCCTTGGTGAGGAGCGATTCCAGGCGGTCGAGGTGAGTCTGCAACTCGCCCGAAAGAGCGTTGAACACCTCATAAGCGGCATCGGTCGGGCGGAAGTCGCCAGACAGCACCACTCCGAGCAGGGCCGCGATCTTGTTGTTCAGCCGAATCGGGTAGTTGAGAGGGTCTTGCCCGCTTCGGTTCTTCACCTGATAGATTGCCTCTTCGATCTCCGTGAGTTGAGCCCCCAGGCGTGATGCGCCTTCTTGAGCGCTCGCTATCGCCTTCGGATCCTTTCCGCTCTTTCCCGCATCCTCAGAGGCATCGGCCACCTTCTTTCGAACGTCCCGCACCTTCAATACCGCTTGATTGGCGTCATCGACCCGGGCGGAGATTCGTCGGGCGAGGTCGCACTGCAACACCGCGTCTTCTTCAGTCGCCTCGCTGTTCGGAGGCAGAACGAACCTGCCATCCACCGTTTGAGCGGCGCCGTCTACAACGAGGCGGATCGTGTACGTCCCGGGAGGGGCAGGGATCGGCCGCGAGCCCGCAGCCCAAAAAATCATCCCCGGAATCGAGCGATAGGAGGAGTACTGGAGCCGGATCGGGACCTTGTGGAGGCCCTTCGCGCTCGGCGCGCCTTCTCTTCGGCCCACGATGACGCCCTGCGCATCGGAGACCTCGATCAGTACGGATTCAGCCGGTTCTTGGATTGAGTAGGTGACCACAAACCCCATCGGTGGGTTCTCACCCGTAGGCTCGGGCTCTTCCTCGCGAGCTTGAGGGCGTCTGCCGAAACCCCCTCCGCCGGACACGCGGTAGTTGTCGCGTGGCTTGAAAAGCCGAGTGGCGAGTCCGCCGGATGGGTTCGCTTGTCGCAGCAGCGAAAGGTCGTCGAGAATCCAAATCGACCTTCCGTGTGTGGCGGCGATCAGGTCGTCGTCTTTGATCACCAGATCATGGACGGGCACGACGGGCAAATTGAACTGCAAGGGCTGCCACAGAGCCCCGTCGTTGAAGCTCACCCACACTCCGGTCTCGGTGCCCGCATAGAGCAGCCCTCGCATCTTGGGGTCTTCGCGCACGACCCGGACGTAGGAATCCTCTGGCAACCCGCTGACAATCTTCGTCCAGGACTTGCCGAAGTCGTGCGTGCGGTAGATGTAGGGGGCAAGGTCGTCGTTTTCGTGGTTGTCCACGGCAAGATACGCCGTCCCTTCGGCGTGGGCTGAGGCGTCGATCATGCTGCAAAGGCCCCATTCCGGCATCCCTGCGGGCGTGACGCGCTGCCACGCTTTACCTCCGTCGAGGGTGACGCTGACCCACCCATCGTCTGAGCCGGCCCACAGCACCCCCGGTTTCTTCGGTGATTCGGCAAGGGTGAACACCGTGCCGTAATACTCAACGCTCGTATTGTCCTTCGTGATCGGCCCGCCGCTCGGACCCATTTTCGACTTGTCGTTCTTCGTCAGGTCGGGGCTGATCTTTTGCCACGTCTGGCCTTCGTTCGTCGACTTCATGACGAACTGGGAGCAGCTATAAAGAACTTTCGGGTCGTGGGGCGAAAACACGATCGGGAAGGTCCACTGAATGCGGTGCGCGAGGTCAGCCGCGCCGTGTCCCATCGGGTTATCGGGCCAGAAGTTGATGTTGCGGCTGGAATTGAGCCTGTGGTTGAGCCGCTGCAGATAGCCTCCATAGCTGCCTCCGAACACGATTTCCGGGTCATCGGGCTTGGCCACGACGTATCCACTCTCGCCTCCGGCGGTCGAGGTCCAGTCGCTGCTCGTGATGCCCGCGCCCGCCGTTCGGCTGGGAATCCGGACCGTGCTGTTGTCCTGCTGGGCGGCGAGGACTCGATAGGGAAACGCGTTGTCCGCGGAGACATGGTAAAGCTGAGCCGTCGCATAGTCCTGCCGAGTCCATGTGCGGCCTCCGTCCTGCGAAACGTTGGCCCCTCCATCGTTGGCGTTCGCCAAACGGTTCGGGTCGTCGGGGTCGATCCAAAGGTCGTGGTTGTCGCTGTGAGGCGTGCCGACTCCCCGGAAGGTCTTGCCGCCATCGGTGCTGCGTCCCATCCCAACGTTCAGAACGTACACTGTGTCCTTGTTCTTCGGGTCGGCCGCGATGTGAGTGTAGTACCAGGCCCTCTGACGGTAGTTGCGGTCGGAATTGGTAAGAGTCCATGTGGTCCCGGCATCGTCGGAACGAAACACCCCGCCCTCGAGCGCCTCGACGATCGCATATACGACGTTCGAGTCGGCCGGAGAAACGCTGACGCCAATCCTCCCCAGAGGGCCGACCGGCATCCCTCGAGCCTGCGAAAGGTCAGTCCAATTCCTGCCCCCATCCGTCGTCTTAAACAGCTTCGATCCCGGGCCGCCGCTGTTTAAGGAGTAGGCTGTCCGCCAAGCCTCCCAGGTCGCGGCGTACAGCGTTTCGGGGTTGTGGACATCCAAGGAAAGATCGACCGCGCCCGCCCGCTCAGAAACGTAGAGCACTTGGCGCCAAGTCTTGCCGCCATCGGTGGTCTTGTAGACCCCTCGCTCCTTGTTGGCGCCGTAAATATGGCCCAAGGCCGCCACGTAGACGATGTCGGGATTGGTGGGGTGGACAACGATCCGTCCGATGGTCTGGGTTTCCTTGAGGCCGACATGGCTCCAGGTCTTGCCTCCGTCTGCGGACCGATAAACGCCGTCGCCGTGGGAGATGTTGCCCCTAATGCAGGCCTCCCCCATCCCGGCGTAGACGATATCGGGGTTCGAGCGGCTGGCGGCGACCGCGCCCACCGACCCCGTGCGAAAGTATCCATCCGACACGCTCTCCCAATTCACTCCCGCGTCGATCGTTTTCCAGAGCCCCCCGCCCGTGGTGCCCATGTAGAACTCAGAGGGCCGCCCGACGACACCGCAGACCGCCGTAGACCGGCCTCCGCGGAAGGGCCCGATCGGCCTCCACTTGAGGCCCTCGAACTGCCCCATGTCGATCGCCTGGGCCGCAAGAACCGGTGCGAAAACCCCAGAGGCAAGAACGGCGAGGCTTGCAGCAACGAAGTGACGGGTGAATCGAAGCATCATTGGACTCTACTCCCAAACGGCCGAAGATCGTCTACGGTGTTGTATCTTTCGCCGTCAACGACTCGATCCCCTCCCCGATTCTTCGTAAAGCCTCTGAGGCTTGCCCCAAAGTTCTCTCCGCCCATTCTCGCTTGGGGCATACTGATTGTATGGTGCGAGGAGTTTGGGGTCTGTCGATCGCGTGCGCCCTCCTTGGGTTGTGGGGGTGCTCCGCGGGTGCGTCGAACGAAACGGAGGACGCGAAGCCCGGAAGCGAAGCGGCGCAGTCGAGCGGGAGCGCTTCGGACGAGGGCGTTCAAGTGATGTCACCCGCAGCCGGCCCGATGTCGCCCGTAACCGGTTCGGACACGGTAACGGGAACCGGCGGCGGTGTCGGGGACGCTATGAAGAGTAAGGCGAGGGACGTGGCCGCAAGCTCCCCGAGCAGTTTGGATTCCGCCGGATCGGAGGACGGTCCTTAGCCGAAACAAGCCGTAGCAATTCGAACCGAGAAAGCAAATGGAGTCAAACGGGGCGACCTTTACTTCGATTCTCATGGCTCTGGGGCTGATGGTCTTGGTCTCCCTCTGCTCGGCTGTCGATTTTTGGGCGCGCCTTGTGGCGGAGGCCAAAGCGCCGAAGCTCAGAGTCCGCGAGCGGAGGGCGCTGACTCCCGTCCGACCTCAGCGAGATCGATTCAGTCTGAACTAAGCCGCCCTAAAAGGGATCGAGGGCATCGATGTCTTTCGCGTCCGCCTCCATGTCGACCGGCGGCAGGGCCGTAAACGTCGCGCGCTCGCCTGTTTCTGGGTGATCGAACGCTAGGAACGCAGCATGGAGTTGGAGGGGGCCTTGAAATCCCCGCCGATCGCCATAGAGGGGATCTCCCAGCACGGGGTGGCCCGCCAGCAGCGCGTGAACCCTTATCTGGTGAGTTCGGCCGGTTTCGAGCCTTGCCCCCACCAAGACCCCGCGCTCAGTGAGCCGGATTCTCTTGAAGTGGGTGCGAGCGGGTTTACCCCGCGAGGTCGCGGCCATCTTTCGCCGGTCTGAGGGGTCGCGGCCGATCGGGGCGTCCACGAGGAGCCGGTCTCGGCTCAAGTCCCCCGAAAGCACCGCAAGGTACCTTCGTTCGGCGGTCTTCTTTTCAAACTGCCGAGCAAGGGCACTGTGAGAGCGGTCGTCCTTTGCCACGACGATCAGACCCGAGGTGTCCTTATCGAGTCGGTGTACGATTCCCGGACGGAACGCCCCGGACCCTTCGCTGAGCGGTTGGCCCCGTGCCAAGAGCGCATTCACAAGGCTCGGCGCTTTGAGGGAGCGGGCCGGGTGCGTCGCAAGGCCTCGTGGCTTTTCGACGACCAGCAGGTGCTCGTCTTCGTAGAGGACTTCGATCGGAATCTCTGCAGGGGCGATGTTCGGCGCTTCCGGCGCAGGCGGAGGGCCAAAGATCTCAACGACGGCCCCACGGCGAAGCTTGCGCCCCGCTTTGGCGAGCTTGCCGTCGACCCTCGGACGGCCCGCGGCGATCCACTCCTGGACCTTCGCGCGGCTCATTGCGGGAAACGCCGCCGCAAGAAACCGGTCCAAGCGATCCTCGGCGTCCGCAGTTCCGACCCAAGTTGGCTGTTCATCCATCATCGAACGGTTTCATTGTGGCCCGCCGAGCGAAGGGAAACGCCCCCTCGCAAAAATCGGGACATCGTTGGCACTCTCGGCGGTATACTGCTAACACCGATCCAGGGCTTCCCAAAGGACGCCTTCGGAATGAGGATTTCAAACTCAAACAGAAGTAGGAGAAGAGATGAAACTGACACCGTTGCATGACAGAATCGTCGTTCAATCGGCTCCCGAAGAGGAGAAGACCGCAGGAGGAATCCTGCTCCCCGATACCGCCAAAGAGAGGCCCTCGCGAGGCACGGTGCTCGCCGTCGGGCCAGGTAAGAGGCTCGATTCAGGAAAGCTGGTCTCGATGGAGGTGAAGGTCGGAGACGTGGTGCTTTACGGCAAGTACAGCGGGACGGAAGTGACGGTCGGCGGAGAGGAGTACTTCATTCTGCGCCAAGACGACGTGCTCGCTGTTCTCGAAGGAGCGAAGGCCGAGAAGAAAGAGAAGGTCGGAGCGAAGTAGGGAAGCGATATGGCAAGCAAGAACCTAAAGTATTCAGACGACGCGCGCCGGGCCCTAGAGGTCGGCGTCGATAAACTCGCCAATGCGGTCAAGGTGACGTTGGGCCCTCGCGGCCGAAACGTCGTCCTCGAAAAGAAGTTCGGAAGTCCGAGCGTGATCAACGACGGAGTCACCATCGCCAAGGAGATCGAGGTTGAGGACCGATTCGAGAACATGGGCGCCCAGCTCATCCGTGAGGTGGCCTCAAAGACGAACGACTTAGCTGGCGATGGAACAACCACCGCGACCGTTCTGGCCCAAGCCATCTTCAAAGAGGGGATTCGAAACGTCGCCGCCGGCAGCAACGCGACTTTGATTCGCAAGGGGCTGGACCAAGCCACCGACGCCATCGTCGCCGCGCTGGAGAAGATGAGCAAGCCAATCAAGGGCAGGGAAGCCTCCCTGCAGGTCGCGACGGTCAGTGCCAAGGACGCCGAGATCGGCGCTCTCGTGGCCGACGTGCTCGAAAAAGTCGGTAAGGATGGTGTGGTTACGGTCGAGGAGTCGAAGGGGCTTGAGACGAGTTTCGAACTTGTCGAGGGGATGCAGTTCGACAAGGGTTACCTTTCGCCGTACTTCGTGACGGACGCGCATCGAATGGAGACGGTCTTTGAAAACCCGCTCCTGCTTTTCTATGAGAAGAAGATTTCGAGCGTGCAAGACATCGTCCCGACCCTGGAGAAGGTCCTACGGCAGCAACGCCCGTTCGTGATCATCGCCGAGGACGTCGAGGCCGAGTGCCTTGCAACGTTGGTATTAAACCGTCTGCGGGCGAATCTTCCGGTCGCGGCCGTCAAGGCGCCGGGCTTCGGAGACCGCCGCAAGGCGATGCTCGAAGACATGGCCATCCTCACCGGAGGACAGGCCGTCACGGAAGACCTTGGGATCAAGCTCGAAAACCTGCCGATGGAGTCGCTGGGTTCGGCTGCCCGGATCGTCATCACGAAGGACAACACGACGCTGATCGACGGGAAGGGCGCGAAGGAGGCCATCGACGGCCGGATTCGCCAGATCGAGCGGGCCATAGAAAACACCGATAGCAAGTACGACAAAGAGAAGCTCCAAGAGCGCCTCGCCAAGCTGCGGGGAGGGGTGGCCGTGGTGAAGGTCGGCGCTCCGACGGAGACTGCGCTCAAGGAGCGCAAAGCTCGCGTCGAAGACGCCATTGCCGCCACCCGCGCCGCCCTCGACGAAGGGATCGTGCCCGGAGGCGGGGCCGCGCTCATCCAATGCTCTTCCGCCTTGGAGGGGCTGAAGCTGGAGGGCGATGAAGCCATCGGGGTTCGGATCATCCAGAAGGCCCTCGAAGCGCCCGCGCGGACCATCGCCGAGAACGCGGGATACGAAGGGTCGGTGGTCGTGGAGAAGGTGAAGACCGGAAAGTCCGGCTATGGCTTCAACGCCGCGAAGCTGGAGTACGAAGACCTACTCAAGGCTGGCGTCGTCGACCCCACCAAGGTCGTCAGACTCGCGCTCCAAAACGCGGCCTCGATCGCTGGGCTCCTTCTGATGACGGAGGCGGCAATCGCCGAGGCGCCCGAAAAAGAGGACGAGGGGCACGACTAGAGCCTATCGAACTCTGCCGAGGACTGCGCGTATCCCTGCGGGCTTCGAGCCTGCGGGGATACTCTTTTGATCTTCATGGCCGCGACCGTCGTTTCCGTTCAAGTAGGTCAGCCGAAGTGGCTTTCCTGGAAGGGCCGTAGCGAGCCTTCGGCGATTGCCAAGAGCCGGGTCGAGGGCAGGGTCAGGGCGACAGCGGAAGGGCTGGCCGGCGACCGACAAGGCGACCCGATACACCACGGCGGGCAGTTTCAGGCGGTGTACGCCTACTCTCTCGAAGACTACGCTTGGTGGCAAGAAGCTCAGGGAGTCGAAGTCGAGCCTCCGCTGTTCGGGGAGAACCTCACGATCAGCCAGCTCGACCTCCGCAGCCTGAGGGTCGGGCAGCGGATGAGAATTGGTACGGCAACCCTCGCAGCGACCGTTCCTCGGATTCCATGCTGGAAGTTAGGCGCGGTAATGGGCGATCAGGGATTCGTCGAGCGATTCCGAGACGCGGGAAGGCCCGGGGCTTATTTTCGGGTCGTCGAAGAGGGCGAGATCGGGGCGGGCGACGAGTTCACCCTCGAACCAGCTCTGAGCGCGGGACCGACCCTATCCGACCTCTTCCGCATTCGAACCTCCGAACTCCACCGTGCCTCCGAGTTGCTCGAACTTCCAGGACTTCATCCAAGCTGGCAGACGTGGGCGGCTCGCGTGACAGCCGCCCCTTAAACCGCGGGCGAGTCCTTACAGCTCCACGCTCAGGCCCTGAGCCATCTTGATCTCGCGGGCATGATTGACGGTGAAGGCCACCCGGTGAGTGACTGCGTCCATCAATCCTTCAGCGGAGGGATGCCCGTTTCCGGAGTTCTTAACGCCGCCAAAGGGCAGATGAACCTCAGCGCCGATGGACGGAAGGTTGACATATCCCAGTCCGTATTCGGCGTGGTCTCGTACATACCGCCACTTGCGATAGTCCTCGGTAATGACCGCCATCGCGAGCCCATAGTCGGTGTCGTTGTACACCTTCACCGCCTCGTCGAGGCCGTTGACTGGGATGATCGCGCAATGCGGGCTGAACGCCTCTTCCCGAAGGCAGAAGGTCCCCGGCCTGTAGTTCATGCGATAGACGAAAGGCTTGACAAACCAGCCGTTGGCGTATTCGCCTCCGGTAAGCACGCCCCCCTCTCGCAACACTTGAGCGCCTTCTTCGGTGGCCTTCTGGTTGTGGAGCTCGTACTTCTTGATGCTCTCTTGCTCGATGAGCGGGCCCATGAACACGTCTTCACTGAGCCCGTTGCCGATCTTGATGCGATCGACCATTGCGAGGAACCGCTCCTGAAACTCGTCGACGATCTTTGCGTCGACGATGAGCCGCCCCGAGGTTACGCACCGCTGGCCGGTGGTTTTGAACGCGCTCAGCACGCACGCCGGGACCGCGATTTCGAGGTCGGCGTCTTCGAGGACCATCACCGCGTTCTTGCCGCCCATTTCGGTCGCGACGAACTTGTGAGCTTCGTTGGCGGCTTGGCGCTGGATGGCCTTGCCGACCTGGTAGCTGCCGGTGAATACGACGACGTCGACGTCAGGATGAGCCGAAAGAGGGCGCCCGGCGTCGGCGTCCCCATGAACGATGTTGATCACTCCGGGGGGGAACCCGGCCTCCGCCATCAGCTGGAACAACTTGTGGGCGACGATGGGGGTCTGCTCGGCTGGCTTGAGCACAATCGTGTTGCCGCTGACGAGGCTCGGCGTCATCTCCCAGAGCGGAATCGCCATCGGGAAGTTCCACGGGGCGATGCAGGCGATCACGCCCTTGGGCTTGCGTCGGATATAGGCGTCCTTTTCGGGGATCTCGCTGCTGATGCACTCCCCGACCGGCATCCGGCCCAATCCGGCGGCGTACTGCACCATGTGGAGGCTCTCCACCACGTCGGCCCGGCCCTCGTTGATCGGCTTGCCGCACTCGCGGGTGACCAGCCGACTGCACTCTTCGAGGTCCCGTTTGATGAGTTGGGCGAGGTTGTCCAGAAGTTCTGCCCTGCGGACCCAACTCAGCGTGGCCCACGAGGGGGAGGCTGCTCGCGCAGCGGCGACGGCGGCCTCGACGTCCTTCTCACCCGATTGGGGCGCAGTGCCGACGACTTCGCGCGTGTCTGCGGGATTCGTAGACTCGAATCGGGCCCCGGTCGAGGACTCATTCCACTCTCCGTTGATCAGGTTGAGGGCGTAAACAGGTCCCGCCTCGGTCTTGTATTTTTCGGGTGCTAAGGTAGCCATAGTGAACCCATTTTACCTTCAGTTCGCTGCATCGAGCGGCCGCGGGGCGGGGTGGAACCGCTAGCCCAGGAATGCTCAACCTTGCCACCCGTCGCGCAACTCTTCGGGAGCCTCGACCCGGTTCGAAGAACTTATTCTGTGGGACCTGATCCGGTTATTCTTTGGAGCCACACGGTCGCGCCGTCGAAAGTTGCGGGCGCAGTGTATGAATTCGACGTAGAAGTACTGGGAGTGGGCACTTTGGACGTGCGGACGTATGCGACGAGATCGGACGAGACGGGAAGTTTCGACGATCCCGTGGTCCCGGTGAATCAGCATGTGAGAGGCTGGTGGCCTTACAGTGAGATTACGGTTTACGCCGAGCGGAAGTTCAACCCCCAAGTCGAAAGTCCCTTACCGGTTTCCGTGTGCGAATCCCTTGGCCCCGAGCATGGCCCAGAGGCCTTCGGCAAGCTATCGGGCCCCTCCCACCAATACGATCGGGCTAACAAAGGTTGCTACGGAGCGAATCTATACTATGAGATCACTGTTGAGAACACGAGCGGGACGACCGCCACCCTCGTGGTTCCTTACATCAAAGCTCGCAACACGGGAGCCCCGTATTGGGGCGCCGCGCAGACCGGCCTTTCCGCGGGCAAGGGGATTGTCCGGCTTCCGCTGAATGGCCAAGACCTCGACCACAACAACGCGATCAGCCCGTCGAACGGCGTCGGTACAACCTTGAACCCTGGAGAAAAGAAGATCATGCTCATCCGCATCGCAAATGGGGGAGCGGCGACGCTTCTAGTGTCCTTACACCTCAAGTTGGGAGAGTGATTATGGGATCGATACTCCTGTCCGTAATACTGGCTCCTCGCTGTTTGGTGTGGGTTGGCGTAATCTGATGGGATGCAACCGACCGAGTTATTTGCTCTTGGCCTTGGGCTAACGCCCCCTTGGAAGATCGTGGACATCGAGTTCATTGACGGTGAGGTTCACATCAAGGTGGACTTTGAACGCGGGGCCAGGTTTGGCGGGCTTGAGGTTCACGACACTTCCGAGCGGAAGTGGCGGCACCTAAACTTCTTCAAGTATCCGTGCTTCATTCATGCCAGGGTGCCTCGGGTCATCGGCAAGGACGGGAAGGTGGCCACGGTTCAGGTTCCCTGGGCCCATGCGGGCAGCGGCTTCACGATGGACTTTGAAGCGCATGCGATCGGCTCGTTTCCCAGATGCCTGTGGCGCCGGCGGCCAGGCTCCTGAGACTGTCTGACACCCGGCTCTGGCGGCTCATCCATCAATACGTGAAGCGAACCCGAGACGCCCTGGGCATCGGCCAGCCGACAAGGATCGGGGTGGACGAGACGGCGGCAAGGCGCGGCCACGACTACATCACGGTCTTCGTGGACTTGGATGCCCGGCGCGTTCTGTATGCCTGCCAGGGAGAAGCGGTTCTGCCCTTTTCGAGTTCAAAGCGTTCCTCAAGGCCAAAGGCGCGGACCCCGCCAAGGTGCAGGCCTTCACCTGCGACATGGGACCGGCGTTCCTTGGCGGCATCGCGCAGGCCTTCCCCAAGCAAGCGTGACGCTCGACCGCTACCACCTTGTGGCCCTTCTGACAAGGGCGGTCGATGAAACGAGAAAAGCCGAAACCAAGAAGGCGACGAAGTTCAAACGAACCCGCTGGCTCTGGCTCAAGAACCCAACCAACCTCTCAGAGAAAGAGAAGCTGAGCCTCCAAGAGCTTCTGGAAGAGAACGCCTTTCCCCTCACCGGAAAAGCCTACGGTCTCAGACTGGCTTTCCAGGAACTCTTCAAAGTCCCCAGATGCCAGGCGCAGACCGCATTCTACGAGTGGATCGGCATGGCCCTCGCCTCAGATATCCACGCCGTCGTCGAGGTCGCCGTCACCTTCTTCAATGCGGCGGACAAGATCTTGAGGTGGTTCGAAACCCGAATCTCCAACGGATTCCTGGAAGGCCTCCACAGCGTTCTGCAGGCAGCCAAAAACAAAGCGCGAGGCTACAGCAACCCTCAAAACCTCATCGCCATGAGCTACCTGCTGCACGGAAAGCTACGACCCGCTACCCACACCAAACAGCGAGGAGCCGTAATACTGTTGTTCGCTCCCGTTCAAGTCAAGAGTGAAGACTATGAGGCGTTGATCTCAGCCGTTCGAGCGAGGGACGTACAGCAAGTACGCCGGCTGTTAGAGTCCGGAGTGCATCCGGATTTAGTCCCTAACAACGTGCACCGGGACCAAACAGCGCTTATGAAACTCGTTTATTGGGGTAAAGACCCGGAAAAAGATGAGGCTATTGCCTTTCTGTTAATCACTCACGGTGCGTCACTGTACTCCTCAAGTTCTTCTTTCCTGCACAGGGCCGGATTTGCAGGGAATTTGGGCGTTTTCCGCGCATGTCTCAAAGCCGGAAGCGATCCCAACGAAATGCTGGTAGAGCAACGCCCCCTGTACGCTGCCTTGGGTCGATACCAAAAACACGCTCATGTGAAGTCCAGGGACGTTCCTTCGGAATCTAGAGTTCCCGAGCGCCCCCTCATGGTCAAGGAACTGATCGAGGCCGGGGCGGACGTGCATCTCCCCGTCAAGGAAAACGGCAGCAAGGCACTTCACATCGCGGCGTACTACGCCTTTCCTCATTGCGTGAACATCCTTCTCGACGCCGGGGCGGACCTCAACGAACAGACCTTTGACGATGGATACACGCCCTTGCATTGCGCTCTCTTGGACGACAGCCCGGAGTGCTTGCAGACCGCCCGCATCCTTCTCGACCGGGGCGCAAGGCTCGACCTCGAAGACGTCTACAACCGCACGGTTGAGCAGATGGTCCGGCAGAAGCGCTATTAAGCCGCGATCGAACTGATCGAGGAGTACAAGAAGAAGCGCTCGCAAGCCCCTCCTCAAGGTCATTGACGGCACGGCCACGAGAAACGCCGAATTGCCCCGACGCCCGCGGGCGGCCGAGGCAATTCGTTCGCGAGATCGCGCAGGCGACGCTTACTTGACTTCGACTTTGCCACCGACTTCGGCGATCGTTGCCGCGATCTTGTCGGCTTCTTCCTTCGGAACGCCCTGGAAAAGCGCATCTTCGGTGCTCTTGAATTCTTGTTCATGCCCGTGGACAGAGCAGGTCCTGCTCGATGGGTCGGACGCAGGGTGTGGAGCGCTGGGAGTCGCGGACGCGAATTCTGAATTATGAAGTTGGGGCCTTGACTCTCAACCGAGGTTCAGGCTTCACACTACCATTCGATGAAGATCGGCGAGCTTTCCCATCGAACAGGGATCAGCGTCTCCGCGATCCGCTACTACGAACGCCAAGGACTCCTTGGCGAGCCTGAACGGAGCGAGTCGGGGTACCGCAGCTACGGCGAGAGCGACGTTGAGCGGGTGCTCTTGATCGCTTCGGCCAAGAGGCTAAGGTTTCCGCTGAAAACGATCCGGCTTTGCCTAGAAGTTCTCGATGGCGGGGAAGAGCCCTGCAGGGAGGTCGCAGCCATTGTTCGCAAGCGACTTGCCCAAATCGAGTCTGAAGTCGCGGAGTGGAATCGGCTCCGAATGGCCCTGCGCCAACGGCTTCAGGCGTACGAAAGCGGTTCGCTGGACGCCGAGAACGCCCTTTGCGCGATTCTGGGGGCTGGCCCGATCTTCCCTAAGGAGAACACCATGAGCACAATCGAAGTCTTTACTGCCGGATGCACGAACTGCGACGAAGCGGTGAGCATCGTCAGAGAAGCCGTCTCGACCTGCGGATGCGAGATTCGCGTGCTACCGGCCGATGGACCCGAGGCCAAGTCGCGGGGGGTTACGCTAGCGCCCTGCATTTGGAAGAACGGCGAACGCGTCTTCTGCGGAGTGCCTTCGAGAGCAGAAGCGATCGCCCTGTTGCGGGAGGAGTGAGTCAATGGGTGAGCGCATTTCCAACCTCGTGTGCCCAAGCTGCGGCTCGGTCCGGCTGGCGATCGTCCCTCCGGACGTCTGAGTGCTGGCTTTCGAATGCGTCGCGTGCGGCGCGGTTTCTCGACCCTTGCCTGGCGATTGTTGCGTGTTTTGCTCGTATGGGGACGTGCCGTGCGATTCCCAGCCGCCGTCAACCTCTTCAGAACGGACGGACGAGTGACCTGCGTGCGGACGATCTCGGCTTGGGCTCACCTGGGCGGCATGTCGTCTTCGAGCTCAACCCCAAGGCCGTCGGCCACCCGATTGATGTAATTGAAGTAGCCTACGACCTGCACGATGTCGGAAATCGCCCGGTCGGACAAGCCTGCAGCTTTCAGCTGCGTGACGTCGCTCTCAGCGATCGATCCGGGCGACAGAGTCAGCTTTTCCGCGTAGGCGAGCATGGCCGTCTCGGCAGCGGAAAGGGTTTCCGCGCCTCGCCAATCCGTGCAAAGCGCTTGAACCGTGGATTCGTCGACGCCCTCCGACCGGAGGTCCTCCGCATGGGCCCACACTCAGTAGTGGCACGCGTTCGCCCGAGAGACGGCCACCGCGATCATCTCGCGCTGGGCTCTGCTGAGGGGTGAATCCCCGAACATGACCTCTCGGTAGATGCCCATCGACGCTCGAAGCTGGCGCGGGGCCAAGCTAGCCGCTTGGACGACGTGAAACACCTTGCCGGCCCGTTTGCGCGCCTCCTCATAGAGCCGGGCGAGCTCGCCCTCGGCTTCTTCCTCAGGCACGAATCGGATGTAGGGCATAGGGCGAAGATACCTGGGCGGGTAGGAAGCTTGCGGTCCACTGGAGCGAGTCTGGCGGCCCTCGGTAGGGGGCTTCGCAGAGGCGCCCCGGCGCAATTTGGCAAACAAGAACGGGAAGGGAAGCACTCTCCCCCTCCCGTCAGGCGACTCCTGGAAGCGAATCCAGAGAGAAGCTCGGCTTGATCAGTTCTTGCGGCGGCGAATGAGCGCCAGAGCGCCAAGCCCAAGCGCTGCCATGCTGGCAGGCTCCGGCACGACCGTCACGCCAAAGAACTCATTGTCCGAGGCGATGCTGGTGCCGTCCGAAGCATCGACGATGAGTTCGGAAAGGGGCGACATGCCTGAAGTGGAGCCGTTCAGCCAGTAGAACCCGTCTGCGTCGGTGCTCGCGACCTCGACGATGATCAGATCACCTGCGTAGTCAGCGCCGGGAGTAGCTGCAGTCACGTACGTCAGGAAACTCGGCGCGAACGTCGTCGAAAGGAAGGCCGACCCGTTGCCCGGCCACTCGACGACCGCTCCCGAAGCAAAGAACGAGGGCAACAAGATGTCCACCGTTCCCGTGAAAGTGACGAACACGCTACCGGAACTGGGCTTCAGAACCGTTTGGTAGTTGAGGTCGAAATTGATGTTGATGGCGGCGTAAGACGCGGCGGATACACCAACGAGCGCAGCAAGCGCGAGCTTCTTCATAAACTCCTCCAATTCAAACATAGCACCCGGCCTTCAGCCGGAAGCACGAAGACATTGTATCAGAAGCCGGGCCATCCGCGCCGCAAAGTCCGCAAACCCGGCAATCC
Organism: Chthonomonadaceae bacterium; assembly: GCA_015709495.1. GTDB lineage: Bacteria > Armatimonadota > Fimbriimonadia > Fimbriimonadales > Fimbriimonadaceae > Nitrosymbiomonas > Nitrosymbiomonas proteolyticus. The sequence goes on from CP054189.1 coordinate 2,267,957, forward strand.
TACTTGGAGTCGAGCGTCGCGAGGTCCATCGTCCCAGTTTGCGTCCGCTCCAGTTTCGCGGCGACCTAGGAGCCAGTCTTGCGGAATCGCTTGAGAAGCGGGATGCGTTCGCACCGTGGCCATCGAACCCATACCACTATGACGAATCTCATTCCCGCTGGACGCCGGGTGGGGAACAATGGAGACATGAAGGTCCTGATCATCCTCAACGACGCCCCGTACGGGGGGGAGCGCGCCTACAACGGCCTCCGCACGGCAATGACGCTCCAGAAGGAGCACGGCGCCGATGTGCGCGTGTTCCTCTTCGCCGATGCGATCTGGGCGGCGGCCTCCGGCCAGAAGACTCCCGACGGTTACTACAACGTCGAGCGAATGCTCAAGGCGATCGTCGCCAAGGGCGGGCAGATCAAGCTCTGCGGCTCGTGCGCCGACGCTCGCGGGTTTGACCGGGAGAAGGCGGTCCCCGGGGTCCTGATCGGCAGCATGCCCGAACTCGCCGACTGGGTCGTGGAAGCCGAGAAGTCGCTCGTGTTTTAGCCTCACTTGGGCTTCCCGGCGGCATGTACTGGAGCCACGGGCTGGGTTTTGTCGCCTTATAGGGGCGCAGAACTTGTTCTCGTGTCAATACTCCAAGTCAAAGCTTCGCTCGAAACTTGCCAGCTATTCGCGCATGTTCGGCGTGATCGGTGACTTGCTCATCCCCTCGTCAGCTCGACGTGCGGCGTCTCCCTTTTCGCTAAGGCCCTCCGGATCAGCCCATTTCAGAGGATTGTTCTCGAAGTAAGAGTACCAATTCCTCCCGTCCTTGATCGGATCCCGAGTAAGAAACCGCCCAGTCGAAGGATCGTAGTACCTATGCCCCAGGAGTTTCAGACCGGAGTCGGGGTCTTCTTGGTAGCCCCAAGCCCCAGCGAAGCCGAAGGGGGTAGGCGTGCTACCCGAGGAGTTCGTGAGGAGTCCGAAGGCGTCGTACTTCCGGGTGTCGGTGGTGGACTGGTTGGTGTCGGTGAGCCTCTCGGTCGTTCCCAGGCGGTCGGGGTGGTAGAACTTGGTTACGCTCGACCTGCGCTCCGAGATCCCAGGCGTGTAGGTGGCGGCCCCGTCAGTGAGCACGGGATCTGTCACATACGCCCCGTCCCTGAGGTAGGTTCTGGTTCCGGTCGAATCCACCTTGCTCACCCTGGTATCGAGTCCATTGTACGCGAAAGTATTCGTGCTCTGGTTAGGATACGTAATCTGCGTGATGCGGGATTCATAGTCGTAGGCGATGCTTGTCGTATCGTTGCCGACGGTGACCGCGGTCGTCCTCCCGGCCGCATCGTAGGTGAATGACTTCACCGTATTCCCGCCCTGGGTGATGCTGGTGAGCTTATCGGCATCGTCCACCACGTAGCTCTGCGTCGTGCCGTTCAGCGTCTTCGAAGTCCGGTTCCCGTTCGCATCATAGGTATAGCTCGCCGAGTACCCGTTTCTGACCTCGGAAACCAACTGGTCGATATCGTCGTACGCGTACTCCGTCGTCACCGAGTTCACGGTCTTTTCCATCAGGTTCCCCGCAGCGTCATATTCGTAGCTTTCCGACGAAATCGTCGCGTGTGCAGAGTTTGCTCCGCGCTTTGCTCCCGGCTCCGAAACACCCTAAAACGAGTTTGGGGTGTCACCCGGGGGATGTAGACCTATCTCATAGTATGACCACCCGCCGCTCTGCAGTTCATTGCTTCCCGCTACCATTTTTGAAGCGCTCTCCAGGCCGTCCTCCAACGCCCGGACAAGGTACAGCTAAATACGAAGGTCCGGCGCAACCGACGACTCCTTTGTCCCAGCGTGGTCGCTTCGCGAGCTAGGGATGCCGCCTCTCGAAGCTTTCCCCGCATCATGAGCACCTCGGCGAGTAGCTGAAGGACAGGGCCCCGGTCATTCGTTTTTTCAAGCGCGGTCCTCAAGAAGCCCTCGGCGCGCTTATACCGAAGGAACCTCATGTGGTAGTAGCCCAAATGAAAGGCCACGAGAAACGATCCGTCTTCGAGGCACTCCGAAAGCAATCCAGCCGCAATATCGGCTTCGCCGTACTTCCGGTCCTTCATCGCAGCATGCAGCCTTACGCAGAGGACCTCCGGTGATCGATTCCCTCTGGGGATGAGCGCAAGGGCTCTGCGCACAAGCTCGAAGTCCTTGGTATGTAGTGCGCCGTAACAAGCCGCAGTAAGCAGCGCACTGTCGATGTCCTTTGTCTCCAATATCTCAAGAATGACCTCGCTTAATGCCTCTATATCTCTGCACGCATTTGATACTGATAATTGGACGTAAAGCGATAGGTTGTTGTCGACCGACCGGCGCACTCCTAACGCCATTCGCATAGCGTTTTCGCAGTCTCCAAGATCGGCACGGAGAACAGCCTTAAGGGCTTTGGTCTGCCCGATTAAGGAAGGGTCGCAAATGACCTCCAGGAGCGCTTCCGCCTCCCGAAAGGAGGATGACGCTTTCAGAGCCCATGCGAGCTGCAACCGGTCTTCGTCGCGATTTGTTGCTTCGACCCTTCGCTGAGCAAAGTCCACTGCTTGGTAGTTCAAGCCCAATGAAATGAAGGCATAGCAAACGGCATCGGCTTCCTGAAAAGTCAGTTCTTCGGGCGGCCGCCCTACAAACGCATCGAGAACGGACTGCCCTCGACCTTCAAACACTACGTTCCGAAGATTCCTCACAAGTTTGGCAAACCAAGAATTTCACCGCGGTGGATTCTCGGAATCCGGTGACATCCACCATTCAGCGATCCTCCTTCTCTTATCGATCTTCTCTCTCACCCAAGGATCGACGACCGTTGAAATGGCGTCGCCAACGTCACGGCCGATCCCGACCGGCGTTGGGTCTATCGATTCAACGAGTTCCTTGATCCGCTTCCAGAAGCCCCCACCTATCAGCAGGCCCGCCCCTCCTGGGGCATCGTCATCGGGCAGTATAATCCGTTTGTCCAATCCGTGACTGGGCGGAAGCCCTCGGGAAATTCCCGGTGGGGGTTTGATACTGTCAATGGGCAAGTCGGGAATTTCCTCCCCGTGAATTCCTGCGCCGATTCGACCAATGATCTCACGACTGTTCTCTCGAAGACCGGCCCATACCTCCTTGAGCCACTTCCAAAGTCGCGCTCGACCATCGGGATCGCTCCAGGTTATGGGATTATTCCCACAATACCCATACCAATTCCGCCCATCCTTTACCGGATCCCTAGTCAAGAATCTCCCAGTCGAGGGATCGTAATACCTATGCCCCAGGAGCTTCAGGCCGGAGTCGGGGTCGGATTGGTAGCCGTAAGGTCCTCCGTAGGCGAAGGGGCCTTGCCAGGTACCGGAGGACGAGGTCACGTTGCCGAACGCGTCGTATTGGGTTGAAGCGGTGACGCTCTCAGAGGTGTTGGTCTGGGAGTCCCCGTTCTTGATCCCGGCGTGGTAGAAGGTGGTGGAGGAGGAGCGCCGCTCCGAGATCGCGGGCGTGTAGGTGGCGCTGCCGTCCGAAAGAACCGGCGAGGTCACCGAAACCCCATCCCGAAGGAAACTCTTCGACCCGCCCGAGTCCGACATCCCCACCCTGGTGTCGAGCCCGTTGTACGTAAACGCGTTGGTAGACTGGTTCGGGTAGGTGATCCCCGTCACCCGCGACTCATAGTCGTAGGCCAGCAAGGTCGTCCCGGCCGAAGTCTCGACCGCGGTCGTCCTGCCCGCAGAATCGTAGGTGAACTCCTTGACCGTTTGCTGGCCGATCTTCACCTCTTTCCCCAGTAAGAACCGATTTCCATGTCTTCCGCTGCGCAGGTCGCAAACTACATGGGCGAATTCCGTCCAAGCCGAATATCCACAATTATCTGATAGATCACTTCATGGACGTTGAGCACCCTCGTGCTCGTTCAGCCACCTGCTCAAGATCTCCTTGGTTTTGAAGTCCCGAGCAACATCGAAAGCATTCAGGCCATTGTTGTCGCGAATTCGTGGATCGGCACCTTCAGTCAGTAGGAATTCCAAGATGTGATACTGGCCGCTCGCGGCAGCAACTCTTACTGCAGTGCGGCCTTCGTCTGTCTGAAAGTCCTTGCTTATTCCTAGTCCGATCCAAACGGCGACCCCCCCCATGTCCCCTTCGGATGCACGCTCGACCATTGTCTCTCCAGCCATGTATCGCAATTGTGAGAATATCGGACAGCAGCAGCAGAGGAACAATAGACCAGCGGTCACCCAAGGCCATACGTTGCGCTTTCGCGCGTCAGCGGATTGTCCAGACATATTCCTGCTTCGTCGCACCGAGCGGGCCAGTTTGATGATCCTTCAAGCCAATGATCTCCCAAAGGTGATAGAAGAAGGAAGTGGGACCGGTGGTATTCTGAATAGTAATGATCCACTCCCGATTCCTGCCGTCGTAGCGACCGACCCACGTATAACCTCCCGTAAACGCCTGCACTCCGTTCCAGGGCTCCAGCAAGGTGTTTATGAAGGCCTCTTCCGAGCGCACGCTTCCGTCGTCAATGATCTGACCGTCGCTGGGGCTGGAGGGAAGTTCGTCCAGGATCGAGAGTCCTCCGCGGCTCTTTGTCAACTCATCGAAAGGCAGATCGCCTTCGCCATAAGTGTGTGTCTGTCCGGCCTCGTCGCCCCTGATCCATTTCTTGAACTTGTCAATTGCCCAACCCCAACTCTTAACTGGAGTTGGTATGCCGTTCACGAACTTTCTAAGTCCCTCCCAAAAGGGATGCGGGTCGATGAACTTGCGACCCGTCGCATCGATGTAACGCGCAGGATTGTTCCCACAATACCCATACCAATTCCTCCCATCCTTCACCGGGTCCCGAGTGAGAAACCTCCCAGTCGAAGGATCGTAGTACCTATGCCCCAGGAGTTTCAGACCGGAGTCGGGGTCCTCTTGGTAGCCCCAGGCCCCTGCGAAGCCAAAGGGAGTAGAGGTGCTACCTGAGGAGGAAGTGAGCAACCCGAACGCGTCGTACTGCCGGGTGTCGGTCGTGGACTGGTTGGTGTCGGTCAGGCGCTCGGTCGTGCCCAGGCGGTCGGGGTGATAGAACTTCGTGGCGCTCGACCTGCGCTCCGAGATCCACGGGGTGTAGGTGGCGGCCCCGTCCGTCAGAACAGGGTCGGTCACATACGCCCCGTCCCTGAGGTAGGTCCTGGTTCCGGTCGAATCCACCTTGCTCACCCTGGTATCGAGTCCATTGTAGCTGAAACTGTTTGTGCTCTGATTCGGATACGTAATCTGCGTGACACGGGATTCATAATCGTAGGCAAGCGTCGAGGTGCAGCTCCACGAGCGGTATTGATGCCGCTCCGTGATTCCATGGGACCGCGCCACGCTCGCGATGCTGGCGCCCGCATCGATCTCCTGGAGGACCTTGATGATCTGGTCCTCGCTGTAACGTTTTCCTCTGCTCATAGGCGTCTCCGTGACTCCAGGCGGAAAGAGTCAAACTCGAGGCTGGTCAGTTCTTGGGGAGCCAGGCAATGGTGCGGCGTCTACTTGCCCGGGATCCACTATGTCTCCTACTCACAACCGTCAAGCTGCAATCCAACCTCTCTTGCAACACGCTGCCCTGATGTCTGCATGCAATAGAAACTCCGGATTCTTGCGCACTATGTTCCATGCAATGAAGGATACGCGGGCTCCCATCCGCCAATCCTCGAATCCGGGCGTAAAAGTCAGTGGTGCCCAATCGGGAGGTACACGATATATCGGCACACTACCATCTGGCGCAGGCATCCCTTTCGCGTTGAGCCACGTTCTTTCGTAAAGTGCATATATGGCGAGCGCTTCGATTGGGGTTTGGATCTCCTGATCGTTAAGCTCTAGGTGTGGCATGCTCCCCCCAACCACCCAGCCGGATGCGGAGCTCAGGTTATTCACCTGTGTGGCACAAAATCGAAACACAGCTACAAAGTGTGCGTGCAGTTCGAGTGTCAGATGCGGTTCACGCAGTCCTACTGCCCCTAAGAACTGCGCAGCGAGTTGCAGTGCCTCTTCTTGCGCAATAGGAGGGATGTCCGCTACCAGCGGCGGCAATGAAAACCGGAAATTATGGATACCGCCTTCCTCCCCATCGCTTAAAGTCACCAGATTCGATATGACGGCGCATATGTTCATCGTGAGGGAGAGGTTCGATATTGTCAAGAGAGTCGTCTCCACCGTCCGCTCGTGCCTTCTTGTGGGAAACGTCATAGTTGCGGCCCGCTTCCGTCTTCGGCCATGTTGCATCGTTGGCCCCCTCCCATAGCTTACGTAGCTTTTTGGGTTGAAATCGCTTGACTATCCGCTTCCCGACGTTGCCGGGCGTCGGGTCAATCACCCCCAGCGCGGGGGAGATGTAGCGGCAAGGGTCCGTCGGGTCTTCAATGATGTCCTTGATATCATTCGCAGTATCGATGATGTCAATTATCACGATGATCGCGATAATGATCGGCACCCAAGCAATGGTTCCGGTCGGGTCTGCAAGGCTAATGGGAGCATTCCCACAATACCCATACCAATTCCTCCCATCCTTGATCGGATCTCTTGTGAGGAACCGGCCAGTGGAGGGATCGTAATACCTATGCCCCAGGAGCTTGAGGCCTGAGTCGGGGTCTTCTTGGTAGCCCCATGCGATAGCGAAGCCAAAGGGGGTAGGCGTGCTACCGGAGGAAGACGTGAGCAACCCGAATGCGTCGTAGTGGCGGGTGTCGGTGGTATTTTGGGATGTGTCGGTCAGGCGTTCGGTCGTACCCAAACGGTCGGGATGGTAGAACTTCGTGGTCCCTGAGCGGCGCTCCGAGATCCCAGGCGTGTAGGTGGCCGCGCCGTCCGAAAGCACGGGGTCGGTCACATACGCCCCGTCCCTGAGATAGGTCCTGGTTCCGGTCGAATCCACCTTGCTCACCCTGGTATCAAGTCCATTGTAGCTGAAACTGTTCGTGCTCTGATTCGGATACGTGATCTGCGTGATCCGGGATTCATAATCGTACGCGAGCGTGGTCGTCCGTGCGCGATTAATTGCGCACTACGCCGCAACGGGGCTTTTGAAAGAGCCATAGAGCAAGCTTCTTGGATTTGGCATGTTCACTCTCCGACTGGTTCGACGATTGCCCTGCCGAGGTCAACGTAGTCTCCGGGCCTCACAACCTGGCCTTGTCTTGGCTTGAAGCTCAACATCACCAGGTTTACCGGCAAGAAAGAAATCGGAAGGGCTTTCTCAAATCTCGGATTAGAGGAAAGGTATCGTGCCATAGCTTTTTCACGAGACATGGCATCCAGAACGATCAGTCGAGGCTGAAGAAGCTCCCAGAACACTACTAGCTCGTCACGAGTGTTTCTACCCGTTCCCATCCACTCAACGGTTAGCTTCTCGTCAGTACCATCTCGTTGAATTATGTACTTGTAGCTTTGCTCGATTGACTGACTCATCCTCTACCTGAAGAACCTAGGGTCCCATGGATACGTCACGGGATCGCGCACGGTGACGCCAGGATTGGGAATTACGATCTCATTATAACCGTTATTCAGTGGGTTCCCGTCGTAGTGCTTCGCTGGCCCCATGAACCAGGTCTTGCCTCCCTCGTCTAAAGGCGTGATTCGATAAAGTCGAACACGACCCAACCAAGTATTCTCTGAGTCAACCTTGACATTGCCTCCACTTGGCTTTGAAAATGCAGCGTCGGTTTGGCTACTAAATGCGCTTTCAGCATCCGGCTCCCTACTAGAACTCAATAATGGCCTCCATAACACGTCCAGTTAGAGTATAGCGCTCGTCAATTCGGACCTTCTTAGGCTCAATGGGGTTCTTCCGTCTACCGTCGGTCGCACGATAACCTTTTAGCGAACTGACGCTGGGTCTATATATGTTCCCGCATTCGGTAACGGAGTCCGCCTTGCAATGACAGTATTCAACGACAATCTCAAAGGGAAGCGAATTGACTACTTTCAATGAAATGAGATCTGGAGGAAGCCAAAAGACGATCAGAGCCCAATATACAGCGATAATGATCCCTATCGTAAAAAGCAGTCGTTTGGCAATGCGTTTGCTCATTGGACACTACTGAGTCCCAAGGTACCACTCATAGTATCCAGTCATGTCAGGTCGCCATCGTCTAGTTGTCGCAAGCTCGGCTTCGACTTCATAGGGGGCACCATCGTGACTTAATGCCAGCAGATACTGTACTATTACAGTGGCGACGAAAGATATAGCATTTCCGTCGTGGTAAGTCTCCTCTTGGTAAATGTGCATTTTCTCGTGGCGGGACCAGTGGGAGTCGTTGAGATAGTCTACGTAGTCGTCAGGGTCATTCAAGTGAACGGTCTCGTTCACCGTCATCGCGTTCTGCTTGCGATTGAAGAGGGCTGGCCAGCCGCCTACCCTAACGGGCTCACCCCCCGGTCCAATGACGTCGATGCCAAAATACCAGTCCTTTGCTCCCTCCCAGAGGTCAGATAGGAAGCCGAGTCCAGTGGGGTCCGCCAATGATGGGCCGTTATTTCGACAATACCCATACCAATTCCGCCCATCCTTGATCGGATCCCTAGTCAAGAATCTCCCCGTCGAAGGATCGTAGTACCGATGACCGAGGAGTTTCAGGCCGGAGTCGGGGTCGGATTGGTAGCCGTAGGGGCCTCCATAGGCGAAGGGGCCTTGCCAGGTTCCGGAGGACGAGGTGACGTTGCCGAAGGCGTCGTATTGAACGCTGGCGGTGACGCTCTCAGAGGTGTTGGTCTGGGAATCCCCGTTCTTGATCCCGGCGTGGTAGAAGGTGGTGGTGGAAGAGCGTCTTTCTGAGATGGCGGGGGTGTAGGTTGCACTTCCGTCCGAAAGCACCGGCGAGGTCACCGACACCCCATCCCGAAGGAAGGTCTTCGACCCGCCCGAGTCCGACATCCCCACCCGCGTGTCCAGCCCGTTGTACGTAAACGAGTTGGTAGACTGGTTCGGGTAAGTGATCCCCGTCACCCTCGACTCATAGTCATAGGCCAGCGAGGTCGTCCCGGCCGAGGTCTCGACGGCGGTCGTCCGCCCCGCCGAGTCGTAGGTGAACTCCTTGACCGTCTGCTGCCCGATCTTCACCTCCAGCAGCTTGTCGGCGTCGTCGTAAACGTAGTCCTCGGTGACCGAGTTCACCGTCCGCGTCAGGCGGTTGCCGTTGGCATCGTAGGTGTACGAAGCCGAATACCCGTTCCTGGACTCCGAAACGAGTTGGTCGATGTCGTCGTAGCCGTAGCTGGTCTGCACCCCGCCCGTGGTGTGGGTCAGCACGTTTGAGGCGGGGTCGTAGGTCCAGGTCTGCGTGCGGACCGTCTGGTTCGAGGAGTTCTTCAAAAGAACCTGCGTCACGCGGCTGCGGACGTCGTACGAAACCGTCTCGTACATGCCGCTGTCCAGCGTCCTTTCGGTGACCCGCCCCCCGGCGTCGTAGGCAAACGCCGTGACCTCTTCGAACGGGTTCTCCAGGCTCAGTAGACGTCCCGCGTCGTCGTAGGCATAGGTGGTCACCCCCACCCCGTCCACGTCCATGCTCGTTCTGCGCCCGGCGTCATCGTAGGCGTAGGCGATCTCGCCCTCGGGGTCTCCAGCAGCGTGAGCTGCGAAGCGGCGTCGTAGGTCCAGTTCGTCGTGCCGGTGGCGTCGGTCATCTGGGCGCGCCGCCCGGCGAAGTCGTAGCTGAAGGCCGTGTCGGTTCCGGTGGGATAGTCCACCCCGGTCATGCGCCCCGCGTCGTCGTAGGCGTAAGAGACGGTCTGCGAGAGGGGGTTGGTGTAGGCCGACACCTGGCCGTTGCCGTTGTAGCTCCAGGTCTCGACCGAGCTATCTGCCAGCGTGAGGGTGTAGACCTCGCCCCTTGCGGTGTAGGCGTAGTTGCGGGTCTTGCCGCGCCCGTTGGTGACGCTGGTGAGCCACCCGTTCGAGTTGTAGGCGTAGGTCCCCGACTCCTCCTCGGCGTTCGTGACCTGGGTGAGCCTGCCCGCGTCGTCGTAGGCATACGAGGTGACCTTGCCGCGCTCGTTGGTGACGCTGGTGATCCTCCCCACCTCGTTGTAGGAGCGAAGAACCTCCTCCTCGTCGTCGTGGGTGATCACCGACAGCCGCCCCCACTCGTCGTAGGCGAACGACTCGGTGATGCCGTTCGGGTCCGTGACGCTCGTGACCCACCCCAGGGAGTTGTAGGCGATCTCGGTCAGGCCGTCCTCGGGGTCGGTGATGTCTGTGAGGTTGCCGCTGGTGTCGTACCCCAGCGTGGTGGTCTCTTCCTCGCCGTTGGTGGTGCTCAGAACCTGCCCGTACGAGTCGTAGGTGTTGGTTTGGACGACGCGCTCCAAGGGGTCCGTGACGGTCTCCAGGTTCCCGTAGGCGTCGTAGTCATAGGCGGTGAGGTTCTCCAGCGGGTCCTCGGCGCTCAGAAGGTCGTTTTCTGAGCTGTAGGTGAAGGTCCAGGTCTTGGAGAGCGGGTTGGTGACCGTCAGCACGTTGCCCCTGGAGTCATAGGTATAGCTCCAGGATTTGCCCCGGCGGTCGGTCTTGCCCGTGACCTGGTTGCTGCCGTTGTAGGAGTAGCTTTCGCTGAAGGACGCCTGGTCGGTGATGCTGACGAGCTTGCCCGAGGAGTAGTTGTGAACGATCGTCTGGCTGCCCGGCAGGGTGATCGTGGTGGCGCTGGCGGTGTAGGTATAGCCGGTGGTGTGGCTGAGCGGGTTGGTGGCGCTCGAAAGGCTCCCGTCGGAGTTGTAGCTGTAGTCCCACTCCTTGCCCCGCCGGTCGGTGTGGGTGGTGATCCGGTGAGAGGCGTCGTATTCGAACGCGTCGGCATAGGTCGTCTGGTCGAGGTCCGGCCACTCCACGGCGTCGAGTTCGTCCGTCTGGGAGTTGAGGTCGAAGGTCCAGACCCTGCCCAAAGGGTCCTCGACGGAGGTGAAGTTGTTATTCTGATCGAGCGAGATCGTGAGGCTGCGCCCGCTGGGGCCGGTGACCTCCGTGACGTAGTTGTACTGGTTGAGCGTCAGGGTGACCGTGTTGCCGTTTCGGTCCTCGATCTCCTGGCAGAACCCGTCGCCGTTGAACCGGTACTCGGTCTGGTCCTTTTGGGTCAGGGTCCAGGTGCCGTCGGTGTGCTTGACGAGCTTATCGTAGAGGCCCGCGGGCGGGTCGTAGTCGGTGTCGAAAGCGGTCGAAGGGAAAGCGATCGAGGCAAAGAGCTTCGAGAGGTCCCCAACCTCTCCGCCTCCCCCGCCCATCGACTGCGAAAACGGGATCGCCGTGCCGTCGCCCCAGTGAACGATGGCGGTGCCCATGGACTCGTAGATGTAGATGTCATAGGTCCAGGTCCAGCCGTGGCCAAGTTCGTCGTTGTAGTCCGACTGGCTGTTGTGAAACAGCGTGAAATCCACGGCCATGCCGCCCCGATCCTCCCAGGACACCAGGGGAACCCGGGTGAGCTTGTTGCCGTTGCCGCTGTTGACCTGGCCGCCGGGGAGTTGACCTGTCCCTCCCAGGGCAGCCCCGCTCCGGGGCCTCTTCGCAGGCGAGCGTGTGGGTGGAGGCGGAAGCGCGCCGCTGGTGGAGGCCAGGAGCCTTGCCATGCGGCTTTGAGCGGCGGCGGCCTTGGTGCGGGCGTTCCAGAGCCCCCGCGAGTGGCCGGATCGCGGCTGGGATTGACCCCCGGTAGGCGGGGAGTGGCCGGTCGGTGAAAGGCCCCACCCGTGATTGCAGCGCCCTTTGGGCAAAGTCCGCCGCAGCCAGCAGAGCGCCGTTGATCCCGGCCGAACCCGAGCTGTAGGCAAGGCTCAAAACGAGCGTGATCGAGACGAGCCTGCCGAAAACCCCCTTCCGCGCACGCCCCCACATGCCCTTACTTATACAACACATTCTCCAAAACGTCAAGACCAAAGTTGGGAGTGCTTTTTGGGGGAAGTGCCTCTTGTGATCCCGGCAAGAACGCCATGCAGTAGTCGCTCGGAGAGCCTATGTCGGTGTGTTTCAGTCCGCCGGGCGGCCGGGAAGGGGGTGCTGGGCGTTGTCCTTTGTAGTGATTTGGAGGCCCTTTGGACCGAGGACCAGCATAGCGATGGGATCGAGAAGCATGCCTTTACAAGAAGTCGAGGAGAGGATCTCGCGGTCTTTCACTCCGCTGCGGGAGGTCGCAAAATTCGCCCCCTCACTTGGGCGAGGATAGAAGGTAATCGAGCACGTCGTTCGCGGAGTACGAATCTCTGCCGGGCGGGAGGAGCAAGTGAACGTTCACCACATCGTCGCCGCTTGTGACGATCGCGGGTTCGGCCACCCCTTTGCGAACCTGGCCCATGCCAACCGTCGCGATCAAGCCGTTGCAGATGCACTTTCGGCCGACGGTGTCCTCGATCTTACCGCCCTTCTTAAGGTAGTCCTCGATCGGTTCAGCGGGGCACCGATAGCCGACCTTGCCATCGGCGGTTCGGTAGGGTTGCCGGAGGTACCCAAGATCGCAAATGCGAGTGCGCGTCTCGTAGGTCGCCGGCTCGGAAACCGTTCCCGGTAGCTGGACCACCTTGAACGGAAATCCGGTCGGCGAAGCCAGCGCGTCGGTTCGCACACACGCTGTGCCTGCGGCGCTTCGCTCCAAGACGGCCTTCTTGATCTCTTGCGCGATTCCCGACTCCTCACAAAAGGCGAACAAGGTGCCGACCTGGACTCCCGTTGCGCCGGCCGCAACGGCTTGCTGAAGCCCTTCAGGACACCCATACGAACCCGCCAGCCAAAACGGCACGCCCAGTTGCCGGATGGCGTCCAGGTCGGGCGCGTCCTTCGGGCCGTAGATCGGCTGGGAGTGCTCGTCGAAGACGGGAGTCCCACGAGGCGGGGCGTTGTGCCCTCCGGCGGTCGGACCCTCGACGATCAGACCATCAACGGGCGGCGTACATTTCCGCACCAACGTCAGCGCGAGCGCGGTCGAAGAGACGATGGCCAAGAACTTCGGCCTTGCGAGGCTGGGGACTCCTGCGGGCTGGAATTCCCCCGGATCAAAGGTGGAGTGGAACTCCTCGCTGGCTGCGGCGTCCGCCACGTCGATTCTGAGCCGCGTCCGCTCGAACCGGGCGAGCGAGTCGAGCGCCCCTGGAATCTGGCGGGGGATGCCCGCGCCCATCAGTACGTAATCGACGCCCGCGAGCATAGCACCGAATAGCGAGGGCAAGGTAGGAAGCTGAATCTTCTCCAAAAGATTGATGCCCACCGCGCCTGCGTGGCCGCGCTTGGCGAGGTAAACCTCGACGAAGTTCGCAAGAACGGTCAATTCGGAAAGGGCGCTCGAAAACCGGATCGTGGGGATCGGTTTGGACTTGAACGCGTCGCGCGGTCTCTTTTCCTCCGAAATGAAGTAACGGGCCCAAACCCGTTCGGCGATTTCGGGAATGGGGAAGGCGTCGAAGGCCGCGCGAAGGTGTCCGCCGACATCGCCCATCTGGAGCCTGCGGGCCAAAATGGTGTCTGCGCCAGTGCCGGAAACGACGCCCAACTGCCCCCGCATCGAAACCGCACGCGCCAGCCGCCAACTCGAAACGGCAGCCCCCATCCCACCTTGAATCACGATTGGAAGGGGCGTCGTCACTTGGAGCATCGAACCATTATGGTACCTACCAACCGGAGGGAACTGCGTCGGCAAACCTCAATTCTCGCTGAGGGTTCGGTTTTCGAGAAGGCGGGGTGATGCTGGCGGAGTGAGATGCGGGCAACGTGTCACGAGCCCAATTGGGACTTCACGTCCTGAATCTTGCGGACCAGCTTTTCCATGTGCCCCGAAAGGGACTTCACCGCCGCCAAATAGCCGTCCGCGTTCTTGATGTTCTGCGTCAATCGGAGGTAGCTGCGCCAAAACGTCTCGACATCGAGCCCGAAGTCCAAGACCGCCTTCGTCCCCGAAATGACCTTGCCGTACACCCCGGCGTATCGGATCGCCTGTTGGACTTCAGGGCGGCCGAAGGCGAAGGCGGCGCTGTTCATCGCTGTATCGATCACCTTTTCGTGGGTCGGAACGTCCGACGCCGCAGTATCCAAGGTCTCCACTGCCAGCTTCTTGGCCTTGAGGGCCTCAATGATCCTAGCGTCCCACTTGAGTTCGCCGATCTGGCGCGCACGCTCGGCCGCACGCACCTTCTTGCCCATTCGGCTCGTCGCTTTGGCGATGGCGTCGAGGCGCGCCTTGTGCGCGAGTTCGAGGGAGGAGATCGCGCCGTCGAGAGCCGCGAGGCACGTCTTCTTGGCTGAGGACCAGAGCGCGCCCACTGCGGCCGCCCTCCAACGAGCGGACTCCTTGTTCCCCTCCACAATCGACTTCTGAAGGGACCGGAGGGCCTCCTGAGTCCTCTGGACTTCGCCGCGCAAGGCTTCGAGCTGGTCCTGGAGCCTTCGCCGCTCTTCTCGAACCTCTCGTATGCTCGTCGTCGCTTCTTCGATCAGCGTTGCGAGGTCGCCAACCCCCTCGTCGAACAATTCGACCCGCTCGTCCCAGTCCAGGATCGTGCCGGAGAGCCTGCGTCGCCACTCGATCAGTTCGCGCATCCGCGCGTCGATGCGATCGGCCCATGCATTGACGTTGATGAGCTCCTGACAAGGGCACTTGTGCTGCCCCCGGCCCTCGTGAGCCCGTCCGGCGGCCACCTGCCGGTCCGCTTCGGCATTGTGTTCGACGACGGCGCGCCCTTCTTCGGCGACCTCGGCCATCAACGCCTTCCGGTCCGTTTCCAGTTGGCCGGCCTCCTCGAACAGTTCTTTCCAGGTCGCGCTGATGAGTTCGCTCAAGCCCGTAGGCGTGTCGGAACCGCCCTTGATCGCGAGCCAGTCTCGGGACGCTTGGACCCACCCCGGTTTGGCGTCGGGCGCAAGGTCTCGTCGGGCGGCGGCTTCCCATTCAGTCTGCGCGAATCCGAAAGCGGCGCAGCCGACGGCGGCTAGGTGCGCGGCGACTCGGAACCGCAAGAGGCGCCTATTCATATCTGTAAGGACGCGCAAGGGTCGGCAACGTGCTACTAATTCGGAGGATCCCATGTTGATTCGCCTGCCTTCGTTTTATCGGCAGATTCAGATTGAACAAGGAGTGAGAATGGCATACGAATTCGCGGGCCATTTCTCTCCCACATCCAGTAAATTTGCCGGTAGTGTCCTGTCAATAATGCCGTTATGCTGAAAGAGTAAGAAGGAGGTGAAATCCATGTCCGTTTCCTCTTGGGGGACCACGAGGGCCATCTTCGTGATGGGTGTTTCGCTTTTTGTTGTCGCTTCAGGTCTGGCACAGCCACGCGTTGCCATCGTGGCGGCCGCGGCGAGTAGTGGCGCCGATGCGCGCTTTACCGACCCGCAGGCAAAGTTGACTGGCACCGGGTTCTTTAGCGCGGTGGATATCATCACGGCCAACACGACGACCCCGAGCTTGGCCACTTTGCAGAACTATGGCGCAGTGCTGGTGTGGAGCAACGTCAACTTCGCCAACGCAAGCGCGCTTGGAGACGTTTTGGCGGACTACGTAGACGCCGGAGGGGGAGTTGTCGTCGCGGTGTTCGCAAACTCGACGACGACGGCCAACCGATTTCTCACCGGCAGGTGGTCGGCCCAGGCGGACAACTATGAAGTGATCGTCACGCAAGGAGGGAACACTTCGGGCACGGCGCAGGGCCTGGGTACGGTTCATGTTCCTGGACACGCAATCATGAACGGCGTGAGCACGTTCCTCGGAGGCTCCAGCAGCTTCAGGCCGACTTCCACAGCCCTCAGGCCAGGCGCAACGAAGATCGCCAGTTGGACGGACGGAAAGACGCTGGTAGCGGTGGGAGCGAATCCGCGTCGCGTTGACTTGGGGTTTTACCCACCGTCGAGCGCGGTCGTTGGCACCTATTGGGACCAGTCCACGGACGGCGCGAGGCTCATGGCCAATGCGCTCGTCTACTCGATGGTCCCGGAACCTGGCACGATGGCCGCCCTAGGACTTGGGGCCACGGCGGTGTTGGCCCGACGCCGCAAGCGCAAGTAGCCACAAGTTCGATTCGGAAGGCAACAGGTTATTCCGTGACGCGGGGAATCATCGCCGGTCCGGAGCCCTGTTGCCGTGCGCGTCCGACCTGACCGCTCCTTTAGGGGGCGTGAGACCTTACGGTCTGTTTCCCGTGAGGGGTTTTGTGCGCGCTTTGCGACTTTAGTTTTGATGGCGATGACCCTCGCGTTTTTGAGGGGTCGAATTTCTCGCCTCGAAAGGAGCACATCATGAAAGCACAAACCAACCCGATTTACCGGGTTTCCTGCCTATGGATTGCCGCCGCCGCTTGTTCGGCCGCGCAGGCAACTTGGATCGTCACCAACCTTCATCCAGCCGGCGCCACAAGTTCGCGCGCGTTTGCGGTCGATGGGAATCATCAAGTTGGCGACGCCACTTTCGGCAGTTCAAGGCGCGCGACTCTGTGGACGGGGACCGCCTCTTCGTCCGTCGACCTCCATCCGGGTGGGGCTACCCACTCGACCGCTTTCGCGGTCTACGGGAACCAGCAAGGGGGATCGTCGTACTCATGGCCTCAGGAGAGGGCAACCCTGTGGACTTCGACCGCGTCTTCGGCTGTGGACATGCATCCGTCATGGGCGAACTCAAAAGATTCCGTGATTCTGGGAATGAGCGCTGGCGTGCAGGTTGGCTTCGCGGAGGTTGGAATCCTTCACCACGCGGCCCTTTGGACCGGTACCGCTTCTAGCGCCATTGACCTCCATCCTTCGGACGGCGTATGGTCCGCAGCGCATGGCGTTTGGAGCGGCCAGCAAGTGGGATACTACGCCCGCATATCTGACGGCCTGTCTCAAGCTTCGCTGTGGTTGGGCACGGCAGCCTCGCTAGTCGTGCTCAACCCTGCCGGATCGCAAAACGCGAGGGCTTTTGGCATTCAAGGCGGCGAACAGGTCGGCTTCGCGCAGTTGGGCGGAATCGAGCATGCGGCCCTCTGGCGCGGCAGCGCGAGTTCGTTTGTCGACCTGCACATTGCGGGAAAGAGTTACTCCTACGCAACGGGCGTGTACGGCGGGAGACAAGTCGGCTTCACGGCGGATCATACGGGCAGGCAAGCAGCGCTTTGGGACGGCACGGCCGCCTCGTACTTTGACCTTCACTCGCTGCTCCCCAGTCAGTACACGTGGTCCGAGGCCACCGGCATCTACAAAGACTCCACCGGAACTTGGATCTCAGGCTGGGCGCGGATCGGGTCCGGTAACGAAGAGGCATTCCTCTGGCACGAACCGGTTCCCGAGCCGGCCACGTTCGCCGGTCTCGGACTTGGAGTGCTGACAGCCCTTCGGCGCAGACGAGCGAGGGCGCGCCTCCTCTCGCGCTCAGCCCATGCGGACCCCAGACCATCCATTAGAGCCCGCCAAGCAGGGGTCGCGCGAAGTTCTTGTTGGGGGATGAGCCGAGCCGTGGCTTCGACCAGGGGGCTTGGAGTTCTATGCCTGTCGCTACTGGCCCTCTGTGGGTCCGTTCAGGCTCAGGTTATCTACAATCCTTCCAACGATTCGTATTACGAACTCGTTGAGACGGCAAAGTCGTGGAGCAACTCCCGAGCGGATGCGGACGCTCGCTCCTACCTGGGTAGGGCAGGGCACCTTGCGACCCTGACGAGCGCCGACGAGAACGCCTTCGTGATGGCGAACTTCTCTATGCCGTTTCGTACCTGGATCGGAGGATGGCAGCCTGAGGGCGACTCGGACGTCAACGCGCCCTGGGAATGGGTCACTGGGGAGTCCTTTTCGTTCTCGAATTGGGGTCCGGGCGAGCCTAACGGGGGACTCAGCGAGAATCACCTGGACATCCTCTTCAACGGCAATTGGAACGATGAAGCGGGGTGGATCGATAACTACTTCCTCGTGGAGTATTCCGCAGCTGTCCCCGAACCGGCAACGGCGGGAGTCCTGGGCGTAGGCCTTCTTGCAGCTGCCGCCCGAAGACGAAAGGGGGCTTAGGAAAGGGGAATATCGCGCCGCTCGCCCGGCGTCTCGTCGGGCGGCGGCCACTACTTTTCATCCCTCAACCCCCATGGGGTTGAGGGTCTATTCCGGGAAGCTGGGAACGAGAGAATCCAGCGGAGCTTCAAGCGGCTGGACAGGCCGACACCCGCCGAAGCACCCCAAAACGAGTTTGGGGAGGCACCCGTGGGTAGTAGGTTTGTTTCACGGGTTGGACACCCGCCGCAGTCCTCAAGAAGGTCGCCGTGCCATGAGCGAGCGGGTTCCCCGGTTGACCTCCTCCGAGATCGAAAAGTACATGGCCGGGGTGGCTTTGGTACCTGAACGAGACCCTCAACCCCATGGGGATTGAGGGATGAAGAACGGAGCGAGAAGGAGGCCCACCTCGCGCTCGAGAATCCTATCGCCCCCTGAGCGAGTGCAGCTAGGCATCGCGCACTCCAGGCTCAGAGGATTTGAGAAGCGGATCAGAACAGCGATGCGTCGGCGCGGCCGTTGAACCAGCCGTTGTCCTTAGCTCCGTTGCCATCGAAGTCGTCGAGCGCCTTGGGGTCCTTCACGCCCGCATGGCCGTCCGCGTACGTCAGGCAGGTCTTGCCCGCATACCATATCCCCGGCCCACTGCGGCATCCCTCAGGACCCGGACCACACTCCGACCCGCCACCGTAATAGCCGCTCGGCTTGCCGCTTCCGCGAAGGCTCGGCAGAGGCGGATCGACGGTGTACTCACCGGCAGTCAGTAAGTCGCCGTTCCGCACGCCACGCGTGTCCGAGATGATGAGCGTCTGCGCGGGCGCTTCGATGCCGCTCTCCGTCGCCGACCAAGGGAAGCGCGAATTGCCGCAGTACTGGTAGTTGTAGCCGTACCCGCCGTACTTGACGCTCGGGTTGTGCGCGAACGATTTGCCCTTCATCTCGTCCGGCGCGTGCGGGCTGGTGAAGATCGGCTCGTTCTTCACGTAAGTGTAAATGTGGTCCGGCCAGCGCGTGCGCGGCACTTGGTTGGACGGCGACGACATCATGGGGTAGGCGCTGTCGTTGTCGGTGACATACATCACCACGCCCATGCCGATCTGCCGCAGGTTGCTCACGTTGGTCGTTCGCTTGGCGGAAACCTTGGCCTGAGCAAAGACCGGGAAAAGGATCGCCGCGAGGATCGCGATGATGGCGATGACGACGAGGAGTTCGATGAGGGTGAACGCGTGTCTTTTCATTGGGGTGTGCCTTGACAGGAAAGTCAGGAATCACATTACCCCATTCATACGCCGCTGCGTATGATACGCACTTCTGTATACGTATGATATGATGGAAGAGATGAGCGAATGCAACGTTCTCAGTTGCCCGGCGCAGTTTTCGAGGCTTTCGGCCGAAGCCAAGCTCTTCCAGAGCTTGTCGGACGCGACTCGGCTGGCGATTCTCAAGGCGCTGGTCGTACGGCCGCTCAGGGTGGTCGACCTGTGCGCTTTAACTGGGAGGGCGCAGCCAAACGTGTCGGCTCATCTCGCTTGCTTGCGCGATAGCGGGCTCGTGATCGGGAAGCCGAAGGGAAGGGAGACCTATTACGCGATCGCGGAGCCCGAGATGATCGCGGCCCTCAAGGCGACGGAACGGGTGGTGTCGAAGGTCGGCCACCGGATCTGCGGCTGCCCCCTCCTCCCACTGCTCGAACAATAGCCTCGCCCGGGGCGCCGGCCGCGCCTATAGAACACGAAGGCCGCAATAAGTTCGACGATGAGCGATCCTCACATTATTGCGCCCCCGCCGACACGATCCCCTGCTGGGAAGAACGCCTGCCCAGCTCCAATTCAGCCTGAATCGCACTCCAAGCGCAGGAAGTCGCCCATAATGCCGCAGGGAGGAAATCGGACGGTGGCAGCCGCCTCGACGAAGATGTGCGCACTCCTTCTGACGGATGTCGAAGGCAGCACGGTGTTGTGGGAAAGGGACCGTCGAGGAACGGCCGCAGCGTTGGAGCGCCATGACACGCTCGCCGCAGCAACCGTCGCTCGCCACCAAGGAACCCTCGTCAAACCTCGAGGCGAAGGCGACAGCTTGTTCTGCGTCTTTGATCGAGCCTCCGATGCCGTTGCCGCTGCATTGGACCTGCAGATTGCCTTTCGTGAGGTCCCAGCGTCGGGTGGAGCCCCCCTCCGGGTCAGGATCGCCATCCACACCGGAGAGATGGACGCTCGCGAGGGCGACTATTACGGCCCAGCGGTGAATCGCTGCGCGCGCATCCGATCGGCAGCGCATGGAGGACAAGTTCTGGTTTCGCATGCCGTGCAGCAACTTGCCTCGGAAGCCTTGCCTGTGGGCTCCCACCTTGTCGATCTGGGCGTACACCGTTTGCGCGACCTCTCTCGCCCCGAGCGCATCTTTCAGTTGGCTCACCCCGACCTTCCGTCTGTGTTTCCTCCGCTTCGAACCCTCGACCACCAGGTTCATAACCTCCCGGTGCTTCTGACCAGCTTCGTCGGTCGCGAACACGAGGTCTCGGAAGTGCTGGCGCTGTTTGAGAAGACGCGCCTTCTCACTCTGGTTGGAGTGGGCGGAACAGGGAAGACCCGAATGGCGCTGGAGGTCGCGGCCCAGGTGGCGGATCGGTTCAGCGATGGCGTCTGTTTCGTGGATTTGGCGCCGCTCCGGGACGCGCACCTGACGGAAAGAGCGCTGCTGTCTGCGATCCAAGAGACGAATCCCGACCTGGCCGGCACGCTGGATGCGGCGCTTGCCGATCGAGAGCTTCTCCTCGTGCTCGATAACTGCGAGCACTTACTGCGGGCGACCTGCGCGTGCGCGGACCGAGCGCTCCGGATTTCCCCTCGGCTGAAAGTGATCGCAACGAGCCGCCGGCCATTTGGGCTGAGTGGGGAGCAGATCTATCCGGTGCCGCCGATGAACTCTCCCGCTCCGGGCTCGAAAGGACTTGTGCGAAGGCTGTTCGCCTCCGATGCAGGCAGCTTGTTCCTCGAACGCGCCCGCGCCGTACAACCCACCTTCGATCTCCATTCGGCCAACGCGGAGGATGTCGCGGCCGTGTGCGCAGCCCTGGACGGAATCCCACTCGCGATCGAGCTCGCTGCCGCGCGGCTTCGGGTCCTTTCGCCTGGGCAGATCAGGGAGCGGTTGCAGGACCGTTTCGCGCTGCTCACCTCGTCGGCGAGTGCCGGTGACGAGAGACACCGTACGTTACGCGGCGCTCTTGATTGGAGTTTCGATTTACTCTCCGAACCCGAGCAGGTCTTGCTGGCGAGGCTCTCGGTCTTCCGCGGAGGGTGGAGCCTGGAGGCCGCGGAGGCTGTGTGCTGCGAACCTGAGTTTCCGCCGCCCAAGCTGCTGGACGTGCTCCAAGGTTTGGTCGAGGCGTCGCTGGTCCTCTATATGCCGTCCGAATCGGGACCGGGCCGTTACAGAATGCTGGAGTCGGTTCGCGAGTACGCCGCAGAGAAGCTCGTCGAGAGCCCTCAAGCCCCTACGCGGAGTCGCCACGCCGAATGGTGCGACGATCTCGTGCGAGCGGCAGAGGCCGAGTTCACCGGAAGCGACCAAGCGCGGTGGTTTGAGCGCATCGAGGAGGACTTGGACAATGTTCGGGCGGGCATCGCCTACCTCCTCGAAAGCCGAGAAGGCGCCCTCGGAGCGCTCCAACTCGTCTTGGGACTGCGGACCTTCTGGATCGTGCGGGGACATTTCGAGGAGGCGCGAGCGGGCCTCTTGGAGTCGCTTGCGCGGGCGGAGGACCTCGACCCAGCGTTGCGAGCCCGGGCAGAGAACCTCCTCGGCATCCTCGCGCTCCTGAGTGGTGACCTCGACGAGGCTCGCCTCAGACTCGCCGGGGCTTTGGAGTTGCGGCGCGCGCTTGAGGATTGGGGAGGTCAGGCCGCCACACTCAGCAACCTCGGCATCGTCGAGCGGTATTCGTTCCGATTCCAACAGGCGCTGGCGTTTTTTGACGAAAGCGTGCGCCTCTATCGCCGACTCGAACAACCCAACGAAACGGGCTACGCCCTACTGAACCTAGGATGCGCCTACTTTGAAACTGGCCAGTTCGAAATGGCGGAAGCGACCTACGCCGAATGCCTCACGCTCATGACCCGACTCCAAGATCAGAGCGGCCTTTCTCAGCTAAGGGCCAACATGGCGGACGTACGGCTGTCCCTCGACGATCCCGAAACCGCCGCCGCACACATCCTCGCGGCGATCCATGAAGCTGAGGCGTGTGGGTACGTCCAGTGCCTGGGCGACGGCTTCCACGCTCTGGCTCGCCTTGCCCTGTACAACGGTAACACCGAGGTCGCCGCGATCGCGTGCGGAGCGGCCAAGAGGGTGGCCGTGGAAGGCGGCGCAAAGCCGACCCCGATCGAAGGGCGCCGCGCGGCCCAACTAAGGAGCAAGATCGTCGCGCTTGCAGGAGAAGCGAAATACCGCTCCGGCCACGAGCAGGGCTTTGGGGTTCCCGAAAAGGGCCGATTCCAGCTTGCGCGTTCGCTATTGGACCGATTGACAGAAACGAGTGATTCTTGATAGGGTTTAGGCGGCCGCAAGTCAGTTGCGGCTCAATTGGGGGAGTCAAGCATGGGCAACAACAAGAAGGAACGGCCGTTTTCGGGGACGAGGCCGATCCCCGCGCCTCCGCCACCGCCGCCAACCTACGCAAAGGTCACGGCGGGCGGGAGCCTCCAGTTCACATATGAACTTGAGTGGACGCGAAGACGAGGAGTGGACCGATACATTCAGGTTCAGTGTTTCCTGCTCTTGCCGCCGCGAATTCGCAACGAGAAGTCGGTACCGCGTGTCAGGATCGAGGACGTCGTCGAGCAGCCTACGATCCGCAAGGCTGTACCGGCCGGTTCGAAGGCGATGCTGATGGAGGTCAAGACGCGGGCTGGGCTGAAGGGGGTCCACCGCGTTCTCGTCGTGGCGACTGTAGGCAGCATCACGGGGTACCGTCTGATGAAGGTGATCGGCAAGTAGCGGCCCCATTGCGTCGCGCAGGCGGAGGCTCGGCCTTGGGAACGCACGCGTCCCGCATGGCCCCGGCCGAGTGCGCCAATGTAGCCTCGGCCCCAGGAACGCATGCGTCTCGCATGGCCCCAGCCGATTGCGCCCACGTGTTCTCGGCCTTAGGAGCGCATGCGTCTCGCATGGCCCCTGCCGAGTGCGCCCCCGTAGCCTCGGCTCCAGGAACGCATGCGTCCCGCATGGCCCCCGCCGAGTGCGCCCCCGTAGCCTCGGCCCCAGGAACGCATGCGTCTCGCCCCCGCACGGAGGCTGACCGTGAGTGACACGTCCCACGGATGGCTGGTTCTCAGAGGCGCAAGCGGCAACAACCTGAGGAGGATCGACGTCGCCATCCCCCGAGGCCTCTTCACCTGCGTCACCGGCGTCTCAGGCTCCGGCAAATCCACCCTTGTCCAGGACACCCTCTTCCCCCGCCTCATGTACGAGGTCTACGGCACCCGCACTACCTGGGCCCCCGCACGAAGGACTGATGAGTTCGGCGACGAATTGACGTATAATGCAGGTTCGGGATGTCATAAAGCGTCTGGAGAAGGACGGATGGGTCCTGGATCGAACTCGGGGCAGCCACCGGCAGTTCGTTCACGTGACGAAGGCGGGCATGGTGACGGTCAGCGGCAATCCCAGCGACGACGCGCACCCGAAAACTTTGAAAAGCATTTGGAAACAGGCAGGACTGGAACAGGAATGACCCAATACGCAGTGGTTTTTGAGAAAGGAAAGCGAAACTGGTCGGCCTATGTGCCGGACCTGCCAGGCTGCGTCGCAACAGGCAAGACGCGGAAAGAGACGGAGACCATGATCCGCGAGGCGATCGAGTTTCACCTGGAGGGGATGCGGCTGCGAAAGATGCCGATCCCGCCATCGGTCTCGACCGCGGCGAACGTGAGGGTATCGGCGTGATTGCCTTGCTCTCTCCTTTCTCCTGCCCTGGAGGCTTCCGAGTCCCGGCTTGTCGAGAAGGAAGGGGCTGGGGGATGGAGGTTCCGGGCGCGGTCGGCGACGGCGCTGACGGGCTCGATTGTGGAGCTGAACCTGTTTTTGGCGGGGTTTGGGACCGTGGCGGTGCGCTGCCGGCGCGGCGGCGGGGCCTTCACAAACCTCGGTGCGTTGTTGTTGATTCCAGAACTCGTAGAGATTCTCGATCCAACACCGGTTAGTACAATTCGTGACATTGCGCATTGGGTAGGAGACCAGATTACTCCGTACGTTGAGGAAGCCAACAGGGGCAACTGGAGGTATGGTGGAACGAGCATCAACGACATCTATCGTGAGTTTGAGAACCCTGATTAGCCGTTAGGTGCAGCGGTAGGCGATACCGATACATGAAAGACCTGTATCACTTATTCCAATCCGAAGGTCCACAGGCGGTGCTGATACGCTTTCGCTCTAAGCCCACCGAACTGCTTGATGACGACCAATTGTCGGTGGTAACCAATGCGATCCGAATAGTCGAGGGGCCTCAAGCTAGCCTTGACTTCGCAAGGCACTTATTCGATGACGCTCCCTCTGAGGGGCGCGCCTTGGCCCTTGCATGGTCCCAGCTATCTGCCCGAGATTGGAGCGGCGCAATGGCAACAATAGAGAATGTACGTGAACCTATTCGGAATTGGGATTATGCGTGTATGATTCGATCCATTGCGTTAGCTTGCTTAGGGCTCTGTCAAGATGCTCACAGTATTGTGGCCGAATTCCCGGTTACGCGTCGATCGACGGATATAGAATTCGCAAGAATTGCTGTAGATCAGGCATGCAACGAAAGGAAGACAGTCCAAGAATTGCTAACTCGATACGATCTAACGAGCGAGGATTACGCCTTCCGTAAGGTATTCGTTGAGCAAGCGTTAGCAGAACCGGACATGGAGTCACTCAGGCAACTATTAAAGTTTCCACCCGTGCCCGATTGTCCCATAGACTTAGTGGCGCGATTGGTTCTTGCTCGGTCGGATGCCGACTGGCACAGATACCGAGAGTTGAAGCTCCGTGCTCAAGATATGCGCCACCTGGTGTTTGACATTTACGCAACTTCCTGGCTTGGCTACTGCCTAGAAGTCGATGGCGAGTTGGTTGATGCCCAAAGACTGTATGTCTATGCGAAGAAATGGTACGCGCAATATGGTCCCACCAAGGGGCTGGCTGGCACGATTGCACTTCTTTCGAGAATCGCATGGAGGAGGAGGGAGTTCCGCGAGGCACTACAGCTTGCCAATGAATCCCTTGGGTTGGATCCTGAGAACAGCGTTGCAAGACGAGTTCGGTTTCGATCGTATATAGGTACGTGGCAGATCGGGAAAGCGCTGGCGTCGTTGGGCCGATGAGCGGGCCATTACCTCTGGGGATTGGCTGTCTGGCACTTAGGAGATCGCTCCTAAGCAGAGCGTTTCAGATCCGGAGACGCTGAACGGGACGACGCAGAGCTACGTGGTGGACGATGCCGATAAGCTCACCAGCATCACGCAGAACGGCGGGTGGCCATCCCATGAGTTGGGTCTGGCCAGCCCCCATTGTTGAAGACATCTTAAGAGTAGACCTCCGCTGATGATATCCCAGCAGGGTTGGGGGGCAGGCAGGGCGTAGCCCGACTGAACTCCAGACTCTGCGCGGCCACCGCCGGGGGGCGATAGCCAAGCGACGAATGCGGCCGAACCTCGTTGTAGTAGCGACGGTAGATCGCCGTCTTCATCTGAGCGTCGGCCAGATTGACAAAGACCTCGACGTCGAGGTGATCCCGGCGCAGGGTCGAGTGGAACGACTCCACGAACCCGTTCTGCCAGGGTTTGCCCGGATCGATGAAGCGGCTGTTCGAACCGGATTCAGAGAGAAACACCGCGAGCAGCCGGGCAACGAACTCGCCGCCGTTATCGCTCCGAACGAACCGGGGAGCCCCGCGATCGGCAAAGAGCGGAGCCAATACGTCGCGCACCTTGCGAGCATTGATCCGCGTCGCCACCTCCAGAGCCAGGCACTCCCGAGTGAACTCATCCTCCACCGAAAGCACCTTGAGCTTCGTTCCGCTCAGGCAGGAATCATGGATAAAGTCCACCGTCCACACGTGGTTGGGATGCTCCGCCGACAGGGGAACCGGGTTCCCGGTCCGCTTCTTGCGATATCGCGTCTTGCGGCCGAGCCGCTCCTGTTTCCAGATTCGATGCACCCGCTTGAGGTTCAAGGGAGCGAACTCCTCCTTCACCAGGGCTTGCGCCATCCGGTAGCCCATGTTGGGCCGCCAGACCCTCCTGAGTGCTTCCCTGAGCGCAGCGTCCCGGTCCGGCCCTGGCTCCTCATAAACAGCGCGAGTCGAGATCCCGGTCATCCAGCAAGCCCTGCGGACCGTCATGTTCCGCTCCATCAGGAATCGCGCCCCCGCGACGGGTTCGGGAGCGCGAGTCCGTTTTTTCGGAACAGCGCCCGTACCGCGTCGATCTCAAGGTCTCTTTCGGCAAGAAGACGCTTGAGCTGAGCGTTCTCCCGCTCGAGCTCGCGCAGATGCCGCACATCGTCGGTCTGCATCCCCGCATACTTGCGCTTCCACACGTAGAACGTGTTGGCGCTGACTCCGTGGTCGCGGCAAAGCTGGGCCTGCGTCTTCTGGCCCGATGCTGCCTCCTGCAGAATCCTCACGATCTGCTCCTCGCTGAACTTCGATCTCTTCATGATTGCCTCCAGTTTGAACCAGAGAACTACTTTTCTGACGTCTTCAATTTTGGGGGGCAGACCAGGAGCCCTTGACATGCGTGGGGCGCGCCCCGAGTTTGACATCGGTGAGGAGCAGACCCGAGAACAGCATCCCGGCCTTTGACATCAGGTCGTAGTGTTCAGCGTCCAGGATGTCGGGCTTGTCTGAGGGAGCATGAGCAACGATAAAGAGGTCCGCCTCATGCAAGTCCTCAAGGCGCAAGGGGCCAAGCCACTCTTTCCAATGGTCCTTGATCCATTCCCCGAGATTCCCAAAGACGAACATCTCGGCGTCCACGATTTTCGGGAGACTCGCTGTCAGAAACGGAACATGCAAGCCAATACACGCGAACTTCTCTCCTTCTTTCAGTTCGAAGGGATTCTCCACAGACTCTGTGAACGCTTCCATCATGGTGTTGCAGGAGGATACCGGATCAGCTATACTCTTGTCCACATGTCAGGTTCGGGTTGGCTCATCCTGCGAGGCGCTTCCGGGAACAACCTCCAATCGCTCGACGCGGCGATCCCCGTCGGCCTGTTCACCTGCGTGACCGGCGTCAGCGGGAGCGGAAAGTCCACGCTGATCCAAGACACCCTGTATCCCCGGCTGCTCTATGAGCTTTACGGAACGAGGACGACCTGGGCACCGCAAATGCTAGTCAGATCGAGCAACACTCCTCCCCGTTCTGGCCCGAGCCCTTGAATGCAGCAAATGCCTTCAAAGCCCACGTCTCACCCACACAGCCGCCCATGGTAGAAGCGACCGCGCAAATCTCCCCGATCTCTTCCTCGTTCGCGCCCATCTCGCGCGACTTGAGCGCGTAATACTTCACGCACGGCTCGCACCGTGCGCTGATGGACCACAGCAACGCGGAAAGCACTTTGAACTTGGACGGAAGTGCGCCGTCGCTGTAGATCGCCTTCTGCCGCATCCCTTGAATTGCGCCCGTCGTGCCGTGAGTCGCTTTCGCGAAGTCGGTAAGGTGCTGATAGGCTGGTTCGATGTCCGTGAGTTGATGGCTCATTCTCATTGCTCCTTGATCTCTTGGGCCTTGAAGCCCGCTTTCTCAACCGCGGCCAATATCGCCGCCGCTTGGGGTCTGGGTTTGGCGACGATGACCGCGAGCCTCTTCTTCTCTAAGTCAACCCGCGCGGTGGTAACGCCCGGAACTCTCTCGACTCCCGCTTTGATCGGGGCGGCGCAAGCCTCGCAGTCCATGCCTTCCACACTGAAAACCAGTGTCGTCTCAAAGGCTTTGGCCGCGATCGGCGAAACCGGCTCATTTGCATGAACTTTCGCCGCAAGCAAGTTCGGATACGCCGCCATCGCCACCGCGAACACCGCCACCGTCCACATGACGCCGATGTTCACCTTGCGCCGCCTCGCCGCCGCCGGGGTCGCGCAGCCGCCCGACGCGCAGCAATCGGCTTTGGGCTTTCTGTAGACCATCCAAAATCCGCCGAGCAGGAAGAGGCCTGTCAGCGCCAAAAGGTAAGGCCGCCAGGGGGCCAGCGCCGCCGAAATCCCGAGAGAGCCCGCCGCGCCCGCGCCCAGCAATGCCGGAATCCAGCAGCAGGCCGAAGCCGCAATGGCCGCGAGCGCTGTGCCCGCGTAAGTAAGAACAGTCCTCATACCTTTGCTCCTATCACGGATCGCTCGGTTGAAAGAGCCGCGTCGACAAACGACACCGTCTGCAAATCCAGCGGGTAGTAAACCGCGAACTTGCCTTCCTTCCGCGCCTCGATCAGCACCGCACGCCCTAGGATCTTCAGGTGGTGCATCAGGGCGGGCGAGCTCATACCGAGCAGGACGCTCAGCTCGCACACGCACAGCGGCTCGATTGCTATCGCGGAAAAGATCGTCGCCCGCACCGGGTGGCCGAGCGCCGCCAGCCGCCCCGCCGCCGCCTCGATCCGCTCCCTGTCGGGCATCCGCATCGCCACTCGCGCGACTCGCAGGGGGTCGTCGTTATAGGCGTCGCACCGGAGTGTCTCGACGCCGGTCAGCTCTCGCCAGCTTTGCAAAGATCGCATAAACGATTAAACGATCCTTTAACTGAAATGGTTCCCAATGAACTTCAGCTATACTCCCGTCCACATGTCCGCCTCGAACGGCAACGGCTGGATCGTCCTCCGCGGAGCCTCAGGAAACAACCTGAGGAAGATCGACGTCGCCATCCCCAGGGGCCTTTTCACCTGCGTCACCGGCGTCTCCGGCTCCGGCAAGTCCACCCTCGTCCAGGACACCCTCTTCCCCCGCCTGATGTACGAGGTCTACGGCACCCGCACCACCTGGGCCGCGCACGAATCCCTCGAGGGCTTCGAGGGCATCGATAAGGTCATCGACATCGACCAGTCCCCCATCGGGCGCACCCCCCGCAGCAACCCCGCCACCTACACCGGCACCTTCGACATGGTCCGCGAGCTGTTCGCCATGACCCCGGACGCCAAGATGCGCGGCTACAAGAACGGCCGCTTCAGCTTCAACGTCAAGGGCGGGCGGTGCGAGGCGTGCAAGGGCGACGGCATCATCAAGATCGAGATGCACTTCCTGCCGGACGTCTACGTGCCGTGCGAGGTCTGCAAGGGCCGGCGCTACAACCGCGAGACGCTGGAGGTGCGCTATAAGGGCAGGAACATCGCCGAGGTGCTGGCGATGACAGTCGAGGAGGGCGAGGAGTTCTTCAGCGCGATCCCGAAGATCCACCGCAAGATGGCGACGCTGCTGGACGTGGGGCTGGGCTACATCAAGCTCGGCCAGCCGGCGACGACCCTGTCGGGAGGGGAAGCCCAGCGCGTCAAACTTGCGGAAGAATTGTCGAAGCGGTCGACAGGTCGCACCCTCTATATCCTGGACGAACCCACGACCGGCCTGCACTTCGAGGACGTCAAGAACCTGCTCGGGGTGCTGCATCGCCTGGTGGACCAGGGGAACACGATGATCGTGATCGAGCACAATCTCGATGTGATCAAAACGGCGGACTGGGTGATCGATCTTGGGCCCGAGGGTGGAAATGGAGGGGGCAAGGTGGTGGCGATGGGGACACCGGAGGAGGTGGCGGCGGTAGAGGGCAGCTGGACGGGGAGGTATTTGAGGGGGGTGCTGGCGAGTTAGTTGTTCGCCCGGAATCGGCGAACAGAGGTCTGCCGAAACAACCGGTAGCTGCAAATCGTCTGAATTGTGGTATGATTTCTACCACGGTGACAAGATGAGCACATTTGGAGAATACGTCAAGGCAAAGCGGCTCGAGCGCGGACTAGGATTGCGCGAGTTCTGCCTGCTCGTTCCCGTCGACGCCTCGAACTTCAGCAAGATCGAAAGAGGCAAGCTGGAGCCTCCACAACCCGGTACGCAACTATTCGAGGGGGTTTGCGCGGCTCTGAAGTTCTCTGGGGATTCTGATGAGCGACATGAGCTTGAACGAATAGCTCAGCTACAAAGGGGAATGATCCCACAGTCGGTACTCGCCAACGAGCAGTTGGCAGCAAAGCTCCCAGCGTTTTTCAGGACAATCGACGGGGCCCCGATCTCTGAAGAGGAAAGGCAAGAACTGATTGACATGATCCGCAACGCTTGAGAACCATGAGAGTTCCCATCCTGAGCAACCCGACGATTGGTGAAATCGCAGCGAGGCTGCTCCAAGAGCACGGACTTGAAGCCACGCTTCCCGTTGATGTCGAGGTCCTGATTGAGCGCGATCTTAAGCTCGACATCGTTCCTCTGCCGGGATTCGGCGTCCGAGGAATCGACGGCCTGCTCTCCCAGGACCGAACCACTATTTACGTGGATGAGAGCATTCAGCGGAATGTCGCGACCCGTTATCGGTTCACGCTCGCCCACGAACTTGGCCATTCTGTGCTGCATAGCGATCTGATCGAATCGCACCTTCAGGAGACGGGCGACAAGCCGCTGATGCTCTGGGAAACGCTGTCGGAAGATGAGTACCGACATGCCGAGCGCCAAGCCAATGTTTTCGCCGCAAACCTCTTGATGCCGGCACTCCACTTAGAAGCTCAGTTTCAGGCCGTATCTGAGCGATTAGCAACCGCCGGCAAGACGTTTGACGTCCTGGACTCCTTTGCCAAAATGAAGGTCCTTCGAGCGATGTCGTCCATTTTCGTGGTGTCGCCCGACGCCCTTCGGATTCGCCTCATTCGCGAAGGGCTGATCTCGGATTTCGAGAACCCAGAGAAGGATCCCAGAGCGTGATCAAGACCGCGGACTGGGTGATCGACCTCGGCCCGGAGGCGGAAGCGGGAGGGGGTAAGGTCGCGGCGGTGGAAGGCAGTTGGACGGGGAGGTATTTGAGGGGGATGCTTTCTCCAAGATGAATGCCGCTTGCAAAAACCTCTGACTTGCGTTAAAATGGTTGAGTTGAGGGCAAGAAGATGATCCAAATCCAGTGCAAGCGGCCCGGCGACGCCGACTTTATCACCATCGGCTTCGACTCCTCGGAACCCTATCTGGACTCCCGAGCCCCCGTCACCGCCGGCCAGCCCGAGGTCCGCCAGTATCGAGCCCGCTACCACGACACCTCCGGCCCGATCGGCATCTGGTCGGACATCGTCTCCGCCACCGCCCAGCCTTAGCAGAGGACAACAAACAACAGTGACATGCCAAGCGTGCAAGGGAAAATGCGTCATTGACTGCCCCTCATGCAAAGGGACAGGAAAGGACGTAGGGTTCCTAACCGTTAAAGAGTGCACCCACTGTAAAGGCTCCGGGAAGAAAACCTGTCCGGTCTGCAATGGCAAGGGCACCGTCTGAGAGGTTCTGCTGATGAAAATGCCCAGTCTTCAAGGTCGTGGGCCGATAACGCGAGACCACCTGTTCGTTGTGTTGTTCGCACTTCAAGCTGTGTGGCTCTTGGCGTTGCTATACCTCTTTCTGCGCCCAGGGCCCGACCGCTACCTTGAACCCTCAATTGCGAGTTCCCAAGTGGCTCCGCCAAGAAACGCCCCAGCAAGCGAATCCGAGCAGGTTGAGACGAGCGAGAGTCTGAAGAACAAGGCTCTTATCGCACGAGCGGAGGGGGAATCATCGTCGAATTCGCAGTCAGGGGAGAAGTTGCCTCTGACCAGCCTAAAGCCCGTCACTGACAACGGGTACCTGCAAGCTACCGAGGAGTCATTCTCTATGTCTGGACGAATATTCGAGTTTGGGTTTCGGAATCACATGATCTCGCGAAACGAGGCTTTCATCGTATTCGACCTGGACCGATCTTACAGGACGCTCCGTTTGGAGGTCGGCTCCTACGATGAATACGACTCTTGGTACGATGGCTACAATCACGTAATGTCCATTTCTGCCGACGGTGACCTTCGCAAGTCTGAAAGTTGGAAAGCCCGTCCCAAGCCAGAATTGGTGTCCATTGATGTGTCGGGCGTCAAGTCCCTCGCCATCTCTCTCAGTCCCGGGTTGGCTCTCGGCGAGCCGATGCTCGAGAAATAGCAACTCGTCGTATAATCAGAGCGTGGCCAGCGAACTGTTTCGAGAGATCGCCCAATATCGAGAGCGCTCCAACCCAAACCGGGTGTCAGTCTTGGAACGCCGGGCAAGGACCGAGGTCCTCGATCCGCTCCGGAAGTCTGGGGTCGCCCTCCTTGAAGGCGGCGTCTATCCTATGCTCCGCGCGCCTCAGGTCGTGGAGGCTGGAGGTAAGACCTGGGTGCTGATGCCTATCGAGCAAGACCCAGACTACGCGACCGGTCAATTCCTGCTGCCCGAGCAGATTCGGTTGGAACTTGAGAAGGTTCGCGCTTGTGGGGTGGATTTCGACCAAATCTTCATTGCACATGAGATCAAGGTGAAGGGGAACGTGGCTCCAAGCAGTTTCGTCCCGTCCTACGCGGCGCTCGATGATCTCTCTGCTCGGCTCGGCAAGATGGCGCAGACCGCCCTCTTGGCAGCCGCCACCCCTGCGGCATTGGGCGCGGCGGTGGGTGCGGCGGCGGGGACTGCAGCAATCGTGATCGCCTCAGGTGCAGTCTTGGTTGGGGCTGACCCGATCTTGTTTGCTGCAATCGGAGAAACCGATCGCCCGGAAGGGGCATTGGGTTTCTGGTTTGGGCTCGGCAAGTGGGAGTTTCTCGATGGGTAATGCCCTGCAAAGGCTTCTTCATCGGACGGTGACCATTGAGGAGGCCAAACTTGAGCGACCACTCGATCCGCGCCTTCGTATGTGTGCTATGGCGAGCTCGGGGGTCGCAGTTGCCTCGCTGGTGTTCTTCGTCGTCCGAGAGTCCCAAGGCACTGTTCGACAGCCCGACCTAGGTTTCTTCTTCTTGGGCAATGCACTCGTTTCAGGGATAATCAACTTCCTAGGAAGCCCCCTCGCAGCGCTAATAGTTGGGGGCCTCCTCATTCTTCAGCTGTCCGTGATCTTCCTCCACTATTACCGAGGAGCGGTCCGACCGCTTTTGCACAAGGCGTGCGGTGTCGCTTCGGTGGCAATCGCCGGCTTAGCGCTATTCCCAATGGCTACGCTCGTAGGACTGGTGGCACTCCATGCCGCTTTGTGGGTTGCTGCCGGTATCGCAATGGCGATTGTCGGTTTCATCGGCTTAATGGTTCTGCTGTCTAGCTCCTCCTCGTCTTAGGCTGGGGACCGGCGAAATGGCAGTGGTTGTTCCCCGATTCCCAAGGTCCGCGCCGCATAGCTGACGCGAACGCCCCGGATCGCTGTCAACGAACCTTACTTATGGCTCTGACCGCCTCCCTTCCGCTCGGTCCCGTGCGTCCTGTTGGTCTGCTTCCCAGAGGGTTTGGGTGAGTTGTCTCTCGGCGGGTGTCTCTGCTTGTTTGCTTCTCTGCCCGCCGCGTTTCTCTGTTGTTTGCTGTTTGCCATTCCTGGCCTCCTCAGAAGAGTCTCAGGAAACCTCTTCTTGACGATCCCCACGATACCATAAGCCCATCTGCCCCTCCTCCCCGACGACGGGGCTGGGCACCATCAAGCTCGGCCAGCCGGCGACCACGCTCTCGGGCGGCGAGGCGCAACGGGTGAAGTCGGAGCGCAGTGGAGATCTCGAAGATCCCGGCGAGTCGGGACCGGCTTGTCGGGACTGGCGGTCAAAGACTCCGACTATCGGAGAGGAGCTCTTCCCGATTTTCGCGATCTTCGCTTCGCTGCGACCAAACGCTTCCCGATAGTCGGGGTCTCCACTTCGTTCCGACTGGACGAGCCGACGACGGGGCTCACTTGCGCGTCTTCCCCTGAAGCAGCGTGCGGATCTCTTGCCGGTCCTCCCTTCGCGTTGCCACGACGAGCACGTCTCCGCCCGCCAGAACCGTCGCGCCCCGGGGGATGTAGCTCTCGCCTCCCCGCTTGAGCAGCACGACCAGAGCGGTTTTCGGAAGAGGAAGCTGCACGAGCATTTTGCCGACCGCTTCCGATTCTGGACCCAGTACCACTTCCAAAAGGTCCGAGTCTTTGGCCCGTTTGAGGTCCGGAGCCTCCGCCTCGCCTTGGCGCATGATCTTGAGGAGCCTGCTCACCGCTGGGAGGGTCGTCCCTTGGACGATGACGGAAGTGAGCACCACGAAGAAGACGATATCGAAGATGAGTTCCGCATTGGGGACCCCCGCCATCATCGGAAACGTGGCCAAGATGATGGGGACCGCTCCTCGAAGCCCGGCCCAGGCGACGGCGAGCTTCGCGCGCTTTTTCATTCGGGAGAACGCCAGAGACAGGAACACCGAAATGGGGCGCGCCACGAAGATCAGGAACGCGGATAGGCCTAATCCCGCCAGCGCGACCTCGCCGAGCCGAGACGGGAACGCGAGCAAGCCCAGGGCGAGGAACATCACGATCTGCACGAGCCACGCAAGGCCGTCGTGAAACTGTAGGATGGTAACCCTCTTCAGGAAGTTGTGGCGGCCCATTGTCAGCCCTGCAATGTAGACCGCGAGGAACTCGTTTCCGTGGACAAGGTGAGCGCCGCCGAAGGTGAGGCACATCAGGGCCACCGTGACCACGGGATAGAGGCCGTCGTATTCCAGGCGGGCGTGGTTCAGAACCCAGACCCCGAAGTGCCCCGCCGCCCAGCCGACGAGGAATCCGACCGGCATCTGGATGAGAAGCTCCGGGATCAGCGAGAGCGGAGTGAGGCCGGGAATGGAAAGAAGCTGCGTGCACCCGACGGTGAGGAAGACAGCCAGAGGATCGTTCGTGCCGGATTCGAACTCCAGTAAGGGCGTGACTCGGTACCTCAGGCGAACGGCCCTCGAGCGCAGAACGCCGAAGACCGCTGCCGCGTCGGTTGAGGAGACGACAGCTCCCAAGAGCATGCCCTCAACGACGGAGAGGCCAAGAAAGGCGTGTCCGAACCATCCGACGAGGGCGGCGGAAATCAGGACGCCGAGCGTGGACAGGGCGAGCCCTGGCCGCCACACGGACTTCATTGCTTCCCAATCAGTTTCGAGCCCTCCCGCAAACAGAATGGCAGCCAGCGAAAAGGTTCCGATCGCCTTGGCGAGGCCATAGTCCTCGAAGGCGATTCCGCCCGGGCCATCGCTGCCTGCGAGCATTCCGAGGCCAATGAAAAGCACGAGCGCGGGGACCCCAAGCTTGGCAGATGCCTTGCTCGCGACAACGCTCAGCAGAAGAAAGGCGCCCAAGAGGACGAGCGCCAACTCCATCGTCAGGCCCGGGACCATAAGAGAGTTTAGCGCGTGAGCCTGTTGCTGCTGCTTGAGATCCACCGACCCGACAAGCCGGGATTTTTGAAACGAGATGGCGACGCTGCTGTCGGAGCGAAGCGGAGATCCCGATGTGTCGGGAGACGTGGGGCTGGGCATCATCAAGCTCGGCCAGCCGGCGACGACGCTCTCCGGGGGCGAGGCGCAGAGGGTGAAGCTTGCGGAGGAACTCTCCAAACGCTCGACCGGGCGGACGGTGTACAACCTGGACGAGCCGACGACCGGGCTGCATTTTGAAGATGTCAAGAACCTGCTCGGCGTTTTGCACCGACTCGTCGATCAAGGCAACACCATGATCGTCATCGAGCACAACCTGGACGTGATCAAAACGGCGGACTGGGTGATTGACTTGGGTCCGGAGGGAGGAAACGGGGGAGGAATGGTGGTGGCAATGGGCACTCCGGAAGAAGTTGCGGCGGTCGAAGGCAGCTGGACGGGGAGGTATTTGAGAGGGGCGTTGACGTGAGCGTGGAACTAGCCCGATGACCATACCGGCAGCTCACATTGGTCCGTCAAATAGGCGTGAATCCGACGCATATCCACCGGATGCTCTCGATTATTCTTCGGGAAGATGACAACCGTGAGAGAGGACAATAGCCTTTTGTCAGAGCAGGCACTGACAAAGAGCGCAATGGTCTCACGCACAACGTCTTCTGTCGTCAACTTCAGTCGACCATAGCCCTTCCCAAACACAGGCATCCGAAGCCCACCCATATAGTTTCCCCTGACCTTCAGGAACTCGAAGAATCCAGCAAGAGCCTCCCAAAGCTCATTCGGCAAGACCTCGGCTTGCCCGCTCTCGTTTCGCTTACTCGCCACCAACAGAAAGAACGTTCTTCCCTTCGCATCTACCTTCAAGCACGTCCCGAGAGGGTATTCCGGTGCGCCCCAGCACGACTGCGTTGACGACGACAGATCAGTTCGCGACGCCAACGCGTCCCCAATTTGACTTTCAAGATCTTGCCACCGCTGATAATATCGAGCTACAAATGCTCCGAGAACGCTATCTGGGCCGATCACCTTATCACAATCCACATCGAGCGTGCTCGTCACTGGTATCACTACTGCATCTCTTGTCGCAAAAACATCGTTCAATTCCACTGAAACCGTACATTCACGACGATGCAGCGTCGCTGAACATCGCCACATGGGCCAAGATGACCTCGCGGCATAAGCTAGGGCCACTCCCGCGAGGATCGAAACCGCCGAGCCCGGGTGTATGCTAAAGGGCAGCTGTTTTCCCGCATCAATTCCGAACCAGCCGAGCACTGTGAGGATCGCACTCACAAATCCCAGCATGGTGAAGAACGCAAGAAGAAATCGCCCGGCTGCCTTCCAAGTGACGAGTTCCTTTCTTATTACTGAGGAACCCCAGGCATTCAGTTTCATAGCCCCAATCGTGTGTAGACCTCTGGCTTGAAGTGAAATGGCCCAGTCTGTCCGGCTTTCCGATGGCTCTCTGCACTTGCTGGCCAATTATCAAGAGCGTACTCAAGGATCTTCTGCCCGAACGGAATATGGATCGCTAGCGCCACTTTCAGCTTATCCGGGCATCGCTGACTGTCCATTTCGCGCAGATTGCTTAAGTTGACGCAGATAATGGGCAGCTTCCGGGAAATGGCTTGGTCGATTTCCCATGGAACGAATTTCCGTAGCAATCGCGTGCGGTCACCGATGAGGATCACGAAGGTCTTCGAGCTGTCAAAGCGAGTTCTCAACTGCGCCAGAATGGACTCCCGCTGGCTACTGTCAAAGGCGTAGTTGAGATCGTGAGCGTCGCTGAATGTGAAGCTCGTGTAGTCGCTCTGCTTCCATGCCTTCATGAGATAGTAATAACGGATATCGCTATCGCCATCAAAGCATGCATAAACTCTGCTCCGATATGCCATCCCGTCCCCCCTACCCCGGCACGGTGGCCGAAACCGTCTCGCTCAGCGGCCCCGGCTCGTTGCGGGTGCTCATCCAACGCCCGATGAAGTGCGCCGTCTGGTTCGCCTCGCTGCCGTCGAAGTTCGCGGTGTAGGGCGTGCGGCTGTCGGTCGCCAGGAAGTGGCACTCCGAGAGGTCGGTCCAAGGCGGCCCGCCCAGCTTTCCCGATGTCCCGGAGTCATAGGGGATCTTCGACATCCAAACCTCGCACCCCATCCCTGCACCTGCATTGTCCATCGCCGGCCGCAGGTTACCCCACATACCGATCCAACCGATCCAGAAACTCCCCATGCCGCTCGCCTTCCCCTTCGCGTTTAGCCCAAGCTTCGATTTCGGCAAGGTCCACTTCGTCGAATCTCGCCTTCGCCACCCCGCACGCTGCGGCGAGAGCAGAGCGGTCGTGAAACCAAAAGAAGCTCGCGAGGCGGTCGCGGACGCAGTCGGTCGGGGTGAGGATGTGAAGAGTGAAATCGCCCTGCCTAAGCGTCGAATAGCGGTCCACCAATTCGCGGCCGATGCGGATGTCCTCATCCGGAAAGTCGAGCGTTACGGGCACACTCGGATGGCTGAAGACGCGGCCGCTCTCTTCAAACCCCAGGTCGAAAACGGCCTGTCGGAAGTCTGCGGCACTCTTCACCATGTAGGCGATGAAGTCTACGTCCTGGGATTGATAGACCTGTGGCTCATAAACGGTGGCGGCGCTGCCCCCGGTCAGAACGACCTTCGCGCCCGCGCGGTCCAATGCGGTGCAGACTTTGAACGCCACCGCCCGGAGGTCGTCGCTCGCTCCGATTCGGATCTCGTTCAAATCTCCTTTCCTGGTTTGCGAGGACGTCGCCGGAGGGATTCGGCGGCAGCCTCCGTCTCTTTGTCGCGCCTCGCCAGCGACGAAAGGAGAGCTTTCAGTTCGGAAGCGGCAAAGTACCGCTCGTTGAGACGGATCCGCCTTTCGCGCCCGACTGTTCGACCGACAATCAACTGCTCGTCTTCCAGTGAGGCGAGGATTCGCTGAACCGTTTTGAGGGGCGTTTCGAGGAGCCTCGCCAGTTCGGAAGCGTGAGTCTCTTGTAGGAGATGGATCAGCTCGAGAGTTTGAGTGCGCCGTCGAGTGCCGAATAACTTGGGAGGCTCGGTAACCTGCATATACGTCTATTATGACGCGATATCACGTCCTTTCTGACGTCTCACACAAGAGGTCGAGTTCTTCTCGGAGGGCGAAGCCCGGAGATCCCGAGCATCGGGAAGCGCGATCCCGAAGATCCACCGTCCCGACAAGCCGGGATTCGGAAACAAGATGGCGACGCTACTGGACGTGGGGCTGGGCTACATCAAGCTCGGCCAGCCGGCGACGACGCTCTCCGGGGGCGAAGCGCAAAGGGTGAAGCTGGCGGAGGAGCTATCCAAACGCTCGACCGGGCGGACGGTGTACAACCTGGACGAGCCGACGACGGGTCTGC
This sequence comes from Chthonomonadaceae bacterium, assembly GCA_015709495.1. GTDB lineage: Bacteria > Armatimonadota > Fimbriimonadia > Fimbriimonadales > Fimbriimonadaceae > Nitrosymbiomonas > Nitrosymbiomonas proteolyticus. Next base: position 2,306,703 of record CP054189.1, read on the forward strand.
ACTTCGAGGATGTGCGGAACCTGCTGGGTGTCCTGCACCGCCTGGTGGATCAGCCTGAAATCGCCCGATATAACTGCTAACCTTCCGCCCAGTGAAAGGCAACGTCGCCGTGGAGTGTCTGGATATAGTTGAGCTGCCCCGAGTGATACATCAAGTGCGAGCCCATAATGGACATGACCTGTCCGATGGGCATCTTTCCTAACGGGGTCGGAATCTCCTTGGCGAGATCCTGCTCCGACACAGTGGCAAAGGCGGACAGAAGCTCTTCCACCGAGTCCGACAAGTCTCTCATCGCTGCTGCCTTGTTGCGATAATCCTGGGGGGAGCGGACCCAGCCCTGCGGCTCGGGGATGTCGCCCGCATCGCCACGCAACGCGCCGGCAACCAGCCGGTTCACCATGGCCATTTCGTAAACAAGATCGAATCCGCAGCGGGCCTCTCCTCCCGGGCAGTTCGCCAGCATCTGATCGCTCATTGCGGCAAGGTCCTTCTGTAGAAGACCGCTCCCCATTTGAATGCGGGCGGCAATGTCCTCTTTCGGACCGGCCAGGATTGCTTCGCTCACGACAAACCCTCCACGGTACCTTCGCTACCGACCGCCCAGTCTACCCGCCAAAGCCACCGGTGTCAATCAAATGCCAGTTCTTCGCTCGATTCGGCTGCAAGCCCGCTGGCTGACGCCGGGCCTGCAGTTCTCCGTATCGTAGGTGCAGGCGGGGTCCTGCACCGCTTGGTGGACCAGGGGAACACGATTCCCGGCAAGCCGGGATCTCCGCTGCGCTCCGAGATCGTGATCAAGAATGCCGATAAGCCATTGCTTCCGCTCCTCGGCTCAAGAGTCTTAACCGGTTCTCAGCCTCGGAAACGAGTCCTCTACGCTGCCGGGTCCGACCGCCCCGCCGCCAGGCCCTTGATTAAGAAAAAGTAAAGTCTCCGGCAGGGATCGCAATGCGGCGGCTGTTTCTCGCGTATAATTTCCCTGAGACCCCCGAAGGGGAGTAGCGCCTGCAAAATGCAGAGCCTCGGTCGTCAGTTCGCTCGAAAGAGCCGGCCCGGCAGGAAGCGCAAGACCTTCACCGCAAGGCGCGTGAAGGTTTTTTTGTTGCCGGGCGGCGGGTTTTGGAGGACGATAATGAGTACGACTGAACCCATGACGGCGCGCGATGTCGAGCGCGCTTTGACCAGCACCGAGTTTGTGGCCGCGCTCCGCAGGCTCGCCGAAGCGATCGAACAGGGCATCCCCTTCGAGATTGAGGTGGAGGGCGAGAATGTTCAGGCTCCGATTGAGGTGCACTTCAGCATCGAGCACGAGCGCTCCGGCGCCAACGAGGAACTCGAATTCCAACTCAGGTGGTCTCTTGTTGCCACTTCCGAGCCCCAGGACGAGCAGGAAACCGAGGAGGTCGCCGATGCGCTGTCCTAAGGGCTCGGTCCCGCGCTGGGTCCCCTTCAATCGGGAGGGAACTGGGATCGACCCTTGCGGCGGCTGTTTCAGCAGACTTTTCGACTTCGACTAGGCGCACATGGCACTTGCAGGTGTTTCGATTTGGCTCTGGGTCGCATTTCTCGGAATCGTCGTGGGCTTTCTCGCGCTCGACCTGGGCGTCTTCCATCGGAAAGCCCACGAGGTCAGGATGCGCGAGGCTCTCGTTTGGACGGGAATCTGGATCACCGCCTCTCTGCTTTTCAGCGGGCTCCTCTTCTTTAGATGGGATGTGATTCAGCCCCAAAGCGACTATACCAACGGCCAAGCTGCAATGGCCTTTCTCGCTGGGTACCTTGTCGAGTGGTCCCTGAGCGTCGACAACATCTTCGTCTTTCTCGTCGTCTTCGCCTATTTTCGCGTGCCCGCGAAGTACCAGCACCGGGTGCTGTTCTGGGGCATCGTCGGTGCCCTAGTGTTCCGGGCTATCTTCATCGCGCTCGGGGCCGTCGTGCTATCGGCCTTCGTTTGGACGATGGTGGTTTTCGGGCTTTTTCTAATCGCGACCGGCATCAAAATGCTCGCGACCCACGGCAAGTCCATCGACCCAGGAAACAACCCCTTGGTGCGCGTGTTTCGGCGGATTATGCCAACGACGGACGATTATCACGGGCAGAGGTTCTTTGTGCGGCAGAACGGAGCGCTCCTGGCAACGCCGCTGTTCGTCGCGCTCTTGGTCGTGGAGTTCACGGACGTTCTCTTTGCGGTGGACTCCGTTCCCGCGATCTTCTCGATCACTCAAAACCCGTTCATCGTGTTTACTTCGAACGTGTTTGCGATTCTCGGGCTTCGCGCGCTGTTTTTTGCGGTCGCGGGGCTCATGCAGCTATTCCGGTACTTGCACTTTGGGCTCGCGGCGATTCTCATGTTCGTGGGTGTGAAGATGCTTTATGGCTACGCACAAAAGGTGCTCGTACCGGACTGGCCGCACTTTCCCATCGGCCTCTCGCTAGCCATCATCGTTGGAGTCCTCGCCTCGTCGATCCTGGCGTCGGTGCTCCTTCCGGTGGGACCAGGGAACGACGACGCCCCCGGCACTTCTTCTCGGCCCCAACAGCCGAAAGAGCGCGAATTAGGGAGATAACACATGGTTCGGATCGTTGCTGGAATTGATGATCATCACGAAAACGCCCTTTCGTTCCTTGATCGACTTCGCCTTGCCTCCGCGGACGTGCGCCTGCTGTACGTGATCGAGTCCTTGATGCCGGACAAGTCATTTCCGGACTTGGGGCCAAACCATCCTCTGAGCGTGCTTATGGCTGAGATCGAGCAGCAAAGCGAAGCGAAGCTTGCGGCGGCCGCTGCAACGCTCGCCCCGACGGGATACCCGGTCCAAACGGAATTGCGGAAGGGTGATTCCGCGCGCTGCCTGATCGAATTCGCGTCTTCATGGCCCGCCGACATCATCGCGGTGGGTTCCGCTCAGAAAGGCCAATGGGGTTCGCTTTTCTTCGGGAGCGTAACCAAGGCTTTGACAGCCGGGGCCGAACAATCCATTCTGATCGCAAAGAGCCCCCCGCGCGACCAAGCGGGAGTTTCTGCCGTGCTAGCTACCGATCATTCGCCCTACTGCGACGCCTGCATCGAGAGGTTCGTTAGCTGGGAGGCGAAGGGGGTTCGCCGCATGACGGTCCTGACCAGCCTGGACCGCGGAACTGCGCCCCAGCAGGTAGGTTCGGCTGAGGCTTCGGAACGGCTCACCGGCTCCCTACCGGACGTCAAAGACCACCTTCGGGCTCGCAACGAGGAACTCTGCCTGCGATTTCGGGCGGAGGGCATCGAATGTGAGTCCGTTCTGGTGGAAGATCATCCTCAGAGCGCGATCGCCCAAACGATGTCGGATACTGAGGCCGACCTGTTGCTTTTGGGCGCTCGGGGCCACGGTTTCTGGGATCGGATCCGTCTGGGGAGCGTTTCGCATTATCAAGTCGTCGCCACACCGCATAACGTGCTGGTCATCCGCGTGTGAAGCGGGGCGCGGACGAACTCAGAGACGCGCTTACGTGCCCGAGAGAAGGCGGTGTTCGTGGAGCGGAGTTTCCACCCCTTTTCGAGAGGTTGAATCTCGGCGCTCGCCCCGCTACATGCGGTTGATCGCCAACTCCTGGCAGCAGGCTCGGTAGTTGCCCTTCCCATCGTCCGACTGGCTCAGGATGACCACACGGATGGCCTCGGCGATCAGCGGGTTCTTCGGTCGAAAGACGATCCTTCGAGCTCGGTTGTCGCGCCACTCCGCGCCAGGAATCGTCTGCCACTTCCCATCTGCAAGGAATTCGAGGCGCAATTCACGCGCCACGTACTCAGGCCCGTTTTCGGCCAAGCAGGGAACCACGAGCACGCTTTTGACTTCGATAGGGGAGCCCAAGTCCGCGCCGAAAGTCGCTCGAACCGGCCGCCTGCGGATTGGCTCGGTGTAAGCGCCCTCGAACTTCGCGCCGCTCAATCCGTCTGCGAGCTTGCCGAGCCCTCGAATCCATCCGTCGGAGGTCTCGCCAAACCACGCCGGCCTTCCAGCCGGGTTGAGCGGCGGAACAGGCTCGCCTTCAAGAACCTTCGCTGCCGATTGTCTTGCGCGCTCGACGAGCGCCTCCGCGACCTCTTCGGCCGAAGGCTTCGCGGGGGGAGGCGTGGTGTCGAGTGCAGCGCGCACCTCATCGAGAGTCCGAGCCAGCTTCAGATGAGGCCGCAAGACCTCCAAGAACTGTTCGTAATTGGTCCGGTTGTAGCCATAATTGACTCCCGCAAGCGACACAAACCGCAAGCGTTGCGCGGCCACGTCTTTGAGTTGCCTTACGGTGATGTCGTGATAAATGAAGAACTGCCCGGCCGCTTCGAAGGTCTCAGAGGGGTTGATCTGTACCATCAGGTTCCTCGCGCCAATCTCCCTGAAGGCCGGGATCTGCTCGGTGTTCAAGTAGTGGCTGAGGATCGTGCCCGGAAAGCGCGCGATGAGCCATCGGTGGAAGACTTGAGGCTCGCGCCAGAAACCTCCGATCGAATCCAAATACACCATCGTGGCGGGAGACACGTCGCGGACGGCATCGAAGAAGGCTTCGACCTCGGTGGCGATCTCTGGGTTCGCGAGCCAGCCGCCGAACCACTCCAGGCTGACCTTGACGATGTCGGGGCGGCTAGAAGCGGGCACTCCCGATCCCAGCCAGGTTTCCAGCCAAGGCCGCAGGGACTCCCGCGTTCGGATCGCCGGCAGATGGGTGGGCTCGATGGCCACGAGGAAGCCCTTTTCGTGGGCGTAGGCGACCGCGTCGAACAGGAACTCACGAAGTTGCGGGTTGACTCCCTCGTCATCGAACAGATGACCCTTCGCCGTCCGCACATCGTCGCCAAGGCAAAAGAGGTTGAAGCACCCAAGGGACTTTGCCTCGTCCACCCACTTCCGCGTCAGCGCCCGATCCCAGACGAAAAGCTCGTACCGAGGGTACAAGTCGAAGATGTGGCTTCGTCCCTTGGCGTTGTAGAGGCGGCTGAGTTCGCGGAATACTTCGGGCCCCGAGGGGTCCGCCCACACCTGGAACTCGCTGAGGACGACGAACGGCTCGGTCGAAGCCGTCCCTTGCGGAGTCTCCACCTGGGCGCCAAATCCCAAGCCCGCCAGTAGGGAACCCACAGCGCAAGCCAAGTTCATCATGGAACGAATATAGCACCGGGCCGAACCCTCTGAAGGGAATCGAAGCGGAGCACGACCTGGGTACGAACGGAATCGGCTGACCCGTTCGCATCGGGGCCTTGTGATGAGCCGATCGGCGCCTTGACTTCGCCCTGTCCCTCAAGGCTCCATTCTCAGTATTGGGACAGGCTGCGAACTCGAACCTCAGCCTAAACTCGCCTGCTCGACCTCTTTCCAGCGAAGATGGCAACGCCGCCTAAGGCGGCTCCGACGAGTGCCGTCAGGGCGCCGAATATCCGGGCTGGGGGGCCAGAATCAACCTCTGGGGGGCCGGAATCACGCCCGCTCGGCCCGTCACAACAGACCAGATTCCCTCAAGCATGACAAGGCAGCCGACCAGTCCCAGTGCTCGAGCGATCCACGCCCTCATCCGTCGGTTTTACCTCGTCCCAACGATGTCGAACGATGCCGAGACGCTCCCTGTGAACGAAAAGGCCGGGGTCCGTCGAAGGTTCGCCAAACCGGGTGCTCGAACTTGCGGAGAACCTCCAAGGTCGGACGAGGGAGGGATTGAAGCTGCCTTCGCGCTTGACCCCTCTCCGCGCTTGCCTCGGCGAAGGGCGACGTTGACCCTCGAGGAGCCCTGGGGAAAATGAACGGCCGGAATGCCCCGTGCCCTTAGTTCGGGCCGCGTGAGGTTTCAACGGCTCTTCGAACCAATGCCCCGCAGCCATTGCATCGAATCTCCGCTAACTTAGACCCGCGATCCATTAGGGGTTCGGCGAGACGGGCGCGCGCTCCTGCCCTTCCTCAAACAAGCGACGAAATCCCGCTGAGTCCCGCTCCCTGACGGCCCCTACGATGCGGTCGAGCGCGACGCGCAGACGCTCGACAGCCTCCAGGGAGTCGGGATTTCCAGCCTGAATCTCGTAATAGACATCCGGGCTCTCGCGCAGGACCGCGGCTGAGAGCGACCTAAGAGCTTGGAAGGTGGTGCTCCGCACAGGGTGCTCAGACTCCGGGAGTGCGAGGGCGAAGGCGATCGCTGCGGCGTGCGCCAGGCTCAGGAGGTCGGCCATGATCCGGTCGTGGTCGGCAAGCGGCAAACGAACGATCCGCGCAGTGGTTGGTTGGAACAGCCGCTCGACCGTCAGCACCGCCTCTGCATCGCCGGTGTCACAGATGACCACGTCGGCGTTGCGAAGAAGGAAGGTGGACGGGCCGAACATCGGGTGGATCGAAGCTACGCGGCCTCCGGCTTCCTGAAGAGCGCGGATCGGCTCGATGAGGGGAGTCTTGATGCTGGCGATATCGACCACGACCCCCGAGGGGGGCTTCTGCGACCACTCCAAATACAGTCCTGCCGTGGCGACAGGGGGAGTTGAGCACACGATCAACTCTGCCGAATGTAGGCACTCGCGAGCCAAAGTGACCTCTTCGGGCACGTCGAAGGTGTCGAGCGAGCGGGTCGTATAGCCTTGGGCCGCCAAGAACCGCCGCATCCACCGGCCCATCCGACCTGCGCCGCCGACTACCACGGCGGTCTTTCCTGCGCCGACGGCCGCAACGCGCAGACTGTCCTCCTCTTGCGCGGAAACCGAGGCCGCGATGAGGCCCGCAAAGAGGTCTTCAGCGACGCGCGGGTCGAGTCCGTGTTCTTGGGCCGCCGACCTCGCCCGGCTCAGCACCGTGGTCTCCTGAGCGTAATCGACGGTAGGGAGATTCTGTAGGCGCTTGAGTTCTCCCATCTGGCGGGCCAGTTCGACCCGCCCCGCGACCCGCGCCACGAGCTCCAGGTCGAGCAGGCGGATGCGCTCGCGCAGGCTGTCGAAGTCGCTTTGTGACATGGGGCCTTTCTCAACCGGTTTGGGACGCTCGATCAACCTGAGGGGCTGCGTAGAGGCGTCCTTGAGCCTGACATTACCTTAAGGCTTCGTCCGCTAGGCCTTGGCCCGCCCGCGTTCGTTTTCGGCATGGTCGGCACTAGCGTGCGAGACGCATGCGATCCTGGGGCCGAGTCTCCATGAGCGCGCAAGGAAGGGGCCACGCGGGACGCATGCGCTCCTGGGGCCGAGGCTCTGTGGGCGCGCAGGGAAGAAGGCCATGCGGGACGCATGCGTTCCTGAGGCCGAGGCTCTGTCAGTGCTCTTGGGAGGGGCCATGCGGGACGCATGCGCTCCCGGGGCCGAGTTCCTGTCAGTACTCTTGGAAGGGGCCATGCGAGACGCATGCGTTCCTGAGGCCGAGTCTCCACGAGCGGTCGTGGAAGAAGGCCATGCGAGACGCATGCGTTCCTGGGCCTTTCGCTCATTCGGCGCGGCGCATCCCGACACGCTGAGACGGCGGCAGAATATACTCCCCAGAACACGATAGGGCGGGAGGTCGCGGCTTCAGTTGGCTTCGGAAAAAGGCGATGAGCAGGCAAAAAGCAAGAGAACACGCAGGCGACTTAGCCTCGCCGCGCTCTCGTGCTTGACGCTCGCAGGATGCCTGATCGCCATGACAGGACCGGGCTGCTCCTCGAAAGGCAGTTCGAAACAAGCTTCTGCCGCCCCTAAGCCCCAGGCTCCCGCGGACCCTTGGGTGCTGGTGACCCTTGACCCCTCGGACGCCACGCCCGCCTACCTCTCGAACGGCCTGGTCGGGCTCCGCATCGGGCGAAACGGGTTTGGATGGTATGGCGAGGGCGTTGATACCGGCTTTCTTCTCGCTGACGAATATGAGTCCGAAGGGGAAGAGAAGATTCTGCCGGTCGACAACCCACTCAACTTCGGCATCACCTTGGAAGGGAAGAGAGTCGAGCCTGCGCCCGGCCAACCCTATCGGCAGCAACTCGACATGCGGGTGGGGCTGTTGACGACGGCCTATCGCACCGACTCCGGGGTCGAGGTCTCCGTCGAAACGGCGCTCCATCCGACGCTCCGCATGGCCGCGACCCGCGTTACGCTCAAGAACCTCAAGGGTCTTGCTGGATCGATTCTGCTCAGCCTCACCTCGAAGGGCGTCCCAGAAGCGGCGCGCGATCCGCTGAATGCCCTCTGGAGGCTGGGACCTTCCGGGACGCAGTGCTGGGTCGCGCAGTCGCTTTCGGGGTCCAGTCAAGTGGAGCCGATGTTCGTTCGAGCGGGAACTCGCGTCAACTTCAGCGAGGCGGAGAAGGAGGTCGTCTACGAACTCACCGCGTCTGTGGCCGCGAGCCAGAGATACCCCGGCCTGATGTCGGCGAGGGGCTATGGGATCCGCCTTGCCGACGGCTGGGACGCCCCCACTCCCCCGCTGGGGTTTGAGGAGGTTCGGGCGGCGGCGGCGGCGCACTGGCGGGAAGCCTGGACGACCGATATTGTGATCGACGGTCCAGTGGAAGACCAGCAAGCGGTTCGGTCGTTCCTCTTCTACCTTCGTTCGTCGCTTTCGCCGAACGCGCCGCTCGCGCCGGGGCCATTCGGGCTTTCGAATGCGGCTTACAACGGCCATGCCTTCTGGGACGCGGACGTGTGGGTATTTCCCGCGCTTGCCTGGGTCGATCCCGAAGCGGCGGCGCAAGTGGCGGCACAGCGCGCAGGCATGGCGCTTCAGGCGAGGGCGAACTTCCTTAGCAAGAGGTCCTGGGGAGCGGCGTTTCGTTCGAGGGCCGAGAAGCCCGTCCCGCGCTCGCTTTCGCCTCTGCAATACCCGTGGGAGTCCTCGGCGAGCGGGCTCGAAGTGTCGCCGACCGAGACCAAGCAGCAGCATCACATCACCGGCACGGTGGCCTTTGGGCTGGCGCTGGCAGGGGCCCTTGGCATCGCGGAGCCGCAGGAGGTCGAGCAGATCATCGCTGGCGCGAGGGACTTCTACCTTTGGAGGGCGGAAGAGCGGGGAAGCGAGTTGGAGATTCGATCGGTGGTCAGCCCCGACGAGTTTCACACCGGCGATAACGACCTATATACGAACCTCGTGGCGCAGTGGTGCGTCAACGGGGGGAGTTGGGAGGGGCCTCCAGGCTCTTCCAAGTTCAAGCTCCCCCGCGACGAAATAGGATTTCTCACCTACGACGGCGACCCCATGAGGAGCTACAAGCAGGCGGCGGCGGTGCTCGCGATCTTTCCGCTGCAATACCCCGGCGCGGAGGCCGAAGCAAGGACGATGCTCAAACGCTTCGAGGACAAGATCACCCCGAACGGCCCGGCGATGAGCGATTCGGTCCACGCAACGATCTGGGCTCGGCTCGGGGAGGGAGATCGGGCGTATGAGGCCTGGCAAAAAAGCTGGAGACGCTTCACAGGGAATCCACTTTTGCTGTTCAGTGAGAAACCGAGGACCCCAAAGACGTATTTTCTAACAGGGGCCGGCGGATGTCTTCAAACCGTCGTCCACGGATTCCTTGGGATTAGGATAGACTCTCAGAGGGACCCCAAGGCTTCGTGGAGCGCCCCGATCAAGATGAACAAATGGATTTCCGCAAGACCCCACCTCCCTTCAGCGTGGAGGAGCGTCGAGTTCAAAGGGCTCCGGCTGCTGGGGAGGCGCTACGATCTTGTGGCGACTCATGAAGGGATTTCCGTCCAAGAGGTGAAATAGAAACTATGGCGAATGTCGTTCTAACCGTTGACTGTGAAGCTGCGCACCACGACAGGTGCTACACCCGAGAATACATCGATGTCCTCGAATCCAACTTCGTGCCGGCCACTTGGCTGATCCATGTGTCGATGAAGGACCCAAGCGCGAACACCCACCTTTACTATCGGGAATACGTTCACAAGATTCCGAACTGGCATGAAATCGGGATGAAGGTCAACTTTGAGAACGATCGAGGGTACGTCGAAGACGAAGTCGAGCGAGGCAACATCATCCGAGTCGCTAAGGATACGCTGAAGTCGCACCTCGTGAAGTGTACGAGCTTCCGCGCGGGGTGCTTTGCGCTGCTCCCTTCCGACCTGAAATACCTCGAGGATGTGGGGATCATCGTGGACAGTTCGATCGTGCCGGACGCCGATTACCGGATGTTCGTTGACTGGTCGGGCGCGCCCAGCGAGCCCTATCACAGCGACAAGGAGAACCTCAAGAAAGCGGGCTCCAACAGGATTCTTCATATACCGGTCGCCACGCACGACGGCCAGTATGGATACCTCGACAACGGGTTCGAAACGATTCAGCCGCTCCTTGAGGCGAACCTCGACCGCGAGGTGATTTGTCTGGGAATGAGGGACTACATGGACGCAGTCGAAACGCTGGAGAAGACCATTCGGTTCCTTCGCGCGCGTGGGGCCCACTTCACAACCCTGACGCAAGCCGCGAGCGAGCACTTTGAGCATCATGAAGCGCTAGCCGGGGTCTAATCGCAAGTGGATGACCTTCGTTCATTGCGCCGACCTCCACCTGGATAGCCCCTTCGAGGGGATGCTCGACGAGCCTGAGATCGCCGAACTCTTGCGCGAGGCGACGTTCAGGGCGTGGGAGCGGGTCGTCGAGACCGCGCAGATCGAGAACGCCGACTTCGTGCTCATCGCGGGGGACGTGTATGACTCGAGCGATCAGAGTCTGAGAGCGCAACTCAAGTTCCTCGAGGGGCTTGAGAGGCTCCACGAGGGCGGGATTCAGGTCTTCGTCGTCCACGGCAACCACGACCCGCTTTCGACCTGGAAGACAAGGCTTCAGTTCCCGCCCAACACGCACCGTTTCACGGATCAGGCCGTTTCGCGGGCCGACGTGGTGCGCGAAGGCGAGGTCCTGGCTCATATATTCGGATATAGCTTCCCCACGCGGGACGTCACTGCCAACGTCGCTCGAAGCTTTCGCCGGGAGTCGGGCGAGGTGTTTTCGATCGGCCTGCTCCATACGAACGTCGGGGGCAACGCAACCCACGCCAACTACGCGCCTTGCAGCATCTCCGATCTGGTTGAAGTGGACCTCGACTACTGGGCGCTGGGGCATATCCACCAACCTCAGTTGCTCCGGAACACCCACCCGTACATCGCGTATTCAGGCAACACCCAAGGGCGGCACATTCGGGAGCCGGGGCCACGAGGGTGTTTTGTCGTGGGGACGGACGGCCTAAACATATCGCGGCACGACTTCGTAGAGACCTCGACCGTTCGCTGGCTGGAGGAAACGGTGAGCATCGCGCCCTTCGAGAACCTGGACGGGCTGCTCCAAGCGATCGAGGCGAGATCGACGGAGATTCGCGCCAACGCCGACACCCGCCCGACGCTTGTTCGGTGGGTTCTAACGGGAAGAGGCGCGCTGCACGGAGTCCTCAAACAGGGCTCGACGATCGCTGACCTCCGGGACAATCTGATCGACTTCGAACGTTCGCGTGTCGACTTCGTTTGGCCCGAATCCATCCAGACGGAGTCCCGTCCACTCGTCGACCTCGATGCCCTGCGAGAGCAAGAGCGTTTTGTGGGGGAATTCGCTCGCTGCGCCGAGGAGGTTCGTAAGTCGGGAGGCGAGGCGATCCGGGCGGTACTTGCCGCACAACCCGAATACGGCAAGCTCTCGGACGCGATCGAGGCGATGCCCGACGATGACCTCTTGGAGTGCTTGCACCAAGGGGTCTGGAGCGGACTGGACCGACTCGAGGAGCGAGAGGGCTGAACTGTGGTACTTCGCAACCTCAACGTAAGGGCGTTCGGAGTCCTTGAAAACCAAGAGGTGAAGGGGCTTTCGCCCGCGATCAACCTCTTCATCGGTCGAAACGAGAGCGGCAAGACCACGCTCATGCGGTTCATCGAGTTCATCTTGTTCGGGTTCCCGAGGAGATTTGGCGGGAACCGGTATGACCCTCCAGGAAGCGAGCACCAATCCGGCTCGCTGGAGGTCCTCCTCCGCGAGGGGTCGCTAGTTTCGATTCAGCGGAACCTGAACGAGTGCCGAATCCGGGACGCCGCAGGGATCGTCCAAGCGGCTGAGCCCTCTGCGCTCTACTTTCGAGGGATCGACCGCGACGCGTTCGAACGAATCTACTGCGTCGAACTCGAAGAGTTGAAGCGCGGCGACCTCCTTGATCCTGCGCGGACGGCGAGTTGGCTCTTCTCCGCCGGTGCGGGTCTCGGTGGGGTCTCCCTTGCCGACGTTCTCAAAGGGCTCGATGCTGAGATCGCCAAGATCACCGCGCCCCGCTCGCGCACCGCCGAACTCGACCGCGTGATCCAAGGCATCAAGGACAACCAGCGCCAGATACGGGAATTGCGATCGGAGGAGGGCCACTACACGCAATTGGTTGCCCGCAGGCAACAACTCCGGGCGGAAGTCCAGAAGCTCGAAGACGATATGGCGCGGGCGGGAGTCAGGCAGAAGGACCTCGAAACCCTCTCGCGGGCCCGCGAGCCCGTTCTCGCCTTGCAGAGGGCCGAGAAATGGCTCGCCGAGACCGAAGACGTGGCGGACTTCCCCAGGGACGGCTATGAAACGGCCAAGAGGTTGCGCGCGGAGATCGTCGACTTGGAAACGGAGTTGAGCGACGCTTCTGCGAACGCCAAAGCCCGCTCCATCGAGATCGAGTCCCTCGAAGTCTCTGAATCCGTGCTTGAGCAAGAGCCGGAGATCAACGCCCTTGCGCGGGAAAGGGAGAAGTATGCGGAAGCCTGCTCCTCGCTCATCGACCTGGAACGTACGCTGGAGGAGGAACGGCGTAGCCTCGACCGCGGACTCGCTGAACTCGGTCCGGAATGGCACTCAGACACCGTCGGCAGGGTGGACATCTCGATGCCGTTCCGCTCCAACATGAGGGTCCTTGCCGAGAAACTAGCGCAGTCGGAATCGGCGATCAGCGGACCCCGACATCGCCTGCAAGCCGCTGGGGAGCGCCAAGAGGAGGTCCGGCGCGAAATCGAGCGGGTGCGATCGGAAGGCGAAACCCAAGCAGGGGAAGGCGCCACACTCGACCAGGTCTTCGAAAAGCGAGACCAACTCGACGAGCTTCAGCGGGAGCGAATGGAGGTGCAAACCCTTCGCGAAAGCCTCCGTGCCAAGGAGCAGCTCGCGCACTCTCGAACAGGTGGATGGACCACACCTCAGGGTTGGCTCTCGCTGGTTCTCGGAGCGCTCCTGCTGGGAGTCGCTCTCGTCACGTGGGTGGACCTTCCGGCGGTAGCCCGAACCGGAACTCTGCTGGTCGCGGCTGCGCTTGCAGGGATTGGCGTTTGGGCGCTCGTGGCCGGGCGTCGAGAGTCGGCCGACCCCGCATCCACAGCCGATCAAACGGAGGAAGCGAGCCGGCTTAGGGAAGAGGTCAAGAGCCGGGAGAGTCGGATCGACCAGTTACGCGAGTCGCTCGGGCTTTCATCGCCCCTCAGTTCCGTCGAAGTCGAGAGGTTGCAGCGGGTTCTGAGGGAGCAAGAAGAGGCCGCCAAGAAGCGGAACGAACACGTCGCGCGGCTGGCGGCTTTGGGGCGAGATCTCGACTCGGCCACAGACAGGTCCGCAGTTGCCGAGAAGGAATTGGAAGAGTCCGAACGCTTGCGGGATGAGGTTAGGGCGGAATGGAACGATGCGCTCGCCTCTGCAAAGTTCCCGCCATGCGCGCCGGAACTCTTTGAGGGCTTCCTCAACAGAGTCGATTTGGCCAGGCGAGCGATTGAAGGGATCGCAGCCGCGGAAAGGAAGCTGTCGGCGAATCGGGACTACATATCCAATATCCAGCAGACGATCGCCTTGGCCGCGAACAAAGCCGGCATCCGAGTCGATTCTCGCGCACCTTCGGGGATCGACACGCTGGTCCAAGCGCTCGAAGGAGCCCGACGCCAAGATGCCGAAAGGGCGCAGCTTGTTGCATCCTTGAACGAGCTAACTTCGCAAGTTACTGGGTTGACGGAGCGAGTCAACTCTCGAAAGGAATCGCTGGCGAAGCTGTTTGCGAGGGCGGGTTGTGCCGACGCGCAGGAGTTCGACCTGGCGTTTGGGAAATTCGCCAAGCGCTGCGAGGCTCTCGACTTGGCTCAACAAGCGAAGAACACATTGCTGGCTTTGGTGGGCGGAGAAGCGGCCGTGCAACGAGTCCGAACCGGGGTCGAAGGGCTTGACGAAGTCTCGCTCAACACGGAACTCAGAGAACTCAGTGAGAGGATCGAGGCGTACAAGACCAGCTTCAGAAACGCGTATGAAGAACAGTCGCTCATCACCCGCAGCATCGACCAACTCGCGCACGACACCCGACTGAGCGCCGCCTTGCAGCAGAAGAAGACCCTCGAAGCAGAGAAAGGGCAGTGGGCGATGCGCTGGAGCGAACTCGTCCTTTGCCGGGAGTTGATTCGAACCGCCAAATCGAAGTACGAGCAGGAGCGCCAGCCCAAACTGCTGCAGATTGCGAGCGAGGTGATCGCTGACGTAACCGAAGGCAGGTATGGCGTGGTCGGGAAGATGGAGGGCGGCATCGAGCTTGAAGACCGGACGACTACGGGCTCAAAAGGGCACGAGATTTGGAGTAGCGGCCTCGCCGATCAGGTGTACTTGGCCTTGCGGCTTGCAGAAGCTCAATCCGAATCCGCTCAGGAGCCCCTGCCTGTACTCCTCGATGACGTGCTGGTCCGATCCGACCCGGACCGACAAGTCGGCATCGCCCGAGCGCTCGTGCGGTTCGCCCAGGCGGGACAAGTGCTCCTGTTTACGTGCCAGCCTTCGATGCTCAACGTAATTCAGAAGGCCGTCCTCGAACTGAACGCGTCGGAACTGCCGCTTTCCGTTTTCGAGGTTCAGAATGGCCAAGTGGCCCAGGCCGTCCCGAAAGCCGGATAAGGGCTAAACGGCCTCGCCGAGATAGGCCTCGATCACCTTCGGATTGTTGCGAATCGCTTCTGGCGGACCCGCCGCAATCTCCTCGCCGTGGTCGAGCACGACGATCCGTTCACATAGGTTCATCACGAAGCGCATATCGTGTTCGATGAGCAGGACCGTTTTGCCGAACGAGTCGCGCAGCTTGCGAACCGTCTTCAAAAGGTCCTCAGATTCCTGCGGGTTCATTCCGGCGGCAGGCTCATCGAGCAGAATCAGTTCGGGCTTCGTCGCCATCGCTCGCGCGATTTCGAGCCTGCGCTGCTTGCCGTAGGGAAGGTCGGCCGCCCGCGCGCCACTGACGTCGGAAAGGTTCATCAGTTCGAGAAGGTCAAGCGCCTCCTGACGCAGCGCGAAGGTCTCGCTCGTGGCCCGGGGCAGACATGCGAGCGCCTCTGCCAGCGTACAGTGGTGCCGCAAAAACGCCCCGACCATGACGTTCTCAAGCGCCGTGAGCGAGCCGAACAGCCGGATGTTCTGAAAGGTGCGACAGACTCCCTTGCGCGCGATCTGGTGGGGCCTCAGTCCGCACAGCGATTCCCTCCGAAACTGAATCGACCCGGAAGTCGGCTTGTAGACCCCCGTGACCATGTTGAAGACCGTCGTCTTTCCCGCGCCATTCGGACCGATCAGCCCGAAGAGGTCGCCGGGTTCGATGGCGAATGAGACGTTGTTGACGGCCACGAGGCCCCCAAAGCGAATCGTCAGGTTGTCAACGGACAGCAGACTCACGATCGCTTCTCCTTTCTCTGCCCGAATAGGAGCGAGCGTACGAACGCCCAACTGAACTCGTGGTGCCCCATCGTTCCTTGGGGCCTCAAGATCATCACAAAAACCAGCGCGATGGAAAACACGGCCCAACGCAAGTCGCTTGGCGTGTACGTCGTTTCGCCGATCAGCTTTTCGAGCGGGCCGATCTGGTGAAGACCCTTGGCGATCCAAGGCGTCAGTAGCACGACGAGCGCAAGAGAGCCGCCAAGCAAACCGAACCTGGGAAGGGCCGTCTTACGTGCAGGCGTCAGCAAGACCCCAACGAAGATCGCGATCATCAGAGCGAACCCACCCGACTTGATCACCCACGAAAGATTGAAGTGATAAAAGAGATTTCCCAGATACAGCAGCCCCGCGCATCCGGCGAGGCCCAAAACGGTGAGAAGCGGGCGAATTTTGCCGTCGATTCTCAGGAGCTTTCGCTTGGACGACTGCTGGTATCCAATGAACACCAGGGCCGCCGAAATGACAAGCGCAATGAGGACGATGGCTGGGATGTTGGTGAGCTTGCGCAGGCCCTCCTCCAGCATTTTCAGCGAGATGCCCGCCAGCGCGCTCCCCGTGATGCTGCCCGTTCCGCCGATCACGACCATCGCCACAAGGATGAAGCTCGTGTCCATCTTGAAGTCGTCGGGCGCGACTGAGCCGTTGTAGTGGGCGAAAAGCGCGCCTGCCATCCCCGCGATCGCCGCTCCGATCACAAAAGCCGTCACCTTGATTCTCGTCGTGTTGACGCCGGTCGCATCTGCGGCGAGCTCATCTTCGCGAACCGCCAAGAACCCGAGTCCGTGGGCGTGCTTGAGCAGGTTTCTCGAAACCGCGAGGGTCCCGATCAGGAGCAGGAAGATCATCCAAAGCTCGGTGGTCTTCGGGATGTTCTGCAGCCCATACGCTCCGCCGAGGTCCAGCCGCCCCACGGTATCGAGCCGCGACGAAAGCGAGGACTGCATGAGGAGCGTGACGAGCCAGCAAACCAAGCCGCCCCCAGCGAGTTTCACGAGAAACAACAGCCTTCCCACTAGGCCTTCGCGGGCAGGGAGCGCCTTGCGCACGACCCAAACATAGCCCACAAGAGCAGCCACGAGCAGCACCAGGCCCACCACGAAAGTCAGCGTGAAAGAAGTGCCTCCGCCGTCCTGATTCCGCAGCATCACGTTGACGATCTCACCGAAGCCGAGAGTCGCCACGGCCAAGTAATCCCCGCGCAGCCTCAAGGAGGGCAAACCGACCAGGAGTCCGGCGATTGCAGCCGCAACTGCGCCGACGACAAGCATCAGCACCATCCAAGGGACTTGGGGGATCCCCGACCGCTCCATGAAGAGAACGGTGACCTTGCCTGAGGTGATCGCCCCAATGAGATAGAACGCCGCGTGGCCGATGGAGAACTGCCCGGTGATGCCGTTGATGAGGTTGAGGCTCACCGCCAAAGTCGAAAATAGGAGCGCGAGAACCAAGAGCCGCACGTCATAAATCCCCATCTTGGGGGTGACGAACGTATGGAAGGCATATAGGAAGGCGACGAGCGCGGCGACGCTGGCCAGTCGGGCCGTCCAGAAGGGCACGGGCCGATAGGGGTTCGGCGACACGATGGAGTTGATAATGGCTGGGGTCGTTGCCATGCTACACCTTGTCTGAAGTGCTCCCAAAGAGGCCGCCGGGCCGGAACAGCAGAATGCCGATGAGGATCACAAAGGCCACGGCATCGCGATAACCGCCATAACCGGCCCACACCACGAGCACTTCGGCGAGCCCCATAATCAAGCCGCCCACCACCGCGCCGGGGATGTTCCCAATGCCTCCAAGGACGGCGGCGACAAATGCCTTGACGCCGGGAATCAGCCCCCAAAAGGTGTGAAGCGGAGTGCCGAAACTGGTGGCGCTCATCATTCCGCCCGCCCCGGCAAGGCTCGACCCGATCACAAACGTCACGACGACTACGCGGTCCACATTGACGCCCATGAGGGCCGCAGTGCTGAAGTCGTGGGCGACCGCTCGCATGGCGCGACCCATCGACGTTCGGGTCACGAACTGCCAGAGCAGCAGCATCAGCGTCGCCGTGACTGCCAGAACCGCGACCTGACTCTGCTGGAGCGAAATGCCAAACAGCGTGAAAGACTTGGCAAGAACGTTCACCTCTTCGACGATGGAGGGCTGCGGAGAGGTTTGAAACACGAGCCTGCCCGAATACTCGATGAACAGCGAGACGCCGACGGCTGTGATCAAGACCGAGATGCGGGGCGCGTTTCGGAGGGGCCGATAGGCGAGTCGCTCGATGGTCACGCCAAGCAAGGCGCAGCCAGCCATCGCCACGACCAGCATCAGGATCAACAGAAAATAGGGGTTATAGGCCGTCCGATCCAGCCACACCATGGACGTGTAGTAGGAAAGGTAAGCGCCGACCATGTAGATGTCGCCGTGGGCGAAGTTGATCAGGCGCAGAACGCCGTACACCATCGTGTAGCCGAGGGCGATAAGCGCGTATACCGCCCCCAGCTGCACTCCGTTGACGAGCTGCTGGGGAAGTTGACCCCAATCGAGCCCCATCGATTACTCGCTCTGACCTTCCGCTTCCGTACCCGCTCCCGCTTTCGCAGACGGGTCGAATACGAAGAACGGAATCTGCTTGTAGGCAAGGAATCCGCCCTTTTCGACCTTGAGCATCAGCGCGGGCTTCTGCGCGTTGCCGTCAGCCCCAATGGAGATCGTTCCCGAAACACCCCGGACTTCGTTGGTTCCCGCAATCGACTCCATCAACGAGCGGCTATTGAGTTCCTTCGTTCGCTTGAGGGCGTCGAGCATCACGAGCGCGGCGTCATAGCCGAGCGCGCCCATCGCAGTGGCGGGCTCCATGTTGTATTTCGCCTTGAACTTGGAGACGAACTCTTTGACCTCCGCCCGGTCCTCGCTATTATGATAGTGGTTCAGGAAGTACCCGCCGATGATCCCAGCGCCGCCGGAGTCGAGCAGCTTCGAGCTGTCCCAGCCGTCTCCGCCGATCATGGGAACGTTGAGGCCGACCTGCTCGCGTTGCCGAGCGATAGGGCCGACTTCGGTGAAGTAGCCGGAGCAGAAGAGCCCGTCGGGATTCGCGGATTTCACGTTCGTCAACTGTGCCTTGAAGTCGAAGTTGCCTCCGCTCTCATAGAACTCTTCGGTCGCAATCTTGCCGCCGAAGGACTCAAAAGCTTGCTTGAACACGTCGGAGAGTCCCACGGAATACGGCTGCTTCTTGTCGGTCATGACGGCGACGTTGCGAAGCCCCAATTCGTCGTAGGCGAACTTCGCGATCGCCGCGCCTTGGAAGTTATCCGTGAAGCAGGCTCGGAAGACCGCCGCTCCCGCTTGAGTCACTTCGACCTTGGTTGCACCGATGGCGACGATCGGGACGCCCTCTTCTTGAGCGACCGCAGCAGCCTGAATGGTGATGCCGCTCGACACTTCGCCAAGCAAGCCTAGCACCTGATCCTCGCCGATCAGCTTGATCGCTGCGGACTTTCCGACTTCGGGCTTCGAGGCGGTGTCTTCGATGACGAGCTGGACCCTCTTTCCGTCTAGGCCGCCAGCCGCATTGAACTCGTCGACGGCAAGCTGCGCGCCCCGCAGGGAGTCTTCGCCCCAGGGCTGAAGCTCGCCGGTAAGACTGGCGATGATGCCGATCTTGACGTCGCCGCTCGAGTAAGAGTTCCCCTCTTTGCCCGGCATGGCGCGCCCTGAGGTGGATCCGCCATCCGGTCCACCGCCGTTGCCTCCGCCGTTCGTTTCGCTGGGTGGGTTACAGCCAACCAGCAGTCCCATTGCCAAAAGGCTTCCTATGGAAATCGCGGTTATTCGAGTCATCGATAGCACCTCTGAAGAATTTGGATTCGGGTTACCTTGTTCGCTGGGGCGCGCGCCTCAGACCGTTTCTGGCGCCTTCAAGCCATGCGAACCGAGGCCGACCCCTCTTTCGTTTGCGAAGTATAGCTAAAAACATCGCAGGATGTGCCCCTTCTGAGCGAGAATGTGCGGAATCCCACTCCTGGCGCTCGGCCTGAGAAACGATGCGGCGGGACCTACCTTCTGTGTGAGACCCCGCTCGAAAGTCCCGCACAGGTTCGGCGAGAGATCACTCGTCGCCAATGACGAAGCTGGGACCGCCTGAATCACTCTGCGGCTCGATTCGGATGCGCTTTCGAGGGCGTTGGGGCCGTGCCTTGTCGTCAGGTTCCGCACGACTCTCGGTGGGTCGCTGCTCAGGCGGCTTCTCCTCGGCCGGGCGCGCTTCGAATCGCTGCGGCTTGGGGTGGGAATCGCCCGACGGTTCGCCCCATTCCCTCAACTTGGCGGCCAAATCCACGCCGAAAAGCTGCTTGATCTGTTCAAGCGTGGAGACGGCCCTGGCGGGCAGGGAGGCCTGTTCGCCGTCCACAGAATCGATGATCGTGACCCTTTCGACATGTGTCTCTGCCAGAACGTTGCTCATGGCCTCGATGACCTGGGGCAGTTTCTGCAACAAGAGCAAGTCCTTGCCGTGGGCGCCGGCCTGTTCGAGCGAAGCGGCCACCTTCTTGAGCGCTTCGGCTCTGGCTCGGCCGTCTTCGATGATCGCGGCGACCTCGGCGATCGCGGCGGCTTCCTTCGACTTCGCTTCGGCGAGCGCAGGTTGGATCACGTCGGCGTCGAGTTGCCGGCGAACCTGCTCCATCCGCGCCTTCTGAACCTCGACCTCTGCGAGAGCCCTCGCAACGGCGGCGTTGACCTCGGCGAGTTCTTCCGCGACGAGCGCGTCCTTGCGGGATCGGATGTCCGCGAGTTTGCGTTGGGCCTCCGCTTTGGCGATGGCGGTCTGGGCGTCGACCTGAGCCTTGGTTTCTTGTTCGAGGTTTTCCGAGGAACGGACCACCGAGTCGGCGTGGGCGATCGCTTCGGCAATCCTCGCCCGACTCACGATTTCGGCGTTGCGCTTCCGTCCGATCGAATCCAGATACCGCACTTCGTCGGAAACGGTCTGAATCTTCATCGTGTCCACCACGAGGCCCAGTGCGGTCATGTCTTGTTCGACCTCCAGCACGAGTCTCTCGGCGAACAAAATCTTGTCCTCATTCACCTGCTCGGGGGTCATGGTCGCCAAGATTCCCCGAAGGCTGCCTTCGAGAGTGGATTTGGCGATGGCGATGATCTCTTGCCGGGACTTGCCCAGAAACCGCTCGATGGCGTTGTTGAGCAGAGGTTCATGTCCCGCTACCTTCACGTTGGCGACGCCTTGCACCGAGAGAGGAATGCCGCCCTTCGAATAGGCGTTGACGGCGGTGACATCGATCACCATGTTCGTCAGGTCCATCCGATCGACCCTTTCGAGCATCGGGATGCGCCAACCGAACCCGCCTTTGATGATTCGGTAGCCCACGATCCGGTTGCCCACCCTTCGTTTGCGCCCCGTGAAGATCAGGACCTCGTTCGGCGGGCAGTTGTAGATGATCCCGCGAAGGCTGAGCGCCCCAAGGACGATCGCTCCCAAGATGCTCGCGGCGATCGTGAGTATCGTCGTCGGCTCGAAACTGAACAGCGCGTAATGGATCATTCCTTTTTCCCCTGGCCCTTTTTCCCCTGGCCTCGGTCGGTCTCGTTCTCCGTCGAGCCAAACCGCGCGATCCTACCGGGCACGTCGATGCCGGTGGTGTCGGCGACCGAATCAAAGACCAACTTCAGCATCGACGGGTAGTTGGCCATGTACCGGGAGAGGGCGGTGCCCTTGCCGTTGTCGATGACGTTGACGGTGTCCACCGAGAGCTTGGCGACGCCCAGCGCGGCCTTCTCCAAAATCGTCTCGAGTTCGTCGATAAGGAGTATCGTCATCGCCGCATCCCCGCTCGCCGCCCACGCTTCGTTCAAGAGATCGACGGTTTTTGCCGCCGCCGCGCCCCTCTCACGCACGATCGCCGCTTCGCCGCGAGCCAAGTTCTCTTGTGCGGTCCTTTGCGCCTCTGCGGGCAAAACCCTATCGACAGAGAGCCGGATCGATTCGAGTTCAGCGCGAATGCGCTGGAGCTCCTGCTCGGCCTTTGCCCGGGCTTCGCGGGCGGCTGCGGCGGTCCGCTCCTCTTCCGACTTGACCTCCGCTTCCAAGTTGGCTTGAATCATGCGAAGCTCGTTCCGCATCTGAGCGATCTTCGCTTCGACGTTGGCTTTGGTCACGTTCGCGCGGCCCTGGTTCTCCGCCTCAACCAGTTCGGCTTCCCGTTTGGCGTCGCTCTCTGCGATTTCGGCGTCCTTGATCACGTTAGCGATGGCCTCGCGGCCGATCGAGTCGAGGTACTTCTGATCGTCCGAGACGTGCAAAATCTTGAGCGTATCGAGGTGGATGCCGAGCTTGCCAAGATCAAGTTCGGACTCGCGGCTGAGCTCATCTGCGAACTTCAAACGGTCCTCATTGACCTCTTCGGGGGTCAGCCGCGCCAACACCCCACGAAGGTGGCCTTCGAGGGTCTCCTTGCCCACGCGGCGGATCTCGTTCGGATCGCGGCCCAAGAACCGCTCGATGGCGTTCGGGATGACGTTCTCATCGCTCGAAATCTTCACATTGGCGATCGCATCGACGTTCAGCGGAATCCCCCCTTGCGAATAAGCGCCGCGAATGGAGATCGGCACTTCGATGAGCCCGAGGTTCATCCGGTGGACCTTCTCGATAAACGGTTTGCGCAAGCCCCTGCCGCCAATGACCAACCGATACCCTCGCCTTGAACCGTCAGCGAGCCTCACCTTAGAGCCAGAGAAGATCAAGGCCTCGTTGGGAGGACAGATTTGGAGGAGTGACTTGACGACTTGAAGCAGAATTAGGACTCCGCCAATGAGCATCCCGGCCCAAAGAAGCCCCGTGCCGACGTCTCCCAACTGACCCAGCATCATTTGCGTTTGTTCGACTGCCAAGAAGCTCAACTTCAACCCCCTCCGTCACTCAAGTATCTTTTCGAGTGGAACTACCGATACCTTGCCCTCTTCGAACCCCACGATCACGACCTGCTCGCCCTCTTCATAGGTCTCGCCCGCCTCGGAAAGCGCCAAGAAGTCGATCGTCTCGCCCTTTACGCTGCAACGAACTCGCCCCGGCAATGCGCCTCGAACAGGTACGAGAACCTTCGCCTCCCTGCCAAGGATGTCCTTCTCTTGGAGCGAAGAATCGACCTCTTGCGAGCGGAGATAGCGCATTCCATACGAGACGGCGAGCCCGGTAAACACGCCCGCCGACAGGGACCAGGCGAAGACAGATGCCGGACTGACTCGGCCAAGGAGGGTTAGCGCAATCCCCAAAACCCCCATGACGGCGCTCGCATAGGTCCAGAACCGAAGCGAAAAGAAGGGCATCCAAGGCAGGATCGAGTCGCCGTGGTGCGAGTCATGCGAGGCGTCGCCGTGAAAGTCCGAGTCGGCGTGGAAATCGGCGTCCCCGTGAAAGTCCGTGTCGCCGCTGAAGTCGGTGTCGTGGTCGTGCGCAGCGCCGAAGACGCCCAGCAAGATGAGAACTCCGCCCGTTGCGGCAAGTGCGACATACAACGCAAGCATCGAACCCAAGACTCCTTTAGGCGGACCTGTGGCCGCCTACTTCCCATACAGTTAACCCGATCTTGAGGTTGCAGCCCACGGAGTGCGGGTAATTTGTTCTTCATGATGCGGAATCGGTGGATCATCCTCGGGGCAACGGCGGCTTTGGCGCTGGGGTCGGCTTGGGCCGGCCTGAGCTACGGGCCGAGGTCGGAAGCGCGCAAGCCCGAAGCCCCTCTCGCCCCTGCGGTCAAGCTGGCTACGGGCTTCGTGTTCCATGACGCGAACAAGAACGGAAAGCGCGAACCTGGCGAGCGAGGATTGGGTGGGGTCAGAGTGTCGAACCGCAGGGATTTCGCCACCACCAACGCCCAAGGTCGATGGCAGCTTCCGATCCCGGACGAAAACGACTCGATCTTCTTCGTCGTCAAGCCTGGCGGGTGGCGAACCGAAGTCGACCCAAAGCAGCTCCCACGCTTCTATTACATCCACAAGCCCAAGGGGTCGCCGAAATCTCGCTATCCGGGCGTGGCCCCAACTGGGCCGCTTCCTGCCTCCATCGACTTTCCGCTCCAACCGCAACAGGAGTCGAGGAGCTTTCGCGCCCTGTTCTTCGGCGACACTCAACCTCGCAATGTACGGGAAGTGGATTACATTCGGCACGATATCGTCGAACCGCTGATCGGCAAAACGGACGCGAAGTTCGGAGTGACGCTCGGGGACATCGTGTTCGACGATCTGAGCGTCTTTGAACCGCTGATCGACACGATCGCGCTCCTGGGCTTGCCTTGGTACAACGTCCTCGGCAATCACGACATCAACTACGATTCACCGGACGACGCGCACTCAGATGAAACCTTCGAGCGGTACTTTGGTCCGAACTACTACTCCTTCGACCATGGGCCCGTTCACTTTGTCGTGCTGGACAACGTTCACTATGCGATCAATCCCGAGACCAAGCGGGGGGGCTACACCGGGGCGTTTGGCAAAGAGCAGTTGGAGTGGGTCAAGAAGGACCTCGCCTTTGTCCCCGAAAGCAAGCTCATCGTTCTGATGATGCACATTCCTCTGACGGGGACCCGCGATCGGGAAGACCTGTACCGGTTGATCGAAAAGCGGCCCTACTCGCTTTCGGTCTCGGCCCACACCCACTACCAAGAACACCATTTCATAGGAGCGAAGGACGGCTGGAAGGGAAGGGAGCCGCACCACCACGTGGTCAACGTGACCACCTGCGGGAGTTGGTGGCAAGGCTCGCCCGACGAGTACGGCATCCCTCATGCCACCATGCGCGACGGCGCGCCGAACGGCTATGCGATCTTCTCGTTCGACGGCAATCAATACTCCATCGAGTTCCGCGCCGCTCGGAGGCCGCCGACCTACCAAATGCGCATCATGGCGCCCGAAGTCGTGGCTCAGGGCGAGGCCGCGCAGACCGTCGTATCGGTCAACGTTTTTGGAGGCACGGAGAAGTCGAAGGTCGAGATGAAGGTCGGCGACGGGAAGTGGCTCCCCATGACCCGCGCGCTTCGGCCTGACCCCGACTACCAGCAGATGTACGACAGGGACAAGGAGTTGAAAACCCCCTATCGCGCCCTACCGGCTCCCATCGATTCGCCCCATCTCTGGGAGGCGAAATTGCCGGCCGGGCTGCCCAAGGGCATGCTTCCCATCCACGTCCGGACGACCGACATGTTCGGCCAGGTGTATTTGGCGACCCGTGGGATCACGCTGCGATAGGATCAAAAGAACCGCGGCGCGATAAGGAACGCGAGGCTCGTTACGGTCGCATAGACTAGGAAAACGATCGTGAGGAAGCCCATGATGTCGCGGAACTTCAGTCCTGCGAGCCCGAGGAGCGGAATCGCCCAAAACGGCTGGATCGCGTCGGTCATCATATCGCCCCAAGCGTACGAAAGCACGGTCAGCGCGGGCGCGACACCAAGCTCGTTGCCCGCTTGCATGATATAGGGCGCTTCGATGAACCACTTGCTGCCCCCAGAGGGCACGAAATAGTTGACGATGCCCGAATACCAGAACACGACCAGCGGGAACAGGCCCTCCGACGAGCCCTTTACAAATACGTCCGCCAGCTTGTCTTGCAGTGCCGTCGATTTGATCATGCCGTAAATCCCCGCATAGAACGGGAACTGGATGATCACGCCCCAAACGAACCCGCCGCCTGTACTGCACGCCTTCAGAAAGCTCCTCGGCGTCCAGTGAAGCAGTATCCCGCTCATCAGGAGGATGAAGTTCACGGTGTTAAGATCGAGCGCGAGGCCTAATGACTTGGAGCCGAAGTGCTGAAATAGGAACCATGCCGCAAGCACGGCCACGAAAAGCGTAGCCCACGGAGCGCGCTCGATTCGGTCGCTCCAAGCGCCGCTCGCCTCCTCCGGGCCCTCCACGGGTTCCGACGCGCTCTTCGACGCGGGAAGCCCGACCGTTTGCTCCTTAGGGGGATGCAGCCGAACCGAGAGCGCCGCAACGACGACGATCACGATCAGCGTGAGGATCATGTTGAACCCAGAGAAGATCGTCGCCGAGGTGGGAATCAAGGGGATTCCAGTCTTGTCGGAGTGATCTTGCGTCGCCACGAGCAAGGGCGCTGAGGCGCTGAAGCCCGCGTGCCACGTGGTGGACATCCCAAGGTACGCGCAAGCGACGAGCAACCGAAAGTCGGCTTGAGGGCATCGCTTGGCGACGGTCTTCGCGCACACGGCCGAGGCGGAAATCGACAATCCCCAATTCAGCAGCGCCGAGATCATACTGAAAAGCGCGACGATCAGCACCGCGCGAGTGGGGGAGGTCGCTTTCGAGGCAAGAAGCTCGAGCAGATGGGCGACCGGCTTCGTTTGCGCCAGAACGTAACCGCCCAACATGATCAAACACATCTGCATCGCGAAGGGAAGAAGCTCCCAAAAACCGCCTCCCCAAGCGTCGACAGCTTGGGAAGGAGTCGCGCCTCCCACCGCAATGGCCAGCACGAAAACGATCGCCGTCAGAATCACAGCGATGATGTATGCGTCAGGGACCCACCTTTGCGACCATAGCGTGAGGGCGCCTGCAAGCCTTGAGATCATAGAGCCTCCTCGCCTTAGGGACGAACGCGCGGGAACTGAGGCGTCGCAGCAGTGAGTGGCGCACCATAATGCGGCCATGAGTACGCTGAAATGGACTCGTCCCGTCCCGAGAGTCGCCATCGCTGCCGCCGCATGCATCGGGTCGCTCGCGATTGCGGACCTGACGGAATCCTCGGCCCAAGGCGCGCAAGCCAAGGTCGGCTCAGTGGCAAAGCTGCTCGCGGAAGCCTCCGCCGACCCTGCTGCCCCGATCACGACGGCGCCCTTTGCCACCGGCGAGCATTGCTCGATCAACCTGCTGTCGGTGAAGGGTATCGTCCCTGCCCACTACCACGCGAAACACGAAGAAACCGTGCTCATCGAATTCGGCTCGGGCACGATGAGGTTGGGCGACAAGAAGGTACGCGTCGCGGCGGGGGACCTCATGCACATTCCCAAGGGCGTCGTGCATGGGTTCGTGCCTGATTCTGGGGGCGTGCGCGTAGTGTCGATATTTGCGCCTGCGTTCGATGGCAAGGATCGGGTGCTCGTTCCGCCGGGAGCATTGACCGGCAAGTAATAGTTCCGGCTTTCGTCGTTCTTGCCTCTGGCTGTAAGGAATCGGGCATACAATGCTCTAGCTTATGCGTTGGCGGTAAGAAAATGGAACGGAAGCGCTTGCTGATTTCGTGGCTACTGGGGACGGTTGCGTGCGCCTGCGTCCATGCCCAGATCCTTGCTGAATCCCGGTTTGACTCCGACCTTGAAGGTTGGATGGGCGTTGGCTGAAACCACGGATACTCCTGGCGGTCGTCAGGAGGAAATCCAGGTGGATGTCTCCAGTGGGCCGAGCCTTGCGGGAGCACGTTCATGGCTGCGCCCAGCAAGTTCCTTGGCGACTGGTCGGGTCTGAGCGGTTTTGGAAAGGTCTCCTACGACATCAAAATCAACGTACGTCCGGGAGATGGTCAACCCAATCCGTTCGAGATGTGGCTCATCGGTCCAGGTGGCAGCTTGAGGTGGACGTCTCCGGGAGTGGACACCACGACAGACTGGATCACGATTCAAGCAAAACTCGACCCCGAAGACTGGACCGTTGATTCAGGGTCCTTCGAAGGAGTCCTTGCCGACGTACAGCAGTTTCGAATCCGCGTCCGAATGTTTTCCAACACGGACTTCAGTCAGGTGAACGGATTTGATAACGTCGTCGTGTCCGTGCCGGAACCAACAACGAGCGGGGTGCTCGCGGGCGTGGCAGGGATGTTCTTGCGGCGGCGGAAGCGGTAAGCGTACTGGCACGCCTGGCAGTCCGCGTAAGGTTCCGCTGACTTTTGCGGTGCAAGGATGCAACGCTGCCATAATCCTGCCTGCGAGGTGTTGCATGAAAACTAGCATTTGGATCGCTGCTGCCTTTTCGATTCTCATGGCGGGGTGCGGAAGCTCCGGCGAAACTGTGGTGAAGACCCCCGACGGGACCGTGACAGCGAGCAAGTCCGGAGACACAATGACGTTCAAGTCGGACGAAGGAACGGCGACCTACACGCAAAACGACGCCGGGGGCGGCAAGGCGGTTTACGAAGGCAAGGATGGAGAAAAGTCGACCGTAGAAACCGCCACGACGCGAGACGACAAAGTGTTCCAGGGCCTCCTTTATCCGGGGGCTGAAGACGTAGCCGACAGTAACGTCATGGTTGAAACGCCCCAAGGACAGAACTGGGTGACGGAATTGAAGTCGAAGGACAGCTTCGCCACAATCGTCGCCTTCTACGAAAAGGCGCTTCCTGGAGCCCAAGTCGCCAAGTTCGACAACAACGCCGTGGTGAACCACTCGAAAGACGGACGCATCGTGACGGTCGGGGTTTCGAAGGAAGAGGGCAAGGACGAGTTTTCGATCGCGATTTCGATCACGAAAGTCAAACCCGAGGCCTCTAAGGGCTAAGGGGAAGCTCGTTTCAGTCCGCCTGCCGCGGGCTTACGTGGAACGTGCGCTCGTGGGTGTAGACCACGGTCCCTGCGGGCGCTCCCTTTTGCTTGCGGACGTACTTGCGTAAAGCGCAATCGACGGCCACCATGCTGGAGTGCTTCTGGGGGCTGGACTTCGCTGCGATCTGGGCTGCAAAGAGAAGGGCTTCGTGGGGAATCGAGTCCGGCTTGCGCTGGGTCGGAATCACCACGTGGGCCGACACGTCGCCGCGGACGTGCAGCCACCAGTCATCGGGCTTGGCGACGCGCAACGTGAGGTAATCGTTCGCTTGGGCGTTCTCGCCGTAAAGAATCCTCACGTTCTTCGGGCCGATCAACTCGCGAATGCGATGGCCCTCGAAGGGACGGTCTTCCTGCCTCGTGGGTAATGCGGCTTCGATGATCCACCTCCTTTGCGTAGCCTCCTCTTCGACCCGGCGCAATTCAGATTCGGATGAGGCGCCTTCCACCCGAAGAAGGGCCTCTCGTAGGGCCTCTCCATCGGCTGCAAGGCGTTTGGAGTGGGAGAGCAGGTGAGGAGCGCGCTCCTTGGCCTTGCGGGCCTTCTCAAAGAGCAGGTTCGCGTTCTCGATCGCGCTAAGGTCGGAGTCCAATCGAACCCGAACAGTTTCCCCATCGAACCCGACGAGGTCGACGCTGTCCGACCCTGGAGGAATCTGGGAGGAATAGGCTAGGACAAGTTGGCCGAGGGCCTGGAATTCCGAGGCTCGCTCTCCGGCGCGGGCCTGCTCGCGGAGATCACTGAGCGCCGTCTCCCTCGCCAAGAGAACGCGGTTCAACCGAGCCTCCAAGTGCGCCTTGCGACGCTGCAACTCTCGCTCAGGGAGATCGATCCAGAGAAACCTCTCGAGGGCCTGGCAATAGCTGGTGTGCCGGACACCCTTGAGATCGAGAGCGGAGATGTCAATGGGGTACGCCCCATGTCCAGCGACATACACCGGCGCGTATTTCCCGGTTCGAACTACTTCAGCGAGTCGTTCGAGTTCATCGAGAAGCGCGGGAGGTAGGTCTCCCTGAGAGTCGGACCCTGCTTCCAGGTTCGCGCGAGAAAGCAGGAGGCGCTTCAGAAAGGGGGAGCCTCCTTCCGAATCCGCCCACTGCTCCCAGGTCTTGGCTTCGAGGATCGAAGTCTTCGGCGGAAACGGAGGCGACACGTAGCTTGCTCCCGGAGTGATCGGCCGCTTGCTCTTGTTGGGTCCGATCCACTTGGCCGCCGCGATAACCCTATTCTCACTGCTCAGCAGCATGGCGTTGGCGTGCTTCCCCATCAACTCGGCGACGAGAGTGTGTCTGCCGGCCGAAGATTCAAACTCGAATTCGGCGATTCGGTCGAAGCCCCGCTGCCAGGCGCGGGTCAGCCGCCCCCCCACGATCCGGGCCTTGAGGGCCTCCCCCAGTTGAGGGAGCGGAATCAGCCCCTTGGGTTTGCCGGTCCCGATCCATATCCGAGCGAACTCAGGATCGCACGAGACATGCAGCCACTGGGCCTGGCCCGCTCCATAGACTTCGAGCGCGAAGCTAAGAGGATCGGGCTGCACCACCTTTTGAACCCGACCTCCGACGAGCGCCTGGGCCTCGGCAAGCGCGGCGGCAAGGCATAGGCTGTCAAACGGGATCCGTGACGGGCTCATCGTGCCTCGAACGTACCCAACGGTGCGGCATTCCCGTACACTGTGAGCGCAGATGCCGATCTTGACCCTGTTTTTCGACGTGGAAGACCCGCTCGCGCCAGACTCCGACGATGCCGCGTTGCGGGTCTGCCAGTTGCTCGCCGCCGAGGGGCTGACGGCAACGATGTGCGTGACCGGCGAGAAGGCGCGGAAGCTACGCGAGCGGGCTCGGCAGGACGTGATCGAGGCGCTGAAGTCGCATTCGCTCGGCCTGCACACGAACACTCATTCCGTCCATCCCACAACGATGGAGGCGGTTGAGGACTTGAGTTGGGAACAAGGCGTCGAAGCGATTCGGAAGTCGGAGGAGCCGGGATTGACGAGCTTCGGGGAAGTCTTCGGCCGCATGCCCTGCTGTTGGGCCGGAGCGGGGAACACCTGGGCTCCCCACGTGCTTGGATGGCTGGTCACGACTCCGATCAAGGCGTGGGCGTATTCGCTTCTTACCCCGCCCGGGGGGGAGCCCCACCGCGTCAATGGGCTCTGTGGATTCCCGCAACATGGGGCGATCAGCGAAGACGACTACGCCTCGCCGGAATCTCGCGCGACGGCGCTTGATCGAATCCGCGCCTTGTGCTCAAGCAAGCTGGAATGGGTCGGCGTGTTCCTCGGGCACCCGACGAGGTTTGTCCATCGCGCGTTCTGGGACGCCGCTTATTACGGCGGACTCAACCCAACCGGGGAAATCCCTCTTCCCGAGGAGAGGCCCCTACGCGAACGAGAGGAGCTCTTCGAGGGCCTCGAGGAGTTATTACCAAGAATCGCCGAGTTGGGACCGGTCCTTCCCTTGGATGAGGTGCTGGCCCTACCTTGGGACTGGGTCCCGATGGGAGCTGGGGCAATGCGACATACGCGCGAGGCGGCAACGAAGAGAATCGCTCAAGCCGCCAAGTGGCCCGTCCACCGTCCCCATCTCCGTGTCGAATCGCTGTTGGCTCCGCTCGAAGCCGCGCTGGAGGGTCTTGAGATCGGGAGGTTAAGGCGATAGTGGACCCCGAAGTGGCCCGCGCGATCCGGCTGTATCAGCTCACTTGTGGGCTGGTAATCGCCCTCCAGGCGCTGGTCGCGCTCGGAGGTTATCGGTTGCGAGCGTCGGCGGCGGAACTGGCCGACCTAGACCCGCGATACGGTATCGGGTTCTGGGAAGGCATGGGGACAACGCTCATCGGAATCGGCCTCTTGTTCGCCCTCTCGCAGGCAGCGCTTCTCTTGCTGCCCCGTCGGCCCTGGGCCTACGGCATTCACCTCGCCAACGCGATCGGTGCAGCGTTCCTCTGCATCCCAACTCTTGTAGCGGTCCCAACGGTCGTTCTTTGGATGAAGCCTCGAATCAAGGAGTACTTCGGGGCCTAACGCCTCCGGCGTCGAGCTCGGTCGGCCGCTTTGTGGCCAAGGAACGCCTCTGTTTCGCTGAGCAGCCGGTTCGCGACGTGGCGCGCGATACTAGGCGGCGCTTTCGCCGTCGCTGCGTTCTCGGCGATCTGAAAGGCCTCGGCGAGCGATTCCGATATGCTGTCGTTCCGAAGATGGGGCGGGGCGTCGATGGAGATGTTGAGCCGTTTGCGAACCAGGTGATCCGCGTTCTTCAAGACCTCCCTCAGGGCAACGTCAGTCGCGGCAGAGCGCTTGTAAAGCGTGGCGACGGCGTCCACTAACTCCCTGCGGCCCCCTTCACGCACGAGCGGGGGCTCAGGCAAGCCGAACGGTTTTCCGAGAGTATAGATAATCACCGCAAACAGGATCACCAACTGCCACCACGCATATCTCGCCCAGTCTCCGAACAAGGAGAGCACCCCAGGCGCCCCTTCCGACCCGAGCGCGCTGTCGAGGAACACCACATCGCGGGCGCCCCCACCGGCCGTTTCGATCACGTGAAGCCAGAAACTGGCGTTGTCCGCCAAGTCCAGGAAACGATTGGTCGACGAGAGCCCGTCCGCGACCCTAAAGATCCGACCTTCGTAAAGCGGTTCGAGGGTGACGAACGCATTGTCGCTAAGGAGCATGAGGGGCGCGGCAGCCGGTCCGTAGCCCATGTCGTACTGCCATTCCGCAGGTGAAGTGCCGTAATGAACGGTCCAGGTGAACTCCGAGGCGTCGGACGCGTAGGCGATTCGCCCTGTTGCGCCCGAGGACGCGCTTCGGCTCATGCGGTCGAAGGTCTGGCGCAAGTGGACGATCACGACGTTGCCCCCCGCTTCGAGGTGGCTCACGACCGACGGATGATCCTCGGCGTAGGCCAGTAGGGGAAGATCGGAGCTCCACACCTCCGCAGTCAATTCAAAGACGATAAGCGTCTGTTCGGGCTTCAGTGCCGTGGGGCTCGTTTGCGCCGAGGTCACGCGATAGCCGGACGCTCGAAGGAGTTCGTTGAGCGCCCGGGTCCCGCTGGGTCCGTACGACAGCGAATCCGGATGGCTCCGGTCTTCCGACTTCCCGAGGGAGAGCACAAAGCCCGCGACAACCAACAAGCCGAGCAGCGCCCAGATCGTACGGGGGACCGAACGCATCACGCCGCCACCTCCTCAAGCCGGTAGGTAAGCCGCTGATACTCCGCGCGAAACCACGCTGAGTCGGCCTCGGAGCATGGCGCGTGGCCATACCAGAAGTTGTCGAACAAGCGGGTCGCGCGCCGAAACTCGATGTCCCGAGGCAACTGGGGACTGGCCTCGATCCTCCTCA
The DNA here is from genome assembly GCA_015709495.1 of Chthonomonadaceae bacterium. Lineage (GTDB taxonomy): Bacteria > Armatimonadota > Fimbriimonadia > Fimbriimonadales > Fimbriimonadaceae > Nitrosymbiomonas > Nitrosymbiomonas proteolyticus. Next base: position 2,339,244 of record CP054189.1, read on the forward strand.
AGTGCTCCCAGTTGGTCTGGCCGCGATAGAACCTCGCGATGCCGCTCTGGTCGAACCGCAAGAGACACGCGATGTAGAGGCACCGGATGGCTTCCCGATGCCGGCTTTCGCTCATTAACTTATCCGCGAGTTCGAGCCATTCATCCAGCGTTCGTTCCGGCTCGTCTTCGTCCAGAAGCGCCGACGCGCGACGCCTAAGCTTTTGCTTCCAGGCGAAGTACCGGATCGCGAAGTAAGCGAAGGTGACCAAGACGATGCCGATGATCACCCAGGCGATCACTCGCACCACGTCCCCGATCCCGGACACAGAAGCCGGAGGGTTGAACTCTCTTGGCTCACGGCGTCCAGAGAACAGCCTTCGCAATAGCTCCCCGAGTTGGTCCATCGCGCTGGCGAACCAGGAGGACGATTGCGTCCCACGGTCTTTATAGAACGGGTTCTTCTTGATTTGGGCGGCCTTTTCGCGAGTCTGCTCGCTATTCGAAGGCGTGGGGACCGCTTCCGTTTCAAGGGCGGCGCGGACTCGAACGGCCTCGATCGCGTCTTCGAGGTACTCAGGGTTAGGGTCGTACTGATCGTAGTCAATCGTTTCCCGGAGGAGCGCATCGATGCCGGGGTCGGCCCTCATCTTGGAGAGCACGGCCCTCTTCGCATCGTCCGAGGCCGCGCTTTCGATTTGTTCGAGCGCGTTCCCATAGTCGAACCCCCAAACCGAGGAAGCGAGAAGGAGGAGGCTACACCTCAAAACGGTTGTGACGATCTGCCCGCAAAACCTCTTGCTTGAGCAACTGGATGTCATACCCCTCCAATCGAATACGGCGGTCGAAATAGACGAGAGTGCAGAAGATGGACCAAGCGGGCATCACCGCCCAGATCGCGAGGAACCAAGGCGAAAGTCGGATACCCTCGGCGACCAGAGGGCCGACGTGCCCAAACGCCGAGAGCGATTCGATCGTCAAGAGGCTGTTCACGATGCCGAAACTCGCCAGAATCCCCAGAATCGCAAGGAGCGCGATGAGAGACACCATTACCGCGCCGCCGAAGAGGACGCCGACTCCCGATGAAGCGTGGCCCTGCTCCTTGAGTAATTCCCTCGCGCGGCGGAGGGCGGTGAACGGGCTCCGAACGTCTTCGATTACCATTACCGACGGCGCGAGGCCATAGTAGATCGTGACGACAGGAAGCATGACTGCGCCGATCAAATAGCCGACGATTCCAAACAGAGCGAGAAGGCCGGACCAGAGAGCGTCGTCCCTAACCACTTCGCCCAAGACCGCCGCGAGCATCATCGAAATCGTGGCCACTACGATCCCAGCCCACCCGTAGACCAACTGGAGCAGCGTGAGCCAAAAGAGCCGCCACTGAATTCGCCGGGCGGCATCGACCGCCGCCTTCGGTTCGGGGACGCGGCCCAGCAAGTAATCCGCCGTAAGCTTGACGGACACTGCGTTCGAATACGCCAGGCCGAAGACCATGAGCGGGCCGCCCACCGCAAAGGCCATTGCAAGCAGTAAGATGGCCTCGCCCACCTGGGCGCGAGTGTCTCCGGGCGCATCGGTGACGCCGAACGCCGGCATCACGTAGAACAACACGAAAGCCACGCTTGCGAGAATTAGGAGACTCGGGAAGACGGTGGTCCGCAGAATGAGCCTGCCGACGCCCTGATAGGCTTGCAGCGCAGCATCGAGCGCCGTCCCTTGAGGAATCATTCGCAACCGAGCCGTCCGGGCCGAACGGCCCGACCTATTGGCCAAGAAACGTCTCAGGGGTTCGGACGTCATCAGACAAGAGTGTATCCGAGGTACAACCTCGGAACTCACAAGGAATGGATGGGAATCGCGAAAGTGCCTGGCGCAAGGGCCCAAACGCGAACACGCAAGGAGAACGAATGACCGCTTTAGTAGGACTGTTGGCGCTAATCCCCGCATGGACGGACGCCGATCCGACGTTGGACGACGTCTTGCAGAGAGGCTTCAAAGACGCCAAGTTCTCGATCGTCGTGGTGCAGGCCGATCAGCGCGAGCTTGCCAAGATCAACAAAGACTTCGGCGCGTCGTACCGGTTCAAGACGAGCGAAGCCACCATCAAAGAGCCGTTCAAGCTGAGGCTCTCGGGCAAGGTGGACGACACGGAGATTCTCTTCATCGTCAACGGAACTACGCAGTGGATTCGAGTGCCCCGCGCGAACATCAGCCAAAAAAACGAACTTGCCAAGTCACCCGGCAAACGTCAAACGATGATGGACTTCGGCGTTCTTACGCCGTCTCTGTTCGACGAACTGTTTTCCGCTAAGTTCGTCCGCGTGGACCGAGCGACCGGCGACTACGTGTTCGACCTGACCTTCCAAAAGCCAAGGTATGTCGATACGACGCGTTTTCGCCTGTGGATCGATCCGAAGCTCCGATATACCAAGCGGCGCGAATGGTACAACCGCGTGGGCGAGTTGATGGCGACCTTCCTTTATGAGCGCCCTGTCACGCAAGGCGGCGCCACGCTGCCCACGAAGGTAACGGTACGGAACGTCGATGGCAAGTTGGCGGGCGTAACCGAGTACCGTTCGGTGGCGATCAATCGCGGACTTTCCGATTCGTTGTTCTCGCCCTAAGGCGCGGCTCCCCGAGCGAACACGATGGGGTTCAACCGGCTGGCTGCGAGCTCGCCTGGCTGCTGGCCTGGGTGCCACCGTTCGAGGTCCCGCTGCCGGTCGGCGTGGTCGGGCTCCAAGAGCCGGGCGCCGTCCTCAAAGTAAATGATCGTCATCGCTTCGCGCGTGATCGAGCTTCGATTTCCGCCTGCCGCATGAAGAACCCACCCTGAGTGAAACGTCGCGTCCCCCGCTTGGAGGATCGGCGGCTCTGAGACCTCGTAGCCGTTCGCGGCGATGAACTCCTCAAAGAACGTTTCCGATTCGTCCGAAATCGAAATCGGCCGAATCGAACCCAATTGGTGGGAGCCAGAAGCGAAGCGCATCGTTCCCATCTCCTGCCCCGCGGGGACCAGAGGCATCCACATCGTGATCGTGCGGTCCGTGTCGAGCGGCCAGTAGTATTGGTCTTGATGCCAAGGGGTCGGTCCGCCGCCCGGCTCCTTGAAGAGGGCCTGGTCATGATAGAGCCGAACCGAATCGACGCCCATCAAGTCGGCGGCGACTTGCGCGAACCTCCTTCCCAGCGTAAACATCCTCACGGCATCATCGAACTCCCACAGGTTGGTCGTCTGCAAGAAGGCCTTGCCGTACGTATCCCGTTCGTCGAGGGGGCGCCTTTCCTGATTCTGCGAAGCCACGGCGCTAAGGATATTGGGACGCACAGCCTGAATCTCCTCCGCGGAGCACAGGGACCTGAGGCAGATGTGGCCGTTCCGTTGGTATTCGCCCCGATCCTCTGCGGTAACGTTGTAAGGAGAGTCGAACGTTGGGATCGAGGTTGTGTGTTTGGCCATGGCGCGTTCATTGTATCCATACCTGTCCAGTATTTCGAGAGGCAGGGAGAGTTTGGAGTTGAGTTGAGCGATCTAAGAACCGTGTTTCAGAGCCGATCTCTTCGCTCGATGACGGGCCTATTGCTCGGCGCGGTGGCGGGGGCGTTGATGGGAGCGATTTACGGCTCGAATCATGTGCCGGCGGACGTGTACGGGGCGGCGGCGGAGTCCAACTGGCTTCTCGACAACATTATGTTGGGGATGTCGGCGTTCGGGTTGGTGAGCATGGTCCTCGCGCTCTTGCCTCGACCTCTCTATGCGCTCGCGGGCCTGCTCTTCGGGAGCGCGATCGGCCTCGCCCGGACGGAGCTATGGGCTCGCCTTGAAGTTGGGCTGATGGGGGAGCATTTCCCCGGCGAAGGCAGGCTCGTCATCTTGGCTCTCAGCCTTGGGTTCGCGGCTGCGTTTGCCCTCGTCGGGCCCGCGATCCTTCGATCGATGTCGCGCCCAACGAACTGAGGCCGTGCGCGGCGTATTGTAGAATCAGGCTTCTGTGGATACCAACGAGCGACTCATACGGGCCGTCCAGCTTGCCGCAGCCAAGTTGGTCAGTAACGCCGACATCGATCAGTTGCTCGATGAGGTGCTTGCGATCTGCGTCGAGGCGGTCGGCGCCAGTGGGGGCACGATCTACCTTCACGACGACCGCAGCCGCAGGCTCGTGTTCCATAGCGTTCGCCCCGCCGAGGTCCGAACGAAGCTCCCCGTGCAAGACATCCCCGACGATTTCGGCGTCGCAGGGAAGGTGTTTCATACGAGGCGATCGGAGATTAGCGAGTTCCCGGAAGTGCCCACCGCCAGCCGAACGGACTTCGAATCGGCCACGGGGGTGTACCTCAAGACAATGCTGACGAGTCCGCTGATGATGGAGGGAGAGATTCCGATCGGCGTGGTTCAACTCATCAACAAGAAGGAAGGATCGTTTACGGACACCGACGTCGCGGTGCTCGAGACCGTCGCAGCGGTCTGCACAATGGCGGTGATCAACTCGCAACTCGCCGACGAGGCCTCTCGCGCTTCGACGCTTCTCGGAATGGGCAAGGTGAGCCACGATATCGGGAATCTGGCGGCGGCCCTCTTTGCCAATATCTCGTACGCTGGCATGGCGGTGGAGGCGATCCAAACGAGCCTGTCCTCTCAAGAAAGCGAACTCGACGGGAAGCGGCTCGCCGACCTTTCCGCAAACCTCGGTGGGTCGCTCGATGACCTGAAGGGCGTCGCTGACCGGATCGTAGGCTACGCCCGGCTCATCAGCGACCTTTCGGCGGGACGGCCGCTCCGCCCCAACCGCACCCGCGGATCGCTTTCCGCAATCATCGAAGCGGCCGCGCGCGAGGTTGAAGGCGACTGCGAGCAGAGCGGCGCTTGCCTCAGCCTCGACCTTCAAGAAGGCGCCCCGGACACCTGCGTCGATTCTCAGTATATGGCGAGGATCGTCCAGAACCTCTTGGGGAACTCGATCAAAGCGATCGGCGAGGCCCCACCCGGCCCCAGCGGGAGCGGAAAGAAGGCGAAGGGCATCGTTCGCGTCGAGTATCGGTTCAAGAGGGGGCGGCACATCCTGACCGTGGCCGATAACGGGCCCGGCATGACCCGCGAACAGGTTCGGGCGGTTCTTTCGGGCGCAGGACGGAGCTACTGGTCGAAATCCAGCGGCTCCGGATGGGGCATCCGAATCGTCCTTGAATTGGCGGCGACCCATGAGGGGAAGGTGGACGTCGAAAGCGAACCTGGCAAGGGCGCGACATTTCGGCTTTCGTTCCCGCATGTGGACCCGGAAACGGGCTGCCCGTAGGTCCTAAGGGAACTTTAGGCGCGGGTCTGCGGTGTCATAATTTAGGTTCGGAGCTTTGAAGAATTCCCACACAACCGTCATCCGACGTACCCCTCCTCGTTCGAGGAGGTGGCTCTCCGCCCTCTCATGGTTCGCTTACGCGATCGTGTGCGCGGTTGCGCTGGTGGGGGGCACTGCTGCGGGATGGCTCAAATCGAGCCCCGTGCTCTCGGCCATGAGCGCCCAGTTCCTCACCAACAAGAACGCATCCGACGTGTTCGACGACGATGCCCTGACGGTGCTGGTGCTGGGATGCGACGAGGATCGGAGTCGGGGAGGGGCGAAGGTCGTACGCGAAAACGCCCGAAGCGACATGATGTTGGTCACGAAGATCGACTTCGCCAACAAGCGAGTCGGTGGGATTTCGATTCCGCGCGATCTCGAAGTTGGGCTGCCCGGATACCGCTCCCAGAAGATCAACGCATACCACTCTATCGGCGGAAAGGACCTCGCGAAGCGGGCCGCCGAGAGCGTGCTGGGAGTCCCGATCGACCGCGTGATCGTGCTCAACTACAAGGCGTTTCAAGAACTGGTCGACGTGGTGGGAGGGGTCGAGGTGTACGTCCCCAAGAACATGAAGTACACCGACCGGCCGGGCGACCTCTACATTGATCTCAAGAAGGGCAGGCAATGGCTCGATGGGTATCAGGCGATGGGTTTCGTTCGCTTCCGACACTCCGACAGCGACTTCAAGCGGATGGAGCGTCAGCGGGACTTCTTGTTCGCCCTGAAGGATCGAGTGATGAAGAACTCGAGCTTGCTTCCGACGATCGTCAACAAGGGTTCCGAGGTGATCGGGGACGAGTTTTCGCCGGACGAACTGGCCTCGCTCGCGCTCTTCTTGCGAGGGGTCTCGAACGATAACATCCGAATGTCCTCGTTGCCGGTCGTCGAAGGCCGGGGCACCAACCTCAACCTCGACGCGGGCAAGTTGTCTGAAGTCCTATTGGAGAACTTCCTTAGCGGCTACGCGGTGGAGGGCCGCGTCAGCCAGCGATGAGCTTGGGAGGTTCGGTCGCAGACGACCGGCCCGAGGGTCCTTCCAGTACGTATCTCACTCGAAAGCAGCTTTATGCCTTGCTTGTGGGCGCAAGCATCTTCCTCTTGCTGTTTGCTTTGTGGTACGTCATCATGAAGGGGCAATCCGATAAGGCTCTTTGCCGCCGCAACCTCAAAGACGCCTTCACGGCGATGGGCCTCTACCTCTCGCAAAACGACGACCGCTACCCGCCGGTCGCTCACCAATTGCCGAATGGCGCGCCTCTGCTCCTTGACGGGAAGGCATTCACTTGGGCCACGTTGATCCAGGGCGGCATGAGCACCCGCCGTTCGCTCGTTTGCCCTTCGAGCCATGAGGACGAGCGCTCTCGAAACGTGTTCTTCGAAGACTCGAACGCCACGCTGCTCACGGCCTACGGAATGTACATGGCGTGGTCGTCCTACGAGCAAGGGAAGATCGACGCTCCGAGCCGGGCGGTGCTGCTCTCTGAGACCAGCAACCACGGGGCGAGGGACACCTACAACCCGATTCCTTTTACCGATCCTGAGGGGGGCGCGATCCGTCAGGACGGCTTCGCGATCGGCTGGGATCAGGGCGTCATCGAGCCAGGCGAGGACGCGCAATGGGTCACCCGTCTCGCCTTCCCGGGCACGGCCGGCCGCAAGTTCGAGGCGGAGGGGAAGGGCAGGCACGACGGAGGGCTGTTTGTGTTGTTCGCGGATGGCCACCTGGGGATGATTCGTCCGCCCCAAGCCAAGATCGAACGCGGGACCTACGGGCTCAGCGGCTACTGGGCGACGCGGTAGGGATTCCCCACCCCTGGTCAGACGACATGGAACGCCCGCTCGAACTCTTCGAAGACGGGGAGGTAATCCAGCCATTCCACCCGCGAGCGCGCCTTGAGATACACCGGCAGCGCCAAGTACGGGATGAAGTGGGGTCGCTTCGGCCTTCGAGCGAGATTCATGTTCGCCTGCTGGGGCGTCTTGTCGCCTTTGCGGAGGTTGCACCTACGGCAACAGGCCACGAGGTTGTCCCACGAGTGAGGTCCGCCTGCCCACCGGGGTACGACGTGGTCGATGGTCAAATCGCGCGCTTTCGAGCCGCAGTATTGGCAGGTGTACTGGTCGCGGGCGAGGATCGAATGCCGGGATAGCCTGAGCTCGGGCATCGGCCTACGCACGAGATACCGCATCTTGACTACGGAAGGGGCGGGCAAGGGACCTCCTGCCGTCAGGATCGGTTCGGGACGTTCGTGTACGACATCGGCCTTTCCGAGGATCAGCAGCGAAAGGGCCCGCCGCACGTTGCACACGTTGAGCGGCTCGAAATTGTGGTTGAGCAGCAAGACTTCAGGCAACTGTCCGACCCTCCGAACGAAAAAGACCCACGCGCAGACGCATGGGCCTATCGAAAGCCGCCGGAATCGAGGCGCATATGATCGAGTCCGCCCAACTGGGCGGATGACAAAGATGCCTCGGCTCGAATGCGTACGAACCCATGCTCACTACCACTATACGACGATCTGGGCCGTTCTGAGGTCGCAAACGAGGTGCGATAGGCCCATCGTCAAGAGGGGATTCAACGCCGCGCGGGGCATTCCTTCTCGGAGTCGTTAGTCCGCGGCCGAGACCAGTTCGACCTGCTCGATCACCGCCTGCAACTCGGTGATCATGCGCTCGGTGGCCGCAAGCGCATCTCCCGAAAACGGCCAGATCAGTTGAGTTTGGCTAAAATAGCACTCCCGCACCCGCTTGGAAAGCAAGCTCCAGACCATGGGTGAGATCGCGGCTCTGTCAGCGAAGGAGATGGCAAGCCTCCCGCCAGACCCCTCGACCTTGCTGATTCCAACATCCCGCATCGCGATCCGACACCGCACGACCCTCATCATTGCGCGAACGGTGTCCGGAGGGTGTCCATACCGATCCTCGATCTCGGCGCCCACCTCGGCCAGTACCTCGGACGAAGGCGAGGCGACGATTCGCTGGTAGTAGTGGAGTCGCTGGGCGGCGACGGGGATGTAGCTTTCAGGGATCAAAGCCGCCACTGGGATGTCGAGCGTGGGTAAGGGCTCGATCTTCGCAGGTTCCGGCTCGCCTTCGCCACCTTGATGCGAAGGATCGAGCAACTTCGCCCTTTCTTCGCTTACGGCCTCTTGAATGAGTTGCGTGTAAAGCTCATAGCCCACGCTCGCCATCGAACCATGCTGACGGGTGCCCAGAATCTCCCCGGCCCCCCGAATCTGCAAGTCGCGGAACGCCAGCGAATAGCCCGCCCCAAGGTCGGCAAACTCCTGGATCGCTCGGAGTCGAGCCAGCGCGTCGTCGTCCATGTCCCGCACCGGATGAAAGAAGAACAAGGCGTAGGCTTGACTGTCGGACCTCCCCACGCGGCCTCGAAGCTGATACAGTTGGGAGAGTCCAAACCGATCTGCGTTCTCGACGATCAGGGTGTTGGCGTTGGCGATGTCCAGGCCGTTCTCGATGATCGTGGTCGAAAGGAGCACGTCGATCTCCCCTTCGAGAAAGCCCATCATCACGGGTTCGAGTTCGGATTCTGCCATTTGACCGTGGCCCACGCCGATCCGCGCGGTCGGAACGAGATTGCGGAGCTTTTCCGCGACGTGGTAGATGCCCTGCACGCGGTTGAAGACATAGAACACCTGCCCGCCTCGGCTCAGTTCGCGCAGGATCGCCTCACGCACCGACTCGGCGGAGTACGGCCTGACCACCGTGCGGACCGGAAGCCTTCCAGGCGGAGGGTCGTTGATCAACGACATCTGCCGGAGGTCCATCAGGGCCATGCTGAGCGTGCGGGGGATCGGCGTCGCAGACATCGAAAGAACATCGACCTCGACGCGCAGCTTCTTGAGCGTTTCCTTTTGCTTGACCCCAAACTTCTGCTCTTCGTCGACGATCAGGAGTCCAAGGTTCTTGAACACGATCTCCTGGCTGAGCAGGGCATGAGTTCCGATTACGATCTCCGCATCGCCGGATTTCAACATTGCCAGGGTCTCGCGCCTTTCCGAAGCCTTTCGGAAGCGATTGAGGAGTTCGATCTTCACGTCGAACGGTCCCAAACGCTCCTGAAAGTTCCGAAAGTGCTGCTCCGAGAGGATCGTCGTGGGGCACATGACCGCGACCTGACGCCCGTCTTGAACCGCTTTGAACGCGGCACGCAGCGCCACTTCCGTCTTGCCATATCCAACGTCCCCGCAGATTAGCCGGTCCATCGGCCATGCCTGCGCGAGGTCGCGCTTGACGTCCTTGATGGCGGCGAGTTGACTGGGGGTCTCGACCCAAGGGAAGGTGGCTTCCATTTCCTGCTGCCACGGGGTGTCAGGCCCGTACTGTCTGCGATGGACGAGGGTCCTTTGAGCGTAGAGTCGGATGAGCTCCGCGGCGACCTTTCGCGCGTCTTCCCGGGCCTTGGAGATGGTCTTCTGCCATTCGGTCCCGCGAAGCCGGTTGACCTTCGGCTCGATGTCTCCTGGATTGAGGTACTTCTGAACCCGGTCAAGCTGATCGGTGGGTACGAAGAGCTTGTCACCGGCCGCATATTCAAGGAACAGAAACTCCTTCTCGACTCCGTCCACCGACCTCTTGGCGAGACCGTGATAGCGTCCGATACCGAACTGGATGTGAACGACAAAGTCGCCCGCTTTGAGGTCGAGCAAGGTCGTAACCGGACTTCCTTCGAGGAACCGCTTTTGGGGGAGTCGGAGACGCGCGACGCCAAACAGTTCTGCGTCGGTTACAACCGTGACCTGGTGTTGCGGCAGCGCGAAACCACCTGCGAGGTTGCCTTGGGAGAGGTAAACGCCCGGTTTCAGTTCTCCGAGCCCGTCCAGCGACTCGACAGGTTGGGGGAAGAAATCGACTTTCGCCAGGACGGCTTTGCTTCGGTTCGCTTGATCTGTCGCGAACACAATTCGGTGGTTCGAGGACTTCCACTGCTTGAGCGATTTGGTAAGACCCGTGGGGCTTCCATGGAGCGAAGAGAGCGAATTCGCTTCGACGGCAACCCGCTCGTCCGGCGTTAGCCAGTCCGGGTACGCATTCATCGAGCCCATCGCAAGCACTGGAGCGTTTTCGGCAAGGTGCTCGACGGGTGCGAGGAAGTCGCTCACATAACCCTGCAGCATCTCGCCCCTCGATGAGCGCGACTTGAGGGCTTGGTCCATCTCCTCCTGAGCCTTGAGAGCGGCAATCTCGACTTCAAGCGGCTCGTCCAAGACCACGAGGCCGTCGCCTCCGATGAGATCGACGACGCCGCACGCATCAGGGTGGATCAGCGGCCGGTAGAGGTCCAAGCGGTCGAAGTACTCCCGACTTTCGAACCTCCGAACGTCCTCTTCGATGTGCTCGATCAGGCTGTCTCGGTACGTCGCATCGAGCGCCGCCGCTTCCAGTTCGAGGGACCTCCGCAACATGTCTACGAACTGGCCTGAATCGCTGGGGAGGAGAGTCTCTCGCGAAGGGGCGAACGAGACCCCGGGGACCTTGCCGATGGACCGCTGGGTGACTGAATCGAAGCTGCGCAGACTCTCAACCTCGTTGCCGAACATCTCGATCCGAACCGGACTATCGAGTCCCATGACGAACACGTCGATAATGCCTCCCCGCCGGGAGAAGTGCCCTGGCAGGCGAACGGGTTCGTGGTGCTCATATCCGAGTTTCAGGAGTCGCCGCGTGAGGGCCTGGGGTTCGATCCGCACTCCGGGCTTAAGACTGAACGTCACCTCGCGCAACACGTGGGCGGGAAGCGTGCGTTCGAGGGCTGCGGAGGCGGTGGCAACCACGATCACAGGGTCGTCGTCGGCCAAGGCCTGCAAGGCGGCTATGCGGTCGGAGAGCGCCACAAACTCAGGCGGGTCATCGTCGAACAGCGCGGTCAGCCCGTTCGGAAGCGTCCGAACCGACTCCCTGGAAACTCCACAAAGGAGTAGTTTAGCCTGCCATTTGAGCGCCCGATCGACGTTCGGAACGATGACGAGCGTCTTGCGAGGGGAGGATAGGTACGCGCCCGCAAGCAGCACAGGCCGGGCCTCGCCGCAGATCGATTCCCATGCGACCGTCCTGCGGGAAGCTGAACCGGGCTGCGCGATCGGAAAGAGCTCTCCAAGAGCCCGCGACCAATCCGCGGCTCGCATCTGGTGTGAATCTACCAGATCGGAAGGGAAGGCTACCGGCGGTCCCGTTCCTCGGCCAGTCCTTAGGTGGCGGCCTACGCTACAATAGGCCGTGGACCGAATCCTGCTGGCCGCGCCCCGAGGGTTTTGCGCCGGGGTGGCCTATGCGATCGAAGTCGTGGACTTGGCGCTCAAGGCCCACGGCTCGCCCCTCTTTGTTCGGCACGCCATCGTACACAACGAGTGGGTCGTCAAGAGCTTTGAAAGCCGCGGGGTGACGTTCGTCGAAGACGTGAAGGACATCCCTTTAGGGTCGACCGTCGTCTTTTCCGCGCATGGAGTGTCGCCCGCCGTTCGCGAAGAGGCGGAGCGGCGCAAGCTTCGGGTGATCGACGCAACCTGCCCGCTCGTGACCAAGGTTCATAACGAAGCCCGGCGATACGCCTCACGCGACTACTTTGTGATCTACATCGGACACGCCGGCCACGTCGAAGCGGAAGGGACGATGGGGGAAGCGCCAGATCGAATGATCTTGGTCGACACGGTAGAAGAAGCGGAGCGGATGGAGCTTCCTCCCCATCAGAAGCTGGCCGTCCTCACGCAAACCACGCTCAGCGTCGAAGAGGTTCAGAGAATTCTTACCGTGCTCGTCCGGAGGTTTCCCCACTTGGAAACACCCAAGAAAGAGGACATCTGTTATGCGACGACCAATCGGCAAGCTGCGGTCCGGCAACTCGCGCCGCTTTGCGACTTGGTACTCGTCATTGGGTCGCAGACGTCGAGCAACTCGAACCGGCTACGCGAAGTAGCGGCGTCGCTGGGAGTCGAAGCTCATCTGATCATGGGTCCCCACGAAGTCCGGCCAGAATGGAAGTCGGACTACCCGGTTGTGGGGGTCACAAGTGGCGCTTCGACGCCTGAGCACTTGGTCGAAAACGTCGTCGGAGAACTCCTTGTGGGACAGCCCACTGTCCCCGTCCTAACCCACGAAGCGATTGAGGAGGATGTTCGGTTCATTCCTCCGCGCGACCTGATTCAGCTTGCCTTAGCCAAGTGAAGAGTATTGCCGCGCTAAGTGTCGATCACTTCGTCGATTCGGCTGGGCTTCAGAAGAGTGATCAGGTGATGGTCCGTCCGAATGACCCCGCTCTTCTGCCACCGGCTCATGACTCGAATCGTAGTTTCGACCGTCGTCCCGGCCATGTCGGCTAGGTCTTGACGGGTCAGCGGGATTTCGATGGTCATGTGGCCGTTCGCCTCCACGCCATACGAACTCGCAAGGACCTTCAGCAGAACGGCCACGCGCTGCTCGATCCGCCCTTTCGTCAGGGCCGTCATCAGGTGGGTGGTCGAGTGGAGCCGCGTCAAAGCCCGCCGAAGCAACTCGTCTTTGATGGTATGAGAGCCCTCGTAGATCGGACGGAAAGTCTCCTTCGGAACCTGGGCGTACGTTGCGTTCGTGATCGCGATTGCGGTCAGGGGACACCCCAAGCCTTCGATGGAGCCAAAAAGCCCGAAAATTTGGCCCGGGCCGAAGATTTCCAGAATGACCTCGGCGCCCTTGCTCGTACCTCGGACCATCTTTACGAAGCCTTCGATGACGAGGCCGAAGAAATCGACGTGCGAGCCGACGAGCCAAATGACCTCGCCTTTCTGCGCCCTCTTCAGTCTGCAAGCCCCTAGGAGAGTCTCCTTCTGCGCTTGCGTGAGCGAGGCAAGAAGACTGCTTCGAGCGACAGCCTGCGTCAAGCCGACCGGGTCAATCGCGGCTTTGTCCAAGATGGCCCTATTGTACTTCTGCCGAGGGCGCCGATACGCTAGTAGGGCTTGTCGGGTAGGTGTACCTTCACGGAAGTGGTGTATGAGGATTCGCCGATTTGAAGCGTGACGCGGTAGTCGCCAGGCACGATCCGGGTTCGCCCCCTAGGCGTCCAAACCGCCACGTTCATCCCCTTTTCGACGTTCGCCGTAAGGCTCCCGACGGTCTCTCCGCCCGCGTTGGTGATCGTGATCCTCGCGTTGCCTTCCTTCGCTTCCTTGGAATAGAACCAGATTCGAGTCCCCGGTTGCGTGTTGCGCGAAACCCAAAGCGCGTCGCCCTCGAATCCCATTCCCGTCAGTCCACCCATAAGCACGATATCTTGTGGCTTGGCGAGCGTTACGTCTTCGTTCAGCTTCTCTTGGGACAGCGCTTCGAGTCCGTTCACGTCAAGAATCCAGATCCCGCGTCCGTGGGTTCCGATCACCAAATCCAGTTCGCGCGGGTGAACTTCCAGGTCGTGAACCGCAACGGTGGGGAATCCTTCGGTCAGCTTCGTCCAACTGGTCCCCTTATCGAGCGAAATGTGCAAGCCCATCTCCGTCCCGAGGTACAGCAGGTCCGGGTTGTTGACGCCCTCCTTGATGACGTAGGCACAGTCTCCGACCTGAGGCAGTCCGTTCGTGATCTTGGTCCAAGTCTGGCCGTAGTCCTCGGTGACGTACACGTACATGTTGTAGTCGTCCGTTCTGTGCCCGTCGAAAGTGGCGTAGGCCCGGCCTTCGGCGTAGCGGGAGGCGGTAACTCGCGAGCACCAGGTGTTTTGCGGTACGCCGTGTACGTTGTTGACGACGTTGTCCCAGGTCACTCCGCCGTCTTTGGTGACGTGGACGAGCCCGTCGTCCGTGCCGACCCAAATCAGTCCCGGCTTCATCGGGGATTCACTGATCGTGATGATCGTGCAATGGCGCTCGGCGCCCGTGTTCTCCGGCGTCACGCTTCCTTCGCCCGGCCTCTGCTTGTCGGGGTCGTTCGTGGTGAGGTCGGGGCTAATCACGTCCCAAGTATCGCCACGGTTCACCGACCGGAAGAGCTTGTTGCCGCCGAAGTAAACGGTACGTGGGTTGTGCGGAGACAGCACGATCGGCGAGCTCCAGTTGAACCGGTACCGCTCCCCCTGCGGCGCGCGAGGGCGAATCGATCTCCGCGAGCCATCGGAGAGGTCCGACCGGCCGATCGCCCCGCCTTGGCTCTCGGAATAAACGGTCGCCCAGTCCGTGGGATCCACCTGGACGTGAAAACCGTCACCGCCGCTTATCATGAACCAATCGAAGAAGGCCACTCCGCCGCGGGGCGTTTGTGTGGGCGCACCCCAGGTTCCGTTGTCCTGAAGGCCCCCATACACGTAATAGGGCCTGCGGAAATCGAAAGCGATCGCGTAGAACTGGCTGACCGGGATGTGGTCGAGGTGCTGCCAGGTGTCGCCACGATCCCGGCTCAAACCGACCCCACCGTCCTGCCCGATGATCATGTGATTGTTGTCCGTGGGATCGATCCACATGGCGTGGTGATCGACGTGGACGGTAGTGCGGAAGTTGCGGAACGTCTTGCCCTGGTCTTCGCTAAAGCGCATCTGAACGCCCGGCACGTAAACCCGGTTGGCGTCGAGAGGGTCCTGACGAGGGATACTGAAATAGAACGGGCGGGGGTTCTCCCGACTCATTCTCGTCCAAGATTCTCCTCCATCCGTGCTGCGGAAGAACCCGCCTTCCTTGTTCTCGATCGTCGCGATCACAACCTTCGGGTCTGCATAAGAGTAGTCGATCCCCATCCTCCCGATGGGACCTTCCGGCATCCCCTTGGTGACCTTCTTGAAGGTCTTTCCGCCGTCGGTTGAACGATAGAGTCCGCTTCCGGGACCGCCGCTGATGAAGGTCCACGGCTTTCGGTCGCGCTGCCACATGGCAACCAGCATGTTGCGAGGGTTCTTGGGATCGACGGCCATGTCGATCACTCCCGTCTTGTCGTCGACGTAAAGGACGCGTTCCCAAGTTTTTCCACCGTCGCTGGTTCGATAGAGGCCCCGCTCTTCGTTGGGCCCCCAAAGGTGCCCGAGCGCACCAACGAACACTTCGTCCGGCTTGCTCGGGTTGACGTAGATGTCTCCGATGTGCCTGGAATCCTTGAGGCCCATGTGCGCCCAGGTCTTGCCACCGTCGATCGACTTGTAGACGCCGTCGCCCCAAGCGACTGAGTTTCGGCTCGTCTGCTCGCCGGTACCCACCCAGACGATGTCGGGGTTCGTTTGGCAAACCGCCACCGCGCCGATGGTGATGGACGATTCTCGCTCAAAGACCGGCGTGAGCGTCAGACCCCCGTTCAGGGTCTTAAACAGCCCCCCGGACGCGCTTCCGACATAGAAGATGCGCGGCTCCTTTTCATAGACCGCAATCGCTGACACGCGGCCCGCCATCGCGGTCGAACCGAGATTCCGGGGCGCTAACCCACGAAGCAGCTCGGCTTGACCCCAAGTAAGAGCCGAAACGACGAAAGCGGCCAACACGACCGCGCTAGTTCGGAGACGGTTGCTCATGAGTCCTCAGTCAATTCATTGAGGGTTTTCGACGTCCCCAAGGGAACTCCTCTCAACTTTAGTACTCACCACGAGCAAGGATGTGGCAGCGAACTTCTGCCGGAGGGGGACGGCAGCGTTCTTTGCGCCCTTGAACTTAGCGCCGATGGGCGATCTCTTCGGGCCAAAGGTTACGAACGGGTTTCGGGAGGAGGTGGGCCACGTCGCGCATCTCCCCAGCGGAAATCCGCTCTGAAAGGAAGCCAAATACCGTGCGGACGGGCTGCTCGGGAGAGTCCTTCCAACGCCCATCGAAGCGATCGACCACGTCGCCCAAGAACGCCTCGCGAGAGCGTTCGAAAGTGGCCTCCGAACCCGGGTTCCAACCTTCGAAGTACATGCCCCGAATGAGCATGGGCATCTGCGCGGCAAACTCCGCGCTCTCGTCGACGGTGAGGCGGTCGCGAAGCGCATGAAGGACGGTTCGCAGGGCTTGATAGGCCTCCTGGGAGCTGGCAGAGCCTATCTTCGTCGAAAGGTCCTTCAGCCAGAGATTCGACTTCTGCAACGTGCTTTCGAATACGGGAAGGGAAGCGTTCATTTCAACTCCTCATCGCCTGGTGTCAGGCGAGAACGTACGCGGATTCGGCCTTCAGGACCGAGGCCACATTCGCGAGTCCCGCGCCGAGATATTGGATGACGTCATCGAGGCTGAATAGTCCTCGAATGCGACCCGAGTCATCGACGACGGGGTAGCGGCGGAACGGGCGCTTTCGGACGAGTTCAAGCGCCTCGTGGAGGTCCAGCCGGTGGTTGAGGGTGACGACATCGGAGGTCATGATCTCCTCCACGCCGACCTTCTTGGCGTCGAGGCCCGGATTGACGAGTCTCAGAACGATGTCCCGGTCCGTGAGAATGCCCTCCGCCTTGCCCTCATGGACGACCAGCACACAACCCACGTTCTTCGACTCCATGAGCTTGGCAGCCTCGGCGATGGGAGTCCCCAGGTCGACGGCGACGACTTCAGGGTGCGAGAAGCTTAGAATGGTCATCGCAAACCTCCTTGGAAGGATGGGGGAGGAAAGGGGCCGATGACGAGGCCCCTTTCCTCGGGAGACGGGTCAGTCGACGGTAACGGTGACCTTGTGAGGGGCGGCCTGGGAAACCTTCGGCGCTGTAACCTTCAGCACTCCGTTGGAAACCTCGGCGACCACCCTATCCTCCGCCACTGGCGTCGTCAAGGCGTATCGCCTATGAAACGAGCCGTAGCAGCGTTCTCGTCGGATGTAGTCGTCGGCGCGGTCCTCGTTTGAGAACTCGCGCTTTCCTGAAAGGGTGAGCGTGTCTCCCAAGACTTCGACTTCGATATCCTTGGGGTCGATTCCGGGAACGTCGGCGTAGAAGATGAACGCCTCGTCGGTTTCCTTGACATCCACGTGTGGACGCCACCCGGTTCTTAGCTCATCGAGGGGAGGAAGCAACTCGTCGATCAGCCTCGACCAGCGGTCGAAAGGCTGAATGTTGGATTGGGTTTGCAGTATCGACATTCGCCTAACCTCCTATGGGGTTTGAGCGTCCCGAAAGCTGTGTGATCTCCGCTGTAGTGCCAGTTTGAGGTACTTCCGGGAGCGCTATGCCCAGCATATTCGCCGGGCCTTCGAGCTACTATGATAGACGTCATACAAACAGGATTCGGGTTCAGGGCACGATAGATCTGTCGCGGGAGGCGAGCTAGGGTCCCTGACCACGAAGATCGCAACCTCCGGAAAGGACATTTCGCCCCCGCGTCGAATTCTCCCCCCATGACGCTAACGATCCTTGCCGTGCTCATGGCGATCGGGCAGACTCCCGAAGCCCCGTCCCAAGACCTCGACCTGCTTTCCCGAGCGATCGGCATTCACGCCAAGTACCCCCTCATCGACGGGCACAACGACCTCCCCTGGCGCCTCCGGGCTCTCAATCAGAGAAACCCCATGGCGCTCGACATCAGCAAGAGGCTCGACGATGGGCAGACCGACATTCCGCGCCTGCGAGAAGGCGGGCTGAGCGGTCAGTTTTGGTCGGTGTATGTGCCCGCTACGCTGACAGGGGATGAGGCCGTTCGAACCACGAAGGAGCAAATCGGGATCGTCTACAAGCTGGCGAGGACGTATCCCGACGTGTTCGAAATCTGCACGACCGCCGAGCAAGTGGATCGAACCTTCCAAAAGGGCCGGATCGCCTCGCTGATCGGGATGGAAGGGGGGCACTCCATCAACGCCTCGCTCGACGTGCTCCGCGATATGTACTTTCTTGGGGCAAGATACATGACCCTCACGCACTCCAAGAACACGCCTTGGGCGGACTCAGCGACCGACACCCCTCAGCACGGCGGCCTCACGGAGTTTGGAGTTGAAGTCGTGCGCGAGATGAACCGGTTGGGAATGCTCGTGGACCTTTCTCATGTATCGGAGGAGACCATGAACGACGTGCTCGACGTGGCCGAGGCGCCGGTAATCTTCTCACACTCCAGCGCGCGGGCGATTTGCGGGCACGCGCGCAACGTCCCGGACGGCGTTCTGAAGAGGTTGAAGTCCAACGGCGGAGTCGTCATGGTCGTGATTCTCGATTCCTACGTCTCGGAAGAACTGCGGCTCTGGCAAGAAGCCCGGCAGGAGCACCGTCGAAGCCTGGACGTTCAGGCTGTCGGAGTCGAGGCCATCGAAGCTCAGATGCGGGAGTGGGAGCGCAGGAACCCGCAACCCAAGGCCACGCTCGCGCAGGTGGCGGATCATATCGACCACGTTCGAAAGGTCGCGGGCATCGACCACATCGGGATCGGAGGCGACTACGATGGGGGTGGCGGAGTCGAGGGACTCGAGGATGTGTCGAAGTATCCGATGCTGACAGCCGAACTGCTCAAGAGAGGATATTCTACATCGGATATCGGCAAGATCCTGGGACTCAACGTTCTGAGAGCGATGCGTGGAGCTGAGAAGACCTCCCAGCGGCTCAGGCGCGAGGAAACCGCGATCGCCGCCGCTCGGCATTGAGCGTTGGGGCGCGGGCGTTCTGGGGGAGAGATCGAGGTCCCGAAACCGGTGTGAGCGGCCGTCTGCAGAACGTATAATAGGGCTCGCATCCACGTGCCTTCGTGGTGAAATTGGTAAACACGCACGGTTCAGGTCCGTGTGCCGCAAGGCTTGGGAGTTCGAGTCTCCCCGAAGGCACCATCGCTCTCACGCGAGAATCAAGAGGAAGCCCGAACCCACAAGGCGAATCCTTCAGGCATGGTTCGCCTCGCCCTCATCCTTTTAGGCAGTTCTCTTGCCGCCGCGCTTTACGCGCAATCCGCCACTCCACAAGACCTTTCTGGCAAGATCGACGCCCTCGTGACGAGCGTCATGTCGGAAGAGCGGATTCCCGGCGTTTCCGCGGCCGTTCTGAAGAACGACCGGATCATCCACAGCGCGGGATATGGCCTTGCCGACATCGAGAACAACGTTCCCGTGACTCCCCGGACTGTCTTTCGGCTTGCGTCGATCTGTAAGGCGTTGACGGGAGTCTTGGCCGGGCGGCTCTTCGAAAGGGGCGTGCTCGATCTTGATAGGCCGATCCGGGAGTACGTTCCCGAATGGCCGGAAAAGCACCCCCCTCTCACTTGTCGGCAACTCCTGGGCCACCTTGGGGGCATCCGCCACTACAAGGGCGATGAGGTGAACAGCACGAAGTTCTATCCCGACCTCAGCTCGTCGCTCGCCATCTTCAAAGACGAACCGCTGATCGCTGCTCCAGGCGAACGGTATTCCTACACAACCTATGGATTCACATTGTTGGGTCGCGCGCTCGAAGTCGCGGCAGGGAAGAGCTTCCGCGAGTTGATTCGAGAGGAAGTGCTCGCTCCCGCGGGAATGGCGAGCACCTATATCGACGAGGTGGCGATGATTGTCCAAGGCAGAGCCCAAGGTTATCGCAGAAACCCGCTGGGGGGAATCTCTAACTCGGCCTTGGCCGACACGAGTTACA
The DNA here is from genome assembly GCA_015709495.1 of Chthonomonadaceae bacterium. GTDB lineage: Bacteria > Armatimonadota > Fimbriimonadia > Fimbriimonadales > Fimbriimonadaceae > Nitrosymbiomonas > Nitrosymbiomonas proteolyticus. Next base: position 2,359,025 of record CP054189.1, read on the forward strand.
AGCTTCCAGGCGGAGGGCTTTGTGGCACGGCTGAGGACCTTGTTCGCCTCGCAAGCGCGCTTCTAAGCGGGCGCATACTGAAGCCCGAAACTCGCGAGCTCCTGTGGACGCCCCAAAGCACGTCCGACGGGAAGAAGACGAGTTATGGATTGGGCTGGGTAATCGGTGAAATCTCCAATCGAAGAGCCGTCATGCACTCCGGCGGGCAACAGCGGGTTAGCACGTTCCTCCTCATCGTTCCAGAAGCCAGCCTTGCGGTCGCCGTAATGACGAACCTCGAAGGTGCTGGAGCGGGCCGCATCGCCCGGTCGATCGCTACCGAACTGATCAAAAGCTCAAGCTCCGTCGGCGTCGTTCAAGGGAGCCTTTGCGTTCCCGCTGCTTTCGAGCACCATCAAAGCGGCCTCGACGCCCCTTGCCGCTGACCTCTCGACAACTTCTTTAGGCACGGGCGGCATCGGACGGTGCGAAGCCTCGTCGCTTCGTAAGTAAACGGTTTGGCTGGGAAAGGCGATCGAGACGCCAAGCGTAGCGGCAAGACGGAAAATGTCGAGGAGAAGCCGGTGCCTATCGCTCAACTCCTCCGACCAATCAGGAGCTTCGAAGAAGACGTTGAGCAGGATCTCAATGGCGGAGCCTCCAAACTCGTTCGCGTACACCTGAAAGTAGTCTTTTCGGGTGTTCGGGTGCCTTCGGATGAGCTCCCTAACACCTTCGCAAAAGGCTTCAATTTGCTCGGGAGCCGTGCCGTATTCGACGCCAAGGGTCGTCTTCCAACGTCGAAAGTCCCTTGCGCCCATGTTGTCCACCGCGGAATCGAGGAGCCTGGAATTCGGCAGGGTCAAGACCGAGTTGTAGAAGGTGCGAATGCGCGTCGTGCGGAACCCCACCTCGATCACGTTGCCTTCGTGCTCTCCGATCTTGACCCAGTCACCGACTTGGAATGGGCGGTCCATCAAGACGGCGAGGGAGCCAAACATGTTCTTGAGCAGGTCTTGGGCTGAGATCGCCAAAGCCAACCCGCCTATCCCCAAACCGGCGATCAGGCTCGTGATGTTCACTTGGAGGTTGTCGGCGATGAAGACGACCCCGAAGGCAACTGTGATGACTTTGAGGGACTTCCGAATCAAGGGTACAAGCAGATCGTCGAAACGAGTGTCGGTCCGCTCGGCGCGTTGCTCCATTACGGCGCTCAGCACGTCCACGAGCCGGTAGGCCTGCCAGACGACCGCGCTCGTCGCGACCAACTTGATGGCGACCGCGACAACCGCCATGACATCCGGGGGAAGCCCCAGCGCCGCGACGGTCAGCATCCACCAAAGCGCCATGCCCAAAAGCCCGATGGGCCTCGTGCGATCCAAGATGAGTTTGGAGTCGACGGTGAGGGCGCTCCAGCGCAAGAACCGTTCGGCTACGGCCGCCCCGACCGCGCGCAGCAGCCTGTCGATCAGGAGGCCCAGCACCAGAATGACCAAGAGCCCGAGCCATTGCCAGGTCTCGATGAGAATGCCTTCTCCCTTCAGCGCGGGCGGCATCGACGCTCGAATCCATTGGGACAACGATGCGAGTTCCTCGGTCCCCGGAACCGTCGGGAGTGAAACGGAACGCAAGTTCAGCATCTGCAACCGCGGAACCGCCGCGATAGTGCTCGCCGTAAACTTCCACTCCCCCGATGGGAACCGGTCCAGCGTGATATCGCCTGCCTCGTCCGTGAAGTAAACGAACGGCTCGCCCACTGGCGCATCTGGAAGGGCTGAGTAGTCGATGGGACGAACCCTCTCCAACACGTCCTTGAGAGCGAGCGAAATCGTGTGCCCGTACTCAACCCTTGCCGACTCTGGAACGTAGCTTAGGTCGAGGCACGAAGCCGCGACATCGAGAGGCGACAGATCGCTGGGTTTCGCGCTCTTGGCGGCCTCGTAGAACGTCCGGAAGGTCCTTCGAGGGGTCGAAAGGTCGGGAGATTCGCCTGTTTGCGCCATCGAGAACGCTGCCGGAAGCAGGGTCAGGAGGGAGACAACTGCACGAAAACAAGGACGCATGGCTCTTTCTGTACCCTTAGGATACGGATTCAGGCGCGCTGGAGCAAGACCTTGGGCTCGGTCATCGCTTCCATCGCGTGCGCGACGCCCTCCCGTCCAAAGCCGCTGTCCTTGATCCCGCCATAGGGCATGCCGTCGAACCGAATCGTCGGCGCGTCATTCACGATCAAGCCCGCGACCTCCAGGTTGTCGTGGCAAGCGCGGACCACCGCTTCGTTTCGCGTAAAGAGAGAGGCGTGGATGCCGTACTTCGAGGAGTTAACCCTTGCGAGGGCCTCGTCGAGCGAGTCCACTCCGACGAGGGTCAGCACCGGTCCAAACACTTCCTCGCTGCCGAGTTGAGATTCGGGAGGCACGTTTTCGATCAAGGTGGGCGGGTACCACGTGCCGTTGCGAACGCCGCCTGCCAAAAGGTTCGCGCCGCCCTTGAGGGCCTCCTCGACCCAGGCTTCGACCCTCGCGGCCTCGACCTCAGAGATCATTGGCCCGCAAACCGTGTCGCGGTCAAGCGGCGAGCCTATCTTGCAAGACAGCGTCGCCTCCGTTAGCGCGGCCCGCAGCCGATCCAGCACGCCCGCGCTCGCGACCACATGCTGAGCGGAAATGCACACCTGCCCCGCATACCCGTAAGCGCTGGCTGCGATCCTTTGGGTGGCCCATTCGAGGTCGGCGTCCTCCCAGACGATCACCGACGCGTCGCCTCCCAACTCGAGCACCACCGGCTTCCTCGGGACGAGGGACTCCAGAAACCAACCGACCCGAGACGAACCCGTGAAACTTAGCAGCTTCACCCCGTCATGTTGAGCCAGCCATTGCGCGTCGTCGTTCGAGAGGTTCATTGCATTGACGACGCCTGCGGGGCACCCGACATCGTGGATCAGGCGGACGACTTCGAGCGAGGAAATGGGCGCATGGGGGGAGGGCTTGAGAAGGACCGTGTTGCCGGTGGCCAGCGCGGGCGCGAGCTTGTGCGCAGCGAGATTGTAAGGCCAGTTGTAAGGGACGAAAGCCAGGACCGGCCCCCTTGGCTCCTGTTGGACGGACCCGGCGAAGTCTTTGCCGCGAGGATCATAGCTGAGATCGAGAGTCTGCGGGCGCTCGATCGATGCCAGTTGCGCCGCGAGTCGAAACGTGACCTCGAGCCGCGCAACCTCTCCTTCGGCCCACACGATGGGCTTTCCGATCTCATAGACAAGAAGCTCCGCGAGCCTCTCCTTCCGATGGGCGATTTCGTCGGCGATTCGAGTTAGCAGGGAAGAGCGTTCCTCCGATCTCGATCGCCGCCACACCTCAAAGGCCCTTAGGCTCGATTCGACGGCGTCTTCGGCCAGCTCCCGGCTGGATAGGAAGCTGCGGCCGATCCAATTGGGGTCCCAAGGCGATTGGACCTCGACAACCTCAGCGTTCCGGGGCTGAGCGATCTCTTCGCCGCCCACATACGCGCCCCGCCACTCCATAACCCATTGAACCTGATCGCCCGACTCGAAGTCTCAGTAGCCGTTGACAAGGTAGGCCCGCTCGACCTCGAGCCGCATGAGGTTGCCGCCCCGCGACAATGCCAGCTTGACCTTCGAACCCAACGGACCCTCCATCATCTTGGCGAGCCTTCGATAGCCGACATTGAGTTCGCTCACTTCATCGATCGAGAGCACAGCGTCCCCGACCTTGATGCCCGCCTTATCTGCCGGGCTCGCGGGCGCCACGCGATACACCCGGACCCGCCCCGCGCGAGGATCGAATCCCGCGGTGATCCCAATGTCCGCAACCGGTTGGTTGCCCACCTCGCCCGTGAAGTTCTCCAGCCACACGCGCCGCCTTTCGTAGTCGATGGTGATGTTGAAGTTCTTAAGGAAGCCGAACCCGATCGTTCCGTCGCCCTCTGCCGAACTTGAGGGAAGATCGATGATGCTCCAAACGCTCTCCGGCACCTTCACTCCAAAGATGGTGACGTTCTTCATCAGGATATCCCAGCTAGGCACTTCTCCTGAGGCCACCATCGAAGACCTCATGAACTTGGCTTCGGCGCCTGGTTTCCAGAGCCCGACCCTTTCGAGCACGTCCCGGTGCGTGGTGGCGAAGAAAGCGTTCCCCGTGTCGAGGGCGAGGATCATCCGCTCGCCGGCGTCCGTTTGAACGCTCATCTCCAGCGAGTTGTGGCCCGTGGGCAGCAGCCGGTTGAGGAAGGTCTTCGCGCCATCGGGGGTCCTCTTCGTCACGTCGACGGAGCTCGGGTGGAAGATGAACTTCTGGCCTTGAAAGTTGATTTCAGTAATGTTGTGCTTGATGACCTCGAAACCCATAATGCCGTCAACGTGGGTGTTGTAGGACATCGAGTAGTTCGCCGAAGGCGTCAGGACCGCTTCCATTCCCGTGGGGTCGATCGTTTGCGCCCCGATCTTGAGCGAGGTCACCTTGACCGTAGGGACTTCAAGCTCGCCAACAAAGTCCCGGAGCACCATCTTTCCGGTGGGCTTGCCGATGTTGATCGTGTCGTTAAGCACGACCGACCCGCCGAAGCCCGTGTCGAACATGAGCGACACCTTCTTGCCGTTCACCTCGGCGTCGACGACGATCGCATCTTCGCCGAGCCGGAAGGGGACCTCGACGCGCCCGCCCGCTTGGGCGCCCGCAAGAAGCAGCGTCGCGATTAGAATGCCTGACATTCCGCCGTCATCACCTCATTCAGTCTTTACGTAAGAAGGACGCGCGGGCGTCGCAAGGCGTTAGCTCCGGCCCTTCCACATATAGATGAGGATCACCGGCCCATGGAGGCCGCAGCAACAACAGATCACGAACGGCAGCATCCAGAGCCAGGGTCCGCGTCGATCTGTAAGCTCAAGGATCATCCAAATGAGCGCGACCAAAGCGACGAGCATCGAGATCATCGAGAGCGCCATTTGACCCGGCGTATTCCCCAAGAAGCCGCTTTGACTCTGAGCGAACGCTTCCATATCGTTCATCATCGCGGGGATGTCGACCAAGATCGCCTTGCCCCAAGTGATCGCCGCAATTGCTGTCCCGATTCCCCCGATGACGTAGCCCAGAGCCGTCCAGCTCGATCCGAGGTTTTCGACGAACGAAAGCGAGTGGACGGTCGAAGACGACTCGTACCCCGGACGGTAGTAGGCGCCTTCCGGAGAGGACCCATAGGGTGAAGTCCCGTGAGGCGACGACTCGTAGGGTGAGGACCCCGTCGGCGGCTGCGCAGAAGGAGCGGGCCTCTGAGGCTTGCCGAAGGGCGGCCCGCTCGAAGAAGGCGCCTGGCCGCCTCCGGGCGAATAGGGAGAAGGGCCTTCGATGGCGGTGCTGATCGGCTTTTCGGGAGCCCGTTCCGCTTCGATCCGCGAAAGCAGGTCGCGCGCGCCCGCATGACGGGGATCGATTCGCACGGCCTCGCGCGCCATCTCCTCCGCTCCGACCTTGTTACCGGTCGAAAAGTAGTGGACGCCAAGGTTGAAGTACGCCTTTGCGTTGTACGAAGAAAGCATGATCGCTTGGCGAAACGCCTCGACCGCGGCGTCCGCTTCTGCAGTTTGCGAAAGCGCGACCCCCTTGATCACGTACGCGTCGCTGGAGTTTGGCTCCAACGCGATGGCCTGCTCGATGAACTCGAGCGCTCCCTTGAAGTCAGAATTCTGGATCGATTGCGTCGCTTGATCGATAAAGGACTGGGCTTGCTCTGACGCCACGGCTTCCTCCCACCTCGAAGATGCGGGCATATTACCCAGGCTCAGCGACCCGAACGCTGAAAGAAGGGCCCAACTTATCCAAAACTCCCGGCTCCCTATCCCTAGCCCTGCCTGACCCTTCCGGGTAGAATTCGTAGGGTCTTCGACAGGGGTCGGCGCGGCGGAGCGCTCATCCGGGGGCCTGGAAGAGTGACGTGCCGAGCTACCTCGTCCTAAGCGACGGTTCCATCTATCAAGGCGAGCCGCTGGGGTCGCAGGGCGATACCATTGGCGAGGTCGTCTTCAACACCGGGATGACCGGCTACCAAGAGATACTCTACGATCCGAGCTACGCGGGCCAAATCGTCACCTTCACCTACCCTTTGATCGGGAACTACGGCATCAATGACGACGACTTCGAGTCCGATCGGGTGCAGGTTGCCGGAATCGTCGTCAGGGAAGCCTGCGAAGTGCCTTCGAACTGGCGCTCCCGTCGTTCGCTTGGCGCGTTCTTGGCAGAAAACGGCGTCACCGGCATCCAAGGGATCGACACCCGGGCCGTCACCAAGCACATTCGCAGCCGGGGCGTCACGATGGCGACGATCACCTCGGCGCAGCCGGAACTTGCCGCCGAAAGACTCCAGTCGGCCACCGCATATGACGACACCGACTTCGTTCAGCGCGTCACGACGAAGGCCCCCTACAAGTGGGGAAGGACCGGCAAGGAGTCGGTCGAGGAGGCTGACGACGAGGGCCGCCCCCGGCTTGTGGTTCTCGATTTCGGGCTCAAGTTCAACATCCTTCGTAGGTTCTGGCGGGCCGGATGCCGACCCGTCGTCTTGCCCGCGACTGTCACCGCAGACGAAATCCGGGCCTGGAAGCCGGACGGCATCCTCCTTTCGCCCGGCCCGGGAGACCCCGCAAGGCTCGGCCCCCAAATCGAAGTCGTGAGCGAACTCCTTGGCGAACGGCCGCTGTTTGGAATCTGTTTGGGAAATCAAATCCTGTGCCACGCGGTCGGCGGCTCGACGTACAAGCTGAAGTTCGGGCATCGGGGCTCCAACCAGCCGGTCAAGGACCTCGAAACCAACACGAACACCATCACCTCGCAGAACCACGGATACGCGGTCGACGCGAACTCGCTTTCGGGCACAGACGCGCGAGTCACCCAGATCAACCTCAACGACGAGACGGTCGAAGGGATCGACGTCCCCGGCGCGGACGCTTTCGCGATTCAGTACCACCCCGAAGCCGCTCCGGGCCCTTGGGATTCCCGCCCGTACTTCGAGAAGTTCGTGGGCCTGATGGGGGCCATGCGATGAAGGTCATGGTGATCGGCTCCGGCCCCATTTTGATCGGGCAGGCGGCAGAGTTCGACTACGCCGGCACGCAAGCCTGCCGAGCGCTCCGGGAAGAGGGCCACGAGATCGTTCTCATCAACAGCAACCCCGCGACCATCATGACCGACCCGGAGATGTCCGACGCCCTTTACATCGAACCCCTAACTCCCGAGTTCTGCCGAAGGGTGATCCAGCGTGAGCGGCCCGACGCCCTCCTCCCGACGCTCGGCGGACAGACCGGCCTCAACCTCGCGACTCAACTGGCCGAGCGAGGGGTCCTCGACGAGTTCGACGTCAAGCTCCTTGGAACCCCGCTCTCTTCAATCAAGCAAGCCGAGGACCGGGAGCTCTTCCGCGATCTGATGAGGGCGATCCGGCAACCTGTTCCGGAGAGCTTTATCGTGGAGTCGGAAGAGCAACTCGAAGCCCTACTCGATACCATGGTCCCCGATGTCGATGGGCGGCTGATCGACTTTCCCTACCCCCGAATCGTTCGCCCCGCGTTTACGCTCGGCGGGACGGGCGGAGGGATCGCCCACAACGCCGACGAGCTTTGGGATATCGGACGCAAGGGCCTCGCGCTTTCGATGCGGGGACAAGTCATGATCGAGCGCAGCCTGCTGGGGTGGAAGGAGATCGAGTACGAGGTGATGCGCGACTCGGCGGGCGCGTGCATCACGGTCTGCAACATGGAGAACTTCGATCCGATGGGCGTCCACACCGGAGACTCCATCGTCGTCGCGCCGAGCCAAACCCTCAGCGACCTCGAATACCACATGCTCCGGTCGGCGAGTCTCGCAATCATCCAAGCGCTCAAGATCGAAGGCGGGTGCAATGTGCAACTCGCCGTCAGCCCCGAAAGCTTCGACTACTACATCATAGAAGTCAACCCCCGCGTCTCCCGGTCTTCCGCCCTCGCTTCAAAAGCCACCGGTTATCCCATCGCCCGCGTCGCCGCAAAAATCGCTGTGGGCCGCACCCTGGACGAAATCGAGAACCAGGTCACTGGGCGAACCAAAGCCTGCTTCGAGCCTGCCCTCGATTACTGTGTCGTGAAGGTCCCGAGGTGGCCGTTCGACAAGTTCACTCAGGGCGACCGAACCCTGTTCACTCAGATGAAGGCGACCGGCGAGGTCATGGCCATCGACCGCACCTTCGAAGCCGCGCTCATGAAGGCGGTCCGGGGCCTCGAAGTCAAGCAGAAGGACCTTCGCCACGCACGGTTTTCAGGAATGCCCGAAGACGAACTGCAGAGCGCCGTCATACAGCCTACCGACGAGCGACTTTGGGCGGTGGCGGAAGCCCTCCGCAGAAGGTGGAGCGTCGATCGAATCAATAAGCTCTCTCACATCGACCCCTGGTTTCTGACGAAGATGCAAAACCTGATCGAGGTCGAGCGCGAACTCGTTGCCGTCGCTGCCGACGGTGAGTCTACGGGACGGGCGGGTCTGCGTCTCTCCCAGGTGATCCACGAAGCGTTTCTCATCGGCTACCCCTCGCCAACGATTCTCAGCCTGCTTGGGGTTCACGAAGGAGATGAGTCGGGGTTCGCGCAGGTCGTCCGACGGGAAGTCGAGCGGCTCAAGGTGATGCCCGTTTTCAAGATGGTCGATACCTGCGCCGGGGAGTTTGAGTCAGAGACCCCGTACTTCTACGGCACCTTCGAACTCGAAGACGACGTCGTTTCGCCCAGACCCTCGCCTGAACCCACCGAATTCGCAAAATGACCCCAAGACCTGAAGATCGCACAGCGTTTTTTGGGAACTAAGTGTATATTCAAAACATTAGACCGTTTGTCGAGCCGCGTCCGGCTCGCTGGAGGAAAGTGAATGAATCGTAAGTTTCTCATTGCCGCGTCCGCGCTCTCTCTTCTCGTCGTCCCCGCGCTTGCCAATTGGGCCGAATCGGGCCTGAACGTGGGCGAGACGGTCACGCCGTTCTACCCGAGCCACATCGCCGGGCCCGACAAGGGAACGAAGAACTGCCCACCTTGCACCTATGGCAATCGGCCGGCCGTTCAGGTTTGGTTCCATAATGAGGACAAGAACAACGCCGCCGGGATTCTCACCGCGCTGCACACTGCCGTCGAGTCCAACAAAGCCAAGGAGTTCAAGGCCTTCGGAATCTTCGTCGCCGACTGCGAGATGTGCATCACGAACACGAACGCCGTCGTCGAAATGCTGAAGTTCAACAACGTCGGCATCGCGACAGTTACTCACGACGACCCGGCGCCCAAGAACTACAAGATCGACACCTCGGAAGAGGTAAAGAACACGGTGCTTGTTTACGTGAACAAGAAGGTCGTGGCCAAGCTCGTCAACGTCAAGGCGGATAAGGCCGGCCTTGCCAAGCTGAACGAAGCGATCACGAAGTCCCTGTAACGACGATCGAGTACCTCACAACGGCAGGACCCGCAATTCGCGGGCCCTGCCGTTGTATTTTGGGAGGCGACCGCGTTGAAGAGGGTGTCGCTCACCGCTTCGACTTCCTCGCTCCACAAAGCCTCTCGGTAAAGCCCCCTTCGTTCTCAAAGGAGTTCGCCTGAGACTGGATTTGTCTCGTGAGCAGGGCAGTGGCCACGGCGATCAGCGCAAGGGCAGCGTTGGCGCGGATTTCGGGTTCGGGGGATAGGGTGGACGAAATGGATTGGATCCAAGCATCGATATCGTCGAGGGATCGGGGACGGGCGTCGATGAGGCGTTGCCGTCGGGCGTCGTCGCGGTCCCACTGAAGCAGCTTCCTGTGTCGCAGGAAGTCCTCGTAGTCAAGGCGCAGCTCCTCCAGGCTCGCACGCGCCACGCTGGTGAGCTTCATTTCCATCTTCTTGGACGTCGCGCTCACCTGGCTGCCTTCTGCGATGTTCTGTACACCTGAGCGAGCCGCCTGCACCATCTGATCCCTGGTTCGGCTCCTCGAGTCCACATATCGGTCTACAAAGTCCACCGTCAGGTCGTAGGCCAACTGCGCAACCTGAAAGGACTTGAGGTTCCTATATCCGCCATGCCTCGGAATCAATCCATCGTTCACTCTGTCCACTTAGTCCACTCCGTCCACTTAGTTCACACGGTCCACCCAGTCCACTCCGTCCACCCAATCTTCGCTGTCCACCCAGTCCACCCCTTCCCCCAAAAAGCCTACTGATTCCCCCATCCAGGAATCTCGGCCGTCCGTTCTCCCCGCGGACCTTCAGGTAAAGCCACGTCGTACAGTGACCGGAAAGCCAGACGACGGCAGGGAGGGGGAGGCGTCGGATACAATATCCTTTTGAAATGCCACAGAAGGTGCTCGTGCTCGGCTCCGGGCCGATTCGGATCGGACAAGGAATCGAGTTCGACTATTCCTGTGTCCACTGCGCTTGGGCTTTGCAGGACATGGGGTACGAGGCGATCCTTCTCAACAACAACCCCGAGACCGTTTCGACGGACTTCGACACCGGGGATGCCCTTTACTTTGAGCCTGCGACGCTGGAAGACGTCCTGGACGTGTACCGGCGGGAGTCTCCAATCGGCGTGGCGGTGCAATTTGGTGGGCAGACCGCGATCAACCTCGCGCAGGGGCTTCATGACCGGGGCTTGAATATCCTAGGGACCTCGGCCGAGGCGATCGCATTGGCGGAGGACCGAGACCAGTTCGAGCGGTTGTTGCGGCGGCTGGGGATCCCCAAACCTCCAGGTAGGGCGGTGCGAAGCTTATCGGAGGCGCTGGAGGTGGCCGAGGAGATCGGCTTTCCGGTGCTGGTTCGCCCGAGTTTCGTGCTGGGGGGCAGGGCGATGGAGATCGTTTTCGACGCGGAGCAGCTCCGTCGCTTCTATCGGATCGCGGAGGACGAATCGCCGGGCCAGCCGGTCTTGATCGACAAGTATATGCAGGGGATCGAGGCCGAGGTCGACGTGATCTCAGACGGCGAGGCGACATTGGTGCCGGGCGTGATGGAGCACATCGAGCGGGCCGGAGTCCATAGCGGCGACTCGATGGCCGTGTTTCCCCCGGTGAACCTCTCGGACCGGGTGATTTCGCGGATGGTGGCCGCCGCTTGCGACCTTGCGCGAGAGATCGGGGTTCGGGGGCTGATGAACATCCAGTTCGTGGTCGCTCCGACCGAAGGTTCGGGGGGCGAGGCCGTCCCGCAGATTCTGGAGGTGAACCCTCGCGGCTCGCGCACGGTTCCTTTCTTGGCGAAGGTAACGGGGATTCCGATGGTGGACCTCGCTACGCGGGCGATGATGGGGCAAAGCCTTTCGGAACTAGGGTACGAGTCGGGGCTTTGGCGGCTCGACGCTCGCGGAAGGCTTCATGGGGCGGAGCCTGAGGTGCGGTCGAAGTCCAAGGGGACGGTACTTTCCGAGGCGGAGATCTCGCGGCTGTCGGATGGGAGCGCGGACACGCGGAGCCTATTCTCGGGCGCGCCCTTCTATGCGGTAAAGGCCCCTGTCTTCAGCTTCCAGAAGTTGGCGCGAGTCGAGCCGAGTCTTGGCCCTGAGATGAAGTCGACGGGTGAGATCATGGGGATCGATTCGACGTTCGAGGGCGCGCTCTATAAGAGCCTGGTGGCGTCTGGGATTTCGCTCCCGACTGGAGGGGTGGTGGTGATCAGCGTCAACGATGCCGACAAACCGGCGGCCATCGAGATCGCGAAGAGTCTCTCGGCGCGGGGACACGAGATCGCATGCACGGGCGGAACTCACCGGACCTTGCAGGCTGCGGGCGTGGGGAGTCAAAGGGTCGCCAAAATCAGCGAGGGTTCGCCGCATTTGCTCGACCTGGTGATGTCGCGGCGGGTCAGCCTGCTGATCAACACTCCCGGGACAGACGCGGAGACCGAAGCCGAGGCGTCTCGTATTCGGAGGGGATGCATCGAAACGGGCGTTGCTTGCATCACAAACATCGACACGGCGGAGGCCCTGGTGAAGGCGCTGCCGTTCTTCGAGGACCCTTTGGGAGTCTCGTGCCGTCGGCTCGACGAGTACTTCGGGCAGTAGAGCCGATCTTATCGGGGAGGAGGCGGGTTGCCGCGTCCCATGTTGCCGAAGTTCGGCATTGTTTTCTTGAGTTCCGCTACCTTTTCGTCGATCAATTTCGAGAGGCCCGGAGGAAGTTGTGAGAGGGGAGTAAGGGGAGCGTCCTTGGGAACCCGGTCGTCGTTGAGAGTTTTCTCGGCGCGGACTCTTGGGGCGACGTGAAAGTTGAACTTGAGGGTCGAGCGCGACCCGAGCCTAAGGCCGTCCATCGTGGGCATCCCACCACTCATGCTCGCAAAGTTCGGGTCTTCGGAGAACCACCGGAACAGCGCGAGTTCGTCGGCGCCCAGCGCAAAATCGAAGCCTGGGGGCCAATTTCCCCCGGCGGGCGCGCCGATGATCGACTCACTCGCATCGAGGGCCAAAGCCCCTGCCGGCGGCAGCCCGTTGGGCATGACCTCGGTCGGCTCGTCGCGAAAGTCCTGGTGATTGGAGGGAGCGAAGTCCTCCATCATCGAGAAGAACGAAAGGGCGCTGGGCGGGGCGGTTTGACCCCGGTCGACGGTGAGCTTTGTACTCGGCCCAAAGAGGATTTTGGAGGTTTGGGCCGAGATGCCGGGGGTGAGTTGGCTAAAGCGAAGCGTCCCGCCTTGGGTCAGGTTTGCGAGAATTCCCGGCGGGAGCATCCCGTAAAGCCGGAGCATGTTCCAGTCCGGCATACGCATCCCCGAGTTCAGCGTCTGCGGAGCAAAGCGGACGAGGTGCAGCATGGCGACCTGGTTCTCCATGGGCGCGGGCGAAGTGAGGGCGTACTGGGCGATGTCAGCGAGCCTTGCGCCGGCGTTGGCTTTGCTGGCGGCGATCAAGCGGGTCAGAGCCAGGCGGTCGGACCTCTCGTTACGAGCGGCTTCGGCGAACTTGGGTCGCACCTCGAGCCACCCCACCGTTTCTGCGACTTCGCACTCCATGGAGTCTTGGAGCAGCTTCAGATAACGGCTGGGCGTGAGGTCTTGCGAAAGCCCGGTGAGCATCGACAAGCCAGAGGCGGCGTCCGGGAGATTGGCCACGACGTTACGTTTCTTCGCCAGGGCGACCGCCGGAAGCGCTGAGGCATGGACAATGCGCAAGGGGTCGTTCAGGTCGGGGCGACTCAGCCACTCATCGACCGCGGGTTCAAAGTTCGGAGCCGTGCCCATGCTCCCGAACGTCTTGAGCACCGACGTACTGATCTCGTCGAACTTGATGGGATCTTCCTTGGGCGCTGGGGGCTGGTCGGATTGCGGTTTCGTTTCGCCTTCTGGTTCCACAACGTCTGTGCTCGCGGACACCATCATCCCGCCGAAGCCTGGCATCCTTCCCAACCCCTCGCCTGCGAGGACCGTGGATTCTTCGAGCAGGACCTCTCCTGATTGACCGTAGAGCCGGAAGGCCAGGTTGATGCCAAAGGACACCTGAGGCGACTCAGCGACGAGCAGGGCTTTGGCGGGAGGCTCGGTGATAGGCTTTTCTCGCCTGGACCCCCCAAACATCCCCAGCAATCCCTGGAGCGCGGCTGCCCCTTCGTCGTCATCGACCGCGGTTTCACGGGGAGGGGCTTTGGCGACCCTTGCGTTGTGCGAAGCGACGAGGCGGTCGACCATGGGACCGATGTTACGCGGAAGCGGACGCTGCATTCGGTTGGGCGAAGAGGAGAACACGACCCGGTTGCCGCCGATCGCTTGCGTAAGGTGGTTGGCGTCGATCAAGGGCAATAGATCGGCGAACACGCGATTCGACATGCCGAACATGAATCCAAACATTTCAGCGTCGGCACCCTCCGAGGGTTCCTCTTGGGCTCGATTCGCTGCCTGGTTGGCGGTTTTCACCAGTTGCTGAACCGCCTTCCGAACGGCCGCGAGCCTGATTTGGTACTCCGCCTGCACTTCGCGCCCCTGTTGAGCAGCGTTCCGACCGAGCCGACGCGCCTCGCCGTCCTGACTCCACTCCCCGCTCGTCACCTTGGCGATCCGTTGGAGAACCTCATCGAGGGGTCGCTCGGCAACCGAAAGAAACACGACCGGTGAGGCCATGCTTGGAGAAACCTCGAGCTTCGCGCCGGTCGCCTCGGCGATCTTGGCTACGACTTGTGATACTCTTGCGGGGCCGAACGTGAGGGTCAGCGATTCCTTCTGCAAGGGCAGGGAAGAGGCCGGAGTCGGCGCGAGCAAACTGAGAGCGACCAGGGTTGGAAGGATCATGACGGTGGTTCCTCGGTGCGTTCGATTGATTGTACGTCAGTCTGGCGAAAAGGTTGCTTTCTTCCGCCTCTCGAAACGAAGAGCGCCAAGACGACGAACACGACCGCTCCCGCGAGATCGAGCCCCACGTCGGCAAGGCTCCCGGTGCGGCCCACCGAGAACCCCTGGCGCGCTTCATCGAACGCTCCGATCAGCGTAGCGAACGCCAAGGCCAACAGCGCCGCCAGGTGGCGTGAGACCGTCCAAGCCGCCGCAGCGAAGAAACAACCTGCGGCAAGTCCATACGCCAGGAAGTGAACCGACTTCCGGAAGGCGACCACCAAGCGGTGCGCTTCGGGTTCGCTGAGGTCAAACGTTCGGATCAGCCACTCGACCATTCCGCTCGCTCCGCCTCCCTCGCCGCTGAGTCCGCCGACGGTCAGGGCAAAGAGAACGCAAATCGAGAACAGCGCCACGGAAGCTGAGGAGGGTTGGCCCCTTCGCCAGCCGAGGAAGCCGTGCAGTAAAGTGCCCACCGCAACGACCCACCCAAGCGCCGCCGCCGACGGTGGAAAGTACTTCACGAGGGTCGATTGCGCGCCCATGTCCCGAGTCCATGCTTCGAGCGCCCAAAGGCCGGGAAGGCCGCTGAAGAGCGCGGCAGCGTGGAGTCGAAATTGGGCTGCGCGGGCCCACAAAAACATCATCGATGCGTCTGCCGCAACTAACGCCGGAAGCTCCCGACCCTCAGCTTGATTGGGAGTCACCACGAACAGCCCCAAGACGGCGAGAGCGAAGCCCATGCTCGTCAGGAGAAGCACGTTCGGAAGGGCATGACGCGCCAACACAGCGCCATTTTGATCCATCGGCCCGATCCGCTGAACCTTCCCCTTAGGTTGGCCCAGCTTCGAAGCCTTGGAAACGGGTAGATAGGGAGTTCTTATGCGAATTCTGGTCACCAACGACGATGGCGTTCGCGCCGAAGGCTTGCAGGCGCTGGTTCGGGCTCTCGAAGGATTCGGCGAGGTCAAAATCGTTGCGCCCGACCATGAGCAAAGCGCCTGTGGCCATGGGATGACCCTGCGGAGACCGCTCCGAGTCTGGCCGGTCGAGTGGGATGGCCACGAGGCCTACGAAGTGGACGGGCTACCGGTGGACTGCATCAACGTGGGGTTGACGGTAGCATGGCCGGAGGGTTGCGATCTGATCTTGAGCGGGATCAACAACGGCCCGAACCTGGGTTTCGACGTTACCTACAGCGGCACTGTAGCTGGCGCTATCGAGGGCGCGATCAATGGGATTCGGTCAATTTCGATCAGCATGGCGGTGTTCGTTAGCGGCGCCCCGTATCACTACGAAACCGGCCAGGCCTGGCTCAAGGAGCATCTGCCGTTGCTGCTCGAATTGCCTAACCCCCCATTGAGTTTCTTCAATATCAACGTCCCTGCAATCGCCGCGGCGCAGTTGCGGGGCCATAGATTCGTCGCCATGGGAAAGAGAGTGTATGAGGACCGAGTCATTCGCCGCGAGGACCCTTGGGGCAGGCCGTACTATTGGCAAGGCGGCAGCGTCGTGATGAGTGAGGAGCAACCGGGCACCGACGTGGAAGCCGTACGACAAGGCTACGTTGCCATCACGCCCCTCTCTCTCGACTGGACTCACCCTGCCTTGCTCGCCGAGATCGAAGGGAAGTAGAAAAAAAGCCCCGAGCGTGTCGGGGCCAAGAGGATAGGAGGAGGTTCTTTCGTCTATTCCCGGGGCTTATCCACCCCTGAGAAGCTGGAGTACGCCCTGCGGAATCTGATTGGCCTGAGCCAAGACGGCCATGCCGCTTTGCTGCAGGATTTGCAGGCGCGTGTATTGCGTGATCTCAGACGCCATGTCGGCGTCTCGAATCTGACTCTCTGTCGCTGTGAGGTTCTCTTGCGCGATGCCGAGGGAACGGACCGTGGATTCAAGGAAGTTCTTTTGGAACGAACCAAGGTCGCCGCGAAGCTGCGCCAGTTCCTCGATCGCGCTGTCGATAATCTTCATCGCCTCTTGTGCGCCCGCCGGGCTGGTGACGTCGAGGTCGGCCAGAGATTTCCCAGCCACGGCGTTTACTCCCAATCGGTTGGCAAACACCACTGGCATGGCGAACTGCGACGACTGATCGCTGTTCGCTCCGATCTGGAAGAGGACGGAACCCGCGGTCACTTGGGCGATTTCCGAGGGAGTGCCTGTGAGATTGGCGTTCCCTGTTTCGGTCAGCGTCAGGGCGTTGCCGAAGTTGTCGCTGAGCCGCAACCCGGAGACGCCTGGTCCGCGTCCTCCGGTGAACGGCACCGTCGTCACTCCCGCACTCGTCGTTAGGGATACGTCGAAGACCGCGTCGACGCCTGCGTCGGAAGCGCTCGAGGACGTGTGGAGAATGCTATTGGCGTCGAAGAAGTCGATGCGGTGTTGCGCGCCGAAGTCGTTTTGAACGAGTTGAACGCTCACAGGTCCCGACCCAGCGATCTGAGCCGTTACGCCCGTGACGTTCGACATAGCGTTGATTCGGGAGACGATCCCTTGGACGGTCTCTGAGCCTGAGCTAACGAACGAGTACCCGTTGATTACGAACGACCCGGCGACCGTTACCAAAGCTGTCGCGGACGCGAAAGACTGGGCAAGGGCTACTTGCGCGCGTTCGCCCTGGGTCACGCGGGCCACAGTCACGGGGCCGCTTTGCACTCCATAACCCGCGAACGTGCTGCCGACGTAGACGCTGGAGACGTTCGCCGAAGAAGTGACGTTGGCCATGACCCCGGCCGATCCATCGAGGAGCTTCTTCTTTCCGAATTGCGTTTGCGTAGCGATCCGATTGATCGACTGAATCGTCGAGTGAATCTGGTTCTGATTCGCTTGAAGAGTGGCCGCATCGACGACCGCCGCGTTCGCGGAGTGAACCGTCAGCGCTCGGACATTGCGGAGCAGACGCTGCACCTCGTCGAGGGCCGCCTCGGCGGTCTTCGACATGTTGACGGCGTCTTGGGAGTTCTTGATCGCTTGCTCGATTCCCTTGAGCTGCGCGCGCATGTTCTCGCTGATGATCAGGCCGGCAGGATCGTCGGCCGCCGTGTTGATTCTCAGTCCCGAACTCAGGCGCTGAATCGTGCCGCCCAGCTCATTCTGGGTGGTTTCCAGGTTCCTGAGCGCCTGGATCGACGGGATGTTCGTATTGATCCTTAGACTCACTTCTCTTGACCTTCCTGTGCTTGCCGGCTTGCAGTTTCAACCTACAGCATCGACTCTTTCCAGATTCCAGCCAATGCTCCATGGGGAATTCTCGGCGAAACATGGAATAACTTTAGGTTTCGCTTCGCGCAGCTTCGGGCGGAGCCCTCGCGCGTACCAATGTTTGCGATTTCATACGCAATGACCTTAGAACAATTCCAGCCAGCTAGCAGTCATACTTACTTGGGAGTTGGCTGATCCTGAATTCGCTGCCACCCGAAGGTGTGGGGCAAGGGGGAAAGGGCAGCCTGCCATTAGGGAGGATGGATGACGACTCGCGGATCGGTGACGACTCGCCACGCAGTAGCCAACGTTGAAGCGGCCGAACGCATTCTCGTTGTTGGCTTGGGCTACATTGGCCTGCCCACGAGCCTTGCCTTCACGGAAGCCGGGTTCGAAGTGGTTGGGTTCGACGTCAACGCCGAGACCGTTCGCATGTTGAACAGCGGCGAGCTTCACATTCACGAGGCTGGCCTTCAAGAACGCCTCGACTCGGCCCTTGAGAAGTCGTCCTTCCGAGCCACGGGAGTTCCTGAGGCGGCCGACGTCTTTATCATTGCCGTGCCGACCCCCTGCTCCGATGCGTTCCGCGCCGACCTTTCCTACGTCAGAGCCGCCGCGGAGTCGGTAGCCCAGCAGATTCAGCCCGGCAACATGGTCGTACTCGAGAGCACGGTCCCGCCCGGAACCACGGAATCGATCGTAGGCGAGGTGATCCGGCAGAAGACCGGCCTGAGTCATGAAGACGATTACGATCTCGTTCACTGTCCCGAGCGGGTGATCCCGGGCCGGATCTTTGAGGAAATCGTCGGCAACAGCCGCGTGATCGGCGGGACGACCGTACGAGCGACCGAGCGCGCCGCGGAGCTTTACTCCAGCTTCGTCGAGGGCAAGGTCCTGACGACCGATGCCCGCACCGCCGAGATGGCCAAGCTGATGGAAAACGCCTTCCGCGACGTCAACATCGCGCTCGCGAACGAATTCCGGAGCATCGCCGAACTCCATGGGATCGACGTCTTGCGGGCCATCGAACTCGCCAACCACCACCCACGCGTGCACGTCCACCAGCCTGGAATCGGAGTGGGCGGGCACTGCATCCCCGTCGACCCTTGGTTCTTGATATCGTCTGCGCCGGGGCGGTCCAAGCTGCTCCGCACGGCGCGGGAACTCAACGCGTCGATCCCTTTGCAAGTGAGTTCGTGCGTGTTGGACCGCGCGTACTCAACCGGGGCAAAGAGCCTCGCTTTTTATGGTCTTGCCTTCAAGCCCAACGTCGATGACCTGCGGGAATCTCCGGCCATCGAAGTTGTGAAGCATGTTGCCAGCCACCTGGACCCGAACGTTCGTATCGCCGTCATTGAGCCCTTCGCCGAGAGCCTGCCCGAAGACCTGAGCGAGTTCAGCAACGTCGAGTTCGCCAACGCCCGCCCTCCCGAAGCCGAATTCGACCTGCACGTCGGGTTAGTGGCTCACGACCAACTTCGGCGGCAGGGTCCCCCGACCGCGGAGTTGGAGCGGATTCTAGACTTCGTTGGAGTCTGGGGGCTTCCCAGGCCGGTCGTCACGGCGGGACCTGCTTGACCCTGCGCTAGCGATCTGTCACCATCAGAACGATGTGCGGAATTGTTGGCGCGATCAGCTTCGAAGTTTCTGGCTTCGAGATCACTTCCTCCTACATCGAACGTATGCGCGATGCGATGGCGCACCGTGGCCCTGATGGCGCGGGAACTTGGATCAGCCCCGACCGGACGGTCGGGCTGGGCCATCGCAGGCTGAAGATCATCGACCTCTCCGAGCAGGCCGCGCAGCCCATGTCCAACCTGGACGGCGCACTCTGGATTACCTTCAACGGCGAAATCTACAACCACGCCGAGATTCGAAAGGAACTCCAAGCTCTCGGACACCGGGAATGGAAGACCGACCACTCCGACACCGAAGTGATTCTGAGGGCCTATGAACAGTGGGGGATCGAGTGCATACAGAAGTTCAAGGGGATGTTCGCCTTCGGGTTGTGGGATGGCCGCTCGCGAGACCTATGGCTCGTGCGCGACCGGATGGGGATCAAGCCGCTTTACTACTCGTGCCACCATGGACGGCTCGTGTTCGCTTCGGAGATCAAGGCGCTGCTCGAAGACCCTCAGCAGGTTCGCGAGGTCGAGCAAGAGGCGCTGATTCCGTACATGGCGTTCATGAGCGTTCCGGCTCCGATGACGCTTTTCAAGGGAATCCACAAAGTCCCATGTTCTCGGATTGTGAGTGTGCGTCCGAACGGTTCCGTTTCTGTTCGGAGGTACTACAACCCGCTCGAATCCCGCGAAGACGCGGGTCGGTCGGAGGAGGAGACGGCCTCGCTCGTGCTGGAAACGTTGCGCGACGCCGTTCGGATTCGGAAAGTCTCTGACGTTCCGGTGGGGGTCTTTCTTTCAGGCGGGATCGATTCGAGCACGAACGCAGTGTTGTTCTCGGAAGGGGAATCGGGACCGGTTAAGACGTTTACCGTTTCCTACGATGGCCATTACTCCTCCTATCCGAACGAATCGAAGTATGCCCAAACCGTCGCAGACCTGGTGGGCGCGGAACATCATGAGATCGTTCTCGGCCCCGACGACGTCCTCGACTTCCTGCCGCGAATGATCGAGTTGCAGGACGAGGCGATCGCGGACCCCGTGTGCGTCCCGAGCTACTACGTTTCCAAATTGGCGCGTCAGAACGGGGTCATCGTAGCTCAAGTCGGCGAAGGCGCGGACGAGTTGTTTTGCGGATATCACGGCTGGAAATCAGCCCTGAAGATCGCGGGCTGGAACGAGATTCCGATGACGGGCGCGCTGAAGAGGCTCCTGCTCGTGGCGTTGGACGTGTGCGGAAGGTCGAGAAGGCCGCATCGGGAGCGCCTTCGGAGAGGGATCGCGGGGTATCCGGTTTTCTGGACCGGTGCCGAGGCGTTTGGCCAGACCGAGCGCGAATGGCTGATCGGAGAAGCCGCGCGTCCCCTTCGGCGAAGAGACGCCTGGGAGTTCATCCGCCCGCTTTGGCAGGAGTTTCAGGACTCTCCCGCCGAGAAGACCCACCTCAACTGGATGACCTACTCCGACCTGAACTTCCGGTTGCCCGAGTTGCTCCTCATGCGCGTCGACAAAATGAGCATGGGCGTGAGCTTGGAGGCGCGGGTTCCGTTTCTCGACCACCGGCTCGTCGAACTCGCGTTTTCGATCCCTTCAGCCACTCGCATCAAGGAGGGCAATCTGAAGTACATCCTCAAGAAGGCGGTCCGTGGGCTGATTCCCGACGAGATCATCGATCGAAGAAAGCAGGGGTTCGGGGTTCCGCTGGTCGAGTGGTTCTATGGCAAGGTCGGCGAGCAGGCGAAGAAAGATTTGAAGGCGTTCTCGAAGCGCACCGGGTATTTCGACGGTGAGAACGCCTGCGCGCTGATCGACCAAGGCGAGGGCAAGCGAGCCTGGTATCTGTGGAACTTCGCCAAGTGGCACGAACGGTTCATCGAGTCGTAGCCCATGCGTTTCGTGAGCGTGTTGCGTCGCGGATTCCAAGTCCCTCCGAGGATATTGCTGAGCAAGTTCGGCGAACGGCTTCACAACGCCCTGGAAGCTCCCCTCCGGCGAAGGCAAGACTGGCAGCGCGACACCTATGGCGGCGTCCCCGAAGGAATCCGCATCGAATACCTCTTGCCCCCGAATACTCTCGACGACCTTTCCGAACTGCATCCGGGTCTTCAACACTTCGCCGGACAGGCGCTTGCCGGACGCATGAACCTCTTGGGTTCTGGTTGGCGATCGACCGCCTTCGAGGGCCCTGAACAGCGCCAGGTCCCGCCGAACACGCGGGCCACTTCTGAGAGGATCGAGGGACTCAAGAACGACCGTTGCACGCGGATCGATTGGCACAAGGACCTTCGCTCGGGGCATCGGTACAACCCGCTTTGTTGGTACCGCGACGCTCCGATCGGGCGACCCGTTGGAGCGGAGATCAAGACGCCTTGGGAGTTGGCGCGTTGCCATCACCTCCCCCAGTTCGCCTGCATGGCGCGATTCGCAGAAGAACCCGCGACATGGGTGCGGGCCATCGAGGACCACCTTCTGGACTTCTGGGCGGCGAACCCTCCGCGGTGGGGGGTCAATTGGCGCTGCGCGATGGACGTCGGGATTCGAATCGCCAACCAACTTCTGGCCCTCGACCTCCTGCACGCATCGAGTTGCGAAGTGCGCAAAGAGGTCGAAGAGGAGGCCGCGCGCGCGGCTTGGCTTCACGGCGAGTACATCTCCAGCCACCTCGAATGGAGTCCGTCGCATCGAGGCAACCACTACCTCGCCGACCTTCTCGGGCTGGCTGCGTGCGGAGCTTATCTTGGGGGTCACGAGACCCCGCGGGCTTGGCTGCGCTTCGCCATCCACGAATTGAACGCGGAGGTCCTTCGGCAGTTCCTCTCTGACGGGGGTGGCTTTGAAGGCTCGACGTGCTATCACAGGCTCTCGGCTGAACTGGCCGTATGGGGGCTTGCCCTCGCGAGCGCGACGACCCCCGAACAGAGGCAGGCCCTCGAAAACGCGGACCCGAGCGGGCTGGGTAGGCGACCCTGGACTTCGAACCCTCCCCCCACGTTTCAGGCTTCGACGGGCGCGTTCTGGCCCGAGACCCTGCAGAGGCTTCACCTGGCACGTAAGTTTGCGGAGTGGCTCACCAAGCCGGATGGCCGCGTGTCCCAGATCGGGGACAACGATTCTGGCCGCGCAATCAAACTCGACGGCGCCTACAGAGAGTCGGGCGGATCCTATGTTGAGTACTCGCTGAATCTCGAAGGTGTAGTTGATTTGTTGGGCGTCGTAGTCGGCGTTCCTCCCACGACCCCCGGCGGCAGCGTCTTGCGGGCGCTGCTTTCGAAAGACGCCTTCGGTGAACCTAATCCGCCAGAGGAAAATCCACCGGCGTTGGACCCCATCGACCCCGATCAGTTCCTTCATGCGAAGTCGCGTTTCCCGCGCAGGACGTACCGGTTTGAACTGCCGGAGCGTTGCCTTCGGAATCTCCGGTTTCGGGCGTTTCCCGAATTCGGAGTTTGCGTTTGGAAGAGCGACTCGCTTTTTGTGAGTTTCCGGTGCGGCAAGTCGGACCTCGACGGACGAGGGGGCCATTCGCACAACGACCAACTATCGATCGAGCTCCAGGTCGAGGGAAAGGACTGGATCGCCGATCCCGGGTCGTACCTCTACACGTCGGACCCGTCGGCGCGAAATCGCTACCGGTCGTGCCAGGCGCACTTCGTCCCCCGAGTCGGACGCTCGGAGCCCAACCCGCTCGACTTGGGGTTATTCTTGTTGCCCGATCGGTGCGGGGGCAGGCTCCTCGGCGCGGGAGCCTCCGGCGCAGTCGGCGGACATCTGGGGTTCAAGTTCCCGGTTTGGCGCGTCGTGAAGTTTGTGGGTTCTACGCTCGAAGTGACCGACATCGCCGAATCGGAATCTGCCGAACTCGAAGAACTGAAGTTCATGGGCAACCGCTTCTTGTCATCTGTACCCTTCAGTTCGGGGTACGGCGAGGCTTCGAAGGAGGGTTCGGACTAATCGCTCCCGACGGGCTCCGGCCAAAATCGAACCTCGTCCGGTCTGTCGCGATCGGGTGCGCCGCCCTTTATTTCGTGTCCGGCCTTCAAGCCTACACGCTCGGGCCGGTCCCTTTCGACTGGATCGCGTCCGCAGGTTGGATCGGGGCGGCGCTGACCCTGCTCGTCTACCGCCCCGTCGGAATCCCCAAGGTCATGCTCGGCTTCGTGCTGTTCGTTGGGGTCGCGGTGGCGTTCACTGCGTTCGCTTCGCTTCAAGGCGATTACTCGCGCCACATGCCCTCGATGGCGTCGAATCCATACCCGGTGTATATGGCGCTGCGCGTGTTTGTTTTGGCGGCGTTCCTCAGCGCGGGCTACTGCGCCTGGTGGCTGTGCAAGAGGGCCCGATTCGAAATCTTCGCCGGCGCCATCGTATTCGTCGGCGTCGTCTTGTCCGCGCTGGCCCTCTACATCTTCATCGCACAAGTGGTCGGGCTGCCCGAGCCGCCCCGAAGCCGTGCGGGGACGAGCGGAGCCGAACAGGCGACAACATTCAGCTACGCGGTCCACAGGGCGATCGGGACGTTTAGGGAGCCGAGCCACCTGGCTTCCTTCCTGCTCCTGCCGCTGTTTCTCTCGCTTCGGGGCAAGGGCTTGGCTTCGCTGGCGAAGTCCGTGATGATCGGCAGCGCCCTCTTGCTGACTGGGAGCCTGACGGGCATCTTCGGGGCCGTGATCGGCTTGGTGCTCGGCGCAGGGTCGCTCTCGGTCAGGAGCCCACGGGTCCTGGGGATCGTCGTCACGATGCTGGGAGCGCTCGCGCTCGGCTCGGGCGTGTTCGTACTGGTCATGGCCCTCACCGGAGGCGGACAGGCGTCGATCTTCAGCATCCTCCTCGATCGTGTGCTGCCTATGCTCGAAGGCGGAGCGGCGGCTAGCAACCGGGCCTTCGTGTACACCTACGTGGCCAGTCATCCGCCCGCGTTCATTGGGGTCGGCCTGGGCAACTCGAACCTGCTCTTTGCCGACGCGCTCAACCTCAAGGTCATCCCCAGCTTTTCCAGCCTCTATCTTTCCGTGGCGTATGGACTTGGCTATCCGGGAATCGCGCTCTTGGCCTACGCGCTGCTCGCCCCTGTGGGTCACGCCTTCCTTCGAGTCCGCCGCAGCAACGAGGTTCAAGTGGCGCTGCTGCTTTCGGCGTATGTAGGATGGATGGTAGCGTTTGCGGCGCAGGCGGAGGAACTCAACGTCTCGTTCGGGCTTGTCTTGGGCCTGCTCGCATGGCAGACCTCGAAGTCGGCTCGTGCCCCCTTGCTGGCCGAGGCGGAGGGGTCTTGAATCTCCTCGTCGTGACGTTTTCTTATTCCCCTGCGCTCTCTCCGCGCGCTTTTCGCTGGACATCGCTCGCGGAGGCTTGGGCCGCAGAGGGCCACCAAGTCGATGTAGTCTGTTCCGCAGTACGGGGTCTGCCCACAGAGGAAGCGCTCAGCGGCGTATGCGTCCATCGCGTCGGAGGAGGGCTCCGCCAAAAACTGACTCAAACCGCCTCGCAAGGCCCCACGAGCGTGGGACAGCCCGCTACGCCTGCCGGACCCATCATCGTGGCGGCTAAGGCGGCAAGGGCCCTCTATCGAGTCGCGGTGAAGCCCTTTCAGTGGCCCGACTACGCGGCCTCATGGCGAAGGTTGGCGGCGCACACGGCGAAGGAGATCGTTCACCGGCGCGGTGTCGATCGAATCGTCGCGGTTTCCCACCCGTTTTCTTCGCTCCTCGCGGGCTCGGAAGTCGCGGCCGAGACCGGGATCCCTTGGCTCGCCGACGTTGGCGATCCCTTTTCGTTTGACGAACAAGTGCCGCTCAACAACCGCGTGTTATTTGGCGCAAGAAACCGCAAGGCGGAGCGAGAAGCCTTGGGGCGAGCGAAGGCCGTCGCCGTTACGAACGATCTCGTGAGGCAGGAATACGCGCGCCTGTTTCCGGAACTGGCCGAAAAGCTCGCCGTCATCGGACCGCTCGCTTCTGACCTTGCGGCAAGCGAAGACGCGGAACCCCTCTTCAGCGCGGAACAAGGGAAGTGCAAGCTACTCTTTACCGGCACGGTCTACCGGGACATCCGGAGCCTGAACCCCGTGCTCGCGGTGTTCAAACGGCTCGTCGAGTCGACTTCGAGATGTGAGTACGAAATCCACTTCGCGGGTCGGCTCCAGGGCTGCTCAAGGTGCTTGGAACCTGTCCAGGACTGGATCGGAACGAAGGTGTTCGTACATGGATTGGTGAGTCGGGAACGGATTGCCGCCACGATCCCGGGATGTTCGGCGCTCGTCAACATCGGCAACTCCACCCCCTACCAGCTTCCCAGCAAGGTGGCGGAGTACGCGGTTTCGGGCAAGCCGATCCTCAACTTCCATACGCGGGACGACGATGCGAGCAAGTGCTTCTTGAAACCCCACCCGGGGGTGTGCAACGTTCTATGCGCGGAGGGCTTCTCTCCCGATCAGCGGGCCAGCGAAATCGAAGCGTTCTTCGCAGCTATGGCTCAATCCCCCCCTCGCCCCTGTGAGGAGTGGCTCGACACGTTTCGTTTGCCCTACCTCAAGGCTAGGTACGAGGAGTTGCTGAGGTGAGAGTCGCCGTAATCGCACCCCATTACCTCCCCGGAACGAGAGCCGGAGGGCCCGTCCGGAGCATCGCGAGCCTCGTCGAGACGCTTGGGGATGAGATCGAGTTCTTCATTCTCACCCACGATCATGACTTTGGGACTTCGGAGCCTTACCCTGGAGTCGTTCGTGGGCAGCCGGTGAGGGTCGGGAAGGCAAGTGTGGTCTATCTTTCTGAGGAGGACTTCCGGCCGAAAGCCCTCGAGGCGAGAATCCTCGCCTCTGAACCCGACGCCCTGTATCTCAACAGCTTCTTTCACCCGCTGGCCTCGATCGGTCCCGTTCTTCGAAGGAAGTTTGGAGGGTTGCACGGTCTGCCTCTCCTCATCGCTCCGAGGGGCGAGTTCGCCGAAGAGGCCCTCCGCATCAAAGGACGCAAGAAATCCGGCTATCTCGCCTTGGCAAGAGTGCTCAGCCTCTATCGCGACGTGATCTGGCAGGCCTCTTCCGAGTTCGAAGCCGCCGACATCCACCGGGTCGTTGGCAAGGACGCGAAGGTCCGGATCGCCCACCTTCCTCCCAGCCTCCCTCAGGTTGCTGGCGATGCACATGAGGCATCGCGGCGAGAGAAGTCCGCAGGTTCGCTCAAGCTGATTTTCGTGGGCCGTTTCGCTCCGATGAAGAACGTGGAGTTCGCTCTTTCGGTGCTCGCTGGCGTCGAGGGAAAGGCTCGTTTCGAGCTTGTCGGCCCGAAGGAAACGGAGGAGTACTGGCGGCTCTGCCAAGACGCCGCGCGCCGCTTGCCGCCGAACGTACAAGTGGAGTTCGCAGGCGCTTTGCCGCACGACGAGGTCCTGCGCAGACTCAACAATTCTCATGCCTTTCTGTTGCCGACTCTTGGCGAGAACTTCGGCCACGGGATCCTCGAGGCAATGTCTTGCGGGTGTCCGGTGGTCATCAGTCAAAACACCCAATGGCGGGACCTTGCGCCGCGGCGGGCAGGTTGGGACTTGCCGCTTTCGGCTCCGGGCCAGTTCACCCTCGCGCTTCAGCGATTGGCCGACATGGAAACCGACGAGTGGCTGGAGTGGTCGCGCGGAGCTCGGGAGTACGCTCGCGGACGGACCCTCGATGCCGACGCCGTCGAAGCCACGCGAAGGCTCTTCCTCGACGCCGCCCGAGTCGCCTCGGCAGGCGTTCGCGGGGCCCGTCAGAGGTAACCTAAATCTTATGCTCCCTTCGAAACTCCACCAGGGAGAGCGCTCGCGTTGAAGTTACTATTGCAGTCGCTCTCGTCGGGTGAGATCGACCTCATCGACGCCCCAGTTCCTCGCCCTCGCCCCCACGAGGTGCTGATCCGCTCGCAGACGACCGTGATCTCGACGGGCACGGAAGGGATGCTCCTTGAGTTCGGGCGGGCGGGCTGGATCGGGAAGGCGAAGCAGCAACCCGACCGCGTACGGGACGTGTTGGACAAGATCAAGACCGACGGCTTGGCGACCACGCTCGAGGCCGTACGGCGCAAACTCAACCAGCCGATTCCGCTTGGCTACAGCCACTGTGGAGTCGTTATGGCCGTCGGTTCGGCGGTTTCGGACATCTCGGTGGGAGATCGGGTCGCCAGCAACGGCAATCACGCTGAGGTGGTCTGCGTCCCCAAGACCCTCTGCGTCCGCGTTCCCGCAGAGATCGACGACGAGAGCGCGGCCTTCGCGACTCTCGGGGCCATTTCGCTGCAAGGGATTCGGCTTCTGTCTCCTACTCTCGGCGAATCGGTCGCGGTCATCGGTGTCGGCCTGTTGGGTCTGCTCGCCGTTCAAATGCTGGTGGCGAACGGCTGTCGGGTTCTTGCATTCGATCCCAATGAAAGCCGCTGCAAGCTGGCGGAGGAGTTCGGCGCGGAAGCGTGCTGGGTTCGGGAAGGCGTCGATCCGGTAGATCGCGCCTTGGCGTTTTCGAAAGGTCTCGGAGTCGATGGCGTCCTGATCACGGCGTCGGCCTCGGGTTCTGAGATCGTGCAGCAGTCCGCGAAGATGAGCCGGAAACGAGGACGTGTGGTTTTGGTCGGCGTGACCGGGCTGGAACTCAATCGAAGGGACTTCTTCGACCGCGAGCTTTCCTTCACCGTCTCGTGCTCCTATGGCCCCGGCAGGTATGAGCCCGACTACGAAGGGCGGGGCGTTGACTACCCTCCAGGCTTCGTTCGTTGGTCGGCCCAGCGCAATATGGAAGCGTTCCTCGAACTCGTGCGCCGAGGCTCGGTCCGGGTTGGGCCGCTCATCACCCACAGGTTTGAATTCGAGCAAGCCAAACAAGCCTATGAAGCGCTGGGTTCGGGGGCAATGGGGATCGTCCTCAGCTACCCAAAGCCGGATGGCGGCAAAGAGGGTCAATTCCCGAACCGGGTGCGTCACTCCGAGCCGGCCACGGCGCGCGGCAAGGCCGTTCTTGGGTTCATTGGAGCAGGGAACTATGCGACGGCCGTCCTGATTCCTGCGTTTAAGGAGGCGGGCGCCCGGCTGAAGATCGTCGCGAGCGGGGGCCACAGTTCGGCGCTTGCGGCCCGGACGTTCGGGTTTGAGGAGTCCACATCCGACGCGGCTAACGTACTCGACGACCCTGAAGTGGGCGCAGTGGTGATCGCGACCCGCCATGAGAGCCATAGCCGACTTGTCCTCGAGGCCCTACGGCGGGGAAAGCACGTCTTCGTCGAAAAACCCCTCGCGCTCGATCTGGAGTCGCTCGGCGCATTGGAATCAGGGGCGCGTGGGGCTGCGGCCCGCGGCGTCCACCTCATGGCCGGCTTCAACCGCCGGTTCGCCCCCGCCACGGTAGCTCTGCAAGACCTCCTCGCGGCCATAGCCGAACCCAAGACTTTCGTCGCGATCATGAACGCCGGAGAACTGCCGCCCGAGCACTGGACCCGCGACATCGAAGTCGGCGGCGGCAGAATCCTCGGTGAGGCCTGTCACTTCATCGACTTATTGCGCTTCTTGGCCGGGTCGCCCATCGTCGGCGTAGACGCCCGAGGCATGAGGGGGGAGACTCCGCGCACCTCGCCCGAGGACTCCGCTTGCATCCTCTTGAGCTTTGAAGACGGGTCGATCGGCACGGTGGTCTATACTGCTGCAGGCGCAAAGAGCTATCCTAAGGAGCGGATCGAGTGCTTTGCGGGAGGTAAGGTTGCTCTGATCGACAACTTCAAGTCGCTGCGGCTGTTCGGATTCGGCAAGTTGCGTTTGCCCGCCTTAGGCAAGCAAGACAAGGGGCAGAAGACGTTGGCGGCGGCTTTTGTGAATCTGGTCGCCCATGGGGGTGAGAACCCAATGGCGCTCGACGAGATGTTCGATGCCGGAAAGGCGACCGTCGAGGCGGCGCTCAGGATTCGAAGGCAATTCGACGCGGAGGTATAGGATCGTTCGGCGTGAAAGAACCGTCCGTCTAGTGGGTCCAAACCGTTGGGCGTCCAATAGCTTGCTTGGTTTCGAGTAAACGAAAGGTTCGGCGATGCGAATTCTCTTCTTAGCGGACAACTATCCCCCCGAGTCGAACGCCGCGGCGTCTCGCGTTCATGAGCGGGCGGCCCTCTGGGTCCAGGAAGGGCACGAGGTCACCGTCATCACCAGCGCCCCCAACTTCCCCGAAGGCAAGCTCTACGCTGGGTACAGAAACCGGCTCGTTCAGCGGGAACGGATCGACGGCGTGGATGTGATTCGGGTCGCAACGCTCATCATGCCTAACAAGGGCGTCTACTTCCGGATCGCCGACTTCCTTTCGTACATGGTTTTTGGCACTCTGGCTGGAGCGTTCTTACGCCGTCCCGATGTGGTCATCGCGACCTCGCCCCAATTCTTCTGCGCCGTCGCGGGATGGATGGTCTCCAAACTGAAGCGACGCCCCTTCGTCTTCGAACTGAGCGATTTGTGGCCCGCGTCGATTCGAGCGGTCGGCGCGCTCAAGAACAGGCGCGTGTTGCGCTGGGTCGAGCGGATGGAGTTGGGTCTCTACCGAAAATCCACACAGATCGTCGCGCTCACGGGAGCCTTTCGGGAGGACCTCGTCTCTCGTGGGATCGATCCGGCGAAGATCACCGTGATTCGCAATGGCGTGGACGGCTCGCGCTACTCCCCAGGCCCGAAAAACGTGGAGCTGGCCCGAAAACTCGGGCTCGAAGAGAAACTCGTCGTCGGGTACATCGGCACTCATGGGATGGCCCATGCCTTGGAAGGAGTCTTGGCAGCGGCCGAACTCTTGCGGGACGACGGTCGGGTTGCTTTCCTCCTCGTAGGAACCGGAGCGAAGCGCGAGGAACTCCTGCGCAAACGGGACGAAAGGGGTCTCTCGAACGTGGTGATGCTGCCGTCGCAACCCAAAGAAAGCATCGTCGAATACTGGCGGCTCTGCAATGTCTCGCTGGTTCATCTCAAGGATGATCCAGTTTTCAAGACCGTCGTTCCTTCCAAGATCTTTGAGGCGATGGCGATGGGGCTGCCGATTCTTTTCGCAGGGCCCGAGGGGGAGGCGAGTTCGATCATCGAGCAGGAGGGGTGTGGCGTCTGCGTACCCTCCGAACGGCCCCAGGTCCTCGCCGACGCCGTACTCCATTTGCTCGAAGACCCCGAACTCGTTTCCCAACTTTCTGCGGCGAGCGCTCGGGCCGCGAAGGACCATACTCGGCAGCAGCAGGCCACGGAGTTCTTGGCGGTTCTCAGGCCGCTCGCGGGGAGGCAGTCGGCAGAGCCTTCAAACCAGGTTTCCTCCAAGGAATCGACGCTCGTTTGAGCCCGTCAATCCTCAAGCGCAAGCCGGTTGCGAACGTGCGGCCACACTTGAACCAGTAGCGCCAAGACGAAGATCACGCCCGCGATCATGGCCCGGCGGGGACCCACGGGCTCTTCGAGGCCCATCGGTTCGTCGACGACTTCGAATCGGGACGGGTCTCGATCTTCGGCGATCCGCGCGATTTCGAGTTCGTTCTTCAGAGCGGTCACCCGGGAGAGCGCCGCCTCGGACTCGCGCTTGGCGCGGGAGAGATCGACGTCTTGACGGGCCGAGGCGCCGAGCCTCCGCTCGTACTGCTTGCGGAGTTCCTCGTACCGCGATAAGGTGGCCTTCATCGTAGCGAACTCGACTTTGGCCTGAGAGAGTTGCGGCGAGTCACCCGATCGGATCGCGCTCTTTTCCGCGTTGACCAACTGTTCGGCAAACGATTCGATCACGTCGAGGTCCCGCTTGGCGTCCCGGAACTCGGAACTGGTCTTGGTGAACCGGTCCATCGTTCGCTCCAAGGCGAGCCTTCGGCCTAAGATGTCCGCCGCAATGCTCGAAAGGCTGTCGTTAACGTACTGCAGCGCGAGCATCCGGAACGGATACTCCTGCGACATGTCAATAAGTTCGAGCAGCCTGGCCTCCCCGGCCTTGAGCCGAGCCTCCGCGAGAATCATCGAAGTCCTCGCGTCTTCGATCTTGGCGACGAATTCCGCGTAATTCGAGGACGCGCCCGCGAGTTCGGCCACCTTCGGGTCTGACATCAGTTCGACCACTTCGTTCTCAAGCTGCTCGGCTTGCTCCGCAGCTTCGGTGAGTCGCTCCTCGATGAACTGGCGGTTCTTTCGGCTTACGTTGATCGAAAGCTGATTCGCTCTGCGATTGAGGTGCGATTGCAAATCCTTGAGCAACTCGGTGCAGAATTCGCGCGATTCTCCGGAAACCTCGACCTTCAGGAACCCGCTGTCGTCGATCTCGACTTCGAGCGATTTTCGCAGCAACTCGGTGGCCTTACCCTCGGTCACTCCCCATCGTTGCGCGAGGTCGCGCTTTTGAACGACCTCCCGGAGCGCCGTCATGCTCGCAAGAATGCCCTTCGCGGTTTGCGGCCCGGAGGCGACCACAGGCGATACGAGCGCCCCCCCAAGGGTCTTGATCGAGCCTGGGTCCGAACCTCCCGACTGGGCGGGAGCTGTGGGGAGCGAGGGCAGCGAGGGCGCAGCATTGGGGAAATACAGCGAGAATCGCGCGGCATAGGTCGCTGGAATCAGGTAGGTCGCCAAGTACGCAAGGGCCGCGATCCCCACAGAGATCCCCCCGACTTTGGCAATGGTCCGAAACTGAGACATGGCAAACGCAGCAAGCAGAGGCTCGCCAACCTTCTCTGTGAGGACGTGCCAGCGTCGCCAAACGCGGCGAGTCGAAGGGCAGAAAACTCAATCACCTTCGAAGGGGCTTGACCCTTTCCGGGTCATGTTGCGATGTACACCGAGTACTGGTAGGTGATCTCGGCGGACTCGCCGGAACTCAGGTCGAGCTTCCACTCGATGCGATTGCGAGGATTGACCGCGCGAAGTCCTTTGGCGAGCACGGTCACCTTGGGGTTTAGATCCGTTGCGAGAATCTCACCCGATACGCCTTTCGAGAGTTCAAGGCTGACGGCTTGCGCCTTGCGGTTGATCACCCGAACTCTCCCCCTGATCGTGACCTTGTCGTAGGTCCTGCTCCGAGTTCGGAGGGCGTCTCGCTGACGTTCGGTTTCTTCTTCTGCGTCCTCGACCGCGACGTCCAGCGCCTTCGTGATTTTGACGGTCGCCTCAGCGTTCGCCGACGTATAGTGCATCATGTCTTGGCCGAGGAGCGAGGAATCCTTCATCGTGATCGCCGAAGCCGTGGTAAAGGGCTTGCCGCTCGTATTCTTGAATTTCAGGCTATGCCACACGTCCCGCGGCCCCTCAGGGCGCTCGACGTATTGGTCGTCCACGATCGAATCACCGAGTGAGCAGGTGTAGACGTGGGCGTACTCGCTTTCGGCCGTAAAGAGAACGTGATAGCCTCGGTCACCGCGCTTCAGCGTGACCTTGGAGAGCGGGTAGAAGAACAGGTCCTCGTTTTGTTCGCCCGTTGCCTGAGAGATCGGAAACGCCTCTGCGAAGTCCAGCTTTTCTGAAAGACGGTTCCGGGCCATCTGGTAGGCCATGCCGGCCTGCGCCGCGTCTTCCGGCGCGCCCGCCCGCATCAGCGCGCTCACAAACATCTGAAGGTTCTGAAATGAAGTGAAAGGGTCTTGAATGTTGAGGAAAGGAACATTCGGAAAGCCCGTCACGAGGCGGACATCCACCCCATCGAGGTCGAGGCTGTCGTTGATGAGGGAAGCGCGAGCCACGAGTCGGAGGGTCTTTTCGTCGCTGATGTCAAGAGCGTAGGCAGGCGCCCAACTGATCCCAGGCTCCAGGCTGACTAGCTTGATCACGCCTCCCCGGGGCGCGACGGCGGTGAAGCGAAGCGCCTGCTGGTTGGTCTTCTGCTTCACCTTCCACACCACTTCGCCCGTCGCTCCCGAGATTTCCAGGACGGACCCCTTCGGGAGGATCAGCACCCCTCGCTGTTGCGTTCGTTCGGTGGGCTCAAGTATGACGATCGAACCGGATGCGCTCAGAATCTTGGCCGTCCCCTCGAAGTGTTCGCGGACCTTGATGCCGACGACCTTTCCCACGTTCGCGGTAAGCGCCTCGTCGAGGCTCTGCACGTCGCGGTCGGACTCCTTCGTTAGGGTCGTCGCAATCAGTTCGCGGATTTGGACTCCAGGGCTCGAACTGATCCAGAAGGTCCCTAAGACAGATTGCGGAGGGGCGGGAATAATCCCCTGACCTGTGGTTGGCACCAGAGCTTCTCGAACAACGACGGCATAGCCGTTCTTGAAAAGGGACGCAGAGACGACCTTGGCAGGGACTTCGGGAAGATCACCCTGAGCTAGACCGGTGGAGAGCAGCGTCAAAGCAGCGATTGCGGACATCGTCAATTACCTCTTGCAGCCCCAAAACGGCGGGCCGCTCCTCTTGCAAGACGCTCCAACGCTTCGGGTGTTACCGTGCGAACAAAAAGAAAGCGCAGGCCCCCAAAAGGACCTGCGCAGATTAGGGCAACAATCAATTGCAGAGCAATCGTTTGACGACGAAGTGGTCGACGCCAGCTTCCGTGATCGAGTTGTTCGGGTTGTCCGCCACTCGGAACCGAACCCTAACTTGACTGCTGGGAGTGACGTACTGGCCGACTTGGAACGACCTTCGAACCCAGGAGTTCTGAATGCCCATAACGGCCTCCACCTGAACCCAACTGTTTCCGTTGTCGTTGGATATCTCGACGTAGAGCACGTCGTCGCCGTCGTCGTTATAGAACCACCGGCTGTATTCGACGATCGCGTTGTCGCCTTGCAGGTTCAGCAAAGGTGAGGTTAGGATCGTCGGGCCACCATCGACGTCGGCAGCCCCAACTGAACCGCCGACCGTACCCTGGCCCGTAAAGTAGCACTGCGCGCCGGGGTCGCTGGAGTCGTCTTCGGGGTTCGCCTGTTGGCCGTTTTGGGTCGTGCCGTTGGGGTTCGCCCGGACCCAGGCGCCCGAAGTCAGGCTCTGGTTGGTTACACCCCAGCCAAGGTTCGTTTCAAACGTGTCTTCAAGGATCGTTTGAAGGCCCTGAGCCACGATGAAGGTCTTGAGATCGGCAGGGGCGTTGAAAGGATAGGTCGACTCGTGTCCTTGCGTGTCTTCCGTCGTCAAGTACCAATCGACTACGGTTCCGCAAGGCGGCAGCGCCAGCTTGAGGATGTACCAACCCGGGTCGGCGTAGTTGATGAGTTCCCGAGACTGCCAGGCGCCGCCATTGAAACGGTACTTGAGAACGACAGGCGCGCCCACGGGGTTTACGTTCGGCAGGACGCGGAACAGCCACGCTGGGGAAACGATGTCGTTCGGATTCCACAGCATGAACGCGGGCGGCTCGACGAACTTGGTGTACTTGACCCATTCGAGTTTGGGGGCGTGGAGGTTCTTTGCTCCAAACCCCGTCGCGATCTCGTCGTAATGGGGCGTGCCGTTGTAGATGTCGCCATCGTTATCGTCCAGGGTCAGCACGTCGATCGTGATGCCAGGATCGATTGCGGGCGGGTGGAGCAGGATGCTGTTGAGGTACCAGGACCGAGCTCGTTCGAGCGCAGCCGGGTTGCCTTCGGTGAGCTTCAACTCATCGTAGGTCAGCCAGAACGCGCCGCTAATCACCTGGCCCGCGGTATGGGCTTCCGCCGTACTGGGGTAGGTGATGCTGTTGTAGCAGCTTCGGAGCGGACCGGTGTTGGGACCTCGAAAGTCCTCGCCAAGCCAGGGGGTGTCGCCGCAAAACGCTGCCGTCACGTCCGCCATTCCTTCGTGGTAGGCGCCGGTCGGGAACGGGTGCCCCATATCGATGATAAAGTGGCCGTACTCGTGCCAAACGACGGTACTGTACGCCGTGTTGGGGCATCCGCCGCCGCTTGCATAGAAGTTGATCGTGCTGTTCGTGTAATAGGCGTTGCACGTGCTATTGCGGTTCACCGTGCAGGTGATGGCGATGTCGATGCCCGGATAGGTCGGGATGATCGCCTTCGCGAAGTTGTGGACTCGGGTGGTATGAATGAACCCGTTGACTTGCGCCGTGGCTGCCTGAGCAGGCGCCGGATTATGGATGAAGTTCGCGGGCCCCGGAGGCGTCACGACCTGGCTCAGCGCGAGGGTGCTGCCCTGAAAGTCCACGACGTTCACCCACTGGCCAAGCATGCCTAGATTGACCGTGACGTTCGCCGTTCCAGCGTTGGGTATGACGAAATGGCCCGTCGCGTTGGAGTATGCGTTGTTGCCACCCGTGATCGACGCGCGGATCAGTTCGAGGTCTTGAAGCGTCGAGGGGTTGTTCGTTTGGTCGGGCTTGAACCCCGGAGTCGCCCAGCCTTGGGCGCGCCCACTGACGTCAACAGCGAAGACCTCATTCCGTTCTTCAAGGATTCTGCCCGAGACGGCGTCGACGAAGATGTAGTAGCGCTCAGGTGCGTGAGCTACGGTCCCGGAACAGCCGCACAGCGCCGGGTGATACACCGGGTTGTATTCGTGGTCTACGATCTCGGGATTCTCGCCCCGGAACGCCCAAGCGAGGTGCTGGCCCTCTCCCGTCCACACCCAGAGTTCGGGATCGGTGAACTGCTTGAGGCTCGGGCGGTTCTTCTTGGCCAGGGCAACAGCTTGCTTGGCGTTGACTTTCGCCACGGGCAGAGGCCGGTGGACCGTTTGAACGTTCGACGAAGCAAGCACCAGCGGATACCCGATCTGGTCCTTCGCTAGCAGGGTCAGGTGCCCTTTGTCGACGGGTATGCCATCGACGCGTTGCCGGAAGTAGCCCGCCACGAACTTGCCGTTCATGATGTCCTGATCGCCGACGAACTCGAGTTCGCTGTCGCCGGGCGCGAACAGGTTGCCGTACCGAGTCACGAAAGTGCTGAACGCGTCGCTCGCGTTCACTCCGCCCCCAAAAGGCACGCCATAGACTCGCCGAATCGTATCGGAGGTTTCGTAAAAGAGAACTCGGGGCGCCTCGCTGAGCAACGAAGCCGACGCCTTGGCCCGCATCGCGGCGTCTCTGGGCGGGGTTTGAGCGACCGCAAAAGACGACAGAACAAGGGCCAGACCCCAAAAGGCCCTACTTACGTAACGCATAGTGCTTCCTCCAAACAGGCGAATGATCTCCTATGTCGGAGACGGCCCGCCCGAACCGGAGAGTTCTTGGCAGGGGTGAGACCTGGTAATTCCTTAACGGCGCGCGCCTTCTCGGAGACGCTCAACCACGCAGCGCGTGTTCCAATTGCAGCGCTCCAGTTCGTGTCGAGCTTCTTCTTCGGTCGCGTTCGTTAGCTCTCTCACGATGCGGATGCACCGCTGCTTGAGCTTGGAGTTCTTGGGCGTCACATCGACCATGAGGTTCTCGATCACCTTGCCGGAGAGCACCATCGCGCCGGTGCTGATCCGGTTGAGGGCCAGCTTTTGCGCCGTCCCCGCCTTGAGCCTCGTCGAACCCGTGAGGACCTCGGGGCCCGTGTCGAGGACGATCCCAAGGATGGCTTCCTTCACGAGTGGGGTGTTCTTGTTGTTCGCGATCCCGCACGTCCAAACGCCCTTTTGATTGGCGTGGCGAATTGCCGAGATCGTAAAGGGCGTCTTTCCGCTCGCCGCGACTCCGATCACCACATCGTCGAGTGAAAGATCGAGTTCGTTCAACATCTCGATCGCCATGTGTTCGTCGTCCTCCATGTCCTCGACCGCGCTACCTGCAGCCGCAGGACCTCCCGCGACGAGCGCTACGAACCTCTTGGGGTCGACTCCGAATGTGGGAGGCATTTCGGCTGCGTCGGCGGCGGCGATCCTCCCGCTCGTGCCCGCTCCAACGTACACGATCCGTCCCCCAGAGGCAAATGCGCCAGCGACGCGCTCGACCGCCTGGGCGAGCAAGGGCTGCACCTTCTGCAGTGCGCGGAGGACCGAATACTCCTCCTCGTCCATCAAGCGGACGATCTCCTCGGCGCTCATGTGGTCGAGCCCGTATGATCGAGGGTTGCGGGATTCTGTACTCATAGAAGGTTCATTGCCAGTTTTGCGGCGCCGTACACAGGTGGCTTCGAAGGGCGTCGAACATGAAGTTCCCGTTGGGGGAGTACTTCGCCCAACTCTTTTTCAAACGAACGCTGAAACAGCAGCGAAATTTCCCAAAGCCCTCCCGACAGTCCCACCGAAAGCGGAGTTCTGGGGGGGAGAAATCGGTGGACGTGGCCGGCAACGACGGTCGCAAGTGCTTGAAACTCGCTTCGGAGGGCTTCGGTGGCGTAGGGAAGTCCGTCGGCCGCATCCTTCGCCAGCGGACGCGCGAACTTGGCGACTTGGCTCGCCACGGTCCTGCCGCCATAGACTTTCGCTATCACTTCGGCGGGTTCCGTGGTGCCGAACCGTTTTTCGATGGCTTGGAGGACCCTGCAAGAGCACTCGTCCGGGTCGTCGAGGAAGTGCCGGAGCGCCGCGCGCCCAAACCGAAACGCCGAGCCGTCGTCGCCGATCGCAAACCCGCCTCCGCCCGACTTTGCGAACCCGTGCTCGCCGCTCGAACAAACCACCGACCCTGTTCCCGATATCACGCAGACGCACACGGGAGGATCGAATGAGGCGTACGCTGCGTAGTAGTCAGGCGTTACCCTGTGCCTGGCCTTGGGGAACAGTTCGGCAAGGAGATCGCCCGCCTGCAGAAAAGTCGCCTTGGTCAGTATCCCGGCACCGCACAGGCAGACGGTATCGGGCTCAGGGCAGCCAGAGGTCGCTTTTTGAAGGTTCTGTCGGACGAGCCTGGGGGGCGAGGTTGTGAAGTTGGCAGACCCCGCTTGACCTGTGAATAGGACCTGTCCAGCTTCGTTCACAAGCATCGCACGCGTCGAAGTTCCGCCGGAGTCGATTCCAAGGTGAAAGGGCATGGGGCCAAGGGCTGTTATACCCGCCGCTCCGCGTTCGGGGCCGAATTTGCTAGAATCACTTCGTGCGACGTCATGCTGGCGAGAAGATCGTGCCCGGAGGCAACGTCGCGGTTCTTGCCAACGACGCCATCGGGAACTTTGTCGCTGCCACTCCGCTGCTCCAGCTCCTGAAAACAGAGTCCAAGGCAGCGAGCGTGCACTTTTGGTGCGGAACTCGAGTCGCCGAGTTTCGCCACGCGCCAGAATTGTTCGACCTCTTCTTGCCGCTTCACGGGAGTTCCCCAGCCGAGCTTCTGGGCCTCATCGCCGAACATACGGGAAGCTATGACTGGATCATCAACCTCGAATCGACGGCGCACTCGAAGGCCATTGCGGGCCTTTTGTCGGGCGAACTGACCTTCGTTTCTGGCCCTTGCGTCGGCCCTGGCGGGAGGGGCGAACTGCCGTTTCCAGACGACCCGCAAGGCGAGCTTTGGGCGGACCGTCGCTGGGTCGCCGAGGACTTGAAGGAGCGATACCCTTTCCTCCGTTCGGGGTTCATCGCTGAAATCTTCGCGCGCGGATGCTATTTCGAGTCCGAGATCCCGCCGTACCGGGTGCCCAGCCAACCCCCCGGCCAGCAACCTCCTGATCTACTTGTTGCCACATCGGCGAGCTTGCCGGAAAAGCTCTGGCCCCGAGAAAAATGGGCCTGGGTTCTGGACCGCGTAGGAAGCGCAGGCTACACGGCCGGTCTTCTCGGCGCAAAGCCCAAAGACCAGAAGACCCACTGGATGGGCGGCACGGCCGAAGATGAGCTAGTTGCTCAAGGGCTGCTGATCGATCTCAGGGGGCAGTACTCCCTGCCGGAGGTCGTTGGCGCGCTGGGCCAGTGCCGTGCGGTCTTGACTCTCGACAACGGGATTCTGCACCTGGCAGTGGCGGCCCGCGCAAGGACGGTCGGGCTCTACCGGCACGGCATTCACCGTCTCTGGACGCCCCCTTCGGCTACGCTCACCGTATTGACGCCGGGGGAGGGAAGGGAGGTGAGCGAGATCGACCCCGAGATCGTTTGGGAGGCCGTCGCTCATGCCCTCTAAGAGAGTGGCCGTGATCCTCAAGCCCAACTTCATCGGTGACGCCGTCATGACCGCTCCGGCGATTGACAGCCTGCGGGGTGCGGGATATGAGATTGGGGTCTATTGCGGCCCGACCGTACGCGAAGTGCTCTTCGATCGAGCGGACGGGGTCCAATTCGAGGTCGACGATTGGGCGGGTTCGACGGGCAGTCTGCTACGATTTGCGCGCTCGCTGAGGAGAGGTAGGTTCGACGCTGCGCTCGTGGTCAACCACAGCTTCCGTTCTGCGTTGGCCGCCTGGCTCGCGAGAATTCCCAACCGAGTGGGCCACGACACGGAGGGCCGTTCGTTTCTGCTCACCCGCAAGGTGGCCTACGATCAGGAGTGTTTTGAGGCTCGGTCGTTTCTGGACCTTGCCGACGCACTTGGCGGGAGTGCGGTGCCGGTCGAGCCTCATCTGAGCGTCACCTTCTCAGAGAGTGAACGGGGCGAAGAGCTTCGGGGAAATGCGACGGTAGGGATTCAACTCGGAGCTTCGACGTTGGGCAAGGTTGCCCCAAGTCGGATCTGGGCAGAAGTCGCCTCCAGGCTCGTCACAGAAGGACACAAGATCGCGATCTTGGGCGGACCCAACGACCGCCCGCTCGCGGATGGGTTCCTCTCGCTGTTTCGGGGCGAGGCCGTCGATCTCGTCGGACGATGCTCGATCCGCGAGTCGATGGCCGTGATCTCCGGCCTTCAACTGCTGGCCGGCAATGACACAGGCTTCTTGCACGTCGCAGCCGCTTTGGGACGCCCGACCGTTACGGTCTTCCGGCCCAGAATGGCGCGCAAATGGCGCCACGCAGGCGAAACGCATCCCTGCGTCATCGTGAGTTCGGGCAACCTATCGGACGCCGAACCCGACGCCATTGTTGAGGCGGCAAAGAAGGCTCTCGCCGAGCGCGCTCCTATCCCCTCCGCCCGGCCTCGACACGGCAGGTAGGTCCGAGGGAATCCTCAGCCACTCGTCCCTTCGTCGGACTTGTTCGGCTGAGGCGAACGGGTCGTTCGCAAGTCGATAGGCCGAAGGCGTAGAGCTGCCGACTGCGACTTCGAGCTTCAGGTTTTCGGACGACCTTTGCACGTCAACCTGAACCTTATCCCCCATCGTCAGCCCCGAGAACGCTCCCGGAGCGAACGGCCTTTGATTGACAGCAAGGACCTTGTCGCCCGGTTGGAAGCCGCTCCCCGCGTCGACCGATCGGACCACGTCGCCCAGAAGCTCAAACGGGAGATGCGCCTGAATTCGGCCCGGAATCGCCAACCGAAGTCCGATCTTCCTAAGTTCCTCATAGGGGAGTTCTTGCGTCGAGCGCACGCACCGATCGTAGAGCGCCGAGAGGTCTCTTCCGGCTATCTCATTGATCGTGGTCCGAAGGTCGTCTTCCCCATAGCCCAGCTGGGGCAACGCATGGCGTTTCATCAAGGTTCGGAGGACATCGTCGAGGCTCTGCTTGCCCTCAGTGGCGCCCCGCAAGGCCGCATCGAGAATCAGCCCCACGACGAGGCCCTTGTTGTAGTAGCTCAGGTCGCCGACCCCGAATCCGCCATTCTCCCACGTCTCCCATCCCGCTTGTTCGAGCGTCTTCGTAAGCCGGGTCTTCGACCGCTGGAGCGTTTGGATTTCGTTGGAGAGTTGGCTCAGGAGCCATGTCGGCCCCTGGGCGCCGGCTTGGTAAACGTGGAGTTGGGCGTAGTAGTCAGTCACGCCCTCGGCGAACCAGAGGTTGTTCGTCCGAACGGCTTGCGTGTAATCGAACGGGCCAAGAACCTTAGGGCGGATGTGCTTGACGTTCCAGGTGTGGAAGAACTCGTGCGCGGCTAGCGTCTCGAACTTGAGATTGGGAACGTTCGGCAGCGCCATAAGAGTGCTTGCCCGATGCTCCAATCCGCCTTGGAAGCCCCCTCGCGCGAGATGGATCAGATAGACGTATCTCTTGAACGGAGCTTCGCCGAACATCGCGATTGCCGGTCGGCTTAGCTGCGTGAGCTCGTCCGCGATGGCGTCGGGCGAGGTGCGATAGGTTTGGTCTTCTGAGGCGATCGCAACTTCGAACTTGTACTTGCCGACAACGAACTTTCGCTTCTCAAACCGCCCAAGCTGCATCGGATGGTCAATGAACTCATCGTAGCTGGCTGCCGCGAACTTATCGACTCCGGCTTCGTCCATGCCCGTCGCCACATCCCATTCGTCGGGAAGTTGCACTCTCAGCAGCGCGGATTCTTCCTTTCGGCCCTCGATGTACACGAAAGCCGCCGGGCCGTTGACGAATGCGGTGTGCGACTTGACGCTGACCCCGAAGAAACCGAGCCCAGCGTCATCGCCCAGAACCCGATAACTGAAGGTGACCTTCGAGCCGGGTCGAGTTCGCACGCGCCAAGTGTGACGATTCGGCCGCTCGATGGGGAGCGCCGCGCCGTCGCCGGAGGTGGCCTTCGCGTCGAACAACTTTGCCGGGTAGTCGAGCAGGAAATAGAAGCCGGGGCACCATGCGGGTATGCGGAAGTCGGTGATTTCGGAGGTCGCAACCGCCGATGCCGAAACGCGAATCGAACCTGCCGATGGATCGGGGGCGAGGGAGTATTCGATCTGAGCCCACGAGGCGGCGGAGAGCGCGCCGAGGCCAAGAACAGCGCAAATCAGCTTCATTGGGGGCGGGTATACCTCGAACCGCGCTCCAACTTGGGCCTTCTGGTATATCTGCTGCGATGGAATTCCCCTTTCGCCGCGCGGAACTGGCCGACATCCCCGAAATTGTCCGGGTCGTCCGAACGGTTTACGACGAGTACGGCTTCACCTGGGACGAGCAGGAGTATCACGCCGACCTGTACGACATTGAAGGGCACTATGACCGCCTGGGCCACTCGTTCTTTGTCGTGGGAAGTGGCGCGATCCCAGGTGAGAGGCTTCTCGGGGTCGTGGCTCTCAAGCGCTTTGCGGCAGTTCCTGGCTCGCGAGGAGAATCGACGCTGCTCGAGGGAATCGTTCGGCTTGCTGGGGCGGATTGCTCGCTGGACCGGCTTTACGTGGACCCCGCGGCCCGCCGACAAGGGTTGGGGTCGGCCCTGACGGAGCATGTCATCCGCATAGCCCGTTCCGAAGGAAAGTCGGCCATGGAGATTTGGAGCGACAAGCGGTTCGTCGAGGCTCACCGACTTTACCAGCGTCTGGGCGCATTCGTTGTCGCCGATCGTATCTGCTCCGACCCGGACAACAGCCCTGAATGGGGCCTTTTGCTACCGCTCGATACCCCCGAAGCACCTACGCTGTAGGAAGGGAAGTCGCCGAGGACTTGTCCAATAGCTCCCGGATCGCAGGATGGCCCGAGCCTCGGAAGCCCTCCGTATCGCCCCAGTACGCGATCCGACCCTCCGCCAAGAAGGCCACCCGGTCGGCAGTCCGAAACACCGAGTTCACGTCGTGCGTCACGATCAGGCTGGTCATCCCGAATTCGCGCCTGAGGGTTACCACCAACTCGTCGATAGCGTAAGTCGTGATCGGGTCCAGACCCGTCGTGGGCTCATCATAGAGCATCAGTCGGGGGCTGAGCGCGAGCGCCCGCGCGATGCCCACCCGCTTCTTCATGCCACCGCTCAGCTCGGAGGGCAACAGCAGGTCGGAGCCTTCGAGCTTGACGGCGTTCAGCGAGCCGCTCAGAATGCCCTCGTGGTCCGACTTCGATCCTGGGAGCCAGCGATGGACCCCAAAAAGGACGTTGTCGCGCACGTTGAGCGAATCGAACAGCGCGGCTGATTGAAACACCATCCCCATGTGTTTTCGGGCTTCTTCAGGGTTCAACACCACGTCAACCCCATCGACTTCGATCACGCCAGAAGTGGGTGTGATCAGCCCGCTGATGCATTTGAGAAGGGTCGTCTTTCCTCCACCGGAACTCCCCATGATTGCGACGATCTCACCCTCGCGGACTTCCAAATCGATGTCGTTCAGAACACGTTTGGGTCCGAACGAGTGCGAGAGACCTCGAACCGAGACGAGCGGCGTCCGAGGGTCCTCTGCGGTCATCGCTGGCCTCGGCGCTCGTCCCTCAGCGCGCTCGGAGGCGTGCCGTAGTGCCTTGCGAAAGCTCGGCTGAAGCTCGCCAGACTCGAAAACCCGAGTTCGGCGCCGATGTCCTGGACCGGGATATCGGTCTCGATCAACAGGCGCCGGGCTTGCTCGAGTCTTCGAGCCAGGAGATATTGCTGAAACGGCCTGCCCGTCGCTTGGCGGAACAAGTAGCGAAAATGCGACGTGCTCAAGCCAACTCTGTGGGCGACTTCGTCGTCCGAGAGGTCCTTGCCGAAGTTCTGGTCGACGAAGCCGAGCGCAGCGCGAATCTGCCGGTCGGTGGGTCGGAACGGCTGGCCCATCAGGGGATCGAGGATACTGTGGACGGTCCTCTCGGTGATCTCGACGACCTCATCGAGGTCCTGCGCGCGATCCAGCCTACGGGCGGTTTCGAGTTGGACGCGGTGGAGTTCTCGGCCGCCTCCGATTTCGAGAGCGCTTGCGGCCACAACCGCGACGAAGAGGAGCGACTCGCTTCGGGCTTCGTCGAGATCGCTGGCCTTCTGAAGTCCGGCGGTCAGTTGGCTGATCGCCCGCCAGAGCGCGCCGACGTTTCTGAGCCGAATCGAACTCCCCAAGGCCGCCAGCGAGACCCCTTCGCTCGAAGAGTGGAATGGGCAGCCCGAAGCCGGGTTACTCAGCGCTTGCGCTTCGAAAATCACGAACGCAGCCGACGAACCGGAGTCCCGAAACACGACTTTCTCGACTTGCCGAGTCCCACCGAGATCGATTTCGAAGCTATCGACTCGCAGTGGCCGGTCTTCAAACTCGCCCTTTCCGAGAGTGTGCACCAGCACGCCATCGCCGGGGCTTCTTTCCCACGGCGCAAGATCGAACGCGTCCCGGTAATGAACGCCGCTTGCCAGCGATACGCTTAGGGGAGCGGACTTTTCGGCGTGAACTGTGATGCTCGCCCCGACCGTTCCGTGAGGCTCTATGTCAGGCGATGACCAGAGCGCGAAGCTGCCGATCAATCGAATGGCCGAGGCCGCTTTCTGGTCCTGCGAAACGCGAAACTCCTGAGTAAACGGGTGGGTGCGATGGGGATGCCTCGCCGTCGGGCCGCCGTTGCTGCACCATCCGCACAACTCCGAACGAAGGCCCGGAACATCGACGCCCCGCACGAGGGGGCCGCGAGCCGGCCTGTCCCACGTCAGGTCGACCCATGTGGCGCTTGGTTGGGCGGAGTTCCGGTTCACGGGTTCTTACGTCGGCCTACGCTTTCTACTTTCTCGGCCCTAGCTGGACCGTCGTGTGGGGCAAGTGCCCAAACAACGATTCCCGCAGTCCACTGACCCGTGGGTGAATCAGTTCGACGTCCCTTTGGAAGTAGATGGGGATGAATGGGGCATCATTGACGACAATTTCCTCTGCTTGAGCGTAGAGCCGCATCCTCTTGTCCGTGTCCATTTCCGTGTCGGCCTGCGCGCAAAGGGCGTCGTACTCCGGGTTTTGGTAGCCGACCTTGT
The DNA here is from genome assembly GCA_015709495.1 of Chthonomonadaceae bacterium. Lineage (GTDB taxonomy): Bacteria > Armatimonadota > Fimbriimonadia > Fimbriimonadales > Fimbriimonadaceae > Nitrosymbiomonas > Nitrosymbiomonas proteolyticus. The sequence continues at coordinate 2,403,606 of CP054189.1, forward strand.
TCTGAGGGCCGTAGCCTGCGAGCAAGAAGCTTAAAAAGTTCTCGGGGTCGAGATAATCCGCGGCCCAGCGCATGTGGAAGAACCCGAGTTCGCTTCGTTCGTGCTTTTCGAGGTAGGCGCGCCACTCCATCGTCCGAAGCTTGACCGTGATGCCGAGGTTCTTCTGCAGTTGGCTTGCGGCAGCTTCTGCGACGAGCCGGATGTCCGGCCTCGCTTCTCGGAAGTTCATTTCGAGTTCAGGGAACCCTCGTCCGTTGGGATAACCCGCTTCCGCGAGCAACTTGCGGGCTTGGTCCGGGTCGTAGGGAAGCGCCTTGGCCTCGGGGCGATAGCCAAGAACCCCCGGCGGGACGACGGTGTTCGCCTCCTGATTGATCCCGCCCAGGTAGCTGTCGACGATGGTCTTGCGGTCGATCGCCATCGCGAAGGCCCTACGCACCCGTCGGTCCTTGAACTGCGGATACACCAAGTGGTTCATCGCGATATACCAAATCGCGGGTCGGTCGAAGTACTTCAGGTGACTCGAAAGCTCGGGGTCCTTCTTGAGTCCCTCCACGTCTTGCCGCTCGAGCATGACCAGGTCGAGCTCGCCGCCGCGGTACTTGTTGAGCCGAGTGGCGGGGTCCTTCAGAACGGGACGCTCGATACGCTCGATCAGCGGTACGCCCCCGTGGTAGTCCTTGTTGGCCTCCAACACCACGATTTGGTCCGGCACGTACTGCACGGCTCGAAACGGGCCGGTGCCCACCATCTGTTCCACGGACCGGATTTCCTCTTTTGCTGGCGCCTTGTCTTTGTCGACGACGGCCATCGCAAGATAGGTGAGCTTCCCAAGGAAGTAGGGCCGGGGTTTGTCGATCGTGATGGCGAGCGTGTACTTGTCGCGAACCTGCACGCCGGGGATTTCGTGGGTCTTACCTCGCAGCTTGTCCATGACCCCGACGATCTCTTGAAGGTAGGTTTCCGCCGTCGGAGATCCCAGCGCGGGATCGCAAGTCCGCTCGATCGTCCATTTGAAGTCATCGGCGGTCACTTCGCGGCCGGAATGGAACTTGACGCCCTGCTTGAGTTTGAAGACGTAGGTTCGGCCTCCGTCTTCGATGTCCCAGCTTTCGGCCAGGAGTGGGTGAACTCGATTGTCCGTACCCCAAGTAACCAACCCCTCATACACCTGCTGCATCATGTCCAGCGTGTCGCCGTCCTGCACGACCCCAGGATCGAGGGACGTCGGGTTAGTGACGATCGGGTAGCGGAAAGTGTTCTCTTTGCCTACGGCCTCCCGCTCCGAAAACCCGCCTTTGCCGCATCCCCATACCAGGGAGCCGGCTGCACACGCGATCACGAAATGACACAGAACCCTCATGACGGCCTGTAGTTTACTCAGATGGCGCGTTGGAGTCTTGGGAAGCTGGCGAAGTTGACTTGAGGAACGCAAGGAGTTGGCGGTGGGCGGGCAGGTCTTGATCTGCCAGTTTACGGGCAAACGCGACGATCGCTTTCGCGCAGTCGCCAGCGTGTTTGAGGTTCGCGGGCGGGATCTCGAGTTCTGCGATCCGAGCCAGGCCGATGCAAACCTCCCGACTCGCCGCAAATCGATCGGTGTAGCCTGAATTGTGCTCGGAACAGATGTAGCCGCCCGCCCAAGGCGAAAGGGAACACGCCGAGCCGGAAGCTTTCTTGCCGCACACGACGCATCGGTCGAACAGCGGCGCGGTCCCCGCCACTCCGAGAAGGGCCGCTTCGGCCCAAACAAAGGCCGCCACGGGCTTGGCGTGAACCTCCACGTAGCGCAGCGCCTCCAGAAGCAACTGAAAGGAGTCTTCGGCCGGTTGTTCGTGGGGAAGAATCGCCGCAGCCAACTCCACTAAAGCGAGCGCGATCGCCAGCTTTTCATATTCCCCCCGAAGCGCGGGGAACGATGTGATGGCTTGCGCTTGGGTTACGTAAAGGAACCGCTTTCCGGAGGCGAGTTGGAACGTCGCCAGAGTCAAGGGCTCGGTCACCCCTGCCAGCCGTGATCCCCCTTTACGCGACCCCCGCGCGTAGGCGTCCACGACGCCCCATTCCCGGGTGAGCAGGGTCAGCTTTCGGTCGGACTCGCCCGCATCCCATCTTCTCAAGACGATCGCGTCCGCCGTACGGGGCTCCAGGGCCGCCTATCCCCCTGAGAACGTCCGGGTAAGCGCTTCGAGCCACTCGATCCAGACGAAGTACATTCGGTCGATCAGCAGCGTAAACCGCATCATAACGGTCGACCCGAAGATCGCGCCGAAGCCCACCATCAACAGCCAACGGCCACTCATCGTCATGCCCTTGAGGAACCGGTTCTTGAACTCGATGCTGAACAAGAAATAGCTGAGGACGCAAAGGGCCGTGATGATGAAGACGAAGTTGCTAATGGCCGTCGAGAGGTAGACCGTCCGGGCGACTTCAGCCGCCTGATCCGGCGGTAGGTTCGCCATCGACGGCATGAAGAGTTCGCTCGTGGTGGGTAGGACGGGTCGAGCGGTGTCGTAGATCTGAGGGCCGTACCGGTTCCACCAAATGGAGACCTGCTGCCCAGACCACAGACCGATGATGACGCCGATCGGCACGCGGCTGATCCAGTTGTGCTTCTTGCTGTAAACGAAGTAGGCCATGAAACCGAGCGGCAAGAGGAACGACCACGCCCAGTAGCCGTTGGTAAGCGTGCCTGCCTCCTCCCGGCCGACCATCTTGTCCCACCACTGCGGCTTGAGGGTCTCGACCCAAAGGGTTACCGAAGCCCAGCCTGCCGCAAGCCCGAGGAACACGTGCTCGAAGAAGCGGTACAGCTTCGTCTCGCGGTAGAGAACGCTGTAGAGGCCGATAGTGCAGATCACGCCTGCCGTCAGCTTCCAGAATTGGTACTTCTCAAGGTCGATGTTCACGACTGAACCCTCCGCTTTCGGCTCACGTACATGCCGACATTGCCCAAGACGATTGCGAGAATCATGAGGCCGAGCGCGTTATGCAGCGGGAAGTAATAGCGCGACCCGTTGCCGATGTTCTTCATCCCTTTGAAGCCCTCGATCTTGGGATATCCGCTGGCGAGCACTGCGCCATCTCCCCCGTTCGGGTCCATGCCACGCTCCATGAGTTGTTCGATTTCGGCGACGCCGGTCAGCCCGATGGCCAATCCTGAGATTTGCCCCGTCTGGTGGTAGACCAGCGTTTCGGGTCCCATGACTCCCGTAACCATTGCGCAGAGCTTGGTGCGCCTCGCAAGCCGCTCGACGAGAATGTCGATCGTCTTAGAGGCCGTCACGACGATCATGGCGGGGAAGTCCTCGATTCTGCGGATGTCCTTGAGGACGGGCGTTTCCATGACGGCGACTCTGCCGCTTTCCCCTTGATCGTAGCGGCCGGAAAAGAGCTCGGCGACGTTGGAAGCCAGCCCCTGGCCAGTGCCTTCGGCGTTCGGGAAGAATCCCAAGTTGACCCAGTCGACGCCCCGTACGTAGGGCCTTTCGCTGTCCGCCACGCGCTCACGGTTCACGTCGTCGATCGCCTTTCTCGCGACCTCAGGCGCCTGAGGGTCGGCAGAAGTCATCACGGCGAACTTGATATTCCGGCGCATGAGAATCCGCATCAGAGCTTGAAACTCCCACGCGCTCTCGCCTCGTGTGCTGTTCGTCCAGTCCGATTGGATCAAGATCGTCGATCCTTCGGGGATCGTCATCAGGATCGAAAAGAGGTCCTTCGTGCTCTTCTGGGGGACGACCGGAACCTGAACGGGCACGAACAGGGTGATGGAGATGATCACGATCAGCAGGCCGTACAGAACCTGCCGAGGCACGTTCATCATCACTTCCGACCAGTGCTTGCGAGTGGGTTCGTTTTGTGCCATCAGTTACTCATCCCCGTTCTTTCCAGGCTGAGCCAAAGCCGGAGGCCCATTGCAAGAGCCCCCAGGCCGATGCCGAAGTCGATCGCCCTCAGACCCGGCCTTTCGACGTTGTTTCTGAGCCATCCGGCGACTTCCGAGAGCTTGAAGTTGTTGAGGAAAGCGTCTGGGTTCTGCCCGGTCATGGCGTCGATCCTGCCGTCCCAAAGGAACACCGCTCCTCCCATCAGGCTGAGCATGATGATCACCGCGGAAGCCAGAAGGATGGTCGCCTCGATGGAGCGCACCCGGAACGCTCGATAGGCCGCGCTCAGGATGAAGAACGCGATCAACGAGAACATGACGGCCTCCATTTGCTGGAGCAAACCGTCGAACATATAGTCTTGCAGGACCTTGGCGGTGGTGTTGAGGTCACCGGTTACGGCGTCCGGCCGAGTGCTTTCGACGAACTTCCAATAGCCGACTCCAGTCATCGAAAGCATCGAAAGCAACAGGAAACCGCTAAAGACCCAGTCTTTCTGTCGCTTGATGAACTTGCGGATGTGGATGCGAGCCAGCGAATACACGCCCAGGCCCAGGATGAACGCGGTCAGGATGTTGGAGAATCCGCCCACGACGACAACCGCATCGCTGAGGAAGAAGGACACCCCATCGAGCAACCCTGAAGGCACATCGTTATCGGATCGGGCAACCGGTTGCGGGAACACGTAAACGAGAACCCAAAAAGCGCCCGCGACGAACGTAAAGATCGCCACGATCGGACGTCTCGCCCGCGTCGGCGCCTTCATGAACCCGAAGATGAGCGCAAATCCCAGAAGGGTAGCGATGACGATTTTCACCCAGAGGGAGTTCGAACCGTGCTCGTCGCTCCAGAGGGGAGAGGCTTGTGCCAGAGCGGTCCAGTTCATTCGGTTCCTCCTTCCACGATCTCTTTAGCCGGCTGTTTGAGCCTCGAACGGAACTCCCGTATCACTCGAACGCTTCCCGACTCCGAGATCACGACCAGGTCTTCCACGTTGCGTTCAAGCTCGTCTTCATAAAGCGTGTAGGTATGCCACTGACCCTTGTCTTCGCCGATCACTTCTTCCGATCCAGGGGTCGGCGCCTGGTCGGTGGCAAGCTCGCCCATGCGCTGCGCCAGGTAGGCTTGGAACGACTCGTACTCCCGACTGACCACGCTTCCCTTGACCGGTGCGATCGGGTTGAAAAGCCGATACAGCGAGGTCTCGCTCTTGAGCCTCTTGTGGGGCTCGGCTTGAATCTGGGTGCCGTCCGGCGCCAGGGCGAATTCCACCGTCTGGGCCATCTGAATCGAGTTGAGCGGGAATCCGATGAGGACGAACGCACCGATCAGCATCTTGCACCAGTCTTGACCCACGAGGCTGCCGACGAGCACCGGAGCGCGGCTGAGATAGGCGCTCGCAGCATAGAACTCGTCACCGATCAGAACATAGTCGCAAGCCGCGATGAAGAACGGGGTTTGAGTCTTCTCCGTAGAGGCGGCGACCTGAATCGCGCCGATGGCGTTCGCGGTTTCGGCGAAGATCATCGACTCCGCGAAGAACTCGCCGAGGAAGAAGGCCGCCGAAGTTCGCTCGCGGTGGATGATGCCCGAAACCGCGGCGGCGAACGCAAATTGCCGGTCGATCAAGAACATGACCGAGTCGGGGTCGTACTTTTCGGGAATCCCCTCCTGCTGGTAAACGTCGCGGATCATCTCCTGCGCCACGGTGTAAACGGCGGGGTTGTAGCAGCAGAGCCGGATGGGGTTGGCGAACCTCGCGGCGATCCGGGTGACGTGAGTGAAGATCGTCAGCGCTTGAACGGAGATCGCGTTGAGGTCGCCGAGTCCGGGCACCATCAGGACGGGAGTTCCCATTTCGGTGGCGCGGCCGACCGCTTCGTCGATCGCGTTCAGGCCGGGAATTCGCCGGATGAACAGCTCCCCCTTCTTGCCGTGAGCTCGTTTGATGTTGAGAAGCACGAACGCGACCATGATGAGGGTCACGACGACTCCAAACCAACGGGTGTCGAGGTATTGCTCGCCTAACACGCTTCCTCCTTCGTTCGCTTTGCGCTCGATTCTATCTCACAGATCAGCGCCTCCACGTTCTCTTTCTTCTGCAGCAGCATGGTGTATTCGTTGATCCTGTCAAAACCTAAGAATGGGACGAGGAAGGGCGCGAAAACGATTGCCGCGTTCACCCCAACGTTGCACAGCGGTTTGTGCATCTCGAGGAAAAGCACGGCGGGCGTCTCAAGCCCCCTCTTGATCACCTGATTCGCCGCCTTGCGAATCAATTCCTTCCGTTTCTCCTCCGATAGCTCGTTCTCCCAGAACTCCAATTTCACCTCTCCAGAATCGCCGAACCTGATTCACGACCTGTTCCTGATTCTCTTCGAACCGAAGGTAAACCCCGCGAAAGACGGCCGTCCTGCCTGGGGCGGCCAGCGGCGATATTTTGAGACCGTCCTCCGAAAGCGTCACTCGTTTTACGTCGTCCCAATCGATCGCGGTTACCGAAATGCCTGACCGGACCCTCGCCCCCTTCGCGTCGACGGTGTATCGAAGTGGGAGCCAGAACTCGGTTGTCGAACCGAGGATCACGAGGGCGCCGACCAAAGCCAGCAGAGCGTTCTGGAAAAGGAACCAACCGAACAGCCCTGCAACTCCCGCGCATACGAAGACGACGATTCGGCGGCCGGGTTGTTGCTTCCAAAGTCTTAGTTCCCAGTTCAAAGGCTCGGCGGCCATGCCTTCCGAGCTCGAATCGTTATCGCCACTCATTGAAAAGACTGCTCACCGAAACGTTCAGATGGATTCTGCGAATCGCCTCGGCGACGAGCGGAGCGATCTGAAGCACCGTTAGCTTGGGGAACTGCCGCTCGCTGGGAATCGGGATCGTGTCCAGGGTGATCACCTGCGAAATGACGCTGTCTTGAAGGCGCTGCGCCGCGTTTCCGCTGAACACCGGGTGGGTGCAGGAAGCCATGACGTCGACCGCCCCGCGCTTCAATAGCGCCTCGGCCCCTTGGATGATCGAGCCCCCGGTATCGATCATATCGTCGATCATGATGCACCGCTTGCCTTCCACGTCACCGATGATCTCGACGATGTCCACCTTGTTGGGCTCGGGCCGCCGTTTGGCGATGATGGCGAGGGGAGAATTGAGCATCTCCGCAAGGGCCCGCGCTCGGGTGACTCCCGCGACGTCCGGGCTCACCACCACGATGTCCTGCTCTTGAAGGTGCTGGTCGATCATGTGGCGGCCGAGAATCGGACCCGCATAAAGGTGGTCGACGGGAATGTCGAAGAAGCCCATGATCTGTTCGGCGTGGAGGTCTACGCACACCACTCGATGGGCTCCTGCGACTTGAATGAGGTCGGCCACGAGCCTCGCAGTGATCGGCTCGCGGGGTTTGATCTTCTTGTCCTGCCGCGCGTAGCCGAAGTAGGGCATGACCACGGTGATCCTCCTGGCCGAAGCCCGACGAAACGCATCGAGCATGATCAAGAGTTCCATCAGGGAATCGTTGACCGGGTGGCAGGTGGGCTGAAGGAGGAAAACGTCGTTGCCGCGCGCGCTTTCATCCACCAACACCCGAATCTCCCCATCGCTAAAACGCGTGGCGGTCAGGCGTCCCAAATCGATGTCGAGATACTCGGCCACCCGGTTCGCCAACTCGCGGTTCGCGTTTCCGGCGAACAGCTTCATGCCCTCAAGTTCCTCCCTGCGAGAACTCATTTCGACTGCGCTTCTTTGCGCCGACGCCATTTCGATGCCCATTGCTCCTTGATCACCTCTTGCCCTCTTGCTATCGCGAGCGAATCGGGAGGGACGTCGTGACTAATGACGCTTCCGGCCGCCACAATAGCTCCCTCCCCCACAGAAACCGGCGCAATCAGAGTCGTATTCGACCCGACGAACGCGTTTTCCCCTATCGTTGTGCGATTCTTCTGAAAACCGTCGAAATTGCAGCAGATCGTGCCCGCGCCAATGTTGGCGGAAGCCCCGATCGTCGCGTCGCCGAGATAGGCCAGGTGCGAGGCGCTCGCGGCCACGCCGAGGCTGGCGTTCTTGACCTCGACGAAGTTGCCGACGCGGGACTTCGAATGGAGCCGGGCGCCGGGTCGGAGGTTGGCAAAGGGACCACATCGCACGTCGTTTTCGAGCCACGCGCCGTTGAGGTGGCTCATCAATACGACGCAGCGATCGCCGAGGGTCGATTCGCGAATCGTCGTCGAGGGGCCGATTCGGCAGTTCTTGCCGATCTTGCAACCCCTGCCGATCGAAGTCATCGGCTCCAATACCGTATCGCGCCCGACTTCGACATCCACCGCAACATACGTCGTCGCCGGGTCCACCACGCTGACCCCGTCCTCACAGAGGCGCCTCAGGATGCGTTGCCGAAGAGCAAGCTCGGCTTGCGCTAGCTGCCAGCGGTCGTTCACACCTTGGAACAGCCAAGCTTCTTCGAAAAAGCAGGTCTCGACCCGGCCTCCGGAACCCGCGACCGCCTCAACCATGTCGGTCAGGTACTGCTCGCCCTGAGCGTTGTCGGTCGAGAGGGAAGGGAGGAGCCGAAAAAGGGTCTTTGCGTCGAAGCAATAGACGCTCACGCAAACCTCTCGAATCTTCCGCTCCGCCTCGCTCGCGTCGCGTTCTTCCGCGATGCGAACCGGACGGCCCGAGTCGTCTCGAATCACCCTGCCATACCCGGTCGGATCGTCGAGTTCGACTACGGCAAGCGTGCATTGGGCTTGGGCTTCGTCGTGGCGGGAAAGGAGCTGTTGGAACACGTCGGACGTGAGCAAAGGAACGTCTCCGGCGGCCACGAAGACCGGGCCGTCGAAGTCCTTCAAGGCGTCCGAGGCCGACGCTGCCGCATGGCCGGTGCCGCGCTGCTCGCGCTGCCACGCGTAGTCGTACCCTTCGCCAAGCGCCCCTTGAACCTCCTCACCGCACACACCGATGACCACCACAGGTCGGTCCGCTCCTGCTCCTTGCATCGCCCTGCCGACGAGTTCCGCCATCGGCGCGCCGCAAACCTCGAAAAGCGCCTTGGGTCTGTCCGACTTCATGCGGGTTCCTTTGCCCGCGGCGAGAACGATTCCGGCTAGTTGACGTGATCTCATCGAGTTTCTGACCGACCGCGAGACCGAAGGGGGTTGAGGCGGTGATAGCATTATGCACTTCGAAGCCTATTTGGCGACACGGCACGCAGCGGGAACGATTGGGCAAAAATAGCCACATGAAGCTCACAGTGCTCGATCACCCTCTTGCGGGCCACCTGATGTCGGACCTGAGGGATGTATCGACGCCTCCGGAGAGGTTTCGGCAAATTTGCCGGGCACTCACGACGTTGCTGATTCTGGAGGCGACGAAGTCACTCCTGACCGAGAACTCGCAAGTGCGGACCCCTCTGGAAGTCGCGCCCACTCGCATCCTTGGCCAAGGGCTTGCGGCCGTCCCGGTTCTTCGCGCGGGACTGGGAATGCTCGAGCCTGTGACGGAGCTGTTTCCCGACGTGGCGGTGGGCTATATCGGTCTCGAACGCAACGAGCAAACCGCCATTGCCCGCAGCTATTACTGCAAACTGCCCAGCTTCGAGGGCAGGTTCGCGATTTGTCTCGACCCGATGCTGGCGACGGGCGGCTCCGCGTCGCAAGCGCTTTCCCTTATGAAGTCGCAGGGGGCCACGGACCTGACGATGGTGTGCGTCGTCGCCGCGCCGGAGGGAGTCGAGAAGCTGAACGCGGACCACCCTGAGGTTCGGATCGTCGCAGCGGCTTTGGATCGCACCCTGAACGACCAGAAGTACATCTTGCCGGGGTTAGGCGATTTCGGCGATAGGCTGTATGGAACCTTGTGATGCTTCACTCGCGCGTTCAACTCAGCACCCTTGTCTTGGCGACCGTGGCGATCTTCGATCTGGCTACGACGATCCTGCTTTTGGGACGAGGGTTTTCGGAGGGCAACCCGATTTTTCGCTGGCTCCTCGCGTTGGGACCTTGGGCGTTCGTCTTCGGCAAGGCGGCTTTGCTCGCGGGACCGATCCTGTTGCTCGAGTACGCCCGAACGAAGAAGCCCGCACTCGCCGAATCCGCGACGTGGGTTGCCGCATTGCTTTACCTGTTTCTGTACATTTCGCACATTCTCAAACTTTGGTGATCGCCGCTACCCACGCGATTGCGCGATGAGTTGAGCCAATTCGGCGTTGAATTCCGTCCCATTAGTTCAGGAGGATGCTGGAGATGCAAAACGATTTTCCTGCCGACAAGCCCATCGGGATCATCATCATGGTGCTGTCGGTCTGTTGCACGCTGTTGGGCGCTGCCGCGACTCTTGGGATGGGGGCTTTCGGCGCGGCGCTCGCGGGAGCCGCAGCCGAACAAGGCGACTCACAATCTGCGTCGGCGATTATGGGTTTTGCCGGAGCTGCCGCGGTCGTCGTGGGCCTGATCCTGATCGTCTCGGGCGCGCTCGGAGTCGTCGTCGGCTACGGGATCATGAAGAGCGCCAAATGGGGATTCATCATGGGGATCGTCGTCTATGGCCTCAGCACGTTGATGAACCTTATGAACTTCAACGTGTTCGGCCTGATGTTCGCGGGCGCGATCCTCACCTATTGCATCTTGAGGATGGCCGGTTCGGTCGGCCCTAAGCCCGCATAGCCACGCTCCCGAACCAAAAAGCAGGGCGCCCGACGAATCGGACGCCCTTTCTTGTTGTGAATGGATCGCGAATCAACGGGACTACGGATACTTGACGTTGCAGCCGTATGGTTCCTTGTAAGGAATGCTGACGGCCTTGCCGTTGGAGGCTTCGTTGTAGGCGCGGAGAATCAAGTTCTCGGCCTTGGCGATGTCGGCTATGTTCGCCGAACGAATATCGTCGATGGCTCCGTTGTACAGGACCTCTTGCTTGTCCGGCGAGATCAGAACCATCTGGGGAGTGGTTTTGGCGTTGTACATCTTGCCAACCTTCCCCTCGGGGTCGAACAGCACGTGCGTGGCGTTGCCCTTCAGGTCCGCAAGAATCTTTTCGGCCTGCTCACCCGAAACGTGGCCCTGCTTGCCCGGGGCCGACGAGCAGATCGTCAGCCAAACGACTCCTTTGTCTGTGAGCTGCTTTTGCGTCTTCTGCATGTTGCCGCTGTTGTAGTGCTTCTGCACAAACGGGCATTGGTAGTTCCACCATTCGAGCACGACCCACTTGCCCTTGAAATCCGTCAGATTGACGGACTTGCCCTTGCTAGAAGTGAGCGTGAAGGCGGATGCAGGGGTCGATTCTGACGAGCGGAACGCCGCCACTACGAACAATGACGATACGGCTAAGATGGCTAGGATCCCTGTTTTCATTCGTACCCTCCCGGTATTTTGGCTTCGATGGCGTAGGCCGCCGATCGGCCCGACTTCCATCTAACATACAATACGCCCTTGAGCACTTTCGGAGTTTCTTCAAAAAACTGACTCTTGGGGATGCTGACCTGAACCTCACCCTCCCGCACCGTCATTTTCTGCTCTCCGCTGTAATCGATGACTTGGGACGTCTGGGAAAAGAACTTCACGGACACGATCTCTGCGGGATCGGGAACTCCTCGGAAGTCCAGCGAGATGGACGTCGGGTCCTCCGTGAAACCGGCCGCGACCTTTCCCGAAACCGGGAGCTTCTCCGCGACGGATTCGAGCCAGCGCGACTCAGGACCCTTGGGGCCTGTTTTCTCGGCTACTTCGACCCGGCGCGAGACTTTCGCCGACCCCACCATGCAATTCTCTTTGCAGATCAACCACCCCACGTTCGCCGCCAGCTCGCTTCTTCCGATCGCGGCGTCGGCTGCGACGGTGATTTTCGTCAACAGAATCACGTCGTTGGCGTAGCCGTAGCTCGTGATCCCCGACGACCGAAAAGCTAGGGGAGTGGGCCATTCGATGGGCCCAGCGGCGAACCCCGGAGGCAACTCCCACTGGAGGGTCGTCGGAATGCCCGAGTCGCCGGGATTGAGCCAGTAGATGTGCCATTGGGGCTCGATGCGGAATCTCACTCCCACCCAAAACGCCTCGCCCGGAGCGACTGTCGTCCGTTCGAGGAGCAACTCGACATCGCACCTGGGGTTCTCGACGTCTTGCGCCCACGACCCAGCAATGAGCCCGAACAGAGCGATCACCAAAGCCCTCTTCATACTCTTCCTAAACGAATCTGGGGGCGATTCGTTCTCAAGACAATCTCCGATCCTTCGCCTAAGCGGGTTGATAGAGCCAGATGTGCGCGCCTGCTGGGTCTGCGATCAAGGTCATTCGGCCGACCGTCGGCACCTCCATGATCGGAACCACCACCTTCGCCCCAAGCTCCAGGCACTTCGCGAGCCGTGCGTCGACGTCATCGACCGACATGAATACGGACCAGTGGGGAGGAACGCCCTGCATGTCGGGGCTGTTCGTATCCATCGAGCCCGCGACCGCCTTTCCGTCGACGGTCAGCATCTTGTACATGGTGCCCGTGCCCATGTCCATTTCCGTGATCCCAAAGCCGAGCGCATCCACGTAGAATTGGAGCGCCTGGTCGATGTTCGGAGCGTACAGCTCGTGCCAAGGGAAAGCGCGCCCTTCGGCCAGCGCATGTTGATCGTTTTGGTCTGACATTTTCATACTCTACATCAGAGGTAAGAATAAGCGCAAGGTACTAGGACAACGCCGATTGCAGCACTTTGGGCCCCTCCCAGAGGGAGCAGAGATCGAGGTCGTTGACCTTCCAAGCATCGAGCCAATCCGAAACGTTCATCGTCCCTAGGATATCGCAGGTTCGAGGCCGTCTGGCCGATAATGGGAAAGTCGTGGAGCAAGAGTCCTTCCAACCCGAGACGAGCGTTGCGAACGCCGAGCGCCGAGCGGATGCGTGGATCGCGAGGTTTGCCCCGTTGGTCATGAACCAAGATGTGGCTTCGGTCGACGAGATTCGCGGGAGGCTTCGGGTGCTTCGTGCATTGCGGGAGGAGTCGGCCCCACTGACTTCCAACCTTGAATCGACGCCCCACCCTGAGCGTCCGGAGTGGGCCGATACGCTTCTCATGGCCATCGAGCAGCTCGATTCGGTCGAGCGAAGCCTGCGAAGGAAGCTCGCCCTGCTGGCGCCAGGTGATCCCGAAGGACTCGTCGACATGGACGCTCTCCGGGACCGACTGGCGGAGCGGGCCGCGCACGATGAGTTGGGAGTGGACGCGGACCTCGTCCAACCGCTCTCGCTCACGGAACGAACTTCTCCGGCGAACTACGGCATGGCGGCGGGCCTGCTGGGAGTAAGTATCGCCTGGAACAGCTTCACGGCGGTCCATGCGTACTTCATGATCGGTGGCTTCAAGCAGGTGATCGGGTGGGCTGCGCTGGGGCTTTTGGGGTTCTACGCGCTTTTCTTCGGCGCGGGGATTTCGATGCTTGCGGCCGCGTTCAATGCGGCCAGCGAAGAGTCGATCGAACTCTCCGGCAGAACTCTCACCGTCCGCAGGAGACTCGGTTTTTGGGTCCGAAAGAAGACCCACAAGCTCGCAAGGAGCGCGGTGGCGCGGATTCAGAAGGTCAATACCATGAAGTTCACCTCCGGACGTCAGGCGAGCATGACCCCTTCCATCGTCCTCGAAGACGAGCAGGGCCGAGAGGTCAGCTTCGCGAGCGGAGTGTCCACCACGGCCCGGAATCGCATCATGAGGCGAATCAACGCGTATCTCAGGCTTTCTAGCGAGTAGCAGGAATCGCTCAGCGTCCCATCGAAGTGTACGTCTCCACCGAATAGACGATCTCGTGCTTCTTTCCGGGAGCGACGGTGACGTTCCATTCGACTGAGTTCTTGGTGTTCGGCCCTGAGTTGGCGACTTCCGCGCCCTTGACGACGCCTCCGCCAATGTCGATGAGCTTCCCGTTGAGAGTTCTCTTGATTCGAACCTTCGCAGGCTCCTTTCGGAAGTTCTCGAGCGTGAGCCTTCCTTCGAGGGTGATCGGGAGCCAGTTCTCGGTTCCGATGCGGAACGGGTCTCCTCGCTTCAGTTCCTTTTCCGCGCGCTCGACCTTGAGGCCGATCCCTTGGGCCAGCCTAAGTTCGGTCTTGTCCCCCGGAGCGGTGTACTGCATCATCTGCTGGCCGGCAGGCCGAAGGTCTTCCACGACGAACACCGGCCCCGTCGTGAACGGTTGCGACGACTTGTTGTTCAGCGTGAGGATGTACTCCACCTGGTCGCCATCCGCGTTCCACTCGAAGAGCGGGTCGATCGGGATCTCGATCTCGAAGATCATCGACATCGCCCGTTCCCCCGGCCGCAGGTAGAAGTTCGACTTCGTATAGTACTGCAACTCCCCGGTTTCGTCGGAGGTCATCGGCCCGCCGAAACCGCCGCCGCCAAATCCACCGCCTCCGCCGATCCCGCGTCCCTCGCGAAGCGCTCCCGGGGCGGCCGATTTCGCCGAATCACGCTCAGCGAGAGAATTCACCAAAGGGTCTGCGTTCTTGAATTCAATCGACCTGCCCAGCATCGCCGCAAGGCTGCCCGAGACGAAGCCCTGCAGTAAGGAATCGACCGTGCCGCGATTGACGAGCAGCGGCGCGCCGACGACAAACACCACGTTGGCGTCGACCAACTCTTCGTTGAGGTCGAGCAAGGTGCCGCGAAGCGTCAGTCGTCCCGATGTCCCGTTCAACTCCAGCAGGTAGCTCGGCGTCCATTTCACGCCGTCTTGAACGTACGCGATTCCGAGGTCCGCCTTGCCCCCGGGCATTTCGGTTCGAAGCTTGATGCGAACAGGGAAGTCCGAAAGCGCAACTCGCTTGATCTTCGCGTACTCGATAGCGACGTAGTTTTCCTTCTCGTCGCGCACGAGCATCATTTTGTCGAGGAGATTGGTGAGCAGTCCGGTGACCACGCCCGTTTCCGTGGTCACCCTTAGCCTGAGCCCCACCTTGTTCGCCAAGCGCGAGCGCAGTTCTTCCGGCTTTTCGAAGTCGATGCGATGGTCGGTGGTGAGAACGACCGTGTCCACTCGGTCGGCGGGGTCCTTAGGGTACACCCAGAACGTCCCCCCGATGGCCTGCGGAACCAAATTCGTCGTAGCCCATCCGTCTTCGAGCGTCGCGCTGCCCTCTCGAACGTAGAACCCGAACCCCTCTTTGAAAACGACGAGCGTCTTCAACTTCGAAGCGAACGCGGGACCCTCTGGGGGTAGTTGAAGTCCGGCGCCCCACGATGCGCCTACAGCAAGCGTAGCGATCCAAGTCAACATGGCAAGCCCTCCCGGAACGGTCGCCGCCGTCCCATTGGAAAGACGAAGCGAGGCCCCTTGTGCTTCAGTCTTCTACCGAGAACACCCGTGTCGTGGGGGCGTTAAGGACGGGAAGCTTGTAGATCGGATAGGTTTCTCCCGGCAACAGCTTCTCGCCGAGGAAACCCCAAGCGGCGAGTCCATCGAGGCTTTCCGGTTCGAGTAGCATGAAAATGAGGTTCTGCAGCGGTTGGGCCGTGCGGACGATGTAATCCCCTACTGGAACAGCGCAATCGCCGTCAACGAACTCCCCCTCTAACCTGAGCAGCCGCGCGCCTTGGAACGGCTGCGCCGAAGAATTGGCCTCCCGAATGCGAAAATACTCGCAGCCAAATGCGCGCTTGTTCGTGGGTTCAAGCCGCTCGACGACGACCCCGTGAGCGAGAAGCAGCCGGACAGCGTCTCGGAACGAGGAAGGGATCACATAGGCGACCGGCAAGTTCGCCGTTCGCGTCGGACGAAAGCGATCGAACACCTCCATCGGAACGCGCTCGATGACTTCGGGCGCCATACCGGACCGTGGAGCGCCCGCCTTTTCCATCAGGACCTCTTCGACTCCGCGCGAGGCCATTTCGAACCGCACTCCTAGCCTCTTCGGTTGCCTTGTGATCTCCCTTCCCATCGAGGATGCGTCCGCTTCACGGATGAGTCGAGCCACCCTCTCGCGCTGGTTGGCGATTTCTTCCAGGACCAGATAGGTGAACCAATACGTCGCTTCGATTCTTTTCTTGAACGGCAAGTAGCTCATCGCCTCGGAGAGCACGGCGATGCGGTTGCGAAGGCCCGCGTAGTTGGTGACGTAGCGTCCCTCTTCGCCGAAGGTCTGCCAAACTTGGGAACCCGGCTGACCCGAAGCGTTGCCGTAGTCGAAGGTCTCCAGGTGGGCCTCAGCCCTCATCCGCTCCCGCACCTTGGGAAGGAGTTCCGACCGGCAGTAATCGAGAACCCACGGATCCGTGTTGGGATGGAGCGGCGGGGAATACGTAAGGTGATATCCGTGCCGGGTGCCGTTCGTGGTGTGCAGGTCCATGACCACGTCGGGGTCCCATTTGCGGTACACGTGCTCGAGAACCGCGTTCATCTCGGGGGACCTCGCTTTCATGCAGTCTCGGTTGAGGTCGAGACCCTCGCCGTTGGCCCTTTGTCCGACTCGCGCCGGTCCGTCCTGCGACGGGCGATTGCGGCGTCCTTCTCCCCAGTTCTCGTTGCCGTCGGCGTTGTAGACCGGAACGACCACAAGGACCAGTTCCTTGTGCAGCGGTCGGATCGTACTTAAGCCGAAGGAGCCCTTTTGCGAGAAAAGGTCGCGAAGCAGCATCTGCGCCGCTTCTTTGCCTTCGACCTCCCCGCCATGAATGTTCGCTTGCACGTACACGACAGGTCGGCCCATCCGCTTCGCTTGCATCCCGTCTGAGACGGGTGGGTCGGACATCACCACCAGCGGTAGCTGCCTTCCCCCAGCGCTCGATCCAATCCACTCGAACCGGATCGGCGCCCAGGCATCTTGGAGCTCGCGGAGGAAGCTCACGACGTCTTCGAGCGAGGATGTCTCAGCGTATTCAGTGAGCTCCGGCTTGGATTTGGGGAGGGGGAGGTCTTGGCTCAAGCCGTTGGCCGAAGCACCGAGACACAAGGCGAGGGGCAGGGTCGTGAAGATCATGGAGGGTCCTTCCGAGGGGACTATACCGCCAGGGCTCGCGCGGGTCGCGGGCCCGATCTCCCGCAAGATCGGTGGGAATCTGGCGAGCGGTCTCCCGCGAAAAAGAAACCGGCCCTGGCCCTCGGGGGCCAAGACCGGATCGAGACTCACTGCCGGAGTGTGATTACTTGCGGCGTCGGCGAGCCATGAGGGCGACTGCGCCCGAACCGAGGGCGATCATCGAAGCGGGCTCGGGGACGACATCGAGCGAAATCGTGCCGCTGTCCCATTGGCCGTCGATTGCGCCACTCACGTCGTCATAGGACTCGTAGAACTCCATCCTAAGAAAGCCGTCGTGGAGACCGATCACGAACCCAACGGCCGTCATGAGGTCGAGCATGCCGCCGCTGCTGAACGCCTGCGTTCCGGGGTTGTTCACACCGGCGCCAGGGCGCAAGAACAGGTCATCGTCCTCGTTCTGAGCCGAGTCGGAGAACCTCACACCGACTTCACTGAGCCAGCTAGTGCCGTACGCAGAAAGCACGACGTCCCAACCGATCGCAGCGATGTCGACGGGGTTGCCGCCACCGAGGTCGAGCATAACGACCACGTTGTTGGGGCTGCCCAGGGCGTCCCAGCTTGGGGTTCCCGTCACGTCGTAGTTGTAGATGTAAGCGTTGGCCGCGCCGACAATGCCGACCGCCATCGAAAGTGCTAATAGCTTCTTCATTTTGTTCCTTTCCTCACGGACTTAGCCGCATCCCAAGGGGTACGACGCAGTCGATTGCGAATCCCATGGTAAGCGATTCTTGGAAAAAAGGGACAGGGACAAATACCAGTTTAGAGGTACTCTGGTAAGAATACGCGAGTAATTTTGCTTGGACTCTCCGGCACTTTACCTATTATTTGTAACAGGTTCCTTAGTACAAAGAAATCCGCAATATTACTGGGTGCCTATCCGCTTACGACCCTTCAGTATCGGTCTCATGTTCCCTGAAGGAGACCCTTTCCGCTTCCGCAGAGGCCGGGCGAGAAACTGCGGGCCGGTGAATGGCCTCGCCTGCTTCGGCAAGCTCGCGCACTCGAAGTCGGGCGGCTCGTTCCTCCGCGCCGGGGGACAGAGGCCAGAGCGTATCCGCAACCCAGAAACTGCTCAAGAACTCGTTCCAAGTCCGGTCATAAACCGAACGCGTTTGTTCGGCCAACCGCGACCAATCGAAGTCCGTTCGAAGCCTCTCCTTGGCGGACTGGGCCATCGAACGCGCTTCATCTCCGGACTCCAGAGCCCTGCAAATGGCCCACGCAAGCGACTCAGGGTTGTTCGCATAGCAGAGGGTTCCCGTTTGATCGTGAAGCACGACCTCTCGCAACCCGCCCGCATCGCTGGCTACCACCGGTACCCCCGCAGCCATTGCCTCAAGAGCTACGATGCCAAATGGCTCATAGAGGGAAGGGAAGACCGCGACATCCGCAATCCGATAGGTTTGATGCAGTGCCCGGTTCGCCATGAACCCCGTAAACAGCACCTTCTCCTTCAGCCCTATCCAATTGGCAAACCTCTCGAAATGGTCTCGCTTGCCCCCGCCAACGATGACGAACTTGGCCTTAGGCATTCGAGATAGCACGACGCTCGCGGCATCGAGCAGGAGCTGAATTCCTTTTTCTCTGACGAATCGCCCGACGTACATCACGACGGGTTCATCGGGCAACGCGAACCGGCTGCGCCACTCCGCGTGTTCGCCCGACGTCCATTCGAATTCAAACTTCGTGGCGTCGATCCCGTTGAAGATCACGTCGATCTTGTCAGTTGGAACGTCGAACGACCGATTTACCTCGCCCCGCATGAATTGCGAGCACACGATGACTCTCCACGCTTCATAAGTGAGCCAGTACTCCTGCTCATGGATGTACTTTTGGGTTTCGGTCCAGATGCCTCCGTTCCGGCCCTCTTCGGTCGCGTGAATCGTCGCCACCATCGGCAGCTTGTACTGATACTTGAGCTCGCGCGCAGCGTCGAGGGAAAGCCAATCATGAGCGTGAAAGATCGTGGGTTCGCCCCCTGGCCGCCAATCCTCGAGGAGCCGCCTGACGCGCTTTTCCGTTGCGACGTTGAGAAGCTGGATCTCATGAATGAAGTCATGGGGCTCGCCCTCCAAATGAACCCTGTGGACGTGGACGCCGCTGGGTTCGACCTCCTCATCGGGGGCCAGAGGGGTAGCCTTAGTGACGACGTGAACCTCGACGCCCTGATCGGCCAACTGCTGGGAGAGTTCGTGGACGTGCGGGCTGATGCCTCCGACGATTCGGGGCGGGTATTCCCAGGCGAGCATCATGATCCGCATTGGCGCTTTCGGGTCCTGTCGAGCGAAGAGCGTACCGCAATGCTGAGGGGGTGAAGCGAAGTTGTTTCGGGATAGGACGGACGCAGGCGCCCAACTCGGCGCGAAAGTCGCCGAATTCGGCCTTGAGAACCCGATCGTGGTCGCCCTGCCTCGCGGCGGAGCCATCGTCGGAGCCGAAGTAGCGCGGGTTTTGAACGCTCCGATCCGGCTTCTCGTCGCTCGTAAGGTAGGCCATCCCCAGAGTCCGGAGTATGCGATTGGGGCGGTTTGCGGCGATGACCCTCTCGTGTGGAACCCGAACGAAAAGGGCGCGATCGAGGGCCGATGCTTGGCCAAGGCGTTGGAGAAGGCAAGGGAAGAGTCAAGGCAGCGCGCCAAGGCGTACGGCCCCTGGGCGACTCTTCCTGACCTCGACGAAAGGACGGCGATCGTGGTCGATGATGGGCTGGCGACCGGCAGCACGGCGCGAGCGGCGCTCGAGCACCTGAGGCTGAAAGGAGCCGAGCCTCTTCTACTCGCCGTCCCGGTCGCAGCAAGCCAAACCGCCGCGCAGATTCGAAGCGAAGGCGTACTCGTCATCGCGCTTGAAGAGCCTATCTTTGGCTTCGGTTCGGTCGGGCAGCACTATGCTGACTTTCAGCAGGTGAGCGATAGGGAAGTGCTCGACGCCCTTGAGCGCCGGGATCGAGAGTTGCGCGATGCGCAATAGGCTTGAGGGCCTGTCGGGTTCAGTCGGCACTAAGGCCTGGACTCGCTCAACGAGCGGTGCTTGCCAGGTTCTTGCCTTCGGCGTCACAGTTTTCCCTCGTGGCGCAATACCTATGTGAGGGTCCTTCGGATCGATTGAGCGACTTCAATCGGCTGGATCGAATGAACGACCCCTTGGAGTGCATTTCTATGAAGAACAGACTGCTGATTGCCGTTGTCGGCGGCACCCTTGCTGTGCCTTCCCTGAGCATGGCGATTTTCTACGACAACTTCGACACTGAGAACGGGGGCGTCAGTTCGCTCAACTACGGCTCGTTTGCGAACTGGGACGTCAGCAGCGGAGCTGTTGACTTGATTGCGAACGGCTTCGCGGGCCTAACGGGTTCCGGAGTATTCGTCGACATGGATGGATCGGCTTCCAGCGCTGGAATCCTGACGACCAAGACAGCCTTCGCCTTGTCAGGGGGAACCACTTACACTCTACGTTTCGCGATCTCGGGCAATCAGCGAGGTGGTGCGGACGATACCATGACCGTCTCGCTTGGGTCCCTTTATAGTGAAGTCTTCACTCGATCGGCCGCCGCGCCTTGGGACACAGTCGAGCGGAACATCTTCGTCGCTTCTGGCACCAATGCCAAACTTTCCTTCGACCACGCTGGCGGAGACCACCTCGGCATCCTCCTGGATAACGTCGAACTCACGGCAGTACCGGAGCCGACATCCCTCGCTGCGCTTGGCCTGTTCGCTACCGCCTTGGTGCGTCGCCGCAAGCAATGACCGTTTGAGTCTCATCGCTTCTCCAGGGCGTCCGTTCGCATCGGGCGCCTTCTCCCGTTTTCCCTCGCTTCTGTCCGGGGACGGGAAGGTCCCGAGTTGCATGGATGGCTTCGTCTGAGAGCTTTTCAGCAACACGGATTCTTAACACTTCCATTAGCTTGAGCGAGTAGCCTATGGCAAAGTGGAGAAAAGAGCCATGAGTGACCATCGCATTTCCCGACGATCGATTTTGAGTGCCAGCGCAGCGCTAACATCTACAGGAGCGCTAGGGCTCCCCTTAAAGGGCCTCCCCCGTGAGTTCCAGAAGACGGAGGCGAAGAACATCATCTTCTGCGCCGTCGACGGCATGGCGATGAGCGTCCTGACCATGGCCCATCACCTCAACCAACTTCGGGGAGGGAAGGGCTCGTATTGGGCTTGGCTCCTCGATCAAGACTTCGTCGTAAACGGACTCCAAGACACCCCGTCCCTCAGTTCCCTGGTCACCGATTCGGCTGCCGCGGCTTCGGCTTGGGGCTGCGGAAGGAGAATCTGGAATGCCCAGATCAACGAGTTCCCGGACGGTACCAAGCTCCGGACCCTCTACGATCTCATGCAAGCGAAGGGGATGCGTACGGGGCTCGTGACCACGACTCGAATCACCCACGCCACTCCTTCGGGATTCGCGATTCAAATCGACCATCGAGACAAGGAAAACGAGATCGCCGTCCAACACCTCCAGGCCAACGTCGACGTACTGATGGGCGGGGGGTCACGGCATTTCGACGCCGCCGCACGTTCGGACAAGAGAAACGTCTTCGGCGAGTTCGCGAATATGGGCTACCGAGTCGTGCGCGACCGCGATGCGCTGCTTCGAGCTGAGGCGGGGAAGCTCCTCGGACTCTTTTCCAGTTCCCACATTCCCTATACGGTCGACCGGAAGCACGACGCGAAGCTCGATGCCACGGTACCCACGCTCGCTGAAATGACCTCCAAAGCGATCGAACTCCTCGACGGCGGCCCCAACGGCTTCATCTTGCAGGTCGAGGGAGGTAGGGTGGACCATGCCGCGCACGCCAACGATCTTCCGGGGATGCTCTACGATCAGCTGGAGTTCGAAGACGCCGTTCGGATCGCGGTCGAGTTTGCCCTCAAGGACAAGGAAACGCTCGTCGTCATCACCGCCGACCATGCGACGGGCGGCCCTTCGCTCAACGGGGCGGGATCCGAATACTTCGATTCGACGCAGGGCCTGAAATCCGTTACCCAGATGAAAGCCTCGTTCGAGCGGCTCGCGCCGGCCATCGCTTCGAGCAAGTCGACCGACGACATCCGAAGCGTCACCCAGGAGATGTGGGGTGTGGAACTCACCGACGCCGAGGCCGGCGCCATCAAGGCCAGTTTCAGCAGCGACTCCCCCTTCAAGGTTTCCGATTTCTACAAGTCGAGGGACGCGAGTCTTGCCGCGATCTTGGGGAACCACTGCAAGGTCACATGGACCAGCAATAACCACACGTCGGACCTTGTTTTCCTCACGGCCATCGGCCCCGGAAGCGCCCTTTGCTCGGGTCTGACCCTCAACACCTCACTGTTCGACATCATGTTGCGGTCCAAGGGCCTGAGTCACGCAAATCCCACGATGTCGTTCGAAGAGGCACGTCGGCACCGCGCGAAGACAGAAACGCCCGAAACGACGCATGAGGACGCGTTCGAGGAGTTCTTGCGAGAATCCCATGCTGGCGAACTCTGAAACCCGGCGTTTGGACGAGGCGGAGCAGGGAGCCTTCCGCAACCCAGCCCGTTTCAAAGTTACGAGAGAGTCATAATATTTCTTATCAGAAATACACTTCTTCGACCTTTCGCGGCGTTAGGGGGACCTGTGGGGTGCGATCGACTCAGTGGATCGTAAGCGCGCCATTGGCCGAAATCCTCTGATCGAGGACCGAGGCCGCGCCGTCGCAATACGCAAGGATATCGTCGAGCGTCTCCCGGTGCGCAGGCTTGGGCTGCATCATCCTTCGCGTTACGACCACGGCTGCGGCCGTAAGACCCAGCGCCGTCAGGACAGGCAGCCAAGGGACGCCCCGGCTTCGCTCAGGTCGGGCCGTGTCGGAAACTCCGCTGTTTCGTTCCATTTCAATGCGTTCCTATTGGACGTTATTCTTGAGATCGGTGTTTTGCGGGGTTTTTGGAGGACGGAATCGCGTTTTGCCAAAAGCCCAGCAAACTTCGCTCGCTTGGGGCCAGACCGGTACACTTGAGGGCTCATGTTCGACAACCTGACCCGCCGCATTTCGGGCATTTTTTCGAACCTCCGGCGCAAGGGCAGACTGTCCGAAGACGACGTCAAGGAGGTCTTGCGGGAGATTCGCGTCGCGCTTCTCGAAGCTGACGTGAATTTTCAGGTCGCCAAGGACTTTTGCAAAGTGGTTGCGGAACGGGCGGTCGGCGAGGAAGTCTACGGCAGCTTGTCCGCCGACCAAACGATCGTTCGCATCGTACGCGATACCCTTGTCGAGTTCCTTCGCTCGGACGATGCGGGCTTCAAGTGGTCACCGAGCCCGCCGACGGTCGTGGTTCTGTGCGGGCTTCAGGGCTCTGGCAAGACGACGACCGCCGCCAAGCTCGCCGTGTGGCTCCAGAAGCAGGGCAAAAAGCCGATGCTGGCGGCATGCGACATCCAGCGCCCCGCGGCCGTACACCAGCTCGAAGTTCTCGGCGAGTCCATCGGCGCGCCCGTGTTCAGCTTGCAGGACGGAACTTCCCCGACACTGATCGCTCGCCGGGCTCTGGAGCGAGCCAAGTTCCTGATGCAGGATGTGCTGATCGTCGATACCGCAGGCCGACTGCAGATCGACGCTCCGCTCATGGATGAGTTGCAGGCGATCGTCCGGGAGGTTCAGCCGACGGAGACGTTCTTGGTCGTTGACTCCACCACCGGACAAGAAGCGGTCAACGTAGCCCAAGCCTTTTCCGAGCGAGTGCAACTGACGGGATCGATTTTCACGAAGCTCGACGGTGACACCCGCGGAGGGGCCGTCGTTTCGGTCAAGGCCGCGACCGGAGTCCCCGTGCGGTTTGTCGGTCTCGGCGAGAAGACCGACGCGCTCGAAGCGTTCTCAGCCCAACGGATGGCCGAGCGGATCATCGGCATGGGCGATGTTTTGGGGATCATCGAGCGCGCCGAAGAGGCTATTGACAAAGGCGAAGCGCTCGCCCTCGAAGCCAAGCTGAAGGGAGGCGGTGCGATCGACTTTAACGATCTGCTCGCCCAGTTCCGCACGATCCGCAAGATGGGACCCATTCAGAACGTGCTGAAGATGATCCCCGGTCTCAGCGCTCAGGTGTCCGAGGAGGATCTCAACAGGGTAGACGAGCGCCAAATCGACCGTATGCAGGCCGTAATCCTCTCGATGACCCCCATCGAGCGCGCGAATCCGGATATAATCAATGGCTCGCGCAGGAAGCGGATCGCCGCAGGTTCGGGGACTTCGGTTGAAGACGTGAACATGCTGCTGCGGCAGCTTACGGAAATGCGGCGCAGCTTGAAGCAGTTCAAGAAGCTCGAAAAGCGGTTCAAGAAGCGCGGAAGGCGGTAGCGAGATAGGCAATCAAGCCAAATGGGAGAACGGAACACGAAGTGGTAAGGATTAGGTTACGAAGAACAGGCTCGAAGGGCAACCCCTTTTATCGGGTCGTCGTTGCAAATTCGACCGACGGAAGAAACGGTCGATTCATCGAAGTGCTCGGCACATACAACCCGATCGTCAAGCCGACCCAAGTTCAGATCGACGGTGAGAAGGCCCTGAACTGGCTCCTGAAGGGCGCTCAGCCGACCGAGACCACGGCGATCTTGCTCAATAGGGTGGGCGTACTCGATAGGTTTTTCGAGCAGCGTCCCAACGCTCGAAGGGATTACTCTTTCCTCGACAAGCGAACATCGGCCATGTCCGTCAAGTCGGTCATCGAGGCTCCCCAAACTGCCGCCGCTCCCAAACCTGCCGCAGCTCCCGAGCCGAGCGAGCCAGAACCCGTGGCCGCGGCGGAAGAAGCTCCCGCTGAAGAACTACCCGTGGAGGCCGCCCCAGAGGCGCCCGCTCCCGAAGAACCCGCCGATGAGGCCCCAACCGCCGAAGCGAACGAAGACGCGAGCGCAGAAGCGAGCGCCGACGCTACCGAGCCTGAAGCCGAAGAGCCGAAAGAATGAGTTACTCCACATTGGTCGAGACCTTGGTCAAGGGCGTCGTCGAGGACCCCTCCGCCGTCGAAATCGAAGAGACCGTCGAAGGCCACACGAGGACGTTTTTCGTTCGCGTGGCCGACAACGACATCGGCAAGGTGATCGGGAAGAGCGGCCGTGTCGTTTCCGCCATTCGGAGCGTCGTCAGCGCGGTGGCTAGCCGAGACCGTGAAAGAGCGTTCGTCAAAATCCTCCCCGAGTAGCGCTTCTTCCCTGAAGACTTCCCCACCCGATCGGGTGTTGATCGGCCGGATCGTAGGTTCGTTCGGGATCAAGGGTGAGGTGAAAGTCCAGCCCCTCACGGACTTCGACGAGAGGTTCGACCTCGGGCAGACCGTGTTCGTCCGTTCGTCCCCTCGGAAGATCGAGTCGTCCCGCTTTCATAAGGGCCAGTGGCTCTTGGGATTGGAAGGCTGTACGTCGCGAAGCGCGGCAGAAGAGTTGCAGTGGGAGGACGTGTACGCGCCCTCTGAGGGACGGCTTGAATTGCCCCAGGACACCTTCCTGACGAAGGACCTGATCGGCATGGAAGTCTTCGAAGAGGATGGGACGTCCTTGGGGGTCGTCGAGGACGTACTTCCCTACCCCGCTCACGATCTATTTCAGGTCGGCGCGATATTGATTCCGGTGGTCAAGGAGTTCGTTCGGGCCGTCGACCCCGCCGCAAGAAGGATCACCGTACGGCTGATCGAGGGCATGAAAGGCGAGTAGAGCCGGGTTCGGGAAGTCGGTACACTGAACGCAATGTTTCTTGATGAGACCGAGGTCGAATTCCAATCGGGCAAAGGGGGTTCCGGAGCGGTCAGTTTTCATCGTGAGAAGCACGTTCCGCGAGGGGGCCCGAACGGGGCCGATGGGGGTCGTGGGGGCGACATCGTACTGCAAGCCGATCGATCCAAACGTACCCTTTATGACTTCCGATTGAAGCGCTCCTATCGGGCCGACGACGGAGCGCATGGCCGAGGCAACAAGCGGGGATCCGACGGCAAGCCCGTCCTCCTCAAAGTGCCGGTGGGTACGGTCATTCGGAACCTGAAGACGGACGAAGTGATCAGCGATCTCAATCGGCACGGCGCTCGCTGCGTGGTCTGCAAAGGGGGCCGTGGCGGTTTCGGCAACCTCCACTACACGAGCAGCGTCCGGCAGGCTCCCAATTTCGCTGAAAAGGGCGAGCCAGGCGAGCAGGTCGTCGCCCGTCTCGAACTCAAACTGCTCGCCGATGTGGGCATCGTGGGGTTGCCCAACGCCGGCAAGAGCACGTTCATCAGCGCCATAAGCGCAGCGAGGCCCAAGATCGCCGCGTACCCCTTCACGACTCTCGTGCCGAACCTCGGGGTGGTGTCGGTGGACGGCGATTCATTCGTCGTCGCCGATCTTCCTGGTCTCGTCGAGGGCGCAAGCCAGGGGGTGGGGCTCGGGCACAGGTTCCTCAAGCACGCCGAGCGCACGGCGGCGCTGGTCCACATGGTCGAATGTCTTCCGCTCGACGCATCGGACCCGTTTGCCAACTACGACCTTGTGGAGGCGGAGCTGCGAAACTACTCGCCCGAGCTGGCTGGAAAGCCGAGGCTCGTGTTCCTTTCAAAGGCCGATCTGATGCCCGCTGAGGAGGTTCGGGCGCTTGCCAAGAAGCTAGAAAAGCGGTCCGGTTTGCCGGTCTTGGTTTTGAGCGCCGCGACCGGCGAAGGCGTTTCCGAGGCAATTTACGCGATGTATGGCGCAGTCCAGGCCATGCCCGCGCAGGACGACGCCGAAGTGATCACGCTCTCGCCTGAACGAAGCGACGAGGCTTGGAGCGCCGAAGAGGTCGAAGGGGGATACCGAATCCGCGGCAAGCGCATCGAAAGGACGATCGCCATGACCGACCTCGACAACCGCGAGGCGGTGTTTCGGCTTCAACGCAGACTCGAAAGGTGGGGTGTTTTCGACCGGCTGCGCGAATTGGGGGCCGCCGAGGGCGACACGGTTTTTGTGGGCGAAGAAGAATTCGCATTTACGGAGGAGAGTTGAAGGTAGCGATTCTGGGGGGCACATTCGACCCGCCCCACATCGGCCACCTCGAACTTGCAAGAGCAGCCCGCAAGCAACTCGAACTCGACGAGGTGATGTTGATGCCGGCGCGAAAGAACCCGCTGAGATCCAAGATCGCTCAGTCATCGCCCACGCATCGATTCGAAATGGCCAAACGGCTCGCCCGTAGCCACGAATGGCTCTCGGTGAGCGATCTGGAGATTCGACGTCCGGGCCCAAGCTATGCGGTTGACACCCTGGAACAGCTGCACCAAGTGCGTCCCGCCGAATACTGGTGGCTCCTCGGCGCGGATGCTGTCCGAGACTTTGGATCGTGGAAGAAGCCAGACCGCATCGTAAGGCTTTGCCGCCTTGCCGTGGCGCTACGAAGGCCTCTCGCATGGGAAGATGTGCTCGCGAAGGTGCCGGAGGGGTATCACCCCTATCTCGACCGAGTGGAAATGGAACCCATACCAGTATCCTCTACGGAGATTCGCGACCGGCTGGGAACCGGAAGGGCCGTGAGGCAATGGTTGGACCCGAATGTGCTTGCATATATCGAACAAAACCATCTATACAGAGGATGAATGACGTCTGAAAAGAAGAGAGACATTGCCCTGAAGGCGATGGAGGACACCAAGGTGGAACGGGCCGAGGTGTTGGATGTTCAGTCCAAGACCCCGGTGGCGGACTACTTCATCGTTGGCACGGGCACGAGCGATCGGCACGTTCGCTCGATCGCGGACGCCGTGGAAGAGGCCTTCAAGTCGCAGGGCGTGGCGCCCTTGGGGCGCGAAGGGGAGCGAACGGGCTGGGTGTTGCTCGACTATGGCGACGTGGTCGTCCATGTGATGCGAGAAGAGCAGCGCCAATTCTACGATCTGGAGTCGTTGTGGAAGACGAGAGAGGCAGACCCGAACTTGCTGGCCTGAGCGAATCAGAGCTTGCCGCATGGCAAGAGCTTGCGCTCGTGGCAAGGCGGCTCGACGGCGAGCAAGACGCCGAGATTGCGTCCGCTTTGCAGGGCGCGCTAGCATCGAAGGTTGAAAAGCTGCAAAAGTCCGTCGGCTTCACCCAGATTCCAGTTTCGCTGTCACTACTTCCCCACCTTCGCAAGCACTTCCCCGAGCTTCCCGTTTACGACGACGCGCCGCCCGCAACTGAAGAAGCGAATGCCGAAGAGATCACGGAGCTTCAAGAACTCACTCCCGAGCAGCGATCGCAGATCGACAACATGCTCCGCCAGGCGAACGTTGCCCAACTCCGAGGGAACTATAACGAATCCGAGGAGATCCTTCAGGCAGCCCTAGCCCTTGCGCCGGGTTGTGCGGACGTGTTGGAGGCGGTCGGCGATCACTATGCCGCCCGTGGCAACCTGCGCAAGGCGCGGGAGGTGTATCAGCGAGCGAAGAGGCTCGACCCCGAAAACATCTCGATCGAAAAGAAGTACGCCAACGCGGTTTTCCAAGTCGGAAACGCCGCAATCATGGCCGACACCCTTCGCATCGGCGGGAGCGCCTTCGAGCAGCAGGCCTCCGCGCGGGCCGCCGTCTACTATTCCCTGTTCATCCCCGGTTCAGGGCAGATCACGCTGGGCGAGGTCGGCAAGGGGATCGTCCTGCTGCTGGGTTGGTTGGGCAGTTGGATCGGCGTGTTCGTGGTCGGGTTCGACAACATTCTTCGCGCGCTCGGTCTGCTCCGCGACGAGGCGTCTCAGCCTGTGAACATGCTCGCGTTCTTGTTCTTGGCTTCGGCCGCGCTGTTTCATCTGTCCGCGGTGTTCGACGTTTCGGCGCGGGCAAAGGCCGTACCAAAAGCCAAACGCCGCGAGTCGATCGAGCATCCCAAGCCCCCGGTCGATCTCCCTTACGACTAGACACGGCGCATCCTTCTGGGTATGCGCCGCCAGGTTCATTCTCTTACTTGCCCAGCGCCTCGCGGGTTCGCTTGAGTTCCTCGACCAATTCGTGCTGGCTAGTCGTCGCCGTGAGGTCGCTCCGAGTTCGCTCGACGACCGCCCGGAGCGCATCGGTTGTGCGTCTGAGTCCGCCCGTCATGGCGTCGGAGTAGTCGAACGTGATCAACTCCTCATAGACCGCTTCCATCGCGTCGAGGATTCGGGAGGCTTCAACTAGGTCGCCCGCCCTCATCCGATCGAGCGCGAACCTCCTGCACTCGCTCGCGGCCTCCCCCATCCCATTGAGGAAGCTCATCGGCATGACGCCGAGTTCCGAAGGGGTCGGGAAGCCCGAACCCCGCGCGATCGAAAGAACGGACGCGGCCTCGACGACTTCCTTTTCGCCGTCATGCAGAAACCCCGCGTGATAGATGTTCGGAAACGGCGCGAGCGATTCTTGGGCGCTACGGATCGCTCCCTTAGCCTCAGCGAGCAGTTCCTCCGCCTTCTCGTACTGGCGTCGGTGTACATGGCGAATGCTGCGCGCGCTGAATTGGATGGCAGCGCGGCTGGCCTTGAGGCCGATCTCACGAGCTTCGTGCATCGCCTGGGCTTGATCGCGCAACTCCTCGGCGGTCTTTTCCCACGTGCTCATCCCATGAGCCCCCGTTCTCGAAGGCTGATGTGGGTGTCGTACCCGATAATGATGTGGTCGTTGACGGGGATGTCGAGCATCTCGCCGACTCGAACGAGCCGCTCGGTGATCTCGATGTCTTCTGGGCTGGGGTCCGGGTTGCCGCTGGGGTGGTTGTGCGCGACGATGATGCTCGCCGCACCCGCCCGAATCGCCTCGCGGAAGACCTCTCGCGGGCCCACAACGGACATGGTAAGCGTCCCAATATGGACGACCGAGTGATGCATCACTTGGCCCTTCGCGTCGAGTAGCACGACGACGAACTGCTCTTTCTTTTCGAGCCTCAGCTTCGATCGCAGGAACTCAGCGGCGTCGGCGGGTCCGGTGATTACGGGGTCGCCGCTGCGAGTCGCCCGCTCCATTCTCCGCCCGATCTCGATCCAGGCAAGGGCCCGAACCGCTTCGTACGATTCGACGCCAAACTGCGCGAGCTCGTGTTCCGAAAGATCGGCGACCCGGTGAAACTGGCTCGTCAAGGTCGCCCGGCGACGAACGGCTTCATACGCCTCCGCTTGGTCTTTCTCCGACTCGGAAGAGGCAACTCCCAGCGCGACCAAATCGACGAATCCCAAGGCGCCCGGCGTGAGATGCCTGAACCTCACGTAGGGCGTGTCTTCTGCGGTATGCATCGTCGCCAGGTTCGACGTGAATCGCCTCATCTCCTGCCCGACTAAGCTTTCGGTCCCGGCACCCTTCGCTCGACCTGCGCGATGTGCCGTTCGTTGTGCGACACCAGCAACTGAAAGCAGTCAGCGAGGTTCATTCGAAAGATGCCGACCAGGGGGTTCGTTAGCTTGGTCCGCACGAGGTCCTTCCCCTTCGCGTCTTGAGCGAGCTTGAGCAGGTTGTCGGCTTCGGACATCCACGTATCGAGCGCAGCCCGGCCAGGACGCTCCGTTCTAGGCCAGAGCTTTTTGGGCGAAGGCGCGTTGCCCGATGGCCCTGATGCTTTCTGAAGCACCTTCCCAAACCAACTGAAGGCGACTTCGACTCCTTGTCTCTCCGGGGCGGCATCGACTGCCCTTCGCATAGGCTCGAAGTAGAATCCGTTCGCAAGGTTCATGTGATCGACGATTTGGGATGCGCTCCACCCTCGCTTTCCCCGCGTGGCGTCCCATTCGTCGTCCGAAAAGGCCGCGGCGGCCTTTGCTAGCCTTGCCTTCTGTTGTTCGAGCCGGGAGATCACTCCGTCCAAGAAATCGTCCACCCTCACGCTTCGATTGTACTGCGCCGGCGGCCGATCGTACGGCGCTACAAACGGCCAGGCCCGCATCGTCCATAATCGAACCTGCGACCTGTTGGGGCTTCGCTGCGGGAAGGCGATTCGATGAGACGAAGTATTGGAAGGGGACTTAGTCAACTGCTTTCAGAGCGTGAGGAAGTTCAGCTCATGCAGGTTCCGCTCGACCAGATACGCGCCAATCCCCGTCAACCGCGAAGCATTTTCGATGACGAGTCGCTGGCCGAACTCACCGAGTCGGTGCGGCGCGTGGGGGTATTGCAGCCGATCGTCCTACGCAAGATAGCGGAGGACCGATTCGAAATCGTGGCGGGCGAGAGGCGGTTTCGAGCGGCCCAACGGGCAGAACTGGCGGCGATTCCGGCCGTCGTGCGGTCCGCGAGTTCGCAGGCCGCTTTTGAGATGGCGCTCGTCGAGAACATCCAGCGGGAAGACATCTCCCCGATCGACAAGGCGCACGCCTACAGGCGGCTCATGGACGAGTTCGGATTGAGCCAGGAGGAGGTTGCGATCCGCGTGGGCAAGACCCGCTCCGCGGTCGCCAATACGATTCGGCTTCTGAAATTGCCGCAGCGCATTCAAGACGCTCTGATCCTTGGGACGCTCACGGAGGCTCATGGAAGAGCGTTGCTGTCCTTCGGTGAGCCTGCGGTTCAACTCGCGCTGTTCGAGAGGATCCTCAAGACGGGTATGACTGTGGCCGCGCTGGAAGCCTTGGCGAAGGAGGCGGCTCCGAAAGGCCGAAAGAAGCGAGAATTGGACGACCCCCACTGGGAGCGGATCGAATCGGGCCTGCGCGAGACGCTCGGTGCGCCCGTTTCGTTGAGCCGCAAGGGTAAGGGCGGAAGGATCACCATCGAATTCTTTTCCGACGACGAACTGACCCGGATTCTCGACGCCGTGGGGGTGCAGATATGACAGTCGGCGCCGTCAGTTGGAAGGTGCGAAGAATCCAAGACGCCGAGGAGTTCTTCGCCCACTTCGAGCAACTTGCGCGGGACGCCAAGGGGCGCGGCTGCGAACTGCTCGTGTTTCCCGAACTCATTGCTTTGGAGTTGCTCGCCCTCGACGAGACGGTCGCTGAGCGGGATGTCCCGCAGAACCTTGCACCCCATTCGGAGGCCTGGGAGGACCTCGCCATCCACCTTGCCGACGAACTCGATATGCTGATCGTCGCCGGAAGTTGGTTGGTCGAAGAGGAGTCTGGATTTTCGAACACGGCCTTCATCGCGTACCCTTCGCGAACGGAGTTTCAGGGAGCCGACGGTACGCTCGTGGCGGGCGACTATCAGACTAAAGTACAGGGGACCGCCTACGAGAAGGAGGTATGGTCTCTCGTTCCGGGCAAGGGCCTGCAACGCCTTTTGGACGGGCGGATCGGGGTGACGATCTGCTACGACGCCGAGTTTCCCGAAGCCGCCAGAGCGCTTGCGGGGTCGGGCGCTGAAGTGATTTGCGTTCCTTCTTACACCGAAAAGCCGCACGGATTCGAGCGGGTGAGAAACTGCTGCCTGGCCCGCGCAACGGAGAACCAGGTCTTCGTCCTTCATTCGGCTCTCGTGGGCGGTCTGGGGCGTGAGCCGGTGGTCTCGGCGGCCGGAACGAGCGCGATCATTGCGCCGAGCTTCGAGCCTTTCCCTTGCCCGGCGATTCTCGACGAAACCCGCCCCGGCGAAGAGGGGATCGCGGTCGCCACGCTCGACTTCCATGCTTTACGCGAGTGTCGAGAACGCGGCGCAGTCCGGCCCTGGCAAGACTCCCGAGGGGCGACCTGGCAGCTTCTTGAATCGCCGTGGCGATAGTCGGCGTTTATCCGAAGATTCCAGCCACGTAGTCCCGCATCTCTGCTGTCCCAGGGTTTCCGAAGACCTCGCCTGCGGCGCCCCTTTCGACGAGCCTCCCGTCGAGGAACATGACCACTTCGTCGCTTACTCGTCGAGCTTGTTGAAGGTTATGCGTAACCATCACGATCGTATGGGAATGGACAAGCCTCTGAATCAACTGCTCGACCACGGCAGAGCTGGCTGGGTCGAGGGCGCTGCAGGGTTCGTCCATGAGCAGAATCTTGGGCCGCACCGCAAGCGAGCGCGCGATGCACAACCGCTGTTGTTGCCCCCCAGAAAGTTCAAGGGCGCTCTTTCTCCGCCAAACGTCTTTGACCTCGTGCCACAGTCCGGCTTCTTCGAGCGCGGCCTGGGCGAACTCTTCCAACTTCGCGCGCTTCATTCCGTAGTGGAGCCGAAGGGCCATCGCCACGTTCTCGAAAATCGTCATCGGGAAAGGGTTGGGACGCTGAAACACCATGCCAACCCTCCGCCTCAGCTTCATTAGGTCGACTCCGCGGGCGTAGGCGTCGATTCCGTCCACGATTACCGATCCTTGAACCCTTGCAGTGGGAATCAGGTCGTTCATTCGGTTAAGGCAACGAAGGAAGCTACTCTTTCCGCAGCCGCTCGGGCCGATAAGGGAGGTCACCCTGTAACCTGGAACCTTCAAGGAGATGTCCCGCAAAGCTTGGTGATCGCGATAGAAAAGGTTCAATCCTTCTACGGAGATCGCGCCAGTGCTCTCCTGGTCTTCTGAGGCCACAACGGCGGGCGAGGCTACCATTGCCGTTTGCCCCGCGTGCGGGACCGCGCGATGATTGCCATCAGATTGACGAGCAACACCAGTGCCATAAGTACGAAGCATGTTCCCCATATGATCTTCTCCGGAATCACGCCGCCTTGCCGATAGCCTTCCGCGAGGTGATACGGCAAATTGGCGACAGGTCTCTTGAGAGTCTCCCAAGAGAGCGTCAGTTTCTCAGTCGAGTAATACAGGCCGGCCGTGAGCAGGATGGGCGGAGCCTCGCCCGCAGCACGACCCGCAGCCAGCACAAGGCCAGTTAGAATGCCCGGCAGGGCGCCGGGTAGCAGTATTTTTCGTATCACTTGCCAACGAGAGAGCCCTAAGCCGACCCCAGCCTCAGCAAATGAGTGGGGGACGGTCCGAATCGCCTGTTCCGTGGTGAGCGCCACTACGGGAACCGACATGATCGCGAGCGTCAGCCACCCCGCGATTAAGCTGAATCCAATTCCCATCTTCAGGACAAAGATCGCGAGGCCGAACAGCCCGAATACAATCGAAGGCGTCCCAGCAAGGGTCATCACGAGAACCCGGACGGCCTGGCCAACGCGGTTCTCTTTGAGGTATTCCGCCATCCAAATACCGGAAGCGATGCCTAAGACGGGTGCAAGAACGAGGGTGCCGAGAAGCAAGAGGATCGACCCGCGAATCATAGGCCAAATGCCACCAGCAGACATTCCGTCTACGGGAGGTTCACTGAGAAAGGCCCAATCGATGGCAGGAAGCCCTTTGGCCACGACGATCCCGATGACGCCCGAAGCCACTGCAACGGCAAGCCCGATCGCCCCGTACGCCAAGATCCCAAGGAGCAGGCCCCTCGACTTTCGAGTCGGAGTGCGTCGTTGCGCGAGCCTTTCGAGCTGAGAGGCGGTTAGCTCCGCCATGCCTTCCTCCGAATCAGCGAATATCCGACAACGTTCAAGAGCATGGTGAGGGCGAACAGGAGCACCCCTATCAGGAACAGATATCCGTACTGGACGCCTTCGAAATCCACGTTCGCCATCTCGATCGCGATAGTGTCCGGGATGCCCCTTGCGGGCCCTACCAGGGAACTGGCAGCGCTCGAAACGTTGTCCAGCCGGGGCCAAGTGGCAGTTCCTCCGCTGAGGATCCAGAGGATCATGGTCTCTCCCACGGCTCGCGAGAACCCAAGAAGGACCGCTGCCACGATTCCCACCTTCGCCGCAGGCAGCAGCACCTTTCGGATCACTTCTGAGCGTTCCAGGCCCAACGCAAACCCGCCTTCCTTGAGCGAGCGTGGCACGGCACCCAGAGCATCCTCCGCCACAGTAACAACCGTCGGGAGAATCAAGACCCCGAGAACGAGCCCACAGGTCAAAAGGTTGCGGCCTGACTCCATGCGCAGTGCCGATCCAACGAGCGACATGAGCCAGGGCGCGAGCATCATGAGTCCCAAATATGCGAGCACGACGGTGGGCACGCTCAACAACAGTTCCACGGTGGACTTGAGCAAATGCCGAAGTCGCTTCGAGGCAAATTCGCTCACGAATACGGCGCAAAGCACCCCAAATGGCACGGCCACCCCCAGTGCGATGAGAGTCATTGTCGCAGTTCCGAACAGGAGAGGAAGGATTCCGAACCTAGCGTACGCGCCTGTCGGAGACCAATGCGTCGAGGTGAGCTGACCCAATACAGCGCTAACCTGAGATGTTCCTTTTGGCCTCAGCGCCTGCACCTCCAAGACATAGCCGTCCACCCTCTCAGAGTCCGAATGGGCAATCCATGTGGGAATCCTAATGCTCCCCGACGGCTGCTTCTTCAGGTCCACTTCGAACGGTTCGAGTTCGATGCCAGTAGGCACTCGCGCCAACCGTAGGCGGAGGTCGTACGGACAATCGTTCGGGAGGAAGCCTGCGTCGGGTTCCCACCGAACGCGCATCTCCTTTCCAGCGTGTTCCGGAGTTGCAAAGACATAGAGTCGAATGGAATGGCCCGATCCGATTTCGGAAGGGCGTCTCCAATCGTCGCGCCGGGCTTCGTTAGCCTGGAGATTGCTTTCAGGAAGCGTGCAGGTGGCTGCCGTTGCAACCCCTGAAAGCTCCTCCAAGGTTGGCGCGAAGACGTCGAGCTCCATTTCATCCAGGCCCTCGCCTCCGTCGGGGTGCGCTCCCACGAAGCTTGCATAGGGGCTGAATGCTACGCTTTCGCCAGCGTAGGCACCCGGCGATTCAGCTACGATGCGATAGCCAAACGGAAACTCCGCGTTGAACGCATAACGTGATTCCAGAGCCAAAAAGAGGAAGACAAGGCAAACTGTACAAGCTACGATCAGGCCACAAACAATGACCGTGCGCTCGATCAGCCACTCCTTAAACTTCCTCATGGCAGGGGAAAGGGGGATCGTCCTGCCGAGATTCCCCCTTGATCCGTTCTTACTTCAGCGAGTAGTATCCGACCAGCTCAACGACCTGCTGTCCCTGTGGCGACAAGGCGTAGTCGATGAAGGTCTTCGTATCGCCCCCTGGTTTGCCGTTCGTGTAGTAGTAAAGATAACGCCAGATCGGGTACTTCTTTCCCCGGACGTTTTCCTCGGTGGGTTCGATCGGGGCGACGCCATCTTTCGGGGCTACCGGGATGATTTTGATTCCAGGGCGGTTCTTGAAATACGCCACTCCGCCATAGGCGATCCCGCCGGTGGTCCGGCCCACTTCTCGAGCCTCTTCGCTCGTCGAAGGCAAGAACCTTACGTTGGGCCCCCAGTTCTGATTCTTGAGAACGTTTTGCTGGAAGAACCCATACGTTCCGGAGTTGCTGTCGCGGCTGAACACAGTGATCGGAGAGTTCGATCCTCCGACCTGGCTCCAGTTAGTGATCTGGCCGATGTAGATTCGGCGCAACTGGTCCATCGTGAGGGATTTGACGCTGTTGCTTGCGTTCACGCATATCGCTAGCCCGTCGAGCGCGACCGGGATTTCGTTCACGATTGAGCCGCGGCTTCGGGCGCTCCGCTTTTCGCTTTCCTTCATGGGCCGAGACGCGGCGCAGATGTTCGTCACGCCATTGATGAACGCCTTGATGCCGATGCTCGAGCCGCCTCCCGTGACCGCGATGGCAATGCTGGGGTGCGTCTTGCCGAATTCCTCGGCCCATCGCTGGTTCAGGATGAGGAGCGTGTCCGATCCCTTGATACTTACGGTGCCCAAAGCAGGGGACGCAATCCCTCCGCCTCCGATCGCCAAGACGCAACTAAGTGTGCTAATGATCATTTGTCCAAGTTCTCCTTATTGAGATGCTGTCATGCCCTTGAGCTACAGCTTGAGCTGCACTCTCAGAGTCGTCACGTTGTTCTTCCTATCGAAACCTTGCTCTTTCGAAACCTCGTGGGCGAACACCAGTTTCGCTCCCGGATTCAGATAGTGGATGTACGACAGACCGTATCCTGTTACGTTGTCGTTGACCTTGTATCCAGGGTCGAAGAACTCATAGCGAAACGCCAGAGTGTTTCGATAGTTCAAGTTGTAAGAAGCGATGATGTGGTAGCCCTTGACGTTCGACTGGGCAAGGGAGACGGGAACGCTGGATGAGATCGTCGGCACCCGGTCCTTGCCAAACATCGCCTCGGCACGAAGGGTCAGCTTGGGATCAAGGAAACCAACTACGACACCGTCGATGAAGATGTATTGACGATCCGCCTTGCTCGTTGCCGGCACGATCGTGTTCTTAACTTCACCTGGATCGACGATCTTGTCTCCGTTGAGGTCGGTCCATGAGGTGATCGTGCTGGCAGGAGTGCCCGGACGCTCCCCAGCGAACCCGCTAATGCCAACTTCGTAGGTTTCCGATGAGTGGCGCAAGCCCGCGGACATCGCCATGGTAGTTCCGATGGGGTTCCGATAGCTTGCAAGCGCAGTTTGCTGAGGGTCGGCCACTGTGAGCGCGTTCCACACGCCGAGTGTGGCCCACGTGCCCCCCCCGAGTCCGTGAGTCAAGTACGCGCCCCTTCCCCGCTCGCCTGCGAACATCGTTCGGTTATAGAGCGCCCTTTCCGGAAACTCCCGCTCGCTGGAAGACCTCTCAAGCTCGTAACCCAGCGGCAAGGCGATCTGACCGGCCTGCACGCTCGTTCCAACTTCGACATCCGACTTGATGATGTCGTACTTCAGGATCGCGTCCTTCAACTCCGCTGAGGTTCGGGTCGAACCTGACGACACGTCGAACGACAGTTTCATGGAAGTCTTGCTGTCGATCTTGTTGGTGGTCCCCATACGGAATCGGCGCATAGCGAACCCATCTGGGTTCGTGCGATTGCTTCCCCCTAAGGAGTTCGGCCCCTCCTGCGTGTCGGTGAATTGAAATTGGACGTAATTGCTCCACTTTCCGCGCTTGAGATCTTCAATGTCGTAAGCCATGATTGGCAGCGCCTCGTTCTGGCCCTCGATCCACCCCAAGATTCCTTCGATTTCTCGCTGAATCTGCTGCATCATGTCGCGGATCTCCTGCAACTGCTGCACCATCTCCTTCATCAGCGCCAGAGCTTCTTCGCTTGCGGTGAGCTTCCCGCTCGACGCCAATTCGCCGATCGCCTTGGTGGCCTCCGCGGCCCTCTTCTCCAGTGCTTCCAAGAACTTCGTTCGTTCTTGCAGTTGCTGGCTGGCCCATTGCACTTGCCCGGGATCGCGCTCCTTTTGCTGCTTCTTTGCGGGCGGCAACAGAATGATCGTGCCCTTCTCCTTCTGACCGGAGTCTTGGGCGTGGGCTCCTACGATTAGGAGACCTGCGGCTGCTACTGCCGCAATCTCCCTAAGGGTTCGACTTCTATTCAACCTTCCTCCCTATTGCCGACATTCCGGCAATGCCCAACCAGGTGGGTCAGGACGGATGGTGATAGAGACTTGCTAAAGGGCGATTAACTTCCCATTAACTCGTCATTAAGAATTGCGTGGCGAACTCGTGCTAAGGAACAGCACCCGACCCCACAATGGCTTCGGCCTCGATCTCGAGCCGCCATTGCTCTTCGAGCAACTTCGCAACCACGATCAGCGTCGAGGCGGGCTGGATGGCGCCGAACGCTTCGGCATGAGCCTGGCAAACTGCCGGGTAATCGAGCCGATCCACGATGTAAATGCGCGTTCTCACCACGTCTTCAAGCCGCGCTCCCAGGCCTTCGAGGGCTTGGCGAATGATCTCGATGCACCTGAGGGCTTGGCCGTAAGGGTCTCCGGGGCAAGCGACGCGGCCATCCTCCCCGATCGGGGCGCTGCCGCTCACGTACACCATGTCGTTCACGCGAACGGCCCTCGCAAAGCCGACGACCGCCTCATAAGGAGACGGGCCGTGATACAACCTGCGCTCGTAGCCCATACGGAAGAATTCTGCGACGGCGGCGTGCCTTCCTTCGTGGTTTCTAAGGCTCCGCCCGGCGCGCCAAGTCCCAATGCCGGACCACCCCGTCGTCGGAGCCCGTCACGACCGCGCCGGTCCAAGGCTCGAACTGAGCCGACAGAATCCTCGCTCCGGGAACGAACAGAAGCGCTTCGATTTCACCGTTCACCGACCGGACTGTGACCCCTTTCGACTCCCCAGTAACCACGCGACCGCCGTCTGCCGACACAGCAAGGATCGGGAGCGAAGGGCCAACAGGAAACGCGGCGATCGGCGAAAGATCGGCGAGACTCCACGCCGATACCGATCGCAACGTGCGAATGAATGCAGTGTTGGACGCTGGCGAGACCGCAAGGGCAGTGACCACGTCGTCGGGTTCGAAGCCCGCGATCCGAACCCGCAAGTCGATGTCCCACACGCCAACCTTTCGGCCGTCCGTCCCCAAAAACTGCCTGCCACCCGGCAACATGACGAACCGAAGCGGGGCGTCGTTTTCGTAAGCCAGCGACCTCACTTTGCCTTCTGGGTCGATCCATTGCAAGTGCCCCGAGTCGTAGGAGGCGAGGAGACTGCCTTCCGAGGTAAGGCCGAGCGCGAACGGACTGGAACGGATAAACCCCCATACACGCGGACCGCTCGCTCGCCAAACGACCGAGAGGCTCGAAAGATCGACGCAGCAAACGTGCCGCCCCACGGCGCAGAACGCATGGGTCCCCTCGGGGTGGAGCACGATGCTCCGCACCCGTCCGTTGAGCGAGGGAAGGTCATACCATCGTAACAGATCGACCTTGCCTTCCGGTTGCGACTCGCCGAACACCCTCACCCGGAGGGCGAGGTCCCCGGCGATCCACCGCTTTCGAGGCGCGTCTGGCTCCAGCAGCCGGACCCCTGCGCCGTTCCGGCTCGATAGAACGGTCGGGTGAAGCTGGTCACGGGTTGATCGGGACATCGTGCTTGCCTTCCAGACGCGATGCTCTACGCCGCGCCTACAACATCCTACGTCGCAAGGGCGCTCGACGATACATCAAAAGCGGAGGGTTAGCTCGCGCGGTCTTTGAAACGCCTAGGAAGCGGGCGTCGAGGACACGTCCTTGCTGATGTGAGCCTCGCGGGTGGCGATGACGCCCTGCAACTCCCGGCGTCGCCTTCGGGTCAACAGCGCCTCGCGGGCCGCTTCCAGATGATAAAGCGCGGTCGCGTTC
Organism: Chthonomonadaceae bacterium; assembly: GCA_015709495.1. Lineage (GTDB taxonomy): Bacteria > Armatimonadota > Fimbriimonadia > Fimbriimonadales > Fimbriimonadaceae > Nitrosymbiomonas > Nitrosymbiomonas proteolyticus. The sequence continues at coordinate 2,443,475 of CP054189.1, forward strand.
TCCTCACACGCCAAATCACGGCCTTGAAAATCCAGAAGGCGCTGGACGAGTACCTCGATCACGTCCTCGATCCGACACCCATTGAGGCCGACCTGCGCAGGAGGGCCGTGCTGAAAGACAATCTTGATAAAGGGCTGGTCGACCAGCGCATCGCTGCCGTCCATGCTCCTGAACTTTTCCATATTCTCACTCATAATTAGGTACCCCCTACGTGTCGGTGTGCTGGCCCTCGACCTTGCTCAGTGTACCTGCTCACCCTGGAATCCCCGGCTCAGCACAACTGAAACTCAGGCGAGGCAAACAGCACACGGCAAACCGTCGCGAAGAGACCTGCCGCCCGGTCTTTTTCGTCCAAAGCGCTCGGGCCTCCTGCTCGGGCGCACGCTTCCAACAGCGTGTCGCGGGAAAGCGCCGACACCTCGGCGTCGAACACCTCAGCCAGCGCATCGACAATCTCACCGGCCGACTTCGGCGCAAACTCCGCCTTGAGTCTTTGCGCCAAATACACCGCAATAGGTCGGTTCGGATCGTCGCCCCAGAACAGAATGTCCGCATGCTGAATGCGCAGCTTCATATTGTTAGACGTCAGCCAGTTCTCTCCCCATTCCCATCCGCCCACGTCCGGCGGAAAATGAGGAAGGAACCCTTGGCCGTTCATCAGGAACGAGAGGCCGTCCGCCGCCCCTCGGACCTCCTTGCGCAACGACTGGAAGGGGTCCGTCGGCTGGCCCCGCAGCGCGAGCAACACTTCGGAAAGCGCAAGCGAGCGGAACAGCCCCAACGTGAAGTCGATCGGGCTCTTGGGGCGGCCATGAACGCACTTTTCGCTCCAAAACTCGTCGGACGAGAGGATCGCACGCAGGACGGGGCGGACCTGCATCGCTGACCGGGTGAAAACGCCCGCGAGCCGCTCGACGACGCTGGGCTCGGGGTCCGGATAAGCGAACCACTCCCACAGCTTGCGGACGATCGTTCGCGCCGTTTCCGGCCTTTGGGCCACGAGATCGAGGACCTCTTCCCCGCCGAACGGTCCCGTCTTCCCTAAAATCGTCTTCGGTCCCTCATCATGAAATGCAGGCACGACGCAAAAGTTGAAGACCGAACGGCCCTTCCGCGCGGCCGCCTCCTGTTGCTTATAGAACTCCGACTCGTCGCCCAGCCCACCAAAGTGAACCGACCACCCTGTGAACGCCCGCGCGACCTCGAAGATGTCCTTTTCGGTGTATCCGCCGCCCATCGTGAAGAGTTCGAGCAGTTCCCGCGCGAAGTTCTCGTTCGGGTGATCTTTCACGCTTTGGGCGTTGTCGAGCCAGAACATCATCGCCGGCTCGCGGCAAACCCCTTTCAGCAAGTCGCGGAAGTTCCCGGCTGCGTGCCTTCGCAGGGTCTCTTGATAGAAGACCATCGCGGGCCCGTCGAACACCTTCGCTCCGCTGACGGCAAAGTGATCGTGCCAGAAAAGCGTAAGCCGTTCTTGGAGCGGCCTTTGCGATAACAAGAGCCGGAGGCCCCACCATGAAGCGAACCTGAACGGGTCGAACCCGAGCGCGCCTTCACTGTCTCGGGCAAACTCCCACGGGCTAACTGGGAACTTCTCGTCGACCTTCTCGTACTCGATCAGCCTCTCGATCGCCCCGTCCAACCCGAGTGGAAGATACGATTCGACCTCCCACTTCCCCGCTCCGAACCCGAATCGGCGGAGCAGATGCTTGATCTTCGCGCGTTCATCCATACCGAAAGCCTCGCTCCTATTGTAAGCGATCCTTCAGCAATTGGACGAAAGCAGGACCGATGGCCCTTCTCGCCGGCTCTACATCACGCGGACCGTGCTCGTGGGGACCTCCAGTTCAAAGAGCACGGTTTCCGGGTCGGAGATCAACTCCACGCCCTCAGGAAGACTCAGTTGTGAGGCGACGACGCGCTCGCTAAGACCGAGCTTGGAGACGTCGACGGCGATCGAGTCGGGAACGCGGCTGACTCTGGCGCGGATTCGAACGTGCGACACGGGCTGCGCCAAGATGGCCGTACCCGCTCCGCTGGCCTTGGGCGTACCGCTTGAAACGATCGGAACGTGAACGCGAATGGACTCTGCGTCGGCGACCTCGCGGAGGGTCAGCGCCTGGATGCCCTCCCCGCTCGGATTGCGGCGAACTTGCTGCACGATCACGTTCCGCACCTTCGGATCGTCTTTGATGTGGAGCTCAAAAAGCGCCACGCCACGGTTCTCGGAGAGAGCCCGTTTGAACTCGCTGAGGGGCGTTTGAATCTTGCTCTCGACTTTCCCCTTTTCCACCAATTCCATCAACAGAACGGAGTCCCGATTCGAAAATCCCGGCAAGGTAGGCGACTTCCCTGCGTATTCCGCGTGTAAAACTGTCATAAAGATACCTCCGTTTGTGTAGTATTGACGGGAACCACTCCCCGCAGATTCCATTATACCAAACTTCTCCGGAGATTGCAAGCGAGTTTCTTTCGATTGGCTGCGAACCAAGGAGCGCGCTCGAATTGAAAACAACGGCTCCACGCCTTCGTTCGACGCCTTAGAACTTGAGTGGGTACGGTCACTACTTGGCGCTCCTCACGGCGATATCTAATGACCTACTTAGTTTCTCTTGATTGGGACAAGGAAGCGTTTACCGTCGGAGAAGGGGGTCTCTCGTCGAATCCGGAGATTCAGAGCGAAGTCACCGCGCCGAACGGGTGAGGAACTCCCCGCTCCGAGTATCCTTGGGGCTCCCTTGACCTCACCGCATCTCCAAGGAGACTCGATTTCCCCCAGGCTCACGCACCGTGAGACGTTGCGGTTTTTCTCACCCTTGGCGTTTTCGTGGCTCTTCATGGCCATCGAGAGCCCCATCGCCCTTTCCGCGATCTCGCGTCTTCCCGATCCGCTGGTCAGCACCGCGGCGTTCTTCATGATGATGGGCATCGCGATCTGGATCGAGAGCCCTGTGATCGACTTGCTCTCGACCTCGGTGACCCTTGCCACAGATTCGAAGCGGTATGCGACGATCAGCAGGTTCGTTTGGGTGCTGATGGGGTTGGTAACGCTGACTCACCTTACGGTCGTCGCGACCCCGCTGTACGGGTTCGTCAGCGGGAGCATCTTGAACCTCAGCCCAGAGGTTTCTGAGGCGACGCGATTGGGCCTACTGATCATGACGCCTTGGAGCGCCGTGATCGGCTGGCGAAGGTACTTGCAGGGCGTTCTCATTCGCTTCGGGCATACAAAGGCCGTCGGCCTGGGGACCGCATCCCGATTAGTCACGATGACCACGGTCACCTACGGGCTGTTCTTTACCGTCGAGTTGCCGAGCATCGCGATCGTCGCGATCGGTCTCATCGCCAGCGTCGCCGCGGACGCTGCTTTCGCGCACTGGAGCAGCAGGCGCATCGTTCGGACGATGTTTGGGAAGGAGCGAAGGCCGAAGCGGTGGTTCAAGTTGGGATCGCGAAGGTCTGAGATCGTGCCCAGCGCGTTGGGCGTCGAGCCCGTCCCAGAAGACGCGCCTTTGAGCTTTCGCGAGTTGGCCGCTTTCCACACTCCGTTGACCCTGACGACGATGGTCATGTTGGTCGGCAGCCCGTTGATCGGCGCGTTCCTCTTTCGGACGGCGAGCCCGGTGTTGGCGACGGCGGGATGGCAGGTGGCGACGACGCTGTTGTTCTTGCTCCGGACGGTGCTGTTTGCCTTGCCCGAGGTCGTGATCGCCCTCTACGATCGGCCCGACGGGCCGCGCGTGTTGCGGTCGTTTTGCATGTGCGCGGGGGCGATCGCATCGGCCGTGCTGCTTCTGTTTTCGTTCACGGGTCTCGATTCGGTCTTCTTTGAGAGGGTGTTGGGCGCGGACCCAGCCAGTTCGCGCTTCGCACATCTCTGCGTGCTGCTTTGCGCTTTGACGCCCCTCATCAACGCAGCGCAGTCGTACTTTCGTGGCGAACTTACGAAGTGGAGACAAACCCGCGTTCGGCTCTGGGCCGTACTGATCGGGATGTCGGTTCTGGTGGCCTCGCTCCTAACCTGCCTTTCCCTCGGAGTCCGCGCAGAGTGGATGATCGCCACGAGCCTTACGCTGTCGATGGCCGCTGAAGCTGTGTTCCTGAGGCTCCGCGCCGCTGCCGTAGCTGCCTTGACCCCGCCGCCGGCTCCGGCCGCATGAGAGGAGTCTGAGGCCTTGGAATCGAGTGGCTGCGATAACGGAAAAGGCGCCGGGTCGATGGACCCGACGCCTTTCCCTTCGATCCGCCGACACGGACTACTTGCTGTTGAACGGAATGCCCACCGAGACCTGGAAACCGACGTTGTCGGCTCCCGAAACCTTCGGATACATGTAGTAGCCGAGTTCGATCTGGTAGTTCTGTCCGCTGTTGCTCTGGGGTTTCCAGACCAAGCCGACCATTCCGCCGAGAGCCCACTTGTCCTCGGTCGCGACTGCTGCCGAAGGAGACTTGATCTCGGTGTTGTAGTAACCACCCTGAAGCTTCAAGGCGAAGTTCGAGGAGTTGCCACCGTTATTCAACGGGAACATCCAACCGTAGTGGACGCCCCAGGTGCGGCTATCGGTGTCGCTGTCTCCGCTCCCGAAGAGGGCGGCGACGCCAATGTACGAGGTAGCGTTCGACCCATTTCCGACCATGCCGAGGTTGTAGTCCACCCCGACGCCGAACATGTTGTCGAATCCTGCGTCCTTGTGATCGCCCGACGGGAACGCAATCCCGAGATTGAGCGTCCAGCTACCCTGCCCAGATCCCTGGGCGGCAGTGGCGAACACAGAAGACACGGCCATCGTGGCCAGCGCAAGCGTAGCGATTGCTTTCATGTTTGCTAGAAGAACCTCCTGTTCTTATCGTTTGCAGTCGGTTTTGCCTGGCGCTTTCCAAAGTTTCGCGCCCAAGACATACACCGCCTTGCAGTATACAGACGAATCGCGTTGTTTGCAAGATTCACCCTTTGTGACTTGATTCGAAAGTCCCGGCTCCCCACTTGATCCCCTGTCACGTTGCCGGGCCATCCGAGAAGGACCCTCGAGGACCCATGACGAATGTGTAAGTCATGCTCGCTCTCTATCTGGCCGCGTTCCTCGCTTCGTCTCGCGAACCTCTTCTGCCCCGCGCGCAGACGCAGGCGGGAGTCGAGATCGACGCCGGCTACACGGCGAAGATTCGGGAGTACACGACCGAACCGTTCTTCCTGACAGAACTCGTGGACTACCTGCCCGCGAGCAAGTCCGTACCGACACCTGAAAAGGTCCTCGGATACGTGATCGGAACTCCCAAGGTCTTGACGTATTCGGCGGACTGCGCCCGGTATCTGCGGGCGCTCGAAGCTGCCTCACCGCGGGTACGCGTCGTGTCGATGGGGCGCAGCGAAGAGGGGCGCGAGATGGTCGTGGCGTTGATTTCAGACGAAGCCAACCTCCGGCGCCTAACACGATTGCGGGAGATCAACGCGACCTTGGGCGACCCGAGGAAGGTCACGTCCGACGCCCAAGCCGAAACTCTCATCGCCGAAGGAGTGCCCTTCTATTGGGCGACCGGAGGGATGCACTCACCGGAAACGGGCCCTCCCGAAATGATCCTCGAGCTCGCCTACCGCCTGGCGGTCGATGAGTCGTCGTTCATCCGCGAAATCCGAAAAAACTCCGTAGTCATGCTGACTCCCGTGCTCGAAGTCGATGGCAGGGACCGCGTCGTCGATTTGAATCGCTGGAGAAACGACAATCCGGGCCAGCAGCCTCCCCCTCTGGTCTACTGGGGCAAGTACGTGGCGCATGACAACAATCGAGACGCTGTCGTGCTCAGCTTGGAACTAAGCAAGGCCATCATGCGCGGGTGGTTCCAGTTCATGCCGCTGGTGTTCCACGACCTCCACGAGAGCGTGCCATATCTTTACATCTCCACCGGAACGGGGCCCTACAACGCCTGGCTCGATCCCATCACGGTCAACGAGTGGCAGATGCTCGCCTACAACGAAATCAACGAGCTTACGAAGCGGGGCGTGCCGGGGGTCTGGACCCACGACTTTTTTGACGGATGGGCGCCCCACTACGGCTTCTATGCCGCCAACGGACACAACGGAATCGGCCGGTTCTACGAGACGTTCGGGGGTGGATGGGCGGATACTGGAATTCGCTCGGTCGGGTCGCAAACGCAGCGGGCCTGGTTCCGGCCGAATCCGCCCTTTCCCCAAGTGAGGTGGTCGCTCCGCAACAACACCAATCTGATGCAGAGCGGCCTGCTTCTCGGGCTCCACAAAGTGGCGACGGAAAAGAACCTCTTTTTGAGGAACTACTATCTAAAGGCGAAGCGGTCGGTCGCGAAGGCGAGAACGGAGGGCCCGGCAGCCTACGTCCTTCGTCACGACCCTTCTAAGCCGGGGAGCTCTCAAATGATGCTTTCTCTGCTCCGGCGGCAGGGTATCGAGATCCACCGCCTCGCGGAGGCAGGCAAAACTTCCGACGGCGAGTTCGCGGCGGGAGACTTTGTGATTCGGATGGACCAGCCCTACAGCCGCATGGCGGACATGCTCCTCGACACCCAATACTACAATCCCAACGACCCTCGGTCCTATGACGACACGGGTTGGACGCTGGGGCCGCAATTCAATCTCGAGGTGGTTCGCTGCAAAGACCTCGAAGTGCTCGATTGGAAAATGGCTCTTCTCCAAGAATCTGAAGGGCCGACGCATGTCGAGGGCGATGGAGTCTTTGCGATACGCCCGACGGCAGACTTTTCGCTCGCGCAGCTCGTTTATTCGAACCCCAGGACGGAGTTCCGGATGCTCGACCGCCCGCTGAGTGGGGGCGAATCGACCTTCCCGGCAGGCTCGGTCTTTTTCTCCCCGCGAGGCGGACGGGTTGTGATTCCGGGACTTTCCGCGGAGGCTCTACCCACGGGGTCGGCGATGCCCGAGGGCACTCCCTTGCATGCCCCCCGAATCGCCTTAGTCCACACGTGGTCGAGCACGCAAGATGAAGGCTGGGCGAGGCTTGCCTTCGATCAAATGGGCATCCCCTACAGCTACATCTCAGTTCACGAAATCCGCGACCGGCCCAACCTCCGCGAAGACTTCGACGTGGTGATCTTCCCGCAGACTCGCGGCACCGCGCAGTCGATCGTCAACGGGATTCGGAGCGAGAGCCCCATACCTTGGCGCTCGACCGAACTCTATCCCAACCTGGGAGGACCCGACGAGTCTGACGACATCCGAGGGGGAATCGAACTGGAGGGCGTTTTGCACCTCAAGCGCTTCGTCGAGGAGGGCGGCCTCCTGATTACGATCGGCTCGACGTGCAGAATCCCGATCGACTACGGGTTAGTTACGGGCGTCACGGTGCAGGATCGCGGCGCTCTCAATGCGCCCGGCGGCGTTTACCTCGCTGAGAACGTCGCGCCGAACAGCCCCGCTTTGACCGGACTCGGAACCACGATGGGCGCATACTTCAACGCCAACAGTTGCGTGATTTTGAGTTTGGGCGGGGGCGGAGGAGGTCCGCGAAGTGGAGGCGGGCCGCAAGGACGGGCCAGCGGCCGAGGCTCCCTCACAGACCCCGACGTGATCCAAGGAAGACCCCCTTATCGGCCTCAAACGGATCCGGGGGATGCGCAAGAAGGGCGCGCTTCACGGGCGTCCGGCCCGGCTCCCAAGGTCCTGCTCCGCTTTGCAGATGCGCAGCGTCTCTTGATCAGCGGGATGATCGACGACGCAACTCAGCTCGAACGCCGCGCGTTAGTGGTGCAAAGCCCCTTGGGCCGAGGCAACATCTTGATGTTCGGCGGGAATCCGTTTTGGCGTTGCCAGACCGTCGGGAGTTATGGCGTCGTTTTGAACGCCGCGCTTAACTACTCCCGACTGCGCCGCGACTTTGAGACAGCCCCGAGCCCACCCCAGCCCGCCGACGGAGGATAGAACAGGAAGGGGGGGAATGAGCGAAGAACCTGAGACGCTACCTGGAGAATCTGCCCCCGAACCGAAACGGGGCATGAGCCTTGGAAAGAAGGTCTTGGTGCTGCTCGTCACCCTGGGCTCGATCGCCGCTGGAATCAACGCGGGAATCCAGGTCTACGAGTACCTCAAGCCGAAGTCCGACGTGCCTGAAGGCTGGACCCGGGTCGAGGCCATCGGAGCGGTTCAGATCGATCTTCCCCCTAACTGGGAGCTCAAGGACAAGACCGCGCTCCAAGCGATGACCGCCGACACGCCGTTCGGTGTCGACTTTGAACGAATCTTCGACGAGAACTTTCAGACTCAATTTTTTGGGAAGGTGAGCTCGTCCAGCTACGATCCGACAGTGATCGGCCTTGTGGCGAAGGCGCCTGCATCGGACAGCCTCACGTTAGAGTCTCTGGAAGAGGCGGCCCAAAGGCACCCCGGCACGCTGGCAACCGAGGTCATCAAGCTCCCCGCGGGCCGGGCGCTGAGGAACGTGACTTCACGTTACGAAGACATGTCCGAGTACGGGCCCGATGCTCCGCCCATCGAAGTCGTCGCGGACCAAGTGTTCTTTGTCGAGCGCGGAACCATCTGGATGCTGGTGCTCTATACCGAGCGGCCCGACTACATGGACTTTGCCGACACGTTCCTCAAGATCGCGAAGTCCTTGCGCTTCACAAACGAGCCCGGAAACGGCTGAGACCGAAGGGTTCGGACTTTAGTACTTTCGTGACTTGACGAAGTTGTGTGGGCTGCGGGGTAGCATCGGCCTAATGTTCAACGCGATTCGATTGGCAGCCTGGACTTTGGCGCTCCTGCCCGCTCTCACCTGGGCGCAGGACCAAGACCCGCCGAAGCAAGACGCGCCCCCACCAACGACCAGTTGGCTCCTGAAGGGGGCGACGGTGGTGGTGAAACCGGGCCAAACGCTTGCGGCCACGGATATTCTCGTTCGCGAAGGCAAGATCGTAGCGATCGGTAAGGGCCTTCGCGCGCCTGCGGGAGTCGAAACCGTCGACTGTACGGGTCTGACCGCCTATGCTGGGTTCATCCACCCGCTCTACCGCGTGAACATCGAGGGCGTAGTGCCCTCTACGACGGGCTTGTCGGCGGCTGAAATCGCCCGCAAAAGGGATGAGGACCCGCTCTCGAAGAAGTCCCAAAACCTCGCAGGTATAGATACAGCGACTCTCGAAGCCAAGGACCTCTCGGCGCTTCGCAACTTGGCGCTAGGTGGCTTTACGGCTGCGAACGTCTCGGCTTCCGGGGGTATTTTCGGGCCCCGATCCGCCGTCGTCGACACGTTCTATCGCTCTGTTGAGAAAGACTCGGTGATGCCCTCCACGTCCACCGTCCCCATTGGGCTTCGCCGCGGAGGTGGATTCGGTTCCTATCCAGGCTCGACGATGGGAGTGATCGCCTTTATTCGTCAGGCGTTTTATGACGCCCAGTACCACTCGCGCGTCCTGAAGGCAGTCGCCTCGAAGAAGGCCGGAGTCGAGGCGCCCGAAGCCGATCCCGCGCTCGAGGCTCTGGCAGGGGTTCTGAGCGGCGCTTCCGTCCCGGTCTTTGAAGACCTCAACGAGGTCAGCGCATACATGGCCGCCGAGCTCGCCAAGGAGTTCGGCATTCGCCCGGTATTCGTGATGTCTTCCGACTCGGGGAGCCTTCGAAATGTCTTCTCAACCGCTCGGGCAGTAGTCTTGAGGGGAACGATCCCCAGCCGGCCGCGGATCGACGACTTGGAGAACGCTTCGCTGGGAGCAGTTCGCGCGTACTTCGGCGAAGTGCAAGCTGGGGCCGAACTGCAAAGGTCCGGCGTTGCGTTTTGCTTTGGACCCAGCAGCGTCGCGAACCCACTTGCGGGGCTTCGCACCTATGTTCGCGGCGGACTCGATCGCAACTCCGCGCTCGCTTCTCTCACCACCCGGCCCGCCGAGCTTCTGGGGCTGGCGAACGAGATGGGAACGCTCGAGCAAGGCAAACGCGCCAGCATTGTGCTCACGCAAGGCGACCTCTTCGATTCCTCCTCCCAGATCATGGCCGTGTTTTCGTCGGGCAAGCGGATCGACTTCGACATGCCCGATCGAAAGAAGGGCGACGAACTGAAGCCCGACGCGCCTCTCAAGCTCGTTCCCCCGAAATACGGACGCTTCCCCGCCCCTGCCGAGACCGCTCCGGCCTTCCGACTCTACCGAAATGCGACGATTTGGACGATGGGACCGCAGGGAGTTCTGAGCAACGCTGACCTGCTAATTCGCGACGGCAAGATTCAGGCGGTGGGCCGAGGCTTGCAGGTCCCTCAAGGGTGCGAGGTGATCGACGCGAGCGGGATGCACCTCTCGCCCGGCATTTGGGACTGCCATAGCCACACGGGGATCTCGGGAGGGGTGAACGAAGGCGCGAACATGGTCACGATCGAGTGCCGCATTCAAGACGTCACGGACCACACGCAAATTGGAATCTATCGACAGCTCTCGGGTGGGACGGTCGGCGCGAACCAGCTTCATGGGTCGGCCAACGCGATCGGCGGGCAATCCTTCACGGTCAAGTGGCGATGGGGCGAGCCTCCAACGCGGTTTGGCGTCGAGGGCGCCCCTCCCGGCGTCAAGTTCGCCTTGGGCGAGAACCCGATCCGCGAACCTGCGGGAAGGGGCGGCGGCGCCCAAGCGACTCCGGACGGAACCACACTCCTCACCTGGCGTCCTCAAACGAGGATGGGCGTCGAGGAAGCCATTCGAAGGGCGCTCCAACTCGGAAAGGAATACGCCGAGCAATGGCAGGCCTACCGAGCGGGCAAGCTCCCTATCGAGCCTCGGCGCGACATTCAACTCGAGGGCCTGGCGGAAATCGTCACTCAGAAGCGATGGGTCCACAGCCACGGCTATCGTCAGGACGAACTTCTGATGCTGTTGCGCGTCGTCTCGGAGTTCGGCGGAAAACTCGCCACCCTCCAGCACGTCCTTGAAGGCTACAAAATCGCGGACGAGATGGCGGCCTCAGGGGTTGGGGGCTCTACGTTTGCCGACTGGTGGGGCTACAAGCTCGAAGCCTACGACGCGATCCCGCACAACGCGGCTCTGATGGCGATGCGGGGCGTCTCGGTGAGCATCAACAGCGACAGCGACAACCACGCCCGAAGGCTCAACCATGAGGCAGCCAAGGCCATACGCTATGGCGGGGTTCCTGCAGAGAAAGCCCTGAGCTTCGTCACCATCGAGCCGGCAAGGCAACTCGGCATCGACTCGCGTACCGGTTCGCTCGAGCCCGGAAAGGACGCCGACATCGCCGTCTGGACCGCTGATCCGACGAGCGTTTTCGCGGTGTGCATGCAAACCTACGTCGATGGGGTCCTTAAGTTCGACCGAGATGCCGACGCAAGACAGCGCTCCGAGAGAATCGAAGAGCTTCAGGCCGCGAAGGAGGCCCTGAGCACCCCTGAGCCTGAGACCGACCCCGACAACCCGTTCGCATCGACGGCATCGGCCGGCAACGCCGAAGCTGACGCCGACGAGGGTAAAGCCGAAGTCAAGCCCGCCTCCGAAGGCGGCGCATCCGTCGCCACCGGGCTTGGACCCATTACTGGCTTTCCGGGAACGGTCCGTTATCCCCGAAAGTCTTTCCTGATCCGGGGCGCGACGCTTCACCCGATGGTTGCCGAGCCTTTCGTCGGTGACCTCTTAGTGGGCGCAGACGGCCGGATCGCCCAAATGGGCGCGAACCTGAGTCCAGAAGGGGTTGAAGTCATCGACGGCAGCGGCAAACACGTCTACCCCGGACTTATCGACTCTTCCACGACCCTCGGGCTTATGGAGATCGGACAAGTTCCGCAAAGCGACGACTCCGTCGAAAAGGGCGACTTCCACCCCGACTACAGGGTTGAGCGGACGATCAACGCAGAACATCAGACCCTTGCGGTCGCTCGCGCCCAGGGCGTCCTGACGGCGCTCGTGCGGCAATCGGTGGGTTCAGGCATAGCCGGACAAGCGGCCGTCATCAACACCGAAGGCTACACGTATGAGGACATAGCCATCCAAGGCGGTGTTGCGATGGTTGCCTCTGCGGGCGGCGGCGGCTTCGCCAGGTTCGAAGAGGAAGAGAGCCACGTTCATATCGACGAGATGTACGAGGCCGGGGCCCAGGGTCGCGGAGGCCAGGCGGGCCGTCAAGGACCCTCCTACGAACGCCTGAATCGGGCCCTCAAGGAGACCCGCGAGTATCTGGAGCAGCGCGCCAAGGCCACCCCTGGGGGTCCGGTTCCCTTCGATGCTCGGTACGAGGCGATGGTTCCCGTGCTCGAAGGCAAGATGCCCGTGATGATCGCCGCGAACAGCGCGCAGGACATGAAGGCGGCAGTGGCTTGGGCCGAGGAGCAGAAGGTTCGGGTCCAGCTCTATGGTTGCTCGGGTGCGGGCGAGATCGCCGATTGGCTCGCCGAAAAGAAGGTCCCGATCATACTGAGCGCAGTTTTCAGCATGCCGGGCGCCGACCTTCCAACCGAGAGCTTTTACGCTCTCCCCGCTAAACTCGCCAAAGCCGGAGTGAGGTTCTGCCTCTCCACCAACGACTCCCACGACGTTCGGCAACTTCGTGAGCACGCGGGTTTCGCCGCGGCATTCGGACTGAAGCGCGAAGACGCGCTGCGCTCCGTCACGCTCTGGGCAGCCGAGATCCTTGGAATGGCCGACCGCATCGGCTCTCTCCGTCCGGGACTCGAGGCAACGTTCGTGCTCGTGAGCGGCGACCTTCTCGAAACCCGAACCGTCGTCGAGAAGGCATGGATCTCTGGCCGAGAGGTCGGGTTGCAAAGCAAGCAGTCTTTACTTTATGATAAATATCGATTCCGCCCCCTCCCCACATTAGGCGGGACTACGGGTGGTTCAAAGGAGTAACCTCATGTCTGCAACTGCTACCGACGTATCTCATCAGCAACTGATTGACCTTTGTGTGTCCGATCTCAGGTCGTCTCAGGCCCGCGTCCTGGAGACGTTCAAGTTCATCCCCGACGACAAACTCACCTGGTCGCCCGCCCCGCAGGCAAAGAGCGGTCTCAGGCTTATGGCTCACCTCGCGGTCTCGAACTCCGGGATTTCGCAGCTACTGGAGGGCGGTTCGCTTCCCATTTCGAACTTTGAAGAGCTCGAACGCTTCGTGGAAGAGCAAGAGAGGCAGATCAATACTCGGGAGCAAGCGGTCGAGGCGTTCAACCAATCGTGCGACGCCTATGAGCGAGCGATTCGTCAGGTCCCTGAGGGCGACCGCGATAAGCTTCTCGGTGTGGGCGAATTGCAGGCGCCCGCCTCGTTCTATATGCGTCTGGCAGGAATCCACCACCACTCCCATGCCTCCCAGATCGACTACTTGCAGACCTGCTGGGGCGATCTGATTCCCCACTTCCCTCATTCGTAGGCTGCGCTCCCCTCTCGGGCGCCCGGTTCTCCGAACGGTGCGTCCTCGCCACGAGCTTCCGCCAAATCGGAACCCAAAGAAACGGAAAAGCGCAGACAAGGTTTCCCTTGCCTGCGCACTCTCCCTTATCGAAGGACGATTGGCTGCCCGGGTCGCAGAAGCTCAGGCCTTCTTGCGGCGGCGGACGAGCATCGCGACGCCGAGGCTAAGAGCCGCCAGCGACGCAGGCTCCGGCACGGCGGTTCCCCAACCGGTCTCGCCCGAGTATGCGGCGCGGATGTTGTAGTCGACGTCGTCAGCCACTGGATCGTACGTCGGGGGAATCCAACCCGCAGGCCGATCCACGAAATCCAGATGCCCGCGCACGACGCCTTGCTCGCCGACCAGATTGAACTGCTGAGCAATGTATCCGCCGACGATAAAGCCCTCAGCTTCGACGACGTAGGAGTTCCAGTCGGAAACGCCGTAAAGCGACGCGTTGCGAATCTCGAGCGCCCACAGCAAGGTGTAGGGGATGCCCAATCCCGGGATCGCTCCGAAGATCGCCAAGTCAGGCGCTGCGGCGAGTCCGCCGGTACCCACCAGGCTCACATCGATCGTCCCACCGGGGCCGACGTAAGGCGCATCCTGACCCGTGAACATCAGGCACATCGTAATGTCGCCACCAAACGAGCCGCCCGCGTTGAACACCGGATACACCGGGGGCGTGGGCCAAAACGGCCAGTAGCCGGTGACCTCAGTGTCGAACTCCGACGCCGAATAGAAAAGCGTATCGGGGGCTAACCCGTTCGTCGAGTATTCGACCGCGCCGTCTCCGTTGAACGCTCCGAAGTTGAAGTCATGCCCCATGATGTTGGGGAACAGGGGAAACGCGAACGCAAGGGCCCCGGCAAAGGCCAGGCCGGCGGTCGCGCCAAGGCGACGAAATGCTCCGCTCTCTCGATACATATCAATCCTCCTTCGTCAATCCACGCGATTGAACGATCTCATTATACGACGTCCCAATGCAGGCTTCTTTGACAAAACTGAACAGATTGAGTTGTGAGAGTAATTCAGGCAATTCTTACAGGTATTGACCGGAGGCAGGACCTTAGGGTTGATTCCAGGCGATCTGCAAGCCCCTCGACTTGCAAGAAGCGCGCGGCTAGGCGATACTAACGTCATGAGTGGCATGACGGTGCAACTGGGCGACCTGGACTTCTCCGGAGTCGCTCCCATCGAGGAGTGGGCGGCACCAGGCGGGGAGTGCCTGTTCGCAGCGATGGTCCGACCCGACCCTGAGAAGCGGCCCGCAGACTTCAAGGTCGTGTACTTCGGTGAATCTGCCAACCTCTCCAGCGCCGACCAATTGCGCGAGAACCCCAAATTCCGGTGCTGGGTCAGCGAGGCAGGGAGCCTTAGCAACTTGTTCATCGGGACGATCGCAGTACCCGGAGTCGACGAGGACACGCGCAAGCGATGGGTTCGCGGCCTTTGCGACCAGTACCATCCGATCTGCAATTGGTAATGATTCGCGTGAAGCAAGGCGAACGCTGGCAGGACTGCATAGCGTCCCTCGGCCCTCAAAAGGTCGAGAGATGTCTTGGGCCAGGGCTCTCACGTTGTCCTGGATCCGTCCCGTACTTAAATCCTGCTCCCAGTGTCAATATCGACATTCTCAATGGTTCTGCCCATGAGTCGGGCCTCCAGGGTTCGTCTGGCGCAGCGCCGAACGAACGACCGCGGGTGGCCGTCCATTCAGTATCAAGAGAACATCCTTCGTCAATAAGCAAAGCGAGAATCTGGAGGATTCAGAATGCAACCGAGAACCATCGCGGACGGCCGACATCCGCGCCTACGCAGGCTTGATCGATTTGTTTGGGCTGCCCTCAGCCTTCTTGTTGCTGGTGTCGCGGCCATGTTCATTATCGTTCAGGTAACTCGCCTCTTTGGGTTGCTCCAGCCCCTCAGCGACTTCGGCATGCTGAAGCTCGACCTTCTCCAGGCCGTTGTTTGGGGCTGCCTTGTCGCCCTGATCGGGACCCCATTTCTTTTGCGGGGAACACGTGCCGCAATCGTGCTCATGGTCGTTTGTCTTTTGGCAACACAGGGCTTGCTCGTGATGACTGTTCTCTATTTCCTAGGTGCCTTGAACAGCACGGTGGCAAGTGATGCACACCTTGAGCTCTATCCGACTGCGGCCTTGGTGCCCCTGACGGTTGGACTAGCCATGGCTTTCAAGCGGGTATCGCTCTCACAATGGGCAGGTGAGTGAGCTAATGAAGAGACGAGCGTTCACTCTTGTAGAGATTCTCGCTGTGATCGGGATCATTGCTTTGCTAGCTGCAGTTGTGTTTCCAGTGTTCGCAAGGGCTCGCAAGAGAGCGCTTGAAGTTCCCGATATTTCAAATATGCGACAGATCTATCTGGCCGTCACCATGTACGAGGCCGACAACGCGGAGGACTCGCCCCTGACTCTGGTCGAGGTTGAACCTTATGTTGGCTCGCGGGACCTCTTTGCTTCTAACAACGACAGGTGGCGGACGCCGATGGGAAATGGCCTGTGGTCAGCAACACCTTTGATCCCCTGTATCTTTTGGTACTCTCCGTTCAAAATAAGCTTTGCGTATCTTCGAACCTTTCCCCCTTACAACGAAGATGTTTCCACCTGGAAACCAAAACGCGCAGACGCCAAAGTTGGGATGCTGGCGAGCCCCTACTCGGGAGACGTTGGGAGCCATGGTGCCCGAGACGCCTATCTTTGTGGAGACCTAGGCAAGGAGCCCAGTGGTTCCATTGGTCCCGTTATGGAGGGTCCGATTCTGCGGATCAACATGGATGGGTCCTTCTTTAGGCTCCCAAAGAACCGCAATCCAATGATCGGAAACCCTGACGACCTGTTCTTCAATCGGTAGGCGTAGGAGGATAGGCCGTAGATACCAGTCGGAATTGATTTTTTTGAGAAGTTGGGGGGCATTCAGCCTTAGCAACTTGTTCATCGGCACGATCGCAGTACCCGGTGTCGACGAGGACACGCGCAAGCGATGGGTTCGCGGCCTTTGCGACCAGTACCATCCGATTTGCAATTGGTAGGGTGCCGATCCCCCACCCTCTCACTCGCCAGCCGAGCCCTGATTCCAGAAGTACCAGTTCGGCATTCCCAAAAGGTCGCGTTCAGCAATCAGTTCGAATCCCAGCTTCAAGTACTTCGGAACGTTCGCCTCATCGTGGGTATCCAGCGCCACGCCCCTAACCCCTGGCAACGACGCCGATAGCTCATGCACACGACTCAGCAGCGACTTGCCGACGCCACGACCTTGGGCATCAGCCGATACACCGATCGCGGCGACGTAAAGATGAGGCTCTTTGGGCCGGGTCTCGTCTTGCACCTGATCGTAGGCCTCGAATAGATTCCTGCCGTTCGCCGACATCTTCGCCTCCATCGCTTTCCATCGCTGCTCGAACTCAGGGGGAAACCCCTCGGCTTCCGGGAGGACAACCGTCGCCGCGCCGATCACGACGCCTTGCTCGATCGCCGCGAAGCCCGGCTGCCCACAAGCAACGCGGAACCCGACAGAGACGCCGAAGAGTTCGTGGAGCATCTCATGCCGAGGAAGCTCCGCGTCTGCGAACACCCTCGAAAGAAACGGATACTCGTGAAACGAGGCGGCAAGGACACGAATCGCGCCTTCTTCTGTGGACTTGGACAGGGGCTCGATGAGCACTCGATCATGCTATCGCCACAAGGCGGTGGACCACAAGGGGGCGGCCGCTTTGAGTCGGATGAAGCGGGACTTCCGGCCCCCGAACGGCATCGATGCCCTCCGGAAGGATTTGCCGAGCGCGCGGCTGAGTCGGCCAAAGGGGCTTCCGGAGGAAGCCTACGCCCAACTCACCCGTGTGCAAAGTTGACAAGTCAGTATTTGCGTCACAATCTCCGGGCCAAGCGACAACTTCACTATGCCGCTCTTTGCGGACTGACTGAGTTGAAAGGAGATAAGAGATGAATCGAAAATGCATGGCGCTGGCGGCAGCTTGCGCCCTCTTGGCGGGCGCGGCCCTTGCCGCGGACAAGAAGGTAGTCGTGAACCCCATTCTGGTGGCCAAGTCCGACGGGTCTGCTCGGGCAGCCTTTGCCGCCTACGAGGTCTATGCCGACAAGATTTGGGACCAAGCCAACATCATGATCGACTTCTTGGCGCCGACGTATCTCGACGATACGGCTTATTGGGCGTTTGATTACAGCAACGCCTGGAGCCTGGTCACTGATCCCGGCCACGGCCAATCCGGCGATGCCCTGACCATCAACGCCTTTTTTGTGGACCACATTTACAACGCCAGCGTCTACGGCTTCGCCTACTACGACCAGCCGTACATGGTGTTGGACGTGCAGAACATTCTCGGGTATTCGGCCCTGGGCCGCGTCGACACGTTCTCGCATGAACTGGGCCACAACCTGTACCTGCCCCACTACGACGTCGCCAACCCCGGAGACCCCAACGCGGCGGACCACTTGATGGCATCCGGAGGCATTCGGAATATCCCTCAGGACCTCGGCGACGTTGCACCCGACGGCAACGGATGGGACCTTCTTGGCGCAGACGAGATCGATACCGCTCGGGCGAGCCGCTTTGCCCAGGCGGTTCCCGAACCGGCAACCCTGGCCGTGCTGGGCGCGGGGCTTGCGATCCTTAGCCGACGGCGAAGGAAGTGATCGTAGGACTCCTCGGACTGGCCATGGCTATGTGCCAGCCGCAGGGAACGCTCGACCGAAGGGACCTTCCTCCGGTCGAGCGAAACTTCGCTTGTCCGTCGGGCACTTTCGTACTTCGGGTCTTCTCGGACCAAGATTGGAAGACAAGGGAGGCCATCGCCGAATTGCGCACGGGCAAGAAGCAGGTTTGGCGGCGAACTCTTCCCCACTCTTTCGGGCCTCGTGACGCGGTCGTCCTGTCCGACGGCAAGGTTGTGCTCTTCGACGAGTGGATCAACGTCGCTTCCAAGGTAGCAATCTCGCTCCTCGACGAAAGGGGCCAGACTGTGGCGACTTTCAGCTATGCGGAGGTGAAGAGGATCTCGGAACAGACCTCAAAGGACCTCACCCGAGGGGCGGCGCTCGGCCCGTATCACAAGGGAGCTTGGCTCTCGTCGAAACCCACGGTTTCGGGAAACCTCGTCGTCGTATCGGCAGGTAATGCTCTGCTCTCCCTTGATTGCCAGAAAGGTACGTTGAAGCGTTCCCACGAGCGGTAGGCTCGCGTTGGCTTCGGGCCCCCCGACGCCGCGTAGGGGCGAGGTGTGGGTCGGCCTTTCCAGGGGCACTTGGGAAGCTGCTGGCTCCCTGATTGAGTTCGGCTGCGCTACAATAGCCTCATGCGAGCCGAACAGCTTCTGAGATCGAACCGAGAGTCTATCGAAGCCCTTTGCCGCAAGTACGCGGTCAAGCGGCTACGCCTGTTCGGATCGGCCCTCCGGGATGATTGGGACCCGGCTACGAGCGACCTCGACTTCCTTGCCGAATTCGGTCCCCCGGTTGGGATGAACGCCTTCGATCGCTACATGGGGCTCGTGCTCGACTTGGAAGCGCTTCTCGGGCGAAAGGCGGACGTGGTGGACTGGAACGCCGCGAGCAACCCCTTCTTCAGGCGCCATGCAGAGCGCTCTGCCAAGGAGTTCTATGCGGCCTGAGACCGCCGCCGCACTCTTTGACATGAGCCGTGCGGCCGAGAGGATCGCCGAAGTTATGTATGGCGTCACGTTGGAGGGCTTTCGCTCGCAGTGGATCATTCAGTCCGCCGTGGAGCGGCAATTCGAGATTCTTGGCGAGGCGCTGGTCCGAGCGCGCGAATTCGAGCGGCCGATCTACGAGTGAATTCCGGATGCGGCTAAGATCATCGGTCTTCGCAATATCATCATCCATGGATACGATTCAGTCGATCCCGCGATTCTGTGGGCTATCGTTGAGGACCGGCTTGGCGAACTGCGCGCCCTGCTTGAAGCGCTTTTGGAGGAAGCGCGAAAACAAGGGCTCTAGATTGGGCAGAGGAGCAGTTGAACCAATCGGCGGAGGAACTTGCGGCGGGTGGCCCGGATAGAGGATTGTGGCGGGTGCCCGAGGGGGGAAGGCGGGTGCCACGGATAGATGATTGTGCTAACCGTGCCCACCAGGCTCCATAGGAACCGGAACTACGAGCACTTCCGAAAGCCGGTGAGCCGCGGGTGGTCAACCCATGGGTCGCATTCACTTCCCGCGGGTGCCAGCCCAAACTCGTTTTGGGGTGCTCCGAGCGGGAGCCAACTCGCCGCTCTTCGCTGCGAACCTTTATTCGGCCGAGAGGCCGCCTGGACCGCCGGACCACGCAAGGAGGCGGTGAGCACCGCCCCATAGCAAGTTTGGGGTGGCACCCGGATTGGGTCGCACGCAGCCTCGCCATCGAACAGGTCGCAAAAAAGTGCACGGACAAACATCCGACGCTGGAACGACGGCTTCGTTCAGGAAATTGAGCGGCGGAGCAATGGCCAGATCGAGCATCGCCTGCTGTTCCACGACCCAACGATCCCCGGCGGGATCGCGATTGGCATTGTCTGCACCAACTTGCAGATTCGCCGCGCTGAACGAAGGAGCCGGAGACTACCTCCCTTCCAAAGGCGGTTTCTGCTGGAAACAAGACTGCTTGGTGGACATAGGGATTCGAAAACCCGTTTTGCGCGGCGCGTTCTGGACCTGGAACGAATCGAGAAGTGGCGCGAAGCCCGGAAACCTGATAGAATGGGCACGAGTCTCGTCTCCTGCGCTATCGGCCTTGGGGAGAGGAAGTCGTGAGCCAAGAACTGACACATTTCGTTCGCGCGGCGCTCGAAAAGGGCGCGGGCCGCGAGCAGATTCGGGCCGCCTTGATGCAATCGGGTTGGCCCACCGACGAGATCGACGACGCGCTCGCAAAATACGCCGACGTCGACTTCCCCGTTCCGGTTCCGGTTCGGCGGACTTCGGGATCAGCCGGAGAGGCCTTTCTCTACCTCGTGACGTTCTTCCTGCTTTATACGTGGGTGATCTCTCTCGGCAACCTTCTGGCCGGACTGATCGACCGCCTGATTCCGGATCTGAACAAAGAATTCAATATGTACGCGAGCGGCGATGATTCGATGCGTTGGCTGGTCGCCTCCATCGTGGTGTCGTTCCCCGCGTGGTGTCTCCTGACTTCATCCCACCTGAGAAGCTACGCCCACGACCCGGAGCGTCGCGCGTCGCCCGTGCGAAGGTGGCTAACCTATCTCACGCTATTCGTGGCGGCGACCGTGTTGGTCGTCACGTTGATCGTTCTCGTCGCCGAGTCCCTCGGTGGTGACTCCTTCCTGAGAACGGCGCTCAAATCGGCCATTGTGCTCGCCCTTGCGGGAGGGGTGTTCTTCTTCTACCGATGGGAGCTGCGGATCGGGGACAAGCAACAAGGCGGCGGGAGATGAAACCCGCAACCCCCGGCGCGATCAGGCTGCTCGGGTGGCTCGCAATCCTCGCGGTTGTTTCTGCGATCGTACTGGCGTTCCTCGAGATTGGGAGTCCGGCCGACGCTCGAAGGGACCGTTCCGACGCGATTCGAGTTGAACGACTCTGGAGCATAGCGTCCGCGGTTCGCTCCTACTACTCGGAGCAAAAGAAGCTCCCTGCGAACTTGGCCGAACTCGCAAGAAAGGACTATTGGAGCCGTTCCAACGAAGAAGACCCCATCACGAAGAAGCCCTTTGAGTACCGCATCGTCGATGAAACGCAGTTCGAACTCTGCGCCACATTTGAAATGGACTGGACCCTCGATCGGGCGCGCAAGAAGGGGCTGTTGTACTGGGAACCACTGCCGTTCGCCGAACACAAGAAGGGACGACAGTGCTTCACGCTGAGCGCAAAGAAAGCGGATTGAAGTCGGGTTGAGAGTGGCTTATTCCCCGAAGCGCGATTCCCGTTCGAGCGATGCCCGGTGATCGGGGTGCGCGATGTCGATCAAGGCCCGGGCTCTCTGGCGGAGGTTCTTCCCATAAAGGTTGGCCGCGCCATACTCCGTCACGACCCAATGGACGTTCGCGCGAGTCGTCACCACCCCTGCGCCCGGCTTCAGCCTCGCCACGATCCTTGACTCGCCTCGGCGCGTGATCGAGGGCAGGGCGATGATCGGCTTGCCGCCCTCCGAAACCGAGGCGCCCCGGATGAAGTCCATCTGGCCCCCGACTCCTGAATAAATCCGGTCGCCAATCGAGTCGGCGCAGACCTGCCCGGTTAGGTCCACTTCGATCGCGCTGTTGATCGCGGTCACCTTGGGGTTACGGCGAATCACGCTCACGTCGTTGACATACCCCACATCGAGCAGCGCCACCTGTGGGTTGTCGTCGACGAAATCGTACAGCCGCCGCGAACCCAGCACGAACGAAGCGGTCAGCTTCCCCGGATGGACGCGCTTCATTCGACCTGTGACTACGCCGCGTTCCACCAAGTCCACAACTCCATCCGAGAACATCTCCGAATGAACTCCGAGGTCCTTGTGCGACGTGAGCGAAGCCAACACCGCATCGGGGATGTCGCCGATTCCCATCTGGAGCGTGGCGCCGTCTTCGATGAGTTCGGCGCAGTGGCGGCCGATGGCTTCGGCAACCTGGCCCGGGGTTCCGGGATTGTGCTCAGGCAGGGGTTCGTCGGATTCTACGACGGCGTTGAGGTTGGAAAGGTGAATGAGTCCGTCCCCATGAGTCCGCGGCATGAAGCGGTTGACCTGGGCGATTACGAACTTGGCCGCCAGAACCGCCGCGCGGCAAGCTTCCACCGACACGCCGAGCGAGCAGAAGCCGTGTTTGTCCGGTGGAGAAACCTGAATGAGGGCCGCGTCGAGCGGCAGAATCCCGTTGCGAAACAGCGCCGGAACCTCGCTCAAGAACACGGGCACGAAGTCGGCTCGTCCCTCGTTGACGGCATCGCGCACGTTGGGCGCGACGAAGAGGGCATTGACCCGAAACCTTCCTTGCATATTGGGTCCCGCATAGGGTGCGGGCCCTTCGGTGTGCAGGTGGACGACTTCAACGTCTCGAAGATCCGTTCGCTGGGAGAGCGCGCGAACGAGAGCCTGAGGGGTCGCCGCCATCCCGTGTACATAGACTCGGCTCCCGGAAGTGATTGAGCTGACGGCTTGCTCGGCGGATAAGTGGGAGGACACTCCTGGATTGTATCTGGTGGGCGCCCAGTTTCAGTCGAGAATGCGCGCGGATCAAGCCTCTTGCGTCGTCGAGGACCGACCCGTCCGCTTACTTCTTTGGCCTGTGTCCCGGCTATTTCTTGCGAAACCGAAGGGCGAGCGCTCCCCATGCGAGACCAATCAGCGATGTCGGTTCCGGCACCGCGCTGAGTTCGACGTTGTCCAGATTGTAACTGACGTCGGTGTTTCCGGCCCCGCCGTTCGTGCGATTATCGAGTTCACCGGCGAAGATGACTGTATGGCTGGTCGATGTGGCGGTGAAGGAAACGCTCGACCGCACATACGTTGCGACCAAGCGCTCGCCAAAGAAGAGAGCGCCCGCATAGGTTTGATCGTCGAGAAATACACCGAAGGAGCGTCCAGTTCCCGACCCGGAGTAGTTGACACGAAGCTTCCAGTCCCAGGCTATTGTGTATGTTTCGCCGATTTGAAGGCCCGAGACGGTCTGGGAAGCGGTGGGATCGAAAGAAGTGCTTCCGTTGCTTTCGAGTCGGCTGCTCTTACCAGGGTTGCCGTTGGTCTCAACCCCACAGTAGTTCTCAAAGATCCACCCTCCCTCAACCTTGGGAGTGCCCGGAACCGAATTGCCGATGCTCAGGGCTTCAAAGTCCCCGTTCAAGACGAGGTTCTGGGCGGATACCGAGGCGAAGAGCACCCCGATTGCTGCGAGAACAAAGGAACGACTGACCATCACGAATCCTCCGAAACGGCGCGATGCGCGCACGTATGTCTTTATTGACTCTGAAGGGCAAGATTGTGACCAAAAGCGTTCGATGGGATCTCAATCCCCGCAAAGATAGTTGAGTGCCCTTAGGGCGAGGACCTGCCGATAACCATGTGAAAGGCCAAATTGGGGCATCCGTCTCCGCGTCGCTGACCGGATCGACATTCAAGCGAGTGCAACGTATCCCAGGTACCGGGAAGGGGGCATGCGCCCGACTCGGACCTCCCATAACTTCGTCACTCTTAGCCCTGCGTCGCCAATCGCGGGCCCAAATCGTTGGGGCGTCGTCCCATTAGGGATGACGCCCCAGAAACGCACCGCTCTTGGGACTCGGACTACGCCTTGCGTCGGCGAATCAGAGCGGCCAAGCCCAGGCCGAGAGTGGCGAGGGTCGCCGGTTCAGGAACGGCCGACGTGAAGCCGCCGTAGCTGAAAATCTGGTCGTCGCCGTTGTAGCCTAGATTGTACGGTCCCCAATCGCCTTCACGGTCCGCGACGAAGCGCTTGGCCGAGGTGTCGAGCGAGGTCGACGTGTAAGAGAATCCTCCGACGGTCTCGCCCATGCCGACGCCGTTCGGCGTCGAACCCGGCCACGGGTCGCTCGAAGACCACGAGATGGCAACGTAGAGTTGACCCTCAGGAGCGTCGATGTCGCCAGCAGGCGTCCCTTCATAGTAGTCCCAGCCGACATGGCCGCCATCGCCAAACGGGGTTCCCGCAGCGGCCCCTGGAGCGACGTTCATATACACCACGACCCACCAAATCGGCAGAGGCTCCGCAGAATTGGTGAGGGAGTAGTTGTACGTGTACGTTCCGTTGCCGTTGTCGACGATGGTCTCCATCAGGTTCAGAACGCCCGAAGCGCTCGAGACCCATGCAACCTGTGCCGACGAGATCGCTGCCATCGCCATCAGAGGCAGCACAATGAACTTCTTCATATTCTAATTGCTCCTTTTGCTTTCGAGTGACACAAGTCACGCAGCAGAAATACGAAACTATACTACTTTACAGGAACTTCCATTCCAACGGGAATTTTGGGGAGGGAAACCAGTATTTTTGTCAGTGGAAAGAGAGTGCGAGCGCCTGCACCGTGACATCCAGCCGCAAGAGGCTCGAAGGTCAGTCCCCGGCCCTGCGACTCCTGTCGAGCCCATCCGCCACCTTAGAATCGGCTACTTGCCCTTCGCTGCAGATTGAGCTTCCACGAACGGCTTGATGTAGGCCTGCGCCTTCTCCCGACTGAGGATATCGGGGGCGGCGAACTCGGGCAGTCCCTTCTTGGTGCGAAGAACCGCCATTTTTCGGCGGGACTCGCTCGCGTACCTATGGGCCTTCGCGAGCACCCGGGCACACTCCTGAGGCGCATGGAAGCCCATTCCGTTGTTGGCGGCCACGTAGTCCCAATACATCTGCCCCAGGCTCACCAGCTTCCTCACCTCTTCAAGTTCTCCGTCCGCGATTCCGCTGCGCCAGCCGTCGCCGATCTCCAGGTGAGCCAGCGTGATCTCGCTCTCCGCCGCTTCGAGGAGTTCCTTGTTCTTGTCCTGGATCGAGATCACGCGGGTCTTGATCTCGTTCTCGGACCATTTGTGGCACACCTGGCACGAGTTCTGGAGGTTTTCGAGCGGGCTCCGAATCTGGTGATCGGTGTACTTGATGCCGCCTTCTGAGACATAGGGCATGTGGCAATCCGCGCAGCTCACTCCTCGGAACGCATGGATGCCCTGCATATACACCTCGTAGTCGGGGTGCTGCATCTTGATCATTTTCGCGCCCGAGATCGCATGAGTCCAATCGACGTGGCCGGTTCGTTCGTAGTACTCTTCCATGCCCTCGATGGTTATTCCGTCGTCCCAAGGGAAGGTCAAATACTTCTCCTTCTCGCCTTTGAAGTAATACTGGCTCCTCGCTGTTTGGTGTGGGTTGGCGTAATCTGATGGGATGCAACCGACCGAGTTATTTGCTCTTGGCCTTGGGCTAACGCCCCCTTGGAAGATCGTGGACATCGAGTTCATTGACGGTGAGGTTCACATCAAGGTGGACTTTGAACGCGGGGCCAGGTTTGGCGGGCTTGAGGTTCACGACACTTCCGAGCGGAAGTGGCGGCACCTAAACTTCTTCAAGTATCCGTGCTTCATTCATGCCAGGGTGCCTCGGGTCATCGGCAAGGACGGGAAGGTGGCCACGGTTCAGGTTCCCTGGGCCCATGCGGGCAGCGGCTTCACGATGGACTTTGAAGCGCATGCGATCGAGCTCGTTTCCCAGATGCCTGTGGCGCCGGCGGCCAGGCTCCTGAGACTGTCTGACACCCGGCTCTGGCGGCTCATCCATCAATACGTGAAGCGAACCCGAGACGCCCTGGGCATCGGCCAGCCGACAAGGATCGGGGTGGACGAGACGGCGGCAAGGCGCGGCCACGACTACATCACGGTCTTCGTGGACTTGGATGCCCGGCGCGTTCTGTATGCCTGCCAGGGGAGAAGCGGTTCTGCCCTTTTCGAGTTCAAAGCGTTCCTCAAGGCCAAAGGCGCGGACCCCGCCAAGGTGCAGGCCTTCACCTGCGACATGGGACCGGCGTTCCTTGGCGGCATCGCGCAGGCCTTCCCCCAAGCAAGCGTGACGCTCGACCGCTACCACCTTGTGGCCCTTCTGACAAGGGCGGTCGATGAAACGAGAAAAGCCGAAACCAAGAAGGCGACGAAGTTCAAACGAACCCGCTGGCTCTGGCTCAAGAACCCAACCAACCTCTCAGAGAAAGAGAAGCTGAGCCTCCAAGAGCTTCTGGAAGAGAACGCCTTTCCCCTCACCGGAAAAGCCTACGGTCTCAGACTGGCTTTCCAGGAACTCTTCAAAGTCCCCAGATGCCAGGCGCAGACCGCATTCTACGAGTGGATCGGCATGGCCCTCGCCTCAGATATCCACGCCGTCGTCGAGGTCGCCGTCACCTTCTTCAATGCGGCGGACAAGATCTTGAGGTGGTTCGAAACCCGAATCTCCAACGGATTCCTGGAAGGCCTCCACAGCGTTCTGCAGGCAGCCAAAAACAAAGCGCGAGGCTACAGCAACCCTCAAAACCTCATCGCCATGAGCTACCTGCTGCACGGAAAGCTACGACCCGCTACCCACACCAAACAGCGAGGAGCCGTAATACTCCACGTGGCACTGGGCGCATACGAGCGAGCGCATTTCCTGGTGGCTGACCTTTGTGATGTCTTTCCCCTGACGCTCAAAAGCCTCCTTCAAGGCCGGGCGGCTGATCCTTAGCTGCATGGTCTTGTTGTCGTGGCAATCGGCGCACCCGATCGGGTTCTTGACTTCATCCTTGAAGTCGTGGAAGTTCAAGGCGTAAAACTCTCCGATCCCCACCTTGTCCATCAGCCGCGGCACGTCCGGGCTCTTGCAGGTCCAACAAGTGGCGGGCGTCTTTTCGTTCACGCGCTTGGTCATCGTGACGTCCTCGACCGCGTAGTAGTGGCCTCGCGCTTGGTTGTACTCCTTGGCAAACGCGTAGCCAGCCCACATAATCACAAGCCGAGGGGTCGATTCGAGATAGTCCCGAAAGCCCGAACCTCCGTACTTCGTCTTGGAGTTCATTTGCTTGGTGGCCTCCCACGACTGGTACTCGCGCGGAAAGCTCGCGCCCCACACCGAGTTGTCGGCCTCCCAGTCAGGGATGTCCTTCATAAACTGGAGCCGTGCGGGAATCGACTCCATGCGGCGTTCGCCGATCGAGGCTGCGAGAAGCCCGAGCGCGACCACGCCCAGCGCGGAGCCTCCAAATACAAGCCAGCCCCAAGCGGATGATCGCCGGGTGGGAGCGTCGTGTGAGGTCGGTTTGTCGTTCATTTGTTGTCTCTCAAGAAGGAGGGCGAAACGGGCGGCAACGGAGGGACT
This sequence comes from Chthonomonadaceae bacterium, assembly GCA_015709495.1. Lineage (GTDB taxonomy): Bacteria > Armatimonadota > Fimbriimonadia > Fimbriimonadales > Fimbriimonadaceae > Nitrosymbiomonas > Nitrosymbiomonas proteolyticus. The sequence goes on from CP054189.1 coordinate 2,470,650, forward strand.
GCTGCGTTCGGAGTCGAGTTCAGGCTGCTGATTCGGCCGTGCGGCACCTCGCGGTGGCACTCGATGCAGGGCCGAGTGGAGCCGCTATGCACGTCGGCCGCGATGGTTTGGATCGTCGTCGTGTGGCATCGAATGCAGTTCTCTTGAATCACTGTCTTCGAGGCCTCGCGCGCCCGGATGACTTGGGGTTCGAGCCGAAACGTGAACATGAAGGAATGGCGCCCCCCATCCATCGCTTTGAACCAGTACTTCCGGACCACGTTGTCATGGGGCACATGGCAGTCATTGCAGGTGGCAACCCGGCCGTGGCTGGAGTGCTGCCAAGTCGCGTATTGGGGCGTCATGATGTGGCAGTTGATGCACGCCTTGGGGTCGTCAGAAAGGTAGCTCAGTCCGTTGGAGGTGTAGCCGACCCAGCCGGCCGCCGCCGTGAAAGCTCCCAAGCTCGCCATCCCGGCTAAGCGCAGCTTGGGCGGCATGAAACCAAGGCCCAAGATCGAGCGCAAACGCATCATCACCTCTAGGGTGAGAATGTACCTCCCCGGACGCCATGACAGGAGTCATATCGCCCCCCTTTTCGGCTCGCGGCAAATCGATTCCGGCTTGGCCGCGCAACCGACTTGGGCGTACGCAAATCTCAGGCCCCCGGCGCCGACATCACTCATTGCTCGGACGAATCGGACCCTCCAGCGTGACCTCCGCGCTCTGTCCTGGAGCGAGCGTGACGGGCTGAATCGAGGGGTTGACTGGCGTTACCTCCACCCGGCCCTCGGTCACTCGAACGGTCGCAACCCCAGTCTGCTTGTGAAAGCGCACCGTGAACTTGGTTCCCCTTACGCCACAAGTAGCGGTAGGGGTCTTGACTTCGAAGCTCGAGGGGCGTTCCGCCGAGCGATTCACCGAAGCGGAAATCTCACCGCCTCGGATCCAAAGGCGCGTCTGGACAGCCGCGCCGGCATCGATGAAGCAGAGGACCTTCATGTCCGTCAGTTCGGATACGTCAACGACGGTACCGTCTTCAAAGCGGAGTTTCACGCTTGAATCCATGCCGGTCACGATCCGATCCCACCGATTGATGCGGTCGCCGGGCTTCAACTCATAGGCCCGCGAATCGTCACCCCCAGGCGAAAGCTCGACCTCTCCGACAACGGCCAGCACCTCCACCCTGCCGGGTCGCGCTTCTGCCTTGACCTCGGATTTCGTTTCCTCGTAGATGTAAGTCAGGCTGAACCCGGAAAGGGTCTGTACGACGCCCGTATGGCCGCTTATCGAGAAGCTACGGTAGTTCTTGCCCCCCTCTGACCACTTTCGAACGAGGTTGTTCGCCGCGAACGAAGTCTCAATGGCGACTTCGACGCTCAATGAATGGCTGCCCGCCGTGGGCCAGGGGCCGGGATCGCCCTTCCCCACCGTCTTGGGGCTGCCGATGAGATTGACGCCCACGTTGAGGTTGTACACCGTCGACTTCAGGTTCCATGAGGCGTCGAGTCGCGCGCTGGCCGAAAACGTCTGCTGATCGTTCTCCACTCGGTCGGGGATCGAAATCGACAGCTTCCCAGTCGAAGTGAACGAAGGCTGGCTCGTGTTGATGTCCATCGACTTCAGCCCGCCTTCGACCCTCGAGGTTTCAGGCTGTCCGCCCGCGACATGTTTGGTGACCTCCGTACGGACTAGCTTGTAGTGCGTTTGGGCACTCGCTAAGGGCGACAGCGCCACAATTAGAAGCGCGGCGACCCATAGGAAGCTCATCCGCAGGATCGAACCGCAGGAAACGTTGAGGTTGGCCATGATTTCACCACTCAGGGTCGATGCACGCATCCTGTCGCCACGACATTAGCGCCGATCGGACACGCCGCACCGTTGGAGAAACCTTATCATATTTCCGCCAAAAAGCAAAGAGGGGCTACTCGTCGTCGGCCGTGTCCGGGACCGGTCCGCAGAGGCTCTTGCTGTACATCCCCGATCTGTCGAAACAGCAAGGACGGCGCTTCCCGCCCGCGAGCATGTCGCAGGCGCTCTCGGCCCGTTTTCGACGCGTCTCCTCCCTTTTGGCCGATTCGACCCAATGAGCCCAATCTCTTCGGGCGAGCGCAGTCAGGCTATGCCAGGCCTTCTGAACCTCGGGCGTCGATCCCGCCAGAGCCCTCTCAAGGTCCTCAGGCACCTCTGGCTCCGGCTCTCGCAGCGAGGGCGCCAGTTCGACCGACACAGCCTGCCCGATCTCGATTCCTGCCTCCGCTCGCAAGTCTGGCAGTACCTTGAGCCAGTGGCCCCCGTTTCCGTTCGGTCGGAGCGTCGCCTGAAACTCGTGCCCATCGAGCGCGCCGTCCACCGACACCAGCCCCCGCGACGGCAGCTTCTGACTGGCTTCGTCGGGAAGGTTGAGAAAGGTCCATGTGGCCCCATGATCCTTGCCACCCGGACGGAACAGGGTCGCTTGGAATCGGATGCGAACGCTCGAATCAGCCATTTCGAGTTCATTGTGCCATAAGCCCACCGGCGACGAGGGCCACTTGTGGCGCAGCATCGGGGCAAGCATTTCCGCTTAGTCTCCCAAGCAAGCCGCAGGAACTTGCTCCTATATCAAGCGCCAACATGTGGGAAAATGACTGCTATGAGGAATTCTGCCTGGGCTCGTTCGTCTGTCCGGCCCGTTGTGTTCGTTTGTTTCGCAGGTGCGGCAGCCTTGGGGATCGCTGCGGCGCTTTCGGGGGGTGAACCCGAAGAAAGGCAACGGGAGCGGAGCGGCGGCGCAGGGCAATTGGGGCAGCTCAGTCTCCACCTAGCGCCCTCTGTATATTGGCCGCTGGCTATGGGGAACAAGTGGACCTACGGCACTTCGTATCCTGAGACCGACAGTACGACCGAACTTGTGGTCAAGCGGTTCGCTTTGGGTCGGGCGGGCGGCGGCGCTACGGCGACTTTGGACACCGAGAGTTTCCGGTCGAAGATCGTTAATCAACGGGGCGGCGGCTTCAAGGTAGAAAAGTCGCCTAGCTGGGACCCGTGGACCGAGCCCATCGTGGTAAAGGTCGACGATACAGGGATCTATTGGATATCAGACCAGCACGGAACCTTCAATCCCCCATTGCCGATTTTCAAATCCGGCACGAAGCACGGCGACGAGTGGAAGTGGACCGGGACGGTCCAGGGCCAAGGTTACTCGCACGCCGCCAGTGCGACCGTTTTAGCTTCGTCGGTGAAGGTGAAGACCCCTATGCTCGAAGTCAAGGAGCATGACGCTCTCAAGGTCATGATGATTCTGGAGATAGTGATTAACGGAGAAAAGTCGATCGACGCTCAGACTTGCTCGTTCGTTCCTCGAATCGGGCCCGTGACTTTTGGCTATTCGAGGCAAGAAAAGGGTTCTTACAACACGACTTTGGGTGGCGGAACGCTGATCGAGTACAGCGTTCGCTAGCTGAGGGGTGAGGGAAACCACGAGCTGGGTTCACTTCTCGATAAGGGCCAGCACGGCTTCTTGCAGGTCCTATTCGTGCATCCACAACGAATGAGTGGAGACTTTGCCAGTCTCCGCATCGATGACCACTAGGATGGGCTCCGACACTTTGTCGGGGACTTGCGGTCTGCGCCCGATGAGGGCAGGCAGTTTGGGATCGGGCAGGATGTCCTGCACCTCGCCGATGCCAGTGTCTGTTTCCCAAACTACCTGCCCCTCAGATCCCAATCGAGCCGCAACGATCGAACTCTTCCGGTAGGGCTTTGTACAATGCAGTTCGAGCCAACCCTTGCCGACTAACTCCAGCAATTCTGCATCGCGTCCCGAGCGCACTAAGCCGCCGCCGAAGAACCCCTCTGAACCCTTGGAATCGAGTTTTCGAAAGGTTGGGCCTGAGGGTCCTTTGGACAACGACCAGACGTAGATGCGCCTCGGTTGGTTTGAGAGCGAGTAGTTCCCAGCGGCAGGCGCCCGGTCCCCCTGACGGCATTCGCTCTCCACTTGATCTTGGGTGAGGATGCCCAGCCAGCGGCTGCCACCTACAACGCCGCCCGAGGCCATGTAACGAATAGTGGCATCCTCATCGGTCGCGAAGTCGGCCAACGTCCTTTGCTTTTTGGGCGGGACGAGGGACGGATCGCCTTGGAGCACATCGGGACCGATGACTTCACCGGAAACGAGGTTGACCCTCATGGTCTCGGGTGTATCGACCCACACAAAGTCTCCCTCGATGGCGGCCAACTTGCACATCCCGAGTGCGGACTGCGACCGTCCTTCTGCAAGTTCGATGTAACGGCTATCGCCGCTTTCCGCGTCGTGAAGCAATATCCCCAGGGAAAACAGGTCGTTCGCGTGATCGCGGTTGAGCGACGGAATGTAAGGCTCGAGGCGAGTCATCATCGTGACGATCGTCGTGCCCGATCTAAGAGAGGCACCTGACGGTCCACCCGTTGTCCTTATCTGAAGAACATGCTTCTGAAGCAACGCAAAGGCGATGAGGCCCAAGGCTCCCATTACGACGATCCCAAGGACAACGAAGCTCATAGTGCGAATCCTTCGATAGAAACTCAGCCGGGGATCCCCGGGTAAGCCGCGGTTTGGGGGCTGCCGCAACTGGGGGGGTGGCGGTGGAGCGGCGGGCCAACTGGCTCCCTGGTGAATCGTCACCCAACCATTTTCATCGAGCGTTCCTGCGCAGTTGGGCGCCTGCTGCCGGATCGTTTCCTCTACAATGCGTTGGATGATTTCCTCTTTTCTCGGCGCGGCCCAAGGGAAGCGCTCCTCCCACTCCGCCGAGGTACCGACCGAAATGAGAGCGACGACTCTCCCGGTACCAAGCTCCCACCAGAAACAAAGCTCACCCTCGGAGTCACTGTAGGTCACCGATCCGGACCTCCCATTCTGCTCGAACCGAACCTCCCAGTCGCGGTGTGTCATGGTCTCTACCTTCGAAATGCCAGCACCAAGTCCCGTGTTACTCTTGATTCCCCAACGTCCCAGAACGTCTCGCCGGCGACAAACTCCATGCTAACGCTGACCCGGCGCCGAATACAAGCTTCTCCTGAGAAAGCCATCAACGCAGACTTTTTTCCCTGTTTGTTCCGCGCTTACATCGTCCGTCCCGTTCCGGAAGTGTCCCAAAGTCGAACCGGGCGACTCCGAAAAGGCTCAATTGGGTTGTTCGAGAATCCAGACAACGAAACGCCCCTCACTTCGTCCCCACCTCAATGAACGATGCGTCGCACCGGTTAAGAAGCGACTGCACCCGTCCCGGGACCCAGTTCCCTCGCTCCGGCCATAATCCTGAAGTGGCTAAGCTCGCGATCCAATCGATCGAAGCGCGGAAGTCGCTCCTTTCCGACCTTGACTCCGTCCGCAAGCTGTTTCGCGAATACGAAGCTGAGCTTGGGGTCGATCTCTGCTTCCAGGGCTTTGAGGAAGAGCTAAGTTCCCTGCCCGGTAAGTACGCGGAGCCCCGCGGCGCGATTCTGCTTGCGCTGGAAGGCGAAGAGCCTGCGGGGGTCGTGGCGCTCCGGCCCTTGGGCGAGACGCAGTGCGAGATGAAGAGGCTCTATGTCCGCCCCTCGTTTCGGGGATCAGGCGCGGGACGCCTGCTCACGGAGGCTATCGTCGAGGCGGCGAAGGCAAGGAGCTACGACGCGATGGTACTCGATACGCTGGAGAGACTCCAGCCGGCGATTCGGCTGTACGAGAGCCTAGGATTTCGGCGGTGCGAGCCGTACTACTCCAACCCCGAACCGGACGTGGTATTCATGCGGCTCGAACTTCGCTCTACTTGAAGAAGCTGAATTCTTCGAGAGTCCTCTTGACGCGCTGCAGGAACCGCCCCGCCAAGAGTCCGTCGATGATTCGGTGGTCGTAGGTCAAGACCAGGTACATCATCGACCGGATCGCGATCATGTCGTCCACGATCACGGGGACCTTCTGAATGCCGTAGGTCCCGGCGATTGCGGCCTGCGGCGCGTTGATCATCGGCGTACCGAACAATGCCCCGTAGCTGCCGGGATTGGTCAGGGTGAACGTGCCGCCCTGGACATCTTCCACCTGGAGTTGGTTGTTGCGAGCCTTTTCGGCGATCTCGTCGAGGGACTGGGCGATTTCCACCAAAGAAAGCGCGTGGCAATCGCGAATGACCGGCACAATGAGCCCCTCGTCGCCCTTGCTCCCCAAAGCCACCGCGACACCCATGTGCACGGCGGAGTTCTTCACAAGTTGGTCGCCTTGAAGGCTCGCGTTGAGCATCGGGAACTCGGTTATCGCGTCGCAGAGCGCCCTAAGAAAGAACGGCGTGTAGGTGAGTTTGACACCGTATTGAGTCTGGAACGAGTCTTTGTTGGCCGTGCGGAAGTTCACGAGGGGAGTCACGTCGACTTGGATCACCGTGCTGACCGTGGGCACCGCGGTGGCTCGCATCATGGCTTCGGCGATCATCTTCCTCATGCCGACGAGCGGCACGATCTCTTGGCCCGGACCCGCCTTGAGGTCGGCGGGCGCCTTGTCCAGCCCAACCGGAGCAGCCGGTCGAACTGCCGCCTTCCGCCCCGACGCGAGATAGTCTTCCAGGTCCTTCTTGGTGACGCGGCCGCTTGCGCCACGGCCCCGAATGCCCTCGAGTTCCGATTCGGTGACCCCTTCCGCCTTGGCGATCGAGCGCACCACCGGCGAGTACCACTTGCGCTGCCCTTCCCTTTCCGAGGTGGGCTCAGGTTGCTGGAGCTGCGGCGGCGTAACCTCGGGCGCTGCGGCCGGTTGGGGCGCTGCCTGCTCTGGCTCGGCTTTCGGTTCGGCCTTGGCCGACGCCTGTCCGTTGCCCTCCTCGATGATCCCCATCGGAGCGAACACTTGCACCGACCCGCCTTCGGGGACGATGATCTTCGCAAGAACGCCGGATGCGGGCGCGGGGAGTTCGGTGTTGACCTTGTCGGTCATGATCTCGACGACCGGCTCGTCCTCCTTCACCTGGTCGCCCTCTTTCTTGAGCCATCGGGTGACGGTTGCTTCATGCACGGACTCGCCCAGTTCGGGCATGAGGATCTCGACAGGCATAGGGCTATTCTAGCCTGTCGCAGATTTGCGTTGCAGCCGCCTGAAGCGCTCTGCCCGGTGAGGTGGGAGGATTCTCTCGGAAGCGATCCCCGGCAACCTCGAACAGAGCGCAGACGCATGAGAGGCGTTGAAACCGAGGAAGCCTATTGGGGGACCAGCCTTGTTTGCGACCGGTGGCCGAGTGGAAGGCAGAACTCGGGTCACCCGCCAACCCCCAACTCCGCGAGTGGAGAAGAACGATGCAAGGGTGACCCCACAAACGGGACACCCTTGCCACCCAGACCTACGGACTAGCGGAGAAGCAACGGGGAGTCGCAGGGGCTATACTCGGCAGGGGCTTCGAACCGGGAGAATGACAGGACGATCCGGGGATGGTCAGAACCGAAGAGCATGGCCTTGGGTGGCCGGGGCGCTCGTGCTCCTCTGCTGTTGTTGCTGTCCGGTCTCGTCCCAATTGAGTTACATGGCCGGGGAGAATCTGGTCACTTGTGCTGGAAGAGGCGACGCCAAAGGGGTCGCGTTTTGGGTTGGATTTGGAGTCGACGTAAACTCCAAGACCGACGAGGGTACGACCGCTGTCCAAGCCGCGGCCGGAAGTGGGCAATACCACATCGTCGAGTACCTTCTCTCTCACGGAGCTGATCCGTGGATTCGGGATAGCAACGGGCAGAACGCGTTCGACGTCGCTCGGGACTTCAAGTCCAAGGAGATTCTAAGTAAGTGGCTTCACGAGCACGAGTTTGCGGCGGCCCCCTGAGGGCTCCCCACGGTTTCGGACGAGTGGGGCTTACATTCCTCAAGCCCTCGCAGGGTTGAGGGTCTCCTGCGGGACGGCGGGTGGGGTTCCGTGCGACCCGATCTGGGTGCCACCCCAAACTTGCTTTGGGGTGAGGCTCACCCCCTCCTTAAGTGATCCGGCGGTGCAGGCGACCTCTCGACCGGATAGAGGTCCGCGGCGGGTTGGCTCCTGCCGGAGCACCCCAAAACGAGTTTGGGGTGAGGCTCACCCCCTCCTTAAGTGATCCGGCGGTGCAGGCGACCTCTCAACCGGACAAGGGTCCACAGCGAACGGCAGGCCGTCCAGATCGGCATAGAACCGCGCGCTCGACCAGGGCCAGTCGCAGGGGGACTGCGCGAGCCCTCTCGCAACGGGGTTCCAATGCATGTATTCGATGCTGTTCCAGATCGAATTTGGGCTAAAGAGGTTACGATCATAACCGGGCCCGTCTTGCCAGAAGCGATGACGGAGCCTCCCTCGTTCGGATCGAACGGCGAGTTGGCTCGCCGTCTCTGGCTCGTGCTCCCGCAGCCAGTTAAGACATCGGGTGGCGGCTCGCTTCTTGATGCCGGTCAAGATGAGGTCCATCCGGTAAGGCGCGTCCAATGGCAGCACGAGCAGGTGCGCATGCTCCGGCATCAGGACATAGGCCCAGACGTGGAAGCGCCACTGGGACCGAGCATCGCTTAGGGCCGCGAGAACGATCTGCCGAAGAGGATCGCGATCGAGAAGAGGCCACCGGTGGTAGCACGAGAACGTGAGCTCGTGGGCATGTCCCGGCTCGTTAAACGTGACACGGCTCTTGCGGTGAGAAGGCACCGATTCAGATTACACGGCCTGACGTTGGTCCCCGCTACGGTCGCCCTTGGGCCGAGTGCCGGAGCACCCCAAAACGAGTTTGGGGTGGCACCCATGGGAAGCAGACTCGTTCAATCGGATTGCCACCAGCCCGTGGAGTTCTCTAACTTCCCTACTAAATGGACGGGCAGGTGGGGCTTCGTGCGACCCAATCTGGGTGGCACCCGTGGGAAGTGAATTCGGCCCACGGGAAGGCCAACTGCCGCGGCTTAGTTCCAGGTTCGTCGCAGGTAGGCGGACATCCTTCGAGCGGCTCGAACGAGACCCTCAACCCTGCGAGGGTCGAGGGATGCAAATGCAAGCGAGAGCTAGGCCGCGGACTCGCCGTCTTCGAACTGCACCCGACTCACGGGTTCGGCGCTCGCGAAATCCCAATTGTCGCAGTCCAACCTGCGGCAGTAGATCATCCGTTGCTGCGTGCCGTCCGCCGCTTCGACGTCCGCCATTTTCGCGAACCTGCAATCGAGACACAGTTCGGGCTCCAGTAAGCGAACGATTTTGAGTTGTCGGCGTGCCATCCGTTGCTCCCGTCGCCCCATCCGGCCTTGCCGCGCCCCTTCCTTGGAGCGCTCGCCATCGATCGGGCTCACTACAGTTGTGGGTTGCCGGAGCCTCGACCCGCTCGGCACAAATACGGGATTGGAGCGGGAAGTCGGGCCGCTACAGGTCGAAGGGGCAGCGATCCCAGGGGGTTCGTACCCTTCCCCACCGCGCGAGCAGCGACTCGTACTCCGCTTGCGAGATGTCGAACGAGCCCATCGACTCCAGATGCGGGTTGGGGATCTGGGCGTCGAACACCTGGAACCCCTGGGAGCGGCAGAGGTGAACGGCCTCGACCAATGCGACCTTGGAAGCATTGGATTCCGCGTGAAACATCGATTCCGCCGAGAAAACAGAGCCGATGGCGAGGCCGAAGAGGCCCCCGACGAGCCGCTCCCCCTGGTAGACCTCGACCGAGTGCGCCCAGCCTTCGACATGCGCTTGCATGTAGGCCCGGATCAATTCCTCCGTGATCCAGTTGTCGGCCTCCCTCAGACACCCTCGCACCACGTCTTCGAACCTACGGTCGGCCGTAACCTCGAACGCCCCGCGACGGAGCACCGCCTTGAGAGTCCTCGAGACCCGCGCGCCTTCGATTGGAAAAAGAGCCCTGCGGTCGGGTTTGTACCAGTTCAACTCACCCGCCGCATCGCCCATGACGAACGCTCCGCAGAGATAGCCGTACCGCAATTCCCAGGTCGTGAGTTCGGATCGCATCTTGACTTAGAACGAACCGCGCTCCCAAAGCATCGCATGGAACAGCGGCGCGATCGAGAGGTCCGCCATACCGGGGTCGGCCTCAAGCGCTGCGGGGGTGGGGACCGGTTCGACGTATTCCCTCAACAGAAACCCGCTCCGAAGGAACGCGCCGAAGAACCGCTCCAGCGTCCGATGGTGCTGCATCACGGTGATTCCGCGCCACGACTGGATCCCGCCGGGATACGCGAAGTAGCGGTGAACGGGCCAATGGAGTTTCCTCCCCTCGGAGTCCTTCACCCAACCCGAAGAACAGGTGGAGATCGGAGTCACGTTGCTCACGACGCATCGTCCTCCCGGACGCAACACCCTCGCAATCTCGGCAACCGCTACCTCGAAGCCTTCGATGTCGACGAACGTGACGTAAGAAACGACTTGGTCGAACGCGCCGTTGGAAAACGGAAGGCGCTCGCCGCGAGACCGGGCTAGGCGGCTGAGGCCCTTTTCTTTCGCTGAGGCAAGCAAGGCCCGGACGGGGTCGATACCCACAACGCTTGCCCCGAGTTCGGCGAGCATCTTACCGAATCGCCCCTCACCGCAGCCGACATCGAGGATCACTGCCCTGTTCACGTCGCCACAAAGCCTCAGCATGACCTCGTCGAGCAGGTGCGTTCGGTTTGTGTCGCCCTCTTCGACGAACTTCTGCCAGGCGTCCGCGGACTCGATCCAACCTCCCTCTTTCATGAAGAAGATTTAACCGGATACCGGCTCCAGATCGCTCATAATCTGGGCATGACCGACGCAACTTTCCGAGCCACGATGGAGAGCCCCGGACACAAGCTCCGAGCCGCTTTCGAGGGTTTTCCCGACGCCGGACTCGACGCTCAACTATCGCCCCAATCGATGACGCCCCGCCAGATCGCGGAGCACCTGTGCGACTGCTACCTCGCCTTTGAGGACGCTCTCCAGGGGAAGAAACACGACTGGGGAGCCTACACGGCCAAGGGCAGCACTTCCGAGGAGCTTCTCCAAGAGATGATGTCGCTCCGTGGGGCGGCCGTCGAGAAGGCCCTCGCCGCGACCGAGGTGAAGCACAAGCTCGAAGCGCTCGAGTACATCTCCCTGCATGACGAGTACCACATCGGCCAGCTCTGCCTGCTTCGCCTGGAAGCCGATCCGGAGTGGAAGTTCGACAGCATCTATGCCCATCTGATGTAGATTCAAACGGCACCGAGGTATACTCGGCGCTCAAATCACACGGTCGTCGCTCCGCCGCAGGTGGCCCCATGGGCTAAGGCGAGGCTCAAGCGCGACCGGCGGAACAACCTGGAGGAAAACTTGGCGCAACTCAGCATGAAAGAACTGCTGGAGTCGGGTGTGCATTTCGGCCACCAGACCCGGCGGTGGAACCCCAAGATGAAGCGATACATCTATGGGGCTCGCAACGGAATCTATATCGTCGATCTTCATCAGACGATCAAGCTCTTCGAAGACGCGCTCGAATTCGTCAAAAGCATCGTCGAAGACAACGGCACGATCCTTTTCGTCGGAACGAAAAAACAGGCTCAGTCTGCGGTCAAAGAAGCCGCGCAGCGCAGCGGCCAGTACTGGGTCAACGAGCGGTGGCTCGGCGGGATGCTCACGAACTGGAAGACCATTCAGCTTCGCGTCCAGCGGCTGAAGGAGCTCGACCGGATGGAGGAGGACGGCTACTTGGCCCGACTCCCCAAAAAGGAGATGCTCAAGCGGCGGGAAGAGCGAGACAAGCTGAACCGGTATCTCGAAGGCATCCGCGACATGGATCGCATGCCCTCATGCCTTGTCGTCATCGACGTCAACAAAGAGGCGATCGCCATCCACGAGGCTCGAAAGCTCGACATCCCCATCGTCGCCATCGTCGACACGAACTGTGACCCCGACGTCGTCGACTACGTGATCCCCGGCAACGACGACGCCATTCGAGCGATTCGGCTCGTTGCCGGAAAGATCGCTGAAGCCATCCTTGAGGCGAAGGCGATCGACGAAGGACTCACCGAAGGGACCTTGACCCCAGAGGGCGAGGCCGTCGATGAGGCAATCGTGTTCGGTGACGTAGAAGAGGAGTTGCTCCGAGCGTTCTCGGGCGATTCCGGAGGCGCGAGTTCGGCGCAGGCCCAGCCGGCAGGCGAAGTCGCCGTTGCCGAAGCTGCCCCTGAGCCAGTGCCAGCCGAAGCCGCCGAGGAAGAGGCCGGGAGCGATCTGGACGACTTGGACGAGGAAAGTATCTGAATGGAAATCAGTGCAGAGTTAGTAAAGAGGCTTCGCAGCGAAACGGACGCCCCGCTGATGGAGTGTAAGGCCGCGCTTCAGGAAGCGAAGGGCGACTTCGAGCGGGCTAAGGCCGTCTTGCGAGAAAAAGGAAAGGCTGCAGCTGCGAAGCGGTCGGACCGGTCGACTTCGGCGGGCCTTGTCGTCGTCGCCTTGTCGGACGACCAGAAGCAGGCAGGGGCGGTGGTTCTCGAAAGTGAAACCGACTTCGTGGCCAAGAACGACGACTTCGTCGCGCTCGCCGAGCAACTGGCCAAGGCGTTTCTTGCGTCGGACCCCGGTTCCGACCCCAATGCGGTTGCTGTCGACGGAAAGACAGCGGGCGCGTGGGTTGAAGAGGCCATCGGAAAGATCCGCGAGAACATCCGGATCGGCGACGCGGTTCGGTTCTCCGCCGACTCGCCCGTTTCGGTATACGTCCACCACGACAAAACGAAGGCAGCTTTGGTTGGGATGAAGGGTGACAACCCGGCGCTTCAGGAGATCGGGCGCAAGATTGCCATCCAATGCGTTGCGTTCCCGCCTGACGTGATCCGACGCGCCGACTTGTCCCAAGAGATGCTCGACCGCGAGATCGAAACCGAAACGCAGCGGGCCCTGAACGAAGGCAAGCCCGAGAACATCGCTCGAAACATCGCCCAAGGCCGAGTCAATAAGGAGTATGTGAAGCGGGTTGTGCTGCTGGAACAGGACTTCTACGCCGACGCGTCGAAAACCGTGAGCACGTACCTTGCCGAACACGCAAAAGAGGGAGGCTCCGCCGAAGTGGTGGCCTTCCGATACCTCGCCGTCGGCAAGACGTAGGCCAGAATGCAACGACGTCAGGAACTTCGGCGAGTGCTCATCAAACTTTCCGGCGAGGCGCTCGCCGGTGGTGTCGGCTTTGGCTTGGACCCTGACACCCTCAAGTACATCGCCTGCGAAATCGCCGAAGTCCACGCGCTCGGCGTTCAGGTGGCGATCGTCGTTGGCGGGGGCAACTTCGTCCGCGGTGAGGCTTTCGCAGGAAGCGGCTCTGTCGATCGCACAGCCGGCGACCAGATGGGGATGCTTGCGACGATCATCAACGCGCTAGCCTTGCAATCCGCGATTGAGGCGAGCGGGGTCCCCACACGGGTTCAGAGCGCGATCAACGTTTCCGAGGTGTGCGAGCCCTTCATTCGGAGGCGCGCGATGCGGCATCTCGAACGGGGCCGGGTCGTGGTGTTTGCCGCGGGAACAGGAAACCCCTACTTCACGACCGACACTGCGGCGGTCCTTCGGGCGCTCGAAGTCGAGGCGGATTGTCTCCTCAAAGCGACCAAGGTGGACGGAGTCTACAACAAGGACCCCAAAAAGAACTCCGATGCGGTTCGCTTCGAAGAATTAAGCTTCAGCGATGCCATCGACGCTCGTCTGGCTGTGATGGATCAAACGGCGTTCACGATGTGCAGGGAACACAATCTCTCGGTAATCGTATTAGACTTTCATCAGAAGGGCGCCTTGGCGCGCGCTGCGCGAGGCGAAACCGTCGGAACACTGGTAGGAGCGGATTGACATGAGCGTAAACGAGATTCTCAAGGATGCTGACCACCGGATGGATCAGTCGATCGAGTCGATGAAGCACGATTTTCAGAGCATTCGAACAGGACGCGCCAATCCCTTGGTTCTCGAAAGGGTCAAAGTGGACTACTACGGCGTCGAATGCCCGATCAATCAGGTCGCCAACGTGACCGTCCCTGAACCCAGACAGTTGATGGTCACGCCGTTCGAGCGCAACATGCTCGGCCCGATCGAGAAGGCTATTCAAAAGAGCGACCTTGGCATCAATCCCCTCAACGATGGGCAATGCCTGCGACTCAACTTCCCCCAGATGACCGAGGATCGGCGCAAAGAGATGGTAAGGCAAGTCAACGCTCGCGCGGAGCAAGCCTGTGTCGCCATCCGCAACGTCCGCCGCGATGCCATCGAGCACCTCAAGGCCCTTGAGAAGTCGAAGGAACTCAGCGAAGACGAACTCAAGCGCCACGAACATAAAGTCCAGGAAATGACCGACAAGCACATCGCCAACGTCCACGAGCTTCAAAAGCGCAAGGACGAAGAGCTTATGGAGGTCTGAGGCCCTTGGCCCAATCCACCGCTTCCGGTGGCGCGTCCCGGTTCGATTCGGAACCCCTCAGGCTGGCCGCCGAAATGGGGCTGGACCTCGAACGCCTGCCTGTCCATGTGGCGGTCATCATGGACGGCAACGGGCGCTGGGCGCAAAAGCGCGGCCTTGAACGGCTTCTGGGGCATCGCGAGGGCTACCGAGTTTTGCGGCGAGTGTTGCTCGATTGCAGCGAACTAGGCATCGAGTTTCTCACGGTCTACGCGTTCTCGGCTGAGAACTGGAGGCGCCCTGAGAGCGAGGTTTCCGGGCTGTTCTCCCTCATCGAACGGGCAGCGAGAGACGAGCTACGGGTCATGCACCAGAACCGCGTTCGCATTCGCGTTGCCGGCGACCTCCAGGCCCTCCCCAAAGGGCTGCAAGATGCGCTCCGAGAGGGCATCGAGACCACGCGCGAAAACGCAGGGATCACGTTCACGCTGGCGCTGAACTACGGGGGACGCGCAGAGATCGTCGAGGCGATCCGAAAGATCGTCCGGGCCGGAAGTCCGCCCGAGGACGTGACCGAGGAACTCGTCGGCGCGAGCCTCTACAACCCCGACATCCCCGATCCGGACCTCATCATCCGAACCGCCGGAGAACGCAGGTGGAGCAACTTCCTCCTTTGGCAGGCCGCGTATTCGGAGCTGTTCGTTTGTCCCGAACCCTGGCCCGAATTCTCGACCCGGAGCCTCGTTACCGCGCTCTGTGATTTTCAGAATCGTGAGCGAAAATTTGGCGGGTTGGAACCCAGTTCCGAGTAGCCCGGCACTCACCCTCGCAGAATTGCGGGACGGAACAATCGCTCCCTCATCCGAGTCGAAATGCCTGTACAATCCATTTGGAGGCGACACACGGTGAACTTATCCGCGCGCATTTTGGCGATTCTCTCCTTAGTCTTCGTCGGCGCTCTGTCGATGGCCCAACGCAACATCTTCGAGCCGCCGCCCGAGCGCTCCTATGGGGTCTTCGAACTGGCTTACGGGAAGGTTCGGATGCCGAACGGCAAGTACCGAGACGTGTCCGGGCTGAAGATTCCTTATCAGATCGAGCGCATCTATCCGGGCACGAAGGGCACATCGGGACGAGCGCGCCACCCCGAGGCAGCCACCGCCTATCGGAACGATAACGGCGATCCCACTTACTACGTTTCTGGCTTGGCGATGCCGAGCGCGCTCGACGACGTGACGCTTACCAGCGCCGGCCAAGGTCAGCCGTGGACTCAAGTGACCGTCGGCATCATGAACACGTCGATGGACCGTATCCTCCTGAGGTGGATCGCGTACGATCGCTACGTTTCCGGCCTTGGGGCGGGAGTGAGCGCGTTTTACGATGTGATCGCCGACTGGGGCGGCTTTACGGTCAACCAACTGGGCCAGAATATCTTTCCCAGCACTGGAACCTGGAAAATCACCTTCGACTTTTCGATCGTGGGCATCGTGGTGCCGGATGGAGAATGCTACTTTGCAGCTCAATTCCGTGAGCCTTTCGGAGTGCCGGACGGCCCCTTCCGCAACGACTTCTTCCCCGTTTTCAGCGGCGGTGGCGTGAGCGTGGGAATCAGCGACGACCTGTTCTGGTACGACTGGGACCCCGAACCCAACGGCGTATATGAGGAGACCGAGGTCGATTACTTCAACGGTCCGCCCAACGAGGCCAATTTCTTGCTGCAGATCGACACCGGGGGCACGACGACCGAGCTCTTCCCCTTCAGCTATACGATCTTCGCCGGACGGTACGTCTCAGGCTCGTTCGTCGACCTATGGTTCAGCGACAACTCCTACTTGGTCGTCGATGCCTTCAACGAAGACGAAAGGCCGTACCCAATCAGCGTCATGTTCGACTCCCAATCGCCGACCGCGACGCCCCTCAGTCTGACCTTCAAACTGGAGTCTGCGACCATTGCCGACGGGTATGAAGTGGTCATTATGCTGTTCAACTACCAAGACAACAGGTTCGACGTGGTGCAGCGTACCGGCACTTCGAGCGTCGACCGCGAGATTTCCGTAACGATCGGGAGCAACCCTGCGAAGTACGTTCATCCGAGTTCGCGGGCCGTTCGCGCTCTCGTGCAATATCGAGAGTCGGCGGTCGAGCTTGCTCAACTCTGGTGGACCAAGATCGACAGGGCCACCTGGCTGATCACGCGACCCTAACACCACCCTTCCTTAGTACAACATCCGGGGGTTGCCGACTTGGCAGCCCCTGGGTGTTTCGTGCTGAAACTACTCGTCGCTCGTTACTTCGATGTTCCAGTAGATCGGCTTGGTCGAAAGTTGCCAGGAGTCCGTGATCTTCTCGGGCGTCAGCCTTTCCATCGCCTTCACAAATCGGCCGATCCGCACGCTGCTCGGCTTCTCCTTGAGGGCCGCCCGCGCCGCTTCCAGAGCCTCCTCATACCGTCCCAAACGATCCAGGCACTTCGCCAACGAGAACGCCGCCTGCCAAAAGTGCGGGTCGAGTTCAAGAGCTTTGCGAAACTGCTCCGCGCCTTGGGTTTCGTCGCCCAAGTGGCAATGGCAGGTTCCCAGTACGGCGTTTGCAGCCGCGTGGGTCGGGTACTTCGCCACGAGCTCCTTAGCCTCGGCCAGGGCGTCCTCCCACTTCCCCGCTCGTATCAATCGCTCGACATGCTCGATCATCTCGCCTTCTCTAAGATACATGAGAACGGTCCTGAAGGACTCCCGTTCGGCTCGAATCTGGGCCGCGACTGGTATAATTCCATTCCCGCGCGCTCGTAGCTCAGTGGATAGAGCATCAGGTTGCGGACCTGGAGGTCGGAGGTTCGAGTCCTCTCGAGCGCGCCAATTCCCCGCTTGTCCATACCGGACACATAGGTTCCAGATCGTTCCGGACACATGGGTGTCCCTGCCGGCGACAAAGGCGTCGACCCGAGGCTGAGTAACCCGACTTGGCCTGAGGGCAGACACAGGGCCGGTTCCGATTTCCCCCTCGCCTCGCCGGGGGAGAGGGGGACCAAGGGGGTGAGGGGTTCATTGGCTTGGGCATCGGCGAGAAGATGTCGCCCATTCAGGGCTCGATCCTGAGGGAACGGGCATCTTTCCAGGCCTTCGGCCTTCGCTATAGTCTTTTCGACCCTTTGGGCCTCAGCGCGGCCTGTAGGTTCGGCTGAGGGAATTTGGGTACCGGGTGAGTCAAGGCCCTTACTTACGGGCCCACCCAAGGCGTCCGACCCAGCCTCTCAGCCGGTCGTGTCCCAGGACGTGGTGTAGTGGGCGCCATCCGCCTGTTCCATGATATCACCATCCGCTTGCTCTTGCGAGCAGCGCGTCGTTTTTCGTGCTCGGCAGCCCGAGGCTCTCCTTGGGAGCCTGCCGCCGGGAGACTTGCCATTCGTCGTGCTGCTCCATGAGGATCGCTCCCACCAGCCGCACCACCCCGGATTCGTTCGGGAATATCTGCACCACGTCCGCGCGGCGCTTCACCTCCCGGTTGAGCCGCTCCAGCCCGTTGGTCGAGGCCAGTTGCGGCCACAAACCCGGCGGATGCGCCCGGTGCGCCAGCACGTCCTCCATCGCCTCCCGCATGAGCCGAACCGCCTCCGGAAAGGTCTCCTCCAGATGCGCGGCGACCTCCAGCCACTTGGCCTTGGTGGTCTCTATATCGGCCTGAGCCAGAGCCGTGCGGATCAGGCAGGCCACCATCTCCTTGCGCCCTTTGGGAACCCGCGCCAGCACATTGCGCATGAAGTGCACCCGGCAGCGCTGCCACTGGCAGCCCATGCAGCGCTCGATCGCTTTCTTGAGCCCCGAGTGGGAGTCTGAGACCACCAGCCTCGTCCCCCGAAGGCCCCGGTCGAGGACCGAGCGCAGGAACTCCGTCCAGAACTCCTCCGTCTCGGCGTGCCCGACGCGCATCCCCAAAACCTCGCGGCGCCCCTCTTCGTTCAGTCCGATCGCCACCACCGCCGCCTTCGACACGATCCGAGAGCCGTCGCGAACCTTCACGTAGGTAGCGTCCAGCCAGAGGTAAGGGAAGCTCCCCTCGAGCGGACGCTCCAGGAACTCCCGAACCCGCCCCTCGACCTCCAGGCAAAGGCGAGAGACCTCGCTCTTGGAGATCCCGGAGCCTCCCAGAGCCTGCACCAGATCGTCCACCGCCCGGGTGGAAACCCCTTGCAGGTACGCTTCCTGAATTACGCTCACGAGAGCCTTCTCCACGCCCCGGCGAGGCTCAAGAAAGCTCGGGAAGTAGCTGCCCGTGCGGAGCTTGGGAATCCGGAGTTCTACGTCTCCCACGCGCGTCTTCCAACTGCGGTCGCGGTACCCGTTTCTCCAGGTCTTCCGGTCTGAAGCCTCCCTTTGAGCCTCCACCTCGAGTTCCATCAGCTCCGAAAGTGCGTCTTTGACCAACTCTCGAAGCATGTCCCTAACTTCCGCGCCCTCCAAGAGCGCTATGCTATTGTTTGCCATTCTCGTCCTCCGTTGACTTCTCACAAAGCAACCGGACGGAATGGCGCCTCTTTCTACACCACGAGCCGGGACACTAACTCTCAGCCCGTAGGAGGGTCGGCCAGGTTCCCTAACAAACGGCCCGAACCCTCCGCCTGTCAGAGCCACCCCAATCTGGGACTCTATTTGGGCTACCCGCTGAGGCAACTCAGCCAGAGCACGTTGAGTTCCTCAAGGAGCGCTGAGCCATCCTCCGGAATGTGCCTGAGATCCTTACGGTTGCTCTTCGATCGGGATCCAGTGGTATGTCGGAGGGTCGATTCCCCCAGGTAAGCCCTGAAGAATGAAGCTCTGACCTGTGAAGCTGTTGTACAGAACGGGCCATTCTCGCCGCTCGATTCCTGGATAGACCCCCGCAACGAGAGTCCATGGAGTTCCGCCCATCTCGTTGCCGGAAGGACCGCCAGGAATGGGAACCCAAGGTCTTCGCGAGCCGTCAAAATCCACCCAAAAGGACCACGCCTGACCGCTCGCCCGATCGACTCGCAGCATTTCGACGATCTTCCCCGGAAACTCATTCTGATCGGCCTTCAGTTTGACCACTTGAATTCTGCCGCTTACCGGTACGACAGCATCGCCAGCGCGCCCATTGGTCGTAAGGAGCATCGCCGCAAGGCAAAGCGCTCCAAGAGCCACAATTGCGTGAACTGTCTTCATAACGAACGCACTATATGGCGTTCGTCTGTTTCTGTCAAGCGACGCAGAATGACTGGTCCCCCAAAAACTGACCAGCCTCGAGTTTGACTTTTTTCGTCTGGAATCAAGGAGACACCCTGAGCAGAGGAAGACGTTACGGCGAGTGTCTGGTCCCCATTTCTCGACCAGGTCACGGGGACGCATTCCGGCAAGCTCATGGACCGCAGAACCGGCGGGGCGGCAACGGTGAGCGCTTCGTCGCTTCACCCTCGTGACATCTTCCTCCACCGTCTCGAACGGGGCTTGGGAGGAATCTGCCACGGGCTTAGGCTATAGACATGTCGCTCCTACGGAGCTTGGGTTTGCCTGACGATCGGCGATAGAGACATGCCGCTCCTACGGAGCTACGGAGGAAGCTGTTATGGGTAGTGGCTCGGGTCGACCTGCTTCCGGCCCGGCTACCCACGGAAGTGCCCGGTGAGTCCGGGGCTTCAACCCCAGGGACAGCCCGAAAGAAACCCCATCTATTGCAATCTTTGTGCAATAATCATCGGAATGGAGACCGCCGCGAGAACGACCCGCCTCAGCCGATGGGCAACGCTTCTGGGACTGCTTTGCGCCGTGCATTGCGCGCTGTCCGCCGTGGCCGTCGCACTCTTGGGAGCCCTCCAGATTCGAGGGTTCGACAACCCGTGGATCGAGGCGATTCTGCTCGCTGCTATGGTCTTGCTGGCGGGCGTTTCTCTCCGCCACGGCATCTCCCACCACAAGTCGCCTTGGCCGGCCGCGATGTTCGTTGGTGGGATCGTCCTGCTACTCGCCGCCCACTACGCCGATATCGGCCCCTGGACCGAGGCTCTGTTGGCTCTCTTGGGCGCGGCTGGCATCGTAGGTTCGAACGTCGCCAACATGCGCCTCCAACGCAATGGACAGGGCTGCGGTTGCTCCCACTGCTCCCCGCTGACGGCAACGCCCTCCGAACCGGGAGGCTCTTCTACGTCAGCGACATCGGCATGATCACGCAGAAGTAGTCATCGCCGTCTTCTGCCGGCCGGATCACGCCAGGACGCGTGCTCTCCGTCAGTTCGAATCGAATCCCCGGGCCCTTGATTTGCTGGATGCAATCCAAGACGTATCGACCGTTGAATGCAACCTCGATCTGCCCATTGTCCGCAATCATCGGGATCTCTTCCTTGGCTTCGCCGAGTTCTTCGCTCTTTGCAGTCAGGACCAAGGAATCGCCCGAACCTGAGAACTTGACCCGGTTCGCCGACTCCGAAGCGATAATCATGGCACGCTTGAGGGAGTCGATGAGCTGATCCCGCTCGACTTGCCACGTCCGGCTGAACTCGGAAGGCACGACGCGCTCCCAATTCGGGTAGGCCCCCGAGAGCATCTGGGCGACGACTCTCGCGCCGCCAGCCTCGACCCCCAACCTTCCCATCCCAAACCGTATCGTCACGTCATCATCGGCCCCCACGGGCAGGCTGCGAATGGCCCGAAGCGCTCGGTCGGGAATTACCACAGAAAGCGACGAGCCCATCCCTTCTTGAGCGATCGTGCGCACCGCAAGTCGGTGGGTGTCGGTGGCGACAAGCTTCAGCGTCGCCCCATCATAGGAGACTTGTACGCCGGTGAGGATGGCCCGGTGTGGGTCGGTCGTCACGGCATACAGCACCGAATCCAGCGCGTCTTGCAGTTGCGAGAACTTCAGGGTGAGCTCGCCTTCGCCCCCAAAGTCGGGAGGCTCCGGGAAGTCCTGGGGATCGCTGGAGAGGACCTTATATTCGGCGCTCCCCTGCTGGACTCGCATCCCGTCCTCGACGAGCAATTCCAGAGCCACTTGCCCCGAGGGCATCGCGCTGACCAGGCTCGTGATGAACTTCGCGTCGACGAGCACGCCGCCGCTCTCGATCACCTCACAAGCCAGGTCTCGCTCGACCCACATCTCCCCATCGCATCCCAACACCGTAATCAGGCCCGATTCAGCGCCCAGGCGCAGGCTCTTCAGCGCGAACTTCGGTGAGTTGGAACGCGAGGCGGTGCTGGCCAGTTGCAGAGCTTCGGCCAGTTCTTCCTTTTGACATTCGACCTTGAGTGACATACGATTAACCCTGAATCGGCAGCCTGTATTGCATGTGACCTGGGGAGTGTTCCTCGGACTGGAGTTGAACTCCTCGCGCCATCAGCTTCATCAGGATGCGCTGATTCGATTCTTCTGTGAATTCTGGTTGAGGGGACGACCGAAGCAGGTGGACAAGTTCGCGGAGCGACTTCATTTCGAAGGCAAGCTGGGGGTCGGACTCCGCCGCCTTTTCCAGCGCCGACTCCAAGTCCTCCGGCAGCTCGCAACCTGCATAAAGATCGACTAACTTCTGATAGAACTCTTCGCTCATTTCAGTTTCTCCATCGTCCCACCTAATTTGTCTCTCAAGGCTTTTCGTCCTCGGTAGAGCCGCGACTTGAGGGCCGGGACGCTTATTTTGAGGACATCCGCCGCCTCTCGCGCCGGCATGTCTTCCAAGTCACAGAGCACCAAGGGGTCACGGTACTCGATCGGCAAATCTCGAAGTGCCTGTTGAACCGTGATCCTCAGAGTGGCTCGATCCTCAGAGCCTGAATCTTGCGCGTCGACAGGGAGTTCGATGAGCTTATGCTGCCGAAGCCTGTCGATGCAGAGGTTGCGAGCGATCCGGAATATCCATGTGCGAAAGGCGCCGTCGGCGCGCAGTTCACTGGACCTCCGCAAGACCCGAAAGAAGGTCTCCTGGGTCGCATCCTCGGCATCCGCTTTGTTTCCAAGAAGCCGAAAGGTATACCTATAGATTCTCTCGTTGTACATTTCGTACAAACGACTGAACGCCATGGGGTCCCCATCGGCGAGCGCGTTGAGCCAACGCTTCTCGGATTGCGAATCGCGTAACGTGTCATCAGGCATAGGAAAGACGATGTTGGAGCACCAACAGATGCGCCGCGCCGTAGTTTACATGAATCCTAGCTGAATTGCGGGCCCAAGTCCAGAGTCGCCCGAGGAATTCTCCCGATTCGTCGAGGCAACTTACTTCGGCGCGATCTCGACGAAGACGATTTGGGGCGCCAGAGCCCCTGTGCCATTTTCGATCCCGGTCACGAACACCGCGTAGATCTTCCCCGCTCCAAGGGTGACGTTGACGGTCGCGTAGACGTGCTCGCTCTCGTTCCTTCGGGCTTCGAAGTCGTGGGTACCCGCATCCACGTCGAGAGTCTTGCTCGAAGCGAATGCGATGTTCTCGACCTTGAACTGGGGATTATCGCCCGGATTCTGAAAATCGATGGCCGGGGTTTGGAATCCCGTTTCTCGTGCGAAGGCGTGGAAAATGATGAGCCGCGCGACGTTGCCGTTCACGGCATTGCGGTTGATTTCTGTCAATACGAGCCGAAGCCGCTTCTCCGCCTCCGTCCCAAAGTTCACCAATCCGATGGAGGACACCAAATAGTGCTTGTCCCGGTTGAGGTTGACGAAGATGGCGTCGTGGTTGTTCTGCGTGCCCGCATCGAAGACCCCAATGTCGTAGGGTCCCGATTCGATCGATTTGAACCCGGCCGTCGAGGAAAGAAACGCCAACGCAGCCCCCTCAAGGTCTTCGTCCAAGAAGAAGTCCAAGGGTCCGCTATCCGGCGAGGCGTTGAAGAAGCGGATCGTGGGGTCAGGAGCCGCCTGCGACGAACCTCCCGGGCACCCCGAAAGTACCAATCCGATAGCCGACAAACAAAGAACGGCTGCCGCCGTCCGCATCACACTCAACGTGCTCATTAGCCTCTTACGATACCAGTTCTGAACCTGCAACATGAGCCGCATTTTGTTTCAGACGATCGAACGAATCTAGCACCGGAGCGTCGAGGGCCTCATAACAGAGCGGGCACCCTAAGTGCGCCGTTCGGTCCAAGTCCTCGACGGTCCATCCGCAATGCGGGCATCGCGTTCGTCTAGCCCTGGGACGAGGAAAACACTCGAAAAGTTGCGAAACCTGGCGTAGGTTCCAGCCAAGCGAAGCGCAACGAAGGCACAAACGGTGGGTGACCCCATCGCTTTTCAGAGTCAAAGTCGACTCGGCCCCGCAGCCTTCGCAAGGAGGGTTCAAAATGCCGTACCGGTCTCAGTCGCCTTACGGAAGCGCCGCATCAGTTCAAGCGTGACTTCGCCAGGGCGGCCGCAACCGATCTTGTTCCCGTCGAGCGAGATCATCGGGATCACTTCGGTGGCGGTCCCCGTAAAGAACCCCTCATCGGCGGCATAGAAGTCAAACGGGGTCAACAGCTCCTCCCGCACCTCGATCCCCGCCTCTTGAGCGAGGCCGATCACGGTGTCCCGAGTGATCCCCTTGAGTATCCCTGAAGCCGGATGGGGCGTCCGCACCACCCCCTTTTGAACAAGGAACACGTTGTTGCCTGTGCCTTCGGCGACATAGCCCTGGTGATTCAGCATCAGGCCGTCTCCGGCCCCGATCCGATTGGCGTACTGCTTTGCGAGGATGTTCGAGGCATACCGCCCGATACACTTGAGCCTTGGGTCGAGGCTGTCGGGAGGGATCACCCGAATCGGCGAAGTCATGACGGTCAACCCCGTTTCAAAAAGCTCCGGAGGGTAGAGGTTGAGAGTGGACACCATCACCATGACGTTCGGCTCCGGCGGGATGCTCTTGGGGTCGAGACCCAAGCCGGTGCCGCGAGTGACGTTGAGCCGGATGTACCCGTCCTCCATGTCGGCTTGCTTGCAGACATCGAGGATGGTCGACCTCAACTCCTTGACGGACACCTTCATGGAATAGCCCATGTAGGAGGTTCCGTGGTAGAGGCGTTCCAAGTGCTCGTCGAGCTTGAAGACCTTGCGCTTATAGAACCTGATTCCTTCGAAGAGCCCGTCTCCGTAGAGGTGGGCGTGGTCCGCGGCGCTTACCCTTGCAGATTCCAGCGGCTGAACAGCGCCGTTCAGCCAAACGAGCTTAGGCATGGAAGCATATTACCAAACGGCGGCTGGGCCATGTGACAGGTTCGTGCGATCCTAATCGGACGTCAGGGCGTCATAATAGTAACGAGCGCGCCGCGTCATGGAGGACGGTTTGTGGCGAGCTCCCAGAACGAACTTGAACTGAACTGCGAACCAAGGATGAAGCGAATTGCTTGGATTACGATAGCGCTCGGCGCGATCGGAGGAGGGCTAGCCTACTTCCACTTCGCGCACGTTCCCACTTACCCATCCGGCTCTGTGGTGGGGGATGTCGCTGTGGGGGAACTCACGCCGACTCAGGCAGAGGGCGCTCTTCGCAGCAGGTGGCTTGAGATCTCCAACAAGGAGCCCACTGCACGCCTGGCTGGGATTCCGGGAAGGACCTTGCAGGCTAGGATCGGCGACCTCGGGATCGAACCCGACTTTGGGGCAACTCTAGCGCAACTCCAAACCGAGGGCCTCTTCCAGACGTGGTACAGGAAGCTGTTCACTCCCAAATCGAAAGGAGCGCTGCCTTGGGTGTGGCGACTCGATTCGGCAAAGGCCTCTGCGGTATCGGAAAGGGTCCGTGAGGTTCTGGGCCCGCGCAGCCCAGCCAAGGCGTTTTGGGTCGAGGGCAAGGTCGAACTCACGCATGAGGTGCCTGACGCCGAAGTCGATTTCGATTCGTGGCTGGCGAGTCTGAACGCAGGTGAGACCTTCTTGGACGAGCCCGTTCTGCCCTTGCGAACCGGGGCCTTCCATGTTCCTCCGACCGAACTTTCCAAGATCCAAGAGGTGATTGCCGAGTTCGCCACGACCTTCCCTGCCGGCGAACGGTCCCGAAACACGAACATCCGAATTGCCTCGGAGAAGATCGACGGCGTGGTGTTGATGCCCGGCGAGGAGTTCAGCTTCAACGACTCTGTGGGGCGCCGAACGATCGAGAACGGGTTCAAGCTTGCGGGCGTGTACCGGAGCGGGCGGCACGACGTTGGGATCGGAGGCGGGATATGCCAAGTAAGCGGAACGCTCTACAACGCCGCCGTGCTTTCCAACCTCGAAGTCGTCCAAAGGGCCAATCACTCGATGCCGGTTCCCTATTTGTCCGTCGGGCGTGACGCGACCGTCGATTACGGCAAGATCGATCTTCGATTCCGAAACAACTACGACTTCCCGATTGCGATCAGCAGCACGTTTCAGCCCGGCAAGCTGACGTTTCGAGTTCTCGGCCAGAAGGATCCGTCGCTCGAAGTAAAGATCGTAACGGCGGGACATCAAAGCTGGGACCGAGGCGTGAAGTATGTACCCGACCCTGCAGTTCCGGCGGGCACGGAGCGGGTGGTCGAAAAGGGCAGCCGAGGGCATAGTGTCACCACGTACCGCGACGTGTACCGTAACGGCGCTCGAGTCTCGCGAACCGTCTTGAACAGCAGCCGGTACTCGGGCGGGGTGAAGATCATTGCCAAGAATCCGGCCGATCTGGGCGCCCCGGCGAGCTCGACCGAAACCGAATCCGAGCCAGCCAACGACGCGGCGATTAGCGGCGGAGTTCAATCAGACTGAACTGCGGACCGTCAACCAGTACCGTCCCCAGACTCCGCACGTCCGCGTATCGAGGGAATCCCAAGGCATAGAGGTCTTCAAAGGCCTCCGGCACCGGCGCGACCACATGCGTAGCTCCGATTTCGTCGATCAGGGCCTGCCGTTCGGCTTCGGACTCTGAGGGTGAGAAGAACCGGACCGCCCGCGCCCTCCGATCGAGATAGTGGGGCGTCTCGCTCCAGTGGCCGGCGTAGGTGAAGGCGCCCGCGAGTCCGCTGAGAAACGGGTTGAGGTCGGGGAGGAACGGGGTGTTGTATCGGTCGGGCACGAGGTAGCCGTCCGCGTCGATGCCTGGGTGCGGCACTCCGGGAATCGCAATCACCACCTTCCGTCCCGGGATTTCCTGGAGGACGTCGAGGATCGACTTCACGTTGGAACTGAGGTAAAGCTGTTGTACGGTCGTGCGCGAGACGTCGGTTCGGACGTAAAGAAGCTCCCTCCGCAGCCAAAGTGCGCTGCTCGCGCAAACCACAACGATCGCAAGAGCGCCCAAGATGTTGCGAACGCCCTTATCTCGATTTCGGGCCCACGCATAGAATCCCACCGCCGCAAGGGCAGCCCAAGGCAACGCCAAGCCCATCGAAAGCTTCCTTTGGAAGAGGACCGGCAAGTACGGCAGGGTGAGTCCCACCACCGCCCACGAAGCGAAGAGCGCGCGCCACGGACACTTCGAACCCAATACCGCTACCAACCCAAGCGCCAAGGCAAAGACCAGGGACCACGTGAGCCAGCCCATCCAGTAGCCTCCGCTAGAAGGAGTCGCAAGCGCGAATAGTACGAGGGCGCCGGCGCCGAGCACGCCCAGAGCGATGCCACGCTCTCGCGAGGTTGCCTCTAAATGACGCAATCCTACGATCCCCAAGGCGATCAGCGGCAAGAGGCCAAGGACGACAAGTCGAAAGCTCGGAGAAAACGTGTCGGTCGCCGCGCG
Source organism: Chthonomonadaceae bacterium (assembly GCA_015709495.1). Classification (GTDB taxonomy): domain Bacteria; phylum Armatimonadota; class Fimbriimonadia; order Fimbriimonadales; family Fimbriimonadaceae; genus Nitrosymbiomonas; species Nitrosymbiomonas proteolyticus. Next base: position 2,497,591 of record CP054189.1, read on the forward strand.
AGCTTGAAACACGGGGTCGTTTTGCCAGACGTAGACGAACCAACCGGCTGCCGGGACCGCCCCCAATCCGATCACGCCGACCCTGAGGGCCCATGCGCCATGAAGCGTCCCTGCCCGAAGCGAAGCCAGCGCTAGCCCGACCAACGTTGCGAGCACAATGACCACGTCGTAGCTGTGGATGTTCATGAGCGTCAGCATCGCCACCGCGCCGACCGCCACGGGTTTCCAACTGTCCTTGGCAAGTACGGCGGACTCAAACACCAGCAGAATCAGGCACAAGCTGGCCGTGAAAAGGCTGTTCGTGAGCATCGAAGGAAACAGAAACGCCTCGGGCTGCCAAACATCCACGGGCAACCCGCCGCCTGAAATCGCCGCGAGCCAGTCGGAGGACGGGCGCGTGATCGCTTCGCCGAAGTCATGCCAGACCGAGAAGCCGATCCCAGCGCCAAAAGCCACCAGGCACAAAGCCATTTTGAGGAAGTAAGGTTCGGTCTCCATCCGGCGCAAGACGCGATACAGGAGCATCACCAGCGCAAACGAAAGCAGAAACCTCGCGGCCGCGGCCGCAGCCGGGATGCCAATTGCCTTGGCGACCAGCCCCAACAACCAGAAATAGAGGTGAAGGGTGAGACCAGGCTGAGGGTCGATTGCGAAACGGTTATCGAAAAGGAAATTGCCGTCCATCGCCTGGCGCATCCAAGCGGAGTACACCATGTGGTCGTCGGTCGCGAACGGGAAACCGTGAAAGGACGCCCCAGCGGGGGCGCTCAGGACGCCGACACCATACGGCAGGACCGAGAGCAGGCCGGCGCCAAGGGCAAGCGTCAGCGCGAACCTTCTGGCGGGGACGCGCGATTCAGGCATTTCGAAGAAGGGAGGCGACGCAGGGTTCTACTCGGGTACCGGGCGCCCCATGCTGGCGTAAATGTCTTCGATCGTCTTGATCCACTCCTTCGCTTCCTGGTTCGCCGGGTCTACCTTGAGCACCGTCCTGTAAACTCGCAGAGCCTCGGGGTACTTCTCCTTTGCGGGAATTTCGTCCGCGTACATTGTGGCTTCGGCATACTTAAGGCTCGCCGCGATGTACGCCTTTTGGACGCCCTCGTCCGCAGGCTTTTCGGCGAGGTCCTTGTCAGCCTGCGTCCACGCCCCCTTCAGCGCCGCGACATCGGCCTTCGGCGCGTCGGACTTTGGCGCCTCAGAGCCTGAAGACGCAGGCGCTTGGACGTCGGGCGCAGGCGCGGGCTCCTGACCCGCTTCTGCAAGTTCCTTCGTCGGGGGAGAGCACCCAATCGCAAGGCAAGCGACAATGGCAAAGATCACGACAGATCGCATGGACACTATGATATCTGCTTTTCTGGCAGAAGTCCCATCGTCACCGAAATCTCGAAGGCTGAATGACCTCCCCGCAGCGAGCGGATTCGAGCGAGGCAAAAGCGATCGCAAGAGCAGCCCATCCTTCTTCGGGCGCGACCGGGACCTCATGCCCCCCCTTCACCGCATCGAGAAACGACGAAAGTTGCACGAAGTAAGGGTCGTCCTGGGGTGAGAGGGGCGCTTCGGGTCCGGTTCGAATCGGCGCAGCCGACCGAGGGTCCGTCGATGAACCCGTCGCCGCGGTGGCGACGGCCGTCCTCAGCGAGGGCGAGTTGCGGCTATCGTGTTCGATCATCCCTTGGCTGCCGCAAACTTCGAAGGTCACTCGAAAGCCCGCAGGGTCCATCCAGGTGGATTCTACGTGGCCGATCGCACCGGATTCGAACTTGAGCAGCGTCAGCGCGTAGTCGGGTCCGGTTCCCTTTTGCGCTCCGACGGAACGCGAATATACGCTCTCGACCTCCCCAAGGGTCCAGCGGAGCCAGTCGAAATCATGAACCGCAAGGTCGAGCAATACGCCTCCGGACCTGGCATGGTCCATGAACCACTCGCGGGATCCCTTTGGCGCGACTCCCCCTCGCCGAACCCGAGCGACGGCCGGATCGCCCAAATCGCCGCGCTTGACGATCCCGTGAGCCTTGGCAAACTCCGGGAAGAACCGAACCACCTGTCCCGGCATGAGGGGGACCCCCGCGTCACGAGCCGCCCCCACGAGTTCCCTGCCCTCTTCCAGGGTGCGAGTGAGGGGCTTTTCCATGAAGACGGCCTTGCGGGAGCAGATCGCCCTCAGCCCAAATTCGAGATGGAGGTCGGTGGGCAGGCATACGTCGACCACGTCAGACGCCGCGATGAGGTCGTCTTCGGAGGCCATCGCCTTCGCTCCCCACCGCTGCGAAAACTGTCCCGCCTTCTCGGGGTCCGACTCAAAAAACGAAACCTCGACGTCCGGCATGAGCTTGTACTTCGAAGCGTGGACGTTACCCATCCCCCCTGCGCCGAGAATCCCCACTCGCATGGCGCAAGCTTATCTCAGCACGCGCAGGCGACGCGGCGTTTGGCGCACAATCAAACCATGATTTGGGTCTTGGGGTTCGCGATCGGCGCGGCGGCAGGCGTTTTGAGCGGTCTGTTTGGGATCGGAGGAGGGGTTCTGATCGTCCCCGGACTGATCTACCTGCTGGGGTTCGGGCAAGCCAAAGCCCAGGGGACTTCCCTCGCCGCACTCGTACTGCCCGTTGGCCTGCTCGGGCTCATCAACTACTACAAACATGGCCAGGCCGATGTCAAGTTGGGGCTCCTGGTCGCAGTCGGTCTTTTTGGTGGCGCCTATGTGGGTTCGAAGTTCGCCCTCAACATGGACGAAAGCCTTTTGCGAAGGTCGTTCGCGGTGCTGCTCGTGCTCGTCGCCCTCCAGCTCTTTTTCAAGAAGTGAGAGCTACCGACCCTTCGTTTCCAGAATCCGGTGGAACGGAGGATAGCTATCGACGGAAACGAGCTCTTGGCGGCCGTCGATGGTCCGGTAGGTCATGACCTCATACCCCGGCTTCCCCGAGTTGCGAACGCGGTTCACCGGGCCGCTTCCCTCGATCTTGTATTCACGGGGAGAGACGAACCGAACGATCTCGCTGCTCAGCAGGACCTTGCGATCGACTTTCTTCGGGCCGATGAGCGAGACCACAAGGCCGCTCCGCTTCATTTCGGCCCGAATCGAGACTCGGAAATCGTAAGGGTTCTTCAGCTTCAGGTCAATCCCCCCGAACGCCACTGCCGCATCTCTGCCTGGCGGGCAATACCCGGGCGCAAAGCGATGCCGAGAACGCTCGACCACCTCAAAACCCCCGAGAAGCGCCGCGTTGTAGAGAGTCGTCGAGGTTTGGCACACACCGCCTCCCCAATCGTCGACCAACGCCCCATTGAAGCTCACCGGCGCCTTCACGTATCCCATGTCTCTCGACCATCCGCCGACGGTCTTGTTGAAGGAGAACTCTCCGTGAGGGTCGATCACTGCGCCGTTGAGAGCCTCGACGGAAAGCCGCGCGTTGTGCCGCTGCGAGATCGTGCGCCCTTCGAGCGGAGTCTCAAACCGCGCTAGGACGTGGCTTTCCGGGTCTTCGTTGGCTGCGACCAGCGCGCCGACGCCCACCACAATACCGACGAGCAAGAGCACACCCAGGAGTCTCATTCCGGCCTTACCTCCAAGGTCGCCGCCGAAGTCGACGAACGAACGTTCGGCTCGTACATATTGAAGAGCACCGCCGGCAGAGCGCTCGCTTTCCCGGGGTTTTCGGCACGCAACGTAAACTGGAAACTTCGCTCCCGGCTCGCCATCGACTTGAGGAAGAACACGATCTTGTCGTCAAACACGACGTGCTTGCTCCAGGGGTAGTACCACTCTTCGTAGATTCCGATTTCCTCGCGCTCCATGATGCGGAAGTTGCTCGGGATGGGCGCTTCGACCATCACAAACTGCCTCGCTGTGTCGCTCGTCACGTCGATCAAGCACCGGATCAGGTCCCCGCGCTTGACGGACGTAACGTCGGCCTTCGAGGGAACCAGACGGAGCGTCCCGTCCTCCATCCGCGCAACTTCGAGCTTGGCGAACCGGCGTGAGATTTTCAGGCCCGGGTCCGTGGTGGATGGCGGAAGCGTATCCCCCCCAACGTACTGCGTCAGCTTTGCGGAGAAGAAGCCCGCGCCCGGCGTCTCCTTCTTGAACTCGATTCGGTTGTCGCCTTGGATGAGGTCCTTCAGGGGGACTCGGATTCTGAGATTCGGGTCGGCAGGGCTCGAAGCCGCAAGATCGAGGACTCGCACTTCCTTCCCGTTGATCGACACCGTCAAGGCGCCTTGCAGGCCGACTCCGCCCGTTCCTCGCAGATATTGGCAAAGCGCGACCACGATGTACGCCGTATCCCTGGTGCTGGCCCAGGTCGAACCCCGCCGTTGGATCATCAGGTAATGAACAACCTTGGGAATCTCGGGGTCGGTCGGCCGAATCGTCGCCAGGGCGAGTAGGCATCGCGCCGTAGTCTCGAAGCCCCAATACTCCTCCTCCCACGACACGAGGTTCTCTCCTCGCTGCGCCGCCGCCAGCATCTTGCCCAGAGCCGCGTCCCGCTTCGATGTGAACTCGGACCCCAAGGCATGATAGGCGAGCGAGACGTTCGCAAGTTCGAGGGGCGTGAGTTGTTCGAGCCCAAGCGCGAACAGTACAGACTGAGCCCTTTCCCTCTGCCCATACAGCGCCAACACGTAGGCTGTATAGGACCTCTTCTTGCGGTCATATTGAACGAACGCGGAGTCCGGGCCTGAAGACCACGGCTGACTTGCCTTCTCTGAAAGCCACTTCACGGCGGGGCCGGGATCGAGGTTCTCTGAGGGGTAGCCGGCCTTCTTAGCCAAATCGAGCCCTTCGAGCACAAGCGCCGTCATGAACTCGTCGGGATCGCCGTATTCCCACCAGCCCCATGCGGCGTTGTAGATTCGCATTTTACGAAGTCGCGAATATCCTTCGGCGACCATCGAAGGGATTTCTGCCTGCCGGCGGATGGGTGGGAGCGAGAGCTTTTTGAGCGTGTCAGCGACAACGACCGTGGGCAAAAACCGGCTCATCGTCTGTTCGACGCAACCGTACGGAAAGCCGATAAGTTCGTCGAGCGACTGGACGACCGCGCTTCCGACCGTCGGAGAAAGCTCGATTTCGAGGGCCCCGGCCGAAGGATCCGCCCCGGGGCGCACCGAGAACACTTCCGAGGAAGTCCCCTCCATCAGCCCCGATTTCCACTGGACCACCGCCCGCCCATAAACTCGGATCGGGACCGACTTTTGCATTCCGTCGCTTTCCGAGCCTGTCCACGCCTTCGCCACGAAAGTGGCCGTGCCAGCATCGGGGAATTCAGCGCTCCATTCGAGGGAAACCGTCGCCCCGGCTTTGACGTGGACCGCGCGTCTCTTTTCGCCACGAATCGTAGCGCCGGCCGCCTCCAACTCCACTTGGACCGAAGTATCGACCGCGGAATCGTTGGTCACCATCGCAAGGAGCCTCTGCGTATCGCGCTGTACGTAATACGCCCGCGTGAGGACCCTGAGCATGAGCGGCTTGGAAGCTCGGACCTTGAACGTCGAACTGCCCACCTGAGTCGACGCCGTGATTGCGGTCGCGGTGGCGCGCCACGTCGTGAGGTTATCGGGCAGGATGAAGGAAATCTGCGCCCGCCCGCTCGAATCGGTCACGACCGAAGGCGCCCAGAACGCCGTGTCTTCGAACTTCGATCGAATCTGAATGTCCGAGGGCGCCTTGTCCCCGCCATCCAGGTAGAGGTCCGCAAACGAGTAGTCCGTAGAGACAGAGTTGTACCTCTTGGGATAAAAGGTGCCTACCACGTTGGTTCGATCTGGTGCAAGGGCGTAGATCGCTTCATCGACCACGCCGAAGGCGACTTCGGCGGAGACGGGCCGCCCGGATTCGTCGCGCGTCGAGACTTCGTAGGTCGCGCGGTCTCCGGGTCGATACGTCGATTTGTCGGCTTCAATCTCCACTTGAAGACGGTTGACCCCAAGGTCGACGCCGAGCCTCCTGGAGGACTCCATGTACTTCCGATCTCGAACGTAACTGACCGAAACAAATGCGTTAGGAAGGCATTCCTTCGTGACCGGAATCTCGACCCGCGTAACGCCAGACCGCAACTCGACCACGCGGCTCGAATACACGCGGTCGGCTTCGACGGTTACCCAAGCGAACCCGCCGGGCAGGTCGGTTTGAATCACCGCGACCGCTTTCTCCCCGATACTGTACTGCTTCTTGTCGAGCGTCAACCGAACCCCCGTCGCCCGGCGATCGATCCAATCTCCTGCGCCATCGTACGCATACACGTAGGTCGATGCCAGGATCTCGTTGTTTTTCGAGTCGAGGGTCGCCGCCCGAACGCGGATGTATCCCCCTCGCCGGGCTTGAAAGCTCGCCCGAGCGGACCCGTCCTCTCCCGTTGTGACGACGTTCGAGTCGATTTCCTCGAAAACCTCGCCTGTACGGGTGTAGTTGGAATACGCCGCGGTCAGCCGCACCCGCCGCCCCGCCAGAGGCTCATACGTCTTGTGCGCGAACGCCCGGACCTCGAACTCGATCGGCTTACCGACATCGGCCACCCAGCGATCCGACGTAACGTCGAGCCCGAACTCCCCGCGAGCGACCACGACCGACCCTTCGCCGTCAAAGTACTTGTCGCCGTCGGTAACGCTCACATACGCCGTGAACTTGCTGTCAGTGTCGTCGACCCAAGCGTCATCGAAGCGACTGTCGAAGTCGATCAGAGCCTCGCCGCGCTCGTTGGTGGTCGCAACGTACTCGCCGACCCATTCGCCACCGTAATACCCTTCGCCACCGTACATCTCCTCGTATTCGAGGTAATCCTCTTCGTCTTCAGCGGACACAAACCCCCACTGGGGGCTTCGAGAGACGTTGGCCACGACCTTCGCCCCCACGACCGGCGCGCCGAAATAGTATTCCGCCTTGACCACAAACCGAACTCGTTCGCCTCGGACGAAACTCGGTTTGGAGGGCGTGACGGTGATCGAGTATTCGGGCTTGCGATAGGCCGCTATCGTCACCGGGAAAACGTCCTCGAACTCGCCGTAATTGACTTCGACGAGGTATTGCCCAGGAGGAGCTTCGCCGTTGACCGAGAACTCGCCGCCGAAGCTGCCGAAGGTGTTGAGCGCGATCTCCTCCGATTGAATGGGAACGCGCTCGGGGTCGAGAATGCGTACGAGGACCCGGCCGCTCGGCGGGGCGGCGTAGCTCACGCCTTCGAGAGCGCGGAGCGTGCCCCTGAACTGAATCCTGTCGCCTGGACGATAAATGGGGCGGTCCGTTTGAAGAAAGAGCCGGTATTGCTCGTCGCTGCCCCCGTACGAGTAAATATCGATGAAGGCGTCCGAGCCGTCAAAGCTGGCACGTACAAGGCGGTCGTTTCGCGAATCTCCCGAGTTCGAGCTAAGCAGTCCTTCGGAACTCGTGGTTCCCAGCGACAGCGGCTTGCCATTCTTCCCCGCCTCGATCAATGCGCCCGAGATCGGCTTCCCGGTAGCAAGGTCAGTTACGAAGATCGATAGCTGACTCGAAGCCGTTTTCGTCACGAGGGCGATTTGCGAGACGGAAATCCATGTGCCGGCTTCGAGCCCCTTGGCTTGGACTTCCACCCAGTAAAGGCCCTTGGGGAGATCGGGAAGCGCAAAGGGCTGGCGGAACACGCCCTCTGCGTCGCGATCGGTAGCCGTGCGGACGAATCTTTGCACTTCCCGGCCCATCGTGGACGGCGCCTTCCTCGCGCGCCACGAGGACGGCGAGATAGACGACAGCCCCGAGTAGAGCGATTTGGCAGCAAACAGCTTGTCGGGGTCGATGCGATAGATCAGGAATTCGATTTGGTCGGTATCGATGAACCCATGAACGTCCACCGACGCCTTTGCTCCAGGCAGAAACACGTGCTGCCCGAGGTAAGCATCTAGGAACGGTGGGTTCGGCTGAAGCTCGAACACCTGTTCCTCCGCTCGGCCCTCCTCGATAGCGATGGTCTGATTTAGGGAGTGCGCTTTGGCGCTGGTGCGAGTCTGGTAGAAGCCTGCGCGGACGTGCGAGAAGTTCACGCGGCCCGTGGCGTCGGTCGTCCGCACGTAGGACTGGGGCCGATCCTCAGGAGGCATGAGCTCCAACTCTTCCCATCCAGGGCTTTCGACCGGCTCCAGATAGACGGCGACGTTGGGAAGCGGCCTGCCGTTTTCGGCCATGACGAGTTGGGCCGAGAAGCTGCCCATCGGCACCTCGTAGGTGATCCCTTGGCCCAGCAGAAAGACACCGAGGGTCGCGCCCACGATGAGGCTGGCTACACTGCCCTGTGCGATCCATTTCCCGATTTTCATTGTGCTACCTGTTCACCGACCGAATCCCCGGCTCGGCGCGACACGATCGCAAGCAGGATCGCGAGCGCCGCCACCACCGGACCGAGGACATAAAGGGCGCGGGCCTTTTCATCGCGCGAGAGTTCGAGAATGGGCGAAATCCAACCGTAAGAAGCGGTCATTCCGAGGCCCAAACCCAGCGGCCAAGCGATTGCCAGCCCCGTGCCGCGCGCGTTGACACCCGCAAGCGCCCCGCCAAGACCCATCCCCGCAAGCATTCCGACATAACCCTTCGCCGCCAGGGTCGAGGCTGAGACGATCACCGCGCCGGCCAGCAGTCCGACCCACAGGAAGGCTCCGGCGCCGCTGGCAAAGCCTCTCCGGCCCTTCTCCTTGTACCATTCGAGCGCAAGGACGATCAGCATCGCTCCTGCGAGGATCCCGATGAGAGAGTAGTGTTGCCCGATGTCGAGCGCGCGAGAAGCCGCAAGGTGATTCTCTCGGAACACCCGGTAGGCGACGATTCCCGCTACGGGCGCGAGAGTGCTCAACGCTCGCGGGTGGCGGTAGGCGAGCAGCACGCACGCCCCGACGGCCAAACCCAGCGCAACGCCGTATCCGCGCAGAATCCCGAAAGCCAAGGTCGCGCCCGCCACCCATAGGATCGTGGACAACCAATACCCCAGAGAGCTTTCCGATTCAGAACGAGGCACAACCCATAAGCTTGCCAGCGCTAAAGCCACGCCGCCCAAGCCGACGACCGCGAACTGCTCGACGAGCAAGTACTTCATGCCCAGGAGCACGAATCCACCCGCGAAGAAAGCGACAAACGCAAGGCCCCGGATCCAGTCGGGCAGCCGCTCGCCGAGCTTCTTGCCGGGTAGCGCCCATACGATCAGCGCCGCATACGAGGCCGATACGCCGACGATCGCCCCCGAATGGGAGGGGTTTCCACCGAAGCCGATCCTGCCGAGAACTTCCAGCGGGACGAGCACGCAAGAGGCGGCCGCGGCACGGATCGCCCAAGGGCTCGCGAGCATCCAGCCGCCCGCCACAGCCCCCATGCAATACCCCAGTTGAAGGTTGAGCAAGGTGGGCGGTTTCGCAAGAGCGAGGAGCGCGACCGCAGCCGCGCCGAACGCGATCGGCGCAGCCTTAGCATGGGCCGACTGGCCGGGGGTTCGCCCCAAAACCGCCACAAGTAGTGAAGCGGCAAGGCCGAGCAGAAGTCCATGAACCGCCGCGCCCGCGTACGCCAACGAGCCGCCCCAAGTGAGGTGGGCCGCATAAGCCGACGCTCCGAGCGCCACGCTGCCCACGATGCCAGGGACCAACGAGCTTGCGGCGGGCTTTTGCTCTTCTTCAACCGTGCTCTCGCGCAAGAGCCATGCTGCGAGCGCCCCTCCTAAACCGACCCAAGGCAATGCTTCCGTGACCACCCTATTTCCCCCTCGACTCTGGGCCATCGAGCCCGTACACTAAGGACGCTTTACGGGCTCCCCAATGACGAACATTTCGCAAGGGAGTTCTGATTCCTGCAAGGCGAAGGCGTTTCGTGTGAGAATGGGGCCAAATGGCGGTCTATTTCGACCCAGACGCGATCGATTCGAGCCTGATCCTAGGGAGCGGGGTCTTGATGATCGGGTACGGGAATCAGGGCCGAGCCCAGGCCCTCAACCTTCGGGACAGCGGCGTCAGGGTGAGCGTCGGTCTTTATCCCGGCAGCAAGTCGTGGTCCAAGGCCGTCGCCGACGGGTTCGAGCCCGTCATTGCCGCCGAGGCCGTTTCTGAGCACGACTTCCTCGTTCTCTGCACGCCCGACATGAAGATGGAGTCCGTGTACCGCGAGGCCGTAGCTCCCCACCTCCGGCCCGGTGCTGCGCTGTGCTTCTCGCACGGGTTCAACATTCGCTACGGACTGATCGTCCCGCCGCCGGAAGTCGATGTCGTGATGGTCTCCCCCAAGGGAGCGGGGTATGGGGTCAGGGGTCGCTACGAGGCGGGGTCGGGCGTGCCCGGTTTGATCGCCGTTCATCAAGACGCGACGGGGCAAGCCCTGAATCGAGCGCTCTCCTATGCATGGGGGATCGGATGCGCCCGATCGGTTCTCCTCGAAACGACCTTTGCCGAGGAGACGGAATCGGACCTTTTTGGCGAGCAGGCCGTGCTATGCGGGGGAATTCCTGACCTCATCCGGATGGGTTACGAAACTCTCGTCGAAGCGGGCGTCCAGCCTGAGATCGCCTACTTCGAGTGCCTTCATGAGACCAAGCTCATCGTGGACCTCATCGTCGAGCGGGGACTGGCGGGGATGAGGTCGGCGATCAGCGACACGGCGCAATGGGGCGGGCTCACGGCCGGGCCTAAGGTCGTGACCCCGGAGACCCGGCAAGTCATGCGAAGGCTGCTGGCCGAGATTCGCGACGGCTCGTTCGCCGAGCGATGGGTTCAAGAGCGAGACGCCGGGTACCCCGAGCTCAACGCCCTAAAGCGAGAAGAAGCGGCGACTCCAGTGGAAGAAGTGGGCAGAGCGCTCCGGGACGAAATGCGGGAAGCCGAAGGCGGGGCGCCCTAACCCTCCCCACCGCTTGGACGGCCGCCATCCGAGACCGCTTCTCTCCACTCCGTAAAGCTCTCTCTGGCGGCCCTAAGCATCGCTTCGCGCCTCCGTCCCTTGTCTCGGTGGGTTCCAAGCGGCTCGGGGAAAAGTCCCCAGTTGATGTTCATCGGAGCGAATTCGCGGTCGGTAGGGTCCTGCAAGTGAGTCAACAGCGAACCGAGCGCGGTCGGCCTCGGTGGCAACGGAAACGGGATTCCCGCGACCTCAGCCTCCGCCGCCATCCCCGCGAGGATCCCCATGGCCGCGCTCTCGATGTAGCCTTCGACGCCAGTCAGTTGTCCCGCGAGTCGAATTCGCCCGTCCGATTTCAGGCGCAGATCGGGCGTCAGCACCTTCGGCGCCTCGACATAGGTATTGCGATGGATCACGCCGTATCGCACGAACTCCGCCGACTCAAGCCCTGGAACCAAACGAAACACTCGCCTCTGTTCTCCCCAACGGAGCCTGGTTTGGCAAGCGACAAGGGAGTACAGCGTTCGCTGCTCGTTCTCAGGGCGGAGTTGCAGCACGGCGAACGGCCTTCGGCCGGTCCTGGGATCGCGCAACCCGACGGGCTTGAAGTTGCCGAAGGCCAGCGACATCTCTCCCTTTTCCGCGATCGCTTCGATCGGCATACAACCCGCGAAGTACTTGATCTTCTCCTCCAGCCCGCCATGGGCTTCGCCGCCTGAGGAGTCCCGCTTGCCTCCGGCTTCAAACGCATGAGGGGTCACCCGTTCGGCCGCAACAAGCTCTCGCACGAAGGCGCGGTAATCGTCTTCAGAAAACGGGCAGTTGAAGTAGTCATCGCCCCCCTTGTCGTACCTACTTTGCGCGAAGACGACGCTTCGGTCGATGCTGGCGGCCTCTACGGTCGGGCTTACCGCATCGTAGAAGTAAAGGTGCTCGCGCCCCGAAGCTGTCGCCAGCCACTCGGAGAGCGGCCCTGTCGTCAACGGCCCCGTGGCAAGAATGAGCGCCCCAGACGAAGCAAGGGTTGGGATCTCGCCAGGCTCCAAGGTCCTGCGCTCGATTTCAATGTTCGGGTGACTTTCGATCTCCTCGGTGATCCTCTGCCCGAACCTCCCACGATCGACGCAAAGCGCCTGGCCTCCCGGCACCTCGCAGGTCCGAGCAACCTGGAGCACGAGCGAGCCGAGTTCGCTCATCTCCGACTTAAGTTGTCCAGCGGGCGAGTCCGGCAGCTTGGACTTGAAGCTGTTGGAGCAGACGAGTTCGGCGAGCCATCCGGTCTCGTGGGCGGGCGTGGTCTCCTGGGGGCGCATTTCGATCAGGCGCACCCTTAGCCCCCGAGCCGCCGCTGCCCAAGCGGCCTCGACTCCCGCAAAGCCCCCGCCGACGACGGTGATGGGAGGGTTAGACAATGGCGTTCAAGACCGCATCACCCATTTCAGAGGTGGAAACGAGCTTCGTTCCCTCGACGAAGATGTCGGCGGTCCGCAGTCCTTGTTCGAGGGCCGACTCGACGGCGCGGTCGATCCTCGCCGCTCCTTCCCCTTCGCCAAAGCTGTACCTCAGCATCATCGCTGCGCTCAGTATGGCGGCGAGCGGGTTGGCGCGCCCCTGACCTGCGATATCGGGCGCGGAGCCATGGACCGGCTCATACATTCCAAAGACCTTCCCGTTCTTGGCGTCGCTCAGCGAGGCGCTGGGAAGCAGCCCCAGCGACCCCGTGATCATCGAAGCCTCATCCGAGAGGATGTCGCCAAACATGTTCTCCGTCAGGATCACGTCGAACTGGCGCGGGTCTCGGATGAGCTGCATCGCGCAGTTGTCGATGAGCATGTGCGAAACCTTGACATCCGAGTTCTCGGCGGCCATTCGCGTCACGGTCTCGCGCCAAAGGCGGCTCGTTTCGAGCACGTTCGCCTTGTCCACGCTTACGATCTCCTTCCTGCGGGCGCGCGCGATCTCGAAGGCTCGTGCGGCGATCCTCTCCACCTCGTGCTGGGAATACACTGCGGTGTCGACGGCCACTCGGCCCTCGTCCCGGCGTTCCCGTGGCGTCCCGAAATAGATGCCTCCCGTCAGCTCGCGCACCACGACCAAGTCGATCAGTCCCCGATCGCCCTTGAGCGGGCTTGCGGAAAGCAGCGGGCCCAAGGTTTTCGCGGGTCGAACGTTTGCGTAAAGGTTGAGTTCGCGGCGCAAAGGAAGCAACGCCCCAACTTCCGGGCGAAGGCTCACAGGCTCGATGGCATCCCACCTGGGCCCGCCGACCGCTCCGAGAAGCACGGCGTCGGCGTTCCTGCACAGGTCGAGCGTCGCTTCGGGCAGCGGGCGTCCGCAGTCGTCATACGCCGCCCCGCCCACCAGCGCCGATTCAAATTCCATGTCGCTGCTGACTCGCCGAAGCACCTTCACCGCTTCAGCAATCACTTCGGGGCCGATGCCATCCCCAGCAAGGACAGCGACTTTGTGACTCATGCGAGGAATTATGCCGAATTGCAGTCGATGAGGTCGCAAAGGGCTATGCGAGAGCGCTCTCAGCCGTTACAATGAGGGGGCTTCGACTCTTCGGTTTTTGGGCGCTGAAATGAGACTGATTGGGCTGGGCACGCGCGTGGTTTGCTTTGCGCTCGACGAGGCGAGGGTCGCCAAGTTCGTCCTGACCCCTCAGGAAACCGTCAGCCAGTACCGACGGCTCGGAATCGACTTAGGGAGAGTCGCATGGTCGCCCTGCCCCGGAGACGTTCTCGAGTCGGCGCGTATCCTTCGCCGCCGGAGTCTTGCTTCCGTCCAGATGGCCTATCTTCGACACACCGACTTCTTCAGGCTCCTCGAAGTCCATCTCGAAGACCCATGCGATTCCGAGCCACCGTTCGCTTCTGATTCCTTGGAGTCTGCGCAGACTCTGCCGTTGGCAGGCCGCCCGTGGTTTCTCCAGAGTCGGGCGCTGACTGTGCAAAACGCGCTGATCGGAGCGAATCGCGAGCGGCAGCAAGAGATCCTCGACCTCGTGCTCGACTGCATCGCGGCCCTCGGGGAGCGGGGGATTCAGGACAAGACCTACAACTTCCTCGACAATTTCGGGCTCTGCGACGGGAGCGTCTTCCCTCTCGACGTGGGCGAATTGGAGTTCAGCGATCAGTCAGAAGCAGGCCTCTGCGTCGATCGAATCTTGGCGAGCGATTCCGTTCGCACTCTCAAGTCGTGCGCCCCTTGGCTGAGCGACTACTTCGCTGCAGGGCTGGCTTCGCTGGAGGCGAAAAGAGTTACTCCCCGAGGACCTTGAGGACCACCCGCTTGCGGCGTTGCCCATCAAACTCCGCATAAAACACCTGCTGCCACGGCCCCAAATCGAGCCTCCCCTTGGTGATGGGCAGGACGACCTGGTGGTGCAGGATCAGGTTCTTAAGGTGGGCTTCGCCGTTGTCTTCCCCGGTAGCGTGGTGGCGGTAGTCCTTCTTGGGGGCGAGCCCTTGGAGCCACTCCTTGATGTCCTCGATCAATCCATACTCAAGGTCGTTGACATAGACCGCGGCCGTAATGTGCATCGCGCTCACGAGGACAAACCCCTCTTGCACCCCGCTCGAACTGACCGCTTGCTCGACCTGGCCGGTGATGCAAACGAATTCTTCTCGCTGGCGGGTCTCAAACCACAAGTATTCCGTATGCGATTTCATGCCCGGCAGGTTATCCTACTCACAAGGACCGAATCGCTCAATCTGGACTCATCTCAAGCATCTCCGGATTCTGGTCGAAACGGATTGAACAGTCTTCGGCAGTCGAGACACTCAACGAATGGACAACCGATAATGGATGCTGATCTGCAGCAAGCCCTAAGCGGAAACCGCGAAGCAATGGCGCGAATCGTCGACGAGCATTACGACTCGGTGTTTCGGTTTTGCGTCCGCCGGATCGGGACCGACGGGGCGGCGGACGCCGCGCAAGAGACGTTCGTAACGGCGCAACAGCGGATCCGTGGTTTCCGGGGCCATTCGAGTCTGAGGACTTGGCTCCTGGGCATCGCGCTCAACCACTGTCGGAATCTGTCCAGGAAGTTGGGACCGCAAATGGCGCGCTTTCATCCCTTCGAGGACGAAACAGGAGACCCATCGAGCGTCGATCCGACCCAGGTCATGATCGAACGCGAGACTCTGCGGAGCGCCTTCGAGAAGCTGAGCGAAGACCACAAGGAGGTCGTCCTGCTCCACGAAGTCGAAGGACTAACCTACGACGAGGCAGCACACGTGCTTGGAGTCCCCGCCGGCACCGTAAAGTCGCGCCTGCATCACGCCTTTCAGAACCTTCGCGCCAGCCTTTGCGACCCGCAGGAGGCCAACTCATGAGCCTACGTGACGACTTGAAAGCCTACATCGACGGCGAACTCAGCGCGGATCGCGCGGAAGAGGTGCGACGGGCC
Source organism: Chthonomonadaceae bacterium (assembly GCA_015709495.1). Classification (GTDB taxonomy): domain Bacteria; phylum Armatimonadota; class Fimbriimonadia; order Fimbriimonadales; family Fimbriimonadaceae; genus Nitrosymbiomonas; species Nitrosymbiomonas proteolyticus. The sequence continues at coordinate 2,512,851 of CP054189.1, forward strand.
ATCGACGCGGACCCCCAACTTCAAAAGGAGGTTGAACAATTGAGATTCCTTGGTCTTGAGATTCGAAGGCTCGCAGCGGAACCGGCGGTAAACGGCCGTGAAGCGGCCCTTGCTGCAGTTCGCCGAAGTTCGCGCCCTTGGTGGCATCCCTTCAGCCCCGCGGGACGGTTCGCCTATGCTGGGGCGTTGCTCGTCTTGCTCCTGGGCTTTGCGCTCATGCAGCGCCCCCTACGCAGTCAGTTCTTGGCTGCCACGGTCGCCTCCGAGAGCGCTTTCATGGATGCCGGCGCCGAAAGCGCGAAGATGGAGTCGGGGGGAATGGCCGGCAGGATGCCTGCTGAAGCTCCGGCGGACCAGGCGCCTGCAGCCAACACTCCGTATTCAAAGGGCCTCGTGTCCGGAAAGAGTCGTTCGGGAGCTGGGACTAGCTCGGCGACCCCCCCCGAACTCCCCGATTTGGAGCGGCGTGTGATCCAGACGGGCTCGCTTTCGCTGCGTGTAGAGAACCTGCAAGCCGCGCTGGAACAGGCGGAAGCGATCGCCAATGCCCTCGGCGGGTATGTCGAAAACCAGAACGACAGCGGTTCGCAAACGCAGTTGCCCCGAGGCAATATGACGCTGCGCGTGAAGTCCGTTCACTTCAGCGACGCCATGAACCAGCTTCGAGCGCTCGGGGAGAAACTCAGCGAGAGTACGAACCGTGAGGACATCACTCGGCAATACGCCGACATCGAAGGCCGATTGCGGGCGCTTCGGGCCGAAGAAGAGAGCTACGTGACGATGCTCCGCGCCGCCAAGAAGGTCGGCGAACTGCTGGAGATCAAAGAGCGCCTCGGATACGTTCGGCAAGAACTGGAGAGCTTCGAGTCGCAGCGCCGGGCGCTCGCCAACCTCTCGACCCTCTCGACGATCTCGCTTTCGATGGAGCAGCGAGTCAAGCCGGGGCAACCTGAAAAAGGGGAAGGCTGGGCAGAAGACACTTGGTCGTCGGCCCTCAACGCGCTGACTTCCGCGGGCCGTTTCCTCGGCAGACTCGTGATCTTCGTCTTCGTGTTCGCGCCAATCTGGCTTCCTCCCGTGCTGCTTTTCTGGTGGCTCGCCAAGAGAGCCAAGGCCGCCTGATAGCTACCCCTTCATGCCGATGGGTTGGACGAGGGCTTGAATGCGGCCAAACGCAGAGACTACGCCGGGATCGAACTGGGTCCCGGCGCATCGCTGCAGTTCGGCCAGAGCCTCCTCGGGCATCCGCAATTCCCGAAACGGCGAGGCCATCGTCATCACGTCGAAGGCTTCAGCGACTCCGATGATCCTCGAACCTAAAGGGATCTCGTCGCCCTGGAGGCCATCGGGGTAGCCGCCTCCGTCCCAATGCTCGTGGTGATGGCGTACCATGAGAGCCGCTTCCGCAAGCCACTCGATCCCTTCGAGCACGCGAATGGACAGCTCTGCATGGAGCCTCAGCGCGACGATATCCTCGTCGGAGAGCCCGCCGGGTTTGACGAGTAGGTCCCGGTCGACAGCCACCTTGCCAATGTCGTGGAGCGCGGCGGCTCGCCGGATGTCCAGAAGTTCGGCTTCAGATACGCCCAATTCGTGCGCGGTGGCGACTGAATAGACGGCAACGCGCTCCGCGTGGTCGGCCTCTCCAGGACAGTGGAGTTCGAGCGTTCGTTGCAAGGCTCGAATCAACTCGTTTTGCTGAATCCTCAGCGCGTCGGTTTCGTTCACTCCCATTCCTCCTTCGACTTCAGGACGCCTACAGCGGCCTCAACTTCCTCCGGCTCCAAGGTTCTTGGGTCGATCCACACTCGACCGCGTTCAATTCGGGTCAAAACCGAAGGTTCGCCTTGCCGTAGGCTCGTGGCAAGAGCGATCGGATCCCGGCTTGCCAAGCCTACGCGAACCGTCGCCACGCCTTCCCCTTCTCCGCAGCCGCCTCCGATTTCGGTGATTCCTTCCTCGATGGCCGTTTCGACCCCTGCGGCGGACGCGATTCTCTCGGCGTACCCCCGGACGGTCTCCAGACTCCTCGCGAGGTAGGCGAGCGTAGGGAGTTCCAGGCTCCTTCCGGTCCAGTAGAGTCTGAGGGTCTCCGAGAGAGCTACGACGGTGAGCTTGTCGACCCGCGAGGCCCTTGCGGAGGGGTGCCTTGCGATCCGGTCGATGAGGGTCCCATCGCCGACCAGAAGCCCCGCTTGAGGACCCCCGAGCAGCTTGTCTCCGCTGAACGTAACGATGTGGGCGCCCGCTGCAAGGGCATCCTGCACTCGGTACCACTTCGGCGCTCCGAACTGAGAAGTATCGACCAGGCACCCGCTGCCGACGTCTTCGAGGAACACGATTCCCCGGCTCCGCGCGAGTTCGGCGAGTTCCTGGCTCGAAGGCGACTCGACAAAGCCAGTCATCTTGAAATTGGATCTGTGGCATCTTACGATTACGGCGGTCTCGGGGTTCATCGCCCTTTCGTAATCTGCCAGCCGCGTCTTGTTCGTACACCCGACTTCGACCAGGCGACACCCGCTCGCCTCGATCACTTCGGGCATACGGAACGAACCTCCGATTTCGACCATCTCCCCCCGCGAGAGAAGCACTTCCTTCCCGGAGCCAAGAGCAGAGAGCGCGCAGTAGACCGCCGCAGCGCAGTTGTTGACAACGAAGGAAGATTCGCCCCCGACCACCTTAGAGATCATCTCGCGCATCACCTCTTGACGGTCGCCCCGCGAGCCGGTGGTGAGATCGACTTCCAGCGCCAGATGACCCTCTGCGGCCCCGGCCAGGGCCTTCGCAACGGAAGGAGCGAGCCTGGCCCTTCCGAGGCCCGTGTGCAAGATCACCCCGGAGGCATTGAGTACGGTACGGACTCGCGGACCCGTCAGCCGCTCCGCATGAGCCCGGGCCGCCCTTTCCACTTCCTCACGTGAAGGCGACGGTCCCTGAGACGCGGCTCGACGATAATCATCGATCGCCCGTCGCGCGGCTTCCGTGCGTACAGCCTCAGGGAATGCCGCCAAGAGTTCGCTCCGCTTGACGGAATCGACTTGAGGGGGTCGTCTCGATGCGTCCAAATGTCCTCCCAGGGTCTCGTTGCTCAATTTCGCTTCAATGCGCCAGATAAGAATGTATCATGTTTCCGTGCATACATCGCCGCCGCCCTTTACACCGCCCGCACCGGCTCAGCCTAAAAAGAGCCGCACCGGGTTGATTATCGGCATCACGATCATCGCCGTTGTCGGCGGTTGTGTGCTGATGGTCGGCCTGATGGCCTACATGTTCACCGGATTCTGGGGCAAGATGACGCCGTCGATCGGGTGCGCGATCGCCTTTGAAGGCGCGCGAGATGCCCTTCTCGAGTACGCCGCTGAGCATGACGGCGCCCTCCCCAACGCCGAATCGTGGCAAGACGACATCCGGGAGTTGATGAGAAGGCGTCTGAAAGAGGAAGCGGACGTCCCGTTCGACCTGAAGATCATGGACCCGGACGGAGATTGGGGCTGCTTCAAGGACGATGGAAAGAGCATGACCGGAATGGCCTTCAATTCGGCCCTTTCCGGCAAGAAGCTGGCGGAGATTTCCGAGCCTGCGACGATCTACTTGGTGTTCGAGATCGAAAGCCCGCGCCCCAACGCTCACGAAGAGTATAAGGCGCGCGACAACGCGACTTCGCCCAAATTCATGGGCACGCCTCGGGGATGGATCAAGGTGCCGGTCAAAGGCGAGGGCGATTTCGGCGCTCTAAGCGAAAACGAGGGCCCTTTCCGAAACTCCCGACAGCAGCAGGATTTGGGCTCAGAATGAACCGTCGAGAGCAGGATGCGTCCCTGCTTGCGTATACTAGAGTGCGACGGTAAGGAACCCTCCGATATGACTCACACCTTCACATTGGCATTTCTGCAGGGCCAGGAACTGTGGATCGTCTTGCTCGTCATCCTCGTTCTCTTCGGCGGCAAGAAGATTCCTGAACTGATGCGGGGCGTCGGCAAAGGGGTTGGCGAACTGCAAAAGGGCCTGGACGAAGGCAAACGCTCGGTCGACTACTCCGCGAAGTCCGAACCCGCGGACCCAGCTTCAAAGACCGACGACGACTCCAAGTAGCCGCGCGTGGCCGCCGACGAGCGCCGCGAGGTCTTTGGCTGGCAGGGATTTCGGTTTGACCACCCGGCGGACTGGGCGCCAGTCGTGTTGATCGGCACCGCCAAATCGGGCCGCGTTAGGTTCGACGCCAAAGACTCGCTTTCGATCCAAGTGCGCTGGAAAGCCTCCCCTCACCCCCCGGATGGCGAATCCGCACTTCGCGCCTACCTCAAAAACCTTCACCGCGATGCCGCCCGCGCGAGAACGCCCTTCTCGAGCAACGTGCAGCAGGACGGCGCGGCATGGCGCTACTCATGGTCATCGAAGTTGCACGCCCTCGGAATCTACTGGTTTGCCCCCGAACTGAAGCGGACGTTCCTCGTTGAAGCCGTGGGAACCTCGAAGAACCCACCGAAGAAGGCCCTCGAAGCCGCTTGGGAGCGCTTCGAATTGAGCCCAGGCGACGCTTGGTTGTGGTCCCTCTACGGACTCGCCTTGAAGCTCCCGGCCGGGTTTCAGCTTGTGCAGCCTACTCTTCGGGCGGGCCGCACAACCCTCGAGTTCCGAGCCCGTGGCGCAAGGCTCGTCGCTGAGCGTTGGGGGTTTGGCCGTCAACTGGTGGAAAAACACGGACTGGCGGAGTGGGCCGCTTCCCTCCACAGGCTCCCACAGGGCTCCGGAACCACCGACGGCCCAAGGTTCCATTGGAAGGGGGAGAGAAGGATCGGGTGGTTCCCTTCCCGAACCGTACTCGTGCGCTATGATGAGGAGCGGAACCACCTTACGTCGGTGGTTTGCGACTTTCGCAGCAAGGATTTGGAGCCGCAATGGGATTGGTTCGCCTGATCGGAAGCTTTTTGGGGGACCGCAGGGGCCCTTCGATCGAGGAATTGAGAAAGTCGGTACCGCTTCGGTCTGCCCACGCCTCAGAACGCGATTGCGAAAACGGCGGCGTCGAACTCGCCCTTCCCCTCGACCAGTTCCGAGCCTACCGTTGGGTTCCTCGGGGGCTGTCGCCTCAAGGCGAGAAGAGGTTCGAGCTCGAGTCCGTGGGCGCTACCGTTTGGCGTCTGTGCGACGGGCGGCACACGTTCGACGCGATCGCACGGCAGCTTGTCTCGAAGTTCGGAATGAACCGGCTCGAAGCGGAGGCCTCATTGGCAGCGTTCTTACAGATGTTGGGCAAGCGCGGGCTTGTGGAATTGAAAGTCAAGAAGAAGCAATGAAACCCACGCAGCGACGAGTTTCCTCAGATTGGAGCATCGCATGGCGTCAAGCGTTCGCCAGCCTTCGCGTGCGGCTCCTCAGGCAAACGCTCACAACCCTTGGCATCGGCGCGGGTTCGGCATACCTCGCGGCGGCGCTCGTTATTCGATCGGTCGAAGTCGCCAAGCCGACAGTGGACGCCGTCACGTTGGCTCGGGTCGATTGGCAAGCTGCAGCGGCGGCCGCGCTGTGCTTGTTGGGCGTTTCGAACTCCATGTTCATCGCCGTAACGGAGAGGTTCCGCGAGATCGGGACCTTCAAGTGCTTGGGCGCGACGGACGGCTTCATCGTGGCGGTGTTCTTTTTTGAGGGACTCTTCATGGGGCTGTTGGGGTCCGTCGTCGGGGCAACCCTGGGCGCAGGGGGTTCGGCCTTCGTTTTGAGTTGGGGCGGCTCCGAACTAATGGCGAGTTGGGTGCTGTCTGCGGTCGCGTTGGGTTCGACCGCGGGCACGGGATTGACGCTGATCGCTGCTCTCACCCCGGCAATCGTGGCCGCTCGAATGCCCGCGGTAGCTGCGTTGAGGACGGAGATTTGACCTCGAGCGCCATCGTACGGACGCTCGATCTCGTTCGCACCTATGGCGAGGGGTCGACGGCCGTTCATGCGGTGAACGGCATCTCGTGTCAGGTCGAGGCGGGCCAGTACGTCTCGATCATGGGACCCTCAGGTTCGGGCAAGAGCACGCTTTTCAATCTAATCGGCGGTCTCGACAAACCCACCAGCGGGAGCGTGTTCATCAACTCGATGGACATCGCACAGCTCGACGCCCGCGAACTCGCGTTCTTGCGTTGCCATACCATCGGCTATGTCTTCCAGACTTTCAACCTGATCGCCGTTCGCACCGCCCTCGAAAACGTCGTCCTGCCGATGCTGTTCGCGGGAACGCAATCGGAAGAGGCTGAGGAACGCGGGATGGATTTGTTGGGGTTGGTCGGTCTCGATGAGAGGTTCAACCACCGTCCTAACGAGCTTTCGGGCGGGCAGCAGCAACGGGTCGCCATCGCGCGCGCGCTCGCCAACAGCCCTTCGATCGTCCTTGCCGACGAACCCACCGGGAACCTCGACCTCAGCACAGGGCAAGAGATAATCACTCTGTTGAAGAAGCTCAATCAGGAGCAGGGGGTCACGGTCATCTCAGCGACGCACGATCTCAAGATGATCGACGTATCCGACCGGGTGTTCCACATCAGGGACGGCCAACTGCAACTCGTTGAGTCGCGCGAGGAGATTCAGCTCACGATCGGCTCGCTGGGCCGAACCGACGAGTAGTTCTTAGCCCTACCGAACGTAATGGATTTTCGGCTGATCCATCCGGTCGAGAAGCATCAGCGCGACGACGGGAAACGGCCGCGCCTTTGCCACCTCGCGGGCTTCGTCGAACGTGAGTTCCACGACGGTCATCCCGCTGAGATCGATCCATTCGGTGAACCGAATCGCCGCCGCTTCGCTGCTAAAGCAGGCAAGGCCGTGGATGCCCAGATGGCAATAGCATCCGTACTTGCCCGAAGCGCTGTGATAAGACACATAGACGACGTCCGGGAACTCGCTGTCCAATCCAAGGATCGGTTTCGATAGGGTTTCGACCATAGCGGACATTCTTGAGTTTCGGCAGGGCGAAGGGTCATTTGTAGACCCTTTGCTTTCTCGTTGTCAGTCATACCCGAACCTGGACGGAATCGCAACTGGTGGTCCTACAGGATCGGGCGCCCTAGGCGAGGGGAGTCTGGTAGAATTCCATGCCCGCGCGGGCGTAGCTCAACGGATAGAGCATCAGTCTTCGGAACTGAGGGTTGGGGGTTCGAGTCCCTCCGCCCGCGCCAGAGTTCTTTCCCAACTTCACTTTTTCAGGTTCCTTTGAAGCTATTGAGGCTCGGATTCCGTCCCTTCATGTATCCGCGACTGCGCTTCTCAGGTATTTTTGCCAGAATAGTAAGGTCGCGCGCGTCTGAGCTTGGATGCTTGGGCGCGACAAAGGAACCGAGGTGAACGATATGCGTTGTTATTCGGCCAAATGGATTGGGGTCTTGGCCTCTTTGGGAGTCGCTTGCCCCTTCGTCGAAGGAGCTTCCATGGCGGACGTGGTGTCCGCAGTGGGTTCGGCGAGGGCTGCGGTCGAGAAGGAAGCGAGCGCGGAGCCTCCTACGCGCCTCTCCGTCAATTCCAAGCAAGACGAAGACCCGATGTTCAAGAATTGGGAGTCCAGCGGCACGCTCGATTTCTATTATCAATACAACGACAATGAGTCCTACCGAGGGCACAGCGTCAACGGCCGCCTGTTCGACTCGCGGAACCAAGAACTCCAGCACATGGCGTTCCTTCTGCACCTGAACATGGTCCCGACGCCGAAGAACCCGTTTGGGTTGAACTTCACGATTTGGAGCGGCGACGCCGCAGACAAGCATTTCGGGTTCGATTCGTCGAACGGAAAGCTGGCCAAGCATTTGCTCGAAGCGTTCATCACCTTCCCCACGGGCGGAGGCACGATCGACCTTGGCAAGTTCAAAGGTTTCTTGGGATATGAGGACACCGAGAACTTCAACAACGACAATTACAGCCGCGGCCTCCTCTTCACGATGGCCCAGCCAAGACACATGACCGGAATCCGCGGAACGATTCCGCTCAACGACAGAATCGAGCTCACGGCGTTCGTGGTCAACGGTTGGAACGAAACCGACGACCCCAATGGAAGCAAGACTTTTGGCGGCGTTTTCAACGTCGATTGGAGCGAGCGGACGAAAGCCAAGCTGGCTTTGATCACTGGGCGTGAAGGCGGAACCTCTACGAACAACTCCGGGAGCTACAGCGGGCTTGGATTCGGGTCTGCCGGAAGCACACAGGTCGATTCTGCGATCTTCAACCTGCGCCATCAGGTCGACGACCGCACATCGCTTGGGTTCGAGGCACAGGGCCTAAGGGCGAAAACCCCGAACAAGGCCGACGCTTTTGGCGGGGGCGTGTACCTGAAGCATCAGTTCAACGATCAGGTCACATTGGCCTTTCGAGGAGAAACCGTCGAAGTCGAGGTACCCGGTGACAAGGTTACGATCGATTCGCTGACCGGCACGATCGACTACCTGTGGGGCGCCAAAAACGTCGTTCGATTCGAAGCTCGGCACGATAGCTCGAACAAGGCGATGTTCTTGAGCAAGGGCCCGAAGGAGAAGACCCAAACGACGTTTACCGTTGCCTTTGGGTTCCGGTTCTGACGATCCGCAGGGTCCATTTCGGCCTGGGAACCTGGCGTTGAGGGAAGGTTCTTTTTCGCCAAGGTCCCAGGCCTTTCTACGGCCTTTTCGAATCGAATCGAAGCCTGCGTAATTACGCAGGCCTTCGTCCGTCTTCTTGAGAGGTGGCTGCTTACCATGGGGCTGTCATCCAAGGGAGAAAGCAATGATCAAACGACTCGGGTTGCGCCTTGCAACCCTCATCCTGTTGGCGACTTCAGCGGTTGGGGCGCTGGGCGCGGAGTTCACCCTCGACGACCTCAAGAAGATGGTCCGCGAGATTGAGGCGATCGCTCCGAAGAACGAGGCCTACCAATATCCGATCGACGTGGCGTTTGAGGAGGACGACGAAGTCAACGCCTACGCCAGCGCGATCTTCGAGGAAGGCAAGAAGCCGCAGGCCATTCTAAGGGTCCACACTGGGCTGGTCAAGTTCTGTGACGGAGACGCGCGGATCATCCGAGCCGTGGTCGCCCACGAAGTGGCGCACCTCGCAAATGGACACGTCAAGCCTTCCGAACCTGCCGCGAGAGACCTCGCCAAGCTGTGGACGCGCGTTCAAGAAACGGAAGCCGACCTAAGTGGCGCCTCGTATTTGGAGAGGCTTGGCCATGCGAACAAGGACATGGTCGACATGCTCCTGAAACTCGAAACCTTGCGCGGCCGCCTAGGGAGCTGGCTCGGCAGATTGACCGGGACGCACCCCGACCCTAAGGCTCGCGCGGCGCGAATCTCTACCGAGCCTGCGGTCCTGGAGTCGTTCGTTCAATTCGACGTCGCGCTGACTTATATGGAGGCTCGGATGTTTGGCATCGCGAGCCGCCTGTTCGATTCGGCGGCAACCCGATATCCGATGCTCAGCGCGGCCTACGTCAATTCGGCGCAGGCTTCGCTGATGAACTACTACGATAACCTGCCCGTGCCCGTCAAAGAGAACTGGTTTCGGCCAGATTTCGGCCCGCTCCTGACCGACATTCCGCTTTCGGAAGCCCGCGACCCAGAGATTCGCGACTCCGATCGAAGGCGATACGCTGAGGCCCTGCTTAAGCTTCAGGTGGCCGCCGAAAAGGCGTCCGGCAACCCCCGTGTTGCCGAGTTGATGGCTCTCGCGCAAGTGCTCGAACCCGATGGCAAGAAGGACGTGCTCCAAGCTGGAATCGCGGCATTGCGTAAGCTGACGGGCGCCGCGACCGACACTTGGGACCTCCTTCGTCACGCGGTCAATCTAGGTCTCGGGCTCGATCGGGTGGGCGACGTTCAAGGGGCGTACGACGCGATGATCGGCGCGCAGAAGAAATCCGAGTATTTCAACCCTGCAATCGCGGAGAACCTCGGTCGGATCAGCGTGAAGGGAGCGTCGAAAGAGACGGACGCTCTGACCGCCGACGTGCTTGCCATGTGGCTCGCGGAAACGCCCTCATCGAACGTCAATTGGAGCGCCGTCAAGAAGAACTACGAGACCGTTTGCGGAAGGTTGGGCGTCGAACCCAAGAAGGTTGAGCCCAAGCCGTCCTACCTCTGCAAGCCTTTGACGGTAACCCTCGGCGACAAAACGTTGGGGCTCCTCGACCCAGTCCAAGAGATCGTAGATGGGCTCGGCCCGGCGGACCTGCGTATCTCGTTCGATTCGCGGTATCCCGACCTTACCGAGATGAGGTGGCGAGGCGGCGACTTCTCGATCTTCACCGAGAGCGGGCGAGTCATGCGCCTGACCACTTATGTGGCCGGGAGCTCCGTCTCCCTTCGTCCGGTCAACACAACCGACTCCCGGGAATTCCTGCTGACGGTTGGAATGAGCGAGGACGACTTCGCCAAGGTGCTCAACCTGAAGGGCGCGAAAGAGAAAGACCTCGCCAAAGGGGGCAAGGTTGAGACCTGGATGTACTTCAGCGGACTCAACCTCGGCGTAATGTTCGAAGACGGGAAGCTGAAAGGGATCACGATCACGCCCGCTTACTAGGGGGGCGGCAGTCTAACCGGACGCGGGAGGTCTTGGCCGCCCGCGTCCTTTTTTTGCGGGCCGGAGGCGCCGATATTGGGCCGGGCAATCCAGGTCTTGCGAACTTGCTGCTTGTCGAACGCCATGAAAACCACGCCCATACTCTCCAGGCGTTCGACCTTGCCGTACCTGTCCGGCGGAGGTACCTTGGCATAAATCTTGTGCTCCGAGCCGTCCCACGTTCCAACCGCAACCAAGTTGCCGTGGTCGTCAACCGTTCCGGAAAATTCGAGGGCCTTGCCTTCCTCGATCCCCAAACGACCCTTTGCCGACCCATCGGCCGAAACCGTCCACTCGACCGTCGTCACTCGCGGCTCCATTTGATCGCCCACACAGATCGCGGGGAGCGACTTTGAGCCGACGTAGATCGCAACGTCGGGCTTGAGCCCATAGTGAAACCTAGCGAAGAGCGGATTGCCCGGATGAGCTAGGCCAGCCTCGTAGGCGAGGGTGTCGCATGCGTCGCTGTCGCCTGCGGCTTTGACCTCCTCGAACAGAACCCCGACCGCGAAGGCATGAATCGGAAGCCAGTTCGAATTGCGCTGGGTGCGCGACTCCTCGAGCAGCGGCAACGACTTGTCGAATTCTCCAAGCGCGTGCCATGCGATCCCTGCAAAGGCTCGCTGGGCAGGGTCCTTGAACTCGGGATCGAGCAGCTTCCGCGCTTCGTCCTTATCACCCACAATCGCCTCCAGCAACGCGCGCGTGGCCCGTGCGTGGTCCTTGAGCGGATGCGAGGGTTCGACAAGCTTCTTGACGAGGTCGTAAGCCTCTTGGAACTTGCCTGCCGTCGCCCAGGTCATGGCGAGAAACCACTGAGAATCGACCCGATCGCTTGCGACGAACTTGTCCGAATGAGCGATTCGCTCTACTTCCTCTGAGTCTCCGACCCCGATGCAAATCATCATGTAGATCGACAGCAACCCGGACGACATCTTGCCTTGCCGTTCCAAGGGCGTCAGATGCTCGCGAGCTAAAAAGTACAGTTGAAGGTTGCGCTCGTTGCTGAGTCCGATCGTCACGAGGCGCTCCCATAGTTCGGCGTCCAGCCCGAACTTGGGAACGTATTCGATCATGAGGTTGAAGAACGTCGTTTGGAGTTGAGCGTAGGCCATCCCATCGATCGCTCCCGCCTCAAACGTCTCCTGTAGCATCTCGTCGACGATAGTGAAGGCCATCGTGACGAAGTCCACTTCGCTCTCGGCATACTTCTCGGTTGGCCGGATGAGGTCCATGCCCTTCTCCATGCCGTTCTTCACGGATTCGGCGATCATCTTGGCGAGCCAAGCCTTCCAGGAGTAAGGGTGCGCTTCCGATGCCGCCTTGACCTCGTCGGCGATTAGGGCGACTCTCATGCCCGCTATGCGAAGACCGGCGATGATTTCGTTCGGCGCAGGGCTTTCCTTCATCGCCTCCCGCACGAACCTGATCATCTCGTCGAAGCGGTCGTTGTCTTTGTGGAACCGCGCCTTCGCCAAGAGCCAAAACGCTCGGTGCTCGCCGACAGAGTCCGTTTCCGCAAACAGCTTTTCTAGGTCGTCGAACCTCTTCAAGGACCCAAGCACGATGTACTCGCCGATCTGAAACAGGTAGTCCTCGATGATGCCGGGCGGCAGTTGTCGGCCCTTTCGGTACCATTCGACGGCTTCGTCGTTCTGGCCCGCAAGGACGTGGGACTCCGCTTTTACGTAAGCGTATAAGCGCCCCTGAGGATCGGTCGATTCGAGAATCCTTGTGGCGTAAAGCTGCTGCGTGTCGCTTTCAGCGTTGTTCTTGACCAGCACCCAGATCAGCATCGCCGCGCCATCCGACGAGTCCGTCTCCCAAAGGGCGTCGATGGCCTTCAGCCTGTCTTCCACAAGGACGGTCTTTGAGCCATTGCTGCACACCGCGAGCGCGCGGATGTATTCGGATTCGCTTTCCTTGGCCAGTTTCTCGAGGATTCGCACGGACTCCGAGAGCCGGTCCGTGAGGTCGAGGGCGATCCCCAGCGTGTACCGCGAGTGATCGGTCATCTCGCCGATCTGGTCGAGCGTTTTGAGGGCTTCGACGGTGGTCAGGTACTCCTCGGCCTGGAAGAGTGCCTCGGCATATCTCGCCAGAGCCGCTTCGAATTGAGCCTGCTCGAGTTTCTGAGCTTCGTCGAGAAATGCCGCGAGACCCGATTCCCCCGATTGGGGCAGGTAGGCGGCGAGCAGCACGTCTTGGGTCTTCTCCGACCAAATCGCGGGCTCTTGCGCGTCTTCTCCGAAGTCCCTTTGGGTGAACTCAAAGACACTCTTGCGCACGTCCTCTGCGACTGCTGAAGCCCACAGGGCGCCCGAAACAGGGTTTCGAAGCTCGGTCTTTTCGAACGACTCAAGCAGGAAGTGGGCGAAGACCCCCTGACGGAACGTGCGGTTCTCATAGGAGCGCTTTCCGGGCGCGCACCCCAGCAGCACGGCGATGTTGGCTTTCTTGCCCAGTTCCTGCAATTCTTCGCCGAATGCGTTCTCTTCCCCACCTCGGCACGCGTCGGAGATCACGAGTACGTTCTTCAACCCTGCTCGAACGAACCTCTCGATGATGGACTTCACGGGGATTCCGACCTTCTCAGCGTCCGCTTTGGTGGCGTTGATGGGCAGGAGGTAGTCGCCGCTGGGAAGCCCCACGCCATGACCCGAGAAGAAGAACACGAACAGGTCGGAGCGGTCGAGTTTCGGGTCGGCAAGGAGCCCATCGAGTTCCCGGCTTACATTCTCGTGAGTGACGCCACCCCCGCCAGGCTCGTCTGTGAGGAGCCTCACGGTTCCCGGCTCGAAATCGAACTTCTCCAGGAGCGCCTTGTGGACGGCCCTTGCATCGCCCGCGGCGTATCTAAGCTGGCCGTATTCTTGGTAGTTCTGCGCCCCGATCACGAGCGCCCACCTCTTGGAAGCCACAAACGGCTTCTCTTGCGCGAAGAGGGTGGCGAACCCAAGCAAGAGCAGCAAGGGGCCGCAGAGGAGAGTCCGGAGTCGCATATCCCTCAATATGACGCGCTGCGCGCACGCAGAGAAACGCTACGCCGCTTTTCTCCTGCGATCGACTCGAATTCCGTTGAGCCCAGCGCTGTGGACGAAGCAGTTCTTACCCTTCGACTTTGCGGCATAGAGGGCGTTGTCGGCTTCCTCGATCAGCGCCTTGCCCTCGACCTGCCGAGGAGAGGTGGTCGAGATTCCGATGCTCAGCGTCACGTTGGCTTTCGGCCATTTGGCCTCATTCATCGCTTCCAGAATGCGCTCGGCGACTTCGCCAGCCCTCCTTTCGTCTGCGCCGAGAAGGACCAGGGCAAACTCCTCTCCGCCGTACCTGGCGACGCAGTCCGTGGGCCCCGCGCACGACTCCAGCACGCGCGAAACCCTGCTGAGAACTTCATCGCCCGCCGGGTGCCCGAAGGTGTCGTTATAGCGCTTGAAGTCATCCACATCGATCATCAAGAGGCTCAACCTATGGCCTTCCGCATTGCACCGCTCGACCTCGCGGGCGAGGCGGTTCTGGAACGCCCTGTGGTTCATGAGCCCGGTGAGGCCGTCGGTTTTCGCAAGCGCTTTCAGCCGAGCGTTGGCTTGCTGAAGTTGGACTTGGTTATCCTTCAAGAGCCGGTTCATGCTCTCGATGTGCTGCATCTGACTCCGAATGCGGTTGTCGGCTTCGATCGACTCGGTGATATCGGAGAAGCTGACGACGGCCGCAACGATCTCTCCCCCTTCGGCTACGGCTAGGGGACTGGAGTTGAGCGACAGCCATCGTCGGGCTCCAGACCTCAGCGGAACGGAGAGGACCGCGTCCTTGACTACCTCGCCTTTCCGTAGCGAACGTATTACGGGGAACTCATTGACGGACACCGGGTTCCCGTCCCAGTCCGTCACGTCCCATGGGTGTGCGTAAAGGGACGTGCCCACGATATCGCTTACTTCGAGTTGCAGGAGCTTTGCGCCACACGGGTTGCACGTTTGGATTCTTGCTTCTGAGTCAACAACCATCACTCCTTCGAACAGGGCGTTCATGGCAGTTCGGAAGCGGCCCTCACTCAACGCCAGGTCGATTTCGACGGACTTTCGCTCGGTGATGTCGATGCTGGCGCAGACCGCGCCGCACACATCGTCCTCCGGACCCGTGATGGGAATCACGCTCGTAAGAGTAAAGCGTCGAGACCCGTCTTCGTGCAGTACGACGAACTCCCGGTCGTTCACCTCATGCCCCTCAAAGGCCTGATCGAACATCTCGCGCCAGCGATCCGCGCCGCTTTCCAGTTCGACCACGGAGTCTACAGGCTGAAGATACGCCTCCAAGGTGCTCTTGCCCAGCACTTCGGCGCACTTACGGTTCCACTCATAGACGCAACCCGAACGATCCACCGTGAAGCAGGCGACAGGCAACCCCTCGAAGAGGTCCTCGAACCGCTTGGCGGCGAGCCGGTAAAGCTCAGACGTGTTCTCGAGGTCCGAGGTGCGCTCGTTGAGGGCTTCGTTGCTCACCTGCAACTCGTGAGTTCTCTCGTCGACCCTTGACCGAAGCAGGGCCCGATCGCGGACAAGGTCGCGCTGGGAGGACCCGAGTTTGGCGAAGACGAGGGCCATGATCCCCGGTGCTAGATCTGCGATGTAGTGCGAGGGGTTCTTGAAGTGGATGAACTGAATCGAACTAAACGTGAATGGAAGCCCAAGATTGGCGATATCGACCACCCACGCGAGCAGCGGACAGCAGGCGCCAAAGACCGCGCCTAGAAAAGTGTAGACAAAGACCGAATGCGCGACGATCTCGCGCTTGCGGACATTTCGAACTTGAGAATCCATCCAGCCCTCCCCGGCTCAAAGGGATTGTCGGCTTTCGGGAGGCTCGGATGCAGTACTTTCGGTAGGTGTCATGCCATCTCCGGCAGGAATACCTGCTGTGCCTTGGAGATGCGCAACGCAGAAGGGCCTGGCTGCCCTACGACGCCAGGCCCAAACGGATTGCGTTTCCTTGGACGAGCTTAGCTGCTCTTTCGTCGGCGAATCAGAGCGACAGCGCCGAGTCCGAGCGCTGCCATCGAGGCCGGCTCAGGAACCACGTTAACGCGGAACGCGCCCGAATCAGCAGTCGAGGGCGCCCCGCCGCTGACCGACATGAGCCGGGTGTCACCCTGATCGTTGAAGTTCCAGGCCCCCCACGTGTCGCCAGAAGTGGGCTTGACTTCGACCCAGTATTTCGTGCCCGAACTGAGGACGATCGACGGGAAACCGTTGATCACCATGATCGGCGCGCCACCGCTTCCGAATGAGCCAGCGGTCACTCCCGACCACGTGGTAATCCCTCCTCCGGGAACGTCGCCCCCGTCCATGAGCAAGGAAATCGAATAGTCGTTCGTGCCCGCAACGTGCCCGAAGGCGACCTCGATGCTCTCGAGCGAGCCCGATGCCCCCGACACGAACTGGTGCGAGATGTATTGCGATCCATGCGATCCGCTGAGCAGCGACCAGCCGGAGCCGGTGTTGTATGAATCCCCGGCTCCAAAGTTGCTAAAGGCAACGATGGCCTGGGAAGACGCCACCACGCAGGTGGCGGCAAGAAAACTGAACAAACGAAGAGTTCTCATAGATTCTGATTCTCCTTTGCAATCGACATCGCGAGTAGCACCAAGCGCCAACGCGGTCTTGCAGAAACCATTGTATCACCTCTTGGGACGTTCGAATTACCAGGTTTTTGGGCGTTTCCGACGTAGCTTCTGGGTTTCTGTTCTTGCCGAGCCCGACGCCGTAGGCCTCAAGGCGCTTCAGCGTCCGGCCAGTCCGAGGACTCGTCGAAGTCGGAGAGTTCGGCAGGTTCCACAGTAACGATGCCGGATCGCTCTCGTTTGGACTCGATAATGCTCCTCGCGCCTTGGTCCCCAGAAAGAGCCGTCAAGTCCGCAAAAAGCTCCCGAGAGAAGAGGGTGGGCGGGCGCGGCGAATCTACCGAGCCGCAATGGACGACGCAAAGTCCCCCTTGTCGCCATCGGGCGAGGACTGTATCGATGGTGCTCGATTGGATTCGAGGCATATCACCCAACAGAATCACCACCGCATCGGCCCGTTCGCGAACACGTTCGACGCCGGCCGACAGAGAGCTTCCCATTCCTTGGGCGTACTTCGGATTCAGAACGAATTCGATTTCCAGCCCCTCGAGCGCTTTCTGGACTGCGTCGGATTCGTGCCCCACGACGGCAAGCAGCGAATCGAGTTGCGAGCCGAGCGCGGTCTTCGCGATGCGGCGAATAAGAGGCTCACCGCCCCATTCCCGCAAGAGCTTGTTGCCGCCCCGCATTCGGCGCGATTCGCCCGCAGCCAACAGGAGGCCAACGACGACGCCCGCACTCACGGCGATGCCTTCCGACGAACCGAAACGATCTCGGCAAGGATGCTCAGCGCGATCTCTGCCGGGCTTTTCGCCCCGATGTCGAGCCCAACCGGACCGTAAATGCGGCCGATTTCGCTCTCCGTAAGCCCCAGGCTTCGGAGCCTCTCCCGTCTCTCGTCCTGCGTCTTCCGGCTCCCTAACGCGCCGACATAGCGCACCTTTGAGGGCAAGAGCGCCTCGAGCGCGGGGTCGTCGATCTTGGGGTCGTGGGCGAGAACGACCGCGAAGTCGTTTGCAGTCAAGCACAGTTCGCAGAGGGCCTCGTGGGGAGGCCGGGTCGACGTATGATCGGGAGCCCTTGGGGATGTCGACGGCTCCGCGAACCTTGAGCGAGGATCGACCAGTAGGACTTCGAAACCTACTTCGCGCGCCATCGGGATCAAGTGCCGAGCGATCTGCCCTCCACCCACGATAATCAACCGCTCAGGCGCGGGATACTGAATACGGACTCCCGAAACCTGAAAGGCAACGCTGGGTTCAGCAAGCCCCGCGCTGCCTTCGTCATCCGAGTCGCTCTCGACCGTCCATTCCGCGGCCCCCGCTTCGCCGCACAAGACCAGTTGAAAGGGCAGCCTGTCCGAGAGCGCTCTGGACAGCAGCGAACTCTGGTCCGGCGAGGACGAGAACGGTGCTACCTGAATTCGGACCCGCCCCCCGCACGTCAACCCGGCCTTCCAGAGCTGGCCAGGTTCAAACCCTTCGTAGACGAGTTCCCTCGAATGGCCCTTCGTGAGGCATTGAACGGCCTCGTGGACGACCTCGGACTCCACGCAGCCACCGCTCACCGAACCAAGAAACGCGCCCGACTCCCGAACCGCCATTGCAGAACCGATGGGGCGCGGCGAGGAGCCCCACGTCTCCACCACGACGCAAAGAGCGAACTTCGCGCCCTCAGCGCTCCACTCTTGCAGCCCGGCCCCGAGGTCCCGCATCGCTGGGCAAGCCGCTATTGCCGGTGCGGCAAGATTCGGATTCGCTTGCCCGCCGCCTTGAAGACAGCGTTGGCGACCGAAGGGGCAGCCGCGGGATAACCCGGCTCCCCCACTCCGCCAATGCCCTCGGCGTCTGGCACGGCCAACACGTCGACCGGGAACCCTTCCGCTAAGCTGCACCAGCCGAAGTCGAAGAAGTTCGTCTCCTTGACCCCTCCTCTTTCGAGGGTGTTGCCAGCGTGGAACAGGCAAGAGACCCCGTCGACCGTGGCGCCCTGAACTTGGGCTTCGATCCCTAGCGGGTTGACCGCGACACCGCAATCCATGACCGCCCACACCTTTTCAACCTTGATCTTGCCGCTCGCGGTCGTTGAGACTTCGGCGATTTGCGTGCAGTGCGAGCCAAAGCCCGAGTAGCAAGCAACGCCCATGCCTCTACCTCGTTCGAGCCGACGTCCCCAACTGGATCTCTCGGCGCATAGCTCCAAGGTTCTTCGTAGGCGAGGGTTTCGAAGGGTTTGGAGGCGAAGCTCCACGGGGTCCTTGCCCCCCAGCACCGCGAGTTCATCGAAGAAGCTCTCGATGACGTAGCCAAGAAACGTGGCGTCAACCGATCGCCAAGCTCCTGTGGGGACCCCCGCTGAAACGCCGACCCGCTGTTGATAGGACGCATCGATCGCGTAAGGTATCCCAGCGTTCGACCATCCGCCCTGTCCCCTTCCGCCGCCCCCAGGTACGGCGAGGTTGTGCGCCCAGAACACCGGCTTTCCGGAGGCGTCGACTCCTCCAGTCATGCGGTGGTAGGTAGCGGGTCGGTAGTTGTCGTGTCGCATGTCGTCGTCGCGGGTCCAGAGGATTTGTACCGGTTCGTTGGTCTGCCGCGAAATCTGGACCGCCTCCATCACTGCCTCGGCGCTCAGCCTTCGGCCAAACCCGCCCCCAGCGAGCGTCACGTGGAAAGTGACGTTTTCAAGGGGGATCGACAGGCTCCTCGCTGCCTGTTCCCTGGCCCTGTCCGGTATCTGCGTGGGCGCCCAGATCTCGCATCGGTCCCGAGAAACGTGCGCCACGGCGTTTTGAGGCTCCATCGTCAGGTGCGAAAGGTAGGGGAGCTCGTAGTCGGCCGTAACTGTCTTTGCTACGGTTGCCGGAGCGGCCGGAGGGCTCGTCATGGCTTCGCGGAACCGAGTCCGCAGCGTCTCGCTATCGAGCCCGCCGCTCGAAGGTTCTTGTGCCTTCAGAGCTTCCCTTCCTTTGAGCGCCGACCAGGTGTCTTTGGCCACAACGGCGACATTGGGGCCGACCTCGAACACATGAGTTACGCCGGGAACGGCGCGGGCAGCACCTGCGTCATAGCTCGCAAACCGCCCCCCAAACGCCCGGGGTCTCGCCATCACGGCCACCTTCGCCCCTTCAGGTCGAGCGTCGATGCCATAGACGGCCTTGCCCGTTACGACGTCTGCGTTATCGATTCTCTTGGTCGGCCTGCCGATGAATCGAAACTCCGAGGGCGACTTGAGGCGAACCTCGGAAGGCGCGGGCGCCGACAGCTTGGCCGCCTCCGCAGCCAACTCGCCGTAGCCGAACGTTTGGCCGTTCGAGCCGTGCCGCACCGACCCGTTTTCCGCAACGCACTGATCGGCAGACACTCCAAACCGATTCGCGGCCGCCATCTTGAGCATCAAGCACGCGACCGCTCCAGCTTGGCGGAGCGGAGTGTAGAGGCTTCGAACGCTTCCCGAACCACCCACGCCCTGCGAGCCGTATTTCTGGCCGTCTCCCGGCGCCTGCGCGATTCGGACGTTCTTCCAATCGACGTTCAACTCCTCCGCTACCAGCATCGCCAGCGAAGTTCGCACGCCTTGGCCGATCTCGGGTTTGGGAATCGTGATCGTGACGATTCCGGATTCGTCGATCTGAACGAAAACGTTGGGGCTGAACTTAGCGGCCCCGTTCTTGCTGCCGTTCGCTGCTGTGGCGTTTCGAACCGGCATCATACAGCCGATCACCAGTCCTGTGCCGACACCGCCCGCCACCTTGAGAAATCCCCTCCGGGTCATGTCCAATCGATTGCTCATTCCGTCACTTCTCCTTGGCCGCTCGATGAATGGCTCGTCGCATTCGTTCATAAGTCCCGCAACGACAGATGTTGCCGCCCATCTGTGCGTCGATGTCCTGGTCGGTAGGCGAGGGTTTTTTCGAGAGCAGCGCGACCGCGCTCAGGATGTGCCCCGCTTGGCAGTAGCCGCATTGCGGAACGTCCTCCTCCATCCAGGCCCTTTGCACGGGATGCATGCCGTCGGAGGAGAGCCCCTCCAGCGTCACGATCTTCTGATCCTTGATTTCAGAGACCGGAACGACGCAGGAGCGTAGCGCCTCGCCGTCGACCAGAACCGTGCAAGCCGCGCACATTCCGACGCCGCAGGAGTACTTGGGGCTCTTTACGGCGACATGATCCCGCAACGCCCACAAGAGGGGCATTTCGGGATCGACGTCGATCTCGTGAGACCGCCCGTTTACGTTGAGTTTGAATTTGGCCATAGGACTTCCCCTTCCGCTCGCTCTATACATTCTATGAGAAATTCGCGCCGGATGTCGCCAAATGTTCCGCAGTTTGGCGGGCAACTCCCTCAGGGCCATGCAATGAGGCCAACTCGACTCGCAAGAGACTCGTACGGGAAACCTCGCGGGTCAGTCTTGCGTTTCGGGGACACGGCGAAGTGGGTCGTGAGGTACCGGAGCGCTCTGTGTTTGTCCTTGAGGAGCCGCAACAAGGGCTCGATCGCCTCCTCCTGCTCTGCGGTGTATGGATCGACTCCGTCGTTGCGGTTGACGAACGCGATTCCGATGCTGTAGGCGTTCACGCTCGTTTTGGCGAGAAAGCGGGCCTGCGCGTCCTGGCGCGGATCGACTCCCCTTGACTTCTCCTTGGGGCCATAGGAGTTGCCTGCGTGGAACGCCTTGCGCGATGTCGGAGCGGCTTCCACGATCGTGCCGTCTTTGTCGATCAGAAAGTGGTAGCTCAGGCCTCGACTGCGTAGCGTCGCGATCGCGCCGGAAAGAGACGACCCCGCTGTCGCGTGGAGAACCACGAGGTCGACCCGTGTTCTTGGGGGCCGCGATCCCGACTTCAGGCTCTCTTCGAGCTTCACGATTCTTGGGTTCATTCGAATACACCTCCAAGAATCCGCTCGAAATGCGGGGGCACGGCAACCTACTTGCGCCGCCTCGACTTCGGTGGGGGCGCGGCCTCGGCTAGCCCGACCGATTCGAGGAGCGCTTCGACCTCTTGGTGCGTGAGCTTGCGGCACGCCCCCTTGGGCAACCGCCCCAAACGGATCGGCCCAATCGACAGGCGCCGCAACTCGACCACGAGCGCGCCTACCGCCGCGCACATCGACCGCACTTGACGCTTTCGGCCCTCGTGGATCTCCAGCAGGAACCGAGTTCTCGCGCCGTCGCCCAGAGTTTCGATGCGCGAAATCTTGGCAGGCGAGGTCCTCCCGCCCTCGATCCACACGCCCTTTTCGAGCCTCACGATCGTAGCGTCCGCTACCTTCCCCCGGACGACGACTTCGTACACCTTTGCGAGTTCGTATCGCGGATGCAAGAGGCGATTCGCCAACTCACCATCGTTGGTAAACAGCAGCAGCCCTTCTGTGTCCTTGTCGAGTCGGCCGACGGGCTTCAGGCCCACGAATCCTTGCGGGGCCAAGTCCATGACCGTTCGTCGGCCGTGCGTATCCGACATCGTGGAGACGTACCCCTTGGGTTTGTTCAGCGCCAGCACGACCCGGTTTTGAGGCATCGAAAGGCGGGCGCCATCGAACTCCACAACGTCATCCGGCCCCACCCGGGTCGAAGGTTCGGTGACTCGGTTGCCGTTGACGGAGACTCGCCCTTCCCGAATCGCCTCACTTGCTTTGCGCCTGCTGCATACTCCGCTCGAAGCGATCCTCCGACTGAGCCACTCCACGGGCTCAGCGCCCTCGGAATCCGCGGCTCAGCTTGCGAGCGCGGTTCTTTACGTAAAGGGTGCCCAGTCCCAGCCCGCCAGCAATCAACGCGAATCCGATGGTTTCGACCGATTGCCCGGCAATGCGAAGCTGTTGCCTCACCTCGCGCGACGCAATCAAAGGCAGCTCCTTGCTCCACCCCGAGCCGTTGGTGATCTTGACCGTGCCGACAGACTGATCCTTTCCAATCGGCGCATCAATGGTCTGCGGCACACTGGACGCAACGAGATCGGCAAGAGAAGCCGCTTTGGGTACGGGGGCCTTCACGGATTCCGAATAGACCAGCCCGATCTGCTCTTCAACGCCTCCTTGGACCCTTACGCTTGCCGCGGCATCCCCCTTCTTCACCACCTCCTGAAGTTCGAAGTTGGCGAAGGCCCATTCGATCATGGCTTGGTGATCGCCATACCAATCCTCACTCCCCAGCACTACGGTCAGAAACTGGAGCCCCTCGCGTGTCGCGCTGCCCACAAAGCACTGCCCAGCAGGCCGGGTGAACCCGGTCTTGATCCCCTCGGAAGGCGGATCGCTGCGCAGTGTCCGGTTCCTGCTGATAAGTACGGTGTCTTCTAAGTTCAGCGTCCGGCTAACTTCGTACTTCGTCGTTCCTGCCGCGACCCGAAACTCATCGCGTTTCCATGCCTCCCTCGCGATCCTGATGAGGTCGCGCGCGGTGGTGTAGTGGAGGTCGTCGTGAAGCCCATGAGGGTTGATGAAGTGGGTGTTCGTACATCCCAGCGCCTTCGCCTTCTCGTTCATCAACTCGGCAAACTTCTCGACGGAACCGGAAACGTGCCGCGCGATCGCATACGCTCCGTCGTTGGCGCTCCGCACCATCAGGGCGAAGAGCAGATCGTGGGCCGTCACGGCTTCAAAGGGCTTGAGATGCAAGCTCGAACCGGTCACAGTCTCGACGTCTTCCGGTGCGAAGATCACCTCCGTCGGCCGGGTTCGCTCAAGCAGCAACAGGGCCGTCATGATCTTGGTCGTGCTTGCGGGAAACCTCTTGGCATCTGCGTCCTTTTCAAAGACCGAGATGCCCGTGCTCGCCTCGACGATGATCGCGCTCTTAGCGCCCAATTCCAAGGGCGGCAGATCGGCGGCAACGTCCATCGCGGAACCTGCGGCCAAAAGGAGGACGGTCGATCGGAAATGGGTCATGGCTGTCGAGACCGACTTAGCTTACCAAATCGTCCATCGGGAGACGGGCTTCGGCCCCCTCGCCCATGACGACATCCAGCAGACTTCTTCCGCGCTCGACCGGGGGCAGCTCTTCTAACGAGTCGAGATGGAACTGGTGGAGGAACTCGGCGGTAGTGCCATAAAGGACGGGCCGCCCTGGCGCGGGCTTTCGCCCGACTTCATGGATCAGCCTTCGGTCGACGAGCGAACGTACGCTGTAATCGCTTTGGACTCCTCGAATTCGGTCGATTTCGCCGACGGTGATCGGCTGGCGGTAGGCGACGATCGCCAGAACCTCCAAGAGGCTGCGGCTGAGGCGGTTGCGCTGGGGCCGGAGGAAGTTGGCGATCAGGTCGGTGAACTCGCGGCGTGTGCAAAGCTGGTACCCGCCGGCGATTCTCACCAACTCGATCGGCCCCTCGCGGTTCAGGTTCCGCTGAAGCACATCGAGCGCTTGCTCGACCTGTCCTTCGGATGCGCCCAGGGACTGAGCCAATTGCCGAAGGTCTACAGGCTCCGAGGCGACGAACAGCAGGGCATGTACCGAGTCGACGATGTTCATGGCGTCTCTTGCCTCAGCACGCGCGCTCTTCGCAGGGCGAACTTCACGATTCCCTCATCCTCCCGCGCCACTGCTTGCCCCAGCCGCATCAACTCAAGGAGCGCCAAGAACCACCACACGGCCTCTGACTTAGTGAAGGGTTCCGGCACCAGTTGCGCCAGTGTCCGGGGGGTTTGGCTGAGGGATCGCAGCACGACGGCCATTTGCTCGGAAAGCCGGCGGCGAGGGCGGGCCGAGATCTCCAGGGGCTCGGGTGTCGCTCGGCGCAGCAGGTCTTCGAGCGTCGCTGATAGGTGGTCGATCGTGATCCCTTCGAGTTCGAACGGGATTTCAGCGAGGCCCGCAGCTTCGATGTTCCGAAAGTGCTTCGCCTCCCGTTGCTCCTTGAGCGTCTTCAGGACTTCGATGGCGTCAGCATAGAGGTGGGCGGTGGCTTCCGGTAGCTCCGCGGGTTCCTCGGACAATGGCTCCTGGTCCTCGTTGGGCAGGAGTCCCCAAGCCTTGCGTTCGAGCAGGTAGGCCAGCGCGGCAAGGCCCACCATTGCAGGCTCCAATTCGGCTTCGCTGAGTTCAAGCACGTACTGGCAATAGGCCTCGCAAATCGGGCCGAGCGGGACGCCTTGGATGTCGACTTTTCGTTCGCGGACACTGGCGAAGAGCAATGCCAGCGACCCTTGAAACAGGGAGGTCTCGATGTCGAAGGGAGCTACGGGCAAGACGCCGGTAGGCGAGAGCGCCTCAGGAAGCCGGGATGCGCGCTTGGACCTCATACGGTGAGGCTACGTTACCCTAAGCCCACCGGCCGAACTGTGGGCGCACCATGCCGGACGGGAGTCTGTGACTACCAGCGGTAGCTGAAACCAAACCCGTAGCGAACGATCCCTGGTTCACCGGAGGGTCCCTGTACCGTCCAGTAGTTTGCATCCAGCCAGAAGTCAGGAGCGACCTGGAGCGAGAACCCACCGAACAGCGACGGCTTCGTCCCTTGATCCGAGGCGGAGTACGAATAAACCCCCGCGCCTACCGTCCAACTGGATTCGTAGCGCCCAAGGGTTCGATCCTTCCCATAAATCCCGAAGAGGGAGTAGTCCTTCTTCCCCGCGTTTCGGGGGTCGGTACCGCCGAGGACTCCGACTTGGAGGATGAACTTGTCGTCGTTTTTGAGTTGCCACCCGTGCCGCAAGTGAAGCTGCCAGGCGTTGTCAAGGCCCTTGAACACGATCCAGCCGCCAAACGAGAAGAACTTGTTCGTCGTCCCGGGCGCCCCTACGGGGTGAGTCTGTTCAAACCAGAAGAGCGAGCCCTCTGTGTCGAGGAAGCTGCCTTGCTTGAACCTGACGTAGGGCTGAACGCCGGCCGCAATGTTGAGCATCCGACGGCCCTCTTCTAGCTGCTTTCCGATTCGGGGAAGGCTCCCACCGAGCTGCGCCGAAGCTGGGGCCGCAACGACGATCGCGAGTGAAACGGCAGCCAAACTCGCGGGTAGCTTCCTGCCCGCGTCGGGAACAAAGGCACTTGATCGGGATTTCAGCTTCATGATTTGAACCTAATTGAGTGTCGTGCTGCGAACCCGGAAGTCGTAGCTCCCTCCGCTGACGTCCGCTCCGAAGACTTGGACCGCAAGACTGTCGTTCGCCGCGATCCGATAAGGGATGAATTGTGCCGGCAGGATCAACTCGGCAACCCTGACGCCGGTCGACCGCCGAAACGCCGTCAGCGTATGAACGCTGTTGACGAACGACAAGGTGAAGAGGAAGTCGTCGGTCGCTGCGATGCCGGTGATTTCACCTGAGACCGTCGGCTGTACGAGGAACGAGACGGCAGCGAGCGGACTGGACCCTGAAAGATCGCCAGCAACCACGGAACTCGTGAATCCCGAAGTCGCCTGCCCTCCGAAATAGGCCATTCGATCGTTGGCGACGGCCATCCAGATCGTATTCGCGGTGTAGCCGGCCAGGAGCGCGGACGCATCCCAAGTGGACGCCGTATTCAGGTTCGTCGTATTGAAGTTCCGAACCTCGCCCGTGGGCTGGTGGAGACCGAAGAGCTCCTCGGTTCCTGAGACATCGATCAACGCGATCGGCCCTTGGAACGCGCTCGATGTCGCAACGGAAGTGAAGTTGCCGCTGGCCTCGTTGAACCTCTTGATGATCGAGGCGGCGTTCCCTACGCTTCCGCCAGTAATCTCCTTGTCTTGATCCACGACGTAGGCATCCCCATCTCCCCGGAAAGCAAGCGAGAAAGCCGTCCGCAGGTCATCGGGTGTCGTGTCGGGCGTGGCCAACAGCCCCAGAGAGCGGTTCGTGTAGAGGAAATCGGGCGGCGGAGCGCCATTCACGTCGGCCCGAGCGCTGGCAATGTAGACGGTGGCGGAGCTATCGGGGTACATCGCTACAGCCCCAGAGAACCCGCCACCCGCTGCCGTGATGAGGTCGAGCGCGCGGTTCACTGGCGAACCTGACAGCGTCTGGGTTCCGAGCGATGCGCTTGGCGCGCCCAAGACTCCGAAGCTATTTGAGGTGACGGTCAGGGTTGTGGTGGTTTCGAAGTGCTCGGTACTCTCGCGGTCCGGCTTGAGCGACACCTCGATATCGCCCCCGGCTGTCGGATCAAGCATGAGAGCCGTCGCCGTCAGACCCGTGGTGGTCGAGCCGACGAGGGCGCCCGATTCCACGAACTGAATGTTCGGCGATAAGGAACGCCACCGGACGCTGGTGTCCCGAACCATCACGAGGCTGCCGCCGGAGTTGCGGGCGTTGAAGGTCAGAGTACGCGTGTCTCCTGCCGCTACCGCGACTCCTCCCCCGACGATCTCAACCGAATCGATCGTGCTGAGAAGCTCGATCTCGAAGTTCGTCGTGTTCCCGCTCGTAATATCGAAGTCGGCGACGACGCCTGCAACGGCGACCGGGTTGGCGCCCGCGTCGGCGGTCGAGAACGCTTCGGCCGTAGCTCGATAGCGCCCAACAGGAAGGTTGTTGAACGTCACGTTCTCCGTAGCGGGCGTACCCGGTGTGGGTCGGTTGACCTGGATCGTGTTATCGTAGACCGGCAAGCCGTTGCCCGTGTTGACGGCGACGGAAGTCACGGTCACGTCGATTCGGTCAGCACCGTCTGGGATGATCCGCCCCAGGTCAGGCCAGGTGATCGAAATCACCGCGCGCCCCTGGGCGCCGCTCCCGAGGTCCGAGAGACCGGCTCCTCCACACCCCCAGACCAGCGCGAGCACGGCGATCAGACCGAGTAGTTGGTTGATTCTCTTCATGGCATTTTGCTCCGTTCTTGCTCCGCTGGAACGCGGCTATTTGATGACCCCTCCGCCTGTTCCTGTGCCGTTCGAGACTGTGATCGTCACCATCGCGAACTTCGTGGGGTCGGCGACGCTGCGAGCGATCAGTACCGCAGAGCCTTGCGAGCCGCCTGAGTCGTACCGGACCAGGTTGCCGATAACCGTGATGGCGCCGACGCCCGATTGCTTGGTCCAGGTCACGCTCGTGTCGCCGAAGCTCGCGGGGACCGCGGCTACGAACGACCGCCTGGAGTTCGTGGGCATCATGATGTTGAGTGCAGGCGTGTACTTCGAGGGATCGAGCTGGTCGATCTCCTCGGCCACCGTTACACCGCCCGGAGCGACGATGTAGACCTGCGAGGTTCCGGTCTTGCCGGGGATCGCTGTGCTTGTGGCGGTAACGGTGAACGGCCCGCCAGGAGTCGTCGGAGCGGTAAACACACCGCCTCCCGTGATCGAGCCCACTGCGCTCGACCACGTAACGGCGTCGGGCGGATCGGGGAGCGCACTGCTCGTAACCGTCGCCGTGAAGGTCAGCTCGCCGCCTATCACAACGGACGCCACGGTCGGCAGAACGTTCACAAAGACCTCGGAAACGGCGACGTTGAACGACCCCACGGTTCCGGGTAGCCCTGCCGGCGTTGCCTGGACGGTGTATTGTCCTGCCGTCGCGGGCGCGGTGTAAGTCTCGGTATTGGAGTTCGGGTTGTCAGTAACCGTTCCGTTCGCCGCGCCGCCCACGACCGACCAAGTCCAGTCGGTGGGCTGAGGAACGACCGGCGAACCGGCCCCATCGAGGAGCGTCGCGGTAAGTTGCAGGGTGCCGCCTGCGGAGATCAGCGAGACGCTACCCGCGGAAGTGATCTGTACGGTCGAATTCTTAACGATGAACCGCAAGGTCTTCGAGACAACAGGCAGTCCCGCGCCACCTGACGTTACGGTCGTGTCGAATGAGCCTTGCGTCGCGGGCGCGGTGTAGGTAACCGGCCCCGAGGACGGTGAGCCCGTGTAGGTGCCCTCACCTGCATTGGCCACGTAAGTGAACGTCACGGTCTCGTTGCTTTCGCTGGTGTTTTCCTTCAGTAGGTCGCCGTTGGAATCCCGCAATTCGGCCTGAACCTGAACGGCCTCGCCTTGTTGCAGCGACACGCCCGCGTCGGCTCCGGCCGGTTGCGTGAACTGAATGGTGACGCCGATTAGCGTAACCCGGAACGTCGAAGACACAACGACTCCGGCGTTGGCGCCTGTTCCCGTGAACGTAGCGGTGATCGTGGCCGTGCGAGTTGCCGGGTTGAACACGTTCGGAGCCACGTAGACACCTGAAAACGGCGGACTGATCCCTGGCTCCATTGAACCGTTCCCACCAGCCACCGTGAAGGACATCGAACCGTCGGCCAGTCCGAGATCCGTTCCCGCAGGATTCGCCGGGTCGAACCGCTTTACGGTCGCCTTCAGGAGGACTTTGCGAGTGATCGGCAAACCGTTGCTCAGATCGACCGGAAGTGCGTCGCTGTAGGGCCGGAAGCTGGCAAGGACTACGGCGATTTCGCTGACGATGATCTCGTATAGGGAGACCACCGACGCATCCTCGGCCCATGTCGCTTGGAACCGGAACTTGCCGAATCGGTCGGTGGGCGCCGTCCAAGTGAAGTCGGTCTGCCCGCTCGAAACCGCGATCGACCCGATCTTGACTCCGAGAGGATCGAAAACCTCGATCCCCTTGGTGCTGTCGAGGTCAGTCTTATTCGTACCCGTAACGAGAATTCGAAACTTGAGTACTTGGCCAGGAAGAATCTGATCGCCCTGAATGGGTTGGTCCGTAGCCGGGTCGAGGCGGATGAAGGTAATCAGGATTTCCGGCCGGAATAGCCGACCCGAACTCCCCAACAGGCCACAACCCGTCAAGCCCGCCATGAGAGCGGCAAGCACCAGCGCAACAAGGATCTGCAGCGTACGCACGATATCCCCCCGATAAGTCCTCATAAGGCGAGCCTATCCGGCCCACGTGAAGATCAACTGTCGCGATTCTATCATTGTTGCCGGGGCGTGTCAAGGAGTACTGCTTAGAAACCTCTAGACGAACTCGAAAAAAGTCGAGATCGCCGGAGCCAGGGCGCAGATCGACTACTTCGCACGAGAAGATTCGAGGACAGAAATCCCCCACTTGTAGGAGACCTCCACACGGAGGGCCCGCGCGAGAACGGTGGCATACTGGGCCAAAGTGACTCGCTTCGCTTCGGCTTCAAGGAAGTCCATCATCGGCGTTTGCCTCGATTCGGCCTCGATCACTTCGCGAGGCAAGAAGCCCTTGATGTTGTCTGTCAAGTCATTGAAGACTCTTGCAAGCGTGACGATGGGGCTTCGAGGAACATCGCGCGAGAACGGACGTTTGGATTCAAGCCCTGCTCCATAACCTGCGATGGACTCCGAGACCATGTACGAGAACACGCCCATCTGGAGGTCCGGGTTCTCGTAGGAAAGCTGGCCCGAGTTGCAGGAGAGGATTTGCGCGACGCTAAACGAGCCGATTGCCGTCTGCGAACCATTGAGCACGGCAGCATCTTCTTTGGCTGCCCCCCCTGACCTGCAAGCGTCCGCAAACAAGATGCGCGATTTGCCGCGAAGAGTTCTCATCTCCTGAAGCACCGTGGTCCAGGGAACGGCCGTCTTCAGGCTGTCTGCTCCACCGATGCCCTCGTTGTAATCGTAAGGCAGAAACACAAAGACGTTTTGGTTGCCAGCCGTCTTCTCGAGGCTCGGGACGGCCTTTCCGTGACCCGACATGTGTACAACGATCACATCGCTATCTGTTGCGCGAGTTCGAAGTTCCACAAAGGCGTTGAGGATATTTTCCCGAGTAGCCTCCTCGTTGGTGAGCTTCGTGACGAACACCTTGTCATAAAGGGACCCGCCCTCTTGCGCCTTGAAGACTTCAGCGATCCTCTCGGCGTCACGGTCAGCGAACCTCAGGGTGTCGAACAGAGGTTCCTTATATCGACCCACGCCGACGGTCAGCAGGTAGAGGTTCGGGCGCTTTTCAGGCTCGACCACGGGTGTGTCGGCCTTCAGGTCAACGATCAAGCGATCGCCCATGACGTAGGTTCCAGCCGAACCGATGTGGCGCACCACGAATACGACCTTGTTCTTGCCTTCGAATACCTTGATCGGAACTTCGACCGTCGCTGATTGAAAACCTGTGCGAGGAGCGCCGGAATACGTTTGAAGGTCTTTGGAACCCTCATCGGGCACCGAAACAACTTCTGGGATTAGCTCCAGCGTATCCAAATGGGCGCTTTCGACTTGGAGGACGAACTTGACATCGTGGGTTTTGACGACGGGCAGCTTCGTCTTGGGGTCGATTTCGGGCTGCGGTTCGATCCTGAGCAGTTTGACGGACGGCGGGGGATCTTCTACCTGGACCTTCTCAATCTCCTTGATAGGCTCAGGTTTGGCAGGCGGCGGCGGAGGCGGGCTCACCTCGATCCGGATCGTTGCGATCTTTCCTGAGTATGCGCCGCTCCGAACGACGATTTGCACCTCTCCGGCTTTGTCAGGGGCTTCGAAGTCCGCGCTGTCGCCTCGGGAGCGTAGCGTTCCTCCTCCTTCCGATTTCGTCCAACTCACATCGCGGCTGCGAAAGTCCGCAGGGACGAAGGCCTGAAACGACACCTTGTCCTTCGTGCGGAGGTGCAAAACGAGCGCGTTGGCACGTTTGTCTTTCTGGTTAGCCTGCGCTCGCTCGGCGACGAGAATGTCTCCCGATGGAACTGGCTCAGGCGATACCGCGATGGTGACGACCGCCTTGCGAGAGGGGTCCGCCACGCTCGTCGCTATGAGCACCGCTTCCCCCGGAGTCGGTCCCGCCTGGAATACCACTTTGTCGCCCGAAACCGAGATCGTTCCGACTCCCGACGACTTCGTCCACTTGACCTCACGCGGCTTGTAGGCCTCAGGGATATACGCAACGAACGTCTTCGTGGAGTTCGTGATGGTCTCGGAGTTGATCGCCGTACCGCGTTTGCTCACTTCGCGCGCGTACCGCTCGTCCCCCACAAGAATCGGCGGACGAAGTTGTACGGCTCGCCGACGCTCGAACTCCTCGTCGGCTCGGTTCTTCGCTTCCGAGACGTTGCCTTCGACTCGGGCATCCATCAAGAGGGCCAGGACGTCTGGGCGGTGAAACTCGGCTCGAAAGCTCTCCAGCGCGAAAGCGAACTTGGCGGCCTCGGTCGCTGACCGATTCGTTTGCACGCCAACGAACTCGGCCCCTCGTGGCGAAGCCGCGTGGAAGCCGTTGCGATTCCAAGCGACCCACTCGCTAGTGTCGGCGGCAAAAATCGAGAGCGTGGGGTCGATTTCTACGTTCGGGCCATATCGGGTGCTCTTCGTCGGCCAGAGCCGGACCGTTTGGTCAAGAGAGGAAGTCGCAATCCACTTTCCATCAGGCGAAAAAGCGACCCCTATCACGTCGCCAGCGTGCCCCACCATGGTCAAGAGCAGCTTGCCGTCGCGAGCGGAGTACAGGTACGCCCCGAATCGTCCCCCGACGACCGCTTGAGTTTGATCGGGCGAGAGGTCCCAAACAAACGGCACATCAAGCGGGTCGGGGAGGGACACTGTGGCGATCTTCTTTCCCTCCAGCACCAGGTTGTGCTTGCCACCGCCAGCCTCCTGCAGCGTCGACTTGGGTCTTGGTTGCCAGAACTGCGCGTCACCGATTCCGATCCCCGGAAACCGGATGAAGGAGTCGCCCTCAACTCGGGCGTGGACGAGCGGCGACCGAATAGAGTAGGCGAACTCGTAGGGCTGAGACTCCGACCGAAGCCGTGAAAACCCCACGAACCCGCCGTCCTTCGACCAGCAAACGCGCATCACCGGAGCGCCGGGCCCGCGCAACTCGACGACCAGCTTTCCAAGGTCCGCTTGCGGAGCGGCTGCCTGCAGCGCTTGGATGAAGAACGCCTGTCCGCCCGTTCCTGCTGCCGCGAGGAGATTGGAGCTCGGTGAGAAAAGAACCTTCAGAATCTTTCCGAATCGATGGGGCTGAATGGCCCGGCCCACCTGCACGAGCCGCCCCCCTTCGACCTTGCAGAGCAGGATCGAGGTGATCCCTTCGCCGTTTTCGAGCGAGGCTGCGAGATGGCTCGAATCGTGGCTGAAAGAAACCGAGGCCACGTACATGGGCAGTTCAAGATCGTAGCTGCTCTGCCCTGACTCGGCAATCCACAGGTGGAGCTTCCTGTGGGCGGACCCGGAGGCGATCCATTTTCCGTCAGGCGACCAAGTGACCGGCACCGAGTACTGAATGCCCGCAGTAGCCGCGTCAAGGGCCTTCCACAGCACCTTTCCTGACTCGACGTCCCAGCACACCAGCGTGCCGTCGAGCGCCCCGCTCACGAGCTTGGAGCCGTCAGGCGAAAAGGAGAGGCTTCGAATGCCTGCGCCTGATTTGTGCCCGCCCTTCAGTTCTTTCCAAGGGGATCGTTCCTTGGAACCCTGCCAAATCAGAAGGGCACCTTTGGAGTCGCCGGACGCAAGCAGCTTTCCGTTGCGGCTGTATTCGAGTGACCAAATGTCGGCGGTATGACCAGCGAGCCATCCGGCGACCTCGCCCGAACTCACATCGAACAGCCGGATCACCGAATACTGCTGATCGGATCGAACAGCCTCACCTACGGCTCGCGAAACGGAATGGGTCTGAAGCCCCCCCACAGCCAGCAGGGGTTCGGTCGGGTGGGCGGCGATGGCGTTGACCTCGCCTTCGTAGCCTTGGGGCCCTTTCGTTTTGCCGATGCGCCCGCGGAACACCTGAAGGAGCGACCCCGTCCCGATGTCCCAAGCCCTGGAAGTCCGGTCCCGACTGCCTGTGTAGAGTGTCTGGCCGTCGGGGGAGAAAGCGAGTCCGAAAACGTCCCCGTAATGCGCCTTAGGGTCGAGAATCAGGTGGGCCGTCCCGTTCAAGGCTTGGCCCTCGGAGTCCGAGTCCAATCCAGCGCCAAGCGCCCCTTGCCCGATCGCCATAAGGGTGAGCCCACAAACCACGCGGAACCACGGGCGCGAGAAGATCATCGGCGTAAATCACCGCCCCTTGGAGAAGACCTCGTACTGCCTATGAGGTTGAGTACGCGAAGGTGGGTCACAGCCGTTACCTGCCGATTCTGTCGGCGATTTCTTGTCTCTGCTTGTCCGTAAGCTGGGCCTTCTGAAGCGCCTCCGTAAGGACCGCCCTTTCGTCCTCGACCCGCTTCTGGTTCTGACAAAGGTCGGCGATTCTCAAATACGGAACTGCATACGTCGGGTCGGCCTTGAGGGCCTTTCGGTACAGTTCCTCCGCCGATTGGGGACTTGTGTCGAACAGGCTGTCGCCTTCCATCCGGAGCCTCACCGCCTCAATGCGAAGGTCTTCGGCGGTCGGAATGTCTCGCGCCCCGATGCCGTCATCCACCTTCGGGTCGATCGCGGTGCGGATGTTCTTCACGAGCATCTTGGCGAGGCCCTGCGGAGTGGTCCCCCATTGCTCGGCCCATGAAGCGTCCGCCGTGACCAGCAGACCGTTCTCGGCCTTCCGAGCGTTGACCGCGTATTCGCCGCGAACCTGATAGACCCCCAGAGTCGACCACCACAGCGGGTCTTTCTTCTGCAATTCAACGAGCCGCTCCGCCACGATCCTCGCGCGCTTGTCCACGGGATACCCCGGCAAGGCAGAGTGAATCTCGACGACCCGCTGCTTCTTCCCGGCGATCGACATATCGACCACGCCGACCGGACTCCCGTTGATCTTGACCACTGCCGACGTGAACTTGGCCTGTTCGCTGATTCCCGGGATGAACTTCTTGGGCTTCGGGGCCGGTGCGGGCGTCGTATTGGGTTTCGGCGCAGGGGCGGGTTGCGGCTTAGCGTCTGACCTTAGCTTCCGAAAGCTCGGAAGACCGTTGTTGCCGCGAGAAACGATGTCTCCCTGCCCCAACATCGCCTTCAAATCTTGCATCAAGCTCCCGGCGATCATCCGCTCGC
This sequence comes from Chthonomonadaceae bacterium, assembly GCA_015709495.1. Taxonomy (GTDB): domain Bacteria; phylum Armatimonadota; class Fimbriimonadia; order Fimbriimonadales; family Fimbriimonadaceae; genus Nitrosymbiomonas; species Nitrosymbiomonas proteolyticus. Next base: position 2,546,808 of record CP054189.1, read on the forward strand.
TGGGGGTCAGCGAACCGTTGTCTTCGAAGAATCGAACCAAAATCGTGCGCAGGGTAGGCGCGAGCTCCTTTTCTTCGTCGCTCGCCGTCTTGATCGATTCATCGAAGGCCGCAAGATAAGCCTTGGCGTCGGGTTCGCCCTGCTGAAATCCTTCCGTCCAGCCGGCGCAGAGCATCGCGCCCAGCGCACAAAATATCCCAACGGGTCGCATAACGCTCGTCCAAGTCATTGTCAACCTCCTGGCGCCTCGCAGCGTCACTCGATTCATTGTACGACATCCACTTTCTTTGTAGAAGCTCGCCAGCGCGCCTTTCCCGATTCGATGAGCCGCAGGAGTTCCTTCAGGTGCGCAAGGAGCGCCTTCGGATATTCGCTTTCCGCCACGCCGAGCGAAGGCAGCGTCACGCCTTCGGGTAGCTGGACGACGATCGCCCGGAGCTTCCAGGGCCCAACGGCCGTCATGCGCTCCACCCTCCCGCGCAGCGACAGTTCATACCCCGAACTTGCAGGTTTGAGCGAGGTATCGGGAAACACGCGAATCGGAGCGGAGTACTTGACCAAGCCCGCGCCGTCCAAGTCGAGCAAGTAAACGGACGACGGGATCGACGAGCGGACGGTCAGGGTCATCAGATCGTCGTGGCGGACCGTGTCCGCGCTGGTGTCGATCCGGATCGCAGCGCTCAGCGTCGGTTCTGCGGCGTCCGCAAGACGAAACAGCCGATAGATAAGCGCCGATCGCTCGAAGTACTCGGCCAGTCCAGTCGAAAACAGCCCCTCGAACGAGTCCGCGGCAAACCTAGGTTTCTGGTCCGGATCGTCGGTAGGCTCATTGGGTACGACCGCGTGCCACTTGTCCCCTTCCTTCGAGACCTCCACCAATCGATCGGGCGCGAGGCCGCCTCGGCGGACCAGCTTCAGGGTAGCGACGGAACGTTCGAGTTGTGCGCCGAGAGTCCCGAAGACCTTGGCTTCGAGCCCGGCTCTCTCCGATTCGGGGACCGAGTCCATCAGTTGAACGCCCACGCGGAGTTGTTCGGTTTGTTCGGCGCGCTGTTTGCTCGCAGCCTCGACTCGGGCCTTCGCCGGATCGGTAGGCTGTGCCCCCGGTTGCGAGAAAATCGACCTCCGGCCATAAGGCTCCGCCTTCGCATACAGCACTTCGGCGGGCGGTATGGGGCGGAATCCGGGCATATAACCTTGCCTTTCGCGGTCGAGCACCGACGCCTGAACCTCCATCATCAGCTCCGCCATCGTCTGTGAGGTGTTGTTTTGAATATGTACAGAAGCGATACCCGCAAGTTCGTGCGTAAAGGCCCCGGCCCACGTATCGTCGGTGTCCGAGGTGAGCCACTCATAAGCAGCGCCAGGCGCGCCCGTCGCGCAGAGGAACGTTCCGGGCCCCGAATAAATCGGCTGTTTCACCGAGACCTCTTGATCGGTGTTTCTCAACACGCACTTGGGCACGTCGTTGTAGTGGCGGTATTGCCCAGAACGCGAAGTGAGCGGGCGAAAACACGTATCCAAGATCAGCGTCACTCTCCCGCCCTTGCCTTCGATCGTTTGTGCGAACCTTGCGAGCCTGCGCATCCTCAGGTCGAAGATCGCCGACGCCTCTTGCCCGTCATGTGGAACGAGGGTCGCTTCCATGTCCTTGAACGGATCGAAGCTATCAGGATCGGGTGCGACAGAGCCTCTTCCGGAAAAGTAGAAGAGCACTTCGTCGCCGCGAGCGGCGTTCTGTTCGAGCTTAGTCAGTACCGTTTCGATGGCTGCTCGCGTGGCCTCGTCGTTTTTCAGCGTCGCAACGGTGAACCCGCCGAACTGACAAAGGGCGGTCATGTACTGGAGGTCGAGATCAGCGCCTTTGAGCTTGAACCTGGCGTCCGTGATGAACGGGTAGTCGTCGATGGCGACGAGCAGCGCGCTTCGATTCTGCGCTTGGGCAAGGGACGCGATCACCAACACCCCCAGCAGAGCTAACCATCCCAGCCTCATTGAACCGCCTCCTGCATCAGAATCCTCGCGACCTCGGCCACCAAGAGGTCTTCGAGCGTCTCGACCGATCCCAGAGAGTCGCGCAACGAGAACCGGTAGTTCTTCCAAAGATGCGAGGTGGGCAGGTTGTCCACGGTCACCCCCCGTGAAGAACTCGCATGGACGACCGCATTCTTGACGTTCCCGAACTTCGCGTGGTTTCGCAGTTCACCGATATAGACCCCGGTGTGTCGGCTTCCCACCTTCTCGCCCCGTGTGTCTCTCTGGACGATGATCCGGTCGCCGACGGCGAGCTTGCTGAACGAAGGCATCGGTTCTGTAAAAACCTGCGGCTTGCCCTGTCGAAAATACGGCCCCGGCTTCCAATGGACGATCGTTCCCGTGTCTTCTTGGTTGGCCACGGGAGGCGACGGGGCTTTTTGCCGCAACTGAGCGAACACGCCCGAAACGAAGTGGGAGCAGTCGATGCCCGACTCCAGCTTGTTCCCTCCCCACTTGTACGGCGTGCCCAGATACCTTAGGGCGACTTGCGCGACTTGGGGGTTGCCTAGGTAGGCGACAGGATCCGAGTCGCCGCGAACGAGCACGGCGCCCATGGGCACATAACCATCGAATTCGTCCACGTTGATGAAGTACAGGCTCAGGTTGGCCAGTTTGTGAATCACGCGGACGTTCGAGGGATCGGCGGTCACGAGGACCTTCGAGTTCGGGTCAACGCCTTCGCGAACGGGCGTCTGGACGGTAAGGCGGCCGACCCTATCGATGACTTCGACATCGTCTGAGCCCTCGGGCCGATCATTCGAACCTTTCTTACGGACCAGATTCACCATTTCTCCTGGCACGACCTCACCCCCGATCGGAATCGAGGCGTTGGCGCTGAGGAAGGTCTCAGCGTCGACTCGGCAGCGTTGCGCGAGCGATTCGACCGTGTCGCCGAACCGGGCCACGCGCACTCCTGTGACCTCAAAGTTGACGTCCAGTTGCCTCAGAACGGCTTGCTCGTCGATCCCCGCTACGACCACGATGCGCTGCCCCGGCTGCAGCACATCGTCGGCCCGATAGCCGTTGAGGTTCGCGAGCAAGGAGGGATCGAGGCCGTAGGTGGAGGCGATGCTCTCAAGCGTGTCGCCCGCTTTCGCGAGGACCGATTCGAATCGTATCGGGGAGTCGACTACGCGCTGACGGAACCCCACGATCGACCAGTCGTCATCGGACAGCTTCCCTTCTCGGATGGCTCGCAATGGGTCGTCATACCCGAAGTCGGTCGTGGTGACCAAGGCAACGTAAGAACCGTAGAGCCCTGGTTCAATTCCGAAGAAGCGGGATGCGGCGCGGACGGCCTTTTCCTTTTGCGCGGCCCGCATCACCGGCTTGTATCCCGGCTGGGCATGATCGACCGTATCTCCGAGGATCGGGTTCTTGTGAAAGATCGGTTCGATTCGGCCGTTTTCGATCTTGTAGATTTGAACGAAGGAGGGTCTCGGGGGTCGAACCCACATCGAAAGCGAGGCTGCCGGCGGCGAAATCCCGAAGTCAGGCTGATGCGGAAGGTTTGCGCTTCTGCGCCGGTCCGCAACCTCATCGCCGATGCCCACCTCACGGGCCCAATACGCCGGCGTGTAGAGGGCGATGCGCGTTGCGTCGATATCGAACGTCGTCCCAAAGATCGAAGCGAGGTCCTCGATGTCGATCATGTTACGATACTGGCGGCCCGGGTCCTCAATGATGTCGCTCCGCATGGGCACGATCCTGCTGGGTCCCGTGCCTTCCGTACGCGAGGGGCCATACACCTCCGCGTAATCGCCGCCCCCCTTCAGCGGAATCCGCACGAGCGTCCGTCCCCCGAATTCGACGGCGATCCACTTGGGGCTCTCTTGCCGGACGATGGCGCCCGGAAGTATCGCGCGAATCCCGGCGCCTACGGGAAGTAAGTACTGGTCGTCTGTATACAGCGCAGGCGACATGGACGGCGCGGACTGCCCATCGACCTCGATCGCCAGTTTGGGCAGGTCCCTTTGAGCTACGCTCCAAGATGCGGCACCGAGGAGGAGAGCGGCCCAGAGCGACCTTTGAGCTTGCCCGGCGCAGATCGAACTCATGAGCCTCCTCCTGTCGTTGCGCCTGTCTCCGCTGGGAAAACGGCCTCCAACATCATCCGATTCAGTTCGATGCGCTCCTTGCTCCCGGCAGGAGGGTCCAATTCGAGAAGGCGTCTGGCCTCAATGCTCAGGACAAGGCTCTGAAAGGCGGTTGGGTCGTAAAGGATGCGCGTTTGAATCATAAGGTTGAGGATCTCGGCCAGCTTGTCCTTTGACGACTGGGCGACGTCGCCGGGTTCCGCCGCAAGTCCTTGCAGCGTGGCGCGGTTTTGAAACCCGAACGCCCGCATCAGGTACTGCGTGGACGGCTCTTGCTGGGCGACCAGCCTTCGCAACAGCGCGGTGGGGTCGGCGAGGGGCGTGCCGCCGATCAGCGCGTCGCTCACCGAGAAGACGAGGGCGGAGGTGAAGAAGCTGTCGGGTGACGCTTTGAGGGCGATCACCTTTGCGACGAGCCCTTCCATGTCCGCTTTCGACGAAGGTCCCGAGACGCTTTCGAGGAGCGCGGCGGCGTGCTCGGCGTTCTTAAACAGAAACGCCTTGAGCTGGTCTTGACCCACAAGATCGAAGTAGCTTCCGGGCGACGATGGGTCGTCCGGGGAGTTGAATTCGTGCCCGGCCTCGACCTTGACGGACTCCACCGGCGGAAGCGCGCCGTCCTCTGGTTTCTTGGGAAAGATCGGGTAGATGCGGCCCCTGATTTGGCCCAAGACGACCAAATATCCGGGCTCAGACGCGCTCACTTTGAGTCGAAGGAGCTGGCCCACCTGGAGGTTGGTGGTATCCGGCTGAATCGAAATGGACAGCTTCGTCGGGTCGGGGTTTTCGGTGGCAAAGAGTTGCGCCGCCGACTTCAACAACCGAGACTCCGGGCCCACTTGGTCCTTCGACTCGAACATCAGGGCCTCGCGGTACGCCGACGAAACCGTCGGAGATTGGCTGTACCCCTTCGACGTAAGGAACTCGCTGAGGTTGGTGGAAACGTCGGTTCGAACCTCCTCCCAGGTGGGCGTCACCTCATCCGACTCTTGGAGCGAGCGCATGAGGAAGTGAGTGAACAGGCCGGTCCGCTGGCCGCCTTCGAGGCGGGCTTCATAAGCCTTCTCGATATCTCGGCAGGCGGTGACGTAGCAGACCTCCCCCTTGCCGAGATCGAACTTGTGGCCGAGGTCTTTGCCGCTTGCAGGCTCAGGAAAGACGTCGAACCCTTTGGAGAGCAGGGTTCGCCGTCGGGGAATGTACAGCCTTGGAACGATGCCTGCGTCAAGGCCTTTCGACATCGCGCCCGAGTGGCAGGAGTCGAGGATCACCGTCCGGCTCCGGGCGTTGATTTGGCGCACCGCGGCGTACAGTTCGTCGGGCGTTATGGTCCGATACTCCCCCTTGCCCGACGGGTCGTCAGCCACCGCGTCCGCAGGCATTAGACTGGGCGGGGACATCATCCCATGGCCTGCAAAGTAAAACACGAAGCGCTCGTCCTCGCCAATCGACGACGCTGCGATCTTGATTTCGTTGAGGATTCGTTCCTTCGTTGCGTCGGCATCGAGGAGGGTCCGAACCTTGAACCCAAACCGGAGCGCGAGCACTTCGGAGAGCGCCTTGGAGTCGGGCACTGGGCCTTCGAGAGGGGCGTATCCGGGGGCGTTAGGGTAATGCTGAACGCCTACCACGATCGCGTAGTCGGCATGGCTCGCGGCAGAGAGCGCCGCAAACAGGAGCGCCGAGATCAGGCGCCGACTACCCACTCCGCAAAATGTGCCCCTCATTGGTTCTTCCATTCGTTGGACGGCTGTCGCGTGTCACGGTTCTTGCGAGTCCCTCCGTCAGAGCCGGGACCTGAGACCCGCCATACCCAACTTCTCGTCTTGATCGGTGAGCCCCTTGGGAACATCGGTGAGCATCTTGAGCGCTTCCCGAGCATTGGACTTCATGTTCTTCCGAATCGCAAAGTCCACGTAGGCCAGGGCCGGGAATGCCACGGCCCTTCCAAACAAGGCCGCAGTCTTGAACCCAGCATCCGCTGCAACGAGGTGCCTATCGCTGATGTCGGAGGGCGTTCCGGCATCGAATTCTCGCAGACGAGTCTCGGCCGACAGGATGACCGAGTAATCGACGACTTTGTCCCCAAGCTGTTGAATCTTGGCATCGCTTTCCAGCGCCTCGGCCAGGACCTTGTATGTGTCCTCCCCTGTTTTCAATCCCGCTGAGGTTCTTGCATCTTTCAGCAGGGCGCGCGCCTTTGTGACCTGGTTGGTCTCGACGAGGGCATACGCCTTGAGAGCGAGGGCGGCGGGCATGTCGAAATGCTGGTTCTCGTCGATTTCTCTTACCACCGATGCCCAGTCAAACCGACAAGCCGAGCCATATCCGGGGATCGGGAGCGGAGCGGCGTCTGCGACGTTTTCAGGCTCAGGCTCAGGCTCAGGCCCGGGTGGCTTAGGAGGCGCCCCACCTGCTTTCGTCGCCCTTGCCACTTCCTCGCCCTTTGCGTTGATCGCGACGATGTTCGTCTGATCGGCCACGCCTGCCGGGACGACGGCGACGATTTGAGTGTCGCTCCAGGAGACGATTTGATCGGCCGGCTGGTCGCCGAACATCACTTTTCCGGGTTCGCTGCCAAAACCCGTTCCTTGAATCGTAAACGGCTTGCCCGGCACGGCACGATCCGACATCACAAGGGGCTTTTTGGAGGGATCGATGACATTGCCGAACTCGATCCTGAGCTTCTTGGTTCTGGGCATCAGCGCGTTGAGATACGGAATGAACGCTACGCGTTCGGCTTCGACAAAGACAGCCGTATCGGTGAGTCCCGGCACGTCCTTGGTGTTGACGAAATACACCCCACGTTTGGTCATGAGGGGCTTGAGATAGTCGGAATGGAACGAGTCCTTGTCGTCCTTGTTCTTGTAGAAGTTCACCCTCGCGCCATTGAGCATCGCGCCGCGGTATTCGAGCCGAGCTCCGTTGTCGAGGGACATGCTGAGGGGCGCGGCCGACTGTAGCTTGAACTTCCAATGCGTGTACATCAAATAGCTGATGTGGAGCATTGCGACGAGTCCCAAGAACAGCATCGAGATGGCGAGCGCGTTGCGCGCCAAGGACTGAATGAAGTCGGTGAGCGTCGCCGGGATGGGTGGGCAGTAGGTGAGCGTCGGAGGGTACTCGGGGGTTTGAATCTCGCTGGTCTCCGACGACACCACCGGAGCGCCCAATCCGGCGCTTGAAACCCCCGCAATCGCTTCTTCGGGCAAAGGCGGAACCGTCGGCGCATCGACCCGATGGAACGTGAGCGGCAATTCGTCGACCTTCGGCGCTCCCCGAAACGCTTTGTGCTTCGTCCGCGCCCGGATCGGGACCGATCGGCTCGAATCCTTGCCCGGCTCGGGCGGCGGGATCGCCAAACGCTGCGAGAAGTTCTCCAGGAGAGTGTCCTTCGGTCGAGGGAGCTTCAAATCACAGTACAGCCAGTCGTTGCCTTTGTTGTGAACGATCACCTCGTAGGCCGCCGACCTTCGGAAGAACCGCTTGACTTTGCGATCCTCGGGCTGAAACTCGATCTGCCACTCATAGAAGGGTCGAAGGATGACCGTGCCCTTGATTTCGGTAATCCGATCGCCTTTGGCCGCCCCCTGGCCTTCCTGAACGTGGGTTTCGACGATGATGGAGACCTCGTAGACTCCCGCGCGGGAGTCGGACCGCTGCGGCGCCATGAAGCTGAGCAGCACGTCTCGCGATGCGCCGTTCGAAACGTACACCTTCACCCACTGGTCCTTGGGGCCTTGCTGGTCCGGCTTGCTCGAAGCCCCCTCGCCGACGGCGGGCGGCATCGCGTTGATGCGGAACCAGCTATCCTGCCAGTAGGGGTTCTCGCACCGAAGCCGGACAGTGTAAGCGTTCTCCCGTTCTGTGGCGTTGGTGATGCGCAAGACCGCCGTCCCCAACCCGACCATGCCTTCGGGCAACGCCTGACGCTGGGGCCGCCTACCGGGAACGACGTCGATCTCTGAGTGAAGGAGTTGGATCAATTCGCCGAGACCTCCACTACGATTCGAATGAGTTGGTGGCGTTTGTCCGTGGTGAGAATCAGGAACTCGCCCCTCGATTGTCCCGAACTCGAGTCGTGCTCGATGATCGGCGTGACGGAACTCGCTGCGTTGACCTCGCGGAAGAGGTCGCCCGTGCGGAACTCTTCCAGCTTGAACCCGTCAGGCTCCTTCACCAGCCACATCGCGATGGACTGGCCGCCGGTCGACGGCGAAGTGTTGCGGAACGAGATGCGCTGCCTACCGCCAGGTGGGACGATGATCGTGTACTCCTGACCTTCCACGGTCTGCCCCGTTCCATAATCCTCGCTGGTCGGCACCGAACTGAGGGGCGGTGCGGCGATGCCCGATCCGAGAGCCAAACGAACAAAGTCATCCGTGCGAAGCGGGACGAACCGGACGGTCGCCTCCTGCACGTTTCTCCAGAGCACGGGGCGCACCCCATAGCGTACGAGTTGCGTAGTGCCATATCTCTCGACAGCGACGCGATCTTCGAGGCTCGTGCGACCCGCACGCGATACTGACCGCGAACCAGCAGTCGCCCCTTGCACGTCTTTGTTGACCGTCAGCCAAGCGTAAAACGGCGCGGACCAACTCGCATTGACGGTCATATCGACGGGTGTTCCCGTGCCGGTCATCAGCTCACTTCCAAGCACAAAGTACTGGGGCTGTTCTCCCACGACGCTAACAAAGGCGTTGTCGATGTTCACCGGTCCCGATCCGGAGCCGAACATCATCAGGAGCAGCAGGAAAATCGGCGCCATCAGGAACCACGGCAAGGGAAAGATCCGCCAGCGGACGGCGGTAAGTTGAACGGAGTTGCCAGGCTTCCCTCCGTTCAGCACGTCGGTAACGGGCACTCCCGACACCGATACGGAGTGCTTTTCCTTCCATCCCAACCACCAAATCCCTTTGCGAACGGCCTGGACCTTATGAAGGTTGGGTTGCATCGTTCGCGCCGAGGACGGAGTGATCAGGGAGTCCAGTTCCTTGTCGAAGAGGTAGCGCCAGTTCGCAACTTCGTACAACTCGTCGGGCGCGGTGGGCCTTCCCGCAGGGTCCTTGTCGATTTCGGGGTCCCGGACGGCGACGCGGTAGGCGGTGTCGGCGTTGCCAGCGTTTTCGACCGAGAACTGAAACTGAACGACTCGGCCGACGGGTCCGGTCTTGCTTACGGGCTCCTTGCACTTCAGGGCGACCGACGGCACGGCCTGCACGTTAAGAGTCAGGTTGCAGGGCTTGAGAGGCTGGCCGTAGGGTCCCGTGGAAATGACGAACGGGTAATTCGCGGGGTCGGCCCCGACAGGGGGCTTGAGCAGGACGCGGAGTTCGCCGGTTCCGTTCGGGGTGACGTTCACCTGGTCCTGAACGATGGAAATCCAGTCCGCGGCAAGCGCACGGTCTTCTTGGAGCACGAAGGTTCGAGGCTGCGGCCTCTGTCCGGCCGAGATGATGTTGGCGAACTGGAACACGATCAGGGCGGTCTCGCCCGGACGAATAGAGACGATCGTGCCGTCTTTCGGATCGCGAACGACCTTGTCCGCTAGGGGCGCGGGCGCCTGCACTTCCGAGTCTTCCCTCTCGTAGTCGACGAACTTGCGCGTCGGTTCCGGGCGAGAGACCGGGGTGGGTTGCTCGGGTTCAGGTTTGGCTTTCTTGAGCACCTCGCCTTCGGTGAACCACCCGTCTCGCTCCTTGTTCGAGATCGGCTCGGGCTGCGGCTCGGGTTCGGGTTCGGGTTCGGGAATCGGTTCTGGTTCGTCCGGCGTCAGATCGACCAGCTTGATTTCCTTGACCGGCTCAGGCTCTGGCTCTGGTTCGGGTTCTGGTTCCGGCTCGGGTTCGGGCTCAGGTTCTGGCTCGGGTTCGGGCTCAGGTTCTGGCTCGGGTTCGGGCTCGGGTTCTGGTTCGGGCTCGGGTTCTGGTTCTGGTTCGGGCTCAGGTTTTGGTTCAGGCTCAGGCTCAGGCTCTGGCTCAGGTTCGGGTTCGGGCTCTGGTTCGGGCTCAGGTTCGGGTTCGGGCTCAGGTTCGGGCTCGGGTTCCGGCTCGGGTTCAGGCTCAGGCTCAGGCTCGGGCTCAGGTTCGGGTTCAGGCTCGGGTTCTGGTTCGGGCTCAGGTTCGGGTTCAGGCTCGGGTTCTGGTTCTGGTTCGGGAATCGCGACGGACTCCGGTTTTGCCCGAGGCTTTCGTTCGGGCTTGACGGCCGGCGCTTCCCCTTGCAGAACCCTCAGCATGAGTTCTCTGTCTCCTGGCGGATCGAGGACGAACCCGTCGGCAAGGATACTGATCTTGAACGGATAGTCCCCGATTTCAGCTTCGAACGGAGGTGTTAGGAAGTACCGAATTTCCCTTTCGTCGAACGGGCCGAGCACCACGCTGTCGTTTTCCGGGAGAACCCACGAGCGGGGCAAGCCTTCGACCTTGGGTTCATAGACGACGGGCGAATCGGTATCGTTAGCGCAGCGAAAGACCACCTCGCCCCGCGCACCCTGCGGGACGTCCATTACCTTGCCCGGTTGAGGGCTCGACCAACTCTTGTGGACGTCGTTTTCGCTCAAGGCCACATCCCTAGACTATCCAAGACGCGAAAGCTCCCGTAAACGCCGCCTATGCCAAGCATAGGCGACTATGTTGAGCCCGAACTCTTGCGACTGGCGAATTCGCTCGCGTGCGTCGCTCGCGTCCGGCTTGGGCAGTTCACCTTGCCAAGCGGCCCCATAGTCGAAGGTCGCCAAGGCGATCCCCTTGTCTTCATCGACTTCGAGTTTGCCCTTGTCTTGCGCGCCCGGCGGGGGACTGCTGAACATATAGTGCGCCGAGAGCAATGGATGCCCTTTTCCCACGGGCTTCAGACTCGCACCGGCCTTTTTCGCGAGTTCCGCGAAGCTCTTGGCGAACGCCTCGGCCCCTTGCGCCGCCTCAGCGAACACGAACCCGCCGTTATCGAGGTACCTCTTCAGGCCGCCCACTTGTTCGTCGGTCAGGGGCTGGAACGTCTCGCCCACTGCGGCATAGAGAATCAAGGGGTCGGACTCGGGATCTTTGGCCCGGAGATTGAAGGGACCCGTGAACCTGAGGTGAAACCCTCGGCCGTTGCCTTCTCGCACCAGATTGTAGAGTCCTGCCCGGTTCGGCTTCCAGGCGGTCGGATTGGCTTTGGGGATGAGGCTTAGCTCCCCCACCTCGCCTGACGCATAGCAATGCGGGAACGCCAGAAGTCGGTAGAGGTGATTCAGTTCGTCCTTTCCCGGATCGAACGGGTTCTTCGGCTCCTTGATTTCCGCAGAGTCGCTGGACCGATCGACCCGCGCAAGCTCCAGGAACGCTCCCTTGGGCAGTTCCTTGGTGGCCACGACGCGGCGTCCCTCGACCAGCCGAAAGTACTTCGTGCCGCCCCCGACCTTCACCGAGGACTTGCTGTCGAAGTTGTCCTCGTAGCTGATGGTGATGTAGATTTGCCCCTTTTCATCGAGCTTGAACGCGACCGGCTCGCTCAACAGGAGCGCGTTACCGTCGGCGTCGACGGCGACTCCGGGCGCCACGATGACCGTCCGCTCCTTCTTCCCGCAAACCACCTCCAGCCCGAAGACGATGCCGGGTCGGTGGGACGTTACGGCATGGAGTCTGCGGTGGTCATGGTGATGGCCGTGGGCTTCGCGCCAAATCTGCGCGTCGATCGGCAGCTCGTTGAACGGCTCGATTCCGGTAATTCGCTTGGCGACGAGTTCTTCTATCGGCATGAGGGGGTCGCTCCTTATTGCTGCGGCGCTGCGCCGCGGACGATGTTGAGGGTGTAGGCGGTGTGGGCGGGCTTCTCCCACCGGATGATGTCGCGAATGGTCTTTTCGTCGAGGGAGTCAGGATCGGGGGTCGCAAGGGTGACCACGAACGTGTGAGGCGGCACGTCGCCGAGGATGGTGGCGTCGGTTCCCAGCTTCGCGTCGGGGCCCAACCTCATTCCCACGAACGGTACGTCGTTGATTTCAGGCTCCACGCCAGTATAGATTCGAAGGTAGCGGCTGAGACCGTATCGGGTTCCTCGCCAGCGATAAAGCTCCACGGCTTCTCGGATCAGTCGCCTGCGCCTCATTTCGGGCCAGTTTTCGTCGAGAGGCATACAAACCCAAACGGCCAGCCAGACGAGCAAATCTGGAGGAGTCGAGAAGGGCCCGAAGAGTCTGTCGAGGTTACTGAGGGTGGCGCGAAGAACCTTGAACGCGTCCTCGAATCCCAGCATGTACCGCTCGAAGAACACCGGTTCGACCGGATGTTCCTCGTGGCCATCGGGATACATCGCCTCACGATAGATGGAGGGCAGTTCGTCCAGGAGGCGGCACGGGGGATGGGTGATCTTGAGGATTCCGGGCACCGTCGTCGTTGGCGCGGGCTCACCCTCCTCGGCGTCGGTCAGGTCTTCGACGACCAGATCGAACAGGTAGTCCCCGGTCTGGGTGTACCCATCCAAGAAGGCATCGATTTCGACTCGGGCTTCCCGGCTTTCCCCGGCTGCGACCAAGAGGTTGAGAATCGCCCCATCCGGAGTGAGCACGTCTTGGGCGTCCAGCGCGTCGCCGCCCATCAGTTCGGTCGCCCTGCGCGCGATAAACCGCCACTTCACCCACTTGGGGTTCCATCGGTGGTCCTCCGACTCCAACGAAAGCCTCACGATGCGGTGGCGGTCGTCCGTTGAAGTCAGGCGGATGGTTATGACGGGCTCATTTCCGACCCTGTGCCAAAGCGGCCTGAGCCTTGTATCGGGCTTCGAGGTTCCGCCAGGTTCGAGGACTTTGACGAACGTATCCGGCGTCATCTCGACATCAAGGTGGCCCAGACTCGAAGTCATCTCGCGCATCCTTCCGGAGGGCGGTCCCGCCGAGGGGGGCTCGCTGGGGGGTTTTCCCTTCACCGTGGCCATGTTACGCCTCCGCCTCCGCGAGTTCGTCGCCCGCGCCTACCGAAGCCATGGGCACGATGCGAATCCTGTGGTCGCGCGTGGCCGGAAGCTCGTGTTCGAGGAACCTCACGCCTTCAGCGTTCGACGCCAGTTCTTCCGAGGTAAACACGCCCTGCTCCTTGTCCGCCAGCCGGGAAGTGAGGATCTTCGCGTCCAGAAGGAACGCGACGCCTCGAATCTCCCCCACCTGGGCATAGAGATCGGCGAGCGTCAAGGTTCTTCGGAACGGCCACCCGTCCCCGTTGGGCCCGCCGTACAGCGGATGCACGTACCTCGAAAGAGCTTCGCGAACGCGCTTCGCGAGCAACTCAGGGTCGACTTTCGGATCGGCAACGAGCTTGATCTCCGTCGAAATGAAGACGTAATCGGGTTCGCCGACCTCCAACGCAGTAGTAAGTAGCCGGCGCTGGTTGAGGTAGTCGTAAACCTCGTCAACCGTGCGCTGGGGTACGGCAAGGTCCGCAGGACTCGGCACGACGATCTGCGAGTTGATGCTTGGAACGATGAGCAACCGCACGGTTCCAGGAACGGGGGCCGAATCCGATGCTGGGGGGTGCGTAAGCGGTTGGACGCACTTGGCCCGGCCGACCCCTGCGCAGCCTTTTTGTGCCAGGTACTCGAAGTCCTCTGCCGTGACCGCCCGGTTCCTCACCTTGATGACCTCGAGGGCGCGAAGCTTGGCGCGGTCGAGCGATTCCAAGTCGCGGCCCCCGCTGGCGGCCTGAGGGTTGGTGACGCTGGCGACGTAGGGGTAGTTCGTCTTGAGAACCCGAATCTTGTCTTCTCTGACGTTCCCTCGCGATCCCCCTCCGATTCGGAAGGACGAGAGACGAATGGTCATCCCCTTGTCGGGCACCGATCCGTATTGTCGGACGGAGCCATCGGGCTGGGGGATCGCTGGGCCGAGTTGGACCAGCCCGGTTCGATTGTCACACACGAAGTGCGCGTCGGTCCTTTCGCTCTCGGAGAAATCTTCAACTCGAGTCCATCGAACGCACTGGCTCACGTCGTCGGGGGTGTCGCCCATCGGCCCCACCAAGAGCGTGTCCTCGGGGCCGAAGTTGAGCACAGGCGCATAGCGCATCTGAAACTCCTGACCCGGAGCGCCATCGCTGACGCCGAGAATTTCGTTGTAAACCGTCACGCACTGGCTGGCAGGCGTCGAGCCTCCGAGCGATCTGGCCAAGACCTGCGTGACTTCGGGCGATTTCTGGTAAGGGTCCGGTCCCCGGCCGTCGACACCTCGCGGAGGCAAGTCGTCGGGGCTAACCGTGTACCGGCAGCGGACCCAGAAAGCCTTGCGGTCGCCGACCTCACGATCCACCAGGTTTCGAGGCATCAGCAACTCGACCGAACCGGAGCGGTTGAACCCAAACGTGGAGTCGTCGAGGCATTTCAAGCGGTCCCACTCACCCGATGCGCCGTTCCAGACCTCCCAAACCTGCGCCGGATACGACTCGCGGAGTCCAGTTGCGGCGGCGGTCAGACAGGTCGCTTCGATTCCGATCAGATTGCCCGAGACGTCGGCCTCGAACCCAAGGTACAGGCAGTCGCCCTGGCGCGGGACTTCGCTGAAGACCTTGAAGGACTCCGAATCGGGGAGCCGACCCTTTTCGCGGTTCAAGTCGCGCGTTCCTGCGACCCGGTCGTCCTGCGCCAGTCCGTCGTCGGCGCCCGGAATCGCAAAGACGTGGGCCAGCTTCGGCCGTACCATGCGGAGCTCGGCGTCGGTCGAGAACTCGATCGCCTCTTCGGTCTCCGTACGCACGGTCGCGGCGACGGTATCACGGGCTGGAAGCACGATCTCGTAGGCCTCCTCGCCTTGACGGTCCTCGACGGGCCGAGTGAGGCGAAACAGCAAGTCGGTCCGGGCCGGTTCGGGCATCTCCAAGTTGATCCCGATCATCTCGAGGAATCGAATGAAGTTCTTTTCCGGGACCTGGTTGAGGCGAAACAGAGCTTGCTCGACCATCGAAGCGAACAGTTCGATAAGCGTGACGCCGGGGTCGGAAACGTTGTGATCCGTCCAGTCCGGACACCGAAGGCCGATCTGCCGCTTCGCGTCGTCGACAAGGTCTTGGAACTTGCGGTCATCGAGGTTGGGACTGGGCAGAGACATGGATCACTCCTCTCCTGGGATCACATAGTACGGGAACACAAGGTTGCGGATCGAATTGGTCGATAGGACTTGGTAGTGGATCGAAAGGATCAGGCGGCCGGGGTCGGCCTCATCGGCCCAGGCTTCGACGTCGGTGACTTCGATCCGGGGCTCCCATCGAGCGAGGGCTTCCATGACGAATCTCTTTGCCATCCCGGCAGAAGTGGCGTCGTTCGGGTCGAACACGAGCCTGTGCAAGTCCGAGCCGAACTCGGGGCGCATCGGCCTCTCCCCCTTGCGCGTCAGGAGGATGATCTTGATCGCCTCTTCGACGTCCTGTTCTTGGCGCACCAACTCGATGCGGCCTCGGGAGTCCAGCCGGGGCGGGAACTTCCAACCTGCTCCAAGAAAGTCCTTAACTCGTTCCGCCATATCCCCCACTCAAAGAACCGAAAACAACCGCCCCCCCACAAAACTTACCGGGGTGGCCACCTGCTTGGATTGTCCCACGTTCCCGCTCGCAAGTCAAGCACTTTGACGCAAAAGCCGGGGAATCGCCGCTTTGCGAAGGATCGGGTCCCGATTTCGACGGCTTAGTTGATCTTCACTAGCGAGCCTTGCACGGTAAGAATCGCGCTCGATTGAACCGTGAGCGGCCCGGTCGATTTGAGCGTGCCCGTCCCTGTGGCCTCCAGGTTCATCGTTGCCGGAGTCTTCACTTGAACGCCCGCGGCTGCATCGACCTTGAACTGCCCCTTCGTATCGACCACGAAGTCGCCCGTACACTCGAACTTCATGCTCGCGCCGCCGCAATCGATCGTCACCTTGGCGGTACCTGCGGAGTTCTTGACTGTGATCGAGTCCGAGGCATCGTCGATCGTGATGCAGTGCCCCTTCTGTGTCGCCGCGTGAATCTTGTTGTCCTTGTCGTCGATTTTGATCTGGTTGCTGTTCTTCGTCGTGACGTGGATAAAGGGACCGGAAGGGTCGCTCCCGTCATCGAACTCCAGGATGTGCCCATAGGTGGTCTTGATGATGCGCTTCTTGACCGCGCCGTCTTTGACGACTTCGCTGATGGGGCGAGGTGGTTTGTCCCTGCCGTTCCAAAGTGCTCCGATGATGTACCCTCGGCGCATGTCGCCATGCTCAAAGGCCACCAAGACTTCGTCGTTGACTTCGGGCATGAAGTACATCCCGCGTTCCGGCCCGGCCATGGGCGCGGCGAGCCTCATCCAGTGGCTGTTTTCGGATTCGTGAAGCCACGGAAACTTCACCTTCACATGACCGTAGTCCTGTTCGGTGTCTCGAACGTCAGTTACGATGCCGATCACCACATTGCCGCCCAGCGGAGCATGGCGCTCCTCGGAAGTGGAGTCGAGCAGCGCGACCAGCGAAGAGGGTCTCTTGCCGGTGACTGTAAACCTCGTCGTATACCCCTCGCCCGCCGTGTAGACATGGGTAGCGTGGGTCACGTAGTATTCGCCTGAAAACCTCGTGCCGATGTTCGTGATCTTCACGTAGCCCCCGGCCTTGATCTCGGCGCGGCCGTCGCAAAGTCCGGACGCCTCGATGAAGGAGCCGTTAATCTCGTCGAGGATCGACTTGGCCCGCGTGTCGGCTTCGGGCTGCGTCGTCACCGGGGCCGTAACCACGCTGAACTCCTTTTGCCCGCCGAACGCCTGTTCTGCGTACGTGCCGCCGTCCTTTCCCAGACCCACACGAGGATGGGTGGTCGTCGATGTAGCCTGCCCCAGAATGGCCTCTTTGCGCGTGGGGTCCCACCCTCTCACCGTCACTTTCTTGACTTGTTCGACGGCCGTCAGCCTGGGCCGGAAGTCGGCAAGGGTTTGCCCCCAACTCAACTCGATGGTTGGGCCCGAAGTGGGTACAGCCTTCTTGAAAAGGAGTTTCGATCCGTCCACGGCGAATTCGTGGCCCGATTCGAAGGCGATCTGCACCAAGAACTCAAAATCCGTTTGGTTGTTTTGAATGATCCACTTATGGACGGGGCTGGTCGACTCGACCTCGGCGGACAGTCCGTTTCGACTCGCGATCTGCTGGGCGATGTCGCTGAGGGTCACGTCGACGTAGGTCTTCCGAACTCGTCCTCTATGGAGCCTATGGAGCTTATTGTAAGCGCGCACCACCACGCAGGGAGTCCCGTGCGCCGACATATCGACTTCCAGGCCGACGATCTCGCCATCGAAGATCTTGGTCATCGTTCCGCCCTGTTCGCCCGCCGAGACCTCGAGCCTCTTCCCAGCGGCCAGCAACGAGCTGTCCAAGAACTCGAAGCGCTCGTCTGCAATGCGGACGGTGCACAGGTCGGGGATGTTGATGGATTGATCGACCAAGCACTCGAGAACGTTGTCCATCATTTCCTGAGGGATGTCCGCGCCGTCGATCTTGAAGGCGAACACGTAGAGCAGGGTTTGTTCACTGTTGGGCATGGCAGGTGTCTCCGTGGTTTGCAGGAAAGGGTCTCAAACTCAAATCAGGTTAGCGGAGGGATCGCCAAGACTTGGCCGGCTGAGACCGCGTCGGGATCGTCGATGCCGTTGGCTTCCGCGATGACCCGCCATCGCGTGCTGTCGCCGTACTCTTCATAGGCGATCAGGGCGAGAGTGTCCTTCGGGCGAACCTCCCTCATCTTGTAGCCCGGCTTGGCGTGCGAAGTCGGGTTCTGAGCAGGTTGATTGGAAGCGTCCCTGGCTTCGGCAAGCGTGACGTTCGCGACCGCCCGCACGGGCGTTCCATCCTGCTTGAAAAGCGT
The DNA here is from genome assembly GCA_015709495.1 of Chthonomonadaceae bacterium. Classification (GTDB taxonomy): domain Bacteria; phylum Armatimonadota; class Fimbriimonadia; order Fimbriimonadales; family Fimbriimonadaceae; genus Nitrosymbiomonas; species Nitrosymbiomonas proteolyticus. The sequence continues at coordinate 2,564,770 of CP054189.1, forward strand.
GTACTTGACCGACATGTTTGTGATCACGGCTCGGAACTGCCAATGGCTGCCCCATTCGAACAGCACAATCGGGGGCCGCGAACGCTGCGTCGTTTGGTTCTTCTTCGATTCGTCGATCATCGTTAGCTTCCAGAGCTTCCGAAGGTCGCGCATCACGTTGCCGTTGCCTTCGTTGGCGTCAAAGAAGAGTTCGACCGTCATCGTGCGCTGCCCGCCCCCGGTGAAGGTCACGTCGGGGACGTTCTTGCCGACGACGCTCCTCGGTTGCCAGGAGTTCGACTTTTGGACCGTGTATTCGGTCGGGTTGAACTGGCATTTGAGTTTTTCGTTCGTGTCGACGTTGGTCAGTGTTGCTGGTGTGAGTGCCATGGATTTCCTCTTGGGTGAACTGGATCAGGTTATCTTCTTCCGAAACGATCTTTCTCTTGGTCGATGCGCCTTTTGAGCAGCATCCACACTTCGTTGGCGAGAGCGTTGACGTCCGCGCCTTGGGCGCCTTGTTGCTGCGGTTCTCCTTGGGACTGCCTCCGAGCCTGCGTCGCGCCACCGGTTCGGGTGGACGCGCGGGCTTCTGACCTCTGAATAGTGAGCGCTGCCGGGGGCTGGTTGGGCTTTTGCAGCTCGGAGAGGTTCGGCAGAAGCCGATCGGGCTGGCGGACGTTTGAGATCGAGGTGCCGACGCGCGTCGCAGGTTGAGGGGTCAGGTCCGGCAAAGCAGGGGTCGGCGCGCTTGCGGCTCCCGGGGTCGGAGTCGAAAGCGGCGTCTCCAATGCGGGTCTTCGGGGCGACTGGACCGCCGGCAGCGTCGAATCCGCATCAGATCCGAAGGGCGGTTCGGTGGGCATTGAGCGCGGGCTGGCCGTGGGCCGAGGGGGCAGGCTCCACGGAGATCGCGCCGGGGCTCGCCCAGGTGGGTCCGCTTTCGCGGCCGCCGGCAGCGTGGGCTTTGGCGCAACCACTGATGCGGCGATCGGGGCGGCTTTGCGAGTCGGCAAACTGAGCGGCGGGCGGCTCCTGCCCCCGAAGATAGGCAGACCTACGGGCACGCCTCCTTCGCTGATTGACGGTTGCGGGGCGCTCACAAAGGAACTCGCAAGGCTCAAGCCGGTCCCTGAGGCTGGGGATGAAGGTTGAGGCGATTCACGACTAACTTCCCCCCCGAATTCCGGAGTCGTTGGCGGAACAGCTTCGGGAGTTGGGACCACGTTTCTGGTGGGCGGAGGCATCGACCCAAGTGCTCCCGGAGCCAAGGAAATGCGGCTGGGCGGGGGCGTTTCGGCGTCCGCGCCCTCCGAGGGAAACGGCTGCCTGGCGAGTGCTCTTGAAGGAATCGTCGCCGTACGCTGGGTCAGGTCGCCACCTGCGGGTCCTACACTCGAGGCGTCATCCCCGTGCAGTTGCGGCAAGGGCTCCGAAGCGGTCGGGGGCTTGACCATCGCCCTCGGAGAGAGGATCTCCTCAGGGCGGTCGCCCTTGAGCCCGATGGAAGGCGCGGCCTTGCGCCATTCAGCGCGGTCAGGCTCGGCTTCGATACCCATCGACGAGCCGAACAGTTTGTCTCGCAAGGGCTGAAATTGGTGGGGCCGAAGCGGCGCGCCCTTGGCTTCGGGGGCTGCGGCCTTTTGAAGCTCGACCTCCTGCTTGAGTTCGGATCGCCCCGAGAGGCTAGGCGCCATTCGAACGGGCACTCCCAAGAAGTCCAGGGGGGTTCCCCGGCTTGCCGCCGCCCCGCCCGATGTCGCAAGAGCGCCTTCAGGAGCTTCAGGAGTCGGCGCAAAAAGACCCGCGGGCTCCCCCATCGGACGCTTGCCGGGAACGATTGCGGCAGGGACGTTGGGGCTAGCCGGAGGGGCGGAGGTCAGCGACGACGCGGCAAGGCTCGAAATCGCCCCTGCGTACATCGAAGCGCCTGGGCCGTAGCCTTGTTCAAGAAGCGCGCCGAGTAGCGGACGGCTGAGTTGGAGGTTGACCCCGCGCCCCTCGACCGAACCCTGGGGCGCAGCTGGGTAGAGAATCTGCGACCCCGGAGGGAGTGTTCGGCTCAGTTCAGCCCAAGTCGCGGCGTCGAGCGGCTTCCCGCTCCGGAAAAGGTCTTGCGGCTTGAGGGACACCGCCCCACCCTTCTGCTCCATCTGCTCCGACGCGACTCGGATAGGCGGGGCGATGATGGTGACTTGGCCCATTTCCGGCGTGAGAACAGCGCCGGGGGCTCGAGCAGGGCCGATGTAGCTTGAGGGTCCTCCTACGGTCTCGTGGACCAAGGTACCGCCCGACAGGGCCGACTGCGCCCTCGCCGCCGCAACCGCCGAAATCGGGGCGCTGATTACACCTCCCCCTGGCAGGTAGCCGATGATCGGTCCGCCGCCTTGGGGTACTGGCACGGGGACCCCTCCTGCCACGCCCGAACTTGCGTCGAGAACCTGTGGACTCACCATCGCGTTCGCGCTTGAAGCCCTCACCAGGGAGCCGTCGAGCGTTTGCAGGCCCGTCGAGCCATGAGTGAAAAGCGGGGGAAGGGTCGTCGGTTGAAAAGGAACCGCCGAGGCCGCGACCTCGGGCGGGGGGAACAGCATTCCGCTCGGACCTACCGCACCGGGCATCATGGGGCTGCCGGCCATTCCAGGGCCCATCGTGGCGGCGGCAAGGGAGGCCCGCTGGCTGACCAGCATTCCGGCAACGAGCCCGCCCATGCCGACGTTGGCGGTCCAGACGCCCCGGCTCGCAGTTCGAACGGCGACGCGAGGGTCGTTCGGCGCAGGCTCGCGGCCTTCAGCGAGTTCCGGAGCACGGTCCGGTTCCGTTGGCTCGGCGGGAGCCTTTCGAGCAACCGTAGGCTTCGACGCCGCGACCCATGAGCCCCGTTCTGCCTCAATGTCCGGCTCGAAGTCCGTTTCCATAGCCGTCGACGCGGGCGCCTTCTTTCGCGCCGGTCGCCTTACGGCCTCGGTCGCTTCGCCCGATTCGTCCCACTCAAGGGTGGCAGGCGCAACGCTGCGAGCTCTCCTGCGGGACCAAATGGGCGTCAGCGGCTCGACCCCCGGCTCCGGACCCAAGGGGCTTGCGGGGGGGATGAAGACCTGGTCCGGAAGCCGAATCGTCTCGACCTCCGTGCGTTTCCGGTTCCACCTTCCCAACCAAAGGGCGAAGTCGATCACCTCGACGGGCGACACGGCGTGACGTTGAATGAGAGTTCGAAACTTCGCGGCCGTAAGGGACCCCAGGATCGTACGCTTGGCGGCGTGATTCTTGGGAACGTCCCTGCGTTGAATTGGCGACTCAGCGGACTCTGGCACTGCGGCGTCGGCCTGCGTTTCGTCCCCTGAACCCATCAAAGCCAAGCCGAGGTCTTCGACGAATCGCACGATTCGATCGATCGACTTCGGCGGTTCGAGTTCCGCCAGTTCCTTTGCGCGTTGTTCTGAGAGCGGCATGAGTTCCCTACTTCGCTACTTGTTCGGATCGAGGCGATCGAACGCGAGTTCCAGCGTTTCCACGGCGATCGCTCCTGAGTCAGACTTGAGGTCCGGGCCGGTCCACTTCACGGGGTACGCCCGCATGAGCTCCCAACGCCGCACCGCGGTACCGGTGGAGTTGTAAACGATGATCGAGATGTTCTTGCGCTTCGCGGGTTCGCCGTTGAGGCCTTCCTTGAACCACTTGAAAAGGTCCTGCTGCGTGTCGAGTCCATGCTTCAGCGTGATGTTGCCGTACTTCACTCGAGTCGGCAACTTGTGCGTATACGAGTTGAGCCCGCCTTCGACGTACTCGTGCATCTCCGTTTCGATGCTCAAGCCCGAGCACTCCGAAAACCCGGCGACCTCGATTCCTCCGACCTCGACCCAGAATCTGAGGCCCAGATGGGGGTCTTTCGAACGTTGTGAACTTGCCATTGATCGTCTCCCGTGTTATCTCCTATTCTTGAAAACGCCCGCGCGGCTCCGTCCAGAGATCACTTCATCCTGAAAGAGCTTGAATACGCGGTCGGCCACCGCTTTCGGGTCCGCGTCTGTCGGTCTGCGGTCTTCGGCGTGGTCAGGGTCGCGCGTTTCGGTTTCGACCTGCGAAGGCGGCGGTTCTGCGTTGCTCTCCGCCGTGATCGGGGTGGCAGCGAACTGCATACGCGGCAAATCGGGCTGTGGGGAGTCCGCCCCCACGTGTCCGCGCCTTCGGCTGACGACTCGAACTTTGCAGATCAGGGTGTCGATTTCTATCGCCATGTGGTTCCTCTCGTTACTGTCTCCTTTCGTCGTCCCGGGCCGGGGGCAACGAGCCGGTCGAAACTTGTTGGGTCAGGGACCTCGTTCGCAGGTTGACGACTGCCTGACGAGCCCATCCCAAGCGCGATTGGGCATAGGCCCACGCCTGCTGCTCGAAGGTCCCGCCCACACCGTTTTGCCGGGCCCAGCCTTCGACCATCCGTTGCAGAGAAGCAGGCTCGCGGGTGTGGCGCGACATTTCAGGCACTGAATCGCCTGCGCCCGCCATCGTGCTCGCGTACTCGATCCGACGGCTGTATTTGTAGGTTTGCCTCAGCAGTTCGATCGCCTGCGCTTGAGATGTAGGCTGGTGCATGTGGGCTTCCATTTGGGCGAGGCTGCTCGTCGCGCTTTGAGCCTGTTCGGCAAGCCCCCGTGCGCCGGTCCGCTCCATATATTGCCTTGCGCCTTCCGATATCTGAATCTGCCTGCCGTCCATCGTATCGACCGGATAGTGCGTCGTCGAGTCTGCCGCTCGCGCAAGGGGCTGTTGGAACCCAACGACGTCCGCAATGCCGGCCCTCGTGCCATAAGCTCCGGGCTGCATCATGAGCATCTCTGCTTGGAGTCGGGCGACCTCGGCGTGGTCGACCGGGGTTTGCCTAAGGGCCGCGACTAGCCTTCGCCGGATACTCTGCATCACCATTTCTTGGGCCCTAATCTGGCGTCCGCGTTCGGAAAGCCCAGGTTCGGCCGTCGCCAGCCTCTGGGCCTCGGTTTGGACCGCCGATGTCAGTCGGTCGGCGATCTGCTGGGCCTCTCGGAACTGGGCCTCCAATTGCGCTCGCGACTGCGCCTCGAATCTACGCTGGCCTGCGGGGGCGTTCGGGTCGTTCGGGTTGAATTGCGCGAGCATCTGGTCGCGGAACTGGGCGAACGCCTCGGGGGACATCGTGCGCCGGAGTTCGACAAGGCTTGCGACGTCGAAGGCTCGAGTGACCCCTCCCTGCTGGCCCGCGGGCACTTGAAGGGGCGCGTCGATCCCGGTCCAAGGGTAGACGTTGACGTCCAGCGTGCGGTCGGGTTCGCCGCCCGTGCGCCGAGTGATCTCACGGTTGAGGGCGTCGGCAGCTTCTCCAGCCCTTTGTATCTCGCGGGCCACGGCTTCGGGAGTGGTAAGGCGGCTCGTGTCGGCCGGACGAACGCCGATATCGATGTCGCTCCGGAAACCTGGAGTGCCCGGAGCGTCGAACGTGAGCCCTTGGAATTGAGGGTTTTGTAAGACCGCCTGCTCCGCCTGCGACCGAATTGTCTGCCTCGCTGCATCGATCGCGCTTTGTTGTTCGGGCGTGAGCCTGGTTCCGAGTTCCTGGAGGTGGCCCCTCCAGTCGCGTATCGAACGGATGAGGTTCTCGGCGGATTGCGGAGTGGGAGTCTCTTGGAACCTCTCGAGGGCCCGTCGTTGGCTTTCGGACTGGCGGTACTGCTCGCGGGTCATGGAGCGCTCGCCTTCGCCCGGCCTGACTCCGCGCTGACTAAGGCCAGGGTCGCTTGGTCTGGCTCCTTCTGGAGCGTCGGCGGGGCGAGTCGTCGGGGCTTCGGGTGGACGCGTCGTCAGAGCGTCGGCGGGTCGAGTCGTCGGAGCGTCGGCTGGCGCGGGCGCACGAGGGGTCGAGGGCGCGGCGGCGTCGGGTGCAGCGGGCGCAGGGGGCGCGTCGGCGGGTCGAGTCGTCGGAGCGTCGGCTGGCGTAGGCGCGCGAGAGGTCGAAGGCGCGGCCGCGTCCGGCGCAGCGGGCGCAGGGGGCGCGTCAGGCGAAGGCGGGGGAGGCGCGTCTGGCGGAGGCGGGGGAGCATCCGGCGGCGGAGGAGTCGCGGTCCTTCGTTGCCTTGCTTGGTCGGCCCTCGTACCGAGGTGGCCACTCAGAAGGTCATAGAAGTAGTTTCTCGGGTCGGAGAGGTCGCGGACGATCGCATCGATCATCTGGCCCACGGTCATCGCATCTCGCGAACCCCTTGCGTGGTCGTAGATGTTTCGGGCGATTCGCTGGAAGATCGCTTGGCCCCTGCCCTGAATGACGATGTACTGAAAGGCCCGTACAACGGCCACGCGGCCCCAATGAGCGACCGCAGGATTCTGGAGGAAGCGCGCCGCGAATCGATTCCCCAGACGGCCCATGAACCTGCCGATGATCAACCCGATCAGCGCGTCGAACGCGATTCCGGCCCAATCGATTCGATCCCGCAGCCCCAACGAGACCTCTGTCCCTTGTTGAGCTACCTGTTGCACTCCGGCATACCCGACACCGATCACGGTCGCAGTCGCTCCGCCCGTCACGACGGTGGCGATGACGCCGACCGTGATCGCGCTCACGTCCCGGACGATTTCAAGTCCGTATACAGCTGCTTCGGCGCCTCGAATCGTGCCCTCTCTGTACTCGTAAATCCGGCGTTGGCACTGACGGAGGTGGTGTTGGGCTTGGGCAAGCGCTCGGAACGTCGAAGGCACGTTCCGAGCAATGAGCGCCGCATGAGCCTGCCGAATCCAATAAGCAGGCGTGAGCCAGATGTCGAGCGAGGGCATCCGTGCGCCGCTCAGAAGGTCCGACACGCCTCCGGTGATCCAGTGGTGATCGCGCATCCTGCGGTAGTCGTCGTGGCTCTCGGCTCCGGCTTCGATCTGACCCCTCAAGAACCGGTACGAGTTGCGGAGCGCAACCAGCGCCATGAACTTGTTGACGCGGCCGTACCACTGGCCCATCACGCGAATGTTGAGGTCGTATTGCTCGGTCTCGTCATCGGGCATGGGTTCGGTTTGCCGCGCGACGGGAGGAGGCATGTTCATGTGGGCGACGTTGAACCGCCCGTCAGCAAGATGCCACGCCCGCTGCAGAAGTATGGCGTTGGAGGCAGAGGGCGACGAGGCGAACTCGCGCAGCCTGTCGGCGATCGCTTGCGCCCACATTGAGGCAGCTTCGTCGTCGGTCATGGAATCGAGGTCCAAGCTCACCTCGATTTCCATCAGACGAATCGGGCCGCCCAGCGCTCGGTCGTCCAGAAGTTGGCCGACCCTCGCCAGAGCTACGTCGCCGATTCGCGTCACGCGGGCGTGCTGTTCGGCCGTGACTTCCGCGCCTTCGGCTTCGATGTCCTTCTGGAAGGTTCGGACGTTCAGGCGGGTTTCTCGGCTTCCGACTCCGGCAAGGACGCGCGATTCGGTCTGCTGCGCTTCGTGTTCCATGCGCTGGCCCCCGGATCGGGTGTGCTTATCGACTCGCTGCCCGTGCTGGCCGGTCTGCTGGGCGACGTGCGTCAATTCGTGAGCCAGAAGCGCTTTGCCTTCGGTTCCTTGGGGGTTGTATTCGCCCGCCTTGAAGAACACGTCCGAACCGATCGTAAAGGCGCGCGCTCCGAGTTCTCTTGCCGCGCGGTCCGCTGCCGGGCCGACATGGACTTTCGCACGACTGGGGTCGAAGCCGACGTAGGGTCCGAGGTCCTTGCGAACATCGGTCGGAAGCGTTTGGCCTGAGCCTCCGGACTGCCGGAGTTCGGCCAGCAGAGACGCCGCGTCGGGTTCTTGGACTTGCAGCCCCTTGCCATCTTCACTTCGCTGGATCTTTGCGCGGTTCTCCATTGCGCGATCCCACAGGCCCATCATCCCTTCGCCGAGCCATTGAAGTCCGCGCCCCGTCCCTCTTAGCACGGGATCGAGCATGGGCCAAGCCAGCTTGGTAGCGTTGACCGTTGGGGTAATCGGGTCCATTACGAAGGGGATCGCCGGCTTCAGCGGCTTTCGCATCTGGACGTCGAGGGCGTCATAACTCTTCGCTACCTTGTTGGAAAGCCAGCCTGCTCCTCCGCGCACGAGCGCGTTGACCCATGACATCGTGTTGGTCACGCCCTTGAGCATCGACCGGTCGACGGGAAGCTTCCGCTTGTGTTTGGCGTCGAACTTGTCGAGAGACTCGATGTAATTCAGGGCGTCGTGCGGATCGATTCCGCCCTTGCGATCGTGTAAGGTCACCGTATCCGCAGTCGTGTCGGCGCTCTTGCCGTAATAGAGTCTGCGGAAGGCCTTGCCCAACATCGTTTCGTTTAAGGCATACGCGAGAAGAGAATTGGTTCCCGTAGACCCGGCCACCATGTCCGAGTCGAACGCGTAGTGCTTGTAGGTCGTGCCGGAGGGGAAAAACGGCATCGCGTTGCCGAGCGTGGTAACGTCGAACTGGGAGATCTTCCCCTTCTTCGCCTTTACTGCTTGAAGGGCGTTCGAGAGGATGATCGAGCCCTGCGAGTGCGCGACCACGTCGATCCGTTTCCCGTCTTCGCCCCCATAGGTCAGCAGCAGGTTGGTGAGCGCGGTTGTAGCGACGTTGGGGCTGATCCCAAGGATGTCGCCTCCAGCCTGCATCACGTCTCGGAGAAAGCCCGCTGTAGCGTTGTATACACCGACGACCGGTTTCTTTTTGGCGTTGGCCAGGGCCTGAGCGCGTACGGCGTGCGAAGGTAGATCCGTGTCGATCCCATTGATGAACACTGTCGCGCCTGCGGCGAGCGCGGCCCGCGCTTCCGTCGCATCGTCAAACGGCGACGCCGGGACTTCCTCGGGCTTCTTCGAAGACCAGTCCGCCTCGTCGCCGGCGATGAAGGGTCCCGTAATGTCTCCGTCCCTCGCGACCTTACCAAACGGCGACAGATGCTGGATCGCCTTCCTTGTCGCCCACTTACCCGCCTCGACCGCCCCCCGGGTTACCACCATCGCGCCGGAACCGACCTTCTTCAAAATGCCGACCGCGAAGCTGCCGACCTTTTCGAGGATCGAAGAAGCGAATCCGCCTGGGCCTTCCTGCTTCGATTCGCCTTCGGTGGCTTGGCCCTCCCCACCTTCGGCCTCATCCGCATCTTGGACGCCATGAGCGTCCTTCTTCTTGCCGCCCTCTCCAGTCCCCGACTTTGCTTCTAGTTCCTCGAAGGGCGCCTCGGCTTCGGGGTGACGGGGGTCAATGCGCTCCTCCGGAGCTTCTGCCTCTTCGCGCAGAGCCTCTCGCGCTCGCTCCATGAGGTGTTGTCCGAACGCAGCCCAGGCGATTCCGTAGTGAAGTGAGGCCTGCGAGTTCAGCGCGAGCGAATGCGCCATATCGAGCTTATTGCTCGCGATCATGGAGCGCTGTTGAAGCCTATAAGCCGCGGTGAATTGCCGGTTGGCGAGCACCATCGTCCAAGCGGTGACTGCCCACGACTTCAGATTGGCGATGTAGTTCTCGATGTGCGCGAGCCAAGTGCGAGGTATCGCGAGCTGCGTCGCGGCCCAAGATCGCAGCTCACCAAGTTTGTCGAGAAGCCGCTGAACCGTCGAACCGGCGCGGGATATGGCCTCCGATACGGCTGACGAGATGAAGGGGACGATCTGGAGCGGGTTGCGGATCGCAAGCGCTTGCCGAACCTTCTCCGTGATCCAGCTCACGAACGACGCAACCTCCTTCACGGCCCAGGTAGCCATTTCTGCAACCTTGAGCGGAAACGCAAGGGCCCATCGCGCGATCTGCGTTCTCAGGCTCCGCGCTAAGGTCCTGCCAACCACGAACTGGTGCCTTGCGGCACCGAAGATCGCGGATTGGAAGGCTGTGGCTCTTGCCAGGTTGCTCCCCGCCAAACTGAGGATAAGCGTCGCAGTCGATCGAATCCGCACCCCTTGAGAGGTCAAGATGTTCGCCCATGTATTGAGCATCGCGGGATGATGCCCCCGAAAACCGAACTTCCTCATTCGGTCGGAAGCACGCCTGAATCGGTCTGCGCGCTTGATCAACTTCCCCGCGACCTTGTTCGCTTGCTTCCGATGGCTGCGAGCCTGACGGAACAACTTGGCCGCTGACTTTGTCATCGGGCTGACGTTGAGAATGATGCGCTCGACGCGCGCCCTGAGGCTGGATTCGAACCTCCCGAGGTGGCTAAGAATTCGGCGGGCGCCCGCTGCGGCGCGATTGCGAGCTTGTTTTGCCGCTTCGGCGATTCGCGAACCCCCGGTCTTGACGCGCGAAATGAGGCCGCTCGCCTTGCTCCGAATGAAGTTCTTTGCCTTTGCTGCCTGCTCCGCCGCGAAGTCGAGCGCCCTCTCTCCCATCGATTTGATGGTCCTGATCCCGCTCCCCACGCGGGAAGCGATCCCAGAAGCGAAATCGGATGCGGAGCGGCCGATCGATCCGATGAAGCCGTCGCTCATGCGGCGCGTCCTCCAATTCTGGTGCCGGGGCCCAACTCCGCCGAAGGAGGATCTGAGTCAGCCTCGCCGTCTGGCGCTTCGTCGCCTGTTCCAGAACCGGCTTCGACCTGAACGCACGCCCCGGAAGCCGATCTGCAACCTCGTTCGGAAACGGGTCGCAAGAAGCTGCGGACCGTCCGCGCAAATCGTCGGAGCGCTATCCGAGCGCGCTCGAACATCCGCAACGCCAAGCGGGTGGTCCGAAAAACTCGCACTTTGGATACGGGGGCAAAGGCCCTGCCGACCGGCACGGCATGGGGCGGGCGGATTGGAGTCGGTTGGATCGAGGGGCGAGGGACCGGGAGGGCATGCCTTCGGACCGATTCGCAGAACCTCTCGACTCGGCTGGGGCGGGCGCGAGCCAAGGCGATCCGCGAACGAAACAGCGGCGCTTCGAGCTTGATTCTTGCCTGCACCCCAACGCTATTCATAGTAACTCGCTCACATCATTTTATAACAATACACTCACATCTGCATCCTGTTTTTTCCACGATTTCGCTTTTTCGGGCTCATTGAATGCGAAAAGGGGACGATCGACCGCTCGCATTTGCGTTCAATCGCCCCCGGTGAGTCGTCGGTTGATCTTGCTGATTTCAGAAACCCACCGCTGTCTCTCCCGGTGCTCGAGGTTCAGAATATAGTCGAGCGACCAATGGAAGTGGTATGCGATGAACGCGACTTCTTCGTAGATGGCTTCTGGGGGGTAGATGGCAAGCCCCCCTTCGATCAGTTTCCCTCCTGCTCCTCCGGCTGGAGGCTGGCCTCGTTGATGTCTCGGTAGAACTCCTGCAGGTACGCAAGGTCTGCCGAAAACAGGTTCTCGATGACCCCGGAGTCGATGCTCTCGACGGTGCCGATCTTCGTAACCACTCTCGCAAGGAGGATGATTACCAAGTATGCCTGGTTCGCTTTGACGCGAGGATCGCGCAGCGGGGCGATTTCGTCGATGGCGGTCGCCAGACGCATTCGCCCCTTTTTGTGCACTGTGCCATCCGGCGCGACGTAACCGACCGGCAGGGTGAATTCAAACTCGGTTTGAAGTCCCCCTGATTGGTTCGCCTTTGCCATTTAGTCCAGTCCTACTTGACCCTTTCGAGCCCTTCGTGCGCGATTTCCAGTTCCTCGATGGCGATCTCGTTCTTCGACGAATCGAGTGCTGGGCCTTTGAACTTGCACGGCCAGCCGTTCTTGAAGTTGTACCGAGCCACCTCGTCGCCGTTCGGAGCGTAAAGGGTCACGCTGCCGTTCTTGCGATTGGCCTCGACCATACCTTGCTCGATCTTCTCACGCCATTCGTGCAGCTTCTTGTCGTCGGTGATGCCCCTGCGGAGAACGATGTTCGACCACTTGAGAGCCCCCGGGACCTTGTGCACGATAAGGTTCCCGCCCTTGCCGGTGACGCGGTGTTCGATGACTTCCGTCTCGGAATCGAGACCCGTCACTTCACGAAACACGCCTTCGGTAATGTTGTCGATTTCCAGATACCAACGAAGTGCGCCTACGCCTTCTGCCATGTTATTGCCTCACTGTTCTTTAGGATCATAAGACCCCGGAAATTGTTCCGGGGCCTTGGTACGAATCGATTACGCCTCGGCGGTTTCGCCTCCGCCCGACCACTGGCCGATCCTGATGATGACGAACTCCGCGGGTTTGACCGGATTGACGCCGATCTCGACATAGAGTCTGCCGAGGTCGATCATCTCCTGAGGGTTCGTTTCCGAGTCGCACTTGACGTAGTACGCTTCCTCAGGAACCGTCCCGAAGAGCTTGCCTTCCTTCCACTCGGTCCAGAGGAACGCCGAGATGTTTCGGCGAACGCGAGCCCACAGATCGTGGTCGTTCGGTTCGAACACCACCCACTGCATCCCGCGCTCGAGCGACTTCTCAAGGTAGTTGAAGAGCCGCCGAACATTGACGTACTTCCAGGAAGGGTTGCCAACGGTTGCGAGCGTCCTCGCGCCCCAGACTCGGATTCCGGTTCCGGGGAACGATCGGATGCAGTTGATTCCGTTGGGATTGAGGATCTCCTGCTCGCGCTTGGTGACGTCCCATTCGAGGGCGGTCGTGCCTCGCAGAGCCTCGTTCGCGGGCGCCTTGTGAACGCCACGCTCGACCCCGACCCTTGCCCACACGCCAGCGATGTGCCCGCTGGGCGGACAGAAGATCGTGCTCTTCGACTGCGGCCGTACCTGGTCCATCACCTTGATCCACGGGTAGTAGATCGCGGCTTGGCCGTGGTCGCAACTGAAAGGCGCGTTCATCGTCGTGTCCCTCATCTCCTGCGGGGTGAGCCCAGGAAGCGGGTCAACGATCGCCATTCGATCGGCCATGCGCTCGCACCAGCCGATCAGCATCGCCTGCAGGTTGATGATCTGCTCCTTGCGCTTGTCGTCGAGGTTCAGCACTTCGATGCCCGCATCCGAACCATCGACGGACTCCCGTCGCCAGACGCCCGCCATCATGTCGGGCACGCAGACCATGTTGACGTCTTCGAGCTGCTCCAGACCGCTGAAGCCGCTTCGATCGGCCTCGTTGCCCACGAAGTCCTCAGGGACGACCTTGGCAAGCTCGGCGTGGATCGGAAGCGAGGCGAGCGCCGTCGCCGAAGCGGTTGCGCCGCCGGACATTTGGAACTCTCCCGCAACCGGACGAGTCGCGGTGACGGTCGTGGCGTCGAGTTCGATCAGCCTCGATTTCTCGTTGACGCTTTGGGCCGCCGAAGCGGGCGTCAACGGGTCCTTCTGCGAGCCGTGGGATTCCGACTTGCTGCCCTGCGTGACCTTCAGGGTGAACCCGTCTGCCTCCCCGACGTGCGTGACCTCGATCTTGATGTCGTTGCCGCGCTCACCGGGCTCGATGGCCTTGAAGCCGTACCCGCCGATTTCGGTCGTCGCGGGGCTCCCGCCCGCGATCGCCTTGCGCGAAGGCTCGTAGTTGTAGATGTCGAGGTCCGATCTGCGCGCCACGCGGACGATGTAGGCTCGGCCGCCACCGTTGTCGTAGTAACCTCGAACGGCATACGCCAGGTAGCTCCCATCGATGTAGGGGGAACTCGACAGCGGAATCGAGTACTTCCGAACGAAGTCGGCCCACCCCTTCACCACGTCGTCTCGGCCCGTGCGCTTCGCTTCCTTGGCCAATTCGTCGACGGTCCGTTGGGCGAACTCGATGAGACCCTTTCTCGCAACGCGCTTCGCTTGCAGAAGCTCCTTCGCGCTGCGACCCGTCTCATCGGCGAGAGCCTTCAAGATCGCTTCGTCGTCTTCCCCGAAAACCCGGCAGAAGTCGGTCCAACTGGTAATGAAAATCGGCTTGTTAAACTCGCCGCTCTTTGCGTATCCAACGAACGCGGCGGTGTTGGTTCCCACCCCTTCGATGGGCTTACTGCCGCCGTCGATTTCTTCGACGAATACGCCTGGTGCTAGATACTCAGGCATGTCTCATCCCTCCTCTTTGGGTTGCCTCGAGTCGGGTAGGTTCGCCTGGCTCGAGGAAGATTCCTACTGCATTCTACAGCGTATTTACCAGCAAGTAAAGGAGGAATCGCCGACATTTTATCAATTCGTCGAAAACTCCCAGCTCTTACTTCTTGCCGGCCGCTGCGGGCAGCGTCGCCGCCCCGTCCTTGACGGCCACCTCGACCGGGTCTTGGCCGGGAGCCTGCGCGAGCACCTTGTGAGGCCCGGGCGCTAAGTTGGTGAACCTGTAAAAGCCCTCCCCATCCGTCATCGACGACTTGTCGCCCACGCTGACCGGGATATACGCTGCAGGCTGGCCGTCGGAGTACCGGAGGCGGCCCGTGATGGTGACCGAGGTTTTCCGCAGAGTTTCGTGAATCCCCGGTCCGCCTTGCGCCGCGCGCGCCAATTCCTTCTGCTCGTCCTGCCGCTCCTTATCCGACATCTCGTCGAGCGAGACCCCGATCGGGTCGAGCAGGTCCGGCCTTCCCGGAGGCGGAGCGTTGACGGCGACCTCTTTCACCTTCAAGCCGCGCTTCCAAAAACTGAGCGTGTGTTTGCCCGGTGGCAGGTTGAGTAGGCAGAAGAACCCGCGCTCATCGGTCGTCGTCCTCTCTTCCCTGCCCGCAACCGACACAACGACCTCCGGTTCGGGAAGATCGTCTTCGCCCCTCGTAACGATGCCCGCCGCGCTTACGCGAGTAGTCTTGAGGTCGAGGGGGCGATCCGGACCCTGCGGCGGGGTTCCGACTCCGATCCCGACGATCGCTTCCCGCACCATCTTCACGAGCTTGGTTTCGAACGGGTTGAACATAGCCGTCACCACGAGCCCCAGCATCGGGCGAACCTGCCCACCCAGAGCCGACCACAGGCTTGAGGGGTCTGACTGGCTCGGGTGGTCGGACTGGGCGACGCTCACGATGACGGCGGAACTGCCGAACGGCTTCAGACCCTCGGTGAGATACCTTTCCGGAACCCACCTGTTGCGAATGAAGACCGAAATCACCTCGGCGAGAAGCTCATGCTCGACGGAGGAATCGCCTCCCGCATGGACGGTGACCAAATAGGATAGATCGAGCCGAATGGGCGCGGGGACTTTGCCGATCGCGCCGCCGAATTCGTTGCGAACGACCTTGATGGACTCGTCCCTCAGGCTCAAATTCTCCCTGACGTCGTGCAGATACAGGTTCACCTGGGGCGACTTCGCCGAATCGCCCTTGACCTCGCCTGGCAGCCCGAATCCCACCTGCGCGGCGTCCTTGAGCAGCTTTGCGCCCGCCGCTTTCATCTCGCCGAGCAGGAGTTCCCTGAGGGTGACATCGACTTCGTGGATCATCGCGTTTTGCCCCGCACAGTCTCTAGCATACGACTTTCGCGCGGTCTAGGGGAAGCGCTTGGGCGAACTTCGCCGGGGATTGATAAGAATTCTCCCGAGACTCACTATCGAACGATCACTCGAAACGTCACTTCGGCCCTTGGCGAAGTGTTACCTCGGACGACGAATGCGCCCCCGACGGCACCGGCCACATCGCCACTGACCTTGCCATTCAATGTATCCACCTTGAAGCTCAAGGACCGCCCTGCTTTCGGGTTGATGTCCGCTTGATCGTCGGTCGTCGGGTTCGGCCACGGTTCCACGCCGTCCTGGTCGAAGATGCTCAGTTCGAACGAATGAACGCCGTTGGGAATTTGCCACCTGAGGAACCACATCGGGCGTGCGTCGTTGTTGTCGAGGACATACATGGTCCCTGCGTCGTGGACGGGCCCGACAACCCGCGAGTAGAAGTCGGCCCTTCCGAATGGTCCATCGAAGTTATTGATTGCCAAGACTCGCTCGATATTGATGATGACCGTTCTGTAGCCCTCGCATTTCGTGTCCTTGAGAGGGAAAGCGCCCCCATACAACGAGATCGTCGCCCGCGGGCGATCGGGCCGGACTCCTCGCAACACGGCTGCGGTGGCGGGGGTGTTATGAAGCCCTACGATGTCCCCGGACATACGTGAAGTTCCTATATCTATGTTGAAAGCCGCGTTGTACTTCCCCACCGTCGGATGAATATCGACCAGATCGTCCGCTGAAAACGGCCCCAAGTCCTCATCGTAGAGCCAATACTCGATCTTCGCCGTTTGGTACGCGTTCTTGTAGAACTCCACCGAGTTCCAGGCTGGTTCGACGTACTTGGAATTAACCTGGGTTGCCTCTATGAACTCAAACCCATTAAACGAGACGCTTCCTCGATAGTCGGGATTAGTGAACGGATCCGCTGGCGGATCTCCCCTTCCACCCGGTTGTTCGGCCACAAACTTGGTGCGGACGAATACCCCCCTCGCACCCACGGCAAGCGCTGGAGGCGGTATCGGCGCGGCAGTAGGTGGCAGGTCGCCCCGAAGCCCGTCCGTTAGTTTGCGGTGCGTGTTGCGAGCAGTGAACGCAGCCTGGAAAAACGAGGTCGAAGGTCCCCACCTTCCGAACAACTCGGCGAAGAGCGCGGCATCGCCGCTGCCGTACCCCTTCCACTTCCCATGAGCGAAGTCATGTCGATGAGGACCCACAGGTAGTAGGACCCAGGCCGATATTCCGTAGGTAGCCTCCAAGTCGGCGTTCAACTCGTTGCGAAGGTTTACGTTAGTAATCGTGTAGCCTAACATTGCCCGCCAGCGAGGCTCGTTGTTGAACCAAGACCTCATCGCCTTGATCCACTGTCTTGACGCCTTATATGCGGCGACGTATCCGTTAATCCAGTAGGGATTGAAATAGGAGTCCTTGTTCAGGCCATCGAAATACGCGCCGTGAAGCTCAATCGCGCCCGTCGGAACCGGGTCACTTGGATAACCCCCCGTGTACACCGCCTTCTTCATCCGATCGGGATCATCGAACCATGTGATCGTATGGAGTCCCCCGTCAGGACACTGCGGATAGTAGTCGATCCAATTGGAGTGCGTGTAGAAGTCCTGGACCGCATGAAGCGACATTCCCATGATCGCTAGGAGCGAGAGAAAGTCGCCTGCCTTGCCATACGCCTTACAAGCGGCCGCGGTGTTCTGCACCAACCGGCCCCAGTAGTTGGCTACTTCTTGCGTCGAGAACAGGTTGTCGAAGTGAAGCTTTCCAAGATGCGGTTTCAGCCCCGCCGTGGGGGAGTTCGAGAAGTAATCCGTTAGCCAGTTGTATACGATCACGCTATCCCGAGCGTCCACGGAAAAGCCCTCATCCCACATCGCCGAGCGTGTCAGGTTGGCGTGGTGGCCCGTGTCATAAGCGTTCGAGCAAGCAGCGATCGCTCCGAGAACCAGCGCAAAGCCAAGCCGAAACTTCATCTTGCCTTCCTCCTCACGAGCCAACCCACTCCAAGCATCAAGCCTGTGAGGGCCGTTGGCTCGGGAACGATCGCGCCTTCGATTCGAAAACTCAGGTCGCTCGCATCGCCAAAGACCGTCGATCCAGGGATCGGATCGGTTCCGAAGCCATATCCGCCGCCCGGATTATGAAAACGATGCTCCAAGCCGTTCTGAGTCGCCGCGGTCCGAAGCCAAAACCACTGGCCGCCCGGAACCAGGGGGCGATCCACGCTTGCCGTCAGCCAATATGTCCCCGGAGCCAACTCGATGTCCAGGCCTCCAAAAAGCAGGTCAGGACCCTCGTACGAACTGGCGGAATCGAACTGGGCAAAGACCGTTCCGGGAAAGACGGCGTTCGCCGCTGACTGGATTCTGAAGCGGACCGTTACGTTGTGCGTGGGGTCTCCAGGCGGAGAAATCCCTTCCCTGCCTCGAATTCGGATTTGCGCGATGCGCCATCCAAGCGAGCCGACCTCGAAGTCGTCGAACTCATACGTCGAAAGCGTCGGCGCGTCCGACATCGTTTGGGAAAGCGCCGCTTCGCTTGCGCCGTCATAGGGCTGATCCCACAGGACGGCCGCCCCGGCTATCGAACAAGCCGAAATCGCGCCTAATGCAAGTAACAACCGAATCAACTGAGTCCCTCCCCCCAAGAACTACCGCCATGTGCCGGACCTACGATGCCCAGCGGTGCCCTGGCTCTGAGATGTCCCAATCGCACCCAAGAAGTGCAATGAAATGTGAATGTTATTGCTACATCATAACACGTATTTCTTGAAAACGAAGCTGAGAGGACGACAGCGCCCGAAACACACGCTCCGTGCGCTGTCCGTGCTCGCAGGTTCCGTACGAACCCCGTCGCCTAACCCGCCCTAACCGCTCTTTTTCGTAGCCGAGCCTTCACCGACCTTCGTCCACTTGTCGCCTTCCTTGAACTCAAGAAGGAACGACACTTCGGTGGCGCTCTTCCTCGTCAGCGTGAACCGGCTCACCGTCGCCTCCGCCATGCCCGGCACCGACCAGGGCTCGCTCACCGAAACGAACTTGTCGCCTAAGAACTCCCCCGTCTCCATCCGGGGCATGGGCGCCAAGTTGGTGAACGACCACGACTTATACTTCTTCGAGCCCGCGTCCCAACTGATGAACATGGTCTCGGTCATCTTCATCGCGCCCATATCGCCCACGTTCGTGATCCGGAGAAACTGGCCGTCCCAGCGAATGTCCATGGTGTCTTTCGACTCCATCTCCATGCCTTCCATGTTGTACTTGGTCGAGCCTTCCCAGCTACCGACCATCCACTCCAGCTTCTTGAGCTCGGCTGGCGGCTCCATTTCCTGAGCCAACACGCCGGCGCAAACACTGAACGCCATTACAAAAGAAACCACGAATCTCCAATGCCTCATCGCAACACTCCTCGCTCCAAAGAGTAGACAAAAAGTGATCCCTTTGGAGACGATGGCATCATACCGAGCCCGCAAACATTTGTCAAGAGGCGCGGCGACGATTTTTACGAGGAGTCAGGAGCGATCTCACGAATCGGCTCCCGAGGCACGACGGGCCAAAGGGTCCGAGCGATGGAAAGAGCCCTCGAATCTAGCTCACGTTTGCCGCCCAGGCTGCAGGGGCGCGACGCGCGACTCCTGAGACGCGCGCTAGTCGCAAGCCCAATACCAAGTCCCTTCCGACGGATGGGGGTCGCCCGAACGCTCTCCGCTGGGCGAAACCCTCGACTGGTCGAACCGCGCCGTCCCGGAGATATGAGCCGCATGCCCATCGGCAAACACCATGTTCCCCCCAGTCGAATGCCACCTCCGATAGTAATTGTAAGGCGGGTCGCAGTCATAGCCGTACCTGTCGCAAGCGTCCGGCGTGTTGCCCCGATCGAACACCGCGAACATCTCATCTCGCAAGACCCGCGATTCGGCCGGAAACTCGATGGCGCTCTCGTTCACGATCGCCGTATAGTCCCGAAGCACGTTGTTGCTGCTGGACTCGCCCGCAACCACCGAGAGCATGCACTTGGTGAACCTGTAGCTGCTTCCATAAGCGTCCCAATAGCTCGTGCTGCCGGGTACGTCCTGCGACGTATAGGGTCCCCCGGCATCGAGCGGGCAACGGAAGATCGCGTTGAGCGAAACCGCCAGCCCCCGTCCCCCGCCTCGGGTGTAAGGGTCCAGAATCACCTCCACCCCCTTGTGCCCGGGCTGCCCAGCGGGCGGCACGCTGTTGTAAGCGTAGTGAATCGGCATCGTCGAGTCGTAGTCGGCAACGTATTGCATGATCGCCATCCCCATCTGCCGCGAGTTGCTCAGGCAAGCGGTGCGTTTGGCGGCTTCCTTGGCCGATGCGAAAACCGGAAACAGAATCGCCGCAAGGATCGCGATGATGGCGATGACGACGAGGAGCTCGATGAGCGTGAATCCCGAGCGTTGTCTTGTGCTTTTCATAGGTCGTTCCTCCAAAAAGCCAAGCGGGCCGTTCCGCGAAAAGGCGGAACGACCCTTGCTCGCGCGTCGAGCCTCCCGCTTTCCTACGCCGGTGCTAACCGGTTCAGGTTCGAAGGGTCTCCCGCGATTGGCGGGACTCTCAGCCCTTTCGGGCTCCCCCAGCAGAAACGGCACGTGGCCGTAAAACCATTATACGACAGGTTTCGCAGATTGAAGCCACAAAATGCAGAGTTTGCCCAAAAGCGTATCGCGCAAAGCGAACGAGCGCGCCCGACAGCGTCTCAAAACTCCCCGCAACAGCGCATTGTCAACCGTGCCCCACCTGGCTTATACTGAAGGGCCATGGCAAGGGAAAAGAAGTCGGCAGGTAGGGCCAAAGACGCCGAGGCCTACAAGTACTCTAAGGACGAGGCCACCCGCAAGAACATTCCGGAATCGGGAATGGTCGACTACGCCCCGAAAACCGAATCCCGCAAACCGAAATCCGAATACTGCTGGGACCCCCGCGAATCCCCCCAGCTCGTCTGGGCGGGCAAGGCCGGCTTAAACAAAGTCGAAGTCGAAGAGCAGGCCAGCCTCGAAGTCCCCCTCGTCAACCTCCACATCCACGAGCGCGTCTCCACCGAAGCGATCCTAAGAAGCGTCCAGCGCAAAGACGCCCAACGCTCCCTCTTCGCCGACCCCGAGCTCGACTTCCAGAAGGAGATCCAGTTCTACAAGCATGACGTGGACTGGTCCAACCGCATGATCCTGGGCGATTCGCTGCTGGTCATGAACTCCCTGCTGGAGCGCGAGGGGATGCGCGGCCAGGTGCAGTGCATCTATATGGACCCGCCCTACGGCATCAAGTACGCCAGCAACTTCCAGCCGCGCATCGACCAGCGCGACGTGAAGGACGGCAAGGACGAGGACCTCACGCGCGAGGTGATGCAGGTCCAGGCGTTCCGCGACACCTGGGAGCTGGGCGTGCACTCCTACCTCACCTACCTGCGCGACCGGCTGCTCCTGGCGCGCGAGCTGTTAAAGGACGAGGGCTCGATCTTCTTGCAGATTGGGGACGAGAACGTCCACCGCGTGCGGTGTTTGATGGATGAGGTCTTTGGGGAGGAGAACTTCTGCGGACAGATCACATTCGCAAAAACGAGCGGCTATTTCACTAAGCTCATCACGGGCGTCTGTGATTACATCCTGTGGTACTGCCGGGACCCCGAGAAGGTCAAGTATCGCCAGGTCTACAACACCAAGATCGCCGGTGAAGCTGGGGCTTCAAAGTACGAACGGATAGAGCTGCCAGACGGAACAAGGCGCACCCTCACGGACGAAGAGCGAGAAGGCGAAGCGCCGATTCCCAAGGGTGTGCGTTTCTGGGTTGACGACAACTTAACCAGTCAGGGCAACCCGCTGTTCCCGTTCGAACACAACGGAAAGAAGTTCTCTGGCACCTACAAGACGAATCCAACGGGAATGCCGAGACTGGCCGCTGCTAATCGCCTGTATGAAGCAAAGGGGAGCTGGCGGTTCGTGCGCTATCTCGAAGATTTCCGGGCCTATCCTCAGACCTCGGCTTGGATGGACATCGGCGGTGTCCAAAGCAGGTCCGATCCCAAGGTCTACGCGGTGCAGACCGCGAACGAAGCAGTGAAACGCTGCCTCCTCATGTCCACCGACCCCGGCGACCTCGTGCTCGACCCAACCTGTGGCAGCGGCACCACCGCCTACGTTGCCGAGCAGTGGGGCCGCCGGTGGATCACGATGGACACCAGCCGCGTCGCCCTCGCGATAGCCCGCCACCGCCTGATGACCGCCGCCTTCGACTACTACAAGCTCCGCCACCCCACCAGCGGCGTCTCCGGCGGATTCGTCTACAAAACCGTCCCCCACATCACCCTCAAATCCATAGCCCAAAACCCCGAAATCGACAAGATCGCGGACGAGTGTGGACCCGGAGTGGACGCTGCGGTCGAGAGCCTCAACAGCACGCACCGACCGGCCGACCAAGAGCCGTGGAAAGAGTGGGAAGTCCCCCGGCTGACGCCAGAAGAAGAGAAGTACGCCCGGGAGTTTCGAGCCGAGGGCAGGATCGGCAGCCACGCGGACGCCCGGCTGGTGGAGCACCTACGGTTCTGGGAGCTCAAACGCGAGATGCAATCCCGCATCGACGCCTCCATCGCCAAGAACGCCCCGACCGAGGAGCTGGTGGACCAACCGCAAAAAGAACCCGGCATCGTCCGCGTCAGCGGCCCCTTCACGATGGAGGCCGTACCCAACGTCGGCGCGGAGATGAGCATGGAAGTGGACAGGGTGGACGATGTGGAAGGTGTGAGCGTAACCATTTTCAGCCCCTCGGATGGGGTGGACGCACGCAACGTCGGCGCCTACCTTTCCGACATGATCGAGAAACTCCGCAAGACCGGCGTCGTGGCCAAAAGCGGAAAGAAGCTGAACTTCCAGACGCTGACGAGCATCGACCATGCCGTGCTGCACGCCGCTGGGACGACGGAGAATGGCGAATCGAAGACGATCGCCATCGTCTTCGGCCCGCAAAACGGAAGCATCAGCGAATCCCATGTGAAGGACGCTCTCCAGGCGGGCAAGAAGTACGACATCCTGCTGCTTTGCGGATACGACTTCACCCCGACCGCCCAAGAGATGGCCCAGCAGGCCTCGCAAGCCGATTGGCAGATACTGCTCGCCTATGTCGCCCCGGATACCGTCATGACCGACCTGCTGAAGGACACGAAGGCGAGTCAGCTCTTCACGATGATCGGCGAGCCGGACGTGGTGGTTTATCGGCAGGGGGACTCGAATCTGGGGAAGCTGGTTCAGGAGGCTGCCGGACGAGGGGTGGACTTGGTGGACCGGGTGGACGAGATGAAGGAGGGTGAGATGTTCATTGAGTTAAGAGGGGTTGACTTATATGATCTGCTCAGCGGAGAGGTGAAAAGCGACGTAGGAGAGAACGTCCACGCCATCTTCATCGATCAGGATTACGACGGCAAGAGCTTTTGCATCTGCCAGGCGCTCTTCCCGAACAAGAAGGACTCCTGGACCAAGATCGCCAAGAACCTGAAGGGCACGATCGACGAGGAAGCCTTCACCGCCTTCCGCACGCTGGTCTCGCTGCCCTTCAAACCGGGAACGTCGTTCGACCGAGAGTTCGGAAAGGAAGGCCGAGTCCAGATAAAAGTCATCGACCAGCGTGGGAATGCGGTGGTGAAGACGGTGAGGGTGGATTAAGTGTACGGGGTGGACAAATGGGTGAGAGTCTGATTCCGAAGCACGGGGGATATAGGAATCTGAAGTCATTCCAGGTGGCGCAACTGGTTTATGACTTCACTGTGGACTTCGTGGACCGATTCGTGGACCCGAAGAGCCGGACTAGGGACCAGATGGTTCAGGCAGCAAGGTCGGGAGTCCAGAACATCGCCGAAGGCAGCCAGGTGAGCGTGACTTCCAAGAAGATGGAAATGAAACTCACCAGTGTGGCAAGGGCAAGCCTGGAGGAATTGCGGCTGGACTACGAGGACTTCTTGCGCCATCGAAGTTTGACCCAATGGGAGCGAAACGACACCCGGCGCCAAAGCCTGATTGACGCTCGGCCCCGCTCTTTGGAGGACGTCGAAGCCTGGATCCTGTCCACGCCGTCCACCCCGTCCACCACATTCCCCGAAGCCGAAATTCACGCCAATGGGGCGCTCGCCTTGGTTGCTGTAGCGACCGCTCTCCTGACACGACAGCTACAGTCTCAAGCGGACACCTTCGAGAGGGAAGGCGGTTTCACGGAAAGGCTCTACGGAGTCAGGAAGGCGAATCGTTGAGCGCCCTCTTCGACCCCATCGCCCAAGCTCGGTCCGCCGGCGCGGCGGCGATCGAGAGCCCGATCTGCAACCGGCCCTACGAGGAGCCGAGCAGTTATTGGCAGGTCGTGGACTTCGAGACCGGAGAGCGCACCGAGCCCAAGCTGATCGAAGGCGAGCGGCGGCCGGCGGGGTACTTCTATTCTCCCAAGGGCGCGAAGTACGACAGCAGCCAGCTCGAAGAGGAGTTCGTCCCGCTCGAATGCGTCAACGAGATTCGGAGGCGGGTGAAGCTGTGGCGAGAGGAAGGCTATCGCGGCGTCACGCCCGTAACCCGGCGCCTGCTCGAACATTGGAACCTCGGCAAGCCCGAGCGTGACATGCCGCTCTTCTTCTGCCAGCGCGAAGCGGTCGAGACGATCATTTGGCTTCACGAATCCCACCCCGCCGACCGTCAAGGTCTTATCACCATGACCGTGGACGGCGACGCCGTTCCGTTGGAGAAAGCCCACGCCGAATTCCTCCGCTATTGCTGCAAGATGGCCACGGGAACGGGCAAGACCATCATGATGGCGATGCTCGTCGCCTGGTCCGCGCTGAACAAAGCGCAGTACCCGCATGATACGCGATTTTCCGATGCGGTCCTTATCGTCGCGCCGGGCGTGACCGTGAAAGACCGCCTGAGAGTCCTCGACCCGAAGAACGAGGGAAACTATTACGATGCATTCGAGATCGTGCCGGGCTCGCTCCGCGCGCAGCTTTTCGGCGCGGTGAAGCTGCACATCGTCCATCGGCAGGAAATGGCGGTCTTGGACGACGCGAAGAAGAGGGGCGTCCAAAAGCTTGGCGCGGAATCCGACACCGCCTTCGCCAACCGGCTGCTGAAGAAGGTCCTGGGAAGCAAGCAAAGGCTGCTGGTGCTGAACGACGAAGGGCACCACTGCTACCGCCCGCGCGATAAGTCGAAGGTCAAGGAGGACCAAGAGCTCTTCGAAGTAGACGAGCCGATCACCAAAGACGAACAGGAAGAGAACAAGCGCGCGGCCCAATGGATCACAGGCCTGGAGAAGATTCACAGCGCACGGACGATCCTCACCTGCATCGACCTTTCCGCGACGCCTTTTTACATCCACGGCAGCGGGTACCCGGTCGGGCGGCCGTTCCCTTGGATCGTCAGCGACTTCGGGCTCGTAGACGCGATCGAGAGCGGACTGGTGAAGATCCCGCAGATTCCGGTGGACGACGACCTGGGCGGCAGCCCGCCTGCCTATTTCCACCTCTGGCGCTGGATCAATGAGAAGCTGCCCGCCTCCGAAAGAGAGACCGCTCGAAGAAAGGCAAAGCCCGAAGCAATCGCCCGGGAAGCCGAGCCGGCCATCGTGACGATGATCGGCAACTGGTCGAAGGAGTTTCAGACCTGGACGGAGGGCGGCTCGAAGGTTCCTCCTGTGATGATCGTGGTCACGCAAGAGAAGAAGATCTCGAACTTGATCTATGAGCGATTGATTCGGGAGGACTTCGAGTTTAAGGAGTTCGTGAACTCGCCCGGACAGCAGGTGACCTTCCTCTACGACAGCGACCAGTTCGCTAAGGTCGAGGAAGGCGAGAAGGCCAAGGACGTCGAGGCGAGGCTGCGCGGGATCATGAACACGGTCGGCAAAGAGGGCGAGCCGGGCGAGCAGGTGCGGTGCATCTCCAGCGTCTCGATGCTGACCGAGGGCTGGGACGCGAGCAATGTGACGCAGATTGTGGGGTTGCGGGCGTTTACCTCGCAGCTCCTTTGCGAGCAGGTGGTGGGAAGGGCCCTACGGAGACGATCCTATGAGGTCGACGAAGATGGATTCTTGAAGCCGGAGTATGCCGACGTTTACGGGGTTCCTTTCCAAGTGATCCCGGTCAAAGCGAAGCGGTCCGGGGTCGTCCAGCCTCCGCCAGCGACGAACTTGGTTCGTGCGCTCAAGGAGCGGGAGGAGTTGGAGCTGACCTTTCCAAGGGTCGAGGGGTACTTGACGGAGATTCGGGAGCAGGTGGTCTGCGATTGGGACAAGCTTCCGAAGCTGGAAATCGCAGGAGACGAGCCGACTGTCGTATGGGCGAAGGACGTTGCCGGATTTCGGATAGGGAGACCGGATATCGGCGGTCCGGGGCAGATCGAGATACACGACCGAATTCCGTTCTATCTGCTGGCGCGGGTCTCTTCGGCCTGCTTCCGAATGGCCTCTCGGATTATTGCGATTCGGATTCCGGGAGAGACGGAAGCGGACTGCGTCAAGCGAAGCAAACTGTTTCCGCAGGTCTTGGAGATCGTGCGCCGTTACGTGGCGGAGTACCTCGTCTTCCGGAAGGCGCCCCAAGAAGAGGTCGCGCTCGACAAGTGGCAGGAGAAGATCGTGAACGTCCTCAACGAGTGCATTTCGGAAATTGGGGAGGACGGTGCGGCGATTGTGATGCCCAGGATCGAGAGGTCGCGCCGTGACGGATCCTCAAAGGAAGTGTTCTTCCGAACGGGCAGGCCGGTGCGGGAGACGATCAAAAGCCATGTGAGCCATGTGGTCTTGGATTCGAATTGGGAGTCCCAGGCGATGACGACGCTGGAGACTTCAGAGATCGTGCAATGCTACGTCCGGAACGACCACTTGGACTTCACGATCCCCTATGTGGATGCCTTTGGGAATCCGCACATGCATCGGCCGGACTTCATTGTGAAGCTCACGAACGGGCTTCTCGTGGCGCTCGAAGTCAAGGGACAGGTGCGGGAGTTGGACGAACTGAAGATTAGAGCCGGCCTCAAGTGGGCGGACGCAGTGAATCGCTTTTATGGCGAGCAACGGTGGGTCTATCACGCGTGCTTTTCGCCGTCGCACCTTCCTGAGCATCTCAGACGCATGTCTCTTTGATGAAACTGGCTTTCCTGGGAATCGAATCCCCGCTCCTCTCAGCGGGCCGTAGCGCGGGGGCGGCTTTCACCCCGTAAGAATGCGGGTTTTGGGAGCCTTTCCGGCGAAAGCAAGCGAACTATGCTAATGTGAAACCGTTCGAGCGGGTCCATACCCGTTTCGACTTATGCTGGCTCTAAAGGAGAAAAACATGAATCAAAGGCTCTTTCGGCTTGTGGCCGCGGTCTCGCTGTTGGCCCCGATTGGGATCATCGCGAGCGCCTTAACGGTGAGCGGCCAGGCCAACATCTTTTCGGCCGGGCACGCATTTCAGCCCGATCCAGGGGGCGGGGGCGGCGGCCTTCCTGCGGTAGAAATCTCCGCAGCGGGCATCGCCTATTTCGAGTTCACGAGCGTCACCGGTCTCACGAACTGCTGTTCGTCCACGCCGAACACGGGACCCGACGGAGGGGCGGGCATCACCAACATCACTTCGACCGATGGGATTTCCGGCATCAAGGCATGGGAGCGGATGTTCCTCGTCGGCGTGTATCTGGATGCGACCGAACCCGCAGGCGCGGGCCCTGCCATCCTCGACTTCGCTTCGATCGGCACTAGCTTCACCGACCTGAGCCCGGACCTCAACCAGACGTTCTGGATCGGCGACGGTCTTACCGGCACGGGTTCGGGCACGCTTCAGAAGTTCCATGCTCCTACCGGCGCGACGCGCTTGTTCTTGGGCATCGCGGACTCGTATGGGTTCGTTGGCGCGCCCGGTTGGTACGATGACAATCGAGGCGCATACGAGGTGGAGTACAACGCGGTCGTGCCCGAGCCTGGGACGATGGCTGCCTTGCTCTTGGGCGTGGCCGGGATCGCCAGACGACGAGCGCGGCGATAGTCTCTTCGCAGGGGCTCCCCACTCGGATCGATCCGGTTGCTTGATCGGAGCCGCTGCCGGTTTGGGGTGACCGGCTTGCGGCAACGCCCCCGATTCGGGCGCTAGCTGGGAGAACGGACTGCCATAATCCTGGCAGGATGGATGAGGGGGCGCTGCGGGAAGAGCTTTGCCGGACGGGGAGGCTGTGTTGGGAGCGTGGGCTCGTCGGGGCCGCCGAGGGAAACCTCAGCGCGAGGCTCGCCGACGGGCGCATCCTTTGCTCGCCTTCCGGGGCGAGCAAGGGCCACCTCGATCCGGCAAACCTTACGATCGTCGACGAAAGCGGCGCCAGGGTCTCTGGGCCGAAACCTTCGAGCGAACTCGGGTTGCATCTTTGCCTTTATGGCGAGAGGCCCGACTGCCGGGCGGTGGTCCACGCCCACCCGCCTACCGCGACGGCTTTCGCCCTTGCGGGAGTTTCGATTCCCGACGACGTGTTGCCCGAAGGGGTTTTCGTGCTGGGTCCGGTCGCACTCGCGCCGTTCGCGTTTCCCGGGTCTGAGGAGGTCGCGGCGAAGGTTCGTCCGTTTGCGCGGGGCCACGACGCCATTCTGCTCGCCAACCACGGCGCTGTGACCCTCGGCGGCACTTTGGAGGAGGCGTACTTCCGCATGGAGACCTTGGAGAGGGTCGCGGGGGTCGTGGCTGGGGCGCTCGCGCTGGGAAACGTCAACCCCTTGCCGGCCGACGCGGTCGCCC
This sequence comes from Chthonomonadaceae bacterium, assembly GCA_015709495.1. GTDB lineage: Bacteria > Armatimonadota > Fimbriimonadia > Fimbriimonadales > Fimbriimonadaceae > Nitrosymbiomonas > Nitrosymbiomonas proteolyticus. The sequence goes on from CP054189.1 coordinate 2,592,778, forward strand.
GTTTGCGCGCCCTTCGCCAGCGAATCTCAGGCGGCGACTCTGGGACCGAATAGGCTTCCTGATCGCTCGGTGCGTCGGATGGGGCAAAATGGGAATCCGATGCGGTTTCAGTCCCCCCGAGGCACCGAAGACGTCTTTCCGCCCGCCTCCGACCGGTGGCTTTGGCTCGAAGGCGAGTTCCGGGAGCAATGCAGGTTGTTCGGGTACGGCGATATCCGCACGCCAACGTTCGAGGACACCGAGCTTTTCCTGAGGAGTTCGGGGGAGACGAGCGAGGTGGTTTCGAAGCAGATGTACTCGTTCCTCGACAAAGGGGGCCGCGACATCACCCTGAAACCCGAAGGCACCGCTCCGGTCGTGCGAGCCGTGATGGAGCACGGGCTTTATGCTCCCGGCAACGTGTTGCGACTGAGCTACGTGACCCCGATCTTCCGCTACGAGCGTCCGCAAAAAGGCCGGTTGCGGGAGGCGCACCAAGTCGGGATCGAATTGATCGGCAGTTCCTCGCCCGAGGCTGATTTCGAGGTGATTCTGTTTACGGTCGGGTTTTACGAACGGCTCGGTCTGTCGGACGTTGTGGTTTCGCTCAACTCGATCGGGCGGGTCCAGTGCAGGGAGGCTTATCGCGGCGCGATCCTCGACCATGCGAAGGGGTACTTGGGGTCGCTCGACGCTGAGATCCGGGCGAAGGTCGAGCGCAACCCTTTGCGGCTGCTCGACAGCAAGGACCCCAAGGCGGCGGAGGTCATTGCAGGGCTGCCTTCGATCTTGGACTTCCTGGAGCCTGAATCTGCGGCGCATTTCGCTCGGCTTCAGTCTCTGCTGGACTTCGAAAGGGTGAAGTACCGGGTTGAGCCGAGGATCGTGCGGGGGCTCGACTACTACACCGACACGGTTTTTGAGGTCGTTTCGGAGCGCCTTGGCGCGCAGAGTTCGCTGTGCGGCGGGGGTCGGTACGACCAATTGATGAAGGAGCTTGGGGGACCCGAAGCTCCGAGCGTTGGGGTCGCAATGGGAGTTGAGCGGGCGCTGATCGTTTTGGAGTCGATGGGCGCTTCGCCGCCAGTGGGGACTCCGAGCGCGTTTGTGGTGTGCGCGGAGGACTCGTTGCGCGAGGAAGCGTGGCGACTTTGCGGTGAGTTGAGAGCCGCTTCGATCGCGTGTCAGCTCGATGTGGAGGCTCGGAGTCTGCGGTCGCAGCTCAACCAGGCGAACAAGGTCGGCGCGCGGGTGGTGGCGATTCTGGGGCCCGAAGAGTCCGCCGAAGGGTCGGTGACCCTCAAGCAAATGGAATCCGGCGAGCAGAAGAGGGTCTCCCGAGTTTGCTTCGTCGAGGAGGTCGCGAATTGGCTCTGGCTTTGAGACCCCTTGCGGCCGGCGTTGCTCTCACCGCAGCCGCAGCGTCTTTCGCGCAGGTTCCCGACGTGGTCGCCCATGTGGACTTGCGAATCACGTACTACGTTCAACCTGGCGGGGACGGGCGACTCCAAGCTTGGGACAGCTTGGGCAGGCTGAGTACGGTCGGGCTGCAGTTCTTTCTCGAACCGGGCCTGGAAGCGTTCTTCTCGCAGCGCTTCGACGTTCCCACCGGGTCGAGCGATACGAGCCAAGTCGATGAGATGTACGTCGAGGACCCTGGGTACTGGCGGTTTGGCAAGCAGGCGCTCCCCTTTGGCAATGGAGCGATCCTCGACGATCGGGCGATGGGAGTGAGGCTGCATACGAAGTTCAGTGGCGCGGGCATCCCCCTCGTGGTTGCCGGATGCGACGAGTTGCCGGGGCGTCAAGAGGGGCTGATCGGGCGGTTGGGGTCGAAGGTCGGGTTCAGCTTCGCGTTGGGCCGCCACTTTGGGATCGATGTGGGGTCGCTTGCGATATTGCGGCTCCCGACGGAGTTTAAGTCGCGGGGAGAGGGTTACCGGCAAGCGCTTGGCGGAGACTATGCGGCCAAGCTGGGGATTTGGAGAATCGAACTCGAAGCGGCGTGGTTCGATCGGGGTCACACAGCGGCCGACCCTGACCTCGTGGTGACGGACCTTCGGGCGCGACTCTCGCCCAACGTCGCCAAGTCGTTCGAACTCGCTTGGAGCCGGGATTGGAAGGACGGGTCGGACTTCTATTCCGCTTCGGGCCAGTTTCAGGTCGCCCCCGCGACGTGGATCGAACCCCGAGTGCGTATGAAAGGGGGAAGGACTCTCGACTTCGCGTTGACGGTTCACGTAAGGCTGTGAAGTACTTCCTCCACCCGATGGCGATTTTGAGCGAGGCGGCCGCGCTCGTCGGGGTGTTGCTCGGGCGCATCGATATCTTGGCTCTGGGGGTCGTGGGATGGGTCGCGGTGGCGGCGTGGCTTTCGATCCGTTCGGGACCTAAATCGGCCGCGCTCCCCGTTCTGTCGCTGGATTCCGTTCGGAATGAGAACCGAACCCGACTTCTGCCGATCAAGCGCCTGCACGACGACATCGCGAAGGTAGTGTCCGAGCATTCCGACAAACCCGTCGTGAAGGTCGTAGGCGGCGAGGCGCTTTCGGAGGCGCGAAGGGTGGGAGAGCACGCGATTCGGCTGCTGAACTTGCGGGATCAAGTCTTGAGCGCGGTTCGGGGCGAGGAGGATGCGAGAAGGCGGCTCGAACTGGCCGAACAGCAACTGGCCGAAGCCGGAGGGCCGGAGCGCGAGGCGATCGAAGTTGCCGTTCGGGCGCATCGGCAGGAGATCGAGCATTATGAAGGGGCGGAAGCCGCCCTTCAGAGGATCGACGCCGAACTCAGGCTTGCCGAAGCCGCGCTGGCCGAGGCCAAGGCGCGAATCCTCGTCTCCGCAAGCCGCGATGGGTCGGCTGTCGAGGGCGACTCCGATCTTGCGGATACAATTCGAAGGCTGAAGTCGCTCCAACAGTCGTTCGACGAAGCGGAGTCGCTGACAAGGCAAGAGATCAGATGAGCGCAGCCAAGAGAGCCTATGACCTATTGCGGGGCCACCTCTCCCGTGAGTGGGATCGAATCAAGCAGATCGAGCGTGACCTGGCCGAATCGGAATTGGAGGAGTCGATGAGGAACCCTCCTCCCGTAGCAGCGCCGCCGCTCCGAACTCCCGAACAGATTGCCGCTGACCGGATCGCCACGGCTCGCAGGCTCCTCGGCATCACAGAGAAGGACGGTTTCCCTGAAATCCGCGCGGCTTTCGAGCGCCTCAGCTCCCGCTCGGATCCCTCGAAGTTCCCGGACCGTTCCGAGGAGCAACGCCAGGCCGAGCAGATTCAAAAAAGGGTTCACTGGGCCTACCAAGTGCTAACCGAATCCGTCGATGTCACGATCAAGCGGTTCAGCACGTTGGAACTCGATTAGCGAGAATTGCGTTTCGGTAGCCAGAGTTCAGGCGTTGGCCCGACTCATCGATTCCCACCGGAGGTATACGGAATTCCTATGAAAGTTCTTCTTTCGATCGCAGCCCTTGCGACGCTCGCCCTTTGGATCGCGGCCGGATGCAGTTCCCAGTCCACGCCCACCGATGACGGTACGGCGACCACCTCGACCTCGCCGAGTTCGACAACGACAGACGCCCCAAGCACCGCCGATCCGTCGGGCGGGTCGATGCAACTTGCCGACTACACCAACGACAAGGGTGAAATCGTCTGCCCCGTGATGGGAACGGTCATCAAGGACAAGTCCAAGGCTGTCGGCACCTACGACTACGAAGGCAAGCGGTACTACTTCTGCTGCGGCGGCTGCCCGGAGATGTTTGAGGCTGACCCGGCGAAATACTCGGACGGAAAGGCGCTCGAACCCGAGACCAAGACGGACGAGCACGACCACTAAACCCGCAAACGGAGCAACCTACTGTGTCGGGTTGGGGACGAACTCTCCACCCCGACACGCCCTTAGATAATCGAGCGCATAGACCTGGCCGGTCATTTCGAGTTCGTCGCGGTACACGGGGTCGTGCCATCCCTCGATGTCGATCGCGCCCTGAAAGCCTCCCAGTCGGAGAATCGTGATCACGTCGCTCCAGTTGGTGTCGCCGAAGCCTGGGGTGCGGTGCCAAACGTAGGTCTCGCCCGACCTTGTTCCCCGCTCTTCGATCACGTCCCACGCCACGGTCGCGTCTTTGCCGTGAAGGTGATGAACCTTGCTTACCCACTTTCTCAGTTGAGGAACCGGGTCGATGAGGCTCACCATCTGGTGGCAAGGCTCCCATTCCAAGCCTAACGCGTCGCTCGGGACGGCGTCAAACATCATTTCCCACGCCCTCGGAGAGTGCGCGATGTTCCACTTCGGGGCGTTCCAAGTGCCTCCCATATCGCAGTTTTCGAAGGCGATTTTGAGGCCCTCTCCTTCGGCGATTCTCGCCAATTCTCCGAACACCTCCCGGAACTTGTCCATGCTGTGGTCGACGGGTCGGTCTTCGAGGGCGCCGGCAAAGCCGCAAACCACGTTCGCTCCGAAGTGCTCGGCGCCCCGAAGCAGGGCCTCCCACCCCCGAACCCACTTCTCTTCCTGCAGCGGGTTGCCGTAAATGCCCACGCTACTGATGACGGCCCTCCCGTCGATCACGCCCAAAAGCTCTTGCGCCAAAGCAGGCAGATCGGCGTCGACGACCTCAGGGCCGAACGTCAGCTCGAAGCACTCAAAGCCGTGCTCGACGACCTGTCGAAGGTAATCGGGCTTGGGTGGAGCGATGGTTCCAATGAGGATGTCTTGGTGGTTTTCACGGGACATGCGAGGTTTCTCCGGTTTCGAATCGGAGCGGAGGTTACCTGGGACGCTCCGACCTCAGCACGGGTGGGGCGCGCCTAGGTACGATTCTCATTCGGCCGTGAGGCGCCCATGACTCGATCTGCTTTTGAACCCCAAGGGAACGTTCGCTTGCGGCCGGATCGGCACAAGAAGCTGCTGAACGGCTACCCTTGGGCGCATAGGGGCGATCTCCAATCCGCCGATCCAGGTCTCGAACCGGGTGGCCTCGTGCGGATCGAATCGTCCCAAGGCGAATTCGTCGGGATCGGAAGCTACCTCCCCAAGGGTCGATTTCCGGTTCGATTGTTTACGAACCGCGATGAAAGGATCGACGAGCGCTTCTTTTTAGGTCGGTTCGAATCCGCCCTCAGGCGCCGGCCGTTCACGGAATGGAACACGGACGCCTATCGCGCCCTTTTTTCGGAGGCGGATGGAGTCCCCGGCTTGGTGCTGGACGTCTATCGGAAGCGATTGGTGGTGCAAGTGCGCTCGATGGGTATGGAGAGGCTCCGCGAGGCCTGGATGCCAGCGTTGCTCAAGGCGTTTGAACCTGATTCGATCCTTGAGCGTAGCGATATGGCCGGGAGGCTCGAAGAAGGGTTGGAGCCGCTGGTGGCCGACCTTTATGGCACCTCCCCCGATGAGGTTCCGCTTACGGAAGGTGGGCTCGAATTCCGCGCTCAGATCCGGTCGGGGCCGAAGACCGGCTTCTACCTCGACCAGCGTGAGAGCCGCGCCTTGCTGCGGGCGAGCGTGCGACCCAATGACAAGGTCCTCGATCTCTTCTGCTTTTCTGGTGCGTTCGCGATTTCAGCCGCCGCTGCCGGTGCGCGAGTTACGGGGATCGACCTTCTCCCGGAGGCGATCCGGCTCGCCAAGGCGCACGCCAACGCGAACGGGATCGAAGCGAACTTCATCGAAGCCAACGTGTTCGATTGGCTCGAGGGGGGCCTCGCAAGGGAGACCTACGATTGGATCGTCATCGACCCTCCGGCGATCTCCAAGAGCCGAGAGAAGAGCGACTCCCTCAAATGGGCGATTTGGAAGCTGGTGTACCACTCGCTCCCGGTTCTGGCCGAGGGTGGGAGATTGGCGGTCTTCAGTTGCTCCTATGCGCTTAGTTTGCAGACCCTAATGGAGACGGTGCGAATGGCGGCGAGCGACCGAGGCCGAAGGCTCTTCGTTGAACGCATTACGCTCCAGCCGCTCGACCACCCTTACCTCCTGCAATTCCCAGAGAGCCTCTATCTCAAGGGCCTTTGGGTTCAAGCCGGCTAGCTTGTCACGCCCACGCTGGCCCGCTCGGACTTTCCGCTTGCCCTGCCATACTGGAGCCATGAATTCGAGTGTCGATCGCAGCGAGTTTTGGGCGGAAAACGGCTACTGGGTCGAGCGCGCGCTCTTCACGAAAGACGAGTGCTCCTCGTTCATCGATCACTTCATGGAGTTGCGGGGGAGGGGCGAGTATTGGGGAGACTTCCCCGGAGTCGATCCTTCCTCCTCTGACCCGTTGCTCAAGTATCCGAGAATGATCCATATGCACCGGTGGGACTCGCTGAGTCGGGCTTGGGTGGTCGAGCCCCGAATCGGCGGCTGTTTCGCAAACCTGCTCGACGAACTCCCCATCGCCGTTCAAACGATGCTCTATTTCAAACCTCCGGGGGCGAGGGGTCAGGCGCTTCACCAGGACCAGACGTACTTGCGGGCCCGTCCAGGAACCTGCTACGCCGCTTGGCTGGCCCTCGACGATTGCGACGAAGAGAACGGTTGCCTCGCGGTCGTCCCGGGCTCGCACCGACTGCCGCTGCTTTGCACGGAAAAGGCGGATCTCACCGAGAGCTTCACTGACGTCGCCGCGCCCTTGCCCCCAGGGGCCTCGGAAGTTCCTATGGTCATGAAGTCGGGCGACTGTTTGTTCTTCCACGGCAACCTCATCCATGGAAGCCACCCGAACCGAACTTCGGACCGCTTCCGTCGTTCGCTGATCGGGCATTACATCGACCAGATGTCCGAAGAAGTCGCCGCGTTCTATCATCCGGCGATCCGGTTCGACGGTGACGAGCCCCAACTGGCTGTGAGTCATGAGGGGGGACCTTGCGGTAGGTTCGTCGCTGAGACCGGTGAGTTGGTGATGGAGGCGTTCGTCCCGCGCACCGGCCCCAAGCACGAGTAGTAGGCGATGACGGAGGTTCTCAAGTGGCTTGAACGGCTGCTCGATCCCTTGAGCTTCCCTCGCGACGAGTTCCCTTGGCTCACCCTCGAAACCGCCAAACTGATCGTCCTGATCGGCCTTGTGTGGTTGCCGCTTCACGTCGGACTCGCTTGGCTAAGGCTGGCCGCCCAGGGCGAGCTTCGGGGGAGGTCGCTTGCCATGCTGGCGGTTCTGCGCGTGCAGACTTGGGCGCTGGGCGCGGTGATTTGGTGCTCAGGAGTGGCGGCGATCGAAGGTCTGATAAGGGTGAAGGACCCTGGAATCCTGCTGTTTTCGTCTCACGTGGCCGCAGCTTCGGCATTCTTCCCTCTCCTCGCCCTTTCGTTGGCGCTGGTTCGCGAGCCTCAAAGGGTAGCGCGGATCGAGGCAATTGCGGGCCCACGCCGGTTCGCGATCTGGTGGGCGGTCGCCTCCCATGTTCCTATGCTGCTTTCTTGCTCCCCGTTGCTCGCGATTTCCGCCTATGTGGGACTGCCCAACTGACGCAGCGGGGTAAAAAGAAGCCATGCCGACGCCATTGCTCGCTCTCGGAATCCTCGGCGCATTCTGGGCGCAGGAACCTACAGAGTGGAAAGACCCCGGGTACGCCAAGCTCGTCTGGGACCAATCTCCGAACTTCAATCGCCGCCCCGAAAGCGCGCTGATCGACACCGTAGTGCTCCATCACACCGCGGGGCCGACACTTTGGGGGACCGTCAGTTGGTTCCGAGCCGAACGTAGTCAGGTGAGCGCTCACTTCACCATCGGCAAAGATGGCTCCATCGTTCAACATGTTTCGACCTTCGAACGGGCTTGGCACGCGGGGGTGAGCCGGGATCACCTTGGCAGGGAGAACCTCAACAACTTCTCCGTCGGGATTGAAATGGTGAACGTCGGAGACGGAAACGACCCTTGGACCAAAGAGCAGGTCGCGGTGGTGGGGTTCCTGATCTCTCACCTGAAGAAGCGCTTCCCGCTCAAGTACATTACGAGCCACGAGTTCATCGCGGTCCCGAAGGGAAGGAAGCCCGACCCCAAGAGTTTCCCGTGGAAGGACCTCGACTGGCTGGGTCTGGAGCTCGTCTACGATATGAGCCGTCGTGCCGACCCATCGATTCGATAGGGGTTGGGCAGGCGGGCCGGATCGCCGAGAATGGAAGTACGGCTTGGACGATCGGGTCGTAATGAGTCGATTGTAAGGTAAGGACTGAACGTGCGACAGAGCTACCGAAAGTATGCCCCAGGAATCCGCATCTCCCGAATCGGCCCGACCCTCGTGGGCGCTTTCGTTCTGACTTTTGCGGCATGGGCACAAAGCGTAGTCCCCGACGAAGTGGTTGTTCAGTTTCGCCCTGGCGGGGAGCTTGCGGAGACCCTTTCGCGGGTCCGGTTTGGCGCGAGAGAGATCGGGCGCATCGAGGGCACGCGCGCGAGGCTCTGGCGAGTTCGAAATGCCGCCCAACGGAACCAGGTGATCGGCGCGCTCCGCGCCCATCCCGACATCGAGTTCGCAGAACCGAACGCGATATGCGCTGCCGCGTTCGTCCCGAACGATCCACTGCTGGGCATGCAATGGGCTCCTGCCAAGATCCGACTTCCTCAGGCTTGGGACCTGGGGATCGGAGCGCCGACGGCAATCATCGCCATCGTCGACACAGGCGTCGATCTCTATCACCCGGACCTCAGGGCTAAGATGCTGGACGGTTGGGACTTCGTCAACAACGACTCAATCCCCCAAGACGACAACGGCCATGGCACTCACTGCGCCGGAATCGCGGGCGCGGCCACGAACAACGCTACCGGCATCGTAGGCGTGGGGTACCTCTGTAAGATCATGCCGGTCAAAGTCCTCAATAACCTGGGAGGAGGGACGACCTTTACGGTCAGCCAAGGAATCAACTATGCGGTGGTCAAAGGCGCGAGCGTGGTTTCCCTCAGCCTGGTCTCGTCCGCTACGTCCTCGGTCCTTCAGTCTGCCGTCGATCAGGCGGTCGCCAGCGGCGTTGTGGTTGTGGCGGCTGCGGGCAACGACGCCAACCAGAACCCGAAGTATCCGGCCGCGTACGCAAGCGTGATCGGCGTGGCTGCCAGCGAATCAGGCGACGGCCGAGCTTCGTTCAGTAATTTCGGCGCATGGGTCGATGTCGCCGCTCCGGGGCAGGGCATCCTCAGTACCTATGTGGGCGGAGGGTACACGAACCTGAGCGGCACCTCGATGGCGACGCCCCATGTCGCGGGGCTTGCGGGGTTGCTGCGTGCGCGAATGGGATCAGCGGCGTCGGTCGCCGAAATCCGTGACCGCATTCGAACGCACTGCGAACCCGTCGGGGACTGGGTCGCCTACGGGCGCATCGACGCGTTCCGCAGCCTGAATGGCGGAGAAGCAGCGACCCAGCCGAACCTGAGCGGGCCCAACTCGTTCGTCGTCGACGTCGGAAGCGAGGTTTCGGGTAGTGCCGCCAGTCTCGCCCAAAGCGATGGCGACCACCTGACGCTTGAAGGGACGCTCGAGGGCCGCACGAGCCGGGTCATCGCAACGTTCGATTTTCAGGGCGGTCAAGCGCAGAGTCTCGGAGGAATCACCCTCAATTTCAAGGCGCATTTCAACCCCGGCGGCGCGGCGATGGTGTTTCTCTACAACTGGGCCCTCGGCGGATGGGACTGGGTGGGAGTGGCGTCCGCAGACCCGTCCGGACGGACCTTTGCCCTTTCGCCCCCTGGCACCGGCTCGGCGTACCAAAGCTCAAGCGGCCTGGTTCGGGCAAGGATCGAAGCCAAGCGATCGACGAGGCAAAGAATCCTTTTGTCGTTCGACGAGCTTTCCTTGACGAAGTGGGTCGTCCCGTAGTATTACTAGACTACTTTTCTTCCTTGAACTCAGCGTCGATCACGTCGTCGCCTCCCGAGCCAACGGTTTCCGCACCGACTCCCGCAGCGGGCGGCTCCTCTTCAGAAGCCGACTCGGTGGAAGCCTGCTTGTACATCTGCTCGGCGATCGTGTGGCTCTCGGACTCAAGGTCGCGGTACGCTGCCTCGATCTCGGCCGCCTCGTCTTGGCTGACGGCCTTGCGTAGGTTGGCGATCTTCTCTTCGATGCGCGATCGATCCGCCTCCGCGATCGTATCCCCCGCTTCCTTGAGCGTCTTTTCGACCGAATAAGCGAGTTGGTCGGCCTTGTTCTTGAGTTCGGCGCGGTCCGCAGCCTCGCGGTCCGACTCCGCGTTCATCTCGGCCTCCTTCACCATCCGGTCGATCTCTTCCCGGTTCAGGTTGCCCGAACCCGTGATGGTGATCTTCTGATGGTTGCCGGTTCCGAGGTCCTTTGCGCTGACGTTCAAGATTCCGTTCGCGTCGATGTCGAAGGTGACCTCGATTTGCGGGACGCGGGCAGGCGCAGGCGGAATGCCGGTCAGGTGGAACTTGCCCAGGCTCTTGTTGTCCCTCGCAAGCGGGCGCTCCCCTTGCAGAATGTGGATTTCGACGTCGGACTGGTTGTCCACGGCAGTCGTGTAGGTCCTGCCCTTGCGCGTGGGGATCGTCGTGTTGCGATCGATCAGCTTGTCAAAAATCCCGCCTTGGGTCTCGACTCCGAGCGAGAGCGGCGTCACGTCGAGAAGCACGATGTCCTTCCCAAACTCTCCGCCCAAGATGCCCGCTTGGATTGCGGCGCCTACCGCCACGACCTCATCCGGGTTCACCGAACGGTTCGGGTCCTTCCCCGTGAGCTTCTTCACGAGTTCTTGCACCATCGGCATCCGAGTCGAGCCGCCGACCAGCACGACCTCGTCGAGACCCTTTGCTTCGAGCTTGGCGTCGTCGAGAGCCTGCTGAAACGGCTTGCGGATACGCTCCAAAAGGTCTTCACACAGTTCGGCGAACTTTGCCCGGGTGAGCGTGTAGTCCAGGTGCTTGGGGTCGTTGTCGACGCTGGTGATGTAGGGAATGTTGATCTCCGCGGTCAACTGCGAGCTCAGCTCGATCTTCGCGCGCTCGGCCGCATCGCGCAGCCGCTGCAAGGCATTCCGGTCCTTCGAGAGATCGATCCCTTGGTCTTTCTTGAACTCCTTGATCAGCCAATCGACGACCCGCTGGTCGAAATCGTCGCCCCCAAGGTGACTGTCGCCCGCCGTCGATTGAACCTGAAACACGCCTTCGCCCACGTCGAGAACCGACACGTCGAACGTCCCCCCTCCAAGGTCGAACACGAGAATCGTCTCGTTCGTCTTCTTGTCGAGGCCATAGGCCAGCGAAGCCGCGGTCGGCTCGTTGATGATCCGCTCGACCTTGAGGCCGGCGATTTCTCCCGCGTTCTTTGTCGCGGTTCTCTGCGCGTCGTTGAAGTAAGCCGGGACCGTAATCACCGCTTTGTCGACGGTCGTGCCCAGGTAGGCCTCGGCATCGGCCTTCAGCTTCTGCAAGATCATGGCGCTGATCTCTTCGGGCGTGAACTCTTTCTCGGCAGCGGGGATATACGCCACGGCGTTGCCCTTCTTGTCGGCCTTGACCTTGTAGGTCACCCGTCCGGCCTCTTCCTTGACCTCGTCCAGCTTGTGGCCCATGAACCGTTTGATCGAGTACACGGTGTTCTCTGGGTTGACCACCATCTGGCGCTTGGCGACCACTCCGACCAGGCGCTCGCCATTGGCCTTGAAGCCCACCACGCTCGGGATCGTGCGTCCCCCTTCTGCGGAGGCGATCACGACCGGCTCTCCGCCTTCCATCACGGCCACGACGGAGTTCGTGGTTCCTAAGTCGATTCCTACTGTTCGCGACATTGTTTCACCTATACGTTAGTTTAGTGGAGGCAAGTCATTTGAGCCTCATACACTCACATTGTTTGAACTACGTCTATTTTACATCATTGGTTTCGGCGATGGGACGTTGGAGGGGCCTACGGCTCAGGCTCCCGCGACGTAGAGGGCATCGTACTCTTCCGCTTGCTCGACGAGTCCCTGCTCCGCCGGGCTGAAGATAATCGACTCCCAGAACTGATGAAACTCGTCGTCATCGCGAACGATATGGTCGTAACTCTCGCGGTAAAAGGGCGGAAAGCGCTCGCCGGACTTCTTGAGGATCGCCTTCCCCGCCTTACTCTTTGCCTTCTCCACGACGTCGCTGAGTTCGGCCTGCTTCCCTCCGGACCCTTTCGGCACCCGGACAAGAAGCTCGGTCTTTTCGGGCAGCACGCAGAGGCAGTCCAGATTCCACCTCTTGCCTTCGGGTTGAAGCAGGCAAGCGAACAGTACATGGACTTCAGGGGGCGTGAGGGGCCGCGAGTGTCGGAACGTCACAAAGTAGGTGACCCCGTCCGCGCGCCAGTGGGGCAGTCGCGCCCTCCATACGTGGAAATTGTCCCATCGCGCCATTTACGTCACTGCAAGGCCGCGTCGCCGGACTCTCCGGTTCGAATTCGGATCGCGTCGAGAACTTCGGAGACGAAGATTTTGCCGTCGCCGATTTCCCCCGTATGACAAGCGGAGACGATCGCCTGAATCGCGGTTTCGCAGTCCTCGTCACGAACGACCGTCACGATCTTACTCTTGGGAAGCAGGTTCATCGCATAGGTGCTGCCTTGGTATCGGTCGGTACGGCCAAACTGCCTGCCGTACCCTCGAACCTGTTCGACGGTCAGCCCGAAAATCCCTTCTGCCTCGAGGGCCTCCTTAACCGCTTCCAGACTGCTGACCCGGACGACGGCCTCAATTCGCTTCATCGGCCCCCAAAGTCTCGATGTTGATTTGGTCGTTGGTGTAGACGCAGATTTCTGAAGCAATTTGGAGCGACTGTTCGGCGATCTGCGTTGCGGATAGGTCTGTGTGCTTGAGCAATGCCCTCGCCGCCGCAAGCGCGAAGGCTCCCCCAGATCCGATTCCCGCCACCCCATCGTCAGGCTCTATGACGTTTCCGTCGCCGCTGATGACGAGCAGAGCTTCTGCGTCCGCTGCGATCATGAGAGCGTTGAGATGTCTCAGGACCTTGTCGGTCCGCCAGTCCTTGGCGAATTCGATGGCGGCTCGTTTGAGGTTGCCGTTGAACGCGTCGAGCTTGGTTTCGAACCGATCCTGAAGGGCTTGGGCGTCCGCCACCGCTCCCGCAAACCCGCAAAGGACCTTTCCTCCTGCGAGCCTCCGCACCTTCTTGGCCGTGTGCTTCAAGATCGTCGCATCGCCCATCGTCACTTGCCCATCGGCGGCGACGGCCACGCACCCGCCCTTGAGGACCCCCACCACCGTTGTGCTTCGAGTCATGAGCGGATTGTACTTGACGGGCCGCCCGACGCCCCGGACGTTCGTATTCGGGCTCCGCTACGTCTTACTGATAGTTGATGAACCAAGGCTCCCTCTGGACGAACATCGTTTGCTTCGGTGGCGCTGTGTTGCTCGGCGCAACCGGCGTCTATTTGTGGTTCGTGCCGGGAGTCCCGGTCTCGACGCGGCTGCTCGTGCTCTCCTTCGCCTTGCTGTTGGCTTTGGTGGGGGGCAAGGCGCAATCCCTCATCGGAGTCCAGTTGAAGAGGTCGAAGCGAGCGGAAGACCGCTCTGAGAGATTTCTTTCTCAACTGCAAGTCCAGCGAAATGCCATCAACGCGTTTGCAGACGGCCTCGAAAACGGGGTCATCGTGTGCGACACCAAGGGGACAATCGTTTTTGCGAACAAGGCTGCGAGGGAGATGTTCGGCTACGATTCCGTCAGGGGGCGCTCGGTGATCGCGGTCACGCTCTCCTACGACCTCGAACAGCTGGTTTTGTCGGCGGGTCAGGGCGAGGAGACCCGGACATGCGAAGTGTCGCTCAGTTACCCCGAATCGCGCGTGTGCTTGGCCGAAGCGTGGCCCGATCCTCAAGGCGGGAGGGTGTTCTTGACCCTTTACGACATGACCGCGCTTCGTAGGCTGGAGCGGATTCGAAAAGACTTCGTCGCCAACGTTTCGCACGAGCTCCGTACGCCTCTCTCGTCGATCCGGGCGATGGCCGAGATCCTCCAAACCGACGACACTCTCGACCCTCCCAAGCGATTCGAATACCTCGAGCGGATCATCGCCGAGGTCGACCGGCTCTCTCAACTCACCTCCGACCTGCTCGTGCTTTCCTCCGCCGAATCCAACCCCGTCCGGCAGCAGGCCTGCGACTTCAGCGCTCTGACGCAAGCCGTGCTGCAGCAGCTTGAGGCCAAAGCGAAAAAGAAGGGACTGAAGCTCACTCTGAAGTCGCCCAAGCGGCTCGACATCGAAGCCAACCCGGCGCAGATTTCCCAGGTTGCGATCAACCTGATCGACAACGCCATCAACTACACGAATGAAGGCGAGGTGAGCGTGGAGGTTCGCCAAGAAGGGGAGAACGCGGTCCTCGAAGTCAGCGATACAGGCATTGGCATCCCCAGCGAGCAACTCCCGCGGGTGTTCGAGCGGTTCTATCGGGTCGATCCGGGCAGGTCGCGGGCTACAGGGGGGACGGGCCTTGGCCTTTCGATCGTCCGTCACATCGTCGAAGCCCACGGCGGGTATTGCGAGGTCGAGAGCACCCTAGGCAAGGGTTCCACGTTCCGGGCGATCCTGCCGGTTCGAGCCGAAGGCCCATCACCTCCACCGACCACGCAGGCCGACCTCAAAAAGAAGTAGCCGCCACCCCCTCATCGAACGAGGGGCCGGCGGCTCTTCCGACGGTTGACGACGGAACGGAGTCCGCTTATTTCTTCTTGCGCCGGGCCATGAAGGCGAGCCCAAGGCCGAGAGCGGCCATTGTGGCAGGCTCAGGAACGCCGCACAAGGTGTCGATCACCACTTGATCGAGGTAGATCGGATCAGAAGTTCGATTGTCGAAGTGCACGTTCTCGAAGTCAGGACACCCGTCGAGCATGAACGTAGCAACCGAGTTGTACCAACCGCCGCCGATCCCTTCCGTCGTGATCTGGGCGGGGCTGTGATCGCTATTGAACGCCTCGACGATCGTGTCGGCCGCTGCCGACCACCACGTGAACTGAACTCGGATTTCCTTGTCGTGCCCAGAATCGTCGTAGTTGGGAATCCGGAAGGTCGTGCGGCTGCCCGGAGGCAGGCAAATAACGCCCGTCATTCCCTCGAACGTGGGGAGCCATTCGTAGGCGCCTGGGAGCAGAAGCGGGGGCGCGGTTAGCCCAGGGTTCTGCTGCCAGCCGCCATCCGGCAGGTAGGGTTGCCCAGGTGTTGGGGGCTGCCCAAACTGCCAATGCTGGTAGGTGGTTCCGGGTTGCCCACGCCAAGGCGGAGGGTGGTCGTCGTGAGCAAAGACGCTCGAAGCAACTGCCGAAAGCGCTGCCACACAGATGAGGTTCCTAAGGAACGGGGTTCGCATGGTCGATAGACCTCCTTTCGTGCGTTAGCTTTGACTCCGCGGAAAGACCATGGCGGCCCTTAGGCGTATCGCAACTACTAGGGAATTGTTAGTTGGGGCGGCTTTTGTGACGAAATCCCTTGTTCGTGTACCCTCTTGTCAGCGATTATCCGTCCCACCCGCCCCGAAACGCCGCTCGCGCCTTCGGGCCTTCGTTCCCGGACCGATCGACGCTCGAAACCAAGACGGTGTGCAGCGCCTGGCCCCCCGAGGTCTTCGGGCGCTGGAACTCGCGAACCTGGCTGGAGATCACTTCGTGCTGCCAGGCGTCTCCGTACCTGGTGTAGATCGCGAACCGGGTCGGTTGCTCGCCTCGATTCGGCGCGATGTGAAACACGATGTTCGCGCTTTCTTCCGTAAACCGAACCACCGGCGCAGGTGGCGGAGTGGCATCGAGCCAAGGCGTCGCCGGGGGAAGAGTCGGGTACGAATACATCCCCGCGGCCAAAGTCGTGCGAATGCCGAGCCGGTCGTACTTGAACGGCTTGATGCTGTAATGAACGTTTCCGGTCGCGCCCGCAGTGTCTCGCGTGATTTGAATCTGGTCGAGAATCTCCTGCACGGGCCACGAGGAGGACGTTCCATCGACCTTGCTTGCGAAGTTCGACGGCCAGATGTGGCGGCCTTGGGTGTTTTGGGCGACCCACCAAGAAAGCAGAGCCGGATAGCTTTGGTTCGGCGCGCTGATCTTCCAATAAAGTTGGGGGCTGAAGTAATCGATCCAGCCGTTCTGGAGCCACTTCTTGCTGTCGGCGTAGATGCTCGCGTAGGCATCGAGCCCTTGCACTCCAGGCGGGTTGTTCGGGCGCCAAATCCCGAACGGGGCGATCCCGAATTTCACGTCGGACTTGAGGGCTCGGATGGCCGCGTAGCATCTTTGAACGAAGCGATTGACGTTGTCGCGCCTCCAATCTCCGAGCGACAGCGTTCCCCCATTGTTCTGATAGGCCTGGTAGCTGGTTCCGTCCGGGAACGGCACGCCAGAAACTGGATAGGGATAGAAGTAGTCGTCGAAGACGATGCCATCGACGTCATAGCGGCCCACGATGTCGGCCACCGCAGCCAAGGTGTAATCGGGCGTATCGGGCTCGCCCGGGTCGAGCCACTTATAGACGTCGTAGGTTCGCACGATGTGGGGGTGCGTGACGCTCACGTGGTTCGGCGCGATGGGAGAGCTTCCCGTCGAATGCCGCGCTCGGTAGGGGTTGAGCCAAGCGTGAATCTCGATGCCGCGTTTGTGCCCCTCGTCTATCCAGAACTCCAATGGATCGTAATAGGGGTAGGGTGCCCGCCCCATGAGGCCCGTCAGGTACTCCGACCAAGGCTCTTGGGAACTGGCATAGAGCGCGTCGCAAGCCGGTCGGAACTGCACGAACAGCGCGTTGAGTTTGAGTTGGCGAGCCACTTCCAGAATCTGAATCGCCTCCGCCTGCTGTTGAGGCGAGCTTAGGTAGCGGCTCGTGGGCCAGTCGATGTTGGCGACGGTCGCCACCCAGGCGGCCCGGAACTCCCTCGGAATCGGGGGAGGCACGTCGGCCGATTGGGCGGCGCCCATCAGCGGACAGCAGATCGCGATCCCAACGGCGATGAATGACTTGCCTTGCATCCTCACTTCCCTTTAGCTCCTTTCAACCGGGCTTTCGTTCCCGGCTCGATCGACCGCGCTCACCGCCACCGTGCCGATGTCCCATCCTGCCGACGCCAACGCTCGCAAGTCGAACTCGGTGGATTCGCTGAAGGGAATCACCTTCGCCGCTTGGAGCACGCCCGCCTTTCGGGCGTAGAGCACCCACCACTTGAGGTCCTCGTTCCGGCCCGAACCTGGGCGGACCTTCAGCGCGTTGCCCTGCCGGGTCACATTGGGCGCGGCAGGCGGGACCCGATCGATCCAAGGGCTTGCGGGCGGGAGAGCCAGTTCCGAGTAAAGTCCCTTCGCCAGCCGATCAGCGAGCCCTCGCGCGTTCCGCGAAAGCGCCTTCATGCTGAAGTGAACGTTGCCTGTAGCCCCTTTCTGGGCCCGAGTCGCCTTAATCTGCCTCTCGATTTCGTCGTCCTTCCAGTTGTTGTTCGATTCCAGCAGCCGACTGGTGAAGTTCCCCGGCCACAGGTGGATGTTCTTGACGTTTTGTACCGACCACCAGGAGAGCAGCTTGGTGTAGCTCTGGGGCGCTTGTTCGATCGGCCAATACAGTTGCGGCGTCAGGTAATCGCACCAACCCTCTTGGAACCACTTGAGGCAGTCCGCATAGAGTTGGGCGTATTGGTCGATTCCTGCTTGAATCCCTGGTGGGTGTCCCGGCCGGTAGATGCCAAACGGACTGATCCCGAACTTGACCCAAGGCTTCAACTTGTTCTTCTCCATGAAGACCTTCTGAATGAACGTGTCGACGGACCAGCGCCGCCAGTCGTCGCGACCCAGCTTGCCGCCCCCCGAACGGTACTTCGCGTAGCTCTTGTCGTCGGGAAACGGGACCTCCTTCCCTGAAGCGTCCCGCACCGGATAGGGATAGAAGTAGTCGTCGATGTGAATGCCGTCGAGGTCGTAGCGCCGCACCACGTCGAGAAAGACGTCGAGCGATCGCTGGGCGGCGGCAGGGTGTCCTGGGTCGAGCCAGAGGTACGTGCCGTACGTCGCTACCGCGTCAGGATGGGTGTTGGCGATGTGGGTCTTGGCGAGAGGACCCTTTTGCGCCGGATGCTTCGCTCGGTAGGGGTTGAACCATGCGTGGAGTTCGATCCCGCGCGCATGGGCCTCTTTGATGGCGAATTCGAGCGGGTCATAGAACGGTTCGGGCGCCTTCCCCTGCGCTCCCGTGAGGTACTCCGACCAGGGTTCGAGCTTCGAATCGTACAAGGCATCGCAACTCGGCCGCACCTGAAAGATCACGGCGTTGAGCTTGAGCCTATGAGCGGAATCGAGCAGCGCACGAAGCTCGGCCTTTTGCGATGCCACGGTCAGGTCACGGCGGGTGGGCCAGTCGATGTTGTCCACCGTCGCGATCCATGCGGCGCGAAACTCCCGCTGAATCCGCTGAACGCTCTGAGGGGTCTCCATCGTCGGGCCGGAAATCACCAAGTGAACCGCAAGAATACTGGCGAACATCCTCTTAGTGTACTAAAAGTCCAGGCTCAAGGGAAGGCGTTGGGTACCCTCTTGAGCCGTGCCACGAGCCACTCAGGTCGAAATGGGCCTCCTGGAGCTTGCGCGAGTCACCACGCCGATGGGGCTGGTGGTCGACCGGATCGTCATCGACGGGCGGGAACTCAGCGTTGAGTCCGAGCCGTTCGCGGTCGCATCTCGGGGGCCCCTCGAAGCTGAGGTCGTTCTCGCGCCCGAAGACGTTTCGGCGTTTGTCGGGGCCAAAGCGCCCCCCCAAGTCAAGAAGATCGAGCTTGAGTTCCTCGAAGGCGCGATTCGGGCGATCGTAACCGTGAAGGTGATCTTTGATATCTCCGCTTCGGCTACGCTCGGTCTTCGCATCGCCGAAAACCGGCTGGAAGTCTATGGAATCGACGATTCGCAAGTGCCCGCGCCAGCCCGCCCGATGCTCCACAACCAACTGGCCTCGATGAACCCGCTTTTCGATCCCTCCTCCCTTCCGTTCGAGGTGCGGCTCACTTCGGTCGCGATCTCCGCCGAAGGCGTCCGCCTGCGAGGCCAAGCGTCCCTGCCCTGACGCGCGGCCAGCGGTACACTCACTCCCTCGAAGCGCCGGGCGAGTGGCGGAATTGGTAGACGCGCTGGATTTAGGTTCCAGTCCCGAAAGGGGTGAGGGTTCGAGTCCCTCCTTGCCCACCACGCCCGGCCTCTCCGTTTCGGACGGGCGATGCACCGAGCCTTCCCATCCCTCGATCCCCTTCGTGTCCCGTGTCGGGCTCGCAGTACAGACCCGGCCACGCAGCCGCTCTTCCTTGGTCAGCCCGGTCGAGAAATGGGAACCACTCAAATGCTAAGCAGCTTCCGCACGAAACCCGGTAGCTTTGACTGCTTCTTCTCGTGGTCGCTCCTCACGCGCAGGGGGGCGATGCGATTCGCGGAGCGAAGGACGGGCAGTTCCGCTACTTCCCGCTCTTCGCCCGGTTGCATGGCAGGCAACGCATCTGGCAGTTCTCAAAGACCGTCTTCCCGCCCTTGTGCCAAGGAACGATGTGGTCGGCTTCCATCGCGGAGATATCGAACGGCTTTCTGCAGTCCGGGCAAACGCCGCTTTGCTGCTCGTACACCTTCCGCTTCATCTTGTCGTCGAAGGTTCGCAGGTTCAGCGTCTTTTCGTTGCCGGTCAGCAGGTATTCGTAGATGCCCTTGACGCTCTGCACCTCGTCGTCGTCGATCAGCTCCTTGATGCGGGCTTCGAGCGTTGCCGCGTTCAGGTCTATTCTCTGGCCGTGGTCGCGATAGAACTTGCCCCAGTCCAACCCCTTCATTTCCTTTCGGGTGTTCGGGAACACCACCTGCACCCAGTTGATCACGCTCTGATAGTGTTGCCATAGCGCTTGGCCGTCGGCGTCGTGCTGGTGGAGTGCCATGTACGCCTCGACCTTGTCGTCCTTGCCTCCGGTGATCCACTTCAACGCGGTCTCGAGAAGTCCCTGCCGGTCGACCGCATTCTCGCCACTCGTGTCGACGTATCTATCTCCAACCTGGTACGCCGGGCAGTTCCGACGCGAGAACCATCGCTTTGCATCTGCCAGCCAAGTTCCGGTGTAGATCGCATTGCGCATCTCTTGGTCAGTTAGCTTTAGTCCTGCAATGTTGATGATCCTGAACCAGTCGAGCCGTTCTTGGTCGGTACCCTCGCAAAAATAGATCCGGAGTTCGTAGTTCAGGATTTGCTCCTGCCGCTCTTTCGTGAGGTTAGCGAAGATGTGCGGCGAGCCCTCAATGTCAATAAAGAACTCGTTGTTCACGTATTGGCAGAGGCTGATCGTGCGCTGCTGCCCGTCCATCAGTTCGTAGCCCTCGCCCGCTACGACCCAGTACATCGTGTTGAGCGGGAAGCCCTTGCGCACGGTGTGGATGACCTCGTTGCGCTGCTTGTCCTTGTAGATGAACTCGCGCTGGTAGGCGGGGCGGATGTTCAGCTTGCCGCCATAGCCGCGCACGCCCTCTTCCGCCTTGTCGACGTAGCCCTCGACCAGCTCGCGGACGGTGATGTTCTTGAGGTCGATCTTCATTGTTGCAACCAGGTGCCGAGGTCAATCTTCAGAGTCTGGCGAATCGGAGATTCGATTCGGTCCAAGTATGAGCACCCGACGCGAACGGAGTCGCTTCTCCTTCGCGTCTTCGTCAGGCTCTTGCTCAATGATCGTCCCAATCACGCGGACAGGTCTCTTGTTCTCCCGCGGCCCGTCCTTAGCGAAGAACTCAAGCGTTGACTGTTCCAACACGTCACCGAAGTCTGGATTCCATGCACTGGCTGGATTGAGTCCCACCTGTAGCCTCATATTGAGTTCATAGTGACCAAGATATCTCAACTGAGCCTGCAAGTCCGTGCACATGCCAATCATGACGGCGATGCTCTGCTCAGTAAGCGGCCCGTTCCGATGCACATAGAAAGCCTTGAGCCAGACCGTCAGCGCCTCTGCCGCATCGTCGTAGTCCGAGGGAATGCTCCCGGGCGGTCCGCCATATTCCTCAAGCGCCCCGGTTAGATCGTCGATGTATTCTTCAGTCTTGCCGAGGAGCTCGTTGATCGCCTCCGCCTTGTCAAAAGTCTCAAGGTCCGCTCCGAAGGCTCCATAGACCTTGTTTAGCTGAGTCCAAAGCTTCGAGAGAGCGACAACCGCCTTGTGAAGACTTTGGATTCGCAGCGCACTGTATGCGTCAAGTGCGTTTGCTTGTCGAGATATCGCGTCCTTCCGGTCGGCCCTGCTCAAGGTCCATCGCGTAACTAGGACAACGGTGCCGAAGCCTAGAACGATCTTGATGATGTCGAGAAGCAATTGCCCCCACACCGGAAGATCCTTAGCTGAACCCGAAAGCCAATCCAACACAGAAGAACACTTCCCCCTACCCCGGCACCGTCGCGCTGACGGTCTCGCTCAAAGGGCCCGGCTCGTTGCGCGTGCTCATCCAGCGCCCGATGAAGTGCGCCGTCTGGTTCGCCTCGCTCCCATCGAACACCGCCACGTAGGGCGTGCGCGTGTCGGTCGCCAGGTAGTGGCACTCCGAAAGGTCGGTGGGGGGCGGGCCGCCCAGCTTCACCCAAATCTCGCAGCCGTTCACCCCCGCCGGCTTGGCGCGGTTGGTCGGCGTCCCCTCGTCCGCAAAGTTGATCGTGATGCGCAAGCGTTGCGAGGTGTCGGCCTGCAGGACCGGCCTCGTGGTCGGCGCGCCGACCGGCGTCGGAATCCGGTCCGGCACCGTGATCCCCAGCGCGGCCCGCTCGGAATCGTCCACCGAAGCGCTGGATTGCAGTCTGCCGGTGAGCCGCCGGACGATCACCTCGTAGGCGGCGCGGGAGGCGTCCTTGGCCTGGCGGGCGGTCTGGGCGGCGGCCTGGGCGGCGACGTGCGCGGGATACTTGGTCTGCCAATCGGTCCTTTGCGCGTTCAGGGCCACCACGTCGACGTCGAGCCCGGTGAGGCCGAGGGCGACGAGGTTCGCGTTCAGGTACGTCGCGTACTGCGTCTGCCAGGTGTCGAACTGGTCGTCAGGGTCGGGGATGTAGCTCATGGGTTTAGTTTACTGATTCCCCCGTTTGGGGGATTCTCCTGCGCGGTTGGGGGAGTGAGTTTCCCGTCTGGGGGCGTGAGTTCCCCATCTGGGGGACTGAGTTTCCCGGCTGGGGGAATGAATCCCCCGGATGAGTGGCCTGTCCCCCCGGATGGGGGAGCGAGTCTTTCTGGCTGACGGTATCCACATCATGCCTCAAATGCCTTGCCCAGCCGAAAAGGGGCCTTGGTCCAATGCGTTTCGACGGCGGATAAGTGCTGCGGATGAGGGTAAACGGCATATTCCCTCCGGTCGGCCTGTCGAACACAAAACACCAATCCAGAAATGTAGTCCGGCTTCTCGACGAAATAGATTCCGCTCCCATTGTGGCCAGAGTAGTTCGCCGTCATAGTGTTCTGGTCGATACCCCAGTGATGCTGGCCGTACAAGGCTTGATAGGCGTCCTCTTCATCATACAGAGGGCTGTCCGTAACATCGACGAGCACAAAATTGAACTGCGTGTCGGATGGTGCGAATCCGAAGCTTCTTTTGGCTAGCTTGATCCGTTTCCAGAAGGCGGCGCGCAGGTCATCCGTGTTGACAGCGACGACATCACCATAGTCTCCTGCAGCACCCCACGTAACTCCGGGGCCGAACCCCGGCTTCTTTCGTTCCATGAAATCAATCAGAATCCCTTTGCCCGCGTTGGGGGGAGTCCACTCCACAGGTGTACCTAGGGCAAAGCCAGGCTGGTTGGCTTCGAACCACTGCTTGAATGCCGCAAAGTCCGCTTGATTGAGGTCTACGACGGAACGAAACTCCAGCAAGAGCCCGGGTTCTCGCTTTGGAAACGTCGCCTCCACCCAAGCCATGAAATCCCGAATCCACATCTCGTTGTACATGTTGAGGACCGCCTTGCACTGAAAGTCAGCGCGGATAGCGTTGTGCTCAAACGTGATGTCGCAAGGCACCTTAGCCGCGCCATCCTGACGGTCGCTCGTGATTGTGGCAGCTGGCTCCATCGAGGCCAGTTGGTCTGCAGCTTGAAGCTCGACTAGTAGTCCGCCGACAATGTCTTGCTGGCCCATCCTCTTGACAAAGAAGTTGACTAGCTGTCGCATTCCTTTGGCCTCCACGCGCATCAGCATATCGTTCAGCCAAGTTAGACCAGGTTCCTTCTTGAGGCCCTTGTATGCAAGGTGGAGGTCTCTTACGATTTCGGCTTTGTACATCTACTTCCTCTTGATGAAAACGCGCTGATAAACCTTCCTGCCGTCGAGGACGGGAGTTGCGTTCATGTCGTAAGTGCCCGGCTTCCCGAACAATCTGCGGTAGGCCTCCTGGCACTCCTTCGTTGTGTAGACGCGACTCTTGAGGCCGTACAGATCCTCGTTCTCGCTTCGCCCCAAAACTTCGAATTGGGCCGGGTTGTGCCTGTCCAGGAAGGTGATCGGCACTCCCATGACCCCGTCGTAGTCCTCCGGGATGTCGGCGACCTTGCCCACCTCGATCGCATCGTAGTTGGCGTAGGTCGGGTACGCCTCGGGCGAGTACTTCTTGAAGAGCGGGATGTCCTGGTGGCGCTCCTCGAAGTCCATGTTCGTGAACCAGCCGACGCCAAAGGAACTTCACGAGGCCGGTCTTCTCGTCATAGACTCCCGAAGCGAAGTCGCGCACGTTCTCCTTCGGAATCTCGAAGTAGGCGTTGCCGGCATTGAAGCCGACGCCGAGCCAGAGCTTGTTCTCCTTGATCAGCTTGAAGACCTCTTTGTAGGTGATCGCGTTCTTCGAGCCGATGATCAGGAACTGCTTGCCGTGCTCCACGAGCTGGGCGACGTACTCGCGGAACAGGGAGAACGGCGGGTTGGTGACGACGATGTCGGCCGCCTTGAGAATCTCCACGCACTCGGGGCTGCGGAAATCGCCCCCCTGCTTCAAGGGGCGGCTCACATTCTTATCGTGCCGGAGCAGGTGCTCGACGTCCTCCAGGTTGATCGCGCCGTCCTGGTTGAGGTCGGGGACCTCGTTGATCTCGACCAGGTGAGCCCCGTCCCAACCACGCGGCTTGCCCCTCACCCCCTGCCCCCTCTCCCCGCCATTCATCGGGGCGAGGGGGTCCAGATACGGCTTCAGCCCCTCCATCACTATCAGCGGAAGCTGTCCGCCGACGATGGGGGAGCCGGCGTAGCTGGTGGCGATGAGCTTCTTCAGGACGAGGGTGTTGAAGTTGGCGGCGAAGTACTTGAAGAAGTTGCTCTCGAAGGGGTCGTCGCAGTTGCAGAGGACGACCTTGCCCTTGAAGCGGTCCTTGTAATGCTTGAGCTCGTTGGCGATGTCGGCGAGCTGGGTGTAGAACTCGTCCTGCTTGGCCGCCTTGGCGCTGGAGAGGGTGCGATTGCCGGAGGAGGTAGACATTCGCCTATCGCTCATATGGCGTATTATACACGGGCGATGGCTATCCGCCAACCTCGCAGTATGCCCGACCTTCGCCT
Organism: Chthonomonadaceae bacterium; assembly: GCA_015709495.1. GTDB lineage: Bacteria > Armatimonadota > Fimbriimonadia > Fimbriimonadales > Fimbriimonadaceae > Nitrosymbiomonas > Nitrosymbiomonas proteolyticus. Next base: position 2,617,219 of record CP054189.1, read on the forward strand.
TCGCTCTGGCTGGGGGATGGGTCTGGCCCCCCGAGGCAAGCTCGGACAAGCGGACGCCCTCCGATAGACCGCGGTTCAGGCGCACCATTGTGCGCCTGAACCTGCAGCCGCGTTGGAAAGCAGAAGTCCGGGGCTGGCCGTGCTAACTTTCCTGTTCCCGGCCCGCCTGAGGAGCCCGAGCGGGCCGCCGGTCGTGAGATCGCCAAACGCCTCCGAGGGATTCGAACCCCCGCAGCAGCGACGCCTTGCGGTACAACGTACAGCAGGCCGTCATCATGTACCTTAAAGCATTCTTCGAGCCGAAGCTGGCGCAGTACAGCTACTTTTTGGGTTGTCCGGGCGTGGGCGAAGCTATCGTCGTGGACGCGAGTCGGGACGTCGAGGGATACATCCGGGAGGCAGCCTCGCAGGGGATGCGGATCGTCGCAGTCACCGAGACCCACATCCATGCCGACTACCTTTCGGGCAGCCGGGAGCTCGCGCATCGGACCGGCGCGCGCCTTTACCTTTCCAACGAAGGCGGCGAGGAGTGGAAATACGATTTCGCATCCGAACCCAACGTCACCCTCTTGCATGACGGCTGCCGAATCGAGGTCGGGGGAATCCAGGTCCAGGCGATCCACACGCCGGGGCACACTCCTGAGCATCTGGTGTTTCTCGTCACCGACACCTCCGCCAGCGCTGAAACCCCCGTCGCGCTCCTGACGGGCGACTTCGTGTTCGTGGGGGACGTGGGCCGGCCCGATCTCCTCGAACGGGCCGCACACTACCGGGGAACGATGGAGCCGGGCGCCCGCAATCTTTACCGTTCCCTCCAGAAACTCGGCGACTTACCGGATTCGCTGTTGATTCTTCCGGCGCACGGCGCGGGCTCGGCTTGCGGGAAGAGTCTCGGCGGCGTTCCCTTCAGCACGCTTGGCTATGAGCGAAGGGTGAACTGGGCTTTGCGTGCGAGCACGGAGGACGGTTTCGTGTCGGAGGTGCTTGCCGGACAGCCCGAACCTCCCAAGTACTTCGCGCAGATGAAGAGGCTCAATAAGCTGGGTCCCGACGCGTTCGGCGAGCGCGCTTTCCCCGTACGCAAGCCCGGCAGCGCGCTCCGCGAGGCGATGGAGCAGGGGGCAATCGCCGTCGATATTCGGTTCGACGCCGAGTTCGCTCAAGCTCACGTGCCCGGTTCGCTCAACATCCCCCTTTACAGCGGATTCCCCACCTACGCGGGGTGGGTCCTGCCGTACGATCGCCCGATTGTCCTCATCGCGCAAGACGAAGAATCCGTGCGCCAAGCCGTGCGCGATCTGTCGCTGATCGGCCTCGATCGCGTGGACGCTTGGTTTGGAGTCGATGCGGTGTACGGATTGGCTCGAAACGGCGAGACCTTAGGGTCGATCGGGAGCCTCTCAGCCGTCGAGGCAGCCGAACGCGCCGCGCGAGGGGACCTGTGCCTCCTGGACGTTCGTGGAGCCACCGAATTCGAAGGCGGATACATTCCGCACGCGCAGCACGTGCCCTACGGCTACCTGTGGGATCGTCGCGACGAGGTCCCCCAAGGGAAGCCCGTCGCCGCCTATTGCACGGGGGGCGGCCGCTCGCCGGTCGCTTGTTCGCTCCTCAAGCTGATGGGAGTCCGAGAGGTGTTCAACGTGCCTGGAGGGTTTCAGGAGTACGCTTCGCTGGGGTTGCCTGTTGCGAGTCCGGAGTCCGCAGCAACCCCCACGTAGGCCGGTAACTCTAACGGGTCGAACGCAACCTCCCGACATTAGGGAAGGGTGGATACCATGAGCACGCTTCCCTCTTTCGCTTCGTCCGTCGATTGGTCTCGGCCGGATTCGCTGGCCTCCAGCTTGCGCTTCCTCAGACCCTTGTTCGTCGATTCGCGCGTTGCGATCGTCGGCGAACAGGCCGCAGAGGCCGCCCACTTCGCCTCGCTTTACGCTGAGTCCATAACGGCATGGGTGGAGTCTGAAGAGCTGAGAATCGAGTTCCTGATCGACAGTCCCTCGATTCCGTGTCGGCTCGTCGCTGATCTCGATGCCGGCAGTTGGGACTGGGCGCTCCTCCAACTCAAAGCCGCCGAAGCCTCGAATCTCAACTTTGAAGCGTTTGGGCCGAGAGTGGTGCTCCTTGTCCGGGACTCGGCTCCGTCCGCAGATTCAGATAGCGGCGTAAGGTGGTTTTCTCGATCCACCGGCGCACCAAATGGGTTTTCGGAAGGGATCGAGCCCCACGCCGACGAGTGGATCGGGTTCTGGGGCGAGATCGAAGTCCCAGTTTGGCCAAAGGTATGCGGAGTCATTCCGACTTTGAGCCAAGTCGAAATGGCCGTTGCCGCTGCCGAGGCCTTTCTGAATACGTACCCAGGTCACATGGAACTGGTGGTCGTCGCGAACGGGACGGCCGAGCCCCTGCTCGATACCCTTCAGGGTTTCTCGAACGAGCGAGCGTCGGCCGTTCGCCTAGTCGTGCTTCCCGAAAACCGGGGGTTCGCGGGCGGAGTCAACGCCGGGCTCGCCGCGTTGGGGGACCTTGAGGAGTGGGACATCGTAGTGGTTTCGAACGACGACGTGATCCCGCACTCCGAGTGCATGGCCGAAATCGCCTCCAGTTGGAGGGAACTCAAGGAGCGGGGGCTGCGGCCCGGGATCGTCGGCCCTGTATCGAACAACATCAACGGCAGGCAGCAGGTCGAAATTGGAATCTACGCGAGCGCGGACGAGATGCAGGCTCGCGCGACGGCGTATCACCGCGACAACTGCCAGTCTGTGAGTCAGGAAATGCAGATCCGGGGGCTGCTCTTGTGGCTCGACCAGGAACTCGTTTCTGAGATTGGCGGGTTCGACCCACGGTTCGGCATCGGCAACTTCGAGGACGATGATTACAACCTGAGGGCTCGGATTGCGGGATATACGCTTTGGCGGGCCGATGGGGCGTTCTTGCACCATGCAGGCTCTTCGACGTTCAGGTCGCTCAACGTGGACTACGAGGCCAACATCGCCCGCAACGCCTCCCTTTTCTGTGAGAAGTGGCAGATTGAATCGTTGGACAGGTGGCCTCTATTGGAGCGCGCCCCGCAGGGGGTCTCACTGTATTGCGATCCCGACACGGCGTACCAGCCGAGCGAGTTCTCGGTCACGCTCAACGGAGAGAGGATCGACTTGGTCACGCAGGCTTCGGATATCGAGTTCGCAGGTTGGGTCCTTTCGAGGTTGGCGCAGTTCCCCCGGTCGAAGCGAAGGGACGTTATCGCGCTGCTCACGGAAGCGTCCACGTTCGATGCTGCGTAGTCCGGATTCGCGGCAGTTACCCAGGCCCGGGCGTAGTTAGTCCCTCCGCCTCATCGGTAATATGGGAAGCGGCATGGAGTTGCTTCCCACAAGCGTCAATTTGCGCGACCCCGAACACGCCGAGAACTTGGCGAAGATGAACCAGGTACTCGGCGAGTATCGAGGGGCGATGGCGCTTGCGCTTGCGGGAGGAGGCGAGGCGGCGATTAAGAAGCACAGGTCGCGCGGAAAGATGCTCGCCCGCGAGCGAATCGACTCGCTCCTCGACGATGGGGCGCCTTTCCTCGAGTTCTCGACCTTGGCGGCGAACGGCATGTATGAGGGCGACGCGCCGTGCGCAGGCATCGTGACGGGGATCGGGCGAATCGCGGGCCGGCTTTGCGTGGTCGTTGCGAACGATGCGACGGTCAAAGGCGGCACCTACTTCCCTATCACCGTAAAGAAGCACATTCGGGCCCAGGAGATCGCCCTTGAGAACCGTCTTCCCTGCGTATACCTGGTGGACTCGGGCGGCGCCTATTTGCCGCTCCAGAGCGAGGTGTTCCCCGACCGGGATCACTTCGGGCGCATCTTCTACAACCAGGCCGTCCTTTCCAGCCGAGGCATCCCTCAAGTAGCGGCGGTTCTGGGGAGTTGCACGGCGGGCGGAGCCTATGTTCCTGCGATGAGCGACGAGTCCGTTATTGTCAAGGGCAACGGCACCATCTTTCTGGGCGGTCCTCCCTTGGTCAAAGCCGCCACAGGCGAAGAGGTCACGGCTGAGGAACTCGGGGGTGCGGACGTTCACACCCGCATCAGCGGAGTGGCCGATCACTTTGCGGAGAACGATTCCCACGCAATCGAGATCGTACGCAACATCGTGGGTTCGCTGGGGTCGATTCCTGGCGGACAGGCGGCCCCCGGATTCGGTTGGGGCCAACCCCATCCCGATGCGCCCGAAGACCCTCTCTATGACGTTACGGACCTCTATTCCCTAGTCCCCTCGGCGCATTCGCAACCGATGAGGATGCGAGAGGTCCTCGCTCGGGTCGTCGACGGCAGCCGGTTTCAGGAGTTCAAGGCCAATTTCGGAACGACCCTGATTTGTGGTTTTGCGAAGTTCTACGGCCACCTTGCAGGTGTGCTCGCCAACGATGGCATCCTTTTTAGCGAGTCGGCGCAGAAGGGCGCGCACTTTATTGAACTGTGCTGCCAGCGAGGGATTCCGCTGGTGTTCCTCCAGAACATCACGGGGTTCATGGTCGGCAAGAGATATGAGAACGAAGGCATCGCAAAGCACGGCGCGAAGTTGGTGACCGCGGTCTCGACGGCGAACGTTCCCAAGTTCACCGTGATCGTAGGCGGATCGTACGGCGCGGGGAACTATGGGATGTGCGGCCGAGCGTACGGCCCCCGACAACTGTGGATGTGGCCCAACGCCCGGATTTCGGTCATGGGGGGAGAGCAGGCGGCCAACGTCCTGCTCACCGTAAAGCTGGACCAACTCGCGCTTCAGGGCAAAACGATGAGCCTGGAAGAGCAAGAGGAGTTCAAGCGGCCGGTGTTGGAGCGGTACGCCTGGGAGTCGTCCTGTTATTTCTCCAGCGCGCGGCTTTGGGACGACGGAATCATCGACCCCGTCGATACGCGGCGGGTGCTGGCACTTGGCATCGAGGCGGCCCGAGAAGCGCCCCTTGGACCTCCGCCTTTCAGCGTGTATCGGATGTAGGCAGAACAAAGCGACCCACCTTGCGGCGGGTCGCCTGTTCCCCTATTGGTCGGCTCGCTAAATCCAGTTCAGCACTTCAATCAGCGGCTACCAACTCGAGTACGCCGTGCCATCGGACGCATTGCCGCTTGCGGATGACGTGATTTTTCCAACGGACCCGGAGGTCGTCGAGTAAGTGAAAGCGGCACCGGAGACCGGATCGTTCTCGATCTTCTCTACGTAGGGCCCTTTGTAGTCGGCTGCGTTGATGGACTTCGCGGTTCCCGCTTCGTCCTTGCCAGCAGCCGGCGCGGTCGTGACAGTCAGATCCGCCAGCTTGTCAGGAAACGCTCCGGTGTCGTTTCGGAACAACTCCACTGCATTCCTGTACAGCTTCAGGTTCGCCTTTAGGGCCGACTCCTTGCTTCGAACACCGGAGTTCGCAAACTTCGGGATCGCGATAGCGGCGAGGACCGCGATGATGATGATGACGATCAGCAACTCTACCAGCGTGAAGCCGCGACGGTTGCCACTTCGATTAGCGAATGCCATTCCCATTGTTACCCCTTCTTAGGAACCTCGCCCCGTTCTGGCCAGGTCTATTGGACATTGTCGGCAGGGATTTGCCATTACTTTACGTTTTGCACCACAGAATAAATCGGACCGATGATCGAGATCGTGATGAACCCGATAATGCCGCCCATGAGCACGATCATGACGGGTTCGACGATCGATACCAGCGACTTGATCTTGCCGTCGACCTCTTCTTCGAGATGCTCCGCAGTCGTAGCCAACAGCGCGGGCAATCGGCCCGTCCGTTCGCCAACAGTCACCACCTGAGTCAGCATCGAGGGGAAAACGCGAGCGGCCGCCAGGGACTCGGAGAGCGACTTGCCGTGCTCGACCGAGTCACGAACCTCCTTCAGCGCCTTCGAGATCGTCCCGTTGCCAGCCACGCGAGCGGAGTGCTCCAGCGCCGACATCAGAGCCACGTTCCCTGCCGTAAGCGTTGCAATGGACTGAAACGCCCGCGAAAGGGCCAACTTGCGAGAAACCTCGCCAAGGAGCGGCAGGCGCTCAGCGAACTTGGTGAGGGCGTAGCGCGTAGCTGGGATTCGGACCAACGCGACAATCCCGGCGATGGTGGCAAGAGTGCCCACGACCAACGGAATCGGGTTCTCGCGCCCCGCGTTTCCGACACTGAGCAGCCACAACGTGAGTTTCGGTACTTCGGAGCCCATGGACTCGAAAATTGAGCCAAACCTCGGCAAAACGAAAAGCACGAGCACCACGATCGCAGCAAAGGCGATGAACGTAAGGACCGCAGGGTAAAGCATCGCGTTCGCGATCCTCCGCTTGAGGTCGGCGCTCCGCGCGAGGTACGCCGCCGATCCCTTCAGGGCGCGATCCAGGCGGCCACCTTCTTCAGCCACGGCGACCATTTCGCAAACGACCGAGGGGAACATCTCAGGCGCAGACTTCATCGCAGCAGACAGGCTCTTTCCGCCGACGATCTCGGACTTGACGCGGTGGAGCGCGCCCCGTGTTGTCGTGTTTTTCGCGGAGCCGATGACGGCATCGAGCGCTTCCACAAACGGAACTCCCGTCTCCGCCATCACGGAGAGGTCCCGAAGCACCAGACAAACGTCGGCGTCTCTGACCTTTCCGCTCTTCCTTGCGCGGGCGTCGCGCTCGGTCGAGGCCTCAGACTCCTTCTTTCGGAACGATGCCGGGACGATCGAGATGATCGTAATGTCCATGCCGGCGACGCGGCGCTCGGCTTCGTCGATGTGGTGGGCGATCACCTCGCCGGTGACCCGCTTGCCTTGACTGTTGACGCCCTGATACTTGAACGCGTTCATGCGTTTACTCCCCAGCGGTCGACCGAATGACCTCTTCGACCGTCGTCGAACCTTCTCTCACCTTTCGCAAGGCGTCTTCGCGCAAGAGGGTCATGCCCTCTTCGCTCCCACGCTCACGGATGTCGGCGGCGCTCGCACCCGCGAGGATCATCTTGCGAACCGACGGCGAGATGTCGAGAACCTCGTAGACCCCCGTTCGGCCGCGATAACCCGACCTGGCACAGTACTCGCAGCCCGTGCCCCGAACGTACTCGACGTCCCGTTCCAACCCCAGTCGGGCTAGCATCGCCTCGGGCGGGTCGTAGGGCTCGGAGCACTTGGGGCAGACCATCCTGAGCAAGCGCTGCGCCACCGAGCAACTCACGCTCGAAGCGAGGAGGAACGGCTCGACTCCCATATCGATCAGCCTTGTAATGGCCGCCGCGCTGTCGTTGGCGTGAACGCTCGTTAGGACTTGGTGGCCGGTCAGCGAAGCCTCGACCGCAATCGACGCAGTTTCCGCGTCTCGGACCTCCCCCACCAAGATTACGTCCGGGTCTTGACGTAGGATCGACCTCAGACCGTTCGCAAACGTTGTTCCCGCCTTGGGGTTAACGTTCCCCTGAACCACGCCGTCGATCTGATACTCCACCGGGTCCTCGATCGTGATGATGTTCCGGTGGACCGCGTTCAGATGGTTGATGGCGGCGTACAGCGTCGTCGTCTTCCCTGAGCCCGTCGGACCCGAAACCAACACGAAACCCTGCGGCTCTTCGATCGCGGTCCGAAAGACCTCGCGCGGCGTTGGGTCCAATCCAATCTTGCCGAGATCGAGTACGGAGCTGTTCTTGTCGAGAATGCGGATTACCACGTTCTCGCCGTGGGTGCTCGGATAGGTCGAAACGCGGAAGTCAAACTCCCCTTGAGCCGAGATCAGCGTGCAGCGCCCGTCCTGAGGAACTCGGCGCTCGGCGATATCGAGGTTCGCCATGATCTTGATGCGCGAAACGAGAGCCTGCTGAAGGTCGCGGGGGACGATCATGACCTCCTGCAACATGCCATCGATCCGAAAGCGAACCCGAACGCGCCGGGACATCGGCTCGATGTGAATGTCGCTTGCCCGCATGGAAAGAGCCCGCGTCATCAGCGCGTTGGCGAGCTTGATGACCGGCGCCCCTTCGACGACCTCCTTGAGTTCGACGACGTTGACCTTCTCGTCTTCGTCGTCGGCCTGTGCGAGCCGAACGTCCTCGGTATCTACGCCTTTGATCGCCTCACCGATGATCTCGCCCAGGTCGTCGTAAGCCCCGTAGCAACGAAAGATCGCGTCGCGGACGTCCTCTTCGGTAGCGAGCAGGGGGTCGATGTCGAGTTGGAGGACCGTGCTTAGTTCGTCGATCGCAGCCAGATCGAGCGGGTTCACCATCGCAACTGAGGCGGCTGTTTCGGTCGCCTCGATCGGAATCGCCAGCAGCCTCAGAGCCAGAGAATGCGGAGAAATCTGGGCGACGTTCGCGTCGATCTCCATCTTGGCCAAGTCAACGAACGGAACACCCATTTGCAAGCCGACGCACTTGAGCATCTGCTTCTGTGTGATGAGGTTCTTGCGAACCAGCAACTCGCCTACGGACTCGGTTGTATCGGTACGACTTCCGAGAATATCGCCGAGTTGATCGCGAGTGATCAGCCCTTCTTCGACAAGGATTTCGGCAAGGGGACGATCGAGGTTCATTAATCTTCCGATTTGAGAATCGTCGGAGTGATCGAGATGATCACCTGGGACGACACCTTGGTCCTCTTGCGCCGAGTAAACAACTCGCCGATGAGCGGAATCTGGCTGATGATAGGGACCCGTTCGAGCTGAACGATCTCCTCGTCTTTGAGCAACCCGCCCATCACGATCGTCTGGCCCGAAGGCACTCGGAGTGTCGTCTGAGCCTCTCTCGTTGAAATCTGCGGGTAGCTTGCGCCGTTGACCTCGAGGAATCCGGTCACCGTGGAAACCTGTGGGTACAGCACGAGCGTAACCTGCCCGTCAGAACTCACTTGGGCCGAAACCTGAAGGTAGATGCCGACGCGCTCTTCTTCCCGCGAGAAGATCGGGGTATTGGCTTGCGTGTAGCCGACGAGCACCGGAAACACGAGCCGATCGCCGATCAGGATGAACGCCTTTTCGCCTTCGAGGACCGAGATGTTCGGCGACGCGAGGAGCTTGGCGCGGTTTTGCTGCTCGAGAGCCTTGATCGCGGCCGAAAACGCCTGCGGGACCCTCGTGAAAGTACCGAAATTCAGCTTGTTGGGTGACGATTCTGAGATCGCGAGATTGCCGAGACTCCAGCTCATCCCCATCTCCTTCAGCGCGTCCTCGTTGATGTCATGGATCGTGACTTCGATCACGACCTGAGGCCGTGCGAGGTCGATCGCTTCGAGCAGCCTTCGCGCTTCTTCGAGTCGTTGCCTTGGCCCTCGAAGGATCAGAAGCTTGCTGCCGTTTCCGGTTTCGGAGCCCGATTCAGTGAGAGTGCCAGCTTGGACTCCCGTGGTTGCCGAGGTTTCTGCCCGGCTGAGTCCTGGAGTAATCATCGAGGGAGCGACTTCGGCCACCAGGTCGCTCTTGGCGAAAAACTTCTCGATGAACGAGATCGCTTCCGTCCCGCGTAGATATCGGAGTTGAACGACCTCGACTTCGAGAGCGGGAGGCTCGGGCGTAGCGACCTCTTCCCCAAATGCCTTTGCATACTCGGTCGGGTACCCCGATTTCAGCTTCTCCGGCGTGGCTAGGACGAACGTCTGTCCGACCTTGAGGACCTTGAGGCCGCTCAGAGCGCAGAGATGCATCAGCATTTCGCCGAGCTTGACGTTGGCAAGACGCACCGTGAGCTTCGAGCTTGCGTTCGAAAGCAGTACGAGGTTAGCCCCCGTTTGCTCGCTCAGGATGCTCGTCATTTTGGCAAGGTCCCAATCGACGGCGTTGAGCGAGCAGATTCGCTCCTCGGGCGGAGTCTCGGGATCGTCCGCTTCCACTTCGGCTGACGCCTGCGGAGGCTCGACCTGCTTTGCCGGTTTCTGGACCGCGACTTTCGCAGTCGTCGGCGCCGGCGCCAGTTGCGCTGGGATGACGGCAGAACTCGTCGCGGAGCTTACGTGAAAATAGGCTAAAGAAGCTAATAGAAGGCCGTTCATATTTGAACCTCGCCACCCACATTGAGCCGCACAGAGCCTTTGGGTGTGGCGAGGGTCACGCCTTCGTCGTCGATTGCAGTGACTCGGATGCCTTCAAGGATCACGTCGTTCGCGCGGAACGGCGTGTCCTCCGTTGAGTTGACCGAGATATAGGCGACCCTTCCCTTGACTTCCATGACGGCCTTGAGAACCAGCGTTGCATAGCGGTTCTGCTCTGATTCTCGGCCAGTCCCGGTATTTTCATCAGGGTTCGGAGGGGCCGAACTCCCGGTGGGTCGTATGTTTGGAAGGATGTCTTCGATCCCGAAAGGTAGCGGCGGACGGCCGTTCCCCATCAAGCCGGGAGGGATCCCGGTCGCATCGGCGGCAGGGTCGGTCGGCAAGTCCCCCATTCCCTCAGCGATCAGCATCAGCCGAGGGTGAGAAAACGGATCGACCTGCAACGCCTTGGGAAGTTGCAGCAGTTCGTCGGCGATCGCTGTTTGGGTCTCGTCGGCCTCGGCGGCGGCCACCTTCGCGGGACCATTGCCGAGCAATTGGATCATGAGGAATGCGATTGCTGCGACGGCCCCGATGGCCAACCATGTCGCCTTGCGCCGGTCGCCGAGTTGCATTATCCCGTCACTCCCGGCGTCACGATGCGAAACTGGATCGCAGCGGCTAATACGGCCACTCCGGATCGGCTTACCGACTGCCTGGTGACTTCGACAACGTTGAATTCGAGGGGCACATCGCATTTCTTGAGAGCGCCCAGCGCGCCCAAGACGTTGGCGGCCGTACCTTGGATCACCGCCTGGGCTTCGATCTGGCCCCACCCGTTCTGCTCCGCGTCGAATCGGAATCGGCTTAAGTAGGGGGCGATTTCTGCCCCTGCGTGAAACTCTTGCAGAACGCAGTTCCACTCGACGGCGACATTCTGAAGGTAGTTTCGCGTGGCCGCCACGCTTTCGAGCCCCTTGGGAGACGGCGTTTCCTCGATTCCCTTGGCCCTGTCGATGACTTCCAGCGAGCTGTCGATTCGGTCCTGCAATCCGGAGGCCTTGGTTCGGAGGTCCTCGGCCTCACCCCGCAGTCGGAAGTAGTCGAGCGCGAGAACCGAGACGGTCAAGAACGCGGCGATGGCAAGGGTCGCCGTCGCTCGCTTGACGAGCTTGAGAGACGAGGGCCTTCCGAGCCAGATACGGTACTTCATCGGGCCACTTGCACCTTCTTGAGAAAGTCGAAGGCAAGGCCGTTGTCGCCCAGGAGAGCGCTGCTGCGCGTCGACGAAAGCACGGCGCTCTTAACCGAGGGCCCGTGGGAGGCCGCGGCGACGAAATCGCGCAGGCTCGCATAGCTTTCGCAATCGCCCCGGAGCGTCATCGCCAACTGGCCGCCGACGAGTTCACCTCGCAGAGAGGAGACCGCCATCGACTTAGGGACCGAATTGAGCACCAGCAAGAGGTTGCCGAGCACCAGTTCGCTTTGGCTCGACATGCGCTCTTGCATTTCGTGCCCAGCGAGCATCGGAGTGGTGACCTCGCTTTGCTTCTCGATCGATTCGACCTGCTTTTCGAGGATCGCGACGTTTGCGCGGTTCCTTCGGATTTCTGTGGCGACCTCCGCTCTGGACTCCAGAATCGACGGAACGACGACGAAACTCGACCCGATCACGACCACAAGAAGGAGCAGCCAGCGCGCCGAACGCAGCGCGACCGCCCTGCGCAACTCGATGCGCTCGGATAGGAGGTTCGCCTCGACGTTGATCGAGCGATCAGCTTGCCCGCGCCCAAACAAACTCTCTTGTAGCATCGTCCTTGCCTTGCCGGAGCCCCCGTGATTCTAAGTGCGACATCGCCAGGCCCACCGAGACCGTATAGGCTTCTTGCCGGTTCACGATGTTCGTAAACGCCTCCTTGCTGAACTTGCCGACCATCCCCGCAAACGGTCGAGCCCGCTCCACGCGGAGGCCGACGGTCCTTTGTACATATTCGGCAAATCCCCGCAATCCCCCCAGCCCCCCGCACAGAATCACGTGGTCGAGGATGCCCGCATAGCTTCGTTCGGGGTGCAAGGACCGGAAGTACCTGAGCAACCGGACAAACTCGGTATGGAGCTTGTCGACTTCCGAATGCACGCTGACCCTCGCGGGAAGGCCCTCGACCTCGACATGGAGGACCCCGTTCTCGTCGAGTTCAGTGAGTTCTGCTCCGAGAAGCTCCTCAGCGCGTTCTTGGGGAATTCCGAGTTCGAGGGATACGGCCCGCGCGATGCGTTCCGAGCCAAACCGAATGCTCCGCATGAATTGCAGGCGCTGGTTCTGCACGACGTACATGTGCGCGTTGTTGCTGCCCATGTCAATGATCGTAAGCGATGCGTCGCGCCACAATGCGGAACGCTGATTCAGATTGCGCTCGACGACTCGCAAAAGCGCAGAGGCCTCGAGTTCGGCAGAGATAGGTTCGATCCCCGCATACTCCAGAACTTCGGCGCGGGAATCTACGATTGCCTTGGGAACCGCAAACACGAGGGACGGACCTGTCTCCGATCCGACGGGCACGTCGGGCTTCGAGGCCTCGATGTAGGCAGTTTCGACCGAAAACGGGATATGCCGCTTGACCTTGTACCTCGCCGCCTCTCTCAGGTCTTGGCCCTGAAGTGAAGGCAGCGAAACCCATCTTAGGGTCGCAAGTTGGCTAGGAATTGAGAATACGGCCGAATGCAAGGGGATTCCGGCCTCTTCCAGATGCTTCGTGAGCCTAGCAGCGAGTGGTTTCGGAGACGTTACGACCCCTTCTTCGACGATTCCTGGGTCGAATTCGAGCAGGCCCGCCGCCTGGATGTCCACCCGCCCGGCCGACCGCCGTAGGCTCAGAGTCTTGACGACTCGGCTTCCAAAGTCAATGCCAAGCCCAAATTCCTCAAGGGAGTGAATCACCGGGCCGAAGCTCCTCTCACGCCGCCTCCGCCTCCTCTTCCGTCCAGTAGTGCGCGTAGAGGTCCTGCATCCGAGACGAGTTGAGCAGGTCGCGCAGGGACTCGACGACAACCGGATCGAACTGGCTTCCTGCCCCTCGACTGAATTCGGACATTACTGTATGGCGGTCCATGACGCCACGGTACGGCCTACGCGAGCTCATCGCGTCGAAGGCGTCCGCCACACACACGATCCTGAGCGAAAGCGGCAGTTCACCGCCTTTGAGACCGTCAGGATAGCCGCTACCATCGAGCTTCTCGTGGTGGTTGCGGATGATCATCAGCACACCTTCGGAAAGCGCGAGCGGCCTACAAATCTCGTACCCGATAACAGGGTGCGTCTTCATGATCTCGAACTCATCGTCGGTGAGCCTGCCGCGCTTGTTCAGAATCGCGTCGGGCACGCCGATCTTCCCAATGTCGTGGAGTACGGTCCCAACCCTTAGTTCTTCCAATGCCTCGGGTCCGAATCCGAGCCGCTCGGCGATGAGCAGAGAGACCTCGCAGACCCTTTGGGAGTGGCCCCTCGTGTACTCGTCCCGAGCTTCAAGGGCGGTCGCGAGACTCTGCATCGTCCGAACGAAAGTTGAATGTTGCCTCTCGTCCGACCTCGCGTTCGAAACCGCCACCGCGACGAGCGCGGCGAAGGTCCGGAGGAGCTCCATGTCGTCGGCTGTGAACGAGTCGGCTTTGTGGGTGCTCAACAACGTCATGACGCCCAGCACTTGCTCTTCCGCCGAGCGGCCCGGCGTCGACGACCCGCGCGTGAGCAAAGGAACCGAAATCGCTGCCGTCACCCCTTCGGTAACGCCGTCGAACCCGCTCTGGTCTTCGTTCTTGTCAGTGACGGAGACGGGCTGGCCCATCTTGGCGACGTACCCGGAAAGGCCAAACCCAAAATCGAGTTCTTGCGGGAAATCGAACTCGCCGTGGGGAGAATACGCGACCTCGGTGATGAGGGGACCTTTGGACTCATCGTCGCTGAGCATGATGTAGCCGCAGCTCGCTCCCGCCTCGACGACCGCGGCCTTGACGGTGAGCTCCATCGTAGCGCGCAGATCTTGACTCTCCGCAAAGGCGAGCCCTACCCGCTGGACCGCATGAAGGCGCTGGTCCCTGCGAGAGAGGTTCACTTCGCGCCGTTGCGCCTTCGAGAGACCGGCGGCAAACGCCCCAGCGACGACGACGGCCCCAAAGGACATCGCCAAGGAGACCCAGGTGTGGTTGGCCAGCATGTTGAACGCAAGGCAAGCAGCGGCCGTCCAGCCCGAAAGCGAAAAGATCCTCCGCAAGTCATGGTGGACCAACGAATCGGCGATGATGAGCGGGATGCTTAGAAGCCACAAGTTGTGAGAGGCGACGCTCGGTACGAGCAAGGTCGCCATGATGGCGAGCGCATCCAAATACGCTACTGAGTTTCGAGCCGACGCGATGAACTTGAACCGGGACTCAATCGACTCCGATGCGACAAAAAGGATGTTTGAGATTACCGCTGCGCCTATGGCGAACAACCAAACCGACGACCGAAGCTCCTCGATCGTGATCAACCCGGCGACGCCAATGAGGCACCACCGGACCAACGCGGCCCCACGAATCCAATTCAAATCCTTCATGCCTCTCATGGCCAAAAACCGGGAAGTTTGTACTTGGGTCCCTCTTCGGGATTGTCGGCAATGAATCTGTCAAACCCGATGGTAAATGGATCTGTAACGTCGAGCTTGTCGTAGGTTACAGCCACCCCCGGCTCGAGCTTGACGGACAGGCCGCCGTCAATCACCAGCTTCCCGGATGAGCAAAGAACGCCCACGATGTTCGAGGTCCACCCCTTGGCGCGAATCTCTCCTCCCGCAAGGAACACAACCCGACTGTTCTTATCCGCATACGATGTGTCAGCATCGAACTGAATGTGGCCCTTAGCCGCGATGGTCCCCTTGCCCGCAATCGCCCCCGACATGTTAAAATCCCCGTTGACGTAAACGACTTCATAGTCCTTCGCAAACGTAAAGCCAACATAACTACCTCCAGAAATCGTCCGGTCGGCGACATCTTTGTATAGGCTGATGTCAAGGGGTGGAATACCCCGCTCCTGTCGGTTCGTTTGGATTCCAGAAGTCGCAGTCACCCCTGGATTGGAAACGGTGGAGGTCGACCTGAGCGTACCGTTGACTGATAACCATCCAGTACCAAGGATTTTTCCTTCATTCCAAAGGTCGCACTTATTGAGCGCGGAACCAATCGTGATGGTCTCGGTTACGTTTAGGTCCTTCATCGTCGTCAGCCCGTACGCAAAAGGACTCTCAAGGTACGGGCGGGGCACGACCTTCCGGCCGTACTCGATCTTTCCGTTGACCAGGCCGGTACCGCTAACCAGAATCGAGTCTTTGACCGACCCGGAGTTGTCGGTCATCGTCACGTTCCACGTGCTACCGTTTACGGCCACAGTAATCGAAATCGCGCTCAGTTCTCGTTCGCCTGCTGCGAACTCGGAGATCACCTTGTTGACGACGGCGTCGAAGGAAGCGTTGACTATGTGATTCCGCTCCGAGAGCCGCTGTCTTTGAACTTCTTGTGTCACGCTTCCCACCGTAGCGAGAATCACCGTTGTTGCGGCGATGCTCGTCAACAAAGTGAACAGGAGCGCGCTGCCTCGTCGTTTCTTCATCCGTTCCTCCAACACACAACGCGGGTGACGCTATAAGCGTAGCTCTCGTTACTCGTCGCATCGGACACCGTGCGGTTTCGTCCTGCTGCCGACGAAGCGGAGATCGTGTAAGTCACGGTCTTGGCGGCGGTGTCGACTTTGAAAACCAGCTCCGTCAGTAGGTGAAACTTGTTGTTCGAGGAACCGTAGTAGCGGCTCCAATTCAAGTCGAGGTCGCTAGCCGTGGGAACCGAATCATCGGTTCGGACGGCCTTGTTCGGGTCGATCCCGACAAGGGCGGTCTTGGAGAGGACTCCGCCGAGCCTGCCCAAGACGTACCAGACACGCTTTCCGGCCGAGTAGGATGCCTTGCGGTAAGTCGTGACCGAATCCAGATCGTACGCGTCGGCGTTTCCGTCGCCTTGCCGGTCGTACACCGTCGCAGGCATCGTACACTTGAGATATACATATTTGCCCGAGGGGACAAGTTCGCAATTGATCGCCGACTGGACGGTCGCTTCGATGTCTTGCGCGACGGCGGTTGCTTGCCGAACGGCCTCTGCGCGAGCAAAGGCGTGACCCATCCTGACGACTACGAAGCCGTACACGCCGACGCTTGTGGCCACAACAATGCCGGTCAGCGCCGAGGCAAGCGCCACTTCGACCAACGTCACGCCTCTTCTGCGCTTCATTCCCCTTGCCTCACCTGAGCTGTGATTGTCAGGGACTTGGCTCCTGCGGAAGCGTAGGTTGCTCCCCCTTCCCACGTTCCTGTGACCACCA
Organism: Chthonomonadaceae bacterium; assembly: GCA_015709495.1. Lineage (GTDB taxonomy): Bacteria > Armatimonadota > Fimbriimonadia > Fimbriimonadales > Fimbriimonadaceae > Nitrosymbiomonas > Nitrosymbiomonas proteolyticus. The sequence continues at coordinate 2,633,593 of CP054189.1, forward strand.
CCTGGAACAGTTTCGGCGCGCCGGACACCGAAGTGATAGTTCGAGTGACAGTGACCTTGTCCGCGATCGGGATCGACGACATGACGAGCGCATCGGTCGCGAGGGATACCCCGGAGGCATTGGCTAGCTTGCCCCCGTTGGTGTAGGTGACGGTGCGAGTCGAAGGAGTCACACCCCCCATCTTCGCAGCGGCACGGGCGGCTTCGAGTTCGTTTTTCATGGCCGCGTGCACAACCGCTCGCTTTCGGGCGATTTCAGCCCGCTTCGCTGTGTACACCGTCGAGCCGATAAGACCCGAGGCCGCTGCGCCGAGAAATACGGCGGCGACCAGCAATTCTGCCAGCGTCGTTCCCCTGCGACGATTCCGCCCACTCACATTCCTATATCGGCAGATTCCCGATGAGCCTTATCGGTAACTCGCTCGGTATTTCGCTTTTGGAGGCTTATCGGCAATTCAACGGGGATCGGCTTCGCCCTCGTCGTCGAGCCTGAGGGTGGAGCGGTCGAACGTCCCGCGCACGAGGCCTCCGACGTTCTTGGGTGCCAAACTGGGGCGATGGTCGAAACTCAGGGCTTGGGGAAGGTGTTTTTCGATGGCAAGGGCAACCGCGTCGAAGCCGTAAGGGACGTGTCGCTCCGCGTTCGGCCTGGTCAGATTCTCGGCTTGTTGGGAGTCAACGGAGCGGGCAAGACGACCCTACTTCGGATGCTCTCGACGGTGTTAGAACCAACCTCAGGCGCCGCGGCCGTCGCCGGTTACGACGTGGCCTCCGACCCCGAGAAGGTCCGGGCGAGCATCGGCTTCATGAGCGCCTCAACCGCGCTCTACGGCAGGCTCTCCCCCCTCGAACTCCTGAAGTACTTCGGACAACTGTACGGTCTCGGCGGTTCGACTTTGCGGAACCGGATCGATACGCTCGTCGAGCAACTTGGCATCGGCGAGTTTGCGGATCGCCTCTGCGACAGGCTCAGCACCGGCCAGAAGCAACGAGTCTCCATCGCCCGCACCATGCTGCATGAACCCCCAGTTCTGTTCTTCGATGAGCCGACCAGCGGCCTTGACGTTCTCACCAGCCAGACGGTTCTCGGATTCATCGAACGATCGCGCGACGAAGGTAAGACCGTTGTCTTTTGCTCGCACATCATGAGCGAAGTCGAGCGGTTGTGCGACCCGATCGCGATCATCCACAACGGGAGTATTCGGGGCGAGGGTTCGCTCGCTGAAATCCTCGACCAAACGAACGCATCGTCGTTGGAAAGGGCGTTTCTCCATCTCGCCGAGTCGCCTGAGGCCGTCGAGGTGGCGTCGTGAGTCCCCTCTGGACCGTTTGCTGGAAGGAGGTCCGAGAGATGGCGCGGGATAAGCGCGTCGTGTACTCGGCAATCCTCGGCCCCGTTATCTTGATCTTCCTGTTCCTGTTCTTGTTCGGGTTCCTGAAGGAAACCGTCACGAAGCCGAAGTCGCAGACGCTCCACGTCGTCTCAGGGCGGAGCGACAACCTATTTGTGGAGGCATTGCGGAAGAGCGGGACGCTCGACATCCGAGAGGTTGACTCCGTGGAAGAGGGTCGCAAACTGCTTTCTGCGGGGAAAGCGAAGGTCGTGCTCCTTCCCCCCGAAGACTTCGATGCCGAGCTTGCGGCGGGCCAGACCGTCACGGTCGAAGCGCTCTTCGACCCCGACCAGCAGGCCTCTGAAATCGTCCTGGCAATGCTTGAAAAGACGGTCTCGGCAGCCTCCCGCGAAGCTGCGGGGAGAATTTTGGAAACACAAGGCTTGCCCAAGGAACTTGCCGATCCGATCCGGTTGGAACGAAAGCCGATCAAGGTCGAAAAGGAAGAGTTCGGTTCCTTTTTGGCCGGGCTCCTCCCGTACCTGATCGTGATCTGGGCCTTCTACGGAGGGTTCAGCGTAGCCAGCGACCTCGTGGCGGGCGAAAAGGAGCGGTCCACCCTCGAAACACTGCTCATCAGCCCCGTTGCGCGCAACCACCTCGTGGGCGGGAAGTTCGTCGCGCTATGGATCCTTTGCTTCGTGAGCAGCATCGTGTCGGTGTTGGCCGTCGTCTTGGCTGCGATTACCCCGATTCCGCTCGTGCAGTCGATGTTCCCCCAAGGGATCCCTCTCTCGCCGCTCTCGGTCGTTGCGATCGTGACCGTGCAGGTGCCGCTTGCAGCAGCCTTCGCCGGGGTGCTGCTCGCGGTGAGCGTCTTTGCGAGAAACATGCGCGAGGCTCAAAGCTATCTCAGCCTGCTCAGCTTCGTTGTGCTGATGCCCGCGCTCTTCAGCCAGTTCATCGGCTATACGAGCTTTGCCAAAGCTCTTTGGGTCTCATTGGTTCCGATCCTCAACAGCGCTACCGTCTTGCGAGAAGGGATGCTCGGCAACTTCTCACTCGTTCCGTATCTGTTGACGATGGGGGTCAATGTCGCCCTGGCGGCCGCGTCGCTCATCGCCTGCACGACGATGTTTCGGAAAGAGCGGATCGTCTGGCGTGTTTAGCCTTACCCGAACATCGAGCTGAGGCGGGTCTGCTGCGTTTGCAGTTGCGAGATCGCTTGCTCCATCGCGGCGAACCGCTGTTGGAGCGACTGTTTCTTCACAAGGAGCGCTTCCGTCAGGCGTTCGATCGAGTCGTCGATGGTCTCGACTTGCGTCTGAATCGATTGGTCGTTCGCCGCAAAGAGCCCGTTGATCGAGTCGGTCATGGAGTTGATTTGCGCCTGCAGGAGCGCGCCGATCCCGTGAGTCAGTTGAATGCTTCCCACGTCGCCCAGCGTCGTGCCCGCGTACTGAATCTGAAGGCCATCAGTCGTCGCGTTGCCGGACTTCCCTGTCAGATACTGGCCGTTTCCAGTCGCTTCTTCTCCGTTGATCGTTCCGGCGACATCGAGCGCATCGGTCTTGGCGCTTTCGCCTTCGAGCCCGATCCCCGTGCTGTCGGTCGCAGCGGCGACGTTGCTGACGACGGTGAAGTCGTTGCTCGTGCCGTAGTTCTTGCTCGCGATCTTGAGGAACCCTCCTTCGACCGTCGCGACGACGATGTCTTTGAGCTTGGAATCGTTGTTGATAAGATCGACGACGGCGGACTGGCTGTACCCGCTCGGCACGAGCAGATCATAGGGCGTGCTGCCAAAGAGCGAGCCGGAGAAAGTGAGGATTTCGGAACTTGCGGTGTTCGAACTCTGGGCGACGCCCGCGACGAGGTCACCCTTGGTCGCAAGCTGGGTGATGTTGACGCTGTAGTACCCGCTGCCTGAGGCGACGGTCTTGTCGGTGCTCGAAATGTAAGTCAGGGTGTTCGCGGTCGAGCTCCCCATCGCGCGAAACACCGCACTCACCTCGCTGAGATTCGACGCGATCGCCGTGCTTAGCTGGCTTTCGTCGAGCGTGAGCTTGCCCTGGTCATCGAAGCTGAACCCGATGTCGGCAAGGTTCGTATACGTTCCGGTTAACCCGTCCACTGTCCGGAAAATGAGGTTTGAGACGGTGTCTTCGACCTGCCTTGCGGTGGAATCACCAAAGAGGGGACCCGATTGAAACGTCTCCTTATCGAACGCGCTGTTGGCCCGGATGAAGTCGATCAGGCTATTGAACGCGTTCATAACCTCCTTCACGTTGCTGACGATCTTCTCGTCGTCGCGAGTCAGCGTGAGCGTCGAGGTCTTTGGAGTCGTCTCGTCGGCCTGGAGCAGCGTCAAAGTGACGTCGGGAATCACGCCGGTAATCGTGTTCGTCGCCGAGGTGAGCGAAACCCCGTCGAGGGTGTATTCGGCGTCCTGGGCGGTGACGAGTACCGAGCCGAATCCTTGCTGGAGGATTCCCAACGCATGGAGAGCCGAGTCTGGGTCGGTGAAAGTGGGTGTTGAGGCTCCGGAAATATCAAGGTGATAAACGGTAGTGCCGTCCACCGTTTCTGATCTTACGCTCGCCGTCGCGCCCGTGCCTGCGGCATTGATCGCGTTGGCGATGTCTTGGAGCGAGTCGTCATCGAAGTCGACGGTGACATCGACGCTGTTCACCGAAAAAGTCAAGCTCCCTAAGCCTGAAACGCCCATCAACTCCCCGACGGCGGTCGAACTGGACGTGAAGGCCACGCTCGTCGCGCCGTTGGTGATTGCCGAACGAATGCTCGATCCCCCGCTGATCAGCCCCAGGTCTGCCGCTACCGTGCCGCTGAGATCGGCCACTTGCGCCTTGTTGCTCGCCCCCGATTTCGACGATGTGATCGTCAGATACGCGTTGTTCGTTCCCCCATCGAGCACGCTTGCGACGACGCCCGCTTGCTTATCGTTGATTTTCTGCGCGAGGGTCTTGAGCGTGTCGGACGCCGTGACCTCCACGGCTTCGCCGTTCACCACAAAGGTCCCCGAGTATCCCAGCGCATCCGTCGTATTGGCCTGAGCCGACGAAGAGACCTTGTGCGCCTTTGCCAGCTTGCTTACGGTGAGTTCGTACGTCCCCGCTTGCGAGCTTGTGCCCGCGGCCATCGTCGCCACGGCGGTATCGGAGGAAGCGGCTTTGATCGCCTGGTACGTGCTAGCTGAATTGAGCTTCGAACCCGCCCCGGCCAAGTTCGAAACCTGCCCCTTAAGTTGCTGCAGGATCGTTTGGCGGGATTGCAACTGAGCTTTCTGGCTCTCTAATCGGTTGATCGGAATCGCCTCAATCTGAAGCAGCCGACTGATGATCGACTCCGAGTCGATTCCACTGCTGAGTCCGCTGAACGAGATTCCGCTTAGACTACTTCCTATCATGCGACGACCTTCCGAACGTGATCCGACGACATGATTTTCGGCACGATAGCCTCTGGACTGAAGCGTCAACCTGCCGTTCGCTTCAGAAAGGCGCGCCGATCGTCCAAGTGGCCCAGCGGTTTTTCAGGTAGCCGAACGTCACGACCGCCGGACGTTCTCCGGCGACCAGCCCTTTGAGACGGGCCGCGACACCCCAGTTGATCCCAAACGTGTCGTACTCGGCATACGCCTTCCATCCTTCGGCAATGGGGGCGCTCGCGCTCGCGAAGTACCCATAAAACCGCTGGCCGCCGTATCCGACGCTCGCAAATGCGTCGCCGCCGAATTCGTAGGTCGCCACGACGTAAGCGGACGCCGAGTTCGTTAGGTCGAGGGGAATCTGCGTGTTGCTGTCTCCAAAAACGTCTTGAAGCCCAGCGCCGAGCCTCCACCTTCCCTTTAGATCCGGTGAATAGTGGATGTGGTACACGTTCTTGAGTCTGGAATCGACGAACATCCAGGAGAACGTGGCATTTCCTCGGAACATCCGCGAGCCAAACTGCAACCCAAGGCTCCCGTTCGAGTCGCCCTCCCCCTTCCTGGCGTCGAAAAGTTTGGGCCACCTCGCGTAGTTGGTGTTGCCCATGACGTAGACGCCCTCCTTGGCGCGCAAGCTGTAGGCGATGGGGGTGGACAGGGTCAGCGCCCCTTCCCATCCGGGGACCCCCTCCGAACTCACCGGCACGCCCCCTCCTGGAAGCAGCGAGAGCGATCGAGTCTGGGGGAACTGCCGCTCCCCCGAAATCTGGGCCCCAGCGGCCGCCGCCAGAATCAGAGCCCCTGCGGCCGCCAACCTCGCTCGCAACGTGACATCGCTTTGTGCCATAATCCCTTCCGCACTCCTATGAAAGCCGGCGGCGAGCAATCGCCTTAATCGGTTCCGGCCGAGGGGTAGAACGGAAAACAGTTTGCCATAGATGACCGCTTCGAAGGCGGGAATTGCGGCGCTCCGGGCTGCCCAGTCTGGAGCGCCAAATCATTTGTAAGGAGCAAGGCAACTTATGCCCACGGCCGAAAAACAGAGAACCATCGAGGAGGTTGGCGAGCTTTATTCGAAGTCCGCTGGACTTCTCTTCACGGATTATCGCGGCCTGAAGGTTCGGGAGTTGCAGGAACTTCGATCCAAGCTCAAGGACGCGGGCGGTGAGATTCACGTTGTGAAGAACACCCTCTTGCGCCTCGGCGTGGGCGAAGTGATGAACGAGCTGCCTTTGGAGTACCACAGCGGGCCGACGGCGGTCGCCTTCGTCTTCGAAAACGAAAGCGCCTGCGCGAAGGTTCTGGTGGATTTCGCCAAGACGCATAAGGCGTTTGAGGTGAAGGGCGGGTATATCTCCGGAAAGTCATTCGACGCAAAAGCCGTCGAGTTCCTTTCCAAGCTTCCCTCGCGCGAGGAGTTGATCGCTCAGGTCGTCGGTCTGGTGGCCGCGCCTCTCAGTCAACTCGTCGGCGTCGTGGAGGCAATTTACGCCCAACCGATCCGAACGGTTTATGCGGCGGCCGACAAGCTCATGGAAGGCCAGCCTTCCCCTGCCGCCGAACCCCAAGCAGAGGCATCCGGCCCCGAGCCCGATGCCCCTGCCGCAGAATCCGAAACCCCGGTGCGAGACTCGCCCGCGGAGCCCGGTCCCGCGAGTGAGCCCGCGCCAGTAGCCGAAGTCGAGGAGAATACTCCCGTGGCAGAGGCATCCCCGAACGAATCGAACTGAAGGAACAAGCTATGGCAAGCACAGTAGAAACCATCGTTGAACAGATCAGCAACATGACCGCCCTCGAGCTCTCTGAGCTGAAGACGGCCCTCGAAGAGAAGTTTGGCGTCAGCGCGGCAGCCCCAATGATGGGAATGCCGATGATGATGCCGGGCGCCGGTGGCGGCGACGCTGCCCCCGCAGCCGAAGAGAAGACGGAATTCGACGCCGTCCTCGCTTCAGTGGGCGACCAGAAGCTTCAGGTCATCAAGGTCGTGCGAGAACTGACCGGACTCGGCCTCAAGGAAGCCAAGGACCTCGTCGACGGAGCGCCGCAGCCCATCAAGCAGGGCGTTCCGAAGGAAGAAGCCGACAAGATCGCGGCAGCGATCGCTGAAGTCGGCGGCAAAGTCGAAGTCAAGTAGGCATCGCCTACGCGGTCTCGCGAACGAATTGCCTCGACTGCCCACGGGCGTCGGGGCAATTCTGCCAGTATGGGCTTACCCTTTGGCGAGGGCCTTTTCTTTGCGCTTGCTCCCGCCGTCGCCACCCTTCTTCTTGAACACGACCGCGCCTTCGGCGTCCAACGTCGCGACGACGACGTCACCGGCGCTGAACCGTCCATACAGCAGTTCCTCGCTCAGCGGGTCTTCGATGAAGCGTTGCACGGCTCGCCGCAACGGCCTTGCGCCCAAGTTCGGATCGTAGCCCTTGTCCACGAGCATGTCCTTGACCTCGTCGCTGAGCTCGATCGTGAGGTTGAGCGCGGCGGCCTGTTCGTTGACTCGTCGCAGATAGAGGTCGGCGATCCGAAGGATCTCGTCCTTCTTGAGGTGATGGAACACGATGACCTCGTCGATGCGGTTGAGGAACTCAGGACGGAAGAGCTTCTTCATCTCATCCATCATCTTGTTCTTCATCGCCTCATAGGTTCGAGGATCATCGATGTCTTGCTTCACGGCCCGGAATCCGAGTCCTTGATCGAGTTCGATCGGCTTCACGCCGACGTTCGAAGTCATGATCAGCAGCGTGTTGCGGAAATCGACGGTGCGGCCCTGCGAATCCGTAAGCTGTCCGTCCTCCATGATCTGCAAGAGGATGTTGAACACGTCGGGGTGCGCTTTCTCGATCTCATCGAGCAAAACGACGCAGTACGGGTTGCGGCGCACCTGTTCGGTGAGCTGCCCGCCTTCGTCGTACCCAACGTATCCCGGAGGCGCGCCCACGAGCCGGCTCACGCTGAACCGCTCCATGTACTCCGACATGTCGATTCGGACAATGTTCGACTCTTTTTCGTAAAGGTACGCGGCGAGCGCCTTGGCGAGTTCGGTCTTTCCGACACCGGTCGGCCCTAAGAAAATGAACGTGCCCATCGGCCTCTTGGGGTCCTTGAGTCCGCTTCGTGACCTTCGGATCGCCCGCGATACCGCTGCGACGGCCTCGTGTTGGCCAATGATCCGCTCGTGCAGGTCGTCCTCCATGCGGAGCAGCTTCTGCGATTCCGCCTCGACGAGCCTTGTCACCGGGATGCCGGTCCAACTCTGAACGATGGACGCGATCTCCGATTCGTTGACGATCGGTTCGGGCTTCTCTTGCTGGTCCCAACTCTCTTCACGGTTGGCGAGATCGTGTTCGAGGGCCTCGTACTCCTCTTCCATCTTGGTGACGGCCGATTCGTCGTGCTGGCGCTTCTTGATGTGCTCGATGTCTTCCACGAGCTTCTTGAGCTTGGCGCGGTCTTGTCGAATGTCGAGCGGGGGAAGGCTCTGCTGCAAGCGAACCCTTGAGGCGGCTTCGTCGATCAGGTCGATCGCCTTGTCGGGGAGCGACCGGTCCGAGATGTACCTATTGGAGAGGCTGACCGCGGCCTCGATCGCGTCGTCCGTGATCTCGACCTTATGGTGCGCCTCATAGCGCTCGCGGAGGCCCTTCAGAATGTCTTTCGCTTCTTCCAATGAGGGTTCGCGGACCTTGACGGCCTGGAACCTTCGCTCTAGGGCGGCATCGCGCTCGATGTACTTGCGGAATTCGTCTTGGGTGGTCGCGCCGATGCACTGCAACTCCCCGCGAGCCAACGCGGGCTTCATGATGTTGGAGGCGTCGATCGCGCCTTCTGCCGCGCCGGCCCCCACCAGAGTGTGCAACTCGTCGACGAAGAGAATCACTTGGCCATCGGCCTTTCTGACCTCTTCCATCACCTTCTTCATGCGCTCTTCAAACTCGCCCCGGTACTTGGTCCCTGCCACCAGGCCCGCAAGGTCCAGCGCGACGATTCGCTTGTCGCGGAGCAGATCGGGGATGTCGCCGCTGATAATTCGAAGCGCCAACCCTTCTGCGATGGCGGTTTTCCCGACTCCAGGATCGCCGATCAAGCACGGGTTGTTCTTGGTGCGTCGGCAAAGGATCTGCATAACCCGTTCGATTTCGCTGATACGGCCCACAACGGGATCGAGCCTGCCATCGCGGGCAAGGTCGGTGAGGTCGCGGCCGAACTCGTCGAGGGTCGGAGTCTTGGTGCCCGGGGCGTGCGCGGCCCTTCCGCTCGAACGCCCTTGAGTCTCGTTCTCCTGAAGCGACTGGACTTCTTTCCGAGCGCGGTCGAGTTCGACGCCGAGCTTGGTCAAAACGCGTCCGGCGAGTCCGTCCCCTTCCCGAATGAGACCGAGGAGCAGGTGCTCGGTGCCGATGTAGTTGTTGTTGAGTTGCCGAGCCTCATCATAAGCGAGGTCGATGACCCGTTTGGCTCTCGGCGTGAGAGTCATCTCCTGGGCGGTTCGGCTCTCGCCACGGGGGAGCTGCTTCTCCACTTCTGAACGGACTCGGCCCAGGCTAACGCCGAGCTTCTCCAATACGCGCGATGCAACGCTCTCCGACTCTCGCACCAGCCCCAAAAGCAGGTGCTCCGTCGAAACGTATCCTTCACCGAACTTCTGCGCCTCTTCTTGGGCGTAGAAAACGACCTTCCTGGCTCTTTCCGTAAAGCGTTGCCACATAGATTTTCTCTTGTTTACCTCTATCCGAGGCGTCCGTACCGTGTTCGACAGCCTCGAACCGTATCGTGTTCTACGAACCAGACGATGGACCCATCTCTTTCGAATGTAGGAACACCCTGTTTAGACGTGCGTCGGCTGGCGCCAGCATCGGCTCGGATTCGAGAACCCAAATCTTGGCGTCGGTACCCAACTTATCGGCACGAACCTCTCATCCATCCAGGGGAAAACGCCTCAAACCTGGTGTAGAAATTGCGCCGGATTTGTCAATCGCGCCGTGGGTCCAACGCCCCACTTCGATTCGCGGTCCGGACGGAGCGTTCCAATCGTCTGAACAGCGGAGGTTCAATCAGGTCATGCAGGGCGCTTGGAAGGTCGGATTGCTTGTGGTCGTCTTTGGGGTCTTGCTAGTCGCGGGATTCCAGTTCTTGGGAAAGAGCGTTTTCGCGCAGCCGACAGACGAATACTACGCCGAACTCGAATCCGTCGAGGGCATTTCGGAGGGGACGAAGGTGTTGATGGCCGGGGTGCCGATCGGCACGGTGCGCCGCGTCGAACTGACGGACGACGTGCGGGCCAAGCTCGTTCTCGCGATCGACCGCGGGGTCCGAATCCCCGAAGGCAGCCGCGCGGCGATCCCCACCGCCCTGATCGGATTTGGCGACGGCACCCTGCTCGTGCTCCCTCCGGCGCTCCTTTCGGGCCGCCACGTACCTCCCGGCTCGACCCTCGCAGGGAGCAAGCTCTCGCTCCTCGAAGGGATGTTCCCCGAGCTTGGAGAGTCGGTGTCGGCGCTCAACGAAACTCTCAAGGCCACCCAAGACCTGATCGCCGACCGTGAACTGCGAGATCGGCTGACTTCCCTGCTTTCGACGACCGAGGAAACAGTCGCTCAATTCGGCAGGCTCGCGACCAACATTCAGGGCGTGGTCGTGACGAACCAGGCTTCGATCACGAGCGCGATGGGCGACCTTGCTGCGGCGATGGAAAGTGTGCGGCAGACCGCTGAGCTTGCGGCCAACCTCGCCGGCGACGAGCGATGGCAGCAGAGCGCAGGCGAGATTCTCGACAGCCTCAGCCGAACCGCCACCAAGGCAGAAGAGTTGCTCACCAGCGTCAATGAGTTTGTCAACGATCCTGAATTGCGAAACCCGCTCACCGCCTCAATCAAGAATGTCGAAACGATCACTGAGTCGGGCACGAGGGTCGCCACCAACGCCGAGGAGATCTCGAAGAACGGGATCGCAATTACGAAAAACGTCGAAGAACTGACTTTGAAGGCGAACGCCCTTGCCGACCAGGCGTCGGATGTTCTGGAAAAGATCAAGGGCTTTTTTGACCGAGTGCCGGGAAGTTCGAGCTTTCAGGGCGTCGAAACCTCGATGTCCTTGCACCGGGACAACTTTCTCAATCGCTTTCGAACGGATTTCGAGGCCGAGGTCCCGATTTCGGGCGGCCGAGTTCACCTGGGAATCTTCGACGCCTTCGAAGCGAATCGGCTCAACGTCCAGTTCGGAAAGGACCTCGGATCGAACGTAAGGCTTCGATATGGGGTTTACGCGAGCAAGCCGGGCGCTGGGGTAGACTTCACGGTCGCGCCAAGGTTACGCATTCAGGGTGACTTGTACGACTTGAACAACCCGATGCTTGACCTGCGCACCCGAATCGATTTCGGGAACGGCCTGCTGGGTTGGGTGGGCATGAACTCCGTGTTCGACCGCAACGCGTTTACGGTCGGGCTGGGAATCCGAAGATAAGGTCCTATCGAAATGAAGGTGATTTTGAACGAGACGGTGCCCAAAGTGGGCAAGCGCGGGCAGGTGGTCAACGTAGCGAACGGTTTTGCCCGGAACTTCCTGTTCCCGAGGGGCCTGGCTGTCGTTGCCGACAAGGGTCAGTTGAAGGTCCTCGAACTGCGGAGGGCCAAGCTTGAGAAGCTGGATTCCGAAACGCTGAGTTCCGCCGAGTCTGTACGCGAGAAGATTCATGGGAAGGAAGTCCGAATCGAGGCGAAGGCTGGCGCGGACACCACCAAGCTGTTTGGCGCAGTCACCTCCCAGGACATCGCCGACGCGATCAAGTCCCAACTCAAGGTGGAACTCGAGAAGAAGCAAATCGGGTTGTTGACTCCGATCAAGCGGCTGGGACGGCACAAGGTCGAGATCGACCTGCACCGGCAAGTTGACGCTTCTGTCGAATTGTTCGTGTTCGACCCTGAGCACCCCACCGAGGAACCGGTCGAAGCCAAGGCCGCTGAAGCTGCACCCGAAGAGCCCGCATAAGCCCCTTCCGCTTCGAATGTCTGGGGAATTCCTCACGGGCGCGCCGCTTCGGATTCTTTGAAGCTGCCCTTGGGCCGCGCCTAGGCTCGCGTCGCCATCTGCAAGACGAGCATCTCCAAGGCGCCCTTGGCGTCGATCGCCGACCCCAACCCTTTGAGGGTCGCGTCGGTCTGAGCGATCGAGCCCATCCACATCGACAGGCGATCGAGGTCGAGCGTTTGAGCCTGCCGAAGGGCCATGTTCTGAATCCAGTCCCTTTCCTTTGTGAGGTTGGGGCTCGTGGGAAACATCCTGAGCACTTCGACCGGCGCGTTGGAGGGTCGGCACCGCGCCTCGACGCAAAGCCTAGCTTGCCAAATCAGGCGAAGCTGCCGCGAGAGCGTCGGAAAAATCCGCGAAAACACGGCGTCTTCGATCTTCCCAGAGCCTTCGATCAGCGTTTCGAGCTGCCGAAGCGCCTCGCCCGAGTTGCCCTCGACGGCTGCCCCGACAAGCTTGAAAACGTTCCACTCCCGCGAGGGCATGACGACAGACTTGACCGCCGCTTCGGATATTTGCTCGTCGTCGCCTACGTAAAGGACCAGCTTATCGAGTTCGGCAAGGGCGCGGCTCAGGTTGCCTCCGGTCATTTCCACCAAGAGGTCCATCGCCTTCGGTGTGAGGCTCTTGCCCGACTGGCCCGCGTGCTCCTTGAGGTTCTTTTTGACCGAGGAGTCGTCCGATTCGAACTGGACCGTCTTGCCTCCCAGTTTGGTGATCGTGGTCTCCCAAGCCTTCCGTACGGTCGCAAGGCGCCGTTGCTTATCGTCGTCGCCGAGTTCGTCGTCGGCTACGAAGAGCAGTGTGTTGGGCTCGGGGACCTTCGAAAGTTGATCGAAAAGCGGCCCGAGCGCGTCGGCGGGCTGACCCGCCCGTAGGATGTTCCGAACGATGATGAGCCTTCGGTCTCCGAGAAACGGCAACGTCATCGCCGCCGTGATGTACTCCTCAGGGTTTGACCCGTCGGCGATGAATTGCTCGATGTTGAACTCAGAGTCGTCACCCATCGCCTCGTGAAGCTGCCGCAAGGCTTGCAGGCGCAGATAGGGCTCTTCGCCCGAAAACAGCGCGATTCGGCTCTTGAAGACCGCTTCTACCGAGAAACTCATAGTGGACCGCTACGCGGAGCTGTCCGGCTCCGCTTCTGTATTGTGCCCCGAAACCGTGGGCCTTTTGAGCGATCTGAGGGTGCTCTTGAATTCCGCGACGCCCAAAGCCAACGCTTCCGCTTGAGGGCCGTTCGGGAATCCGTAGAACGCGGACTCAAACGCCGTCGTGAGAGACTCGGCCCGCGGACGTGCGTCACCCAACAGGTCGCGCACGGCAAGGTAGTACTCCCTCGGAGTCTCGCTGGGCCTGCGGTAGCGGCGAGTAAACCGCTCGACTGCGGCAACGAACTGGCCGTAGGCTCGCGTCATGGCGTAGGAGTCTTGGCGCATGAGCCGGATCGAACTCAGCACAGCCGAGATAACGAACCATCCGCCGATCGAAGCGCCGCCCAGCATGAGCAGTGCGAGGCCCGCTTTGACCCAAGGCGACTCCATCCAAGGCGCGGCCAAGGTCGGATCGCCCACTCCGCCTCCGGGCACTTCCCTTGCGCCTTCGGTCGGGTCGAAAGGCACCCAGCCCAGCCCTTCGAAGTAAAGCTCGGCCCAGGCGTGAGCATCGGCCTCGCGCACCTCATACGCGCCGTTTCGGTCACGCCTGCCGGTCGTGGGGAAATAGCCGGTCGCGAGCCTCGCAGGAATCCCCTGGCTCCGGGCCATCAGAGCCATCGAACTAGCGAAGAGGTCGCAGTACCCCTCTCGTTCGCCCTCGAAGAGGAAGTACGACACAGGGTCGGGGCCGCTCGGCGTGGGCTCAGCGTTGAGATTGTAGACGCACCTCCGCTCGATCTCCGCCTTGAGTGCCAGGGCGCGCTCATAACTGCCCTCGATGTTCTCGCAGACCCGATCCGCAAGGGCGGCCACGTCGGATTGGATTCCCCTCGTGTCCACGTAGTTGGCCAAAAATCGGGGCGTCGGCCTGGGTATCCCACGGTCGGTGGCTTGGGGGGAGAGCACCTTGGTTTGGCCGGTGACCCTGACCATCGGGGGCATGCCCGCGGGCACTTCGAGGGTGCCGTCGGGGTGGAGCCTCCACCGGCCTTCGGGCTTCAGCGAGACCACTTCGCCGGGCAAGGGCAGCTTGGAAAACGAAATCGTCAGCGGCTGTACGGCGAACGGTACGGTTTCGAAACTCTCCGACCGCAGGAGCTCCCTCCGAGCCGAATACGCCTCTTGATTGACGAAGTAGAACTCGTTGGCCTCCCAATTCGTCGCCGACCAACCCGTGCCCGTGTAGCTATCGTAGGTCGAGGAGCGCAGGTACCTGGGCCGGTCGAGTTCGGCGAGCATCACTACCCGATCGGAGAGCAACCGGGGACCGGTGCCGACGCGGAGCGCGGTCGGGTTGCCGGCTGCGCCGATCCCCGAGGAGGGCGAGGCGGAGACGCTGGGGCGCGGAAGCCGCACGACGCCCGCGACGCCTTGAAACGAGAATTGGACCACGGGCGCCCCGAAGAAACTGATCAACACCACGAGCGTCGCCGAAGCCAGCGCCCATCCGGGACCGGCGACCCACCGCCAAGGGCCTTGTCGGATCTCTTCGAGCCTCGCATACCCAGAGAGCCTCGCCCGCTGGATCATCTCCCGTTGGTGAGACCGAGCGTAAAGCACAGCCATCGAAAGCAAGAAAAAGAAGAACGCGAAGGTTGCGCCCTCGAAGTTGCTGAACGTCCCGACCAGAGCAAAGAGCGAAATGCAGGGTACCGCTTGAAACAGAAGGGTCGCGTCGCGCCAAGTGGCAAAGCTGCCGAAGAGGATCATCCACGTGAGAACCGACGCAATTCGCAGTTCAGGGGGGATTCCATCTCCGGGAAGTACGGCGTTGAGCCTATCGGGAAGCATGAGCGCCGCGAACGCTCCGAGAGCATAGAGGTACGAATCCCACGCCAACGAACTCTGGCTCTTGAGGAGAGTCTGGACGCCCAAGCTGACGACGGCCCCGACAGCCACGACAAACACGCAGAACACTGCGAGCGGCGTGTTCGCAAGCGAAAGTCCCAGCGAATAGACCGCGAGCATCGAGGCGATCGCGGAGAGGCTTGTGTCGAGCAAACCGGTGCTTGCCGACTTCAGGCTAGCGGGGTACTCCTTCATGGGGCGCCCCCGAGCGGAGCGAGCAAGATCGTCGCCCCCGCGTCGCGCAAGTCGTCGACGAAGTTCGGGTTCGTCGCCGAGCTCAGGCTCGATTTCCTCTTGGGCGGCGCGAAACGTTCCGCATCGTAAAGGACCGCCGTAACGTCGTGGCCAGCCCTTCGAAGTTGTCCGATCGCCCCTGGCAACCCCGCGTCTTCGACAGCAACGAACACGTAAACGATGTTGTTGGGCGCGAGTTCAGGGATCGTAGAGAGGATTCGGCTCGAAAGCGGCGTCTCGTCGATCGCTTCAATCTCCGCCAACAGTCGCATAAGGTTCTGCTCGCGCTCCTGGGGAGGCTGGGTTTCGGGGTCCAACTCTCGCCCAGGAAGCTGAACGGCGACGCCCTGCCGCAGGAACTGCTTGATTGAGTACGCCAGGTGCGAACACATTCGCTCCAGAGTCGTGTCGACGCCTTCTCCAACATCTGAGCCTCGCTCGGTTTGCAGGTAGAGGCTCACGCCGCTCTGCGAGCCGGTCTCAAACTCCTTGACCATGAGTTGGCCGGTCCTCGCCGTCGTGCGCCAGTGAACGTGCCTAAGCGCGTCGCCGGGGAAGTACTGCCTTACCCCGCGCGGCTCGATGCCATGTCCCCGCGACCTTCCATGCTCGGCCTCCGAAAAGCCCCAGCCAGCAGCCGAAGAGAAGTCGAGATCGAGCGGCAGCGGGTCCGGGAGAACGAGCATTTCGGATGGCTCGGTCTCGTATTTTCTCGACATCGTGACAAGCCCCAAGGCGTCGCTTCCGAACACGGCGAGCCGAGACCAAACGTACCTGCCGCGACGCAACGGCTTGAACTGGTACTGCGTCGAGATGGCCTGTCCAAACGCGGGCGCAATCGGAAGGCTCGGCGAGAGGTCTTGCCACACCATTCGCTCCGGGAGAAAGTCCGACACCATGATGAGCGGCCGGCGAATCTTCCGAAGACTCCATGCGGTGAGCTCGATCGTTACTAGGTCCCTCGCCCGAACGACGGGCGGGACGGTGCGCTCAAATCTCAGCCCCCGCACCGAGAGCCACGCCTGCAAACGCGATGCGCCGATCGTCGCGATCATCGCCGTACTCATATAGAAGAGGGCTGGAGAATTGAGCGCGACCGCGACCAACAGCAGGAACGCGGAAGCGGTCGTGAGCGCCACCGCCGCGATGTTGCTCAGGGATTCGGTCGTGGAGTTGGGCCGAGGTTTGCTCACGTCAAGCGGTGGGACTGGGGATCGGGGCTGGCACGGAATCCAACGTTTTCATCAAAATCTGCTCGGCGTTCGTGCCCCTCGCTCGAACATCGGCGCGGGGCAGAACCCTGAGCGAGAGCACGCTGAGGGCGACCGCCTTCACGTCATCGGGCCGGACGAATTCCGATCCGCTCATCGCCGCGTGCGCCTGAGCCGCGCGCATCAGGTGGAGCGAGCCTCGCGGCGACGCCCCCATCAGAAGTTGAGGGTTCTCACGAGTGGCTCGGACGATTTGGACGATGTACTCGCGGACCGAATCATGTACGAACACCTCCCGAACGGCTGCCTGCAACTCCAAGAGGTCGTCCATCGTCAGAACCTCTTTCATGGATTCGAGCGGATGTTCGAGTTGATGGCTGGCGAGGATCTCGATCTCGGCCTTCGTTTCTGGGTAGCCGAGAGTCAACCGCATGAAGAACCGGTCGAGTTGCGCCTCCGGCAAGGGGTAGGTGCCGGCCATCTCGACCGTGTTCTGCGTTGCGATCACAAAAAACGGGTTGGGGAGGTCACGGGTAACGCCATCCGTGGTGACCTGCCGCTCCTCCATCGCTTCGAGCAGCGCGCTTTGGGTCTTGGGAGTGGCGCGATTGATTTCGTCGACTAAGACCACGTTTGCGAAGATCGGCCCTGGGTGGAACTCGAAGCCGCCGGTCCCCTGGTTGTAAACGGTCGCGCCGGTCACGTCCGAAGGCAGCAGGTCGGGAGTGAACTGAATGCGACGAAACTCACCTCCGATGGCCCGCGCGATCGTCTTGGCCAGGGTGGTCTTGCCCACCCCAGGGATGTCTTCGATCAAGACATGCCCTCCGCAGATCAAAGCCAAGCCCGCCATCCGAACGGTCTCGGGTTTGCCGACGATCACACTTTCGATGGCCTCGGTGAGGTCCCTGACCCTATTCTGGACGGACGGAGTCCCTTTCACCGCCACCACCGCTTCCGACGAAACCGATGCCCCCACTTGCTGCTGCAAAACTTCATACCCCTCTGGAAGATTTCGTCGCGCTCGAAGCGCGACACTTTCTTTGTACGCTCAATGACGCGACAAAGGTAGCTGTTTTTGTATACAACCGGTTGCAGGGAACCTGAGCCGACGTACGTCATTGCTGGCAATTCGGCTAGGCCCCTTTGCCTACCCGTCTACCTTCCGACTCCCATGCTACAATCGTCGCCGTGGCAGAGCGCTCGATCGTGGGGGTCGACTTAGGCGGGACTAACGTTCGAGCCCGCGCGTTTTCCCGGGACGGCGCGCCCCTCAGCGATCTCGCCTCGACCTCGTCGCGAGCCACCGAAGGCCTCGATGCTGTCGCCGAAGCGATCTCCTCGGTGGTCAGGGCCTGCGCCTCGAACCTCGACGCCGCGCCGGAGCGGATTGGGATCGCCGCACCGGGCCACATCGATGGCGAAACCGGAACCGTGCGCTGGGCGCCGAACTTCGGCGTTCTGGTCGAGGGCGTTTTTCAGAACTGGATCGACGTTCCGTTGGGTGAGGCCGTAGCGACTCGACTGGGGGCGGAAGTCGTTATGGGCAACGACGCCAACCTTGCGGCCTTGGGGGAATATCGGTATGGTACGGGAAGGAATACCGCGAAGGGTCTGGTGCTCTTTACCCTCGGAACAGGAATAGGGGGAGGCGTCGTCCTCTCGCCCTCGTGCGTGCAGGGGGAGGCGAAGGGGCCGCTCGTCTTGGTAGGCGGGAACGGCGGCGGCGGCGAACTCGGGCACTTAGTCGTGCGCGAAGGCGGGCTGGATTGTTCGGCCGGAAGCTACGGCGCGGTCGAAGCCTATTGCCAGCGCGACGCCATCGTTCGCCGGGCGGTCTATGGCTTGCAGCGAGGTCGAAGGTCTTTTTTGGGCGAAGCCATAGGAAATGACCTATCGAGGGTGACTCCCAAGCTGATCGCCGAAGGGGCCGACCTTGGCGACGAACTTTGCCAAGAGGTCCTTGCCGAAGTGGGCCAAGTCTTGGGCGTCGCGATGGGGAACGCGATCAACATCTTCGCGCCAGAGGTTGTTGCGGTCGGGGGCCAGATCGCCCTCGCCGGCGAATGGATCCTCGCTTCGGCCCGGCGGGCGGCCCGAAGCGTTGCGATTCCTTCGCTTTTTGAGTTTGCTACGATCGTTCAGGCCGAACACATCGACGACGCGGGGGTCCTCGGTGCCGCGGCTCTCGCGATGGGATAAGGGAACTGCGATGCCAGAACGATGGGTGATGCGTAAACGCAAGGTCGAAATCGAAGGAGGCCGCGCGCTCTGGTTCTATGAGTTCGAACGAACCGCGCCGACCCGCACGGACCCCCCGGCTAACGACGCTGCGTCCAAGACGGCGCCTTCCGATGGCCAAGGACAGCCCAAAGGTATGCTTGAAGATCGAACGGAGTAGACGGAAATGACCGAAGTGATCATGCCCAAGATGGGCGACGCGATGGAAGAAGGGGTGCTCGTCGAGTGGTTGGCCGAAGACGGGCAAAAAGTGAAGTCCGGCCAGGTGATCGGCACGATCCAGACGGATAAGGCGACGCTCGAACTCGAATCCCCGGCGTCGGGGGTTTTCGGGGGCGTGCTCGTTAAGGCTGGCGCAACGGTCCCGGTCGGCATTCCCATTGCCGCGATCCTCGCCGAGGGAGAAAAGCTGCCCAAGAACTGGGGCAAGGACGCATTGACTTCTAAGGAGGCGCCTTCGCCCAAGGAGGAGGCCGCCCCGGTTCAGGCGCATTCGAGTCTTGCGGAAGCTCCGGCTGCGAACGCCTCCACGCAGAGAGTCAAGGCCAGCCCGCTTGCAAAGAAGATCGCCGAAGAGCTCGGCGTGCCGATCGCGCTCGTCCATGGGACGGGACCAGGAGGCCGAATCGTCGAGCAGGACGTGCGGGCTGCGGCAAGCGTCGCTACGCCCGCCGGAACCCAGCTACCCGCGACTCCTTCGAAGGAAGATCGAGTGGTGTCGCTCAACCGAATTCGGAAAATCACCGCCGATCGAACCGCTCAGTCGAAGCAGCAAGTTCCCCACTTCTACGTGGGCGTCGACGTCGACGTGGAGAACCTCCTCGACCTCAAGGACCAGTTGGATGAAGAGGGGGTCGGCAAGGTTTCGGTCAACGACTTCGTGATCCGCGCGTCGGCGCTCGCCCTACGAAAAATGCCTGGGGTGAACGCCAGCTTCCAGGGGGACAGCATTCTGGAATACGGCGCGGTGAACATCGGACTGGCGGTGGCGCTGGAAGACGGACTGACGCTTCCGGTCTTGCACAGCGCGGACTCGCTCCCGATCCGACAGATCGCCGAACGGTCGCGCGAGCTCGCGCTCAAGGCACGAGAGAACCGGCTCACCCCCGACGAGCTTTCAGGAAGCACGTTTTCGATCTCCAATATGGGCATGCTGAATGTGGACGACTTCTCAGCTATCATCAACCAACCGAACGCAGCGATTCTTGCCGTGTCCACGGCTAGCCGCAGGGTGGTGCCGTCCGATACGGAGGAGGACGCCGTCGAAATCAGGACCGTGATGAGGATCACGGGCTCGTTCGACCATCGAGTCGTCGATGGCGCGATCGGCGCGAGGTTCATGAACGTGCTGCGGGACTACCTGCAGAACCCGATCCGGCTGATCGTCTAAGGTTCGTCTGGAGGCTCGGGGACGTCGGTATAGAGTTCCCAGACACCCACCGTCGGGTACCTTCGGCCTTCTTCGTCGCGCACGGCACGAAACTTGAGGTGCGCGACCTGCACGGAGTTATCCTTCCGAAGTCGGAGGAGGGTCCCCTCGAACATGAACCACGCCATGTCGCAGAAGTTGGAGAGCCCGTTGTCGTAAAGCTCGGTTTTGTTGCCGTGCATTCGGCAAACGACCACCCCGTGGTTGGGGTCGGCCTTCTGGATCTTTGCCTTGTAGGGCTCGACGAAGTCCAGCATGGTTTCATACGATCGTTCGTTGAGGACGGGCTTGTGTTGGCACTCGTCGAACCTCGAAGCATAGCCCCCGAGGATATCGGAAGGACACGACAGCAGCCTGGTGTCGCGCAAGACGCCGCTGCCGGTGAGCGAATCGAGGTTGAGGGGCATGCCGCCGGCGGTCTCCTCGTACATCGAGATCGCCATCCCCACTTGCCGGAGTTGGGACGTGCATACGGCGCGCTTTGAAGCGCTTCTCGCCGAGGTCATGATGGGAAAGATCAAGGAAGCCAGGAGGGCGACGATGGCGACGACGAGGAGCACCTCGACGAGAGTGAACCCGGCCTCGCGGCGGAGCTTCATTGCGTCCCCAGTTCGGCGAGCCACCGGGCGATCTCCCGCCCTAGCCCCGCGATAAAGAGGCTCAGCCCCGCCAGCGCGGCAAAGCTCAGCGACGCGCTCACGGATCCCGATCCCCAAGGCAGATAAGCGATCGTCACGACCTGGAGTGCCCCGAGACCCCAGTGCGCGGCGAACCCAGCCCAGGCGGCTTTGCGAAACGCCCCCTTTCGCAGCAGCGCGGCGATTGGTACCGCAACGACAAGGCAAATGCCCACGACGATCGCTTCGAGCATCAGTTCGAGTCGGGCGCCGACGATCGGCCTTGCCGCGAGCGTAAAGAGCACCCGCATGCCGAGGCCGACAAGGGAGGCTGCGATCAGCCCCCCGGCGGCCATCAATATCCGGCCCGCTAGGGGCAACTCGGCGCTTCTATGCAATTGAAGTCCGCTGTTTCGTCCGTACACGGAGGTTCGTCCTCGGAGTTATTGCAGCAGCCATGCTGAGTCCAGTTACCGCAACAGACTCCCCGTTTGTTGTTGGGACACTGGTAGATACGGTGGTTCCGCTCCCAGTTGAAGTTGTCGAAGCCAGGGCCAAGGAAACATTCCACGTTCGGCGGCCGAATCTTGCAGAACATCTGCGTCGCGCTCTGGATGAGGGTGCAGCCAGTGCAGGGAGCGACCGTCGGCCCCAGCGGGCGGAATTGCTCGGCTTGAAGAGCCAAAGCCATCTGCTCCGCGGAGGCGGGGCGGCCTCCCAACTTCGAACACCCGGCGCCCTCGACCGGGGATCGGGCCGTTTCGTTCGCAACGTAACTCCCCCAAGCCAACACGTTGAGAACCAACAGCCCGATCAAGGACAGCCCTAGAACCTGAATCCGATTCATGCGCATTCCTCCAACCTACGGCATTATTGCCGTGGTTCTCCTATCATAGCGGAAGATTTGTCAAACCTTGACTCCAAAGTTTGAACCACCTCCCAATCGGAGGCACTTTTTGAACTAAGATGTCTCGACGGCGCCTTCAAAAAAAGTCGCTTTCTCGTTCAGCGCGAGCGCCGCGGATATCCACTCGGAATGCGACCATGCCAAGGGGCTGACGCTGAGCGGCTCGCCGGTGTAGGGGTGAACCTGCTCGGGCAAGACCCCGGTGGGGGCGGCGACCTTCTGCGCCCACTTCATCAGATCGATCGCACTTGCGAGGTGATCGTCCGCGTCGAACAGCAGGTGGCACCTTGCAAGCCAGAGCGTGCAGATCACCCAAGGGTTGCCGGGAAGGTCGTGGCTGACCCGGAAGTAGTAGTCATCCTCGTACCGAGCGAGTCCGCCGACCTCGGTTCGAACCCAGAGCCGCTCTTCGATGGCTTGGAGAGTCGAATGCGCGAATTCGTGATGGGGAGCCACCAGCCCCACCAGAAGCAGCCACAGCGCCGATGCGTCGACCGTGGGGTCTGGCTTTCCGTCAGGGTCGAGCCGCCGAAGAAAACAGCCGCCGGAGGCGTCGAACATCCCCTGCAAAACCGCCGCGCGGATTTCGCTCGCCCCGGCCGCCCACCTCTCCGAGGACGCATCGCCCAACCGAAGCGCCCACGCGGAGGCTCGGTCGAGCGCCCAGAAAACGGTCGCGCATGTAAACGCATGGACTCCCAACCGCTCTTCCCAGAGATCGTAGCTGGGCAAGGGGAATCCGGTCTTGGGCGACCGAAAGCCGCAGAGAAATTCCGCTAGCGGCTTGGCGAGGGTTTGGAAGACCTCGAACTCCCGTTCGTCACCGGCTCGCCGTTCAAACCGGTCACACAGGCTCACCAGCGCGAGGGCAGTTTGATCGAGTTGCAGCGGTACGCCGTGCGGAAAAGTCTCGTTCCAAGGGTGCCATGACGCGCCCCACCTTCCGTCGGGGCGGTACTTCTGAAACAGGCCCGGCCGATCGGGCTGTACCACCGAAGCGAGGAACCGCACCCACCGCTCCGAGGGATCGCCCCAGCCCAGCGCGTCCAACGCCATGACCGTGAGCGAGCCGTCTCTGGGCCAGCTGTAGCTGTAATGCGCCCTCGCGGTCCTCATGATGTCGGAGTCGTTGGCCGCGATCACCGCACCCCCGGCATCGAGGTGCGTCCTCAGAACCTGAAGGCTTTGCAGCGTCGCCAGCCTCCACTCCTGAGGCAATGCGTGGATTTGGGCGAAGGCGGCGAGGTTGAGGTTTTCGGAAGCCGATCGGGCTTGGGCAAGCACCTCCAGGAGCGACGCCCCGGTGAGGCTTGCCGTTCTGCTCCGAACGTCCTCCAGGTCAGTTCCTGCAACGATCCACAACTCAAGCTCGGCGCTCTCGTTCGGGCCCAAACGAACGGCAAGCGATAAGGTGGAATCCACCGATCCTTGGCTGATGGGGTGGCCCGAAAGGTGGCCGTCTTCCGCGTCGCGCCAGGTGCCTTCGAACCCGCCGAAGTCCTTGATGCCAGTGGCGAACTCAAAGAGGCCGCCGTTGGACGATCGCCCGCCAAAAAGGAACCAGTGCGCGCCTTTGTAGTGAATCAACGCCTCGGAGACCGGATCGAAGAGGGCCGTGTCGCCGATTTCAGTTCCCGCGATGCGCAGGTCGTTGTGCTGAAAGAGGCGAACCTCGCGCTCCTGCCCTGCCCGATTGAGGATCTTCAAGCAGCGGACGAACACCGGCTCAGCGGCGTGAACCGCCTCGCGCACCTCGACCGCGATTCGAAGTTCGCTCGACTCCAAGTGGGTGAGGCCACAGAGAGCGCTCGGATCGTACCGCTGGCGAACCTCCCAGCCTTCGTCGCCGACCCAACTCAGATTCTCCTCGCACCAAAACCCCCACCGGATGGCGTGGCCTGAGAGGTGGTTCGGGAGCCCGCACTGCGGGAAGTAAAGGTCGCGGATGCGGTGGCCCGCATCCAGGCAGAGGTGGAAGATTCCGTTTCCGAAGACGAGCGGGCGAGGCATAAAGCGTGGCTCCCAGTATGGCAGCGGCCGCAGCGTGGGTTTTGCGCCGGGCAGGCTGGCGGGGCCAAGAAATGTCGCTATTCCCTGGTAATTGTCTCGGTACCGGTCACAGATTCGGCGCGATTCGACAAGTACCTAATAGACTGATCTGCTTGTCGCCCCTCCATGCGAACGGATGGGGAATGATTGATGGGAAAGGAGCGCCTAGGAGGCTTCCGGTTCGGGCGAACCGAGGAAGCCGCGCTGTCCCGTCCCTTTGCATGGGGCGGCTGAAGTAGGTCGTTCGGCGTCGACTTCGGGTCCTCACGGCCCCCTTCGACGTCACAACTCAACTCACACCCGTATGATGGCCCCGACGACCAAGTTGTCGGGGCGCCTTTTCCGTAAGCGGATATCATGGAGGCATGGTATTTGCGAGCGTTATGTTGTCAGCGTTGTCGATAGGTCAGGCGCCTGCCGTGCTTAGCGGCGTCGACGTGCTCGAACGGTCGGGTTTTCAGGCCCTCATCGGCCGTAACGTCGCGCTCATCACCAACCACACCGGGAAGACCGCGGACGGCCGGTCGACCGTGGATGTTCTCTTCGAGGCGCTGGGGGGCCGACTCAAGGCTCTGTTCGCGCCCGAGCACGGCATCCGAGGGGACCTGGACGAGCGCATCCCCGACGGAAAGGACCCCCGCACCGGGTTGCCTGTTTACTCCCTCTATAACCCTGGGACGGGCGAGCAGAGGTACCAACCCACCTCGGCGCAGCTCGAAGGCGTGGATACGCTCGTGTTCGACATTCAAGACATCGGGGCGAGGTTCTACACGTACGTAGGGACCCTTGGATATGCCATGAAAGCCGCCGCTTCGCGCGGGATTCGGGTGGTCGTTCTCGATCGGCCGAACCCTATCGGTGGACAAAAGGTCGAGGGCCCTGTGGCCGACAAGGAGCGCTTGGGGCTCACGGCCTTCCACCCGATCCCAGTCCGGCACGGCATGACCGCCGGGGAACTTGCAGGGCTGTTCAAGGATGAACTGAAGCTGAACGTCGAGATCCAGGTGATCTGGTGCGAGGGTTGGCGAAGGGATATGTGGTGGGACCAAACGGGTCTTACTTGGGTCAACCCTTCTCCCAACATGAGATCGGTCACGCAGGCCACGCTTTATCCCGGCATTTGCTTGGTCGAAGCGACCAACGTATCGGTGGGCCGGGGAACCGACACGCCTTTCGAGTGGGTAGGCGCGCCTTGGCTCGACGGCCCGAAAATCGCGAATGCGCTCAACGCTCGCAAGATTCCGGGCGTTCGCTTCTATCCCGTGCGGTTTCGACCTAATGCAAGCAAGCACGAGGGCGTGGACTGCGGCGGCGTGGCCTTCCTGGTGACGGAGCGAGACAAGCTCGATGCGGTTCGCGTGGGGTGTGAACTTGCCCACGCGCTGAAGACCGCGCACCCGGAATGGGACACCTCGCGCCTCGTTAATTTGCTCCAAAACAGCCAAGCGGCGGCCACCGTGTTGGAATCAGGGTACGAGGCCGCCTACCGCCAATGGAAGGCTGGGCTGGACGAATTCGTCCAACGCCGCAAGAAATACCTTCATTACCGGTGAATCTCGTTTCCCGAGAGGACTTTCGCCGTAAACTGAATTGGGAAAGCCTTGATTGAGTCCATTCGCCGATTGATCCAGCCCAAACGTCCGTACTTGGCCCATGTCGAGTATTGGGTGTATTTACCGGAGACGAAACTCCCTCCTCAGGACATCCTGCTGGGGCGGCTGCTCAGAAGCAGTCCGTTTCGCGTGGGAGAGGAGCCTGCGGTCGGTCCCCAAGAGGCACTGCTTTTCAGCGACATCCGGCTTCATACAGCGCTTTGCCTTAGGTCCAAGAACCCGCATCTCTTCCGGCCCGACTTGTTCAGCGATCACGTGGAACCCAGCGAGGACTCGCTGCGGAGTCTTTCCTCGGCGCAGGCCATCGCCAAACTCAGGTTCGTGTCCGAGGAGCCGCTGCAAGGCCGCAGGCACTTGAGGTTTCTGCCCCACCTTGCCGAAGCGGTCGCGTATTACGGGAAGGCCGAGACTCTCTTCGACGTTCAGGCCGAGCGGCTGGCCGGGTTGGAGTCGTTTCGGGCGCAACTCGACTGCGATCCTGAGGCCGAGGGGCATGGATTCCACGCGAGGTCGGCGTGGTGCCAAGAAGAAACCGGAGGCCGAGCAGTTACGCGGGGACTGCGGAAGGTCGGCCTCCCCGAAATCGAGACTCCGCTGTGCGATCGGGAGGTCAGGTCCGTCTTGACGAACCTGCTCGACGCCGCCATCGAGCAAGTATGGAGCTACGAATCGCTCCCGGATGAGCTAGAAGTCTCTCACTTCGGCGACGAGTACCGTCTCAAGCTCGCGCACGGCAAATCCACCTCGACCTGCCGAGTCTTGCGCAAGGACCCCGTTTGAGGGGGGCCCCGCTCACTTCTTCAGCTTCATCTCCTGCTTCATCGTGCCTTCCATGTTCATCGTCATGCCCATATCGATCAGTTCGGTAACTTGACTCGATGTCGCGTTCAGTTCGGAAGAAACGAGTTTGCCGGTTTCCTTCGCCAGATAGGTCTTCCCCGTAAGAGCCACCTTGCCCGTGACTTTGGCGTTCATGCCTTGCATCGCGTCGGCCGCGCCCTCCATTTTCGAGGTGTCGATGTCGATGTCGATCTCGCCTTTGATCGCGATCTCCCATACGGCAAGTCCGTCGCGAACCTGCTCGCCTAAGAGCGTGGCGTTTAGCTTCGCGGGCTTGTTCGAAGGCATGGCGGGATTCGGGGGCACCGTGACCTCCCACGAATCACCTACCTTGACGGGCCCCTCGGGGAGTTCGATGCCCATGTTGAACGACGACATCGAACCGGTGGCCATCGCGAACATCGCGTTGCTCGACTGGCTCTTTACGTCCGAAATGCGATACCTGTCGTCGATTTTCCCGGTAACGATCATCTCGCGGTCCATTCCCGGCATCGCTCCCATGTCGCCCATATCGGATTCGAACTGCATGTCCGAAGTAATGAACTCAATCGCGAACTTGCCAGACTCCGCGTCCTTTTTTCCGACCTTGATCGTGTACTTCATCGAACCCATGAAATTGACCGACTGCGAGCCCATTCCGGGGACGTCGATCGTCGTGTCGCCCGTCATCTTCACCTCGTACACATCACTGGAATCTTCGGCTAGTTTGAGCCTGAGCAATTGGCCCTGCGAAAGCGCGAAGCCCGTCGCGACGGCGATGGCGAGCCCGAAAACGGCGACTCTTGAAATAGCGTTCATAGCAACTCCTTCAACGGCTGAACATAGTTACTTCCGATGACAGGGAAAAGTTTCGGTTTCGGGTCGACCGTTTCTGAGTTTTGGGATATTCTCTCGCGAACGCCATCATGCTCCTCGCAGTCGCCGCTACTCTACTCCAGCCCACTTGGACGCTCCTCCTCGGCGGTGACGTAATGCTGAACGGTATCGACCCCGAGTCGCGGCCCCTGCAGTTCATTGCGGCGTACACTCGGTCTGCGGACCTATCGATCCTCAACCTCGAAATTCCGTTGACCACGGCCCAGACCGCGACGGCTCGAAAGACCCCGACGCAGCTCAAGGCCAAGACTCAGTTCGTGCTGAAAGCCCATCCCCACCACATCGGGTCGCTTTGGGGAGCGGGGATCGACGCAGTTACGCTGGGCAACAACCACGCGATGGATTACGGCCCCGCCGGGCTGACTGAAATGACCGGACTCCTAACGGGGAGGTCGATCGCCTTCGCCGGAGCGGGCGTCAACGCCGTAGCGGCCTCGTCTCCAGCTTCGCTCAGCGTTCGAGGGATGCGGGTCGCCCTCCTCTCGATGCTCGCCTTCAAGACCCAGACCGCCCTCCATACCTGCTGGCCGGCGACCGACGAGGAGCCTGGAATCGCTACCCTTTACCTGGCCGGGGTGATCGGCGAGAACGCGAAGGAACGCGTGCGGCAGGTGGTGAGCGCGGCGAAAAAGGAGGCGGACTTTCTGATCGTGGCGTTACATTGGGGCGTTGAAAAGAAGAGCGTGCCCGACAGTTATCAGGTGAGCCTTGGGCGGGCGTTCATCGAAGCGGGCGCGGACCTGGTCGTGGGCCACCACCCCCACGTCCTTCAAGGGGGAGAGGTTTACTCGGGACGGCCGATCCTCTACTCCTTGGGGAACCTGGTTTCTCCAAGGCCAGGAAGTACGGCGCTCTTCCAACTCACGTTTCAAGGAACGGATTTGAGATCCGTCGCCGTGCTGCCCTGTGAGATTCGAGAGGGAAAGGTCAGGCCTCTTCCGGATCCCCGTAATCGGCAGGCTCTTTCAAGCTTCCGTCAGTTGGGAGAGACGCTTCGCAAGCGGTTTCCCTCCAAGAACTCGGCTGCGCTCGATGTGGAGAACGTGCAAGGACCCCCTTAGGGCCCACTGCTCGGTTGCGAGCGCACGGCTATACTGGCATCCATGAACCCTGACGCATTGGCTCAGCGCGTACACGAGGATTACGCTCGCTTTCTCAATCCGTGGCTCGGCAAGCTTATGGCGTTCGCGGGCTTTGGCGTCGAGGCCTCAGCTAGCGGATGCCTCATCACCGACCACGAAGGGCGTGAGTTTATCGACTGCCTGGGCGGGTACGGGGTCTTCTCGCTGGGGCATCGGCACCCGAAGGTGGTCGAAGCCGTCAAGAAGCAGCTCGACCTCATGCCGCTCAGCGGCAAGGCCTTCTTCAGCGAACCGCAATCGGTGTTGGCGCGCAAGCTTGCGGAGATCGCGCCGGGAGACCTCCAGTACACCTTCTTTTCGAACTCGGGCACCGAAGCCGCCGAAGCCGCGCTGAAGTTCTCCAAGGCCGCCACTGGGCGGGCGAAAGTCGTCAGCACTGTGGGCGGCTATCACGGGAAGACCATCGGATCGCTTTCGGCGACGGGCCGTGAGAAATACCGCACCTCGTTCGAGCCGCTGATGCCGGGAGTCGAGTTCATCGCTTATGGCGACGCCCAAGCAGCGGCGGAGGCCATCGACGAGTCCACCGCTTGCATGATCGTCGAGCCGATTCAAGGCGAAGGGGGCATCGTCGTTCCGCCCGCGGGATACCTAAGAGACCTTCAGTCCATTTGCCGCAAGAAGGGCGCCCTACTCGTGTTCGACGAAGTTCAGTCGGGGCTGGGGCGGACCGGCAAGATGTTCGGGTGTGAGCATGACGGGGTCGCTCCCGACCTGATGACCCTTGCGAAATCGCTGGGGGGCGGCGTGATGCCAATCGGCGCGACGATGGGCACGGAAGAAGTCTGGGAAAAGGTGTTCTCGAAGAATCCGCTTCTGCACACGAGCACGTTCGGCGGGAATCCGGTGGCGTGCGCAGCGGGGATTGCGGCGCTCGAAGTCATTGAAGAAGAAGGGCTGTGCGAAGCGGCGCAGGTCCAGGGGGCAAAGCTGAAGGCCGGACTCGAATCGGTTCGGCGGTCGCACCCGGACTGGATCACCGAAGTACGGGGCATCGGGCTCATGCTGGGGGTCGAGTTCTCAATGGACGAGGTAGGCGAACTCACGGTCGCGCAGATGATGAAGCGGGGAGTCTGCGCCGCCTATACGCTGAATAACCCTCGTGTGATTCGATTCGAGCCACCGCTGATCATTCAGGATTCGATGATCGAGCAGGCAGTGGAGGCGTTTGGGGGCGCCGTCAACGAGACCGTCGAGATGTTGGCGGCCTTAGTCTCGTAGGCGAGAAGACTGCTACAATAGCCTACGCATGAAGCGGCTACTCGGTCAGCCTTACGCAGAACTCGGCGGCGTACGGCTCTACTATGACCTTTTTCTCCCCGAAGGCCCCGGCCCGTTCCCGGTGGTGATCGCCATTCACGGAGGGGGCTGGATTTCTGGCGAGCGCAGCAATATGCACGACGTCGCCCCCCCGCTCTGTTCCCACGGGATCGCGGTGGCGTGTCCGGATTACCGGCTCGCCCCACTGAACCCGTTTCCCGCTGCCGTCGAGGACGTTCAATCGTTCGCTATATACCTGCGGGCGGCCTCCGTGGACCTTGGATTGAAGCCCGACCGCGTGGGTACGATGGGAGTCAGCGCGGGAGGGCATCTCGCAGCGATGCTCACGCTCGCCGGACCGGTGATCGAAGCCGAAGACGATTGCAGGGCTAACGCGGGGTTTTCGATTTGCCCGCTCACGGACCTTTCCGAACCCTACGAAAAGCACTTCCCCATCAGTCATTCGTTCATCGAGCAGTTCATGGGCGGGCCGTACGAAGGGCGGGAAGACCTTTACCGCTCGGCCAGCCCGCTGGCGCACGTGTCGCCAGGATGCCCGCCGCTGGCGTTAGTCCACGGTTCCGAGGATGACATCGTGCCCTTTGCGCAAAGCGAGGCGCTCTATGCGGCCCTCCAAGGCGCAGGGTGCGAGTCGGAGTTCCATCCTTTACCAGGTGAAGGCCACGGGTTCTCACTCCAAGGGTGGAGTAAGATCGAAGGCTGGCTCTGCGACTTCTTCCAGCGAAGGCTGGGCTAAGGTTTACGCGACGAGCGCTTCGGCCAGCGCGAAAAGGAACACACCGATCGAAACGTATCCGTTCAGGGTGAAGAACGCCATATCGACCCGCGAGAGGTCGTCGTGGCGGACGAGGCTCTGTTCGTACGCGAGCAAGAAGGCGGCAGCGGCAACCCCGACGTAAAACAGCGGTCCGCTCCCGTTCAGGAACCCTGCGAGCGTCAGAAGGCCGAGGGTGAGAAGATGGCAAAGCCGGCTCACCCCGAGCGCTCGGCGGCCTCCAAGCGACTCGGCCAGCGATCTGAGTCCTTGCTCACGGTCGAAGCTCTCGTCCTGCAGCGAGTAAATGATGTCGAAGCCTGCCGTCCAGAACATCACCGTTCCGCAAAGCACGACCGGCGCCCAATCGAGCGAACCCGTCACCCCAACCCAAGCTGCGGCGGGGGCGATCCCCAGGCTCAGCCCCAAGACGAAGTGACTGAGAGGGGTAACGCGCTTGGTCAGGCTGTATCCGAGGATCACCGCAAGGGCAACGGGACTGAGCGCGAGCGCGAGCGAATTGAGCATCCCTGCGCTCAAGAAGAACAGCGCGACGCTGGCAAAGAGGAACAGGTTCGCCTGTCGGAGCTGCAGAAGTCCCGCGGGGAGGGCTCGCATTCGCGTTCTTGGGTTGAGGGCGTCGATGTGCCGGTCGGCGATCCGGTTAAAGGCCATCGCCGCGCTACGCGCCGACACCATCGCCGCAACGATCCAGCCCAACGTCCAACCCCCAGGCCAATACGCGCCAGAATGCGCGAACGATCCCCACATCATCCCGATCATCGCGAAAGGCAGAGCGAACACCGAGTGCTCGACCTTGATCATTTCGAGGTAGACGCGGAACGCGCGCAAGCCCGAAGCTGCTTGGGCCATGAATCTGATTCTACCGGCTTGGTTGCAAGGTTGGGATGGCCCGTCAGCTCTTGGGGTCGGGTCCTTGCCCGGATACCCACTTGGTGGCCAGAGTCAGTTCGTCGTCTTCGAGAAGCGCCCAGCACACTCCGCAGAGACCCGCCCCGTTGACGCCGCGCGACCGGCATAAGAGGCAGGAATCCCGGCTTCGGGCGCGCTGCACTGTGAGGCGGTCGAGAAGCGCGTACCTGAGCCGATCTCTCGACACGCCCTCGCTATTGACCCTATCCACAAGATCGAGTGTACACGGGAATCCCGGCGCCGAATGACGGGGTCCCCAATGAACAAGCCCGAATCGGAGGTCCGATTCGGGCTTTCCTCCGAACGCGCGCTTACTGCTTGGCGGCTTGGTGCTCTCGGATGAAGGCGGGGATGTCGAGGTCGGAGTCGTCATAAACGTCTTCGGCGTCGAAGTCCTCGCCGCGCTGGGCGGGTCGCGCGTTCACGACCGGGGCGTCTCCCTCGTTGGGAACAGGCGGGACGTCCACGAGCTTTTGTGTGCTGAATCCGGCAGCGTGGACGACGGCTCGATGCCTTTCAGGCTCCGGCTCGGTGGCCTTGACCGTTTCGAGAGGCTCGGCTACTCGCTCGATGGGCAGAAACCCCGTCGCAAGCACGGTGATTCGGACCGATCCATCGAGGTTCGGGTCGAGAACGGTACCGAAGTAGATGTCGGCTTCGCTGCCGTCGCAGAGCCCGTGGAGATAATCCATGGCCTCGGTGACCTCTTGCAGGGTCAGGTCGACGCCGCTTGTGATATTGACGAGGACTCCCCTTGCGCCGTTGATGGTCTGCTCGAGCAGCGGGCTGTTCGAAGCGGACTGCGCGGCCTGCAAAGCGCGCTGGTCGCCCACTCCATAGCCGATTCCCATCAGCGCGGGTCCCGCGCCGGTCATGACGCTTCGGACGTCGGCAAAGTCCACATTGATGCTGCCGGGGATCGTGATGATGTCGCTGATCCCTTGGACGCCTTGCCTCAAGACATCGTCGGCGACTCGGAAAGCGTCGTTGACGGGGGTTCGCTTTTCGACGACCGATTGAATCCGGTCGTTCGGGATCGTGATGATCGTATCAACGCGGCCCATCAAAGAGTCGATGCCTTGGTCGGCGGTTCGGGCGCGCTTCGGGCCCTCGAAGAAGAACGGCTTCGTGACCACTCCGACGGTCAGAGCGCCGATTTCACGGGCAAGGTCGGCGACGATCGGCGCGGCGCCGGTTCCCGTCCCACCGCCCATTCCCGCAGTAATGAAGACCATATCTGCGCTTTCGAGAGCTTTGCGGATTTCGTTCTTGCTCTCTTCAGCGGCGGCCCGGCCGATTTCGGGATTCCCGCCCGAACCCAGGCCACGGGTCAAGGCCCCGCCAAGCTGAACCTTCTTCTCGGCTTTGCTGAGCTCCAACACCTGGGTGTCGGTGTTCATCACGACAAACTCGACTCCTGGGATCCCGGCCTCGATCATGCGATTGACCGCATTCGATCCTCCTCCGCCCACACCGATGACTTTAATGGTTGCGTTTTGAACCTTCACAATACATGCCCCTTGTTGATTAACTGCCTCCGCGAACAAGCACCGTTCGGCGAATTCCTAAGACGCTTGAGCCGAGCACGGATCGCCGAGCCCAGCGCTCCCGATTATAACCCGTTCGCCATCGAGAAAGGGCGCTCCTTTTCGGATTCGCCGAACGTCTTGATTTTTTCGGCCCTTCGTGAGCCGCTGCCTCAGCGCGAACCGATCGAGGAAAGGAACGTCCGAATGCGGCCTCGCCAGCCGTCCGATTCGGTCGCCGTGGAGAGTTCTTCGTCGCAGCATTCGAGCGCGAACCGGGCAGCGCCAAAAGCCGGAGAGAACCTCGCGGCCTTGAAGGGTCGGAGCGCTTCACTCGCAGGCCAAGGGTCCTGAACCGCGACTCGGGTTTTTGCGAACACTTCGCCAAACGCCTTATCGACTCCCGGCAACAGGGAGCCCCCACCCGTCAGGACCACCGTGCCCACCGGCTCGCTTAGAAGCCCGCCGGATTCCAACGCGGCCTTGGTGAGTTTGGCGATTTCAGAGACCCGAGAGCTGATGATCTCGCAGAACACCTTGCGCTGCATCGGCCTTCTCTGGATTTGGCCCAGTTGAAGGACGTCGATCGACTCTCGATCGCTCACGGCCGAAGGGATTGCCGAGCCGAACCGAATCTTGAGGTTTTCCGCTTCTTCGAACGAGGTTTTGAGGAGTTTGGCGACGTCGGACGTGACGACTTTGCCGCCGAGCGGCACCCTTCCCGCGCCCGACAGCGCGCCTTTGCGAAACACGGCGAACTCGGTAAGGTCGCCACCGATGTCGATGACCACCGCCCCGGATTCGATCTGCTCGGGGGTGAGCACGGCAAGCCCCGAGCATAGCGGCCGAGCCACGATCTGCTCGATCTCCCTACCGACCCCGCTGGCGACCGATTCGAGTGCGTCGATGCCTTCTTCGGGGTACGCGACGAGAATCGACTTGACTTCGAGTTTCGAGCCCGCTATGCCCACTGGTTGGCGGATGTCGCCCGCGCCATCGACAGCGAATGCGCACGGCACGGCCTGAACTTCGACCAAGCCCTCGTCCAGACGAACTTGACGACTGTGGTTGATGACCTTGAGTACGTCGTCGCGGGTGATGGGCCGGTCGGGCGGGACGATCGGACAAAGGCCTTGCGAGCGGACGTAGGAGACGTCTCCGCCTCCGATCGTGAGAAACATGGCATCCGGCAGAGGGCCTGAGCGCTCAGAAAGGTCTTTGAGCGCCGCGTCCAGGGCCGTCTTCGCTTGGTCGCGATCCACGATCTTCCCGTCACGGACGGCGTCGCACGCGACATTGGCGGCGGAGAGGACGGAAACGCGCCCTTCGGGTGAGGACTCGGCAACGAGGGCGCAAACATGCGTGCTCCCAAGATCGGCGACTACGACTCGATGGTTCTTCATGATTGGCTCGACTGTGATTGTTCTAGCAAGCGCCTCCTTTCTCGCGCGTCACGCCACTTAGTTAACATCATACGGCGAATCAAGCTGAGGTTGGTAAAAATCCGACTGCCCATCACCAAGACCGCTGCAAGGAACAAGTTTATGCCAATTTGGTCGCCAAGCCAAGCCAAAAAGAACGCAATGACGACGTTCGAGACAAATCCGGTCAGAAACACATCGGTCGAGAACTTGCCTTCGACGCCTGAGCGGACGCCCCCGCAGACGGTGTCGAGGCCCGCTAGGCAAGCAAGGCCGACATAGAACCCCGCCAAGCCGCTGACGGGGCCCAGTTGAAGCATGAGGGCGATGATAACCCCCAGGGCCAGCGCAACCAACGGAAGGACGATCACGGTTCAGCGGGCCTCGGCATAGCGAACTTGCGCGCGGTCGGCCCAGCGTACGCCGGAATGCGCTGCTTCTCCACGGCTTCCATTTGAACCATCGTGGGATCGCCGCTGTTGCGAATCTCGTCGAGAACTCCCAAGCGGAGGTTCATCGCGCCATAAAGAACCTCGGGGTCGCCGATGGCCCGAATCCGCACCGGCGTCGAGATCGGGACGTTGTCCACATGAATCACAGGTCCTACGCACCGGAAGCTGGATGAACCCACGACGCGGTGGTTGTTCACGCTCACCGCCTCCGCAGAAGCCGCCCAGAGTTCGTTCACCACGCGCAGAACGTCCGTATCGTGGATGACGAGGTCGCCCTCGGGGATGCCCCCTCGGCTCGCTCGCTCGCTGTCGCGAAGGGTGATGAGGATGCCAGGCCCCTCAACTTCGAGCAGTCCGGCGAACATCTTGGTGTCCTGGAGAGTTTCATTGAGGACCTCAGCTTGCTTGGTTTGGTCGCCAATGGCGTTTTCGAGCCGGGTCTTCTCTTCTCTAAGCTTCTTGACCTCGGCTGACATTCGTTCGTACTCTTCTTTGAACTGAACGTCGATTCGCGCCGAAGTCAGGCGGTCGCGTTGGGAAGCGTCGAGGAGCGCGAGCCTGCCGGGGTCTTCCTTCGGAATCCAAGCGAGCATGATGAAGAACCCGAGCACGAACGCTACGGCGCTTACGGGCAGAATCCAGGAACTTCCGGACAAGGTCCTCGCAAAAGGGTTCATCTTTCTACTTATCGCAACGGGACTACCATCGGTCGGGCTGGCGCGGTGACGTTGATCGAACGGACGCGGTCCAGAAGGTCATGATGGTCCTCAAAGAGCGCCGCCAACGCGTCGAGCTTCTCGTCGATCTTGGACGTGTCGCCGAACTCAATGACGACCACGGGCCCTGCTTGCAAGAATACGCTTCCGAACGCGTTCATTTCTACGATCCAGTCCTTCGCAAACGGCAGATTCTCTAACTTTCTGCAAACGTTGGCTAGGCCCGAAAAGTCCCAAGCTCCAGCCAACGTCGCCACCGGCTGGGCGCTCGGTTCGGGGAGTTTCACCGTAATTGCAGGCGTCTGAGGTTCGAGGAACTCGGCGATCTTGCCATCCGCGCAAAGAAACAACGACTTCGAGCCCATCACCCTCGCCACCGGTTGACGGTAGACCACTTCGAGCTTGGCCGACCCAAAGGGCGTTCGGGAAAGCCGCGCCGAGTCCACGGAGGAAGCCGCTTGGACTTCGGTCTCGACTTTCGCGACGTCGATTGCGAGAACCGGCGTCGCTTTAAGACCCTCCAGAATGGACTGGACCCTGAGTTCGTCCCACTGGGGAGCGCCCACCACTCGCACGGTGCGGACTGCCGTAACGGGACTGAGGACGAGTCCGGCCAAAGTGTTGCCGAGGAACATTGTCCAGAGGATCGCTCGCCAAGGAAGGGGCTTCTTAGACCTTTTCCGCATGTCTTCGCAGGGCGTCCTGAACCAGCCAGTCGCAAAGTTCCTCGAACGCGATACCCGCGGCCGAGGCGCTTCGAGGGGCAAGCGAGGTTCCGGTGAGTCCGGGCAAAGTGTTGATTTCGAGGACGTAAATATCTTTGCCGTCGACGATCATGTCCGTTCGCGTCAGCCCTTCGCACCCGAGGGCGGCGTCCGAAGCCACCGCTAACTCCCTGGCCCTCTCGAGGACCTCTTCGGACAATCGCGCAGGGACGATCTCATCCGTCGCGCCCGGCGTGTACTTCGCGGCGAAGTCGTAACGTCCGCTCAAGGGCACGATCTCGACAGGCGGAAGAGCCTGATTACCCATCACCGGCACCGAGATTTCGACTCCCTCGATCCACTGCTCGACCAAGGCTTCTGGGCCGTATTCCAGAGCCCTCCGAACGGCCTCCGGAAGGTCCTCGGCGCGTTCGACGAACGAGAGCCCCACCGTCGAGCCTTGCTCGTTGGGTTTGACCACCCAGGGGCCGGAACATGGAGGGGGCTCATCAGGAGAAAGAAGCAAACCGCCCGCAGGAGTCGGGATTCCGTGCGCGGCAAGAACGTCTTTGGAAAGTTGCTTGTCCATCGCGATCGCGCTGGATTGAATTGTCGAGCCCGTGTACGGGATGTGGAGGAGTTCGAAAAGCCCTTGGACCGCGCCATCCTCGGCGTGGGTGCCGTGTACGGCGAGGAAGGCGACATCCGGACGGTTGATCCCGACGAACTGGCTCAAGTCTCCCCGCGAGAGCAAGAGGTCCGAAGCGTCGACCCCATAAGCGTCGTAGCCCTTCTTTTTGAGCGCATCGATTGCGGCCCTTCCGGAGTGGAGCGAAACTTCGCGCTCCGTGCTGTCTCCACCGAATACGACCGCCACACGCAAGGGTCCTGTGCGATCCAGTTCTTCGAGGAACGCAGGCACGAACTCGGAGATGTTGCCCGCGCCCATCCCACAAATGAGGTCGCCGGGCTGGGCCAACTGCGCCACAACCCGAGGCAGCAATCGGCGCGAGGGAACGTACTTGACGGGGACCTTGAGCCCCTCAGCGATCCGGGCCGAGCTGATCCCAGGGATGGGGTCCTCGCGGGCCGGGTAGATGTCCGTGAGCACCACAGAGTCTGCGAGATCGAGGGCCTCCACAAAGCCGTGCAACTGATCTCTCGTCCGGGTGAAGAGGTGCGGCTGGAATACGAGGACCATCCGCCTTTCCGGATACCGCTGCCGCAACGCCTCGATGCTTGCCTGGATTTCGGTGGGGTGGTGGGCGTAGTCGTCGACGACGGTGATCGGGCCTTCCCTCCTGACCTGGAGCCTGCGCTCCGCGCCGCGAAACTCCCGAATGGCTTGGATCGCCTTTTCGAGTTCAGGAATGACCCTCTGAATGGCAGAGAGCGCCGCGGCGGCATCGAGCGCCGCATACCGACCTGGAATCGCGAGGCCATAAGCGTCCACGGGTTCGTCGGACGTCTCTTCGAGTCGAGAGGTCCAGTCGAAGAGGGTGTAGGGGACGGCTTCGGCGATGCCCTCCGCCACCGCGCAAGCGCCCGCGTCTTCGTGGCAGAAGAGCACGGCTCCTCCCGATTTGACCTTTTGGGCGAACCTCCTCACGCTCGCAAGCAGTTGAGGGAAGTCTTCGTGGTAGTCCAGGTGGTCGGCCTCAAGGTTGGTGACGATGACGATGTGGGGGTCGATGTCCCGGTAGCTTTCGAAAGCCTCGCACGCCTCGACGACAGCCAGATCGCCCTTGCCGTCGATCACCGAAGCCCCGAATTCAGGCACCTCCGCACCCACGATAATCAGCGGGTCGAGGCCAACAGCTCGAAGTCCGGCAGCCACCATCCCCGTGGTTGTGGTTTTTCCGTGGCTCCCTGTGACGGCGATCACACGCTTGCCCTTCAGAAGCCACCCCAAGAGTTGCGAGCGGCGGAAGACCGGACACCCTGCCTTTTGGGCGGCCGCATATTCGGGGCTCGCATCGAGGTCGATCGCGTCGCTGAGGACCACTTGATGCCTGCGGGTGATCCCCTCGCCCGAATGGCCGATCCGGACCTCGATGCCTAGTTCTTGGAGAAGCAGCGTCTCGTTCGAAGGAGTGGAATCCGTGCCTTCTACCTCCAGCCCCCGGCCCTTCAGCAGCCTTGCGAGGGCGCTCATCCCTGCCCCGCCGATCCCCACGAGAAAGAACGGGCGCAGCGCCTGCATCTCATGGGAGGGGGCAAAGATTCCGCTTTCGACTTCGGCTTTGGTTCGGCTCATACTGCTCTTGGGACTCTCCGGGCTTCCTAGTTTGACGCACCTGAGGCGGCACTCGTCAGCAATTCGTAGATATCCTCGGTGGCTTTGGGGCGGTCCCATCGCTTCAGCACGGCCGCCGCGTCTTCGCTGCGTTCGGGGTTGTCCAGCCACGCGCGGACCGCGTCGGCAAGCGTCGTGGGCGAGAGCCCGGTTTGAGGAAGCAACTGGGTCGCCCCGAACGACTCGAATTCGGCCGCATTCGCAGCCTGGTGGTCGGCAAAAGAGGTTGGGTACGGGATCGTTACGCTGGGGATTCCGTAGGCGGCAAGCTCGGAGAGTGTGCCCGCCCCCGACCTGCAAACCGCGAGCGTCGCGCGAGAGTATGCGGCTGCCATTGAGGGCGCGTCGAGGAACGACATCACCTCGAAACAGTCCTTCAATCCCAGCTTCTCGACGCTGAGAAACGCGGACTCAAACGCCCCCTTCCCCGCAACGTTCAGCCAGTGGGCCGGTAGGTCTGTAATCCGCAATGCGGCTCCCAGGGCGGCTTCATTGAGGGCGAGGGCTCCTTGGGAACCCCCCAAGATCAGGATGAACGGGATCAGGTCCCTTTCCCGAGGGCCGGACGCCAGGCTCCTGATCTCGCGTCGGAGGGGCATTCCGGTTCGGAGAATGTTTGCGTGGCTCAGATGCTTGGAAACGCCTTCGAAGACGGTGCAGACGGCGAAGGCACGGCGTTGAAACAGCGTCGTCGTGCGGGCGGGTATGGCGTTTTGTTCGTGCAGGACGGTGGGAATGCCGAGCCCCTGCGCAGCCGACACTACGGGTCCGGACGAGTAGCCTCCTGTGGAGAACACCACGTCGGGCTTCCACTGGCGAAGCGCCCTGCTCGCCCTGGCCCTCGATCGGAGCAGGGCCGCCAGACTCAACCATCCTTTGAGGGACTTGAGGGTGTAAAGCGGACGCGAGGGAAAACCCGAGAATCCGATGCCTTCTTTGAGGCAGGCTTGCGCCTCCATTCCTCTCAGCGATCCGAAGTACCAGACTTCGCAGCCCTTTTCGCGGGAGTAGCGCGCGACTTCAAGCGCTGGAAACACGTGACCGCCGGTCCCTCCACCGGTGACTGCCACTCTCATGCGCCTCCTCCTCGACCACGGCAAGCTTGGGGACCGCGGCGGATTGACAGATTCCGACGAGCGCCCAAAGCGCAACCAGGCTCGATCCACCCGAACTGATGAACGGAATGGGGATTCCAATCGGCGGAAGCGTCCCATTCGCCATGACGAGATTGGTGATCGTTTGGACGCCGATCCAGGTGGCCGCTCCGGCCAAAACGAGAGACGAGAACTTGTCGTTGGAGCGTTGAGCTAGCCAGAAAAGCCTCCACGTCAGGGCAGCAAGGACTCCCGCCACCACCAACCACCCCGCGAGTCCGAACTCCTCTCCAATCGTCGTGCTGGCAAAGTCGGTCGTTGCGGCGGGCAGGACGTGTTTGGCCGCCCCGGCGCCGGGAGAAACTCCGAACAACCCTCCGCTCGCCATCGCAAGTTCGGAACGTACCGTTTGAAAGCCCACGTCGTCGATGAACCGGGCGTCGTACCTGTGGAAGTGATTGACGATGCGCTCGATCCGGTACGGTTCCGCAAACAGGAACCCCGCGCAACCGGCGAGGGCGATCGCAGTCCCCCAAACCATCGACTTCCAAGAAACTCCCCCAACGGCAAAGAGAACCCAGGCGACCACGCCGACGACTGCCGCCGTTCCAAGGTCGGGTTCGAGCGCGATCAGCGCCGCTGCGATCGCAACCCACACCGCTGGCAAGAAGCGCTTGAGCTTGGGGATAACGACCGAATCGAGGTAAAGCGCCTTCGAACTGGGCTTGGGCACTACCTTAGGCCACGCCTTCCGGGTCGCCACGGCCCCAGCCACATACAGGATCACCGCGACCTTGGCGAACTCGGCGGGTTGCACTTTCAAGCCGAGGTTCAACCAGCGGTGCGCCCCGTTCATTTCATAGCCGATCCCCGGCACCATGACCATCACGAGGGCGACGAACGTCAGGAACCACAGAGCCTTCGACGCCTTGAGCCAGCTCGATATCGGGATTCGGCGAACGATCGCAAACACGGCGAGGCCCGCCGCCAGGAACAGAAGCTGATTCACGAACTCCTTGGGAAGAAGCCCGCGCTGGTTGTGGATCGACCGCGCATAGCCCGAGTCCAAGATGAAAAGCAGCCCCAATACGCTCGAAACGATCGCCAACTGGTAAAGGAGCCCATCGGCGAGCTTCCGCCTTGCAAAGAACTTCCTCATGATTCCAACCACTCCAGAGCCAGGGCGCGAAACACTTCGCCGCGCTCCCGAAAGTCCTCGAACTGGTCGGTGCTCGCCATCGACGGCGCGAGCACGATCGCCTCGCCGGGTTTGGCCCTTTGCGCGGCTTCTCCAAAAGCCTCCTGCAGGGTCGAATGAACCCGCGAAGGCACGTCAAGTTCCCGAAGCAGCATGTCCTTGTTCTCGCCGAAGAGATAGACCGAGTGCCTGCCGGAACTCAAGTAGTCGCGGAGGGGGCTGAACTCCAGGTTCTTGTCGCGCCCTCCGAGGAGCAGATGCTGGGGCCGATCGAGCGCGGAACTCGATGCCACGACGGCAGCCGGATTCGTGCTCATCGAGTTGTTGACCACCAAGACGCCGTCCCGCTCTCCGAGGCACTCCATGCGGTGGCGGAGTCCCCGAAACTCGCGAAGTCCTTCGGCCAGGCGAGCCGGTTCGCCGCGGCCCGTGCGTTCGATCACCGCAAGTCCAAGCAGCAGCGCGGAAAGAGCGTTCTGGAGGTTATAGGGCTGGTCAAAGGGAAGCTGAGAACGCGGGACCTCGATCCCAGGCAGAACCAGCGCGCCTTCCGAGATGGAGGCGGAGTCGGCAGGGCCTCCAAAGGAAACGCGTCGGGCGCGGCACTCCGGTCCGGGCTGTACGTTCGGGTCCTCGCTCGCAAAAACATAGCCGTCCTCAGGTCCCATGCGCTTGTAGACTCGGTGCTTGACCTCGGCGTACTCCTCGAAATCGCGATATCGAACCAGGTGATCGCAACTGATGTTCGTGATCGTCGCGGCGATCGGGCGGAAGCGGGAGACCCACTCCAGTTGGAAACTGCTGACTTCGGCGACCAGGACCTCGCCGTTCACGGCATTCGCGGCGGCCTCGCTCAACGGGACCTCCGGGTAGCCGGTGCCATAAACATTGCCGCAAAGCACGGCGTCCACCCCTGCCGCCCGGAGGCAGAGATAGGCCATTACGGTGGTGGTGCTCTTGCCGTTGGTGCCTGTCACGGCGACGATCGGCGCCTTACTGATCTCGTAAGCGAATTCGATCTCGCCGAGGACTTCGATCTCTGCGCGCGCGGCTGCAAGGAGCTTCGGATGGTCTTGAGGGACCC
Source organism: Chthonomonadaceae bacterium (assembly GCA_015709495.1). Taxonomy (GTDB): domain Bacteria; phylum Armatimonadota; class Fimbriimonadia; order Fimbriimonadales; family Fimbriimonadaceae; genus Nitrosymbiomonas; species Nitrosymbiomonas proteolyticus. Next base: position 2,675,011 of record CP054189.1, read on the forward strand.
CAGGCGAAACGACGATTCGATGAACGCCTTCGTCGGCGAACGCGCCGGTCCAAGTGGTTCGGACCTCGGCGCCAAGGCTGGCGAGCTCGTCGACTTGCGCCCTGTGCGAGGCTTTGGGCTCAGACTCATCGACGAGGACCACGGAATCGCCTCGCTGAAGAGCGGCCCGGCCAGCAGAAATGCCGGACCTGCCCAGACCCATAATCGCGATTCGGCTCACCGTCCCGCACCTCGCGCTGCGAAGTCGGCCATCCAGACCGCGCTGACGCCTGCGACGAACTGCGTCAGCAAGAAGGCAGCCGTAACTCGGGTTTCCGGCCAGCCCGCATGTTGGAAGGCATGGTGAATCGGGGTCCGAGGAAAGAGTCGCTTCCCTCGAATCTTCACTGAGAGAACCTGGAGGGGGACGGGAAGGAGCTCCGCCAAGAGGACAAGCCCGAGCAGTCCGACCGCGCCCCATACCCAAGCCGCGCTGGGTCCACGGGCGAGAGGGTGGGAGAGGACTTCGAGGCACATCCAGCCGAGCACGGCCCCAATCGGCAGCGAACCGACATCGCCCATGAACACCTTGGCCGGAGGAGCGTTGACGAACAGGAATGGGATCGCCGCGCCAACGAGACATGCCGCAACGAGTCCCACGACCCCAGGCCCGGTAACCACCCATTCCAGCGCAAGGAAGCCCGATGCGATCAGCGCCAACAGTCCACCCGCAAGGCCGTCGAGGCCGTCGGAGAAGTTATAGGCGTTGGCCACCCCTACGACCCCAATCACCATCGCCCAGGTAAGCGCCTCACCGAAGTCCCAGCCTCCGGCAAAGAGGGCGACGGCCACGGCAATGAGTTGCAGCGAGAGCTTTTGCGTCCAGCCCAGGCCGCGGGTTCCCGGCTTCCACCGTGGCACCAAGAAATCGTCGAGGAATCCAATCGCAGCAAAACTACCGAGGAGAATCCAAAGATCGAGCCTTGTGATCCCGGCGATCGCGCCCGCAGCGGCAAAGCCTATGAGGATGATCCAACCGCCCATCGTGGGGGTTCCTTGCTTCGCGGCGTGTTCAGGGACGTATTGGCTCACCGTTTGCTGCGACCCAAGAGCGCGAAGCGTTCGGAGGACGATAGGGGTCGCCAGAGCGGATACCAGCAGGGCGACGAAGAAGGCGCCCCCCAGTTCGCCGACGGGGGTCATGTTAGGGCTCCTTGGGGTCTGCGTTCCAATGCCCTTTCGAGCGCCATCCCCCGGCTGCCCTTGACCAGCACGACGTCTCCCGGCGAAGCCGAATCGAGGAACGCTGCGACCTCGTCGATGTTGGACGCCGATCGGGCCTCGCAGCTCGCGCAAACGGAGGCATACGCCGGAAGCGCGTGCTGAATGGAATTCGGGCCGTAGAACAGCGCGCTCGTCACGCCCGCCGCTGCAATCTGCGCTCCCACAAGGCCGTGCAGTTCAGCGGAAGCCCTTCCCAACTCCAGCATATCGCCAAGAACCATCCGCCTCTTCCCCTCGCAAGGGACCGCGGCAAGGGTTTCGAGCGAGGCGGCGACGCTTCCGGGTGCGGCGTTGTACGCGTCCAGGACGATCGTAACGCCCTGGCGCTGGAGCACCTGCATTCGCATCGCAGGGAGTTGGGCCGACGCGAGTGACTGCGCCGCTTCCCCAAGGGGAGCGCCAAGCCGAGAAGCCACGAGCAGAGCCGCGGCGGCGTTCAGGGCCATGTGCTTGCCGCTTGCCGGGACCTCCAGTTCGACCCTTTCCCCCTCGACGCGGATCGTCGCGACCGACCTTTCCCAGCCGACGATTTCGCACGACTCCACCCTTGCGTCGGCCGAATCGGAGAACCCGAAGTACCCCAGATGGCACCCGACGTGTTTGGCGAGGACGTCGCGAAACTCGTCTTCGGCCCAAACCGCGCCGTGTCCGTAGTTGGGGATCGCTTCGAGCAGTTCCCTTTTCGCTTTGGCGATCTCAAGCCGAGACCCGAGCGCTTCGAGGTGGGCGTGCCCGACGTTCGTCACGACCCCTGCCGTGGGGCGAGCGATTCGGCAAAGCTCGCCGATCTGGCCCTTGCCTCGCATCGCCATCTCGACCACCACCGCGGCCTCGGCTCCGTCCAACTGGGCGAACAAAAGAGGCGCGGTAAGTTCGGTGTTGCGGTTGCCCTCGGTCTTCGCGATCGCTCCTAGGGGCCGAAGAGCCGCTGCGAGGAACTCTTTGACGCTCGTCTTGCCATACGAACCCGTTACACCCACCACCTCGCCGGAGACCCTCTTTCGGTACTCCGTTCCCAGCAGGGAAATCGCCCGCACGACGTCGTTCACAAGGATGTGGGGACCAGGAATCGGGCGGCTGGCGAGACATGCAGCCGCGCCGCGAGCAATCGCTTGAGCCGCGAAGTCGTGCCCATCGAACCGGCTGCCACGAATGCAGATGAAGAGGTCTCCGGGCGCAACCTCACGATGGTCGAACGCGAAACCTGAGGCCAAGGCCGAATCGAGGATCGCGAAGGGTCGGCCGTTCACGATGGCGGCGATCTCGTAGACGTTGATCGGTCTCAATTCAGGCCCTCCAATGCCTTGCGGGCGAGTTCGCGGTCGTCCATCGGGACCTTGGTCTTTCCGATGATCTGGTAGTTCTCATGGCCCTTTCCGGCGATCACGACCACATCCCCGCGTTCGGCCATCGAAATGGCGCGTTGGATCGCCGCTCGGCGGTCCGTCACGCGTAAAGCCCGGCAGGTGGGCTCGATTCCCCGTTCGATGTCTGCGATGATGGCCTCCGGGTCTTCGGTTCTGGGGTTGTCACTCGTCACAACTACCGCATCGGATTGGGCGCAAACGGCCTGAGCCATGAGCGGCCTCTTCGCCTTGTCCCGATCACCGCCGCATCCAAACACGGTGATGATCCTCTTGGGCTTCAGGCCCCGCACCGAGCCCAGCAGCTTCGATAATGCGTCGGGCGTGTGAGCGTAGTCGACGATGATTCCGATCCCCTTCTCGTTTCGCACAGCTTCGAATCTCCCTGGTACAGGACGAGCCTTAGCAAGCCCGCGCGTCGCCGACATCAAATCGATCCCTAAAGCGACCAACCCGGCGGCGGCCGAAAGGCAGTTGGTGGCGTTGAATGCGCCGCCCAGTTGAGCCTCGAGGGTCGCTCGGTCTGCGCCGTGCTCCAGCGACAGAGTGAGCCGGTCCAACTCGACGCGGTCGGCGCGCCCCCGGATTTCGCCGTGCTGAAAGCCGTACGTGAGCACCTGGCCCTGCACCAGCGATTCGATGGCAGCGCCCTCGCGGTCGTCTTTGTTGAGAACGGCAACGAACCGCTTGGAGGTTTGTCGGGGGAGTTCCAGGAAGAGCCTTCTTTTGGCTGATGCATAGGAATCCATCGATCCGTGGAAGTCAAGGTGGTCTTGGGTGAGGTTCGTAAACACCCCCACATCGAACTCGACCCCATCGGCCCGACGCTGTTCGAGCGCGTGGCTGCTAACCTCCATCGCCAGATGGGTCGCTCCGGATTCGACGACTTCGCAGAGGAGCTTCTGTAGGGCGATCGGAAACGGGGTGGTGTTTGCGAGTTCGCGCGATCCCTTAGGAGTCTGGATGCCGAGCGTGCCGAGGTAGGCCGCGGGATGTCCGAGCGCCACGAGCGCCTCGCGGACGAGCCAAGCGGTCGTGGTCTTGCCGTTTGTACCCGTGACCCCGACGACTCTAATCTTGCGGCTAGGCCGGCCCAATACTTCTGCCGCGAGCCGCCACACTGCGTCTTCAAACCTGCCGGTTTCTTTACGCGAGAGCATCGCCGGAACCCCCTGCTCGACGGCCCCTTGAAAGCCCTCTTGGCTATGGGCGAGGACCGCGGCCGCTCCCTTTCCCAGAGCCTCCGGGATCAGCTCATTGGTGTCCCGCGAGTCGCTGGGCATGCAAACGAAGAGATCGCCCTCGGAAACCGTGCGAGTGTCGTCGTCGATTCCCGAGATCGGCGCGTCGCCGCTGATCCTATCGAGAACGGCGCCCGACCGCTCAATCGCTTCCGAAAGGAGTGGCATCTCAGTTGCTCGCCCCTCCTTGTTGCTTCGTTGAGCGAATCTCGATGTCGGGAGAAGGGGACGCTTTCGGGCTAGGGACCACATCTTTGCCGGGCGTCGGAGGAATTCCCAGCAGCCGGACGACCGCTTGGGCCGATTCGACGAACACCGGCCCCGCAACGCTCGCGCCGTAGTACTTCCCTGCCTTCGGGTTGTCGATCATCACCAGAATGAGCGCCTGGGGGTTTTGCGCAGGAACGAGTCCCACGAAGTTAGAAACGTATCCGCCGCCTTCGACCGTGCCCGTCGATCGGTTGATTTTTTGGGCCGTACCGGTCTTGCCTGCAAGCCGGTATCCCGGAATCCGGAGCGATTTGCCCGTACCCGAGTCAGATTCAATCACGGACTCCATATACCCCAGCACCTGATCGGCGGTTTCCTTCGAAAACAGCCTCCCGGCCTCGCGCTCTTTCGTGTCCCTGCCGCCTACCTTCGCGATGAGCCTCGGCTCCATCCGAACGCCGCCGTTGCCCAGGGCTGAGAAGACCGAAGCCAGCCCGACAGGAGTGCAGGTCATCGATTGACCAAATCCGAAGGTCGCAAGTTGAAGCCCCTTGGCGTATTCGTCGCGGACGAACTGGCCCGAAGCTTCGAGCGGAAGCCCGAGCTGGGTCTTACGCATAAGCCCCGATCTGTCCAAGAACTCGATGAAGTCGGGCGAACCCACTCGGAGCGCCCAAGTCGCCGCGCTGACGTTGCAGCTTTTCGAGATCGCCTTTTCCAGGTCCACGGTTCCATGCGCCCGCGTCCCCCCGTGCAAGTCGCACCGGACGCTTCGGTTCGACCAGACTTGGAGAGAGCCGCCACACTGCACGACGTCGGTGGAATTCACCACTCCCTTTTCCAAGGCGAGCGCGAGGGTCAAAATCTTGAACGTCGAGCCGGGTTCGAGGGCCGCCATATAGTTGGGGTTGAAGTCCGTGAACCGCTCCTTGCTTCCGGTGGGCTGGCCCAACCGCGCCGGGTCGTAGCTGGGCCAGCTGGCCATCGCTAGGATGTCTCCGGTCTTGGGGTTGAGGATCACCACCGCTCCTTGGTCGGCGTTGTTGGACTCGACGGCCTCTTTGAGCGCCTGCGTCGCGACGAGCTGCAATCGGCTGTCGAGGGTGAGAACGACGTCTTCGCCATCCACACGGGTCTTGGTGCGGGGATCGATCCTCATGGGCAGGAATTTGCCCTTCGAGTCCGTCAACCCGATGGTCAGCCCGTCGTGCCCTTCGAGCGTCTTGGACTTCGACACCTCAATCCCTGTGATCGGCTTGCCATCGCGGAGCGCGCCGACGACTCCCGCCGCCGCGATTCCGAGGGGGTAGTCCCGCTCGGCGACGCGTCGTAGCGAAACCCCATCGGCCCGCCACCTGATCTTCACGTCTTCAACACGTTTCGCTTTCGACTCGGTCAGCGGCTCCCGCCAGAACGTGGTCCTCACTCCCGATGCCTTGAGCTGAAGCATCTCGCTGGCAGGAATCCCTGAAGCCTCGCTAAGTTCCATGAAAAACGTCCGACTGAACGGCACATCGTCGAAGATCAGCCCGAACTCGCGCGCGCTCGCGTCTTGAGCGAGGGGGCGGTTGTCCGCGCTGAGGATCGCCCCGCGCCGAGCGGGTTCGACGCGCTTGACGAGAAAGCGGCCGCTCTTCTCGCCGAGGTCGAGGACCGCGTCTCGCCGAAACACCTGGAGCCGTGCTTGAGAACCGGCGGCAACGACGAATCCGGCCAGCGTCAGCCAAGCGAAGACCTTGATGCCTCTAGAGTTCATTGATTGCGCTCGCGAGTCCTGATTCCCCAGACGAAACAGGGGTCGATTCCGTCGCCGAAGCCTCCAGTGGGTTGGCGACGGGGGCGGAGGCTGGCTCCCTCGCTCCGGCCATCACAAAGCCGTGGGACTCGGCCCACGACTGGACTGCGACTAGGCTTCGGGAGGCATCGACGCGCTTGCGAAGCATCAAGTTCTCCTGTTCGACCCTCTTAGCGCGCTCCGCTGTGCGCACCGCTTCGCTTCGCGCGGACTCCAACAGCATCTGACCTACGAGGCTGCTGAGTACGAACGTGAAGAAGACGACCCCGACGAACGACGCCATGTACCGCGCGACGACCGCAAGCCCGCTCCTCGCGGGAGTAACCCTCACCGTAAGGTCGGCTGAAGTTGGCACGTATATTTTCGATGCTGGCGCTGCACTCATTCTTCGGTTGGGCCCTCCGTGGCCCTTTCGCTTCCCTGCATATCGGTCCGCATGGTCGATGCCGAGGAGCCGCAAGCTCCTTGGCGAAGGGGAATCATGGCAAGAGCCGCCGAACCGCCCTTAGCTTGGCGCTGCGGCTCCGAGGGTTTCGTTCCACTTCGGAGGCGCTGGGGGTTCGCGGCTTGCGAGTGATCGACTCGAAGCGTTCGGTCGCCTCAAGCGACCGAAACGCGTGTTTGACGATACGGTCCTCGCCGGAGTGATACGAGATCACCGCGAGGACTCCCTGAGGTGACAAAGCCTCCGCCATCGCCCCAAGAGCCTCTTCGAGCCCTTGAAGCTCTCGATTCACATAGACCCGAACCGACTGAAACGTTCGGGTTGCCGGGTGAATTCTTTTCTCGCGCGCGCCCTTCGGAATCGCCGCCAGCACGCACTCGACGAGGTCGAACGTAGTGGTGAGTGGCCGGGATTTGCGAACCTCGACGATCTTCTTCGCGATGGCGCGGGCCCACTTTTCATCGCCGTAATCGCGCAGCATGTCCTCGATTTGAACCGGGGACATACGGTTGAGTACTGCGGATGCGGGCTCGCCTCTTCCGCGGTCCATCCGCATGTCGAGGGGGGCGTCGTGGGCGAAGCTGAATCCGCGCTTAGGGTCGAGGACCTGGCCCGTGTTGAGCCCAAGATCGAGAAGGATCGCGTCTGCCGTGCGTCCAGTGCGAAAGAGGTAACGCGGGATTTCGCGGAAGTCATCGGAGACGAACTCGACCTTGACGCCTCTCGGGTCGCCGATCCTCACCTGAGCGATCGCGAGCATCGCGGGGTCCCATTCGAATCCGATCAGAGTCCCACCGGGGGCGATGCGTTCGATCAACGCAAGCGAATGGCCGCCCTGTCCCATCGTGCCGTCGACAACAACCGCGCCAGGCGACGGCGACAGCGCCTCCAGGACCTCCTCGACCATCACAGGCTCGTGCGCCGGACCAAAATCTTCGCCTGGGTTCGCGCTGCGGGGTGCGCCTGATCCCGTGTCCGCGACTTGCCTTGAGAACAACATCGCGCCGAAGTGGCTCGATCCTTGCGCAAACCCCACGATCGCTTCGCTCCTAGGCACGGGGCTCACCTCTCATGTGTGCGGCGCGGAGCATCGACTGATAAGCCTCTTCGATGGGCTCGCGGCGCTCCTTTCCGTAATGCTGAGGGAATCTCTGAAACGCCTCCCACTCGGGCTTGGTCCATATCTCAATCCTGTCGCCGCAACCGATCAGCTTCAGAGGGTCGCCAATCTTGAGCTTCGCGGCGTCGCGGAGGTCTTGGGGAAGCACCATTCTGCCGGCAGGATCGAACTTCAGCCCGTCGGCGGCAAGCCCCAATTGGAGCCGGGTGAATTGCTCGCGCGCAGGATCAAGAGTTCCGGCCTCGAAAACCTCATGAAGCAACGCACGCCATATGGCTTCCGGGTAAATGACGAGGGCGCCGACTTTTCCTAGGACCAAAGCGAACGTCCGCCCGAGCCTGTCGCGTTTGCGCTTGGGAATGAGCACCCTTCCCTTATCGTCGAGCACCGTTTCATCGGTTCCGATGATCGGCTCGAATCCCTCGGGCAATTGAAAGCTTGCCAAACGCGACCTCTTCGGAATCTAGGGGGCGGTTTCCGTCCATTGAAACCGCCCGACTACCTGTAGAGCACCCCGCCCTACCCCGCAGCGACTTGGGCCCGTCCGTGGGTTCGTCCTGCTGGTTGCATCTTAGTGGGAACCCATTTTTCTTGTCAATAGGAATTTCAACAATTTATGGGACGAGATGACACTTTCTACGTAAAAAAGTGCCAAGAAATAGACTTATGTACACTAATAATGAATTGAGAAGGGTAGGACGATAGTCGCCGCGATGTAAGGGATTAGACGGTGGCGAATTGCCTGCGATCGTAGATGAGGTCCTGCGTGATCTTCATCAGATCCGGCTCGATCTGGTTGAGCGGCCGAATCTTGGAGAAGTGGACGATGGCCGCGTTCAGCCCGACGCCCAGGGCTTCTTGGAGGAATACCGTGTTCAACACGTTTCGCAGCGCCGGTTTCAGCCCGAAAGAGACGTTGGAGACGCCGAGGAGCAGATTGACATGGCGGTTGCGCGAACGCAAGGCGCGAATCGCTTCGAGGGTCTCCGCGGCGGACCTGCGAAACTCCTCGTCGCCCGATCCAAGGGTGAACGTCAGGCAGTCGAGGAAAACGTCGTGGTCTGGCAACCCGGCTTCCCGAGTGAACGCGAGAATCCGGTCGGCGATGGCGACCTTCCGTTCGGCTGTCTTGGCCATGCCCTCTTCGTCGATGGTCAAGGCCACCACACCCGCGCCGTATTGGGCGCAGAGCCCGAGCACGATCCTCGTTCGTTCCTCCCCGTCTTCGAAGTTGATCGAGTTCACCAGCGGCTTGCCGGCGAGGGTCTTGAGCGCCTCCTCGATCACCTTGGCGTCGGTCGAGTCGATCATGAGAGGGACGCTCACCTGTTTGTTGAAGCGCGTCAGGAGAATTCGCATGTCGCGGGTTTCGTCGCGTCCCACGAACGCGGCGCACACATCGAGCATGTGCGAGCCCTCGGCTTCGAGTTCCCGTGCCAGTTCAGTAAGCCCGTCCCAGTTCTCGGCGGCGAGCATTTCTCGAAACGCCTTGCTTCCATTTGCGTTGGTTTTCTCTCCGATGATGAGGAAGCTGGTGTCTTGTCGGTAGGGCTGGAACCGAAAGAGGCTGCTGCTGCCCACCAGTCGGACAGCATCGCATTGCTGCTCGTTTCGAACGCGAAAGTCGAAGCCGGGGAAAAGGACACGGACTTTCTGCCAATGGGCTTCGGGCGACCGCGGCGCATCCGCGAGAGCTTGGCTCACCGCAGCGATGTGTTCGGGAGTCGTGCCGCAGCATCCCCCGACCGCCGCCACGCCCATATCCCGCAGGAAGTGGGAATGGCTCGAAGCGAGTTCTTCCGGGCTCAGCCTATAGACGGCCTGACCCCGCTCCATCACGGGAAGACCGGCGTTTGGCTGGACGAAGACGGGCCGCGTGGAGTTTTGGCAAAGAAACCTCACGTGCGGGGCCATCTCGACCGGACCGGTCGCGCAGTTGATGCCGACCATTTTCACTTGCGGGAAGGCTTCGAGCATGTTCAGCGCGGCGCCGATCTCCGAACCCAAGAGCATGGTTCCGGTTTGCTCGATGGTGACCGAGACCAGAATGGGCAGGTCCTTGTCCGACTCCGCCAACGCCCTATGCGCCCCCACGATGCACGCTTTGGCCATGAGCAGGTCTTGCAACGTTTCGAGCATCAGCGCGTCCACTCCGGCTTCGATGAGCGCCAAGAAGGCGGTGAAGTAGGATTGCTCGATCTCATCGAACGTCGCTTGTTCGAGGGAGACCAGCTTGGTTCCCGGTCCGATCGCGCCGGCGACGAAACGTGGTCGTTCAGGCGTCGAAAACGCATCGGTCACCCTTCGGGCGATCCTTCCGGCCTCGAAGGAGACCTCGTACAGGAGGCTTTCGATACCGTATTCCGCAAGCACGACCGAACTCGCGCCGAACGTGTTTGTGGTGATGATGTCCGAACCGGCCCGCAGGTACTTGGCGTGGATGGCTTCGATTGCTTCGGGGCGGGTCAGGTTGAGGAGTTCGTTGCAGCCGTCGAGGAGGGCGTCGGGGTTGGGAAGACGGGCGATCTTCGCTCGCGCGGACTCGAGGGAAACGCTCCCAAGGCCAAAGTCCGCCGACGCGAGGTTGGCGGCTTGGATTTGAGTGCCCATCGCGCCATCGAAGAGCACCGCGCGTTCTGCGACGACCTCCAAGAGCGGCGATGATGTTCCCATGGGTTCGATTGTAGCCGGGCGGCGCTACTGGCCTTCAAAAAGCCACGAACCCCAAGGGATTTCCTTCCCTCGGGGTTCTGGGACCGGATCGATCAAAGGGCGCTTACTTCTTCCGTCGTCGCAAGAGGGGCAGGACCCCAAGCGAGAGGGCAGCGATCGTCGCCGGTTCGGGCACTACGCCGTGGCAGGTGATCTGGCCCCGAATCTCGCCACCAGGGAATTGCGGCGTATGGACGTTGATGTACGTGTCGCCCGCGATCATGGCCGCCAGAGTCGCGGCGTTGTTGGCCGTGGCCAAGGTTCCGCGATACGCATAGACGACCATGTTGCCGGAAGTCAGCGGCGATCCCGGAATTTGGTTCGCAAGAAGGTTGAAAACTACTGGCCCGTTCACACCGGCGGGCGCCTGGTGAATGTGCGCTCCAGTCGTGGCAGTCGCTGGTATGCCGATCACCGTCATCGACCCTGCGAGTTCCCAGGTCACGTCGTCGAGCGTAAACGATGCGGTTCCGTAAGCGGAGCTTCCAGTCGGCGGGACTTCCTGAGAGCCGTCGATGATAGGAGCGGAAAATCCCCAAACGAGCGCGTGGGAAGTGCCATACGCAGCCGAGCAGGCCAAAACTAAGAACACCTTCTTCATATCCAATTCACCTCAAACAAAGCCCACCGCTCGCGGCGGACTGCTACAAATATATTCGATTTCGTCTGTTATGGACCTGTTCAAAATACCTGTTTGAAAGAAATAGGTTGTCGAGGAGCCCAAGACGCCGGTTCGCTGGGTTCCGTGGAGGGGCTTGGAGAGGGCGCCCCTGAAAAAACTCGACGCTCCCCTTCGTGCGGAGCGCCGAGTTCTCGGCTTGGACTGCCGTCAACCTGAAGGAATTACTTCCCGCCGTCGGTCCCTTGCGCCTCCCTAGGAAGCATCGTCGGCGCGCTGGCTACGATATAAGCCGCCGCCGCTGAGTTCGTAGACGACTGGACGAGATACTCAGGGATCGCGTAATCAAGGTGGTCGTGCTGCGTGTGGTGAACGTGGGTGTAGTTCGACCTGCCCGTTTCCATCCAAAAGAACCCCGGTACGCCGACGGCATTGAACGGAGCGTGGTCGCTGCCCCCGCCTCTGGGCATTCGTTCGACGACCCGAATCTGCATGGGGAGGTCGGGGAACGCCTTCATCGCGGGCTCGATGGCCTCTTTGAGGATCGGCTCCATCTCCTTGAGGCACACGAGCCCACCCTGATAGTTGGTGCCGCCGTCATCGACGAAAACAGCGGAAATCTTGCTCAGGCTGTCTTTGTGCATTTCGACGTAGGCGCGCGAGCCGAGAAGACCCTGCTCTTCGCCCGTCCACAGGACAAAGCGAATCGTCCGCTTGGGCTTGGCCCCGCATGCCATAAGAATCCTCGCGGCCTCGACCGCCACCATGGTGCCGGTCCCGTTGTCGCAGCATCCTTCAGAGCCGGGGCCGTCCCAGCTATCGAGGTGCCCGCTCACGATCACGACCTCGTCGGGAAACTCGGTGCCGGGAATCTCAGCGACCACGTTGTACACAGGGATCGGCCCTGGTACAAACTTCTGTTCCAAATCGAATTCGAGGACGACTTCTTTGCCCGCGTCGATCTGCTCGAAAATCGCGTCGATATCGGACTTCCGCACCATGATCCGAACGTCCTTGGGCAGAGTCTCCATCGTCAGATTCGTGTACCGCCCGGAGGTGATTACAAGCTCGTTCCGCGAGCCGTAAACCAGGCCCAATGCGCCGGATCCATCGATCGCTTCTTGCAGCTTCGCTTGCTCGTCGGTGACCTGGCCACCTCGCCGCGGCGCCGATTGCGTGACGAGCCACGCGCCCTTGAGCTTGGCTTTCACGGTTTCGAACTCTTCAAGCGTCGTGGGTTGCTTGACAGCGACTCCCCTTTGCAGCCCAGCGGTTCCGGGGGTCCATGAGGGGCTTGTGAACTCGAAATCCCTTGGAGTGGGGGACACCATGCGAGCGATTTGACGCTTGCCTCGGTCGAAACCCACGGGGACTTCGCCCCACTTCTCGAGTCTGACGTTCTGGAGCCCGAAGCTGCGGAACTGATCTGCGGTCCATTCGCAAGCTCGCTGCAGGTTCGTCGAACCGGTCAGCCTGTGTCCGATGTCCTTCGTCAAGTACCTCAGGTGCTTCATCACCTGGTTCCGGTTCTTGCCTTCGTCGATGATCTTGCCGAGGACCGTAGGGTCGGCCTGGGCCATCGCCCTTGCCCCGACGCAGGCGACCAGAGCGATCGCTACTCCACGCATGTTGTGCATTCCTGTTTCCTCCTCCAGCCGAACGGGCGCGCCCTCCCGCTCAGACGTGTCATTCTACGATTCGCCGCCCCATTCCGGGTTCCCTTCTCTAGGGTGTGGGATTCACGCCGCGATGCCTGAGGGCGAGCTTGAGTACTTTTAGGGAGAGGGCGGGCATGGGGACGACGCTCAGCCGCTCGGGCTCGTACCACTCCAGCAGCGGCGAGGTCGTTTCGCAGCGAACGAGGGACGCTCGGCATTCGATCCGAAACCGGCTCACGTGGTGGCTCACCTCTCCCAAGTCCTCGATCCATCCGGGCCCGACGACCCTGCGCAATGAGTCGTCCGCGCTGTCTTCGGATCGGGGGCCGATCTCGGCACGAGGAAACTCCCACAAGCCTTGCCACCAGGGGCCAGGGGGAACGCGGTGAACGCCAAACCTACCCTCGAACACGGGCGCCCAGATGGCGAAGGCAATCCGCTCGGGGCGCTGCTTCGGGGCTCGATGGGGGTAGTTCTCAGGTTTGCCTGTGGCGGCTGCCGAGCATGACGCCCTAACGGGGCATTGATAGCAAGTGGGGCTGCGAGGCGTGCAGATCGTCGCTCCCAATTCCATAAGCGCTTGGTTGAACGCTCCCGGTTTGTGGCCTTCCATCAGCCCTCCGGCCCAGCGTAGGGCGGCCCTTTCGAGCACGACGCCGGTGGAAGAGTCGCAGGTCTGGCGCGCGTAGACCCTCTTCACGTTGCCGTCGGCCACCGGGACAGGCTCGTCGAAGCAGATCGACGCGATCGCCGCCGCGGTGTAGGGTCCAACGCCCGGAACTCCGAGCCAACCCGCATAGGTTCGGGGGACTCCGTGTTCGACGATCCAGCGTGCCCCGGCTCTTAGCAGTTTGCAGCGCCGGTAATACCCCAGCCCTTGCCAAAGCGCCAGCGCCGCTTGCTCGGGGCTGCTCGCGAGGGCTTCTACCATCGGGAAGCGCTCCATCCATCGAGCGTAATAGGGGATGACGGTTGCGACCCGGGTCTGCTGCAGCATCACTTCGCTCACCCAAACCGGATACGGGTCCTGCGCGTCGCGCCAAGGCAGAGGCCGCTTGTGCCGGGAGTACCAACGAAGCAAAGCGGCCGAGTCGGCCTTCGGCGGCGATGCGACGCTTCGTTTGGGCTTCATTCCCATTCGATCGTAGCGGGCGGCTTGCTGCTGAGATCGTAGAGCACGCGGTTGACCCCTTCGACCTCGTTGACGATCCGACTCGCGACATGGGTGAGGACGTCGAAGGGAATGTCTACCGGGCTTGCCGTCATCGCGTCCTCGCTTTCGACGGCTCGAAGGACGATGGGCTGCTCGTAGGTCCTCTCGTCGCCCATGACCCCAACGCTCCGGACGTCGAGAAGCGCGGCGTAGCTCTGCCACACCCTCTTATGGATGCCGTGAGCACGAAGTTCTTCCCGAAAGATAGCGTCGGCTTCTTGCACGATCGCGACTCGGTCGGGAGTGACCTCACCCAACACCCGCACCGCAAGGCCCGGACCTGGGAACGGCTCTCTCTCGACCATCTCTTCGGGCAGCCCCAGTTCCCGGCCCAAGTTCCGAACTTCATCCTTGAAGAGCCACCGAAGAGGTTCAATCAGCTTGAGTTGCATCCATTCGGGCAGACCGCCAACGTTGTGGTGGGTCTTGATCTTGGCGGCCGTCGGCGAGCCGCTTTCGATCACGTCGGGATAGAGGGTTCCCTGGGCGAGGAAGTCGCACCCTTGAAGCTCACCTGCGTGGTCCTCGAAGACCCGAACGAACTGCTCGCCGATGATCTTGCGCTTTTGCTCGGGGTCGGTCACCCCTTTCAAAGCGGAGAAGAACCTCTCGCGCTCCTCGAACACCTTGAGGTTCGCTTGAAAGTGGTTGCCGAACGTCTCGACCACTTGCTCGGCCTCGCGCTTGCGAAGCAGTCCATGATCGACGAATACGCAGACCGCGCGATCTCCGATGGCCTCGATCAAGAGCGCAGCCATCACGGAACTATCCACGCCCCCGCTCACGGCACACAAGACTCGGCCATCGGCCCCTACCTGGGCACGAACCGCGCGTACGGCCTCTTGAACGAACGCCGCGCTCGTCCAGTCGCCCGAGAGCCGAGCCACTTCGAAGAGGAACCTGCGGAGGACCTCTCTGCCTGCAGGAGTGTGGCTGACCTCCGGGTGGAACTGAACTCCGTAGGCTCGCCTTTCGGGGGATTCGAACCCGGCGACCGGGCAACTGGCGGTCCTTGCAGTTATGGCGAACCCTGGCGGAGCCTCCACGACCTGATCCCCGTGGCTCATCCACACCTGATTGGACGAGAGCCGACCGACGAGGGAGTCTTCTTCGAGGACTTCGATGGCTCGAAAGCCATACTCTCGCGCTGTGGCTCGCTCGACCTTCCCTCCGAGGCGGTGAGCGATCCACTGGAGCCCGTAGCAAATCCCCAAGACGGGGAGCCCTTCGATCAAGGAGGGGTCAAAGTCGGGCGCGCCTTCCGCCAGAACAGACTGGGGCCCGCCGCTCAGGATCAGGGCCGCAGGTTCTCGTTCGCGGATCATCGCTTCCGCGTTCGTCCAGGGGACAAGCTCCGAGTAGACGTTGAACTCGCGCACCCTCCTCACGATGAGTTGCGAATACTGGCCGCCGAAATCGATGACGAGGACTGTTTGCCGACGCATAGGGTTACGCGTAAGTTTGCAGGACTTGACGGTTCGCGGGCAATGGGTTACACTGGCAATCGCTTTTTGTGAGACGGTGAAATAGGAGACGTGAAGATGTTCAATGAGTTCAAGAAATTCGCCCTTAGGGGGAACATGGTCGATTTGGCGGTGGGCGTGATCCTCGGCGCGGCTTTCGGGAAGATCGTCAGTTCGTTGGTGGACGATGTGATCATGCCGCCTCTGGGGCTCGTTCTCGGCAAGGTCGATTTCAACAATTTGTTCGTGGACCTCTCGGGCCAAGGGTTCAAAACGCTTGCGGAGGCCAAGGCTGCGGCGGCTCCCACGCTGAACTACGGAGCGTTCATTACGGTCACCTTGAACTTCTTGATCGTCGCGTTCGCTGTGTTTCTGATGGTCAAGGCGTTCAATAGGCTGACGGAGGCTCGCGCGAAGGATGAGCCTGCGGCTGCGCCTACGACCCACGCTTGCCCGTTCTGCCTGAGCGAAATCCCGATTGCCGCGAAGAAGTGCCCGCACTGCACTTCCGAGTTGCAGCCGGCAAGCTGACGGGCCTGGAGCGAGGCGTCGATTTCGTCGAAGCGACTATTCGCGGTCGGGCGCGAACGCCTCTGCAAGGGGCTTCCACAGGTTGTACTGGTTCACCTGGCCTTCGGAAAACACCACGACCCCTTCGGCCTCTGAGGAGCGGATGCGGTCGATCACCGCTCGTACCTTCCCAGGGTCGCACTGGCCGGGCTTGATGCCGAGTTGGTGCTCCTCCTTATAGAGAAAGTTCACCGCGAACCCGATCCAGAGGCGCCGGAAGTCCTTCGCCCAACCCTTTTGGAGAGCGATCGTATCGCCAAGCAGATTGAGGTAGGTCTCAAAATCCCCCGGGAAATGGTCGCGGTAGTCCATCGGGACGCACGTCTCGACGTACGGCGCGAATCTCCGCCAATCTTGACCGATGAACCTTCCGCTGTGAATCGGGTTCTTGAAGACGGCGGCGGAGAGCTCCATTGCGGGGAGCGTTCGGCGTACAACCTCGGCCGCCCTTCGCGCGAACTCCGTGACCCAGTGAATCCGGTACTCATAGAAGAAGTAATCGAGGTCGGGCCGGCCTCCCACGAAGAACGAGCCTTCCAAGAGGAACCGCGACTTGGAGAAACGGTCGAGGGACTTCCAGTTTTCGGGCAGGACCTTGGGGCTTGGCTCCCAATGAGATTCGAGGAACGGCCGGTCGTAAAGCTCATGAAAAAACGGCTCGTCGGGGTATCGGTCGGCGAAATAGTGCGCGTACTTGGGGAGATTCTCAAGGCAATCGTCGCAGAAACAGTAGGTGTCCGGCGCCATGTCCCCCGGATAGCGAATGTAGTCGTGGTGGATCGCGTCGAACTCGTATCGCTGGGCGAACTCCTCATGGAGAGGGATCAGCCACTGGTCCGTGTATCCGGGCCTGCGCGCCGGACACATCCAGACCGCCCCATATCTTCGGCCTCGGAGCGTGGCCTCGCTGGAAGGCCTTCCGTGCGGGTCCGTCGCCGCCCATTCTGGGTGGAGCTTGTAGGCGGCCCCGCTCTCGCCCTCATAGTAATCGATGAACCACGCGTGGAGCGACATTCCTCGCTTCTTGCAGGCGTCGACGAGGTGCGCGGGGAGGTCGAAGTCTTCATAACCGGGCGCGACCGCTTGAGGGAATTTCGAACTGGGCCAGTAGAGGAGTCCATCGCCGCCCTTGAGGTGGACGAGGATCGTGTTGAACCCGGCCTGATACATCCGATCGACGTACGCTTCAACTTCGTGCAGGCTCTTCCCCGCCTCTGAGGAGCCGCACCACACGCCTCGCGTCTTGAACTTGTGCATCTCGGACTACCCCTTTACGCGCTCCAAGCGGACCCAGCGCAGGTTCATGAGAGCGTTCTTGGCGATTTTCAGCGCCTTCACTTCGACCCTCACCAACCCTGGCCTTGCGATCGTGACCTCGCCCAAGTCGACCTCGGCGAAGTCCGACCAGGAGCGGGTTTCCGAAACGGTCCCTTCCACGCTGCTTTCAGCAACTCGAACGCGGTACTTGCTCCCGGCGACTCCGGGTTCGCAGGCCTGCATCACGGCCACTTTGTAAGCGCCGGCGGCCTGTAGCTGGACCTCCCACGCCACGGTCGCTTCGGGGTCGGTCCAGTAGCCGATGCAGTCCTTGTCCGACTCATACCTCGCTCGGTCGATCTCGGCTTCGTTTGAGCGAAGAAGCGCGACTCCGGCTCTATCCGCCCGCAAAGGAACCGGTACGACTTCGGGCGACCCTTCGATTTGGACCGCGATCACGTTCACGTCGGGGTCGGGCAGCGAGCCCTCCCAGGCGACGATAGGCCCGTCCTCCCCGTTCTCCCATCGGAGCTTAGCGCTCCCTCCCAAGAGGCTCGCGGATCGAAGCTTGTTCCTGAGTCCGGACAGTTCGACTTTGCCGTCGGGCGATCCGAAGACGTGGAGGTAGAGAACGCCGGGCTTCTGGGTGACCCGACCCCAAGACAACGGCCGGGGGAATGGGCTTGCCGTGGTCCCGTAGATCGCCTCACCGTTTGTCTTGAGCCAGGCGCCCACCAAGCTCAGCCGTTCGACGCTCGGCTGCGGAATGCGTCCCAGCGCGTCGGGGCCCACGTTGAGCAAAAGGTTGCCCCCCTTGCTGACCACATCCACTAGCATCTGCAAAAGGGAGCGGCGGGACTTCCAATCTTCGTCGAACTTATCGAAGCCCCAATTCCGGTTCAACGTGATGCAGGACTCCCAGTCGACTCCCGGAAAACCCCTCGGCGGCACCTCTTGTTCGGGCGTTCCGAAGTCGCCACGATGATCGCCGACGGTCATGCCCGCCATTCCGCTCCGACCCTTGTCGACGCGGTTGTTGACGATGATGCTGGGCTGGAGCGACCGAACGTAGTCGTACAGGGTCTTGCCGTATTCATGGGTCCAGGTTCCTTCCCATTCACCGTCGAACCAGAGCACTCCAAGCGGGCCGTAACCTTCGACCAGTTCCTTGAGTTGCCCCTTCATGTACTCGACATACCGATCGTAGTCGGCTTCGACCCCCGGACGAGGGTCCCACGCCCGCCGGGGCAGGTAGTCGGGATGGTGCCAGTCCATGATCGAATGATAAAAGCAAAGCGTGATTCCAGCTGCCTTGCACGCCTCCGAGAGTTCGCGCAATACGTCCCGACCAAAGGGAGTTTTGGTGATCTTCCAGTCTGTCAGCTTTGAGTCCCAAAGACAGAACCCGTCGTGGTGCTTGCTAGTGATGACGATGTACTTCATTCCGGCCTGTTTCGCGATTCGGACCCATTCGCGGGCGTCGAACTGAACCGGGTTGAACTGCTTGAGAAGCGGCTCGTAATCTTCGACCTTGATTTGGGCGTGGTTGAGAATCCACTCGGCCCCACCGGTGCGCTTCCCGTTCCATTCGCTGGCCGGAATCGCGTAGAGGCCCCAATGGATGAACATGCCGAACCTCGCCTCGCGCCACCAGTTCATCCTCGCGTCCTTCTGCGCTTGGGTCTCTGCAAACTGCCCCATCATCGTCGCCCCTCCGATTGCGATTGCGATCACGCCCGATAAGCCGATCATTCGTCACCTCCAGCCGCAGACCGAAGTTACCCCGCAACCGAGGGATTTGTCGGCGATGCAGTAATCTCACTCCCCGATGGGAAAGCACCGCAAAGGCAAGCGTAGCACGACGCCCTCGGCGGAGGATGCGCTCACCCGAGCGCGGCGGTTGTTTCAATCGGGCAAGGCGCCCGAAGCGGCTCGCGTTGCGGGCGAGTTCCTCGCATCCAACCCAGATTCGAGCGAGGCATTGCGAATCCGAGGGCTCGCGCTGTTTCATATCGGGAAGACCGATGAGGGCCTTGCCGAGCTTTCGCGCGCCATTAAGTTCGAACCCGGCAGCGCCCAACTCCAGTTCGACTTGGGCGTGGCACTCCGACTTTCGGGGAGGACCGAGGAATCGCTGGCCGCACTCACGAAGTCCGTGGACCTCGCGCCGGACCAGCCCGACTTTCGCGCCGCTTTGGGGCACGTTCTGATCGACGTAGGGCGGATCGATGAGGCGGTCTCCGTGCTGGAACCCGCCGTAGCAAGCCACTCGAAGCATTGCGAGTCGCTGTTTCACCTTGCGAACGCCTATAGTCCACTGGGTCGGCGCGTGGAGGCGGTGCGACTGCTCCGAAGGTGCGTTGCGGCTGACCCTGGATACGTCCAGGCGTGGAACAACCTTGGTAACTTGCTCTTGGAACTCGGCGGAATTGGGGAGGCCGTGGATTCGCTCGAGGAGGCCGCCAGGCTCGCGCCGAGGTCGCCGGTGGTACTGAGCAACCTTGGGGCGGCTCTCAATCAGGCCGGTAAGTTCGAGCGGGCAGTGGCAGTCCTCCTGTTGGCGCTCGGAATCCCTGGTGGGTTGTCTGTTAGTGTGTACTACGCATTGGGCAACGCCCTCAAAGAGCTCAAGAAGACCGACGAGGCGCTGGCGGCGTATGATCGCGCCCTCCAACTGGATACTGAGTTCGCAGACGCTCTGGGCACGAAAGCCAAGCTGCTGCACGACCTCTCTCGCATGGAGTCTGCCCGAAGCGCGCTTGCTGGGAACTCAAACCCTGGACTCAAGCTCCTGCGCGCGTTGCAGACTCCTGTGATCGCCGATTCTCGCGACCAGATGGCAGAGGTTCGCAAGAGGATCGTCGAGGAGGTTCGGGAGTTCGCGGCGAGCGGAGCGAGGATCGACGACCCGCTACGTGAAGTCGGGATGACGAACTTCTACCTCGCTTACCACAGAGACAACGAAAAACCGATTCAGGAAGAGATCGTCTCGGCGTACCTAGCCGCTTGCCCCGAACTTGGCTTCGTCGCGCCGCATTGTGTAGGCGGCAGCCGCAGGTCGTCGGGAGGGCGAGTGCGGCTCGGGGTGATTTCGGCGTTCATGAGGTCGCACACGATCGGAAAGCTCTACGCGCCGATGCTCGAACGGCTCGACAGGGAGAGAATCGAACTCGTATGGGTTCCTCTCAACTCCCAAAGGGACGAAATCACCGAGTCGCTACGGCGTCGCGCTGACGAAGTCGCAGTCGTTCCGCTCCAATGGAAGGCGGCTCGCGACGCGATCGGCGAACTGGAGCTCGACGTGGCGTTTTTCCCTGAGATCGGGATGGACGCTCTCACTTATTATCTGGCGTTTTCCCGGTTCGCCCGGCATCAATTCATGACTTGGGGCCACCCCTCGACCCCTTGTCTGCCCCATATCGACGCGTTCGTAAGTTGCGACGACATGGAGCGCGAAGGCTCAGAGGTCGAGTACGGTGAAAGGCTGATTCGGCAACCCGCGCTCAACACATGCTTCCTGCGCCCCGCTCGGCCTGAGGCGTTCTGGCCTCGCGAGCGGTTCGGGCTCCCCAACGACAAACGGCTGTATGTCGTGCCTCAGACGCTTTTCAAATTGCACCCGGATTTCGACGATGCGATGGCGGAGATCCTCCGGAGGGACCCAGAGGGGCTCTATGTGCTTATCGCAGGCAAGTACCCCTCGTGGGACCAGCAGTACCTGAAGCGGTTCGAGCGAACCGCTCCCGACGTTGCGGATCGAGTGGCGTTCGTGCCTCAAATGTCGCTCGAAGGGTACTTGTCCCTCGCCAAGACTGCCGACGCGGTGCTCGACCCGTTCTACTTTGGAGGCGGGAATTCGAGTCTGGAGATGTTCGCGGTGGGCTGCCCGGTGGCCACTCTCCCGGGCGATCTGCAGCGGGGCAGGATCACACTGGCCCAATACCGGAGAATGGAGTACGGAGAGTTGATCGCATCGAGCCCGGACGAGTTCGTCGAAATCGCGCTGCGGTTGGCTAACGACGGTGACTTTCAGGCCGATGCTCGGCGGACGCTGGAGGAACGCGCTGAAATATTGTATGAGGACCAACGGGCGGTTCAGCAGTTCGAGAAATACGTGGTCGAGGTCTCTACGACCTAGGTCGGCGCAACCGTCCGCACAGCCGGGCGTATTCCTGACATCCATTGGGAGGAAGTTACGTCATGAACCTCGTCATTCAAGTCCTCTCCGCCTCGGCGCTGCTCCTTTCGGGCGCGAGCGGGGAGAAGGTAGCGCTCAAAAGGACCTACACAGCCAACGAAACCGTGACCTATTCGATGTCGCTCAAGGGCG
Organism: Chthonomonadaceae bacterium; assembly: GCA_015709495.1. Taxonomy (GTDB): domain Bacteria; phylum Armatimonadota; class Fimbriimonadia; order Fimbriimonadales; family Fimbriimonadaceae; genus Nitrosymbiomonas; species Nitrosymbiomonas proteolyticus. The sequence goes on from CP054189.1 coordinate 2,696,271, forward strand.
AAGCGCAGGGCTTCGAGATTCTCGGCGAGGCCGAGATCGAATACAAGGTCACCGAAGTATCTGAGGGAATCGCCAAGGTCGCCCGAAATCCGCTGAAGTTCTCGGTGCAGATCGACGGTGAAGTGATGCCCGGTATGGACATTTCGCCGGATAGCTGCAAGATGGACGCATTCGGAATGCCCGATTCGCTTTCGTCCGAAGGCGCGGAGTGGGCGTACACGATCGTCGCCTTTACCGGCTTCGTCGCCAATCAGGAAGTCGAGACCGCCCAGGACTTCAAGGTGAATTGGAAAGGCAAGGACAACGGCTCGACCGTCACCGGCATGGGCAAGCTGATTGCCGTCGAGGAACTGGAGGGTCGCAAGGTCGCAAGGGTGAAGTACGAACTCGAGGTCGTGCCCGACGGTGAAGAAGTGCCTGGACGCGCCACGTTCGAGTCGACGTACGACCTCGGGACGGGCCAGTTGGTTCTTTCGAAGGGCTCGCTGTCGATCGAAAACGAGGTCCAGCTCTCGTTCGAAATCAAGCGGGCAAAGAAGAACTCTGGGTGAGAGAGTGAGAGGAAGGACCCCGGTGAACGGTCAGGTTTGGGCTTTCCGGGGTCTGCTCCGTGGGGCCGGAAGTCCGATCGGGCGCTGGGGAGAGCTGATTGCCTTCTCGGAACGACGCGACCTCACCCTAAGGTATTGGCGGGCTCGTGCCGGAGAATAATCAAGATTCTTGCGAAACTCTTCGCAAAGAGTCCGGCGCAATATGCTACGCAGTCCCGCACGGAACCCGCCCGCAAGGGGTATGTTCTTGTGTTCATGCCGCGAGTTCCCGACGAACCCACAAGAGAGTGCGTTTACGATCCGCTTGTCGAGTTGATGAAGCGGTTCGAGTCGGCGTCGTCGGCTACGCCCTCAGCGAGCCAGTGGGACGACCTCAGCGTCGAAGAGGCCCTTCGCAAGCACATCGTCGACGGCATCAAGAAGGGACTTCACGCGCGGCTGGATTCGGCTCTCGAAAGGTACTCACCGGTTGAGATCATCAACGAGGTGCTCCTCGACGGCATGAAGACGGTCGGGGAGCTTTTTGGCGCTGGGAAGATGCAGCTACCCTTCGTCTTGCAGAGCGCCGAGGTGATGAAGGCCGCCGTCGCTTACCTCGAACCTAAAATGGAGCGGCTCGAAGGGCAAACCAAGGGCTCGATTCTCTTGGCGACGGTCGCAGGCGACGTCCACGACATCGGTAAGAACCTCGTGGACATCATCCTCTCGAACAACGGCTACCGAGTGGTTAACATCGGCATCAAGCAACCCATCAACAACATCCTCGACCAGGCACGAGCCCACCAAGTCGAAGTGATCGGGATGAGCGGGCTGCTGGTCAAGAGCACCTTGGTGATGAAGGACAACCTCCTGGAGATGAACGACAGGGGACTGCACGGTTATCCGGTCATTCTTGGGGGGGCGGCGCTCACGAGGGCGTACGTCGAGCAGGACCTGAGAGACGCGTATCGGGGAGACGTGTTCTATGCACAAGACGCCTTCGAAGGTCTGCGGCTCATGGAGGAGCTCCGGAAAGGACCTCCTTCAGCGGGCCACAACCCGGGGAATGAGGACGCTGCGGCGTCCGACGAGGCGACTTTCGACGAAGGCGGCCCGTTTCGCGTCGGCTCTCATCGGGTCGGAGTCGTCGATCCCGACCTGTTCGTGTTCGACGGATCGCGCTCGGCGGTCGGGCCGGCAAGCGGGGTACCTGAGATGCCTTTCTACGGCGTCAGGAAGGCTGAGAAGTTCGACGTTTTCGAGATATTCAAGTACATCAATACGATCGCTCTTTTTCGCGGGCAATGGCAGTTTCGGAGGGGCGACGGCCAAGGCAACCTCGAATTCAACGATTGGCTCGACGAAAACGCGCGGCCGATCTTTGAGCGGCTCCAGCGCGAACTGGCCAAGCTGATCCAGCCAAAGGTCAAGTGGGGTTACTTTTTTTGCCGTTCGGAAGGCAACGACCTCGTGATCCTTGGGGACGATAGGGTGACGGAGCGCGAGCGATTTCGGTTCCCAAGGCAACGAGACGGAAAGCGGCTGTGCCTTGCGGACTTCTTTCGTGGGTTCGATTCCCCAGAACCCGATGTGGCCGCGTTTCAAGTCGTCACGATCGGACCCGAGGTGGCGAGATACGAGCGCAGGCTGTTCGAGGCGGGCGACTACCGGGAGTATTTGTACGTTCACGGCATGGGCGTTGAGACCGCAGAAGCACTGGCAGAGTATTGGCACAGGATGGTCCGCATCGAACTGGGGATCGACGACCGCGAGCCAGATTCGATTCGCGGACTGTTTGGGGTGAAGTACCACGGGGCTCGTTACTCGTTCGGGTATCCGGCTTGCCCGAACCTCGAGGATCAGCGCCAACTCATGCGCCTTCTCGCGCCTTCGGACATCGGCATCGAACTGAGCGAAGAGTGCATGTTGGTCCCGGAGCAGTCGACCTCGGCCCTGATCGTTCACCACCCAGAGGCTAAGTATTTCAACGTGCGTTGAATTCCATGCTCCAATGGAGCCGCCGCAAGTTAGAATAGGACGTGGTTGTGCGCGCGTTTCAGAGCGGAGACTCTGTTGCTTCACTCTTGGAACTTTGTAGCGAAGTGTTTCCCGTTGAACGAATCGACCGGGAAAAGTGGGTTCGCAACGTGTTCTTGGACGCGAATTTCCGGTCGGAGGGCCTTGGAGTCGTCGAAGCGGAAGGCAAGACCGCCGGACTCGTCGTGGCGTTTGCTCCCCAGACCTTGGAGGGCGCAGGCGCTTCAAAGAAGCGAGGCTATGTGACGCTGCTCGGCGTGCGCCGCCAATGGGAGAACCAGGGATTCGGCGCTTCGCTGCTCGCCTTTGCTGAGGATTACCTGCGAGAGTGCGGCTGCGGAGAATGCTGGGTCTCTCCCTACTCGCCCGGTTACTTTGCTCCGGGGGTTGACGTGGCAGCCTACGGGCGCGGGCTTCAGTTCTTGGCTCGGAAGTGGTATGTCGAGGTGTCGAGGCCGATTTCGATGGCCGTCGATCTAAGAGCGCTGACTCCGCCCGACTGGGTCGTCGAGCGGCGTTCGGAACTAGCCGTGCAAGGAGTCGAAGTACGCGAGTATTCAGAGGACTGGCTAGCTCCGCTCATCGAGTTCGCCCGCAAGGAGTTTCATGAAGACTGGGCGCGATTCGTGCGCTCCGCGGCCGAAGACATCCTTCGGGGCGGGCGGAACGACAGGTTGATCTTCCTCGAAGAGCGGGGGGAGGTCAGGGCGTTTTCGCACTACAATGCCGACCGATTCGGGCCGATCGGGGTCGCGTCGGAGGAACGAGGCCGAGGACTTGGACACGTCTTGATGTTCGAGACGCTAAAGGCTCAAAAGGAAAGCGGCCAATCCTCTGCGTACTTCTTGTGGTCGGATCTGCGAACGGCCGACCGGCTCTACAACGCCGCGGGATTCAAGGTGGTTCGAACGTTCGCCACTCTCAGGAAGGAGCTTGTATGAATTCGGCTTCTCCTCATGTGGACGTTCTCGCCATCGGGGCGCACATGGGGGACGAGGTTGCATGGGGCATGTCGCTCGCAGCCCACGTTCGGCAGGGCCGTAGGGTGGGGCTGCTTCACCTGACCCCAGGGGAAAAGGGCCATCCGTCGAAGTCGCCTAGTGAGTACGCTGACCAGAAGCGCGACGAGGCCCAGCAATGCGCCACTGCCCTATGAGCGCGTTTGTGGGCGTTGGATTTCAAGGACGGCGAACTCCCGGTGGGCGACGACGTCCAGCTTGCGATGGCCCGGGTGATCCGCGAGGCGCGGCCCCAGTTGATCCTGACGCACTGGCGAGGAAGCATGCACAAGGATCACACCGCCGCCGCAGACAATCTGCCGAACGCAAGGTTCTATGCCGGGATCGCTACCTTTGAGCTTGGGGGACCGGCGCATTGGGTTCCCAGGGCCTACTACGGAGAGAATTGGGAGGACCTTCGAGGCTACGAACCCGAGGTCTATCTGGAGGTCCTGCGCGAGGACATCGAACGGTGGGAAGAGGCGATGCGGTGCTACGAACTGTTTCGAGGCGGAGTTTCCAAGTTCGAGTATCTCGAATACTACAAGGCCCTCGCGCGAAGCCGAGGGTGCGAAGCGCGGTGGGAGTCCGCCGTCACCTTTGCCGTTCCCCAAGAAGAGCGCCGGCGGTTCGTGACCACCCTCCTCCCTGAACCCAACCGGTAGAATGGCCTCATGGCGCAGAACCACGAGTATCCGATGACGGTGAGTTGGGAAGGGGGTCGGGGCGGCTCCGGAGGGGCGCAATGCGGAAACAGTGGAACGGAGTTCCCGCTGAGCGTCGGACCCGAATACGGCGGACCCGGCAAGGGCACCAACCCCGAGGAACTGTTGACCGCGGCGCTTGCGGCCTGCTACTCAATCACGTTTGGGATCATTGCCGAGAACCGAAAGATCCCCGTCCGCTCGCTGCGAGTATCTGCGACCGGCCTCGTGGAGCAGAGCGGAATGCAATTCACCTACAAGCAGATCGTATTGAAACCGGAGATCGTGCTCGAGGCAGGAGCGACCGAGGAGCAGATTCAACTCGCCAACGACATGGCGCACAAAGCGGAGCTTTATTGCATCATCACGAACGCGGTCCGGGACAAGGTCGAAGTCGTCTTGGAGCCTTCGATCACGGTCGGCTGAAACTGCCGGATGGCCAGGAGGCGATTCATGCGCGCAAAGCTCGTCGTCGGAAACTGGAAAATGAACAAGACTCCAACGGAGTCGGCGGCTCTGGTACAGGCTTTCTTGCGTCATGCGGACGCCAAGCCGAGCACCGAAGTGGCGGTCTGCCCACCCTACCCCTCGTTGGGCGTCGTCCGGGAATCGCTGAAGGGCTCGCGGGTCTTTCTGGGGGCGCAAGACGTTTTCTGGGAGCCTTCGGGAGCGTTTACCGGAAAGGTCAGCGCTTCGATGCTGCGCGAATCCGGGGTTGAGATCTGCCTCGTGGGCCACTCCGAGACTCGGGGACGGTTTGGGAAGTTGGAGGTTCCGCCGACGACGCTTCCGTTCTTTTCGGAGACCGAGGAAACCGTCAACCTGAAGCTTCGCGCGCTGCTATTCCACTGCATCCGCCCGATCTTGTGCGTGGGCGAAACCGCTTCGGAACGCGAATCGCAAGCCACCGAGCGGGTCATCGAAGATCAACTGGCCGGTGCGTTTCGGGGCATCGAAGGACCTGAACTGGCGACCGTTTCCGTCGCTTACGAACCTGTTTGGGCCATCGGAACCGGCAACACGTGCGACGCTCCGGAAGCCAATCGAGTCGCCAGTTTCATTCGGAACTGGCTCAGTGGCCGGTTTGGGTCGGAGGCCGATCCGGTTCGAGTCCTTTACGGAGGAAGCGTGAAGTCCACGAACTCAGAAGAGCTGTTTCATCAACCCGAGATCGACGGCGGGCTGGTGGGGGGCGCGAGCCTCGATCCGATGGAGTTCAGCCGCATCGTCATGAGCGCGTGAAGGACCATGAACGACCGTACCGTAGCTTCCACCCGGCTGACGATGTCCGAGGTGATGACCCCCAATCATGCGAACTTTCTGGGGAAGGTTTTCGGCGGTTCGATCCTCTCGATGATCGACCTCGCGGCTTATGCCACCGCTTCGAGGTTTGCGGGCAACATTGCCGTAACCGCCAGTTTCGACCGCGTGGACTTCCTCGAGCCGATCAACGTCGGCGAAGTCGTGACTTGCGAGGGCGAAGTGAGCTACGTGGGCCGTTCGAGCATGGAGGTGACGATCCAGGTGTACGCGGAGGACGTCCTTCAGCAATCCCGCCGCCACACGAACACAGCGCGCGTGACGATGGTTGCGATTCGAGACGGCAAGCCGGTCGAAGTGCCTCGCCTATCTTGTGAGACGCGAGAAGAACGGGTGAGGTACCTGGAGGGCAAGCTGAGGCGCGAGTTGCGCAAGAGGTGGAGCGACGATCTCAAGCGCCTCAGCGAGAATATCCGGGACCTGAACGACGCCGAACTGAACCGCTTCATCGAAGCGCAGGACGCCACAGCCGAGCTCTTGGGCGGGGCGCAGAGCTAAGAACCTTACCCGAGGGAGGGCCGGAGCCTGTGAAAGCCAGCCCGCGTCTGAATCTGATGCGCCACCGCGAGGATCGTGGCTTCACCGTCGAGCCGCCCGATGAGCGAGATGCTGCGTTGAGTCCCTTGGGGGGTGAGCCCGAACGGCACGAGCACTTGAGGATGCCCGGTCAGATTCGTCGTGTAGAGGGTGTGCCCGCCACGCTCATAGGCGACGACGAGGTCGAACTCTCCGAATTCGGCTTCGAATTTCCTCATCACTTCCGTTCGCAGGCGCTGAGCCCTGAGGTATTCCACGGCCGGCACGAATCTGCTGGAGCGGTAGGTTTGAGGCCACGAGCTGTTCTGAAGGCGATCGATCGCATCGCTCCGGGTGAATTCGTCGAACGCGGATGCCGATTCTACGCTCAGCACAAGAATGACCCCGTTTGGAGTGGGGGACAGCCGAACGGGCTCCAGATTCGCGCCGAGGGACGCAAGGAGCGAGAGGTAGTCGGTGCGCTCGATGGCAGAGCGATCCGCCGGATCGTCGCTGGGGCCGATGAGGTAGCCGATGCGGAGTTCTTTCAACGGTAAGTCGGACCGGTAGTGAAACCCTGCATCTCGGGACGTCAGGTCCCTGGGGTCGGAGCCCTGGAGCGAGGCGAACACGATCGCGCAATCTTGCGCCGAGCGGCAAATGGGTCCCACCTTGTCCATAGTCCAACTCACCGCCATCGCTCCGCTGCGCGTCACCCGCCCGTAACTGGGTCTCAGGCCCGTGACCCTGCACTGATGGGTGGGTGAAACGATGCTTCCGAGGGTTTCGGTGCCGATGGTGAACGCGGCAAGCCCGGCTGCGGCCGAACAAGCCGATCCCGCTGAGGAACCGCTCGACCCTTGGGACGGATTCCAAGGGTTCTTCGTGCGTCCTTTGAACCACACGTCGCCTTGCGCCAAGCTGCCGAGGCTCAATTTCGCAATCAAGACCGCGCCCGCCTCTCTCATTCGCTCGATCACTCCGGCGTCGTAGTCGAAGAGCTGGTCTTTGTGAGGCTCGGAGCCCCACGAGGTTGGATAGCCCTTGGTCGCGAACAGGTCCTTGATGCCATAGGGCAATCCGTGCAGCGGCCCGCGATATTGCCCTGCGGCAATCTCTGCCTCGGCCCTTCGCGCCTGTTCGAGAGCGAGTTCTTCCGTCAAAGTCACCAGGCACAGCAGCTCGTCGCCGTACTTCTTCATCCGGTCGAGATATAACCGGGTGAGTTCAACGGGGGAGACTTTGCGGGTCCTGACCCAATGGCTGAGCTCCCGGACGGAGGAGAATGCGAGGTCTGCGGGATCAGAAGGAGGCGAATCGGACGAAGGCGGATCGAGTCGAAGCTCGATTCCTGGCGCGCCGCCCATGCTCTTCCCTTGGGGCACGAACGGCGTCGGGGGTTCGAGGGTGTAATCGACTTCCTGGGATCGCAGAGCCGCAAACGAGGCCCTTTGGCTTCGCACACTTCGAAGAATCTCCTCCAACTCCGAGTTCTCGAACTCGAGGCCTGCGATCTTTGCGGCAGCCTGAAGGTCGGCTAGCCCGATCTCCTGCGTCGGGGAATCCTGCCCATCCACGTTCGGAACGGGCGCCCCAAGAGCCGTCGATAGGGGTAGACCCGCGGTCGCGGCGCCCATCACCGCCCTTGCGAAAAACTCTCTGCGATCGATCGAGTCCGTCGAAGCCATGAGCCCAATTTCCCCAAGGCCGATCCTCAATCCTTCTGAAGTCGTCAGGTTATGCGCCCTTCCTGCGCAGTTTCTTGCGGTATCTCCAGCGGCGGACCACCGGAACGAAAAACATGACGACCCCGCTCAAGGAGAGCAGGAACAGGCCACAGGCGACCAAGGGCAGCAGGTACCCATGAAAGGCGTCGCCGAAAAACGAGAGGTCGTGGATGTCTTCGGAGAGTTGATCGACCCGCCGGGCGATCTGAATGACCTCGCCCGTCTTGCCATCGACCTGGACCTCGTAGTACCCCTCGTTGCTGACGATCTTGAAGACGTTGGACCGGGGACGATAGTCGATGCGATCAATGTCCTTATAGGTCTGAAGTTCGTCGATGCCGACCGCGAATGCGGCTTGCGCAGCCTGATCGACCGAGACCACTTCAGCGAGCGAGTCGACGGGTTGCCCGTCTTTCTCAGGTGGACGAATCCAGCCAAAGGTCCCTTTGGTCGCCAGCAAGAACCCGGTAACCGAGATGATCAGCAAGACGAGCGCAGAGAGGAGCCCGATCCATCGGTGCAGAGTCCGCAGCTTGTGATACATGGCAACGGGGCGGCCGCTTCCTCATCGTGCTCAAAGCTCGACGCCGGATTGCGTTTAGGGGCCGCGCAACTCCTTAGCGTCGATCTGGAGCACCACGGTTCCGAGGAGAGTGTTCCCGGATGCGATGGGCGCTTGGACTTCGAGAAAATCGTCCCTAACCTCCAAGGATGCGCGAAGGGGGGTCACACCCGGATACGGCGTGTTGATCAGGGCGAGATTCGTCGAGGCTAAGACGTTGTGGCTGCCGTCGAGAAAGGCGATGAGGCGAAACCTCTTGTCTTGAACCATCTCTTCGCACAGAGTTTGCAGGGTGCGGTTGTTGACCTCAGGCACCCGCCCCAAAACACCGTAGGCGGGCTTGAGTCCCCAAGCGAGGGACGTCGCCGTAAACAGAGCCTGCTGCCTTTGGGACTCTTGCTTCAATTCTGCCTGAGCCGTGGAATGCAATGTTCGGGCCTCAGCGAGGTCGTTGCGCGTGGAGTTCAGCGAGACCGTTTGCACCAGGGCGAATATCAAGAAAAGCGCTGCCAAAGCCCCGACGACGATCGTTCGAGTACGTTCTGAGATCGGCGACCCGCCCGATTTCGGGGCTTCGGGCGCCTTCGGGCTCTCCGCAGGCGCCTCGGGCTTGGCGACCGCGCCCTGCTCTTCCGCGACTTGTTCGCTAGAACTGGTCTTGTCTTCGTTCGGAGCCATCGTGTCCCTCCTGCTTCGAATTACTCGGGGAAAGGATACCGGTTTTGGGGGCGGTTCCCGCTATTCGATGGCTTGCGTATACACTGCGCGCAGGACTTCATCCGGGGTCGTCCAGCCCTGAAGGATCTTCGTGATGCCGTCTTCGAGCATCGTTCGGTAGCCCTGCTTTCGGGCCGCGGCGACGAGTTCTGGGTAGTCGGCTTTGTGGGCGATCGCCTGCCGGAGGTCGGGCGTCCCAAGAATCAACTCGAACACGGCGGTTCGGCCTTTGTAACCCGTTCCCCGGCACTCCGCGCAACCCTTCCCCGCCATGATCTGCGCACCCTCGAGTTGCGCGGGGGTGAGGTTGAGCATTTGCAGTTCTTCTTCGGTCGGCGTGTAGGGCTGCCGGCACTTGGCGCAGTTCAGCCTGACGAGCCTTTGCGCCATGATCGCAACGGTCGTCCCGGCGATCAGATAGGGCTCCGCGCCCATATCGATCATTCGGCCTACGGTTTCGACTGCGTTGTTGGTGTGGAGCGTGGTCAACACGAGGTGGCCCGTCAACCCCGCCTGAATCCCAATCGAGAGCGACTCCGGGTCTCGCATTTCACCCACGAGCATGATGTCGGGGTCTTGGCGAAGGAACGACCGCATAACCCTCGGAAAGCTCATCTTCTCCGTCACCTGGACCTGAGCGATGTTGTTTTCGAACTCATATTCGACCGGGTCTTCGACCGTAACGATGTTCTTCCGAACGTGGTCGAGCGTGTTGATCGAGGCGTACAGGGTCGAGGTCTTTCCGGACCCGGTCGGCCCAGTAACGATGACCAAGCCGTAGGGCACCTGGACCGCGCGCTGCCACTTCGTCAGAACGTCCTCCGGCATCCCCAGCTTTTGTAGCTCCACCCGCATCGCCGCCGGGTCAAGGATTCTCATCACGAACTTCTCGCCGTTCAAACACGGGACGCAAGAGGCACGGGCTGAAAGCCTGCGCCCCATGAACTCCATGTCAATTCTCCCGTCCTGGGGCTCGCGGGTCTCGTCGATCCTCATTCCGGCCGATAGCTTGAGCCGTGCCAGCACGTTCGCGGCTTGTTCGGGCGGGAGCTGCCCGGTCGCGTGGAGCACGCCGTCTTGCCGGTACCGAATCTTGAGCTGGTCGCGTTCAGGCTGAAGATGGATGTCGCTCGTGTTGGTCTCTAGGGCGCTGATGAAGATGTTGTCAACGATTCCCACGGCGAGAGACATATCGTCTCCGCCCATCTCCTTGGCCATTCCCGATTCCCGGAGGATGAGTCGAAAGCGCTTGGCTGCGCCCCAATTGAACTGTGAGTGGTCGCTGATCGACATGGCTGTGGTCCTATGTTTGCGTAAGGGGATGGCCGGAATCAAGGTCCAACGCCCGCTCGCGGTACCTGCGAGCGCAAGATTCGGCCATACTGTGCCGTGTCCCCACGGCCTCCTGGCGGTTTCAGCCTCTTCCTCTTACTCACTGTGACGGCTTGGGGGCTCAATTTCGTTGCCCTAAAAGTGGTGTACCTGGAGGTCGGGCCGGCTGCGTTGGGCTTCACCCGGTCCCTCATCATGATGGCGACCCTCGTGCCGGTTTGCTGGCTTGCCAAGGCGCCCCTGCGCTATGAGCGCTCGACGGCGGCGCTGATCCTGTTGCAGGGCTTCATCAGCATGGGGCTCTACATGGTGGCCTTCCTAGAAGCCCTTCGCCTGACGGGGCCCGCGGAAGGCGCGCTCGTCCTTTCGACTTGCCCGGTTCTTACGACCCTACTGGCCATGGCCGTGCGGCAAGAGGCGTTTCGATGGGCCACGCTGCTCTATGCGCTTGTGGCTTTCGGAGGAGTCGCTCTGGTCATCGTCGGAGGGGTCGCCTTGCGTTCGACGTCCTTGATGGGTTACCTGCTCATGGTTCTGGCGGCGCTGACGTGGGCTGTAGGGACGGTGATTAGCAAGCCGCTGGTACAGAAGCACTCGCCTTATACGGTCCTGACCCTTTCAATCCCAGGTGCGCTGCCGGTGCTTGCGGCCTACGGACTTTGGGACACCCTTCAGACGCCCTGGACGAGCTTGTCGGGGTTGACATGGCTCGCTTATGGGTTCGTCGCGCTGGTCGCGGGGACGTTTGGCTTCGTGGGTTTCTATGTGGGAGTTCGGCAGATCGGGGCGACCGGCGCGATGCTGTACCAGTACCTTGTTCCGGTCGTTGCGGCAGTGGCCGCCTGGCTCTGGCTTGGGCAATCGCTCGTGGGAGTTCAGTGGCTTGGCATGGCGATCACCCTCGCCGCCGTGTTTCAGGCGACTCGAAGCCGGTCGCGGGAATTGCGACCGTCCCAAGAGGAGCTTGCCCCCGGCCCTGCGGTCTGAGACCCTGGTGTAAACTCTGGGAATGCTCGCCGTTTTTGCGTTGCTGGTGGCCCATCAAGCTTCCGCGATCCAGGCCACCGCTTTGGACGTGGGCGAGCGCTTGCGAGCGATCGATGTGCTTTGGGCGGAAACGCCTGCGCTCGACAGGCGGATCGCGGCGTCCCCTCTGATTCAGGAGGGAGTGGTGTTTGCGGGCGCGGGTCGGAACTCCGAAGCGTGTGAGTTCCTCGACAAGGCGGCGGCGGAGTTATCGGGTGGCGAGGTCTCTGCGGGCGACGCCGTAACGCTTCGATTCTCTTCGCCGGTGGTCGAACCGGGAAAGTCCGCCGAGTTGAGGTTGGGCTGGGCGTATCTCCCCTCGAAGCCCGACGCCGTCAGCGTGGCGGTCGCCGGAAGGACCGTGCAGCTATTACCAGGACGCAGCGTCACAGTCGAAGTCAATCCGGCTTGGGGTGAGCCCGATCTCGCTCTGACGCCCGAAATCGGCTATGCGGTGCCGATTACGGTCGGAACGAAGTCACGCACGGCCTACTTGACCATCTTGAAGGGCGGGCGGCAGAGGATCGACACACTCTCGCGGGCCACTGACCCCCAAGCTCGGGATTTGGGCCTGGAGCTCCGGCGATTGCTCGCCGAGCCGCTCACCTGGACCCACGAGACTCCGATCCTCGATTGGGTCTATGTGGGAGAACAACTCGATCAGGGGCGCAAGAAGCTGAGCGAACTCGCGCGGCTCCCTTTTGCGCGTCACAAGCAGACCGTGTTTCGCGCCGAGTTTCCGCGCCAGGCGCGAGGGAAAACGCCCCCGCCCGATCCTCAAGTCGTTCTCATCGCCGTTCCCAGTCCGACGGGTGGCGAGTCGTCGTTTTTTGAGTCGTATGGGCGCGGACGGGTCGCACTCGAAGCGGAGCGGCGAGGTTGGGTTTTCGTGTCGGTCCGCAGTTCGCCCTCGGCCCTCGAAGACGCCTTGGAGTGGCTTCAGCAGGTTCGGGGAATCCGAATCCGCCACCTAGTCGTAATGGGGCATGGCCAAGGCGCGGGTGTCGCGCTCAGCGCGGCGAGCCTGCCGATCAAGCCCGCCGCGGCGGCGATTCTCGCACCGAATCAAGCCTCGTTCCTGCGGGAGTGGATCGAGCTTCCTCTCTACCTTTCGGTCGGGCTAGGCGACGGCGGACGGCTTCGCGCTTCGGTGGAGTCGCTTGCGAGGGAAATCGGCGAGCGACCCGACTTCCGATTCGATCAGATTCCGAACTGCGAGCACTTCACTGTGGTCGCCGAGTCCATTCCGGCCGTTTTCGAGTTCTTCGACAGGTTCGTTCCGCCCATACTTCCTGAGCCCGACCCGGACGGCGGCGAGTCCTGTTCGATCCCGCCCTCTGGCCTCGATTCGTAGGTACAATCGAACCCATTCCCACTCGGTTGGGGAGGAGGTTGAACGTTGCCTCACAGTGGAAAGAAGCACCCGCGCGAGACCCAGCCAGAAGCACCCATCGAGTCGCAAATGAACCCACAGAATTCGGCAACTGATGGCGAGGGCAAGGCCAGGGCAGAAGGGGCCACGCCCAGCCTCGAAGAGCAGCTCGCCTCGGCCCTCGACGAGCGCGACCGGATGCGCGATCAAATGCTTCGTGCGTTCGCCGAGGTTCAGAACCAGCGCAAGCGGCTCGCAAACGAACGGGATGCGATGCGCCAGTTCATTCTCGAAGAGTTGATGAGCGGCATGATCCCCGTTCTCGACAACCTGGAGAGGAGCCTGGCAGCCGCGGATGCGGGGGCCAGCAGGGAGTCGCTGCTCGAAGGCGTTCGGGGAGTCGAACGGCAGTTCCGAACGGTATTGGAGTCGTTTCACGTAAAGCGGATCAACGCCAAGGGGAAGATGTTCGATCCGAACCTACATGAAGCTGTAAGTACCGTCGCAACCGCCGAGTTGCCCGAAGGAACGGTGGTCGAGGAGATCGAGTCGGGCTATACGATCCGCGAGGGGGTGCTGCGGCCCGCCAAGGTGCAGGTCGCGAAGAGGTCGTGAGCCGCCCCAAGTTCGGAACCGACGGGATTCGCGGCGTCGCGGGCACCCAACTGACGCCTGAACTGGCGTTGCTCGTGGGTAAGGCGGTCGCCCAGGTGCTGGCGAGCGGGTCCGGAAGCCGGGCCGTCATGGGCCGAGACACCCGAAAGAGCGGGTCGATGGTGGGTGCGGCGGTCGCTGCCGGACTGGCTTCCCGCGGCGTCGACGTGAGGACGTTGGGCATCGTTCCTACGGGCCTCGCCAGTTTCGAAACTCGCAGGGGCGGATTCGACTTGGGAGTCGTAATCTCCGCTAGCCACAACCCGGCCGAAGACAACGGCATCAAGGTGCTGGGTCCGAGCGGCGCAAAGCTTGATGAGGACTCGGAGCAAGAGATCGAATCTCTCATCGACGACTTTCGCGCAGACCCCCTCGATGGGCTTGCGGTCGGTGGAATCGAACTTGCTACAGGGGCTCGGGAACGGTATTGCCAATGGTTGGAGTCACTTGTGCCCGAGGGACTCGCCGGGTTGCGAATCGCGATGGACTGCGCTCATGGAGCTGCGTACGAGATCGCCCCGAGTGTTTTTCGGCAGCTTGGCGCTGAAGTCGTTTGCGTCGGCGTTGCGCCCGACGGGCTCAACATCAACGCCGAGGGGGGAGCGACCAAGCCGCATAGCATCCAGACGCTCACTCAAGAGAGCCGGGCGGACCTCGGAATCTCGTTTGACGGCGACGCGGATCGCGCGGTTTTCAGCGATTCTCTGGGGCGGCTCTTCAACGGCGACCGCATGATGGCGATTTGGGCGGGCCATTGGCGGAGGGAAGGAAGGATGGCATCGCCAAGCGTGGTCGGAACCGTCATGAGCAATGGGGGCTTCGCAAGGTACTTGAGCGCGAACGGGCTGGACCTCCAGCGGGCCAAGGTGGGCGACCGAAACGTGACTCGGATGATCGGCGAACTCGGCGCCCAGATCGGCGGCGAACAGAGCGGCCACGTGATCTTCCCCGAACTTGGGCCGACGGGTGATGGCTTGGTGACCGCGCTCGAACTCGTGCGAGTTCTCAAGCGCGAAGGCAAGAGCCTCGCCGATCACTTCGACGACTTCGAGCCTTGGCCGCAGATTCTTGTGAACGTCAATACGCGAGCTAACTCAGGGTGGGACAAGGGACCCAAGGTGTCCAGTTCTCTCTCCTCGGCGACGGCACGTGTGGGGAGCCGGGGGCGAGTCGTCGTGCGTGCGAGCGGAACTCAGCCGATGGTGCGGGTGATGGTCGAGGCTGACGACCAGTCGCTCCGCGACGAAGCCTGTCAAGAGATCGTCGAAGCTCTTTGCGAAGAACTCGGAGGGACGGTGTATTCGACCGTCGACCTGACCTATGCTCTTGGCGATTGACGTCGGGAACTCCTGGACCTCGTTCGGGGCGTTTGCCGAGGGTGGTCCGCTGGGATTCGCTGGGTGCGAAACGAGCCTGCTTCGCAACGCGGCGACGGCAATTACCGCGCTCGATTCGTGCCTCGTGGAGTTAGGGATCGGTCCAGGTGACTTCGATTGCGTTCTCGCTAGCGTTGTGCCGGAGGTAAGGCAATGGCTCGTGGATCGGCTCTGGGACCTCACCTCAAAGGCCCCTCTTGAACTCAAGGCTGCCGGGGACGTCGGCTTGACGGTCGATTACGAGCATCCTGAGACGATGGGCGCGGACCGGGTCGCGAACGCCCTCGAAGCGATCGGGTCCTGCCGCCTTCCCGCCATCGTCGTCGACTGCGGAACAGCGACGACGTTTGAGGTCCTGACGCCCGATGGGGCGCTTCGTGGGGGGCCGATCCTTGCGGGAATCGAAGTCAGTTTGCAAGCGCTTTCCAGCAAGACTTCCCTGCTGCCCCAAGTAGGCGTGCGAGCCGCATTGAGTCCGCTCAACCGTTCGACCGCCGACGCGATGGTTGCTGGCGCGGTGCTGGGGCACGCCCACGCCGTCGTGGGGCTCGTCGGCGCGATCGAAGCTGAGTTGGGATCGGAATGCGTGGTTGTGTTGACGGGAGGATGGGGGGGTCTGATCGCGCCCCATTGTCCCAGAAGGTTCCAATACGACCCGCACTGGACGCTGCGGGGCCTGGTCAGAGCATTCGAGCGTCTCTCTGGACCGACGAACCTGGCCCTTGAGTCATAGCCTCGATTCTCGCCACGAAATCTTCCGTCGACCGTGCGATCCGCAAGCCGAAGTACGCGGTTCCCATATTGAACCGGATTCCGCTCACGCCGGCCCTCCGGGCATGCTTCGCGATCTTCCCGGCCAGGACCCAGTCCGCGTAGTCCGCAGCGTCGGGTTCGTCGATCACGTAGGGAGCGATGAGTCGCATCCACTTGTCGATCGGCTGAACATAGAGCCTGTCCATGTGGTCGATGCGAGGCTCGATTTCGAACAGAAACACGACATCGCGCAGGAGCAGCGAAGTGAGCTTAGGACCGACCCCTCGAACATCGACCATTCGCAGGAACTGGGGTTCGATGCGCTGATTGGCTCGAACTCCCTTCACGATCCAACCCGCGATGCTGCCCGACCCGTCGAGTTCATGAATCTCCTGAGCCAGCTCCGCGATCCCGGCGATCACTCCTCGATTGAGTTGCTCCATCGGCTTCTTCTTGCGCTCTCCGCAGACCTCGACATATGCGTTCCACAGCGAGTCGGCGTCGGCTAGCGCGAGAAACTGGCCGATGTTCTCGGGCGAAGTACAGCTTTCAAGCGCATCGATGCTGAGGGAGGCGAGTTCGTGGCGGTCCTTCCCGCGTCTGGAGAAGGCGTAGTAGCCGTAGATCGCCTTGAGGCAAAGATAAGGGTCGAGCAGCCCGTTTCGCACCTCTGAGATCGAGGGCTCGTCGAGGTCCATGGCGTGCTGCAGCGTCGGGAGGAGCAATTCGGCAACGTAACGATCCGCGGGTTCCCCGCTCATCATTCGCATGAGCGATTGGCACTCAGGCCGCACGTCTTCAATTGGCACCTGTTGTCGTCCCCTCTCACGGTCGGCACAAAAGCCGAGCCTGAGTGTGCCCAAGGCCAGCGAGTGGCTTTGGGCTCTCCGTCAGAATCTCGCGTCTGCCGCCAAGTTTGTGAGGACAGGTAAGGTCGGCGTCTGACGGCTACTGCCTCCCACGGTCCCTGTCTCACCTCGGCGGATCCGATAGAACACTTGCCAACCGAACTCCTCGATGGGCACCTGATTGGATCGAAATTCCCGCAATACGCTCACGATCGCTTGCGTGAACAGCCCCTGTGTCTTGCCGTTCAGCACCGATCCAAATACGTCTTCCCCTGGCATCGTCGCTTGCATTTGCGACACCTGGCCGAACATGGGCACTTCCATTCCGAAGTACCGGCCGCCCGTTACGGGCCGATGGGCTTGGAAGAACGCAAAGACCTTCGCGCCCTTGGAAAGGAACATCTGGAAGAGCTCCGACTTGGCGATCATCGTTCCGGCGTCGGTACTGAGCGCGGCCTCGACCCCTGCAAGGTAGTCGCGGCCTTCGATATTGGCGCCCGCCCCGGCGAAGTAGAGGAAGACCGTGGCGTCGGGAGTGATTCTCTCGGCAAGTGCCCTTGCGCTTGCGCGAATCTGGTCCGCAGTGGCGTTGATGACGAGGTCGATGTTCTCTTCGAGATATCCGGCGTCCATGACGAGGCTCTCGCGGATGATCTGCGCGTCGTCAGAGGCGAATGGTACTGCCCCGCCGACGAGTCGCGACTGCGAGTTTCCGATGATGAGCGCAAACTTGTTGGCGAGTGCCGGAACGCGGGTCCCTATAGGGGTGAGCGGGGGCGTACCCGTCGTTGGCGGCTGGCCTCCGGTAGCGCCCGTTCCCACTGGAATCGTCGTGCCGGCGGTCGTTTCTTGGCCGCTTAGCTGACTGACTCGGGCCAGTTCTTCGGGCGCGACAACTTCCGTATCGACCTTCCAGTTGATTTTCCCCGTTGCCTGGGTAAGTCGGTTCTCCACCGAAAGGCGCTTCTCGGTGTCCCCCAGCGCTCCGTAGACGGCATTGAGGAAATAGAAGGTCTCGTAGCTCAGTTGACCCTTGGAAAGGAGCGCCTCCCACTCTGCGGAAGCTTCTTGAAACAGGCGTCTGCGCTCGGCGGGTTCTGCGGCCGAGGCGCCAGCGCGATAGGCGCAGTAGGCGGCGAGAAAGTTCGGGGAATAGGGCGCGCCGTTTCGCCAACGCCGACGCTCAGTTACCGGCCCCGGCAAGAGGGTCGGACCCGAGATGTCTTCCGTGCGGAATGCGACAGCCGACTTGAACGCTTCCCTCGCGGCAGCCCAATCACCTGCTCTCGCGGCAGTGAGGCCTTCGTCGTAGTGGACGCTCCAAGTTTGCGCGAGCGCAGAAGCGCCGGCGAAGAGAGCCAACAGCGTAATCATCCATGAACGCAGCATCGTTTGTTCCTCAATTCGGCAACCGATAGCTGAAGCTAACGCTCGTTGCCGTCCCTCCCTTGTTTTGTTTCGCGAAGCTCACATCGATCCCCCAATCCGCGTTGAGGGGGCGATAGCCTACCCCGTACGTGAAACCTTGGCTCGAAGTGAAATCGTCGCCGCCCGCTTCGACGAACCGAAAGCCCGCGCGGACCGGAATGGTTGCATCCCCCATCATATAAAGGTACTCGAAGCCGATACCCCCAGCGAAGTGATCCTTGCGATTAACGCGGGAACTGCCTTTTCCGCCGTAGTAGTACTCGATCTGTCCTCCGTAGAGCATCGAATCCCGCCCGTCGCGATAGCCATCCTGTAGGAGCGCGATGCCCAGAGCGGCCCGCCCCGGAATGGTGGGGTAAAGGTCGACGCCGGGGCCCCCTCGCTGGACCTCGATCGGCGATCGAACGGTAAGCCCGATGGTCATGTGCGACTGCCTTGGTGGAGCAAACATCAGCCCGAACGCTCCGCCGACTCCGGTGCCTTTGTCGTGCGATTCAGCCTCTTGCGGAGGGATGTTGCTGTCGGAGAAAACGATTCTCTGGAACGCGTCGATGTTTTGGAGGGCGACGATGAGTTGAAACCCCCAGCTAAGTGATTGCGAGCCATTGGACTGCCCGTAGCCCAGCGTCAGGAAGTCCGTTTTGACCTTCGCGTGGTCGAAGTACGATTGGACTCCGTTGTCGAGGTTCTGCCCGGCTTGCGTGTCGTTCATCCAGCCTACGACGGTGTAGGCGATGCCGAATGCGCTCTTGGAGCCTCTCGTCGGTGCCGAATAGCCCAAATGGGTGAGCTTGTAGTCTCCGCCTTCTTGCGCTGTGCTTAACCGCAGATCGGAGACCTCTCCGGTGACCGTGGTTCGGGTGGTCGGCAGCGTCCGTCCGGCGAACCCGACGGTCGGGCGATTGACGAACCCGAGCCCGGCAGGGTTAAGCGCGGTCGAGACCGTGTCGGCGCCTGTCTGGTAGATGGCGCCACCAAGCCCCATCGCGCGGCCGCCCGCATCCAAAGCGTCCACCACATCGGGAACTTGTCCGAGAGCCACTGCGGGCACGACGATCCCTGCCAGCGCGGCAGTCCTCAGCTTCCATGCATCCTTCATCGAGTACCTCTATCTACTGATAGCGAACCAACACTTCTTGTGTAATTGCGACGTTACCCGCCTTGTCCATGACGTTTACAACGATCTTGAATTCTTTCGGTAATTGTAGCGTCCAGCGGAGCCTTCCTGCCCACCGCATCGTGTTGCCGGACCCGCCGAGGAACGTCTGCCTCGCGACGCGAGCGATGTAAGTTCCGTCGAGACGGCGGGCGATCACGTCGACGCCGGTCAGGTCAATCGAGCTTGTGCTCACGTCGGTGATCTCCACGAGCACGGAGATGTTGCTTCTCGGCCGGAAAATCAGGTTCGAGCGAGGGTGGACGATCGTGACCGAGGGCGCAACCCGATCGATCGTGACGTTGATCGACCGCGACACTTCGTTGTCGGCTTCGTCGCGCAACCGGATCGCAATCGTCTGCGGGCCGTCCTGCAAGATGCCGGCGGTGTCCCAGTTCACTTGAAAAGCGTCGTTCGTAAGGGTCGTGCCCGTGTTGTTCGGGATGTCCTGGCCGTTGATCTGAACTCGATAATCCTTGAAGAACGGCTCGCTCACTTCGACGCGGATCGGGACGATCCCCTTCACAAAGGCGTTGTTGATCGGATTGAACTGGAGGAACTTCGGCTTCGTAACATCGACGGTGACGTTGATGATCGCCGTCCCGAAGACGGAGTTGTTGTCGTTCCTCGTAGCCGTCACGGAAATCGTGTAGGCGCCTTCGGGGGCAGCTTGGCTGAAGTTCAACGGAAGGTTGTTGTCGATCTTGCCGTCCGCATTGGGCGAGAACCTCTCCGAAATGACCGTGGTGCCTCCGGGGCCCGTGATTTCGGCTCGCATCGTGACTTCGACGTTAATGTTCGTTACCGTGAACTTCAGTTGGTTCGTCTGCCCCAAGAACTGCCCGTTCGTAGGGGAAGTGACGTTCAAGGTCTGGCTGTATCCGAGGGTAGTTCCGAGGAACAGGGCCACTGCTCCTACCACTGCGTTCCACTTTGCGTTTCTCATAACGTTCGCATACCTCATTGGGGTCTCGGCTCCTATTGTCGCCGATTCGAGAGGATCGAGTCAACGAAAGAGGCGACACCTCCCTCTTCATTGGACTCCACGATCCTGTCGGCGACCGCCTTGCAGTCGTCGCTGGCGTTGCTGACGGCGGCCGAGACGCCCGCGTATTCGAGCATGGGCACGTCGTTGGAATAGTCGCCGATGGCGGCGATTTCGTGCCGTTCTATTCCCTTCCTTCGCGCGATCTCTCTCAACCCTTCTCCCTTATTGGCCTTGGCCGAAAGGAACTCCAGATATTCAGCCTCGCTCCGCACCAACCCGACGGGCGTACCTCTTAGACGAGCCGCAAGCTCCTTTTGATGCTGATCGAGCACATTCGGCTCGTCGACCAGCATTACTTTCGTGACTTCGATGCCTCGGAGTTGTTCCCGATCCAAGTATTCCGGCACAAGGTGTCGAACCCGCTGAAGGTAGATTTCGCTCCAACGAGTGTCCGCGAAAAAGAGCAGGCGATCGCGGGCGTAGGCGTGAAAGTGGGTCCCGCTCTTCTCGGCAAAGTCCGCCACCGGCGACCAATACGGTTCGCCCAGCGAATGATGAGCCACCTCAAAATCGTCTTCGTCGATCACGTGCGCCCCGTTTGCGGCGACGATGGGACAGCGGATTCCGATCTGATCGCTGTAAGCTCGGATCGCGGGGCCGTTTCGCCCGCTCGCAAGCACCACTTGAAGCCCCGCGGAACTCGCCCGAACCAGTGCCTGCGCGCTGCGAGGGTGGGGCGTCCGGTCGGATCGGAGGAGGGTCCCATCGAGATCGACCGCGAGCAATCGAACTGCTGCCGTTGGGACACCTTCCGGGTTTTTGGACACTTGCGTAGAGATTGGTCGGGTCCCCCTGCGGTCAGCCACGGCGTTCGCCGATACTCTTATCGTGAGCTGCTCGATGGTACCCGGCGAGGTCACGCCGTTGACGGTCGAGCAGACTGGGAGAGCACATGCACGAATCGAGACTAGGCCCGCGCGACGGCTCGGGAGGAAAGAGCCGAATTGAATCCAACGACACCGACAATTGCGAGGAATCCCAGGTTGGACAAGTGAGCGGTTACACGAAAGAGTCGATCCGACGGTCGCTACCGAAGCTCGTTCAGAATCTCCCGGCGTTGCCCGAGGTGATTTCGTCCCTGGTTCGGGAACTCGACAACGCCGAAGTCAGCGCGGGCGCAATTGAAAAGCTGATCGCTCGTGACGCCGCACTTTCGGCCCGGACCCTGCGCGTGGTGAACTCGGCGTATTATGGCCTTCAATCCCAGGTGGACAACCTGAGCAACGCCATCGTGATTCTGGGCATTCAACAGATTCGAAACATCGTCCTCAGCATCGCAGCGATGAACCTGTTCAAGGCGTCTGGCCCCCGCATGCGAACGATGCACTTGCATTGCTGGAAGCTCTCCCTCGGCGCTGCGGCATCGAGTCAAATTCTGGCTCGCAAGGCCAGACTCACGGTAAGCGAAGTGGACGTCGCCTACATCGGCGGCCTGCTGCATGGAATCGGCAGGTTGTTTCTCCTCACCAACTTCCCCGAGGTGTACCTGAAGCTCAGTTCCGATCACGGGTTCGATTCACCGGAGTTCGCTGAAGCGGAGCACGACCTCTTTGGGCTTTCGTACGCGGAGATGGGTTCGGAACTGGCGACTCACTGGAAGCTGCCATCGACGCTTGTGGCGGCCATCGGGTCGTCGGGCGGCCCTTGGTCGGAACAGGAAGCGGCATCCAGCCATGCGGTCTTCACCGGAGTTCAGATGGCGCGCGCGTTCGTCAACGAACGAGAATTGCCTTTCTCGGATGTTCTGCCCACGGTGACGAAGCTCGGCCTCACCGAGGAGATCGTCGTCGCGGCCATGGAACAAGCAAACCAGTTCCTCGAATGCAACATGTCGAGCCTGGCGGCCGCGGCCTAACCGGCCGAAGTCAAACCGAAACGTCGATGCGCTCTTCGACTCCCGTTGCCGCGCTCCTGTACAGTGCGTCGAAAATGGCGTTGACGTAGAACCCATGCTCTGCCGGGACTGGGGACGGTTTCTTTTCGAGGATCGCCTCCACAAACGCCTGTACCTCCGCGACGTGAGAGCTGGTGACGTTAGGGATGTTGACCGGTTTGAGGTTGAAGACCTGTCGGTTCTGTTCCGTGTAGATCTCGATGGGATTCTCACCCCAAGTGCGAACGGCAGCGCCAGCTTTGGTTCCAAAGAGTTGACACTGGAACGGGTCGCCCTCGAGGTTGCCCATGAACGAGCTTTCGAGCACGACGACGGCTCCGTTGTCGAACCGGATCAAGCCCACTGCGAAGTCCTCGACGGTGAACTTGGTTCTGTCGTAATCGCCCCAGTTGTTGAATAGCGCGGGGTTGGTTCCCAGGTGGTTCCAGGTCATCCCGCTCGCAGACACGGGCTTGGGGAACCCCATGAAGTGCAGGGTGAGGTCGAGGATGTGAACGCCGATGTCGATCAGCGGCCCTCCGCCCTGCTTTTCCTTGTCGATGAAGACCCCCCAACCGGGTACGCCTCGCCGCCGGAGAGCTTGGGCACGGGCATAATACACGTCGCCCAGGTTGCCGTCGTCGATGTACTGCTTCATGAACTGGGCAGGGCCGGTGAAGCGGTTGTTCATGCCGACTTGAAGGATGAGACCGGACTTACGGGCAGCTCGGACCATCGACCTTGCCTCCTCGGCGTTCATCGCAAGCGGTTTTTCGCAAAGCACGTGTTTGCCTGCTTCGAGGGCAGCGATCGTGGGTTCGACGTGATACTTGTTCGGCGTGGCGATCGATACGGCGTCCACTTCAGGGTCGGCGATCACGTCGCGATAGTCGCCGGTGGTCTTCATGCCCCCGAACTTTTCGGCGGCTTCCTCGGCCACGTTGGGGTCGATGTCGCACGCCCACACCATTTCGCAAAGTTCCGGGATCGAGGCGTACCCAGGCATGTGGGCGCCCTGGGCGATTCCGCCGCTCCCAATGATTCCGATTTTGAGCTTCTTGACCATGAGTTGAGTTCAACGGAAGGAGATAGGTTGGGAAGGATACCAACAGGACCGCATCATTTTCGACGAACAACGAAGAAAGGCCGCCGGAAACCCCGACGGCCCTCAACTCATACCCCTACCTTTCCTCACGGCCCCCTGACAAGGAACCCAAATCTCATTCCAGCGCCAGACTCACGAGGTCGTGCGCTACTTTCGCTTGCGCCGAAGAAGCGCCGCGACTCCCAGCCCCAGCGCTGCCATCGATGCCGGCTCGGGAACGACGTTGAACGTCCCGAAGAACACGTCGTAAGGCGCGCCCTTGTGGGCCGAGAAGGTGTTCGAGTCGTTAAGCCCGGAGATCGAGAACGTGAGGCGTAGACCCGCATCGGTCCCGCCATTAAGGATCATGTCAGGAAAGTCCGTGACCGCTCCGCCTCGATAATCGTCGTCGACCGGCGAGGCGAGGCTGTTGGCCAAGTTGCTCGTCGAAAGCGCGACGTAGTATCGGCCCGGAGCATAGGTTCGGGCGAGTCGGCTTTGGTCCCCGACCCCAGTCCCTCCACCGAGGATCGAGTTCTTGTCGTTGCCGAATCCAGGAAGGGCGTTGAAGCTCGAGTCGTACACCCACAGATCGGTGTCGGTCGAGTGGTTTTGGTTCATCGTGGAGATCACGATTTGGCCCGCCATATAAGAACCCAAGTTCATCGGAGTCACGGCGACGGTCTCGAGGCGAACTCGGTACTCGTCGGTCGTCGAAGATTGGCCGGCGACTCGGTAGTAGAGCGACTCGCCCTTGCCGAATCCGTACCATTGATTGAACCTCGAAGGGTTCGTCGACGCGGACGACTGTTGCAGCAGCGCGTCAGTCGAGGTGTTGATCACGCCATTCGTTTGCGTGAGTCCTCGAATCGAGCCTGTGTGCCCCGGAGTATTCGAATCGATCACCAAGCGATGGCGATAAATGCCTGAGTTCAGGCCCGCCAGGCTCAACCTGAAGTAGTCGGCGGTCGCAAGCCCCGAATTGGGATAGACGAGGGCACCCGTTGTGACTCCCAGGATGCGATCCCCAGCGACGAGGCCGCCGAAGGCGTTCGCCTGCATCTTGTTGTTGTTATCTTCGGACTCATAGAAGTCCGCGGCCATTGCGGGAACGGCCACCAACACCGCCCCCAAACACGTCAGCAGACCGAAAGGTCTAGCGCTATTCATTTGGTCCTCCTTCTTGGTGGCCGATGAAGGCTCGTTCAGGAGTTACGT
This sequence comes from Chthonomonadaceae bacterium, assembly GCA_015709495.1. Lineage (GTDB taxonomy): Bacteria > Armatimonadota > Fimbriimonadia > Fimbriimonadales > Fimbriimonadaceae > Nitrosymbiomonas > Nitrosymbiomonas proteolyticus. The sequence goes on from CP054189.1 coordinate 2,720,550, forward strand.
CATCGCCGGCGGGACAAATCGCCCCAAAAAACCGGACCGCCCATGCGGACTCCACCTGCTTGTATCGTATACGAAGAAAGGGCAAACCGGTCATGGCAATGCATAAAGTAGCGCACAAAACTGGTATTCATACTTGTCGCATTGGCACGGGTGAGATCGGGCTGCCTTCGCAAGGGGGCTTGAGGGGCTCGCCCAAATGGCTCAGAACGCCGGGCGATGAGGGACGGCAAAACTCCTCGGGCCGACGGTAACATTCCTTCTCGTTGCCATGAAGCTCCACGAGTACCAATCGAAGGAACTCCTTTCCCGTTACGGCGCGCCCGTTCCTCGGGGCGAGGTTACGTCGGACCCTGAAGAGGCGCGCTCAATCGCTCAGAACCTGGGCGGCCGTGTGGTCGTGAAAGCCCAAGTTCTGATGGGGGGCCGTGGCAAAGCGGGCGGGGTCAAGCTGTTCGAGGACGCCGATTCGGCTTCCGAGTTCGTGCGCGACCTGATCGGCAAGAGGCTCGTGAGCGTTCAGAACCCTTCGGGGATGGTCGTCGAGAGGGTGCTGGTCGCCGAGACGGTGGACATTGCGGAAGAGTATTACTTGTCCGTTTTGCTCGACCGCGACGCTCAGAAGCACGTCGTGATGCTCTCGGCCAAGGGTGGGATGGACATCGAAGAGGTCGCCGCAACAGACCCGGACGCCATCGCACGCGCCCACATCGACCCTGCATGGGGAATCTGGGACTATCAACTGCGTGCGCTCGTCGCCTCTGCGAACATTCCTGTTCCGGCAAGGCGAGGAGTCGCCCAACTGATCCGAACCGTGGTCAAGGCCTATCACGAGAGCGACGCAGAGATGATCGAGATCAACCCGGTGGCGTTTACTGCCGACGGCAAGGTCGTCGCCGCCGACGCGAAAGTCTCCATCGAAGACAACGCCCTTTACAGGCATCCTGAGTACCTCTCCACCGCAGACGACAGCGCCGAGGACCCGATCGAGGCCGAAGCCGCGAGAAGGGGCATCGCTTACGTTCGGCTTGGGGGGAACATCGGAATCATCGGCAACGGCGCTGGGCTGGTCATGTGTTCGATGGACGAAGTCAAGGCCGCCGGAGGAAATCCCGCGAACTTCTTGGACGTTGGGGGAGGAGCGCAGGCCGAACGAGTGGCGAGTTGCGTCGAACTGGTCTTGACGGACCCGAACGTCGAAGGGCTGTTCATCAACATCTTTGGCGGAATCACCCGTTGCGATCAAGTGGCGATGGGCATTCTTTCCGCGTTCGAGAGCCTGAGCGTCGATCTCCCGGTCGTTGCCCGAATCGAGGGCACGGCCGCAGAAGAGGGTATTCGCATCCTCCAGGGCTCATCGATCGTGCCTGCCGAGACGATGCAGGAGGCCGCATCGAAGATAGTGAGCCTTGTCGCGAGCAAGTAGCCCCGAACCATTTCCGTCCCTTGATGCGTCTACTCAGAAAGATCGCATCCGTTGAGTACTATCGTACTTTCTGAGTTTCGGGAGGCATGGAGATGGCATTCGTTTGTACGGAATCGAGGTTGGGGTACGGCATCCCCCCTTTTTCGGGAGGTGAGGTCGAGGCGGATCGCACGCCGTGGTTCGTCTTCGAGGGCCCCTATATTCGGCTTCGCGAAGAACAGATTCAGTACTTGTCGGTGATCGGGGAGCGCTGGGGCCTCGTCGCGCTTTGGGCGCTCTGCAAGGGCCTGGTTCGATTCAACGCCATTCAGAGGGCGTGCGGCATCAATCCCAACACCCTGCGCCAGAGGCTGATGGAGTTTGAAGCGCTGGGGATCGTCGAGCGGAAGGTGATCGCGGACGTTCGTCCAGCGGTCCAGTACTCGCTGACCGAAAAGGGGAGGGACTTGATCGAAGTCATCCGGCTCCTCGAAGTCTGGATCGAGCGATGCACGTCAGGTACGGATACCGGTGACGCCCACACGAGGGCGCTCATTCAGGCCGAAGTACGCGAATCGCGAAAACGGAAGCGCTGACCCGAAGAACGCTCGGAGGCCCGGCCAACGGGTATCCTTCGATGCTCGATGAGCAGGGCATATCGCACCCACGAATGCGGGAAACTCACCCGCGACGACGACGGCCAACGCGTGACGCTTTGTGGGTGGGCCAACCGCGTAAGAGACCTTGGAAGCCTGCTCTTCGTCGACTTGCGCGACCGCACCGGCGTGGCGCAACTGTTCCTCGATCCCGAGAAATTCGCCGATCGGGCGGCCTTGCGGCCGGAAAGCTGCCTGCGGGTGGTGGGGACCGTTCGGCTTCGATCTCCTGAAACCGTCAACCCCAAGATGGCTACCGGCGAGGTGGAGTTGGTCGTCGAGGAGTTCGAAGTCCTCGGGCCTTCGAAAGCGCTGCCCTTCCCCGTGTCTGATGAAGAGCAGATGAGGTCGGTCAACGAGGAACTCCGCGTCAGGCACCGATACCTCGATTTGCGACGTCCCTCGATGCAAAGGAAGCTCGCCGTTCGGGCCGCGATCGTCAGGGAGATCCGTTCGTTTCTCGACGAGCGGGGGTTCCTTGAAATCGAGACGCCCATCATCACCCGCTCGACCCCCGAAGGCGCGCGCGACTATCTGGTTCCGTATCGCTTGCAGCCGGGGCTCTGGTATGCGCTCCCCCAAAGCCCGCAGCAGTACAAGCAGCTCTTGATGGTTGCCGGACTCGAGCGGTATTACCAAATCGCCAAGTGCTTCCGGGACGAGAGCCAGCGCGCCGACCGCCAGCCGGAGTTCACCCAACTCGACCTCGAAATGTCGTTCGTGAGTCAAGAGGACGTGTTGCAACTCGCCGAGGAGCTCACGACTGCGGTGTGCAATCGGGTGATCGAACAGCTTGAACTCGAAAAGGAGCCCGTTCAGCCGTTCGAACGGTTGCGCTATGACGACTCGATGGAGCTTTATGGGACGGACAAGCCCGACCTGAGGTTTGGGCTTCCGATTTTCGATGTCACCGAGGTCGCAGGGGGCTGCGGTTTTGGCGTGTTTCGAACGGTCGTTGAGTCCGGAGGATGCGTCCGGGGCGTGGTCTATCCAGGTGGGGCGGAACTCTCCCGCATGCAGATCGGAGAGCTTGAGGAATTCGCCAAGGAGTTCGGCGCAAAGGGCCTGGCGAGCCTTCCGCTTTCGGGTGGCGAAGGGTCCGTTCAGTCGGCAAGCGGAATCCCAGCACGAGGAATCGCCAAGTTCCTGCGGCCCGAGGAGATCGACGCAATCGTCGCCGCCGCAGGCGCCAAGGAGGGCGATTTGCTTTGCTTCGTCGCGGACCGGCGGGCAGTTGCGCTCGAGGTCTTGGGGCGTCTCCGAAACGAAATCGGAAAGCGGTGCGGGCTGAAAGACCCCCGGATTCTGAAGTTCTGTTGGATCGTCGATTTTCCGCTCTTTGAGAAGGACGAGGAGACAGGCGGCTGGACCCCATCTCACCATCCGTTCACTGGCCCCAAGTCGGAGCACCTCGAGTTCTTGGAGTCAGACCCTGGGAAGGTTCGAGCGGAGTGTTACGACATCGTCTGCAACGGCACCGAGTGGGCTTCAGGCTCAATACGGATTCATCGTCCCGACATTCAGTCGCGAGTCTTCAGCGTGATCGGGATCGACGAGGAGACCCAGAAGGAGCGGTTCGGGCATATGCTCGAAGCGTTTGAGTTTGGCGCGCCGCCGCATGGAGGGATCGCGCCAGGAATCGACCGGCTGGCGATGATGCTCTGCGACGAGGAGAACATCCGCGAAGTCATCGCGTTTCCGAAGGTGGGCCAGGGGCTCGACCCCCTCATGGGTGCGCCCTCCGAAATCGACAACGCGCAATGGAATGAGCTAGGGATTCGGCTGAAGGAGTAGGACCGCCCAGCTAACGCCCCAAATCCAGAATCGCGCTAAACTCTCAGCATGATCGCGCTCTGTACCGTTACCTGCCTGATCGCTTGGACCCAAATCGATACGAAACCGGAAGTTCTTCCGCTTTTCGACGGCAAGAGCCTGAAGGGATGGACGCAAGACGTGCCCGAGAACGACGGCAAACCGGAAGCGCTGAGCCCATTCGTCGTCCGGGAGGGAATGCTCGTGAGTTTGGGAAAACCCTTGGGCCACCTCATCACCGAGGCCGAGTTCGAGAACTACCGCCTGCTGGTCGAGTGGCGCTGGCCGAAGGGCGCGGGAAACTCGGGCGTCATCGTTCACGTTTCCCAACCGCGATTCCTGCGCGGCTTCCTCCCCAAAGGGATCGAGGGCCAACTAATGAGCGGCAATGCGGGGGATTTTCATCTTTTCGGCGAAGAGATGTTTCGCGCCGAGGCCCCCGCCGAGAAAGCTGGGAAGAACCTCACCGACGACTCTGAAAAGCCCCTCGGCGAGTGGAATCAGATGGTGGTCGAGTGCCTCGACGACGCCATCAAGGTGTGGGTGAATGGCGCGTTGGTGAACCACGGAGTGAAGTCCTCCGTGCGGAAAGGCAAGATCGCATTGCAGTCGGAAGGCGCCGAGATCGAGTTTCGCAAGGTTGAGCTGACCCGGATTCGGCCGAGTAGTCCGTAATCATTGTGGGAACGCATAGATCGCCCACTGTCGTACTCTTGACGAGGGATTCATGGAACTATCATCGAATTGGAAGGTCTTGGGACTCGCCGTAGTCGTGGCGAGCGCGATCGGGTGTGGCACGTCGACGATTCCGTCGAACGGCGGAACTTCGGAAAAGGCGAAGGAGGAAAGCGCTGCGCCTACCGGCACGGCGGAGCTGTCGGAGCGTTCGGACTCCGTAGAAGTGGCCAAGGCAGCAGAAGCACCCGAAAAGAAGGAAGACGCCAAGCCTACCGGCCAAGCGGATTCCGCGAAGTCTGAGGAACCTGCGAAGAAGGATGCCCCCTCGGCAGAGCCCCCTCGAAACGCGCAACGCGGGAACCCTCCGGGTGACCGACCGGGTGGCCAGCCCCAAGGTGGCGCGGGACGAGGCGGGTCGGGGTTTGGAGGCGGCCTCGCGTTCCTAGTGGGCAGCGAGGAAGTCCGTAAGGAACTGAACCTAACCGACGATCAGATCAAGAAGATCCAGGCGGCTATGCCCCAGCGCCCCGCTCAGGGTCAGGGAGGGTCCGGACCCTCGCGCGAGGAGATGCAAGCTCAGTTTGCAGAGGCTCAAAAGAAGATCGAAGCCATATTGACCCCGGCTCAGAAGACCCGCGTCAAAGAACTCCAATATCAGATGATGGGACTGCGGGCCTTCACCAATGACGCTGTGGTCAAGGAGTTGGGGCTTTCAGAAGACCAGGTCGAGAAGATTCGGGGACTGCTTCCTCAGCGGCGGCAAGGCGGCGAAGGGAGCTCCGGAGCAGGGCAAAACGTCACCCCTGAAGAGCGGCAAAAGCAGCGGGCGGAGGCGATGAAGAAGGCCCTCGAAGTCCTTAAGCCCGACCAACGCGCCAAATGGGAGAAGATGATCGGCAAGCCGTTTGTGTTCCCTGCGCCCTCGCGGGGGACGACGGGCCGGCCGGGGGGTTCCGCTCCAGGTTCGGGCGGCGTCGACCGAGACGCCTAGCGCCTGAGGAACCGCTTCCCGACGATCTTGCCGGGTTCGAGCTTTCCCCTGACGTCGACTTCGCACGTCGAGTCCAATGCCACCGAGGAGTCGAGAAGGGCAAAGGCGATCGAACGGCCCAGCGTGGGCGAATACACCCCGCTCGTAATCCGCCCCACCTCGCTTCCTGAAACCCAGACTGGCATCTCCGGCTGAAGGAGGCGTTTGGAGTCGAGCACCAGCCCGAAGATTTTCCGGGGCGTGCCTTCGGCTCTCGCCTGCGCGATGGGGTCGCTGCCGAGGAAAGGCTTGGTTTTCGAAATCACCCAGCCCAAACCGGCCGCGATGGGGCTGAGGTCGTCGCTCAATTCGTGGCCGTAAAGAGGCAGGCCCGCTTCCACTCTGAGCGTGTCTCTCGCCCCGAGTCCACAGGGGACCACTCCCACGCTCCTCAACCGCTCCCACAGCTTGGGGCCGTCTTCCGCTGAGCAGATGAGTTCAAAACCGTCCTCACCGGTGTAGCCTGACCTTGGAGCAAGGCAGCGCACCCCCCCGATTTCGGCCTCCACCAAACCGAAAAGCGGAGCGGAAAGGAGAGCGTTCGGGTTGCTCGACATCCCTGCCAACAGGTTGGCCGCCTGCGGGCCCTGGACGGCGATCATCGCCGTTTCGTCCGTGCGGTCCTGAATCTCCACCCCATAGGAGTTGTGCGCCCTGAGCCACGCCACGTCCTTGTCGTGGTTCGCCGCGTTGACCACCATTCGGAAGAACTCGCCGCTGACCCGGTAGAGAATGATGTCGTCGACGCATCCACCGCGATCGTTGGGCAGGAGCGAGTACTGCCCTGCCCCGTCCCCCAGCTTCGAGACGTCGTTGGTGGTGATCCACTCGACGAACTCGAATGCGCGCTCTCCTCGCAGTTCGAGGCGGGCCATGTGGCTCACGTCGAACATCCCCGCGCCGTTTCGAACCGCCAAAGTCTCGGCGATGATCCCCTGATACTGGACGGGCATGTCGTACCCGGCGAACGGAACCATCTTCCCGCCGAGGGCGACGTGCGAACCGTGGAGGGGCGTGCGGAGGATCGTTTCACTCATACCCGCGAGTATACAGGCTCGCGAGAAATGTTGGCGAACTTGGTTGACGTGAATTTCTATCTACTATATAGTAGACATATAGTTACTATATAGTAGAGGACCACCCCATGACAGAACAAGACCTTTCGTTTGTTGCCGACGCGCTGCTGTCGCTATGCGACCGGAACGACGACGCTCCCTTTTACACCGAAGACATCATGAGGTCGAAGCTCAAGCGAGCTGAGATCAAAGACCCGAAGGCAGGGCACTGCGTTTTGCCTCGCGCCGAGAGCGAGCTGTTTCGGCGGGAACTCAACGAGCTTTTCGAGGCAGCGGGCCTTACGGAGCGGCAATATGAGGTGCTGCTCCTTCGGCTGGACGGATGGACGTTCGAGGAGATCGGCGCGAAGGGTGGCCACAGCAAGCAAGGCGCCCAGAACATTTTTCTTCAGGCGCTCAAGAAGCTTGTGCGCACTTTCCGCGTCTATCGCTTCAGAGGACTCAGCGACGTGTATGAGCAAGAGACCCACCGAGGGGCCCGATTTCGGCCCTTTGGTACAATGGGAGCGCAACCGCGCACTTGACGGTCAGGGGTTCGTTTGTTCGGGGGCATCGCGGGGTGTACGTTCATGAGCATGGTGATTTGCAGCCACTGTCAGACGGCTAACAGCTTGGATTCCCACTTTTGCAAGCAGTGCGGCAAGGAGGTCCCGGAGGCTGAGCGCCAGCAAGCGCAAGCGAAGCTCGCCGAGTTGATTTCGGAGGGGTATAAGGCTTTCAGCGAGGGGCGAACGGAAGAAGCGCTCCTGATTTCGGAAAACGCCCTTGGCTCGGAGCCTTCGAACGCGAACGCGCTCTCGCTCAAGGGGATGTGTTTCGAGCGCAACAAGCGGTATGCGGAAGCGCTCGAGTGCTTTGAGCAGGTCGTCCGGCAAAACCCCGATTCCGCTCTCGACCGCATCAAAGTCACGCACCTTCGCAACACGATTTCCGCCAAGTTGGTGGAGGAGCCGCAAGCTCCCGACAAGCGACGGATTCTGCTGGCCTCGATCTCAGCGACGGTCCTTGTCGTCGCAAGCGGAATCGCGATCGGCGGATTTGCCAATTGGGGCAATCCCGATGCAGGCAAGCGGACGGCAGAACTCAGTAAGCCCCAGCCCAACCCATTCGACCTCGATTCGAGGCTTGCGGCAGGGGGCGGCGCTTCGACTTCCAATTCCGGCGAGAGCCCGGCGGCCCAACCCCAAGGCGGTTCAGGTTCAGGGAGCGAAGCGACGGGAAGCGCGCTTCCGCCACCTTCGGGCAGGCAGGTTCCGGGGATCAGCGGCTCGCGGACTCCACCTTGGCAGCCCCCCGAACTGGGCGCGGGGGTCGTCGTTCGGCCGGAGGGCGCGATTCCCGGTGGATCGGATTCGGGCGCAGCGACAGGAGGCGGATCGGGGACTTTACCGAACGTCGGAGGCAGCACAGGCGGCAACGCGGGATCGAACCGCGGACCCGACTCGCTCGATCCGGGTTTCGGCGCTCAAACGCCGCCAGATACGGGCATCATCGACATTCGGGTGAGCAAGCCGGACGTAACCGGGGGCGGGCAATCGGTCGACCCCCAGACGAGCCGGAATCAAGCGGAGGCGCTGCTACGGACCGCGCGCGATTTGTTCCTTGCCGGCAAGTTCGCGGACGCCGCAAGAACCTACGAAGCGGCTCTTCGCGCTGGATCGGACCCCGCGTCGACGAACCAGCGACTTGCCCAATGTTACGCGAAGCTGGGAAGGAAATCCGACGCCCTCAACGCCTACACAAAGGCGATCGCATCGTATGAAAGCCAGATTGCGAGCGGTACGGGCAACGCGTCGGTGTTGAAGGCCTCGTTGGATGCCTGCAAGCAGTCGTTGCTGGTGCTGCGTGGCGGAGGATAGCCTGTGACTTGGAGGCTCTCCAGCGTCTTTCTCCTTCTCTTCTCTTTCGCAGCCTTTTCGCTCGCCGTCCCCACGCTCTTCGTCGTCCAACTCGTCAGCCCCGAGTCTGCGGAAGCTCCTGTCGACGTACCTGCTGCGAGCGCACTATCGGCCCACATCGACGACGACGGCAGGGTCTTCCCCATCATTTGGAGCCTCACTGACCCGATTTTTCGCGCCGCGGTTGACAACGGAACGCTGAAGAACCTTCCCGAGCGCCCCGACCGGGACTCGGCTCTCCGCGCGGCGCAAACCCTGAAAGCTCAATACACCCTCATTTTCACCGCTCGGACGCGGGAAGGACATGTCGAGTTCGAGGCATGGTTGTTTGAGGGCCGCCGCCAGGTGTGGACGGACAAGCGGGAACTCATGTCGTCCGGGACGGGGAACGATCTCAGCAACGCGCTCGATACGGTCGGAAGAACTTACGCGATGCTCTTGGGGGCGGGCCCCTTCAAGAACCTCCCTCAGCAGCGAAAAATCGCGACTCCCGACCCTGGGAGCGGGCAGAGGCCCAACGTGAGCCTCGATCCTGGGTCGCTCGAAGACGACGCAGGCAAGGAGCTTGTGGCCGAGGCTGCCAAGCAGATCAAGGCCGGAAAGTTCGCCCTCGGAATCAACTTGCTCCGCGACTGCGTGGACCTTGCGCCCTTCGATATCACGCGGCGCAAAGCGCTCTGTGTCGCGCTCCTCGGGGCGCAACTCAACCTCGAAGCAGCGCGGGAAGCCCGATTGGCTTCGGAGATGTTTCCTCAGGATATTGAGCTTCGGGTGATCTCGGCCCGCGGATGGCTCGGGGCGGGCAACCAAACGGAAGCGCTGACCGACCTGAACGAAGCGATCGCGCGCAAGCCGGAAAGCCCTGAGACGCGCCTACTGCTCGGCGAGGTGCAGTTGCTTCGCGGCCGACCCGATTTCGCCCTAGAAAACTACAACGCGGCCCTCGCTGCTCAACCGACGGCGGAGGGGTACTTTCAGCGAGCGATCGCCCACCTCCTGCTCCGGGACTCGGAATCGGCCGAGAAGGACCTCTCGCGGCGCGCCGAGTTGGAGCCTGTGGCCGAGCCCGACGTTCAGAGCGCTCGCTACCTGTTTGTCATCCGGCTTGCCGAACCTGGCGCTTCGAACCTGGGCGAGAGGATGAGGTCGCTCATTCAGGCCGCGAGGCTGGACCCTGGTTCTCAAGCCGTGCTCGCCGAATTGCGGGCTCTGGCGGAGTTGAGCGGTCGCTGGAACCTCCTCATCGACCACGCATCGCCCCCCGCGCAACACCTGCGATCCCACGAGTTGCGCCGATTGGCATTGAAGTTGCTGGCAAAAGCTCTCAGCGAGATTCAACTCCACTTGAACGCTCCTTCCGGGGACGCTTTGGTGGAGGCGACGATCGACCTGGGTGAATGCTTGAGCAGCTTCGAAGAAGCCCGCGCTTCGTTCGCCCGAGAGAACGCAAGTTAGGTTTCTTGAGATGGGCGATTGGTTCCCTGCCCTTGTGGGCATGTTGTCCGTGTTTGGCGCGTCTGTGCTCGTCAGTTACGCCGTGATGAAGTACGCGCGACCTCGGCCGAAAGCTGCGATGCCTCCACGCGAGTCCGTCGTCAGGATCAAAACGCCCGACGGGATTTGGCGAACGCGCCTTGCCTCGGCGGGCGCGGAGACTTGGTGGATTCACGCCCCCTTGAACAGCGACTTCTACGTTCCCTTCTCGGTCGGCGAGACGCTGACTCTGGAAGTGTCGAGCCCCGAGGGAGTGATCCTTTTCAAGTCGCCGGTGTTGGCGAGGAGGTCGGAAGACCATACGTTTGAAGTGAGCGCTCCCAAAGATGCGCGCGGCCTCGAACGCAGGGAGCATCCCCGGCTGACCGGACTCGAACGCTCGTGCGTGCGCGTCGATCGGTGCCGCGGGCGGATCGTGGACATCTCTCGCAACGGCGCGAAGCTCCTTGCCGCGCTTGAGGCTCGACGCGGCCAACGCGTGATGGTCGAACTCCCCGAACAGGACGGCCCCGTGGCTGCGTGGGTTTTGGAGACGCAGCAAGCGGTCGTAGAAGGATCGCTCGGGACGGAGATTCGGGTTCGATTCGAGGAGCCGATCTTTGTCACCCCCCTCAAAAAGCACTCAACCTCCGCTTAGGGAGCGCGGAGGTTGAGATCGCGGTTTCGGTTGGGCGCCTCGACCGCGATTGAGGGAAGGAGGATATGCGTCACTTACTTAAACGCCCGAACCTGGTGGCAGGTTCCCCAATCGGCTTAGAATCGTCGGGGACGCCGGGACGGAGCGCCCCTGAACCCGATTCAGGCTCCAAGTCAGTAGGAACAAGGTCCCTCTATAGTGGGCCGGGAAGCGGTTCGCACCCCGGCGCGGGACGCTGATCGTACACCTGCATCTCGGCCCACTGGCCGGGAAGCAGACCCGCTCCCAGTTGCCCATCGTCTCCACACGCTTCGGCGCCCGCAGCGGTGTAAGCGGCGATCGATTCCTCCAGGGAGAGGTTCTCCGCGGGGTCGAAGCCCTCCGGCCGTTGGGAGGCGGCATAAACGCCGACCCACGGGTCTCCCGGGACGACGGGCCGGTCTGAATTGAGGCTAAGCCGCAGGCCGGCATCGACGACCGATCGACACCGCTTCAGGCGCGAGGTCCTTTCAGGCCCGAGCTGCCGTTGGTAGGCATGGCCGATCCGAACAAGGAACTCCGGCTGCATCGTGACGCGGCAACCGATCCTCGCTAGACGCTCGATTTGCCGGTCCGAGAGCATCATGGCGTGTTCGATTCGGTGCGCTGAGGCATCGCCAAGCTGTTCGAAGGCGTCCATGACGAGATCGGTCGACCGATCTCCGATGGAGTGGATGGCGAGGGGCAGACCTGCCTCGTGCGCCTCGCGAATCATCGCGTGAAGCCGCTCAGGAGGATACATCAACACGCCTTCATTCGTAGGCTCGTTTTCTGCCGACGGGTCCGCCCCAAACCGGCCGTAGATGGCGGCCGTACCTGAACTGATTGCTCCATCGGCGAATATCTTCACGCCGGCGATTCTCAGCCGAGACGGATCGAGCGACCGATTGATCTCCTCGACCGCCCTTGCGCCGATTCCCTTGGGCCCGAACACCTTGGACCAGAGGACGTACAGCCTGATCCGAACGGGCGCGCCGAGTTCGATGGCTTTCTTGTAGGCCTCGAGTTCGAACTCCAATCCCCTCTCGCCGGTCATCATGTCCGCCGCCCTGCCGATCCCCCATCGGCCCATGCTCTCGGCCGCCGCGTAGATGGCTTCGGCAGCCTCATCGACCGATGGCTTGGGGACGGCGGAAATGACGCGTTCGTGGGCGGCTTCGAGGAGCACGCCGGAAAGCCTTCCCGAGGCGTCCCGGACGTACGCTCCCCCCTGGGGGTCCTTTTCGTCTTCGGCGACTCCTGCTGCTTGGAGCGCGGCCGAGTTGGCGACGCTGGCATGGCCGCTCGAGTGCCTGAGGATGGCGGGTCGATCCCCCGCGATTTGGTCGAGCTCGGTTCGCGTGAGGTGAAGCCCGTCAGAGAAGCGGTTCTGATCGTAATGAACGCCGACCAGCCACTGCCCTTCCGGAAGGTCGCGGCCACATTCGCGCAGGTGTTCGAGGAGGTCGTTTCGGGACGTGAAGTCTTCGACCGGAATCCGCAAGAGGTCCAAGCCCGCAGGCAGTATGTGGCAGTGGGCGTCGACAAACCTGGGCAAGACCCACTTCCCTTTCAGGCTAATCCGCTCGACCCCTTCGGGCGCTTGGACGTCGGGCCCTCGTTCAATCACCTTCCCTTCGCGGACCCATAGGTTTTGCCGTTCCCCCGTCGGGGTCCAGGTGATGTCGCAATAAAGTCGTTCCGGGTTCATTTCTAAGGAAGGGTTCATGGTTGGTCGGGCGGAAACTGCCTCGCCTTTTGCATTTGGCCGTAGAACCTGAGCATCACCGCCGCGCCCAGAGAAACCCACCACAATCGGTTTTGCAGCATGAAGAACATGTAGCTGCCCACGACGAACATGAAGTAAGCCAGGGCGGTGGCCGTCTCGCCCTCCTTCCCCTCACGAGCGCGACGGCCGTGCAAGAACATCATCGCGAGGCAAATGACGGCGATGACGGCGAAAAAGGCGGTCGAGAGGGACTCCGCAGGCATAGGCGGGTAGTACCCGATTCTCGCAGCCGACCGCTCAAAGGTCAAACTGCTGCAGATGTTCGGGAATCACGACTTCCCAGCCCAACTTTTCGACGATCTTATCGCGCAGCGTTTCTTGAGACTCGGGTTCACCGTGAACGATGAAGGTCCTTCGGGGCGGGGCCTGAAAGCAGCCCAACCACTTGAGGATCTCAGCTTGGTCGGCATGGGCGGAGAGTGCGTTGAGCTTCTCGATCGTAGCCTTCACTTGGATCTCTTGCCCCAGAACCCGAACCACCGGGTTTCTTTCCAGAATCTGGCGTCCCAAAGTGCCTTCGGCCTGGTACCCGGTGAAGAGGACGGTCGTATCGGACCGACCCAGCCGGTTGGCCAGATGGTGGACGATTCGGCCCCCCGTACACATCCCGCTCCCTGCGATCACGACAAACGGCCCTTCCCGAGTGTTGAGCTTCTTGGACTCCCGGTAATCGGCGACGTAATGTAGGTTGGCAGGCGCAATGGGGTTGTCGTTCTGGCCGATCGCGATCCGGGTCTCGATGTCGTGCTCTTCGGTGTGTTCGAGGTACCGGATGGTTGTGTCGCTGGCCATCGGACTGTCGAGGAAGATCGGCAGCCTGGAGAACCCCTCGGACGCTTGTACCCGCTTGATGTAGTAGAGCATTTCCTGGGTTCGGCCGATCGAGAAGCTCGGAACGAGCACGCATCGGCTCTCGCGGACCGCTTGCCCGAGCACACTCGCGAGCTTCTCCTCTACGTTTTCGTTCGAGTGGATGCGATTGCCGTAGGTACTTTCGAGCACAAGATACTCGGCGTGATCGACGCAGGCAGGGTCCTTGAGGATGGGGGTGTCGTACCTGCCCAGGTCCCCAGACATAAGGATCCGCTCCCCGTTGGGAAAGTACACCTCGGCAAAAGCGGAGCCCAAAATGTGCCCGGCAGGCAAGTAGCGCCAGATCGCCTTACCCGGAAGCTCGTGAAACTTGCCATAAGGGACGGCGACGAACTGCTTGAGGCAGGCGTAGGCGTCGGCTTCCGTATAGAGCGGGAGGGCCGGTTCGTGCCGGGTCAGGCCCTTCTTGTTGAGGAATCGGGCTTGTTCGAGTTGCAGACGCCCCGAGTCCGGCATACTGATCCGCGCGAGCGCGACCGTCGCGTGGGTTGCGTAGATCGGACCTGAGTAGCCTTCGCGTACCAACCGCGGCAGATATCCGATGTGGTCGAGGTGGGCGTGGGTCAGGACCACGGCGTCGATCTTGTCGGGCGGAACCGGAAACGGCTCCCAGTTCCTTCTTCGAATCTCCGAGCTGCCTTGAAACAGCCCACAGTCAACTAAAATTCGGCGCCTGCCCAGGGAAATCAGGTGCCGAGAACCAGTCACGGTTCGGGCCGCGCCGCAAAATCGGATGCTAACGGACATACCGAAAGAGCAGTATGCTCGAAGCGGTTACCAGAACGGGGGAAACACGATCCCGTCGACGTTCTGATTGTCCGAATACACCAGGTGTGAACTCGCGACAACCCATTCGCCTTCTTCCCGGACGAGCTTCGCGCGGACGACGGGTCGGTCGATCCCGCCCCAGGTGTTGGGCTCTTCGCCTACGACGACCACGTCGGCCCACGAGCCTGTCGTGAAGAGAACCTTGTAGTACTTGAGGTCACCCTGAATGTCGCTGTGGGCGATCACCTCTTCTGCGGCGTCCGCCATTTCTTTGCCGACGGTATGGGTTTGGACTTCGAAGGCGGCATAGGGGAGGATCATTAAGACGACGCTCAGGCCCGCCCAAAGCCTCCACGACCGCATCTCGTCCCGAATGTGAATGGGGCGCGTGATGACGTAGAGGGCGCTCAAGACCCCTGATGCGACCATGCAAATGCCCACGTACGAGATAACGCCAAACATCGGGTCTCCCGTACTGTTATCGGTCCGAACGGGCTAAGTCTCAAACAAGTCCGCCCGGTTTGCCCTCAAACCGAGAGAATTGCCAGCTTGAAGCTACCTTGCCTGCGTCTGAGGTCCCGACTGATCGAAGCCGTCGAACGTCCAGAGCGCCTGAGTCGAAGCGACGTCTTTGGCAACCTTGTCGACGTTGCGCCTGAGGATGGCGGGATGGATGTTTCGATTGTCGAGCGCGATGCCCATCATCAGCTTATCGGACTTCGTGATGTAGAACTGGCTGGGCTGAACCTCGAAGTTCGCTCGAAGCATTTTCAGGGGGCGATCGCCAAAATCGGTGGGGATTTGCCCAAAGTAAGCCGTGAGCCAGACGTAGTTCTTGCTGGCGCTGACCTCCGCCGCCAACGGGATGTCGAGCCCTTCCCGCGAGACCACAAACTCGAATTTGCCCTCAGCGAGGTCCTTGGGGACGTAACCCAAGTTGGTGATCATCTCCTTCAACTGCTTGGCGTCGAGTTGGGTGTCTTGCGCGGGCAAGAACACTCCTCCCGCAAGAGCAGCCGAACCCACGAGCGGCAGAATCCAATGTGTCAATCGAGTCATGTCTTGTCGTTCTCCGATAGCGATGGCCTGTTCCAAGAAAAAGACGAAGCAGACCCCGCGATGTGTTGCGAAACGCGCCGGCGACCCATCGATCGGCGTGCCCCGTATTCGTATCGGGGATTCTGCCCGTTTGGGTTAGGGCTGTGCGGTTAGGGGCCTGCGAACTTGGTGACGGTTTGAACGCGTAGGAAGTCTGCGACCGTAGGACGCCCCACGACCCCGCTGTATGCTTTCGTCGGAAGTGTCGAGGGCCCGATCTGAACCTGGGAAGCGGTCGTCAGCGAGAGCGCGGTCCTTTCAGGGTCCGTCGTGAAAACGATCACCTTCGACGGACTAAGAGACTGCACCAGATCGAGCGCATGAGTCTCGCTCGGAAGCACCGCGACCCATCCTCGTTCGACAGCTGCGGCTCGAACGACTTCAGGATCACCCCATTCGCCGCTCGAAATCCCGCCTTCTGCGTGAGTTAGGAGAGCGTCCACTTCCTTTCGATCCGAAAGCACCAGCACAGCCCCACCTGTCGCGCGCCCTTCTGCCAATCCTCCGATCCATGCGCGGGCGGCGGCCTGTCGGTCGAACTCGCCCATCGCAAGGACGCAGGTCAATCCATCCGGACTCAAGTCAGCGAACGAACAGTTGGGAAACCTGCTCTGGAGCGTCCGCGCGCCCGGTGCAGAGCACGCTACGAGCGAGCACGGCCCGCGATCTTCGGTCCCCGTGGCCATCAGCGCCGCCGCCTTGAGGCCCCCCACCCGAAGGAGCGTTCGGGCTCCGACCTCTCTTGCAGCCACGCTGAGAACCGCCTGGGCAGACGCATCGCACGCGGGGTCCCAGGCCACGACGCACTCTTCGACCCCGGCAACCCGCGCGGCGAGCGAGAAGTTGAGGAGCGACGGAACCTCTCGCAAGGTTCCCTCCAGGACGATTCCAACCCGTTCCAAAGGCAGCCACCTGCGGCCGAGCGAACTCGCCGTTTGGAACCCGGAGAGCGAGGTCCTCCACGACCAGCCGCTGGAAGTTCTGGTCAACCCCTTGGTGAGGGCCGCAAGTTCCTTTTCGTGGAAGGACCGGATTTGCTCGATGGCCGTCCGAAGTTCCAGGAACTCTTCGGGGGAAACCTCGGCGCGGCGAATCTCGTCGTCTGGAACGGTAGGGGCTGAGTTCTGAATCCCTTGGTCGTCTGCAAACGCTAAGGCCGATTCCAGTTCTTCGCTACCGACGGTCTGAGGATTCGCCAGCGAGGCGGCCCACTCAAGGAAGGTCCGGTAAGAGGGATCGCCCGAAAGAGCAAGCCTGCCCAGGCTCACCACAAGAACTCCCTGGCTCGACGAGCCCGCTGGATCATTCTCGCAGGTCCGAGCACGGCCATCAATTCAAACAGTCCCGGACCCACGGTCTTGCCTGTGAGCGCGACGCGTGTGGGATGAACGATGGGACCGAGCTTCTCGAAACCATGATCTTGCGCCCAGGCCCTGAGAAAGGCCTCGCACTCTTCGGCCGCCGGGCCGGAATTCGGGCTCTCGGCGAACGGGAACAACCAATCGACGAGGCTATTGAGAAGTTCAGGCACATGGGATTGCCCGAACCACTTCTGCACGGCGGCTTCGTCCATCGGCGGCTCCTCTTGAAAGAAGAACGCGCAGGCCTCGCCGAAATCGGCGAGAGTCACGACGCGAGGCTGTTCGAGCGCCAATGCCTGTTGGGCCAGTTCCGGTTGAGTCCGCAGGGTGTTGGATAGGAGCAACAGCGCCTCCCCAGTTGGTCTGCCGGCGTACTCCTCTTGGAGCCAGTAGTCGGCTGTGTCTGGCAACGAGAGGTAGGTCTGAACCGCCTCGGCCAGACGTTCTTCGGAAAGCTGGCGAATGTAATGGCCGTTCATCCAGTTGAGCTTCTCGGGGTCGAAGACTCCAGGCGAGGGCTGGAGGCCGTCGATATCGAACGCCGCGCACATCTCCTCCATCGACATGAGCTCCACGTCACCCCCCGGCGCCCAGCCGATGAGCGCCACGAAGTTCGCCAGCGCCTCAGGGCAATACCCCGCCGCGCGATAGTCGAGACATCGCGTGTCCCCGTGCCGTTTGCTGAGCTTCTTGCCGTCTTTGCCCAGAATGACGGGCACATGCACCCAAACCGGGGGTTCCCAGCCCAGAGCTTCGAAGAGCCACACGTGCTTGGCGACGCTCCCAATCCACTCCTCTCCCCGGAAGACGTGGGTGATCCCCATGAGATGATCGTCGATCATCGCCGCGCAGTGGTAAGTGGGCATCCCGTCGGCCTTGACCAGCACGGGATCGTCTACGGTGTTTGAATCGAATTCGATCCTTCCGCGAATCGCATCGTGGCAGACCAGGGTCTTGTCGCGGGGCATTCTCAGGCGGATCACGTAGGGCCTGCCCTCTTTCTTAGCGGCGGCGGCTTGGTCGGGCCCCGCCTCCCTCCAGAGGCCGCCAAAGTAACCGATCGGTTGGCGGTTGAGTTGCTGCGAAAGGCGCATCTCCTCGAGTTCTTCGGGAGTGTCGAAGGCCGGGTAGGCGTGGCCGAGTTCGATGAGGCGTTCGACGTGTTGGCGGTAGATTCCGGCCTCGGAGCGCTCCGATTGGCGGTAGGGCGCGTGAGGCCCCCCTTTGTCCGGCCCCTCTTGCCACTCGATGCCCAGCCATTGGATGCTCTCGACGATCTCCTCTTCGCATCCCGGCACGAACCTCGCGCGGTCCGTGTCTTCAATGCGAAGGACGTGGGTTCCGCCGTGCCGCCGCGCGAAAAGATGGCAATAAAGCGCCGTCCGGACGTTTCCGACGTGGGGGCTTCCCGTGGGACTTGGAGCGTAGCGAACGCGTACCGACATGGAGTGGAGAGGTTACCCTTGACGGGGTTCGTTAGGTCGTTCGCCCCGAAGCTTGAGAAGTTCTCCTCTGAATCGGCCTCTTTCCCGTAGGCTATGCATGTCGGACATAATCAGGGACGGTTGAATGCGCCGTGGCAGAGTGGTACTACGTAGGACATTACGGGCAGTTGGGCCCACTCACTCGCGATCAGATCGATGAATTGATCGTGGCCGGCGTGATTTCGCGCGAAACCTACATGTGGCGCACGGGCATGACGGACTGGGTCCCGGCGTCGTCGATCCCCGAAATCCAATCGGTTTTCGATTCCTTTCAACCCGTTGTGGCTCCGCCCCCGCCGCCGACGAGTCCGCTCCACCGGGCGGAGACGGCTCCTGCGGCCCCCCCATCGGGTTCGACGTTCCACCAGCCCTACGGCACGTTTTCACCTTCGGCGCATGCCTCCCTCACGCCCGCGGGGTACGGCTATCCCGCGATTCGGAGTGACCGAAGCCGGTTGGTCGCGGGCATCCTGCAGATTCTGCTGCCGGGTGTGGGGCGGATGTACCTTGGGTATGTGGCGATTGGCGTCCTCCAACTCATCATATTGATTCCGACCTGCTTCATCGGTTGGCTCTGGTCGATCATCGACGGGGTGCTGATTCTTTCGGGCTTCACCAAACTCGACGGTTACGGTAGAGTGCTCGAAAGCTGATGCGGCGAGGTGTCGTCGGCGGAGTTGGCTCGTCTAAAGGGTGATGGCGTTCGTTCGTTCGTTGTTAGGACTGATAGCTGCAATCGCGGCGCTCCTCGTCGCGTCGGGCAGCGGCGGGCTCGACCCTCGCGGCCCCACGCTGTTGCGACTCGAAATCGAAGCGCGGGGCAATGTGGATATCCTGCTGCACACCGCCGAGGCGCCCAAGACGACCGCCCACATCGCCGCCTTGGTGGAGCGTGGCTTTTACAACGGTCAGCGCTTCTTCAAGGTCGTGACCTCGCCCAGGCCCTACCTGGTTCAAACAGGAGACCCCGCAAGCCGGGACGCCACCAAGCTCGACGACCCCACGATGGGAACGGGCGGAAGCGGAACCAAGGTTCCCTACGAGAGTTCCGGTTTTTCGAACGTGATGGGCGCGGTGGGGCTTTCAACGCCGCCCAACGATCGCAACGGGGGCGACAGCCAGTTCTACATTCTGCTCGACAACGCCAAGTTTCTCGACGGCAGCTATACGGTTTTCGGCAAGGTCCAGTCCGGGATGGACGTTGTGAAGTCGATTCGCAAGGGCGACAAGATCGTCGCGGCGCGCATCGTCCGAAGCTGAGACCGCTTCGTTTTCGATTGCGGTAACGCGGCTCAGGGTGTATTCTCTTCGCCGTGCGATTGGCGCGCGCCATCTTGCTGAGGCTGCTGTACGGGCTTTTGAGCCTGCTTTTTGTGTCGCTCGTGACCTTCGTCGCCGACGAGATCGCACCGGGCGACGCCGTCACGGTGATCGCCGGCGACAAGGCCAGCCCAGAAACCAAGGCGCGCATTCGAGAGAAATTTGGGCTCAATGATCCCCCGGTCGAGCGGTACTTTCGGTTTCTTGCGGGCGCGGTCCGGCTCGATTTTGGGGATAGCTACCACGGCGTTCAGGAGCCCGTCATCGACATTATCGAGCGCAACCTCCCGAACACGGTGCGAGTGGCTCTCATGGCCATCTTGCTCGCCGCCATCGTAGGCATCACGTTGGGAACGCTCGCAGCGGTGTATGAGAACCGCGCGGCAGATCGAGCAGTTCTCACCCTCAGTACGCTAGGGGTGACCCTACCCAACTTCGTTCTCGCGCCCATTCTCGTGTACGTGTTCGCGATTCAGTTGGACGTATTGCCTCAGAACTGGAGCGTGAACCGGGTCGCCGACGACATCTACTACCTGATTCTCCCCGTGGTGATCCTCTCCGCCCGGCCGATGGCGACTCTCACAAGGCTGACGCGGGCCTCGATGGTCGAGACCCTCAAGCAGGAGTTCATCAAGCTCGCGATCGCGAAGGGAGTATCGCCGACCCGTCTCGTACTTCAGCACGCGCTTCGGAACGCGATCCTGCCCGTCATCACGGCCATTGGAACGAGCTTCGGGTTTCTCCTCACGGGCTCCTTCGTCGTCGAGCGGTACTTTACGATGCCGGGGATCGGCCGCGAAGCGATCGAAGCGATTCAACAGAGCAACACCCCGGTGATCCAGGCCTGCATCCTGATCACGGGGGTCATGTTCATTGGCGTGAACCTACTCGTCGACCTCTTGTTGCCGCTCTTGGACCCCCGCATTCGGGAGAGCCAAGTTTGAAGCGGTTCGACCCGATGTTCTGGTTCGGCGTGAGCTTCCTCACGCTGCTGGTGCTCGTCGCCGTGTTTGGACCGATGGGGTCTGCGGGCCACAACGCCATTGTGGCCGACCCGTACCTTGGCCCTTCGGCGCAGCACTGGATGGGCACGGACGAGCTCGGACGGGACATTTTCAAACGGATCGCCTACGGCGCCCGGCTTTCGCTGATGATCGGGCTTTCGGTTCAGGCCCTGAGCCTCTTGATCGGGATCACGGCAGGGATGATCGGGTCGTTCGGCCCGAAATGGCTCCGCGTCATGGTGTTGCGATTCACCGATGGGATGTTCGCCTTTCCCGACATTCTGCTGGCGATCCTCATCATCGGAGTTTGGAAGACTGGTGTGGAGCCGGTCATCGTCGCGCTTGCAGTGACCTCATGGCCGGGGATCACGCGCTTGGTCGTGACGCAGGTCGCCTCTCTGCGCGACCGCGAATACGTCGTCGCCTCCAACGCGATGGGCGCTTCAACTCCCTACGTTGTGATCCGGCACATCCTCCCGCAAATGTGGGGCGTGCTGCTCGCCGTCGCCATGGTCGATCTTGCCGGAACGATCCTCGCCGAGAGCACGCTTAGCTTCCTCGGCATCGGCGTTCAGGCGCCCGACCCAAGTTGGGGGAGCATGATCGAGAAGGGCCGGTTTGAGATGACCTCGAACCCGATGCTGCTGCTGTGGCCCTGTCTCGTGCTGAGCACCACGATCTTCGCTCTCAACTTCGTGGGCGACGGTATTCGGGCCGCGCTCGACCCGCGCCGGAAGTCGTAGGATCGGGGAATCCCCGGCTCAGGCCACCCAGAACCGCTCGGAAGAGGCCGGACGAATCGAATTTCGAAGCCAAGGCTCGAACACCAACGTCGGGCTGTCGATCTTGGATTGGAGGACCTCGATCGCCTTGCGGAGTTGGTTGTCCGACTCGGGTTTGCCAAACGGGTTGGTCCCTCCGTTGGGTTCGAACTCCACGACGACGTCCGGTTCGAGTCCGCCGGAGACGTACTGGCCGTCCTCATCCACTTTTCGGCTGATGTCGAGGCCGCTGGGCAGGTAGTACCGCGCGATCGTGATCTTGGCGAGAGCCCCATCGACAAGGGGTACCGGCGCTTGAACGGAGGCCTTTCCGTAGGTGTGCTCACCCACGAGCGTGGCGAGGCGGTAGTCCTTGAGAACGCCCGCGAAAATCTCAGCGGCGCTGGCAGATTCCCCGTCGATCAGCACCACCACGGGCTTCTCAACCTTGATACCGCGCCCCTTCCCTGTCCGAGCGACCTCCTCGGTGCCGTCCCTCATCTTCATCTTGACGACCACCTTGTTGTTCACGAAGTGTTCGAGCATCACGACGGCGACTTCGAGCAGCCCGCCCGGATTGCCGCGGAGGTCGATGACGAAGCCCTTGGCCTGTTGCGCGCTGAGCTTGGACAAGGCGTTCGCGAACTGTTCGGTCGTCGGTTCGGAGAAGCTGATGACCGAGACGTAGCCGATAAGCGCTCCCTCGATCATCTTGAACTCGACGCTCGGTGTGACAACCGGCTCGCGCTTCAAGCGCACCTTGAACGGCTTTTCGACCCCTTTGCGGATGAGTTCTAAGCTGACGAAGGTCCCCGCTTCGCCCCGAATCAACTTGACGATCTCCGTCGTGGGCAAGCCCCCGACCGACTTCCCATCGACTCCGACGATCGTGTCCCCCGCCCTGACTCCGCCTCGGCGGGCCGGGCCCTCTTCGAACACAGTATCGACCCGCGCGCCGAGGGGATCCCCTTGCAACCTCGCCCCAATGCCCACGAATTTGCCTCGGGTCTCGAGGTCGAACTCCTTGGCGATTTGGGGTTCGAGGTACTGCGTATGGGGGTCGCCCAGCGAGTTCATTAGCCCACCCAAACCGGCGTACTTGAGTTCCTTGGAATCGACCTTCTTGTAATAGCCCGTTCGGATGTGGTCGAACGCTTGTACGAACATCGTCCTTGCCGTCACGAGCGTCTTCTGCGGCTTGCCGGTGAGGAGCGTTTGAACGGCTTCGACCGAAGGCGGGCGGCCCTGTTGAAGGTCGCGCCAAGTGAACCCGAACGCAAAAAGGGCAACGAGGCCCAAGAGAACGCCTAGCGTCTTGGTTAGGGCTCTCATTGCCCGACCTCGCTGCTTGCGCGCGCTCGCGCTTTCCATTTGCCGATCCCTAACGTGTACCCAGAACCGTTCGGAAGGGTCTTCCATTCCACAGCGATCGGCTCTTGGGGGAGCGAACCCGAGATCAGAGTTGCGCCGGCCCTTTCGACCAGCAGGCTCGCCAGCACGCCCGGAGCGCCTCGCGTATAGGCGTCGACTTGGACCCCAAGCTTGTAGGGGGCCGAAGCGCCTTTTGCCACCGTCACGGGGATTGGGGGCTTTCCGTCTTCGCGAATGAGTTCACCGTAACTGCCGGCAGGAACCAGAACTTCGAGGATGCCCTTGGCGATTTCCCACGAGCCGACGCTTGCCCCACGAAAGTCGAGCGTGACTTCCTTGCGGTCTTTCAGGGTCTCTGCGAGCATTTGGGGGACGCCGGGCGCAAGCCGAACGCGCAAAGAACCACCCTCGGATTGGGTGACCGGCGCAACCCGGCTGGGTCCTGCGACGATCTGGGTGGGCAGCACCCTCTCCCCTCGATGCCAGCTCACCGACATCGCGCCGCTTCCGGTCGAAAGGCGCTGCATGGCTCTCGCTGGCGTAATGCTCTTTCTTGTCCTCTCGCGCAGGTCCTTACGGAGTTCATCCAGCTTCGAAACCGGCCACTCGCCCGACTGGACCTTTTGCTGGGTCATTCGCAACAGGTCCACGGTTTCCGCATCGACGACCCAGTGTCCGTCGACCGCCTCGACCCAATCTCCGGGTTCGACTCCCGCCTTATCGGCGGGCCCGTTGGGAACGACATAGGTCACGAGAACTCTCGGAACGCGGGAGCCGCTAGCCACGAGGTCTCCGGGTTCCGCGGGCGGAGCGTCGGCCCCGTGAATCGGCTGAGGTCCCGCCGTGGGCGGCATTTCGAACACGAGTTCCGCGCCGATTCCCTCGAATTGGCCGCTTAATGCCTTCCGGTAGACAGGGAGGTCCTTGGCGTCCATGTAGATCGTCGTGGGGTCTTGTAGGCTCAGCACCATCCCTCGAATGGCGCCCGAAGCGAGCATCAGGTCGTCGTCGATGGGATCGACGAACTCCCTTTTGAGCAAGCCCGCCAGTTGATCGAAATACTCCCCTTCAGGGATCTCCGTCTGGACGGCGCGAGAGGCGAGAAGCTGTTTGGAAGCTACGGTGTCCGCGCCCGACCTCGTCAACCCCAAGTCGACGGCGTCGCGCACGCCTACGCCTAACACCACGGACGCTGCAGAAGCGCACACGATCCCGGTCATCAAGAACGTTTTCTGGGTTTCAGTCATTCGGAAAGAGCCGTCCCACTTGATTGCTATTGTGCCCTTTGAAAGAAATCCTGCATGGCAAGGTTGCCAGGCTTTGCCGAACAGCGAGCGAGTTGCGGCGCGCCCGAGCACGAGTATATCAAAAGACGATGCTTCATGGGGCGTGGGTTCCGTCTGGGTCGATTGGCGGGGGAAGACCCTTGATTCGGGCCAGTTCGAGATAGGCCGCTCTCACCCGAGGATCCGCGTCGCGTCGAGCGTTTTCAACCTCTTCGACGGTGACGGGTCCCAATTGTTGAGCAAAGGCCCTAAGCGCCGCAGCCCGGATTTCCGGCGAGCGATCGACCACCGCGATCTGCAGTCCAGGCCGAAACCTTCCATCGAACTTCGTAGCCAAGAACTCGAGCATCTGCCTTCGGACCTCGATGCTGTCGTCGCGCACACCCTTGAGCCCCTCGGCGACCAGTTCTTCACGGGTGGACTCCAGCAACCTAAGGTAACTCGCGAGCCGAACCGCATCACTTGGATCGTTGACCGCGCTCCAGAGCAGACGCCTTCCCCCAAGCGGGTGGTCTGGGTCGATGTTGCGCGTCGCAGCGTACCGGACAGAAGGGTCGATCTCGTGAAGAAACACGAGGATGACGGTCTTGGATTCTTGCGTGTCGAGGGCGCCAATGGCCAAGGGGCCTGCCTGTCGGGCCCGCCAACCTCGACCAGTGAGCAACCCGCTCAGGGAACCCAGCATTTTGGGATCGGGGTGGGCTCGGAAGGCGGAGGCGGCGAACTCACGGCACCAATCGAACGGCCCCACTTCTACGGCTCTCTTGAGGGCGGCGAACGCCTCGGGAGTCTCTTGAAACGTTAGGGCGGCGGCGGCGGCCTCGGAGACCCGTGGCGCAAGTCCTGCAAGCTCGCGGGCAAGGAGCGGGATCGAATCGGGGCTTCGCAATCGCGTTAGGGTCCAGCACAGATTCAGGCGAACGACCTCGCTCGGGTCTTGGAACAGCTTCAGCGCGGTCTCCCACTGTTCGGGGGTGGGCTCTTCAGGCAGTTGCGCCGCCCAGAGAGCGCGATCGAGCGGGAACTTGGAGGTCGCGTCGGGAGAGGCCAGCGGGATCGCGGAAATCGCTCGGCTCAACCCGTCGGGAGCTTGCGAGGAGACGATCAGGTCGTCGATTCGCACTTTCGGCAGTGCGCCGGGCTGCTTGGGAAACCAGAATCGCGCCGCAGGTTGGCTTTCGAGGATCACCGCACGAACCGGCATTGAAGACTCCGCGCCGGGCAACGAGGCAAGGTCGAGCATGACCTGTTGCCACGCCTCGGTGTCGAGCGTCGCGACCTCAAAACCTCGCGCAGGAGCGGTCGCCTCTTCGGGGTCGGGGAACTGCCCGAAGATCGAGAAGGCGAGTCCCCCCCATGAGGGGTCCGCGGTTTCAAGCCGGATCACCAGCGGCTCGGGTTTCTCCGCCTTCACCCAAAACGTCAGGTAACGCGACTTGGCCGCATCGAACAGAGTCGCGCCGCCCGGGCTCCCGGCAAGGTAGCTTCGATGGCCCCGAACCGCGCCGCGCAATTCGAGATTCAGAACCTCGCCCCTCTGAGCGTCGGAGACAGGCGAAAGCCCCCCCGATCCGAGCGAAGGAATTGCCTGCACCTGCCGCAAATCGAACTCCAGCTTAAGGGCGACATCGCCAGCTTGGGGGCTTATCAAAGGGGTTTCAAGGCCGAGAAGGTCGGCTTCGCGGGTTCCCCTTGGGATCTCCCTCACCCGGACGACGGCAAGGTGCCCTCCCTCGAAGGCCAGCCAACCGATCCATCTGCCTGCGAAATCCGCTTCCAGCTTGGGGATGAAGCGCTGAATCGCGCCGGGATCGACGCCGATCCAAGTTGGGTCGCCCGATCGTAGCAGGACTAGGGACTCCGTCCCCAACTCCATTCTGCCGTCGATCCCCCGTTCGGCCCGGGGAACTCCTTCCACCTGGAGCGCTTCGCGCCCTTGGGAGATCGAAAGGTTCGCGCCGATTCGCTCGCCGAGGGACGCCTTATCGAACCAGGGGAGCCGCGCGAACGGGTCTTCCGCGACTTCAGCGTAGGAGTATCCCTCCGCTCGGTCGAGGGCGCCCCTGCGGGCGGCGAAGTCGATTCCGGAAGCCTCCGACCTGAGGGTGAGGCTTCCAAAACCCGCCTGGGGGAAGCCCGCAGTTGGGTCGCAAAGAGGGGGGAGCGATTGGGCGAGGGCTTCGCCGTGCCAATAGGCGGTCTGCGGCCCGACCGATGCGGGAATCCGGTAGCCGTGACGAGATGCGGCGAAGCGCAGGTGCCCTGCCCAGGCGTTGTACATCGAAGCCGCAAGGCCATAAGGACCTTGGCCCTCGCCGTCGTTGTAGAAGGACAGGCTCGTGACGGGCGTTCGGTTGACGAGCGTGGTTCCCCCTCCCAAAGCTGGGGCCGAATGGACGAGAAACACCGAGTCGTACGGGCCGCGGTAAACGCGATCTTCGGCCTCATAAGCGCCGCCATTGAATCGAGGGGTGAGATAGTCCTGAAGGAACGCCTCGCCGTAAGGCTGAGTGCGGGGCAGGGCTCGCGTGTGGGCCCATTCGGTGTCGATGGTCCAATCGATCGTGGCCCTCAGGTTCCCGCCCGCCGTAGCTTCGACCATCGACGCAAACAGGGCGGCGGCAGCCTTAATCTCTTCGAGTTCGCGGGTCACCAGGTTGCCTTGCCGAACCTGATACATCCCCAATTCGTTGCGGTCGAGCACGGTGCAGCGCGGCAGCACAAACAGCTTGACCTTCCACTCAGGGGTGGTTGGGGTGATCGACCCTCTTGCGATCTCATACGCCGCTCGCATCCGTGCCCAAGAGCCGAGCTTCGGGATCGGAACGACAGTTCCGTTTGTGGTCACTCTGAGCCCTTGGCCTTCTGCGAACGGGTCGGGCAGATTGGGGACCTTAGCCACGACCGAAGCGCCGCCGATCTCGTACGTTCCCAGCGGGACGAGGTCGTCTTGAGGCGACGGGCTTGCAATGGGCAACGCGAGGGCAAGCAAGGCGACAACGTTCATGACTCTATTCGGGTAGGAGTTCGAACAGTCGGACGTCTCGCGGGCTCGCCGCGTGTCCATCGCCTCGGCTAAAAGTCAGCGCCGCACGGGGTTGGAGGGTCGAAAGGTCCTTTGGCATACGCTCGATCAGGCTAAGGACGACCTTGCGGGCGTTTTCGGCGTTCGACTTGAAGACCTCGAGCACATCGTGGGCGGTGACGGCTTCCGCTCCCGCGAACACCCCGCTGTCGTAGTCGGTGATGAGGGAGATGTTGACGACCGCCATACCCAGTTCCCGGCACAGATACGCCTCAGGGTACTGCGTCATGTTGATGACTTCCCAGCCCGCGCTGTGGAACCACTGGCTTTCGGCCTTGGTGCTGAACCTTGGGCCCTGGATCACCACCACGGTTCCCTTCTCGTGGCAGGGAATCCCGTGTTCGCGGATCGTTTCGACGGCGAGCCTCCGAAGTTCGGGATCGTAGGTTTCAGCGGGAGAGACGTGCGTCGTTACGGGTCCATCGTAGAATGTGTCCTTTCGCCCGGAGGTCCGGTCGACGAACTGATCGCATACGACGAAGCTGCCCGGCTCTACGTGCTTTTGGAGCGAGCCGGCAGCGCACGGACTGATGACCGCCCGGACTCCCAACGAACGAAAAGCCCACACGTTGGCGCGGTAGTTGATCGCGTGAGGGGGAAGGGTGTGGGCACGGCCGTGGCGAGGAAGAAACGCGACGGCCCGACCTGCCACTGAGGCGAGCGTGATCGAGTCGCTGGGGGGGCCGTAGGGCGTGTCCACCTTGATCTCCTCGACGTTTTCGAGAAGGCTGTAGAATCCCGATCCGCCGAAAACCCCGATCTCCGCTTGGCTCACTCCGGCCCCTCCTTGGGCGGGTTCGTTCGACCCAGAAAACCGTACACCTCTCGAATCAGAACGTCCACTCGAACGCCTCGCCGAAGCATCACGTCAGGGACGATCTCGGCGGTGCGGCCGGATTTGAGCGCCTTCAGCGAACCCAGGCGGGGATCGTCGGCGATCGCCCGCACGGAGCCAGCAACGAGGATCGCGTCGGGATTCCATTGCAGGAGCATCTCGGCGTTGACGGGAACGAACATCTTGGCATCGGGGCCGATGGGTTCTCCGCCCGACTTTCTCACGATGTCTGCTTGGAAGCTCGCCAGACCGGCGATCATGTGCTCCGAACCTTCGCCAGGGATGAGCACCGCGACGGTGGGCTTGGGTTCGAGCGGCGCGCCTACGGCCTGTTGCGAGGCGGCGTGAATCTTATCGACGTATTCCGACATTTCCGGTTCGGCTTTGGTGAGCGAGGCAAACCTGATGAGCCGGTCTACAAACTCCTCGACAGTCGATCCCCCAATCGCGAATGTATCGATTCCGAGTTCCTTGAACTTCTCCAAGTCTTGTTCGTTGAACAGGTCGGGGTCATAGACGACCACATCGGGCTTAGCGGCGGCGATCGCTTCGTAGTTCGGCTTGACTCCGTTCATCACGACAGGAACTTGTTCGAGCCCAGCGGGGTAGTTGCAGGCTGCCGTTCGACCCTTGATTTCGAGCCATTGGCACCGCCCGCGGATGATCTCGGTGGCGCTTGGACTCAAGCTGACCGAGGTCTTGTAGAGGTCATCGGTCAATACGCCGCCGACGTTGGTCGGCTGATAGCCGCAGCCCCAAAGCGCCAGCGACAAGAGGAGACAGACGATCCATTTCGAAGGGCGCATGGCGTTCATTCTGACTGAACGCTCCCACCGCTCGCCACGTGCCCGAAGCGCCAACCGAGACCGCTACCCGAGTTGGAGGCGCATGGGCTTGTAACGGCGGGTGACTTCGAATCCTTGCGCTCCATAGAACCTATCGAGGGTGGTCCAATCGATGATCGTCTGACGGCAACCCCGCCGCTGAAGCTCCAGCAGCGAAGCCGAAAGCAGCGCGGTTCCCAGGCCCGTGCCCCTGCGCGACTTCGCCACTCCGATCGGTCCAAGGCTACCCCAGTGGCTGCCGAGCGCCCCTCGCCAAACTGCACCACCGACAGGCAGCTTGTGAGTCGAGTCCTGGATCAGGGCAAACCCGCACAGCTCAGAGCCCTCGAAAAGCCCGCAGACCGTTTCCGGGCCCTCGATTCCAACTTTCTGCAACACGTCGTACTGCCACCTTCCGGGGAACTCCGCTTGAAGGTGCGAGGCCAGCGCGGCCACATCGTTGTCGGTAAGGGTCCGAACGGACGCTTTGCCTTGCCCGCCTCCTCCGGGCCAGGCGGCCAAGGCCGTCTCCAAAGCAGGGGAGGGATGGTAGTTCTCAATATCGCGCTCGAGGTCGAACACTTCGGGTTGTTCTTCAAACCCTTCGACCGTAAGGAAGTTGCAGAGTACGGGGAGATCGCAGGGACATCCAGGAAAGAAGTGGCGCGTATCCTGCCCGAAAAGAAGCGCGAAGGCGCCGCGCTGCGCGATCACGCGCTTGGAGTACGACAGCAAATCGACCCCGAGCGCAGGTTCGAGGAAAGCGATCGCGGAAAGGTGATACGTGTCCTGGTCCGGGCCGGAGTAAAGTCCGGGGGCTGGGGAGCGTTTGACGGCCACGAACCCCGTTGGGACCCCGTTATCCCAGTGGATGCAGGAGGCCCCCCAATCGAACACGGGGCTCCCCACGGTGTTCGCCTGGAGGAGTTCAGCATCGACCCGGAATCGCGGAGAGTGGAACTTGTCCCACAACTCAACGAGCTTCGCGAAGTCCGCTCGTTCGAAACTGGTGCGGCCCGCAATCAACGCGCAGGCTCCGAAGCTACCCCGCGGCAGCGGTTCGGCGTCATGCGTTGGCCTCCTTGCCGATGCCCACAAAGTTCACTCGGAGGTCGCGGATCAGGTTGCCGAGCCTTCGCTTGTCGTCTTCGTCGAGGTGGGGCTCAAGGAACGTCGCGAGGTGGGTCGTGACGTCGATCGCCACCTTGGCTTCGGAAAGGTCGACCGCGACGTTCCCGGTGAACATATCCGGCTGGAGACCCATTTTCTGCCAAGCGATGGCCGACATCTGGTCCACCATCGCCATGATCACGGTGTAGACGCTTACGTGTTCCTTTTCCCCTTGGGTGCTTTCCTCCGACATCGTGCTTTCAGTTTACAACGAGTCTGGGCGCTCAAGGACATTCTTCGACTCCGACTCGTAGGTATTCTTGGCAACGCGCTCGGTACGCGGGTTGAGTTGCCGGACGCGACCTCCTGAGGAACCCATGTCAGATTCGCCTACCCTCCATAACGTGCTCATCATCGGCTCTGGCCCCGCAGGCTACACAGCCGCCCTTTACGCCTCACGCGCAGGCCTCGACCCCATCGTTTTCGCCGGACTCCAGCCTGGCGGCCAGTTGATGATTACGACCGACGTGGAGAACTACCCCGGCTTCCCCCAAGGCTTACTCGGCCCCGAACTGATGGACCTCTTCCAAAAGCAAGCCGAACGGTTTGGAACCCAGGTCGAGTACAAGGTGGTGACGCGAGTGGACCTCTCCGAGCGGCCGTTCAAGGTGTGGTGCGACGACGAGCTTTATCTCGGTAAGTCGATCATCATCTCGACGGGCGCCGAGGCCAAGTGGATAGGGTTGGAAGGCGAAAAGACGTTTGGCGGCTTCGGAGTGAGCGCTTGCGCCACCTGCGACGGGGCTTTCTTCAAGCAGATGAAGGTCGCGGTCGTCGGGGGCGGCGATACGGCTATGGAGGAGGCGAACTACCTGACGCGCCATTGCAGCAAGGTGTACGTGATCCACCGACGCGACAGCCTACGCGCCAGCAAGATCATGCAGGAGCGGGCCTTGGCGAACCCCAAGATCGAGTTCATCTGGAACGCTCAGGTCGTCGACATTCACGGGGACACAGAACCTCTTCGCAAGGTGACCGGAATCACGCTCGAAGACACGGTTACGGGGGAGAGGCGTCAGATGGAAGTGCAAGGACTGTTCGTTGCGATCGGGCACAAACCCAATAGCGAACTGTTTCAGGGCGCGCTGGACATGGACGACCTTGGCTACCTCATCACCGAACCTCACTCGACGCGAACGAAGGTCCCCGGCGTGTTTGCCTGCGGCGACGTGATGGACCGAGTCTACAGGCAGGCCGTAACGGCGGCGGGTACCGGCTGCATGGCGGCCATCGACGCCGAGCGGTGGCTTGAATCGGAAGGGCATTAGGATGATGGTTGCGGCTTTAGCGGGACTTCTTCTCTTGAGCGGGCTGGGGGGCCAGGACCCCGCCGCGATGCAGCAGGAGTTCCCCGGACCCGAAGGCGGCCCGAACCGGCTGATGGTGATCACCAGCTTCGAGCGAATGGACCCCCCAAAGACCTCTCCCAAGCACGGTTGGGTTTTCGAATGGGCGGTAGGAGCGCTGGGGCGGCAAGACCCTGCGCTGCCGTTCAACGCCCGTTTTCGGGTCTTTTCGCAGCTTCGGAGGCAAGAGAACGACGTGGCGCCCAAGATCGGCCGGATGTTGCTGCGAATGTGGGACATGAACATCCGAAAGCTGAAGACCGACCACGCGTCCATGTACAACGGCGGGATTATCGATTTCTACCTCTGCTTTGGGGGACGGCCGGGGGGCGAACAGCTCTTCGACGAAGACGAGGAGCGGGGAGTCCGTAAGAAGGTCAACACGGTCTACATCTATGGGATTCAGACCTTTACGAAGCCGCCCGAACAGGCCCGCGAGGTGGCGCACGAGTACGGGCATGCGACTCTGCCCCCGGTGGGCGGGTTTGAGACGCCCGAAGATTGGGGCAACGGGTATCTCGGCGAGAAGCTGTATCTGAAGTGGTTTCACGACGAGGTGGCCGCTGGCCGACTCCGCCCGGACGACGTCATGGGCACGACGGCCGAGGAGTTGGCGCGCTATGTGAAGAGCGAGGTCGATCCGTTTGTGGCGAGGGCCGCGACGACGGAACCTGCCAAGTCGTCGATCGGGGGCAAGGGGCCGGCCGCGATGGATGCCTATGTGGGCCTCGTTCTCTACGCTGAGGCGATCTTTCCGCCCGACCGCTTTGCACGGAGTCTGAGGCTCATCGGCTCGACCTTCGCCGGGGACTACCCCAAGGCCATGGTGGCCGCTTCCGAAGAAATCGAGACGTACGTGTTGCGGCTTCCGCCCCAGGTCAAAGGCAGGCAGATTTGGATTCCCCTTGGCAAAGGCAAGATCAGCGGGACGGTGGGAATCGTTCGGAGGTCCGGCGACTGGGCGTTGATCGAGGGAGAGGCGGAGTCGATCGTCATACGCAACCCGGCGCAGCCGCCCCTCCGCTGATCAGCTAAGGAACGTCGGGTCGAGGGGCAATACCATTTGCGGGTGGACCCTGGCGACGGTGCGTTCCACCTGCATTTCCCAAGCTTCATCGCCCTTTTCGACCACCCTGCCGAAGGCGGCCACGACTTCGGGGTCGAAGTGCTTGCAACAGAGCGAGAACACCTCTTGCAGGGCGCGCTCTCGCTCCCACGCAGGTTTATAGGGCCTTTCGTGCGTGAGTGCGTCCCACACGTTCGCGATCGCGGTAATTCTGCCTTCGACGGGGATGTCCTTCCCGGCGAGCCCTTGCGGATAGCCTCTTCCGTCCCACCTTTCATGGTGGGTCCAAGCGATCGACTCGGCGAGCTGCAGGACCTCGGACCGGCTGCCCGAAAGGAGCCTGCCTCCAATGGCCGCGTGAGTTTGGACGGTGGCCATTTCCTCGGCGGTGAGCCTTCCGGGCTTGAGGAGGACCGAGTCCGGAATCGCGATCTTGCCTATGTCGTGAAGCCTTGCCGCCATTCCAATCAGCTCGGCCCGCTCCCTCGGGAAGCCCAGTTCGGCGGCCACGAATTCGGCCATCAGGCCGACGCGGTAGATGTGCCGCCCGGTTTGGTCGTCCCGGTACTCGGCTGCGAGAGTCAGCCGATTGCACATCTCTTCATAGGTCGAATCGAGTTGGAGCGACTGCCGGTGGACCGCCCTTTCGAGGTAGCGCTCCCTTCGGAGTTGTTCGAGAAAGAGCTTTCGGAGCATCAAGTGGTTCTTGATTCGCTGGACGGTTTCGAGCGAGTCGAAGCCCTTGATGACGAAGTCGGTCGCGCCCGCCATCAGAGCCGCTCGCCTGACCTCCTTACTGGAGTCGAAGGTCATCATGATGATCGGCACTCCATAGCAAAGGCTGAGGTCACCCTTCAAGTCCTGGAGGATCTCCAATCCGGACCTTCGGGGCATGTGGAGGTCGAGCAAGATGAGGTCCGGGTTCAACTGCCGGGCAGTTTCGAGGACGTACTCGGGCTCGAACACGTGCGAAACTTGAGTGATTCCCTCACGCGTGAGCGCATCGTGAATCCAACGGTAGTCGGAGACCTCATCGTCCGCGATAAGAATCTTAGCGTCGAAAAAATCGAAAACGAGCATGAGCCGCCTCCCCAAACCAAAGGTGGCGTCATGCCCCAAACCGCTTCCCTGCCTGAGAATTGTATACCAAATTGTCCAGCACCTTAAAGAATCGCGGCTCACCCTGGCAAAATTGCCACTAGACCCGCAAGAGTTCCGTTCTATTATTTGGACCTTTCCCGCCGGTCCGTGGTCTGGCAAACAGCCTCAGCCAGGAAACTAGGCTCATAATAGGCTCATATCGATTCGAACCTGTCGAGATCAAACCCATGAAGTCACTCCATCGCTTCGCATTCCTCGCCGTTCTGTCCGCCAGTTTCCTGGCCGCCGACCTGCCAGCTCACGCCTTTTGGCAAGGGGGAGGCCCCGCCCAGGGCCAAGAAGAGAAAAAACAGGACGAGAAGAAAGAAGAAAAGCAAGAGCCGAAACAGGACCCGAAAGTCGAGCAGTACGAGAAGGCGATCAAAGACCTGACTCGCGTCGACGGGCCTTTTCCGCTCTACCAACGCAAGAGGGAGTTGCTGCTCGAACTCTCGGAAGAGCGCCTCGACAAGCCGCTTTGCATTCAGGCGACGTTTCATACCGGGGTGATGGCCGACGGGGTTCAGGCTGGGTTCCCCGTGGGTGATTTCGCGGTACAAATCCTGCGGTTCGAAAGGCACGAAGACAACGTTTGGATCGTGCAGCCCCACCTCGGCCACCGGTGGACGCCCGACGACCCGCTCGGAGTTGCGGCTTCGCGTAGTTTTCCGGAGGCGATCCTGGGGTCGTTTCGCATCGAGCAGCAGCACCCCGAGAAGAAGCTGTTGCTGGTCAATGTGACCAACCTCTTTACGGGCGACGTTTTCCGGCTTTCGGAGATGGTGGCGGCGATTCTGGGCGGGCCCTACATGCTCGACCGCGAGAAGACGGCCCCTGATTCGATTCGGGCATCCGGCGACAGCACCATCGTCCGCATGGGCCTTCACTATGCCTCGCAGCGCGGCAACGAGCCCAATCCCCTCCTGGCGGCGCTTGGGCTTTCGTTGGGCGATCACCTTGCGGACAGTCGCAGCGCGCCGATCAAGGTGAGCTACAACCTTTGGTACCGCGCCGACTCCGACTACATGCCGCGCCTTGGCGACCCAAGGGTAGGGTACTTCACGCTGGACTACTACGATCTGGCCCGGTTCGCCAACGATGACCGGACGCAGAGGTTCATCTTCAGATTCGGGCTCAAGAAGAAGGACCCTTCGGCAGCGATGTCCGAGCCTGTGAAACCGATCGTCTGGTATGTGGACCCCTCGGTGCCGAAGGAGTATCGGGAGGCTTGCCGCGAGGGCATCCTCTTTTGGAACCGGGCGTTCGAAGGGATCGGGTTCAAGAACGCGATCGTGGTCAAGGAACCGGAATCGCTCGAAGAGTGGGATCATGCGGACGGCGTCCACAACGTCTTGCGTTTTGCGATGAGCGAGGATGCAACCTACGCGATCGCTCTGCCGCGGATCGACCCGATTACAGGCGAGATCATCAGCGCCGGCGTCAATATGGACGCCAACCTGATTTGGGCCGCCTTTCGGGAGCAGGACAGGTTTTCGATTCCCGGCTCAAAGGCGGTTCAGCGGGGCCTCGATGTGCTCCTGCGTGACGATGAGCGCGACCTGAAGGAAAGTTGCGAGACGTACCTTTTTGAAGGGCCTGAAGTTGCTGCGGCGCGGGCACGGTATGAATCCGCCGCCCAACGGCTCGGTTGGCATACGACCTCGTGTACCTACGGCAAGCAAAAGGCTCTCTCGGCGGCGTTCGGATGGAACGCTCTGATGAGTTCGGGTGTGAATATGAGCCGGGAGGAGTACGCCAAGGCGTTCCTTCGCGACATCGTATCGCACGAGGTCGGCCACACGCTCGGGCTGCGGCACAACTTCATCGCCTCGACGCGACTCTCGGTCGCCGAACTGGCGAACGACGCGATCACCTCGGAACGGGGCGTCACCGCGAGCGTGATGGACTACACGCCGGTCAACGTGCCCGCGATCTTGAAAGGCGCGAAGAACCTCTATGCGCCGCGAATCGGCGACTACGACATGTGGGCGATCAAGTTCGGATACATGGAGATTCCGGGCGCCCACTCGCCGTTGGGCGAGAGGCACGCGCTCAGCCA
The DNA here is from genome assembly GCA_015709495.1 of Chthonomonadaceae bacterium. Taxonomy (GTDB): domain Bacteria; phylum Armatimonadota; class Fimbriimonadia; order Fimbriimonadales; family Fimbriimonadaceae; genus Nitrosymbiomonas; species Nitrosymbiomonas proteolyticus. The sequence continues at coordinate 2,755,891 of CP054189.1, forward strand.
GATCGCCGCGCAATCGGGTATGCCGGGGCATCGATTCATGACCGACGAAAACGCGGATTCTTTCGACCCGTTCGTGGTGCGGATGGACAACTCCAGCAATCCCCTGGAATTCAGCGAGCTCGTGCTGCGCGCGGCGTCGAACGTCGTGAACTTCGCCGTGACTCAGTTGCCGAAGCCGGGCGAAAGCTATGCCAAGCGCACGGAGATGATCCTGAGCGCGCTCAACCGCACGTTCCGAGAGTGCCAGAACTCCGCTCGGTTTGTGGGGGGCGTTGCGGCAAACCGGAACTTCAAGGGCGATGCGAACCAGAAACCGACGCTGGCCCCGGTATTGGCGACTCATCAGCGCGACGCGATGCGGCTGATCGCTCGTTATGGGTTCAAGAACGACGTTCTCGACCTTCCGGCGGACGTATTGATCAACCTCAGCCAGGACTTTCAGCAAGACACCAGTTCGGCATGGGTGGCCCCGCTTCGGGATTTCGTGGGCTCCCGCCAGACGCTGCTGTACTCGATGCTGATGAGTTCGGCGACCACTCGAAGGATCGCTGAGAACGAGATCAAGGCGGGAACGTCGGCCTACCGCCTCGACGAGCACTTCAGCTTGCTGCTGGGCGCGGTATTCACCGAGGTCGGCTCCGGCAAGGGAGTATCGGCAACTCGGCGCGACCTTCAGAAGTTCGCGATCAACGCGCTGATGGTTCAGTCGGGCGCTGCGCCGGGCGGGGTGAACGAAGACGTTAGGGCGTTGTCGTCCGACGCCTTGACCCGGTTGAGCGCGCGTTTCGGCAACGCCATTCGCACGGGCTCGAACCTGGATGGGCTCACCATGGCGCATTACCGCGATTCCAAAGCCACTATCGATCGCCACATCGCGAGAATCGCTACGGGTAGGTGACCAAGGCTTAGGGGCGCACGGGAAGCCCGCTGAAAATGGAGACCGAACGAACCGACGAAGCAACGGCAGAGCAAGCGGCCCAGGAGATCCGCGCGCTGATCGATGCTGCCGTAGCTCGAAGGGGGGGAGACACTGCGGCGGTCAAACCGGGACACCGAGTGCCGTTCGCTTGGCCGCCGGAGGCCGTAAGTCACAGGTATCCGTTGCATTCGAGCGACTGGCGCGGCACGGCAGAGTTTCGCGCTCACGGCGAGACCTTTCCTGTGCAGACCGCCACCACGCCCTATGGCGTTTTCGGAAGGTGCGAACCCCTCTGGCTCGAAGCCAAGGGCGACACTTTGGAAGCGATGCTCAAGCGGATGAAGGAAAGCGCAGAACCGCTCTTTCGTCGGCAGAGGGCCATCTCGGAAGCCTTGGGGGCTGAAGGTAGGTTCACGGGGTCGATCCGCTCGTTGGACAACCTTTCGCTGCTGAAGTTGCTTTATTGTACGGACCGCGACGTTTCGCACGAAGCCAGCAAGGAGATCGAGCTGCGGGCGAGCCAGTTCCGGTTCTTGCCTGCCCTGCTCGAAGTGCTTGCCGACCGACGCCATCCGCATCGGCGGGCGGCGCAATGGTGCGTGCTGGACCTGTTTGAGGACTTCCCCAGTTTCTGCAGGACATCCGAGGACGAAGCCCAGGTCGTCGCGACGATCCGCGACCTGATCTGGAGCGCGGAGGACGACTATGCGAGGACGATCTATAAAGCGGGAGTGGTCCTCGGCGGACACCTGCCGGGAGAGATCGGTGGGCCAGCACTGATCGAGTGCCTTCGGTGCGTGAGCAAGGTCGGCCGTCGCTCCGCGATCCATGGGCTTTTTCACGTCGTCGAATGGGACCCCGAGTTGCGAGGGGCAGTTGTGCGAGCGCTCGAAGAATGCGCCGATGTGGAATCGGATCCGCAACTGAAGGAGTACGCGCAGCTAATGGCTTCCGACATCGCGCAAGGCGCCTACGACCACATCCCCGAACCGGTGTTTCCCGAGGAACTCTCCCCGTAGGGCAGGCAGGATTCAGAGCCTTCGGGGGCGAACCGAGACTCTATGTGGTCCTTATTGTTGGCTGCGGCCCTCCAGACTCCTCTCGACCGGATTCTTACCCATGACGATCTCCGAGGAGCGTCTGTCGGCGCGATCGTGACGACGCTGGACGGGACAGTGCTCTACGAAAGGGATTCCGACCTTCGGCTGATGCCTGCGAGCAACCAGAAGCTGCTGTCGGTGTCCTATGCGCTGCACGCGCTGGGACCCGACTTTCGTCCCCAGACTCGGATTTGGAGGCTCGCCGATCGAATCGCTATCGACGCGCCCGGCGATCCGAGTCTGAGCCTGGCGGACCTCCAAGCCGCCGCCGCCAAGGTGCGGTTCTCGGACGTGACGCCGATTGCCGTCCGGCAGGCGTACCGAGTGGGCGTTCCCTCCACGTGGGAGCACGACGACCTGCCCAACCGTTACGCTCCCCAAATCATGTCGTTTTCCTTCGATCGAGGCGCGTTTCAACTCTATGCGGAAAACGGCAAACCGGTGCTCGTTCCCGAGTCGTTTGGAGTGACGGTACGGCATTTTCCCGGCGGGGTCTCTGAAAGGGAGTACGACCCTTTCAAGAAGCTGATGATCGTGCGCGGTGACCTGCCGAAAGCGAGGACCTTTGTCGAGAACTTTGCGCTTCCTGAGCCTGACAAGTTGGCTGCGGGAGTCTTCGGGGGCGTGCTCGTGCCGCTCGCCGAACTCCCCGCTTCGCCTCCGACCCTGACGATCACGGGCAAGTCGGTGGGCGAGATGGCGAAGGAGTGCCTCGTTCCCAGCGATAACTATGTCGCCGAGCACCTGCTCCTCATGGCTGCGGGACTGAATGAAGCGCTCCCCAACAACGTGTACGCCGAGGCCACGAAGCGGTGGAGGGGGTTCCTTGTTGGAACTGCCGGGCTCGACGAAAGGACGCTCACCCTCTACGATGGGAGCGGGATGAGTCGGCACAACCTTGTGACGGCGGCCTCGATCGCCAAGCTCTTGCGGTGGGCGCAGAGACAGCCGTGGAGCAACCTCTGGATGGATGCCCTTGTGTCTCCCGGCAACGGAACGCTCAGTTCGAGGCTGCAGGGAAGCTCATTTCGAGGCAAGACAGGTTCGCTCGACATGGTTTCGTCGCTTTCGGGCTACGTCCGCACGCCCTCGGGGCAGACCCTCGTCGTAAGCCTCCTGATGAACCACTTTTCGTGTCCGACCGCTCAGGCTAGAAAGATTCAGGACGAGTTCATTCGAGAACTGGAAAAAATGTCGTCCATTGGCACGGTGATTGATACGTCATGGAAGTATGAAGGCGCTCTTTCCAAGCCGGACCATCGCGCTCTTGATGGGAGTGAGTCTGCTCGATCTGGTCTTGACCGCCGTTCTGCACTCCAAGGGTCTCATCGTCGAGTTGAATCCCCTCATGCGCCCCTTACTCGAAAGAAGCGAGTGGCTGTTCGCCGTCGTTAAGTCGCTGACGATTCTGGTCACCTATGCCGTTTTGGTGTGGTACAGCCGAAGGAACTTGGCCTTCGTGCGGCAGGCGAGCGCGGTCGGCGCCGTGGCGTACGTCCTGATTTGGAGCGTCTGGTTCGTGTCGGTTCCGTAGGCCCGCGTCTGGGTCTAGCCCGCGGCGGCTGCGGCAAGTCCTGAACCCGAGTCCGGCCCCGATTCTGCCTGGGCGTCCGCTTCGACGACCGCGCGAAGCGCCGCCAGCGCGACTTCGATCATCGAGTCGTCGGGGACCCGTGTCGTGAGGTACTGACTCATGAGCCCTGGCCACAGCAGCAGATTGATCAGCTTGCTCGAACGCATTTTGCCGGCGAACCGGATGACTTCGAAGCTGATTCCGGCGATGAGGGGCAGCAACGGCAACTCCACGAGAAACCGCGCGATCGAAGTAAGAATGCGGGAGCTCTCGATTTCGGGCTTGGGCATGAAGGTGAACAGTATCATGCTGACGATCAGGACCACGATGGCGAAACTGGTGCCGCACCTAGGGTGCAGGCGCGTTTGCTTGCGGCAGTTTTCTAAGGTGAGCTCCTGCCCAGCTTCGAGCGTGTTGATCGCCTTGTGCTCGGCCCCGTGGTACTGAAACAGCCTCTTGATGTCGGGCATCAAACTGATCAGATAGATGTATCCCAAGAAGAAGATCACCTTCAGCACTTCCGTGATGAAGTTGATCTGGATGGGGTTTTCGACGCCTGCGGATTTTGCCTGGATCGCGAGGAAGTTCGGGAGGTAATTGAAGAGAAACAAGCCCATGAGAAGGCCCACGACCAGAGCCATTCCCACTTGAATCGCTCCGATAGTCTCGTTGTGCTTGGGCGGGATCGGTGTGTTGTCGAGTTCGCCCTTGGATTCGCCCTCATTCAGTTGATATTCGGGTGCCAGTTGGATATTGCCTGCGAAGCGAAGCGCCTTATACCCGAGGGTCAGTGCGTCGAGGAGCGCCCAAGTTCCCCTGAGAAACGGCAGCTTGAGCCACCTCTGCCTGCCGATCCAGGTTTTTTCGAGCGGCTCGCACTGCAAGACGAGTTCCCCGTTCGGCGCGCGGACTCCCACAGAGAAATGCTTCGGGGAGCGCATCATGACACCTTCGATGATGGCTTGACCGCCTATCTGAAGGTACTCGGAGTTAGGCACCGACGGATTATACCGAGGGTCCTCGGAGCGCTCGGACGAATTGCGGGGATTCGAGGCTTGTTCAGGAGAAAGCTGCGGCAACAGGAACTTTCTCGGCTGAATTCCGTCTAAACTTCAGGTAGTCCATCTGAGGAGGGCGCAAATGGTTGACGGCAAGTTGCCGGAAGGTTTGCAGCTCACAGAGGACGAAGCGTTCGCTCTTTTGGCCATGTGTCTCATGAGCCCGCAGAGCATCGATCGGACGGTCGAAAGCGCGCTTCGAAAACTTGCCGAGTATTGTATCGTTACGAGCAATCATAAGGAATCTATAACAAATCCGAAGAGTCGGCAAGAACTCCGGGAGTTGAAATCGACAGGAGCCTAAGGGCTCCTGTTCCGGCTTATGGGCTACCCGAATGCCGTCGTTTCGCTCACAATACGGGCATGATTCGCGTTGCTGACGTGCTTGAGGCCCTTGAGCGCATCGCCCCTTGCCGGTGGGCCTTCGAATACGACAACGTCGGCCTTCTCGTCGGGGCTCCGGACGATGTGGTGACCCAAGGGGTCGTCGCCCTCGATCCCTCACCGGGCGCGATGAGCTTTGCTTCGGGTTGTGGAGCGGAGCTGTTGATTTGCCACCACCCCGTGATTTGGGACCCGATTCGGAAGCTGGATGGGTCGAGCTTTGGGTCGCGGATGGCCTTGAGGATCGCCCGCGCCGACCTTTCGATGATCGCCTGCCACACGAACTGGGACTCCGCTCCGGGAGGCATCAACGACACGCTCTGCGAGCGATTGGGCTTGAAAAACGTAAGCGAGTTTGGCGAGGAAGGGCCAGGGACGGCGTTCGTCAAGCTGGTCGTTTTCGTTCCCCCTACCCGAGCAGATTCCCTTGTCGACGCCTTGTCGGCGGCAGGCGCAGGTTCAATCGGGGACTATGAGCGCTGCGCGTTCCTTTCGTCGGGGACAGGCACGTTCTTTGGCAGGGAGGGCACGAACCCTGCGGTGGGGTCTTCGGGCCAAGTCGAGAACGTGGAGGAATCGCGGCTGGAAATGAGACTTCCTGCGTCCCGGCTGAAGTCCGTTCGAGAAGCGCTGTTGGCCGCCCACCCCTACGAGGAGCCCGCGTACGACTTCTACCCCCTCGTGAGCGCGCCCGAACAGCCCTCCGGCCGAATCGGCGAGCTTCGAACGCCACTGACCGTCGCGGAGTTTCGGGAGTTGTGCGATCTACGCCTCGAAACCCGGACGTGGGCCTGGGGCGACCCTGCCCGCAAGCTCACGAAGATCGCGGTCGTGGGCGGCGCAGCGGATCGCACCTGGAGGGCTGCGAGAGAGTCCGGCGCGGACGCGCTGCTAACGGGAGAGGTGCGGCAGGACGTTGCGGTCGATGCGATGGAGAGCCGGTTCGCCCTCTTCGCCGCTGGGCATTACGCCACGGAAAACCCTGGGATGGCCGCATTGGCCGTGCGGTTGCGCAAAGAGTTACCAGCGATCGAGTGGGTGGAATTCGAACCAGAGCCGGGCTTCGACGGACGGCCCTTGTGAGGGAGATTCTACGACTTGAGAGCTTCGGCGCCTGAGACGACCTCGAGGATTTCCTTGGTGATCGTAGCCTGCCGCTCGCGGTTCGCCTTGAGAGTCAGGTTCTGGATCATCTTGCCCGCGTTTTCGGTGGCGTTCGTCATGGCCGTCATCCGCGCGGCAAACTCGCTCGCCGTCGCCTCCAGCAGGGCCTGCCAAAGGAGCGTGAGGAAGTATCGGGGCAGAAGCGTCCCGACGAGGGTGTCGGCGGTGGGTTCGAAGATGTAGCCCAGGTTCGCGCCGGACTTCTCTTCGGTCTCCGGGGGCTCTATCGGTAGGAGTTGCACGACCTGAGGCACCTGTCGGATCGCCGAGTAGAACTTGGCGTAGCAGAGGTAGACCTTCGAGACCTCGCCCGACTCAAACAACTCCTGGGTTACCTTAGCGATCGCTTTCGCGTCGTCGAACGAAGCTCCCGCCGAGGGCAAAGTGTGCTGGCACACCACCTCGTACCCTCGCTTGCCGAAGAAAAGCGCGCCCTTCTTGCCGACTCCGATGACCTTCGCCACCCCTGGCGTTTCCCGGAGGAACTGCGCCGCTCTACGGATGAGGTTCGTGTTATAAGAACCACAAAGCCCGCGCTCGGCCGTGACGAGGATCAGCGCGTAGTTGTCGGAGTCGTTTCTTTCGAGAAGAGGGTGTGCGGGGAGTTCGCCCGCGCCTGAGAGCGAACTCACGACATCCTTGAGCTTCTCGCTGTAGGGCCGGGCGGCGAGGGCGCGTTCGGTGGCCCTCTTGAAGCGCGCGGCAGCCACGAGTTTCATGGCCCTCGTGATCTGCTGGATGCTCTTGGCCGCTTTGATTCGGCCCCGGATTTGCTTCAGTGTCGCCATAAGTCGCCGATCGATTACTTCTTGCTGCCGAACGACTCCGCGAACTCAGCGCAAGCCTTCTTGAGGGTTTCTTCGATCTCCTTCGAGACCTCCTTCGTGGTCCTGATCGACTCGAGCGCTTCGGGATACTTGTCCTTGACAAAACTCAGGAGACCTTCTTCAAAGCTCGTGACTTTGTCGTTCGGGATGCCGTCGAGGAATCCGGAAGTGCCTGCGAAGATCGCCACGACCTGCTCATCGACCGGATAGCTGACGTGGAGGCCCTGTTTGAGAAGCTCCGTAAGACGCTGGCCGCGGATGAGCTGCATCTGCGTCGCCTTGTCGAGGTCACTCGCAAACTGGCTGAAGGCTTGGACCTCGCGGAAGTTCGCCATTTCCAGCTTGAGCCTGCCCGCGACCTGCTTCATCGCTTTGATCTGCGCGTTTCCTCCGACTCGTGAGACGGAGATTCCGACGTTGATCGCAGGCCGCACGCCCGCAAAGAACAGGTCGGGTTCGAGGTAGATCTGCCCGTCGGTGATCGAAATCACGTTCGTAGGGATATAGGCCGATACGTCGCCTTGCTGAGTTTCGATGATCGGCAGGGCGGTCAGCGACCCTCCGCCAAGATCGTCGTTGAGTTTGGCCGCGCGTTCGAGGAGGCGGCTGTGCAGGTAGAACACGTCGCCGGGATAGGCTTCACGGCCGGGGGGTCGTCGCAGGAGCAACGAGACCGCGCGATACGCTTGCGCGTGCTTCGAGAGGTCGTCGTAGATCGCGAGGGCGTGCATGCCGTTGTCGCGGAAGTACTCGCCGATTGCGGCGCCAGCGAACGGCGCGAGGTACTGCATCGCGTTCGGGTCCGAGGCGCTCGCGACGACGATGGTGGTGTACTCCATCGCTCCGTGTTCTTCGAGCGTGGCGATGACCCGGGCGACGGACGACATCTTCTGTCCGATGGCAACGTAGATGCAGTGCATTGGGCTGCCGCCAGGCTCGTGAGTCGACTTCTGATTGATGATCGTGTCGATGCAGATGGCGGTTTTGCCGGTTTGGCGGTCGCCAATGATCAGTTCGCGCTGCCCGCGGCCGATCGGAATCATCGCGTCGATGGCCTTGATGCCCGTCTGAAGGGGCTCTTGCACCGGCTGCCTTTGGACGACGCCGGGGGCGAGGACTTCGAGCCTTCGGAACTCGTTGCTGGCGATCGGCCCTTTGCCGTCGATCGGTTGTCCGAGAGCGTTGACGACGCGGCCGAGCATTCCCTTTCCGACAGGCAGCTCGATAATGCGGCCGGTTTCTTTGACCGGATCGCCTTCTTTGATCTCGGTGTCGTCGCCGATCAAGACCGCGCCGATGCTGTCCTCTTCAAGGTTCAACGCAAGGCCCATGACGCCGCCGGGGAACTCGAGCAGTTCGCCCACTTGGCAGTCGGGAAGGCCATACACGCGGGCGATGCTGTCGCCCACTTGCAGGACGGTTCCGACGTGCTCGACGTCGACCTTTCGTTGGAACTTACTGAGTTCCTGTTCAAGGATGGTGGTGATTTCTTCGGGTCGGATTGCCATGTTCTTATGCCTGCTTCAGCAGTTCGTATTTGAGTGTGTCGCGCATTCGGCGAAGGCTCCCGCGGACGGAACCGTCGAGGACGAAGTTGCCATACGCCACTCGAATTCCTCCGAGGAGGTTGGAGTCGACGGAGAACTCCGCTTCTACCTTTTTGCCGCTTCCCTTCTCGAGTTTCGTGAGGAGTGCGGACCGTTGTTTTTCCGTCAGTTCGATCGACGAGGCGATGTGGGCGTATAGCACAGCCCCATGCTCGCGCCGAATGGCCACGAAGGCTTTGTACACGTCGGGGACGAGGTCTTCCCTCCGCTTTTGGAGCATGAGCCGGAGCGCATGCATCGTGAGGGCGGTCACGCGGTCGGAAAACGCCCTTTCGAGGACGGGCAGCTTGTGCTCGCGGGCGATTCTCGGGCTGACGAGAAACTCCCCGAAGCCCGGATCGCGCTCGATGATCCCCACGACCCCAGCGAGGTCAGCTTCGACGCTCTCGACGATCCCTTGCGACTTCGCCGCGCGATAGAGGGCTTTGGCATACCGCCGAGCCACTCGGGTGTCGCCCATTTAACCCGCCACCTCGACTTGCTCAATGAACTCGTCGATGAGCTTTCGGCTGCGCTCGCTGTCGACGGATTCCCCGACGAGCTTCTCTGTGGCTTGGAGGGTCAAGTTGACCACGTGGACTCGCAGATCGTTCAGGATGCGTTGCTTTTCCTGCTCGATGTCGGCGATCGCCTTCGCCTTGAACTGCTCGGCCTGTTGGACGGCCTCGGCACGCAGTTGGTCGCGAAGCGCCTGGGCTTCCCGAATCTGAGCTTGGATTTGCTCCCGCGCGGCGGCCTCCGCTGCAGAAAGCCTCTGCTCGTATTCGCCCCGCATCTCGTCCATGCGCTGCCGCAACTCTTCGGCCTCGGTGAAGGTCTCTTCGAGTTGAGAGTTGCGTTCGTTGATGGCGTTTTTGAGCGGATCGGTGTAGAACATCCGAATCAGCGGGAAGAGCAAGATCGTGATGCCCGCCATCGCCGCAGACTTGCCGAGGTTGAGGTCGAGTCCGGGGATCGGAACCTGGAGGTCCTTGAAGACCGTCGACCCCAGCAACACGAGGACGACGCCTACAATCAGTCCGAGCCACTTGTTGCCCGATCCGGTTGGTTCAGTTGCTTGTTCAGCCATATTGGTTCATAGGGACGCGAAGCGGCGACGCCAGCCCACGCCCCTATCGGTTTCGAGGTCTAGCCTGTGACCTTGCCCTGCAGAATGAGGGTGATAACGAACGTCAGAAGGAACACGAGTTCCATGAACGCGAGACCGATAAGCATACCGGTCTGGATTTTTCCCGAGGCTTCGGGTTGTCGGGACATGCCGTGCATCGCGCCGTTCGTCGCGATGCCCTGTCCGACCCCTACGCCAAGCGCGGCCAGTCCGACCGCAAATCCAAGTCCTAGTCCGAGCATTTTGTTGTTTTATCCTCCGTTGATGTTCCCTAGCTTGTCTTAGGAAATCTTGTCGTTGCGCGGATGGGGCGCCGCGCCGCCCTCAAGCGTGTGCGTGGGCAGGTCCGTGATCCTCCTCGTGGTGAGTGACGAGTCCCAAGTACACGCAAAACAGCAAAGTGAAAACCAGCGCCTGAACGATGCAGGTTAGCAGTTTGATCGGGATGAGCAACGCACCAATGGGCACCGCGAACTCGATTCCCAACGCATCGAAGTGCCCTAGATTGTTCAGGTTGAGCACGACCTCGTGGCCCCCGTGAATGTTCCCATAGAGCCTTAGCGACAACGAGATCATCTTCATCGCTTCTGAGATGAGCTCGATGATGAAGATGAGGCCCGATACGGCGACGAGCGCACCGACCATCTTGGGTCCAGCGAAGTGCTTGAGGTGCCCGAACGCCCCGTTCGCCTTGATGCCCTCATGCTGAACATAAAGCACCGCGACGATCGCGAGCCCCAAGTTCAGACTCCAGTCCGCCGTAGGGGTGTGGTCGGCGAACAAGCCGAGGATGTTCGAGACGAAGATGAAAACCCAGAAGGTCGCCATCATCGGCAGGTACTTCCTTCCGTGTGGCCCGATCACGCTGACGGCGAGGTTCTCAAGGAAATAGTAGAGGTGCTCGCCGGCGAGGGCAATGGGATTTCGGAAGACTCGCTTGGAGAGGCCCGCCTGAATCCGGGTCAGCAGAAAGGCGATCAGGGCCAAGACGATACCGACCCAAACGAAAATCTGCCAGGGGGATCCATGTCCGCCTTCAGATGCCGCCAGGAGTGTCGATTGAACCAATCCTTGTCCGCCCATGTCCATTTAGCGCGAATAAAGGTCTGAACGGGTGGCCCGCCAGACCAGCGAAGAGTATACCATCGCGACAGCGATTGTAAACGCCGTCAACGCCTCCATGCTGAGCGAATACGCCGCAAAACCTGCGATTCCGATTAGTGGGAACTTCACGAAGAACGCAGCGACGGTCGCAAGGATGCGGCGATTCGGGGGCAGGTCGGAGAACCGCACCAATTCGACGGTCCGGTACAGCACGTATGCGCCGAATGCGCCGCTCAGAAGTCCCAGCAGCAGCCCCACGCCGAACCTCCAGTCGAGGATTAGAGCGGAGATCGCGACCACGAGGCCGATGCCGAAGATTCCGAGCGCGCGTTGCTTGTTCATCAGAGGTCAGCGGGGTTTGTTTTGGGCTCGAATGAGGGTGAAGAGCGCTCCCCCAAGGCCCACGATCGCTCCGATCATCGTCCCGATCGCTTGCCCCAGCGTCGAGCCAGTGTTGAGGTCGATGAGCTTACCGATGCCCCAGCCCACCCCTATGCACCCGACGAGGGTATAGGCGACGCTCAGCCCGACCCCAAGGCCCAAGTACTCGATGTTTTCCGTCTTCTTGGGAGCGCGCTTCCTCTGGTATTCCCATTCAGGCACCTCGGGCAGCGCGGACTTTTTTCGCGATTCGGCAATCCTCTCGTCGATGCGCTGAAGCTCCTCGAGTTCGGCTTTCAACTTCTTCTCGACTTCCGCCAACGGGTCGGTGTCTTCTTGCGGTGAGCCGTTTTCGTCATCCGCCATACTGAGAACGTTACCGCAACAGGCATGGGCGACTCTGGCTTCTCGCATGGCGCGTCGGCTCTCGACCGCGAGGCACAATATCTGAAAGGGGTTGGGCCCCGAAACGCAACCCTGCTGGCCAAAGCAGGAATCCGCACCCTCCGCGACCTCCTCTTTTACCTTCCTCGGAGGTACGAGGACCGCACGAACCTTCCGTCGATCGGGAGCATCCGTCCTGGTCAGAACGTGACGGTTCGAGGCCGGCTGATTCGGGTCGAAGGTCGGCCTCTTCGAAGGGGCATGGTGAGGATCTCGGCCACTCTTGTGGATTCGAGCAGCTCGGTCAACCTCGTTTGGTTCAATCAGCCCTGGATTCAGCGGAAGTTGAGCGCGATCAAGGGCGAGATCATCGCTTTTGGGACGGTCAAGGAGTCGGGGTTCGCGTACGAGATTCAGAATCCGGAGTTCGAAGTCATCGACGCGGACGACGATGGCAGCGCGTTCGCTCGGATCACGCCTGTGTACCCGCTGGTCGAGGGTCTCAACCAGAGCGTCGTGCGTCGGGCCGTGAAATCGGCGCTCGCCTTCCCCATCGAACTCGATGACCCTCTTCCGGAGGGAATCCGCAAGCGCTTCAAGCTACCGGGTCTCGGGTGGAGTCTCCGGCAATCCCACGTGCCGGATTCGTTGGGTTCGTCGGAGCAAGCGCGGCGGAGGCTCGTTTTTGAGGAGTTCTTGGGCCTTCAGCTCACCCTCGCGCTCAAGCGGTCAGAAAGCCATGCGGAATCGGGGATCAGCTATCCGATCTCCGAACTGGGAAAGGTCGCATCGTCTCACGAACCCCTCACCCTGTTTGATCCCCTGCCGGGGCAGGCGCCCACAGAGCCTCTTTGGACGGAGATCGGGCGGATGCTCCCGTTCGAACTGACCGGCGCGCAGCGGAGGGCCATCGAGGAAATTTTTGCGGACATGGAGTCGCCTCACCCCATGAACAGGTTGCTCCAAGGTGATGTGGGCTCAGGAAAGACCGCCGTCGGAGCCTGCGCGATGCTCGCCGCCGTTCGTTGCGGATACCAAGCTGCGATCATGGCTCCCACAGAGATCCTCGCCGAGCAGCACTTTTCGAGCCTCAGCGCGATGTTCGCTCCGTTGGGAATCGAGGTCGCGCTGCTTGTCGGCAAGCTCACCGCCGGCCCAAAGAAGCGGGCGCGGTCTCATGCGGCGTCGGGACACGCGGGAATCGTGGTGGGTACGCACGCTTTGATTCAGGAAGGGGTGGAGTTCAAGCGGTTGGGGCTGGTCGTGATCGACGAGCAACACAGGTTTGGGGTCCTGCAACGAGCTGCGCTTCGCGGAAAGGGGCTCGGCAATCCCGACGTGCTCGTTATGACCGCTACGCCGATCCCAAGAACGCTGACCATGACCCTTTATGGCGACATGGATCTGACGATCATCGACGAATTGCCCCCAGGAAGACGCCCGGTGAAGACACACCGGAAGTTCCTCGAACAGCGCGAGTCTGTGTACCAGGCCGTTCGCAAGCTGATCGAGGAGGGACGCCAGGCGTACTTCGTTTGTCCGCTCGTATCGGAGAGCGAGAAGGTCCAGGCGCACGCAGCCGAGGAGCTTCACTTCAAGCTGGCCAATGAGGTGTATCCCGACCTCAAAGTCGGACTCGTGCATGGGCAGATGAAGCCAGCCGAAAAGGACCGGGTCATGCAGGAGTTCCGAGATCGAGATCTCGACATCTTGGTAAGCACAACGGTCATCGAGGTCGGCGTGGACGTTCCGAACGCGTCGGTGATGGTGATCCAGGACGCGGATCGATTCGGCCTCAGCCAGCTTCATCAACTCCGAGGAAGGGTGGGGCGCGGGGCGGAGCAAAGCTACTGCGTGCTGCTTGCCGACCGAGGCTCGCGCGAGGCGGAGGAGAGATTGGAAATCATGGCCGGGACGACGGACGGGTTCAAGATTGCGGAGGCCGACCTCAGGATTCGGGGCCCAGGCGAGCTTCTGGGGACCCGGCAAACTGGGGCGCTGGAGGTTCAGATCGGCGACCTCGTGAGGGACCAGGGGATTATGGAGGAGGCGCGGCGCGCGGCTCAAGAGGTCATCAAGGGCGACCCGGAACTGGCTTCCCCGCAAAATCGCGGGCTTGCAGAGTTGGTTCGAAGGCGAAGAGCCGTCGAGGCAAGCTTAACCGTTTCGTAACGACGGGTACTTATGCAACAATCCGTTTCGAGTTTGGGTTTGCACTTGCCATGGACTTGGAGATCGGTGTCGGCGAAATCAGTTCGCTCGAACTAAAGGATGAATTGGAAAGCCCTAACCCGCCCGTGCTCGTCGATGTACGGGAGGAGTCAGAACTTGGCATCAGTCGCATCGACCCTCACGTTCACATCCCTCTCGGCTCGCTGCCCCTTCGACTGAAGGACCTGGACTTCGAAGCGAACATCGTCGTGATGTGCCGGTCGGGCAATCGGAGCCTTACCGCTGCGAACTACTTGGTTCGGCGCGGCTTCAAGCGAGTTCGCAATCTGTCCGACGGCATCAACGGCTGGGCGACCCTTGTCGACCCGCGGATGCAAAAGTATTGATCGTCCCTACCCCAGCTGTTGCTCGATGACCTTGAGGACCTCGGGGGCATCGGGCTTCGTTCGAGAAGGGAATCGCCAAGCTTTGGTTCCGTCTCGCGAAACGATGAACTTGGCGAAGTTCCATTCAATGTCCTTTCGGTCCGTTTTTCCGATCAGCCACTGGTAGAGCGGGTGGATTCCTTCGCCCTTGACCACGATCTTAGAGAACATCGGGAACGACACGCCGTATTTCTGGGTACAGAACTCCTTGATCTCTTCGTTGCTCCCCGGCTCTTGGTTGTTGAATTGGTTGGCCGGAAAGCCTAGCACGATCAGCCCACGGTCCTTGAACTTCTCATGAATCGCCTGCAGGGATTCGTATTGGGGAGTCAGTCCGCAATAAGACGCCACGTTTACGACCATCAAGACCTTGCCTTTGTACGTCAGCAACGGCAGGGACTGCTCTTCGATCGTGTTCATCGTGAACTGGTAGATGGGCTTGTCGAGATCGACCTCGCCCGCGGACGAACCAAGGCCGGCCAGTAGCGACGCGGCAAAAACCAAGCAACTCATGCTCATCAGGAATGCAACCTCCAACGAAGGCTACGGAAGTTGGGCCAGGCGAATCAGCAAATGGGCGTAGATTCGGCTCATGCGAAAGAGGTGTTCAACCTTGAGGCGCTCATCGGTCTCGTGGGCGTTACCGTCGCCAGTCCAGCCCGTTCCGATGCTCACGGTGTTTGGGACCATCCTCGCGTACGTTCCTCCGCCCATCACCTTGGGAATCGCCGGTTCGCCCGTCTCTTCGGAGTACACGCTGCAAATCGTCGCCACAAGAGGGTGATCGAGGGGGAAATGCAGCGGCGGCGCGTCGTCGAAATCGGCCACTCGAAAGCCGGGCAGGCACTCGGCGAGACGCTTTTCGCACCGCTCCCGCACCTCCTCGCCTTGCCACTCTACCGGGTATCTCACATTGAATAGCAGCACGAGCTTGCCGAGGTGAGATCTGACGATGCCGAGGTTGGATGTCAGGTCCTCTGAAACCTCGTCGCGGCCATGAATCCCCAAACCGACCCCGGAGATGTGGCACAGATCGAGAAGCGATTCGAGATTGGCGCGCTCTTCTACGGGAGCGATTTCGACGAGAGCTCGAAGCAGTCGCGTCGCTGCGGAATCGCCCCGATGAGGAGCAGCCCCGTGCGCGGCCTTGCCCTTCGCCAATAGGTGCAGGTCATCTTCGTTCCAATGCCAGCGCAGGTTAGCATCCCAGTAGTCGCCCAGGGCAGATTCGACGCTGGCCCGGTGCGCGCTATCGACCCCGACCACAGCCTCGCAGCGGTCGATCACGATATTGGGCCGCTGTCCTCCTGACATCGATTTCAGCTCAACGGCCCCCTGAGGCAAAGGCCCCTCGACGGTGAGGTTGGCGATCCCTTTTTCGGCGTGATAGAGCGGCCAGCCTGAGTCTGGTGCGAGCCCGAAATCGGGCGGCGCCTGACTGAGGTTGTAGTGAGCAAGGCACCGCATCCCGGACTCCTCATTGCAGCCGAACACCATCCGAAATCGCGCCTTGAGTTCGGGGCACGCAACTTGAACCGCCCGCATGGCATACAGCATCGCCATCGTCGGACCCTTGTCGTCGGTCGATCCCCTCGCATAGAGGTAACCGTCTTCGACGGCCGCTCCGAACGGCTCGTACTTCCAGCCGGGGCCGGTCGGAACTACGTCGAGGTGTCCGAATGCGGCAATGGACCTGTCTCCCTCTCCGAATTCGCCATAACCCGCAAAGCCTTCAAGGTCCTCGGTCTCCATGTTCCAATTGCGGCAGAGTTCGAGGGCAAGGTCGAGGGCGTCTCGGACCGGGCCTCCAAACGGCGCCCCAGGTTGGGGTTCCCCTTCGATCGAGGGGATGCGGAGCATTCGTTGGGTATCGGCCAGCAGGTCAGCCTCGTTTTCGCGCAGCCACTTCTGCGCTCGTTCCACTTCCGGCGACAGCATCCGTCGAGGTTACCTGGCTCGCTTCCCCCTGAGCAGGGGTTCCATGAGGTATCCCTTGCCCATGCTTCAAGAACGAGCTGCCCGGCTTTTCGCCGAGCGCTTCGGCCGCGCGCCGGAAGGCGTGGCCTATGCGCCAGGAAGGGTCAACCTGATCGGGGAACACACGGACTACAACGAGGGATTCGTCCTCCCGACCGCGATCGACCGGGGGATTGCGGTGGCGTTCAGTCGCAGCGAGGGGCCGAGCGTGTTTGTGTCGAGCCGATATGGAGAGGCGGAACCGTTCTATGCCCTAGAGGCAGAGCGCGGCGCGCGGGGTTGGGCCAGATACGCGGCGGGAATGGCGTGGGCGCTTCATCAGGAGTTTGATGCCCCGATTGCGGACGTTCTGGCATTCACCGACGCGGACCTTCCGGCAGGATCGGGACTCAGCAGCAGCGCCGCCTTGGAGGTGGCGGTAGGGCTCGCGCTTTGCCGGGCCTCCGAACTAGAGATCGCGCCGAAGAAGCTCGCTTTGCTGGCTCACCAAGCCGAATCCGAGTTTGTGGGCGTTCGGTGCGGCGTGATGGATATGTTCGCGATCGCCCTTTCGCAGAAGGGGAGCGCGCTGTTTCTGGACACGAGGAGCTTGGAGTTCGAGCACGTACCGTTGCCGCAAGGAGTCTCGATTGCGATTCTCGACACGGGTGTGCGGCGGGAGCTCGCGGGGTCTGCCTACAATCAGCGGCGCGAAGAGTGCGCGCAGGCCGCGGCGGCGATTGGGGTGGAATCGCTCCGGGACGCTGACGAGGGGATGCTTGGATCAGGCCCTCCTCTGAGCGACCTCTTGCTCCGGCGAGTGCGTCATGTGATCCGTGAGAACCGCAGGTGCGAGGACTTTGCGGCGGCGCTTCGGGCCCACTCGACGGAGCCATTGGGGCGTTTGCTCAGGGAGAGTCATGCGAGCCTGAGGGACGATTTTGAGGTAAGCTCGCCTGAGCTGGATGCGATGGTTGAGTGCGCCGTAGGGGCCAGTGGGTGTCTCGGCGCACGGATGACAGGCGCAGGCTTCGGTGGGTCGTGCCTTGCGCTCGTGGAGAGCGAGCGGGCGGGTGGATTCCTCGAAGAAGTACGCGCCGCATATTTCCAACGGACTGGAATCGAAGGGGAGATATGGGTGTGTCAAAGCGGGACCTCCGCAACCGTAACTTGATGGCTCGGCCGCACCGGATGGGCCCGGGCCGAGTTCGCCGGGAACTTCGGCAGGGTTTTGCTCTTCCATCTGTTGGGAACCATCTTTCGGCAACAGGTCTGCCAACAACGCCGGAGATCGGACCGTTGAGTACATTGGAGCCGAGCGTGGAGTTGACCCGTACCGTTGCCGAAGTCCGCACGATTGCCGGGGTTAGACGATTTTTCCGGAGTTTTGCCGAATCCATCTCAAATCACGCCTCCTTCTATGGAAAGAAGGGTGTAGGCGGTCAGTTGAAGATTAGTGAGGGGTGGGTTAATGGCAATGCCTAGCGCATCGAGATCGGACAACGGCAAACGAGGAGTACGCTTGACCAAGCGGGAGATCGAGGTTTTGAGCCTGATCGCCCAGGGTCACAGCAGCAAGGAAGCGGCTGACGTGCTTTTCGTTTCCAAGCGGACCGTCGATTTTCATCTTGCGAATATCTACGATAAGCTGCAAGTGAACAATCGCGTCCAAGCGTTCAGGGCGGCCACGCGACTCGGCTTGATTCCTTTCGAGCCGGTGTTTGGCGTGGGACCCCGCGACTGAACCACCGACACAATCGAATACTGGCAAGACGGCGCTCCGAGGTAACTCGGGCGCTTGTCTTTTTTGGGGATCGGGGCGAGTCCATAATCTACGCATGTCGCAGGAGTCGCTCGGATACGTTTGCGCGGACGACGTGCGTGCCGCAAGGGTCGAGGGATCGACGACGCTGAGGGTCGAAGTGCGGGATCAGCTCTGCGTCCTTTCGGCGTCGATCAAGCGGGCGTTTCCGGGGTCGAACCCGAACGAATACTTCTCTGTGGTCGATGGGTCGGGCAAAGAGGTGTTCTTGCTGCACCGCTTGGAGGGGTTGGATAGTGCCAGTCGGGAGCTATTCGCCGAATCGCTCGACCGAAGGTACTTCACGCCCAAGATTCTGCGAATCGCCTCATTGAAGCAAGATGGGGGGATGTGGCTGTTCGAGGTCGAGACCCAACGTGGCCCGACGCACTTCTATGTTCGGAACTGGCGCGAGAGCGCCCATGAGATCGCCCACGACAAGCTCTTGATCCTCAGCATCGACGGGCAGCGGTACGTGATTCCAAAGGTGAGCGAAATCGATGCGCGAAGCCAAGCCTACTTGGACGAGGTGTATTAGGCGTTTCCTCGACACCGCCTATGCGCCGAGATGCGGCCTTTGCGCGGTGCTCGGCGAGGGCGGGATTTGCTCGGTGTGCTTTTCCGACTTCGAGCCGTTTCCTGCTGGGGATGAAGAAGAGGGCCGGGGAGAGATGTCTCCCCATGTCCGGTCCACCGCGATCGCGTTCCGGTACGAGGGCCGCGCGTCGCAAGCCGTCCAGCGGCTCAAGTACAGCCGAGTCACGAGCCTTGCTGAGGAGATGGCGCGACTGCTCGCGGAGGCGTTCGACACGAGCGGCATTCCCCAACCCGACGCGTTTGTGCCCGTGCCGATTCACTGGACTCGCTGGTGCGCGAGGGGGTTCAACCAGTCCGAACTCCTCTGCGCGCAGTTGAAATGCGCGGAAGTGCGGTCCGATCTTCTCCGGAGGGTCCGCGCGACGAGGTCACAGGCGGGACTTACCCTCGAGGAACGGCGCACCAACCTTCGGGGAGCGTTTCGGGCTTCGGCTGAAGTTAAGGGCGCATCGCTGGTCCTCGTCGACGACGTTCGCACTTCGGGCGCAACGGCGATCGAGTGCGCGAGGACGCTTCTGGAGGCGGGCGCGATCGACGTGTCCCTGCTCGCGTTTTCGGGCGCTTAGCTCATTCAGGCTTCAGCAACCCGTACTTGCCGTCCTTCCTGCGGTAAAGAACCTCGATCTGGTTTGAGTCCTCGTTGCGGAAAACGAAGAAGCTATGGTCGATCATTTCGAGTTGCAGCGCGGCCTCTTCGATCGAAATCGGCTTCGTCAGAAAGGCCTTTCGTTCGGCGATGGTGGGCGTGTGGTCGTGGGCTTCGTCCTCGTGAACCTCTTCGAACGCCGGTGGGATGACCTGGCCGCGCTTTCGATGCCGGTCGACCAACCTCTTTTTGAACTGACGAAGCTTCCGCTCAATTCTTTCGGCGGCCTTATCGATGGCAGCTCGAACGTTGGCGTCGCGTTCTTCGCTACGGAAGAAGATTCCGTCCGCGTGGACGGTAAGTTCGATTCGGTGCTGAGGGAGGCTGCCTTTGCCCTCCTCCCGATGGACGAGTTCGACCTTGGAGGCCGAGTGAAAATAGCGGCCCAGCTTGGCGAGCTTCTTGGCTGCGTACTCGCGATCCTTTTCAGAAACATTGCCGTCTGCGTTTCGAACCAACACTTCCAACATGGGGTTACTCCTTATGCGTCCTGACCAGTGTTGCGACTGCATGGGCCGCGATGCCCTCGCGCCTGCCCAAAGCTCCGAGACCTTCCGCCGTGGTCGCTTTCACGCTCAACCGGCAAGCTTCGATCCCGAGCGCGGTTGCGAGATTCTCTCGCATCTCATTTCTACGCTCTCCCAGGCGAGGAGATTCTGCGATCACCGTCGCATCGATGTTCGAGATTGCCCACCCCAAGTCCTTCACCGTTCGCGATGCGAAGGCGAGGAAGTCTCGGGACGGGGCGTTTCTCCATTCAGGGTCGGAGTTGGGAAAGTGCGTCCCGATATCTCCACACCCGACCGCTCCGAGGAGGGCGTCGACGATTGCGTGCGCGAGCACGTCTGCGTCGGAATGGCCTTCAAGCCCACGCTCCCCTTCAAAGCGGGAGCACCCGAGCCATAGCGGGCGGCTGGGGTCGGGGGAAAAGGCGTGGATGTCGTATCCGAATCCCGTT
This sequence comes from Chthonomonadaceae bacterium, assembly GCA_015709495.1. Lineage (GTDB taxonomy): Bacteria > Armatimonadota > Fimbriimonadia > Fimbriimonadales > Fimbriimonadaceae > Nitrosymbiomonas > Nitrosymbiomonas proteolyticus. Next base: position 2,776,055 of record CP054189.1, read on the forward strand.
CGGGTCTCGGAACGCTCGGCGAGCCTCTGGGCCAGCGAGAGGTCCTCGGGGCGAGTGACTTTAAGATTCACGGCTTCGCCTTGCACCACTTGAGGTTCTACCCCGGCGGCCAGGAGCAGCGCCACCTCGTCTTGCGCGTCGGCCACGGAACCGTCGAAGGCGCGCTTCATCCATTCGCGGGTCGCACCTTGGGGGGTCTGCATGAGCCTAAGGCCGTTGCGATCAAGCAGGCGCAACCCTCCCGACTCTTCCCGAACGGCGTCCGAGGGCGTCACGCCCGGCGCGGCAGCCCCCGAGAGACCTATCCCTTCGATCACCCGCGAAATCAAGCCGTGGGATACGAACGGACGGGCGGCGTCGTGAATGAGGAGTACGTCGGCGTCGGCGCTGAGAGACTCGAAGGCGATGCGGGAGCTTTCCGCGCGCGTCTCCCCGCCGGCCACGACGAAAGCCGCCTCCTGGGCAAGGGCCGCGATCGCGGCGAGGTTGGTTGCGGACGCCACGATGCCAACCTCAGCGACCTCGGGGTGCGAAAGAAACGTGTCGAACGACCAACGCCAAAGGGGCTTGCCCCCAAGGGTCGTGAGCACCTTATCCCCGCCGAACCGGCTTCCGGAACCGGCGGCTAAGAGGGCGCATGCGACTTTCATGGCGGTTCGTCGGCGGGTTTACCCCGGAACCGACCGGAAAGTCAGAACCCCTTGCCGTAGGATTGCGTCCGCTTGCGGGTGTCTCCGCGTTTGCGAGCGAGTTCGGGGTCGTCGTTCTTCCGGTTGTCAGGCTCACCGTCATGTGCGGCCTGGAAGTCGATCTCGGCAAAGATCATCTTGCCGCGCTCGGTCTGGATGACTTGAGTTACGGTAACGTCCACGTCGGTACCGAGGAACTCCTTGCCCCCATCGACGACGACCATCGTCCCGTCTTCGAGGTAGCCGATCCCTTGACCCGGCTGGTTTCCTTCGCGGACGATGTGGAGGTAAAGACCTTCCTTGGGCATCACGTTGGCGCGCATCGCCATCGCGAGGTCGTTGATGCTCAGGACTCGTACCGCCTGAATGCTCGCGACGCGGTTGAGGTTGAAATCGTTCGTGATGATGTCTGCGCCGAGCGCCTTGGCGAGTCGCACCAACCTCGAATCGACCCCGTCGTTGAGATCAGGCGCGAGCCGGTCGTGGATTCGGACTTCGAGCGGGAAGTCCGCTTCGAGATGCCGGAGAATATCGAGCCCCCGCCGACCTCGCTGGCGTCGGAGAGGATCGTGGCTGTCGGCGATGTACTGCAGTTCATCGAGTACGAATCCGGGGACGTACAACTGCCCTTCGAGGAACCCTGTACGGGCGAGGTCGTAAATCCGGCCGTCGATGAGGACGTTCGTATCGAGGATGCGAAGACCCCTTCGACCGCGGCGGGTGCTGCCCTTATACCAGGGGAGGATTTCGGCCATGGAGTTCAGGGCATAAACCGAGAGCGCGGAGAACCCAAGCGTGAGGCCGATCACGGCGAGCGGGATGTAGATTCCGAGGTTGAGCGAATTGAGGAGCAGCAGGAACGGCATCGAGGTGATGATCCCTGCAAAGGTCCCAAGGAACAGGGTGACTCGTTCGCCGGTGTCCATCGTGACCCACCACTCGGCCACTTTGTCGCCGACCAGTACGAACGTCCGCGCCAGTCCCGCTCCCGCGACAAGCCCAAGCACGCCGAAGGCAAGTTGGGTGATCGGTGAGTTCGCCCCTGAATAGCCGAGGTTGTCCTGCTCGCCTGGATTGATGAGCATCGCGACCCAGCGGTAGATGGCATCGAGCGCCATCGGGGACGCAACCGCAAAGGCGACGCCTCCCGCGACCGTCAGGATCACGATGAATACTTTCTGTCTGCGTGACAACCGCTTGATTCCTTAGTTGTAAATCTTCCTTACATTGTAGGCCGCTTTTTCAAAGACTCAAGGACTTCAATTTTCGCACCGTCCAAAAACGTGAACAAGTAGGCATCTTCGACAGAGCCCTGGCTCAACTTGATATGTCCCGGCGAGACTAGGAGTGTGGGCCTCGTGGCATCGACTCCGAACCACCGCTTGCCGTCGAAGACCTCGCACCATGCGTGGTAATAGAATGCACCGTCTTGGTACACGAGCCCGCTGACCAACCGTGTCGGAATCCCGGTTGCCCGCAGGAGCGCGGCTGTGAGGATGGCGTAGTCGCGGCAGACTCCCTCCTTCGTCGCAAGGACTTCCCTTGCGTCTCGCAAAACCCCGATCCCGGCGTTGGGGCTCATTTCCCGGTTGACCCACCTGACCACGGACAGGGTCGCAGAAGAAAGACGCGAATCTTGGCCGATGATGCCGCTCGCCAACTTGCCCAGGTTGGGGTCGTCCGAAGGGATCAGCATCGAGGGTCGCACCCACTTCTGGGCAAACTGCGCAGCGGACGAAATCGTGGCTTCGCTTTCGAGCGGGAACGGCCACGGATGCGTTTCGACGGTCCACGACGAGTCCTCTTCCTTGAGGCTCTGGTGGTCGTCTCCCGGCGCCCGTGAGAGATCGACGCCGGAGATTCTCAGACGCAATCGCCGCAACTCGGACGGGTTGGGTATGGGCTTGTCAGGGACGATGCGGCTGAGGCTCGCGAGGTCGCGGAACTCGCCCCCTTCGCTTGCGGCGAGGGCCTCCTCTCGGGTCGCGGGGATCATCAACATCCCCATCGGGCCTTCGATCTTGATGAGGTCGCCCTTCGCGCTGAGATAAACCTTCGAGACCGCGCGAGGTTCGCTGACTTCAATGAGGGTCGCTTGAACCTCTACGCCGTTCACCTGAGCCTGCACCGGCCCGACGAGCTTGGCGGTGGTCTTGACGAGGGTCACGGTCATGGGGTCGAAAACGTAGTAGGACTGGGATGATCCCTGGCTGAGACCGGAGGTCAGGAGGGCTTGAACTGCGTCGTCGGTGACGGGAGCGTCTTCCGGGAGGTCGAGGGTCTTGGTGGTGAGATTGCCCGAATTGTCCACGGCAACGCGGATTTCTTTGCCGAGGAAGGTGGCTTCTATTGTCTGGGATCGGCCGCCGCTCTCCACTTGAAAGCGCATCGACCGCGTTGCGCCTTTGGCGTCGTTCCAGGTGGAGCCTTCGATCTGAAGTCCTAGGGCCGCGCCGAGCATTTTCGCGTCGAATCGGGTCGTCGAGTCGGTACGGCGAAACACCTCGCCCCCCACGTTCTCTTCGTGAACCGCCGTCCGGACATACCCGACCTTCATCCCCTGGAGGTGGATTGTCAGGAAGGTCTCGTCCGCCCACGTTAGGGAGACCAGAGCCAGGAGAAGGAGGACCCAACGAAGCTTCATTCCGTTCATTGTGATGGCGAACCGTACCCTAGAGACGAACAATGAGGCCCAGGTTCTTCGTTCCCTGCCGCAAAGGGAGTCCCAATGACCCGGCAAAAAAAGCTCTCGAGGAAACCCTTTGAGGGTTTGGGGCGTCCAAACGGCTCGGAACCGGTTGACCGGGCATTGACACAGCGGACCTATGGACCGGTAGCATCGCAAGCGCTCGGCTGACCGGGTCCGCCTAGAGAAAACGGGCGATCAGCCGATTTGCTGGATGAAGCCAAGTCCCCAACCTTCAAAAACCTGAACCATGCCGAAAAAGCTTGTCATTGTCGAATCCCCTGCAAAGGCGATCACGCTTCGGCGGATCCTGGGCGCGGCGTACCGCGTCGAGGCGAGCGTCGGGCATATCCGCGACCTGCCTGAGAACCGTAAAGGGCTTCCCAAGGACCTGCAAAGCAAGTGGTGGGCCGACTATGCGGTGGACGTGGATAACGGTTTCGAGCCTTACTACCAGGTTTCGAGCGGCAAGGAGAAGGCCGTCCGCACGCTCAAAGAAGCTTTGAAGGATGCCCACGAGCTGATCCTCGCAACGGACGAGGACCGGGAGGGCGAGAGCATTTCTTGGCACCTCCTGGAGGTTCTAAAACCTCGGAAGGGAGTTCCGGTCATGCGAATCGCCTTTCACGAAATTACGAAGGATGCGATCTTGCAGGCGCTTCGGACCCCCCGCCCGATCGACGAGCAACTCGTCAAAGCTCAGGAGACTCGGAGGATTCTCGACCGGCTGTACGGATACACGCTTTCGCCCGTTCTGTGGCGCAAAGTGGCGCGCGACCTCAGCGCGGGGCGGGTCCAAACCCCTGCGGTGAAGCTCGTCGTGGATCGTGAAAAGCAGCGACGGGCGTTTCAGACAGGGGAGTATTGGGACCTGCGGGCGCGGTTGGAGTCCCAAGGAATCAAGTTCGAAGCCGACCTTCGCTTCGTCGACGGTTCCCCGGTGGTTTCGGGCACGGACTTCGACGACTCCACGGGGACCGTTCGAACGGAGGGCGCCGTGCTCCTGGACGAGCGCAGGTGCGAAGAGCTTCGCGCGGCGGCGGACCGAGCCGATGGGTGGAAGGTCGCGCGAGTCGAAACGAAGGACGTCAAGGACCGCGCTCCTGCGCCGTTTCGAACCACAACGCTCCAGCAGGAGGCCAACCGGAAGTTCGGATGGACGGCGGACCGAACGATGAGGGTCGCCCAAGACCTATATGAGGGCGTCGATATCGGCGGGGGCGAGCGGGTTGGCCTGATCACCTACATGCGAACCGACAGCCTGAACCTCGCCAAGGAGGCCGTCGAGTCGATTCGGAAGGAGATATCCAGGAAATTCGGAGACGATTACCTTCCTGCCAAACCGAATCGCTATTCCTCGAAGGTCGCAAACGCGCAGGAAGCGCACGAAGCGATTCGCCCGTCGTCCATCGAGCGAAGCCCGGAGAGCTTGAAAGCGGCCCTTCAGGGACTCAGTAAGCAGCACTACGACCTTTATGAATTGATTTATCGCCGCACTCTCGCTTGTCAAATGCTCCCCGCTGACGCGGCCCGAACGACCGTCGAGATCGAGGTCGCCACCGACGCCGGAGAGCTTCGCTTCGCCGCTTCGGGAAAGAGGATTCTGTTTCCTGGGTTCCTCTTGGCTTATGTGGAGGGTTCGGATTCGCAGCAGGAGGAGTTAGAAAAGAAGGAGTCTCCGCTTCCGGAGCTTGCCGCAGGCGACTTGGTGGCAAAACTCGGTGTCGAGTCGAAGCGCCACGAAACGCAGCCGCCTCCTCGGTACACCGACGCGACGCTCATCAAGGCGCTGGAGGACCTTGGGATCGGCCGCCCGAGCACCTACGCGACGATCCTTTCGGTGATCGTTGACCGGGGTTATGTTCGCAATCGAGGCCGCACGCTGATTCCTACCTGGCTCGCGTTCCTGACAATGGAGGTTCTCGAAGGGAGCTTCCATGAGTTTGTCGATCTGAAGTTCACCGCTAAGATGGATGAGGCGCTTGACGAGGTAGCGAACGGGAAGCAGGACCCCAAGAAGTACCTGGAGACGTTCTTCTTGCGGGGCAACGGCGCTCCGGGCTTGCGGCCTGCGGTGGAATCGCGTAAGGACGACATCCCCTTCCCCGTGATGGAGCTCGGAACGGACCCCGAATCAGGCGAGAGAGTCATCGTTCGGCTCGGTAAGGACGGCCACGCGTTCTTGCAGAAGGGCCCCGTCGAAACCAAGCAGTTTGCGAACGTCCCCGACGACTTGGAGCCCGACCAGTTGACCCTATCTAAGGCGTTGGAGCTATTGAGCCAGGGCAGGCAGCAGGAGGCCGAAGGTCTTGGGGTTCATCCCGAATCCGGGCGACGGCTTCTGCTCCGCAAGAAGAACGGTTACTACCTTGAAGTCGAGCGTACGGACGACGAGATCGAAGGCAAGGTGAAGCCTCAGTGGATCAGCCTTCCGAGCGAAGTCGATCCTCGCGAGCTTTCCCAGGATGACCTCGACTATCTTTGCGGGCTGCCTTCGACTCTCGGCCAGCATCCCGCGACCCACGAGCCCATCACGTTTCGCATCGGCCGGTATGGGCCCTATGTGCAAAGCGGGCAGGAAATGAGGAGCGTGGAGGATTGGCGCGCCGGCAAATCGATGAGCGTGGAGGAGGCTGTGGAGCTTCTTTCGAAGCCCAAGCAAGGGCGGAAGTCAGGCGGAAACAGCCGCGCTCCAATCCAGGAGTTTCCGCCGAACGCGTCGGGGGCGTCGCCGATTCGGGTGATGAGCGGGTTTTACGGCCCTTATGTAACCGACGGGAAGGTCAACGCGACCGTTCCCAAGGGTACCGACCCTTCTAAGCTGACTTTGGAGGAAGCACTCGAACTCCTCCGCAAGAAGGCGGCTCAAGGTCCCTCAAGGCGCGGAAAGGGGCGGCAGACTAAGCGGGGCAAGGCGAAGCCCGCAACGCGGCGCTCGAAAAAGGGATAGGGCCGCCTACCGATCCGTGCGGTACTTTTCGATGATCTCGACGGCCGTGGCGACGTCCTCCCAGCCGAGGACTTCCACCGACTTCTCTTCGAGGGTCTTGTAGACCTCAAAGAAGTGGACGAGTTCTTTTCGGGTGTGCTCTTGGAGGTCGTTCAGCGACTTCCTCATTGCGTACCTGGGGTCTTTCGTCGCCACGCAGATGATCTTCTCGTCAGAGCCCTTTTCGTCTCTCATTTTCAGGACCCCAATGGCTTTCGCTTCGACCACGCACCCTGGAAACGTCGGGTGAGATACGAGTACGAGCACGTCGATGGGGTCGCCGTCGACGTAGTGAGTCTGGGGAATGAAGCCGTAGTCGAACGGATAGAAGAGCGGGGAAAACAGGACACGATCGAGTCGGAACGTCCCCAACTCCGTGTCGAATTCGTACTTGTTGGTGCTTCCTTTCGGTATTTCGATGATCGTATTGAAGACGCCCGGGGCGTTCGGGCCGATGGGAACGTTCAGGAGGGACATGCTCGGATGGTACCGAACGCCGGTGGGTTTGCACTCGCGGGGGATTTATTGTAGACTTGGTCGGAAACCATCGTGGAGGATTGGACTATTGAACTCAAGAATGAAGACTCTCGTCGTAGTTGGGCTGCTTTGCGCCGCGCTCCCCGCCTTGGCCTCTGACCCCAAAGCTGTCGCGCCCTTGAACCTTGATCTGCCTATTCCCAAGGTCAACATCGAGGTGAAGTTGTACGCCCCAACGAGCAACGACCTCAAGGACATCGGCATCGACTGGGGATTCGGTCTAGGGGTTTCGGCTCGAACTGGCATGCCGGGCGCTAGCGGGGTTCAGGCCATTTATGGCTTGGAATGGACGCAAAGCCTGGGAGGCGGAGATCGCTTCCAGACTTATGGCGGAGCGGTGGGATTGGCTATCGACCTGATTAACCGCCGTTCGGTGACCACAACGGTCGTCACTCCGCCCAAACTGATCTTGATGGGCGGACTCTACGAGTCTCGGCTTTCCGGAGGCGGCAACGTATGGAAGGAGTCGGGATTCGGGTTCGATGCGGGGCTCGAGTTCTCGGTTCCGGGTTTCTCGAGCGTGCCAGTGATTCAGGCACTCTTTAGCAAGCGACCTTCCGCCGGTGGCATCAAGCACGAGAGAGTCTTGATCGTCATGGTGATTCCGACGATCATCCGTTAGCCTAACTCAGCCTTGCTTGCCGATCAATAGGCTGGCCACATAAATCACGGCGCAGATCACCGCAAGAGCCAGGAACTGCCGAGTGGCGGTCATGGCGACCTCGACGGTCTGCGCCTTCTTACCTTCGACTTTGTTGAGGACCTTGATGAGTTCCGAGATCCTCTGGCTTTCGGGATATTGCAGGGCTTCAGGACACAATTCGAACGCCTTCCGCAACTGCTGGTCAGTGGGGTTGCCCTGTACGGCGATCTTGAGTTTGCGGAACTCTTCGCGGTTGTTGAAGAGGCTCCGGGACAAGAGGAACGTCGCAAAGGAAGCGACGACGCCCACAATTCCGAGGATCAACGCGATCGGTCCGGCAACCTGAAGAATCGATTTCAGAGTCTCCATCGTTGGAAGGACGAAACTGCGACCCCTTTCGTGCGAAGGATCGAAGGGAGTTGGGGCAGCTCAAACCAAGGGGGCGACGCAGACGGGATCGTCGAACCTGGGGTTGCTCATGAGCCGAGTCACGGGGACCATCTCCATTGGATCAGCCGGGTACGGCGCAAGGAGGGGCAGAAGCGGGTCGGGTGATTGCGCCTCGTCGTCGAGCCAAAGCCCGTAGTCTTCTCGCGCGAGGATGGCGGGCATTCGGTTGTGGACCTTACTGAGCAGTTCGTTGGGTTCGGTGGTGATAATCGCGCACGTTTCGAGGGGACCCGCTTCGGGAGTTTCCCATACTTCGAACAGGCCCGCAAACGCAAACGGCTCTCCCGAGCGCAACCTTATGTGAAAGGGCTGCTTGTAGGGCTTAGCGCTTGGGAGCGACCGTCCGGCCAAACCCAGATTCGGGTCCGGTTGGGCGGGATCGACCTCAGTCCACTCGAAAAACCCGTCCGCGGGCAAAAGACACCTCCGCCGCTTGAACGCGCTCCGAAACGAGGGCTTTTCGGCCAAAGTTTCGGCGCGGGCGTTGATGAGCTTCTGTCCGATCGACATGTCCTTCGCCCACGAGGGAATCAGGCCCCAACGGAACATGCTTAGCTCCCTTCGCCCGCCGCGCCCGACGACTCCGGGCACCGACTGGGTGGGGGCGATGTTGTACCGAGGAGCGAGGTCCGGGACCTCATCGAGATCGAACAGCTCTGCGAGAACGGTCGCCGAGGTTTTGAGCGTGTATCTCGCGCACATCAGCTAAGGAACTTGGGGTTCTTGCGGCCAAGCTGGGTCGGCCATCGAACCCAGGAACAAGACGATCCCCGTACTTCGATCTTGGATGGCGAAGTAGAAGGGACGGTCGGCGACGAACTGAAACTCTTTCATCGGAGGCGGGGCGGCCGTCCCTCCCACCGCTAAGCCCGTCACCGCCGCGGCTTCCGCCCCTTGCTCGTCGATCTGCACGACGGTCTTGTGGATCACGGACTGGAGGAACAGGTCCTTCTGGGACCGCATTGCAGAGAAGTCGGCCTTTTCTGGGTCGAATGCGAGGGCCATTCCCATCGACTTCAGGGTCTCCGTAAGGTCCGTTTCGTATTCGAGCTTGAACTTGGGCAGAACGACGGTCCCCGTCGTTTGGAGCATCTTGGCGGTCCAATCGGCCCACTTCTTCGCCGTAAGTTTCTTTTCGAACTCGGCTCGCGAGGTGTTTTCGTCCGGAAGCAGGAAGATCATCCCCAGGCGGCCCTTTCCGAACGGAAGCCTCACGATCCTCATTCCCTCGCCGGCATAGAAATCGTAGTCTCCGCGGCGGGTCATAAAGGGGTGGGACTTGGTTTTGGCTTCCGACAAGTGGAAGTCGCGGTTCTCCGTCAAGTCCTTCTTGAAAGGGTCCATCCAGTCGCCCTTGAAGTAGACAGCATTGATCAGAAACATCACCGTGTCAGCGTCGATCCTGTCGATGATCGTGGGGATGCGCTCGTGGGTGGCCAGTTGGACCCAATCGTTGATGGTCTTGACGCTCTCAGGCCCGCTGAAATCGAGCGATTGCGCCGTCGCGCCGTAGAAGTCCTTGAGTCTGCCAAGGAACGCAGATTCGAAGTCGCCGCCTTGGTGCGCCCAAACCGAGTTCGCGATCTCAAGGAGAACTCCGGCGTCCCCACCGGCCAAGCTGGTCGAGACGTCTTTGTTGGCGGGGTTGAGGTCTTGCGGGGCGACGCCCTCGATCCCCAAGCTCTTGGCCATAGCTTTTTGCGTCTCGCCACCTGCGCCGTTGTAGGCCATCCCCATCGCCAGGTAAAGGCTCGCCGGCGAAACCGTCACGTTGTTCGCGGGTTCGGACTTCAGGACCCTGCCGAAGAGGGCAAAGCCGAAGTCGTTGAGGGCCGTCCGCACTTTGGCGGGCGTTCCTTCGGAGAGTGCTTTCGTGGCGCGTTCCACAGCGGCGGGGTCCTTACGAAGTCGGGAGATTCCCGAACCGGAAGGATCGACGGTTCCCGAACCTCCGCAGCCGATCAGAAGGAATTCACAGGCGATCAATAACAAGGTCGGACATCTCATTTTCGTCCCCTCAACTCGGGCTATTCCCACTCCACTCAACGCGTAGCGTACTCGATTCGTTCGACGGGTAACCTTGGCGAGCGTTCCAAAGCCGCCTGCGAAAAACCGCCCATGACGCCAGCCACACCGCTCACCTTGCGATTTGATCAACTCCGCGGGAGAAACGAGGCGGCGTTGATTCTCTACGTCACGGCCGGGGACCCCGAGATCTCGCAGTTACCCGATGTGATCGACGCGCTGTGCGAAGGGGGCGCGGACGTGATCGAGGTCGGGATTCCGTTCAGCGATCCGATCGCGGATGGGCCGACGATTCAGGCCAGTACGTTTCGAGCGCTCCGACGGGGGGTGACTCTGACCGGCGTGTTTTCGGCTCTTCAGGGGGCGCGCCCAAGCATTCCGATTGTTCTTATGGGGTACTGCAACCCGGCGCTCAAACTCGGTTGGCAGCATTTCGCTTCGGAAGCCGTTGCCGTGGGGGCTTCGGGCGTGATCCTCTCGGACCTCATTGCCGACGAAGCCGCTGAGTGGCGGGAGAGCGCGAAGAGGGCGAGCCTTGACACAATCTTCCTCGCAGCTCCGACGAGTACTGCCGAGCGGCTAGCGAAGGTGTGCGAAAGCTCCTCGGGGTTCGTGTATGCGGTCTCACGAACGGGGGTCACCGGCTCGGAGAACCCCGTTCCCCCGGATGCGGCGGAGTTGGTCGCCCGCCTCAAGCGGTTCACTTCCCTTCCGATCTGCGTCGGATTCGGTGTCAGCACCCCCTCGCAAGTGGGGGCGATCGCCCGACTTGCAGACGGGGTCATCGTCGGTTCGGCGTTGGTGGAAAGGCTCGCAACCGACTGGAACGATGGGGCGGGGCGTCAGGCGATTGTTGATTGGGTAAGGACGCTGAAGGATGCGACTCGGAGATAGGGTCCGCCCGATCCGAGCTTTCTCCCGCCTGCTGGCAATCGCAGGGCTCTTCCCTGCGGTCTCCCATGGGTTCGCAGAGGCAAGCGCCTGGTGCTTGCCAGTGGTTCGCGCGTATCCGCTTCAGGTTGCCCAAGTGTTCTCGCTCAGCAACGCCGAGAGGGCCAAAGCAGGGGTCCCGAAACTGCGCTGGAACCCGGTTTTGGCAGAGAGCGCCCGACTCAAGGCGGCCGAGATGGCTCGGCTTCAGTACGTCGCCCATGCGGACGCTCAAGGCGGGTTTTTCGATACGCGAACCCTCCGGCTCGGGTACCAATTCCGGCATATCGGCGAAAACATCGCGGGGGGCTTCGAGTCCGCTCCCGAGGTCATCGAGGCTTGGATGCGGAGCGTGGAGCACCAACGGACCTTGCTCTCGCCGAAGTTCACCGAGATCGGCATCGCCCTCGTGTACGCACCGCACACCCGCCACGGGTACTACTGGGTCCAGGTTCTGGGGCGGCAACTCTCGGAGGCGGAGCCGCCTTAGGGCCACAGGGCCACGTTCCCCCCAACAGGAAAACGCCCCTTCCCCACGCGAGTTGGGAAAGGGGCGTCGGAAGTTAGGGGCTAAGGTCCTTCGGCGAGGAGCTTCTCGATCTCGCTTCGGAACGCGCCGAATGAGTCCGGGCTGTAGCCGACTTTGATCTTGTGGACGTTGCCCTTGCGGTCGACCACGGTGACGTGCGGGATCCCCGTCACGCCGTGGGCGTCGAAGTTCGTTCGATCGCCGTATACGACCGGCCAACTGAGCCCGTGCTCTTTGATGAACTCGGCCATCTTGGCGTACTCGACGTCTTTGGGCATGTCGCGCTTTTGGACGTTCTCGCCCTTGTAGTAGCCGTAATACGTCGTAAATCCGACGATCTCGAGTCCTTTGGGTTTGAGGTCCTCGTAGAGCTTCTTCATGTCGGGGAACGACCGGATGCAGGGGCCGCACCAGTGAGCGAAGAAGTCGATCAGGACCACTTTGCCCTTCAGGGACTCGAGTCCGGCGAACTCGCCGTATCCCTTTTCGAAGGTGAGGGCCGGCGCGACCGAACCGACGAGAGCGATGCGCGTCTTGAGCCCCGTCAAGGTGCGGACGCTCGCGTTATCGGGCTTCATCAGGGCGAGAGTCTTGTCGATGGAAGCGAGCGCCTCCTGCTTCTTACCTGCGGTCAACAGGAGTTCGGCGCGCGAATTTGTAAGGCCTACTCGGGCCGAGTCCGCCAGGCGCTGGTCGTTCTCGCTGGTCATCGTGGCGAAGGGGATCAGCTTTTCAACGTCGTCGAGCGCCTTGAGAGCCGCTGCGATGCCCAGCTTTTCATGGATCGTGTCGGCAAACATATAGGCGGTGGAACTCGCCAAGCTCGCGGCTGCGGAAGCATTGGGCGGCGTCATCTGCGTGAGGAGTTCCGCGACCATGTGGGCTTCGCCGAGCGAGTTGCAGCTATTGATCATCAAGAACTGCGCGGAGTACCTCTGGGTGGAGCTTGGGTTGGTCGTCAGGTACTTCGCCGCCGCGTCGCAGGCCATTTTGGGCATTTCCGCCAGTTGGAATAGCTGCGCCCACGCATAGCCTTCGGCGGCGTCGATCGACTCGATCTTGACTCCCTCGACCGCGGTCTTCGCCCTCGAAAGAACTTCGGCGTTCATGGCGGCGAGATCGAGTTGCGTTCCTGACTCTCGCGCCTTCGCAATGGTCGAAGCGCGGTACTCATTGATCGCCTTCAAGACTTCGGCAGGGTTCGTCTTTTGAACGAAACCGAACGACAAGAAACTGGCAATCGCAACCAACACGACTGCGAGATGGATTCGTAGCATCGTGAATTCCCTCCGGTTCTAGTGGAGTTTACGCCAAGAAACCGGCGATTCGCTCCCGAAACTGGGCGCAAACCGCGAAATGGGGCTCCTGGGGACGCTTGTTACCGGGCGTAGAACTCGATAACCTGCTGCTCTTGAAAGAACTTGGGGAAGTCCTCGCGTTCGGGCAAGGCGATGACCTTCCCGGAGAAGTTGGGGATGTCGGGCTCCAGGTAAGCCGGGACGGGCGCGCCTTCATAAGCGTTGGCCCTCGCGATGGAGCGGCTCGATTCTCTGTCTCGAACGGAAACGACATCTCCGACCCTCAATCGGCAGCTAGGTACATCGACGACCTTGCCGTTGACGCAAATGTGGCGGTGGCTCACCATTTGGCGGGCTTGGAAGATGGTCCTCGCGTATCCGAGCCTCCAGACGAGCGTCTGCAACCGGAGATCGAGGAGCCTGAGGAAGTTGAGGCTCGAGTCGCCGTGCATTCGGCTGGCTTCGACGAACGTGCGGTGAAACTGCTTCTCGAGCATTCCGTAGTAGCGCCGAATCACCTGCTTGGCAAGAAGCTGCTCGCCGTATTCCGATTGGCGGCGGTCCTTGAGGTTCGGGCCGTGCTGCCCGGTCGGGTAGGGCCTTCGCGTGCTGGGGCACTTGGCGGCTCCCCAAATGTTGTAGCCGACTTTTCGGCAGATGTCGTTCTTTCTTCCTCGATACGTTGCCATGCTGGTCCTTCGTATGGTTGACGCGCCAAGGCCGGGCGGCAAAACGCACGGCGCCCATAGCGCAGGGGCAGATTATACCCAGGGATTCACGGAGCGCAACTCCCTTGTCCTTGAGTCTATCGGCCCAGAACGTCAACGCACCCCTTCCGGCGTCGGCATACTACTTCGGGGAAAGATTATGCGAAAGATCGCTATCGTCGTGTTGATCGTGATCGTTGCGGTTTGCGGGATCGGAGGGTACGTCTATAAGCTGCGCCTCGACCAAGCCGCATTGGCCCAAAAAGCTGCACCCGTCGTTAAGGTCGAAAAAGGAACGATCGAATCGAAGGTCGTGGAGTCGGGGTCGATCGACGCCATCAAGTCGGTCGATGTTCGGAGCCGGGCTTCGGGCAGGCTCAAGCAGCTCTTCGTCGACGAAGGCGACTTCGTGAAGCAGGGCGAACTCATTGCGATCATCGACCCGCTTGAGATTCAATTGCAGGTCGATCAGAACCGCGCGCAGCTCTCGGGCGCGAAGAGCGGCGTAGCGCGGACCGCGCTGGAGATCGAGAAGACGCGGATCAACGCCCAGGCGAACTTGGCTCAGGCTGAAAGGCGACTTGCCGTGCTGAAGGCCGAGCTCGATATCCAGCCCACGCTCACCGACGCTTCCATCCGCTCGGCGCGGGCCAACCTCAATACCTCAGAGCAGCAACTCCGGCAACTCGTTGAAACGACGCAGCCCAACGAAAGGGTGGCGACGGATTCGGAGCTTCGGGAAGCGCGAGCGGGAGCGGAGACGGCGAGCCGCGAATTGGAGCGCATCCGCGACCTCGAGGCCAAGGGCTATGTCGCGACGCGGCAACTTGACGCAACGCTACTGGACTTCGAGCGGGCGAGGTCGAGGCTGGAAAGGGCGCAAGAGGACGCCAAACGGCTGGAGCAGCGCCAGCGCTTAGCCCGTGAACAGGCCGAACAAGCGGTCCTGAGGGCGCAAGCGGAACTCGATCGGGTTCTCGCCAACCGCATTCAGGACGCGAACAAGAGACGCGAGTACGAGAACGCGATTGCGGACGTTCGAAAATCGGAGGCTGCGCTCGCGGATGTGCAGATTCTCCAAAAGTCCCGCGAGCAGAGCCAGGCGTCGGTCGCTCAATTGCAGAGCCAGTTGAGCGACACTGAGCGGCAACTGCGTGAGACCGAGATTCGCGCGCCGATGGATGGAGTGATCGCGGCGCGGTTCCTCGAGGTCGGCGACTTGGTTTCGGGCCTCAGCGCGTTCGCTCAGGGCACCACCATCGTGCGGATCGAGGATCGCAACGCCTTGCAGGTCGAGCTTCAAATCAACGAGATCGACGTCGCGCGGCTTCGGCTCGATATGCCCGCCGACATTACCGTAGACGCCTTTCCGAACGACACCTTCAAGGGCCACGTCAAGAAGATCGCGCCCAGCAGCGTCTCGAGCAACCTGCAGCAGGCCGCGTCCGATGCAGTCGTCAAGTACAAGGTAGAAATCTGGATCGACGAGGCGAGCGAGGGCCTCCGAAGCGGGATGACCGCGAAGTGTACGCTCGTTACCCTCAGCCTGAAGAACGTCTTGCGCGTCCCTCGTGAGTACTTGGGGCAAGACGAGGAGGGCTACTTCGTCATGCTTGCCCCGGAGAAGGCGGCGCCTGGCGCCAAGGCGAAGAAACAGGCCGTCAAGGTCGGGGATCTCACCGGCGCGTTCGCGCAAATCGTCTCGGGCGTTAAGGAAGGCGCGATCCTCGCGAGGCCGGAGTACAAGGGTCCGAAACGGCAAGGCTTCATGGAAGCCGGAGTCGAAGAGTGAGCCTTTGGCAATCGTTCCTTATCGCCTTGGGCATGCTCCGGCTGCACAAGCTGCGGGCGTTCCTTACGATGCTGGGGGTGATCATCGGCGTGATGAGCGTCTCGATCATCGTCATGGTGTCGTATGGCTTCCAAAGCTACATGACCGGCGAATTCCAGCGTCTGGGGTCCGATACGATCCTGATCTTCTATGACCCGGGGCGTCGGGAACGTGGGGCAACGGTGGGCGGGATCGAAGGGCTGACAATGGGGGATGTCGACTACCTAATGGAGCGCGTTCAGAGCCTCGACATCGCTTCGGCGATCTTGCAGCTTCCCCAGATGCCGGTCACCTACCTCGATCGGGAGATCACGAATCCCCGGCTCTTTGCGACGGACGAGAACTTTCCTGAACTGAACCGACTGAGCGTCATCGAGGGTCGGCATCTGACGCGGCAAGACCTGGACGGAAAGGCCAACGTCGCAGTGGTGGGCGAGGAAGTTCGGGACAGGTTGTTTCCCGACAAGCGGGCGCTAGGAAAGTACATTTCCCTCAAAGGGATCACTCTTGAGATCGTTGGAGTGCTGGAGCGCCTCGACATCATGGGCGAGACGAACGCTCGCGATGTGTTGATGCCGATCTCGACGGCGCACAGCAAGTACATCGGCGGTGACCGGGTGATGTTCATCACTACTCGGCCCCGCGAGGGAGTGTCGGTCAAGCAGGCCATGGACGAGGTTTGGCAAGCGTTGATGCTCCGGTCGGATAACCGCAGAATCTACCGCGTGGACTCGCGCGAGTCGATCCTCGCCGTCATGGGCACGATCATCGGAGTCGCCGGAGCGATCCTCGCCGCCATCGCGGCGCTGTCGCTGCTCGTGGGCGGCATCGGGATCATGAACATCATGCTGGTTTCGGTGACCGAACGAACCCGGGAGATCGGGCTTCGAAAGGCGGTGGGCGCAAAGACGGGCACGGTCCTCGTCCAGTTTCTGGTGGAGTCGGCGACGCTTAGCGTTGTGGGCGGGCTGATCGGAATGGGGATCGCTTACCTGTTTGGCCAGGGGCTCGCGCTCTTGACCGCCGCGACGAGTTGGCCCTCGAAGGGTGGATTGCCGGCCACTTTCCCCTACTACGCAGCGCTTGCAGCCGTTGGGTTCTCGGCTCTGATCGGGGTGGTTTTCGGGCTGTACCCGGCAGTCCGCGCCGCGAAGTTGAGTCCGATCGAAGCTTTGCGGTCGGAATAAGGGATTCGGGGGTTGGTAGCGGCGAGTGGACTTGAACCACCGACCCAACGGGTATGAACCGTTTGCTCTACCACTGAGCTACGCCGCCACCCAAGACCTATATTATGGCCCGTGACGCCCCGCCCTGCAACCCGGTGGGGACTTCGGGCGCCCCGGTATCTTGTCGTTGGGCAGCGGGATCGGGGGGTGGGTGGGGACAGCGGATTTCCGTGCCGTTCGTCCGGGAAGGTCGGGATTCACTCCGAATTCTCCGCCCATGTGGAGGTTGTCGCTGCGGCCAGCACCGGGAACGAGACCCTCCACCCGTGGCGGGTGGAGGGATACAAACCTCTCGGCCCGTTGGGCCTGAGGTGCGCGTCTTCGACGGGGAACGTGGTCGAGTCTGGGGGGCGGTTTGCCCTGCGGCGAAATTTGTGGACACCTACTTGTTCTGTCAGGAGAAAATAGGATGGTGTCTCGCCGTAGTTTCAGTCGTGAGTTCAAGTTAGGCATATGCCAGGAGATCGTTTCTGGCTTGCGGTCAAAGGCTCAGGTGTGCCGGGAGCATGGTTTGTCTCCGGGGATGCTGGATCGTTGGGTGGACCAGTTCAAGGTCTTGGGTTCGGATGCGTTTCCGAATTCCGGGCGTTCGGGTTCGGGGATGGTGCTGGACCGTACGAAGGAGCTGGAAGCGCTCGTGGGTCGTCAGGCTTTAGAGATCGAGTTTTGAAGGCCGCACTAAAAAGGGAGGAACTCCGGGAAAAGGCAGCCATGATTCGCGCTCTTCGCCCGGAGTTTCCGTCCCTTTCGGTTCACCGCATGTCCCAATTGGTGGGCATATCTCGCTCTCTGGTGTACGCTCCGCAGAGGCAGAAATCGCGTCCCGAGTTGCTGTTGGCGATCGAGAGGCTGGTGGTCTTGTTCCTGGGTTACGGCTACCGCCGGGTTCGGCGCGCGCTTCAGCTCGAGGGCGTTGCGGTCAGCGAGTATGCAGTTCGCAAGCTCATGCGCGAGCACGGGCTGATGGCGCGAAGGCCGCGCAGCCGCGGGTGACCCGGCCGGGCGCTCGGGATCGCCGGGCAGGCAACCTGCTCAAGGGCCTCAGCGCCTCGGCCCCAACCAGATCTGGGTCGCCGACACCACGCGGGTGCGCACCGACTCGGGGCCGCTCTACCTGGCCGCCCTCATGGACCTGTATTCGCGCAAAGCGGTGGCCTGGCACCTCTCGCGCCGAAACGACGAAGCCCTGGTGCGCGATTGCCTCTTGAAGGCTCTGCAAACCCGCAAACCGAACCTCGGCTGGATTCACCACTCCGACCAAGGCTCGACCTACACCGCCTCCGGATACATGAGGCTCATCCGCGACGCAGGCGGCAAAACCAGCTTCTCCGCTCCCGGAAAACCGCGCGACAATGCCCACATGGAAAGCTTCTTTCGGACCGTGAAGCTCGAAGAAGTCGACCGCAACCGCTATGCGTCCTTCCTCGAAGCCCAAGCATCGCTGGAGCATTTCATCGATGCAATCTACAACCAACAGCGCATGCACTCAAGCCTTGAGTACATGAGCCCCGACCAATTCGAATCTCGCCCAACAAAGGAGGCGCGATGAAGGTGTCCAACAATTTCGCCGCATTTCAGTTCGAGTCAGGCACGGGCTACCCGGGATGGGCCCCTCATCCCCTCGGTCCCCTTCTCCCCCGGAGGGGCGAAGGGGAGGTCTTGGGCCTCGGCTTCAGAGAGAACGCGCCCAGTTTCGGGCTTGTTCTGCAAGGCGGAAGCGGGCTACCTGGGATGGCCCCTCATCCCCTCGGTCCCCTTCTCCCCCGGAGGGGCGAAGGGGAGGTCTTGTGCCTTGACTTTAGAGAGAACGCGCCCAGTTTCGGGTTTGTTCTGGGAGGCGGAAGCGGGCTACCCGGTGAAATGCGGCGAAATTGTTGGACACCTTCATCGCGCCTCCTTTGTTGGGCGAGATTCGAATTGGTCGGGGCTCATGTACTCAAGGCTTGAGTGCATGCGCTGTTGGTTGTAGATTGCATCGATGAAATGCTCCAGCGATGCTTGGGCTTCGAGGAAGGACCCATAGCGGTTGCGGTCGACTTCTTCGAGCTTCACGGTCCGAAAGAAGCTTTCCATGTGGGCATTGTCGCGCGGTTTTCCGGGAGCGGAGAAGCTGGTTTTGCCGCCTGCGTCGCGGATGAGCCTCATGTATCCGGAGGCGGTGTAGGTCGAGCCTTGGTCGGAGTGGTGAATCCAGCCGAGGTTTGGTTTGCGGGTTTGCAGAGCCTTCAAGAGGCAATCGCGCACCAGGGCTTCGTCGTTTCGGCGCGAGAGGTGCCAGGCCACCGCTTTGCGCGAATACAGGTCCATGAGGGCGGCCAGGTAGAGCGGCCCCGAGTCGGTGCGCACCCGCGTGGTGTCGGCGACCCAGATCTGGTTGGGGCCGAGGCGCTGAGGCCCTTGAGCAGGTTGCCCGCCCGGCGATCCCGAGCGCCCGGCCGGGTCACCCGCGGCTGCGCGGCCTTCGCGCCATCAGCCCGTGCTCGCGCATGAGCTTGCGAACTGCATATTCGCTGACCGCAACGCCCTCGAGCTGAAGCGCGCGCCGAACCCGGCGGTAGCCGTAACCCAGGAACAAGACCACCAGCCTCTCGATCGCCAACAGCAACTCGGGACGCGATTTCTGCCTCTGCGGAGCGTACACCAGAGAGCGAGATATGCCCACCAATTGGGACATGCGGTGAACCGAAAGGGACGGAAACCCGGGCGAAGAGCGCGAATCATGGCTGCCTTTTCTCCCGGAGTTCCTCCCTTTTTAGTGCGGCCTTCAAAACTCGATCTCTAAAGCCTGACGACCCACGAGCGCTTCCAGCTCCTTCGTACGGTCCAGCACCATCCCCGAACCCGAACGCCCGGAATTCGGAAACGCATCCGAACCCAAGACCTTGAACTGGTCCACCCAACGATCCAGCATCCCCGGAGACAAACCATGCTCCCGGCACACCTGAGCCTTTGACCGCAAGCCAGAAACGATCTCCTGGCATATGCCTAACTTGAACTCACGACTGAAACTACGGCGAGACACCATCCTATTTTCTCCTGACAGAACAAGTAGGTGTCCACAAATTTCGCCGCAGGGCACGGGATGGGCCCCTCATCCCCTCGGTCCCCTTCTCCCCCGGAGGGGCGAAGGGGAGGTCTTGTGCCTTGGCTTTGGAGAGAACGCGCCCAGTTTCGGGTTTGTTCTGAGAGGCGGAAGCGGGCTACCCGGGATGGGCCCTGAAATGCGGCGAAATTGTTGGACACCTTCATCGCGCCTCCTTTGTTGGGCGAGATTCGAATTGGTCGGGGCTCATGTACTCGAGGCTTGAGTGCATGCGCTGTTGGTTGTAGATTGCATCGATGAAATGCTCCAGCGATGCTTGGGCTTCGAGGAAGGACCCATAGCGGTTGCGGTCGACTTCTTCGAGCTTCACGGTCCGAAAGAAGCTTTCCATGTGGGCATTGTCGCGCGGTTTTCCGGGAGCGGAGAAGCTGGTTTTGCCGCCTGCGTCGCGGATGAGCCTCATGTATCCGGAAGCGGTGTAGGTCGAGCCTTGGTCGGAGTGGTGAATCCAGCCGAGGTTCGGTTTGCGGGTTTGCAGAGCCTTCAAGAGGCAATCGCGCACCAGGGCTTCGTCGTTTCGGCGCGAGAGGTGCCAGGCCACCGCTTTGCGCGAATACAGGTCCATGAGGGCGGCCAGGTAGAGCGGCCCCGAGTCGGTGCGCACCCGCGTGGTGTCGGCGACCCAGATCTGGTTGGGGCCGAGGCGCTGAGGCCCTTGAGCAGGTTGCCTGCCCGGCGATCCCGAGCGCCCGGCCGGGTCACCCGCGGCTGCGCGGCCTTCGCGCCATCAGCCCGTGCTCGCGCATGAGCTTGCGAACTGCATACTCGCTGACCGCAACGCCCTCGAGCTGAAGCGCGCGCCGAACCCGGCGGTAGCCGTAACCCAGGAACAAGACCACCAGCCTCTCGATCGCCAACAGCAACTCGGGACGCGATTTCTGCCTCTGCGGAGCGTACACCAGAGAGCGAGATATGCCCACCAATTGGGACATGCGGTGAACCGAAAGGGACGGAAACTCCGGGCGAAGCGCGCGAATCATGGCTGCCTTTTCTCCCGGAGTTCCTCCCTTTTTAGTGCGGCCTTCAAAACTCGATCTCTAAAGCCTGACGGCCCACGAGCGCTTCCAGCTCCTTCGTACGGTCCAGCACCATCCCCGAACCCGAACGCCCGGAATTCGGAAACGCATCCGAACCCAAGACCTTGAACTGGTCCACCCAACGATCCAGCATCCCCGGAGACAAACCATGCTCCCGGCACACCTGAGCCTTTGACCGCAAGCCAGAAACGATCTCCTGGCATATGCCTAACTTGAACTCACGACTGAAACTACGGCGAGACACCATCCTATTTTCTCCTGACAGAACAAGTAGGTGTCCACAAATTTCGCCGCAGTGCACCCCTCATCCCCTCGGTCCCCTTCTCCCCCGGAGGGGCGAAGGGGAGGTCTTGTTGCACTGCGGCGAACGTCGGGGGCTTCGGCCGGGGGGCCGGAATGGAGTTCTGGAGACTGCGAGTACAATCCCCTGTGCCCTTTGGGTTCCCTAGTTATGCTTTCGCGCTCACCCTCCGACCGGTTCCACCGCGCTCGCGCCGACCACAGCCGCGAGATCGCCGAGGACTACGTGGAGCTTATCGAGCAGCTCATCGAGGAGCGCGGCGAAGCGAGGGTCACCGACATCGCGTCGGCGATCGGGGTGAGCAAGGTCACGGTCAGTCGAACCATCCAGAGGCTGCAACGAGACGGGTTTGTGAGGAGCGAGCCGTACCGGAGCGTTTTTCTGACGGATTTGGGTAAGGAACTCGCCGAGAAGGCGCGCAAACGTCACGAAATCGTGCTCTCGTTCCTGCGGGCGTTGGGGGTTCCGGAGACGGCCGCAGAAAACGACGCCGAGGGCATCGAGCACCACGTCAGCGAAGAGTCGCTGGCCGCAATGAGGCGGTTCGTCGAGCAAAGCCGCAGGCGCTGAGCCGAGCGCGGAACCCGAAAGCGCTCGCCGACCGTCTTGTTGGGTGTTCGAACATGAAATACCTTACTTTTTCTTCCCGGCTGGTCCTTGTGTGCCTCGTTTGGGCCGGCGCAGCCGCGCTCGCCCAACAGGGCGCGAGTTGGGATTTCCGGCTTTCGCCCCTGAGGAAGGCCACTTTGGACCGGATTTCGGCGGATTCGATGAAGGGCCACTTGTCGTTCCTCGCGTCGGACCTTCTCGAAGGCCGGGCGACGCCTTCGAGGGGATTGGACCTCGCGGCCGAGTACATCGCGGCGCAGTTTCGGAGGTATGGCGTTGCGCCGGGAGTCGGGGATTCGTACTTCCAGAAGGTTCCGATCACGGTTCGGGGCCAATCGGAGCCTGCGAACGCCCACAACGTGGTAGGGATCGTGCGGGGATCGGACCCTGTTTTGAAGGACACTTACCTCCTCATCTCGGCTCACTACGACCACCTGGGATCGCGTGAGGTCGAGGGAGACGGCATTTACAACGGAGCGAACGACGACGGGAGCGGCACGGTGGCGGTGATCGAACTCGCAGCTGCGTTCGCAAGGTCTGAAACGAAGCCGAAGCGGAGTTTGGTGTTCCTTGCGTTTTGCGGCGAGGAACGGGGGCTTGTGGGCTCAAGGTTCTACGGCGCGAACCCCGTGTACCCTTTGGAGCGCACGATCGCCATGGTGAACCTCGAACACATCGGTCGGACGGACGATTTGGAGGGACCTCGCGTCGGTGCTCTCAGCATGACCGGGTACGACTTTTCGGACTTGGGGCCCTTGTTTGCGGAGGCCGGGAAGCAGGTGGGGGTCGAGGTCCAGAAGCACGCCCGCAACAGCGATTCGTTTTTTGCACGGAGCGACAATGTGGCGCTGGCTGCCCTCGGGGTGCCCGCGCACACGCTTTGCACGGCGTTCCTTTTCCCGGAGTACCACCAGCCTGGCGATCATTGGGAGAAGGTCGACTTTGCGAATATGGAAAAAGTTGTTCGAGCTGTGGCGGTGGGTCTTTGGGGATTGGCGGATTCTCAGGCTGAGCCCAAGTGGAACGAGTCCAACCCGAAGGCCGAGCGATACCTGCGCGCATGGAGAGAGAGGCGCGGGCTCTCGGGCCCTCCGGCTCGGTGAACCTGCGGACGGCGCGGGATCGCGGAGTAGAATAGCTCCCGATGCAACCCCAATTCACGTCCGACGAGCAGGCATTTCTCGCCGAAGTGCAGCAGTTCGTCGATACTTTCGTCGCCCCGAACAGCCGGGAGTGGGAGAAAAGCACGTTTCCGGACGACATTTGGAAGCGGACCGCCCAGATTGGCATCACGAATTGCGTCCTTCCCCAGCGGTTTGGTGGCAGAGGCTTCTCCTGCCAGACCTACGCCGATATGTGCCGCAGGATCGGCCGTGCAGACCCCGCTCTTGCGATGAACGTGGCTGCGATCAACGCTCTCTGCGTCGCGCATTTCGAACTGTTCGCCAGCGATGAGCAGCGGGAGAAATATCTTCCGGGAATCTTGAGCGGCGACATCGCCCTAGCTTGGGGCCTCACCGAGCCTGAGGCGGGGAGCGACGCAAGGCGGGTTCAGTCCTTCGCCACCCCGATCGAAGGACGACCCGGGTACTTCCATTTGAACGGGGAGAAGATGTTCATCACGAACGGCGGGTTTGCCAAGCTGTTCATCATCATCGCGCGCCTGGACGAGAAGAACCTCTCGGCGTTCTTGATGGAGAAGGACCAACCCGGGTTCGTCGATTTGGAGCGCATTGCGACGGTGGGCGTGTCGGCTTCTTATACGCTCAGGTTCAAGATGGAGAACTGCGTGGCTTGGCACACGCCGGGCTCTTTCGAAGAGGTGATCTCCCTTCTGTATCGGGGCCGGGTGGGGATCGCTGCGATGGCTCTGGGAATCGCAGAAGAGGCGTTGGCGCTGGGAATCGAATACAGCAAGCAGCGCGAGCAGTTCGGCCGGACGCTCTCTCAGATGCAATCGGTTCAAAACATGGTGGCTGAAAGCGCGACTCAGGTCGAAGCCGCTCGGCTTCTCGTTCAGAAGGCGGCTTGGCTTTATGACCAGGGGCAACCGATCGTCAAGGAAGCTTCGTTCGCCAAGCTCTTCGCGAGCGAGACGGCCCGCGACGTGACCAACAAGATGCTCCAGATTCATGGCGGGCGCGGGATGACTCACGACTATATGATCGAAAAGCTCTGGCGAGACGCCAAGTTGACGGAGATCGGCGAAGGGGCGAGCGAGGTCCAGAAGCTGGTCATCGCCAAGAGCCTTCTCAAGTAACTTTGGCCCCCCATTCAGCGATAGACGACGTGGACGCAGCCACCCTCAACAAGATGCTCGTCTCCTGCATTCGGGAGCGGGCGGCGCGGCGTCCCGAGTCGAATGCGAAGGCCCGTTCGGCCCGATCGGCCGCGGACGCCCAGACCCTCGCGCGGAGCTTGGGGCTCGACCCCCAGCCGCCGAAAAGCGAACTGCGGGCGCAGGTTACGGGGGTCCTCAGTCGCGAGGGTTATCGCGTCGAGCGCATCCGCTACGAATCGTTGCCTGGGGTCTTTGTGGCGGCTCACCTTTACATTCCTGAAGGCAAGGGCCCGTTTCCCCTCGTTCTGCATCCCCACGGCCATTGGACGCACAAGAAATCGACTCCCTTTGTGCAGGCGAGAGCGATCGGTTTGGCGGTCCTTGGTTTCGCGGGGCTCGTGGTCGAGTCGCCGGGGAGGAGTTGGGACGAAAACGAGTGCAACGAACGCGCCGGGATGGGCTCTCACGACGACCCCGCTCTCGTACTGGGGTGGCCGGTCACCGGGCAGTACGTGTGGGACCTCGTTCGAGGCTTGGACTATTGCCAATCCCGTTCCGATATCGATTGGACGCAGGTGGGGATCACCGGCGCGAGCGGTGGGGGGTTGGCCGCAGCGGCTGCCTTCGCCTATGACCGGCGAATCGGCGCGGCGGCGATCGTCTGCTTTGCTTCTAGCCTCGAATCGAACCCTCACAACGGATGTCTTTGCCATCATCTTCCCGGAATCGCGAGGCTGGGCGACCGGTCGGACCTTCTTGCGATACGCGCGCCGGCTCCGATTCTGCTCATTTCGGCGACGGAGGATGAGGAGTTTCCGCTCGTGGGGCACCAAAAGACGTTCCAAAAGCTTCAGAGAGTCTACGAGACCTTAGGCAAGAAAGAAGCGGTGCGGCTTGAGGTCGTGGAGGGCCGTCACGACTACTCCCGCCGGATGCGCGAGGCGATGTATGCGTTCTTCGCCGAGCACCTCTTGGGAGCCCCGCGAAGCCCTTATCTCCCTGAGCCCAGGCCGATGACCGACGGCGCTCACAACCCTTATGAGCGGGGCACGGAGCCTGCGACCTCGCCCGACCTCTGGGTGACTCCTCCCTCGCTACGGCAAACTCGAACGCTGCGGGAGGTACTGGCCGACCGGCTCTCCGATCCACGCCCGGAGCCTTTCGACGCAGCGGAGCGGTTGATTCCGTGGGGCCGGCACGGCAAGATCGCGCTGGAGATCCCTTCGGACGAGTTAACGATTTGCGACGAAGGGTTTTCGCCGCGCCCGGAGGGGGCTTTCGTGCTGCCGAGCCAGGGCATCGACTTTCGATTGTGCGTGTATCTCGGAATCAGCGGCGCGGAGTTTCTGGCGCAGTTGCTGCACTTGGGGCTTCCGGGCGGACCGGCGGGTTGGGAGCCATCGGCTTTGGGAGGCGATCCGGTTTCGGCGGTGCTGGCTTCTCTTCGAACCCTGTCTTCGGGCGGCGCCCCGGAGAAGACCGTCTCGTCGGTGCGAGCGCTAGGGCCGGTTAGCTCGAGGGTGGCTCGTCACCTCCGGCTCCTCAGACCGGGCCTCAAGATCGAGACTTCCCACTTCGAGACGGGCTGGCTCGACTCCGTGGATGCGGAAGACCTGCCCTTGATCCAGCCGGGCGCCCGGTATCTCGAATGGCCGTTCGGGGGTTCGAATCTGTCTTAGCGCGCGGTGCGGACCGTGGCTCCCACGCAATCGAGGTCGTAGGGGAGTGGAGGGGTAGGTTTGGCAACCGAAACGGTCGCCTGTTGAACCTGGGGCATCTGCGAGAGAACTCGGCGCCCAATCTCGCCCGCAAGCCACTCGACCGTTGCGGCCGAGGTCCCCTCGATCACTTCCAGGGCGATTCGAGCGGCCACCCCGTAGTCGGCAGTGTGTTCGATTTCGTCCGTGCTTGCGCTCTCGTCGGGAGTTAGAAGTTCGAGATCGACGACGAGATCGCACCCGGCAACCCGTTCCTGCTCCGTTACCCCATGCCGCCCGAAGGCCCGCAAACCCTTGACGAACACGATCGCCATGGGCCCGATTCTATCCTATGGACCCCGGCAATCCTCTTGGGTTCGCGCCCAAGCTGTGGTATACTTTCGTTTACAACCAGGTGTGCCTCATCGGGTGGTCCTGTGCCGCCTTTTTTTATTCGCGAGGTACAAAATGGGTGAGGTGGCAAAGGTCGAACATGGAAATCTTGCAGCAACTACGGCAGATTGCACAAGAGCGAGACATTCCCTTCGATGAATTGCTCCGTGAGATCGAAGAGGCTCTGGCAGTCGCCTATAAGAAGTACGTCGGCGCAGCCGGCGAGGTCGCCGTTCACATCGATCCCGAGCGCCTCATGGCTCCCGACAAGGGGATGCGGGTGGTGGTCGAGAAGGAAGTGGTCGGGATCGTGACCGAGCCCTCTTACCAGCTTAGCGTCGCGGAGGCTCGGAAGAAGCAGCCCAACGCTGAGGTTGGCGATTTTGTTCAAGTCGAAGTGGACCCAAACAGGTTCGGAAGGATCGCGGCATCGACGTTCAAGCAGGTCCTGAGCCAGAAGCTGCGCGAAGCCGAGATTCGGCAGATCAACGAGGTGTTTCAGGAGAAGATCGGCGACCTCGTGAACGGCTTGGTCACGCGGCGCGATGAACACACGGTTTACATACAAGTCAACAAGGTCGAGGCCGAACTCCCTCGGCGCGAACAGGTGCCGACGGAGTCGTACCGGATCAACGACCGTCTGAAGGTGTACGTCTTGAAGGTGGACGACTCGCGACGAAGGCTCGCTGTTGTGGTCAGTCGGACCCATCCGAACCTGCTGCGCAAGCTGTTCGAACTCGAAGTGCCCGAGATCGCGCAGAGTATCGTGCAGATCAAGAGCGTCGCCCGGGAGCCCGGCCAGAGAAGCAAGATCGCCGTCATCAGCACCGACGAACGGGTGGACGCGGTCGGGGCTTGTGTGGGCCCGCGTGGCGCGAGGGTTCAAGCGATCGTCGACGAACTCCACGACGAGAAAATCGACATCGTCCCTTTTAGCGACAATCCGACGACTTACATCATCAACGCTTTGAGCCCGGCGAAGGTGAACTCAATTCGACTGAATGAAGCGGACAGGAGCGCGTACGTCGTTGTCCCCGATAACCAGCTTTCCCTCGCGATCGGCAAGGGAGGTCAGAACGTTCGCCTCGCCGCCCGCTTGACCGAATGGAAGATCGACATTCGGTCGGAAGCCCAGGCAGCGACCGAGTCGAAGGCGCCTGTCGAAGAAGCGGGGGCTGGGTCGTAGCTGAGGTGGTGGGTTGGCGAGACTCCGAACCTGCGTGGGGTGCGGGCAGCGCCTGCAGCAGGATGATCTTCAGCGCATCAAGTGCGTCGAGGATCGCCCGCAGATCGTTGGCGCTCGCACCTCGCTCCCAGGACGAAGCGCCTACGTGTGCCCGTCCGAAGGTTGCGTTCGAGCGGCCGGCAAGGGGCGAAGGTTGCAGCGAACGCTTCGGCGGGAGTTCAAAAGGGGCGACGTCGAGGGTCTGATCGAAGAATTGTTATGCAAACTGAGGTAAAGAAGGAAGCCATGAGCTTAGCGATCGCGGACGTAGCCAAGGAGTTCGGGCTGAAGCCTGGGCAAGTCGCTGCCGCCCTCGACGATCTTGGGCTGCTGCATGAGGGCGGTTCGATCGACGTGGACGCGGACGACATGGAGCTCGTTCGTGAGTCGCTCGCCGAACTCGACAAGGGCGCCGAGGTGCTGTTGCCTGCCAACTGCAACCCCCGCGACGTCGCAACTGCCCTCGATCTTACGATCCCTGAAGTGCAAAAGACGCTGATGGTCAAGTTCAAGGTCATGGCGACGCTGACGACCTCGCTCAAGCCGGAAGTCGCCGAACAGTTGGTCGATGGGTTCGGATTCAAGGTCAGGTGGGCCGATCAACCCAAGCCCAAAGCCGCCGCAAAACCGAAGAAGCCTTCGGCGGGCGATCAGACCCGGCCGCCCGTGGTGACGATCATGGGCCACGTCGACCACGGAAAGACCTCGCTGCTGGACTACATTCGCAAAGCCAACGTGGCCGCCCGCGAGCACGGCGGGATCACGCAGCACATCGGCGCGTATCAGGTCAAGCTCCCTGAAGGGGAAATCACCTTCCTCGATACGCCGGGCCATGCGGCATTTACGGAGATGCGGTCGCGCGGCGCCCAGGTGACCGACATCGCGATCTTGGTGGTTGCGGCAGACGACGGCGTCATGCCTCAAACCAAGGAGGCGATCAGCCATATCAAGAACGCCGGCGTCCCCATGATCGTGGCCGTCAACAAGATCGACAAGCCGGGAGTGAACCCGGACAAGATCAAGACGGAGCTCGTGCAGCATGAGGTGATCCCGGAGGATTTCGGCGGCGATGTCATCGTTTGTCCCGTGTCGGCGATCACCGGGGAAGGCGTACCCCACCTTCTCGAAATGATCCTGCTCCAATCGGGTGTTTTGGACCTCAAGGCCGATCCCAAGGGCAAGCCGCAGGGGGTCGTTGTCGAGGCCAAGCTGGAAAAGGGCCGCGGGCCGGTGGCGACCGTCCTCGTTCAGAACGGGACGATTCGTGTGGGCGATGCGATTGTCGTGGGTCAATGCTACGGCCGAATTCGCGCGATGTCGAACTTCATGGGGGAAGCCGTTCAAGAGGCGGGCCCTTCGATGCCGGTCGAGGTTCTCGGACTCAGCGAAACGCCGCTTGCGGGCGATAAGGTCGAGGTCAAGGAAGACGAAAAGACGGCCCGCGAGATATCCGACAAGCGCGCAGATGCTGCTCGTATCAAGTCGCTGCATTCGCCGAGCCGAGGGTTGAGCCTGACCGACCTCAAGGCCAAGCTATCGGAAGGCGAAATCAACACGCTCAACCTCATCATCAAAGCCGACGTTCAAGGGTCCGTGGAGGCCGTCAGCGGCTTGGTCGAGAAGCTTCAGCATCCTGAAGTCGAGGTCAAGATCATTCACAGCGGGGTGGGGACGATCACGGAGAGCGACATTCTGCTGGCTGGCGCTTCCAGCGCGATCGTCGTCGGGTTCAACGTGAAACCTGAGGGCGGCGCGAAGACCGAGGCTGAACGAAAGAAGGTCGAGATTCGAACCTACCGAATCATCTACGAACTGATCGAAGACATCGAGGCCGCCGTCAAGGGCCGGCTCGAACCCAAATTCGAAGAGAACTATCTGGGCGAGGTCGAGATTCGTCAGGTCTTCAATCTCACGCGTCAAGGGAAGGTTGCCGGGTGCCACGTCACGGACGGCAGGGCGACGCGCGGCGCGAGGTGCCGAGTTCATCGCGGCGAGGACATCGTTTACGATGGCAAGATCGCCTCGTTGCGGCACGTCAAGGACGATGTGCGCGAAGTCACTCAGGGATTCGACTGCGGTGTGAAGTTCGACGATTGGGAAGCCTTCCTAGCGGGCGACAAGATCGAAGTGTTCGAGCTCGTTCAAGTGAACGCATAGATCGGGTCGGTACACTCCGGGCATGATCGTGGAGCGCTTGGGCATCGAAGGGCACCTCCTGGACGAAAACAAGCTGTCCGGGCTGCTCGCGACCCTCGACGAGCATGGGGTGGCCTTTCGCGTGCGGAGGTTTAAGGTCGGCGAACGGGGCGCCGACGAGTCGCTGATCGACCTCGAACTCCACGCCAAGGACCAGGCGACGCTGCGCTCGGCCCTCGAAGCCTGCAGGCCGTTCGGCGTGGACCTCGTACTCGAAGACGCCACCCTCGAAGCGACCGATGTGGACGGCGTCTGGCCTGAGGGCTTCTATTCGACCACCAACTTCCCCACTATCGTGCGCGTCGAGGGCCAGGAGTGCGAGGTCGAACGGCTCGAAATGGACACGGCGATCCGCGTTTGGCGCGAGGGGGATCGGTGGCGGGCGGAGACCTGTCCTATGCACCGCGCGAGTGCGGGCGATCGGTTTGTGGTGGGGCATGGCGGCGTCAAGGTTTTGCCTCCCCTCGAAGACGAAGACGAGGACGACGAGTTCCGATTCATGATCAACGAGGTGAGTTCGGAGCGCCCGAAATCTCGGCTGATCGAAATCTGCTCGGGGGCGATTCGGCAGGCGAAATCCGCAGGGGAGAAGGTGCTCTTGGTGGGCGGCCCCGCGATCGTCCATAGCGGGTGCGCGGGCGTGCTGGCCAAGCTGATCGAGGACGGTTGGATCGATGTCTTGTTCGCTGGCAACGCGTTGGCCGCCCACGACATCGAAGCGGCGATGCTCGGGACGTCGCTCGGGGTGGATTTGGGGCGAGGCCGTTCGGTTCCGCACGGGCACACCCACCATCTGCGGGCGATCAATCGGGTCCGGCGGGTGGGAAGCATCGAGGAGTCGGTTCGCTCCGGGCTCATCTCGTCGGGCATCATGCGTGCGTGCGTCCTGAAGCCGATTCCCTACGTTCTTTGCGGGTCGATTCGGGATGATGGGCCGCTCCCGGGGGTGATTACCGACAACGTCGAAGGGCAAGACGCGATGAGGGGCCACGTTCCGGGCGTGGGGGTTGCGATCTTGTGCGCGACCACCCTGCATAGCGTGGCGACGGGCAACATTCTCCCGGCGACGGTCAAGACGTTCTGCGTGGACAGCGATGCCGACACGGTAATCAAGCTGACCGATCGCGGCACTCATCAAGCGGTCGGGATTGTGACGGACGTCGAGTTCTTTCTGAAGGAGCTCGCGCGGCAGTTGTCGCTGGCGTGAGGGGGCTATACGTTCTAGTCCGCATCGATAAGTATCACCATGACAGGGACGGCAGGAAAATGGGTTCCTCGTCATTTGGTGTGGGTAGCGGGTCGTAGCTTTCCGTGCAGCAGGTAGCTCATGGCGATGAGGTTTTGAGGGTTGCTGTAGCCTCGCGCTTTGTTTTTGGCTGCCTGCAGAACGCTGTGGAGGCCTTCCAGGAATCCGTTGGAGATTCGGGTTTCGAACCACCTCAAGATCTTGTCCGCCGCATTGAAGAAGGTGACGGCGACCTCGACGACGGCATGGATCTCTGAGGCGAGGGCCATGCCGATCCACTCGTAGAATGCGGTCTGCGCCTGGCATCTGGGGACTTTGAAGAGTTCCTGGAAAGCCAGTCTGAGGCCGTAGGCTTTTCCGGTGAGGGGAAAGGCGTTCTCTTCCAGAAGCTCTTGGAGGCTCAGCTTTTCTTTCTCTGAGAGGTTGGTTGGGTTCTTGAGCCAGAGCCAGCGGGTTCGTTTGAACTTCGTCGCCTTCTTGGTTTCGGCTTTTCTCGTTTCATCGACCGCCCTTGTCAGAAGGGCCACAAGGTGGTAGCGGCCCTTGCGTCACGCTTGCTTGGGGGAAGGCCTGCGCGATGCCGCCAAGGAAGGCCGGTCCCATGTCGCAGGTGAAGGCCTGCACCTTGGCGGGGTCCGCGCCTTTGGCCTTCAGGAACGCTTTGAACTCGAAAAGGGCAGAACCGCTTCTCCCCTGGCAGGCATACAGAACGCGCCGGGCATCCAAGTCCACGAAGACCGTGATGTAGTCGTGGCCGCGCAGAGTTTGGAGTTCAGTCGGGCTACGCCCTGCCTGTCCCCCAACCCTGCTGGGATATCATCAGCGGAGGTCTACTCTTAAGATGTCTTCAACAATGGGGGCTGGCCACCATCTGGTCCACGGCCATGGCCTCGCGAAGCACATTGACGTAACAATGCTCCTGCGGCAGGCCGTTGGTGAGGGCCTCCCACTCGTTGCCGCCGGTGCGGCTGCGGGTGACGCGGAGCTTGCCG
The DNA here is from genome assembly GCA_015709495.1 of Chthonomonadaceae bacterium. Classification (GTDB taxonomy): domain Bacteria; phylum Armatimonadota; class Fimbriimonadia; order Fimbriimonadales; family Fimbriimonadaceae; genus Nitrosymbiomonas; species Nitrosymbiomonas proteolyticus. Next base: position 2,807,675 of record CP054189.1, read on the forward strand.
TCCGGCGGGACGTGCTCCCCGATAGTCGGGGCAGGCGGCGTCGCTCTTGATGGGGACCACGGGGATCGTCTCGGGCTCGTGGGCGTGCTAAGCCTCGCGGCCGGAGAGCGTCGTCGCCGGCCGGCCGAGCTTCATGTATCCCAGCCCCACGTCCAGCAGCGTCGCCATCTTGAAATGTAGATGCGCGTTTGCTAAACTGGGGTGGATGGGACGAACGCGTATCAAGGGTGAGGATCGTCTATGAGTTCGATGACGTTCGCGGAGTTCTTTGCCGGAATCGGGTTGGTTCGACTTGGGCTTGAGAGGTCGGGCTGGAAATGCCTTTTCGCGAACGACTGTCGCAGGCGACGTTGTCCCAAGCGCACGCGACTCTGAGACTTCTGTATTACAACCTTCGGGACATTCGCAACGCGCACCGTCACATCACCTCGGCCGTCCGCGCTGCCGATGAGGATGGTTCGCCTCTTCTGCGAGGCCGATGCCGCTCGTCGTTCTCGGTCACGGCGTCGCTGCTGGGACAATTCGAGGAGGCACAACGGGCGGCGACGGAGGCGATGGAGCTCTTGCTGGTGGCAGGAGAGCCGGTGTCGGCTGCGCGGTCAGCGCTGTTTTACGGCTGGGTCGTCTTTGATCGGGGCGACGAAGTGGAGTCAGAGCCTTTCTTTCGCAGGGCCCTGGAGCTCGGTGAGTCGAGCGGCGACACCGAAACCATCGGTTCCTCGCTCTTGGGACTCGCCTGCTCGGTCGGGCATCGCTCCCACCCGGATGCCCAGCCGATTTTCGACCGAGCGTTGGAACAGATGCAGGAGCTTGGGAAGCCGGGGCAACTCGGCCATTTCTACTTCTACCGAAGTCTCATCGACTACCGGCATGGGAGGTTCCAGGCGGCGATGGAAGGTTTCGCCGAGTCGGTGAAGGCGTTCACGGGGGCCCGCATCGCACTTGGCCAGACGCCGCTCACCATCGGGGGCACGATTTTGGCCGCCTTGGGCCGCTACGACGATGCGGCGCTCTGTTGGGGCCGAGCCGAGGCGCTGCGCGAGTCGCACGGCATGACGATGTTTCCGACCCAGCAGAGGGACTTCGACCGGGAGTTCCCCAAGGTTCAGAAAGCGCTCTCGGAGGAGGCTCTGAGGCGGTCGATGCGAGCCGCTCGCTCCGCTACGGACGAAGAAATCCGGGAGATGATTTGCCGGGCCGTTTGGGCCGTGAGGGCGTGAGCCCTTCCGGCGATGGCGCGGCAAGCGAATCGAGGCGGACCCGAGAGTTCTCAGCGGGAACGGCTTCTCCGGATGCCGCGCGGAAGCGAATTCGGGAATTGAGGCTGAGAGGCCAAAGACCACTTGGACTTCAAAGTGGCGTAATCGAAGTCGATCCCTGGTAGCCTTTGCCTGCGAGACATGGAAAGACTCAGTTGGAACGAGATTCGAGCCCGCGCCGCGCAGTTCGCCAGGGAGTGGCAAGACGCCCACTACGAGAAGGGTCAAACTCAAACCTTCTACAATGAGTTCTTCCAGATCTTTGGAGTCACTCGCAAGCGAGTCGCCTCGTTTGAGGAGCCCGTCAAGAAGCTGGGAGACAAGCAAGGCTTCATCGACCTCATCTGGAAAGGAACGCTCATCGTCGAGCATAAGAGCGCGGGCCGTGATCTCTCCAAAGCCAAGGGCCAGGCGATGGACTACTTTCCGGGCCTCAGCGAGGCCGAACTTCCGCGCTACGTCTTGGTGTCCGACTTCCAGAACTTCGAGCTCTACGATTTAGAAACTGGCGAACAAGCCAAGTTCATCCTGCCCGATCTCCACAAGCACATCCAGAAGTTTGGATTCATTCTCGGTCTTGAAAAGCGCTCGTTCGATGACCAGGACCCTGTCAATGTCAAAGCCTCCTACCTGATGGGGCAGCTTCACGACGCCCTGAAGAAGGTGGGATATAGCGGCCACGATCTCCGTGTTTTTCTCGTCCGTCTGCTCTTCTGCCTCTTTGCCGACGACACGGGAGTTTTTCACCAAAAGGGGCTTTTCGAGGACTACCTCAGAAACAGAACTAGGGAGGACGGAAGCGATCTCGGACCCCAATTGACGCTGCTGTTTCAAGTACTCAATGAGGAGGAGTCAAAACGGCAATCAAGCCTCGATGAAGACCTTGCGGAATTTCCGTACATCAATGGTGACCTGTTCTCTGAGCACATTCGCATGCCTTCCTTCAATTCGGCCATGCGCAAACAATTGCTAGACGCATGCGTCTTCAACTGGGAGAAGATCTCGCCGGCCATCTTCGGAGCCCTGTTCCAGTCGGTCATGGAGCCGGAGGATCGCCGACAGGCCGGCGCCCACTACACCAGTGAACAGAGCATCCGCAAAGTCATCGATCCGCTCTTCTTGGATGATCTGACAGCCGAACTTCAGTCCATCATCGACCGCAAGACCTCGGGCCGCACCAAAGCGCTCGAAGCCTTCCACCGCAAGCTCGGATCGCTGAAATTCCTGGACCCGGCTTGCGCGTCCGGCAACTTCCTCATCATCACCTATCGCGAAATCCGTGAGTTGGAACTCATGGTGCTTCACGAACTTCAGGCTGAGGGAACGCTCAAGGGCATCTTAAAGGACCTTGTCCAAGTCAACGTCGACCAATTCTACGGGATTGAGATCGATGAGTTCGCCGCAAAGATTGCCGAAACAGCGCTTTGGATGATGGACCACATCATGAACGTGCGCACGACCCTTGAATTTGAGGAGGTCTACGTCCGCATTCCCCTCAAGAAGTCGCCGCACATTGTGGTCGCCGATGCCTTGGAGAAGTCTTGGGAAAGCGTTATTTCCCCGGCAGAATGCGACTACATCATCGGCAATCCTCCCTTCGGCGGAGCCAAATATCAAACTGAGCTTCAGCGCAAGCAGGTGAAAGGAATCGCGGCGCTCGGCGGCAGCGGCGGCACCCTGGATTTTGTGACCGCTTGGTTCATCAAGGCGGGCAACTTCGCCAATCGTCCGGGATCGAAGACAAAGATCGGCTTCGTGGCGACGAACAGCATCACGCAGGGCGAGCAGGTGGCGCAACTCTGGCCCATCCTTTTTGATTGGTGCGGTCTCGAAATCGCCTACGCGCATCGCACCTTTCAATGGAACAGCGATGCCAAGGGCAAGGCGCACGTGCACGTCGTCATCATCGGCCTCGTGCGCCGCGACATGGAGCCGGAAACCAAAAGGCTCTTCAGCTACCCCGACATCCACGGAGACCCCATTGAAACGGAGCATGACAAGCTGTCTCCGTATTTGATGGATGCTTCCCGGCTTGCCAATCCCCACATGGTTGTCCGCGAGGTCGGCAAGCCCTTGAACGGCGCGCCGCCCATCGTCATTGGCTCAAAACCCATCGATGGCGGGCACTACATTTTCGAGCCCGAAGCGGCGCGGGCGTTCATCGCTTCAGAACCCGGAGCCGAGCGATTCATGCACCCCTATATCGGTTCCCAAGAGCTAATCAACGGGAAAGTCCGGTACATTCTCGCCCTGCAAGAGGCCTCACCGTCCGAGCTTCGCGCGATGCCGGCCGTGCTCGCGAGGGTCGAGAAAGTCCGGCAGTCCCGGCTAAAGAGCGATAGCGCCCCGACGCGAGAGCTCGCGGGTACGCCTACCCTCTACCACGTCAATGTCCTACCGAACCGCCCCTTCCTCGCCATCCCAAAGGTGAGTTCCGAGCGTAGGGATTACGCGCCCATCGCCTACCTCGCGCCTCCAACCGTTCCGAGCGATTTGGTATTCGTCCTGCTCGACGCCGACCTCTGGCACTTCGGAATTCTCACCTCCCGGATGCACATGGCCTGGCTGCGCAACATTGGTGGCAAGTTAAAGAGCGACTATCGCTACTCCATCGGCATCGTTTACAACAACTTCCCTTGGCCTGTCGACGATGAGCCGAGAAAGCAGCGCATCCGAGAGCTCGCGCAAGCCGTCCTCGACGCCAGAGCCGCGCATCCCGGCGCGACTCTCGCCGATCTTTACGACCCGTTGACCATGCCGCCCGACCTCCGCAAAGCCCACCAAACGCTCGACCGCGCCGTTGACGCTCTTTACTCCTCCGACCCATTTCCCTCAGACCTCGACCGCGTGGAGTTCCTTCTGGCCCGCTACGAAGACCTCATCACTCCCATGGCCGCCGCGATGCGCCCGGATCAGCCCCGCCGCAAGCGCCGCGCCAAACCCCGGCCCTTCGTTCATGGATAACCCCTCATGCGATCCGTTTCAAGCTTGATGCGCGTCATTTGATGCTTCATCTGCCTCAGATCAGACTTCATCTGGGGCGTTTGATGCATGATCCGTGTCATTCGATGCTGCAACTGCTCGATTCGATGCTTCATCTGCTTCAGATCAAGCGTCATCTGGGCCGTTTCAAGCACCGAGTGGCGTTCGATGCCCCGTTTGAAGGATTTTCCGCGGGCTGTGTTAAACTGAGAGTCACCCTGCCCCGGATCAGGGGGCGCGGGACACGAGGGAGACGACAACCCATGCCCAAATATCCGACCCGGCGAGCCGACCAGGACGCCCTACGGCACCGTGCGAGTACTCTCGTGGGCCAGCAGACGAAGGCCCAGAGCGAACGGCAGGAGACGACGACCGATACGAAGATCACGCTGATCGGCTTGGCGAGCAGGGTGGAGTACGACTTCTTGGGCGCAGGCGAAATCCGGCGCCACGCACTGAGGGAAACCAAGTTGGGACGGGTCCTGGCCCCGAACTCAACCGGTGACGCCCCGCCGAGCAACATGGTGACGGTGGTATTGTGAGGGGGGTATTTGCTCAATCGGCTGTGGAGTGATTGACCTGTGGCAAACGAGCATGACGTTGAGATAAGGCGCATCGTTGAGGGGGGGCGGAATATCCGGACCATCGCCATCTGCACGGTGGTCGCTATTGGCTTGGTCTGCGTAGCGGTGGCCGCGATCTCGATGACTCAGCCACCGTGGCTGGCGTTTCTCCTCGCACTTATCGGTCCGTTTGGCATTCTGACCGCGCTTGTTCGGCTCATCCTTAGGTTCATGAAGAAGAAGGGCGACCATGCCGCCAACCTGGAAAAGCAGTTGGACCCTGGACGCTCCTCGAGCGTTCTTCAAAATCCGGCAATTGAACCCAAACGAGACGAAGTTTGAACTTACCGTGGTCCCATGCGGTTTGACAGAATTGTGGCAATAATTCACAGGAGATGAAAATGGCCTGGCTGATAGTCGGCACTATACTGGTGAGCGGCGCGTTGACTTACACCGTCTGGGTGAAGGTGCGAGTCATGTGTCTGCGCCAGGACATCTACGATGCCAGAGATTGGCTCTTTGACCTCGCGACCAAGGAAGGCGCGCTTCAGGATCCCGGATACGTTGACTTCCGAGAGCGGTTGAACGTGCTGGCCCGAACGGCTCACGTGATCTCGTTCCCTTTGATGGCTTATGCCTTGGAGCATGTCAACCGAACAAAGGTGAAGCTGCCTAAGGCTGAAAACCAACGAATCCAGGACGAGATCGACAAAACTACCGAAGATCTCGGACGGCGAATCCAGCGGTACCTCTACTGGGAGACGGCTGCTGGCTGGGTCCTCATGCTTGCTTATGGGTTTGCCCAGCTAAAGGAATATGCTGAGAATCAGTCAACGCGCGGAGCGGTCGCGTGGGTGAAATCGGACATGCCATCGACGTTGCTCCCAGCCCGCGGCTAACTCGCCTCTATCTCAACGTCTGCACTTCCACGCTCAGGACGCCGGGGAAGTGCTCGTTAATAGTCAGGACAGGCGTTGGGGGACGCGGCGGATGGACGAGGGCGAGGCTGAAGGCGCTCTTGTGGCCGCATCCGAAAGAGATTCTCAAGCTCCAGCCGCCGCCGAGGCTGCGAGGGGAAGGGGCGACGATTCCCTTTCTCCCGCCGCGCTCAAGGGACTACAATGACAGTTGTTCGCTGGGGTCGGCCGTGTACCGCTATCTCGTTGAGTTCCTCGTCGAAATCGAATCGCGTAAGAGCGCCCTCACTCTGCGCCTTGCGGGCTTCACTTTGATCGTGCTGATCTCCGCCTTGATGTTCGCGGTGACAAACAACAGCATGTGGATTATTGTCGTGATTCCGGCAAGCGCGTTGTTTTCCAAGTTTGCGACGCTACACGATTCGAGACATCGGGCGGTGCCGAAGTTCTCTTTCATGGACGCCGAATCGCTGGTCCTGAGAAAGTGGCTGCAAGAGTTGTCCGACCTTCGGCGCAGGAAGCAGCTTGAGAAGCGTTCCCATCCGCCTCTCATCGAAGAACTCGAAGCGTGCGCAAGGCTCCGGTTCGATATTCTCGCCGCCTTGCGGTCGTCTCAATGGCGGAAACTCGCGACTCGGGGTCTTTGGAGCGAGGTTCGGGAGCAATGCGGCCAGGCCGCCAATTCCCTACTGCTCGATGCCTTGTGGGCGGCTAGGCCCTTGATCCGCCCTCTGGGCGCCCGGATCGACACGTTCGAACGAAGGTGCGCCGATCCAGCTTACACCGAGGCGCCTTATCGCGCGATCGGTGTGGCCAGGTCCCGGCTCGCCGAATTGCTGGCAGAGGTTTCGGACGAGCCGTTTTCCGATCCTGCCGTCCTCGACAGCGTCCAGCGCGCCAAGAACGAGATTCTATCGCTCAAGCAGGCGGAGGCAGAACTGCACGAAGCGATCGGGGACTGGAAGTACGATTAGCGGGAATTCGGATGCGGCGTTTTCAGTTGGGGGACGTTCAACCAATACCGAGTTCCTTTGCCCGTGCCTGACCGCATTAGCGCGCCCCAGGCGACGAGTTCGGAGAGGTCACGTCCTGCCGTTGCGGGCGATGCCCCGGTGATCGTCTGGTAGTTCCCGGAAGAGAGGCCGCCTTGGAACCCCTCCGGCCCTTCGCGGAAGAGACGCAGCAGCGCTCGCTCCTGCCGAGCGTTGATCCTTCCTCGTAGTCCGTCGAGCATGCGCGTCTTGGCGATCACGAAGTCGACCCACGAGAGCGTCCGGAGCTGAGCGTTGAGCGCGAGGTCCGAGAACCACTCGAGCCAATCCGTGACTTCGAGCCTGCGGCTGGCGCGCTCGAGCGCCTCGTAGTATCTCTTCTGTCGGCTCTCGATTTCGGTCGAGAGCATCACCAGACTCGACTGACCCAGCCCCTCAGCCAGAGCGACCTCTGCAATCGCTCGACCTATGCGCCCGTTGCCATCTTCGAAAGGGTGGATGCTCTCGAAGTACAGGTGGGCGATTCCCGAACGCGCCAAGGGAGCAAGGTCGCCGCGGCTGTCGTTGAACCACAAAACGAAGCGGTCCATTTCCTCCCGCACGCGCTCCGAAGGCGGCGCCTCAAAGTGAACGAGCTCCTTTCCCCAAGGGCCCGACACGATCCTCATCGGTTCTGGATGGGTTCGGTAGGCACCAACGGCGGCGAGGTCGCTCCGGTCGGCCACGAGCATCTCATGCCAATCCCAAAGCGTCTGATGGCTCAGTTCATCGGTCCCTCTGCGAAGCAGGTTCACCATCAGCCTGGCGACGCCCTGTTCGCGCGGTCCGGCCCGACGATCGACTTGCAGACCTAGCTCGCGAAGGATGGAGGATCGAACGCTTTGCCGGTCGAGCACCTCTCCCTCGATGGCGGAGGTCGTTAGGGCTTCGCTGGTGGCGGTCTCGGCGACAAGTTCCGTCTCGTCGTCCGGCGTCAGGTGCTTGAGCGCACCGATGACGATGCCACCGTGCCGGAGGAAACTCGTCTCGGCCTCTTCGATGCGCTTGGCGTCAAAGCGAAACCTCGGCCATTCGGGGTGTTGCCAGTTCCAACTCATGAGCGATATACTCGGTCGTTATCGCTCATGATACCAGCATTTGGTGAGCGATATGAGATTCACTTATCGCTCAGCGTGCTTGGGCTCCGCATTGATAAGGGAGGCGAGACACTACCTCAACGTCTGCACTTCCACGCTCAGGACGCCGGGGAAGTGCTCGTTGATGGCGGACCAGTGGTCGCCGGAGTCCGCCGAGACGTAGACCTGGCCGCCTGTCGTGCCGAAATACACGCCGAAAGGGTCGAGGAAAACTGCCATTCCAACCTGGCAAATTCAGCGCAAGGGAGGGGAAAGCTCGAATCGGATTACTGGGGCGTGGCCTTGCCCATTCGAATCAAGAATCGGAGCGCCTCATTGACGGCCTCCGACGTTGGAAACACCTTCGCCACGTCCGGCGCGATCTCAACAGGCGTTCCCTTTGCTCTGCGCCCGGCCCCCCGTGCTACGACTGTGAGTTTGGAGAAGTCGTACTCGGGACGGAGGTCGTCGTCGCTAAATTTCTTCCTCATAGTGCATCCGTTCTTTTCGGGTCGCCTCGCGGGCGCTGATCAACCGAATTGCGTGCTCTCTTTGAGTATACGAGACGATGAGCAGGCGGCGTTCGCTCGATTCGCCGAGAATGATGAACCGGGCTTCCTCAACCGAATGGTCGGGATCGGCGAAGATCAGATACAGCGGATCGCGAAAGACCGTCACCGCCTCGTCGAAGGAAACCCCATGCTTCTCGATATTGGCGCGCGCCTTGTCATCGTCCCATTCAAATGCCACGAAGCGATTATGGGCCCTCCGCTCGCCAATACGGCGCGGTCAGGCTTACCTCAACGTCTGCACTTCCACGCTCAGGACGCCGGGGAAGTGTTCGTTGATGGCGGACCAGTGGTCGCCGCCGTCGGGGGAGCAGTAGACCTGGCCGCCTGTCGTGCCGAAGTAGATTCCGCAGTCGTCCATCTGGTCCACGGCCATCGCTTCCCGGAGAACATTGACGTAGCAATGGCTCTGGGGGAGGCCGTTCGTCAGCGCCTCGAAGTTGTTCCCGCCCGTTCGGCTGCGGTAGACGCGCAGCTTGCCGTCCGGCGGGACGTGCTCGGAATCGCTCTTGATGGGTACGACGTAGATCGTCTCCGGCTCGTGGGCGTGGACATCTATCGGGAATCCAAAGTCGCTGGGAAGGCCGTCGCTCTTCTCGACCCATAGGTCTCCGGCGTTGTCCGAGACCATGATGTCCCAGTGCTTCTGCATGTAGAGGCGGTCGGGATTTGAGGGGTGAAAGGCGATGCGGTGCACGCAGTGGCCGACCTCGGCCTCGGGCTCGGGCATGAAGTTGGACTTCAGGCCTTTGTTGATCGGCTTCCAGGTCTCGGCGCCGTCGTCGGTGCGGAAGGCGCCCGCCGCGGAGATGGCGACGTACATGCGCTTGGGGTTCTTGGGGTCGATGAGGATCGTGTGCAGGCACATGCCGCCCGCGCCAGGCTGCCAATCCTTACCTGTCGTGTGCTTGCGCAGGCCACTCAGTTCGCTCCAGGTCTTGCCTGCGTCGCGAGTGATGAAGAGCGCCGCGTCCTCGACCCCGGCGTAGCAGACGTCCGGGTTATCCAGCGAGGGCTCCAGGTGCCACACGCGTTTGAAGACCCAGGGGACCTCGGTGCCGTCGAAGGTCTTGTGGGTGCCGGCGACGCCGTCGTAGACGAATTTGTTGCTCTCGCCGCCGGGAAAGCCCCAATCGGTCATGCGTTCCTCTTCGGTGCTGCCGGGTGTGACCCAGGTCTTGCCGCCGTCGTCCGAGCGCTGCATCACCTGGCCGAACCAGGAGCTTGTCTGCGAGGCGTAGATTCGGTCCGGGTTCACGGGCGAGCCCTTCAGGTGGTAGACCTCCCAGCCCGTGAAGTGGGGACCTTCAATGTTCCAGTTCTTCCTGTCGTAGGAGGTGCAGATGAAGGCGCCCTTCTTGGTGCCGACGAGGACTCTGACTTTGCTCATGGGCATACTTTACTCGTTGGTAGGGGATTGGGGGAAGGGGGCGCGCCGGTCAGAGCGGCAGGGGCTTGTCCAAGCCGGAGGCGAACTTGATTTGCTCGGGTTCCGCTTGCCACGCGCGGAGCAGATTGGCCGCGGCGGAGTCTCGCTGAAGCTCTATGCCGACGGCCACCCAGTAGACGGCCAGCGAAGCAAATATGAGGGTTGATGCGGCCGCCGGACGGGTTCGTGCGGGGACGAGGAGGAGTACGTAAGCTACAAGCAGCGTTCCCGGAACGATTGAAAGGAACTCAGGGGTCGCTCCAAAGAACGTGAGCAGAGCCAAGACCGCCAAGCCGAGGATCGCAAGGACCCAGTAGAGGAATGGGCGGTTCGAATAAAGCACGAGGAGCAGTAGGCCGACCCCCGCGAGCATGGCGCCCCCCGCAATGTAGAAGTTCTCGGGGATTACGAGCGCCGGAATGAACAGGACCACCGCGATGCCAGCGATCCACCAAGGCGGAAGCGGAGCTTGGGGATCGCGGGCCCGAAGTCGATCGAGAAACAGGAGGAAGGCGACGAGGACCGCCAGCAGGATCAGCCAGGGGAGGGTCATGCTCAATTCGGCGTTCATCAGTAGTTCAGCCAAGAGTCGTCCCAATCCGCCGAGGACCGCGATCGCGCCCAGAACGGGTCCTGACGCCCGTGTGGGCATTCGCTTTCGGGTCCAGGCAACCACGACGAGCGCTGCAAAGACCGACAGGAACAGTACTGCGGCCATCCTCGATGGGTGCCATGTCTTGATAGAAAAAAGCACTGCGTACCGGCGGTCCTCTTTGCGGGAAGCATCGCGCGTAATGTCGGCAGCCGCGCCAGCGCGGTCGAACGCCGCCTGAGCCCATGTAGCGCTTCTCGCATCGCCTCTTGCCTTCAGGAAACTGATAAACTCACCGGGCCATTGTTCGCGACCATCGCCTTTGTAAGACCCGCCGGACAGGTAACGGTCGGGTGGAACCACGGCAAAGATCATATTGGATCGAGCGGCAACGAAGACGATAGGGGCGTTCGTTGTCCTTGCGAAAACGTACTGCTGGCGGATCACGGCGAGCTTGAGTTCTGTGTCGCTCGGATTCGCTTGGAGGACTCTCCGAAGGAAACCCTTGATAAGTATGAGGTGTGGCATGGCCACCGACGACGATGCCAACCGGAAGCGGTTTCCGCCGAAGCCAAACCTCGCTTCGGCGGTCTTTATGACGGCTTCCGCTTCGCTTCCCGAGAAGTCGTCGAACCGATCGAGAAGGGATGCTTTGAGAAAGATCTTTTTGGGCATGTCGCCGTCGGTCAGGACTGCAAGCGCGGCCGCTTTCATGACGGGAAAGAACGCGTTGTCGGGATCGGCCTTCTCACCTCGCTCGCAAACTTCGACGAGGACTCGGGCCACATCGAGTTGATCCTGCGTAGGCGCCTTGCCTTCCGGGACCCACAAGGAACTCCTGCAAAGGCGCCTCACGAGGACGCCTTGAACCACGGGATCGTCTGGATATTTCGCCGCGTGCGCCTCCAGGAACTTCGTGGTCCGCTCGTTCGGCCCAACGTCTTTCCGCGACACGCGGCTATCTGGTAAGAGCCACGCCCACTCGTCCGCTTTGAGGTTGGCCGGCGCAGGGCTCGTGCGCCAGAGCTCCCCAATGTTGCCCGTGGAAAACTCAACGTACGGGTCGCCGGTGGGGTGACGGGTAATCAGGGCTCTGAATTGATCCGCCAGGACCCAGCGGGTCGAGGGAAGCGCGCCGAGAACGATCATCGACCCCGCGGCGACCCCAACGGCAGCTAGAAGGGGATTCAGCTTGGCCATACTTCGCTCTCCTTCGACTTCGAAGTTGGCTCTGCGTATTGGGTTTCTTCGGGCCAGTCGAGTCCGGCTCGCTTGGCGCTGATCTCAAGCAGTGGCGCGAGGTTGGGATTGGGGGATACGGGAAGAGCGTAGAGCGCGACGACGATCAGCGCCGCGGTCGCTGCCGCCCCCGCGCCCATGGCCCAGAGAAAGCCGACCAGCGACTCACGAACTCGGTCCATGACCGATTGGACGCCGAGCGTAGCGGGTGGGAGGGCCTCGTCGCAGGCATCGTAGTAGCGCGACAACTCCTTCATAGGGTCGTTCATTGGGCCTCCTCCCACTTCTTTCGAAACGCGGACTTCGCCGCGTGGAGTCGGGACGCGACCGTTCCTTCGGGGATGTCCAGCAGATGGGCGGTCTCGGCATAGGAATAGCCCGCTCCGAGCGCAAGGGCGAGGAGGGCGCGTTGTTCCGGCTTCAGCTTACGCAGCGTCAATCGAACCTGGAGCGACGCTCCGAGGTCGGGGTCGGAGGCGGCTGGTTGTTCGGGAACGACCCGACTCTCACGAGCGCGCTGATCGAGCGCGGCGCGCACGAGAGTCTTCTTGAACCAGCCGTCGGCTGCTTCTACGGAACGTAGCGACCCTCGGGAGCGGTGGGCTCGGATGAGGGCCTCTTGGACGGCGTCGGCCGCAGCATCGGGGCAGCCAGTGATTTTCAGCGCGAGGCGGTATCCCCAGACGCGCCACCGGTCGATCGAGGCAAGCACGAGGTCGGCGGACCCGCGTTCTTCCCGCGCAAACCTCACGACGCGTGCTGCACAACCGATTTCTCTCATCCTCATGGATAAGGACTCGCATCTATGCCAAATCCTTCAGAAGACTTGCCGATTTGTCAGGTCACCTGCCCTCCAGCGGCGCTCGGGACTGCTTGAAGACGCCCGGGTTCTTTCTGGGAATTGTCACAAAAGAGCGGTTCGGGATCAACCTGTTATGTAAGGCCCTCAATACGCCTCCTTGGAGCAACTGACATGAAATACCCCGACCCATTCCGAACCGTGGGCTTCGCCTGCGTGGCAGGAACGACAATCCTAGCGCTCACCGTGCAAGCTCATGCCCAATACATCGCCAATTCGCGCGTCTTCCCGCCTACGGGCGCAAGCTACGTGCCGATGACCCCTGCGGACACGATGATCCACTTTGGCTCGACGCCCACGAAGATCCGCAACCTTCATTGGACGAACGGCAGCGGCGGCCGCATACCGGAGCCTCCGGGAACGCCTTACATGATCGATTCGTTCTTTGACATTTGGACCGAGATTTCGTTCGATGGCGGCGCGAATTGGTTCCCTTCGCAGCACACCGGCACTACGGTCGTTATTCGCGGCACTGCGCAACCTCCGGTGGGTAGCGTTGAGGTCATTCAAACAGAGATGCTGATGATGGATCTCCAGGGCGTCGCGTTTTCCGGATGCAATCTCCGGTTGTCTCAGACGATGCTGAGTCCTGGGCAAACGACGCTGACGGACATCGGAGGCGGACAGTACCACATCGACAGCTTTTTTGACGTGTTTACCGAAATCTCCTTGGACAATGGCGCAACTTGGACGCACTCTTCGAACAGCGTCCGGTTGGGGATTATGCCGGAGCCCGCGACGCTCGCTTCGCTGGGCGTCGGCTTCCTGTGTCTGATTCGCAACCGGCGGAAGTCGAAGCGCTAATCTTCGCCCTAGCGCCGGAAAAGGCCCGCATCGAAAACGATGGGGGTCTTTTCGTTTGCGTATCTTTAATCAACGGTCAGCCAAAGCGTCTGTTCGATCGTGCGATCGCCGAGGTCGGCTCGAAACACGAGGGGAAACGTGCCTTTGGCTCCGGGAGGAACCACAAGCTGGAGCACTCGCCTGGCGGCAGCGCCCATCCCACGCAAGCTAAAGTTGCGATCTCCGCCCTCTTCCGCCCTCCAGCCCGACGGAGTCAAGACCGCGTACATCCCTCGAACGACTTCCGGGGAAAACGTCCGGACATAGAACGGGAGCCGAATGCGCTGCTCCGTATCGCGAGACGGAACGACGTTGGGCTGAACCCAATCGAACTCGGCAATGGCTGCGATCCGGTAGCTAACGTGGGCTTCTGCGCTGTCGCCCGAACTCGATTGGAGCCGGACGCGGGCGATGCGATAGCCTGGGAGGGCCGGTGGGACGATGGGCGTTTTGTAGTCCACAAACGCTCGATTCTTGTTGTCCCATAGCGGAAAAGGCGTATTGAGCAGTGCGAGGTTGGTCGAGTTCAAACCGACTCCGTCTACCACCGCCCGGCGGATTCCTAGGGCTTCGGAGCCTTCAAAGGTGAATCGAATCCACACTTCGCCGCCGACTCCCATCACGGGCGTGTTCACCTCGTAGCTAACTTTGAGGCCCTCGAGCGGGGTCGCCAGCCTGCGGTCGGTGAACCGAACGGGGGTCAGCGTTCGGGGCAAGTAGGCTGGATAGTCGTCTTCGACGAAGGGGACTCCGTCAGCCCGAATCCCGAGGGTCCCCTTGTTACGGGCTGGGAGTCTTCCGGAGCCGGGGTCGATGAGGGTTACCTCGACCGACCAGAGTTCGCCCGATTGCGCGCCGGCAACGACCAGGGCCTTCTCGAATCCCGGCGCGGGCTTCCACACAGGGCCCGTCGCAGGGGTCGCGTCGAGCCAGCGAAGGCGGGCCGTGGCTCTACCTCCGTCCCACCTCAGCCGAACCTCCAAGTTATCGTCTCCGCGGAGCCAGCCGTCATTGGCCATATCGAGGGAAAACACGATCTCGCGCCCAAAGGGGCTTGTGGCGGCCAAATGCAGTACGCCCGGTTCCCATTGAAGGTACGAGACCGCTCCTCCGGCATCGCCAAGCGAGTCCCACTCGGCCATTTCGAGGACCCCGTCGACGAAAGGAGTGAGCATCAGCCTCTCGGGGGTTTCGATTGCGAACGGAGTCGCAAAGGTCTCCTGTCCAACGGAGCTTACCGCAGCAAGCAAAACAAGCGTAGCCAGCATCTCGTCGTAAGGACGGTTCGGAACTGTAGATCGCACCCTGCGAATGAGGCTACGGGACCCTTGGCCGGTCAGATAGCGGCGAACCTCGCGACGACCTCATCGAGCATCGCTTCGGTGAGCTTCCCGGTGAAGGTGTTTTGCTGGCTGGGGTGGAAACTGGCGAGGCAGACTCCCAATCCCTCGACCTGGGCCTCGACCCCGTGAGCAAACTTGGCGGGAGGCCTTCGACCAAGGGTTCGGAAGAGTTCCTTCCAACTCAGGCTCCCCAAACAGAGAACCGCTCGCCAGCTTTGAGTAGCGAGCAATTCCGCGAGAAACGGGCGGCAATTCTCGATTTCCGAAGGAAGAGGCTTATTGCCGGGCGGGGCGCAGTGCGCGATTGCTGTAATGAGAACTCCCTTGAGCCGCAGGCCGTCCGCCGTGTCGTCGCTGGTGGGTTGGTTGGCAAGGCCGGCGCGATGAAGGGCGCGGTAAAGCCAATCCCCCGACCTGTCGCCCGTGAACATTCGCCCGGTACGGTTTGCGCCGTGCGCCGCGGGCGCAAGTCCTACGATCAGCTTGGTTGCTTGGGGGTCGCCGAAATTCGGTACGGGCCGAGCCCAGTACTCCCAATCCCGAAAGCTCGCCCGCTTTTCTTGCCCCACTAGCTCTCGCCATTCGACGAGCCTTGGGCAATTCCGGCAACTCTCGATCCTCTCGTTCAGTCTTTCCGACGGCACGTCTCATTGTGGACTTTCCATCGAATAATGGCGCGACTGCGGGCAATCGGCTCCGATCAAACGTTGTTAGATGTAAGGAAGATGCCGATCTACGAGTACGAACCGCTGGACCGGGACTGCCTGATGTGTTCGGGACGCGTCGAGGTAATTCAAGGCATTTCGGACCCGCCACTGGTCTACTGCCCGTACTGCGGGTTGAGGGTCAAGAGGGTGATCAGCAAGGCGTCGATCGCAGTTTCCAAGAAAGTCGATCCTGAAAAGGCCGCCGAACGCGGGTTTTCGACGTTTCGGCGAGTTGGGAAGGGTGCTTGGGAGAAGGTCGCCGGTCCCGGAGATTCCGACTCGCCCCCGCCCACCGACGCTCCGAAAGACGGCGTGATCGACGTTTCCCAGCTCGATGACTGAATCGGTAAGATCGCGCTCGATCTACCCTCGTCCCGGTTAGTTCAGAGCACACCGTCGGGCGGCAAGAGGGTGATTTCTTCCAGCCAGCTTCCTTCGGGACGCAGGCAAATCCGGGCGATTTCTTGCCCTACGTCGGCAACCTTGAGCATCCGCTTTCGGTCGGGGGCGCTCGATTGTGCGTCCCATAGCGGGGTATCGGTCGCCCCAAGCAGGACGCCTGCCGTTCGGATGTTGCTCGCTATGTACTCTTCGTTGAGGCACTTCACGAGCATTCGCGCGCCGGCTTTGGACGAGCAATAGGCGGCGGCGTGGGAGAACGGCCGGATCGCCGCGATGCTCAACACGATGATGATGCGCCCGCCGCCCCGTTGGAGCATGTGGGGAATCGCGGCGCGACACATCGCCAACGGCCCGATTAGGTTGGACTCGATTTGGCTACGGTGCTCGTCGAGGGTGAGTTCATGGGTGGGTCCATACTTCGCGGAGCCCGCCGATAGAAGCAGAACGGGGCGAAACTCCCCTTTTTCCGGAGCGAATTCAGAGCAGAGGCGAGCGCAGAACTCCTCGTCGGAGGTGTCGCCTTCACACGTAGTCAGGCAGGCGTCGCCGCAGGCAGAGGCGGTTGCCCGTAACCTCTCCGGGTTTCGCCCGCTCAGGATGACCTTCGCTCCCGCCTGGGCGAGGGCCGTCGCGCTGGCGCGCCCTACGCCTCCGGAAGCTCCCGTGACGATCACTCGGAACTCCTGGCTCATTGTCTTTCGACCTCAAAGGCGTTCCTCGCCGTTTCCAGAAGACGGACTCGAACAAGCTTCGCGGGCAGGGCGCCCTCGAGCGCTTCCCAGATCTTTTGCGCGACGACTTCGCTTGTAGGGATGAGCCCCTGCAATTCGGCAACGTCCACGTTGAGGTTCTTGTGGTCATAACGATCCACCACGATTTCGTGAACCGCCCTGTCGAACAGTTCGAGGTCGACGAGCATTCCCGTCTCCGGATGGGGGTCGCCTTCGAGGGTGACTTCGAGCACGTAATTGTGCCCGTGGCCCGCTGGGTTCCAGCACTTCCCGTAGAGTTCGAGGTTGCGCTCCTCGGAGAGCGCGGGGTTGTGGAGTCTGTGCGAAGCTGCAAACTCATACGATCGGGTGAGGGTCATTCGTTCTTGGTCTCCTGTTCGATGCCATTCACACCAGAGCGTAGGCATCTCTTCGAGGCGGAGGCGTGTGAGTTGGACGGGCAAGCTCCATCCGGCGAGCGTGTCGCGAATGTAGAGCGTGAGGTTCTCGGTTGTCGGCGGGCACCGCTGAAACCGAGGAATCTCGTCGTTGAGGCTCTTTTGGTCGAGAGGGCCGACGATCCGGCTCTGCAATTCCCGATCGAGGTCCTTGATGTTCACGACCATACCGGTTTCGGGGTCGATGGGGCCCTGCGCAGTGACGTCGAGCACGTAGTTATGGCCGTGGTTGAAGGGGGAGGCGAACCGGCCGAACCGGGCACGGTTCTGATCGGCAGCCAGGCGATCGCTCCAGTACCTGTGCCCGCACGAAAACACCACGCGCCGGGTGAGTTTGAAGCAGATCACTTCGGCCTCCGGAATGGAACTCCGAGCGCTGCGGGGGCTGCCGTCCCCTTCCCCACGGCGATCAGGACGAGTAGGGCGACCCCATACGGCATGGCGATGAAGAGCTGGTAGGGGAGGTTCCAGCCCTTGGCTTGAAACGCGTATTGAAGCGAGTCGAGGTATCCCATGAGAAGCGCCGCGCCTATGACGAACAACGGATTCCATCGCGCAAACGTCACCATCGCGATCGCGACGAACCCCCGTCCGCCCGTCATGTTTTCGGAGAACGATCCCACGATTCCGAGGCTCAAGTATGCGCCGGCGATCCCTCCGAGAACTCCCCCAAGGGCGAGGGCCTGGAACCTCAGTCGGGCGACATCCCAACCGAGAGCGTCCGCGGCTGCCGGTTCTTCTCCGCAAGCTCGAACGCCCAGCCCCCACGGAGTCTTGAAGAGGAGGACATACACTACGGGGACGGCGAGCAGGGTTGATAGGAGAACCCAATCGACGCCTTGCCAGTTGGGGATTTTGGGGACGCTCAAGAGGACTCCCGATTCGCCGAATTGGCTGCGGAAGTGCGCGCCGGTGACCCCCAATGCCAGAAGCGAGATCGCGGCGCCGGTCACGACTTGATCGACGAGAAGCGTGATCGTAAACAGCCCAAACACGAGGGACAGCAACAGCCCGGCGAGTCCGCCTACGGCGACGCCCAACCACGGGTTGCCCGTGAGATGGGTCGCGAACATCCCCGCATACGCGCCGATCAGCATGGTGCCTTCGAGGCCGATGTTGATCAATCCGGCCCTTTGAGTGAGGGTCTCGCCAAGCGCCGCAAGCCCGACCGGCACGCTGAATTGGAGGAGCAGGAGGAGCTCGCTCATAGGCCTCCCCTGGCCGCGCGGTTCTTGAGGAGAGTCTGGAGGGCGACAAAGCCAAGGACTCCCATCGCCTGCATGACGTAGATGAGGGTCGTTCCTCCCGCTGACAACCTGGCGAGGTTCTCTGATCCGGCAAAGAGCGCTCCGACGAACCCACTGCTGGCGACGACCCCCAGCGGGTGGAGTCCGCCGATCAGGGCCGCCGGAATCGCCAGGAATCCCCAGTTCTGCGAGAATCCTGAGCTGATCTGCCCGACTACGCCAGCGTATTCGACACCGCCAGCGAGCCCGCAAAGCGCGCCCGAAAGCGCCATTGCCTGAATGCGGATGCGCCCTCCATCGATCCGCGCCGCGTCGGCCGCTTTGGGGTTCTCGCCGACCAGCCTGAGATTGAAGCCGTGAGCGGTGCGGAAGAGATACACGAACAGCGCTCCAGCCAGCAGGATCGCAAGGAGGGTACCGGTGTGGAAGTCGGTTTGCGCGTCGAACCTCGTGAGCATCACGCTTTCGGGCAGGCGGTCGGAGACTGGCAAAGCCCCCGTGGATTCCCGCAAGGGACCGGACGCCGCGTAGCTGATCCCTTGAATCGCGACGAAGTTGAGTAGGATCGTCGAAATCACGACTTGGACTCCCCGTCTCACGTGGAGCCAGCCCGCGAATGCGGCGAAGAGCGAGCCAGCGATTGCGGAGGCGATCAACACGAGCGGAGTGAGGACCAGTCCGGGCGCAAGAGGGACGAGCTTGTAAGCCAATGCGCCCGCTGTCGCGCCGACAAGAAGCTGCCCCTCGCCTCCGATGTTGTACATCGCGGAGCGCCATGCGATTACGATCCCCAAACTCGCGAGCAAGAGCGGGGTCGCCTTGACTGCGGTACGGCTCCAGCCGAACTTGTCGCCGAACGCCCCTTCGACGAGCAAAGCCAACGAGGAGCCGACGGGCAGCCCGAAAACGAGGAGGACGAAGACAAGGACCGCTCCGAGAATCGCGACGCCAGCAGCCAGAAGAACCAGCCGGTTCAAGTAGCCCCCACGAGCGCTCCCCCCGACATGCGAAACACGTGATGGCTCAGTTCGTCGAGTTCGTCACGGTCGCTGGAGAAGAGCGCAACGCCCGCGCCCTTAACAGCGGCCGATCGGATTCGTGATCGTACAAACTCGGTCGCTCGCAAGTCGAGCCCACGCGTTGGATTCACAGCTACCAGCACGTCCGGGGTTTGGTGCAAGGCCCGCGCTACGACGATCTTCTGTTGGTTGCCCCCACTCAGGGAACCTGCTGGGGCGTCGAGTCCGGGGGTTTTGATCGAGAACTCCTCGATCAGGCTACCGGCCCATTCGCGAGCGGCCGCGATCCTCACGAAGGGGCCCCGCCGCAGTGTCGGAAGTCTGCTTCCTTCGATCATGAGGTTATCGAATACCGACGCGCCGAGGGCAAGTCCCTCGCTCCTGCGGTCCTGTGGTATGTATGCGGGCCGCCTCGAACCACCGCAAAGGTCGATGGCGCCGGATTGAATGGCCCGGACTCCTGCCAGGGCCTCGGCTAGTTCGACTTGCCCGTTGCCATCGACCCCGCCGAACCCGAGGATTTCGCCTTGGCGGAGTCGGAACCCGACCCCTTGGACGGCGACTTCTCCGCGAGCGCCCCGAACCGTCACGTCCGTCGCCTCAAGTACGGCGGTCCCCAGGTTCGGCGCAAGGGCTTCGGCCTTGGCGAGGCGGTCTCCGATCATCCAGCGCTCGAGTTGGTCGAGGTTGGCCTCGCTGCGTTCCACCGAACCTACGATCTTTCCACCTCGGAGGACGGTGATTCGGTCCGCAACCGAGAGCACTTCGGCGAGGTTGTGAGCGATTAGGACCACGCCCGCGCCTTGGTCGCGAAGGCCCCGCAAGACCCGAAACAGTTCCTCAGTCTCCGCTTTGTCGAGGACGGCGGTGGGCTCATCGAAGAGGAAGGCGCGAGCTTGGGTAGAGAGCGCCTTTGCGATCTCGATTCGCTGCTTCATCCCGACCGAAAGGTCTTCAGTTCGGGCTTGGGCATCGAGCTTCCAGCCCAGCCGTTGCGCGGCTTCGAGCCCTGGCTTAGAGGCCCGGTCCATGTCGAAGAAACGCAATGTGGAGCTCAGGTTGGCAAGGGCGATGTTTTCCTCGACGCGAAAGGCGGGCACGAGGGTGAAGTGCTGGTGAACCATCGCCACCCTTCCCGCAGACCAAATTTCGCCAGAGTCGGGGACCCAACGACCTTCGAAAAGGTGCATCAGGGTCGATTTTCCGGCTCCGTTCTCACCGATTACGGCGTGGATTTCCCTAGCGGTGATCGAGAGCGTTACGTCGTCGACGGCGACTGTCGGCCCGAACCGCTTCGAGACCGATCGGGCCGCCAACAGTTCTTCCGCCATCACCTTGCGTCAGAACTCGTCCTTGGGGACGCTGAGTTTTCCAGTAGAAATGTCTGCCTTGGCCTTGGCGATCAGGTCGAGGACCTCGGCAGGGATTCGGTCGGTCCAGAGGGGATTCCAAACGAAGTCGATCGCGCCGGAGCCCATTTGCATCAGTTGAATTCGGCCCTTATAGTTGCCCGATTGAACTTCTCGCGCGAGTTCGAGGAACGCGGGGCCTGCGACGATGACGGCGGAGGCGACGATGGCGGGCGACACCGAGTTCTGGTCGCTATTCGCCCCAAACGCCATGACGCCTTTTTCGTCACATGCGTCGAACACCCCCTTTGCGGCCGCGTTCGCCTGGTGGATGATGCAGTCCACACCTTCCTCGATCAATTGGAGCGTCGCGCGCTTCGCGGCCGCGGAGTCGCTTCCGCTCCCGGTGAAGACTTCACGGACCTTGATTTCTGGATTGACCGACCTCGCTCCGGCGGCGAAGGCCTTGAAGGTTGAACGAATCGAAGGGACATCGTCGCCGCCGACCATTCCGACCGCGCCCGACTTCGAGAGCTTTGCTGCCGCCATCCCCGCGAGGAAAAAGCCTTCCTCCAATGCGAAACGAAAGGCCCCGACGTTGTCCGCGGTTTGTCCGCCCGAACTGCTGACGAACACCGTTTCCGGGAAGTCCTTGGCGACTCGGATCGAGGGCTCATTGTATTCGTACCCGTGTCCGAAGACGATGCGGAAGCCCTTTTGCGCGTAGGAGCGCATGGCGTCGGGAATCTGCGCCGACTTTGCCTCCTGGTTGCGAACCTCCGCGCCGAGTTCCTTCTCAACGGCCTTCAGCCCTTCGTAGGCCATCGCGCTCCAACCCGCATCGCTGATCGGGCTGGGGGTCAGGAGGGCGACTTTGAGCTTGGATTCGGCCGCCGCCGTCTGTGCGGGGTCCGGTTCGTCCTTCGCGCCGCTACACCCGGCGATGGTCACGAGACACCCAAGGGCCAAGGCGGATTGCCATCTGCACATGGGCTGATTGTACGCTCTTTTGTCAGGTATCTGGCGACCCTGCTAGGGAATCCCGAATCGAGGTTAGTTTTGGACTTGGGCCGACTCGCCGCGGAAGACGAACTCGCTTCCCTCAAAGCTCACCCGGACCACCTGGCCCTCTTGGACCTCGCCCCGGAGGATGCTGTTGGCCAGCGGGTTCATGATGTACTGCTGGATCGCCCTCTTGAGGGGCCTCGCGCCGTACACAGGGTCGTAGCCGACGGTCGCGATTTCGACGAGCGCGCTTTCGGCAACATCGAGCGTGACGCGCTGTTCGGCGAGACGTTGGGCGAGGAGGTCGAGCTGAATGCGCACGATCTGCTTGATCTCGCTGACCCCCAGCGGGCGAAAGACGACGATGTCGTCGAGCCGGTTGATGAACTCGGGTCGGAAGAAAGCGCGCACCTCGTCGAGGATCTTCTGCTTGGTGGCTTCGAAGGGCGACGCTTTTCCTTCTGCCTCGGCTTCGCCTGTGGGCAATCCCAACGGTTCCGAGTAGTGGTGCGATCCGAGGTTGCTGGTCATGATGACGACGGCGTTTCGAAAGTCAACCGTTCTGCCTTGTCCGTCGGTGAGCCTTCCGTCGTCGAGCATCTGCAGGAGCACGTTGAACACCTCGGGGTGGGCCTTCTCGATCTCGTCGAGGAGAACGACGCTGTAAGGCCGACGCCGAACCGCCTCGGTGAGCTGTCCCCCCTCTTCGTAGCCGATGTAGCCGGGAGGAGCGCCGATCAGGCGGGCCACGGAGTGCTTTTCGCCGTACTCGCTCATGTCGATCCGCACCATCGCTCTCTCCTCGTTGAACATGAACTCGGCGAGGGCTTTCGCGGTCTCCGTTTTCCCGACGCCGGTTGGGCCCAAGAACAAGAAGGAGCCGATGGGGCGGTTGGGATCGGAGAGTCCGCTTCGTGCGCGGCGAATCGCATCCCCCAAGAGGCGAAGCGCCTCGTCTTGCCCCACGACGCGCTTGCGGAGCTGATCTTCGAGGGTGAGAAGTTTCTGCATTTCGCCTTGGAGCAAGCGGCTCACGGGGATTCCGGTCCACTTGCCCACAACCTCGGCGACGTCGTCGCTATCGACTTCCTCCTTCAGCATCTTTCCTTCGGTTTGGATGCTTTCGAGAGTCGCCATCGCGGCGTCCATTTTCGCCTTCAGTTCGGGGAGCCTTCCATGCTGGATTTCGGCCGCCCTGCCCCAATCGGCCTCGCGCTCTGCCGTCTGGAGTTGTCCTTTGAGGAGGTCCATTTCCTCCTTGAGAGCCCGCACCGCTTCGATCTGCTGTTTTTCCTTTTGCCACTCCGCGCGGAGTTTGGAGGCTTGCTCTTGGAGTTCGGCTAGCTTCTTTTCCGTCGACTGGAGTCTCTCCCGACTGGCCTTGTCCTCTTCTTTTCGGAGCGCTTCTCGGTCGATTTCGAGTTGAATGATCTGGCGCTCAACCTCGTCGATCTCGGTGGGCACGGAGTCGATCTCCATCTTCAACCGAGAAGCGGCCTCGTCCATGAGGTCGATCGCCTTGTCGGGCAGAAAACGGTCGGAGATGTACCGCGAGCTGAGGGTCGCCGCGGCGACGAGCGCGGAGTCGGTAATCCGCACGCCGTGATGGATTTCGTACCTCTCCTTGAGTCCGCGCAGAATGGAAATCGTCTCTTCGATGGAGGGCTCGTCGACATAGACGGGCTGGAACCTCCGCTCCAATGCCTTGTCCTTTTCCACATGCTCTCGGTACTCGTCGAGCGTCGTCGCACCCACGCAGCGAAGCTCACCCCGGGCGAGCATCGGCTTGAGCATATTGGCGGCATCGAGGCTGCCTTCTGCCATGCCCGCCCCCACGAGCGTATGGAGTTCGTCGATGAACAGGACCACTCGGCCCTCGGCCTGCTTGATCTCTTCCAGAACGGCCTTGAGTCGGTCTTCGAACTCCCCCCGATACTTGGAGCCCGCGATCAGCGCGCCCAGGTCGAGGGCGACGAGGCTCTTGTCGCGAAGCCCTTCGGGCACATCGCCAGCGATAATCCGCTGCGCCAGACCCTCGACGACTGCGGTCTTGCCGACTCCCGGCTCGCCGATCAGGACCGGGTTGTTCTTCGTGCGCCGGCTGAGCACCTGGATGACCCGCCGAATCTCCTCGTCGCGGCCGATGACGGGGTCGAGCTTGCCCGATCTCGCCTTTTCGGTGAGGTCTACGCCGTACTTTTCCAGCGATTGGTAGCGATCCTCGGCGCTTTGATCGGTGACCTTCTTGCCTCCCCGGATTTCTGCGATCGCTTGAGTGAGCGCCTCCTTGGTGACTCCTGCGTCCCGAAGCAGCTTCCCGGTGGTGCCAGCCTCCATCGCGAGCGCAAGCAGGAGATGCTCGGTAGAGACATAGGAATCGCCCATCTGGTCGGCCAGCTTGAAGGCGTCGGTAAAGGCGCGTTGCACACGCCCGCCGAGCGAAGCGCCGTAAGTCGCGGACTGCCCCTCGACTCGCGGCATTCGTTCGAGTTCGGATTCGACCTTGGAGATGAGCGGGGGCTCGGGAACTCCTAGTTTTTGGAGGATCGGAAGGGTTGTCCCCGCTTCCTGCTTCAGGAGGGCCAGGAGAAGGTGTTCGGCGTCAAGGGCGGTGTGCTGGTAGTTCGCAGCAACCTGCTGGGCTTCCTGCACCGCCTCTTGCGCTTTGAGGGTGAGCTTGTCGAACTTCATGCGAATCTCTTTAGCCTCTTGCTATCAAATAACTTGATGCTCATTATTATTACGGTTCCAACCCGGGGGCCGTTCCGAACGTCCCGCCACCCCACGAACATTGTAATCCCCTTCGGCAGCGTTGCCTACTTCCCGATGCAGAAGTCGCTGAAGATTCGATCGACCATGTCTTCGTCCGCGCTTTCGCCGGTGATCCAGCCCAGTTCGTCGATCGCCGCATACAGCCCGACCGCCACTAGGTCGTCCGGTACCGAGGCGAACAAGGCTTCGAGCGAAGACTGGACGGCCTCATTGGCCCTTCGGAGGTGCGGCTCGTGCCGCCCTTGAACGAGAGGCGTTGTGGCTGCGAGATCGGAGTCCGAGAACGCCTCGCACCAACGAGAGATCGCTTCGAGCCCCAAAGCGAACTTTGCGGAGACCGCGATATGCCCGTCCGGAGCGCGAAAGCCGGGGCGAAGGTCGGTCTTGTTCGCGATCATCAGAAGTTCGCGATCGATCTGCCGCAGCAGTTCGGCGTCGCCTTCGTTCAGCCCGGCCGAAGCATCGTAGACGTACGCCACAACGTCCGCCGATTCGACCCAGCGACGGGTGAGAGCGACCCCTTCGGCCTCGACCGGGTCGTTCGGTTCGCGGAGGCCCGCCGTATCGATCAGAACGCAAGGAACTCCGCCCAGTTCAACGGTCTCTTCGATGTAATCGCGCGTCGTGCCGGGGACCTCCGTGACAATCGACCGGCCAATTCCGGCAAGCGCGTTGAGGAGGGAGGACTTCCCCGCGTTAGGCCTGCCGACAAGGGCGATCCTCAGCCCTTGGCGAAGGATTCTCCCGGGCCGTGCGGTGGCGAGGAGGGAATCGAGTTTGGCGGAGGCGTCGCGCAGCCGAATCGCGGCGGCGTCTCGGTCGAGGTCGCCGATCTCCTCGCTGAAGTCCACGCTCGCCTCCACGGCGGCGAGGACCTTCTGGAGAGCCACGACGATCTCTCGAACCTGCGCGCTCAGACCTCCCGATCGAAGCAACTTGGCTTGTAGAAGCTGCCGCTCGGTCTTCGCTTCGATGGCGTCGCGTATCCCCTCGGCTTCGACGAGGTCGATCTTGCCGTTGAGAAAGGCTCGGTAAGTGAACTCGCCCGGTTCCGCGCTTCTCGCCCCGACTTCGAGGCAGGCGTCGACGACGCTTCGCACCGCTGCCAAGGAGCCGTGTACGGAGAACTCCACGGCCGGCTCGCCGGTGAACCCTCGTCCGCCCTCGAAAACCAGCGCCAGGCCCTCGTCCCTTTGCGCGATGAGACCGTAATAGGCGCGGTGCGAAGTGGGTCGATCCGGCCAAGGGGTGAACACCTGGGCCGCAACTTCCCAAGCGGAGGCTCCCGAAAGGCGAACCACGGCCACCGGGGCGGGACCCGCGCCGGTGATCGGAGCGACGATGGTATCGGAGAGCCTTCGCATGCGCTCTTTATTGTGCCTTTTGGCGGTCCGCAAGGATACGGCCTTTGCGCTGGGGAATCCTTATCGGGTGACACCGCCACGCAACCCCTGGTATTTCGGGCTTTCGGCCTTCTGGTTTGCGACCAGTTTCAAGTGGTTTATCCTGTTCTTCCTCGTTCCGAGCCTGGTGGAGCAGATCGTTCCTGGAGGCGAAAAGGGCACGTACTGGGGAATGATCGTCTGGATCGGCGCGACGGAAGCGATGGTCGGTCCGGCGCTCATGGGGTGGCTGAGCGATCGCACGGCCTCCCGGTGGGGGCGGCGGCGGCCCTATCTTGCGGTGGGCGCGGGGATGACCGCAATCGCGATGCTTGTGATGTCCGAGGCGGGCTCCGTCGCCGCATTCGCGGTCGGGTACCTGTTGGTTCAGATCTCGGACGACGTGGGGACCGGCCCCTACAGTTCGGCGATCCCGGAACTCGTTCCATTGGAAAAGCGGGGGCGGGCCTCAGGTTCGATGGCGCTCCTTCAGCTTACGGGGCAGTTGGTTGCGGTTGGCTTCGGCTTGGCCTTGAAGTCGAGCCCGCAGTGGATCTTTGCGAGCATCGCCCTCGTAAACCTCGCTTGCGCCGCGGTCTCGATTCGCTCGATTCGCAAGCTCGAACGCGCCTCGCCTGAGATTCAGCGCCCGAAAGCCGCACCCTCGTTCGCTTCCCTATGGTCGCCACTCAAAGACAGGGACTTCCGGTGGGCTTGGGGGACGAGGTTCTTGAACGCGCTGGGTTTCTATGTCGTTCTGAACTATCTCGTCTTCTACCTTTCCGACGTGGTGAAGGTGTTCGAAGTAGGTCCGCTGAAGCTGGGTTCGAGTTTCGAGGCCGCGATCGTCCTGGCTTCGGTTTTGGCGCTTTCGGGCGCGTTTGCAGCGGTCGTGGGGGGAAAGCGCGCCGACCGAATCGGCCGGAAAAGGGTCGTCGTGATCGCCGGTTGGACGATGTTCGTGCCGCTGATCGTGTTTTGTTTCACCTCCAGCTACGCGGTGTTGTTCCCGCTGGCGGTCATGTTCGGGGTCGGTTATGGGTCGTACCTTTCGGCGGATTGGGCGCTCGTTTCCGACGTCTTGCCCGACCCCGATAATCCCGCGCGAGACATGGGCGTTTGGCAAATGGGCGTGGCAGCTCCTCAACTCCTTAGTGGGCTGATGGGGTGGGTGATCGACCAAATCAACCACCAGTCCGCTGGCCAAGGCTACAGGGTGGCGTTTCTGTTTGCGGGCGTCGCCACGCTGCTGGGCAGCTTGTTGGTGACGAAAATCAAAGGCTCCACGTAGGCTCCGGCCTGCCAACGCGGTGGTTGACATAGTAGACATATATTGCCTACTCTCACGTTGCATCTCATCAAGGAGGTGAGCGTGAACCCAGAAAACGAATACTCGCAACACAGCGCGGGCGAAATCGAGCGGCTGCTCGCCGAGGCGGGTCCGGGGTATCGGGGGCGAAGAGTTTCGCTCTCGGACCCTCGAAGAAAGGCCCTTGCCGAGGCGGCACGGAGCGCCGGAATCGCCGCGCCCCAATACCTTGAACAGGCCACGCGATGGATCGACCGGCCCGCAAAACTTTTCGAGGCTGGCAGCTACCCCGACAAGGGCGTCGAAATCACGGACGGGCACCTCAAGGCCCTCGCCGAGAGGTTCGACCTGCCCGTTCCGGTACTGATCGAGCACTCCAACAGCCCGTTGCACATGGGCTACTTGACTCAAGTCGAGGCTCGCGGTTCGGAGCTTCATGGCACGGTCTCGCTGACGGAAGAGGCGAACCGGCTCATCGAGAGTTCCGGCGCAAGGGCGCTCTCTCTCGGTTTGGCGAGCGATCTTTCGGAGATTCGGGAGGTCAGCATCGTCTCCAACCCGCGAGTCGCCTCAGCGCAACTCTTCTCGGGCTCGATTGAGTTCAGCGGCGCTTTGATCGGCGCTGACGAGCGCGGCGACGACCCCGTTTGGCGGAGCAAGTTCGAAGCGTTGGAGCGTTCGATGCGCCGTGCGGGGGCCGAGCAGCAGGTCCAGCAGTTCGTGCGCGAGGGCAAGCTCACGCCGGCGCAAGTGGAGTTCGCCTGCGCGCTGCTGGAGTGCGAACAGACCCTCGACTTCGGGGAGGAAAAGCGGCCGGTTCGAACTCTCTTACTCGCGCTCATCGAGCGCCAACCGCCGCTCAAGCTGTTCGGCGAACTTGCCCCGGAGGGCGAGCCCTCGGGCCGAGCACCCGAACTCGGACCCGACGAAACCGCGTTCTACCGGCGCTACTTCCCCACTCTCGATCTCGACGAAATCGCCGCGAGGCGAAATCGGCAATGACCTACCCATTCTCAACCCCTTAGGAGGCCCTTCTTGGCAGCACTCAGTCAACCTTACGAAACCTTCGAAAAGCCCGGCCTGGTGGTCAGCTACAAGCTGTCCAACATCAAGGCCTACAAGGGCGCCCTTTGCGCCATCGACAGCAACGGCTATCTGGTGGCGCTCGACCATGCTACGGCCAACCTCAAGTTCGCGGGCGTGGCCAACGAGACCGCCGATAACTCCGGCGGGTCAGCGGGCGACAAGTCGCTCAACCTGACGAAAACCGGATCGTTCGTTTTCAAGGCCGCGACGGGATTCTCGCCGAGTCAGGCGGACTTGGGCAAGGAGGTGTACGCGAACACCGATTGGGAGGTTCAGACCTCGACCGGAGGCCTCACGAACACCTATAAGGTCGGCACGATCGTCGGCATCGAGACCACCTCGACGGGAGCTTCCGGCGTCCGCGTGCGGATCGACAACTACACCCAGTAACTCGGGCCCCGGACGTCGTGAAGAGGCGTCCCTGGCACGACCTACACATTCAAATTGGAGGATTCTCTATGGCTCTTACCCCGAGCGACATTCCCGACCTGTTGCTACCCGGCTTAAAGGCCGAGTTCGCGCAGGCTTACAAGAACGAAGTGGACCACAGCCCCGCCGAGCGGATTGCGACCACGATTCAGACGACATTGCCGATCCAGAAGTACGCCTGGTTGGGCACGGTCCCGCCGATGCGAGAGTTCGTCGACGAGCGACGCCCTTCGGGTCTCGCCGCCAACGCCGTGACCATCGAGGACAAGACGTTCGAGTCCACCATCGCGGTCGAGCGGAAGGCGATCGAGGACGATCAACTCGACCTGATCCGATTGCGCATCCGCGACATGGCGTTCCGCGTCTCCATGCACCGCCATCAGATGATCGTACAGGCGCTCTCCGACGGGTTCGCGCAGAACGGATACGACGGCGTGAGTTTCTTCAACACGGCTCACCCGGCGGGAACTGGCACACACGCAAACCGCACGACCAAGGCGCTCGACGAGGCGGCTTTGGCGGAGGCGATCTCGACGATGATGGTCGTCCCGGACGAACACGGCACGCCCCTCGGGATCGCCCCGGACACGCTCTTGGTCGGGCCGAAACAGCAATGGACCGCGCTCGAGCTCGTCGAAAGCCCGGTGGTGGTGTACAAGGGCAACGACAGCGACACCGCTCCGTCGACTCCGTACTCGAACGCCTTTCAGGGCAGGCTCCGCGTCGTGGTCAGCCCGTTCCTGACCGGCACGAGCGACGACTACTGGTTCCTGCTGGACACTCAGCGCCCAATCCGGTCGGTGATTCTGCAGCAGCGCAGCGACGTTCCTGTGGAGTTCGGCGCGCTCGACAACACAAGCGGCAGCGAGAGCGCGTTCATGCGGGATCGGTTCTACTACGGCGTCCGGGCCCGCTACAACGTAGGCTATGGGCTCTGGCAGACGGCTTACGGGGCGATCCTGTGAACTGGACCGAGATCGCTCTGATCGCCTCGCTTTTGGGGTTGGGCGGAGTCGCCGGCGCGCTGATCTCGACGGTTTCGAGCGCGGCTCGGGTGTTGGATTCGTACGAAAACCTCTCCTCGACTTTCCGAAACTATCTCTCGGAGAACCGGGACCCAGGAGTCGGTCCTCTCGCCGTCGCTCTCAACGAGTTCGAGAACGAGGTCTCTGCGTTCCGGCTGGCGCTGAACCGGCTCAAGAAGGTGCTTCGAATCCGATGAGCCCGAGCGCCGAACTGCTAGCGCTCGTTGGCAGCTTCTTGGCGACTGCCTTCGGTCTGGTGCGGCTGGCGCTTTCCGCGCACCGCGCCATGACCGAACGGTTCGTTGACTTCCTCGAA
The DNA here is from genome assembly GCA_015709495.1 of Chthonomonadaceae bacterium. Classification (GTDB taxonomy): domain Bacteria; phylum Armatimonadota; class Fimbriimonadia; order Fimbriimonadales; family Fimbriimonadaceae; genus Nitrosymbiomonas; species Nitrosymbiomonas proteolyticus. The sequence continues at coordinate 2,837,593 of CP054189.1, forward strand.
AGCTCTTTGCGGAGGCAAGAGGAGGTCAACGCGCACTTCGAAGCGGCCATCGAGCAACTTACGGAGAACGTCCGCGAGAACTCGACTCTCTTGGGGAGGGTCGCCGAAAGGCTCAACGTAGGAGGTCAATCATGAGTCTCAGCGTCCCATCGTCCCGGGTCAAGGAGAAGTGCGGGATCACGGTGTCGGACTATGACGCCACGATCTCGAACCTCATTGGCGAGATCACGCCGGTCGTGGAGTATGCGATTCGGGGAGAGCACCTCGCGGACACGGGTAACACGGGCCTTCAAGCCACGCTGAAGCTAGGTCTAACGGAGGTGATTTGCGGAGAACTCCTCGAACAGATCGCTCGCGAGCCGGGCGCCTTGGAATCGGTCAGCATCGGCGATCTTGCGCTTTCCTCGCGACCGTCCTTACGGGCGGATCGAAGATTCCGGAGGAAAGCGGGTTATGACGCCTCTTCAACGGAGGTTCAAGCACGTAATCGAACGCTTGGGCGACCCTTTCGAGGTGGACGCTCAGCAGAGAATCGGGGTGTTTGCCGTGCTCGCCAGCGCCAAGGCTTCGGATCTGCTGACGGCGGCCGAGCAACAGGGCGCCGCGTTGCCGATGTACCTCGCTTACGTGCCCTTTGACGACACGACGGCCCTCTCCGAGACGGTCGAATGGAACGGGCGGTCGCTGGCCGTTGCCAAGGCGATCGACTGCTCGTTTCAAGGCGCGACGATCGTGCGAATTCTCGCGCTCACCTAGGCTCCCAGCAATTTGGCCTGTTGGGGGAACCTACTGAATGCGGAAAGCCGTCAATTAGAAGGCGTGGCTGCGGCTAAGACCAGATTGAAACGCCCAGACAACGCATCCCCCTCAGGCTAGGCCTGAAAACAGGAGTCCGCGGGAAGGCTCCCCGATTTGTCCAAGGAAAGGGTTGAAGGGAATCAGTTTGAAAGTCCTTTTCGTGTCCGCTGAAGTCGCTCCGTTCGCAAAGGTCGGGGGCCTGGCGGATGTCATTGGTTCCCTTCCCAAAGCCCTTGCCGAGATGGGCCATGAGGTTCGAGTGATCATGCCCGCGTATGGGATGATCGAAGAACAGCACGCGCTCGAAGTCGTCCCGGTCAACGGGACCTTTGAAGTGGGCACGGGCTCGCTGTGGAACCGCAAGGCGTATCTTAAGCGAACTCAGTTCGGCAAGGTCGAAGTCTGGTTCGTCGGGGGCCACGAACGGTTTGCTACCGCGCGTTCCAGTGAGACGGTGTATCAGTCGGGCTTCGAACAGTACGTGTTTTTCGCCAAGGCCGTACTGGAAGCGTGCGCCGGACAGGATTGGATTCCCGATATCGTTCACGCCAACGACTGGCATACAGGCCTGGTGCCCGTGCTCATGGAGGAGGATGGGGGCCGAGTTTGGGAGCGAACGGCCCGCGCGTTTACAATCCACAACCTCGCGTACCAAGGGATCTTCGGGATCGAAGTACTGGATTACGCGGGGCTCGATCACTCGCTGTTCAGGTACGACAAGCTCGAAACGTTCGGCGCGTTCAACTTCCTCAAGGCCGGATGCGTGTATTCGGACCAAGTCAACACGGTCAGCGAACGCTACTCGCGCGAGATCGAAACTCCGGAGTTTGGTTGTGGGCTGTGGGGTCTCATGCGACATCTTCGGGCTACAGGGCGGTTTCAGGGCATCCTGAACGGGATCGACACCGACGAGTTCAACCCGGCGACCGACCCTCGCATCGCCGCCAACTTCGACGCTCACCACCCAGCAGGCAAGTCGATCTGTCGCAGCGACCTCATGCGCGAGATTCAACTCGAACCGATAGAGTCGACTCCGCTGCTTGTGGCGGTCAGCAGGCTGAGCGAGCAAAAGGGCATGGACCTGATTCTGAGCGCCTTGGATCGGCTTGTCGCCTTGCCCACTCAGGTTTTCATTCAAGGAATCGGCGATCCGTGGCTAGCAGACCGGTTCGATGAGGCGGCACAGAAGTACCCGAAGCACTTCCGCTTTGTGGAGAGGTTCGATATCGAACTCGGGCAACGCGCATACGCGGGCGGGGACATGTTCCTCATGCCGAGTTCCTTCGAGCCTTGTGGCCTCGGCCAGATGATCGCCATGCGCTATGGAACCGCGCCGATCGTGCGCAGCACGGGGGGCCTTGCCGATACCGTGATCGACGGGGAATTGGGGTTCGTGTTCGGAGACCGGACGCCCGAAGGCCTTTACGACGCCGTAATTCGCGCTCGCGATGCCTATTTGGACCCCTCCAAATGGTATGCCCTGCAACAGGCCTGCCTCAGGGCGGATTACTCGTGGGAATCGAGCGCGGTGAGGTACCAGCAGATGTACGAATCAGCGGTGCGGCATCGCCGCGGGACCGCCCCTAACGAGGGAAGTCCGGCCGCCGGCAATTTCGTAGGTTGATTTCGGCGTTTCGCCGGAGCCCCTCGAATCCCGCCCTCCTGAGCGCTGAACCTCTCGTCAGCGGGTCCCACTCATCCTCCGAGAGCGTTGCCAGACGATCCAGCGGAGGCAACTCGGTGCGGCGTAAGAGGTCGGCCGTCTCGGTGGCCGGTGCGCGAAACGGCTGTTGAGGACGAGGCTGATTGAACGGACAAACCTCTTGGCACACATCGCAGCCAAAGGTCCAGTCACCGATTCTCTCTTGGAGGCCCGGGTCGATCGGCCCCCGGTGTTCGATGGTGAGGTAGCTCACGCATTTTCGGGCATCGACCCTCCAGCCTTCTTCGGCGGGGACAATCGCTCCGGTGGGACAAGCGTCGATGCACAGCCTGCACGAGCCACAACCTCCGACGGCCGGCGCGTCGGGACGAAAGCGCTCGGTGAGCAACAGGAGCCCGATGAAGAACCAGCTTCCTCGTCGACTGTCGATCAGGCAGGTGTTCTTGCCGTACCAGCCTAAGCCCGCGAGCTGGGCGTAATCCCGCTCCAAGATCGGCGCAGAGTCAACGCACACGCGGTAGTTTCCTCCCAACTCCCGAACCGCCCACTCGCCCACTCTCCGAAGCTTAGGCCGGATGATCTTGTGATAATCGCGCCCGAGAGCGTACCGAGCGACGCGCGGATGGCCCGGCCGCTGTTCCGCGGGCTGGTTGTAGTTCAGTGCGACTGCGAGGATCGATCGCACGCCCGGCAGGAGGTTTTGGGGGTGGTTCTTGAGAGCGCGGTGACGGTCGAGATACGCCATCGTCGCGTGAAACCCCTGCTGGAGCCACCGAACGTACGCCCCGTAGTGTGGCGGAGGCTGGGCATCGCAGATGCCTGCTGCGTCAAAGCCCTCTTCCAGGGCTCGCCGCTTCAACCCTCCTCCGTCGTGGGCCCCGCTACAATCCACTCAACCTCCGGACCAGGAGCTCCCAATGCTCAAGCTCCAATTGGTGGGGACGAACGGAAGCTGCGAGCTTCACCTCTTCGATCGCCTCCGCCACGGCCGACTTGGAGTATTGCAGGCTGAGGTTGTTCAGGAGGGTCTTGCGGGGCTGGCGGAAGCCAAGGTGGGAAAGGCGTTTGATCTCGGCGGCTCGAACCCAATCGACGTGCTTTCGTGGGGTGAGCTTGAGAACCGTGCTTTGGACTTTGGGCGGCGGCACAAAGCAACCTGGCGGCGCTTCGACGACCTTCTCGATGCAGAAGAGGCACTGCATCGTCACCGATAGCGCGCCGCGCGCAGAATCCCCCGCGGCTGCCCGGACTCGGTCGGCGACTTCCGCCTGCATCATGAGCACGGCGAGGTCGATTCTCAGGGCGTGATCTTCGACCCGTCCGAGGAGTGGGCCGGTAATCAGGTAGGGCAGGTTCGACACGATGGCGCGAGGCCGGGGCAGCCGTTCGAGAATCTCCGCCCAATCGACGCTCAGGGCATCCCCCAAGGTGACCTTCGCGCAAGGCGCCGACTCCGAAAGGGCGCTTTCGGCTCTCGCATCGAGTTCGATCGCCTCCACGGACTCGCAGACCTCGCACAACAGCGACGTTAGAGCCCCAGGGCCTGGACCGATCTCAAGCGCGCCCTTCATCCCGTGGAGCGCGATTGCGATGGCGCGAGACACCCGCTTCGAACAAAGAAAGTGCTGCCCGAGGGATTTCTGCGGAGAGTATCCGTGCCGCGAGAGAAAGGCCCGCAACGCGCGAGGTTCGTGCAAGTCGACCAACAGAGCGATTATGGACGCTCGCGAAAGATGTGTACCTTGACCTTCCGGCGTCCCCATTCGAGGGCCTCGGCGCGGGTCTGAAAGCACACGTCGATCCGGTTGCCCTTGATCGCGCTTCCGGTGTCGGCCGCGATCGCATAGCCGTACCCTTCGACGAACAGCCTCGTGCCATAAGGGATCACAGTGGGATCGACGGCAACGATCCCGTAGCCCGCCCTGAGACCCGTCGAAGTGCGGTAGGTGGCTCGCTTGCCCCGGCCCGCGCTGGGCTCATAAGCGGTCGCTTCCATCTCGATCACTTGGGACCTGGTGTGGCTTCCGCGGCTCGCGGGATAGCCCATCCGGCCCATGTGAAACACCGCTTCGACAGGCTCGATTCGCTCTTCTTTGAGAAGGACCTGGGCGATGGGCTTGCCGCTACTGAGGGTCACCGCGTACGTGCGGATCAACTTCCCGTCTTCGCCGTCGCGCTTCTTGACCACCCTGCCTTGGCCTACCGTTCGGCTGAACTCATAAACTACCGGATAGGGAATTGGCTTCGACTCCCGCTTGAGCACGACCTTGACATCAGGGTCACCCTGCGCCTGCTGGCTAAGCGAAGCGAGCGCTGAGCCTGCGAGCAGAGCGCAGCAAACCAAGAAAACCGCAAGAGGGCGCGCCATCCGGCCCCCTCGCCAACCTCCAAGTCCCGACCCACGTGAGTATCGCATCGGTTCCAGCGGGACAAGCTACCAATTTCAGCGGCCCGAGGGCAACCCCAGGAAATTGGCAAGGAGCCGGAAAAATCCGGGATTCTGCCCGACCTGCCAGAGATATGATCCTTTTTCGCTCTTCGAAAATCTCGCGATTTCTTTCAATATCTGGGACTTTTCGCGGCGTTCGCGCTTGCCTTAGACGAGCGGAAGGCCCATCGCCTGCAGCCACTCCCTCAACTTGGCGACCCGATTCGGCACCGCGTCGATGTTGAGCGGGCGGCCCCGCGCGTCCACGATAATCCCCACCGTTCCGCCTTCCAGCCGTTTGGTGATCGGCTTGCCCTTCCCCGCCCCGACGTCGAAGCCCTTTGCGGGTTCGATGGTGGCTTCGAGGAACTTCCCTCGTTCCAGAGGAATGACCTTGATATGCCCGCAGGCCACCGACTCGTCGACGCCCGCGCCCGTCACCCGAACGCAGGGCTCGCCTTCGCTGCCTTTTCCGACGGGGGAGATGCAGTCGCCGCACTTTACGATGCAGTCGAACTCGAACACCTGCCGCGCGGCATCGTAGAAGTGCTCCGATAGAACGCCTAGGTGCGGCATCATGAAGATCGAATCGACCGTGAGCATGGTTACGCCTTCGGGCTGATAAGCGTCCATCATCATCAGCGCGGATTGGGCGCGGCTCGGCGCATGGGAGAGCACTCCTCCCGACCCGATGACCATGTCCAGCTTCATCATCTGCACGAGGGTTTGCCCCGACTCCTTCTGGTCGAAGATCTGCCCGACGTCGCGTTGCTGCTGCACCCCGACCAGCCCCCTGGCCAGCGATTTATGGTGCTCGAACGCCAATCGCAGCGCCTCCCGCGCGACGGCATGTTCAATTAGCAGGTCCTCGTAGGTTTGCGGGATCGTGGTCGGACGGATCATCTTGTTCCGCAACCGATTCCGCACTTCAAAAGGATCGACCTCGAAGGGCAGCCACCTCACGATGTTCTCGATTCCGGCCTCTTTGAGCACGTTGCAAATCGAGTAGCTCATCCCGAGGTTCGCGGAAACCGTGCGGTTGTAGACTCCGCCAAAGACGCTGAACACGTCGGTCGTGGCCCCGCCGATGTCGACGCCCAATAGGTTCAGGCCCTCCTGGTCGGCGTAGGACTTCATCAGCTTGCCCACGGCGTTCGGCGTCGCCATAATCTCCTCGCTCGTCCATTCGAGGAGCTTTGCGTATCCGGGGGCCTGCTGCATGACGTGTTCGAGGAACATCTCATGGATCTCGTCCCGCGCAGGGTCGAGGTTCTCGCGGTCGAGTGTCGGCCGGAGGTTATCGACGCACTTGAGTTCGATCGTCTCACCCAGGACTTGGCTCACCTCAGACCGGGCAGCGACGTTGCCGGCGTAGATGATCGGGAGCTTCATGTCGCCGAAGCGCGGCCGTGGGTCTGCCCGCCGCACCACCTCCGCCATGTCGATCAGGTGCTGCTTGGTGCCGCCGTCGGTCCCCCCGGACATGAGCACGATATCGGGCCGGAGTTGCCGCAGGCGCTGCACCCTCTCAAACTCTCTGCGGCCATCGTCGACAGCGAGAGTGTCCATCAAGATCGCCCCCGCGCCGAGCGCCGCCCGTTCCGCGGATTCCGCGCTCATGCGCTTGACGACGCCCGCGACCATCATCTGCAAGCCCCCACCGGCAGAGCTTGTCGACACGTAAAGATCGGCCGCCTCCAACTCGTTCGAGCGCTGATCGACGACTGCGCCGTTCTTCTGAAGGCGCCACACCTTACTGTCCTTCAACAGCTTCCGCCGTCCGGGCTTGAACCCTTCCGCCTCGGGAACGTTGGTCTCGGTGACCTCTTCGAGTTCCGTCACGGCGTTGAGGACGCCTTTCGTAACGTCTTCAAAGGGCCGCTCGACGGTTGTGGGCGCCTCCCCTCGCGCGACCAAGCGGTAATTGCCTTCGGGGTTCCTTTCGATCAGGATCGACTTTGTCGTGGTCGATCCGCAGTCGGTTGCAACGATGCGCAGAATGTCCTGGGACATGGGTCTCATTATGACCCGTCAGGCTGCGGTTGGATGTGGCGAGCCCTCTGCGCCCTGGGCTTTCAGCATGTGGCAAGTCGATACAGGTTTGGTCCTTCGAATCCCCTCGTTGTTGGTCCGCACTTGCAATGCCGACCCAGGTCTCGGAGTCGCCAGACCTTCCAAGGCTTCCCTCTGCGTGCAGTATTGTATTCAGGCGCATGAAAAACACACTCAGCCTCTGCCTGCTGGTGCGAAACGAATCCGCAAACGTCGGGAAAGCGATCGAGTCGTTCGAGGGCTACGTCGATGAGGTAGTCGTTGTCGACACTGGGTCCGACGACGACACCCGTGAAGTGGCGCTGAGTCACGGGGCCAGAGTGCTGGACTTCCCTTGGCGAGACGATTTCGCGGCAGTCCGCAACTTCCTCTTCTCTCACGCGCGCTGCGACTGGATATTTCACCTCGACGCCGATGAGACGCTTCTTCCGGGAAGCCGCGAGGAGATTCGAAACCTCATCGGACGGCCCGAGGTCCAAGGTGCCTACGTGCTCCGGCAAGACCTCTTTTCGGCTGACGATCCTTCTCAGTTCACGGAAATGCTGCAGCTTCGACTGTTTCGCAGCGGGGAACTTCCCCAACAGGTGGGCCGTTGCCACCCACACTTTGAACCACCGCTGGAAGACGTCGCGCGCACGTCGGGCAGACAGGTCGTCCTCTCAAACGTTTGGCTCAGGCACACCGGCTACGTTGCCGAACTCAAACCCACGAAGCTCGAACGATCGGCAAGGCTCTTGGAACTGGAGTTACAGGATCGGCCAGGGCAGTTCTATTATCAAGTCGAACTTGCGATGACCTTACTGCAACTGGGCAGTGGCCGGGCCACCGCTGCCTTGCGACAGGCGTGCGAATCGTTGCGGCCGCATCTGGCGGCCCCGACTGCACCGAACCACCAAGCGGCCCTTCTCTTGGAAATCCTGCTGCAGATCCAAGACCACAACTTGCCGGGCGGATGGTCCAAGGACCAAGTCAGGGAACTCTCCGCCCGGTGGTTCCCCAACTCGGCCCCGCTGACTTGGCTTCGGGCATCGTATGAGTTTCGCGAGGGCAGGTTCGAATCCGCAAGGGCGACGCTCGAACACCTCGAAGCCATGGCTGACAACGAATCGTACGACAAGACCACGAGCTTCCACCCGAGCATCCTCGGACCCGAACTGCACCTGAACCTCGGGGTCTGCTACGCGCGGCTCGGCAAACTGAACGAAGCGATTGCTTGCTTCGAGAAACTGCGGAACACTCAGTTCGCGGATTTTGCCGAACAGAACCTTGCCGCAATTCGCGATCTTCAGCGGCAGTTTGAATCCGAAGCCTGAGTCAGGATCCTCCGTCGATCGCCATTCTTAACAGAAAAGTCAAAGATGGATTGCGAATTCAATGTTACAATGTACCCTGGACTGCGAACCTGAAGGGCTGTTCGTTCTGACGTTCGAGGTCAGTCAAAGGAGACCCTATGAAGAGAGATATTTCGAGAGCATGTTTGACGCTAGGCCTTGCCAGCACTTGGGGAGTCGGCGCCGCGACGGAGTTCTATGGGACGGTCGAAAACGTCACGACACAAGGGCCCATGGCATTCCTCTACGCTTCAGGAGTGTCGAGCCCACACGCGGCCACCGGCATGATCAATCTGAACACGAGCACCTCGTTCTTCCCCGCCCCGGGGCCCACTCCGTTCTACGCGGAGTTCGTCGTCGCTGAAGGTGGTGGAGTCTGGGGCACCATCGGCTGCATCGACGTCGACCGAGTTTCGCTGGGGGTTAGCGCGGACGACGTCAGTTCCATGCTGGGCCAGACTTGGGAGTCCCTGTTCCCCGACTTTTCTGAAGTATCGATTGCGACTGCCGTGATCAATGGCGACTTTACGACGCTCTCCCAGTTCGCCGACTACTACCCTTGGTACTTCGACACCCCTGAAGCCCTTGGGGCACAAGCGACCCTTGTGGACTTCTCGAACGGGACGTTTGGAGGCTACGTTACGCTCGTTCCCGAACCGACGACGATGGTTGCGCTGGCCACAAGTTCGATAGCACTCTTGCTTCGGCGAAGGCGTTCGTAAGCAAGCCACGCGAGTCTATGGTCCGGGCCTCCCAAATTTGGGGGGCCCATTCGGTTTTGGGGCGGGCAGGAACCCACGGAGGCGTCCCCGAAGGTTATAATCTCACAGCCCGACGCCGCGGCAGCCGGGCTCCAGGAGTTTTCGCTTGGCAGGAGTCAGATTCAACGGCATCGGCAAGGTTTTCGGGAAGGACGTTCACGCTGTTCGCGACCTGAATCTTGAAATCGCTGACCAAGAGTTCATGGTCCTCGTCGGCCCTTCGGGATGCGGAAAGACCACCGCGCTGCGGATGGTCGCCGGGCTCGAAGAAGCTACCACCGGCGACATCTTCATCGGGGACCGGCGAGTCAACGACGTGCCCCCGAAAGACCGCGACATCGCGATGGTGTTCCAGAACTACGCGCTCTACCCTCACATGAACGTGTACGACAACATCGCGTTCGGGCTGAGACTGCGCGAGCTCAAGGGCGTGTTCTGGCAACTCAGCCACCTCAGCCAAGCGCGCAAAGTCAAAGGCGACATCGACCGGAGGGTCCGCGAAACCGCCGCAATGCTCGGGATCGAGACCCTGCTTCACCGAAAGCCCAAGGAACTCTCCGGCGGCCAAAGGCAGAGAGTCGCGCTCGGTCGGGCCATCGTCCGCCAGCCCAAGGTGTTCCTCATGGACGAGCCCCTCTCCAACCTCGACGCCAAGCTCAGAATCCAGACACGCGCCGAGTTGATTCGGCTCCACCGATCGCTCCAGATCACCACGATCTACGTCACCCACGATCAGGTAGAGGCGATGACGATGGGGCAGCGAATCGCCGTGATGAAGGACGGCGTGCTGCAGCAATGCGACGTCCCAGAGGTCGTCTACAACCAGCCCGCGAACAAGTTCGTCGCCGGGTTCATCGGGTCCCCGCCCATGAACTTCGTCGAGGCGCGCATCCGCAAGGAAGGCGCCAAGGTGTGGATCGACGCCGCCGACTTCAAGCTTCCCCTGAACGGAACTGCGAGCGCCGGGGTGGCAGACGGTCAAGTGGTTTGGCTCGGAATCCGGCCCGAAGCCATTTTCGATGCGAAGGTGCCCTCGTCGGTCAAGGCATCGCAGGAAAACACCCTTCAACTAAAGATCGACGTCCTCGAACCCCTCGGGCACGAATATGTCGCCTACCTAACGACCGGCAAGCACAACCTTATCGCCACCCTCGACCCCACTTCGAAGGTGAAGGAGGCTGAGTCGGCGGAGTTCCTCATCAACCTCGACGAGATTCACGTGTTCGACGCCGAAACCGAACAAGCGATTCGGTGAAATTCGGGAGCCTGTGAGACCCACAAAGAAGCGCCCTAGTCCTTGCTGACCAGGGCGCTTTCTCGATGGAAGCTCCTACGGCGATTACTTTCGGCGACGCCGCAAAAAGGCAACGCTACCCAAGGCCAGCGCTGCCATCGAAGTCGGTTCGGGAACCGCATTGACGTTCAGCTTCACGATGGTATCGTGCGTGAACGCAAGCTCCATCCAATCGATCTGGATCTCCGAGCCGGTGAAGCTAACTCGACTCGAATCGAAGCCCCCCATGTTGGTCGAAGCGTCGATCGTCACCGACGTAAATGCCGGCCCCGAGACCATGCGCATGGCGATGCCGTTGTAGATGGTCGGCGCCAAAGACAAGCTCGACGAGGACCACGTCGAAGCGGCCATATAGTCGAACGTGATCGACGTGTCGTCCACATCGATGTCGAAATAGCCCGCGAAGTTGCCCTCAACTCCGGGCCCAACCACGAAGTCCGTCTGAGAGTTGTAAGCTCCCCCATAGGCGTAGTACTGCCATCCCATCGTGGAACCGTCGAGGCCGGCGAGCGCCGAGCTGGGAAGAAAGAGCGCCGAAGCGCCAAGGGCGAGCGGAAGCGCCCGCAAAAGGGTCTTGTTTCGCATATTTAGCTTATTCTCCTTTATCGATCGATCCGAAAAACATCTCTGCCCAATCCCGGACCATTCCTATCGTACTGCAGGTTTCTGTAAATGGCCACCGAAAGACAGAAAACCTGTGAGAACTGCTGGCGCTATGGCGACTACGTGCGGGCGGGCTCGCCCGAACAGGGCAAGCGCATCTTCCAGACCCTCAACCGGCAGGGCTGGAACGTCCCGCAGCAGCAATGGCAGGACACCCCCGAGGAGTTCCACTACGCCTACGACACCCAGGGCAGGCTCCTTTACGCCGCCTTCGCCATGACCCCCCAACAGGGCCTTACCGGGTACACCGACGAAGACCCTGCCCTGCGCCGCGCACTCGCCGTCTACCAATACGACCCCGCTGGGCGCATCACCAGCCTCGCCCACTACTGGCAAAACTACAACTCCGGCTACTCCAGCACCCCCATCCTCAAGCAGGAATACGCCTACGACTCCGTCACAAGGCTCCGCACCGCCGCCAGCTTCTACAACAACCCCGATTCGGACGGCGATTTCGACCTCATCCGAACGGAAACCTACGACTATGACGCCCAGCTCGACTACCTCACCGAAGTCGACTACAACGACGGCCTACCCAACGAAGCCCAGTCCTGGACTTACGACGCCGCCGGCAACCGGGCGACCGACTCGGTGCAGGGGTCGGGGTGGAGCTATGACAATTTGAATAGGATGACCGCGAGTCCGGGGTACAGTTACCTGCACGACATTCTCGGAAACAGAACCTGGAGGAACTTTGGATCGTCTGGAGTTCAGAGGTATCAATGGGACGCCTTGAACCGGGCGACTTCGATCGTGGGTGAGGCTTATGGGGCTCGGTATGTGTATCGCGCCGACGGGATGCGCGTGGAAAAGGTCGAAGGGCTGACGCTTAGCTGGGTGCCTCCTGGCGAAGAAGAGGTGAGCGGGCACTATGACGAAAACTTGGCCGAGAACTTGCCGACGAGCCGGTATTATTACGACGGGCAGATGATGGTGGAAGACGATTACACCGTAGAGGGGCAGAACGAACCTGTGGTGACCGTGATGCGGTATGGGATCGGCGCGCGGGGGATCGACTTTCTCGCCAAATCGGTCGACGGCGGGGCGGAAACTGTGGGCTTTCCGTTGTATGATGGACATGGAAACATGATCGCGACGCTCGGCCGCTCGGAGAACTCGCCGTACTTTGGGGTTGCGGACCTGCGGTCGTATGACGTCTGGGGGTCGGTGCGCTCGGGCTCCTCGACCGGCGACCCGAAGCAGCGCTACTGCGCCAACCTGGGTCACGTCCAGGACGACGAATCCGGCCTCATCTATATGCGGGCGAGATACTATGAGCCGTGGACGGGGAGGTTTGTCTCCCAAGATCCGGCGAAGGATGGCAGCAATTGGTTTAGGTATTGTTCAAACGATCCGGTAAATCGAATTGACAAGGGCGGGACAGCGGATGAATGGTTAGCTTGGGCGGCCGTATTGATGATGGTGGGTCACTTGGTCCAAAAGGCCCTCGATTTGTCCATAAAATACCTAACGCCTTGGCTCATTACGATGGGCATTGTCGCGTATGTAGTTGATGGCATGAGCAAGTTGCCGCTCGAATACAAGCTTGCGGCTGGCTTTGGCAACATAGCGGCTGGGGCACTTCTTAAGGGGACGCTGGACGCCGTTGCAAGGAGTTTGCAGAAGTTCTTTACAGAAGTAATGATGATGCAGGCTCCTGGAGCGGCCTACCATATGATGTCAAGAGCGGCGGCTAGCCTAGCCGTATATTTCATAGCCTTGGAAGTCTATATGCTCTTGATAGGGATGGACGCATGATTGTTTTTCTAATGTGGGTTTGCGTGATGATGCTGACATCTTTTGTTCTCGTCGTGATACTCAGGATTGTTACCGGACATCAAATTGATTACGATGCCATTGAGATTGCACTTCTGATAGGCTTTCTGATGGGGTGGATTTCTTACGGTTTCGATCCCAACTATCCCAAGGCCTTCTTTAAGCGCCTTAGCAATCTGATTGCACATAAAGATACACCCAGTGGTCGTGCGGAGTGAGTCAGTTGCTGCAAGCGATGGTGGACTTGGGATTTCGAGCAGCTGGCGGCGTTTGGAAATAGGAGCCGGTCGTCACCGTGATGCGATATGGGGTCGGCGCCCGCGGAATCCACTTTATGACCAAAAGAGTGGAAGCAGGGGAGGAGATTCGGGGCTTTCCGTTGTATGATGGACATGGGAACATGATCGCGACGCTGGGCCGCTCGGAGAGTTCGCCGTACTTTGGGGTTGCGGACCTGCGGTCGTATGACGTCTGGGGCGCGGTGAGGTCTGGCTCGACCACCGGCGACCCAAAGCAGCGCTACTGCGCCAACCTGGGGCATGTGCAGGACGACGCATCTGGGCTCATCTACATGAGGGCACGCTATTATGAGCCGTGGAGTGGGAGGTTTATCTCTGAGGATCCCGCGAGGGATGGATTCAATTCGTACGTTTACTGTCTTAATATCCCGACTGTGTTTGTAGACGAATCCGGAATGACCGTGCACGCAGCGCTTCAAGCTTTGCTCTTCTTGGCAGGCTTTATCCTTGGACAAACTCTTGGCTACACCATAGCGGTATTGATCTTTATGAGCCTTGAGCCTCGTTTCATTGTTGATCATCTCGCCTCCAAGGCACTGTTTTCGACGGGACTTGCGATACTCTCTTTTCTTGGTGGTCTCGGATTCGAGGCGAGCAAGGATGACTTCGCCCTCTTCAATAAGCCATTAACTGATATGGCGAAGTCCATTCGCAGGTCACTGGCAAGAGTGGGACACAGTCGAGTAGCTGGTGCGGCCGGACTGGGGCTGTTGCTTGGAGCCATATTTGGCGTCTTGCAGGCAACTTGGGAAGCCATATTGTGGAGAATCGATCACGATGCGGGTGGCTAAGCGAAGTAGATACCCCTGGACAAACCAATGCTTGAAGAGTTTGGCAATCACGTATATCTCATTCCTCTCCTGATGATCGGTCTTTCGTTGCACGATTTGTGGAAGCGACGAAAAACTGTTTCGAGCCTATGTACGTTGACGAGTATTGTGCATGTGTTCGCCGGATTAGCGTTCTTCTTGGCCCTTGCTTATGACTCTTGCTTGGTCGTATACATGGTGGCTGCTACTTTGTGGATATTTGAGCACTTGAAGAATGCTGCACTTTCGGAGGTGCTGGTGAAGGGCCCTGGGGGCTCTCAAGAATTGCGGTAGCGATGTTCCGAACTCTGTGTTGCACAATCCATGCATCGCGGCGGTAGCAGTATTCGAACGCGTACGGTGTGACCATGGGCAGATGGGATGAGGACGGACAAGGTGGAAGGGTTCAACCTGAGTTGGGAGTGGACCCTCAAGACCCATACATCTGGCTACTATGACGAAATTCAAGGGCAGAACCTGCCGACGAGCCGGTATTATTACGACGGGCAGATGATGGTGGAAGACGACTACACCGTAGAGGGGCAGTACGAACCTGTGGTGACGGTGATGCGGTACGGCATCGGGGCGCGGGGGATCGACTTCATGGACAAGCGCGTCGACGATGGCCCTGAGACGAAGGGCTACCCGATCTACGACGGCCACGGCAATATGATCGCGACGCTGGGCCGTTCGGAGAGTTCGCCGTACTTTGGGGTTGCCGACCTGCGGTCGTATGATGTCTGGGGCTCGGTAAGGTCTGGCTCGACCACCGGCGACCCGAAGCAGCGCTACTGCGCCAACCTTGGGCATGTGCAGGACGACGAATCCGGCCTCATCTATATGCGGGCGAGGTACTACGAGCCGTGGAGTGGAAGGTTCATCTCCGAGGATCCAGCGCACAGTGGCGGGAACTGGAACATATATTGCGATAGCGATCCCGTCAATTACCGAGACTCTACGGGCAAGGCGAAAAAGCCGGACATAGAGGCTATCGAAGAATTGGTTCGTAGACTGTTTAGAGAGGGCCTAATTACAAAGGAATACTTCGAGAGGTTCCTAAATCGACAATCAGACATAAGACGTGTTCTTCACAACCAATACTCAAAGATGGGTTTTACTCTCGAAGAAATCGCAGAGCTCATAATAGACGATTGTCAAATGAGAGGCCATAAGTTCCTATCTGGGATTGGCATCGGACTAACAACCCTTGACGCCGCGTTTAACCAAGATCCCATCTTCGTAATGGAACTCCTGCGAGAAATCTTTACCAGCGGAAGGGAGTGAATAGTCTCTTTGACGCACCTTAAGAAAGGATGGCCTGAGTGAAAAGTCAAAGCGACATCTACCGGATTAGTGGTCGGGGCATTCCTTATCGATCGGATAATGAGACTATACTATTTGCCGAGCTATCGATTGCCTCGGACCAGTTGAAGATCAGCCTATTGAGCAGTCCCTTTGGGCCGCTGCACTACTATTCTGAGATTTGGGAGCACACCATTCATGAACTGGAAGTACTATCGGCATGTTTGCGATGCGCGGCAGCGGGTGCGTTTCCGCACCCTATCGCAGTAGAGACTCCGGAAAGCAAGATTGGGGCGACTGGGAGACTGTTTCTTGCTGTCGACATGGAGATCGGATACTCTCTTGAGCGTCCAAACAGTGCAAGGGCCAGGTGTTTTTGCTCCTCGAACGTCTGGGGTCTGAAGGATCGAAGGTTGGGGGTAGCCCTTGGAATTGCAGTATGTGGCGCCTTTGGCGAGGTTGTGATGGAGCCTCCCAGTGCTCTTGAGTTGTCCGATTGGCTGGATCATCACACCAGAACTTGGTCACTAAAACTTAGCCCGTGACCGTTCGAACTGAGTGCCAAACGGTAATTCCCGACGGCCCGGGGATCGACTTTCTCGCAGAATCGATCGATGGCGGGGCGGAAACTGTGGGCTTTCCGTTGTATGATGGACACGGGAACATGATCGCGACGCTGGGAAGAGCTGAGTCGAGCCCGTACTTTGGGGTTGCGGACCTGCGGACGTACGACGTCTGGGGGTCGGTGCGCTCTGGCTCGACCACCGGCGACCCCCGCCAGCGCTACTGCGCCAACCTGGGGCATGTCCAAGACGACGAATCCGGCCTGATCTACATGCGGGCTCGCTATTATGAGCCGTGGACGGGGAGGTTTGTGAGTGAGGATCCAGCAATGTCCGAGTCCAATTGGTACTCATACTGCTTAGGAGATCCTGTGAATGCTGTCGACAAATCCGGTCAAAGCCGTTATTACGATTGGGACGTTCAGTTCAGTCTTGGTAGTATGTACTTCGGATTTGCCCTAATCCTAGTTATGAGCCGCTGGGGAGGTACGGTAGTTTCTAAAGCCGAGAAGTATGCGGTGTCTGCATTGCTGGTTGCCTCGGCGTTCCACCTTTCAAATGCCGTCGGCGGTACGTCCCTTTCAGACGATGCGTTTCTCAACTTCGTGAATCATTCCATCGCCTACGTTGGCATGATTGCCATGATCGCCGAGGGCCTTGAAAAAAGTCGCTTCGTGCACATAGCAGGAAAGGTGGCGATTTATGCTTGCGCCCTGTACAGTTTAGTAGCAATTGGACTGCTAATTCAGCTCGATGAATAGTTCTTGGCCGAAGGCGCTCCTCGTCACTCTTTGGGTCATTGGTACTTATCTCATTGGCTCTGACATTTGGCGGAGCACAGCGAATACGTTTGCTGCGTTTGTATTCACATGTTTGGCGACAATCCTCGTCGTTACTTCAGTTGTTGCCAAGGCGGCGATTCAGTGCGGGGAAGCGTTGATAGTTTTCGGTGCTGCCATAGTCCTCGTCTGTGTTGGGGCAGGGTTCTCGACTATGTGGGGTCTTCCTGTCGGGCTTGGGGCGGGCATTACTGCGATTGCTGTCGCGCTCATTATGCATTTGCTTTCGGCTAAGTCAGGTCATTCCAGGACTGTGACCCCTGGAAGGAGGAAGTCTATTGACTGATGATGCGAGATTCGGAAGTTCTTCGAAATCCGTTCTTCACACAATTCCATTGGCAGTGGCCTAAATAGATCGTGGAGCGTTTCTCCGAATCGTGTTCCAGAACTTCGATCGTGGGTGAGGTTTATGGGGCTCGGTATGTGTATCGCGCCGACGGAATGCGGGTCGAAAAGGTCGAGGGCTTGACGCTTAGCTGGGTGCCGCCTGGCGAAGAAGAGGTGAGCGGGCACTATGACGAGAACTTGGCGCAGAACCTGCCGACGATCCGGTATTATTACGACGGGCAGATGATGGTGGAAGACGACTACACCGTGGAGGGGCAGAACGAGCCTGTGGTGACCGTGATGCGGTATGGGATCGGCGCGCGGGGGATCGACTTTCTCGCCAAATCGGTCGACGGCGGGGCGGAAACTGTGGGCTTTCCGTTGTATGATGGACATGGAAACATGATCGCGACGCTCGGCCGCTCGGAGAACTCGCCGTACTTTGGGGTTGCCGACCTGCGGTCGTATGATGTCTGGGGCTCGGTAAGGTCTGGCTCGACCACCGGCGACCCGAAGCAGCGCTACTGCGCCAACCTGGGGCATGTTCAGGATGACGAATCCGGCCTCATCTACATGCGTGCTCGCTATTATGAGCCGTGGAGTGGAAGGTTCATCTCTGAGGACGCGGCCGGTCATGGCCTCAATTGGTTTGTCTATGCGACAAACTCTCCAGCGAACAAGGTCGACTCGGCGGGCTATTGGACTGATGACGATGTTGACGCGTACTGGAGCCTTATCGGGGCGATAGAAGGCCTTGCGGGATCCCTTTGGGCCATTGTTCAGTTGTCCCGGAAGTCAGCGGCAGCCGCCCTCTATGCGCTTGCCTCTGTGTCGTTCTTGATGCAATGGGCCGACATCGGCCCCAATAGTGTACGTCCTTCCGATGCTGCTGAAACACTTTTTATTCCTATAGCCGCTGGCTTCCTGCACATGGCATTTGCCGCTCTTCTTCAGTCGGTCTTAAGGCCCAATATCACCCCTTCAGGTTTTCAACATGGGCTTGCCGTCTTGGGAGTATATTTGGCGACTCTGACGGCTTTCATGTTCTTGAGGGAGATTGAAGATGGATTGTCTTATTGGTACTGAGACAGGCTCACGAGTTAGCGTGAAGTTCATGGCCGTCATTCTCGTCGCGACCCTTGTTTTTCTGGTTCTTGCACATATATCGAGAGACCTCTGGATATTAGCCTGCGGAATAACTGGTGTGACTTGGACGTGGACTTATCTTACGTGTACAATACTACGCCAAGCGAAGTCAACCGTCCTCTTGCTTTCGCTATGCTATATTGGAGTGACGGCGACTTCTGTAATCCAGGTACTTAGCAGTTCGGTGTTCCGAGTTGCGCCTACGTTAGTTGCCGTCAATGTATCCCTGTTTATTGGGCTCCTGTGGAGGCTTATTGGAGCCACGGATCGCACGTTGTTGTTTGATTTGTTGATAGTTGGAACCTTGCCAGCGATTACCGTAGTGTTCGTCCAGCAACGCTAAACAGGCGTAAAATCGGGCGTTGGCAAGTCGTCGGTCTACCTTGTTGATCCCTTACACTACACCAGGCCATCGGCATATATTGACCGTTGTCAAAAGTCGGAGTGGCGAAGGCCAAGGTCTTGGAGGGCGTGACGCAAGCGTGGGACGGGGTCGGGCCCGCGGAATCCACCTCATGACCAAAAGAGTGGATGCGGGGGAGGAGAACCGGGGCCTTCCGTTGTATAATGGACGTGGAAACATGATCGCGACGCTCGGCCGCTCGGAGAACTCGCCTTACTTTGGGCTTGCGGACCCCCGGTCGAACGAAGTCTGCGAGTGACCGCAGGCGAGTTCCTGGTCTGCTAACCTCGTGCCGTTCAGGACGGGCGCCTCTTCGGCAGTTCCCTCGTTGTCGCTCCCGCTTTACGCTGTCCGAAGTCTGAGGCGACTCGCAAATCCCAAATTCTGCACTCGCGGGAGCGGCATCCAGTAGACTTGCGCTTTTGGAGGGCTACCCTCGTGTACGAATGGATACGTCAACTGTACGCCGACCCGAACATGGCGCGGATGGGCCACGCCCAGAGCATCGAGGATCAGAATCTAGGTTCTGGATGGATCTACTATGGACTTGCTAGGGCACTGCGACCTTCGACGGTGGTCGTGATCGGCTCCTTCAGGGGCTTTGTTCCTCTCGTGCTTGGGAAGGCTCTGCAGGACAACGGTAGGGGCGACGTGGTCTTCATCGACCCTTCGCTGGTGGACGACTTTTGGCTGTCGCCCCCTCGCGTGCGGCGCCACTTCGAGAGCTACGGAATCACGAACGTCCGTCACTACTGCTGCACCACGCAGGAGTTCGTGACGACCGAAGGGTACCGAAGCCTCGATGAAATCGGGTTGCTCTTTGTGGACGGGTACCACACGGAAGAACAGGCACAGTTCGATTTCGCTGCGTTTGAGCCCAAGCTCCGATCCGATGCGCTCGTGCTTTTTCACGACAGCGTTCGCGAGCGCCAGTCGAGCATTTACGGCGAGAATCGCGCTTACACGCACAGTGTTTGTAGGTTCATGGAGTCCCTCCGCCAGGACCCCGCCTACCAGGTGCTGAGCCTATGCCTGGGAGACGGCCTGACCGTCGTTTCGCGGGCGCAGCATCATCCCGACCCCAGACAGGACCTCATTGAGGCAACGAGACGGTGAGCACGGCCCGAGACGCTCAGAGTGATTTGTGGGCGATCACTTGCCTCTTTGGCGTTTCATCGCCACGTCGCATCGAGAATTACTGGGAGTTTCGCAACGCGCTGCGCCTTCCCCTCGTGACTGTGGAACTCTCCTTCGGCGAACCGTTCGCTCTGGACGCAACGGCATCGGAGGTGCTCGTTCAACTTCAGGGGGGAGACGTCATGTGGCAAAAGGAGCGCTTGCTTTCACTGGCGCTTGCGCGTCTTCCTGATTGCTGCACAAAGGTTGTCTGGTGCGACGCAGATATTATCGCTCCCGACCCTTCATGGCCTCTCGCGATCTCCAACGCGCTCGACGAGGCGCCTTTGGTACAAGGGTTCGCCGAGGTCCTGCACTTGCCTCCACGCATCGCGCTTCCGGCAAGCGAGGACATACAATGGCATCCTTCGACAATGTTCGCTCTTTCGTGCGGGGGGACAGTCGCTGAGACCCTTGATTCTGCGCTCAACCGCACGGGCACGTCGCCCTGCCCGGGACACGTCTGGGCAGCGCGGCGCGACGTGGTCGAACGCTACGGGTTGTACGATGGTTGCATCATAGGAGGAGGCGACACTGCAGTCGTCAGTGCGGCCCTTGGACATCCGGAGGTCGCGATTGAGCTCCACGCGATGGGGGAGGCGCAGGCTCAGCGGTACGCTTTGTGGGCGCAGAGGTTCTACGCAGAGACCCGCGGTCAGATCACCTTCGTTCCCCAGACGATTCACCATCTGTGGCATGGAAGTATGGAAAGCCGCAGAGCGAGGCAGCGCCACCGGGGCTTAAGCGCCCTCGGATTCGATCCTTACAGCGACCTTAGGTTGTCTCCGAGAGGCGTTTGGCAATGGAGTTCCGAGAGGCCCGAACTTCACCGGTACCTAAGGGAGTACTTCGAGTCTCGCGGCGGGGCCGAAAGAGAGGGGGTGACCTCTTGAGCCTAGGTTCGCCGATCCTGATTTCCCGATGCAACGGACTGAACCCGCACCACTACGACGTGGTATTGGACTGGATTGAGCACCAGCACCCCGATCTGCTTCGCCACGTCGCAGGAAGGGCGTTGCCCTACTCGCTTCCCAGTGATTCCAAATGCCGGCTCCATATCCCCTGGCTGCAGGATCCTGTTGAGGACCTTCACGCTTCCGCTTACCGTTGGTCGACTGAGCTGTCGCGTCAGTGCGACGAGCGAGGAATCCGAACGATCAACCGCGTGGACAAGCATGCGAACGTTTCCAGGTTGGAAGCGAGCCGACGGCTCGCTTCGGCAGGCATCCGCACTCCCAAGGTCGTGGCCGTTGCGAGCGAGGAGGAGCTACGCGATTGCCTTTGCGGTATGGAGCCTCCTGTGATTCTGCGCGACAATAGGTCTCACCAGAGCCCTTTCGTGCGAATCGATTCGATGTCGGAGGCGAAAACCGCAGACCTCAATGGCTTTCGTGACCCGGTCCTGGCCGAGTTCATCGATGTAGCTAGTCCAGACGGATCCTACAGGAAGTTCCGCTGTATCCTGCTGGGAGACACCGTCTACTCGCATCACCTTCAAGTCACTGAGTCTTGGATTTCGCGGGGAAAAGGGCGAATCAAGAACGCCTCGACGCGAGAGGAGGAGATCGAATACCTGCTCGCGCCAGAACCCCATGAGGAACTCATGCGCGCCGCGCGAGTGGCCCTCGATTTGGAGTTCTTGGGAATCGACTACGCTCTCGACAGACAAGGCCGGGTGGTCGTTTGGGAGGCCAACCTCTACCCGCACATTCACTTTTCAAAATACGACCTTGTCTATCGCAACTTCGCAATGGAGCGTACAATTGCCGGGATGGTCCGCTACTATTTGGAGCAAGCGGGAATCCCCGCGCCCGCCAGATTGATCCAACAAGCGTCCTATGACGACGGAAAATGAGTTTGCGAAGTCGCCCGCACGAAACTTCGGCGATCGCCTCAGGAGGCAGCTGACGACGGAAAATGAGTTTGCGAAGTCGCCCGCACCGACGGCCTATTTTGGATTGCCGATCAGGATCGCTTTGCCGCCGGCCGATCGAGGACAGGATGTCGGGGTCCGGAGGTTTCGCGAGCGAACTCGGGAGCTCCCTACGTTCGGCCACGTGCTATTGAAATGCGTCCCCTCCAAGGACATTCTGCAGCATGCTCTTAACGAGTCTGGCTCATCGGGACGACGACCGCCCCGATGAAGCCCAGCACGAATAGCGCCAACCCAGCGGCTGAAGGCGATTCAGCGCCTTCCCTTCGCTATCCCGTGTACCCGAATACGTTCAGGTTCACGGCAATGGTCTCGGCCACCTTCCCCTTCGCCATGTCGGGGATCATGATGCCGTAGTCGGCCAGCTTGACCTGGAACCGGCACTTCAAGTTCACCACGTTCCCCATGAACATCGCCTTGCGCGTTGCGTCGCTCTCCGGGAGGTACCTGACCGTGGCGGTGGTCGTGATCGTCCGGGTCACTCCGTGGAGGGTGAGCTTACCGGTGACCTGGTAGTCGTCGCCCTTCACGTGCTTCACGGCCGTCGTTTCGAAGGTCGCCTTCGGAAACTTGGAGGTGTTGAACCACATGTCGCTCTGCAGGTGTTCGTTGCGCATGGCGATGCCTGTGTCGACCGACCCGAGATCGACCTCGATCTTGCCGCTGCCGGTTCGCTTAACCGGGTCGAAGTTGATTGCGCCGGTGACCTTGTGCGTTTGCCCGGTGAAGTTCTCGAACTGGGCCTCGCTCGTAAACGAGAAGGTCTGGGCGACCTTCATGCCGCCGGCGTCGCCGACTTTGAACTTTTGATCGGCAGCGCCCGCCAGGGTAAGGCCGAGGGCTGCGACCGCTACGGAAAGTACGATTCTTGCTTTCATTCTTGGATTCTCCTTGGGGCGACCGTTCTTGGGGCCGTCCTACAGCAAGAAACGCGATGTCGCTCGACCAAGGTTGTGCCCTACGACACGTTTTGCCAAGGCCTGTCCCACTGAGCTTCGTGGGCCAACTTGTCCGAGTTCACGATCACGATGTTTTTGCCTTCGAACTCGATCGCGCCCGCATCGACGAGCCCGAGCGTCGCCCGGTTGGCCGCCTCGCGGTTGCTGCCCACCATTTCCGCGATCTCTCGCTGAGTCAGCTTGAGGCCGATCTTCCGGCCCTTGGGGTGGTCCTCGCCAAATTTCTTCGCAAGTTCTGCCAGAAGGCGGGCGATTCGAACTTTGACCGTGCAAAAGGCGATGTCGATCAGACGCAGTTCGATCGTCTTGCGGCGAAGGCCTTGCTGCTTGGAGAAGTGCAGGGCGAGGCCCGGAGTCGCCTCGAGCAGTTCTCGCAAGATTCGCGCGGGGACCCTACAAAACAGCACGTCGTCCAAGACCTCGGCGTGGTCGGCGTCGGAGTCTTCGGTCAGGATCGGCGTCAGGCCCAGCACGTCTCCCGGCCCGAGCAGGTCCACGGCCACCTCGCGCCCTTCCGCGGCCCTCAAGAGTCGCACGTGGCCCTCCTTGATCAGGTAAGCGTTGCCCCCGGCGGTTGTGGCGACGTTCAGCTTATGCCCGCGTCTGGAGGGGATCATCTTCGAACTCGCGGCAAGGTCCATCTGCTGAGCTTCCGTGAGTTGAGGGAAGAAGTTCAAGTTTCGGATGTACCAAAGGCAGCTCCGCTCCATGATGGCGTGCAGTGTACCGGCGGAGCGGGTTGCCTCGTCTTGGGATGGGGAGATATGGGGAAGGGGCTTGTTCTTTCGCAGTGGAAGCAAGGGTGATAGTGGAACCCAACGACCCTCACTTCGCCGGGCGGAACTCAGCCACAAAGCCGCCGTCGCGCGCAACACGCACCTCGATTTCTTCGCCACGCCCGACCTCACGGGTCTCCACCGTCAGCAAGTTCGGATCGAGATCGGCCCCATCCGCGTCGCGCCATAGCCTCATCCGGAAGTTCGACTTGCCCAGGAATGAAGCGGAGAACCTCACCGTTCGCGCCTCGCCAGCCGACGCGCATCCCACCCACCAAGAAACGCCTTTTCTCCGCGCCATAAGGGCGATCTCGCCAACCTTGCCCGCAAGGACCCTTGTTTCCTCCCAAAACGTAGGGACCTCGCGCAGGAAGTCCAGCCCCGCTTGACCTTCATACGCGTCAGGGTAATCCGACACCATAGGGTTAGGGTTATCGATAAGAACGTAAAGCGCTAAGTTGAATCCTCTCGTGCCGAGTACGTTTGGACCGACGTTCCGCGGAACGAAATCCTCCCTGACGACCGACCGAAAACCTCCCAAGTGGTAATCCATCGGCCCAGCGATCTGCCTGGTGAACATCACCCTGAGAGTATGTTCGGGCGTACAGGTATCTCTCCACTTCAGGTACTCAAGGTTCAGCGAACCTTCGTGATTCATGAGGTTGGGATAGGTGCGCTCCCAACCCGTAGGCTTATACATTCCATGAAAGTGAATCAGAATCTGGTGTCGAGCCGCGGCCTTTAGGATCTCCTCAGCAAACCGCACGGTCGCCTGATCGTCGTTATCAAAGAAATCGACCATCATTCCGCCCCACCCCAGGTTTCGATAGTGAGCAAACACCGCGTCGAGGTCCTTGCCCCGGAGCGTCGCCTGGTGGACCCACGTCCAGAGTCTCACTCCCTTCGATCGAGCATAGTCGGCGATCCTCTTCAGGTCGAGGTCCGGTCTCACCTTCGTCGAGTCCGCGCCAGGTCCAGGAAACAGTCCCGGCTGGCCGTTGATGTACCAAGGTTCGTCGTTCTCGCTCGAGATGATCGAATGGTAGAGGATTCCGTTCGCGGCGGCAAAGTCGATGTAGCGCTTCTGTGCCTCGAATGAAAGAATCGGTTCGTTGGGCTTTGGGTAACCGACGTAACCGTTCCACCAATACCAGGTCATCTTGCCGGGTCGAATCCATGAGGCATCGCCGATCGCCGGGGGATCGTTGAGGCAAAAGAGCGTCGTAGATTCGAGCAGATCGCCCGGCCGGTTCCCGATCAATACGACTCGCCAAGGGGTCTTGAAAGGTACGGAGCATACGGCTTTGGATCCATCGGACCGCGGCGACAATCGAGCGAACAGCGATTGACGAGTATCTCCGATGGGGCGCATCAGGGACATTCCAGGGAACTCACGCAAGCCTGCTTCAGTAATGGCCAAGGTGATTCCATCTTGTCTTTGCAGCGTTAGAGGAGTATCGAGAAGTACTCCTTGCCGGAGGCCGCTGAGTGGCACCCGCGCGATGAGGTGCTCACGCGAGTTAGCGAAGTTTGCCATGTAGCGCGCATAGGCCGTCCATTCCCCCGCTGGCACGAAGCTCGAGTCCTCACCCTGCACGACCACGCCTTTCGAACCGGGAAGCGACTCGACCTCATATCGAAACGCCACCGCGTCGTCGAAGCAGCGAAAGACGAGCGCAAGGCCGCCACCATCGGGCGTCCTGAGTCCAAGCCGAATCTCGCGGAACCTATTCACACCCTCCGATGACTTGCCAAACAGGATCGGGACTCGCTCATCGACGAACCTCGTCGCCACCGAATCCACCCGCGCTCCCTCCATGAGGTCGCCCCGCGCCTTTTCGGTCAGGCTCAAGAGGCACCCATCAAGGAGCGTTTTCGTCCCCCGCTTCAGGCTCCATGAGGGTCTCCCAGCCGAACTTCCCTGCGGGAGCTCGATCTGAACGTCGAGCGAACCGCTCGGAGAACGGAGCGCATATCGACCTGAGGAGTCGAGGGCAAGGGCCTCGGAAGTCCGGGTGGGTCCTTCAATCGATTCCATGAGCGGGTTGGGGGGCAACAGGCCGGCAGCGGCGATAAAGGCGAGCATGGGGCGGAGCTTACCGTCTCCTTAGCGAAGGCAGTCTGGAAGATGCCAAGAGCGCCTTGTAGGGAGAAGGTAGATTGGGGCCATGACCCGACCGAATCCGCCCACGACGCCTGAAGAGTACATCGCCGGGCTCGACGAGCCAAGGCGAACGCACGTTCAAACGCTTTTCGACCTCATTCGCAAGGCGGCGCCCGAGCTTGAGCCTTGGATGGTCTCCGGCAAGATCGGCTTTGGGAAGTTCCCCTACCAGGGCAAAAGTAAAGCCTGTTCGGGAGAGTGGTTCAAGCTCGGCCTGGCGAGTAACAAGAACTCGATTATGTTTGCGTCTTGCGCGGCCGGCGAAAACGGCAAGACGCTGCCCGAGGCCTACGCCGAGAAGCTACCGAAAGCGAGCATTGGCCGAAGCTGCATCAATTTCCGCAAGTTTGAGGACGCGGACCTCGACGTACTCCGCGAAATCGCCGAAAGGACGGCAAAGGCAGACTTCTCGAACTGGATGATGTGAGGAGAATGCATTGGGAACTGGCAGCGTAAGTGATTCGTCGAACCCGGCAGCTTGCCCAAGCATCCAGCGTCGAGCAGTACTGATCGAGCGGGAAATGGTCACCGCACGGACGCCGCGCGCGGTCCTACGACACCTCCCGGTACCTGCTCGGCTCGCAAAAACGCCCTTATGTCCAAAATGGTCGTCGGTGCGCCCGATCCTAAGAACTCGCCGCACCGTCTGAAACAGTATGAGGAAGCTCGCATCCGCTGGCGCGGGCGCTTTGGTGTCCGGAGCCTTGCTGACGGCCGCCATGCCGCCCGCCGACCTTGGGATGCTCTCTTGGCTCTGCATGGCCCCTCTTCTGATCGGAGTTCGTGGGTCTGGCTTCGTCGTCGGTTCGTTGGCTGCCTTGGGGGCGGCATTGATCGCAGCGTGGCTGAGTGTGATTGGCGTGTTCTATCCTGGCGTCGCCCGCCTCGATGAAACGGCAGCCTGGCATTACGTGGGCTTCTTCTTGTTCTCCCTTTCGATGGTCGCCGTTGCGGGTATCTGGGCCGACCTAAAGACGACGTCACGCTGGGTTTGGCTTTGGCTCCCTGCGATCGCCGTTGTGGCGGAAGCAACGCTACTGCTCTACCTTCCCGCACACTTGGGACTGGCGCACTATCGTTCCCCGTTTCTATTGAAAGTGGCCTCGTTCACCGGCATTTGGGGAGTCTCGTACCTCGTATGGGCATCGAATGTCCGCGTGGCTATGGCGTTTGCCGACGGCCGACTACGCGAAAGATCGAAGCTGCTTGCGGCTCGGACCCTGGACCTGAGTTTGCTCGCAGTCATACTCGCAGCCATGGTTTGGCGGTTTCCGCCCCCAGCCCCCGGGGCATTGGGCGAAGGCAAACATGGCCAAATGCTCTTAGCAGCCATTCAGACGCTGAGTCATGAACCCGACCAACTCGATCGGCTCCATCGACAGGCGGCCGCGCATGAGCCTGAATTCGTGGTGTGGCCCGAACTCAGCGCATCCGGGTGGGTGGTCGGTGGGGACGTTGGAGAGTTACAGAAAGTAAGCGAGCAAGGCGTTGCGTTCGTAACGAGCTATCCCAGATTGGAGGGAGGCTCGTTACCCTACAACGTGTCTACTCTCTTCGTCGAGGGCAAGGCTTTGGGGAATTACCGGAAGCGCAAGCTGTTTGGTGGGGAGCGGTCGATGCATCTGCCAGGAAGTAAGCCGACTTCGGCGCGCTTTCGCAAGGGGGATGTAGGGCTTCTTGTCTGCTTCGATTCGTGCTTTCCCTATATCGTTCGAGAGACCGCCAGCCTACCTGGCGTGAATTCGATTTCCTTGCCCAGCATGGGGCCGGAAAGCCCCTTCGGCGTAATGCAAGCGGTGCACGGCGCGTTCACTCCCTTTCGGGCAGCGGAAAACGGTGTCGCGATTGCTCGCGGCGAGAGCAGTGCCTTCGCTCAAATTGTCGATGGGGACGGCCGAATTGTGGCCGAGGCGCCTGCGGGATTCGAGGGGGCGATTGCCGGCTGGGTTTCCGACCGACCGCGGTGGACATTCTACAAGGTCGCAGGCGATTGGTTCCTGGGGGTGTGCGTGGTGGTGACTCTGATCGTTGGCGCAAAGGCGCTTCTCCGGCAACGAAAGGAAGCTGTTCCGGGACGCTCCGACCCTTGAGGGCATCGGTTTCTCGGTCGTCGCACGAGGATCGGATCTGAATGCGACCAGAAGCGCAAGGCTATCGAGGTGCCGCCCGCGGCGTCCAGACAGCCGGACCGTAGTACCGTTTGACTGCAAGAGTCGGGAGTTCTTTCCAGCCTCCCAGCCTCTGTGAAGCATGTCTCTGCAGCCGGTAACGTGAACGAGACCCTTCACCCCTGGCGGGAGGGATGCAAACCTCCTGGCCCGCGTGAGTCCGGTTCGATCCTCGAGGCCTGAAGGACCGCGAGGTTACAGCGAAGGCCGAAGGCCTGGAATCCGTGCCACCCGACCGATCCTCGAGGCCTGAAGGACCGCGAGGTTACAGCGAAGACCGAAGGCCTGGAATCCGTGCCACCCGACCGATCCTCAAGGCCTGAAAGGCCGCAAGAATACATCCGAGCGCCCCGGTCTGACTCGATGAGCGGACGTGGAAGTGTAGGGCCGGGTGCCCGCGTCTGACTCGATGAACAGACCGGGAAACTTGAGGTAATTCCCCCTCGCCCGTCCGCGACCAGGGAGGGATTCCTCCAAAATCGGTCTACGGCAGGGGCGAAACTCTAGGCTCTCCGTTGTATGATGGACATGGGAACATGATTCCGACCCTTGAGTTCGCGGACACGGGCCTGCAGACGAATAACGTCTGGAGTTCGTCAAGTACCCGCGTCTGCCCCCAGAGTCCGTCGGAACTTTTGCTTCCAGATGTTGACTTAAGCGAGGCCCTTTCGCAGTGACCTGTTTGGACTGGATGCTGATTGGGCTTATCGTTTTGGCGCTTCTTGGGGAGGTGACTATCGCACTATCCATTCGAAACATGCTTCGCAATGACCGAAAATCGGCAATACTTAGCATTGTTTACGCATGTTGCGCCATCATCGTTGCGGTTCTTGGGGTATTGCGCTTGGTGAAGTATGAAATCGCTGTGCCCTTCTGTCTTTTGATCGTGTCTCGGCAGCTCAGTTGTGAGCCTTATACGAATAATAAGCCAATAGACAACTTGAATTCTCGCAATGCGGATGATTAACAAGTATGTTGTTGTTTGGGAATTCCTTCTCACTCTTCGAGAAACAGCAGGGCCTCTTGCTACTGGACGCTCCTTTTTTCTCTCTAGAGCGATGATTGGGGTCAACGGATCGCAGGCTCCTGAGGGTATTGTAAATGGATTCACGGGGCTACTTGGCGGCCCTGGGTCGCTTGCACTGGGGGGATGGCTACAGCTTGGAACAGAGGGCTTGACGACGCTAAATTGCTCATCGGTCTGCAACCCGGTGACGCCGACGAGAGCGTATGGGGATTCTAAGTGGAGTACTTTCGAATAGCAATAGGGGGCCTGTGCCTTTGGTTTATGGGATATTTCGCGGGAAGTTGCGTTGGCATGAAATCCGTTCTGCTGAGACTTCTCGTGGCAGTAGCCCTTCCCATCCCTCAGCTCGCGTCCTTTGCATACTGGGGTCACTTTCTATGGTCGCCCATGGCCTGGGTACTTCAGGTTGTCAGCATTCTTATGGCGGTGTTAGCGATTGCTACTGATGCGCTCCTTCAGGGGCCGTCTCGCTCTTTCGAAGTCGATGAGATCAAGTCGATACTTTGCGATGTGTTTCTCCTCTTCGGAGCTGCTGCCGGAACCATCCTTGCTCTTAGTAGATACTGAGGTTCTGATGCAGTACGTTGTCTTCGCGGTTTGGTGTCCTTGCCGGGAGCTACGCATTCGCCAGCGACGACTTCGAAGTCGGACCGAGTCGAGACCCCGCGCCACCTTTCTTGACATCTTTCAGGCCGGACTTCGGCCACCCACTGAGGATGCATGACATGAGTACCTATTCACTCGTGAGAGCGCTTCGCGAATTTGCCTCCTGGCTAAAGCGGAGCTTTCGTCTCGGCCCGGAGGAACGTGCTACTGTAGAGATGCTCATGAGGGAGTTCGAAGATACTGCGTACAGGCTAGGTAAAGCGGCCGATGCAATCGCCAAACCCACCGAGATTATCGATACTTCGTCCGAGGAGTATCTGTACATGCAGCGACAGCTTGAGTTGACGCCGTTACGCGACCGGTTCGGTGTGCTTGTGCGATCGCTGCACGAGCAACTGCGCCGAGGTGAGTTCATGCTCAGGAGCCGCGAGTCCGTTACCCCATGGGAAGGAAGGAGGTTGATGCAGGCCTATACGAGTGTCTTGATCAGTAGCATGTATCTGCGCTCGCAACTGCGCTTAGTGGCTGCTTCTCTGCTGGAAGCTTCTGAGAGGGATGACAATAGTTGCATGGAGATCGATGACATCGAGTGGATGTTCTCTGCGTTGATGGACTGGCTGATGCTCGACTTAAGCAGCTTCTTTAGCGACGCAGAGGTTGTCACTACTGAGCTAAGAACTTGGTTGATACTGAGCGACGAAGGGCAAGTGCGCCAGTTAGAGGAGTGTGTCGCGATCCTGTCGCCGACCACAGCCTGTCAGATAATGGAAGTGGTGGTACTGGCGCACTCGAGGAGGGAGGTATGCGTGACGTCGGGTTCTTGAGGCGGGCAATGATGCGCATAAAGAGAGTTGAAGTCGGCGGATATCGGCGCCCTTGCGGGGGGCTACGCATTGTTCTGGAGCGAATCGGGGATCGCGGTGGAGCGGAACCCTGTTCTCTCTTCTCTCACCCCGCCGAGGATGGATTTGAGCGGACCTTGACGGACGCGGGGTTGCCTTTCAACAGCATGCACTGCGGCGATGGTTCTTGGCCGTCTAAGAAATAACAATGAAGCCTTTGAAGAAGAGGCCTTGGCCCACGCTTGTTCGGGGCAAGGTCAAGATTATGATGGCCAGTCTTTTCGCGCATCTATCAAGAGCCCTCGATCCAAGGGCTGGTAGATCTGCTCAAAGGCCTGTTCTTGGGCGCTTCTTGGTGAGTTCCTTTTGGTTCGCGGTTTATGTGGTGGTCGTGGCGACAATTCGGGGGCCGTACCGCGATCCAGTTGGAGTCTATACGTTCCTCATTGTGGGTGTCTCGATTGTCAATGCGATTGTGTTTTGGCTACGAGGCGATTTCCGTGGAGGTGGTAAGCCTCGTCACTGAGAGGCCCTTGGGATACTCCTACCCCGTTGGGGTCGAGGGTGTTCCTGACAGCGCGACGGCTTCCGTGTCGGGCCATCCGGTAGCTTTCTTGGGGACCGGGCCCAAGCCAAGGGCGATGCCCTTCGCTTTAGCATGTCGGCCCGTTGGGCCTGAGGTTCGCGTTTCCGAAGGCGGAACCTGCGCGATTCGGGGTGTGCTCTTCGAGTCCGACCAGGCTCCCCGGGGCCGGCCCCTCATCCCCTTAGTCCCCTTCTCCCCCAGAGGGGCGAAGGGGAGATCTTCCCTGCTGCACCGTCCCGGAGCCGACACGGCGAACGTATGATCGGCATCATAGACGCAGGAAGGCGATGCTCCTACCTTTACGGAAGTGAAGTCTTTTCAACTTCCCGAGCTTCGAGTCGTTGCCCAGCAGATTCCAGAGACAGGCTCGACGGACCGGGCGCAGACGGAGATCTACCGACCCTTCTTCGTCGCGGGCATCCTGAGCGTCCTCACGGCCGGATGCCTTCTGGGCGCGGTCGCGCTTTTGGGGATCGCACTCAATTCGAGCTACACCGTCTCCGCGTGGACTCCCTACATCCTCGCCCACGCGAATTCACAACTCTATGGGTGGGTCGGGTTCTTCGTGATGGGCTTCTCGATGCAACAGCACGCGCCCACGGTCGCCACCAAGGCGTCGTTTCTCCGACTGGCCCACGCGGCGCTGGTGTTGATGGGACTCGGGATCGCGGTCAGGTTTGCAGCCGAGCCTCTCGTGGCGGTCGATCGAGGGCTTTGGATTCCGATCGGAATGGCCGCTTGCTGGGCTCAAGCCGCCGCGGTTCTGCTCTACCTTTACAACATCACCTTCAATCGCTTTCGGAGCGGCGAGAAGATGCCGTGGCAGTCAATTCTCGTGCTCGGGTCGCTTTCGTGGCTGCTCGCAGTGACGCTGGCGGAGCCGTTTTTCTTCGTCGCCTCGCACGGAACGGACCCTCAGGCTCGCATTCTGTTCATCGCGGAGTGGTTCGTGCCCTATCGCGACGCTCAGTTCCTCGGTTTCGTCGCCTCGATGGTGTTTGGGGTCGCGCTCGTGAAGATGTACACCTGCTTCGGCGCGCAGGAGGCCTGCCCGAAGCTCGGGTTGGGCGGGTACGCGGTCTGGACTGTGGGGCTGTTGGCCCGGATGGGCGGTTGGGTCTATGCGTTTCAGAACGGCCTCGAAGGCGACTCGCGCCTCATTTATCACGCCGGGGGCCTCCTGCTTGCCGCCGGCGCGGTGATGATGGTCCTCGCAACGCGCATGTTCGCGACGCTCGATATCGCCGCG
The DNA here is from genome assembly GCA_015709495.1 of Chthonomonadaceae bacterium. Taxonomy (GTDB): domain Bacteria; phylum Armatimonadota; class Fimbriimonadia; order Fimbriimonadales; family Fimbriimonadaceae; genus Nitrosymbiomonas; species Nitrosymbiomonas proteolyticus. Next base: position 2,869,533 of record CP054189.1, read on the forward strand.
CCATCGCAGAAGTTCGTTCGGGCGGCGTTTAGCTGGCTGATCCTTGGCGGGGTTCTCATCGCGGTCGAGCCGCTCCACCTCGCCGCCATCGGCCACCCGTTTTCCCACGCCTACCTCGGGGCGATCCGTCACGCGATCACCGTTGGGTTTATTAGCCAAATGATCGTGGGCGTGGGGATGCACGTTGCCGCCAGGATGAACGACATCCCGGCCAGGTACGAGCGCCCGCTTTGGGCGACGTTTTGGCTTTTGAACCTGGGAAACGCCGCTAGGGTCGGGCTGGAGATCGCAACCGACTACTCTCCCGGCGCATTCCTTCCCATGGGAATCACCGGATTCGTGGAGCTTGCCGGGCTCGCGCTTTGGGCCGCTTACATGCTCCGGACCATGCTCCGCCCCAAGAGCCTAGTCGTTGCGTGACACAATGGAGATAATGGCTTCGCGTCCGGAACGACCCACTAACCTCGCCGTCGTCGAGTCATGCACTCTTCTCAATTCGGTCCCCGTGGCGGACAGGCAGCAGGTAGCCAACAACTCGTTCATGGCATACGCCGAGCGCGGCGAGGTGATATGGCTCGCAGGGACCGCCGCAGAGTGTTGCGTGATCGCAGGTACAGGCTTCATCAAGATGACCAAGCTGTCGTCGTCCGGGCATGAAGTGACAATGGAACTGCTCGGCCCGGGCCAAGTTCTGGGCTTGATGGCGGTCATCGAGGGGCGGCAGTTCCCCCTTTCGGCGGTCTCGGTGACGAACTGTTGGTACCTGAAAGTTCCGTCTCGTGTCATCTTGCCGATTTACCAGGCTAACTCGAACCTGAAGGACCAAGTGGTGCGCACCATCGGCCCCCGCGTTAGGCGCGCCCACGAGATGATGTCGCGATTCTCGACCGGCAGCGCGGAAGAGTGCATCGCGGCGGTGCTCTTCATTCTCGCTGACAGCTACGGGACGCACAAGGGCAATAAGGTTCGTTTGGACGTACCGTTGACCCGGCAGGAGATCAGCGAAATGGCCGGAACGACCGTGGAGACTACGATTCGAGTGATGTCGCGGTGGCAAAAGTCCGGAATCGTTCGGACCGAGCACCAGATGATCACGATTCTCGATGCCGAGCGGCTCGACCGCATCATGCGCGACATGCCTTGATTGCCGATATAATGGCGGCATGGGCAAGGTTCCCGGCCACTATTCGAGGTTTCTCGAAAAGCACCCTGAGGTCGCTTCGGCCTACAGAAAGCTCAGTCAAGCCGTAGCGGAGGACGGTCCGCTCGATCCCAAGACCTGCGCCCTGATCAAGCTGGGGATGTCGGTGGCGGCCAATCGCGAAGGCGCTACGCACAGCCACACGCGCAAGGCGATCGAAGCAGGCGCGACTCCCGACGAAATCCGCCACGCCGTGTTGCAGGGCACCACCACGCTGGGCTTTCCGCAGATGATGGCAGGCCTCGCTTGGGTCGAAGACGTTCTCGCGGGGTCCCGATCGGACGCATAGGAATAGCGACTCAGACCGTTCGCAACTCGCGCTCGATCTCTTTGGCGAGCGATCGGAACGTGGGCAGCGAATGGGAGTAAAAGGCCTTCCAGCCGTCGCAGAGAACGCTCTTGGTCTCCGGCGCAGAACCAGGGGGTCCTCGGTGCTTGAGGCAATCCCCCGCGCAAAGCTCCAAGTAATCGCACCTCTGACAATCGGAGTGCCACCGAGGTTTGCGGGCTCCGAACTCCACATACTTGGGCTCTGCGAGCATCTCCACCCAAGCGTGAGATCGAACGTTGCCGAGGCTGAGTTCCGACCGCACGAAGAAGTCGCAGGGGTACACGTCGCCGCTGAACTCGACCACGAAGTACTGGCAACAGTTCGTGTCCATCGGGCATAGAGTCGGCCGCCCGAGCACCAGCTTGTTCACGATCGAATCGAACTGGCGGACGGAGACCCTGCGAGTGTCCGACTTGCGCCATTCCTCGAAGACATCACTGAGGAACTGCCCCCAGGCCTCGCCACCGACCGCGAAATCCGCGAGAGCGCCGGCGGGGTCGAACTCGACGCAAGGGATGTATTGGTGGAAGTCGAACCCCAGACTCTTGAGGTAGCGGTACACCTCCTTGCCGTGGGGAGCGTTCGCTTGCGTCACAACGCACAGCACGTTGCATTCGACGCCGTGCTTGCGGAGCGTTTCCAGGCCCGCGATCACCTGCTCATGAGTGGCGCGGCCTGGCGTCGAGAGCCTGTGCTCGTCGTGAATCTCCGGCGGACCGTCGATGCTGACGCCGACGAGGTATTCGTGCGCCTTCAGGTGGCGAGCCAACTCGTCAGTGAGGAGGGTTGCGTTCGTTTGCAGCCCGTTCGAGACCCGCCCGCCCGGCGGTGAGTACCGGTCCTGAAGCTCGGCGACCCTTTCGAAGAACTCCAGGCCCATCAGGGTCGGTTCGCCGCCTTGCCACAAGAAGATGTGCTCATGCAACGGAACGGACAGATAGGTTCGGATGATCGCTTCCAGGGTCTCGTCCGTCATCCGATGCTTCTTTCCCGGGTAGAAGTCGAGGTGGTCGAGGTAGAAGCAGTACCGGCAGCGGAGGTTGCAGTCGGCGGAAACCGGCTTGATCAGGAGGCTGAAAGGGCGAACGCGCTGCATTTCGATCGGACGATGCTATCCTGGCACGATTCGGTCTCTCCATCAAAGTGTGGGAAGTCCGCGGGACGGTTCCGCAAGCAATACCGCCGCCCCCTGAGCCAGGCTCAAACGCTGGGCCCAAGGCAACGCGCGGAACCTGGTGACCGTTCGTATCGCCAAGCTTCCAAGAGAGAGAACTGACACAAATCTGTCACAAATCACGACGTTTCGGTCAACTCTAGTTTGATGCAATTCAAATGGATGAAAAGGGGCAACCTAGGGCGCGGGACGCTGGCCGCTTTGGCTGCGCTCGGGGCGGCTCAGGCTGTCGCAATCTTCTACGACTTCGACTCCCTCGCCGATGGCGTACACAGCCCGAGTGATGTGCCCGGCCTTACCATCGAAACCGGCAGCGTCGATGTCTGGGCCAATGTGGGCGACACGATCACCTTCAGCTCGGTGATTCCCCAGTTTCTTGTCTCCGGCAACTACGGAAACGCCTCCGACAAGATCATTTATGCGGGGGCGACAAAGGACTTGCTCATCACGCCCGATAGCGCGTTCACCTCCGCGTCCGTTTGGTCGGACGGCTTCGATGGCGCGGGACAAGACGTGATCCGGATCCTTGGGCTTGCCGCAACAGGGAATCCGTACGAGTACCTCGTGCTCGATTACGACGGCGGGCTCGACGGCCTGATTCAAATAGCGGTTGATTCCTCGACGTTTGACGCCATCATCTTGGAGTGTACGACCGAGCAAGAGGGCTTCAACGATCTGGACCTGACTCCGGTCCCCGAACCTGCGACGCTCGCTGCCCTTGGGATGGGGCTGGGCTTACTCTGCCGCCGGGGTCGAAGCACAAGCTCAAGGGCCTGAGCCCTTCAACGGCGGCGTTCGACGTTGGAGATGCCCACGGGCTCAGAGTACCAAGATAAGGGCTTTCTCAACAGAACCGGCAATCTTGCTAGCCGTATTCCTACGGAGATGCGTTACCATACTCACGGACCCGCTCTGCGGGAATTGTGGTTTTTCCCACAATTTGAGGAGGAGGATTTGAAGAGAAGCACTCTAGTTTTGTGTCTGGCCGCCAGTTCAATGGCTATGGCAGACGTCGTCCCCAACCATTTGGCCGCTGTGGAAGGCGACAGCGCGTTCGCGTTGACGTCCGCTTCAACGAACCGCAAGTACCAGATGACGATTGCCGCAAGCCAAATGGCAACGATGTCGGGCAAGTTTTTGACGGGCATGAGGTTTCGCCTGAACGGAACTGCAACCGCCAACTGGCCGTCCGTCGACACTTCGTACTCGTACTGGGAGGTTTACATTGGGGCTGGCGTCGCTCCCGGAGCTATGGGCAGCACGTTTGCCACCAACTTCTTGGGGACACCGACGCAGGTCCGTTCGGGAGGCCATACGTTCTTTGCAGGAGCGTTCACTGCCGGGTCGTCACCGAACGCCTTTGGCCAGGCACTGGTGTTCGACTCAAACTACCTCTACACGGGCGGCGATCTCGCGGTCGAAATGAGGTTTTCCACTCAGTCGGGAGCGACCAACCAACCGTCGTTCGACGCGGTCGCTGCTAGTGGTGGTCCTGCGAACGGATGGGGAGTCGATTTCTCGGCGCGGTGGACATCGAATCCGACGAGCGCGACCGGGAGCAACGCTAACTTCCTCGTGACCGACTTCATGGCCACCGCTGTACCTGAGCCGGCGACGATGATCGCCCTTGGTCTCGGCGTGGCTGCCTTAGCCCGCCGGCGACGCAAGTAGGCTCGCGTCCCTCTCGGGCTATGAGCCAGGGGGCGACAACGAAGAATCGGGCACTTCTACCTCAGAAGTGCCCGAATCGCTTAGAGAATTGCCGATCGCCCCTACTTTCCCACCTGCCGAAGCAGCGTTTCAATCGCCCGATCGAGCTGGGGGTCTTTGCCCGCAAAGAACTCCTCGGGGGTGATGTCCACCTTCTGATCCGGTTGCTGGCCCATATTTTCGAGCGGGGAGCCGTCGATCCGGTACACGCCCGATCCGGGCATCCTCGCGCTGGTCCCGTCCACGAGCCTAAAGCCGCCCGTCCAAATCACGTAACCGGGAGTCGGCATCCCCACGAGCGTCGCCAATCCCCGTTGCCTCATCGCGTAGGGGAACATCTCGGCGTTCGAGAAGCTAGTCTCGGCGTGCATTACCACGGTCGGCTTGGCCCACGTTTGGCCTGGCGAAAGCAGGGGGTCCTCGTCGCGGGGGACGTAGTAGCTATGCGGCTTGCGCTCGATGATGTCGATCAGCCGGTCGCTGATGTTGCCGCCCCCGTTGTTGCGAACGTCGATGACCACGCCCTGTTTCCCCGAGACGACCTGCCAAAACTCTCGCTGGAACTGGTCGAAGTTGCCCCCGCCCATCCCCGCGATGTGAACGTACGTTAGCTTCCCTCCGGACTTCTCCTCGACGTACTTTCGCCGCCACTCCAATAGGTTGCGGCGGACGATCCCCGAGTACGCCCCGCCGGAAAGGGCCCTGTACTTGACGGTTCGCGCGCCGGTTTTGTCGGGCACGGAGTTCACGAGCAACGTGAGATCGCGGCCCGTCTGACCGTTGAGGACGTCGCGAAACAGCGCTTCGTCGGCGCGGACATCGGAGCCGTTGATCTGAAGAACGTACTCCCCAGGCCGGATGCGCGTCTGCTCGAAGCTCCCCGGCGCGCCCTCGGGAACCTCCTTCACCTTGAGCCCAGCCCCACCCCACGAAGTGTCGATCGTGAAGCCGGGGTGAGCGGTCGATTCGCCACCCGGGTTGCCCGGCGCAGCGCCCGCTTCGGTGTGGCTGGCTTCAAGTTCGCCGACCAGCATGTTGAGAAGCGTCGCCATCTCGTTCCGATGCCGAACCGAATCAAGCAGAGGCTCGTACCGCTTCTTCGTTGCGGCCCAATCCCGCCCGTGGAAGTTGCCGTCGTAGAAGCTGCGGTTGTATTCGCGCCAGAACTGGTCGAATGCCGCCTTGCGCTCGAGCCTCGTGTCGCGCGTCCAATCGCTTCGGAAGCTGACCGAGGTCAGCGGGAAGTTGGGCTTCTTCACCTCGACGAGGTGCATCCCGCCGTCTTTCACGAAATACGCCTGAGAAAGGTCTTCGCTGAATCCCCACGCGCCGATGCCGCCGCCCGACGTGATCCTCCGCGCGCCTTGGCCGTCGTAGCCCGCCTTCCAGAGGTCGCCCGCGCTGCGGAAGTAGATCTCACCCTTCTCAGGCTCGGAGAAAACCGCCCCTTGCACGTCCTGTGAAAGGAACCTCCGAACCCGGTTCTGGATGTCGGTGAAGTCGATCTCGACCTTCACGGCCCCTTCGGGCTTCTCGAACTTGAGCGTCAGGTCCTCTTCTCGGGCCTGCTCCTTTTGCAGAGGGACGAGGTAAACAGCCGACGAACCCGCTCGATTCGAGTTGAAGTAAAGGTACTTCCCATCCGAAGACCATGCGGGATTGTAGTTACCTGAATTCTCCTGCGTAACGTTGTAACCCCGCTTCGAAGTCGTGTCGTAGACCCAGACGTTTGAGCCCGACTCCCAATAGTAGTATCCGCTTTCGTTAAGGCGGTCTATGTAGGCGATCCACCTTCCATCCGGGCTGAACGCGAACTCCCTAGGGCCGCTTCCAGGCATAGCCAACGCCAACTGGGGGGCACCCGAGCCGTCTACCGGAACGGTATACGCACCGCCTTGCCTCCCCGTCACCCAGAAGGTGAGCGACTTCTTGTCGGGGTGCATCCCCAGCGAGAAAACGTCGTTGTCGCCGGCGGTGATCCGCTGGACCTTCTTGTCGGCAAGGGTCATCCGGTAGAGGTTGCGGGCGCCCTCGCGATCGGAAACGAAGAAGATCGCGCTTCCGTCGGGGGCATAGATCGGCGCTTCGTCGAGTCCCGGCCAGTCGGTCAACTGGGTCGCGTCGTTGGCGTTCGGGCCATCGCCCTTCTTGACCGGGACTTTCCAAAGCTCGCTCCGAACCGCAAACACCACCTCGTCGTTCTTCGGGCTCAGCGTGAACTCATCGACTCCAGAAGTCAGAATCAGCCGCTCTTCGTTGGTGAACTTCTCGTCTTGGACAGCGACGATTTCCACCTTCTGAGGCTTACCCCCTACCGCCATCGAATAAACGCTCCCTTCGTACTCAAAGGCGAGCAGGTTGGCCTTGGGCGCTACCGTCAAGAAACGTACGCCTCCCCCCACGAAGTCCGTAAGGCGACGGGCGTTCCCTCGGGAGTCCAGTTGAACCACGTTGGGCGTCCGAGCTACCGAATCGACGTTCTTGGGGATCGGTTTGCCCACGTAGCTGCTGCTGGGCGTCTTTTCGCCCACAGTCACGCAGAGGGCCGTTCCGGAATCGAAACCTGCGTTGAGCCACAGGTGCTGAAATCCGTTGCTTCGGACCTTGGCGCGTGAGCCCGTGGCGGGGTCGAACCTCCACACCTGCGCGGCGGCTGAACCCTCATACCTGGGCCTTGTCCAAGGGAACCCGAACCGGTTGTACAGGATCGACTTCCCGTCGGCGGCGTACTTAGGGTCGCGAACCGTCATCATGTCGGTGAAGAGCGATTGAAACCGCAACGTCCGAACGTCGAGTTCGAACACTCCGTTGTAGGCGTCGTCCCGGGAGCTGCGAAACAGGATCTTGCTGCCATCGGGCGACCAATCGCTCGGCGATTCGCTCCCTCCGAACCAGGTGAGACGCTGCGTTTGGCCCCCATCGGCAGGAACGGCCATGATGGAGTTCCCTCCGTACCGATTGCTCGCATACGCGATCCACTTCCCGTCCGGAGACCACACCGGGCTATCTTCCATTTCGATGTGGTTGGTGACAGGCGTCGCCTTCCCCCCCGAACTGGGCGCAACCCAAATGTCGCCGCGATAGACGAAGGCGAGCCGTTTCCCGTCGGGTGAGAGCGCCAGCGACCTCGCGCCTACGATGGGTTGGGGGCCGGTGCTCGTCAACTGAGCGAAAGGAAGGGTCGCACAAAGCGCAAGCGCAGCGACCGAAAGTGCGCGGAGCCTTACCATGCCCCCTTTTACCCCACGCACTGCCGGAATTCGCAGGCCCGCTATTCGGCCGGACGCTGAAGTTTTCGAACCAGCCAGTACACCGGTACTCCCAATGCGGCGATTCCGATGACGGCGAGCGTGCCCTTTTGGCTTTCGGGTTCGGCGAGGGAGTTGTAGAGGATCGCGCACGAGCCCAACACGAACAGCAACGGGGTCAGCGGGTAGAGAGGCAGCCGAAAACTTGGCGAGTACCCCTCCTTCTTCCTCAAGAGGAACACCGACCCGACCGCCATCATGTAGAACGGCACGAGGGCGATAACGGCGATGTCGGCCAGGTCCTCGAACTTGTAGTTGAGGACGAAACCAACACCGAGCAGCGTGGTCAGAAGGATCGAAGCGGAAGGCGTATGGAATCGGGAACTGACTCCCGCCAGAGCGCGAGGAAGCAGGCGATCCTTCGCCATCGCATAGAAGATCCGAGGCGACGTGAACATCGATCCGTTCAAGGTCCCAAAGGTTGAGACCATCACCGTCGCCGAGACGAGAATCACCCCCCAATGCCCCACCAAGGCGTTCGCGACATCGGCGGCGATGAGGTCGGACTGGGCGATTTCTTGAACCGAGAACACGCTCAAATAGCCTACGTTCGCCAGCAAGTAGACCGTGATGATCGCCAGGTTGCCGAGGATGAAAGCGCGTGGAACGTTGCGCGCCGGCCTGTCGAGTTCCCCTGACACATAGCTGAGATCGGCCCATCCGTCATACGCCCACAGGACCTTGATGACGGCGAGGCCGATGGCGGCGGCGATCAGGCTCTCGGGCGGTGCGGCGGGCGCGAAATGACCTCCAGTTCCGGGCAGTCCCAGCAGGAACGCCAAGGCGACGACAAACAAGAGCCCAGAGACCTTGCCGATCGTCGTCAGATTCTGGGTGGCCGAGCCCCACCGCACCCCCAGGTAGTTGATGCCGCCGACCACGAGGATGGCGACCGCGGCCAGAAGGTGAACCCGAAACTCGTTCGCGGGTGCTTTAGGGTCGTTGCCAAAGGCTCGGAAACTGTACTCGACGAACGCCGTCGCAACCGCTCCAAGGCTCGCCGCGCGAACCATCAGCAATTGGGTCCATCCGAAGCTGAACGCCGCAACCCGGCCATACGCCTCCCGCAGAAAAACGTAAATGCCGCCCGTCCGTGGGTAGGCGCTGGCGACCTCCGCCAGAGTCAGCGCGCCGCTCATCGCGAACAACCCTCCCAAAACCCATATCCCCAACATCGGCAGAGGACCCGGTACCAAGCGAGCGATCTCGGCGGGGGAACGGAAAATGCCCGAGCCGATCGTCGAGCCTACGATCAGCGCGATGGCGGTTCCGAGACCGATGGCGCGTTCGAGGCCGGGGCCGCCTTTGGGTTCGGCGGACGAGTCCGTCATTTTCTCCCCGCCTCGGGGTCTACGAGTTGGATGGCTTGCGGAAGCTCAGCATCGCCCATTGCGATTCGGTTTCTTGGCGCAGCGCCTCGAATCCTGCATGAACCGCGCTCGCTCGCACGTCGTCCACATTTCCTTCATAGATTCCGCTGGTGATCCAGACTCCGCCCGGCTTGAGAACGGAAAACACGTTAGGGGCAAGCCGCGTCAGAGTCGCGGAGATGATGTTGCTCACGACAACATCCCACCCTCCGTCGCGGCTCTCACGCTCGACGCCCTCTCCGACGCGAAACTCCACTTCGACCCCGTTTCGTTCGGCGTTGGCCCGAGCAACTTCAACGGCCGTCGGGTCGACGTCCGTACCGAGGACAGGGACAGCACCGCGCATTCTGGCTGCGATCGAGAGGATCCCGCTCCCGCACCCCACATCCCAAACGGACCTGTGCACCAGGTCGCATCGCTCCAATTCCTCCAAACAAAGGCGCGTCGTGGGGTGATCGCCGGTCCCAAAGGCTTGGCCTGGGTCGAGGACGATCACGAGGTCTTCGGGCTCGGGCTGCACGACCTCCCAACTGGGGCAAATCACCCACCGCTCGCCTACCCGCTGGGGCCGAAAGTGCTTCTTCCACTCGACGCTCCAATCCGTCTCCACGATCTCCTCGAAGCGGACGGAATCGGCTCCCCGCGCGCGAAGCTCGCCTTCGAGCTCCCGCTGGCGATCGGGTGAAGTCGCCCACGAGATGTAGCCCACCAGCGCCGGGGGGTCGGCGGTCTCCAGCGTGGACTGGCAATTCCACCGTTCGAGGACCTCGATCCAGGGCGACCAGTCGTCCGGTTCTGGACTTCGCTCGATGGTGACTTGGAGCCAGAGCGGTTGATTCACTTCTTCTTCTTGAAGAGGGACCCCAAGAGTCCCGCGCCTTCGGGCTTTCCGCGTGGGGGCTTCTCCCCTCGAAGCTCCGCGAACTGCCGGATCAGGTCGGCCTCAGCCTCGCTGAGCTTCTCCGGGATTTCGACCCGCATGTGGAGAACGAGATTGCCCCGCTTGCCCCCATAGAGTGGTGGAAGGCCCGCCTCATCGATCCGGAACACCGCCCCAGGTTGGGTGCCGGGGGGAACCTCCACCTCAAAATCCGAGTCAAGCCCCTCCACTTCGACGACGTCGCCCAAAACGGCCTGAGCCAGCGTGAGGGTGACTCCGGTCGATAGATCGTTCCCTTGCCTTGCGAATCTGGGGTCGTTTTGGATTCGCAGCACGACGAAAAGGTCCCCGTTCTGGCCGGCTCCCAGGCCATCTCCGCCCTTGCCCGAAACGTGAACCGTCAGCCCCGACTCGACGCCCGGAGGAACCTTGACGCTCGCCTTCGCCATCTCCTGCTTGAGTCCGAGGCCCTTGCATTCGCCACAAGGATTCCGAATGATCGCTCCAGCGCCCCCGCACGCCGAACAGGTGGCCGACGTTCGCACCGTTCCGATGAACGTATTCCGCATCTGGGTGACGACGCCCTGACCTCCGCACTTGGCGCATTGCTCGGGAGCCTGACCCTTTTCGGAGCCAGTGCCGCCGCAGCCCGCGCACTTCGCGCTTCGGGCGTATTCGACGGTCTTTTCGACGCCCGTCACCACCTCATCCAGCGTTAGTTGGAGATCGACGCGAATGTCGTCGCCGTCCCTGCCGATCCTCCTTCGGCTCTGTGAGGCGTCGAACCCGCTGAAGAACATGTCGAAGAGATCGGAGAATCGGGTGTCCACGAATCCCGTGGAGGGCGCTTCATCGACCGAGCCAAAGGTGTCGTAGCGAGCCTTCCGTTCGGGGTCGGAGAGCACCGAATAGGCCTGCCCAACTTCCTTGAACTTGTCTTCGGCCTCTTCATCGCCCGGATTGACGTCAGGGTGATACCTTCTCGCCAGCCTGCGATAGGCGGACTTGATCTCGTCGGCGCCCGCGTCTCTGGCAACGCCTAAGACTTCGTAGGGGTCACGCATGAAGAACGTATTGTCGCTGGGCTACCGAATCACTCTTCGGATTCGCCCTGGTCCTCGAGCAATTCCTCTTCCGCGGCGGCCTCGGTGAGCGAGATCGTGTCGTCCTCCGACACCACGGTCTCGGTATCCTCCTCGACTTCCTCTTCGTCGCCATCGGAGACGAGGTCGGATAGGCTCATGGTTTCCTTTTCGACCACCTCTTCGGCTTCGGGCTCCTCTTCGCCGAGGAAGTCTGCCGGAAGATCGACGCCTTCATCGAGCGCGGGCAACAACATGCCGAACTCCGCGGAGAGAGTCGCTTGGTCCATCGACAACAGACCGGTGTCGGTCGCCACCTGCTCCTCCGTCATCGACAGCAGCGGCTTGATCTTCCCCGAAGCGATTTCGGCGAGCGCAATCGAAAGAGGGTGGTTCGATTCCGCGCTGACGAGGGCCATCGAGCCCTCGCGAATCTGCTTCGACCGCTTGGCCGCGAGGTTGCTCAAAACGAACTTGCCGTATTCTGTGTTGTTCAGAACATCGGGAGACGGAAACATCGAATTGCTCATGCCATTCACAAACGAACCCTGATTTTACCCCCAAGCGGCGGGCCGCCTGAATCTGCTACAACTGCTTTCGGAATGGATTCCCCTGAATCTCTCGGTATCGACACGGTTCTCCAACACTACGCCGAGGAAAACCAGCCTTTTGGAGCCGTCGTCCCGCCCATTTACCAAAGCTCGCTTTTCAGTTTCGAGGATATTGACGACTTCGCCGCGGCGCTCTCCGAATCGCCGCCCGGTCCGCCGTTCTTTTACAGTAGGATCGGCAATCCGACCGTAGACATCGTCGAACGCAAGATCGCGAAGCTGGAAGGCGCGGAGGCGTGCAAGCTGATCGGAACCGGAATGGGCGCGATCACGATGGCGATCTTCAGCGTCGTAAAATCCGGTTCGCACTGCGTCGTCGTCGACACGTGCTACAAGCCCGTCCGGCAACTCTTCGAGACCATGCTCGCTCGGCTCGGGGTCACCGCCACCTTCGTCGACGGCCGCTGCCCGGAGACGGTTTTTGAAGCGGTGCGGCCGGAAACTGACCTTATCTACCTCGAGTCCCCGAGCAGCATCCTCTTCCGTCTTCAGGACATCGAAGCCATCACGGCCCTTGCAAGGCAGCGCGGCATCGTTACCGTCATCGACAACACCTATTCGACGCCCCTTTACCAAAGCCCGCTCGCAATGGGGGTCGATATCCTCGTCCACAGCGCCACGAAGTACTTGGCCGGGCACAGCGACGTCACGGCTGGGGCCATTTGCACTTCAGCCGAGCGGGTCGCCGGGATGCTCAAAGAGGAAGTCAACTTCCTCGGTTCGGCGATCGGGCCGTTCCCCGCTTGGCTCGTGCTCCGAGGACTCCGCACCCTATCTCTCCGGCTCCCTCGCCACGAGTCTACGGCGAACTCCGTGGTCGGCTGGCTCCAGGATCATCCCAGGGTGAAGGGAGTTAACCACACCTCCCTCGCCGGCTTCGAGCAGCGCGAGCTTTTCCTCAAGCAAATGAAGGGGTCGGCCGGGCTATTCTCCTTTGAACTCAAGGATGGCTCCGAAGCCGCCGTCAGGAGCTTCGTTCGCGCGCTCAGGCTGTTCAAGCTCGGCGTGAGTTGGGGAGGATTCGAAAGCCTCGTCGTGCCTGTGCTAATGCACCCGCTCGACTGGCCCGAACCCCGCTGGGTGATCCGGCTCTACTGTGGTCTGGAATCTCCCGACGACCTCATCCGGGACCTCGCGAGGGGCCTAGAGGCAGTCTCCAACGCTTCGGCCTGACCGAAATACCGGCAAATCGCAATAAGCTGCCGTTTGGCATTGCGTGTGCTAACTCGGCCCGGAGAGGTGAAATCTCATGGCTTGGCCTTCTTTGAGAAGGCTAGGGATGGCCGCACTTGTCGTCGTCCCGACGGTGGCGCACGGAGAGCTCGTCGGGCATTGGACCTTCGATCAGCACGGAAATGACCTAACGGGTCACTTCGGGAACACGCAGTTCTTCAGCGGAGCGACGCTGGAAAACGGCGCGCTGGTCGTTTCGGCCGAGTTGGGCTCTTGGGCGAAGGCAGCGAGCTATTCCGGACCCGAGATTCATGAGAAGACGCTGATCGCCTGGCTCACATTGGACGAACTCGACGTTCGCGGCGGGACCGCGCTCACGCTCGAACGGGACAGCGACAACGTCTTTGAGAACAGGTTCGACGGAATCGTTTATGGTGAGATCGAATCCCGCAAGTGGATGGCCGGCTCGGAGTTCTATAACCGCACTCAAGAGGTCCCCCAAGACGGCGAGCCGGAGTCCGCAACCGAAACGGTCGTGATGGCGATTCGGTACCGGGCAGACAACACCATCTCGGTGTTTCGGAACGGGAACCTCTACAGCGAGTACTCCAAGGGCCAGCTCCAATCGTTCGGCGACGAACCCACGGCCGCCGTCTTTGGCAAGCGCCATACATGGCCAGGGCTTGCGATGCCCTATCTGTCGGCAAGGATCGACGAAGCCCGAATCTACAACGAGGCGCTCTCGGACCAGTTCATGGAAACGCTCACTCCTGTACCTGAGCCCATGACCGGACTGGGGCTGCTCGCCTCGCTGTTTGCGTTTCGCCGCCGCAAAGCCGACTAACTTGCCTGCATCCAACCCACAAAGCCTCCCAAGACCCGCGTCCTTGGGGGGCGTTGCGGTGCCCGAAGGTCGGGCGTCAAGTACACTTTTCGCGCAACCTCAGACCCATTCCGCGCGATTGAGTTCCAGGACCCCGCGATGACCGCAGTGCCGGAAGCCCACCCGAAGACCAAACCCCTGCTCCAGCGCCCTGCCGTCATGCGCTTGCTGATCTTGGCGTTGCTGGCCGAGGTCGGCTACGCGGTCTTGAACATCTCCACTATGCCCGTCTACCTTCAGTTCGACCGCGGGTTCGGCGCTTCGGTTACCGGGCTCGTCGTGGCCGCGTTCCTCTTGAGCGAGGCCGTGTTCAAGAGTCCGATGGGCGCTCTTGCCGATCGGGTGGGGCGAAAAACCATGGTCGTGCTCGGCCCCAGCCTGACCATCTTCACGGCGCTTGCGACTTTGGTCGTGCCGTTCGATTGGGGCACGAGCGAGGTTCTCGCGTTGATCGGGCTACGACTGGTCGACGGGCTCGGAGCAGCGATGCTCTGGCCCGCGATGTTCGCCCTGATGAGCGATAGCGTCGAAGACCATGAGCGACAGCAGGCGATGTCGCTCCTTAATATGTGCTACCTGCTTGGGGTGGCCTTGGCCCTTCCGGTCGGTGGGATCGTCAACGACCTCTTCGGGAAGTTCTTGGCCGACTTCTCCGGGGCGAGGAGCCCCAGCCTTTACCTGGCGGCCCTCCTCTTCGCAGGGGTCAGCCTGACCGCCTACCTGAGGATCGCCTCCGACCGCGAGCACCACAAAGCCCTCGCTACCGAAGAAGGCTCGAGCCTGCGCGAGCTCTGGATGGCGGCGCGAGGCATCCCCGAGTACCTTCTGCTGGCCGTCGTGACCTTTATGGGGATCGGCTTTCCCATGACGATTATCAAGGTGTTTGCCGAAGAGCAGTTTCGGATGAGCGAGTCGAAATTCGGCGCGCTGAGCTTCCCAGCGGTCGTTGCGATGGCCCTGCTCAGCGTCCCCATGGCCAAGATCGGCGAAAGGATGGGCCGCGCTCGTGCGGTTCACTACGGGCTGGGCCTATGTTCGCTCGGGCTTGCCCTCGTTGCGCTGGGCGCGTTCGTTCCGGCGCTTCGAGTGCCTTGGCCCTTCGCGGTCGGCGGCCTTTTCGTTGGGTTCGGATTCCTCCTTGCGATTCCTTCGTGGATGGCAAGCGTCAGCGACATCGACCCGCGCAAGCGAGGGGTCCACTTGGGGGCGATCATGACGGCGCAAGGGGTTGGAGCGATCTTGGGCGCACCCTTGGGCGCCGTAGCCTATGAGAAGCTCCAGCCTTTGGGCCGGATGTTGGGCTTGGGGGTCGATTTTGGAAGATACTCGCCGTTCGTGGGTTGCGCGGCCTGCGTCGCGATTGGCTGGGCGATCTCCGTGCGAATTCTCCGCGACCCCGCGGTGTAGTTGCGCGCTTCAGGTAGGTCCGGACAGGCGGATGGCTGCGATGGAATGTCAAGTTCTTGGTGCGCTGTGATGGAATGTCGAGTTTTCAGGGCCGCCCGGGGCCAAAATATGACCATGCACGTCCTGTTCCTTTGTACGGGCAATTCGGCGCGGAGCCAGATGTCGGAGGGCTTTGCTCGGGCCCTCGGCGATTCGACGTTCGAGTTCCATAGCGCGGGCACATGTCCGAGCCGCGAAGTGCATCCGCTCGCCGTGCGCGCGATGGCGGAGATCGGCATCGACATCAGCGGCCACAAGACGAAGAACTTCACTCAGGTGCCGCAGGACCTTTCGTTCATCGTTTCCGTCTGCGGCAAGGCGGCCGAGGAGTGCCCCGTGATCCCTGGCTTGAAGAACGAGGCGTGGGACTTGGACGACCCAGCGGCGGCGGAAGGCAGCGAGGAGAGGCGCATGGCGGTGTTTCGCCGCGTGCGCGACGAGATCGAGGGGCGCGTGACGGAGTGGCTGGCGCGGCACGGCGCGCTGCAGGCCGCGCGATGAAAGGCGACATAACGAAGCGGATGGTCGCAGAGACCATCGGCACGTTCGCGATCGTGTTCTTCGGTTGCGGCGCGATCGTGACTTTGCAGGGGACGGACGCGCACGTCGCGGTGAACATCGTTTTTGGCGCGGTGGTGGCGGCGATGGTGTACGCGCTCGGTCACGTGAGCAAGGCGCACTTCAACCCTGCCGTGACGATCGCGTTCGCCTCGGCTGGCTGTTTTCCTGCGCGCGAGTGCGGGCGTTACATCGTTGCGCAGTTGGTCGGTGCGGTGCTGGCTTCCTATTGCCACGCGCTGGCGTTCGGCGCGCGGGCGTATTCGGCTTCCTTTGGTGCGACCGCTCCGTCCGTCCCACTAGGATCGGCTTTCTTCTTGGAGGCGGCATGCACGTTCTTTCTGATGTTCGTGATAGTGGCCGTCGCGACCGAGAAGTCGGTGCACCGCGCCGTGCCAGGACTTGCGATCGGTAGCGTGATCGCTTTCAGTGGGTTGTTCATCGGCCCTGCGACGGGCAACAGTCTGAATCCTGCACGCTCTCTTGGCCCGGCCCTGTTCGCGCACCAATCAGTCTCGTCGGTTTGGGTCTATCTCGTCGCTCCTGTCGTCGGGGCTCTGTTCGGCGCGTTCGTTTACAACCGCATCCGCTCGACGCCGTGTTGTCCTTCTACTGAGGCTACTCCGTAGGCTACAACCCCAGCTTCGGCCAGAGGGCGTCGATGCGGGACTTGACCTCCGGCGACATCTCGATCAGTTTGGGAAAGGCGCGCCAAAACGAGCCCCACATTCGCAAAGCGTAGCCTTGTATGAACGTCCTTCGAGGCTCGCAAGCCAGTGCGTGCAGTCGCACGTGGTCTCGGACGGCCATAACTTGCTCATCGGTTAGCGCACTGAGTAACGCCTCAAGCGAAACGGCTGCATCCCATTCGTTTTCTCCTGGCGGGAATGCTAACACTTCCAGATCGTAGCCAATGACGCACGCATCGGGCCTTGGAAACATCAGGAACGCGGGTAGATAGTAGAGCATTGCTTCCTTACTCAAGTAGAAAGCCCAAATACTCTCGTCCATCCGCTCCAGCAACTCGCGCCAAGTCAGCCCCTTGCCAGGGAACCGATCAATGGCGTATGCACGATACTCGCGTTCATTGTCGTCGTCCGTAAGTTGTGAGGGTGGAGTGCATCCTTCCTTCCAGTCTGCAAACGTCTTCTCCAGCGCCTCTGCATGTGCCGTCCACTCATCCCACGTCGGAACCGACATCGCTACAGCCCCAGTTTCGGCCATAATTGATCGATCTTCTCCTTCACTTTTGAAGACATCTCGATCAGTTTGGGGAAGTCGCGACTAAACCCGTTCTCGCCCGGCCACTTGTGCGTGCAGTCGAAGCCGATCTTGCCGCCGAACCCCTCGGCCAGCGAGGCGTGGTCGAGCTGGTCCACCGGCCCGCGCGAGTGCAGCGCGTCGCGCCCGGGGTCGCAGTTCGCACCGAGGCGGAACAACACCGCAGCCGTGTCCTGCACGTCCACGTCCTCGTCGAACACGAACACGAACTTCGTGAACGCCAATCCCCCTAATCCCCACACCGCGTTCATCACCTTGTACGCGTGGCCGGGGTACTTCTTCTTGATCGAGACGAACGCGACGTTGTGGAAGCACGCTTCGATCGGCAGGTGGATGTCCACGATCTCCGGCACGGTGAGGCGGATCATCGGCATGAAGATGCGCTCGACCGCCTTGCCCATCCATCCGTCCTCCATCGGCGGCTGGCCGACGATCGTCGCGGGGTAGATCGCTTTTTCTCGCATGGTCACGCAGGTGCAGTGGAACACGGGGAACATTCCCGCGAGCGAGTAGTAGCCGGTGTGGTCGCCGAACGGGCCTTCGAGTCGTCGTTCGCTCGGATCCACGTAGCCCTCAAGCACGATCTCCGCGTCCGCGGGCACCTTCATGTCGATCGTCTTGCACTGCACAAGCTCGGCGTTCTTGCGGCGAAGGAATCCGGCGAACGCCATCTCGTCGAGGCCGGGCGGGAGGGGGGAGATGGCGGAGAACGTGTAGGCGGGGTCTCCGCCAAGCGCGACGGCCACATGGAGAGTGCCTGGGGGAGGAATCTCGACTCCACGGGCTTTGCTCGGCTGGTGCCCCTCACCCCCTGGCCCCCTCTCCCCCGGAGGGGCGAGGGGGGATGGGGAGGCTAATTCTTCCATGTGCCTCATACCGGTCTTGTGCATCTGCCAGTGCATGCCGCAGGTGTTGCGGTCATAGAGCTGCATGCGGTACATGCCGACGTTCCGCTTGCCTGTATTGGGGTCATAGGTAAACACCAGCGGCAGAGTGAGGAACGGGCCGCCGTCCTCCGGCCAACAGGTGAGGATTGGAAGCTGCGTGAGGTCTACCTCATCGCCCTTCAGCACGATCTCTTGGCACGGACCGCGGCTGACCGTCTTCGGGATCGCAGACTTCAGTTCCTTGAAAACCCGCACCGCCAATTGGAGGGCGTCCGCGGGGGACCTGGGAATTGGAGGAGGCAACAGCGCGGCGATCCGCTCGGCGTGCTCCTCGAAGTCAGCGACCCCCAGAGCCATGCTCATGCGCTTTCGCGAGCCCATCGTGTTGATCGCAACTGGGAAACCGAACCTCTGGCTCTGCTCCAGCGAAGCCTCCAAAGGCGGCTCGCCCAGCACGGCGCTGCGGGGGTTCGGCGTGCCAAGCCGATGAGGCGGTCCGACGACGTTCTCGAACAGAAGAGCCGGGCCGTCCGACTTCATAACTCGGTTCGCGATCTCGGTGATCTCAAGGGAAGGCGAGACGGGTTCGGCGATTCGCTTCAACTCGCCCGCTTTCTCAAGGGCGTCGAGGAACTCCCGAAAGTCGCGATAGGCCATTGCTGCTCATTCTACAGCCTCCGAACTCAATTCGGCCTAGCAGCGCGCGAAGGGATTTCGTGGACTCATGAATCCACATCAGCCGGCCTTCCCTCAAGCGTGAAATAAAGGGTAGCTCCCATACCCTCTTCGCTATCAGCCCACAGTCTCCCGCCGTGGCCGCCGATGATCCGTTCGCATATCGAAAGGCCTATACCGGTACCCGCATATTCCCGATTGGAATGCAATCTTTCAAAGGGCCTAAGCGCCTTCTCAAAGAGCGTAGCGTCAAACCCTATTCCATTGTCTCGGATATAGAACACGGTCTCGCCCGATTCGACTAACGATCCAAGTTCGACTCGAGGGTCTTCGACCTGGGAGGAGTATTTGAGCGCGTTCGATAAGAGGTTTTCGAGGAGAATATGAATCAAGTGCGCGTCCGCTTGGGCCGGCATCGAATCGGGGATCGAAACTTGCGCTTTTGGATTGTGCCTCGCGGTAACCAATACAGAAAGCTGCCGCGCTACTTCCGCCAAATCGACCCTCGTGCGCTCCAGCCGAATCCGAGACACCTTTGAGAAATTGAGAAGGTCGGTGATCAGTGCGTCCATGCGGAGAATCGAGCTTTCGATGCCTTCGAGGGACTCCGCGATTTCCCCTTCGGCTGACGCCCCCAACTCCTCCCGCAGAACCCCCGCATGGAGCGAGATCGACCGCAAGGGGGAACGAAGGTCGTGGGACACTGAGTACGAAAACGACTCCAGATTCGCGTTGGCGGATTCCAGTTCGCTAGTTCGGTCAGCGACGCGCCTTTCGAGTTCGGCGTTCAGCGATAGCAGCTCTTCCTGAGCGTCCAGACGAAGGTTCTCCGCCATCTCGAGGGCCTTGCCGATGCGCCCCGCGATGTGGGCTGTAGTCACCACGATGACGCCCCCCGTTAGCGCCGAAGTGGCGGCGGCGAACAGAACCGCGTTCGCTCCGTCCTCGCGCAAGAGTGCAAAGCAAATCACCGAGTACACGATGATCGCCCCCACACCGATAGGGAGGAACGATCTCAGCAAAATGGCCCTTGGAGCGGGTCCCAAGAAATGTCGAAGAGGCCAGCTCTCTGGCCCTGCGGCGTAGATTGCGCCGACGGAGAGAGTCACAAACGAAAGCGCCGTCGTTACGGCTACCGGAATGTGAGACCCGCCCCATACAGCAACGGCTGTCCAAACGCGTACCCGATGAGGACCAACGAAGCGATGACCAGCGATCCCAGCGCAAGCGACGCCGCGAGCGTCCTATCGGACCGATCGTGAATCGTCGCAAAGATGTTCAGGCTCACTGAGCCCCCCAAGGCCAAGAAGCAAAGCGCCGTGACGATCGACATTCGCCCGGTCAACACCTGGCCAAAGCGCTCGAGATGAGACACAAGCCCGCGCTCCAAAACATCGCCGCCAGCCCCAAACCCAATCACCAGGAGCAAAAGGCAATAGCCTGCTACTAACGAGGACGCAAGGAGGGCCAATACATTGAAACACGTAGCACCTTTTCTACGCACGAAAACAACACACAATGAAAGCAAGATGAAGCAGATTGCCGTACTGGGAGCCATCGGAATGTACTCTGTACTCGTGCTCGCTAGCAGGTGCTCGCCCGTAACCCATCCAACGATCGCGATTCCGCTGATCCCCAACGAAGCGAAGGCGAAGCCGTTCCGAATCCAGTTCATCCCATAGCAGAAGCCAATTGCCCGATCGGGCCGAGCATAAGATCGTGAAGTGCGCTGTCCTGCGCCCCCATACTTTATACCCTGCTACAGTATACGCCGATTCGGCGACCTTTTTCCCGAGAACCGACGAATCGCCAATCGCGGCAGCCGCATTGTCATCCCACCCTTGAGGTCATAATCCGGCGTGCGACTCGATATCGACCCCGACATCCGCAGAGCCTGGACGCCGCCTACGGAGTTTTATCGTTCGGCTGCTGCCTATGACGCCGTCCGAGAGGCCGTGTTCGCACCGTCTTGGCAGTATGTCGGCGACGTGGGCCAACTCAAGGCACCGGGGAGCGCCGTCCCAACGACCCTCCTAAGGAGCGCCTCTTGCTCGGGGGGAGCCGAAGACACCCGATAGGAAATTGGGAACGAAAGCTTGACGTTCACTGCCGGACAGGGCCCAATCCCCCGAAAAGGCCCAAGATTCCGTCAACTTCGGCTTCCAGCAGTTTCTTAGTGGATGGCCGCCACTTTTCTCGAAGACCGCAAGTAGTTAATGGCGTAATAGTAGTCTTCGATGTAGTCGATATCGTAAGCAAGTTCGGGTGCGGAATCCAACACGGCCGCTCCCGAACATTGCAGAAGCTCCATTACCTTATCTTCGATATCTCGTATGGTAAGCCGCTTCGTCAGGTAGAGCGCGACGAACCGCCAGCCCAGCAATCGGGCGAGCCCGAACTTGCTCTTGCGATTCACAAAAACCTGATCGACGTGATGAATCGCCTTTTGAAGCGCCCGAGTGCCCACGTTGAACAGGCATCCGGTCGTATAGGTTCCGTCGCGAAGAGTTACAAACGTCGCGCTAGCTTGAGGGTAGGACTCAGCATAGTCCTCATAGGCGATGAGCGGAATGCAAAAATCGCGATTCGTAGGGCACTTATCGAGGAAGGCTCCTATGCTTTCGACGGTAAGGAACGGCAAATCGGCCGTGCAAATAAGGACGCGCTCTGGCTGCTCGCCCAATTCGATCAGGCTATCGAGGCCGCGGAAGATGTTCTCTGGACCCGTCGAGCCTTCCTTCACCTTAACGTCCGCTGGAGCCGCGTCTGGGTGGTTCAAAATGTCGTCCGGGCCGACCAGGACGATCCGGCCCACTCGGCCAGAATCCCGCAACGTCGTGAGCGTGCGATCCAAGACCGTCCGGCCGTCGAACTTGACCAAGGGCTTCCGACGCGTTCCGACCACGCGGGCGTAATTCTCGTCGATCTTCCCTCCTGCCGGTAGGATCACATCCAGTTTCGTCACGGCTCCGAGCTTCCTCCTTCGATTCGCTTCCTGCTCGACCTGTTCATTAGTACGGCTTACCCCCGCTTCTGGGTGCGCTCAACCCCAGAAGGTTCTCTTATTCCAAAACCTCGAGGAGTCGCCTCGACCGCGAAGGATGTTTCAGTTTCTTCAGGCTCTTCTGCTCGATTTGTCTAATGCGCTCGCGCGTAACTCGGAAGCATTGGGCGACTTCTTCGAGCGTATAGGGCCGGCCATCCGTGAGGCCGAATCGCAAAAGGATGACTTCTCTCTCGCGTGCGGAGAGGGTCTTCAGTACGTCTTCGATCCGCAAACGAACGACCGCTCGAATCGCCGAATCGGACGCGTTCGAGGTTCCGCGATCTTCGATGAGCTCGCCCAGAATCGCGTCGTCGTGCTCGCCTATCGGGGTCTCCAACGAAATCGGCTCCGCGATCGCCCGGAAAAACTCGCGCACCTTTTCGGGCGCAATCCCGAGGTCCTCGGCCAATTCGGACTCGGTGGGTTCGCGCCTCAGCTTCTGTTGCAGGCGCGTGGCGGCCTTGGTGAGCCGGTTGACGGCCTCAAGAGTGTGAACGGGCACACGGATCGTCCGGGAGTTGTCGCTTAGCGACCGCGAAATGGCCTGACGAATCCACCAAGTCGCGTAGGTGCTAAACCGGTAGCCTTTTCTATAATCGAACTTCTCGACCGCGCGGATCAGCCCCATGTTGCCTTCTTGAATGAGGTCCTGCATCGAGAGCCCCCGGCCCATGAACCGTTTCGCGATGCTGACGACCAGCCGAAGGTTCGCTTCGATCATCGCCCACTTGCACTTCTCGCATCCCAGTTGAGCCAGCTTAGCCAGTTCGATCTCCTGCTCAGGCGTGAGCAAGGGGCGCTTGCCGATCTTCCGCAGCCACATTCGAACCGAGTCTTCCAGCAGCGCGCTGTCGAGTTCGGTGTTTTCAGGAATCTCGTTCGCTTCATCGAGGGGATCGAACTCGTCCTCATCGAGGTCGGTGAAGTCGAGACTCCCTGCAGCCGTGCCCCGAAGGGGGTCCTCATGGCCCTGAGGCTCAGAGAGGGGCCCGGCAAGGGGAAACACCGCGCCAAAGCGATTCCGCACCGATTCTGCGAGATTCTGATCGGTTTCCAGATGCATGACGAGCCTAGGCCCCCTGTTCGCAACGAAAAGCGTCGCCTAAGTACTCTATCACAGGTTTGCGCAAATCCCAAGGGTTTTTGCGAGGTTATTCACGCGGAGTCTTGATCGATGCAAGCTTTTCCATGATGGCTTGCAGACGTTCGTCGCCTTCTTGACCCGACTTGAGCTCATCGATTCGCCGTTGCTCGGCCTGCGTTTCGAGCTTTGCCACGCATCCGTCAAGGTACCGCTCGTTGACCGTCTCTTCTCGCGCCGCGATGTCGGTGAGGGCTCGGCGGTGGTCGTCGGATTCGATCGCGTGCATCCACTCCCTGGGCGGACCCGAGGGCGGCCTTTCCGGAAACGCATCGAGAATCGCGGCGCGGCACTCTTGGGCAGCGGCGGAGAACCACAGCGATTCCCTCTTGAGGCTCGAGTAAGCTCGTTCGCGCAGAGGCTCCTCGACAAAGGCGTGAAGGACTCCGATCTCGGCTTGCGACATCGAGGGTTGCTTGGGGAGGGTGGGCTTGGTGGAGGCTGCCTGCCTTTGGACGGGCTTCTTGCCCGAGCGCAGCCTTCGAACCTCATTCAGCAGCGTGGAGACCGCCTGAGTGGAGCTCTGGTGAGGGAGATACTTGCCCGCAAGAATCGTCGCCATGCGCTCCACCAATGAGGGGTTGTCGCTGGTGGCCAATACGCGGTAGATCGACGGCCAAAACTCCTGCGAATCGGGGTGAACCCTACGCTCAACCAAACTTACGCGAAAGACGATCGGCTCGACGGCGGCCGCGAGCGCTTCGTCCAACCCCGTGGGGCCGCGCGCCTTGACCAGGGAGTCGGGGTCTTGCCCGGGAGGAAGGTCGCAAACGCTGACCCGCAACCCTGCCTCGGCGAGCACCGCGCATCCTGATTCCGCAGCTTTCAGGCCCGCCTCATCCCCGTCATAGAGGATCACGACCTCCTCAGTGAACCGGCGCAAGAGCTTGGCCTGATCTTCGGTCAGCGCCGTCCCCAGCGAGGCCACCGCCGAATCGACTCCCGCGACGTGGCAGGCGATCACGTCGAGATACCCCTCGACGAGAACTGCGGGCTTGCCCTGGCTGAGCGCGTCCCTTGCTTGGAAGAGCCCGTACAGAACTCGCTTTTTCTTGAAGAGGGGCGTGTCGCCGCTGTTGATGTACTTGGGCTGCCCGTCGCCAAGGATTCTTCCCCCAAATGCGACCCATTTCCCTCGCTCGTCCCGGATGGGAAACATGAGGCGGCCCTTGAAGCGGTCGAAGTACCCACCCGTTCCGTCCTGCGCGACCACGTAAAGGTCCTTGGCTAGGGGAAGGCCTAGCTTCTTCGCCGCGAGTCTCTCTGCGAGCCCGGCGTCGACCGCGGGCGCAAAGCCAATGTCCCAGGCTTCGAGCACCTTCTGGGTGAGCCCTCGCGACGCGCAGTAGTCGAGGGCAGGTCGGTGCCGGGAGAGGTTTTCCTTGAAGTAGGCGACCGCCTCCGCCATGACCCGGTCCTGGGTTTCCCGTTCGCCGGGCGGCTTCTTTTGCCCGCGAGAACGGAGTTCGACGCCGGCTTGTTGGGCGAGGAGTGCGAGCGCTTCGGCGAAGTCGACGTTCTGGGTCTTCATGACCCAATCGAAGATATCTCCCCAGGCGCCACACGCCCAGCAGCGGTAGGTCCCGGTGTCTTCAGAAACAGTAAAGGAGGGGTGCTTGTCGTCGTGAAACGGACAGAGCCCCTCCCATCTCTTGCCTCGCTTCTTCAGCGAGACCCTTTGGCCGACAAGATCGACGATATTTACGCGATGGCGGATTTCGTCGCGCTCGTCGGCCACATCTGCCTAGCCTTTGCCGCCGGCAACCACCACGCCGGTCACGACGTGCGGCTTGTCCTTCCCAAGCCGAGAGAGCCGGAACGCAACCTTGGCTCGCTGGAGGTACTTGACGACGATGGTGTCGCCGCTGATTTCGTAGCCATCGGGTGCGCCGTACTTCTTGACAATGGTCGCGAAGTTAGCGCCGAAGCCAAGGCCCCGCGCCGTCTTGACCTTCGCGTCCGAAATGCCTACCGCCTCGATCTGCACGACGTTGTTGTCGTTGTTGACGATGAACGCGTACTTGCTTCCGGAACGGTTATAGACCCATCGGGTGAAGATGATCCTTCCGCCCGCGTTCGTGCCCGCCATGGCGCCACCCGCGCCGCCCGAGCCGCCGCCAATGCTACCCGCGCCACCGGGGCCGTTCATCGGGCCGCCTCGCGTTCCACCAGAGGGAGGGCCTTGCTCCATCCCCTCGGGGACGATCGAGGGACCTTGGAGGCGAAGCATATCGTTTCCAAAAGCGAAAGGATCGGCGGGCCGATTGCTCATCGTGGTACCTGCGGTTGCGCCCGCGCCTCCGCCCCCACCGGCTCGCCCACCTCCGGCAGCGCTCGGAGCGCCGAGGCCTCCACCGCCGACAGGGCCGACGGCGCCACCCCCTGCGCCGATTCCGTAAATCTCGTTCGGCGTGCCGTACATATTCAGGACTTTCAGGCCGGGATCGAGCAGCTTAATCCCCACCAGCCCGTTTTCGATGACGGTCTGCGTTCCAGCCGTGCTTTGAGCGGTGACGTTCACGATCGTCACGCAAAAAACGCCGGCGGCCATCGCGGTCAACATTTTCAGTCTTCGATTCAAAGTCTCAAACCCTCCAGATCTGCGCGTACTGCGCTTTCGTTCATTTTAGACGCAATCCGCCCCGCAAATGGTCACGGGCCCCACTGCAATCTATTCTCTGGCTCCGTCGTAGATCAACTCAGGTATACCTTGTCTTGGATGGGGTTGCGACAGGAGTAAACAACACGTATGGCAACAGAACTCGCGCTTTCCACGGCGGATTTTGAATCGAAGGTCTTGCAGTCCGAAGTCCCGGTCTTGATCGACTTCTGGGCCGAATGGTGCGGCCCTTGCAGAGCGATCGCGCCGTTCGTCGAACAGATCGCCTCGGAATACAATGGCCGAGCCAAGGTCTTCAAAGTCGACGTGGACAATGAGCCCGAACTCGCGGGTCGTTTCGGCGTCATGAGCATCCCCACTCTGCTCGTCTTCAAGGATGGGCAGCGCGTCGGACAGTTGATCGGCGCGGTTCCGAAGCAGAAAATCGCCGAACTCATCGATCGGCACCTCTGAGAGCCCCTCTCGCTTGGCCCTTGCAGGCGGACTCCCCGATAGCGGAGCCGTTTCCAAGGGCCTTGTCCTCCCTCCGGGGGGCCGTTTGAGATACACTCTCACCGCGACGGCGCCGTACCCAAGTGGTTAAGGGAAGGGTCTGCAAAACCCTCATTCAGCGGTTCGAATCCGCTCGGCGCCTCCAATCCTCAACCGTCCGTTTCCGACTGCCCTTTCGTGGGGAAACCGCTCCCTTCTCCGCCCGCCCACAACCGTTCGAGCGGTTCGTCGATGTCGTCCTCGGCGCAGGGCGTCCAACCTGGGGGGGCGACGATGGGCCCGTAGATCGCATACGGCTTCCATTCGTGGGACCGCAAGAACTCGTCTTTCGGAATCTCTGCTGCCTGATCGGGGCCGCGATAGGCCCACCCTTGGTCTCCATAGCTCCAGTGCCAGTATTCGCTGGGGTAGTTGGTCATCCCGGCGGCGAGCAGGGCCTCGGAGAGGATGGCTCGATGCCTTCGGGCTGTCTCGCTCAGGCCCTTGGCGTAGCTTGGAAAAGATCGCCGATCGAACGGGGCATAGGGCGTATGGTGGTCAAGGCGCTCTCCATTGCCATCGACGAGCATCACATCGACTGCGCCGCCGGAGCTGTGGGGAGGGGGCGCTGCGGCGCCCGGCGGGTGGGTGAACCGATTGGTCGTTCGAGTGAGCGTCGCCTCGTTCCACTCCGGGTGGAGGTTCTGAAACCTCATCCTCGACGTCAAGTACATCCTTCGCTGGACATAAATGGGCCGCCACCCCTCGATGATCCCTAGCCGATAGCCCTTCGGAAGAAAACGTAGGGCCCGGTTCAGCATCTCTGCGACGGTCGCACGCACGAGGGTTGCCCTCTGGTAGCCGAACACCGGGGACGTAAGAAGGAGGCCAGGGCAGGCCTCGCAAAAATCTACGAGAGCTTCGCCGCACTCCCGAATGAGGACGCGCTTGAGTTCGCCAACAGGTTCATTCGGCGAAGGCTTCAGCTTCCTCATGCGGCCGCTACAAAGCCTCGATCAAGATCGCCGTCGCTTCTCCACCGCCGATGCAAGGCGTCGCTAATGCGAATTGTCCGGAGCGTCGCCGCAGTTCGTGCAGGGCGGTCAACACGAGCCGAGCGCCGGTCATCCCAATCGGATGCCCCAGCGCAACCGCTCCACCGTTGACGTTCAGCTTATCGTAGGGAATCCCCACCTTGTCGGCGACGTTCATGGCCACCACCGCGAACGCTTCGTTGACCTCCCAAACGTCGATGTCGCCCACACTCTTCCCCGTCCGATTCAGGAGCTTCCCAATCGCCTCGGCAGGGGCCGTGGTGAACCACTGGGGGTCTTGGGCGTGTTGGGCGTACCCGACGATCCTCGCCAAGGGTTTGAGTCCTTTCTTCTCGGCGGCGGCCCTTGAAGCGACGACGATCGCCGCCGCCCCATCATCGATCGAGCTTGCGTTGCCCGCCGTCGTAACGCCTTCCTTGTCGAACGCGGGCCGGAGGCTGCCGAGCTTTTCAACGTTGCCCCGCTTCGGCTCTTCGTCTTCGGACACGACCACTGGATCGCCCTTTCTTTGGGGCACCTCGACCGGCACGATCTCCTCAGCCAATGCGCCGTTCTCCTGAGCCGCAAGCGAACGCCGGTAACTCTCGGCGGAAAACGCGTCGATGGCCTCGCGGCTGTAGTTGAGCTCCCTCGCGCAAAGGTCGCCGCAGTTCCCCATGTGGACGTTGTTGTAAGGGTCCCAAAGGCCGTCGTGAATCATCATGTCGACGACCTTGCCGTCGCCCATTCGGAAGCCGTTTCGCGCGGCAGGC